>NZ_CP126889.1:2785000-5439728 GCF_030246845.1 Enhydrobacter sp.
GTCGTCGAGAGGGAAACAGCCCAGACCGCCAGCTAAGGTCCCCAAGTCATGGCTAAGTGGGAAAGGATGTGGGAAGGCCAAAACAACCAGGAGGTTGGCTTAGAAGCAGCCATCCTTTAAAGAAAGCGTAATAGCTCACTGGTCTAAACAAGCCAGCCTGCGCCGAAGATGTACCGGGGCTCAAGCCATGCACCGAAGCTGCGGACTCGAAAGAGTGGTAGCGGAGCGTTCCGTAAGCCTGTGAAGGGAGACCCGCGAGGGCTTCTGGAGGTATCGGAAGTGAGAATGCTGACATGAGTAGCGATAAGGAGCGTGAGAGACGCTCCCGCCGTAAGTCCAAGGGTTCCTGCGCAAGGTCAATCCGCGCAGGGTTAGCCGGCCCCTAAGGCGAGGGCGACAGCCGTAGCCGATGGGAACCACGTCAATATTCGTGGGCCTGCTGGAAGTGACGGATCCTGACAGTGGTCCTGGCTCGTTGGCGAATGCCAGGACGGCCGAGGGGTTCCAGGAAACAGCTCCAGCGTATAGACCGTACCCTAAACCGACACAGGTGGACTGGTAGAGCATACCAAGGCGCTTGAGGGAACGGTGTTGAAGGAACTAGGCAATTTACCCCCGTAACTTCGGGATAAGGGGGCCTCTGTCGGTCTCGACAGAGGGGCACAGACCAGGGGGTGGCGACTGTTTAACAAAAACACAGGGCTCTGCTAAGCCGTGAGGCGAAGTATAGGGTCTGACGCCTGCCCGGTGCCGGAAGGTTAAGAGGAGAGGTTCACGCCTTGAATCGAAGCCCCGGTAAACGGCGGCCGTAACTATAACGGTCCTAAGGTAGCGAAATTCCTTGTCGGGTAAGTTCCGACCTGCACGAATGGCGTAACGACTTCCCCGCTGTCTCCAACACCGGCTCGGCGAAATTGAATTCCCCGTGAAGATGCGGGGTACCCGCAGTTAGACGGAAAGACCCCGTGCACCTTTACTACAACTTTGCAGTGGCATTAGAGAATGGATGTGTAGGATAGGCGGGAGCCTTTGAAGCGCGGGCGCTAGCCTGCGTGGAGGCAACCTTGAAATACCGCCCTTTTGTTCTTTGATGTCTAACCGCGGTCTGTCATCCAGATCCGGGACCCTGCATGGTGGGTAGTTTGACTGGGGCGGTCGCCTCCCAAAGAGTAACGGAGGCGCGCGATGGTGGGCTCAGGCCGGTCGGAAATCGGCTGTTGAGTGCAATGGCACAAGCCCGCCTGACTGCGAGACTGACAAGTCGAGCAGGGACGAAAGTCGGCCATAGTGATCCGGTGGTTCCGCGTGAGTGGGCCATCGCTCAACGGATAAAAGGTACGCCGGGGATAACAGGCTGATACCACCCAAGCGTCCACAGCGACGGTGGTGTTTGGCACCTCGATGTCGACTCATCACATCCTGGGGCTGGAGCAGGTCCCAAGGGTTCGGCTGTTCGCCGATTAAAGTGGTACGTGAGTTGGGTTCAAAACGTCGTGAGACAGTTTGGTCCCTATCTGCTGTGGGTGTTCGAGACTTGAGAGGAGCCGTCCTTAGTACGAGAGGACCGGGATGGACGTACCTCTGGTGTACCGGTTGTGACGCCAGTCGCAGCGCCGGGTAGCTATGTACTGAAGGGATAAACGCTGAAGGCATCTAAGCGTGAAACCCGCCTCGAAACGAGGTCTCGCTGAGAGTCGTGGTAGACCACCACGTTGATAGGCCGCATGTGCAAGTGCAGCGATGCATTCAGCTTAGCGGTACTAATAGCTCGATCGGCTTGATTTCAATCGTTCCGTGCAGCGGTCGACATCCGCTGCCGGCCGAGATCGCACGGACTTTCAGATCCTCATCCTTCGCGCTTCGACGACCTGGTGGCACTGGCGAGAGGTGTCCACCCGATCCCATTCCGAACTCGGCCGTGAAAACTCTCAGCGCCGATGGTACTGTGTCTTAAGGCACGGGAGAGTAGGTCGCTGCCAGGTCTTCCAAGCGCGAAGGCGTCTTCCGATCAAACGACTGTCGCACGCGCATGGATTTGCCGCGGGGTGGAGCAGCCCGGTAGCTCGTCAGGCTCATAACCTGAAGGTCGTAGGTTCAAATCCTGCCCCCGCAACCATTCGAGGCCAACACTCCCGCAGCCCGCGCTGCGGGAGCGTTGTTTTTTGGGGGTCATTGCCAATGGCAATTCGATCCTTGCCGCAATCGTGTCCCGCCTGTCGGCTGTTTATCCCTGTCGCCCTTTCCTAGCCTGCATCGTTGCTCCAGCGATGCTGCAGACTCGCGATATGGACATCGAGATCGCGATCCGAAAAGGTCATGAGGTCGCTGTGACCGAAACCTCGCGAATAGTCCAGGAGAGAGAATATTTCCGGCGCAATGCGGAGCAGTACGACGCTTTTCGATGACGGCCGAGGTGCAATGCGTGCTGCTGCGGCTTTGCGCGCTAGTGCAGGCCGCGGCACCGCGTATTCCGGATAGCGCGTCAGCCGCAGGCGGCTGATATCGTCAAACTCGGTCTGGTCGGTGACGACAGTCGCCGTGCCCGCAAGCGAAAGCCCTTCGATATCGAGAGGACGAGGGGCGTCGCTGCCGATTGCCGCCGACACCCGCGGATCACGCAGGATATTGGCGTACTTCTGCGAGTTGTGCGCGACAAAGCAGTACAACAAGAAGCCGTCGTTGACGTAGCCCACAAGCGTCACCTGCGGCCAGCCGTCGGGCCTGTTGGTCGCGAGTGCCATCAATCGATGCCGGTTCAGCAGTTGAAGTATGGCCTGCTTCTCTTTCACTCGGGATTTCCCGCAATCGAGATTGAAACCGATCGATCTCAGCCAATGGCGCAGGCCTCTTCCTTGATCCAGATCAATCAGGAAAGGGACACTGTTTCCGCCGAAGCCCACCGACGGAACGCAGCGATCAAGTTCTCCGTCGCGTTGATCCAGCGCAAGGCCGGGCCCACAGACGACCGTGTACTGGAACCGTATCGATAGAACGACATGAGGTCCGGGATGCGGAAGCTCGCCGATATCGTCTTCGACCAGAACCCGCTCATTCTCAACGCGGCCCAGTCTGTCGAGGAAGGTTGCAGGAGGATGAGCGAACAGCGGGTCGGCTCGGCACTGGTTTGCAACGACGCGGGCCGGCTCGTGGGAATCTTTACGGGGCGGGATGCCGTCTGCCGGGTACTGGCGCTCCGCAAAGACGCTGCCCGCTGCTCGCTGGCGGAGGCCATGACTCCCGATCCGATCACGCTCTCGCCAGATCAGTCGGCCGTCGACGCGCTGCGCCTGATGTGGGACGGAGGATTCCGCCACGTGCCGCTCGTCAACAAGGCGGGTCGGATCCTCGGCGTGGTGTCACGCGGCGATTTCAGCGGCCTGGAGCTCAGCCATCACGAGGACGAGCGCGAGTTATGGGAGCATATGCGCTGACGGCCTGACGGCGAAATGTATCGCCGGCGTGCGCGGCTTTTCTCGGCCTTCGGAGCCAGGGCCCGACTGCCTTCGGAAAATCCCTTATTGCGGGCGCACATCCACGACTTTGAACGGGCGCGCTACCCCGTCGTGCTCCGTGATCGAGACATACTCGCCGGGCAGGAACTTGTGCTTGTCGAAGCGGAAAATCGGCTCTTCCTCGTCTTCGGACGTATAGGAGAAGGCCCATCTTCCGCCACGATGGTGGATCAGGCGGCCATGCTCGTCATCGGCCTCTTTCCAAAATCGCCGCACCGAGCACTCGTCCTTGAAGTGCGTCCACTGCTTTGGATCGAGCTTGCCGGTGCGATCGAGCGGCGCAGTGAACTCATAGCCGCAGTCGGCACTGCCCTCGGGAAACTCGGGGGTCCGCGCCAGCTCGAGTCGTATCTTCTTCAAGCCCATGATGGATGTCTCCCAAGAGGATCGGTTTCCTTTTTCGATAGTTCGGGTTGAGTGGCCCATGATCCAGATCAAGTGCCTGAGAGGGGTTGACCTGAATCAATGTCGGACCGGCGAGCTTACCGCACAAGTCGCAACTGGCGCCCCAGAGGAGGCCGACGATGAGCTACAAGACGATCCTTGTTCACTGCGATGCGAGTAAGACCGTCGATCACCAGATGGCCGTTGCGACCGAGCTCACGGAGCGTTTCGGCGCGCACCTGATTGGACTTCATGCCCGTCCGCCCTTCGAATCGCCCAATTACATCGACATCGGCGTTCCCATGGGTCCGCTGCTCGACGCCTACGAGCAGAGCGTAAATGCCGAGCAGGCGGCGGCCGCGGCGGCGTTCGACAAGTCCGTGAAGGGAAAGCACCTGGCGACGGAGTGGCGGGTCGTCGATGGATATCCCGACGATGAGCTGACGGTGAACGCACGTTATGCCGACTTGCTCGTCGTCGGACAGTCCGACCGGAAGAATACCTCGCCGATCCCGGGCGGCCTGCCCGAAGCAGTGGCGCTTTCGACCGGCAGGCCGGTCCTCGTGGTGCCGCAGATCGGCGCCGACAAACCACCGGGCAGCGTGGTGATGCTGTGCTGGAGCGCAAGCCGCGAAAGCGCCCGCGCCGCGGTCGACGCGCTGCCGTTTCTGAAGGCAGCGAGGGAAGTGATCGTGCTGGTCGTCGATCCACAAACCTCGGCGAATGGCCATGGACCAGAACCGGGCGCGGATGTGGCGACCTGGCTCGCGCGGCACGGCGTCAAGGTCACCGTGCAGCGGGACGTCGCCGCCGATGCCGATGTCGGCAATGTGATCCTCTCCCGTGCCGCCGACCACGATGTCGATCTGATCGTGATGGGCATCTACGGCCATTCGCGCCTCCGCGAAGTGGTGCTCGGCGGCGTGAGCCGCACCCTGCTGTCCAGCATGACGGTGCCCGTTCTCATGTCGCACTGATCACCATGGATGCGGCGCTCCTCTCGGCCTACGACAGGCCGGTGCCTCGCTATACGAGCTATCCGACCGCTGCGCAGTTCGGTACGGCGGTCGGGCCGGCGCAGCATGCCTCCTGGCTCGCCGATCTGGCGGGCGCATCGGCCGCGCTCTACCTCCACGTGCCGTTCTGCCGCCGGCTCTGCTGGTACTGCGCTTGCCACACCATGGCGATGCGAAGCGAGTCCACGCTCGAAGCCTATGCGGAGGCGCTGTCGCGCGAGATCCTGAAGGTCGCGCGAACGGCGCCCGGGTTGGTGATCGACGCCATCCAGTGGGGAGGCGGCACCCCTGGCCAGATCGGCCCCGCCCGGCTGCGCCGCATTGGCCGCCGCGCGGCGACCCTATTCGACCGCCGACCGCAGGCGGAAGTGTCCTTCGAGATCGATCCGCGCTACTGCGGCCCGGAGCTTGCCGCCGCCGTTGCCGAACTGGGCGTGACGCGCGTCAGTCTCGGCGTGCAAGACTTCGATCCGTCGGTCCAGCAGGCGATCAACCGGCTCCAGTCCTTCGATGATACCGCTGCTGCCATCGATCGATTGCGCGCCGCCGGCATCCGCCGCCTCAATATCGATCTGGTCTATGGCTTGCCGCACCAAACCCTGGACAGCCTGACGAAGACCATCGGACAGGCGTTGCAGCTCGCGCCCGATCGGTTTGCCGTCTTTGGCTACGCGCACGTGCCCTGGATGAAGCCGCATCAACGCTTGATCGACACCGCTGTGCTGCCGGATCTGCAATTGCGGGCCGAGATGGCCCGTCTGGTGGCAGACCGCCTCACCGCCGCGGGTTATGTGCGTGTAGGCCTCGATCACTATGCCGTGCGTGAAGATCCCCTGGCGGTTGCCATGGCCAATTCGAGCCTGCAACGCAATTTCCAAGGCTATGTCGCCGACGGGTCGCGCTGGGTCGTCGGCGTCGGTGCCTCGGCCATATCGAGCTTGCCGCTCGGTTTCAGCCAGAACGTCGTAGAAGCGCGCGATTATATCTCGGCTGTCGTCGGAGGGGCCTTCGCCACGGTTCGAGGTGTCGCTTTGACGGCTGACGATCGATTGCGCGCCGAGATCATCCAACACCTGATGTGCCAGAACTGCGTCGACCTCGCCGAATGCTGCCGACGTTTCGACGTGGATCCCGAGGTGTTCGTGGGCGGCATCGAGCAATTGCCCTCCCTCGAAGAGAACGGTCTGATCGAGAGCAGGGGTTTGAAGCTCGCCGTGACCGAGAAGGGACGGCCGTTGGTCCGTTTCGTGTGCGCCGCCTTTGACCGGTACTACAAGGCCGGTTCAGGCCGTCACGCCAGTGGCATCTGAGGGACCTGGCCGACCGGCATGAGGTTGTCGACATGAGCAGCTACGAACTTGTCTCCCGCCACGTGCGCGCGGCTCTCGACGAAGCCGCGACCCGCTCGATCTCCAGCGATGTCGTGGCGCGCTGTCTCCTGTCGGAGGCGATCCGGCTCTTCAAGCAGAACCGGTCGAACGACGACATTGCGGCCGAACTGGCGGCCGCTGCCGACAAACTCGACGAGGATGCGCCGCTGGCCTTCATTCGTCCTTAGCGGGCCGATCCGCGCAGTCGGTGGCGGCGGACGCCGCCTCCTGTGCTATGGTGGAGGGAAAGGCGTCAGTGGATGACCTCGACAGCTTCGCCCGGCCCTGCGCCGCCCGTGCTTTCGGCGCTCGTTGCAGCCTCGAGCCACGCCGAGCTGCTGCTGTCGCCGACACTGGACGTCCTGGCTGCGAGCGATCCTTACCTCGAGGCTGTCAACCTTCTCCGCAAGGACCTGATTGGCCGGAACCTGCGTCAGGTGCTGGCAGGCAGCCCGGGATTGCCTCGGCTTGTCGCCTCGATCGAAACAGCCGCGCAGATGGGGCACCCCCATCGGACGGCCGTGGAGAGGATCCTCGTCGCGGCCGCGAACGGCCGCGGTGGCGAGCGTCAGTTCCAAATGATCAATTCGCCGGTTGTGGTCGGGGGCGAGGTCAAATGGATCCTGCACGGCATTGTGGAACCGGCGCGTTCGCAGAGCCCGATGCAGCCGCTGTCCGACATGGCTTCCTCGCTCGAAGAGGCCCGGGCCCTTCTGCAGTCGATTTTGCAAACAGTGCCCGACGCGATGATCGTGATCGACGAACGGGGCCTGATCGAATCCGTCAGCGCCACGGCGGAGCGCCTGTTCGGCTATACGACGGACGAGATCGTCGGCAAGAACGTCTCGCTGCTCATGCCCTCTCCCCATCGGGAGCTGCACGATAGCTATCTCGATCGCTATCTGACGACCGGCGAGCGCCACATTATCGGCATCGGTCGCATTGTGGTCGGGCAGCGTCGAGACGGCACGACCTTCCCAATGCATCTTACGGTCGGCGAGCTGCGCACGGCGTCGAAGCACTTCTTCACGGGCTTTATCCGCGATCTCACTGACCAGCAGATGACCGAGAACCGGTTGAAGGATCTTCAGTCGGAAGTGGCGCACATGTCGCGTTTCACGGCACTCGGCGAGATGGCATCGACGCTCGCGCACGAGATCAACCAGCCTCTGACTGCGATCAACAATTACCTGCGCGGATGTCAGCGGCTGCTCGACAAGGTCGAGAACGGATCGATCGCCATGCTGCGCGATGCCCTGGGCAAGGCGGCGGACCAGACCCTGCGGGCGGGACAGATCATCCGGCGCCTGCGCGAATTCGTCGCCCGCGGCGATACCGAGCGCCAGGTCGAGAGCCTGCCCAAGCTCATAGAGGATGCCAGCACTCTCGCCCTGATCGGTGCCAAGGAGAACGGTGTTGCGGTCTCCTTCCGGCTCGATCCGAAAGCCGATCTGGTGGTGGCCGATCGCATCCAGATCCAGCAGGTTCTGGTCAACCTGATCCGCAACGCGATCGACGTGCTGGCGGAGTGGAAGGGTCCTCGCGAGATCGAGATCGAGACCGTCGCCAAGGCCGATCTGACGGTCCAAATCAGTGTAATCGACAGCGGCAGCGGTCTTGCGCCCGAGGTTGCGGCGCAGCTCTTCCAGCCTTTCGTGACGACCAAGAAGAAGGGGATGGGATTGGGACTTTCGATCTGCCGCACGATCGTCGAGGCGCACGGCGGCAAGATCTGGGTCGAACCCCGGGCAGGTGGCGGCACGATCTTCCGCTTCACGCTGCGGGTCGCCAACGAGGAGGACGAGGAGGAGGATCTTGCCGGATAGCCAGGTTGTCCACGTAGTCGACGATGACGCCGAAGTGCGGCAGTCCCTCGCCTTCCTGCTGAGCACGGCCGGATTCGCGGTCCGAGTGTACAAATCGGCGGTCGCGTTTCTCGAGGCTCTGCCACGAGCGCAGGATGGCTGCGTCGTCACCGACATACGCATGCCGGAGATGGATGGGCTGGAATTGCAGCGCAAGCTCAAGGCGGCAAGGAGTACAATGCCGGTGATCGTAATAACGGGCCATGGCGACGTGTCGCTCGCCGTCGAGGCCATGAAGGCAGGCGCCGTCGATTTCATCGAGAAGCCGTTCGACGACGAGGTGCTGCTCTCGGCAATAAAAGCGGCGCTCGCGCAGCACAAGGATGACCGCGAGCGCGGGTCGAGGGCTGCCGAGATCCGCAGCCGGCTGGCGCTCCTGTCGGAACGCGAGCGGCAAGTCCTCGATGGCCTGGTGGCCGGCAAGGCAAACAAGGTGATTGCCTACGATCTCGGCATTTCCGCGCGCACCGTGGAGATCTATCGCGCCAACGTCATGACCAAGATGCAGGCGGACAGCCTGTCGGCCCTTGTGCGCATGGTGCTCGTCGACTCGATGTCGGGTCGGGCCTTGCGCTAGATCAAGTTGCGGTCTCCTGTCCGGCGCTATCGGGAAGTCGTCACCCGATGGTGAACGGACAGAGGATCTGCGAGATGGCCGACAAATGCGCGGTCGTATGCGTTGTGGACGACGATGCGGCGGCGCGAAGCGCCCTCAAGTTCGCGCTCGAGGTCGACGGCCTGGACGTACGCCTCTATGACGGGCCGCAAGCCTTGCTTGCCGAGGAAAGCTTGCCGCGGGAAGCCTGCCTCGTCATCGACTACCGCATGCCCGAGATGGATGGTCTCGATCTCGTCAGGGCGCTCCGGGCGCGCAAAATAGGCCTTCCGGCAATCATGATCACAGGTCGGGCGAACAAGGACTTGCGCAGGCGGGCGCAGAAGTGCGGCGTTCACTGCCTTCTCGAGAAGCCGCTGTCCGACGGTCAGCTCATTGCGTGCATCCGGTCGGCTCTTGCTGGCGGCTGACCGCGACCATCACGGGAGCATCGCGATGTGGCCACGGTCGATCATGGGATTTGTTCTGCAGGTGACTGGGTGGCACCAGCTCGGCCTCGCCCTGCTGTCGGCCGCCGTATTCCTGCTGAGCGCGGTGCCATTGGAGATCCAGCGCCGTATCGTCAACGATCTGACCGAGAAGGGTGCGTTCAGCAACATCCTGTGGCTGGCCTTCGGCTATGCGGCCGTCGCGCTTGCAGACCAGATCCTCAAGGTGCTGCTCAACGTCTATCGAGGATGGGTGGCCGAAAGCACGGTCCGGTCCCTGCGGCGTTCCATTGCCGAGGCAGACATCGGCGGCGCGACGGAGTCGCCATCGCCGATCGATGCCGGCGTCGAGATCGCGATGATCCTGGAGGAGGCCGAGCCGATCGGCGGCTTCACCGCCCTCAGCGTCTCGCAACCGCTGCTCCAGGGCGGCATCCTGCTGAGCGTCGTGGGCTATATGCTGGCTCTGCAGCCGTCGCTCGCGGCGCTCGGTTTGGCCTTCTTCCTTCCGCAGGTTCTGTTCGTTCCTCTGTTCCAGAGGTCGATCAACCGGCGCGCCCGAAGGCGCATCCTGACCAAGCGCGCGATCAGCGGAACGATCGCAGAAGGCAGCGCTCATGGAGGCACGGGGGCCGAGGCCGCGGGTATCCAGCGGATCTTTGCCTTGAACATGGGCATTTACCGGCTGAAATACGTGATGAACTTGCTGATGAACCTGATGCATCACCTGTCGGTAGCGGCTGCGCTTTGCATCGGTGGCTGGCTGGTGCTGCAGGGCCGTACCGAGGTGGGCACGGTGGTGGCGATTGTGGGCGGTCTTGGCAAGCTCAATGATCCGTGGGGCGATCTCGTGGACTGGGCGCGCGAACTCTCCGTTGTGCGCGTCAAGTACCGGCTGTTCGCGGAAGCGGCGAACTGGTTGACCGGCATGGGCTGGCCCGGCGCCGCGCCGGACCTTCCCTCGCCTCCAATGCCGGTCGAGAAAGCCGCTTGATCACGGGCCCGACCTATCGTTTTCCCAACGTTCGTATGTAAGCGATGAGATCGTCCTGTTCCCGTGACGTCAGGGAGAAATCGGGCATGCGACCATGCGATGCGGACATGGCGCGGCGCAGAGACGTGTCGGTCGTTTGCGGCGCGTCGGCGAGGGCCGGGAAGCTGGGTACCCCGTCGGCGCGTCCTGTGGTCGCCGATCGCGTTACGATGTGGCAGTTGGCGCACCAGCGCTCGGCGAGCACCCTGCCTGTCGCGACATCCTGCGCTGGCGCGATCGCCGGCTGCAATGCCAGCAGCACGGCGACCAAGCCGGACGCCCATTTCCGGCCGACGGCGGCCCGATTCCGGTAAGACATGGCTTGTCGGTTCCTCGGTCTATTTTTCAGGAGCCGGCCCGCCGGTGCGGCGAAGCGACCGCCGGTAGAGCAGAGTCTCCGCGGCCAGAAAGAGGCCCAGACCGGCGAATGCCACGCACACCGTGACAAGATAGTACGTTTCGTTGATCGTCATCGCATTCTCCTCGCCGTCCAATAAATGGCGCGACGACCAGCCGATGCCTTGACCTATCTCAAGGCACTCCCTCCCCGCGGGAGATGTGTATTGACGACATTTTACTGCATTGACGATGTCGGCCATGCGCAACTTCATCTTTCGATGCCCCGCTCTGGGCGTGAACGTGCAGGCGAGCGCTGCGTTACGCGACTGTGGCGAAGGTCGGAGATATGTAGGTCAGCGCTGCGCGGCTTGCGGCAACCTGCATCTCGTAAATCCCGACAACGGCAAATTGCTTGCCGAGGACCTCGCATCCGATGCCCAAAATCGCCCCGATTGACCGATGCCGACGGAAAGGCCGCAGGCGGCGAATTGACGGACAAAGTTCGGCAGTGCGTCGTGGCATGCAGACCGTCACGGTGGAGGACGGTCGTTGCTTGATGCAGGTCAAAGGCAGGGCCGCCCTCCGCATACTAGGTTCGACGGCAAGTGTGGAGACGAAGCATGCCCAAGATGAAGGCCGCGATCTTTGCCGAGCCAGGCCGCATCGTTCTCGAGGCCAAGCCCATTCCGGACGTCGGCCCGCTCGACGCGCTGGTTCGGGTGACGACGACCACCATCTGCGGGACGGACATCCACATCCTTCGAGGCGAGTATCCGGTCCGGAAAGGTCTGACGGTCGGGCATGAACCGGTGGGGATCATCGAGAAGCTGGGGTCAGCGGTAGTCGGGTACGAGGAAGGCCAGCGTGTGATCGCGGGGGCGATCACGCCCAGCGGCCACAGCAATGCCTGCTTGTGCGGTCAGCATTCGCAGGACGGGGCAGGCACGCGCCATGGCTTCAAGTCGATGGGCGGATGGCGGTTCGGCAACACGATCGACGGTTGCCAGGCGGAGTATGTTCTCGTTCCGGATGCCATGGCGAACCTTGCCCCGGTGCCGGACAAGCTGACCGACGAGCAAGTGCTCATGTGCCCCGACATCATGTCGACGGGGTTCAGTGGCGCGGAAAGCGGCGGCGTCAGGATAGGCGATACCGTCGCGGTCTTCGCCCAGGGTCCGATCGGCCTTTGCGCTGCCGCCGGCGCCCGCCTGATGGGAGCGACGAAGATCATCGCCGTCGATACGATCGCCGAGCGCCTTTCCGTGGCACGCCGGCTGGGTGTCGACTTTGTCGTGGACTACAAGCGTGACGATCCGGTCGAGGCGATCCGGACCATCACGCACGGACGGGGCGTCGATGTCGCCATAGAGGCTTTGGGCATGCAGTCCACCTTCGAGAGCGCCCTCCGGGTCCTGCGGCCGGGTGGCACGCTTTCGAGCCTCGGCGTCTATTCCACGGATTTGCGCATTCCGCTCGATGCGTTCGCAGCCGGCCTCGGCGACAGCAAGATCGTCACGACACTCTGCCCGGGCGGCAAGGAGCGGATGCGCCGTCTGATGGAGGTCATCGCGTCGGGCCGCGTCGATCTCAAGCCGCTCGTCACTCACCGTTTCACCCTCGATCAGATCGAGGAAGCCTACGACCTGTTCGCTCATCAGCGCGACGGTGTCCTGAAGGTGGCGATCGCCGCCGCGTAGAGGGGGGAACACCATGGAAGACGATGTCGTGCTCGATCGCGGGGGCGCGCCAGTAGCCGAACGCCGGGAGTTGCCGCACGACTTCGTGTGGGGCGTGTCGACGTCCAGCTACCAGATCGAAGGCGCGACCGACGTCGATGGGCGTGGTCCGAGCGTCTGGGATGCCTACTGCAGGGTGCCAGGCCATATCGCGAATGGGGACACGGGCGACCTTGCCTGTGACCACTATCACCGATATGCCGAGGACATTTCCTTGATGCGCAAGCTTCGCGTCCACGCCTACCGTTTCTCGGTGGCGTGGCCGCGCGTGCTACCGAAGGGGCGCGGGGCCTCGAACGAGGCCGGGCTCGCCTTTTACGATCGTCTGATCGACGGCCTTCTCGCGGCCGGTATCGAGCCATGGCTCTGTCTCTACCATTGGGATCTGCCGCAGGCGCTTCAGGAGGAAGGAGGGTGGCTGAACCGGGACATCGCCGGCTGGTACGGCGACTACGCCGAGCTGGTGGCGCGCCGCTACGGCGATCGCATCCGGCGCTTCGCCACCTTCAACGAGCCGTCCGTCTTCAGCCTGTTCGGCTACGGATTCGCCTGGCATCCGCCCGGGCTGGTCGATCCGGTGGCTCTCAATCGTGCAATCCACCACGTCAACCTCGCGCATGGGAGGGGCGTCGATGTGTTGCGCGCGCATGTCCCTCGAAGCTCCATCGGCGCCATCCACAACGTGCAACCGAGCCGGGCGGCGGGACCGCGGTCTGCCGCCGATGTCGCCGCGGCGAAGTTGCTCGATGCCTACTGGAACAGGGCATTCCCGGAACCACAGTTGCTGGGCCGCTATCCCGAAGAGCTCGCCAGGCTCGTCGAGCCCCACATGCAGGCGGGCGATCTGGATCGGATTTGCCGCCCGATCGACTGGTTCGGCGTCAATCACTACTCACCGATCTATGCGAAGGCCGCGTCCGAGGCGGTGCTCGGTTTCGCCTGGGCCGATGCACCGGCAGACGTTCCCCGTTCACCGATCGGATGGCAGGTCGATCCGATCGCTTTTCGTGACACGCTGCTCGACGTGTGGCGTCGCTACCGTTTGCCGATCTATGTCACGGAGAATGGTGCTGGCGCCAACGAGTCGCCCGACGGTGCCGGGGAGGTCGTGGATCACGAGAGGGTGCGCTACCTCAAGACATACATCTCCGCCTTGCGTGACGCGGTCGCGGCCGGCGCCGATGTGCGCGGCTATTTCGTGTGGTCCCTGCTTGACAACTTCGAATGGGGAGCGGGTTATGCCAACCGCTTCGGCCTGGTCTACATCGACTATCCAAGTCAACGCCGCATCCCAAAGGAATCGGCACACTGGTACGCGCGGATGATTCGTGCCGAAGCCCTGCGGGGCCTCGGATGAGCCGCTTGCTCCTCGCCGACATCGGCGGCACCTACGCCCGGTTCACATTTGCTTCCGGCAAGGCAGTCGGGCCAATCTGGTCGACCGAAGTCGGCGCGCATCATGATGTAGGGAAAGCGATCGCCGCGTTCCTCGAGACCGACGCGCATCGAGCGGGAATCGACGGTGCGCTGTTCGCGGCCGCGGGTCCTGTCCAGGGCGGGCAGTGCCGATTGACCAATGCCGCCTGGATCATCGACGAAGAAGAGATCGCAGGAACGTTCGCCATCCCCTGGGTTCGGGTCGTCAACGATCTCGAGGCGGTGGCCGCCGGTCTTGCCGATCTGCCCCCCGCGCAGACGCGACCGATCGGGGCCGGCGCCGCAATTCCCGGCGCACCCATGGCCATCATCGCTCCAGGCACGGGGCTAGGCATGGCCTGCCTGTTTCCCGGACCGGGCGGCCGGTGCGTTCTCCCCAGCGAAGGCGGCCACGCCGGCGTCGCCGGCATCGATGAACATTCCGATGCGGTGATCGGGTTCCTGAGGCGCCGCTTCGGACGCGTGTCTGCGGAAAGGGTCCTGTCGGGTCCGGGATTGAGCAATCTCCACCAGGCCATCGTGTCACTTCAAGGCGGCAGGAGTTCCGTCAGAAGTCCCAGCGAGATAACGGCTGGCGCCCTGGACCGGTCCTCTCCGGCATGCCTGGCTGTCATCGACATGTTTTGCGCCCTCCTGGGAGCTGTCGCAGGCGACACGGCACTGACATTCGGGGCGAGGGGCGGGGTGTTCATCGGCGGCGGTATCGTTCCCAGGTTCGTGGAGCACCTTTCCCGATCGGCCTTCCGACAATGGTTCGAGGCGAAGGGGCGGCTGGGCGCCTACGCGGCGCGAATCCCGACACGCGTCATCCTCCACCCCAATCCTGCATTCTTTGGCTTGATCAGCCTCGCCGAGGGCCTCCGGGGACCGCGACGGTCGGTCCAGCCGGCTTGATTCAGATGACCGGCGAGTCCACGGCCCGCCTCGTGACGCCTCGCGCCGCGCTGCGTCGCTTCTGGAAAGCGGCGCGCGGATTCTGGCGCGGGCCGGCGGCGTGGGCGCTCATCGCGATGCTGGTCGCCTGCGTCATCCTGCAGCTTTTCGTGCAGTACCGGCTGAACTTCTGGAACCGGGACTTCTTCAATGCCCTGGAAGCGCGCGATGGACGCCTGATCTGGCAGGAGACGCGCCTGCTGCTCGTTCTGGCCGCGGCCAGCACCGCGCTCGCCATCGTCGCGGTGTGGGGACGCATGACGTTCCAGCGCCGCTGGCGGGATTGGCTGACCCGATCGTTGATCGATGCCTGGCTGGCCGAGCAACGATATCAGCGCCTCGGCTTCGTGAATGGCCAGCGCCAGAATCCCGAATATCGCATCACCGAAGACGCGCGCCTGGCGACGGACGCGCCGATCGACCTGGCTGTCGGTCTCCTGTCGGCGCTGCTGGCGGCTGCTGCCTTCATCGTCATCCTGTGGAACGTGGGCGGATCGCTCCAAATCCATATCCGGGGCGAAGTCCTGACCATTCCCGGATATCTGGTGATCGCCTCGGTCGTCTATGCCACGACGACAACGCTCGGCATGACGACCATCGGGCGGCATATGGTCGACGTGATCGAGAACAAGAACCAGGCGGAGGCGGATTTCAAGTATGTGGTCGCACGCGTGAACACGCGAACGACCCTTGCGGCGGTACCGGATGACGCATCGATACTGGCCACGGCGCAGGCCGCCGTCATCCGGCAGTGGAGGCGACTGTGCGGCCAGCATATGCGCACGACCCTGGTGTCGCACGGCAATACGCTGCTGGCTCCGGTTGTCGGCCTTCTTCTTTGCGCGCCCAACTACGTTTCCGGGGCGGTCAGCCTCGGGCAGGTCACCCAGTCGGCCGCGGCCTTTGTCGCCGTTCAAGGCGCCTTCAACTGGCTGGTCGACAACTATCCACGTCTCGCCGAATGGATGTCCTCGGCATACCGTGTCGGCATCCTGCTGAAGGCTCTCGACGGGCTCGGCGAGCGCCTGCCTGTGCTGGCTCGCGAGGAACTGCAGCCGAGCCGGACGGACCCACAGACTACGTAGATTCCCTTAGGCCAATACCTGAATGGTGACGGCGGTCGGCCGGCGGTAGGGGATGGTCATCGAGATCGTGTTCATTCCAGGAGAGAGACCGATGACCGCTACCGCAACCGTCCGCATCCCCGCGCATCGCCCGCCGGCTGGCCTGCTGGCGCAGCGCGTTCTCACCCCCCGTTCGATGGACGAAGGCCAGGCGGCCGGCGCGCGGCGGACTTTTGTCAAGGGCGAGGAACTGTTCGCCGAGGGCGAGGCGGCGGACTTCTTCTACAAGGTGGTGTCCGGCACGGTGCGGGTATGCAAGCTCCTGAGCGACGGCCGCCGGCAGATCGAGGCGTTCCAGCTGCCGGGCGACATCTTCGGGCTGGAGAGCGGCACGGAGCACCACTTCACCGCCGAGGCGGTGGAGGACACCGTGGTTCTCGCCTTTCGGCGCAGCCGGTTTGCCAGCCTCCTGCATGACAACCCGACATTCGGCGACCAGCTCATGAGTTCGATGATCATCAGCCTGGAGCGGGCGCAGGAGCACATGGTGCTGCTGGGGCGCAAGACGGCGGAGGAGAAGATCGCCACCTTCCTGCTCGACATGTCGCGTCGACTGGCGAATGCCGACCGCGTCGACCTGCCGATGCAGCGTACCGACATCGCCGACCATCTCGGCCTCACCATCGAGACGGTGTCCCGTACGTTGAGCCAGATGGTGCGCGACGGCCTCATCAAGCTCGCCGCTACCGGCCGCACCATCGTCATCAGCAACAAGATCGGTCTTCAGGCCCTGAATGGCTGAGCACATCGAGGCGCCGGAAGGAGAGGAAGCCATGCGCGCGAAAGACGTGATGTCCAATGGCGTCATGTCCGTGATGGCGGACGCAACGGTCTTCGACGCCGCGGAGATCCTGACCGCCGAACGCATAAGCGCGGCTCCCGTAGTCGACGATCAGGGCCGGATGGTCGGCATTGTCAGCGAAGCCGACCTCATTCGCCGCGCCGAGATCGGCACCATGCCGCACAAGTCGTGGCTGCAGCGTTTGCTCGCCGACGATGCCACCACGGCGGCGCGCTATGTGCGGTCCCATTCGCGCCGCGTGAGGGACGTGATGACCAAGGCGGTCGTCTCGGTCGACGAGGATGCCACGTTGGCGGAGATAGCCGAGCTCATGTCCAAGCATGGCATCAAACGCGTGCCGGTGGTTCGAGACGGCTTTGCGGTGGGTGTCGTGAGCCGTGCCAATCTGCTGGAGGCGCTGCTCTCGCGCGAGCCGGGAAGCGAGTCCTCCCATCCGACCGACGTGCAGCTGCGTCGCGAGGTATCGGCCGCAGTCGAAAAGCAGTCTTGGGCGTCGGCTTGGCCGATCAATGTCGTCGTGAGCGCGGGTGTGGTCCATCTGTGGGGGTTCGCGTCGAGTGATGTGATTCGCAAGGCTTGTCGGGTGGCTGCCGAGAATGTTCCGGGTGTGAAAACCGTCAAAAATCACATGCGTGTCATACCGCCATCGGTGACCATGGGCATGTAAATCGGAACCCAACGCCCTTGTGCGTCGGCACCGGGCGGAACTGGTCCGTCAGCGAACGGCCGAACGGTCTACGGGCAGCCCGCCAAAGGCCGGCTCAGAAAGGCGTTCGAGGTCCCTCTATTGCCATCTTGTTCGCGACAGGGTCGGGAACCATGGCCGATGCCCGCGGCGGGGCCGACATCTGTGCTTCCCGGGCGGCTTGCAGCAAACCATTCGCCTCTGCCATCAACGGACCGAGCAGGGCCTCGATCTCGTCGGACGTCGCCAGGATTTGCTGGAAAGCTGTCCGCAGAGCTTCGGGATCCGCGGCTGCAAGCGCCGTCTCCAGGTCCTGCTCGCCTGTGCTCCCGATGAGCCGGGCGACGATGCACCGCGCAGCGGCATTGCACGTCCGTACGTCTGTCAGCCCCTGGAGGATGCGCGCCGCGACTTCGTCAATGGCGGAAGGGCGACCAGTCTCCATGGCTGGCCCCGGCTGCGAGCCGCCGCCGCTTCCCGAATAGGCATCCCTTTGCTGGAGCGTCTGCAGCGTACGTGTCAGGGGCTCATCGACGACAGCCTCGCGATCCGTCAGTCGATAGATGACGCCTCCGTCACGAACCATGATTTCGCGAACGACATCATCGTTGCATGTGCGCACTTCGCGGACGTTGCAGGAGGAGAGGGCAGTCGTGGAATCGAGCAGGAAGTGGCGCGCGGCCACGTGGCAAAGTTCAGCATCCGTGCCGTCGACGCAAAGGCGTTCCACTCGAACACCGTCCGGAGCCCGTATATCCGCAACTGTGGCAAGCACCGGCGCATCGGTGAGCTTGACGACTTGCCCCAGAGTCAGCCCGTGAAAGTGCTGCTCGAGCGCAGCTTGGGAAAGAACGACCGGAATGCGGCCCTCCTGCGCTATTTCCTGTCGTAAGGCCTCGAGATCAGCATGGAGATCTTCGGTCATGTCGGCACCTTTCTCAAAGGGAGACGGATCGGGGAGCGATGGCGACTAAACGAGGTACTGGCCGCCATTGGCAGTGATGGTCGAGCCGGTGATGAATCCAGCCCGTTCGCTTACGAGGAACTGGACAATCCGTGCGACGTCGTCGCCCTGGCCGAGGTGTCCTACGGGAATTTGGGAGACGATCCTGGCCAGGACCTCCTTCGCCACGGAGGCCACCATATCGGTTTCGATGTAGCCTGGGGCCACGGCATTCACCGTAATTCCCCGGGCCGCGCTTTCCAGTGCAAGAGCCTTCGTGAAGCCCAGCATGCCAGCCTTGGCGGCGGCATAGTTCGTCTGTCCGAACTGGCCCTTCTGACCGTTGATTGACGAGATATTGACGATACGGCCGAAGCCGCGGTCGCGCATGCCACCGATCAGGAGCCGGCACATGTTGAAGCAAGAGGTGAGATCGGTGGAGATCACCTCGTGCCATTGCGCCGGCGTCATCTTGTGCAATGGGACATCGCGGGTAATGCCGGCGTTGTTGACGAGAATATCGATCGGCCCGACGTCGCGTTCGATCTGCTTGAGCGAAACGTCGCAAGCCGCGAACTGCGAAACGTCGAACTTGAAGGCCGCTATGCCTGTCTCGTGCACGAAACGTTGCGCCGTTTCCTCGTTGCCATGGTAGGTCACGGCGACGCTGTGGCCGTCATCCTTCAAGGCAGTGGCGATCGATCGGCCGATGCCGCGTGTGCCGCCCGTGACCAGTGCCGTACGTTTCATGGGCATCGCCCTTTCACCTTTCGAAGCGCGTCAGTGCATCAACAGCACTGGCCGATCGCACTGATCGAGGAAGTGCCGGGTGCAGCCGCCAAAGACCATCTCGCGGACGCGGCCATGGCCGTAGGCGCCCATGACCAGCAAGTCGGCATCGATCTCGATCGCCAGGGACTGAAGACGTTCGACAACGGGCTGCGAAGAGGAGCGCAGCCATCGGGGAAGGGCGACAATGCCGTTCCACTCCAGGCGCTGCACAAGATGGTAGAGGCTTTCAGGCGAAGCGCCGGCGCCCTCTTCGGCGCTGGCGACGAAGACACGCGTGCTCGCCGCCAGCAGCGGAAGCGCGGCAGCAAGCGCGCGGGCCGATTCCGCGGTTTCTTTCCAGAACACGAGCACCGTGCCCATGAGATGCCGGCGCCGCTGGTCGGACGCGAGGAGCAACGGCCGACCGCTGGTCACGAGGATCTGCTCCACGAGGTCGGGCGGCAATCCGTTGCTGCGCGATCTGCGACCGATGACCGTCAGATCGTTGTGCCGCGCGCAACGCACGATCCTGGCCGCGGCGTCATCGTGCTCCTCGCACCAGGATGCCGAGACACAGGCTCGGCCCAGATCGGCCGGACTGACCGCTATGTCGATCGCTTCCCGTTCGCAAAGCTCCTCGAAATGATGCAGAGCGGCCGAGGCGCGCTTCTGGGCCGTTGTCTCCAGATGGTCAAGAGCGGCATGCAGGGCGCCGCCTCTGGCGAAATCGATATGTGGTGTGTGGATGGCCGCTTCCGCCGGACTTATCCGTACATGGAGAAACTCGAGATGGGCGTCGAACGGCTTCGCGGCAGCCAGTGCGGTATCGAACACCGCCTTGTCCGTCGAGCGGCCGCCCGCCAGCACCAGGATCGTTCGCATCGGTAGCCCCCGGGGTTAGCGAAAGCACAATCGAGCAGATGGCGCTCGGCTGCCTTGACATGTGTCAAGCAACGCCCGGTCCGGCACCGGAGGAAGCGGGCGCACCGACTTTGATCTGCGTCAAGCTTCGCAGCGCTCACGTGAGCTAGGTACGCCACAAGTCGGAGGTTCCGACCGGCCGAGCAGCCGGGAGCGTCTGTATGGGCGATACGCACAATATCGATCCGACATTGGTGAAGGGCGCCGGCGCGTCGGTTGATGCACGGTCGATTCCAGCAGTGGCCGGCCGTTTGCCGGTCCCCGCGATAGCCGCTCCCGATCGCCCGCGGCAACCGAGGCGCTGGTTCCGTGTCGTAGCAGCCCTGTTGTTGCTGCTGGCAACGATGGCGGGTGGCCTTTACTGGTGGATGCACCGCCTGCCGCCATTGCCCGCCGGGATCGCCGTCGGCAACGGTCGCATCGAGGCGGATCCAATCGATATTGCAACCAAGTTTGCCGGCCGCGTCTTCGAGCTGCGGGTGGACGAGGGCGACGTGGTAAAGGCGGGGCAGGCACTGGCGATCATGGATACCCGCGATCTCGCCGAGTCTCTCAAGAAGGCTCGGGCCCAGGTAGCGCTATGGGAGAAATCCGTCGGCGAAGCCAAGGCCAACCTCGAGCAAATCCGCAGCCAGGTCGTGCTGGCGACCCAGGAGATGGATCGGACCAGGCATCTATTCCAGAACGGCTGGGCCACCAGGGAACTGTTCGACCAGCGCCTGCAACAACTGAATGCGGCGCGTGCGGCCGAAGCTGCAGGCGTCGCCAGGGTGAATGTGGCCGAGCACGCTCTCGACGCTGCTTTGCACGATGCGGCACTCTACGAGGTCAATATCGCCGACAATACGCTGGTCGCACCCCGCGACGGCCGGATTGAGTACCGTATCGCCAATGTCGGCGAGGTGCTGCCGGCCGGTGGCAAGGTCTTCACCATGCTGGACACCACCTACGTCTACATGGACATCTATCTGCCGACCCTGACGGCGGGCCGCGTCAAGGTCGGCGACGATGCGCGCATCGTGCTGGACGCCTATCCGGACAATCCGATGGCGGCCAAAGTGACTTTCATTGCTTCGCAGGCGCAATTCACGCCAAAGATGGTCGAGACCCAGAGCGAGCGCGACAAGTTGATGTTCCGTGTCCGGGTGCGAATCGATCTGGATCGCCCGGGGGCGCGCGCCGTGTCGATGACAAGCGGCCTGCCGGGCGTTGCCTATGTCCGATTCGATCCGAAGGCGGCCTGGCCGGAGCGCCTGCAGAAAAAGTCCTGACATGGTTGCCGCTCCTGTCGCACGTCTCGCCGGCCTCGGCCATCGCTATGGCAGCGTTGCGGCGATCGAGGCCGTCACGCTCGACCTGCCCGGCGCGGCCATGGTCGGCCTGATTGGTCCCGACGGCGTCGGCAAATCCACGCTGCTTGGCATCGTGGCCGGTACCAAGCGAATCCAGGACGGCATCGTCGAGGTTCTCGGCGGCGACATGAGGAACACGAACCATCGCGACTCGATTCGCTCACGCATCGCGTTCATGCCGCAAGGATTGGGCAGGAACCTCTATCCTGACCTCAGCGTCCGCGAGAACCTGGAGTTCTTCGGCCGCCTCTTTGGGCAAGCTCGCGCTGAGCGCGCGATGCGGATGGCGGAGCTGCTCGACAGCACAGGGCTCGCCCCGTTTGCGGATCGACCCGCCAGGAAACTATCGGGCGGCATGCGCCAGAAGCTCGGGCTTTGCTGCTCGCTGATCCACGATCCGGATTTGCTGATTCTCGATGAGCCGACGACGGGCGTCGATCCGCTGTCGCGGCGCCAGTTCTGGGAACTGATCGACCGCCTGCGCGCCCGCCGGCCGGGCATGAGCGTCATTGTGGCGACCGCCTACATGGAGGAAGCCGAGCGTTTCGACTGGCTGGTTGCGATGAATGCCGGCAAGGTGCTTGCCCAGGGCTCGCCGGACGCGCTGAGGGCGAAGGCGGGGGTCGCGACCATCGAGGAAGCTTTCATCGACCTGCTTTCGGATGAGATCAAGGCGAGCCGCCGCGTCCTCGAGATACCTCCGCGAACGGGGTACGATCACGATGCGGTAATCGTCGCACGCGACCTGACCCGTCGATTCGGCGACTTTACGGCCGTCGACCATGTGTCCTTCGACATAGGACGGGGCGAGATTTTCGGCTTCGTGGGTTCCAACGGCTGCGGCAAGACCACGACCATGAAGATGCTCACCGGATTGCTGCCGCCCAGCGAAGGCATGGCGATACTGCTCGGCCATCCCGTCGATGGCTCTGACATGCTGTCGCGCATGCGCGTGGGATACATGGCGCAGTCGTTCTCTCTCTATACCGAGCTGACGGTGCGGCAGAACCTGGACCTTCATGCACGGTTGTTCCGCCTGCCGGCGAGGAAGGCCCAGCGGCGGATTGAGGAACTCGTCAAACGTTTCGGTCTTTCGGACTATGCCGGGCAGCTGGCTTCGACCCTTCCTCTTGGCATTCGACAGAGGCTGTCGCTCGCGGTTGCGGTCGTCCATGAGCCGGACCTCCTTATTCTCGATGAACCCACCTCGGGCGTCGATCCGATGGCGCGTGACTCGTTCTGGGAACTGCTCATCGATCTATCGCGGAACCAGGGCGTGACGATCTTTGTCTCGACCCATTTCATGAACGAGGCGGCGCGCTGCGATCGGCTTTCGCTGATGGACGAGGGCCGCGTGCTGGCGACGGAGACGCCGGCCGCCCTCGCGCGCAGCCGTGGGGTCCACACTCTGGAGGACGCTTTCATCAGCTATCTCGAGGAAGCAAACCGCAAGTCGGGACGCACGATTCCCGCAGGGCGCGCGGCGCCTCCGTACATAGCCCCGCGGGCCAGAGCGGACGAGCCATCCCGGTCGTTCAGTGTCCGCCGCATGATGGCATATGCGGTACGCGAATCGCTCGAGCTGTTGCGTGACCGAATTCGGCTGGCTTTTGCGCTCGGCGGGACGGCATTTCTTATGCTGCTCTTTGGATTCGGCATCACCACCGACATCAATTCCCTTTCCTTCGCTGCCCTCGACCGCGACAATTCATTCGAGAGCCGGGCTTACCTCGGAGAATTGCGCGGTTCGCCTTACTTCGTCGAGCAACCGGCGCTACGGGACGCCCAGGATCTCCAGGATCGCATCAAGAGCGGGAGGGCCATGGCCACAATAGAGATTCCCCCCGGATTCGGCCGCGACCTGAAGCGTGGCCGGACTGTCCAGGTGGGCGTCTGGATCGACGGTGCCATGCCGTTCCGGGCCGAGACTGTCCGGGGGTATCTCGAGGGAGTCCATCAGCGATATCTCGCCGATACTGCCATTCGCGGCCACGCCACGGGAGGGCCGGCGGGGCCGTCGGCCGATATCTCGGTGAGATTCTCCTACAATCAGGACTTCGACAGCATCTACGCCATGGTGCCGGCGCAGCTTGCGCTCCAGCTTGCCCTCATTCCGGCGATCCTCATGGCGCTCGCCGTCGTGCGCGAGAAGGAGCTCGGCTCGATCGTCAATCTCTACGTGACGCCGGTGACGCGGCTCGAATTCCTTCTCGGCAAGCAGATCCCGTACGTTGCACTTGCCATGTTGAACTTCGTCATCCTGCTCCTCATGGCGGTGCTCGTGTTCGATGTCCCTCTGAAAGGGAGCTTTGCCACTTTGCTGTTGGGCTCTCTCATCTATGTCATCGCCACGACGGCGTACGGCCGACTGATCTCGGCCTTCACCAGAACCCAGATCGCGGCGTTGTTCGGAACGGCCATCCTGACGGTGCTTCCGGCCACCATGTTCTCGGGCATGCTGGTTCCCGTGTCGTCCTTGACCGGTGTCGGCGCAATTCTCGGCCGGCTTTTCCCGATGACGTACTTTCTGCCGATCAGCGTCGGCACCTTCACGAAGGGGCTCGGCCTGGCTGATCTGTCGGCCGATCTCTTGCTGCTCTCGGCCTTCGTTCCGGGATTGACCCTGCTTGGCCTGGCCGTGTTGCGGCGTCAGGAAAGATGAGCCATGCGCTCTGCCTCCACCATCTTCTGGCTGTCCATCAAGGAGGTGCGCAGCTTTCTCCGCGACTGGGTCCTTCTCGCACTGGTCATCTACTCATTTTCGCTGGCCATCATCGCTCAGGCGCAGAGCAGTTCGCAGGAACTCCACAATGCGTCCATCGGCGTTGTCGACGACGATCGCTCCGAGCTATCCCGGCGCATTCTGCGGGCCTTCCTGCCTCCACATTTCAAGACCGCCCAGCCCGTGAACGAACGCGACGTGGGTCGGCTGATGGACGGCGGCCGATTTACCTTCATCGTCGACATTCCGCCCAATTTCGAGCGCGACCTGCTCGCAGGGCGCCGTCCCGTCCTTCAGGTGACGGCGGACGCCACGGCGCTGATGCAGGCAGGCATCGGCCTTGGTTACGCGCAGCAGATCATCGCGGCCGAGATCGCGAGCTTCGTGGGCCGGGACGAAGCCGTACCTGCATCGCCGGTCAGCCTCGTCGTGCGCGTCGCCTTCAATCCCAATGTCACGACGGGCTGGTTCACCAGCATCATGGGGATCATCAGCAATGTGACGACTCTGGGCATCATCCTGGCGGGCGCGGCCGTTGTGCGGGAGCGGGAGCACGGGACCATGGACCATTTGCTGACCATGCCGATCACACCGTTCGAGATCGCCATGGCGAAAGTGCTGGGCAACGCGCTCGTTATCCTCGTCGCCGTCGGCCTGTCGCTGTGGCTGATCGTGCAGCATCTGCTGGGCGTTCCCATCGCCGGCTCGGTTCCGTTGTTCATGGTCGGGGTTGCCCTGTATCTCTTCTTCGCGACCTCTGTGGGCATCTTTCTCGCGACCATTGCCCGGACGATGCCTCAGCTCGGCTTGCTGTTCATACTTGTTGCTGTCCCTCTCAATATACTTTCCGGTGCCAACACGCCCCTGGAAAGCATGCCTCTTCTCCTTCGAACCGCGATGCAGGCGTCGCCCTCGACGCACTTCGTGTCCTTCGGCCAGGCGATACTGTACCGCGGCGCGGGTCTTGACGTCGTATGGCTTCAGTTTCTGGAGGTCGGCCTGATGGGCGCTCTGTTCCTGGCGATCGGCCTGTTCCGCTATCGTCGAGTGTCCAGTCAGGGTGCCTGACATCGAGGCTGGAGTTGATCTGAATCAACGCGGTTCCGCCTCCCGCCGGTAGTGATGATCGCAGCGCCGGAAGGAGAGACGAGATGACCTTCAAGACAATCGTGGTCCATTGCAACGGCGACAAGGCGATCCAGCAGCGTTTGGCTGTCGCGACGGACCTCGCAACCAGGTTCGACAGCTATCTCGTCGGCCTGCACGTCCGGCCGCCTTTCCAGCCACCTGTGTACTTCGACGGCAGCTTCGTGATGGACGACCTCTACAAGATTCACGAGGACACCCAAGCCGCCGAGCAGAAGGCGGCTCTGACCGCGTTCGCGGCGGCGACCGAAGGCCGCAACATCGCCGTCGAGCGCGAAATCGTGGACGGACTGGTCGACAGGGAGGTGACGAAGCGCGCCCGGTGCGCGGATCTCACGGTCCTCGGCCAGACCGGCAGCGACATGCCGGCTGCGACGCTTCCCGATTTACCGGAGGTGGTGGCCTTGGCGGCAGGCCGGCCGGTGCTGGTCGTTCCCTACATCCCGGTCCGCCGGCCGATCGGCCGGAACGTCATCTTGTGCTGGAACGCGAGTCGTGAGTCGGCGCGCGCCGCAGCAGACGCCCTGCCGTTCCTGAAGGACGCCGACAAGGTTACCGTGCTCAGCTTTCGCGCGGACGGCGAGGACATGGGCGCGCATGCGGCCGTGAAATGGTTGGGCAGGCACGGTGTCAAGGCCGCGGCGGTCGAGGAGTCCCTGGGCTCTGTCGACGTAGGGGATCTGGTGCTTTCGCGCGCCTCGGATCTCGGCGCGGACATGATCGTGATGGGTGTCTATGGCCATACACGGGTACGCGAGATGGTGCTGGGCGGCGTGAGCCGCACGCTGCTGCGAAGCATGACGGTGCCCGTCTTCATGGCGCACTAGGGTGCAGAAGGGAGCGGCCAGTGCTGCAGTTGCTGCGGTCGTAAGCCGAACGTCCGGAAGCATAGCATGGAGAAGGAGCATCAGATCAACTTCTGGTACGTCGCCGCGGCGTTGATCGGCGTGGTGCTGATCCAGAGCTACTGGGTGCAGCTTCTGACGGTCGGACACATCCCCTACAGCGAGTTCCGGTCGCTGGTGGAGAGCGGAAAGGTGACCGAGGTCGTGGTCGGCGACAGGAGCATTTACGGCAAGTTCGCCGATCCTGCCGATCGGACGACCGAGTTCGCCACCAACAAGGTGGATGGCGAGCTGGCCGACTATCTCTCGAAGTACAAGGTCCGCTACAGCGGCGAATCCGACGCGACATGGCTCACGACGCTGTTGTCGTGGGTGATCCCTACGCTGGTCTTTGTCGGAATCTGGATGTTCGCCATTCGCCGCATGGCCGGCGGGACCCGCGTCCTGATCCCGCACGAACGCGAGGTCATCGCCTTCCATGAGACCGGCCATGCGCTGGTGGCGATGGCGCTGCCGGGGGTGGATCCGGTCCAGAAGGTGTCGATCATCCCGCGCGGCATCGGGGCGCTGGGCTATACGATCCAGCGGCCGGTCGAGGACCGATTCCTGATGGACCGCACCGAGCTCGAGCGGAAGCTGGCCGTGCTCCTGGGCGGCCGCGCCGCGGAGACGATCGCCTTTGCCGCGGTATCCATCGGCGCCGCCGACGATCTGCAGAAGGCAACCGACATTGCTCGCAACATGGCAACCCGGTTCGGTATGGTGGCGGAGCTGGGACAGGTGTCTTACGATGCCGAGCCTGCCCGATTCCTGACGCCAATCCCAGGCATGCCGGCTCCGTCACGCTGGTACAGTGAAGTCACGACCGCCCGGATCGACGCTGCGGTCAGGGAGATCGTGGACGCAGCCTTCTTCAGAGCGCGCACCATCCTGACGGCAAACCGTGCTCTCCTGGAGGAAATGGCGCGTACGCTCATCGACAACGAAACATTGTCGGACGGCGTGCTGGCCACTTTCGCCAAAAGAGTCGACAAAGCGACGCTACCAGCGACCGCTGCAGCCTAAACGGATGTTGGCCGAGCCGGATTGGACCGGCGCGCAGGCGCGGGCGCCGCTGCGGCGCCGCGAATAGCCTCTGCTGAAGTCTTGTCCAACAGACAGTGGTATTCGCTGGCCCAGCCGGGATAGACGTTGTTCTCCTGCGCGTTGGTCGCCTGGACGATCATGTCCGCATCGGCAGGCTCGGCGAAGGCGCAGAAGAGTCGCGCGCCTACTGCCGTCTTCTCGGCGCTGACCGCAAAGTCCCCTTTAGGGCTTACGAGATCGATCAGCAGAGCGACGAGCGCCTCGGGATCCCTCGAAACGTCGCCGGGTACCTCGACAACGACCAGATGACGGACCTTGCACGCGCGTGTGAAGGCAGGCCAGGCAGACTGTGGCATTGCTTCTCTCCGGGGTCTTTCTTCTTTTGACCCCGTACTTCCCTGCATGCCTTGATGTCGATCAATCTTGCCTTCCGGCGCATGACCTACATGAACGGCGACCGGGAGGGGATCCGCATGGAGCTGGTGCCGATACTGCAGTCGATTGTGTTGTTGACGCCGGCAAACAGGTCGCCTGTTCTCGCGAAGAGGTGCTTCGGCTCCCGGTTCGCGACGCCGGTCGATGGAGGAGTGATATTTCCGGATGGACAGCCGGTATTTGGACCGACCAAGACGTTCCGTGGCATTGTCGCCTCGCTCCTGGTCACTGCTGCCGGCGCACCGGTAGTGGGGGTGAGGCCCGAAGGCGGCGTGCTGGCGGCCTCCGTGGCCATGGCCGGAGCCTGCGCCTCGTGGTCCATCTCGATTCCCAGTCGCTGTCTGGCATGGAGCGGGCCAAGGCGCTGCTCCAGTTTCCGTACTATCTCGCTGTCCGACATCGGTTGCTCCGCTTCGATTGCAGAACTGGTTCGTGTGTGTACCGAATGCCCATGCTTGAACGTCCGCTCATCAAAGCGCGATGCCGCTGCATATGCCAGAAGTAATGATGCTGGCCAACAGGCCCGGCCCGTGTTCACCGGAGGCGGTTGCGGACGGATGTGAGCCGGCGACGTTGCCTGCAGAAGGGCGATTGATTTCGATCAAGGAGAGTCGCCCTCGGACGGACCATTGTTGACCATGCCCGAGCATAGGGCTGTCGAACCAGGGAAACCGACCATGCGCAAAATAGCGGACCCCGCCGTCATTCCTGGCCCGCCACTGACGATCTCACCGGAAAAGGCTTGTTTCGTGATCGTCAAAGCGAGGGAGTTCGACGCCAAGGGTCCGGCGAGCGAGACCGATCCGGGGTCGAATCCAGCCGACGACAACGAAGTGGAAGTGCTCGAGGAGCACGCCGACGATCCCGTCCAGGAAGAGCTGACATCGTTCATCGACGCCTTGTCGGAGGACGAGCAGATCGATCTTGTCGCTCTTGCGTGGCTCGGCCGGGATGGTGCCAACGCCTCTGACTGGCCGGAAGCCCGCAAGGAAGCGAGACTTGCCCACAACGAACGTACCGCCAGTTATCTTCTCGGTATGCCGATGGTCGGTGACTTCATCGAGGAAGGGCTGTCGATGCTCGGGCACTCCTGCGAGGACTACGAGATCGGGCGCTTGTGAGGCCGTCGACAATGAGGTGCCCCAGCGGCCAGAAGCAATGCTTCACCCCGGCTCGAGATTTGACCCAGGTCAACACGGCGACCAAAGGCGAGGAGCCATAGAATGATCATGTCCAGCACTTCAACTGGCCCGGGCGGCCGGCAAGTCGCCGGCCGCGAAGACCTCGAACGTATCCTGGGCGGTCTCGACGAGCCGAAACTCATCGACGTCCTGGAGTTGAAGCCTACGGTGGCCGATCTCGAGGCGGCAGCGATCTGCATGGCAGGCGATCATGACGTTCTGGCCAAGAGCGGCCACCATGTCTCCGCAGTCGCCGCGAAAATCATTGAAATCCTCACGGCGAATGACGAGGAGGAACCGCCATTGCCGAGAGCGTAGCAGCGCCGCGCGATCCGCCGCGGAGGATGACGAGTGGATCGGCTTTCGCCAGCGGTCAGATTGCGTCACGGCAGGATGAAATGGCTGCGGCCACCGCGTCGCTGGCATCGATGACCTCGACCCTCCTTGCTGCCGCGGCAGGGAGCCGAAAGAGGGGAACCGTATTGGTGACGGCAATGCCGTCCAGCACCCGCTCCGTGACGAGCTCGGGGGAGCCCCCTATGAACAGGCCGTGCGCCGCCGCCGTGAGTACCTTCGTCGCGCCTGCGGCACGACATGCCTTCGCCGCCCGGACGAGGGTCCCGCCGGTACTGATGAGGTCGTCGACAATAACGGCGGCCTTGCCACGTACGTTACCGGACAGCAGGTCACCCGAGACCACGCCGCCGCTGCGGCTCTTTTCCATGAACGCCGAGCCCACCCCTTTCCCGATCAGGAGCTGAAGCTCCTGACGGAATCTTTCCTCGCGCTTGGCGCCGCCGGCATCGGGGGAAACGGCAACGACGTCCTCGCCACGCAACAATGGGGCGAAATGCGCCGCCAGCAGCGGCGCACACTCGATGTGGATCGTCGGACACCGGAACGCATTCTCGAACGCCGCCATGTTGTGAACTTCGACCGCAATGACACGATCGATGCCGACCGCCTCGAACAAGGCGGCGACGTAGCGGGTGATGACGGGGTCGTTGGGCTTTGTTCTTCGGTCCTTCCGCGCGTAGCAGAGGTAGGGCGTCACGGCAGTGACGCCGGCGGCCCCTGCGTCCCTGAGGGCGCCACAGAAGAACAGCAGCCGGCAAAGCTTGTCGTTCGCGCTCTCGTCTTCGTCGCCGTAGAGAGAATGCAGCACAAAGGCATCATGACCACGTACGCTCTGGAGCGGTCGCGCCTTGTGTTCGCCATCCTCGAAGCGACGCTCTTCGTGTGGAGCGATCGGCACGCCAAGTCGTTCGGCGACACGCTCTGCAAACGGCCGACTGCCCTGCAGCGCGAAGAAAGTCATCGGACGGCTGTTCATATGTCCCTCCGCTGGCGATCCAGCTCCTCGGCAAGCCCGCGTATGCCGGCACTGATCCGGACCGGCACCCGGCCCGGCTCGAGCCTGCGCAATGCCGGAGGCAACCTGGCCAACGAGGCCGCCGCACGGCTGCGCGCCTTCGCCAGAGCGGGCAGTTCAGTTATGCGGCGTCCGTTCCGCATCACCGGATGCAGAAGGGCCTCGCCTTCGACCGATTCGTCCGGCAGGGCGACGATATCGTCGGCGATGGTGCCGTCGCGATCGTAGCGTCGGTGCACTTGCTTCCGGCCCGGCCAGGTGGCCTTGCCCTCGCTGCGCTTGCGCCGGGCGCGAGAGGCGTACTCCTGCAGCTTGTAGGCGCAGTCGAGCGCCGGCGCATCGGACGAGGTCGTCAGGCTGGTGCCTACGCCGAATCCGTCGATCGGCGCACCATCGCGGCAAAGCGACAGCAGCGTCTGGTCGTCGAGCCCCCCGCTGGCGAATATGCGCACGTCTTGCAGGCCGGCGGCGTCGAGGATGGCACGCACCGCACGGGCGTGGGCGGCGAGGTCACCGCTGTCGAGGCGCACCGCCGCGATGGCGATGCCTTCGGCGGAGAGGCGCGGCGCGAGTGCTGCCACGATGCGGGCGCCGCGCTCCGTGTCGTACGTATCGATCAGCAAGGTGAGGGCCTTCGGTCGCACGCGGGCGAACCGCTCGAAGGCGGTCGCCTCGTCGTCATGGGCCTGCACGAACGAATGTGCCATGGTCCCGAAGACGGGGATGCCAAAGTCGCGATTGGCAGCCATTGTCGCCGTGCCGGCGAAGCCCGCGAGGAAGCTTGCCCGCGCGGCCAACGTGCCCGCCTCGGCACCGTGTGCACGACGGAAGCCGAAATCGATCAACTGTTTTCCGGGCGCCGCCAGGACCATGCGCGCCGCCGCCGATGCGATCACCGTCTGGAAGTGGATGAGGTTGATGAGCCGTGTTTCCACCAGTTGCGCCTCAGGAAGGGGCGCCGTCACCCGCAGCACCGGCTCGTCGGGAAAGAAGACCGTCCCTTCGGGCATTGCGTCGAGGTCCCCGGTAAATCGCAATTCCGCCAGGCTGTCGACAAAGCCGCTCGAGAACAGGCCCGAAGCGCGCAGCCAGTCGATCTCCTCGGCGGAATATCGCAGATCCTCGAGAAACAGGACGAGCTGCTCCAGTCCCGCTGCCAGAAGGAACCCGCGTGTCGGCGGCAGCTTGCGGACAAAGAACTCGAACACCGCAGTTTCGGTCATGCCGTGGGCCGAATAGGCTTCGAGCATGGAAAGCTGGTAGAGGTCGGTCAGCAGAAGGCCGTGGTCAAGCATGGCTGGAACGGGGCCCGGTGCCGTCACCGCCGGCGGCGAGCGACCGGTTCATCATATGCTCGAGCCGATCCGCGTTCGCCGTCGCCAGGGCAAGATAGGCGCCGGTCTGGCGGCGCCACTTGGCGGGCGTCCTCGGAGACGGCTCCAGCAGGTGTGCGATCGAGAGGCGCGCCCGCAAGGTCGCACGATAGCAACGATAGAATGCGAAGAGCTGGTCGGACGCCGTGTCCGGCAAGGCCATGCACAGCCGACGCTCGATGTAGTCGCCGTATCCGGCGCCGCCCAGACGGGCGCACTCGATGGAGAGGAAGGCGATTTCATCCAGAGGGTCCACTTCGCGCAGTCGCTGATTGAACTCGAGGCAATCGATGATGCGTACGGGAGGTCCAAGCCAGATGTGCTCGGGCCGCAGATCGCCATGACCGTCGACGATGCGACGACAGCGCTCGACCAGCAGAGCCGATCTCTGATCCAGGAATCTCCTTTGGACCTGATGAAGCCGTCGCACCACGGGAGCCGCGAGATCCAGACGGTGATCGAGAAGGACGACCTCATTCTCCCGGAGGCTTCGACGCCATTGCGCCAGGAAAGTGTCCGGGGAAGGAGCGACCGAGCTGGCGCGCCGGTAGAATCGCGCAAGTACCTCGATCAGAGGGTCGAGCTGCCGTGTCGTCAGTCGTCGTTCCAGAAGGGCCCGCTCGAGAGTCTGGGAATCGTCCAGCCGGCACATGACCACAAGCCAGTCGACGATCTCGCCCCGGCCGTCGATCGCGAGCTCGCCGCCCGAGCAGGTTATCGGGACGATCTTCTTGTAGACATCGGCGGCAAGTCGCCGGTTCAGCGTCAGTTCAGCGAGGCAATGATGATATCGCTTCTCGACAGACGAGAAATCGAGATACGCAAGGCGTACCGGCTTCTTCAGCTTGTAGACATCCTGGCCGACAAGGAAAACCCACGACATATGAGTCTCCCGGCACTCGACCTGCTCGTCCCGCAAGCCATAGGCGGACGCCCGGCTGAGGAAAGCGACCTTATGCGCGAGCGAGATGGGGATCGTGAGACCGTCCATGGCAAGGGATGACCTTCGGGGAGCAGGGCGACATGGAACGCCGGCGATTTCCTCACGGATAGTCTACTGGATACATCCCGCGAGCCGACGGCCGATTGACTTGCATCAAGCAGATGTGGAGGGGCCGACCAACCTCGTCCCCGGGGATGAGCGACCAGGGCGTCAGGTCGTGGCAGGCTGGGCGGCGGCGAGAATGTCGACGACCTCCTGATCGGAAACCTGCCGGAAGTCGTCATAGAATTCGCCAACGGAACCAAACCAATCCGGGCTGGTGAGGCAAATGACGGCATCGGCTTCGCCGTGGAGAGAGTCGAGCGTGCTTGGGGGCGCTGTCGGGACCGCAAGCACCAGCCCGGCCGGCTCGCGGCTCCGAACGGCCTGCAGGGCGGCGCGCATCGTGGCACCCGTCGCAATGCCGTCGTCGACGACGATCGCCGTGCGACCCCGCAGATCCGTGGGCGCGCGATTGCCGAGATAGCGCTGATGGCGGCGTTCGATCTCGGCAGTTTCGCGGGCACAGATCTCGTTGAACTCGAGCGGCGTGGCGCCTGTCGCCGAGATGACCGCCTCGTTGCGCACGATGATTGGACGATGGCCGTCGGCGACGGCGCCCAAAGCCACTTCGGGCTGGCCAGGTGCACCGATCTTGCGGACCAACATGATGTCCAGCGGCGCGCCAAGTGCCTTCGCCACTTCGGCCGCAACAGGAACGCCCCCTCGCGGAAGCGCAAGAACGACGAGCTTCCTGTCACGGTATCCGGAAAGCGCCGCGGCTAGGCGCCGGCCGGCCTCGGTTCGATCACGGAAGCGCATTGCTCGTTCCTTACGATGCGGGGTGGCCCCATGGCGTCATCGTCAAACAGCAGCCAGGTCCGCTTCACGCGCTGCACCATCCTTTCTCGGCTCTTCGATCTCGGTCATTGTGGCTTCGCTCAGGAGCAGGACGCTGGCCACCGAGACGGCATTCTCCAAGGCAATTCGCACAACCTTCGTCGGATCGATGATGCCCGCTTCAACGAGATCGACATACTGCTTGCGGGCGGCATCGAAGCCGTAGGCGCCTTTGCCGTCCAGCATGCGGGCGACGACCACCCCGCCATCGACGGAGGAATTCTCGGCGATCTGTCGCGCCGGCGCTTCGAGCGCGCGTTTCAGCACCTGGATCCCGGTACGCTCGTCGCCGTCGGCTTCGGCTTCTTCGGCCGCTACAGCGTCGATGCAGCGCAGCAGGGCGAGCCCACCGCCAGGTACGATGCCTTCGGCGACCGCGGCCTTTGTGGCGCTGATGGCGTCGTCGAGGGCTTCCTTCTTGGCCTTCATCTCGGCCTCGGCCGGTGCACCGACCTTGATGACGGCCACGCCTCCGCAGAGCTTGGCGAGACGTTCGCGCAACTTCTCCTTGTCGTAGTCGCTCGTTGAAAGTTCGATCTCGCGGCGGATGGCGTTGGCCCGATTCCGGATCGCGGCCTTGTCGCCCATCCCGCCGATGATGGTCGTGCGATCCTTGTCCACGACGACCCGCTTGGCGTGCCCCAGTTCGGCCGAGGTTGCGCTCTCGAGCTTCAGGCCGATCTCCTCGGAGATGACCTGGCCTCCCGTCAGGATCGCGATATCCTCCAGCATGGCCTTGCGGCGATCGCCAAAGCCGGGTGCCTTGACGGCACAGCTCTTCAACGCGCCGCGAAGCTGGTTGATGATCAGCGTTGCCAGAGCCTCTCCCTCCACGTCCTCGGCGACAACCAGCAGGGGCTGCGCCGACTTCGCGATCTGCTCGAGCAAGGGCACCATGTCCTTGAGGGCGGCCATCTTGCGATCGACCAGCAGGACGAGCGCGTCCTCCAGCACGGCCTCCATCTTCTCCGGATTGGTGATGAAGTAGGGCGAGATGAAGCCCCGGTCGAACTGCAGACCCTCGACCACCTCGAGAATCGTTTCCGTCGTCTTCGATTCCTCGACGGTGATCACCCCGTCGTCGCCCACCTTTTCCATTGCGTCCGCCACGAGCTCGCCGATGGCCGCGTCGTTGTGCGCCGAGATGGTGGCAACCTGGGCCTTCTCCTTGCGGGTCTTCACCGGCTGCGACATCGCCTTGAGCGCCTTCACGGTGACATTGGTGGCTCGATCGAGGCCGCGCTTCAGGTCGATGGCGCTCGCGCCGGCGACGACGTTGCGCACGCCGTCCGCGAAGATGGCATGGGCAAGGATGGTGGACCCGGAGGTGCCGTCGCCGACGATCTCGCCGGTGCGCTCGGCGGCCTGGCGAAGCATCTGGGCACCGAGGTTCTCCTCGGGATCCTTGAGCTCGAACTCCTTGGCGATGGTGACCCCATCGTTGCAGACCAGCGGCGAGCCCCACTTCTTCTGGATGAGCACGGATTTCGATTTCGGGCCGAGCGTGACACGTATGGCATCGACGAGCTGCGTCGCGCCGCGCAAGACCTTCTCGCGCGCCGCCGACTGGAACATCACATGCTTGTAGGCCATGGGGAACCTCTCATAAGGCTGCGCGCAGCCTACTGGACGCTCCGCGTCGCGACGTGATCTATGTCAAGAGAGCCTCGACCTCCTCGCGGCGGACCTGGGCCGTGCCGACACCGCGAACGGCGGCGGCACCGCAGGCAAGGGCCAGGCGCAACGCGTCCTCGGGCGGCCTTTGCTCGGCCAGCCCGAGGATCAGCCCGGCAAGAAAGCTGTCTCCAGCGCCGACGCCGGTGCGCTGGGAAACACCGATCGCCGGGCGATGCACGACCCGATCCGTCATGGCGAGGATCGCTCCGTCGGCTCCAAGGGTGAGCGCAATCATCTGGGCCGCGCCCGCCTCCACCAGGCGCTTCGCTTGTTCCATTTGGGAAGGGAGGTCACGCACTTTTCGACCGACGATCGCTTCCAGTTCCGTCAGGCTTGGCTTCAGCAAATGGACGCCGCGCTGCAGCGACGCCGTAAGGGCGGCTCCAGATGTGTCCAGCGCGAACCTGGCGCCTCTAGCCGCGGCAATGCCAGCCGCCTTTCCGTAGAAGTCGGCGGGCACACCCGGGGGCAGGCTTCCACTCGCCACCAGCCAGTCGGCATCGGCCGCCGCCACCGCTTCGAGAATGTTCGCACAGTCCGACGAAGTCAGCTCGGGGCCCCGCGGCACGAAGCGGTATTCCAGGCCGCTCGACTGATCGTGCACGGTGACGCTGATCCGGCACGCACCCTGAATCCGGACGGCTCGCCATGGCACTTTTTCTGCCGTCAGCATCTCCTCGACGAATCGGCCGGTTACGCCACCGGAAGCAAGAAGAGCAAGTGCGTTCCCGCCCAGTGCCGTCACGACCCGCGCCACGTTGATTCCGCCGCCACCCGGGTCGTAACGCTCACCGAATGTGCGGACCTTGTGGCCGGGCTGCACGGACGCGGCTTGAGCGGCCAGGTCGACGGCGGGATTGACGGTAAGCGTTGTGATCCGCACGGCCATCACATCCCATCCGCAATCGGCCAGCGCGCGAGATCAACGCACCGTCCGTGAACAATCATGTGGTCAAAATGGACTATTCCGTGCCAGGGGCATTGATCTGAATCACGGCACTCGGACGTCCTTCGCGCTTTGTTGGAGCTGGAGGACGACCCATGAAGAATATCAGAAGTCGTCGGCATCGCGTCCTTTATTGCCACTTTGTCGGGTTGCTCGTTCTCGCCCTTGGCCTTGCGGCTCAAGTACCGGCTGACGGGACGGCGCCCGTGTCCAGAGGGTGGGAGGTCGAGCGGAACGTCGAAGAGCCCAGCTATGCCCGGATCGAGCCGACCGAGAGCAACCTCAATATAGATGCCCTTGTCCTGACGTGTGCGCTCACCCGGGACGCGACGATCCTGCAGCTGGAGCTCTATCTGTCCACCGAGGGTCCGCTCATGCCAGAAGGCGTCGACGCCAGCCAATTGAGGCCCGACCCGCGAGCCATGGTCGTGATCGATGGTCGAAGCCATCCGACGACAATGTTCTTCGCCGACGACCACGTCGTCGTGGCGGACTCCGTCACTGATCGGATGCCCTCACTGTCCCGGGCGCTGGTTGACGCCATTCAAGATGGCAAGAACATGGTCCTGCGTTTCGACCTCGCGCAGAAGGCCCCTGGGCAGCCATCCGGTTTTGATGGCCTCGCCAGGTTCGACCTTCAGGCCAGCGAGGGCGGCGCTGCCATAGCAGCAGTCCGCCGCTGCGTCAGGTCCCATACGGGCCCGCTCTCGAAGATGGAAAGTCACGGAGCATCGGATGCCGCCGGGCCAGCCGACCGAGAGCGCCCGCCACGGTAGATCGACGTTGACCTGGCTCAATGTCGATCTGTCGTTTCGGGTCAAATCTTGCAAAGTATTGTGGAGGGAATCTCATGCCGCCCTGGCTTCAAATTTCTTTTCGAAACATCGACGCATCGCCGGCCGTCGAGGCGAAGATCCGGGAGCGCGCACACGAACTCGAACAATTCGACGATCGGATCGTGAGCTGCCGCGTCGTGATCGAAGGGCGGCAACGCCGCCGCCATGGGGATCTCTATCATATTCGTGTCGATCTCAAGGTTCCGGGGAAGGAGATCGTGGTCAAGCGCGACCCGCCTGAACACCGCGCTCACGAGGACATCTACGTGGCCGTGCGCGACTGCTTCGACTCCGTGCGCCGCCAGCTCGAGGATCACGTTCGCCGCTGGCGCGGCGATGTGAAGGCACATGAGGTTCCGGCACATGGTCGCATTGCGAGTCTGATCGCCGAAGGCGAGTACGGCTTCATCAACTCGGCAGACGGTACGGAAGTATACTTTCATCGCAATGCCGTCCCTGATCGCGGGTTCGGTCGCCTGAAAGTCGGGGACGAGGTCCACTTCATGCTGCATCCGGCAGAAGGCGAGAAAGGACCGCAGGCAAGCACCGTCGTACCGGTCGGCAAGCATCATCTGACACCGGAACGATTCTAGCCGCCGTCGCTGGTCGTCGGCCGGATGCGCTTCGTCCTCGACACTGCCCGGCCCGAATTGGCCAGCGAACTTCGTCGGATGCTGGGCAATCTTGCCTTGGAAGATGCGGTTGCCACCGGACGCAAAATCCGTCGTTGCCGATAGAGCCTATTCCTCATCCTTTGCGTCAATTCTGATACGTACGTTCACGCCGCAGTGGCTTCGCCGATGATTGATTTGATTTGGATCAAGGAAGCTTTCAGCAGCGTGGGAAATAAAGCTTGCATCGGTTTGCGCCCCGCTAACCGATGCCGCGATGGTTCATGGTCGCGGTCAACCTTCCATCCCGCCCACCGCCTCCCGTCTGGGCGGGTTCTTTTTCCGACCGCACGGAAGCGAACGGTGCCGCTGCAATCCGCGGGAGCTGGCCACTTGGAGGCGTGCACACCCCGCATAATTGATGCAGGTCAATGTTTCCCGCGCTCGCTGCTCCATCTTGCGAGCGTAATCCAACCGGAGGGAAACGATGACTGATACGACCAAGCTTCCAGTGAGCACCGAACAGAAAGGGGCGGAGGTGTGGCGGCCTTTCGAGACGTTGCGCCAGGAGGTCGATCGCCTGTTTGACGACTTCGGCGCCGAGTTCTGGCGGTCGCCTTTCCGGCGGTCGCTGTTCGATATCGGGCCCGCCTTCCGCAAGGTGATGACGGTCGGTGCCGTGCCACCTGTCGATGTCGTGGAGAAGGACGATGCCTACGAGGTGACGGCCGACGTACCGGGGTTCGACGAGAAAAACATCGAGATCAGGCTCGTCAACGGGACGCTCAGCATCAAGGGCGAACGCAAGTCGGAAAAGGAAGAGAAGAAGGAGGGGCGCTACCTCAGCGAGCGCGAGTTCGGTTCGTTCGAGCGCCGCTTCGAGCTCCCGGAGGGTGTCGATCCCGACAAGATCGAGGCCAGCCTGAAGAAGGGCGTCCTCACCGTGACGCTGCCTAAGAAGCCGGAGGCGCAGAAGCCGGCCAAGAAGATCGAGGTGAAATCCGCCGCCTGAGGCGGAATGGGGAGCCTGGCGGGTCGTGCAGCCGGCCCGCCAGATCCGACGGCTATAGATGAGCTTTCGAGTGCAAAGAGGAAGATCAACCAGCTGCGATCTGGTGTCGACATCGTCAATTTGCCTCGGATTGGAGAAGACGGTGGGTCAGCCAAAGTACGTTCGTTGGCTCAGGGATCTGCGCTCGGAGGACATCGCGAGTGTCGGCGGCAAGAATGCGGCATTGGGCGAGCTTCACTCGGCGCTGCTGTCCCGGGACGTCAAGGTGCCGAATGGCTTTGCACTCTCCGCAGACGCCTATCGCGATGCCTTGACCGCCGCCAACGCCTGGCCCCGGCTGCGAACCTTGATGGCGGCGGTGCGACAGGACGACGTCGCAAGCCTGGCCGCCGCTGCAGCCGAGGCGCGTTCCATCGTGTATCGCGCCACCGGCACCGACGAGCTGTTGGCGCAGGTGGCCGGAAGCTACCGTGAACTCGAGCGGGAGTATGGAGCAGGGGTCGCCGTGGCAGTGCGCAGTTCAGCCACTGCGGAAGACCTGCCGACAGCGAGTTTCGCCGGCCAGCACGAGAGCTTCCTCAATGTCCGCGGCGCTCAGGACGTATTCGAAGCCTGCCGGCACTGCTTCGCTTCGGTCTTCACGGATCGGGCGATCGTCTATCGCAACGACAACGGCTTCGATCACCTGAAAATCGGGCTGTCGGTGGGCGTCATGAAGATGGTGCGTTCGGATCGCGCTGCCAGCGGCGTGGTCTTCACGCTGGATACGGAGTCGGGTTTCCGCGATGTCGTCTTCGTCACCGGCAGCTACGGGCTGGGGGAGAACATCGTGCAGGGAAGGGTCGATCCCGACGAGTTCTACGTCCACAAGGCGACCTTTCGGCAAGGACGCCAGTGCGTGCTGCGTCGCCGGCTGGGCGCCAAGCAGCAGCGGCTGATCTACGGTGAAGATCGGAGGAGCGGCGGGACGCAGAACGTCGAGACACCGCCGGCCGACCGCGAGCGCTTCTGCATCACAGACCGCGAGGTCCTCGCCCTTGCAGGCTGCGCCTTGCGCATCGAGGACCATTTTTCGGGGCGCGCGGGCCATGCCGTGCCCATGGACATCGAATGGGCCAAGGACGGCGACGACAACGAGCTCTATATCGTCCAGGCCCGGCCTGAGACAGTGGCCTCCCGCCGCAAGACCGGCGTCTTCGAAAGCTATCGCCTCAAGGGGAGCGGCACCGTTCTGCTGACAGGCAGAGCCGTCGGCGAGAGAGTGGCGAGCGGGCCGATCCGGCGCGTGATGGGCGCACAGGATCTGGCCAAGTTCCAGGCAGGCGAGGTCCTGGTGGCCGACGTCACGAGCCCGGACTGGGAGCCGGTCATGAAGGGCGCATCGGCCATCGTGACGAACCGTGGCGGGCGCACGTGCCATGCAGCGATCGTCGCCCGCGAGCTGGGCATCCCCGCCATTGTCGGCGCCGAGGGTGCGACGACTGCCTTGGCCGATGGGGATGTCGTCACCGTGTCCTGCGTCGAGGGCGAGACTGGGCGCGTCTATCGCGGCGCACTGCCCTTCGAGGTGGCGACGCTCGACCTCTCGTCGGTCGCTCGCCCGCGCACCGCCATCATGGTCAATCTCGGCAACCCGGATCTCGCCTTCAAGACGGCGCTGCGGCCCAACGACGGTGTCGGCCTCGCGCGCATCGAATTCATCGTCAGCGAGCACATCGGTGTCCACCCTATGGCGCTGGCCGAGCCGGAAAAGGTGACATCTGCCGCCGACCGCGACGCGATCGCCCGGCTCGCCGGGCATCATGCGTGTCCGGCCGACTTCTTCGTCGAGCGGCTTTCCGAGGGTGTGGGCACGATCGCGGCGGCCTTCTATCCGAAGCCGGTGATCGTCCGCCTGTCCGATTTCAAGACCAACGAGTACGCTAAGCTGATCGGCGGTGCCGATTTCGAGCCCAGGGAGGAGAACCCGATGCTGGGCTTCCGTGGGGCGGCCCGCTATGCCCATCGCGCCTATGCCGCCGGCTTCGCCCTCGAATGCGCCTCTCTCGCGCGGGTACGGGAAGAGATGGGCCTCGACAACCTCAAGATCATGATCCCGTTCTGTCGGCGCGTGCAGGAGGCACGCAAGGTGCTCGCGGCTTTGGCGGACAACGGCCTGGCGCGCGGCCAGCTCGGCCTGGAGGTCTATCTGATGTGCGAGATCCCCAACAATGTGATCCAGATAGACGCCTTCTCGGAGCTTTTCGACGGTTTTTCGATTGGCTCGAACGACCTTACCCAGCTCACCCTGGGGGTGGACCGCGACTCCGAGATCGTCGCCTTCGACTTCGACGAGCGCGATCCCGGCATGCTCGAGATGTTCCGGCTGGCGATAACGGGCGCTCATCGCAACGGACGCCATATCGGCATTTGCGGCGAAGCGCCCGCGACCTATCCGGAGATCGCGTCCTTCCTGACACGAATCGGCATCGATTCGATGAGCGTCAATGCCGAAAGCGTGCCACACATCATGCGTGTCGTGCACGATGCCGAACAGATCATTCGCCTCAAGCAGATCGTCTAGCTCCGCGTCGTCTTGCCAGGCAACTCGCTCGACGCCGCAAGCGAAAAAGCCATGCCCTACGCCTCCAATGATCAACTGCCGTCTTCCGTGCGCGATCATCTGCCGCCGCACGCGCAGGACATCTATCGCGAGGCGTTCAATCACGCATGGGCAAGCTATGCCCACAGTGGTCGTCAGGATCAGATCGCCCATCGCGTGGCATGGGCGGCGGTCAAGCGCCGGTATCACAAGGATCCGGCCGGGATTTGGCGGACGGACGGCGACCGGCTATGACCGGGCGCGCCGGCTCGCCGAGGCAATTGGCCGGAGCCGTGGGGCGAGGTGCGTCAGGAGGCTGGCCGCCGTTTCGTTCGTAAGATCCTTGGCGATCTCCAGGCGAACGCGCGCCCGGACGTTCTTGGATAGAAGACCACGCAGCTCGCCGAGACTGCGGCGCGGCAATACAAGGACAAGATCGTCAAACTCCTGCTGCATGCAGGCCGAGTCGAGCGCATTGGCAAGCGCAGCCATGAAACGGTGCTTCTCGAGCTTTTGATAGTCGTGCGGCGGCTCGAGTGCATGCCGCGCACCGCTGCGCGACGAACTGTAGCTGCGGCCGGGCTTGTCGCTCTTGAGTTCATGCGCCCGTTGGCGGCTGTCGGGCGAAACCATGTCGGCCTTCCGTACCGAGACGAGCTTCTTCAAGTCGTCGCCCGTCTTGAAGAAGCGTCCGCGAGCACCATCGGCGACGACAATCCAGGTCGTGGAGCGCTTTGGCTTGATCATCGATTCACCAGTGCTCGGGCCACAGGTTGAGTGCCTCGTGTGGCAGGAGCCTCCTGAGCTTCACAATCTCTCCGTCATCGAGGCACTGGCTCATGACGGAAAAGCAGGCCCGCGCCGCCTCGGCCGCGTCGATCCGGCTGTCGCGCGGCATCTCGGCGGCGACATGATCGACGAAATCGGCCAAATGGCGCTCTCGGGTGGGTGTGGCGGCGGGATGCCAACCTTCGTAGTAGGCGCCGCGCAACAGCATCGGCATTTGGGCGCCAAGGTGGGCCGCGTTGTCGACGCCGATCCGGTCGCGGACGGCATGGAGAGCGCCGCGCAAGGCGCCGAAGGCTGCGTGCCGATCGTCGACTCCAAGTTCGCCCATCATCAGCTTCAACCAGTGATTGGTCTCCTGAAGTGTGGTATCGAACACGCCCAGACCGGTTGCGCTCATGGTTCCTCCTTTTGCGGTACGCGAAACCATGTTTACCGCCATCACGCCGGTGCGGATTGATCTCGATCAATCGAGGTGAGCGTGGATGTGCCCGCGCGGTTGACTTGGGTCAAAGTCGCGACCCGATCCGGGCGGCTTACATGAGACCGCCATGCAAATTGCGATGCCATGCAGTTGCGCGCGATCGTGAACACCCCCAGCGTCTTCTGGACACAGGACGAAGCGGCTCTGTGCGCGTCGTTGGCGTGTGGCGTTGGCGGCCTCGACAGTATCGAGGCGGAACGGCGTATCGCGCAATTCGGCCCGAACAGCGATGTTACCGGCAAACGTGTCGGGGTGCTTTCAGCGGCACTCCGACGCCTCCTCGAACCGCTCTGCCTGATCCTGCTCGTGGCGGCGGGGGTCTCCATCGCAACGGGCGATGAAGCGGGCGGCACGATCATCGTCGCGATCCTGGTGTTCTCGATCGGCCTCGACACCTTTCAGGAAGGCCGCGCCGCGAAGGCAGCAGAGTTGCTGCGCCAGTCGGTGGCGTTGAAGGCGGAGGTAAAGCGCGACGGTATTTTCAGGACCGTTCCGGTCGAGTCGGTGGTGCCGGGCGACATCGTGCGGGTGCGCGCCGGCGATATCGTTCCGGCGGACGGACGGATACTGCAAGCCATCGGCTTCACCGCCAACGAGGCCGCCTTGACGGGCGAGCCTTATCCCGTGGAGAAGCGGCCTGGCGCCGTGGATTCACACAATGCAGCGGATGCATCCAACGCCCTGTTCCGCGGCGCCGTCGCCCAGACCGGAGAAGCGACCGCGTTGGTCGTTGCCACCGGAAGATCGACCTTGTTCGGCACAGCAGCCTTTGCACTCGCCGAGGCCGAGCAGGCATCGTCTTTCCAGCGCGACCTCCATGCGTTCGGGCTCATGGTGGCGCGCCTCATCATTGCTCTGATCGTGCTGATTCTCGCAGCGCATGTCCTGTTCGGCCGGCCGGTTCTTCAGTCGCTGATGTTCGCGGTCGCCTTGGCGGTTGGCCTGACGCCCGAGCTGCTACCGATGATCACCACAGTCACCCTGTCGCGAGGCGCCTTGCGCATGGCTCAACGCAAGGTGATCGTGAAGCGTCTGACATCGATTCACGATCTCGGGGCGATGACGGTGCTGTGCACCGACAAGACGGGAACGCTGACATCGGCCAGGATCACGCTGGCGCAAAGCCTCGACGGGGCCGGCAACCCGGATACCCGTCCAGTCCGCCTGGGCGGTATCTCGGCGGTGCTGGCCGGCGATCGCGGTGCGCTCGACGCGGCCCTGATCGCAGCCTGCGGCGATGTGGCAGGCTGGACCCTGATCGGCCGCCAGCCATTCGACTTCAACCGGCGCGTCGGCGCGGTGGTGGCCGACGGACCCGAGGGCAGGGTCCTGATCTGCAAGGGCGCCCCCGAGTCGGTATTGGCACTCTGCAACAGCACTCGTGCGTCGGGGCGTGTATCGACCCTGGGCGCCACCGAACGGGCGGCAGCATTGGCCCGCGTGCAGATGTTGGCGGATCAGGGGTTGCGCGCTGTCGCGGTGGCGACGCGGCCGTGGAACGGCCAGCCGCATGATCCACAGCCGGCCGACGAAGCCGAGCTGGTCTACCAGGGGCTTTGTGTGTTCTCCGATCCGCCGAAGGCGACGTCGGCTGCAGCGATCGCCCGCCTCGCGGCCTGCGGGGTGCAGGTGAAGATCTTGTCCGGCGACGATCCGGTCGTGGTCAAACGGTTGGCGGGCCAGGTGGGATTGAATGTGCCGACCGTGTTGATGGGCGCCGAGGTTGGCCGGTTGGACGACCAGGCCCTCGCCTTGCGGGCGCGGACGGTACACGCCTTCGGCCGGCTTACGCCCGATCAGAAGGCGCGCTTGGTGAGAGCGCTTCGGACATCGGGCGACATCGTGGGCTATCTGGGCGACGGCATAAACGACGCGCCTGCCTTGAAGGCCGCGGATGTCGGCCTTTCGGTCGAAGGCGCCACCGGCGTCGCCCAGGCGGCGGCCGACATGATTCTGCTGGCGCCCGATCTCGAAGTCGTCGCAGACGGGGTCGAGGAGGGCCGACGGACCTTCGTCAACATTCTGAAGTATGTGCGCATGGGGGCGAGCTCGAACTTCGGCAATATGCTGTCGATGGCAGCGGCCTCGCTGTTCCTGCCATTCCTGCCGATGTTGCCGATCCAGATCCTGCTCAACAACCTGATCTACGATGTTTCCGAGATCGGCATTCCCTTCGACACGGTGCGGCGAGAAGCGATCGCGGAGCCCCAGATCTGGGACGGTGCCGCCTTGTTGCGCTTCACCCTTGTCATGGGGCCCCTGTCGTCGGCATTCGATCTTTTGACCTTCGCCGCCCTGCGGCTGATATTTGATGCCGACCCCGATACCTTTCGCACGGCATGGTTCGTGGAATCGATGGCGACCCAGATTCTGGTGATCTTTCTCATCCGGACCAATGGATGGCCGTGGAACAATCGTCCTCATCCCTTGCTGACCGTCTCGTCGCTCGGCGCATTGACGGTCGCGATGATCCTGCCGTTCTCGACCCCGGGGGCCTGGTTCGGCTTTGCTCCGCTGTCGCTGCCGCTCGCCGCCTGCATCGGACTGCTGGTGGCGATATACCTCGCCGCGGCGGAAGTCCTGAAGCGTCTGGCCGTTCGTCCTCGCCCGCCCGGGCGCTTCGGCGCCTGAGCGGTGTTCCCGCGGCGCCTCGGGCATCAGACCGCGGCCAGTCGGCGCGCCAATGGCTTGAGAGAGAACAGGATGACGGCAAGCAGGCCGATCGCGAGCGCGATCAGGCCCAGGTCGTCGGCGTGGATCGGACCGAAGCCGAACAGTTGGCGCGCTGGTTGCCAGCTCACCGAGAGGGCCAGCAGAGACAACGCGGCCGCCGTTATCCCCAGCAGCACGTGGTTCCGTCCAAGCAGGAAGTCCATGGAAAATCCGCGATATGACCGGTTGACGAATATCAGGGCGAGATTGGCAAGAACGAGCGTGAAGAACGAGAGGGACCGGACATCCTCGGCCGGGAGTCCGGCTTGCGCGGTCAAAAGGAAGACCGCTGAAACGGCAGCCAGGGCCAGAGTTCCCTGAAGGGTGCTCCAGATGATCATCGCAGGCGAGAAAAGCTCGGCGTTGCGCGGACGTGGCGGCCGTCGCATCAGATCCTTTTCCTCCCTTTCCGCCTCGAAGACGATCGAGCAGGCCGGATCGATGATCATTTCGATGAAGGCGATGTGGAGCGGATGGAGCACCATTGGCAATCCGGTCAGCAGCGGCAGAAGCGCCATGCCCGCAATCGGGATATGGACCGCGACGATATAGGCCATCGCCTTGCGCAAATTATCATAAATGCGCCGGCCCAGCCGAATCGCCCGCACGATCGAACCGAAGTCGTCGTCCAGCAGGACGATCGAGGATGCCTCGCGGGCCACGTCCGAACCGCGTCCGCCCATGGCGATGCCGATATCCGCGGCCTTGAGGCTCGGCGCGTCATTCACCCCGTCGCCCGTCATCGCCACGACCTCGCCATTGGCCTGCAGCGCCCTTACGATGCGGAGCTTCTGCTCCGGCAGCACGCGCGCAAAGATCCCGGCCTCCTCGACGCGCAGTGCAAGTGCGCTGTCGGTCAGGTTGGCGATGTCGAACCCTGAAACGACGACATCGTGATCGAGTCCGGCCAGCTTCCCGATGGCCCTTGCGGTCGCGGGATAGTCTCCCGTGATCATGATCACGCGGATGCCGGCCGCGCGACATTGCGCGATGGCATCGGGAACGCTCTCGCGCAGCGGGTCGGCAAGCCCGATCAATCCGACCCACGAGAACGCGAAGCGCTCCGGCCGTTCGGGCAGCGCCTGCGAGCCATGCCGCGCCGTTGCCACGGCGAGGACCCGAATGCCCTGCGCGGCCAGCGACTCGACCGTGTCGCGGATGCGGGCGACAGTCTTTCCCTTCAGTCCGCACAGACTGATGATCGCCTCCGGCGCGCCTTTGGCCGCCACCGCGAGATCGCTGTCGCCGGGCACCTGCCAGACCTGGGTGACGGCGAGAAGCTCGGGCGTGAGGGCATAGCGCCGGACCAGAATCGCGCCGGTCGCCATCGCATCGGTTGCCGCCGCCGTCATGATCGCTCGATCCATGGGGTCGACAGCTTCTGGCGCGCTGGCCATGGCCGCGATGCGCAACACCGACCGGGCCTCGCTGGGCATGTCGCTGCCGGATACGCGCGATCGTTCGACAACGGCGTCGCCGGCAGCCAGCGCGACGACCGACATGCGGTTTTCGGTCAGCGTGCCTGTCTTGTCGGTGCACAGCACGGTCGCCGACCCCAGGGCTTCTATGGCGGCGGACCGACGGGTCAACACGCGCGCCTTGGATATGCGCCAGGCACCCATGGTCATGAACACGGTCAGGACGAGTGGGAACTCCTCGGGCAGCAGCGACATGCCGAGCGCAATGCCGGCCAGGCTTGCGTCCAGCCACGAGCCCCGTATGAATCCGTAGAAGCCGACCGTGATGGCGCAGGCGCCGAGGCCGACCGCCGCGAAGATCCGCACCAGGCTTCGTGTCTGGGCCGCGAGTCGCGGGGCCGCGGTATCGATGCCCGCGAGCGCCTTGCCGATACGACCGATTTCCGCCCGTAGGCCGGTTGCCTGGACTTCCGCAATGCCCACGCCTCGTACGATCAGCGTGCCCGAATAAAGGCTGGGCAGGCCGTCTCCCCCTGGCGGACCGACAATTTCCTCGGGCGAGCGGCGAGCCCGTTTTCCGACCGCGACCGATTCGCCGGTCAGAAGCGACTCGTCCACCAGGAGATCCGTAGCCTCGAGCAGAATGGCGTCAGCCAGAACCCGGTCGCCTTCGGCGACAATCACGAGATCGCCGCGGACGACCTCGCGTCCGGGGATCCGCTTGCGTTGCCCTTGTCGGATCACGAGAGCTCGCGGGCTCGTCATCGCTCGCAATGCCTCGAGCACGCGCTCGCTGCGGGTCTCCTGCACGACCGAGATCGTCACCGAGAGCGAAGCGAAAAGCAGCAGAACGGCTCCCTCCACGATGTCGCCCAGCAGGAGATAGACGACGGCAGCGCCGATCAGCAGGGCGAACATGGGCTCGCGCAGGACTTCGGCCGCGATGTGCAGGGCGGTGCGTCGCGTCCCGGCTGGCAGCTCGTTCGCCCCTTCGGCGGCCAGTCGCCGCCGAGCGTCGCTTTCGTCAAGGCCCCGCAACATGCATGCTTCGTCGATTGGGAGGGACTCTGCTCTTCATGTAGATGTAGATGTATATGCGACCGCCTTTCGTCGGTTGACTTGCATCAAGGCTGCACAGGGAAACCTCCTGTTCTGTGTGCCCGTCGTCGGCTCACGACGAATGCCTGGACCAACTGGCGGTGGGAAAAATGTCGTTTCGAGACGTCCTTGTCGTGCTTCGAGCCTATCCGGCAACGACCCCGGCCCCGGCGGTCGAACACGCGGCCGCCATGGCGGTCGCGCTCAAGTGCCGCCTATCGGTCATTGCCTGTGGGATCAAGCCTCATCTGCCGGGCAATATTCTGGGCAACGCGATCTTCAATGTCTCCGCCCTGGTCGCTGAAGAAGGCAGGAAGAGCGTCGATGACGCCCGAAGGTTGCTCGCGGAGTTCGAGAAACTGGTCGGGCGGCATGACGTTGCCTGCAGGCGAATTCTGGAAACATGTCGATCTTCCGATGTCCCCGCCGCCCTGGTCGACCATGCCAGGCTTCGTGACCTGACGATCTTGCCGATGCCCAAGGGCCCGTACGTCTCGCAGCTCGACGCGCAATGGTATGCGGAGACGATGATTTTCGATTCGGGCCACCCCGTCATCGTCCTGCCGCAGGATCGAGAGAACGCCGAGCCTGTCGCGTTCGATACCGTGATGGTCGCCTGGGACAAGGGCCGCGCGGCTTCGAGGGCCATCGCCGACGCCATGCCGATCTTGCGGCTGGCAAAGCGCACCTATGTTCTGACAGTCCTCGGCGAAAAGCCCATCGCGTCGCGGAGGTCCGGCAGGGAGCTTGCCGAACATCTGGCGGTGCATGGCGTCGATGTCAGCCTGAAGGAGGTGGACGCCGCCGGCCGGACGATCGGCAAGGTGCTCGAGGACGAGGTGAAAGCAAGCCGCGTGGATCTGCTCGTCATGGGCGCCTACGGACGCTCACGGCTGAAGGAGTTCATTCTGGGTGGGGCGACCAAGAGCATGCTCACCGATCCTCCTACGAGCCTGTTCATGTCGCACTGACGGGTCGGCAGCCGGCCTCGAGAGCGCTATTCCGCCGCCTCGGATGTCGGTTGCGCAGCGCCGGTCCACCGTGTCACGAAACGCGGGAGAACCGGGGCTGCCTTGACGAGAAAGTCCCACGCCATCAGGAGCGCCGCCGCGGCAAACACCACATCGCCCGGCAACCGCAGCCACTGCCAGACGAGGGTCGTGTCGTAGAAGGTGACGCTGCGCGCATAAGCGAGGCCGTGCTCGTAGACGGCGGCAAGCTGCGGCCAGCCGATCGGGAAGAAGTTCAGCAGGATCCAGAGGACCAGTCCGGCATTGTAGAGCCAGAACGCCCACAGCCCGATCCGCTCGCCGAACGGCCTGCGTTCGGCCGCGATGTAGCGCAGGCAGAAGTAGATCAGGCCGATCGCCAGCAGGCCGAAGGCGCCGAACAGCGCGGTATGCGCGTGGTTCAGCGTCAGGAAGGTGCCGTGCTCGTAGTAGTTGATGAGCGGCGCATTCAACGTGCCGCCGCCGAACACGCCCGCGCCCACGAAGTTTCAGAAAGCGGCGCCGATGATGTAGATATAGGCCAGCCGGTAGTTGAAAGCCTCATGGGCGCGGATCAGCCGGTAGTGCTGGATCGCCTCGATGATCAGCAGCACCAGCGGCAGGACCTCGATGAAGGAGAACATGCTGCCGAGCGGCACCCACATGCTCGGCCCGCCGGCCCAGTAGAGATGGTGCCCGGTGCCGAGGACGCCTCCGAGGAAGATCAGGATCAGCTCGAAATAGACGGCGCGCTCGGCGAGGCGGCGCGACACCAGCCCGACCGCCATCAGAAGATAGGCGCTCGTGCTGGCGGCAAAGAACTCGAACGACTGCTCGACCCAGAGATGGACCACCCACCAGCGCCAGAAGTCGGTGATGGTGAACGACTTCTCGATGCCGGTGAGCGGGATCATGCCGAACACGTAGAGGATGGCGATGTTGAGCGTGGCGGCCCAGATCAGGTTCTCGAGCCTGATGCGGCCCGACCAGAACTGGCGCGTTGCCTGCCGCAGCGCCACCGCAGTCGGCCACAGGGCACGAAACATCAGGCCGCTCCACAGCAGCAGGCCCACGAAGAAGCCGATCTGCCAGAATCGTCCGAGCTGGATGTAGGACAGGCCCTGGTTGCCGAACCAGAACCAGCCTTCCCGCAGGTATCCCATGATGCCGAGCCAGTCGCCGACAAGGGCGCCGGCCACGATCACGAGCGTTACCCAGAACAGCAGGTCGACCAGCACCCCCTGACCGCGCGCCTCGCGGCCGCCGGCGATCGCGGGCGCCAGAAACAGGCCTGCGCCGATCCAGCCGACGCCAATCCAGATGATCGGCGCCTGGATGTGGACGTCGCGCAGGAAATTGAACGGCAAGATGTTGTGCAGGTCGAGGCCGTAGAAGCTGCGGCGATCGTAGTAGGCATGCGCCATGATGGTTCCGGCCGCGATCTGCAGCAGCAGCACCGCGGCAACCACCAGGAAATACTTCCCGACCTTGATCTGGCTCGGCGTCAGGGGACGGAAGCCGGCCAGCGGCGCTTCCATCGGCGCGTCGTCGGCGACGTTGAGCCAGTATTCGTAGATGAACAGGACGCCGCCGAAGGCGAGGAAGGTGAAGCAGAAGCTGGCCCAGGTCCAGATGAACGTGCTGGTCGTGGGTGTGTTGCCGACCTCGGGCTCGTACGGCCAGTTCTCGGTCCACGACCAGGTCGTGTCGGGCCGGCGGGCCACGGTCGTCAGGGCGGAGTAGATCAGGAAGTCGACGGTGTTGCGCGCCTCAGCCTCGTCGAGGCTGTAGGCCGGCGTCCAGCCCGTCGTGAGGTCGACCGTGCCGAGATCCTTCGCCATGGTCTCCCCGAGCGCCGTGATCGCCTCGGCCAGCGCGTCGGGGACGACCACCGCGTCCCTGGTGAGATCGATGCCCTGCAGCTCCTTGCGCATGGCGTCGCGCACGGCCGATTGCTCGTCGTCGGGAAGCGATGCGAAGGGCTTGCCGAAGCGGTTGCAGGCAATGTTGTCCTCCGTCAGGCGAGCCAGGCGAATCAGCGTGAACGCCGTGTAGTCCTGCCCGAAATAGGAGCCCATGCCATAGAGGCTGCCGTAGTCCATGAGGTCGGCCTTCTGGAAGCCGGCCTTGCCTGCGACGACGTCATGGTCGGTGAAGAGGGTCTCGCCGGCGGCCGTCGTGAACCTGTTGGGCTGCGGTGCCGCGCGTTCGTAGGTGAGCACGGTTGCCCAGGCGAACAGGGCAAAGCAGAGAACCGCCGTGGCGAGCAGGATCCACTTGAGGACGTTGCTGACCGGGTCCTCCGATACGGCTGTGGCCGCTGCTGCCGCACGCGCCATCGAGCTCTCCCCCTTGAGGCGACTCTCTTTGGCCGAACGCGCACGGCGCGAGCGGCGGTGCACAGCCAATGCCCTGCACTCGCTCTGCGGTCGGAGCGGCCGGCGAGGTACCCGCCGGGACATCCGATGGATTTCAGTTGGATCGGGGCCCTGCGGTTCCCCGAGGGCTCGGCCGCTTGGGCAGGCAGAGCAGAGGGGCAAAGAGCCCGGTGAAACCCAGGAATGCTGCGGCCCAGGCAAAGGCCGCGACGTGAAGGAGTGCCATGCTCCAGCCCGGCAGGACCGCCGCGGCAATGCGCACGACCGCGGCAATCGCGACGAGAGCGTACACGACCTGGAGGCCTGGCGTGGCGGACAGCGGACGGCCGGTGTGGCCGAGGGTCGCGCGGCTCATGACCGCCAACGTCATGATACCGATGGCGCCTACGGTCCAGGCGTGGATGCCGGCACTCGGCGCGATGCCGCCGATCGCGGCGAGGGCGCCCAGCAGGAAGCCAAGGGGCACGAAGGCAAACCCCACGTGCAGGATCAGGACGAGGCGATCGGCCATCGTGCGATCGCCCGCCCAGCGCGCGAGCCGGGCTGCGTTCGCGATACCCGCTGCGGCGAGGATTGCGGCGATTGCTCGCCCGTCGAACCGGGCCGCCCACAGGAGCAGGCTTGCGGCGCTCAGCACCATGCAGGCGATGTCGAAGCGATCCAACGGCGCCGGCAGACGGCCGGGCTCCTGCCGCACCAGCCAGTTCCGGGTGAAGCTCGGTACGATGCGCCCGCCCACGATCATGATGAGGAAGATGACGAGACCTATGCCGACGCGCGTGGCATAGGATGCGATGCCCTCGACATGCGCCTCGAGATGGAAGGCGAGGTTGGTCACCGCCAGCAACGCGAGCATCACCACGATCTTGAGGTTGCGCCAGTTCTTGCCAGCGAAGATCTCCCGTGCGACGGCAGCGGCCATCAGCGTCAGGAAGGCGACGTCGACCAGCGCGGCGGCAAGCCATCCGATCTCGGCCGAAAGAGCGACCGCAATGCGCCCGGCGAGCCAGACCAGGACCAGCACGAGCAAAGGCCCGCCCTGAAGCGGCAGGCGACCGGTCCAGTTGGGAATCGCCGTCAGCAGGAAGCCGGCGATGATCGCCGCCACGTAGCCGAACAGCATCTCGTGCACGTGCCAGTCGAGGGCGGAGAAGGCTGTCCTGATCGACAGTTCGCCGTAGAACATCGGCAGCCACGCCAGCACTTCCAGCCCGGCATAGGCCGACCCCAGCAGAAAAAACGGTCGGAATCCGTAGGAAAGCAGCGCAGGCCCCGAATAGGCTCGCAGGCGGGGAATCTGGGCCATGCCGAACTACCGATATCCGATGCCCATGACATAATCCCGCAGCAGCCCTTCCTCGTACTCCGATCCTTCCAGAAGGACGAGCAGGGCATCGCGCGCATTGACCACACCCATCGGCCTGAATCCCTCGTCGACGATGGGGACATGCAGCAGGTTGCGCTCCTTCATGATGGACCAGACGTCGTGAAGGAGATCACCGGGGCGGCAATAGGTGACGTCTCTGGTCATCACCTCCGCGACGGGCGCGGTGCAACCGCTCCCGCTGCAATGGGAGAGCTGGCGCACGATGTCGGTCTTGGTAACGACGCCCGTCATGGCCCCCCTCTTGTCGTGCGCGATGACAAGGTTGGTGTGCCGATCATTGAGCAGCCTGGCCGCCGTCGTCAGCAGGGCATCCTCGTCGATCATGACGAGACGTTCACGCGCCACGGGCAGCATTTTTTCAACGAGGATCATCAGATCAGCTCCCGCGTCGCAATCATCTTCTTGATCGAGGCAATGGCCTTGCCGGGATTGAGCCCTTTCGGGCACGTCCGCGTGCAGTTCAGGATGGTGTGGCAGCGGTAGAGGCGGAATGCGTCCTCCAGTTCGTCCAGTCTCTCGCCGGCGGCCTCGTCGCGGCTGTCGGCCAGCCAGCGCCAAGCCTGGAGAAGGACAGCCGGGCCAAGGAACCTGTCGCCCGTCCACCAATGGCTCGGGCAGCCCGACGTGCAGCAGAAGCACAGGATGCACTCGTAGAAGCCGTCGAGCCGGCGTCGCTCCTCGGGCGACTGGAGGCGCTCCCTCGACGGGGCCGGCGTCGTGGTACGAAGCCAGGGGCCGATCGTCTCGTACTGCGCGAGCACGTGGGTGAGGTCGGGGACGAGGTCCTTGACGATCCGCATGTTCGTGAGCGGAAGGATCGAAGCCGGCGTTCCCGTCTCGGAGATGAACCGTGTGCAGGCCAGCCAGTTCGTGCCGTCGATGTTCATGGCGCACGAGCCGCAGACGCCTTCGCGGCACGACCGGCGAAAAGTCAGCGTCGAATCGATCGTGTTCTTGATCCAGATCAGGGCGTCGAGCACCATCGGGCCGCATTCATCGAGATCTACGGCAAAAGTGTCGAGGCGCGGATTCCGGCCGGAATCGGGATCGTAGCGATAGATCTCGAATGTTTTCACCCGGCTGGCGCTCGCCGGCGCGGGCCATGTGCGTCCTCGCTCGATGCGTGACCGCGGCTCGACGTCGAAGTTTCTCGGCACCGGAAATCGCTTCAGGAACGTCGTCCGCGGAATTTGATTCGAGGAGCGGATGATCACTGGAGTTCTCCGTCACCAAGACCACGATCCGGGAATGGAGCGCGTTGCTGCCAATGCTTACAACTCGATTTTTCACGAGCGCGACAGAATGGCGCTCTCCGCCATATCGAGCCCGTTCTCCTTGGGGGCTCGCTGCCGCGACCTACATCTGAACGACAGTGCAGGAAGAGTCCCATGACGATGCGCATCAGGAAGAAGCCGCACAAGCATCCTCGAGCGACAACCGCTCATCTCGATCGCCTGCTCGATGAGGCGCTGCGGGAGACATTTCCGGCGAGCGATCCTGTGGCGATCGCCATTGATATTGGCTTCTCCCGGCACAGGACAGCCGACGCGCCGATGAGGCGTGGCCGCAAACCCGGGCGGTACCGGCCAAGCGATCCGTGACCAGAGCCGCCGCGCTCGACCGCGGAGATGATGTGGGCCCGATCTAACGGCGCCGCTCGGTGCGGATAGGGTTGTCAGTCGAGGTGGGCACGGTCTGGTGGAGGACAATCGATCCGCCAGCACGTCGCAGGGGCTGGTCGTCGTCCGACAACACGCGTTCGGCCGCACCCTCGATATCGTCGTACTGGCCGCTGGAAAGGGCCCACATGAAGGCGGCGAGGCCTATGACGCCCAATATCAGGGCGACCGGGACGAGGAAAAGGAAATCGGCCATTACGCAGCGCCCCTGGCGAGCCTGACAGAAGTTGCGTGTCGGTGCGGTCGGTCGGGCGGCAGACGAGCGAGCCGCAGGGCATTGGCGACGACGATCAACGACGACAGCGACATGGCGATGGCGGCGACGAGCGGCGTCACGAGGCCCAGGACGGCGATCGGGATCGCGAACAGATTGTAGACGATCGCAAGAACGAGATTCTGGCGCACCAACATGCCGCTCGAGCGTGCGATCCGGATCGCGTCGGGCACGGCCTGGAGGGTCTTGTGGAGAAAGACCAGGTCGGCGGCACTGCGGCCGATGTCGGCGGCGGTGGCGGGCGCCATGGAGGCGTGAGCCGCCGCAAGGGCTGGTGCATCGTTGATCCCGTCACCCACCATCAGGACCTTGTGCCCGCTTGCCTCGAGGGCGGCGATGCGGGTGACCTTTTCGGATGGGGCGACATTCGCACGGAAAGGAATGTCGAGTTTGCCGGCGATCTGTCCCACGGCTTCATCCCGGTCTCCCGACAGGATTTCCATCGGCAGGCCTGTGCCGCGCAGTGCGGCCACGGCCTGTTCCGCTTCGGGGCGGATCTGGTCGTCGAAGTGAAACGACGCGACGAGGCCTCCGTCCCGTGCAAGCACGACGCCGGCTGCGGGCACGTCGTCGTTCCTGTCCGCGCAAAGCGCCCAGGCCGGTCGTCCCAAGCGATAGATGCCGGTGTCAAGATGCGCCTCGAGACCGCAAGCCGGGTGTTCGGTGACATCCGCCGAGGTGATCGCGACCGACAGGGCAGGATCAATGGCCTGGGCCAATGCTCGGGAATAGGGATGGCTCGAATGGGCGGCGATCCCGGCCGCGATCCGCAAAGCCGAGGGAGCGACAGCGTCGCCATTCTTAAGGCGCGGTGTTCCGAGTGTCAGCGTTCCCGTCTTGTCGAACACGACGGTGTCGATCTCTGCAAGCCGCTCGAGTGCGCCGCCGTCCTTCAGCAGGATGCCGTGTTCGAAAAGGCGCCGCGCCGCGACGACCTGGACCATAGGAACGGCAAGGCCGAGCGCGCAGGGGCAAGTGATGATCAGGACGGCGATGGCGATCGTGGCCGCCCGATGCAGGTCGCCTGTCGACAGCAACCAGCCGACGAAAGTCAGCGCAGCAGCCAAATGGACGGCCGGCGCATAAAGTCGGGCCGCGCGATCGGCGATCCGCCGATAAGCCGCCCGGCCGGCCTCTGCCTGCTCCATCAATCGGATCATGTCGGCAAGGAACGAATCGCTTGCCGTCGCCGTCGCGACAATCGTCAAGGGGCCCCTGAGATTGAGCATGCCCGCTTGCAGCGCGGCGCCCTCCATCGCCGGACGTGGCACGCTTTCGCCGTTGACCAGCGAGCAATCGAGCTCGGAGTCTCCGCTGACCACCCGGGCATCGACCGGGACGCGCTCGCCGGCGGCCAGGAGGATGGTCATCCCCGGCTTCAGCTCATTGACCGGCAAATATGTTCGCGTGCCGTCCGATTCCAGGACGAAAGACCCGCGCGCCGCCAGGCGTGTAAGGCCCATGACCGCCTGACGGGCGCGCCCGCGCATCATGTGGTCTAGCGTACGGCCGATCAGCAGGAAGAAGAGAAGAGAGGCGGCGGCGTCGAAATAAGCGTGCGGCCCGTGATGGACGGTTTCATAGAGGCTCATGGCGAAAGCGGCGAGAACACCAATCGAGATGGGAACATCCATGTTGGTGCGCCCGCGTTCCAGCGCGCTCCACGCCGAGCGGAAGAAAATGCGCCCGGAATAAACAAGCGCGACGATACCAAGCAGCGCCGACAGCCAATGGAAAAGGTCGCGCGTGACGACGTCGGCCCCGGACCATACCGCGACCGACAGCATCATGATATTGGCGGCCGCGAAGCCCGCGACCGCGAGCGCGCGCACGAGTTCGCGAAGCGCGCCATCCTCGCGGTCGTCCGCGATATCGTGGAGATGGGACGGATAGCCGAGCTGGGCGAGGATCGCGGTAAAGGGGGGCGGCGCGCCGCCCTCATGCCATCGGATGGTCACCCGCTTGGTCGACAGGTTCACCCTGGCCATTTCGACGCCCGGCAGCCTGCCGAGTGCCTGCTCGATCCTCTGAATGCAGGCGCCGCAATGGATGGTCGGCACCGACAACTCGGTCTGCCGCACGCCGGGACCGACGGTCCGGCTGGCCAGCAACACCTCGTCGGCACGACTCGCCGGCTCCGCCGTCGGGGAGGTGCGTGCGGCCGCGTTCATGTCGCGGCGGCAGGCCTCAGCGCCCGGTAGGCATGCCACGTTCCGTGCCCCAAGACGGGAAAGACGACGATCAACCCGATCAGGCCGGTGACGAGGCTCAGCAGGAAGAGCCCGAGCACGATTGCCCCCCAGGCCAGCATCGGCCGCAGATTCTGCCCGACAACCGCCACGCTCGTGCCCATGGCGCTGAGCGCATCGACACGTTCCTCCAGCAGCATCGGGATCGAGTAGGCGCTGATGGCGAATGACAGTGCCGCAAACAGCGCACCGACCAGCGTGCCGACGATCAGCATCGCCCAGCCGGTCCACGTCAAGAACAGCATCGACGAGATATGGGACAGGCCGGCAAACGGCCGCAGCCCGAAGAACAGCGCATAGACGATGACCGCGGCCCGCATCCAGAGCAGCATCAGCAGGCACAGGAGCACACCGGTGAAAAGAATCTGGGCGCCGGATCGCGGGCGCACGAAGATCATCCGTGACAAGCTGATCGGTGCGCCCGCGGCGATCCGTCGGCTCTTCTCGTAGAGGCCGATCGCGATGATGGGGCCGACCACCATGAAGCCGGCAAGCGCGGGAAACAGGATGTAGTCCAGCCCGAATCGGTACAGGCCTCCGACAATGAGCAGCGAGACCAGAAAGACGAGCATGCCATAGGCGAGGCTGGTCGTGGAATGCACCCGGAAGTCCTTCCACCCTTCGAGAAGCCAGCCTGCGGCCGCGCCCGCCGGCAGGTTGCGGCTCCACCGACGGTCGCGGGGCAACGGCGGCAGGACCGCCGGAATGATCACAGGCCGATCTTGCTGCCTCATCTTGCCTCCACTCGGCCCGTCGCCGGCGTGCAGGACGATTGCGCCGCGCTGTACAGGCCTTTCGTTCCATCGCCGTCGCCGGCACGCAGATGCGTGACGCAGTCCGGTTGGGACGTCACCGCGACGCTCACCAGGTGCCAGTTGGCGACGCCGACGATCACCAGTCCAACGGCAATCATGAGCCACATCCCGAGGTAGCGTCTGGTTGTCGTCGTGCTCATGGCGCAGTCTTGCGCAGGTCGATGAGGTATAGGGCGAGGATCTTGCGGTCGGTGGGCGACAGCCGGGCTTCCCAGGTCGGCATGTGACCCTGCCGTCCGCCCCATATCGTCGTATAAACCGATGCCGCGTCACCGCCGTAGATCCAGACCGCATCCGTAAGATCGGGAGCCCCGACGTCGGTCTTGCCTCTGGCATCGTCGCCATGACACGACGCGCAATTGCTGGCGAACAGCGCCTTGCCGGAGGAGACCTTGCCGGCGGGCACGTCCGACGCAGCACTCTTCGAGAGGCTGAGCACGTAGGCGAGAACATTCTCCATGTCCGGGCGCTCGAGTATTCGATCTCGTCCGAACGCGGGCATTTGCGACACGCGGCTGTCCGGATGGCTGGAATTGATGCCAACGCGAATGGTCTCGGCCATCGCCTCGGGCGAGCCGCCCCACAGCCACGCGTTCGTGGTCAGATTCGGAAAGCCTTTCCCGCCCTTTGCCTCGCGCCCATGGCAGGCCGCGCAGTTGTCGCCGAACAGGGTTCGGCCGGTCGTGCGGACCATCTCCATCAACTGCGGATCGGCCTGGATTCGGGCATAACTTTCCTTCTCGATCAGATTCGTCCAGGTCGCGCGATCGAGCGCCGCCTGCTTCAGCGACTCGCTGACGGCGGCGCGCTGATCGGCGCCCAGAATGCCCTTGGTGAAGGTCGTGCCGAGCGGCCAGGTCGGCATCAGCACCCAGTACCCCAGGGAAAACAGCACGGTCGAGATCAGGAAAAAGAAAATGACGCGTGGAACGGGGGTGTTCAGCTCGGTGATGCCGTTCCACTCGTGCCCTGTCGTGAGATACCCGGTATGGGAGTCGCGTTCGTCTTTCGCCATTTTACTTTGCGCCTTCGCTGGGCCTGCCCTCGTCGTTCAGGATCGCCCTCGCAGCCCGCTCGAACCGCTTCTTGTTCGAAGGCCAGTAGACATAGACGAGGACGGCGGCGGAAAGGCCGATCAGATAGAAAAGCCCGACCGACTTGGAAAGCCATAGCAGAGTGTCGTGCTCGACGGTCACGATCATTCCCCTGCCGCAGGAGCGGGCCGGCTTGCGACATCCGTAAGGCGGCCTAGGATTTGCAGATAGGCGACCAGAGCGTCCATCTCCGTAAGCTCGGCCGGATTGCCGTCGAAGGCCCGCACCGTCGTCGCCTCGCCATAGCGCCCGGTCACGCCCTCGGCGAGCGGCGAGTCGGGCGCGGACTGCGCGTAGGCGTCGGCGGCCGCATTCGCGATCATGTCGTCGGTATAGGGCACGCCGACGGCGCGCTGCGCCCTCAGGTGGGAGCCGAGGTCGCCGGTCCGCAGCGCTGTTCCCAATAGCCAAGTGTAACGTGGCATGACGGACTCCGGCACCACGTCGCGCGGGTTTACGAGATGGGCGACGTGCCATTCGTCGGAGTATTTTCCGCCGATGCGCGCGAGATCCGGTCCCGTGCGCTTGGAGCCCCAGAGCATGGGATGGTCGTATTTCGATTCGACCGCGAGCGAGTAGGGGCCATACCGCTCGACCTCGTCGCGCAGGGTACGGATCATCTGCGAATGGCAGGCGTAGCAGCCTTCGCGCGTATAGATGTTCCGGCCCGCCAGCTCGAGCGGCGTGTAGAGCCGCATGTCGGGGGCGTCTTCGACGGTCTGATGGATCGTGAAGAGCGGTGCGATCTCGAAGATGCCGCCGATGCTGGCGACAAGGACGATGCTGAGAACGAGCCCGATGGTCCTGCGTTCCAGCCGATAGTGGAATCCGAACATGACCTCACTCTCCCGGCTGGAGGAGCGGTTGCTCCGCGAGCACCGGCTGGTCGGCTCCCGAGCGGACCGCGGCGCGGGGCGCGGTGCGGATGGTCATCCATACATTGTAGCAGCCGACCAGCGCGCCGATCAGGAACAGCAGGCCGCCGACGGTACGGGCGATGTAGTAGGGATGCATGGCGACCAGCGAGTCGACGAAGGTATAGGCGAGCGTGCCGCCGTCATTGTAGGTCCGCCACATCAGCCCCTGGATGATGCCGGAGTTCCACATCGCGAAGACGTAGACGATGGTCCCGGCGATCGCGAGCCAGAAGTGCACCTCGACGAGCTGGGGCGAATGCATGGTCGGCCGCTTCCACAGCCAGGGCACGGACGCATAGATCGCGCCGAAGGTGATCATCGACACCCATCCCAGGGTGCCGGCATGGACGTGGCCGATCGTCCAGTCGGTGTAGTGCGACAGGGAATTGACCGGCCGGATCGCCATGAACGAGCCCTCGAAGGTGGAGAGCCCGTAGAAGACCGCGGCGACCATCATGAAGCGCAACACGGCATCGTCGCGAACCTTGTGCCAGGCGCCGTTCAGGGTCATCAGCGCATTGCCGGCCGATACCCAGGATGGAACGAGTAGCATCACCGAGAAGGTCATGCCCAGAGACTGCACCCATTGCGGCAGCGCGGTGTAGTGCAGGTGGTGCGAGCCCGCCCACATGTAGAAGAAGGTGATGCCCCAGAAGCTGATGATCGACATCCGATAGGAATAGATCGGCCGACCGGCGCGCTTCGGCATGTAGTAGTAGAGCATGCCGAGGAAGCCGGAAGTCAGGAAGAAGGCGACGGCGTTGTGGCCGTACCACCATTGCGTCATCGCGTCCTGGACGCCGGAGAAGAGCGAGTAGCTCTTGGCGCTGCCGAAGGAGACCGGCACGGCGAGATTATTGACGATGTGCAGCATCGCCACGACCAGAATGAACGCCAGGTAGTACCAGTTCGCGACATAGATATGCGGTTCGTTGCGGCGTGCCAGCGTGCGCAGGTAAGTGACGAAATAGACCACCCAGACGACCACGAGCCAGATATCGGCATACCATTCGGGCTCCGCGTACTCCTTGGACTGCGTGATGCCCATCATGTAGCCGCTCACGGCGAGCACGCAGAAGAGATTGTAGCCGAACAGCACGAACAGCGGGCTGAGCTGATCGGGCAGCCGGGCCCGCGACGTGCGCTGCATGACGTAGAACGAGGTCGCGATCAGCGCATTGCCGCCGAAGCCGAAGATGACGCCGGTCGTGTGGACGGGGCGGATGCGCCCGAAGCTTGCCCAGCCGGCGTCGAAGGTGAGATCGGGCCAGGCCAGCAGCGCGGCCACCCACACGCCGAAGAACATCCCGACGGCGGCCCAGGCCATCGCGAGCACCAGACCGATCTTGCTCGGCTCGTCGTAGTAGTGATCGAGACGTCGCTCGTCCGGCTCCGGGGCGAAGTAGCCGGAAATCACCGCAAATGTCGCCGCGAGCGCGACAACCATTACGAGTGCACCGTGCCCGCCCAGCGGATCGTTCCGTCCCGCTCCCATCAGTGCCAGCCCGAGGGCGAACAGGACCAGAAGAATGACGAGCGCCGACAGTCGTTCGCTTCTGGTGAGAGTCGCAATCACTCGCATTGCCGTGACACCCCCGGTCCCGCGGAATCGTCGGCACCGGTCACCACGACAGCGACGCCGCGCGTTCGGCTTAACTAGAGGATAGAAAGAGGATCGCCATCGGCATTTAACGTCGCAGGAGTCAACAGAGAAAGGTTGACATATCGCTAAAAGATATAAGTAGTTTGAATGTTAAAGCGGCATCGCACGGTGCGTCGAGAAGGCGTCGACGCCGCCTCGCTCGTGAGCCGAGGCGTTGGCGATGGAAACTTGGGTGACTGATCGCATGGCAGGGATTCCGCTGCTGTTCCATCTGCTGCCATCAGGCTGCGTATGCATGGAGAGCAGCAAAGGCTACTGCCGTATCGAGGGCGGTTGCGTCGTGCGAAGCGCCCTGTGCAACGCGACGAGCGCATTTCTTGCCACGCTCGACGGACATACGCTTGCGGATCTGGTGAGGCCGAAGCGGACGCTTGGCCGATTGCTGGCGCTCGACCCCGGCCACACGTCGCGCGGTCGATCGGGGACAGCTAGGTGACCATCGAGAGCGTCGCCGGCCGTCTCGCTTCAGCGTCCGGCAGAGATTCGCTGCCGCCGCTGTCCCGAGCCTTGCCTTTGCCCGCTCGGGAGCGTCGAACGAGGACCATCTCGCCCACGATCGAGAGAGCGATTTCCTCGGCGGTGCGCGCACCGATCTCGATGCCGGCCGGCGCGCGAATCCGGCTGATCGCCTGCTGATCGAATCCCGCGTCGCGAAGATAGTCGAGCACGAGACCTGTCCGCTTTCGGCTGGCGATCAGCGCGATGTAGCCGACGTCACTGGCAAGCAAACGTTGCAGCGATTCGTGGTCGCCTCGGTGTTGGGTGGCGATGACGACAAAATCGCGCGCGTCCGGCTTGAGACTGTCGTAGTCGGCGGAATCGTCGACGATCACCCGCGAGGCATCCGGGTATCGATCGGCTCTGGCCATCGGATCGTTGACGATCACGTCGAACGACATCAAGGCGCCGAGATGGGACAGGCATTCCGCGATGCGCCCGTGCCCGAGAATCCACAGTGTCGGGCGAGGAACGACCGGCTCGACATAAACTCTCATGCTGCCTCCGCAGGGCATGCCGGCGCCGAGCACCTCGTCGTCGAGATCGATATCGATCACCCGCGGGGTTTCCGTTCCGAGACACTCGAGGACGGCGTGCGCCACGGCCGATTCTGCACAGCCGCCGCCTACCCATCCGGCGATCGCCGCTCCCTTCGCGTCGAACAGGGCCTTGGCGCCGGGCCGCGCCGACGTCGATCCTTGCGCCTCGACAACGATGGCGAGGGCGAAGGCACGCCGCGCGGCGATGAGCTCGGCCGTCATGCCCAGAACATCTGCCCTTTCGAATCGTCGCGCGCCTTCGCTCATTGCTGACACTTCCAAGAATGGTTGTCCTTATCTTGTGTGTCGTTGCACGTCGTACAAATGAAATTAATGCTCTATTCAGTGCAATATTTTTGTTGTGAACCTAGCCACAGCAATTGCCGTTGCGGAGGCCCTGCGCGCGGACGAGCCGCCGCGGGGCGAAAGAAAGTAGCCAAAATGAGCGACTTCGAGAGCGTTTCCTCCGATGCTGCCGAACTCGCTCCATTGTCATTTAAATGCAAATCTATTCATATGAAGGAATGGACCTCGACCAGGCGCGCACCTTCCTCGAAATTGCCCAGACCGGAAGCTTCCTCGCGGCGGCCGAGCGTCTTCACATTACCCAGACCGCTGTCAGCGCGCGCGTGCGCAAGCTGGAAGATTTGCTCGGGCGCAGGCTGTTCGTCCGGAACAAGGCCGGCGCGCGACTGACGCCCGCAGGCGAACGCCTGGTCCGCCATGCGACCATGATGATCCAGGTATGGGAGCGGGCAAGGCAGCAGGTGGCCCTCCCTCCCGGCCGCAAAGACGGGGTCAGTGTCGGCGGCGAACTGAGCCTGTGGCACCCCCTGCTGGCCGACTGGCTGATCTGGATGCATCGCGAATGCCCCGAGATTGCCCTGCGTGCCGAGGTGGACAATCCCGCTCAATTGCTCGCGCGGGTGCAGGACGGCTCTCTCGACCTCGCCGTGCTCTACCATCCGCCGACTGGGCCGAACCTCGTGACCGAACTGCTTCTCGAGGAAAAGCTCGTCCTGGTGACCACGTCGGCAGACTGCAAGTTGACGCCCGAGCAATATGTCTATGTCGAATGGGGCCAGAGTTTCGCGGCCAATCACCAGACGGCGTTTCCGGAATTGGGCAGTCCGCCGATCTCGATCTCACTGGGGCCGCTTGCCCTCACATATCTTCTCACGGTCGGCGGTTGCGGATATTTCCGCGTCGGCACCGTGCAACCGTTCTTGAGGGACGGTCGCCTCTATCGCGTGACGGATGCCCCGGAGTTCTCCCATTCGGCCTATGCGGTCTACGCGGGGCACGGCGACAGCGATGTCATTCACCAGGTGCGGCAGGGATTGAAGACAGTCGCGCACGGCGCTCGGACGCGCCCAGCCGCATGATCAGCCGCCGGCCGCGTCTAACGCGGGGACTCCGAACCGCTTCCTGGCATCCTCGCGCAGGTCGGCCTTCCTGATCTTGCCCGATTCCGTCATCGGGAAGGCCTCGACGAATACAACGTGCTTCGGCAGCTTGAAGCTTGCGACCTTGCCCCGGCAGTGACCGAGCACGTCGTCGGCGCCGATCGTGGCGCCCGCTCGGCGCTCGACATAGGCCACCGCGACTTCGCCCAGGCGTTCGTCCGGCAGGCCGACCACGGCCACCTGCTGCACGTCGGGATGCTCCAGGAGCAGGGCCTCGGTCTCCATCGGGTCGACGTTCTCGCCGCCGACCTTCAGCATGTCCTTGTAGCGGCCGAGGAAGCGAAGGCAGCCGTCGGCGAGCCACATGGCCGCGTCGCCCGTGCGCAGCCAGCCGTCGCGGGTGAAGACGGCCGCCGTCTCGGCCGGTTTCCTGTAGTACTCCTTCATCACCGCGCGGCCCCGCACCTGCAGCTCGCCCAGCGCGCCCGGCCCCAGGACCTCGCCGCTCGCGTCATCGACGATTCGCAGGTCGTAGCCGAGCCCCGGCCAGCCGGATGCCTCGCAGCGATGGGCTTCGTCGTCGTCGAGCGAAGACAGCGCGACGCCCAGCCATGTCTCGGTCATGCCGAAGCCGGACAGGTTCCTGAGCGGCGCCAGCGCCCGCATGCCGCGGCGTACGACGGGCGTGGCGCTCAGCATGCCGGCCGCGAAGATCCCCGTGCGCAGGCTCGAGAGGTTGCGCGGGCGCGCCTCCTGCGCCTCGGCGAGCCCCTTCATGTGCGCCTCGAAGCCGTGGACGATCGTCACGCGCTCCCGCTCGGTCAGGTCGAGACTCTCCTCGGCATCGAAGCCGCGGGTCACGATCTGCCGGGCGCCGGTGATCATGGACATCCACGCTCCCTCCGACAGGCCGAAGGCGTGGAACAGCGGCAGATAGTTCAGGATAGTGTCGTTCGGCGTGATGGCCATCCTGAACGCCCGTTCCTCGACATTGCGGATGAGCTCGTGCGTGCGCACCACGCCCTTGGGAAACCCCGTCGTACCCGAGGTGTACATGATGAACGCCGTCGCGCCGGGATCGACCGCCCGGGCACGGGCCGCCAGATGGTCGGCGGCGACATGCCGGGCAGGCTCGGCCAGCGAGGCCCAGTCGACCGTTCCGGTCCGTGGCGACGGGCCGAGCAGGATCACGCGTCTCAGCAATGGATAGCGAGAATCCTGCACCTCGTCGCCGGAGGCCGGCAAGGCGATGGCCTCGCGCACCATGCCGGCATAATCGACGGGGCCCGAACGATCATGCGTGATCAGGAAGCTGCTGTCGGATTGCGCCAGAACGTACGAAAGATCCCGCGCGCGGAACCGCGTGTTGATCGGCACGAGCACAGCGCCGATCTTCTGGACGGCAAAGGCAATGAAGATCCAGTCGTCGCTGTTGTTGAGCCACAGGGCGACATGTTCGCCGTGTCTGACGCCAGCCGCTATCAGGCGACGCGCGGCGTCGTCGATGCGCGCCGCAATCTCGCGGAACGTATGGCGGGCTGCACCGAACACCAGCCCCTCGCGGTCGGGCAGGCGGGCCGCGATATCGTCTGCGAGGTCGCCGAACCGGCGTTGCCGATCTTCCTTCATGGTGCGTGATCTCCATCCTCCTCCCGCGTTGAAGTGTGTCGCGAGGCGCGCGACATCGCTACAGGCAAGATAGGATGGCCCGCCAAGCGCAACGCCAGCAGAGGATACAAAGAATGGACCGCTCATCCGACTACACGCCGCCCAAGGTCTGGACCTGGAACAAGCCGAGCGGCGGCCGCTTCGCCAACATCAATCGTCCGACGGCAGGTCCCACCCATGACAAGGAGCTGCCGGTGGGCCGCCACCCCCTGCAGCTCTATTCGCTCGGAACGCCGAACGGCCAGAAGGTGACCATCATGCTCGAGGAGCTTCTGGCGCTTGGCCATCGCGGTGCGGAATACGATGCCTGGCCGATCCGGATCGGCGAGGGCGAGCAGTTCGGCAGCGGCTTCGTGGCGGTGAATCCGAATTCCAAGATTCCGGCGCTGGTGGATCGCAGCGCAGGCGCGCCGATCCGTGTGTTCGAGTCCGGCGCGATCCTGCTCTATCTCGCCGAAAAGTTCGGGGCATTGCTGCCGCAGGGCGGCGCCGGGCGCGCCGAATGCCTGTCTTGGCTCTTCTGGCAGATGGGAAGCGCGCCCTATCTGGGCGGGGGCTTCGGCCACTTCTATGCCTATGCCCCGACGAAGATCGAATACGCCATCGACCGGTTCGCGATGGAAGCCAAGCGGCAACTGGACGTCCTCGATCGACGGCTTGCGGAAAGCAGCTATCTGGCCGGCGACGACTACACCATCGCCGACATTGCGGTGTGGCCCTGGTACGGCGGCCTGGCCAAGGGGCTGCTATACGGCGCCGGCGAGTTCCTGTCGGTGAAGGACTACACGCATGTCCAGCGCTGGGCCGATGCCATCGGCGATCGTCCGGCCGTGCGGCGCGGGCGCATCGTCAACCGCTTCCAGGGCGATCCCGCGAACCAGCTTCATGAACGCCACGACGCCAGCGACTTCGAGCTGAGGACGCAGGACAAGCTGGTCGCGGCGAAGTAGTTCCCGGCAGGCGCTCGCTGCGTCGGCGAGGTGTTTCAGGCGGCTTACGCTGTCGCGGGCAGAGTTCCGCGCCAGTGTTCCGGCGAGAACAGCTCGGCCAGCGTCGCCACCGCGCGGTCCGCCTCGGCGCGGTCGATCGTCTCGTTGGCGTCGCCAAAGCCCTTCATGTCGCCGCCCTCGACGGCCTGGACCACGATCCCGTCGCGCCGCGGCACGATGAAAACGTGGCGGTACGACAGCCCGTAGCGTACCGCCGGCTGCGGGATCAGCCGCGCGATCTGCCCCCGCACCGGCGTGACGGTCTCGTCCTTCCACAATGCACGCGCGCCGTAGCCCGTGCAGTCGATCGCCACGCTCTTGCCCAAGGCGGCGATCTGCGACGGTGCGTGGAAGTGCGCATGCCTGATCTGGCCGCCGGCGAGGAGGAAATCGTTCAGCAGGGTGTGGCCGTAGTCGGCGATGTTGAAGATCATGTTCTCGCTGCGATACACGGCCGCGGCGCGGAACGGCGCCGCGTCGGGCGACAGCCGGCGCGCCTTCGGCAGCAGGTCGGCGATGCTGCGATGGTATTCTGCGAAGTCGAGGGCCTGCGCCGGCGCGGAGCCGCTGTTCGACGGCTGGTCGGTGACGACGGAGTAGAAGTCGGTCCATTCGACCGGATCGCCGGCAAGGCCCAGATAGTTCCGGTGCATCTTGAACGCCGTGCGCGCCATCTCTTCCCACAAGGCCGCGAACGCCGGTGGCGCCGCGTCCGCGAGCGCTATGCGCGAGTCCGGCGTCCACGCGCCGGTCGCCCGGGCGGAGCGCGTTTGTGGCAGTTGCTCGCGGGCGTAGATCGTGACCTTTGCGCCCGCCCGTTGCGCGAGGATCGCCGAAGTGAGCCCGAGAATCCCGCAGCCGATGACCGCGACCTCGCGCGGGCTGCTGGCCATCGCCTTGCGCACCGCCACGGCGCTCGAGCCCCACGACAAAGACCAGCCGCTGCCGCCGTGACCGTAGTTGTGCACCACGAGAGTGTTGCCGACACGCTCGGCATCCAGCCTCGGTCCGGCGGCGCGGAACGGCCGCAAGCAGACCGCGATGTCGAATATCCGATCCGCGCGGGCGCGGATGGGCACGAGCGGCGGCATGGCCTCGAAGGCCGCCCGCCCGCGACTCGTACATCCGGCCAGCAAGCCTCCGCTTGCCAGCAGCGCCCGCCGATTCAGCGTCCGCATCTCGTGATCCCTCGTTCCGCGGCCCGCTCCCTATCAACCATATCGTCGAGGCGGAGAGAACGGCGCCGCAATGCGCAAAAGAGGTCGGGGCCGCCATCAATCAAATTCAGGTATGCTGGCGATAAGGCTTGTCCCCGATTGTAGTAGCTTGTCGGGACAATCCCGAGGGCGCGGCGTTGCGCCGGCACAACCAGAGCGCCGTCGGCGCGCGGAGGAATAAAGATGAGTGTGCGTGCAGGGCGCGAGTTTCTGGCTATCCCGGGACCGACCACGGTGCCCGACGAGGTGCTGGGGGCGATGCATCGTCCCGCCGTCGACATCTATTCCGGTCCTCTGCTCGCGCTGACCGACAGCCTGCTCGCCGATCTCGCGCGCGTGTTCAGGACGAAGGGTCGCACCTATATCTACATCGCCAACGGCCACGGCGCCTGGGAGGCGAGCCTCACCAACGTCCTCAGCAAGGGCGACAGGATCCTGGTGCTGGAGAGCGGCCGCTTCGCCATCGGCTGGGGCGAGAGCGCGCGGCGCATGGGGGTCGAGGTCGAGATCCTGAAAGGCGACATGCGTCGCGCCGTGCGGCCGGCCGACGTCGAGGCGCGGCTCAAGGCCGACAAGAAGGGCGCCATCAAGGCCGTGCTGGTGGCGCAGATCGACACCGCTTCGGGCGTGGTGAACGACATCGCCGCCATCGGCGAGGCGATGCGCGCCGCTCGCCACGACGCGCTGCTGATGGTCGATACCGTGGCGTCGCTGGGCTGCATGCCCTTCGAGATGGATGCCTGGCGCGTCGATGTCGCGATGTCGGGCTCGCAGAAGGGGCTCATGACGCCGCCCGGCCTGAGCTTCGTCGCCGCCAACGACCGCGCCCGCGAGGCCCACAGGAGGGCCGGCTTGCGCACGCCCTACTGGGACTGGACCGATCGCGAGGGCGAGCAGCACTACCAGAAATATGCCGGCACGCCGCCCGAGCATCTGCTGTTCGGCCTGCGCAAGGCGTTCGACCTCCTGTTCGAGGAAGGTCTCGAGAACGCCTTCCGGCGCCATCGCTTGCTGGCGGAGGCGGTGCGCCGCGCCGTTGGCGTGTGGGCCGAAGGGCAGGCGATCGGCTTCAACATCATCGAGGCGGGCGAGCGCAGCGACACCGTCACCACCGTGTTGATGAACGGCGGGCGCGATCCGGAGGCGCTGCGCGCCTACTGCCAGCAGAAATGCGGCGTGACGCTGGGGCAGGGGATCGGCGAGCTGTCCGGCAAGGCCTTCCGCATCGCCCACATGGGCCATGTGAACGCGCCCATGATCCTCGGCACACTGAGCGTGATCGAGGTTGCCCTGGCCGCCCTCGATGTTCCCCACGGCAAGGGCGGCGTGCAGGCCGCCATCGACTGGTTGGGCGAGCAGGTCGAGCCGTAGCGCCCTCGCGGTCGCTGCAATTCCTGCACCGGCGAACTTCGCGAGCGAGTCGGGGCGGGAGGCTCGTCGCGATGTCGTCCAGGCCGTTCGGCAACGGGCCGCATCTCGAAATCGGAATAGTCCGGCAATTCAATAGAGCTCGGCGAAATGCGAGGCTGCTGCCCGGAGTCGGCGCAATCGAAGCAGGAGAATGCCATGACGATGCCGAACGAGACCGACACGACCAGCCCCAAACATCTGTGCGACAAGTACGCCATCGTCGGCGTCGGCGAGACGGCCTACATGCGGGGGTCCGGCATGACCACGCGGGCGCTGGGCACGTGGGCGGTGCGCAATGCGATCGAGGATGCGGGTCTCGAGCCGTCCGACGTCGACGGCATGCTGTCCTATCAGTCCGGTGATTCGACCTTTGCGCCCTTCATCGCCGGCGACCTCGGCATGCGGCTGAACTTCTACATGGACGTGTTCGGCGGAGGCTCCTCCACCGAAGCGCTGGTCGGGCTGGCGATGGGGCTGATCGAAGCCGGCATGTGCAAGGTGGTGGTGATTTTTCGGGCGATGAACGGCTTCTCGCAGGTTCGCATCGGCGGTACCGGCGCGAGGGCGGCGGCGCCGGTCTCCGGCGATATGCTGCACAGCCGCGCCTACGGCTGGCAGAGCGCGGGCCAGATGTTCAGCCCGACCTTCATGCGCCACATGTACGACTACGGGACGCGGCCCGAGCAGGTGGCGGCGGTCAAGGCGATTCACAGCGAGCACGCCTCGAACAACCCCAAGGCGTTCTACCGGAAGCGGGTCTCGGTCGCCGACGTGCTCGCAAGCCGCATCATCTGCAAGCCGCTGCATCTCCTGGACTGCTGCGTCGAGACCGACAACGGAACGGCGATCGTCGTGACCAATGCCGAGCGGGCGCGCGATTGTCGCCATCCGCGCGTGCTGATCCGCGGCGTCGTGGGCCGCTGCAGCAAGCCGCGCATGGACATGCACTACCAGCACGGCCCTGTCTCGACGGTCGCGGGCCACTACGCCCGCGAGATCCTGTGGCCCAATTCCGGTGTCGGGCCGGAGGACATCGATGCCACCGGCTCCTACGACGCCTTCACCTTCACCACGATGCTGCAGCTCGAGGACTACGGCTTCTGCAAGAAAGGCGAAGGCGGCGACTATGTCAGCGACGGCACGATCCGCCTGGGCGGCCGGCGCCCCAACAATACCAGCGGCGGCCATCTGTGCGAGGGCTATACGCACGGGCTGAACATGGTGATCGAGAACGTGCGGCAGTTGCGCCACGACGCCGACGATTCCTGTCCGGTGGGACCGGACGGCCGGCGCCGGCACACCTACGACTATCGCGAAGGCGGCTGCCGCCAGGTCAGGAACTGCGAGCTGACCGCCAATCTCGGCTGGGCAAATCCCGGCACCGGCTCCGCCATGGTCATGCGGCGCGACTGAGAAGAGGGGGAGACGACACCATGGCGATCCAGGCCACCTACCTCGGCATGCCGCTGGACATCAACGATCTCGACGTCGAGAACCTGGCGTACTTCAAGCACTGCGCGGCGCACGACTTCCACCTGCAGCGGTGCGGCGCCTGCGGCCTGCTGCGCTATCCGCCCACCACGGCCTGCCCGTGGTGCGCCAGTCCGAAGTCGGAATGGATAGCGGTCGAAGGCCGCGGCGCCGTTCACTCCTACACCGAGGTCCACCACGCCATTCAGCCGGCCTTCAGGAACCACACGCCCTATCTCGTTCTTCTCGTCGACCTCGACACGCAAAGGGGCAAACCCGGCGAGCATGAAGCCTTGCGCGTGGTCGGCAACCTGGTGACGCCGCAGGGCCGACTGGCGCCGCCGGAGATGGTCCGCCGCGTCGGCATCGGAACGCGCGTCCGCATGGTTTTCTCCGATGTGGCGCCCGGCCTCGCCCTGCCCCAATGGACCCTCGACGAGGGCGCCTCCCAACCGGCCTCGCCCTGGCGTTACCCGCAAGAGTGACGGCCGCGCGGTATCGTATTACCCCACGAATGGGGCAACGCGGCGAAGCGACAAACGGGCCGCGAATGCCGATGCCATCGGCATCGGAGGCTCCTCGCCGGGGCGAGAAGTTCGTGAGAAGTCTCCGCCCTACCGGCTGTCCATCTTGAGCGCGGCGATGAAGGCCGACTGGGGGATCTCCACGTCACCCACCTGGCGCATGCGCTTCTTGCCCTTCTTCTGCTTCTCCAGGAGCTTCTTCTTGCGGCTGATGTCACCGCCGTAGCATTTGGCCAGCACGTCCTTGCGCAGCGCGCTGATCGTCTCGCGCGCGATCACGCGGCCGCCGATCGCGGCCTGGATCGCGATCTTGAAGAGCTGGCGCGGGATCAGGTCCTTCAGCCGCTCGCACAGCGCCCGGCCGCGGCTCTCGGCGGCGTTCTTGTGCACGATCATGCTGAGCGCATCGACTGGCTCGGAGTTCACCAGGATGGTGAGCTTTACCAGCTCGCTCTCCTCGTAGCCCGCCATCTCGTAGTCGAAGCTCGCATAGCCGCGCGTCGCCGACTTCAGCCGGTCGTAGAAGTCGAACACCACCTCGTTGAGCGGCAGGCGGTAGATCGCCATGGCGCGCGTGCCGGCATAGGTGAGCTCGACCTGCTGGCCGCGCCGCTCCTGGCACAGCGTCAGCACGGCGCCGAGATGCTCGTCCGGCGTCATGATCGTGGCCTTGATCCACGGCTCCTGCACGCTCTCGATCTTGACCGGGTCGGGATAGTCGGCCGGGTTGTGCAGCTCGGTCTCCGTCCCGTCGGTCATCCGGACCTTGTAGACGACCGACGGCGCGGTGGTGACGAGGTCGAGATTGAACTCGCGCTCCAGCCGCTCCTGCACGATCTCGAGATGCAGCAGCCCCAGGAAGCCGCAGCGGAAGCCGAAACCCAGCGCCGCGCTGGTCTCGGGCTCGAAATGGAACGAGGCGTCGTTCAGCCGGAGCTTGCCGAGCGATTCGCGCAGCGTCTCGAACTCGGCGGCGTCGGCCGGGAAGAGCCCGCAGAACACCACCGGCACCGAGGGCTTGAAGCCGGCCAGCATCTCGGTGGCAGGCTTCCGGTCGTCGGTGATCGTGTCGCCCACCTTGCAGTCGGCGATGGTCTTGATGCCGGCGATGATGAAGCCGACCTCGCCCGGCCCCAGCTCGGCCACGTCCCTGGGCTTGGGCGTGAAGACGCCGACCTTGTCGAGGTCGTAGGCGGCGCCGGTCGCCATCATGCGGATGCGCTGGCCTTTCTTCAGCACGCCGTCCTTCACGCGCACCAGGGTGACGACGCCGAGATAGGGATCGTACCAGCTGTCGACCAGCAGCGCCTTCAGGGGCGCGTCGCGGTCGCCCGCCGGCGGCGGCAGGCGCTTCACCATCGCCTCGAGGAGGTCGTCGATGCCGAGGCCGGTCTTGGCCGAGACCTTTATGGCGTCGGACGTGTCGATGCCGATCACGTCCTCGATCTCCCTGCAGACGCGCTCGGGCTCGGCCGAGGGCAGGTCGATCTTGTTGAGGACCGGGATGATCTCGTGGTTGGCTTCGATTGCATGGTAGGCGTTGGCGAGCGTCTGCGCCTCGACGCCCTGGCTCGCATCGACCACCAGCAGCGAGCCCTCGCAGGCGGCGAGCGAGCGGCTCACTTCGTAGGCGAAGTCGACATGGCCCGGCGTGTCCATCAGGTTCAGGACGTAGGTCCTGCCGTCGCGGGCCGGGTAGTCGAGCCGCACCGTCTGCGCCTTGATGGTGATGCCGCGCTCGCGCTCGATGTCCATGGAGTCGAGCATCTGGTCGTGGAACTCGCGCTCGCTCACCGCCCCGCAGCGCAGCAGCAGGCGATCGGCCAGCGTGCTCTTGCCGTGGTCGATATGGGCGATGATCGAGAAATTGCGGATCAACGACAGATCGGTCATTTCATACTCTTTTGGACCGCGCGCATCTTGCGTGCTCTTCATCGTTATGAGCGCGCTGGAAGCGCGCGGTCCGGAAGATTCTAACCACGCAGCACGGCGCCGGTTGCCTTGGCGACCTGCGCCACGATCTTGTCGCACACCGCCTCGATCTCGGCATCCGTCAGCGTGCGCTCCATCGGCTGCAGGGTGACGGCGATGGCGAGCGACTTCTTGCCCTCGGGCACGCCCTTGCCGGCGTAGACGTCGAACACGCGCGCAGCCGAGATCATGACCTTGTCGGCATTGCGCGCCGCCCGCACCAGCTTCTCCGCCTCGACACCGGCATCGACCAGGAAGGCGAAGTCGCGCTCCACCGGCTGGAAGGGCGAGAGCACGAGCCGCGGCCGCGCCTTGGTCGCGCGTGCCTTGGAAAGCGGCGGTGCGTCGAGGAAGACCTCGAACGCCGCGACCGGACCCTTGAGGTCGGCGGCCGACACGAGCTCGGGGTGCAGCTCGCCGAAATGCGCCATCACGCGGTCGCCGAGCTTCAGCACGCCGGAGCGCCCGGGATGGTACCAGTCCGGCGCGCCGGCGTAGGTCGCGAGATTGTCCGGGGCGCCGATCGCCGCCAGCACGGCGAGCGCATCGGCCTTGGCGTCGAAGGCATCGACGGTGCGGGCGGGGCCGGTCCAGTTGCGCGGCACCGCCATGTTGTGGCGCAGGCCGCTCGCCATGCGCGCCTGACCCTCGGGCGTTGCGTCCTTGTATTGCGGGCCGACCTCGAACAGCGCCGGATCGTGCAGGCCGCGCGCCTCGTTGCGGGCGGCGGCGTCGATCAGGTTGGGCAGGATCGAGGGCCGCATGGTGTCGAGCTCGGCCGCGATCGAGTTCAGCAGGCGCAGATCGGCGCCGCCACCGCCGAAGCGCTCGGCCTGCGTCAAGGGCAGGAACGACCAGGTCACGACCTCGTTCATGCCGCGCACGGCCAGCGCCCGGCGGGCGAGCGGCACGCGCCGCTGCAAGGGATCGCGCACCGGCCTGGAGGTCGCCGACAGTGCCGGCAGCGACACCGCCGGAATGCGGTCGAAGCCCCACACCCGTGCGACCTCCTCCACCAGGTCGGCCTCGCCCACGATGTCGGGACGCCACGACGGCACCGCCACCGTCCACGGGCCGCTGCCCGAGACGGCGAAGCCGAGCCTGGTCAGGATCCCGGCCGCGTCCTTCGCCGGCACGTCGATCGCGGTCAGCGTCTCCACCCGATCGGGGCGCAGCGTGTAGCGCCTCTGCCAGTCGGGCATCACGCCGCTTTGCAGGACCTCGCTTGCCTCGCCGCCGCAGAGCTCGAGGATCAGGCGCGCGGCGACATCGACGCCCCAGTGCACGGACTGCGGATCGATGCCGCGCTCGAAGCGGTAGCGCGCGTCGGACTGGATGCCGAGCTTGCGGCCGGTGGCGGCCACCGAGGTCGGCGTGAAGTAGGCGACCTCGAGAAACACCTCGGTCGTGTCCTCGCGCACGCCGGTATCCTCGCCGCCCATCACGCCGCCGATGCCGTGCACGCCCTTCGAATCGGCGATCACTGCGACGGTGGGATCGAGCGTGTAGGTCTTGCCGTCGAGCGCCAGGATGGTCTCGCCGTCGCGCGCCTGGCGCATGACGAGATCGCCCGCGAGCTTCCTGGCATCGAACACATGCAGCGGCCGGTTGAGGTCGAAGGTGACGAGATTGGTGATGTCGACCAGGGCCGAGATCGGCCGCAGCCCGATCGCCTTCAGCCGCCGCTGGAGCCAGTCGGGCGAGGGCCCGTTCCTCAGGCCGCGGAAGTAGCGGCCGGCCACGATGGGGCAGGGGCTGTCGGGCCTGGCCTGATAGCCGTGAGTCCACTTGATCGGGCTCGTGAAGGTGCCCGCCACGCGCTCGGCCCTGAACGGCTTCAGCGTGCCGAGGCCGGATGCCGCGAGATCGCGCGCGATGCCGTGGACGCCCAGGCAGTCGGCGCGGTTGGGCGTCGCCTTGATCTCGATCACCGGATCGTCGAGGCCGAGCGCCTCGGCGGCCGGCGCGCCGGTCCTGGTCTCGGCCGGCAGGTCGATGATGCCGCTATGGTCGTCGCCGAGCTGCAGTTCGCGCGCCGAGCACAGCATGCCATTGCTGGCCTCGCCGCGGATCTTGCTCGATTTCAGCGTGATGCCCGTGCCGGGGATGAAGCTGCCGGTCGGCGCGAACACGCCCTTCATGCCGGTGCGGGCGTTGGGGGCGCCGCACACCACCTGGACGATGCCGGCGCCGGTATCGACCTTGCAGAGACGCAGCCGGTCGGCGTTGGGATGCTGGACCGCCTCGACCACGTAGCCGACGACGAAGCCCTTGAGCGTCTCCGCCGGGTTGCTGATCTCCTCGACCTCGAGTCCGAGCATGGTGAGCCGCTCGCGCAGCTCGGCGAGCGTCGCATCCGTGTCGAGATGCTCCTTGAGCCAGGAGAGCGTGAACTTCATCGGCCGAGCCCCTGCGTGAGCGACGGCCACTCGAGCGCCGAGAAGCCGTAGTGGCGCAGCCACCGCAAATCCGAATCGAAGAAGCTGCGCAGGTCCGGGATGCCGTACTTCAGCATGGCGATGCGGTCGATCCCCATGCCGAAGGCGAAGCCCTGGTACGTGGCTGGATCGAGGCCGCAATTGGCGATCACGTTGGGATGCACCATGCCGCTGCCCAGGATCTCGAGCCACGAATCGCCCGCCCCGATGCGAAGCTCGCCGCCCTTCCACGAGCAGCCGATGTCCACCTCGGCCGAGGGCTCGGTGAAGGGGAAGTAGGAGGGGCGGAAGCGCAGCGGCAGGTCGTCGACCTCGAAGAAGGCGCGGCAGAAATCGACCAGGCAGCCCTTGAGGTGGCCCATGTGGGTCGTGCGGTCGATCACCAGCCCCTCGACCTGATGGAACATCGGCGTGTGGGTAGCGTCGTTGTCGAGCCGGAAGGTGCGGCCGGGCACGATGATGCGGAGCGAGCCGCCACCCGCCAGCATCTCCTGCACCTTGTTGTCGAGCATGGTGCGCGCCTGCACCGGCGAGGTGTGCGTCCTGAGCACCATCGGCGTGCCGTCGGCCCTGGGCGGCAGGTAGAACGTGTCCTGCATCTGCCGCGCCGGATGGTCGGGCGGGATGTTGAGGGCGGTGAAGTTGTGCCAGTCGTCCTCGATGTCGGGACCCTCGGCCCAGGTGAAGCCCATCTCGCCGAAGATGGCGGCCAGCTCGTCCATCACCTGGCCGATCGGATGCAGCGTGCCTTGTCCCTCGGGACGGGTCGGCAGGCTGACGTCGATCTTCTCCGACGCGAGCCGGGCGGCCAGCGCCGAGGCGCCGAGCGTCGCCTTGCGCGCCTCGAGTGCGGCCTCGATTTCGCTCTTGAGCTGGTTCACGCGCGCGCCGAATTCCTTGCGTTGCTCGGGAGCGAGCCCGCCCAGCGTCTTCATCAGGCCGGTGATGCTGCCCTTCTTGCCGAGCGCCGCCACGCGCACGGCGTCGAGCGCGCTGAGATCGGCGGCGCCGGCCACCGCGTCGAGCGCCTCGCTGCGAATCGTCGACAGATCGTCCATCCTTCGCCCACCTTCGAAACCGAACACGAAAAAAGGGAGCCTGCGGTCCAGGCTCCCTCTTTATCATTTCTATCCGTTGCGCCTCTCGGGCGCGCGGACGTTACTTGAGGGCGGCCTGGGCCTGTTCGACCAGGGCCTTGAACGCTGCCGGCTCCCGCGCCGCGAGATCGGCCATTACCTTGCGGTCGACCTCGATCCCGGCCTTCAGGATGCCGTTCATGAACTGCGAGTAGGTCATGCCATGCTCGCGTGCGGCGGCGTTGATGCGCTGGATCCAGAGCCCGCGGAACGCGCGCTTCTTGTTGCGCCGGTCGCGATAGGCGTATTGCAGGCCCTTCTCGACCTTCTCGATGCCGACACGGAACGCCACCTTGGCGCGGCCGCGATAGCCCTTGGCGAGCTTCAGGACCTTCTTGTGACGAGCGTGCGCTGCCACGCCCCGCTTGACGCGTGCCATGGCTTACCTCGCGTACGGGAAGAAGTTGCGCTTGATGATGCGGGTGTCGGACTCCGACACGAGCGTCATGCCGGTCTGCTGACGCAGGAAGCGGTTGCCCCGCTTGGTCATGCCGTGGCGCTTGCCCGCGACCCCATGCTTCACTTTGCCGGTGCCGGTGAAGCGAAAACGCTTCTTGGCCCCGCTTTTGGTCTTCATCTTGGGCATTTTCGTTCCTTTTCAAAAGGTTGAGACAGGTGACCGAGGCAATGCCCTTGAGGCCAGGCCACCGAGGAACCGGGCTTATAGCGATGGCCGCAGAGCGACGCAAGCACGGGGCTTTGTGGCACAGTCCTCTCCGGAAGAGGGGATTTGCCGATGAAATTGGCAGGCAGGGTGGCGCTGGTGACCGGCGCCCAGCAGGGCATCGGGGCGGCGATCGCGGCGGCGCTGGCCGGGCAAGGAGCGGATGTCGCCGTGAACTGGCTGGACGATCGGCTGGCGGCCGAGACGGTCGAAGCCGAAGTGCGGAAGGTCGGCCGCCGGGCTCTGCTGGTGAAGGCCGACATGGCGAAACTCGCCGAGATCGAGGCCATGGTCGCCGAAACGGCGTCGAGCCTCGGCCCGCCCGACATCCTGGTGAACAATGCCGGCGTCTATCCGCGCGTGCCGCTCCTGGAGATGCGCGAGAGCGACTGGGACTTCGTGCTGGATATCAACCTCAAGGCCGGCTGCTTCGCCACCATCGCCATGGCCAAGGCCCTGATCTCCGCCGGAAAGAAGAGCGGCTCGGTCATCAATCTCGCGTCGTCGGCCATTCGCGGTGCCGTACGCGGCGTCCACTACAGCGCCAGCAAGGGCGGCGTCGTCTCCATGACGCGGTCGCTGGCGCTGGAACTCGCGCCCCACGGCATCCGCGTCAACGCCATCGCGCCCGGTCTCACCGATACCGCCCAGCCGCGCTATGGCAACACGGACGAAGAGCTCGCCGAGATGGCGCGCACGGCGATCCCGCTGGGCGGCCGGATGCTCGCTCCCGAGCAGATCGCGCGCACCGCTGTCTTCCTGGCGTCAGACGACTCGAACGCCATCACCGGTCAGATCCTCCACGTCAACGGCGGCGCATACATGGCCTAGAAGATTGCGCCACGGGAGTGGCCACTGGCGAAGCCGGCACTCAGAGATGAGACCGCGTTGCTTGCAGAGCAACCGGTGTCATCGCGAGCGTAGCGAGGGATCCTTCGCAGCGTCAGCCAAAGGTCCCTCGCTACGCTCGGGATGACACGGGGTGGCCGAAATGCCGTCCTGACGACCGTCGCCACTCCGGAGGGCAGCCGTTTCAACTCACTTGGGCGCCAGCACCATGATCATCTGTCGCCCTTCCATGCGCGGCATCGATTCGATCTTGGTGAGCGGGTCCATTTCGCTGCGCACCCGGTTCAGGACCTGCAGACCGAGCTCCGAATGCACCATCTCGCGGCCGCGGAAGCGCAAGGTGACCTTCACCTTGTCGCCTTCCTCGATGAACCGCTTCATGGCGCGCATCTTCACCTCGTAGTCGTGGTCGTCGATGTTCGGGCGCATCTTGATCTCCTTGACCTCGATCACCTTCTGGTGCTTCCGGGCCTCGTGCGCCTTCTTCTGCGCCTCGTACTTGTACTTGCCGTAGTCGGAGATCTTGCAGACCGGTGGACTCGCATTGGGCGAGATCTCGATCAGGTCGAGACTGGCCTCGTCGGCCATTTCCAATGCCTCCCGGACACTGACGACGCCGACCATATCGCCATTCTCGTCGATCAGTCGGACTTGCGGCGCTCTGATTTCGCCGTTCACGCGCGGACCGTCGCGGGTCGGCACGCTTTGTTGGGCAGGTCGAGCTATGGCTTCCTTCTCCTTCGTTGATGCCCCTCATCGGGGCGGAAAATGAGGCCGCAACCGCCTCACGCGGGCGGCAGGGCCTCGTTTGAAAGTGTAGTGACGGCGGCCCCCAATTCAAGGACCTCCTGTTTTTCCGAGCCGAGACGGCGCACGGCGAGCGTGCGGTTGTCCATGTCGCGGCGGCCAACCGCCAGGATCAGGGGCACGTGCGCCAGCGAATGCTCGCGCACCTTGTAGTTGATCTTTTCGTTGCGCAGATCGGTGTCGACCCGCATCCCGGCCTTTCGCAGCGCGCGCGCGACCTCGTCGGCATAGCTGTCGGCATCATTCACGATCGTCGCCACCACGGCCTGCGTCGGCGCCAGCCAGAGCGGGAAGCGTCCGGCATGGTGCTCGATCAGGATGCCGATCATGCGCTCGAACGAGCCGAAGATGGCACGATGCAGCATCACCGGAACCTTGCGCACGCCGTCCTCGGCGACGTAGCTCGCGCCCAGCCGCTCGGGCAGCATGAAGTCGACCTGCAGGGTGCCGCACTGCCAGTCGCGTCCGATCGCGTCGCGCAGGACGAACTCGAGCTTGGGCCCGTAGAACGCGCCTTCGCCCGGATTGAGGATCAGGTCGAGACCCGCGGCCTTCGATGCCGACTGCAGCGCGCGTTCGGCCTGGTCCCATATGGCGTCGGAGCCGATGCGCATCGGCGGGCGATCGGAGAACTTCACGAAGTACTCGAAGCCCAGGTCGCGATAGACCTCGCCCAGGAGCTTGCAGAAGCGGATCGTCTCGCCCTCGATCTGGTCCTCGTTGCAGAAGATGTGGGCGTCGTCCTGCGTGAAGTTGCGCACGCGCAGGATGCCGTGCAATGCGCCGGACGGCTCGAAGCGATGGCAGGAGCCGAACTCGGCCAGCCGCAGCGGCAGCTCCCGGTAGCTGCGCAGGCCCTGGTTGAAGATCTGGATGTGGCAGGGGCAGTTCATCGGCTTCAGTGCGAAGATGCGCTGCGCCGGATCGGCGATGAACGTGCGCAAGCCCTCCTCGTTCTCGCTGAGATACATGTTCTCGCGGAACTTCTCCCAATGGCCCGAGGCCTCCCACAGCCGGCGGTCGTTGAGCTGCGGCGTCTTTACCTCGACATAACCGCCGGCCTCGAGCTTGCGCCGCAGGTAGGCTTCGAGCGTGCGCCACAGCGTCCAGCCCTTGGGGTGCCAGTACACCATGCCGGCCGAGTCTTCCTGCTGATGGAACAGCCCCATCTCGCGGCCGAGACGGCGGTGGTCGCGCTTCTCTGCTTCCTCGAGGCGATGCAGGTAGGCCCTGAGGTCCTTGTCCGAGAAGAAGGCCGTGCCGTAGACGCGCTGGAGCTGCGCCTTGCTGGCGTCGCCGCGCCAATAGGCGCCCGACACCTTCGTGAGCTTGAACGCCTTGCCGAGCTTGCCCGTGGAAGGCAGGTGCGGGCCGAGGCACATATCGAGCCAGTCGCCCTGCTTGTAGACGGAGATTTCCTCGTCCTTCGGCAGCTCGTCGGCCCATTCCGCCTTGAAGCTCTCGCCGTGCTTCCGGAAGTAGTCCTTGATCTTCGCGCGATCCCACACCTCGCGCGTGATCGGCAGGTCGCGATCGACGATCTCGGCCATGCGCTGCTCGATCCTGGCAAAGTCCTCGGGCGTGAAAGGCTCGGCGCGCACGAAGTCGTAGTAGAAGCCGTCCTCCGTCGCCGGTCCGAACGTGATCTGCGTGCCGGGATAGAGCTCCTGGACGGCCTGCGCCAGCACATGCGCCGCGTCGTGGCGCAGGAGCTCGAGCGCCTCCGGATCGCGCGACGTCACGATGCCGACCCTGGCGTCGCGATCGACGGTCGCGGAGAGGTCCTTCATCTTGCCGTCGACCCGCAGCGCGAGGGCCGCCTTGGCGAGGCCGGGCCCGATCGCGGCCGCGATCTCCGCGCCGCTCACCGGTTTTTCGAACGACCGGACCGAACCGTCCGGCAGGGAAATATTGATCATCTCAACCACCTGGAGAGGAATCCGAACACGGCCCATCAGCCGACGCCCTGGCGTCGGCCGACGCAGGCCGGGAAGCGGCACGAATGCGCGCGCCCGGCCGAATCAAGTTCGAACGGTGGTCAGTGTCGTCGGAACGGGAAAAATCATCCGGTCCATGCGCATCGGAAATAGTTGCGGCCGGCTTTCGCGTCAAGCCTCGGGACCGGATTCCAGCCCGCGTCCCGCCTCGCAGCTTGTCTGCATAGGCGAGGAACTTCAGGCAGTTAGGCGCTCATAGAGCTGCAGCAGCCGGCTGTTGGACTGGCCGAGGCCATAGCGGGCACGGACGTGGTGTCGGGCCGCCCGGGCAAGCTCGAGCCGCCGGTCGACCGGCAGCGAGAGCGCCGTGGCGATCGCCTGGGCGAGGCCAGACGCATCCCTTTCGGGGGCCAGCCAACCCGTGATGCCTGCCCGCATCGCCTCGGCCGCACCGCCCCCCTGTTCGCAGACGACGGGACGCCCCATCGCCTGGGCCTCCACCATCGCCCGGCTGAACCCCTGGCGGGCGCCGCCCGTGGTCACCACCACGTCGGCCAGCATGTAGGCGGCGGGCATGTCCTCGACATAGGGCCCGATCTGGACCTTGCCGTTCAGGCCGGCCCGCTCGATGGCCCGCTCGAGCTCCCTTTCGAGCGCGGTCGGTTCCCCCGTCGAGCCCAGCAACAGGCAGAACAGGTCCTCGCGGCCCAGCTTCCTGATGGTGTCGATCAAAGTTCTCTGGCCGCGATCCTCGACGAAGCGGCCGGGATAGAGCACAACAGGAGCGCCATCGGGGATGCGCAGCCGGGCGGCAAGCTTGATCAGGCGTTCCGCCTGCACCCTCGCCGGATCGAACCGGTCGAGATCGATGCCCGTCGGGATCACCTCCAGGCGATCGCCGAGCGCCGGAAAGCGGCGACGGAAATCATGCGCCACATGTTCGGACACGGCGATCACGGCATCAGCTTTGGCCTGTCGTCGCTCGACATGGCGTCCGAGCATTCCCTTTGCGACGAGGGGCTGGTGCAGCGTGGCGACCCACTTGAGCTCGAGCCGTCTCGCGACAGCGCGCGCCATCCAGCCCGTCGTCGGCGAACGGGACTGCACCAGATTGAAATCGAGGCCGTCGATACGCGCCGCAAGACCAAGGCGCGCGCGCAGCGGATGGCGGTTCAAGGGCACCTCGACATGACGGGCGCGCAAGCGCAGGAGGTTGGGCAGCATGGTGCCGCCGGGCGAGGCGACGACGGCGGATCCGCCGGCGCGGATCACCGCCCGAGCCGTATCGAGTGTCGCCCGCGCGAGACTGCCCGACAGGCCGGGAACGATCTGCAGAAGCTTGAGGGGAGGCATGGCGCGGCTGGCGGGGAGTCGATGGCTATGGCAGGTAACACGACATGACCAGCAAAGGTAGCGTTCAGCATCTGCCGCGGCCCGACGGAAATTTCGTCGCCTATGTCAGAACCGCAGGCACGCCGCCGACGGTCGTCTTCCTGGGCGGCTTTCGCTCGGACATGACCGGCACCAAGGCGACGGCGCTCGAAGCCTGGGCGCAAAAGCGTGGACAGGCCTATCTCCGCTTCGACTATCTCGGCCATGGCCAGTCGTCGGGCTGTTTCGAGGATGGCACGATCGGGCGCTGGCTCGACGACAGCCTGGCCGCCATCGACGGGCTCACCGACGGCAGGCTCGTACTCGTGGGCTCGAGCATGGGCGGCTGGCTTTCGTTGCTGGCGGCGCGTGCCCGCGCGGAACGGATGGCAGGGCTTGTCCTGATTGCCGCGGCGCCCGATTTCACCGAGCGCATGCTGCTCGAAGGCCTGTCGCCCGAGGATCGCGCGACGCTGGAGCGCGACGGCCGGCTCGAGCGGCCGTCGCAGTATTCCCCCGAGCCCTCGGTCTTCACCTGGAAACTGATCGAGGAAGGGCGCCGTCATCTGCTGCTGGACAAGCCGCTCGCGCTGCCTTGCCCGGTCCGGCTGCTGCACGGCCAGAGCGATCCCGACGTGCCATGGGAGTACTCGCTGCAGATCGCCCGGCATCTCAACGCGCCTGAGGTGGTGACGACGCTCGTCAAGGGCGGCGATCACCGGCTCAGCACGTCCGCGGACATTGCGCGCCTGATCGCCACCGTCGAGGAACTGGTGCCCTAGCCGAGACCTGCGATTGCGCGCAGGCCCTCGCGGTAGGTGGGATAGCGCAAGGTGACGCCGAGCTCGCGCTTCATGCGCTCGTTCCGGACCCGGCGATTCTCGGCATAGAAGGAACGCGCCATGGCGGTCATGGAGGGCCCCGCCTCCGCCCAGGAGAGCAGCGGCGGCGCGGGCACGCCGAGCAGCTCGCACGCGAAGGCCATCACCTCCGCGCTCGACGCCGGCAGATCGTCGGCGATGTTGTAGATGCTGCCGGGACCGCCGCGCGCCATCGCCGTCACGACGGCGTGGGCGAGGTCGGTGACATGGATGCGCGAGAAGACCTGGCCCGGCTTGTCGATGCGCCGCGTCCTGCCGGCCTTCACCTGGTCGACGGGACTGCGGCCCGGGCCGTAGATCCCGGGCAGGCGAAAGATGTCGACGGCGGCGCCCGTCCTCGTTCCCAGCGCCTGCCAGGCGCGCTCGGCGGCCAGTCGCGCGACGCTGCGCGGCTGGGCCGGGGCGGCCGGCGTCGCCTCGTCGACCCAGTCTCCGCCATGATCGCCGTAGACGCCGGTCGTGGAGAGGTAGCCCAGCCATCGGGCCCCCTCGAGCAGACCGGCACAGTGGAGCAAAGCAGGATCGCCCGACGCGCCGGGCGCGATCGTGCAGAGAACGTGGCTCGCCGCTGCCAGCGCCCGCGCCGGCGGTGTCGCTGTTCCATCGAACGGCACCGTCTCGATTCCCGCGGCGCGCAACTGCTTTGCCTTCTCCGACTGGGTGCAGGTTCCGCCGACGATCCAGCCGCGGGAACGAGCGATGCCGGCTATTTTCAGGCCGCTGAAGCCGAGACCGAAGATGAAAAGGCGATGTGTCATCTTGCCAGAATCGTCGCGGCACGGTTCTTTTCAACCATGTTCTGCGTTCGTCGCGCACTGGCCTTGGCCGCAACTCTGCTGTCGATGACCGCGTCCTCGGTCGCGGCGCGCGATGCCGGCTCGTTCAATACGACGGCCGACAATCTGCAGCGCTACCAGGAATGCATGTCGCTCGCCCGCCAGGAGCCCTTGCGCGCGCTGCCGATGGCCGAGAAGTGGAAGGGGCAGGGCGGCGGTCTCGGCGCGCGCCATTGCAAGGCCATCGCCATGTTCGAGGCGGGCCGCCATACCGAGGCCGCCACCGAGCTCGAAGCGATCGCGCGCGACATGGGCCAGGCGCGGCCGGGTCTGCGCGCCGAATTGTGGGCCCAGGCGGGTCAGGCCTGGAGCGCCGCCGGACAGGCGACCAAGGCCGCCGCGGCGCAAAGCCGCGCGCTCGATCTCAAGGCCGACGATGCCGACCTGTGGGTGGATCGCGGCTTGAGCTATGCGACGCTGCGCGACTGGCCGCGCGCGGTGTCCGATTTCGATCGGGCGCTCACGCTGCGGCCCAAGAATGTGGATATCCTGGTCCTGCGCTCGGCCGCCTGGCGCAAGGCCGGCCACCCCGACCGTGCGCTCGCCGATGCGCAGCTTGCGCTGAAAGTAGCGCCGGACAACACCCGCGCGCTGCTCGAACGGGGCTTCACCTTCCTGGCGCGCGGTGACAAAGTAAGTGCGCAGGCGGACTTCAAGAAGGTGCTGAGTCTCGTGCCGCCGGACTCGGAAGCGGCCAAGCGCGCCCAGGCCGGCCTGGACGGCGAAGCCGATCAGACCGATGTGCCGCCCGCCGGCAGCCGTCCCGCGACGAGCGGGGCGAAGCGGTAGTATCCCCATCCGTCCTCATGTAAGAGCCCAACGATGAAACGATTCCTCCTCTCGTTCGCTTTGCTGCTGGCCGCCGGGACGGCTCTGGCGCAGAAGCCGACCTCCGAGCCCCAGGCGACGCCCTACTATCCCGCACCGCCGCCCGAGCTCGCACCCAAGACCGAGCAGGGGATGTCGGTCGACGGCCTCACCTCGCCGCTGGCGCAGGATCAGGCGAAGATCGCGCGCACGGTGATCGATTCCGATGCGGAAGCCGAGCTGTTCGCCAACGCCGACAAGATCGCCTGGGGCCGCTACGCCAAGGCGAAGGGCGAGAAGCCGGGCACGGTCACCGTGACCAAGGGCGCGGTCTGGACGGTGAAGGGGCGCCTCGACAGCACGGCTCCCGGCAGCGAGGGCGACTATGCATCGATCGAAGGCGCGGTCGAGAAGATCACCGCGCACCATGTGGTCATCCGCGGCGAGGTCGCCTTCCGGGTGGCGAAGATCGAGGACGGCGCGCTTTGCAAGATGGCGGGCGAGCTGCACTTCCGGCGGTCCGGCCGGTCGCATGTCTGGCGCTTGGCCGGAGGCGAGAATCCCTGCGACGGCTCGCGCGAGCTCTTCGATCTCGTCTACGACAAGCCGCCGCCGGCCGAGAAGAAGCCGGCTGCCAGGCGCGGCTAGCCCGAGCGTCCGCTCACGGCCGGATCTTTTCGATCTCCATCCGCGCCAACCGGTCGGCACGGTCGTTTTCGACGTGACCGCTGTGGCCTTTGACCCAGGCCCAGTGCACCGTGTGCGGCGCGGCGGCGGCGGCGAGGCGCTGCCACAGCTCGGCATTCTTCACCGACTTCTTGTCGGCGGTGCGCCAACCGTTCTTCCGCCAGCCATGGATCCACTTGGTGGCGCCTTCGAGGACGTAGCGGCTGTCGGTATAGAGCTTCACCACGCAGGGCCGCTTCAGCGCCTCGAGACCGGAGATGGCGCCCATCAGCTCCATGCGGTTGTTGGTCGTCGAGATCTCGCCGCCGGAAAGCTCGCGCTCGCGGTCACCCATGCGCAGGACGGCGGCCCATCCGCCGGGCCCGGGATTTCCGCTGCAGGCGCCGTCGGTGAAGATCTCGACCTCGGGCTTGTCGCTCACAGTCCGTAATCCGCGAGCGAAGTCGCGCTGCGGTGGAAGCGGAGATAGGCGAGGTACTCGAGCGGATCCTTGCGCTTCACCAGCGCATTGGCCGGCGTGTGGATCCAGTCGTAGAGCCGCGTCAGCAGGAAGCGCAGCGCGGCGCCGCGCGCCAGCAGCGGCAGCGCTTTGCGTTCGGCCGGCTCCAGGGGACGGGTCTTCTCGTAGGCCTGCAGCAGCGCGCGCGCCTTCGTTGCGTTGAAGGCGCGGTCCGGCTCGAAGCACCAGGCGTTGAGGCAGATCGCCACGTCGTAGGCGAAGGCGTCGTTGCAGGCGAAGTAGAAGTCGATCAATCCGGAAAGCCTGTCGTGCAGGAAGAAGACATTGTCGTTGAACAGGTCGGCGTGGATGACGCCGCTCGGCAGCACCTTCGGCCATTCGGCCTCGAGAACGTCGAGCTCGGCTTCGAGCTCGCGCGCCAGGCCGTGGCCCAGCTCGTCGGCGCCGCTGCGGCTGGCCTCGAACAGCGGCCGCCATCCCGCCACTGAGAGCGCGTTGGGGCGGGTCATCTTGAAATCCTGCCCGGCCAGATGGAGGCCCGCGAGCGCGGCGCCGACCGGCCCGCAATGCTTCACGGCGATGCGACGTGGCCACATGCCGTGCAGGAAGCTCGTGATCGCGGCCGGCTTGCCGGCCAGCCGGCGCAGCGCCTGTCCGTCACGACCATGGATCGGTTGCGGGCAGTTGATGCCGCGCTGGGAGAGGTGGTCCATGAGTGCGAGGAAGAACGGCAGGTCGTCCGGATCGACGCGCTTCTCGTAGAGCGTGACGATGTATTGGCCGCGCGTCGTGGTCAGCAGGTAGTTCGAGTTCTCGACGCCTTCGGCAATGCCCTTGAAGGCGTCGGCCTCCCCGATGTCGTACTCGGCGAGAAAGACCTCGAGCTCGGCGTCGCCGACTTCCGTGTAGACCGCCATCAGCCGACCAGTTCGCGCGGCAGCTTGAAGACCACGTGCTCCTGGCTGGTGTGCACTTCCTCGATCGTGACCTCGTAGCGATGGCGGCACGATGCGATCAGCTCCTCCACCAGGTGCTCCGGCGCCGAGGCGCCGGCCGTGATGCCGAGCCGTCGTACGTTGTCGCCCAGCCACTCCCAGTCCATGTCGCCGGCCCGCTGGAGCAGCCGCGATCGTGCGCATCCGCTGTTGGTCGCGACTTCCACGAGCCGCATCGAATTGGAGGAGTTGGGCGCGCCGATGACGACCAGCGCGTCGCATCTGGCGGCGATCGCCTTCACCGCCGCCTGGCGGTTGGTCGTCGCGTAGCAGATGTCTTCCTTCTTGGGCCCGTGGATGGCGGGAAATCGGCGCCGCAGGATGGCCACGATGTCGACCGTGTCATCGACCGACAGCGTGGTCTGCGTCGCGTAGGCGAGGTTGAGAGGATCGGACACCGCGACGGATTCCGCCTGCTCGACATCCTCGACCAGCAGCACCTGGCCCGGCGGCAACTGGCCCATCGTGCCGATCACCTCCGGATGGCCGGCATGGCCGATCAGGATCACCGTGCGTCCGGACTCGGCGTGGCGCTCCGCTTCGCGATGGACCTTGGAGACGAGCGGGCAGGTGGCGTCGAGATAGAGGAGATGGCGACGCGCCGCCTCGGCCGGCACCGTCTTCGGCACGCCGTGGGCCGAAAAGACGACGGGCCGATCGTCCGGCACCTCGTCGAGCTCCTCGACGAAAATCGCGCCCTTGGCCTCGAGCGCCTCGACCACGGACCTGTTGTGCACGATCTCGTGACGCACATAGACCGGTGATCCATAGCGCGCGAGGGCGCGCTCGACGATCTGGATCGCGCGCTCGACTCCGGCACAGAAGCCGCGCGGGCTCGCCAGAAGAATCGTCAGCGATTTCTTCGCCTCGATCATGAACAAACGGCGATCATCGGAAACGGACACCCCGCATGCGAAGCCGCTCGCTTGCAGGCCCGCAGACCATTGCCTAGACTCTCTCCCGACGGAGAGGCGCGGCACCGTAACAAAGCCGCCGCAACGGGGAAAGCAGCATGACTGAGCCGGTTGTCGCGGCCAGGGCACCGAACAAAGTGTCGCTCGAGGCAGGCAAGGACTATTGGTGGTGCGCCTGCGGAAGGAGCCAGAATCAGCCCTTTTGCGACGGCTCGCACAAAGGCAGCGGCCTGACGCCGATGAAGTACACGGCCGAGAAGTCGGGCGATCACTGGCTCTGCGCCTGCAAGCATTCCGGCAAGAAGCCGCTGTGTGACGGCACCCACAAGACCCTCGTATGACCGACAGAAGATTCGCTCCTCTGACGCCGCTTGCGCTCGTGCTTGCGTTCGCCGTCGCCGGCTGTGGCCGCTCCGAGAAGGAGCAGCTTGCCGCGGACTACTGCCCGCAGCCCTTCCAGGTGCAGGACGCCCAGACCCTGACGCGCTTCGCGCCCGGCTCGGGCCACGACCCCCGCAATGTCATGTTCGAGGCGGGGCTGCTGGACAGTGCGGCTTCCTGCTCGCTCGGCAAGCGGCAGATGAACGTCGACCTCGTCCTGCGAATCGCCGTCAGCCCAGGTCCGGCAGTGAGCCGCGGTGTGACAAGCGTGCCCTACTTTGTGCGCGTGCTCGACGGCAGCGGCCGCATCGTGCAGGGCCAGGAATTCAACGCCGACTTCGAGCTCACCCTGTCGGGCGGGCGACGCGGATCCAAGGAGGAGCTCAGCCTGACGCTGCCCTTCGAGAAGCCGTCCGACACCGTGAACTATCGCATCGCCGTGGGCCTGAAGCCGACGCCGGAGGAGCTGGAGTACAATCGCCGCAACGCCGGCCGCTGAGCCGGCGGGAGGGTTTCTTTGAGCGCTTACGCGGACCGTTTGCAGGCATTGGCGACCGCCGCGGCAGACCGCTGCACGGGCTGCGGAAAATGCTTCGAGGTCTGCCCGACCGCGCGCGAGGTCGGCCTGGAAGCGAGCGAAGCCAAGCAACGCGTGGCCGAGCTGTCGGCGCTGACATGCGGGGACGCCGCCACCGCCGACCTGGAGACGTGGCTGACCGCCTGTGATGGCAGCGCGCGCTGCAGCGCCGCCTGCCCGGAGGGCATCAATGTCCGCCAGTGGGTGACGATCGCCAAGCTCAGGGCGACCGAGGCGGCGCGGCCGGCGGAGCAGAACGCCATCAACGCCGCCAAGCGCTTCCGTCACATGGCGCAGGCGGTGCGGCTGCTGGCCAGCATGCAGCTCCCATCGGAAACGCTGCGACGCATCCTGGCGCCGGCGGAGAAGCGCGCCGCCGATGTGCTTTTCTACACGGGCTGCAACGTGCTGCGTACGCCGCACATCGTGCTGAACGTGATGGACATCCTCGATGCGCTGGAGCTCGACTTCGACGTGGTCGGCGGCACCGCCCATTGCTGCGGCGTCTACCAGTTCCTGGAGGCCGACCTGCCGACCTACGAGCGGATCGGCCACCGCACCTTCCAGCGCTTCGGCCAGTCGGGTGCGTCGCGCGTTCTCACCTGGTGTCCGACCTGCACCAAGAATTTCGGCGAGCTGGAAGAGGACGTCGAGGCGCCGTCCTTCGATCTCGGCCATGTGAGCGAGTTCCTCGCCGCCAACCTCGAGGCGCTGAGGTCGCATTTCACCCCGAATCAGCCGAAGCGGCGGGTCGTGATCCACGAGCATCTGGGCATCGGCGCGACGGTCGAGAGCATCGCCGCGCTTTTGCGCGCCGTGCCCAATCTCGAGCTCCTCGATCTGCCGCAGGATTCGGGCTTCTCCTATGCCTGCGGCGGCGTGGCCGCGAAGTACAAGGAACGGGAGGCGGCGATCCATCGCGGCCTGGCGGAAGCGGCGGTTGCGGCCGGCGCCGACACGATCGTCACCATGTACCATTCCTGCCATCGCGCCTTCGCCGGCGCCGAGGCGGTCTATCCGATCAAGGTCGTGAACTTCACCGACGTGATCGCCGAGGCGCTGGGTCGCGGCGGCCATCCCGACTATTACAGCCTCTACAAGAAGGGCGGCGCGATGGACGAGGCCGTGGCCGCCGCCCGCAGGTTCCTGCAGAGCAACGGCGTCGAGATCGACGAGGCCTCGGTCCGGTCGCTGACGGCCGAAATCTTCAACGAGACCGGCCTTGCCGGCCGTCGTGAGGCCTTCGCGCAGGCCTTCGCCGATCTCGCCCGTCAGGGCTGATTCGAGCACGTTCGAGCACGGCTCTACCTCCCTTTTCCCGGTGGACGCGGCGGGGCGGCCTGCCTATGGTCGCTCCACCCAGACGATCCCTGTGGGAGAGACCGTTCCTTCGGGAATGGCGCCGAAGGAGCAACCGACCCCGGAAACTCTCAGGCAAACGGACCGCAAGGGGGATGGGTCTCTGGAAAGCGGCGCCTGCCGGCAACGGCGGCGTCCACCGACGAAGTAAGGCCTGCTCTTTGGTGGTAGAGGGCGGCCGAATCTTTCAGGTCTCCGGACAGAGGGGGTCGCGACGGCGCAATCCATGCGCCGGCAATGCGACTCTTTGAGGAGACCTGATGACCGAAACCGCCGCCGGCCCCCTCAAACGCACGCCGCTTCACGCCTTGCATCGTGAGCTCGGGGCCCGGCTCGTGCCGTTCGCCGGCTACGAGATGCCGGTGCAGTATCCGACCGGTATCCTGGCCGAACACGCCCAGACGCGCGCCGCGGCGGGCCTGTTCGATGTCTCGCACATGGGCCAGGTACGGCTCACGGCCAGGCCGGGGCGCAGCGCCGCCAAGGCGCTGGAGGCGCTGGTGCCGGGCGATATCGCGGGCCTTCAGCCTGGTCAGCAGCGCTACACGCAGTTCACCAACGAGACGGGCGGCATCCTCGACGACCTGATGGTGACCAGCACGGGCGATCATCTCCTTCTGGTGCTCAACGCCGCGTGCAAGGACGCCGATCTCGCGCACCTCCAGAAGCATCTCTCCTCGGCCTGCGAGGTCGAGCCGATGTTCTCGCGCGGCCTGCTGGCGCTGCAGGGCCCCCAAGCGGCGCAGGCGCTGGCGCGGCTCGCGCCCCCGGTCGCGACCATGAAGTTCATGACCGGCGCCTATGTCGTGATCGACGGCATCGAATGCTACGTCACGCGCTCCGGCTATACGGGTGGAGATGGTTTCGAAATCTCGACGCCGGCCGATGCCGCCGACACTATCGCCCGCAAGCTGCTCGCCCAGCCCGAGGTGAAGCCGATCGGGCTCGGCGCCCGCGACTCGCTGCGCCTCGAGGCAGGCCTTTGTCTCTATGGCCACGATATCGACACGACCACGACGCCCATCGAAGCCGGGCTGCTGTGGAGCATCGGCAAGGAACGTCGTGCGCAAGGCGGCTTTCCCGGCGCGACGGTCATCCAGAAGCAGATCGCCGAGGGCGCGCCGCGCAGGCGGGTCGGCCTGCTACCAGATGGCAAGGCGATCGCGCGTGAAGGTGCGGAGATCGCGATCGCCGGCAAGGTTGTCGGCAAGGTGACGTCGGGCGGCTTCGCGCCGACCCTCGGACGCGCCGTCGCCATGGGCTACGTCGAACGCGCTCGATCAGCCAATGGGACGAAGGTCGAGCTCGTCGTCCGCGGCAAGCCCGTGCCGGCCGAGATCGCCGCCATGCCGTTCGTGAAACACGCCTACTACCGCGGATAGGAGCCTCTGATGAGCGTCAAATACACCAACGAGCACGAATGGGTCCGCGTGGAGGGCGATGTCGGCACGATCGGCATCACGAACTATGCCCAGGAGCAACTGGGCGACGTGGTGTTCGTGGAGGTGCCGGCGGTCGGCCGCAAGGTCGCGAAGGGCGAGTCGGTGGCCGTGGTCGAATCGGTGAAGGCCGCGTCCGACATCTATGCCCCGGTATCGGGCGAAGTGGTCGAGGCCAATGCGGCGCTGGCCGACAGCCCCGGCGACGTCAATGCCGAGCCCACCGGCAAGGGGTGGTTCTTCAAGCTCAGGCTTTCCGACAAGACCGAGCTCGACGGGCTGATGGACGAGGCGGCCTACGATGCTTTCGTGAAGAGTCTGGGCTGAACGGAGCGACGCATGCGCTATCTCCCCCTGACGGATCAGGATCGCCGCGAGATGCTGGCGGTGATCGGGGCCAGGTCGGTCGACGAGCTGTTCTGCGACGTTCCCCGGTCGGCGCGGCTCGCGGCCAAGATCGCGGATCTGCCGGACCACCAGGGCGAGCTTGAGGTCGAACGGGCTTTTCAGGCCTTTGCGGCGAAGAACGTCTCGCCGGCCAGCGCGCCGTTCTTCATCGGCGCCGGCGCCTATCGCCATCATGTGCCCTCGACCGTCGACTACATGATCCAGCGCGGCGAGTTCCTGACCTCCTACACGCCCTATCAGCCCGAGATCACCCAGGGCACGCTGCAGTACCTGTTCGAGTTCCAGACCCAGGTGACGCTGCTGACCGGCATGGAAGTGGCCAACGCGTCGATGTACGACGGCTCGACCGGGGCCGCCGAGGCCGTGCTGATGGCCAATCGCGTCACCAGGCGCCACAAGGCGCTGATCTCGGGCGGCCTGCATCCCCAGTATCGCCGGGTCATCGAGACCACCGGCCGCTGGGAGGGCTTCAGCGCCGTCGTCGGCAAGCCGGACGTCGAGGGACTCGAGGACCTGATCGCAGGTATCGACAAGGAGACGTCCTGCGTCGTCGTGCAGAACCCGAGCTTCTTCGGCCACGTGCGCGACTTCGCCGAGCTCGCCCGGGCCTGCCATGCCGCCGGCGCCCTCCTGATCGTGGTCGTGACGGAGGTCGTGTCGCTCGGCCTCATCAAGCCGCCGGGCGAGATGGGGGCCGATATCGTGGTGTGCGAAGGCCAGTCGATTGGCAATGGCCTCGGCTTTGGCGGGCCCTATGTCGGCCTGTTCGCCACGCGCGAGAAGTACATGCGCCAGATGCCGGGCCGGCTGGTCGGCGAGACCGTCGATGCCGACGGCAAGCGCGGCTTCGTGCTGACCCTCTCGACCCGCGAGCAGCATATCCGCCGCGAGAAGGCGACCTCCAACATCTGCACCAATGCCGGCCTCTGCGCGCTCGCCTTCACGGTCCATCTCACTTTGCTGGGCGAAGCGGGCTTCCGGCGTCTGGCCGAGCTCAACCATGCCAAGGCCTGCGAGCTCGCCGACCGAGTGTCCGCGGTGCCGGGCGTGCAGCTCGTGAACGAGAGCTTCTTCAACGAGTTCACCGTGCGCCTCCCCGGGCCCGCGGCGCCGGTCGTGGAGGCGCTGGCCGCCAAGCGCATCCTCGGCGGCCTGCCCGTGTCGCGGCTCGTTCCCGACGATCCCTCGGTGGCAAACCTCCTGTTGCTGGCCGCGACCGAGACCGCGACCGAGCATGGCATGGCGCCCCTGGTGACCGCACTTAAGGAGGTGCTGTGATGGTCCAGTCGCTCGATCGCAGCCAGGGTCGTGCCGGCGGTGCCGCCGGCCGGCCGACTGGTGCCGTGACCACCTTCACCGGCAACCGCGCGCTCCAGATCGAGGAGCCGCTGATCTTCGAGTTGGGCCAGCCGGGACGTTGCGGCGTCGATCTGCCGGAGCCGGCCAAGGTGAAGGACCGCCTCAACGGCCTGCGCCGGACCGGCGAAATCGGCCTGCCGGGACTCAGCGAGCCGCAGGTCGTGCAGCACTACACGCGGCTCAGCCAGAAGAACTACGCCATCGACATGGGCGTCTATCCGCTGGGCTCGTGCACCATGAAGCACAATCCCCGCATCAACGAGAAGGTGGCGCGGCTGGCGGGCATCGGCGATCTCCATCCGCTGCAGCCTCTGTCGACGGTGCAGGGCGCGCTGGAGCTGATCGACAGTCTGGCGCACTGGCTGAAGACGCTCACCGGCATGCCGGCGGTGGCGATGTCGCCCGCCGCCGGCGCGCACGGCGAGATGTGCGGCATGATGGCGATCGCCGCCGCGCTCGAGGCCAAGGGCGAGCGCGCCAGGCGACGGATCGTGCTGGCGCCGGAATCGGCGCACGGCACCAATCCCGCGACGGCGGCGGCGCTCGGCTTCACCGTGAAACCGATCCCGGCCAACGAGCGTGGTCGCGTCGATCTCGGAGCGCTCAAGGCCGCGCTGGGCCCCGAGGTGGCGGCGATCATGCTCACCAATCCCAACACCTGCGGCCTGTTCGAGAGCGAGATCGTCGAGATCTCCGAGGCGGTGCACGAGGCCGGCGCCTACTTCTACTGCGACGGCGCCAACTTCAATGCCATCGTCGGCCGCGTGCGGCCGGGCGATCTCGGCGTCGACTGCATGCATATCAACCTGCACAAGACCTTCTCGACGCCGCACGGCGGCGGCGGGCCGGGCGCGGGCCCGGTCGTGCTGTCGGCGGCGCTCGCGCCCTACGCGCCCTATCCCTGGATCGTGAAGCAGGCCGACCGCTGGGCCGTGGCCGAAGACGGCGCCCGTGTCGACGGCAAGCCGCTCGGACGGCTGAAGGCCTTCCACGGCCAGATGGGCATGTTCACCCGCGCGCTCGCCTACATCATGAGTCACGGGGCCGACGGGCTGAAGCAGGCCGCCGAGGATGCGGTGCTGTCGGCCAACTACGTGATGGCCTCGCTGAAGGACGTCATGACGCCGGCCTTCGAGGGGCCCTGCATGCACGAGGCGCTGTTCGACGACGGCTTCCTCAAGGATACCGGCGTCAGCACCCTCGACTTCGCCAAGGCGATGATCGACGAGGGCTATCACCCCATGACCATGTACTTCCCGCTGGTGGTGCATGGCGCGATGCTGATCGAGCCCACCGAGAGCCAGGCCAAGGAAGATCTCGATCTCTTCATTGCCGCGATGCGCTCGCTCGCCGAGCGCGCGAAGAGCGGAACGGCCGCCCAGGACTTCAAGGCGGCTCCGCACTTCGCGCCGCGCCGCCGCCTCGACGAGACCCTGGCCGCCCGCAAGCCGATCCTGCGCTGGCGCCCGAGCAACAACCCGCCGGAAGGCGATCCGCTGCGGCAGGCGGCCGAGTAGGGACGCTGCCTTTCAAGCCGCAGGGTCGATATCTGTCTTCGTGAAATCGTCGCCCTTGAACAGCAATGGGATACCGCGATTGCGCGCCACGGCATAGGCGAAGCAATCGTCGAGATTGAGCTCAGCGGGATGGCCGCGTCTCTTTCCATAGCGGGCGTAGGCGGCGAGCGCCGTTCGGGCTTCCTGCAAGGTGATGGGAAGACACCGGACTCCAGCCACGCCGAGGAATTCCTCGACATCGGCGGCTGCATCCTCGACAGCCGTATGTCGGGTCCGGCACAGCGCCAAGGCCGCCTCGAAGATGGCGATCGGCGAGGTGACGGCGCTGCCGCCGCTTGCCTCGATGGCGTCGGCAAAGGTATCGGCCTCCGGCTCGCTGTTCAGGATGGCGACGATCGCCGAGGCGTCGACGAACATCAGCGCTCGTCGCTCAGCTCGTCATAGAACGCCTTGTCGGCTGCAAGCCCTGTCGCAGGCCGCTTCTGCACGCGTTGCTGGATCGCTCGAAGCCGCTCGCGAAGCGGCACGGCTTCCTCGAGGCGCCGCAACTCGTTCTCCAAGGCGAGCTTCACCGCCTCGGTCTTGTTCAAGCCTTTGCGCGCCGCGAGCCTTTCGGCGAGGCGGTTGACCTCTTCGCTGCGGATATTCAACGGCATCGCGCAACTCGTGTGTGTAGACGTCAACGTAGTGTTGACAACACGAGATGACAATCGAAAAGGATTGCGTGCGCAAGCTGCGCCTGCAAAGCAAAGGCATGCGCGTCTTCACGACCCTTCCACAACACGACCTGCGCAAGGTCGGGCCGGCGGCCCTGGCGATCGAGGCGGCCGGTTATGCTGGCGTCAGCACGCAGGAGAACAAGCACGATCCGTTCCTGGCGCTGGCCGTGGCGGGCGCCGCGACGCAGCGGATCGAGCTGCATACCGGCGTCGCCATCTCCTTCGCCCGCTCGCCCATGGTCTGCGCCAATATTGGCTGGGATCTCGCGGCCAGCACGGGCAGCCGCTTCACGCTGGGACTCGGCTCACAGATCCGGGCGCACAACGAAAAGCGCTTCTCCGTGCCGTGGTCGGCGCCGGCGCCGCGCATGCGGGAGTACGTGCAGGCGGTGCGGGCGATCTGGGCCGCGTGGAAGGGCGACGGCAAGCTCGCCTACGAGGGCAAGCATTACCGCTTCACCCTCATGACGCCCAACTTCGTGCCCGAGCCCTATGACGGCCCGGCGCCGCGGATCGGCATCGCCGCCGTGGGGCCGGCGATGATGAAGGTGGCCGCCGAGGAATGCGACGGCGTGAAGCTCCACGTCTTCTGCACCCGCAAGTATCTGGAGCATCGGATCCGGCCGATCCTGGCGGAGGGCCTGGCGAAGGCCGGCCGTGCGCGCGAGACGTTCGACATCTCCGGCGGCGGCTTCGTCGTCACCGGCAAGGACGACGAGGCGGTCGCCCGGCTGTTCGACTGGGTGCGCTATCGCGTGGCCTTCTACGGCTCGACGCCGGCCTACTGGCCGGTGTTCGAGGAGCACGGGCTGGGCGATCTCGGTCGCAAGCTCAACGCCATGACCAAGGCGGGCCAGTGGAACGAGATCGCCCAGCAAGTGCCGGACGACGTGGTGCATCTCTTCGCCGCGGTCGGCCGCCACGACCAGATCGCCCGGGCGATCGAGGCGCGCTTCGGCGGGCTGGTCGATTCGGTGAGCGCCAGCGCCAGTGCGTCCAAGCCCGCCGACCTGCCGCCGGACCTGATCCAGGACATCGCGCGCATCCCGACGCTGTATCGGCCGGCGGCGTGATATCGGTCATCGCTCTCCGGTAGCAGACCCTTCGCTCCGCTTCCCGCAAAAGAAAAGCCCCCGTCTTGCGACGGGGGCGCCAGGTAGCCCGCGATTGTTCTGTGCGGGCAATACGAGTTGTCTCGATGTCAGTGCAGTTTACGCGGTAGCTCGGCGATCGCCTCGCTCACCAGCTTCTCGGCGCTGCCGGTACCGACCTGCTCGCGCAGGAGGGATCGGGTGGCGGTGAGAGCGAGATCGACGGCCATGTCGCGCACATGCTTGGCGGCAGCGGCCTCCGACTGCGCGATGCGGTCGAGGGCCTGCTGTTCGCGCAGCGCGATCGCCGTCTCGAGGTGCTGCGCCGCGTGATGCTGCATGCGCTGCGCTTCCTCGCGGGCCTGGGCCACGATCGCCTCGGCCTCCGCGGTCGCCTCGTCGAGCGTGCGCTGGGCGTCGGCCTTGGCACGCAGGGCGTCGGTGCGCAGCCTCTCGGCGTCGCCCAGCGCGCGAGCGATATCGGCCGAGCGCTTGTCGAGCAAGGCCGAGATGCGCGTCCAGAGCAGCTTGCCCAGAAGCGCGACGAAGAGCAGGAAGCCGACGGCGACCCAGGTTTCCGGGTTGGCAAAGAAGCTCGTGTGCTCGGCGACGCCTTCGGTGCCGGCGGCCCATGCGCTACCCATCAACGGCCTCCTTTGGCGAGGGCGATCTTCGTGCCGAGGGCGGCCTTGTCCGCCGGCTGGCCGGCGAGCTTGGCATAGACCTCGGCGGCGACGTCGTGCGCCATGTCCTCGATGCCTTCCAGGACCTTGGCGCGCTGACCGGCGATGCGCTTCTCCGCCTCGTCGATCTTGGCGCCCAGCCGCTGGCCGACCTCTACGAGCCTGGCGGTGGCGGCGGCGTTGTCGGCCTCCACCCGCTCGCGCTGCAGGCGACGCGCCTCGTCGCGCGCATCGGCCAGGCGCTTCTCGTAGGCGGCGACCAGCGCGCGGGTCTCCTCGCTCGCCTTCTCGGCCGCGTCCAGGTCGCCCTGGATCTTGGCCTGGCGCTTTTCCAGCGTGTCCGAGATCGCGGGAATCGCCGCCTTCGACATCACCAGGTACAGCACCACGAAGGTGATCACCAGCCAGACGATCTGGGGCGGGAAGTCGTGGACGTTGAGCTGCGGCATGCCCTCGGTGGCGGCCTCTGCTGCTCCGCTCGTGCCCAGGACGGCCAGAGCCGCCAGCGTGCTGTGTACCGGTGTCCGCATGATCTTCGGCCCGAAGCTCCCTCGCCGCTAGAACACGAACAGGATCATGAAGGCGATGACCAGCGCGTACAGCGCCACGGCTTCCGTGAGCGCGAAGCCCAGGAGCACGTTGCCGAACACGCGGGGCGCGGCCTCGGGGTTGCGCAGGGCGCCCTGCACGAAGCTGCCGAAGATTTGGCCGATGCCCACGCCCACGCCGGCGAGCGCGATGGTGGCGAGACCGGCGCCGATGAGCTTGGCTGCAGAAGCGTCCATTTGAACTGTCCTTTCGAGTATCGAGTCGTGTTGCGGTTGGAAGGCGACGCCGTCAGTGACTCGGATGGAGGGCGTCGTGGAGATAGAGGCAGGTCAGGATCGTGAACACGTAGGCCTGCAGGAAGGCGATGATGAGCTCGAGACCGGTGAGCGCGAAGATGAGCGCAAGCGGCGCCCAGCCGGCGAGGACGCCGAGCATCACCGCAAAGCCCCCGAACACTTTCAGCATGGTATGGCCGGCCAGCATGTTGGCGAACAGTCGGATCGAGAGGCTGAACGGCCGGACGAAGTAGGAAAAGACCTCGAGCGGCGCCACGAAGACGAGGAAGTAGACCGGCACGCCCTTGGGCGCGAAGAGCTGCAGGAAGTGCAGGCCGTTCCTGGCGAAGCCGATGATCGTGACGCCCACGAAGACCACGACGGCCATCCCGAACGTGACGATGATGTGGCTGGTCGGCGTGAAGGAGTAGGGCACGAGGCCCAAGGTGTTGCAGAACAGGATGAAGACGAAGAGGGTGAGGATGAACGGAAAATAGGCCTTGCCCGCGTTGCCGACATTGTCGCGCACCATGCCGGCCACGAACTCGTAGCCGAGCTCGGCCACGGCCTGCAGGCGACCCGGCACCAGCGCCCGCTGGCGCATCCCGTAGACGAAGAGAAGGGTGGCGAGGATGACCGTGATCGTCATCCAGAGAGCGGAATTGGTATAGGAGGCGTCGAGAGAACCGATCCGTAGGTCGAGCAGCCGTTTGATCTCGAACTGCTCCATCGGGCTATGCATATCGTCCCCACTCCATCCAACGCCTGCGCGCCTAACGCCGAACCGTCGTCAGGGCAGGCGGCTGTCGTTCCCCCTGGCCGCCTCTTCCGAGTAGGCCCGGATGACGCGCCACGCATTGTTGACGCCGGCCGCGAGCCCCAGAACAAGGCCCGCCACCAATGAATACGGCGTCCAGCCCATCCAACGGTCGAGCCAGTAGCCGAAGAACCCCCCGACCAAAAGGCCCGCGATCATATCGACCAACACTCGATAGGCAACGCCCGTCTGACGGTGCGACACCCGCAAGTCCAGCTTCGGCTCGTCGCTGGCCGGACCGCGCGCCTTCCTGAGACGCTCTTCCAGCTCGTCGATCCGTCGCCGATCGCCTTCCGGATCACGATGAGGCTCGCGACCCTGGCCGGCATTGCGCGAAGGGGTATCCATTTGCCTATGCTCCCGAACGTCGTCGCGGTGAGGCTCCGCCGCCCGATTGCGCGCGGATGTCTAGGGGGTCGAGGATACCCTGTCAAGGAACGGATTCCCTTTACCTCTCAAGTAGTTAAACCCACGGTCAGGGCTTCATCACGGCGAAGCTCGCGTCGCCGTCACGCTCCACCTGGGGCACGAGGTCGACCTCCCAGTCGAGATACTGGCGCATCGCCGCCTCGACGTCCTGCTTGAAATCGTACGGCCGGTACCAGACGTCGGTCGGCGGATCGGCCATCCGCGTGTGGCCGGTCTCGACCGGCAGCCCGGCCGTGCGCCAGCTCTTCATGCCACCGGCAAGGATCGCGACCGGCAGTTCGCCGGCAGCCTCTCTCGCCTCCGCCACCGCCAAGGCTGCGATCTCCCCGTCGGGCGAGACGAGCACGATCCGCGCGGCATTGCCCTGCTTCCGCAACATCCCGGGAATCGAGCCGGCAAGGCCGGCACGTACGGCGAACCATGCCCCCGGTATGTGGCCGTCCCGATATCTGAGGCTGGTGTCGAGATCGATCACCAGGGTCGAGGCGCGTGCGGCATCGAGCTCGGCCGGCGTCACCGTTGCCGGTGTCGGCAGCGCAAAGCCCTTGGGGAAGCGGGGCTCGGGCTCGGTCGTGAGTTCGCCCGCGACCGGCTTGTGGTCCAGCACATAGGTCTTGGCCCAACCCATCTGCAGCAGCCAGTGTGCGGTCATCGTGGCGCGCACGCCGTCATTGTCGTGCAGCACGATCGTGGCGTTGCGCGCACCCACATATTGATCGGTCGCCTGCACGAGCTGCCCGCCGGCGGCATGGCGAAAGCCCACGAGATGGCCTTGCGCATATTCGGACGGGTCGCGCACGTCGAGGCGGTAGAGCGGACCGCCCCCGGCTTCGAGCCGCCGAAACGCCGCGAGGTCGATCTTCCGGATATTCAGGCGTTCGGCGATCCTTGCCGCGGCGGCCTTGGCGAACGCCGCCGCCTGCGTGCTTTGCGGGCCGAAGCTCCGGGTCTCGCCGCGCGCTACCTTCAGGCCTGCGAGATGCCAGCCCATGGTGCCGTTCTTCAGCGCCATCACCTTGTTGGGAAGACCGGCATTGATCAGCGATTGGGCACCGATGATCGAGCGCGTGCGGCCGGCGCAGTTCACGACGACCAGCGTCTCCGGATTGGGCGCGAGGTCCTTGACCCGATAGACGAGCTCGGCGCCCGGGCAGTCGACGCCGCCGGGGATCGACATGTTGTTGAACTCGGGCATCGGCCGCGAGTCGAGGATCACTAGATCGGTCCCGGCGTCGATCAACCTCTGCAGGTCCGACGCGTCGATGCGCGGCGTGTCGTTGCCGTGCTCGACCACCTCGCCGAACGCCTTGCTGGGCACGTTGACGCCCGTGAAGACTTCGTAGCCCGCTTCGCGCCAGGCCTTCAGGCCGCCTTTCATGACGGCAAGATCGGTGTAACCCAGCGTCGAAAGCCGGGCGGCGGCACGGTTGGCGCGGCCGGCCCATTGCGGGTCGCGGTCCTCCTCGCCGCTGTCCATCAAGACGATGCGGGTATTCGGATCGGGCAGCAGGGCGAAGGCGCGCGGCTCCAGCCGCGACAGCGGCAGGGGCGTCGCGAACAGGGGATGTCCCTCGGTCGAGAACTCGCCCTCCTCGCGGACGTCGAAGAAGGCGAAGACCTCGCCCGATTTCAGCATCGCCTTGACCCGCTGCACCGGCAGAAGCGGCGTCAGGATCCGCGCTTTGGCCATGAAGCGCTTCGCGGCCCCCGTACCAAGGTCGACGCTGACGCGGTCAGGCAGATGCTCGAGGCTCAGGCCATAGAAGTGGAGATGCAGCGCATCACCCGAGCCCGCCGGCGTCTCGATATGATGGAAATCGTCGGGCAGGTAGCAGATGAAGTCGCCGCGTCTCAGCGTCTTCTCCCTGGCAGGCGCCTCGCGAAGCTGCACCATGTCCGCGCGGGCGCCGTTGTCCAGTCGGTCGTAGACGACATTGCGCTCGGCGCCGTGCACGCCGGCAATGATTGCCCAGGTCGTATGGTTGTGAGGCGGTACCTTCTTTCCCGCACCGCCGGCCGAGGCGTAGAGCGCGAAGCGATGGTCGCGATCCTCGCTCAGGCGATAGATGCCGCCGTCCGGTCCGAGCGGGAACTCCTCCTGCGGGAAGAGCTCGGCCCGGTTCGCCAGCGAGGCGAGGAGATGGCCGAGCCGGTCGAGTGTCGCCCGGCCGATGCCGTCCTTCTCGATCGCGCGGGCCTGGTCGACAAGCTGCCGGACGGCGGCGGCGCGTTCCTGGTGCAAGCTCATGGTCTCCTCCGGTTTGCGCCAGTATAGCGAGCCCGTGCTTGTCGCCCTACGGCCGTCAAACTACTCTGCGAGCATGAGATATCTTTTGGCGTCGGTCTTGATGGCGGCGGCGACCGGCCTCGCAGCCTCGGCCTGGGCGCAGACCACCACGCCGCCGCACCGTCCCCCGGCCGCCAAGACCGCCAGGACCACCACCAAGGTCGCCGTCCGGGCGCCCGCCCACCACGCCCCGGGCGCGCCTCACGCCAAACCGCACCCGGTCGTTCGTCATGCGGCGGTCCGCCATCCGGTGTTCGTGCCGCCGCCGCCGGTCATCGAGCTCGACGAGACGGCGGTCAATCCCGAGCTGCCCACTGCGCTCGATGCCGGGACGAGAGACCGCTACCGCCGCATCTTCCAGGATCAGGCGGCCGGCAAATGGGGTGAGGCGGATGCCGAGATCGCCCGCCTCGGCGACAGGACGCTGATGGGTTATGTCGGCGCCCAGCGTCTGCTGTCGCCGCGCTATCGCGCGGGCTACAGCGAGCTCGCGGCCTGGCTGCAGGATTACAACGACCATCCCGATGCGCCCGCCATCTATCGCCTCGCCCTCGCCAGACGGCCGCGCGGCGCGGCCGATGAATTGACCCCCGCGACCTTCGTCACCCGGGTGCCGCTCTCGCCGGCCTTTGCCGCTGCCCGTACCGTGACGGGATCCGACGCCGCCGAAGCGGCCCAGCTGCGCGCGCGGCTGCAGCAGATGATCGACGATGGCGGCTTCAACGCTGCCTTCGCCTTGCTCGATCGCAAGTCGACGGCCGATCTCCTGGGGCCGCAGGAAGTTGAGCTGTGGCGCGGCCGCGTCCGCACGCACGCGCTCGAGGCCGATTCGCAGCGCGCCCTGCAGGTCCCGGTCGAGATCAGCCTGCCGCCCGACGCCAACTGGAACGCGGGCCTGGCGGCCTTCACCGGCGGCGATATGCCCGAGGCAGCGCGTCGTTTCGAGATGGTGGCCGATGCTGCGCCCGATCAGGTGTCGTCCTGGACCTTGTCGGCCGGCGCCTTCTGGGCCGCGCGCGCCAACCTGCTGGCGGGCAACCCGCAGAAGTTCGCGCCCTATCTCAAGCGTGCGGCCCTGCACGGCCGCACCTTCTACGGGCTGATCGCGCAGAAGGCGCTCGGCATGAAGATCGTGGCCGACTGGAGCCTGCCGGCGATCGATCGCAAGGAAGCCGATCTTCTGCGCAACGATCGTGCCGGGCGGCGCGCGCTGGCCCTGCTGCAGCTCGGCGCCTCGACCGCGGCAAGCCGCGAGCTGTTCGCCGCCTCGCTCGACGCCGATCCCGGCTACATCACCGCCATCCTGTCGCTGGCCAGCAAGGCCGTGCTGCCCGACCTGTCGGTGCGGGTCGCCAACGCCGCCTGGGACGTCCGGCACAGGATCCCGGGCTATGACGCCGCCGCCTATCCGCTGCCGCCCTGGCAGCCGGCCAGCGGCTTCGGCCTCGATCGCGCGCTGCTTTGGGGCTTCATGCGCCAGGAATCCGCCTTCAATCCCAAGGCCCGCTCCTATGTCGGCGCGATCGGCCTTCTGCAGCTCATGCCGAGTACGGCGCAGATCGTCAGAGCCAAGCTCGCACCCGAGACGGCGGGCGGCGATACATTCGATCCCTCGATCAACATGTCGCTCGGCCAGGCCTACATCAGCTCGCTGATGGGCGATGTCGACGACAGCCTGGTGCGTGTGGCTGCCGCCTACAACGGCGGACCGGGCAACGTGAACCGCTGGGACAGTTCGCTGAACGCCTCGGCCGATCCGCTGCTCTACATCGCCTCGATCCCGCTCAACGAGACGCGGGACTTCGTGCAGCGCGTGCTGGCGAACTATTGGATGTACCAGATCCGGCTCGGCCAGCCGACGCCGTCGCTCGACCAGATCGCCGCCCACGAATGGCCGCGCTACATCCCGCAGGACACGGGCCGTTGATCCTGTTCCTATGTGACCATGTAATATGGCCACATAGGGATCGGCCATGGAGCGCAAGATAAATGCGGCCGCTTTCAAGACGCGCTGCCTCGCCCTGATCGACGAGGTCGCCGAAAGCGGCGCGCCGATCATCGTCACCAAGCGCGGCAAGGCGAAGGTGCAGGTCGTCGCCGTGCGCGAGAAACCCAGGACGCTTTTGGGTGCCACGAAGGGCACTTTCAGGATTCTCGGCGATATTGTCGGTCCTGTCGTCGAGGATTGGGACGAGGATCGTGAATGGCGCAACATCACCGGGCAATTCGATGACCCTCCTGCTCGATACGCACACGATCCTTTGGCTCACCGAGCAGATGCCCAGGCTCGGAAAAGCAGCAAGGCGAAGGTGCGACGTCGCTCTCGCCGCCGGTGAGCTTGCCGTTTCGACGGTGACATTCTTCGAACTGAACTGGGCCTTGGGGCGCGGCCGTGTCGAAGGACCGTCAGATATTCGCGGATGGCGTCGTGATCTCCTGACACTGGGCCTACGTGAGATTGCCTTGTCGGCCGAGATTGCACTGAAGGCGGCGGAACTCGACAATCTGCACGGTGATCTGTTCGATCGGATAATCGTTGCCACGGCGCTGGTCGAAGACGCAGTATTGCTCACCGCCGACCGTCCGCTCCTCGCCTGGTCCGGGAAGCTCCGCCGGCAGGACGCGCGGCTGTGATGGGGAAGGTTCTCGCCATGAATGCCGCCCGTTTGCGCCGCTTCATTGCCGACATGACTTCCCTCGTGGGCGGGGCGTGGCAGGACAAGGACGAGGCGGCGGTCATCGAGGTCGGCCGCAAGCTCCTGGGCGAGCTGGTGAGTCACGACGACTGGCTGCCCGAGAGCATGGCCAGATGCCCGCCGCACGGCTATGCGCAAAACCTTCTGTGGTGCGATCCGTTCGAGCGCTTCTCGATGGTAAGCTTCGTCTGGGCGCCGAGCGCCTGCACGCCCGTGCACGATCACCGCATGTGGGGCCTCGTCGGCATGCTGCGCGGCTCGGAGATCTCGCAGGCCTTCTCTCGCGACGCGGCGACCGGTACGCTCGCCGCCGGCGAGGCGACGACGCTGATGCCCGGCGATGTCGAGGCGTTGGTTCCCGCACTGGGCGACATCCATCGCGTGACCAACGCGCTTGCCGACTGCGGCTCGATCAGCATCCATCTCTATGGCGGCAATATCGGCGCGGTGCACCGGCATATTTTCGATCCAGAGACAGGCGAGCCCAGACCGTTCGTGTCCGGCTACACCAACCAGGTCATGCCCAATCTCTGGGTCCGTTCCGCCGAGGACCGTGCCGGCATGTAGGTGTCAGCAGCGAAACTGCCGCTAAATCCAACTTGACCTGCCGCGTCGGCACCACCAAATCTCACTCAGTGTGAAATGGAAAGGACAGTGGTGTGATGCGTCGTAGAACCGTGCTGCGCGCCGGCAGCGCTTTCGCCGTCGTTGCGGGCGCCGCGCCGGCGATTGCCCAGCCCGGCAAGTGGCCGAGCCGCGAGATTTCGCTGATCAATCCCAACGCTCCGGGCGCCGCGACGGACCTGACGGCGCGCATCATCGCGCAGGCGCTCGAGAAGCGGCTCAACGCCACGGTCATCGTCAAGAACGTGGTCGGCGGCGCAGGCGCGCTCGGGCCCACGACGCTGGCGCAATCGACGCCCGACGGCCACACGATCGGGCTGGTGGCGATCTCGACCCACGTCGCCGTGCCCAACATGATGAAGGTCAACTACGAGCCGTGGAAGGCGTTCGACATCATCGGCCAGGTCGCGGCCCTTCGCTACGGCGTCGGCGCCCGTGCCGACGGTCCGATCAAGTCGATCGAAGAGCTGATCGCGCAAGGCAGGCAGAAGCAGCTCACCTACAGCTCCAACAACGTCACCAATGTCGTGGCGATGTTCCAGCTCGCCAAGCTGACGGGCACCAAGCTGCGCTGGGTCGTGTTCCCGGGCGGCGTCGAGTCGGTGACGGCGGCGATCGGCGGTCACGTCGACGCGGTCATCCAGACCGTCACCGAGATGAAGCCGCAGATCGAAGCCGGCAAGCTGCGCTTTCTCGCGTCGGCGGCGGAGGCGCGCTGGCCGGACTATCCGGAGGTGAAGACGCTGCGCGAGGCGGGCTACGACGCGATCAGCAACGGGCCGTTTGGCTACGCCTTCCCGACCGGCGTCGATCCGGCGATCAAGGAGCGCATGGACAAGGCGCTCGCCGACGTGATGGCCGACGAGGGCGTACGCAGTCAGATCGCCACACTCGGCATCCAGCCGGTCTACCGCGACGGCAAGGATTACGCGGCGCTTCTGAAGAAGATCGAGGTCGATCTCGTGCCGATACTGAAGGAAACTGGTATGGCGAAGAAGGCGGCATGACCCGCCCCGGCGGCGCGCGGATCGCCGGCCTTGGCCTGCTGGCGGCCGCGCTGGTCGGCTTGTGGAAGTCGCTGGAACTCGAAAGCTGGAGTTTTGACGGTCCGGGCGCCGGTCTCTTTCCGCAGCTCGTGACCGGCGTTTGCGTGGCCCTGGCCCTGCTTGTCGTCGTCTCGCCGGGCAAAGCCGGATCGACCGAGGAGGGCGACACCGAGGAAGCCGGGACGGGTGCCGAGGCGCGCCGCACCTTCGCCCTCTACGCCATTGCCTTCGGCACGCTTGCCGCAGGAGCGGCCTATGCCGGTTTCGCCGTGACGGCGATCGTCACCGCCGTCGTGATCGTGCGTTTCGCCGAGCGGCGTTCGTGGGCCGCGGCCCTGGGCTACGGCATGGCCTGTGCCGCCATCGGCCTGGTCTGCTTCGGCTGGCTGCTGCGGGTGGACCTGCCCGAAGGGCCCATCGAACGCGCCTTCTACACGCTCGTCCGCTGATCGAAGCCTCGCCATGGAAGCACTCCTCGATGGCTTCGCCGTCACCCTGACTCTGGGCAACCTGCTCTACTGTTTCGCCGGCGTCCTGCTCGGCACGGTCGTTGGCATCCTGCCCGGCCTCGGCCCGCTCACCACCATCGCGATCCTGCTGCCGATCACCTTCAAGATGGAGGTGACGTCGGCGATCATCATGCTGTCGGGCATCTACTACGGCGTCGCCTACGGCGGTACGGTGACGTCGGTCCTGATGCGCATTCCCGGCGAGGCCTCGTCGGTCGTCACCTGCCTCGACGGCTACGAGATGGCGCGCAGGGGCCGAGCCGGCGCGGCGCTCGGCGTGGCCGGCCTCGGCTCGTTCGTGGCGGGCACCGTGGGCGTCATCGGCATCTCCTTCCTGTCGCCGCCGCTTGCCAGGCTTGTGCTGGCGTTCGGGCCGGCCGAGTACGCCATGCTGATGCTGGCCGGCCTCACCATGGTCACCTACATGTCGAGCGGCTCGCTGGCGCGTGCGCTCTTGATGGCGGCCTTCGGCCTGCTGCTGGGGACGGTCGGCAGCGATCCGATGAACATGACGCCGCGGCTCACCTTCGGCATCCTGGCGCTGGGCGACGGCGTCAATCTCGTGCCGCTCGCGATCGGCCTGTTCGGCCTGTCGGAAGTGCTGTTCATGGCGCGGCAGAAGGCCGAGGACCTGAAGATCCTGCCGCCGCCCTCGCGTCTGCTGGGCTTCCTGCCCTCGCGTGACGAGGCGCGCCGTTCCCTGGGCCCGGTGGCGCGCGGTACGGGGCTCGGCTTCCTGGTCGGACTGCTGCCCGGTGGCGGCGCGACACTGGCCTCGTTCCTGTCCTACGGTATCGAACGCAAGCTCTCCAGGCATCCCGAGGAATTCGGCAAGGGCGCCGTCGAGGGCGTGGCCGGACCCGAATCGGCCAACAACGCCGGCACGGCCGGCGCCTTCGTGCCGCTCCTGTGCATGGGCATCCCGGCCAATGCCATCACGGCCCTGCTGCTCGGCGCCTTCATCATCCACGGCGTCACGCCCGGGCCGACCATCCTCGAGCGCCAGCCGCAGGTGTTCTGGGGCGTGGTGGCCAGCATGTATGTCGGCAACGCGATGCTGCTCATCCTGAACCTGCCGCTGATCGGCCTGTTCGTGCGCATTCTCGAGATCCCGCGCGCCTACCTCGCGCCGATGATCCTCGTGGTCTGCCTGATCGGCGTCTACTCGTCGAGCAACAATCCGGCGGACGTATTGCTTGCCGTCGTCTTCGGCTTCGTGGGCTACGGTCTGCGTCGCCACGGCTTCGACCTCGGCATCGTGATCCTGGCCTATGTCCTGGGACCAATCTTCGAGCGTTCGGTGCGCCAGGCGCTGGCCATCTCGGACGGCGATCCGTCGATCTTCTTCCACAGCTACCTGTCGACCGCCTTCGCGCTCGTGGCGCTCGCGCTCCTGGTTGCCGGCCTCTGGCCGAGGAAGCGCGCTGCGACGACATGAAAAACCCGCTGCAAGAGCCGCAGCAGGCCCTCCCCAGTCCGGCCGTCAGTGCTCGTGCGGATGGGGGTGGGTCGGGTCGACCCAGTAAACCTCTTCCGGCTTCTCGGCCGGCGCGATGTCGAGGTTGATGGCGATCGCCTCGTTGTCGGAGCGGACCAGCACGCATTCCAGCGGCTCGGTATCCGAGGCGTTGATCTCCTGGTGCGGCACGTAGGGCGGGACATAGATGAAGTCGCCGGGACCGGCCTCGGCGATGAACTCGAGCTTCTCGCCCCAGCGCATGCGCGCCTTGCCCTTGACGACATAGATCACGCTCTCGAGATGGCCGTGATGATGCGCGCCGGTCTTGGCATGGGCGTGGATCGTCACCGTGCCCGCCCACAGCTTCTGCGCGCCGACGCGGGCGAAGTTGATCGCCGCGGCGCGATTCATGCCCGGTGTCTGGGCGGTATTGGTATCCAGCGAACCCGCGGGGATGACCCGCACGCCGTCATGTTTCCAGTCGGTCATGGCGTCTCATCTAGGCCCCCCCACCTCGCTTCGGCAAGCGAGGAACGTTAGGATGATCGCATGAACAAAATCGATGAGACCAAGGCTTTCAAGCCGGTGAACATCGCCGTGCTGACGGTGTCCGATACGCGCACGCGCGAGACGGACAAGTCCGGTGACACGCTGGCCGAGCGTGTCGTGCGCGACGGTCACGTGCTGGTCGATCGGGCGATCGTGACCGACGATGTCGGCCTGATCCGCGGCCAGGTGAAGAAGTGGATTGACGATCCCAGGGTCGAGGTGGTGATCACGACCGGCGGCACAGGGGTCACCGGCCGCGACGTCACGCCCGAGGCGCTCGAGGGGCTGTTCGAGAAGAAGATCGAGGGTTTCGGCGAGGTGTTCCGCTGGATCAGCTTCCAGAAGATCGGCACCTCGACCATGCAGTCGCGCGCGACCGCGGGCGTCGCCAATGGCACCTATATCTTCGCGTTGCCCGGATCGACCGGCGCCTGCCGGGACGGCTGGGACGAGATCCTGCGCCACCAGCTCGACATCCGCTTCCAGCCCTGCAACTTCGCCGAGCTGATGCCGCGCTTGAACGAAGGCAAGATGCCCCGCAGCGGCTGAGCCACAATATCTCGTGGCTTGACGGGTTCCTGTTTTGTTCTCAAAGTCGGCGAGCCATGACGCCCAAGGATCCGCCGCTCTATCCCGACGATGCGATCCCCGAGCCGCAGCACAACGGACGCGGGGCGCTCAGCAACGCCTCGAGCCGCTACGACAGCGAGAAGCGCATCCGGACGACCGACGGCTGGGAGGCTTCGGCCGAGCAGGCGCCGGAGGACGGCGAGCTGCCTCCGCTGCGCACGACCCTGACGCGCGATGCCACCCGCACCATCCTCGCACGCAACACCTCGCCCGACGTGCCGTTCGACCGCTCGATCAATCCCTATCGTGGCTGCGAGCACGGCTGCATCTATTGCTTCGCCCGGCCGACCCATGCCTATCTCGGCCTGTCGCCCGGCCTCGATTTCGAAACCAGGATCCTGTTCAAGCCCGATGCCGCGAGGCTCCTCGTGGCGGAGCTCGCCTCGCCCAAGTATCGCTGCGACGTGGTGGCCATGGGCACCAACACCGACCCCTATCAACCGGTCGAGCGCGAGCTCAAGGTCACGCGGCAGATCCTGCGGGTGCTGAGCGACTTCAACAATCCGGTCGGTATCGTCACCAAGAACCACCTGGTGACGCGCGACATCGATATCCTGGCCGACATGGCGCGGCGCAATCTCGCCGAGGTGTTCCTGTCGGTGACGACGCTCGACCGGGATCTCGCGCGCACCATGGAGCCGCGCGCTTCGGCGCCATATCGTCGGCTGGAGGCGATCCGCGAGCTCGCGGAGGCGGGCGTGCCCGTGGGCGTGATGACCGCGCCCATGATCCCGGGCCTCAACGATCACGAGATGGAGTCGATCCTCGAAGCCGCGATGGCGGCCGGCGCCACGCGCGCGGGCTTCACCGTCCTGCGCCTGCCGCTCGAGATCAAGGACCTGTTCGAGGAATGGCTGCGCGCGCATCGGCCGGACCGCGCCGAGCGCGTGCTGTCGCTGATCCGCCAGATGCGCGGCGGTGCGCTCTACCAGGCCGAGTTCGGCCTGCGCATGCGCGGCGAGGGCCCGATCGCCCAGCTCCTGGCCGCCCGTTTCTCGGCGGCGGTGAAGCGCCTCGGCCTCAACCGCATTCGTTACCGGCTCGACACGCTGCGCTTCGCTGTGCCGGAATCCGCGCGCACCGCGCTCGTCGATGCCAGGCGCGATGCCCGGCAGATGAAATTGTTGTGAGAGGGCAGCATGACCGAAGAGATTGTTTTCTACACCAATCCGCAGTCGCGCGGGGCGATGACGCACTGGATGCTGGAGGAGACCGGCTGCCCGTACCGCATCGAACTCAAGAGCTTTGGCGCCGACATGAAGACGGCCGAGTATCTTGCCATCAATCCGATGGGCAAGGTGCCGGCGATCAGGCATGGCCGCACGATCGTGACCGAGACCGGCGCGATCCTCAGCTATCTCGCCGATGCCTTCCCCGAAGCCAGGCTCGCGCCGCCGCCCGCCGAGCGCGGCAGCTACTACCGCTGGCTGTTCTTCGTCGCCGGCTGTTGCGAGCCGGCACTGGGCAACAAGGCGGCGGGCTGGAATCCCGAGACGCCGGAACTGCAGGTACGGTTCGGCTACGGCTCCTACGAACGGACGATCGAGACGGTGGCGAAGGCGGTCGAAGGCCGAGACCATATCGCCGCCGACTATTTCACGGCGGCCGATCTCTATATGGCGTCGTTCCTGTATTGGGGAATGATGTTCGGCGTCATCGATAAACGACCGGTCTTCGAGGCCTACGTCCAACGCCATGTCGAGCGTCCGGCGGCGAAGAGGGCGCAAGAACAGGCGGCGCGGCTCGTCGCCGGCGCACGCTAGAACCGGCGGATCAATCTAGGAACCGGACCTTTGGCCAAAGCTCGCGCCAGCGCTTTTGCGCGATGCGGCGCTCGTAATCGCCGCGCTGCGTGCGCCCGAAAACGGTCGGACGGCAGCACAGGTTGACGAGGTCGTCGACGCCGAGCGGAGCGATCACGGTCAACGAATCGTCCGCTTCGAGGCGCACGCCGACCGCCGTCACGGTTTCGAGCCAATGGGTCATCGCGTCCGGCGTGCTTTTGTGTGGCGGCAGCCCTTTCCACACATGCATGCGGGCCTGGTTGCGGACCTGCCAGGGCAGGCCCGGCAGCAGCGCGCCGAGTTGCGCCTCGTAGCGTGCCTCGGTCTCTTTCGAAAGATCGTCCGCGTCGTAGTAGAGCACGTCGATGTCGGCCGGCGGTCGCGGCGGAAAGATGCCGTGCAGATGATCCCATACCCGATTGCGCACGAAGCCTGCGGCAATGCACCAGTCGCTCAGGCCGAGCGTGCGGGCGGCACGAAGCTGTTCCATACCCACAGGATCCTGCGCGATGATGTTGGCCACGAGGGACACGGGCCACACTCTACGCGGTGACTTTGGGGATATGCCGAGCTTCCGATACGAAATGCGCTGCGAAGGACCGGGCGTGGTGCGGATCGCCGGCATCGACGAGGTCGGTCGCGGCCCCCTGGCGGGCCCGGTGGTGGCGGCCGTGGCGATCATCGACCGGAGCCTGGCGAAGCGGAAGCTCTTACGGCTGATCGATGATTCCAAGAAGCTCGTGCTCGAGGAGCGCGAGGCGGCCTACGAGGCCATGATCGCCTCGGGCGCTGTGCGGTACGCGGTCGGCGAGGCGAGCGTCGAGGAGATCGACAGGATCAATATCCTGCAGGCGACCTTCCTCGCCATGCGACGGGCCCTGAACGCCCTCGCCGATCAGCCCGATATCGTCCTGATCGACGGCGACCGCGTGCCGCCGGATCTCGGCTGCCGCGCTGAGACCATCGTCGGCGGCGACGCGCGCTCCTATTCGATCGCGGCGGCATCGATCCTGGCCAAGGTGACGCGCGACCGCTACATGCATGCGCTCGCGGCCTCGTTCCCGGGCTATGGCTGGGAGACCAACCGCGGCTACAAGACGCCGGAGCACCTCGCGGCCTTGAACCGGCTCGGCCCGACGCCACATCATCGCAGGAGCTTCGCACCGGTCATGCGGCTCCTCTAGCGCAGGAGCATGCGCCATGGACGACGACGACAAGACCCTCGAGCAGGAGAGCGAGCACGGCCGGCTCATTGCCGACCTTCGCGCCGAGGTGCTCAAGCAGACCGACGGCGAGAGCCGGGCGCGACTGCTGGCGCGGATCGACCGTCTGGAGAGCTCGATGCACACCGCGTCGTTCGGCGAGCACGTGAAGGCTCTCGTCGAGGAAGCGGAGGAGGAGGCGGCGGCGCTCGGTCCCTTCATGTCGCGGCTGTCGAGCCTGCTGCCCTAGAGTCGTTCGCTAGGTCTGGTGTTCGCCTGCAGCGGATCGACTCGATCTTGTGGACCGATGTCATAAACAATTGAATCAATTGTAATTTCTTGACCGAGAGTCGGTGGATGACTCATCTTCCACCGATGCCTGTGGATTATCTCGACCGCGTTCTCGTCGGCGATTGCATCGAACTGATGAAGAGCCTGCCCGAAGGCTCGATCGACATGGTGTTCGCCGATCCGCCCTACAACCTGCAACTGGGCGGCGACCTTCTGAGGCCCGACAACAGCAAGGTCGACGCGGTCGACGACGATTGGGACAAGTTCGCCGATTTTTCCCGTTACGATTCGTTCACCCGAGCCTGGCTGGCCGCGGCGCGCCGGGTACTTAAGCCCGAGGGCACGCTGTGGGTGATCGGCAGCTATCACAACATCTTCCGCATCGGCACGGCGCTGCAGGACCAGGGCTACTGGATCCTGAACGATATCGTCTGGCGCAAGTCGAATCCGATGCCGAACTTCAAGGGCAAGCGCTTCACCAACGCGCACGAGACGCTGATCTGGGCGGCGCGTGACCGGCGCACAAAGCGCTACACCTTCAACTACGACTCGATGAAGGCGCTGAACGAGGGCGTCCAGATGCGCTCCGACTGGCTGTTGCCGCTCTGCACCGGCGGCGAGCGGCTGAAGGGCGAAAACGGCAGGAAGGCGCATCCGACGCAGAAGCCGGAATCGCTGCTGTTCCGCTGCCTGATGGCGGCTTCCAATCCCGGCGACACGATCCTCGATCCGTTCTTCGGCACCGGCACGACCGGCGCCGTGGCGAGGCGCCTCGGCCGTCACTTCGTCGGGCTGGAGCGCGACCGGATCTATGCCGCCCTTGCGCGCAAGCGCATCGCCGAGGTGACGCCGCTTGGTGCCGAGGACGTGACGCCGACGCCCGGCAAGCGTCAGGAGCCGCGCATCCCGTTCGGGGTGCTGATCGAGGCGGGACTGCTGCGGCCCGGCACGATGCTGAGCGATCTCAGCGGTCGCCTGCAGGCGCGCGTGCGCGCCGACGGCACGCTTTCGGCCGCCAATGCCCGCGGAGAGCATCGCGGCTCGATCCACCAGGTGGGCGCGGCGGTGCAGGGCGCGCCCGCCTGCAACGGCTGGACCTTCTGGCATTTCGAGGGCGAGGGCGGCCGCCTGCCGATCGACCATCTGCGCCAGCAGGTGCGGGCCGGGCTTTAGCCCTTTGCCGCGTGGGCGATGACCTTGCGCATGACGGTCGGCAGGGCGCGCTCGGTCATCTGGTCGATGGTGCACCAGGCACTGCCGGGCGCCAGTCGGGCGAGGCCCGAAGTCGCGGCGGCGGCATGGGCGACCGCGAGCTCGAGGTGGAAGTGGGTGAAGGTGTGGCGCACGCCGCCGTCCAGCACCTTCCAGCGCGCCGGCACCGGCGCCTGCTTCAGGGCTTCGGTTACCGACAGGACGCCCTCGCGCCAGTCGCTCGACGGCACCTCGTCCATGCCGCCCAGCAGGCCGCGGGGCGGCCGCTTGCGCAGCAGCACGGCGCCGTCCTTGCGCGTGAGCACGAAGGCGAGGCCGCGCCGTGTCGGCTTGAGCGCCTTGGCGGCGCGCCGTGGCAGCTCCTCCGCGATGCCGCGCTTGCGCGCCTCGCATCCCGTCATCAGCGGGCAGATGACGCAGCGCGGGCCGCGCGGCGTGCAGACGGTGGCCCCGAGATCCATCATCGCCTGCGCGTAGTCGCCCGCCCGCTGCGCGGGAACCAGGCCGGCCGCCCGCAGATCGATTTCCGCCTTGGCGTCGGGCAGTGGCGTCTCGATGGCGAACAGGCGGGCGATGACACGTTCGACATTGCCATCGACGGCCGACGCCGGCTCATCGAAGGCGATGGCGCGGATGGCGGCGGCCGTGTATCGGCCGATGCCGGGCAGTGCCAGCAATTCCTCCTCGCTGCGGGGAAAGACGCCGCCGTGCCGTTGCTGCACGGCACGTGCGCAGGCGTGCAGATTGCGCGCGCGCGCGTAGTAGCCGAGCCCCGCCCAGGCCGACAGCACCTCGTCGATGGGTGCGGCGGCCAGCGCCTCGACCGTGGGCCAGCGCTTCACAAAGCGGTGAAAGTAATCGCCGACCGTGGCGACGGTGGTCTGCTGCAGCATGATCTCCGACAGCCAGACGAGGTAGGGCACGGCGCGTTCACCTGGCGGCGCCCGCCAGGGCAGGGTGCGGCGGTGACGGTCGTACCAGTCGAGCAGACGCGCGGCGTGGGTCATGGTCATGCGAGGGGTCGTGCCCTAGCATAAGGAGCAGGCTTTGAAAGGGTCCATGCGGGAAAACGGCTTTCGCGCCATCGGCGGTCTGACCCGGCAGCTCACGTCCGGCCTCGTTCCCAAAGGACGCAAGGGTGCCGGCAAGGGAGGCGGGGCGCCGCTTCACCGGCTGAAGGCCGACTGGTCGGCCATCGTCGGTGCCGAAATCGCGCGCGCGTCGCAGCCGGAGGCGCTGCTTGCCAGCCGCGGTGCGCGGGCCGCTCATGGTGCGGGCAAGACCTTGCGGCTGCGCGTGGCGGGCGCCGCCTCGCTCGAGATCCAGCACATGTCGGGCCGCCTGGTCGAGCGGGTGAACGGCTATTTCGGCCATCGCCTCATCGACGATATCCGACTCGTGCAGGGCGGCATCGCGCCGGCGCCGGCGGCTTCCACGACGCCAAGGCTCCCCGATCCCGATCCGGCAAGCGCGCGCCGCATCGCCGAACGTGTCGAAACGGTACAGGATCCCGACCTCAAGGCGGCGCTCGCGCGCCTCGGCACGCGCATCGCGGCCAGCCGACGCAGCGTCGTGCTAGGTGGGCTGGGAACTCTTCTTCTTGCGCGTGCACCGCGCGCCCAGCAGCCGACCGAGGAGCAGGCGAGGGCACTGGCTGTCCGGCCTGACGACCATGTGCTGGGCAAGCCCGACGCACCCAACCTGATCATCGACTATTTCTCGCTGACCTGCCCGCACTGCGCCAACTTCGCGGCGGCGGTGCTGCCGGGCGTGCGCAAGCAATTCGTCGATACCGGGCAGGCCCGCTTCGTCTATCGCCACTTCCCGTCGGACTCGATCGCCACCCATGCCAGCCAGCTCGCCGAATGCGCCGGCCCGAACGGTTTTTTCGACACGATCGACGTCCTGTTCCGCTCCCAGGTCGATTGGCTGACGGCCTCCGAGCCCGAGGCCGAGATGGCGAAAATCCTGGAGAAGAGGGGCGTGGCGGCCGGCCAGTGCCTCACCAACGACCGGCTTCTGGACAAGATCATCGCGGATGTGGAAACCGGCCAGACACTCGGAGTGCACCAGACGCCGACCCTGTTCATCAACGGCCGGAATTGCGGCAATCCGGGCGGGCCCGACGCCATCGGCAAGATTCTGCGGGATATGGACCGGTAAAGGTTTGACTCCCCACAAGCTGAATTCCCAAGATGTAGTAGAGAGGAAGTTGGGATGCGGAATATCTTGATCGTCGCCGGCGGGCTTGTCGCCGTGGCTGCGATTGCGGCTGGCGTCTATTTCGGGACGCGCCCGGCTTCGCCCGGTCCGACGCCCACCCCGGCTTCGGCGACCACGGGCGCACCGGACAAGGCCGCCATCCTCAGCGTCCAGCCCACCGACCATGTCGAGGGCGATCCCAATGCGCCGATCACCCTGATCGAATACGCCTCCTTCACGTGCCCGCACTGCGCGCACTTCAACACGGTGGAGTTGCCCAAGATCAAGGAGAAGTGGATCGACACCGGCAAGGTGAAGCTCGTCTACCGCGATTTCCCGCTCGACCAGACGGCCGCCAAGGCGGCCGAGCTCGCGCAGTGCGCGGGCAAGGACAAGTATTTCGCCGTCGTCGACATGATCTTCCGCGGCCAGCTCAACTGGGCCACCGCGTCCGACCCGATCGCCGAGCTGTCCAAGTCGCTGCGCATCGCCGGCATGGGCGAGAAGGAAGTGAAGGCCTGCCTTGCCGATCCCAAGGTGGCGGACGCCGTGGTCGCCTCCTATCGCAGCGGCGAGCAGGTCGGCGTCGATTCGACCCCGACCCTTTTCATCAACGGCGAGAAGTTCGAGGGCGCCCGACCGGTCGAGGAGCTCGAGGCGACGTTCAACAAGCTGCTCAAGAAGTAAACCCCGGAAAACCAACAGGCGTGGTGTAGATGGTCCAGTTCGACAAGCTCCGGCTCTCCGGCTTCAAGTCCTTCGTCGACCCGACGGAGCTCGCGATCGAGCCCGGCATGACCGGGATCGTCGGACCCAATGGCTGCGGCAAGTCGAATCTCGTCGAGGCGCTCAAGTGGGTGATGGGCGAGACCTCGGCCAAGCAGATGCGCGGCAGCGAGATGGAGGACGTGATCTTCTCCGGCGCCGGCACGCGGCCGGCGCGCAACATCGCCGAGGTCATGCTGACGCTCGACAACCGCACCCGCACCGCGCCGGCGATGGTGAACGACGCCGATCAGCTCGACGTCGTGCGGCGCATCGAGCGCGGCCAGGGCTCGGCCTACTCGGTGAACGGCCGCGAGATTCGCGCCCGCGACGTGCAGACGCTGTTCGCCGATGCCGCCACCGGGGCGCGCTCGACGGCGCTGGTGAGCCAGGGCCGCATCGGCGCCCTGATCAACGCCAAGCCAGCCGACCGCCGCACCATCATCGACGAGGCGGCCGGCATCACCGGCCTCTATGCCCGCCGGCACGAGGCCGAGCTGCGCCTGCGCGCGGCCGAGCAGAATCTCGCGCGCGTGCAGGACGTGCTGGTCGCGCTGGAAGAGCAGCACAAGGGCCTCAAGCGCCAGGCTCGCCAGGCCAGCCGCTACCGCAACCTCTCGGACCATATCCGTCGCGCCGAGGCTGCCGTTCTGGCGCTGAGACTCGCGGCCGCCGAGAGCGAGCTCGCCGATGCGGGCGAACGGCTGAAGGAGGCCGAGGTCCAGGTTGCCGATCTCACGCGACTTGTCGGCCTTGCGACGACCGCGCAGGCCGAAGCGGCGACCGCGCTGCCGCCGTTGCGCAACGACGAGGCCGCCGCCGCCGCGGCCCTTCAGCGCCTGCGGGTGGCGCGCGATGCGCTGACCGCCGAGGCCGAGCGCATCGCATCGGCCCAGCAGGATTGCGAGACGCGTCTGCAGCAGACCGACTCCGATCTCGCACGCGAGCGTGGCCGCAAGGGCGACGCCGAGGCCGCCATCGCCGACCTCGACAGCCAGCGCGCCAGGCTCGAGCAGGAGCGGGTGGGCGAGGAAGATCGCGCCGCCGCCGCGCAGCAGGCGCGCGACGAGGCTCATGCCGCCACCGGTGAGGCGGAGGCCGAGCACGACCGGCTCATGCGCCAGATCGCCGACGACGAGGCATCACGTGCCAGCGTGAGCCGCGAGATCACCGAGCTGCAGGAGCGCCTGCGCCGCCTCGAGGCACGCCGCGCGGAAGTCGCGGACCAGCAACGGCAGGTCGAGGACGAGCTCAGGAGCTTGCCCGCCTTGTCCGAGGTCGAGGCGGCGCTGGAAGCGGCCCGCCTCGCGCTGGAGGAGACGCGGCGCGAGAGTGCGCGGGCGATCGAAGGCGCCCGCGCCGCCGAGCGCTACGAGTCCGACGCCGCCCGCATGGCCGTCGCCAGCGCCGAGGCCGAGCGCGTCGAGATGGAGCAGGCGCGCGCCGCCGAGCGGCAGGCGGCCGAGCAGAGCTACGCCGCGGCGGCGGAGTTGCTGCAGAAGGCGAATGCGCGGCTCACCAAGCTGCGGGCCGAGGAAGCGGGCGTGGCGGCGGCGCTGAAATCGGCTGCGACGTCGCTGTGGCCGCCATTGCTCGACGCGCTGACGGTCGAGCCCGGTTTCGAGAAGGCGCTGGGGGCGGCGTTCGGCGAGGAGCTCGAAGCCTCGTCCGACCGCGGCGCCCCGGTGCACTGGCTGCCGCTCGGGCCGATCGCGGACGCGCCGGCGCTGCCCGAGGGCGCGACGCCGCTTTCCGCGCATGTCCGGGCCGTGCCCGAGCTGGAGCGACGACTCGCCTTCATCGGCCTCGTTGCCGACGACGCCACCGGAGCGGCGTTGCAGGCGACCCTGAAGCCGGGCCAGCAGCTCGTCACGACCGAAGGGGCGGTCTGGCGCTGGGACGGCTACACGATGCGCGCCGGCGCGCCTTCGACCGCCGCGGTCCGGTTGAGCCAGCGCAATCGCCTGGCCGAGATCCGACAGCAGATCGATACGCTGGCGGCGGAACAAGCCGCCATCCAGGCGCGGGTCGATGCGGAAGCCGGCTGGCTTGCCGCCGCGCGCGACGCCGAGAAGACATGCGTCGAGCAGGCCCGCCTGCACGAGCGGCGCATCGCCGAAGCATCGCGACGCAAGACGCAGGACGCAGGCGAGGCGACGCGCGCCGCCGAACGTTCGGCGCAGGACGCCGTCGCCGGCGCCGAACGGCGGGCAGCGGAAGCGCGCGATCGTCACGCCGACGTGGCGCGTCGCACCGATCAGCTCAACACGCGGCTCACGGCGATCGGGCAGATGGCGGCCGAGATCGTGGGCGACATTGCCAATGCCGAGATGCGGCGGACCTTCCGCCAGGCGCGGCTGTCGTCGATCTCGGACACGCAGGCCGATCGCGCGACGGCGGCCGCGCTGCGGGCGCGCATCGCCGAGTTGCGCGCGCAGCTCGTCGAGGCCGAAGGAACCTGCGAGCGACTGGCGCGCGAATCGGCGATGCGTGCCGAGCGACTGGGCCAGATCGCGCAGGATCACGAGGGCTGGAGCAAGCGGCTGGGCGATGCGGACGGCCAGATCGTCGAGCTCGAGGCCCGCCGGGAGCAGATCACGGCGGCGCTCGCCGAGCTTGCCGCCAAGCCGGCCGAGATCGAGGCCAGGCAGGCCGCCCTCGGCGAGGAGATCGCCAAGGCCGAGCAGAAGCGCCAGGACGCGGCCGACCGGCTCGCGGTCGGCGAGACCCAGCTCGGCGAGGCCGACAAGGCCTTGCGCCAGGCCGAGGCCGAGCTCGCGAGCGCGCGCGAAAGCCGCGTACGCCGCGAAGGCCAGGTCGAGCAGGCCACCAAGGATCGCGAGGTGGTGGTCGAGCGCATCGTCGAGCGGCTGCGCTGCGAGCCCGACGGCGTGCTGGCGCTCGCCGAGGTGCAGTCGCTGGAGGAGCTGCCCGAGATCGAGAAGGCGGAGCAGAAGCTCGAGCGACTGGTGCACGAGCGCGAGACGATGGGCGCGGTGAACCTGCGCGCCGAGGAGGAGGCCAACGAGCTCGAGCAGCAGATCACCGGCATGACGAGCGAGCGCGACGACCTGATCGCCGCCATCGGCCGGTTGCGCCAGGGCATCCAGAGTCTCAACCGCGAGGGTCGCGAGCGCTTCCTCGCCGCCTTCGAGCAGGTGAGCGGCCATTTCCAGCAGCTCTTCACCAAGCTGTTCGGCGGCGGCAAGGCCGAGCTGCGGCTGACCGAGTCGGAGGATCCGCTCGAGGCCGGCCTCGAGATCCACGCCAGCCCGCCGGGCAAGAAGCTGCAGGTGATGTCGCTGCTGTCGGGCGGCGAGCAGGCGCTGACGGCGCTGGCGCTCCTGTTCGCGGTGTTCATGACCAACCCGGCGCCGATCTGTGTGCTGGACGAGGTGGACGCGCCGCTGGACGACCTGAACGTCGAGCGCTTCTGCGCGCTCGTGCAGGAGATCGCCGACCGGACCGACACGCGCTTCCTGATCATCACCCACCATCGCGTCACCATGGCGCGCATGGACCGCCTCTACGGCGTCACCATGGCCGAGCGCGGCGTGTCGCAGCTCGTCTCGGTCAACCTGATGGAAGCGGACAGGATGGTTGCCTGACACAGAGCTTCAACAAGCAAGAAGACAGTCTTCCTCTCACATCGACTTGGGCGCCGGCACGGCCAGCCGGCGCCCTTCTCTTTGGCGTGCGCCGGATGTAGTGTCCGGCCATGCCCGATACTCTGGCTCCGTCCGTCGCCGACGTGGTCGAACTCACGCGTGCCCTGGTACGCTGCGAAAGCGTGACGCCGCGCGAGGCGGGGGCGCTGCAGCTTCTCGAACGCATGCTCGCGCCGCTCGGCTTTCGCTGCGAACGCATGGATTTCAGCCAGGCCGGCACCGACGACGTGGCCAACCTCTATGCCCGCATCGGCAGCGGCGGAAAGCATTTCTGTTTCGCGGGCCATTCCGACGTGGTGCCGGTCGGCGACCTCTCGTCGTGGACGATCGGGCCTTTCGCGGCCGAGCTGTCCGGCGGCTATCTGTTCGGTCGCGGCGCGTCCGATATGAAGGGCGCGATCGCGGCCTTCACCGACGCGGCTGCCCGCTTCATCGCGCGGCGCGGCCGCGAGTTCGGCGGCTCGATCAGCCTGCTGATCACCGGCGACGAGGAGGGCCCGGCGGTCAACGGCACGGTCAAGATGCTGAAGCGCCTCGCCGAGCGCGGCGAGACGATCGATGCCTGCGTCGTCGGCGAGCCGACCTGTGCCCGCCGCTTCGGCGACATGATGAAGATCGGCCGCCGCGGCAGCATGACGGTCGACCTGAACGTGCGCGGCGTGCAGGGCCATGTCGCCTATCCCGAGCGGCTCGACAATCCGATCCATCGCCTGGCGACGCTGATCGAGGCACTGGTGCGCGAGCCGATCGACCGCGGCAGCACGCATTTCCAGCCGACCTCGCTGCAGTTCACGACCGTCGATGTCGGCAACCGGGCCACCAACATCGCGCCGGGCGTCGTCGCCGCGCGCTTCAACACGCGCTTCAACGATCTCTGGACCTCCAAGACCCTGCTTGCCCATCTGCAGGAACGGATCGAGCGCGCCAACGCAGCGCTCGGCGGGAACGGCATCGTCGAGTACGAGGTCGAGGTCTCCGGCGAATCCTTCTATACGCCGCCCGGCCCGCTGTCCGACCTCGTGGCCGGCGCCGTGCGCGACGTGGCCGGTATCGATCCGGAGCTCTCGACCACCGGCGGCACGTCCGATGCCCGCTTCATCCGCGCCTATTGCCCGGTGCTGGAGTTTGGCCTGGTGGGCGAGAGCATGCACAAGGTCGACGAGAAGAGCGCCGTTGCCGATCTCAGGACGCTGGCCCGCGTCTACGAGACGGTGCTCGACCGCTACTTCTCGACCTGATCCATCGTGTTCGCCAAAGGAGAAATTGCCCGCGGCACGCAGGGCGCGCTCCGCTTCCTGCAGCGTGACCCTTCGGCGCCGTTCTATTTCGAGAACACCGCCGAGGCCTGCCTGCGCTCGTTCCAGGTCATGCTGCTGGTGGCGCCGCTCTACATGATCTATGTGGTGATCTCCTATTCGAGTGTGGAGGTCGCCGCCGATCCCGGCGAGATCGCGCTGGTCGAAGGCCTGCGCTACGTCGTCGACTGGCTGCTCTATCCGGTCCTGTTCTACGAGATCGCGCGGCGCCGCCGCTGGCTCGATCGCTACCCGCGCTACATCGGCGCGCTCAACTGGATCAACCTGCCGGCGACAGCGGTGCTGCTGATCGACGCCGTCGTCGCCAATGTCGCGCCGTTGCCCTTTCCGACGATCTTCGACCTCGCGGTACTTGCGTTGCTGTTCTACTGGATGATCATCACGACGCGCATGATCCTCAGCGTGAACTGGCTCATCGCCGGCCTGCTTCTGGTCGTGAACTGGGTGCCGTCGTTCTTCCTGTCACTGATCGTCAGCCGCATGCTCGGCGTCGCTCCGGCGGTCAGCGGCTAGGTCGTCGTAGCGCACCTCCATCAGGCAGAGCCCGAGCGGCGGCGCCGTAGGACCGGCGCGCGTGCGATCGCGCGCCGCCAGTGCTCGCTCGACGTCGAGGCGGCTCCATTGACCGCGACCCACGAGCTGCAGCGTGCCGACCAGGATGCGCACCTGGTTGTGCAGGAACGAACGTGCACCGACCTCGATCGCGATCTCCTCGCCGTCGCGCCGCACGGCCAGCCGATCGAGCGTCTTGACCGACGAGGCGGCCTGACAGTTGACCGACCGGAAGCTGTTGAAGTCGTGCCGGCCGACAAGCACGGCTGCCGCCTCTTCCATGGCCTCGGTGTCGAGCGGCACGGGAACGTGCCAGACCTGGCCGCGATCGAGCGCGGGGGGCGAGCGGCGATTGAGGATGCGATAGCGGTAGCGCCGCCAGGTGGCGGAGAAGCGGGCGTGGAAGTCGGCCGCCGCGCGCTCGACCGCCGGCACCACGATCGGATGCGGCCTGAGGTGAAAGCAAAGCGCGCCGCGCACCGCCTCGACGGCCTGCTCGCGGGCGAGATCGAAATGCGCCACCTGCCCGCGTGCATGGACGCCGGCGTCGGTGCGGCCCGCGCCCTGCACATGGACGCGCTCGCCGGTGAAGGCGTACACGGCGTCTTCGAGAGCCGCCTGGATCGATGGACCGTTGTCCTGCCGCTGCCAACCGACGAAAGGAGCGCCATCGTACTCGACCGTGATCTTGTAGCGCGGCACGGCTCAGCCGGGCTTGGTCTGCGGCAGCGGCACGACGTTTGGCGACGGCAGCACCGTGCCGGCCGAAAGGGGAAAGCCGCGCAGGAACGCATCGGCCGCCTGTGCCGCCTTGCCCGGGCGCTGCAGCTTCAAAAGACGCAAGCCGCCATTGTTGCAGGCGACGACCGGAAAGCCGTCACGGCCGATACTCAGCGTGCCGGGAGCGCCGCTCGCGAGCGCGAGGCCGGCTTGCAGCACCTTGATCCGCTCGACGCCGCCCTCATGAGGGGCATCGAAGGAGGTGCCCGGCCAGGGAGCGAAGGCGCGCACCTTGCGCTCGAGCTCGGCCGCCGGGCGCCGCCAGTCGAGCAACCCTTCCTCCCTGGCGAGCTTGTGGGCGTAGGTGACGCCTTCCTCCGGCTGCGGAACGGGCTCGATCGTCTTGCGCATCAGGCCGTCGAGCGTGGAGACGATCAGCGTCGCTCCGAGCCGGGCGAGGCGGTCGTGCACCGTCTGCGCGGTATCGGCAGCCGAAATCGGCGTGCGCTCGGCGAGCAGCATGGGGCCGGTGTCGAGCCCCTCGTCCATGCGCATGGTGGTGACGCCGGTCTCGGCATCGCCGGCGAGCAGCGCGCGGTGGATCGGCGCTGCCCCGCGCCAGCGCGGCAGCAGCGAGCCGTGGATGTTGATGCAGCCGAGCACCGGCGCCTCGAGAAAGCTCCTGGGCAGGATATGGCCGTACGAGACGACTACCGCCGCATCGAGGTCGAGCGCCCGGAAGGCGGCCGCTTCCTCCTCGTTGCGCAATGTTTTCGGCGTGCGCACGGACAGCCGCAAGGCATCCGCCGTTTCATGCACCGGCGACCGGCGCTCCCGTTGTCCGCGGCCGGAGGGCTTGGGCGCGCGCGTATAGACGCAGACGACCTCGTGGCCTGCCTCGACCAACGCCTCGAGGGCCGGCACGGCGAAGGCCGATGTGCCGAGAAATGCGATCCTCATGCCGCATCTTATAGGCAGCCGCGCCCGGGTGAGCTAGGTATCGGCGGCAATGGATTCCGATACCCCCACGACTGGCAAGGGACCCGCCGCCAACCTTGCCGCCCGCCGCGTTGCGGGCCAGGTCCATTCCGATCCCGTGCAGGAGAAGGTCGTCGGGCGGCTGCAGTCGGTGCACGACGAGCTCGCTGCACGGGCATCGCCCGCGCCGCGCCGAGGGCTGCTCGCGCGGCTCGGTCTCGCGCGCGCGCAAACGTCGTCGGTGGGGCTGCGCGGGCTCTATGTCTGGGGACCGGTCGGCCGCGGCAAGTCGATGCTGATGGATCTCTTCTTCGCCGATGCGCCTGTCGCGAGGAAGCGTCGCGTGCATTTCCACGAGTTTATGCTGGAGGTGCATGAGCGTCTGCACCGCCGTCGCGAGGAGCTGGCGGCCAGGGGCGCGCCCCCGGAGGCCGACACCATCGTGCCGATCGCCAGGGAGATCGCGCGGCAGACGCGGCTCCTGTGCTTCGACGAGTTCCAGGTCACCAACATCGCCGACGCGATGATCCTGGGCCGCCTGTTCGAGACGCTGCTGGACGAGGGCGTGATAGTGATCGCGACATCCAACCGCGCGCCCGACGATCTCTACAGGAACGGCCTGCAGCGCGACCGCTTCCTGCCCTTCATCGAGCTGATCAAGAAGCGGCTGGAGATCCTCGAACTGGGCGGCGGGCAGGACTACCGCCTCGGCCGCATGCGCAAGCTCGAGCTCTATCTGACGCCGCTGGGCGCCTGGGCGACGGCGAAGCTCGACGAGACGTTCCGCGCCCTGACCGACGGCGCCGACGGCGAGCCGCGCGTGCTGCGCACCCAGGGCCGCGATGTGGAAGTGCCGCGCGCCGCGCCGGGCGTGGCCATGGCCCACTATATGGACTGGTGCGCCAGGCCGCTGGGCGCAGCCGACTTCCTCTGCATCGCCGACCACTTCCACACGGTGATCCTCGCCGAGATTCCCAGGATGGGACCGGAGAACCGCGACAAGGCGGCGCGGTTCGTGACCATGATCGACGCCTTCTACGAACGGAAGGTGAAGTTCATCTGCTCGGCCGCCGCCTGGCCGGACAAGCTCTATGTCGAGGGCGACGGCGCGTTCGAGTTCCAGCGTACCGTCTCACGGCTCATGGAGATGCAGAGTCCGGAGTACCTCGCACTCGACCATATCGAGGCGCAGTGATCCTCGCCGATTTGTGACTGTAGCGCGAGGAACGCGCGGTTCTAGGGTTCATGCTCCCGATCACGCTTCGAGAGGTTCGACATGGACGGCGACTGCATTTCATTCGATGACACGATTTCGCGCCGTGGTGCGCTCATGGGGACCGCCGCGTTCGGCGCCGCGTTCGCGTTGGCTGTCCAACCGGTCCGGGCGCAGACCATGATCGTGACTCCGTCCGACGGCCTGGCCGCGGGCGCGGTTTCGGTGAAGACGAAGGACGGCAAGGAGATGATGGCCTACCGCGCCATGCCGGCCTCGGGTTCGGGCTTCGCCACCATCCTCGTGACCCAGGAGATCTTCGGCGTGCACGCCCATATCGCCGATATCTGCCGGCGTTTCGCCAGGATCGGCTACTACGCCGTCGCGCCCGATCTCTACTTCCGCCAGGGCGATGCCACCAAGGTCAGCGACGTACAGACCCTGATCAGGGACTTCGTGTCCAGGACGCCGGATGAGCAGGTAATGGGCGACTTCGACTCGACCGTGGCCTTCGCCAAGGCGGAAGGCAAAGCCGACACGACAAAGCTCGGCATAACGGGCTTCTGCTGGGGCGGCCGCATCACCTGGCTGTACGACGCGCACAATCCCGCGATCAAGGCAGCGGTCGCCTGGTACGGACCGCTCGGCTCCCGGAGCCCCGCCAGGAATCCGATCGACGTCGTGGGGGAACTGCACGGCCCGGTTCTCGGCCTCTACGGTGGTGCCGACAGCAACATTCCGCAGGAAGCCGTCGAGAAAATGCGCGCCGCTCTCAGGGCGTCCGGCAATGCCGCCGCGACCAAGTCCGACATCCACGTCTATCCAGACACGCCGCACGCCTTCAATGCGGACTATCGTCCCTCCTATCGCAAGGAAGCGGCCGAGGACGGCTGGAAGCGTTGCCTCGCCTGGTTCAAGGCCAACGGTGTAGCATGACCGGATGGTCGAGACGATTGCACTGAAGACCCGTTCGGGATTCACCTTCACCGCCGATGTCGCCGGTCCGACCGGCGGCGCCCTCGTGCTGCTGCTGCACGGCTTTCCGGAATCGCGGCACAGTTGGCGCGCGGCGCTGCCGGCGCTGGCGGAAGCGAGCTATCGCGCCGCCGCGCCCGATCAGCGCGGCTATTCGCCCGCAGCGCGCCCCGATCCGAAGGATCTTTCCAGCTACGCCTTCGACAAGCTGATAGCCGACGCGATCGATATCGCCGATGCGGCCGGAGCGGAGGGCAAGCGGTTCCATCTGGTGGGCCACGACTGGGGCGGCCAGGTGTCATGGGGCGTGGCAGGCAGGCATCCCGATCGGCTCGCCTCGCTCACCATCCTGTCGCGGCCGCACCCGTCGTCGTTTCGCCGTGCGCTTCTCGAGGATGACGGCGACCAGAAGCACCGCTCGCGCCATCACCGCAAGTTCCTGGAGCCCGAGACCGGACCGATGCTCCTGGAAGAGAATGCGCGCCGCCTGCGGCGCAATCTCGCCACGCAAGGCGTGCCGGAGGCCGCGATCGAGGATCATCTCGGCGTGCTGGGAACTCCCGAGGCGCTCGAAGCGGCGCTGGCCTGGTATCGCGCCAACAAGGGCCTGGCGGCGGAGGTCGGCACCATCGAGGTGCCGACGCTCTATATCTGGGGCGACGCCGACGCCACGGTGGGACCCGAGGCGGCGCACGGCACCGGGGAGTTCGTTGCCGCCGCCTATGGCATGCAGGTCCTGCCGGGCGTCGGCCACTTCGTCATGGATCAGGCGCCGGCCAAGGCGGTCGATCTGCTGCTCGCTCATCTCGGCCGGCACCCCGTCTGATCATGCGGCCTTCAGAAGGCCGAGCTGCTGCAGCGCCGTGACGCCGTCGTCGAGGCCGATCTCCTCGGCGATCCTGCCGTCCCTGACGCGCAGCACGGTGGTCCCGGTGAAGTACATCTTCCGGCCCGACGCGGCGGGCAGCGATCCGATCAGGAAGTCGCTGAACGCCGGGCCCGTGTGCGTGCCGCCGCCCTTCCAGCGACCGACGACGTAGTCGTCCTCCGCGATCAGATCCGCGGCGCCCTCGAAATGCAGATCGGGGAAGGCCTCGCGGAAGCCGATCATGAATTGCTTCACGTCGTCGCGACCGCGCCGCGGCTCGTGCAGGGAATACTGCAGAAGGATATCCGGCGTTGCGAGCTCGTCGACGACGGCCGGGTTCCAGGGATTGCCCCAGAAATCTCTGAACCAGCGCCCGACGATGGCCTTGTTGTCCTGTTCCTTGGTCATGGCGACCTCCTTCGTGTTGCTGTCGAGACCATGGGTACCGCGACGACGTTTCGCGAAATATCCGGCGGCCGCGTCCTATTCGGAGCGAGTCCGGCGGCCGGCCGCAGGGGCCTCTGCCTTGCCGCTTCGGCAGAATCGCGCTACCACGCGCCGCCTTTGAAAAACGGAGATTTCGCATGGCTCGCAAGAAGATCGCGCTGATCGGCGCCGGACAAATCGGCGGCACCCTCGCTCTGCTGGCCGGCCAGAAGGACCTGGGCGACATCGTCCTGTTCGACATTCCCGACGCCGAGGGCATCGCCAAGGGCAAGGCGCTGGACATCGCGCAGCTTTCGCCCGTCGAGGGTTTTGATGCGAACTACTCCGGCTCGGCCAACTACAAGGACATCGCCGGCGCCGATGTGGTGATCGTGACGGCCGGCGTGCCGCGCAAGCCCGGCATGACGCGCGACGACCTGGTCGGCATCAACGCCAAGGTGATCAACGCCGTCGGCAAGGGCATCAAGGAGAATGCGCCCAACGCCTTCGTGATCGTGATCACCAACCCGCTCGATGCGATGGTCGGATTGATGCAGGAGGTCACGGGCTTCCCCGCCAAGCGCGTGGTCGGCATGGCCGGTGTCCTCGACTCGGCCCGCTTCCGCCTGTTCCTCGCCGAGGAGTTCAAGGTCTCGGTGCAGGACGTGACCGCCTTCGTGCTGGGCGGCCACGGCGACACCATGGTGCCGCTCGCCCGCTATTCCACGGTCGCCGGCATTCCGCTGCCCGATCTGGTGAAGATGGGTTGGACCACCCAGGAGCGGCTGGACAAGATCGTCCAGCGCACGCGCGACGGCGGGGCCGAGATCGTGGGCCTGCTCAAGACCGGCTCGGCCTTCTACGCGCCGGCAGCGTCGGCGATCTCGATGGCCGAGGCCTACCTCAAGGACAAGAAGCGTGTCATCCCGTGCGCGGCGATGCTGAACGGCGAGTACGGGGTCAAGGGTCTCTACATCGGCGTGCCGGTCGTGATCGGCAAGGATGGCGTGGAGAAGGTGGTCGAGGTGTCGTTCAACGCCGACGAGAAGGCGATGTTCGACAAGTCGGTTGCGGCGGTGAAGTCGCTCGTCGAGGCGACCAGGAAGATCGTCGCCGCGGCCTGATTTGCGCGCTCCGTGCATGTAGGCGCGCCGGCCGCAAAAGGATCATCAGTCGGTCGTTGCAAAGGCCCTGCGGCGCTCATAGAGTGCCGCAGGTATTGCTAAGTTGCGTTTTAAAACTTAGCTGTCGCAGCCGGTCCCGAACGACAGGACTCCATGAATATCCACGAATATCAGGCCAAGGCATTGTTGGCTAAATTCGCCGTCCCCCTGCTGAAAGGGGGCGTCGCGTACACCAAGGACGAGGCGATGGACGTCGCCCGGAAGCTGGGCAGCCCGGTAACGGTCGTGAAGGCGCAGATCCATGCCGGCGGCCGCGGGGCGGGACGGTTCAAGGACGATCCCAAGGGCAAGGGCGGCGTGCGGGTCGTGAAGTCGGTCGAGGAGGTAGGGGCCAACGCCGCGGCCATGCTGGGCCATGAGCTGGTCACCAAGCAGACCGGGCCGGCCGGCAAGACGGTGCGGCGGCTCTATATCGAGGAAGGCTGCGACATCAAGCGCGAGCTTTACCTTTCGCTGCTGGTGGATCGCGCCGTAGGCCGCATCGAGGTCGTCGCCTCTACCGAAGGTGGCATGGATATCGAGACGGTGGCCCACGATACGCCCGACAAGATCGTCAAGCAGGCGATCGATCCCGCCGCCGGCTACCAGGGCTATCACGGCCGCAAGATCGCCTTCGCGCTCGGCCTCACCGGCAAGCAGGTCAACAATTTCGTCAATCTGCTGGGCGGGCTCTACCGCGCCTTCGTGGAGCTCGACTGCTCGCTGATCGAGATCAATCCGATGGTGGTGACCGCTGCCGGCGGCGTGATCGCGCTCGACGCCAAGATCAACTTCGACGACAACGCGCTCTTTCGCCACAAGGAGCTGGAGGACCTGCGCGACACGGACGAGGAGGATCCGGCCGAGACCGAGGCGGCGAAATACGCGCTGAACTACGTCAAGCTCGACGGTGAGATCGGCTGCATGGTGAACGGGGCGGGCCTCGCCATGGCCACCATGGACATCATCAAGCTCTACGGATCGGCGCCTGCCAACTTCCTCGATGTCGGCGGCGGCGCCACCAAGGAGCGCGTGACGGCCGCCTTCAAGATCATCCTCAAGGACCCCAACGTCGAGGGCATCCTGGTGAATATCTTCGGCGGCATCATGCGCTGCGACGTGATCGCCGAGGGCGTGGTCGCCGCGGCGCGCGAGGTCAACCTGCACGTGCCGTTGGTGGTGCGGCTCGAGGGCACCAATGTCGATCTCGGCAAGAAGATCCTGAAGCAGTCGGGACTCAAGATCACGTCGGCGGAGAACCTCGCCGACGCGGCGCAAAAGATCGTCCAGGCGGTCAAGGAGTCGAACTGATGGCCGTCCTCGTCGACAAGAACACCAAGGTCATCTGCCAGGGCATCACGGGCAGCCAGGGGACGTTCCATTCCGAGCAGGCGATCGCCTACGGCACCAAGATGGTGGGCGGCGTGACGCCGGGCAAAGGCGGCACAACGCATCTCGACCTGCCGGTGTTCGACACCGTCGCCGAGGCGGTCGCCAAGACCGGCTGCACGGCCTCGGTCATCTACGTACCGCCGCCCTTCGCCGCCGATTCGATCCTCGAGGCGGTCGATGCGGAGGTCCCGCTCATCGTCTGCATCACCGAGGGCATCCCGGTGATCGACATGGTGAAGGTGAAGCGCGCGCTCGCCGGCTCGAAGTCGCGCCTGATCGGGCCCAACTGTCCCGGCGTCATCACCCCCGGCGAGTGCAAGATCGGCATCATGCCCGGGCACATCCACAAGCGCGGCAAGATCGGCATCATCTCGCGCTCGGGCACTCTTACTTACGAAGCGGTGGCGCAGACGACGGCGGCCGGTCTCGGCCAGACGACCTGCATCGGCATCGGCGGCGATCCGGTGAACGGCACCAATTTCGTCGAATGCCTGGAGATGCTGCTGCCCGATCCGGAGACCGAGGGCATCGTCATGATCGGCGAGATCGGTGGCGACGCCGAGGTCAAGGCGTCGGAGTTCATCAAGGCTTCCAGGACCAAAAAGCCGGTCGTGGGCTTCATCGCCGGGCGCACCGCGCCGCCGGGCCGCCGCATGGGCCATGCCGGCGCGGTGATTTCGGGCGGCCACGACACGGCGGAATTCAAGGTCGCGGCCATGCGTTCCGCGGGCATCAGGGTCGCCGATTCGCCGGCCGCGCTGGGCGAGGAAATGCTCAAGGCCATGAAGGGCTGATTATCTTCGTCAGCCTGAGCGAAGCGAAGGATCCTGGACATGGTGGGCTGCAGGACCGGCGTGAGGTCCTCCGCTGCGCTCAGGACGAGGATGAGGCGCTGAAGGAGCAAAGAGCCATGCAGGCAGAGCAGACATCGTTCCTGTTCGGTGCGAACGCGCCCTTCATCGAGGAGCTCTACGCGCGCTTCCTCGAGGATCCGGCCCGAGTCGATGCCGACTGGCGCACCTTCTTCGAGGCGCTGGCCGAGGAGCGGGGCGATGTGCTGGCCGAAGTGCGCGGCGCTTCCTGGGCGCCCAACGGGGCCCGCGTGATCGATGTTCCCGACTCCGAGATGCCGCGCGCGGCCGCCAACCTCAACATCAAGGGCGGCGACGGCGCGGCGGCGATGCCGTTCGCGGGCCAGGGCGAAGAGGCGATCCGCGCCGCCGCCTACGATACCTCGCGCGCGTTCCTGCTGATCCGCGCCTATCGCATCCGCGGCCATCTCGAGGCGGACCTCGATCCACTCGGCCTGGTGAAGCAGGCGCCTCATCGCGAGCTCGATCCGGCGACCTACGGCTTCGGCGACGGCGACTGGGATCGCCCGATCCTGATCTTCGGCGTGCTGGGCCTGGGCGACGCCGCAACGCTGCGCCAGATCATGGACCGGCTGCGCAAGACCTATTGCGGCAAGATCGGCGTCGAATACATGCACATCTCCGACCCCGACCAGAAGGCCTGGATCCAGGAACGCATCGAGCATGTCGAGAACCGCACCGACTTCACGCTCGAAGGCCGGCGCGCGATCCTGCAGCGGGTCGTCGACGCGGAAGGGCTCGAGAAGTATCTCGGCCTGAAGTTCGTCGGCACCAAGCGCTTCGGCCTCGATGGCGGCGAATCGCTCATTCCCGGCGTCGAGCAGATCCTGAAGCGCGGCGGCCAGCTCGGCGTGCGCGAGGTGGTGATCGGCATGCCCCATCGCGGCCGCCTCAACACGCTCGTGCACGTGATGCACAAGAGCTACACCGCGCTCTTCTCCGAATTCCAGGGGCGCCCCTCGTTGCCCGAGGAGATGCGCGGCTCGGGCGACGTCAAGTACCACCTCGGCGCCTCGGCCGACCGCGAGTTCGACGGCAACGTGATCCATCTGTCGCTGGCGCCCAACCCTTCGCACCTCGAGGCGGTCGACCCGGTGGTGCTGGGCAAGGCACGGGCCAAGCAGGACCAGCGCGGCGACGAGGAACGCAGCCAGGTGATGGCGATCCTGATGCATGGCGATGCAGCCTTCGCCGGCCAGGGACTGGTGGCGGAGAGCCTCGACCTCAGCGACCTCGCCGGCTACCGCATCGGCGGCGCCATTCATCTGGTGGTCAACAACCAGATCGGCTTCACCACGCTGCCGACCTCCTCGCGTTCGGGCCCCTATTGCACCGAGGTGGCCAAGATCGTGCAGGCGCCGATTCTGCACGTGAACGGCGACCATCCGGAAGCGGTGGTCCATGCCTGCCGCATCGCCACCGAGTTCCGCCAGCGCTTCAAGCGCGACATCGTGATCGACATGTTCTGCTATCGCCGCTACGGGCACAACGAGTCGGACGAGCCGATGTTCACCCAGCCGCTGATGTACAAGAAGATCGGCGGCCACAAGACGGTGAAGCAGGTCTACGCCGCGCAGCTCGAGGCCGAAGGGGTCGTGAGTGCGGCCGATGTCGCGGCGATGGACGCGGAGCTCAGGCAGAAGCTCGACAAGGCGCTGGAAGCGGCCGCCAACTACAAGCCCAACAAGGTCGACTGGCTGGAAGGCAAGTGGACCGGCTTCACCGTCGCGCCGGGCGAAGAGGACCGCAAGGGCATGACGGCGGTCGAGCTCGACCGGCTCGTCGCCGTCGGCAAGGCGATCTCCGAGCCGCCCCCGAACTTCGACCTCAACCGCAAGATCGTTCGTCTCCTGCACGAGAAGCGCAAGGCGATCGAGACCGGCAAGGACATCGACTGGGCGACCGGCGAGGCGCTGGCCTTCGGGACGCTGCTCGCCGAGGGCACGCCGGTGCGCCTCAGCGGCCAGGACTCGGCGCGCGGCACCTTCTCGCAGCGCCATTCGGAGCTGATCGATCAGACCACCGAGCGCAAGTACGTGCCGCTCAACAATCTCGGCGGCGAGCAGGCGCATTTCGAGGTCGTCGACAGCCCCTTGAGCGAGGCGGGTGTGCTGGGCTTCGAGTACGGCTATTCATCGGCCGAGCCCAACGCCCTGGTGCTGTGGGAGGCGCAGTTCGGCGACTTCGCCAACGGCGCGCAGGTCATCATCGACCAGTTCCTGTGCTCGGGCGAGAGCAAGTGGCTGCGCATGAACGGCCTCGTGATGCTGCTGCCGCACGGCTACGAAGGGCAGGGGCCCGAGCACAGCTCGGCGCGGCTGGAGCGCTATCTGCAGCTCTCGGCCGAGGACAACTGGCAGGTCGTCGTGCCGACCACGCCCGCCAACTATTTCCATGCGCTGAGGCGTCAGGTCCGGCGCCCTTTCCGCAAGCCGCTGATCGTCATGACGCCGAAGTCGCTGCTGCGCCATAAGGAGTGCGTCTCGACGCTGGCGGATTTCGGCCCCGGCTCGTCGTTCCGGCGCATCCTGATCGAGACCGAGACGCTGGCCGATCGCGAGAAGGTACGTCGCGTCATCCTGTGCAGCGGCAAGGTCTACTTCGACCTCTTGGCCGAGCGGCGCAAACGCAAGATCGACGACATCGCCATCCTGCGCGTCGAGCAGCTCTATCCGTTCCCGATCACGCGGCTGGGCGTGCGGCTCGCGCACTACCCCAACGCCGAGGTCGTGTGGTGCCAGGAGGAGCCCGAGAACATGGGCGCCTGGCACTTCGTCGACCGCCGCATCGAGCGCTCGCTCTCGGGTATCGATGTCAGAAGCAAGCGGCCGGTCTATATCGGCCGCCCCGAAGCGGCGTCGCCGGCGACCGGCGCGCTGCGCACGCATCTCAAGGAACAGGCCGATCTGGTCGATCGCGCGCTCACGGTCGGCTGACGCGCACGGTCGGCGACGAAGGAGGTTTTGAGTCATGGCCGTCGAGATCAAGGTCCCGGCGTTGGGTGAATCGGTCACCGAGGCGACCGTCGCCAAGTGGCTGGTCAAGGCGGGCGACGTGGTGGCGATCGATCAGCCGTTGTGCGAGCTCGAGACCGACAAGGTGACGGTCGAGGTCAATGCCACGGTGGCGGGCACCATGGCCGATCTCGCCGTGGCCGAGGGCGCCACGGTGCAGGTGGGCGGCGTGCTGTGCCATATCGAGGCCGGTGCCGGCGCCGCTGCTTCGTCCGCGTCCGCCGGTCCCGCGCCGGTGGCTGCGCCGCCGAAACCGGCGGCGGCCGTTCCGCCTGCGGTCCACACGGCTCCGGCGCCGGTCATGGCCGGCGTGGGGCCGGGCGCCAATCTCGCGGCCTCCGGGCCCGCCGCGCGCAAGCTCGCGGAAGAGAAGGAGGTGGCCGCGTCGGCGATCCAGCCCACCGGCAAGGACGGTCGCGCCACCAAGGCCGACGTGCTGGCCGCCCTGCAGTCCGTCCCGGCGCCGAGCGCCGCGCCTGCCGTCAAGCCGGCCGTGCCGGCCGGGCCGCGGCCGCGCGCCGACCGCGAGGAGCGCGTGCGCATGACGCGCCTGCGCCGCACCATCGCCAACCGGCTCAAGGAGGCGCAGAACACCGCCGCCATGCTCACCACCTTCAACGAGGTGGACATGACCAACGTCATGGCGTTGCGCGAGCGGCTGAAGGCGGATTTCGAGAAGAAGCACGGCGCGCGGCTCGGCTTCATGTCCTTCTTCGTCAAGGCCTGCATCGCCGGTCTCAAGGAGCTGCCGGCGGTCAACGCCGAGATCGAGGGCGACGAGCTCGTCTACAAGAACTACTACGACATCGGCGTCGCGGTCGGCACGCCCAACGGCCTCGTGGTGCCGGTGCTGCGCGATGCCGACGTGCTGGGCTTCGGCGAGATCGAGAAGGGCATCGCCGATCTCGGCCGCAAGGCGCGCGACGGCAAGCTGTCGATCGCCGACCTGACGGGCGGCACCTTCACCATCTCGAACGGCGGCGTCTACGGCTCGCTGATGTCGACGCCGATCCTGAACCCGCCGCAGTCCGGCATCCTCGGCATGCACAAGATCCAGCAGCGGCCGATGGTCGTGGGCGGCGAGATCAAGGTGCGGCCGATGATGTACCTGGCGCTGTCCTACGACCACCGCATCATCGACGGCCGCGAGGCCGTGCTGTTCTTGGTGCGCGTGAAGGAATGCATCGAGGATCCCGAGCGGCTGCTGCTGGGGGTTTGAGCGTTAGCGAAAACAGTGTCGTCCCGAGCGCAGCGAGGGATCTTTCGCCATCGGCAAGGATCCCTCGCTCGCTGCGCTCGGGATGACACCGAGTCTGGAGCGGCGATAGGCGATGGCAAACGAAACCTTTGATCTGGTGGTGATCGGCGCCGGGCCCGGCGGCTATGTGGCGGCGATCCGGGCGGCGCAGCTCGGCATGAAGGTCGCGGTGGTCGAGAAGCGCGCGACTTTCGGCGGAACCTGCCTGAACGTCGGATGCATCCCGTCCAAAGCGCTGCTGCAGTCGTCCCACCTCTTCGAGCAGGCGGGCCATGATCTCGCGGTTCACGGCATAGAGCTCGGCTTGCCCAGGCTCGACTTCGCGCAGCTCATGAAGCGCAAGAACGAGGTGGTCGACGCCACCACCAAGGGGGTCGCCTTCCTGTTCCGGAAGAACAGGATCACGGCCTTCCAGGGCACCGGCCGCATCGAGAAGGCGGGTTCGGTCGCCGTCCTGGGCGACGACGGCGCGGTCAAGGAGACGCTGTCGGCCAGGAACATCCTGATCGCCTCCGGCTCGGAATCGACGCCGCTGCCGGGCGTCACGATCGACGAGAAGAAGATCGTGTCCTCGACCGGCGCGCTCGAGCTTGCCGAGGTGCCCAGGCGCCTCGTGGTCGTGGGCGCCGGCATCATCGGCCTGGAGCTGGGCTCGGTCTGGCGCCGTCTCGGCTCGGATGTGACGGTGATCGAGTTCCTCGACCGCATCACACCCGGCGTCGACGACGAGGTGACCAAGCACTTCCATCGCATGCTCGCGAAGCAGGGCCTGAAGTTCAGGCTGGGCTCGAAGGTGACCAGGGCCGAGCCTTCGGCCGGCGGCATTGCGATCACCGTCGAGCCGGCCAAGGGCGGTGCACCCGAGACGCTCGAAGCCGACATCCTGCTGGTGTCGATCGGCCGGCGGCCGTACGTCGAGGGCCTGGGTCTCGACAAGGCGGGCGTCAAGCTCTCGTCGCGCGGCCGCATCGAGGTCGATGCGCATTTCCAGACCTCGGTGCCCGGCATCTATGCGATCGGCGATGCGATCGACGGACCGATGCTCGCCCACAAGGCAAGCGAGGACGGTATCGCCTGCGTCGAAACGCTGGCCGGCCAGAAGGGCCATGTGAACTGGGATCTCGTGCCCTCGGTCGTCTATACCCAGCCGGAGGTGGCCTGGGTCGGCAAGACCGAGGAGCAGCTCAAGGCGGAGGGCATCGCCTACAAGATCGGAAAGTATCCCTTCACGGCCGATCCGCGCAGCCGCGCCAACGGCGCCACCGAGGGCTTCGTGAAGGTGCTGGCCGACAAGGCGACCGACCAGGTGCTGGGCGTGCACGTCATCGGCGCCGAGGCCGGCACCATGATCGCCGAGGCAGTGATGGCGATGGAGTTCTCGGCCTCGGCCGAGGATATCGGCCGCGTCTGCCACGCCCATCCGACTGTGAACGAAGCGATGAAGGAGGCCGCCCTCGCGGCCTGGGACAGGCCGATCCACCTGTAGAGACGTTTGCCATGAAGACAGTGTCGTGACCGACATGCGCAAGCCGTTGATGGTGCTCGCGATCGTTGCCTGCCTGATCATGTCGGTGATCGGCGGTCTCGTGCCCATCCTGCAGGGCTGGATCTTCTTCGTGCTGGCCCTCTACCTCTTCGCCACCGAATTCGACAGCGGCCGCCGCTATGTGAAGGCGGCGCGTCGCCGTTGGCCGACCCTCTCGCAGTGGATCTCTAAGGCGCGGACCCACCGCTGGGCGCCGCGCCACCTGCGGGAGTTCGACGATCTCACCGATCCGTCGAAGTGAGCTCTCCGCCGGCTCAGTCCTTTGCCGTCCCCGCACCGCCGCCGTTCAGACGGTGGTAGACCGCCTCGGCGATCGGCAGCAGCTCGTCGCGCGACACGGCGCCCGTGACCGCGAAGCCGAAACCGCGGTCGATCCAGGCGAAAGTCGAGATCTCGCCCTCGTGCCGGAAACGGAAGGCCGTCTCGTTGCCCTGTGCGGCCCGGACATAGACCGTGAGACGCTTGCCCGCCGGATCGTCGTACATGAGCTGGGCGGCTGCGCCATCGTCCGATGGCAACAGCCGTCCGCCCATCAGGCGGTAGCCGAAGCGGCTGAGATCGGGCGCGACCAGCGGCTTGCCGAGGCGCCGCGACAGCCATTGCAGCAGGTGGGCCTCGTGCCGGGCGTCGACCTCGACCGGATGGGCGACTTCGACGACGAAGGTGCGGTAGGCGGCCGACGCGCTGTCGGCAACCGCGGTCGTGGCCGGCGTCGCTCGTGCCGCGGCCGTTTCGGTTCGGCTTGCGCCGATCCAGCCGGCGCCGATGCCGCCGGCAAACAGCAGCACACCCGCCGCGGCCAGGCCGGCCCGTCGTGCCCATCGGCGCCGGCGCGCGGCCTGGATATTGACGATCCACAGTCGGGACGGGACCGGTTCGGCGAACTTGCCCCCGAGCTGGCCGCGCAGCGTCGCGCGCTGCCGCTGTTCCAGCATCACGCGCTCGCGCACATCCGGATGCTGCGCCAGATAGGCTTCGATCTCGGTCCGCCGCTCGCCGCCGGCGCAACCGTCGACATAGGCCTGCAGATCCTCCTCCCGGACCACGGCGTCCCGGCCGGTCATTTCACTCTCCGGAGCAATGTTGTGCGGCCGGTCTCGACGATCGCGCGCAGCCGCTGGCGGGCCCGCGACAGGCGCGACATCACCGTGCCGACCGGCATGCCCAGGATGCGCGCCGCCTCGTCGTAGGAGAAATCCTCGACCCCCACCAGCAGCAGCAGCGACTTCTGCTCCTCGGGGAGCTGGTCGAGCGCCGCCAGCACGTCGTGGACCTCGAGCGTGCTCTCCTGCCGGGCCGGCACGCCGGGGAGGGCCGCATCCTCCATCGCGACCGGGCTTTCCCGGCGGCGGTCCTGCCGCCAGCGGCTGAGGTAAAGGTTGCGCTGGATGGCGAACAGCCAGGCCCGCAGATCGCCGTCGGCGCGTCGCAGCGCCCAGCGCGACAGCGCCCGCTCCAGCGTGTCCTGCACGAGATCGTCGGCGCGCTCGTGGTCGCGCAGCAGGGCGTAGGCATAGCGGCGCAGCGCCGGGATCTGCTGCTCCAGAAGGGCGGCAATGTCGGCCATCGAGGCGTCAGTCTACGCGAAAGCCGGGACGCCGGCGGGTGGGCATTCGGGAAACGCGGCCGGCGCCCCGGCTTCCGTCAGGGTCGGGCGACGTGCCAGGCGCCCTGCAGGAAGCCATCGCCGGTCGTGTCGCCGGGCTTGGTGTCCTTGACCCATCCATAGAGCGGCTTGCCCTTGTAGGCCCACTGCTTCAGCCCGTCGTCGCGGGTGACGATCGACCAGTTGCCGGAGGCCTTGGCGCCGTCGGCGACGAGGAGCGGCGGCCAGTTCTGGGCGCACTTCCCGTTGCAGACCGACTTGCCGGGCGTGTCCTTGTCGAAGGTGTAGAGCGTCATGCCCTTGGCATCGACGAACATGCCGTTCTTGGTCGACGGCGCCATCGACGAGGGCTCGGCGGCCAACGCCGCCCCCGATGTGGCGAGCGCCATGGCAAAGACCGTGAAAGCGAGCTTCTTGAGCATATCTCCTCCGTGCAGATGTTGACGCACGAAAGAGAGACGCTGGCAGGGAAGGTCTATTCCCGCCGCCGGTAAAGAAATGTGATCTACCGCGCCTTCGCCCTGGGATGGGCGGCGCGATAGACGGAGGTCAGGCGGGCGGCGTCGACGTCGGTGTAGCGCTGGGTGGTCGAGAGCGAGGCGTGGCCCAGCAGCTCCTGGATGGTGCGCAGGTCGCCGCCCGCGCCCAGAAGATGGGTGGCGAAGGAGTGGCGCAGGACGTGCGGCGTCACCGAGTCGGGCAGGCCGAGCTGCCGGCGGATCTCGCGCACCCGCTTCTGCACGATCGCGGGGTCGAGCGGGCCGCCGCGCGCGCCGAGGAAGAAGGCATGGCTGCCGGCGAGGGCGGCGAGATGCGGACAGGCGTCGCGATAGGCGGCCAGCGCCTCGAGCGCCTGTGGCAGGAGCGGCACGATCCGGGTCTTGCGGCCCTTGCCGGTAACGGCCAGCGTGTCACGGCCCGCGCCCAGGAGGTCCTCGACCATCGCCTTGGTGAGGCCGAGCGCCTCGCCGATGCGCAGGCCGGCGCCGTAGAGCAGCAGCAGGACGGCCGCGTCGCGCTTGTCGATCCAGGGCTCGCGCTCCCGTTCGGACTCGGCCTCGAGAACCTCGTCCATGTCGGCCTCCGAGAGCGCCTTGGGCACCGCGTGCGGCAGCCTGGGCGTCTGCAGCGTGCCGATGCTGGCATTGTGCGCGAGCTTTTCCCTGTCGAGGAAGTGGAAGAAGGAGCGCACCGAGGACACCGCGCGCGCCGTCGAGGGGCGCGCCAGCCCGTTGCGGGCGCGGTCGGCGAGCCAGGCGCGGAACTCGGCGGGCTTCAGCCTGGCGAGCGCGTCGAGCGTCGGCGGTGCGCCGAGATAGCTGGTCATGAAGCCGAGGAAGGTCGCGACGTCGTGCTCGTAGGCGACGAGGGTATGATCGGCGAGCCGTCGCTCGCTTTTCAGCCAGTCCCGCCATGCCTCGCGCGCGGCCGCGAGACTCCCCGGCATGCCGCTACTCGGGCAGGTCGAGCCAGGCGCGGATGGTGTTTTCCAGCACCTTGGCCAGGAAGAACAGGAGCTCGGTCGCCATGTCCGGCCCGAACGCCTCCGGGTTGCGCGAGCCGAAGCACATCACGCCATCCGGCGAGCCGGACGACACACGCAGGCGCAAGAGCACGTCGGACTGCACGAACCGGGCGACATCGCCGAAGAAGGCTTCCTCGCCCGTGACGTGGCTGCGCAGGCGGGCATGCTTGTCGGCGCCGACGGCGGCATCGATCGCGCCCGGCTCGAGCACATAGACGCCGCGCACCGACGCCGCCCTCTTCGGCGCGTCGGGCGTGCCCTCGATCGCGAGGGCGATGAAATCGACGTCCAGGAGATCGGGCAGCTCGTGGGTGACGACATGGATCATCTTCTCGAAGCTCGACGCCTGGATGATGCTGATCACCGCCGCCTGGATTCGGTTCTGGACGATCTGGTTCTGCCTGGAGTTGGCGATGATCTCCGTGCGCTCGCTCTTGAGGCGATCGATCTCCGAACGCAGGCGCTTCAGGATCGCCTGCTGCATGTCGATGACGCCCGGACCCTGGATCGGGGAAGAGAGGCCAAGCTCGCCCGCCAGCTCGGCATGCTTGGTGAAGAAATCGGGGTGGGCCTTGAGATAGGCCACGACATCGTCGGCCGTGATCAGCTTCACCTGCCGCCCCGACCCGTCGGGCGCCTCCACGGTGCCCTCGGTCTCCCTTCCGCCCATGCCCCCGCGCCTCGCGGTCAGAGGATCGACTGGCCGGTCTTGGCCCAGTCGTCGAGGAAGGCCTTGAGCCCGTTGTCGGTCAGCACATGCTTGAAGAGGCCACGCAATACGTTGGGTGGCACCGTGGCGACATCGGCACCGAGCTTCGCCGCCTGGATCACATGCTGGCTGTGGCGCACCGAAGCTACCAGCACCTGCGTCTTGTAGTCCGGATACTGGCGGAAGATCGTCATGATCTCGGCGATGAGATGCATGCCGTCCTGGCCGATATCGTCGAGGCGGCCGACGAAGGGCGAGACGAAGGTGGCTCCCGCCTTGGCCGCCAGCAGCGCCTGCGCCGCCGAGAAGCAGAGCGTGACGTTCACCATCGTGCCCTCCGAGACCAACGCCTTGCAGGTCTTGAGGCCGTCGGGCGTGAGCGGCACCTTCACCGCCACATTCTTGGCGATCTTGGCGAGCTTCCTGCCTTCCTCGAGCATCCGCTTGTGGTCGGTCGACACCGTCTCGGCGCTGACCGGGCCGGGAACGACGGCGCAGACTTCCTTGATCACCTCGAGCATGGGTCGGCCGGACTTCATGATCAGCGAGGGATTGGTGGTGACCCCATCCAGGAGCCCCGATGCGGCGAGGTCCTTGATCTCGGCGACATCGGCGGTATCGACGAAGAACTTCATATAAAATACCCCAATGGCCAGTGGTTCGGATTGGCGTGCCGCCGCAATTTCTAGCGATTCGCCCGCGCAGCCACAAGCCGCGCAGGTGGAGGAGGCGCGCCCGGGATCGGTGGAAAACGGCAACCTCCGGACAGTGCGTGTCCTTCTGCCGCTCCCCCTTGCCGATGCCTATGACTACAGCGTGCCGGAGGGCCTCGAGGTTGCGGCGGGCGCCTTCGTCATCGTGCCGCTGGGCAAGCGCGAGACGATCGGCGTCGTGTGGGGCGAGGGCACGGGCGACGTGCCGCGCGAGAAGCTGCGCCACGTGGCCGACATCCTTCCGGCGCTGCCGATGACCGACGCGTTGCGGCGCTTCGTCGAATGGGTCGCGGCCTACACACTCGCGCCGCCCGGGGCCGTGCTGCGCATGACCATGAGCTCGCTGTCGGCGCTCGAGGCGGCGCGCAAGGAGACGATCTATCGCCTGGCGCCGACGGCCCTCGAAGGCGAGCCGAAGCTGACGGCTGCCCGGCGGCGCGTGCTGGAGGCGTTGAAGGACGGCCCGGCCATGCCGGCGGCCGAGCTCGCGCATCTCGCCGGAGTCGGAACCTCGGTGGTGAAGACCATGGCCGCGGCCGGCCTGCTCGAGGGCGTGGCGCGCGAGATGCGGCGCGCCTTCCCGCAGCCCGACGGCCGCCGCGACGGGCCGGCGCTCTCCGACGCGCAAAGGCGTGCCGCCGAGGCCCTGATCGCCAGGGTGAAGGCGCATCGTTTCTCGGCGACGCTGCTCGACGGCGTGCCCGGCGCCGGCAAGACCGAGGTCTATTTCGAGGCGATCGCCGCGGCGCTGGGCGCAGGCCGCCAGGTGCTGGTGCTGCTGCCCGAGATCGCGCTCACCGCACAATGGCTCAGGCGCTTCGAGGATCGCTTCGGTGCCGCGCCTGCCTCGTGGCACTCCGATCTCACCAGCCTGGAACGGCGCGAGACCTGGCGCGGCATCGCCGACGGGCGCGTGAAGGTGGTGGTGGGGGCCCGCTCGGCCCTGTTCCTGCCGTTCGCGAAGCTGGGGCTGATCGTCGTCGACGAGGAGCACGACGGCTCGTTCAAGCAGGAGGAAGGCGTCACCTACAATGCGCGCGACATGGCGGTGGTGCGCGCCCGGCTGGTCTCGGCGCCGGTCGTGCTCGCCTCGGCGACGCCGTCGCTGGAAAGCATCGCCAACGTGACGGCTGGCCGTTACGAGGCGCTGCACCTGCCGGCGCGGCACGGCGGACAGCAGCTCGCGAGCCTGTCGGCAGTCGATTTGCGCAAGACCCCGCCCGCACGCGGTCGCTGGCTGTCGCCGCCGGTCGTCGAGGCGATGAGGCAGACGCGCGAGGCCGGCGAGCAGGTTCTGCTGTTCCTGAACCGACGTGGCTATGCGCCAATCACCCTGTGCCGCGCGTGCGGGCACGGCCTCGAATGTCCGCATTGCTCGGCATGGCTGGTCGAGCACCGCTTTCGCCGCACGCTGGTCTGCCATCACTGCGGCTACAACGAGCCGCCGAGCGCGGCATGCAAGCATTGCGGCGCGGTCGACCAGTTCGTCGCCTGCGGGCCGGGCGTCGAGCGCATCGCCGAGGAGGCGCATGCGCTCTTTGCCGACGCGCGGCTCGAGCTCTTCACGTCGGATACCCTGATCAATCGTCACGAGGCGACAGCCGCCGTCGAACGCATGATCGCGGGCGAGATCGACATCCTGATCGGCACACAGATGGCGGCGAAGGGGCACCATTTTCCCAATCTCACGCTCGTCGTCGTGGTCGACGCCGATCTGGGATTGAACGGCGGCGATCTGCGGGCCGCCGAACGGACCTTCCAGCTCCTCTATCAGGTGGCCGGCCGGGCGGGCCGCCAGGACCGGCCGGGCCGCGCGCTGGTGCAGACCCATATGCCGGAGCATCCGGTGATGCAGGCCCTGGTCGCGAACGATCGCGACCGCTTCGTCGCCGCCGAGCTGGCCGACCGGGCGGCGGCCGGCATGCCGCCTTATGGCCGGCTGGCCTCGCTGATTGTATCGGGACCCGATGCATCGGTCGTCGACAATGTCTGCGCCGCCATCGCGCGCCGCGCGCCGCACCGGGCCGGGGTCTCGGTGCTCGGCCCCTCGGTCGCGCCGCTCGCCCTGTTGCGCGGCCGTCACCGCCGCCGCTTCCTGCTCAAGACCGGCCGCGATGTTGCGGTGCAACCGTTGCTGCGCGCCTGGCTTTCCGAGATCGGCCTGCCGGGTTCCGTCCGACTGCAAATCGACGTCGATCCCTACTCTTTCCTGTGACAAGGGGATGCGGAAAAGGCAGGTAATACGGGCTCTTAGCAATCTTGCGCCGGGGAAGGGCGCATGGTAGCAACGCGCGCTTTTCCGGCCCGGGGCGGCACGCGATGAGGGGCGTTCTTCCGGAAAAGAACTTGGGTTTTCAAGGGCTTACCGGCCGGCAACGGCACAGGGAGAGGCTTTCGACGTGTCAGACGCTAACTCCGCCACATCGGGTGTTGCCGGACGCTATGCCAGCGCGCTGTTCGAGCTCGCAGACAATGCCCGTGCGCTCGACCAGGTCGCGCAGGATCTCGCCAGCTTCCGCCGGCTCCTCGATGAAAGTGCCGACCTCGCGCGCCTGATCGCGAGCCCCGTCATCGGCCGCGAGGTGCAGGGCAAGGCGCTGCTGGCCGTGCTCGATGCCGCGGGCATCGCGGGCCTTACGCGCAATTTCGTCGGCACCGTGGCCGCCAACGGCCGTGCCCGCGAGCTGCCGGCGATGGCGGCCGCCTTCCTCGCCGAGCTGGCGCGCCGCCGCGGCGAGACCACGGCCACGGTCACGACGGCCGTGCCGCTCTCCGACGCCCAGCTCCGGCAGCTCACCGACACGCTGCGTGGCGTCCTGGGCGGCGCCAGGGTCTCCATCGATGCGCATGTCAACCCCGACATTCTCGGCGGCCTCGTCGTGAAGGTCGGCTCGCGCCTGTTCGATTCGTCTATCCGCAGCAAGCTGCAGCGCCTGCAGCTTGTCATGAAGGGAGTTGCCTAATGGATATCCGCGCGGCCGAGATCTCGGCCATTCTGAAGCAGCAGATCGCCAACTTCGGGACCGAGGCCGAAGTCGCCGAGGTCGGTCAGGTCCTGTCGGTCGGCGACGGCATCGCGCGCGTCTACGGCCTCGACAGCGTCAAGGCCGGCGAGATGGTCGAGTTTCCCGGCGGCATCAAGGGCATGGCGCTGAATCTCGAAAGGGACAATGTCGGCGTCGTCATCTTCGGCGACGACCGCACCATCAGGGAAGGCGACACCGTCAAGCGCACGGGCGCGATCGTCGACGTGCCGGTCGGCAAGGGCCTGCTCGGCCGCGTGGTCGACGGTCTCGGCAACCCGATCGACGGCAAGGGGCCGATCCAGGCCGCGGAGCGCCGCCTCGTCGAGCTGAAGGCGCCGGGCATCATTCCGCGCAAGTCGGTCAACGAGCCGATGCAGACCGGCCTCAAGGCCATCGACTCGCTGGTGCCGATCGGGCGCGGCCAGCGCGAGCTGATCATCGGCGACCGCCAGACCGGCAAGACCGCCGTCGCCATCGACACCTTCATCAACCAGAAGCCGATCAACAAGGGCACCGACGAAAGCCGCAAGCTCTATTGCGTCTATGTCGCCGTCGGCCAGAAGCGCTCGACCGTGGCGCAGATCGTGAAGACGCTCGAGGACAACGGCGCGATGGAGTATTCCATCGTCGTCGCGGCGACCGCGTCCGACCCGGCGCCGATGCAGTTCCTGGCGCCCTACGCCGGCTGCGCCATGGGCGAGTATTTCCGCGACAACGGCATGCACGCCGTGATCGTGTACGACGACCTTTCCAAGCAGGCGGTCGCCTACCGCCAGATGTCGCTGCTGCTGCGCCGCCCGCCGGGTCGCGAAGCCTATCCGGGCGACGTCTTCTACCTTCACTCGCGGCTGCTCGAGCGCGCGGCCAAGCTCAACGAGAAGAACGGCTCGGGCTCGCTGACGGCGCTGCCGGTCATCGAGACGCAGGCCGGCGATGTCTCGGCCTACATTCCGACCAACGTGATCTCGATCACCGACGGGCAGATCTTCCTCGAGACCGAGCTCTTCTATCAGGGCATCCGCCCGGCGATTAACGTCGGCCTGTCGGTGAGCCGCGTCGGCTCGGCGGCGCAGATCAAGGCGATGAAGCAGGTCGCCGGCACCATCAAGCTCGAGCTCGCGCAGTACCGCGAGATGGCGGCCTTCGCCCAGTTCGCCTCCGACCTCGACGCCTCGACCCAGCGCCTGCTGGCGCGCGGCCAGCGGCTCACCGAGCTCCTGAAGCAGGGCCAGTACAGTCCGATGCCGGTCGAGGAGCAGGTGGCCTCGATCTATTCCGGCACGCGCGGCTTCCTCGACGGCCTGCCGGTCGGCCGCGTCGGCGACTACGAGCGGCAGATGCTCGATGCGTTGCGCGCCGAGGGCTCGATCCTGGCCTCGATCCGCGACAGGCGCGAGATCGTGAAGGAGACCGACGACAAGCTGAAGGCGTTCCTGACCGACTTCACCAAGAAGTTCGCCTGAGGAAAGGATCGCCGAGCTCCGATGCCCAGTCTGAAGACGTTCCGCCTTCGCATCCGAAGCGTCCAGTCGACGCAGAAGATCACGAAGGCCATGAAGATGGTCGCGGCGGCCAAGCTGCGGCGCGCCCAGGAGCAGGCGATGGCCGCCCGCCCCTACGCCGAGGCGATGGACAAGGTGCTGGCCGCGCTGGGGCAAAGCTTCAAGGGCACCGGTCCCAGGCTGCTCGCCGGCACCGGCTCGGACCAGGTGCAGCTCGTGATCGTGGCGACCGCCGACCGCGGTCTGTGCGGCGCCTTCAACAGCTCGATCGTGCGCGAGGCGCGCCGGTTCGTCCGCGCGCTGGTGAACGAGGGCAAGACCGTCAAGATCCTGTGCGTCGGCCGCAAGGGCCGCGACCAGCTTCGTCGCGACTTCGGTTCGATGATCATCGACACGATCACCGATCTCGGACGCCCCCGGCTTTCCTTCGCCGATGCGCAGAAGGTGGCGACGCGGCTCACCGAGCTGTTCGACGCCAACGAGTTCGATGTCGCGACGGTGATCTTCAACCGCTTCAAGTCGGCGATGACCCAGACGGTCACCGTGCAGCAGCTCATCCCGCCGCCGCCACCCGAGGCCGGCGGCGCTCCCGCCACGGCCGGGGGAGCGGTCTACGAGTTCGAGCCCGACGAGGCCGACATCCTGGCCGATCTGCTGCCGCGCAACCTCACCGTCCAGATCTTCCGCGTGCTGCTGGAGAACGCCGCGAGCTTCTACGGCTCGCAGATGACGGCGATGGACAATGCCTCGCGCAACGCCGGCGACGTCATCAGGAAGCTCACGCTGCAGATGAACCGCACGCGCCAGGCGTCGATCACCAAGGAACTCATCGAAATCATCTCCGGCGCCGAGGCCCTGTAGGCCGCGCCGCGCGCAATCGAAGGAAAGGGAACCGTCATGGCCACCAACAATATCGGCACGATCACCCAGATCACGGGCGCGGTCGTCGACGTGCGCTTCGACGCCGATCTGCCGAACATCCTGAACGCGCTGCACGTCGATTCGGGCGGCCGCAGGCTGGTGCTCGAGGTGGCGCAGCATCTGGGCGAGTCCGAGGTGCGCACCATTGCGATGGACACGACCGACGGCCTCGTGCGCGGCGAGAAGGCGGTCGACACCGGCGGCCCGATCGCGATGCCGGTCGGCCCCGAGACGCTCGGCCGCATCCTGAACGTGATCGGCGAGCCGGTCGACGAGCGCGGCCCGGTCAAGACCAAGGAGACGCTGCCGATCCATCGCGGCGCGCCCGAGTTCGTCGAGCAGTCGACCGAGGCGCAGATCCTGGTGACCGGCATCAAGGTCATCGACCTGCTCGCGCCCTACGCCAAGGGCGGCAAGATCGGCCTGTTCGGCGGCGCGGGCGTGGGCAAGACCGTGACGATCATGGAGCTGATCAACAACGTCGCCAAGGCGCACGGCGGCGTGTCGGTGTTCGCGGGCGTCGGCGAGCGCACCCGCGAGGGCAACGACCTCTATCACGAGATGATCGAGTCGGGCGTCATCAAGCTCGACGGTCCCGGCTCCAAGGTGGCGCTGGTCTATGGCCAGATGAACGAGCCGCCGGGCGCGCGCGCCCGCGTCGGCCTGTCCGGCCTGACGGTGGCGGAGTATTTCCGCGATGCCGAGGGCCAGGACGTGCTGTTCTTCGTCGACAATATCTTCCGCTTCACCCAGGCGGGCTCCGAAGTGTCAGCGCTTCTCGGCCGCATTCCTTCGGCGGTGGGCTACCAGCCGACGCTGGCGACCGACATGGGCGCCCTGCAGGAGCGCATCACCTCGACCAAGAAGGGCTCGATCACCTCGGTGCAGGCGATCTACGTGCCGGCCGACGACCTGACCGATCCGGCGCCCGCGACCTCGTTCGCCCACCTCGATGCCACGACGGTGCTCAGCCGCTCGATCGCCGAGCAGGCGATCTTCCCGGCGGTCGATCCGCTCGATTCGACCTCGCGCATGCTCGACCCGCGCGTGGTGGGCGAGGAGCACTACGAGGTCGCCCGCTCGGTCCAGCGCGTGCTGCAGCAGTACAAGTCGCTGCAGGACATCATCGCCATCCTAGGCATGGACGAGCTGTCGGAGGAGGACAAGCTGGTCGTGGCGCGCGCCCGCAAGATCCAGCGCTTCCTGAGCCAGCCCTTCCATGTCGCCGAGGTTTTCACCGGCACGCCGGGCGTGTTCGTGAAGCTCGAGGACACGATCAAGGCGTTCAAGGGCATCGTGGCCGGCGAATACGACGAGCTGCCGGAAGCCGCCTTCTACATGGTCGGCACGATCGACGAAGCCGTCGCCAAGGCCAAGAAGCTCGCCGCCGAGGCGGCCTGAGCCGATGGCCAAGATTTCCTTCCGGCTCGTGATGCCCGAACGCGAGCTGCTTGCCACCGAGGCCGACATGGTCGTGGTGCCGGGCAGCGAAGGCGACTTCGGCGTCCTGCACGGTCATGCCCCGCTGATCTCGACCGTCCGTCCCGGCGTGCTCGAGGTGCTGCAGGGCAACAAGGTCGAACAGCGCTTCATCGTGGTGGGCGGGTTCGCTGAGGTGACGCCCGAGCGCTGCACGGTGCTGGCCGACGAGGCGATCCCGTTCGCCGAGGTCACGGCCGAGCAGCTCGCCGAGCGCGAGCGCGCCGCCGAGCGCGATCTGGTCGATGCGGCGAACGATGCCGAAAAGGCCGCAGCGCAAAAGGATCTCGCAGTTGCAAAAGACCTGAGACGGGCGCAGGCCTACTACGCCAACCGCTAGATCTCGTTCTCGACGCGAAATAATCTGTCAAACTGTCCCATGTCCGGCCATTGAAAGCCGGACGGCGGGCCGCTTTATTACAGTTGGACGACGGTCGCCGAGGGCGTTGAACCATGGGTAACTGGACACTCGATTCGATCGCTTGGGATCGCTTCGATGCCGCGAAGGTCGATCCGGAGATCCTGCGCAACATCAAGGCCGCCGCCATGGTCGAGCGCAACGGCGTCGATTACGGCATCTACCTCGGCCGTGTGTTCGCCAGCGACCCGCCCTTCGTCGAGGATGTGAACCGGTGGGCCACGGAAGAGATCCAGCATGGCCTGGCGCTCGGCCGCTGGGCGCAGCTTGCCGATCCCGCCTGGGACTTCGAGGCGGCCTTCGAGCGTTTTCGCAAGGGTTACCGGTTGCCGCTCGAGGCGACGGCCTCGGTGCGCGGCAGCCAGGCGGGCGAGATGATGGCGCGCTGCATCGTCGAGACCGGCACCAGCTCCTATTACAGCGCACTCAGGGACGCGACCGAAGAGCCGGTACTGAAGCAGATTTGCGCCAAGATCGCGGCCGACGAGTTCCGTCACTACAAGCTCTTCTACGATCATCTCCGGCGTTGCCTGGAGCGCGACCGGCTGAGCCGATGGGGCCGCCTGCGCATTGGCTGGATGCGGCTGGCCGAGAGCGAGGACGACGAGCTCGCCTATGCCTATTTCGCCGCCAATGCGCCGGCCGACGCGGTCTATGATCGCAAGCGCTCCATGCAGGCCTATGCGCGGCGCGCCTATCCGCTCTATCGGCCGACCCATGTGCAGCGCGCAATGGCGATGGTGCTGAAGGCGGTGGGCCTTGCACCGCAGGGACGTCTCAATGCCCTCCTGACCCGCGCCGGCCTCTGGTTCCTGCGCTGGCGCGCGACCCAGCTCGCTGCCCACGGCGCTTGACGCTGGCGGACCAGCTCAGGCCGCTACTTCCTTGAAGCGCCGCAAGGTCTCGATCTGCTGATCGAGCGTCGGCATCCGGTACATCGGATAGAGCATCACCATCTGGGCGCCGAGCCGTTTCCAGCCTTGAGCCGCTGCCGCCCAGAGCTGCGGGTCGGGGTCGTTCATGCGCAACCAGCCCTCGAGCCCGAAGGCCGCGGGGTCGCGCCCGAACACCTTCAGATGCTCGCGCAGCATCGCGAGCTTTGCCTCCGCCTGCTGGTCGGGAGCCATGATCGGCATCCAGCCGTCGCCGAGACGGGCTGCCCGCTTGACGACGGAGTCAGACGATCCGCCGAACCAGATCGGGATCGGGCGCTGAACCGGGACGGGAAGCAGATTGACGTCGACCAGGGTATGAAACCGGCCGTTGAAGGTGACCAGATCCTCGGTCCACAGGCGTCGCATCACCTCGATCTGCTCGGCTTGCCGCGCACCGCGTGTCTTCCAGTCGGCGCCGAGCGCCTCGTACTCGACATGGTTCCAGCCGACGCCGATTCCCAATCGCAACCGGCCGCCGCTCAGGATGTCGACCTCGGCCGCCTGCTTGGCGACCACGCCGGTCTGGCGCTGCGGCAGGATGAGCACCCCGCTGCACAGCTTGATGGTCCTGGTCGCGGCGGCGAGAAAGGCCATCGTCGTGAAGGTCTCGTGGAAGGGATCGGTCTCGCTGTAGAGAGGCTTCCAGTCACCGCGCGCCGCCGCGCCGAAGACATGATCGGCGACCTCGATGCAGTGATAGCCGAGATCCTCCGCAGCCTGCGCCCAATCGCGGATCCTCGCTGGGTCGGTGCCTATGTCGCGCGTCGGGAAGAGGGCATTCAGCAGCATCGATGACTCCTGTGCGAGGGACCAGCTAGGAAATCAGGTCGGCGAATTCCTTCAGCACCGCTTCATAGACCGGCCGCTTGAAGGGGACGATCCAGTCGAGCAGCGCGCCGGGATCGGCCCACTGCCAGGCGTCGAACTCGTGGTCGTGGGCGCGGATGTCGATATCGGCGTCGGTGCCGGTGAAGGCGAGCGCGAACCATTTTTGCGCCTGGCCGCGCCACCGCCCCTTCCAGCGTCCGGCATCGACCTCGGGCGGGAAGTCGTAGGTGAGCCAATCCCGGCTCTCGCGCAGCAGCAGGGCCCGCGTCGTGCCGACTTCCTCCGCAAGCTCGCGACAGGCCGCCTCGACCGGGCTCTCGCCGCGATCGACGCCGCCCTGCGGCATCTGCCAGGCGCCGGGCATGCCGGCGCGCTCGCCGACGAAGATGCGGCGGTCGGGGCCGATCAGCATCAACCCGACATTGGGGCGGTAGGAAGGGGGGACGCCGTCGCGCATCACGGCCGAAGCTGGTCGGGTTGTTCGCGCAGCCGCGCCATGCAGGCCGGGCGGCACTCGAAATGGCCGATGATCGGCACGAACGACACGGCGTTCTGATGGGCCAGCCGCTTGTGCCACGCCACGATAGCGTCGATTGCCGCATCGCCCGGCTGCAGCACGCCGAAGTCGTGCCGCGGCGGGCGGCCGGGCCAGGCCTCGCTGGTCCATTCGGCCAGCCGGTCGAGATTGCCGTCCAGGCCGTCGCGCGCCAGCTTGTAGTCGAGCACCGTCGAGGTGCGGGCATAGCCGACGCCGAAGTCGGTCGCGAGGCGATACATGGCGGTGGGCGTCGGTCCCGGATTGATCTCGATCAGGCCGAGGCCGCGATCGGCGATCTCCTGCACCAGCGGCCGCGCGATCGCCTCGGACTGCGACACCGGTCCCGGCGTCGGCATGACGAAGCCGACATAGCCTTCGCCGCGGGCCATCGCCTCCCTCAGCCGCGCGACATTCTCCGCGCCGTCCGCCTTGGGAGAGATGGATCGGATGCCGCGCTCGCCGAGACCCTCGGGATCCTCCACCGGCATCATCAAATAAGTCTCGTGGTTATGGGCATGGGCCCGCTTCATCCAGCGCGGCAGGTCGGGCGTTCCGGGCAGGAAGGCCAGGCTGACCTCGCCGGGCAGCTCGTCGATCACCCGTGTCATGAGCGCCTCGTCGGCGCCGACATTGATCATCAGGAGGCCGACCCGCGCCGCCGGACCGGCGGGATCGTAGCGGCGGGCGTAGGCGATCCAGGGCATCCAGCCGTCGAACGAGATCTTGGGCAGGCGCAGGCCGTCCGACGTCACCTCCACCATGTCGTCGCGCTCGGCGAGCGTCAGCCTTCGGAAGTCGAGAGCGTGCGGGCGCCGGAACGGAAGCTTCAGCGAGCCGGCCGGCCGCGCCTGGGTTGGCGTCGGCGCCGCAGCGGCGGCCTCCTCGACCAGGGGCGGCGGCCTGTCGACCTGGAGATAGACAAGCCCGGCGCAGGCGGCCGTCAGCCCGATTACCAGGCCATAGGCGGCAACCGGTCCGCTCGGCAGACCCTTCGGGAGGCGCCAGCGGACGAACGCCTTGGCGCGCTCCGGCTCGTCCGCCATGTCACGCCGGACGCCGCGTCAGTTGGCGCGGTTGCTCGCGTAGAGCGAGATGCCGCGGATCAAGTCGATGGCCCGCATCAACTGATAGTCCTGCACGCCCTCCTTGGGCGGTTCGTTGGGATCGACGCCCGACTCCGACGAGGGCGCCGGCGCGCCGCCCGGTGCCGCGTTCGGGCCGGACTGCTGTTTGTCGCCCGGCTTGGCCGGCTTGGCATTGGCATCCGGCGCGGCCGGCTTCTTCTCCGTCGGCTTGTCGATCGGATTGGCGATCGAGCGCCGCAGGTTCTCCTCGCGGAAGCCGGGACGCGACTCGATCGTCTCGACCTTCGACTGCTGGACCTCGATGTCGGGCTTGATGCCCTCCTTCTGGATCGAGCGGCCCGACGGCGTGAAGTAGAGCGCGGTCGTGAGGCGGATGGCGCCGCCGCCGGTCACCTGCATGATGGTCTGGACCGAGCCCTTGCCGAAGGTGCGAGTCCCCATGATGATCGCGCGGTGGTGGTCCTGCAGCGCGCCGGCCACGATCTCCGAGGCCGAGGCCGAGCCGCCGTTCACCAGCACGACGATCGGCAGGCCCTTGGCGACGTCGCCCGGCTTGGCGTTCCAGCGCTGCACATCCTCAGGCTTGCGCGCCTTGACCGAGACGATCTCGCCCTTGTCGAGGAAGGCGTCGACCATCGAGATGGCCTGGTCGAGCAGGCCGCCCGGATTGTTGCGCAGATCGATGACGTAGCCCCTGAGCTTGTTGCCGGCTTCCTTCTTGATGTGGTTCACGGCATCCAGCACGCCCGAGGTGCTCTGCTCGGTGAAGGACGTGACGCGGATATAGCCGACGTCGCCGCCCTCGAGGTGCCAGCGCGTCGACTTCACCTTGATGTTCTCGCGCGTCAGCGTGACGTCGAACGGCTCCTTGCTGCCGCGCTTCACCGAGAGCTTGATCGAGGAGCCGATCTTGCCGCGCATCTTCTCGACGGCCTCCTGCAGCGTCAGCCCCTGCACCGGCTGACCGTCGAGCGCGAAGATCAGATCGCCCGACTGCAGGCCCGCCTTGGAGGCGGGCGTGTCGTCGATCGGCGAGACCACCTTGATGACGCCGTTCTCCATCGTGACCTCGATGCCGAGCCCGCCGAACTCGCCCCGCGTCTGGACCTGCATGTCCTTGTAGCTCTTGGGGTTCATGTAGCTCGAGTGGGGGTCGAGCGAGGCCAGCATGCCGTTGATGGCATTCTCGATCAGGGATTTCTCGTCGACCGGCTCGACGTAGTCGCGACGGACGCGCTCGAGCACGTCGCCGAACAGGTTGAGCTGCTGATAGAGCTCGCTCTTGTCGCTGCCCGGGCCCTTGGTGCCGGGCTTGTCCTGCGCCGAGGCGGGCACGATGGCCGGCACGGTGAGGAACGCCAGGGTCGCGGCGATGGAGACGAAGCGCAAGCGGGTCATTGGGGAGCCTTTGCAAAACGACGCCCACCGGCAGCCGGTCGGGCACACGGGATCAACGGGCGTGGGGCGGGAGGATACCCGCCCGTCTTTGGCGGGATCAAGGCGACGAGCGGCCCCGGCACCTTCACATTCACGCCAAGGCCGCGGCCGCTCGATGCGGCACGGCGAGGACCGCCGGCCGGGACGCTTCCGACAGAAGCGAATGGCCGGTCATCTCCGACGGCTGCGCCACGCCCATCAGCGCCAGCATGGTGGGCGCAATATCGGCCAGCTTGCCGTCGCCCAGCGAGCGGACGTTGGCGGGACCGTTGAACAGCAGGGCAGGGACACGGTTGAGGGTGTGCTGGGTGTGCTTCTGGCCGGTCGCCTCGTCGAACATCTGCTCGGCGTTGCCATGGTCGGCCGTGACCAGCAGCACGCCGCCCGCCTTCCGGACCGCCTCCATGAGCCGCCCCAGGCAGGCATCGATGGCCTCGACCGCCTTGACGGCGGCGGCAAGCTCACCCGAATGGCCGACCATGTCGGAGTTGGCGTAGTTCACCACGATCAGGTCGAACTTGCCCGAGCCGATCGCCGCCACGAGCTTGTCGGTCACCTCGGGCGCGCTCATCTCGGGCTTGAGGTCGTAGGTCTGAACCTTCGGCGAGGGCACGAGAATGCGCTCCTCGCCCTCGAACTGCCGCTCCTCGCCACCGTTGAAGAAGAAGGTGACGTGCGCGTACTTCTCGGTCTCGGCAATGCGGAGCTGCCTGAGGCCGGCGCGCGATACCGTCTCGCCCAGCCCCATCCGGATGGTGAGAGGCGGAAAGAGGGTCTTCAGGAACTCGTTGAGCGCCGCCGAATATTCGACCATGCCGACGGCGTCCGCGAGCTTCACCGTGCGGTTGCGCCTGAAGCCGTCGAACATCGGGTCGACCAGCGCCGTCAGGATCTCGCGGGCACGGTCGGCGCGGTAGTTGAACATCAGGATGGCGTCGCCGTCCTTCATGCCCTCGTAACCGTCGATCACCGTGGGCTCGACGAACTCGTCGTTCTTGTCCGCGGCGTAGCCCTTGTCGACCGCCTCGTCGGCGGTCTTCGCCGTCTGCTTGCCCCTGGCGTCGACCAGCGCATCGTAGGCCGCGTTCACGCGGTCCCAGCGCTTGTCGCGGTCCATGGCGTAGAAGCGGCCGGTCACCGTGGCGAAGCGGATCGGCAGGCCCTGCTTCAGGCCGGCCTCGATCTCCTTCAGGCAGTCGTGCGCGCTGCGCGGCGGCATGTCGCGGCCGTCGAGGAAGGCGTGGATCCAGACCGTGACCCCGGCGGTCGCGATCAGATTGGCAAGGGCGACCAGGTGGTCCTGATGCGCATGCACCCCGCCCGGCGAGGCCAAGCCCATGAGATGGCAGGCGTGGCCGGTCTTCTTGAGGCCGGCGATCAGATCGGTCAGGATCTCGTTCTTCGCCAGCGCACCGGTCTCGATCGCCTTGTCGATGCGCGGCTGGTCGGGCACGGCCACCCGGCCGGCGCCGAGGTTCATGTGGCCGACCTCGGAATTGCCCATCTGGCCCTTGGGCAGGCCGACGAATGTCTCGGACGCATCGATCAGGCCCTGCGGGCAGGTGGCGATCAGCCGGTCGTAGTTGGGCGTCCTCGCATCGAGGATGGCATTGTCGCGCGGATCGGTGCGGAAGCCCCAGCCGTCCAGGATGCAGAGGACGGCGGGGCGGGGGCGGGACTCGGGCATCACGACGCTTTCGGCAGGCTGGGGGGCCGCGCGCGCTCGACCGAGTTGAACTTGTTCGGGCAATGCAGATCGCGCGGATCGATGTTGGGGTTCTGGTCGGGAATCTCGATGGCGCAGAACACGAACTCGCCGCGCGGCTCGCCGTCGATCGTGATGTCGTAGGTATAGGTGCCCGGCGGATCGCCCGGGATGATGCACCAGGAGCGCTGCAGCACGCCGTCCTGCACGACCTCGCGCATGCGCGTCGTCGCCTTGGTCTTGTCCGGGCTCACCTCGGTCTCGGGGCCGGCGATGACCTGCTCGGCGGGCTTGGAGGTCGTCAGCACCTCGGTCAGCGACACGGTGCGGGTCGGGCCGCCGAGATACATGCGCCAGCCGAAGCAGGCGCGGTTGAAGAGCAGCGGGATGGCGTTGGTCTCGTAGTTGCGCTGCTTGCCGTCCTCACCGGTGATCGACACGTAGGGGATGCTGCGCACGGGCTTGGTCACGGAGGGCGGCGTATCCGCGGCCGGGGTCTGCTGGGCGACCGATGCCGTCGACAGCGTCGCCGCGGCGAGCGCGACGAGGGCGGCGGCAGACCGGGGGAGAAGCGGATGCATGGAGCCAATGTAGCCCGGGTTTTTCGTCAGAACAGAGGCAAAATCGCCGCCAATTCTCATGCCCGATGACTAAGCCCGGTGATAGGGATGGCCGGCCAGGAGCTGCTGGCTGCGGTAGATCTGCTCGGCCAGCATTGCCCGGGCGAGCTGATGCGGCCAGGTCATGGCGCCGAAGGACAGGACCAAAGAGGCCTTTTCCAGCAGCGCCTCGGCATGCCCGTCGGCGCCGCCGATCAGGAATGCGACGTCGGACACTGACTCGTCGCGCCAGCGGCCGAGCCGGCGGGCGAAGGCCTCGCTGTCCATCTGCCGCCCGCGCCGGTCGAGCGCGACCAGGACCGCTGCCCGCGGCGCGGCCGCCAGCAGGAGCTCGCCTTCGCGGCGCATCAGCTCGGCAGCGGGCAGCTTGCGCTTCTCCTCGAGCTCGCGCAGCACGAGCGGCCAGCGGATGCGGCTGGCATAGTGGTCGTAGAGATCGCGCTCGGGGCCGCGTCCGGCGCGGCCGATGGCGGCGATGGTGATCTTCACGGCCTCAGGAGGCCTGCCGGCGGCGGCCCGTTCTCGCGGCCTTGGGCCTCGTGGCCGCGTCGTTCTCCAGCGCCCACATCTTCTCCAGGGCATAGAAGGCCCGCGGCTCGGGCCGGAAGATATGGACCACGACATCGCCGGCATCGACCAGCACCCAGTCGCCACCCTGCTTGCCCTCGACGGGAACGGGTCCCCGGCCCGCCTGCTTCAGCCGTTCGGCGAGATGATCGGCGATGGCCACGACCTGCCGGTTCGAGCGGCCCGAGGCGATCACCATGTAGTCGGCGAAGGACGACTTGCCCTTGAGATCGATGACGACGATGTCCTCGGCCTTGTCGTCCTCGAGGGAGCGCCGGACCAGTGCGAGCTGGGTGTCGGCGATATCGCTTCTGTCGGGAAGCGGACGGATCGGGTCGGAGATGGTCTTTCCTTTCGTTCTGGTCCGTTTCGGCCGGACGGCGCGGATCGCCGTGGCCGAATGGCTGTCGAGGCGGCTCGGGATGAAGCACCAGGCGGGCGGCCGGCAATCCGCCAGCCGGCGGGCTTGGCCGGCATCAAGCCGGTAACGCGCAAAGGTGCGGGGGGCTGCCGATTGCAGGGCGGCGTAGCCCCAGCCGGGCCGGGCGAAGGCAGCAATGGGAATGGCCCCGAACAGGTCGCGCCAGCCCTCCCAGTGCACGAGCTGCGGCAGGATGTCGGCGCCCATCAGCCACACGAACCGCGCGCGCGGATAAAGGCGCTTCAAGGCCTGCACGGTGTCGAGCGTGTAGCGTGTGCCCAGCAGCAATTCCGGCGCCTCGACCCGGATGCGAGGGTGCCGGCCGAGCTGCCTGGCGCGGGCCAGGCGGCTTGCCAGCGGCTCCATGCCGTCGCCGCTCTTCAGCGGGTTTTGCGGCGAGACCAGCCACCAGATCTCGTCGAGGCCGAGCCGTTTCAGGGCTTCCAGGCTCACATGGCGATGGCCTTCGTGGGCGGGATTGAACGAACCGCCCAGAAGCCCGATGCGCCGCCGCGTATCGCGGGGCACGCCGGGCATGGGATGGCGCGCCTCGATCACCAGGCGGTGCTCATGGGCGCAGGGTGCCCTTGCCGCGCACGACGTTCTTGTAGGTCGTGAGCTCGACCAGGCCGACAGGGCCGCGGGCATGCATGCGGTTGGTCGAGATGCCGATCTCCGCCCCCAGCCCGAACTCGCCGCCGTCGGCGAACTGGGTGCTGGCATTGTGCATCACGATGGCGCTGTCGACTTCCTTCAGGAAGCGGTCGGCGGTGGCCTGGTTGTCGGTGACGATCGCCTCGGTGTGCTGGCTGCCGTAGGTCGCGATGTGGCGGATCGCGCCCGCGACGCCGTCGACCGTGGCGACGGAAATGATCGGCTCGAGATACTCGGTGCGCCAGTCCTTCTCCGTGGCGGGCAGCGCCTTCGCATCGCGCTTGCGGACCTCGGCATCGCCGCGCACCTCGCAGCCCAGCTCGTGCAGCCTGGCGAGCACGGGCCCGAGATGCGTGTCGAGCGCCGCGCGGTCGATCAGCAGCGTCTCGGCGGCGCCGCACACGCTCACGCGCCGCATCTTGGCGTTGGCGACGAGATCGCGCGCCATGCCGGCATCGGCGTCGCGGTCGACATAGACATGGCAGATGCCGTCGTAGTGGCGCAGCACCGGCACGCGGCTTTCCTGCGTGACGCGATCGATCAGCGAGCGGCCGCCGCGCGGCACGATCAGATCGAGCCAGTCCATCGCCTTCAGGAGCTCGCCCACGGCGGCGCGGTCGGTCGTCGGCACGAGCTGCACGCAGTCCTCGGGCAGGCCTGCCGTCTCGAGCGCCCGCCGCAGGAGCTCGACGATCGAGCGCGAGGAATGGAAGCTGTCGGAGCCGCCGCGCAGCACGACCACGTTGCCCGACTTGATGCAGAGCGCGCCGGCGTCGGCGGTGACATTGGGCCGGGCCTCGTAGATCACGCCGATCACGCCGATCGGCACGCGCACGCGGCTGATCGCGAGGCCGTTCGGCCGCTGCCAGCGCTCGATCTCGGCGCCGACCGGATCGGGCAGCGCGACGATATCGTCGAGGCCCTTGGCCATGCCCTCGATGCGCGCCTCGTTCAGCAGCAGGCGATCCTGCAGGGCGCTCCTCATGCCGGCCGCCCTCGCGGCCTCGATGTCGCGCGCATTGGCGGCGAGAATCGCCGCCTTCTCGGCGCGGATCAGCCGCGCCGCCTCGACGAGGGCGCGATTCTTGGCCTCGGTCGCGGCATTGCGCAACGCGGCCGCCGCCGCCTTCGCGCGCCGGCCGAGGGCCGCCACGATCGTGACAACGTCTTCTACAGGCTTCGTCTCGACGTTCATCGCCGCCCCAGTATAGCTCATTCGACCACGAGGTCGTCGCGGTGGACCATCTCGTCCCGGCCGCGGAAGCCCAGCAGTTTCTCGATCTCGGCGCTCTTTCGGCCGGCGATACGGCGCGCATCCTCGGCGGCATAGGCCACCAGGCCGCGCGCCAGGGTGCGGCCAGTGCGGTCCTTCACGTCGACCACGTCGCCGCGCCTGAACTCGCCGTCGATGCCGGTGACGCCGGCCGGCAGCAGGCTTTTGCCCCGCGCGAGCGCGCGCACGGCCCCGTCATCGACCACCAGCACGCCGGCCGACTTCAGCGAGCCCCTGATCCACTTCTTGCGTGCCGAGAGCGGCGAGGCGTCCGGCAGGAACCAGCTACAGCGCGCCTTGCCGTCGATCAGCGCTCCGAGGGCGCCCACTGTGCGTCCGTCGGCGATGGCCATGCGGCAGCCGGCGGCCATGGCGATGCGGCCGGCCGTCAGCTTAGTCACCATGCCGCCGTTGGAGAGGGCCGAGGCGGCGGCGCCCGCCATCGCCTCGATCTCGGGCGTGATCTCGCGGATCTCGGGGATGTGGCGGGCGCCGGCATCGCTGCGCGGGTCGCCGGTATAGAGGCCATCGACGTCCGACAGAAGCACCAGCGTGTCGGCCGAGATCATCTCCGCCACGCGCGCGCCCAGCCGGTCGTTGTCGCCGAAGCGGATCTCGTCGGTGGCGACCGTGTCGTTCTCGTTGATCACCGGCACCGCGCCGAGACCGAGCAGCGTCGCCATGGTCTGACGCGCATTGAGGTAGCGTCGGCGCGCCTCCGAATCGTCGAGCGTCAGCAGCACCTGCGCCACGGTGATGCCGTGCCGCGCCAGCGCCGCCTGGTAGGCATGGGCGAGCCGGATCTGGCCGGTCGCGGCGGCGGCCTGGCTTTCCTCGAGCCGGAGCGGCCCCGCGGCGAGCCCGAGATGGGCGCGACCGAGCCGGATCGCGCCCGAGGACACCAGCACCACCTCGCACCCCTTCTTGTGGAGTCGCACCACGTCGTCGCTGAGCGCTTCGAGCCAGTCGCGCCGGATCTGGCCCTTGGCTTCGTCGACCAGGATCGAGGAGCCGATCTTGACAACCAGCCGCCGGGAGCTGGTCAGCGCGGTCATGCCGCTTCCCTGGCGCCGTCGCGCTCCTTGTCGACCAGCTTCATCAACTCGTGCAGCAGGGGCTGCACGCCCTGGCCCGAGACGCCGGAGATCACGCTGACCGTCTTGCGGCTCGCCTTGGCAAGCGCCGCGCGCTTCGCCTCGATGTCCTGCTCGGTCATGGCGTCCGCCTTGTTGAGCGCCACGATCTCCTTCTTGCGGGCGAGCGTGCCGCCATAGGCCCTGAGCTCGGCCCGCACCGTGCGGTAGGCGCCCACGACATCCTCCTGCGTGCCGTCGACGAGATGCAGCAGCGCGCGGCAGCGCTCGACATGGCCGAGGAAGCGCGTGCCGAGACCCGCGCCTTCGTGCGCGCCCTCGATCAGTCCCGGGATGTCGGCCATCACGAACTCGCGGTCGCCCGCCTTCACCACGCCGAGGCCGGGATGCAGGGTCGTGAAGGGATAGTCGGCGATCTTGGGCCGCGCGTTCGAGGTCGCCGAGAGGAAGGTCGACTTGCCGGCGTTGGGCAGGCCGACCAGGCCGATATCGGCGATCAGCTTCAGCCGCAGCCAGATCCAGCGCTCCTCGCCCGGCCAGCCCTTGTCGGCACGGCGCGGCGCGCGGTTGGTCGAGCTCTTGTAGTGCAGGTTGCCGTAGCCGCCGTCGCCGCCCTTGGCCAGCACGACGCGCTGGCCGACCTCGGTGAGATCGGCCAGCAGCGTCTCCTTGTCCTCGTCGAGGATCTGTGTGCCGCGCGGCAGGCGCAGCACGATGTCCTTGCCCCTGGCGCCGGTGCGCTGGCTGCCCATGCCGTGATGGCCGGTCTCGGCCTTGAAGTGCTGGGCGTAGCGGTAATCGATCAGCGTGTTGAGGCCATCGACGCATTCGGCGATCACGTCGCCGCCGCGCCCGCCGTCGCCGCCGTCTGGGCCTCCGAACTCGATGAACTTCTCGCGGCGAAAGCCCACGCAGCCCGCCCCGCCGTTGCCGGAGCGGATGTAGATCTTGGCCTGGTCGAGGAACTTCATGATGGGGTCCGGGAACAAAAAAAGGGGGAACGGCAGAGCCGCTCCCCCTCGGCAATCCTGTCGGCGCGGGGACGGCTATTCGGCGGCCATCTTGGCCGGAGCCGGGGCCGGGAGCACGTTCACCTCGACCTTGCCGCCGCTGCGGCGGCGGAAGCTCACGACGCCGTCGGCGGTGGCGAACAGCGTGTGGTCGCGGCCGACGCCCACGTTCTCGCCGGCGTCCATCCTGGTGCCGCGCTGGCGGACGAGGATGTTGCCGGCCAGCACCTTCTGGCCGCCGAAGCGCTTCACGCCGAGCCGCCGACCGTCCGAATCGCGGCCGTTGCGCGAGGAGCCGCCTGCTTTCTTGTGTGCCATCTTGCTACTCCGGTCGCTCTCTGGGTCAGGCGACGATCTGTTCGATCTTGACCACCGTCAGATCCTGGCGGTGGCCGTTCTTGCGCCGCGAGTTCTGGCGGCGGCGCTTCTTGAAGACGATCAGGTGCGGCCCGCGCGCCTGCTTGACGATCGAGCCCACGACCTTGGCGCCGGCAACGGTCGGCGTGCCGACCTTCTCGCCCACCATCAGGACGTCGGTGAACTCGACCTTGGCGCCGGCCTCGCCCGCGATCCGCTCCACGGTGAGCGTGTCGTCGGCGGCGACCGTGTATTGCTTTCCACCCGTGCGGATAACGGCGATCATGGGACACCCGGTTGAGGCCCGCCGCTCGGACAGGAACCACCACCCCTAGGGGATCTGGCGGCCACGAACCCAAGATGCCGGCGAGCACGAAAGAGCGCGGCGGGCCCGTACGACCCGCCGAAGAGGCGCGGAATATACGCAAGCCGGACCCCAAGTCAACGCCGGAAAGCCTTTGTTTTCCAACGCCCAGCAGCCTTGTTGCCGGGCCCAGCAACGCCCCCTATAAGCGGGCCGCGGGAGAGGTGCCGGAGTGGTCGATCGGGACGGTCTCGAAAACCGTTGTGCGTGCAAGCGTACCGTGGGTTCGAATCCCACCCTCTCCGCCAACCAGTCTGTTGTCCGACCCGGAGACATGGGTAACGGAGTGTACCTAAGACATGGGTAACACCCTCGGGCCGGACGGGTGCATGAAGTAGTGCATGAAGCTGACGGTCCAAATACCGTCGTCGACTTCCTTGATGCTCGCTTGGAATAGTCCACACGGCGGCGTTGAGGTCGATTTCACCCCAACTCGCGATCGCATCAATTGATGCCGAAAGGCACGGGGCGTCGAACAGCCCTGCGCTACCGCGGCCGCTGCAACAGAAGCCAAACGCCCCGGGCGCCGAGGCCGAGCGCTATGAGCATTAGGACAATGCAAACGGTGAGTAGCATCGAGCAGAACCCTCGTCGCCACCCTATCGGCCTTCCGCCCGATGATCGCATTGTTCAGTGTTTCAATTGCATCGCGCCTTGTTTAACCGAGAAAGCCGATTGCTTGGTTCTGTTCCGTGGATGGCCGACGACCGCTCCCGCCCAGCAGTAGATCGTCGGCTCCGTCTCGCATCCACGACGAACACCGCTGGTGGCCTGGCGGGTTCTGTCTCGCTGGCATTGGCGCTGACAGTGCGACGGTCGCCGGCATCTCGGAGAAGTTCTGTCCGGCCTTGTTGATTGTCACCGATCCGTCATTGACCTGCCTGCGGATCGCCTCTTCGAGAACGGTCGCGTAGATGAAGGCGGACTTGGCATGCGTGTGGCCCGGCGAGTGGCCGGCCGGGGCCATATTCGACGCGCATGCGCTTGATGCTCTCGCCGGACGGGAGAGCCGGCGCGTCCGAAGTCCGGCGCTACAAGCTCGCGGCGGCCGGATGATGATAGCCGCGCAACGGCGTGCGCATCGGCGAGCGTCGCGCCCTCGAAGGCCGCCGGCCGTACCAGACCGTGACCGTCACTTTTCGGCTTGCTCTCTCGCCTATCGTCCTGGTGATGCTGCAGTGCAGGTCGAATCCCGATTCCTGCTCCGCCAGCCAGTGATACGCCATTGCTTCGACGGCCGCGCTTGTTCTGCCACTGAAGACTTTGCGATTCATCTGATCCCCCAACACACCTTTCCCGAGCCGACGTTTGCTCCTCGGAGGGAACGGCCGTCAAGGAAACCACGCGGCATATAAACAAATGAAACACTTTGGAGAGGGGTTCCGGACTGTCGATCCCGTCGGGAGCCAATCCCCGGCGCGCGCGTTATTGGACCGAACGCACGCCCTGGAGGACCCTGCCCATGTTCAGACGGAAGGCGATAGCTCTGCCGCCGGAATTCGACGCCGCGGTCGATTTGTGGCGGGACGCCGATCACGACGTGCATGCCGCCCTGGCTCGTTTCCGGACGGCGCCCAACCCCGTGAACCGGCTCGCCGTGATCATGGCCTGGTCGACGCTCAAGGTGACGCTCGGAGCGCTGGCGAGCTGGGCCACCGACGATCAGCGGGCGATCGACGCGTCCACATGGGCGTATGCGAGATCGGAGGCGCTTCAGGAGGAGATACGGCAGGCAAGCCTGATCGAAGGCCGCCCGATCGTCCTCGATTGAGGGATCGGCGCCGCGTCGGCACGGCGGAGCTTCGGCCTCGCCAGCTGGCGTCAGTACCTGGTCACGGGCCTGTCGACGTAGCTCCCGTCCGGATAGACGGTGCGCTGGACGACCGGCGCAGGAGCCGGATCGGGAGCCGGCACCGTCCGTTCGGTCCTGGAGTAGGAGACGCAGCCGGGGCCGAGCGTCCCGACGGCCAGCACGAGCGCCAACGACAGGATCATCGGCTTCATTTCAACTCTCCCGTTGTGCGCCGAAGCAACGGGGAGCCGCCCTTCAGGTTCCGGACAAAAGGAGGACGCCGGGTGCTCGGCCTCAGGCCGATCTTCGGCCTAGCGCCGCGCCTGGTCCTTTGCCGGTCCGGCGCCGGCCTGCTGGCGAAGGGCGGTAAGCTCGACACCCGTCAGGTAGCCTGTCGTCGCCAGGCCCTGGGTCTTCTGCCAGGCCGTGATCATTCTCCGGGTGATCGGGCCAAAATAGCCCGTCGAGGGAACTTCATGGCCGAGCGCCGTCAGGGCTGCCTGCACCTCTTTGCGATCCTGGTCCGACAAGGACAGCGCCGCCTCGGCGCGCGGCGCCTCGAGTTTCTTCTCCTCCATCGCGAACAGAGCGGCGAGCTGGGATCGATCGAGGAAGCCCGTTTCCGGCAGGCCCTGGCTCTTCTGCCAGAGGGTGATCATCGAACGGGTGATCGGACCGAAATAACCCGTGGTGGGAACTTCATGGCCGAGCGCCGTCAGGGCCGCTTGCACCCGCACGCGCTCCTGCTCGGACAGGCTCAACGCGGCTTCCGTCGCTGGCCCACTTGCAATCGGCGGTACCGTCGAAGCTTCCGGTCGGCGAGGCGTCTCCGCGGCCGCCTCGTCGCGGGTTGTTTCCTGTGCCGCGGCGCGCCCCACGGCTTCGGCCATCCGGCGAGCCGCTTCCGTCACCGGGGATTCCGGATCTGGGCTCTCCTGCTCGGGGCGCATCTGCGGCGTCCTCTCGTCCGCCTCGCCGCGCGCCGCCATGGCGTTGACCAGCGTCTCGGTGGTCGCCGTCCGCTCGGTGTCCTTGAACAGCGGCTTGTCGTCGGCCCTCGATGCCGTCGTCTCGACGACAGCATCTTGCGCAACCGCCAGATGGGACAGCGCGTCGTTCAGCGGCCTCTGCAGCGGCAGCTCGACCGCGGCCGAGCGCTGTGCCACGTCGATCGCGCCGATGGAGGCCATCGGCCTGAAGCTACCCTCGGACACGACAAGCGCGCCGACGATCGCCGCCACGGGCCAGGTCCAGAGCCCGGGGTGCATTGTGGTGGCCTGTCTTGCGACGGCCAGGTGATGCAGCGCGAAGCTCGCCGGTCCGTCGCTCGTCCTGAGCGGCGGCAGAGTCCCGCGCCAGGCCGCGATTGATTGCGGCCGGTCGCCGGGACGCACCCTCAGACCGGCATCGACGCCGTTCAGCAGGTCCCAGGCGAAGCCCGTCGGCAGCGATCTGGCCAACGGCTGATAGGCATCGTCGCGCACGCGGTCGGAGGCGATCGGCGGCGGCGCGCCGGTGATCGCGTGATGGAGCGTCGCCGACAGGCCGTAGATATCAGTCCAGGGGCCCTGTTTGGCCGCGGTGAACTGCTCGGGTGCGGCGTAGTCCGGCGTGAAGGCGGCGGCCATCGCAGGCGTGCGGCCGGTCGTCGGCACGCGCGAGCAGAAGCCGATCAATGTCGGATTGCCCCAGGAGTCGAGGATGATACTGGCCGGCTTGATGTCATGGTGCAGCAAGCCCGCCGCATGCACCTTCTCCAATCCGGCGAGCAGGGCAGAAAGCACGCGCTCGACAATGCGGGGCGGCAGATGCTTCTCGTGCCACAGCCGCTGGCGAAGCGTTTCGCCTTTCGCCAGCTCCATGACCAGGTAGGCCGTGCCGTTGGTCTCGAGCAGATCGTCGATGCGCACGATGCCGCGTGTCTCGCCGAGCCTGGCGAGCGCACAGCCCTCGTCGACGAAGCGCTTGCGCTCCTGTACGAACAGCTCGGACAGCCCGGTCGAGCGCGGCACGACGTTCGTGCTTCCTTGGCGCAGGGCAAGCGCCATCGGCAGGTATTCCTTGATGGCCACCTTGCAATCGAGGGTCGTGTCCTGCGCGAGGTAGGTGACGCTGAAGCCGCTCTGGCTGAGCACCGAGACGATCTCATAGTCGTACAGCCGCGTACCGGCCGACAGTACGCTGCGCACTTCCTCGCTGGGTCGCGTCCCTGGCGTGGTCTGCATTCCCGGCACCATGCCCCCCGGCCGGCTAGAATGTGCTCACGAAAAACAACCAAGAGTACGACGAGACGAGTTATGGTAGCCGGCGCCGCGGAGCCGAAACAGCGAGGAAAATTAGTCAGAGGTTCTGAAAGATTTCGCCCGGTCGTCCGACGGGCCGGACATTCGTTTCGAGCCCGCTACTGCTTCCCGATATCCGGATCGATCTTCCTGGCGGCGGCGATATCGGCGTCTCCGCCTGCCTTGTCGCCCATTTCCTGCTTGGCGACTCCCCGATTGTACAAGGCGGCGGCGAAGGTCGGCTTGAGCGTGGCCGCCCGATCGTAGTCCCGCAAGGCCTCGGCCCATTGTCCCTTGCCGGCGTGGGCCACGCCGCGATTGTAGAAGGTCGTGGCGTCGTTGGGCTCGATCTCCAGCGCCCGATCGTAGTCCTGGATGGCGCGATCGAGCTCGCCTTTGCCCTGATAAAGCGCGCCGCGCGAGGCTAAGGCGGAAGCATCGTCGGGATCGAGCTGGATCGCGTGGTCGAGATCCTGAAGGGCGAGATCGCGCTGGTCCATGCTCTGATGGACCAGGCCGCGATTGTGGAAGGCGGAAGCATCGTTCGGATTGAGCTTGATCGCCTCATCGAAATCCCGGACGGCGGCGCTCCACTGCTGCTTGCGGCTGTGGGCGACGCCGCGATTGTAGAAGGTCGCGGCGTCGTGCGGGTCGATCTCTATCGCCCGGTCGTAATCCTGGATGGCGCGATCCCAGTCGCCCTTCGTGCTGTAGGCGGCCCCGCGATAGGCGAAGGCGACGGCGAGGCCGGCATCGAGCTCGATCGCCCGATCCAGATCCTGGATGGCGCGATCGAGCTCGCCTGTGCGCTGATAGGCAACGCCGCGATAGGCGAAGGCGGAGGCGTCGTTCGGGTCGAGCGCAGTCGCCTGATCGAAATCCCGGATGGCGGAGTCCCACTGCTTCTTGGCGCTGTAGGCAAGCGCCCGATTGTAGAGGCTCGTGGCATCGTGCGGGTTGATCTTGATGGCCTGGCCGAAATCCTCGATCGCGCGGTCGAGCGCACCCTTGCGCTGATGGACCGAGCCACGCGCGGCGAAGGCCGACCCGTCGTTCGGGTTGAGCGCGATCGCCTGATCGAGGTCCTGCAGGGCGCGATCGAGCTGTCCCTGCTTCTGGAACGCGAAGCCTCGGTTGTAGAAGGCCGCTTCGAATTTCGGGTCGAGCTTGAGGGCTTCGTCGTAGTCCTCGATGGCCTTGTCCCATTGCCCTTTGCCGCTGTGCGCCACGCCGCGATTGAAGAAGCTCGTCGCGTCGCCGGGGTTCAGCCGCACGGCCTGATCGTAGTCGCCGATCGCGCGGTCGAGCTCGCCTTTGCGCAGGTAGAGGCCGCCGCGGTAGGCGAAAGTCGTTGCATCCTTCGGGTCGAGCTTCAGCGCCTGGTCGAAGTCCTGAATGGCGTGGTCGAACTGTTTGTCTTGCTGGTAGGCGAGGCCGCGATTGCGGAAGGCGGCCGCATCGTTCGGACGATGGCGGATCGCCTGATCGTAGTCCTGGATGGCGCGATCCCATTCCCCTCGGGCACCGTGGGCGACGCCGCGATTGAAATAGGCAGTGGCGTCGTCGGGATCGAGTCGGATCGCCTGATCGTAGTCCTGGATCGCGCGGTCGAGGTCGCCCTTGCGCTGGTAGGCGGCCGCGCGGATGAGGAAGACCGTGGCAAGATCCCGCCCGCGATAGCTGCCCGACTTCACGAGCGCCGTGCAGCCGCCGATCACGCTGTCCGGCGGCAGGCTGTCCTTGTCCTGGCAGGCCTCCGCCTGCTGCCGGGTCTGCGCGTGCGGGGAGCCGCACAAGGGGCCGGCCGCCATCAGTGCAGCGCCCGCCGCTGCCGCCCGTATCGTCGATCGCATTCCTGCCTCCAAGCGCGGTTCGTTCGCGGCTCTCCGCCTCGAGCTTGCTCCCGAGATCAGCATCCAATTTGGGCGACAAGCGCGCGACGGGCGCAAGTGCAACCCGCGGCCGGCAGGGCGCACCGCGGATGGTCGGGTGAAGATTGAGAAACGACTCGAGGAAGGCGCGCTAAGTAGGGCCGCGCGCCCCAACCGTCTGAAATCCCCGCAGCCCCGACTTTGGTGCTAATCTTGCTGTCAGTCGCGAGTTACGCGTAGTCGAGCCGGATCGCTTCCGGCGAGCGGACATCACGCGTTCGCAACCCGAGGATCCGGTCAGAAGCACGTCCACAACGGCAAGGGAGGATGGCCATGGCTACCTATGTCGTGCTTGCGAACTTCACCGAGCAAGGCGTTCGTCATGCGAAGGACTCGCCGAAACGGGCGGATGCCTTCAAGGACATGGCGAAGAAGCAGGGAGCGACCGTCAAGGAGCTCTACTGGACCCAGGGACAGTATGACATCACGGCGATCGTGGAGGCGCCCGACGACCTGACCGTCACCGCGCTCTCCCTGGCCATCGGCATGCTGGGCAACGTGCGCACCCAGACGATGCGCGCCTTCTCGGCGGCCGACATGAAGACCATTCTCGCCAAGATCGGCTAGGCCGTTCCGAACAGGTGCTGTGCGGTATCGCGCGTCACGGCCGCAGAGGATGCGCCGGGATGTCGCGCGGCAGGCTGGCGGCCCGGCGGGCGATGGGCTTCAGCCCGAACCAGGGCCGCAGGAACGCCACGCGGCGCACCGCCTCGAAGGTGAGCGCGCAGATCGCGACCGTCGAGACGACGAGGATCGTCGCTTCCAGCGCCAGCGGCAGACGGAGCCGGACGAGCTCGTAGGCGACGATGATGATCGCCGGCTGGTGGACGATGTAGTAGGGGAAGATCGCCTCGGTCAGGTAGCGGCGCGCCGGCCCGTCGCGGCCGGCGAGATGGCGCCGCGCGAAGCCGAAGGCCACCACGATCCAGCTCCACTGCTGCAGGCCGTAGACGAAGGCGAGCGGCACTTTGACGTCGAGCGGGATCGAGGGAAGGCCCTGATAGTGCAGCACGTACGTTGTGTGCGCGGCATAGGCGACGAGCGCCGTCGGCAGCGCGATCCAGCGAAGCCTCACGAAGTCCCGCCAGATCTCCTCGGAAAAGATGAACAGGAACCCGAACAGAAAGGCGAGGAGATAGATCGCGTGCAGGTACCAGTCGTGGAACAGGTCGTGCGTTTCCGGGAAGAAGTGCTCGAGGCCGATCCGCACCAGGCTGAGCACGAGCGCCGGGACGGCGAGCAGGCGCCAGCCGGCCAGCCAGCGCCCGCCCAGGGTCCGCAGGGAGCCGAGCAGCTTGGGGCCGAAGGCGAGCAGCACGAGCAGCAGGCCGGTGTAGATCCAGAGATAGGCGACGAACCACAGATGGTTCCAGTTGGGCATCGTCACGCAGTCGTCCGGCCGGCAGAAGCTGCCGTCGAAGCGGAAATAGCGCAGCAGGAAGTGGCCGAAGTCGCCGTGATAGGCGAATTGCTCGATCACCCGGAGATACATCTGCGGCGGTGTCAGAACGACCACCGCGAACAGAAGAGGCGGCAGGAGGTAGGCGCTGCGCGACCGCCAGAGCTGGCGCGGGTCCATGCGCACGCTCATGAAGCGCGTCGCCGCTCCCGAGATGACGAACAGGAGAAGCAGCCGCCAGGGCGAGCTCCAGTCCATCGGGATCTGCAGCCAGGGCAGGAGGCGCGGGCTCTTCACCTCCCATTCCCACGGCACGTAGAACATGCCGATGTGGTAGAGGATCAGCAGCCCGAACGCGCCGATGCGGAGCCAGTCGAGCTCGGTGCGACGGCCAGCGGCGACGTTGCCTTCCTGCGCCCTGTCGGCGGTCATCGATTGCAATCCCTGCCTTGAGCTGGCGGAGGCCGACCTCCGCGATTGCCGCGATGTGACGCCGGGCAGGCGGCAACGCCCAGAGTCCAAACTGTGTCGTTGTGACCAGGCAGGGGTCGGCCGGTAACATGTTCGCGACCCCATCGTCCGGCTGCGGCATCTTGGACGGGTCATGGTTCTTGCCATGCGTCGTCGAACCGCATGACCATCTGATCGTCTCAGACGTTGTGTCATCGGACGATTGGTCCAGGCTTCTCCGAAGGAGGATGCCGTGAGCAGCGAACCCGTTCGGCACAACCACCGGATTTCCGGTGCCTTCCATCCGCTCGTCTACAAGATCATGGCGGCTCTCGCCGCGTGGTTTGTCGTGTCTTCCTGGGCCTTCGCCGGCGGCGGCGCGACGGACCTCGCGCTCACGATGGTGACCTTCATCTTCCTGATCGGGGTCGGCATTCCCAGCCTGATCGGGCGGATACGACGGGCGCACCGAAGCGAGCGGCCGGACGACGACGAGTCGACCTCCGGCGACGACACCGTGTACGGCAACTGGGCCGGCGACGAGGTCGAGCTGTGGACCGGGCCGGTCAAGGGCAAGATGGCGGCGATCGAAACCATCCTGCCGATCGCCGCTGCCGCCGTGAGCATGACCGCATTCGCCCTGGTGCTGCATTTCGTGATCGGCTGACGATCGCCGCGACGCCGCCGGGATCCAGGGCTCTTCCGCCGAGATCGATCGGCATCGTTCATTCAGCAAGACTGGACGGCCGCGCGCCGTGCTAGCGTTGGGTGAACAGGAGGAGCCATGACCCAGACCTTCACACGGGAGCCGCGCAGGCTCGGCGCCAGCACCCTAGGCGTGTTTCCGATCGGCCTCGGCTGCATGTCGCTCTCGGGCGCCTACGGCAAGAGCGACGATGCCGAAGGCATGCGCGTCATCCATCATGCGATCGACCGCGGGATCACGTTGCTCGACAGCTCCGACATGTACGGCTGGGGCCACAACGAGACTCTGCTGGGCAAGGCCCTCGCGGGCGGACGCCGCGCCGGGCTCGTGCTGGCGACCAAGTTCGGCCAGACGCAGCGGCCGGGCGGCGCCAACGGAGTCGACGGCCGGCCGGAATATGTGAAAGCCGCCTGCGAGGCGAGCCTCGGGCGCCTGGGCGTCGAGGTGATCGACCTCTACTATCAGCACCGTGTCGACCCGGCGGTGCCGATCGAGGAGACGGTGGGGGCGATGGGCGAGCTGGTGACGGCCGGCAAGGTTCGTGCCCTTGGCCTGAGCGAGGCGCGGCCGGAAACCATCCGCCGCGCCCACGAGACCTTTCCCATCGCCGCGGTGCAGAGCGAATATTCGCTCCTCTACCGCGAGCAGGCCGAGGAGACGCTGCAGACGACGCGCGAGCTCGGCATCTCTTTCGTCGCCTACTCGCCGCTCGGACGCAGCCTGCTGACGGGTTCGGTGCGACACGCCTCCGACATCCCCGAAGGCGACGGCCGCGGTCGCCATCCCCGCTTCGCGAAGGACAATCTCGCGCGCAATCTCGAGCTCGTGTCGGCGGTCGAGGCCATGGCGAAGGCCAAGGGCTGCACGCCGGGGCAGGTCGCGCTGGCCTGGCTGCTGGCGCAGGGGCCGGACATCGTGCCCATTCCGGGCACCAAGCGCGTCGATCGCGTCGATCAGAACCTGGGCGCGCTCGATGTTGCCCTCTCGCCCGATGACGTCGCAGCCCTTTCCGCCGCCCTGCCGCCGGGCGCGGCGGCCGGCACGCGCTACGCCGAGGCGCAGCTCAAGGCCGTCTATCTGTAGCGGAGTCCGCCATCCCGACGACGGATCCCGGCGGCAGCCGCCGCCTTGCCACCATCCTGTTCGCCGATATCGCGGGCTACAGCCGGCTGATGCACGCCGACGAGGAGCAGACCCTCACCGACCTGCAGGGCCATCTCGTCGAGCTGGTCGGTCCGGTCGTCGAGCGTTTCCACGGCCGGATCGTGAAGACCCTGGGCGACGGGCTGTTCGCCGAGTTCGCCAGCACGGTCGAGGCCCTGCGTGCGGCGGTCGAGCTGCAGCGCGGCATGACGGAGCGCAATGCCGGCGTCGCGGCGGATCGGCGGCAGACCTTCCGCATCGGGCTGCATCTGGGCGATGTGATCCTCTCCAACGAGGACGTGTTCGGCGACGCGGTCAACGTCGCGGCCCGTCTGCAGGCCCTGGCCGAACCGGGCGCCATTGCACTCTCGAGCAGCGTCTACGAGCAGGTGAGGGACAAGGTCTCGCTGCCGTTTCGCGATATGGGCCGCCGCAATCTCAAGAACATCGACCGGCCCGTACACGTCTATTGTCTCGAGCGGGGCGCGGCGACTGCCCGGTCGATCCGGCCGGTGCGCCGGTGGCGTCTGATCGGCGCCGCTGTCGCCATCGTGATCGCGCTGGCAGCGGGCGGCTATTTCCTGGCGCCGTTCCTCGGCGCCCTGCACCGCGCGAGCCCTTCGCTGCGGACGATGTCCGAAAACCCGTCGGTCGCCGTCCTTCCGTTCGCCAACCAGGCCGGCGGTGCCCGCGACTATTTCTCGGACGGCCTGACCGAGGACATCACGGCCGCTCTCGGCCGCTTCCGGGAGCTCACCGTCATCGCGCCCGCGGCCGTCCTGCCCTATCGCGACAAGCCGTTGCCGCTTGCCGAGCTCGGCCGCGCGCTCAATGCCCGCTACCTCGTGAGCGGCAGCGTCCGGCGCATGGATCCGCGCGTGCGCGTCGGCGTGCAGCTCACCGACGCCACGACGGGCGTGCAGCTCTGGGCCGACCAGTATGACGACCAGCTCGTCGACATCTTCGAGGTACAGCAGCGTATCGCCCGCAATGTCGCCGGCATGCTGGCCACGAACCTGCATCAGATCGCCCTGCAGCGAAGCCTGCGCAAGCCGACGGGCAATCTCGACGCCTATGACCTGCTGCTGCGAGCGCGCTCGATGGCGGCGAGCGGAACCCGCGCCGGCAATCGCCATGCGCGCGAAGCGCTGGAACGTGTGACGCAGATGTCGCCCGGCTATGCCGACGCGCATGCCGAGCTGGCCGCCGCCTACCTGCAGCGCATCGCCTTCGGCTGGTCTGAATTTGCCGCGCAGGATGTCGGGACGGCGATCCACGAGGCCCAGAGAGCAGCCGACATCGACGGCGAGAATGTGCTGGCGCACAGCGTGCTCGCCCGCGCCTACACGATCCAGCAGAAATACGACCTCGGCCTGGCAGAGGCCGATCGCGCCCTTCAGCTCAATCCGAGCGACACCGACGCCCTCGCCGCGCGCGCCGAGGTGCTGCTGTGGACCGGTCATATCGACCAGTCGATCGAGGCGGCGGAGCTCGCGCGCCGCCTCAACGACGATGTGGGGCCGGAGGCGGCTCTCAATCTCGGCCTCGCCTACCTTCTCGCGCGCCGCTATTCCGATGCCATCACGCTTCTAGAGACGGCGCGGGCGCGCTATCCGACCTACCCGCTGCTCGACTTCCCGCTCGCCGGTGCCTACGCGGAGGTCGGTCGCGCGGCCGACGCGACCAGTGCCCTGGCAAACGGACTGCGCAAGGACCCCTATCTCACGCTCGAAAGCTTCGGCACGCGCTTCCAGGACGGAGCCCTGAGAGCGCGTGTCGTGGAAAGCCTGCGCAAGGCGGGGCTGAGATGATCAGTGGAACGCTTCGCCCCTGAGACGCTGCCAGTTCTCGGCCGCCCGTGCGGCATTGGCCTGTGGATCCTTGGCGAAGTTGGCCGGGCCGGAGGCGCCCGCGAACACATAGAGCTTTCCGTCCGAGATGATCCAGTGGTGCGGGTCGGCCTCGCGCTTCCGGCCCGCGGCCAAATTCATCGTGCAGGCGCCGCCGAACTGCGGGGCATATTTGTCGGGGTCCTGCCGGAAGAGGTCGCGATGCTGGGCGCTGGCGAAGCGGTAGCGCTGGCCGTCCCAGCTCAACTCGTAGGCTTCCGCCCCCTGAATCGGCTTGCCGTCGGTGAAGTAGGCCACCGGATCGTAGCCCTTCAATGCAAGCCGCTGACCGGTCGTCAGGGCCGGCTGGGTCGATGCCTCGCCCGCCAGGACCAGACCAACGGGAAGGGCGGCCAAAGCCGCCAGCATGACGCGACGCAGGACCATGGCATTCTCCCGACGATGCCCCATACCCCACGCTGCAAATAGGACGACAAGACGGCGAAGTAAACCGTCGAGCCTCACGTTTGTTTGCGCTCGTGCGGGCATGCTCGATCATGCGTTCGGCGCTCTACGGCGTGTTGTTTTGCTGCTCGGATGCTGCCGCCGGATCCACGATTTCATCATTGACGCGTCCGTTCTTCCCTATCGATAGTCCGCGCCGAAAGTTCGGGAGGAGAAGCATGGCGGTCTCACGGCGCGACTTGCTGACCTTGGGTTCCTTCGCCCTTGCCACAGCGGGCTTTGCGCGAGCGGGGAGGGCGGACACATTCCCCTCGCGGCCGATCCGCTGGATCATTCCCTTCGCGCCGGCCGGAAATTACGACGTGACCTCGCGCCTGGTGGCCGATCCGATGGGCCATGCGCTCGGCCAGACGGTCCTCGTCGACAACCGCCCGGGTGCGGGCGGCGTCGTCGGCCTCGAGGCGGCCGCCAACGCGCCGGCCGATGGCTACACGATCGTGATGGCAAGCTTCAGCGTGATCTATATCGCGCCGCTCATGGCGGGCAAGCAGCCGCTTCTTTCCACGTTCACACCGGTCAGCATGCTCACCACCGTTCCGACGCTCGTCGTCGCACGGTCCGACAGCCGCTTCGCCGACATGCGCGCGCTGCTCGACGAGGCGCGGAGCAAGCCCGGCACTGTGACCATCGGCCATTCGGGCAACGGCACCACCAATCACGTCGCCATTCTTCGCCTGCAGGTGAACGAGAAACTCAACTTCAACGTCATCCCCTACCGCGGCTCGGGGCCGGGCCTGAACGACCTGCTGGCGGGCACCATCGACTGCTTTGCCGACCAGCTTACCAGCTCGATGCCGCATATCCGGTTGGGCAAGTTCAAGCCGCTGATGGCGCTGGGCCTGAAGCGCATTCCCGAGCTGCCGGACGTACCGACGCTCAAGGAGGTCGGCTGCAAGCCGTTCGACGGCGGGACGACCGCGGGCGTGTTCGTGCGCGCCGAAACGCCGAAGGAGATCGTCGGACGTCTGAACGAGGGCGTGATCGCCGGCCTCGCCGACGGCAATGTGCAGAAGCGGTTGCACGAGCTGGGCGCGACGGTCCGTCCCTCGACGCCCGCCGAGTTCACCGCTCAGCTCGGAGCGGACGAGGCCAACGTCTCTGAGCTCCTGAAGATGGGCGTCCTGAAGCCGACGTAGCGCTCCGCGTCAGGCGATCTCCTTCATCACCGACCAGAGGTCGGCCTTGCGCTCGAAGCCGATGCCGGGCGCATCGGGCAGGCCGACGCGGCCGTCGACCACCGGGCAGTCGTCGGCGAAGCCGCCGAATGGCGCGAACACCTGGGGATAGGATTCGTTGCCGCCGCATTGCAGGCCGACCGCGATGTTGAGGGCGAACTGGTGGCCGCCGTGCGGGACGCAGCGTCTCGGCGACCAGCCGTTGGCCTTCAGCATGTCGAGCGTCCGCAGATATTCGACCAGGCCATAGGACAGGGCGGGATCGAACTGCAGGATGTCGCGATCGGGCCGCAGCCCGCCATGGCGGATGAGGTTGCGGGCGTCCTGCATCGAGAACAGGTTCTCGCCGGTCGCCAGCGGCGGCGCATATTGCGTGGCGAGCGCCGCATGGGCGAGATAGTCGAGCGGATCGAGTGGCTCCTCGTACCAGCGCAGCCCCAGCGATTCGATCGCGCGGCCGAACTCGATGGCGGTCGGCAGGTCGAACTTGCCGTTGACGTCGACGGCCAGCCGGTCGCCCGAGCCGACGATGTTCAGGACCGCACCGATACGCTTCAGATCCTCGGCAAGCGGCGCGCCGCCCACCTTCATCTTCACGCACGAATAGCCGAGGTTGAGGTAGTGCTTCATCTCGTCCTTCAGGCCTTCGAGGTCCTTGCCGGGATAGTAGTAGCCACCAGCCGCGTAGACCCACGCCTTGTCGTCGTGCCTGCCCCCGTTGTAGCGCTCGGCGAGCAGCTTCCAGAGCGGCACGCGCATGGCCTTGGCGACGGCGTCCCACAGCGCCATGTCGACCACGCCCACGGCCACCGAGCGCTCGCCATGGCCGCCCGGCTTTTCGTTGGCCATCATGGCCGCCCAGCACCTCGCCGGGTCGAGCAGGCCCTTGTCGTCGAGCAGGGAGTCGGGCTTGGCGTCCAGCAGGCGCTTGACGAAACGTTCGTTGAGCAGGCCGTGCTGGGCATAGCGGCCGTTGGAGTTGAAGCCGTAGCCCACCACGCGCTTGCCCTCGACCTTGAGATCGGTGACCACCGCGACCACCGAGGCGGTCATCTGGCTGAAGTCGATATAGGCGTTGGCGATGCTGGACCGGATCGGCGAGACGATGTCGCGAATGGCGACGATGCGCATGGGTCAACCCGCAATGAATGAACTATCCGCCTTTTCTACAGGTCCCGGCGCCGGTTCGCCAGCGATGGCCGGCCGGCGAGCCTGTGAGTCACGCCACGAAGACGGCCCGGCGACTGTGGCGGAATAGAAGCCACCAGGCGATGGCGCCGTTCAGCGCGTTCCAGGCGATGCCGTTGATGAAGGCCGCGCGATAGGAGCCGGTGAGGTCGAACAGGGCGCCGCCCATCCAGCCCCCCAGCGCCATGCCGACGATCGTCGCCGAGACCGCGAGGCCGATGCGCGCGCCGGCCTCGCGTGGCGGGAAATATTCACGGACGATGATGGCGTAGCTCGGCACGATGCCGCCCTGGAACAGGCCGAACAGCGCCGACACGACATAGAGCGACACCAGTGAATCGGCGATCAGGTAGAGGAGCAGCGCCACCGCCTGCAGCGTCGAGCCGAGCAGCAGCGTCTTGATGCCGCCGACGCGATCGGCGATCCAGCCCGAGCCGATGCGGCTCACGATGCCGAAACCCAGCATCAGCGAGAGCATGATCGCACCCTGGGCCACGCCGTAGCCGAGATCGGCGCAGTAGGCGACGATATGGACCTGCGGCATCGACATCGCCACGCAGCAGCCGACGCCGGCGAGCGCCAGCCAGGCCTGCAGGGCGGCCGGCGAGAGGCCGAGCGCCCGCGCGGAGTGAAGGTGGGCGGTCGCGGCCGTCGATTCGGTTTCATGCTGCGCAAGCCGGCGACGCAGCGCGAGGCCGAGCGGCAGCATGGCAACCAGGCAGATGATGGCCACCGTGAGGTAAGCGGAACGCCAGCCGTGATCGCTCACGAGGTGTTCCACGATCGGCGGCCAGATGGCGCCGGCGAAATAGTTGCCCGAGGAGCAGATCGCGACCGCGAGGCCGCGCCGCTTCGTGAACCAGTGCGAGAGATCGGCGACCAGGGGGCTGAAGGTGGCGGCCGAGCCGAGCCCGATCAGGACCTGCGCCGCCGCGAACATCATCACGGTGGGTGCATAGGCCGCGGCCACGAAGCCTGCCGCCAGCAGCAGCGTGCTCACGACGATCGTCACGAGCGCGCCGCGCGTGTCGATCAGGCGGCCCAGCGCGATGCTGCCGATGCCGAAGCCCAGCATGGCGGCGGTGTAGGAGAACGATACGTCGGCGCGGGTGACGCCGAAGTCCGTCTGGATGGCAGGCAGCGCCACCACGACGGCCCACATGCCCACGCCGCCCACGGTGCTGATGGTGACGCTGGCGGCAAGGCGCCACCAGGCATAACGCGAATCGGCTTCACTCATATCCTTGCCTTCGATCGGCGGTCAGCCGCCGGCGACACCCTGGGTGTTGACGTACAGGGCGTAAAGAGAATGGCTCGCAGCCATGAACAGCCGGTTGCGATAACGTCCGCCGAAGCAGACGTTGGCGCAGCGCTCCGGCAGGTCGATATGACCGATCGGCCTGCCCTCGGGGTTGAAGACGCGCACGCCGTCGAGCTCGGCGCTGCCCATGCCCCAGCCGCACCACAGATTGCCGTCGACATCGACGCGGAAGCCGTCCGGCGAGCCACCGGGACCGGCGTCGATCAGGACCTTGCCCTTGCCCAGCCTGGCGCCGTCGTCGAGCAGGTCGTAGGCGAGGATCTGCCGATGCGGCTCGGCGCGCGAGGCGACGACGTAGAGCTTCTTCTCGTCGGGCGAGAAGGCAAGACCGTTCGGCCCCGGCACGTCGTCCACCATCACGGCGAGCTTGCCGGTTTGTGTGTCGAGCCGGTAGACGGCGGGCTTGTTCTCGCTCTCGTCCCTGTGGCCCTCGTAGTAGCCCAGGATGCCGAACACCGGATCGGTGAACCAGATCGAATGATCGGATTTCACCACGACGTCGTTCGGCGAGTTGAGCTTCCTGCCGTTGTAGGAATCGGCCAGCACGGTGATCGAGCCGTCGTACTCGGTGCGCACCACGCGCCGCGTGTCGTGCTCACAGCCGACCAGCCGGCCCTGGCGGTCGCGCGTGTGGCCGTTGGCGTTGTTGGAGGGCTTGCGAAAGATCGAGACCGCGCCGGTCTCCTCGTCCCAGCGCAGGATCCTGTTGTTGGGAATGTCGCTCCACAGGAGGTATCTGCCGTCGCCGAAATAGACCGGCCCCTCCGACCAGCGGCAGCCGGTGTAGAGCCGTTCGACCGAAGCGAGCGGCAGGCGATACCGGTTGAAGGCGGGATCCAGCACACGGACCGCCGGGTCGGGATAGCGCTCGTTCGGCTGCCACATCGTTTCCTCGCCCTCGTTCTTTCTGCGGCGGCACTCTAGCCAGCGATCCTGCGAAAGACATCGACGAAACGTTCGACATCCTCCTCGTCGTTGTAGACGTGCGGGCTGAGGCGCAGGCGGCCGAGTCGCGGCGCGGCATGGACGTTCTCGGCGGCGAGCTTCTTCGGCAAGTCCGTCGGCATCCCCTTGGGGAAGGCGACGCTCAGAATGTGCGGTGCGCGAAGCTTCGTCTCGGGCAGGCGGACATCGAGATTGCCGAGGCCGTCGGCGAGCTTCGCCGTCAACATCGAGAGCCGCCCGACGATCGCCTCGTTGCCCCAGCCCGCCATCATCTCCATGCCGATCGCCGCCATCTCGAGCGAAATGAAATGGTCGCGCTCGCCCATGTCGTAGCGTCGCGCATCTTCGCGATAGGAGAGATCGCGGAAGTACACGGTGTCCTCGGCCGAGACGGCCTTGCGCGCCGCCGCGGTCTGTTCGAGCGGCACGCCGGCCTGGCGCCGCCGGGCGACGTACATGAAGGCGCGGCCGTAGGGGCCGAGCACCCACTTGTAGGTCGGGAAGATCAGGAAATCGGGATCGAGTGTCCCCACGTCGATGCGCCGCACACCGACATCGTGCGTCGCATCGACCAGGAAGGCGGCGCCCTGTCGCTTCAATGCCGCGGCGATCCGCATCGCATCGAGCGCGCCGCCATCGGACCAGTGGACCGACGAGATCGAGGCCAGGGCGAGCGGGGCCGCGCCTTTGCGCTCGATCGCTTCCAGCACGGCCGATGTCCAATCGCCATCAGCCGGCTGTTTCACCGTCTCGACCGTGAAGCCGCCGGCGCCGGCCCTATTGACCCATTCGAGCACCGGCGAGCTGTGATCGTTCTCGAGCACGAGAACGCGACGACCCCGTTCGACCGTCAGCACCTTGCCCGCCGTCGAGACGCCATAGCCGACCGAGGGGATGAGCGCGACGTCGCTCGGGTCGGCGCCGATCAGCGTGGCGGCGGCCTTGCGGGCGCGCTCGTGCTGGCCGGCGGCGAAATCGCCCGGAAGCGTCCATGGCTGCCCTTTGCGTCCGATGGCGGCCCGCCCGGCCTCCTGCACGGCGCGCGGCAGGGGGCTCCAGGACGCGGCATTGAAGAAGCAGACATCGCGCGGCATGTCGAACAGGGCGCGCTGACAGGGCAACATCGGGATCGGCTCCATCGCTCGAGGGCGGGGAGCCTAGCACGCCGGCGGCTTAGTTTTTTGCAGCGTGCCATGAGGACCTCTCGTCTGTGATTACCCGCCGCGTCATTGAGGCGGCGATGGGTGCGGGCCATCTTCGACCGGACCGCACAGTTGCGGCCGAAGGAGGGAGAGATGAGCTTCCAGTCCCGTCGTCCCTTGTCCGATCGGGCCTTGTCCGATCAGGACCTGTTGTCGAGCAGTGCTGCAAGGTCGCCGCTGCGGCGGCGCTTCTTCTTCACGATGGCGGTATGGCGCGAGCGCGTGCAGGCGCGGCGCTGTCTGGCCAGCATGGACGCCCGCAGCCTGCGTGAGATTGGCATCTCGCCGATTGCCGCTGCCTACGAGTGCGGCAAGCCCTTCTGGCAAAAAATCGGTCCGCTACGCTGATTTTCTGGCTGCTTCTCACTGTCGTCATAATTATCGTCCAGGAACCCTAGGCTCCCCGGCACGTTAATTGCCCGCGCAGGCGCGGGAGTCCGGGGGCGCCGCCGGCGGCGTATTCCACTTGAATACCCGCCGCGCTATGGGTTGCAACACAGCAGCGGCAAGGACCTCCTGGATGACACCTCCGGACCTCGACCGGAAATCGGCGCTTTTTCTCGACCTCGACGGCACCCTCCTCGAAATTGCTGCGACTCCGGAGCAGGTCGTCGTGCCGGCAGGCTTGCCTGCGCTTCTCGCTCATCTCCATCACCAGCTCGGCGGGGCGCTTGCCATTGTGACCGGCCGGCCGCTGCCGCAGATCGACGACCTTCTTCGGCCGTTCTCGCCCAGCGCCGCCGGCGAGCATGGCGTTTCGCTGCGCTATGCCGACGGCACGCGCGAAGAGTTGCCGGCGGGCCTCGCCGTGCCGGCCGCATGGCGCGAGGCGCTCGAGGCGGCGGCCGAACGCTGGCCCGGCGTGCTGGTCGAGCCCAAGCCGCACGGTCTTGCCGTGCACTACCGGCTGGCGCCCGAGTACGGCAACGAGGTCTGGCGGCTGGTGCGCGAGCTGGTGCCACCCGAGCATCCCTGGTTCCACCTCGTGCCGGCGCGCGAGGCCGTCGAGATCGGCCTGCGGGCCGCGTCCAAGGGCAACGCCGTCGAGCGCCTGATGGCCCATGCGCCGTTCCACGGCCGCAGGCCGATCTTCATCGGTGACGATTTCACCGACGAAGCCGGCATGAGCAAGGCCCGCGAGCTGGGTGGCCTCGGCCTGCGTGTCGCCGAGGTGTTCGGCGGCGATCCGGCCAATGTGCGGGCCTGGCTGATGCAAGGGGCGCGGCAGCTCGACGGCCATGCAGCCCCGGCCGCCGCGGGGGCGATGCCGTGAGAGGGCTCGATCTCGGTGTGGTCGGCAATTGCGCGATCGCGAGCCTGATCGATCGCAACGGCCGTCATGTCTGGCATGGCGTAGGACGCCTCGACGGCGATCCGGTCTTCAATGCGCTGCTGGGCGGCAACGATCCGCAGAGCGGCTACATGGACGCCGTGGTCGCCGGCGCCAAGGAGCCGGGGCATCAGCGCTACCTGCCGAACACGGCCATCCTCGAAACGACGATCGACGGCGCGGGCGGCACCGTGCGCATCGTCGACTTCGCCCCGCGCTTTCGCCGCTTCGGCCGCATGTTCCGCCCGCCCATGCTGGTGCGGCGCCTGGAGCCGGTCGCCGGCCGGCCGCGCATCACGATCCGGTTGCGGCCGACCTTCTCCTATGGTGCATACAAACCGCAGACCACAAGCGGCAGCAATCACATCCGCTTCGTGGGCGACGCGGCCGTCCTGCGGCTCACCACCGACGGTTCGATCACCTACATCCTGCACGAGACCGAATTCGCACTCGACCGGCCGCTGACCCTGATCGTGGGGGCCGACGAGAGCATCACCGAGGGGCCCGACTGGCTGGCGCGCACCTTCCTCGCCGAGACCGAGGCCTACTGGCACACCTGGGTGCGCGACCTCAACATTCCGTTCGACTGGCAGATGGCGGTGATCCGCGCCGCGATCACGCTCAAGCTTTGCAGCTTCGAGGATACGGGCGCGGTCCTGGCGGCGCTCACGACTTCCGTGCCCGAGGCGGCGGATACGCCGCGCACATGGGACTACCGATTCTCCTGGCTGCGCGATTCCTTCTTCACGGTGACGGCGCTCAACCGGCTCTCGGCGACGCGCACGATGGAACGGTTCGTGCGGTTCATCGTCGACGTCGTCGAGGCCGGCAGCGCGCACGGCGGCGCCGATCAGATCGCGCCGCTCTTCCCCATCGCGCCGGGCATGGATACGGCGGAGCGCATCATCGACACGCTGCCCGGCTATCGCGGCTGCGGACCGGTGCGCATCGGCAATGACGCGGTCGTCCAGCGGCAGAACGATACCTACGGCTCCATGGTCCTGACTGCGGCGCAGATGTTCTGGGACGAGCGCCTGCCGCGCCACGGCGACATCGAGCTCTATCGACGCCTGTGCGTGGTGGGAAACGAGGCCCACAAGGCGGCGCTCACGCCCGACGCCGGCCTCTGGGAGTATCGCGAGCGGGAGGAGGTCCACACCTTTTCCGCGGCGATGTGCTGGGCCGCGCAGCACCGGCTGGGCATGATCGCGCGCCGCGTCGGCGTCGATTCGGAGTCGCGCGAATGGCTGGCCCGCGCCGGCGTGCTGCGCCAGGAGATCCTGCAGCGCGCCACCATGGCGGAAGGCTGGCTGTCCGGTGTTCTCGATCGCCAGATGGCCGATGCCGCGAGCCTGGTCCTGCCCGAGATCGGGCTGCTGCGGTCCGACGATCCGCGTTTCCATGCCACGCTCGACATGGTCGGCAAGCGGCTGGTCAGGAACGGCTTCGTCATGCGCTATGTCGAGGCCGACGATTTCGGCAAGCCGTCGAACGCCTTTCTGGTCTGCACGTTCTGGTATATCGACGCGCTGGCGAGCGCCGGACGGCGGGAGGAAGCACTCGAACTCTTCAACAACGTGCTGGGACAGCGCAACCACGTCGGGCTCCTGTCGGAGGATCTCGATCCGCATACCGGCGAGCTGTGGGGGAACTTCCCGCAGACCTACTCGCAGGTCGGATTGATCCTGTCGGCCATGCGCCTGTCGCGAAGCTGGGAGGAAGGGCTATGGCACGCCTCATAATCGTTTCCAATCGGGTGCCGATTCCGAAGTCGCGCGGCGCCTCGGCCGGCGGCCTAACCGTTGCGCTGCGCGATCTCCTGACGCCGGGAACCATGTGGTTCGGCTGGAGCGGCCGGCTGTCGTCGGATCCGTCGCCGCAGCCTTCGCTCGTCGAGGCGCGGGGGGTCACCTACGCGACCATCGATCTCAAGTCGGAGACCTATCGCGGCTACTATGTCGGCTTCGCCAACGGGGCGTTGTGGCCGCTGCTGCATTTCCGGCTTGGGCTCATGCAGTACCACCGCGAGGACTACGACGACTATCTGTCGGTCAACCAGGCCTTCGCCGAGTCGCTGGCCCAGGTGGTGCAGCCGGACGACACGGTCTGGGCGCACGACTACCATCTCGTTCCGTTCGCGCGCATGCTGCGCCAGCAGGGCTTCCGCGGGCCGCTCGGCTTCTTCCTGCACGTCCCGTTCGTGCCGCCCTCGATGCTCGAGGCGATGCCGGTCGGCCGCGAGCTGGTGGCCGACCTTTGCGCCTACGACCTCGTCGGCTTCCAGACCGAGGAGCATGCGCGCGACTTCCGCGACTGCGCGCAGCGCCTGCTCGGCGCCACCGTGAAGGGCGAGTGGGTGCGGCTGAACGGCCGCAGCATGCGCGCCTTCGCCGATCCGATCGGCATCGATGCCGAATCCTTCCACAACGACGCCGAGCGCGCGGCGAACGATCCGCTGGTCAAGCGCGTCGCCGGCAGCCTCGCCGGCCGGGCGCTCGCCATCGGCGTCGACCGCATGGACTATTCGAAGGGCCTGCCGCAGCGCTTCGAGGCCTACGGCCGGCTGTTCGAGCGCCATCCCGAGCACCGCCGCCGCGTGCACTTCCTGCAGATCTGCCCGCGCTCGCGCGAGGAGGTCGACGAGTACCGCAAGCTGAGAATCGAGCTCGACCGCCTGACCGGCCGCATCAACGGCCGCTTCTCGGAGTTCGACTGGACACCGCTGCGCTACAGCGCGCGCGCCGCGCCGCGCACCACCCTGGCCGGCCTCTACCGGATCGGGCGCATCGGGCTGGTGACGCCGCTGCGCGACGGCATGAACCTGGTCGCCAAGGAGTTCATCGCCGCGCAGGCGGACGAGGATCCGGGCGTGCTGGTGCTGTCGCAGTTCGCCGGCGCCGCCCAGGAGATGACCGAGGCGCTGATCGTCAATCCGTTCGATCCCGATGCCATTGCCGATGCCATGCATCACGCCCTGATCATGCCGGCAACCGAGCGCAAGGAGCGTCATCAGGCGCTGAGGGAGAAGGTGTTCCGCAGCACCGCGCAGGCCTATTGCACGCGCTTCATGGAGGCGCTGCTGTCGATCAAGGCCCAGTCGGTGCCGCGCGCCGTTGCCTGATCGGCGCTGTCGTGACGTAGCCGACCTCGGTTACGGTAGAGCCTCGTTCGGTCGGCCATACAGCGCTTCGAGCTCGGCAAGCCTGGTGATGATGTGGCCGCCGGCTTTTCTACCACAGCCGCGTGACGTGACGCCGTATCGATCGAAGGCTCTTTCATTTGAAATCAACGCGAGACCGTCGATCAAAGACTGGGCGATCAACATTCGATCGAACGGATCTCGATGCGGGCCATCCAGGGCGCCCGCATGTTCGGCATGGGCCATCGACAGGGCGAGCTCGCTGAATCCTTCGGCCGCTATGGCACCGGTCACGTCCCGGGCGATCGCCGCGGCATCCGGCAGCTTGCCAATCCTGAACTTCATTGCAATTTCCCAGGCCGTGACCGCACTGACGAAGATGTTGTTGTCCTCGGACTCGATCGCCGTTCGGGCTTTTCTCGTCAAAGCCCGTTCACCCGCCAACCACCAGAGGAATGCATGCGTGTCCAGCAGGAGGCGCACGTCAACGGCCTTTCCAAAGCTTCAGCTCTTCCTCCGGCAAGGGCTCGAAGAACTCGGGGCCGACCCTTATTTTGCCCTTCAGGCGGCCGAACTTGCGTTTGGGCTTTGGCGCCACCGGCACAATCTTGGCCACGGGATCCTTGCCGCGCGCGAGCACGATTTCCTCGCCGGCTTCGGCGCGAGCGACAAGCTTGGAGAGGTTCGTTTTGGCAGCATGGATCGTATAGGTCGGCATGTCCAGAAGTTAGCTAACGTTATTAGCTAATCCAAGCCACCGCGCCGGCGAGCTGCCGAGTGGCTCGGCGGGTTTGGCGTAGAAGGCGGGCGTGTCGCTGAACTGGATAACTGGCTTGAGGTGGCGCAAGCGGCCGAGCGGCCCGTCGCTCTCCATCAGGAGCCCGGCGAGCTCCTGCTCGGGGAGATCAGCGACGCCCGCACTTCCATCGACGGTGCCGAGGCTCGCGAGCCAGTGGGCTACCTGCACGAGCGACACGCGCACCAGCCACGCGCCGCCCTGCTCGATGCGGCGGGCCAAGGCGGCCATGGCGCCGAGTGCGCCGAGATAGCCCGCAATATAGTCGAGAGCCTGCACCGGCAGGTTGCGCGGCGCGGCCAGCGAGCCCTGAGTGGCGGCGAGGCCCGTCACGTTCTGCACGATCGAATCGAAGCCGCGGCGCGCCGCCCAAGGACCTTCGTGGCCATAGGCGCAGATGCTGACGCAGACGATGCCGGGCCGCAGCGCCGCCACCTGCTCGGGCGAAAAGCCGCGCGCGGCAATCGTTCCGGGGCGATAGCCCTGGGTGAAGATGTCGGCGTCGCCGATCAGGCCTTTCAAGGTCTCGACACCGGATGGCTCGCGCAGGTCGACCCAGGCGCAGCGCTTGCCGTGGCCGGTATCCATCAGGAGCTCGGTCTGATAGGGCAGGTGAGGCGCGACGATATGGAGGACGTCGGCGCCGTTCTCCGCCAGCACGCGGCCACTGGTGGGGCCGGCCAGCACCCGGGTGAGATCGAGCGCGCGCACGCCCGAGAGCGGCCGGTCGCCCCTCGACAGCGGCCGCGCCGACGCTTCGCCGATCTTCACGATGTCGATCAGCGGCAGCCTCGCGATGGCGACGCCGTGCGGGTGGGCCATCCACTCATCTCGGCTGCGGGTGAGACCGCCGACGCAGTTTCCGGCGGCGATCGCCTCCTCGAGCGCGAGGCCGTCCCATTTGGCGACGGCCGCGGCCAGGGCTTCCCTGCTGTCGGCCGCGGCGCCGGCGATCCGCAAGGCGCCGGCGCGATGGTGGGCATGATTGGTATGGATGAAGACGTGCCGGCCGTCGCGGGTTGGATAGTGGCCCGTGAGCGGATCCCACGAGACGGGTTTCTCACCGTTGCGCCGCACGTAGGTGTTGGACCGCAACGAAGCGGCCGATGCGCGGCGATCGACGCTCACCGCTTGCGGCTTGCCGGTGCGCAGCCGCCAGAGGTCGGACACGGCGAGCCCCACCGCGCCCAGCGCCGCCGCGCCCGCCTCGGCGATGCGCCAGGGCGTACGGAAGACCGGGTCGCCCCCTCCGGTGATCGTGAGCCTGTCGTCGGCCCGCCTCCGACGGCCGAGAAGGGCAAGGATGTCGTGGCTGAGCATCTCGTTCATGGGCCGGCCATGATCCGGTTCAGGAGCGCCATCAGCACATCGGGGCAGGTGATGTGCGGGTTGTGACTGGCGTCGATCTCGTAATACGTCCAGCCGGGCTCCGCTTTGGCGCGTTCGCCGAACTGGCGGAAGACATCGCCGGGGCCGTTCTTCTTGGCATAGACGTAATGCCGGGGAGGCGGCGCCTCCGGCGACTCGAGCCGGATCTTCTGCTCGAAGGTCTTGATCGGTTGCGGCCGGCGACGTGGGCTTGCCCAAGCCACGTCCTCGGGCGCGGTGTCCGGCGGCATGGGGTTGACGGGAATCCTCCAGCCATCGCCCTCGTCGGCTGCCCCTGCCCGCATGTTGGCTTCCGCCCTGGCGCCGACCAGATCGAACAGGCTTTGTCCGTCCTTGGGCGCGAAGGCGTCGAGGTAGACGACACGGGCGATGCGATGCCGCGCCTTGTCCAGAACGCCCGCCGCGACCATGCCGCCATAGGAATGGCCGATCAGGGTCACGTCCTCGAGATCCTCGAATTCCAGCGCGGACACGACGTCCTCGATATGCGTCCCGAGGTCGATGCCGGGGTGCGCCAAATGGGCGCGATGGCCCAGTCCGGTGTAGGTTGGCGAAAACAACTCATGGCCAGCGGCCCGCAGAAGCGGCCGCATTTTCTTCCATGCCCACGCCGCCGACCAGGCGCCATGTGCCAACACAATGGATGCCATGCCTTTTTCTCCTCGCACTGGCGGTCATGTGCTCTAGATGCTATTACGAAGCACTCGCAATAGCTCTGAGCCATGCCAGACCAGACCATCTTTCATAGCCGCACGATAGCATTGGGCGACGCACCCGTGGGCTTTCGCGGCTATATCGTGGCGCTAGACGCGACCGTGGCCTCGGGCGCCGGTCTGCCGGGCCCGGAGCTGGAGCGGCGCCTGCTCGAGCTCGGCTTCGTCGAAGGGGCCAAGGTGGAGCTGCTGCATCAGGGGCTGCTCGGGGGCGATCCCATCGCCGTGCGCGTGGCGGCCTCGACCATTGCTCTGCGCCGGCGAGAGGCGATGGCTGTCGTGGCATCGGCAGGAGAAAGCGTCCCGTGAACGGCACGGTGGACCTCGCCCCACCCCCGCCGGAAGGGCCCGGTCCGCTGTCGTCCACATCGGCGCCGGTCGTCGCGCTGGTGGGTAACCCCAATTGCGGCAAGACGGCGCTTTTCAATGCCCTGACGGGGAGCCGGCAGAAGGTCGCCAATTATCCCGGCGTCACGGTCGAGAAGAAGACGGGCCAGCTCACCACGCCGTCAGGCCGCGCCGTCCGGGTCGTCGACCTGCCGGGCACCTATTCGCTGCGCGCCCGCTCGCCGGACGAGGAAATCACCCGCGACGTGGTGCTCGGTCGGCTGGCAAGCGATGTCACGCCCGATCTGATCGTGTGCGTGGCCGATGCCTCGAACCTTCGCCTGGCGCTCCGGCTGGTGCTCGAGCTGAAGCAGGTCGGCCGGCCGGTGCTGCTGTCGCTCAACATGATGGATATTGCCCGCAAGCGTGGCATCGAGATCGATTTCGCGAAGCTTGCCGCGGCGCTGGGCGTACCGGTCGTCAGCTCGGTCGCCGTGCGCCGGGGCGGCACCGATGCTCTCCTGGCCGAGCTCGACCGCCTTCTCGGGCGCGGTGTCGCGGGTGGCGCCTCCGATTGGCGCGCGCCCGATGCCCGCGCGCTGCGCGACGCACAGCGCGAGGCCGATCGCCTGCTCAAGCTGGCAATACGCAGCGAGGGCCGGCTGGATCCCGGAACGGCGCGGGCCGATGCCATCCTGCTCCATCCGGTCGCCGGCATCGTCATCCTGCTCGCGATCCTGTTCGTGATGTTCCAGGCCGTGTTCGCCTGGGCCCAGCCGCTGATGGACCTGATCTCCAACGGCTTCACCTGGTTCGGCGCGCTGGTCGGCAGCGCGCCGTTGCCGGAGATCCTGCGCAGCTTCCTGAAGGACGGCGTGATCGCGGGCGTCGGCAGCGTCGTGGTCTTCCTGCCGCAGATCGTGATCCTCTTCTTCTTCATCCTGCTCCTGGAAGACCTGGGCTACATGGCGCGCGCGGCCTTCCTGATGGACAAGATCATGGGCGGGGCGGGGCTGCATGGGCGCGCCTTCATTCCGCTGCTTTCCTCCTTCGCCTGCGCCATTCCCGGCATCATGGCCACGCGCGTGATCGACGATCGGCGCGACCGGCTCACCACCATCCTGGTGGCGCCGCTGATGACCTGCTCGGCGCGCATTCCCGTCTATACGCTGATCATCTCGGCCTTCATTCCCAATCGCGAGGTCTGGGGCTTCGCCGGGCTGCAGGGCCTGGTGATGTTCGGCCTCTATGCCAGCGGCATCGTCGGCGCGCTCGCCGTCTCCTTCGTGGCCAAGCGCGTCTTCTGGCGCAGCAACGCCGGCGAGCCCTTCATGCTCGAGCTGCCGGACTATAAGATCCCGCAGATCAAGAGCCTGGCGATCGGCATATGGGCCCGCGCGCTCGCCTTCCTGAAGCGGGCCGGCACGACCATTCTCTCCATGATGATCCTGATCTGGGTGCTGGCCTCCTTCCCGCCGGCGCCGGAGGGCGCTACCGAACCCGCCATCGACTACAGCCTCGCTGCCATGATCGGTCACGCCATCGAGCCGGTCACCAAGCCGCTCGGCTTCAACTGGCAGATCAACGTGGCCCTGATTCCCGGCATGGCCGCGCGCGAGGTGGCGGTGGGAGCGCTCGGTACGATCTATTCCATCGATGGCGGCGAGGAAGCGGCGGACAAGATCGGCCAGGTGCTGGCCGGCCAGTGGAGCCTCGCGACCGCGCTGGCGCTGCTTGCCTGGTACATCTTCGCGCCGCAATGCGCCTCGACGCTCGCCGTCATCCGCCGCGAGACCGGGAGCTGGAAGTGGATGGCGGTGACCTTCTTCTACATGCTGGCGCTGGCCTATGCTGCGGCCCTGCTGGTCTTCCAGGTGGCCGTGGCGCTCGGCGCCGGCTGAGCGCGACTACTCCAACTTGATGCCGAGCTTCCTGATGAGCGGGACGACGCGCCTGTCCTCCTCGGCCAGCATGGCCGCGAGCTCCTCCGGCGTGCTGGGCTTGGCGACCGCCGTGAGATCGGCGAATCGCTTGATGGTCTCGGGATCGGTCAGCACCTTGACCATTGCGTCATGCAATGTCGTCAGCACGTCGCGCGGCATGTTCGCAGGGCCGAATAGTCCCGTGTAGGTGGCGTAGGTGAAATCGGACAGCCCCTCGATCCCCGATTCCCTGACAGTCGGGACATCCGGCAGCTCGGGCACCCGTTTCTCGGACGTGACGGCGAGAGCGCGCAGCTTGCCCGCCTTGATGTGGCCGATGGCGCTGTTGAGCTGATCGACCTGGGCCGGCACCTGTCCTGCGACGACATCGATCACGGCCGCGCCGCTGCCCTTGTAGTGGACGAGCGTGTATTGCGCGCCGCTTGCCGCGCTCATCAGCTCGATCACGATGTGATTGGTGGTGCCCACGCCGGAATCGGCGATGGCGAGCTTGCCCGGCGTGTCGCGCCCGGCCTTGATGAAGTCGGCGAAGGTCTTGAGGGGCGAGTTGGGGTTCACGAGCACGACGGCGGGCACCGACTGGATATGCGAGATCGGCTGAAAGGCCGTGTGCCAGTCATAGGGGGCATTGCCGTAGATGGCGGGCACCGAGACCAGCGAATTGGCCGACACCAGAAGGTTGTAGCCGTCGGGGGCGGAGCGCGCGACCACGTCGCTGCCGATCATGCCGCTGGCGCCCGCCTTGTTCTCGACCAGGACCGTGACGCCCAGCACGTCCTTGAGCTTGTCGGCGATGATCCGCGCCGTGACGTCGATGTTCCCGCCCGGCGCGTAGGGCGCCATGATCCGGATGGGCTTTTCGGGGAAGGCGGCGGAGGCCGGGCCAGCCGCCGCCAAGGCGGCCGCGAGGCCGAGAAGCGCCATCTTTATGCGCATGTTTTCCTCTTGTTCGGTTTGCCGGACCTTAGCCCCGGAAGCGAGGATGGGGGCGGCAATTTCATCCACTGCGACGGCAAAGACGTTCGACGGCTTTTCTGCTATGCGCTACCCCGGCCTGTGGAGGCATTGGCGCATGGTGGGCGAATGAGCCAGGCCAGCGTGAAGGAGCAGGTGCGTGCGCTGCTTGACCGGCTGCCGGACGACTGCACGTTCGCGGACGTGCAACGGGCGATCGCCGTGCTGATGTGGCCCAGGCAGGAAGACGGCCGGCCCGAGCCGCCGCAGCGCCTGCCGCCCGAGGAGGTGAAGCGTCGTTTGCGCGCTTGGCTCAAGTCGGAGAAAGACGAATGAAGGACCGCGTCTCGATCGATCTCAAGGACGGCGTCGCCGATGTCCGGCTGGTCCGCGCCGACAAGATGAATGCGCTCGACGCGGCGATGTTCGATGGCATCATCGAGGCCGGCGCCAGGCTCGCCGACATGAAGGGCCTGCGCGCGGTCGTGCTGTCGGGCGAGGGCAGGGCCTTCTGCGCCGGCCTCGACATGGGAAGCTTCGCGGCGATGAAGGAGCAGGGCGACAAGGCGGCGGCCGTGCGCGACCTGCCGCGCCGCACGCACGGTATCGCCAACCGGCCGCAGCAATGCGCGTGGCTGTGGCGCACCCTGCCGGTGCCGGTGATCGCGGCCGTGCACGGCGTGGCCTTCGGCGGCGGGTTCCAGATCGCGCTCGGCGCCGACATGCGCTACGCGACCGCCGATGCGCGCTTTTCGGTGATGGAGATCAAGTGGGGGCTCGTGCCCGATCTTGCCGGCACCCAGCTCATGCGCCACCTCGCCCGCGAGGATGTGGTCCGCGAGCTCACCTATACCGGCCGCATCTTCGACGGCGAGGAGGCGCAGAAGCTCGGCTTCGTGACGCGTGTCGTCGCCGATCCGCGCGCCGCAGCGCTCGAGACCGCGCGCGAGATCGCCGCCAGGAGTCCCGACGCCATCCGGGCGGCCAAGCGCCTGCTCAATCTGGCGGTGGCGTCCGATGCGGCAGCCGGCCTGATGGCCGAGTCGGTCGAGCAGCAGAAGCTGATCGGCTCGCCCAACCAGATCGAGGCCGTGATGTCGAACTTGCACAAGCGCACCGCCAGCTTCCGGGACTGAAAGCCGTGGAGAAAGTCCTCATCATCGATCCGTCTTTGCGGTCCGCCGATGGCCATCACCTCGGCGTGTTGCAGCGATTCCGGACCGAGCTCGGCAAGCTATGGCTGGGCAGCGTGACGCTGGCCTCGCTGCACGCCTCCGACGAGTTCTGCCGCGGCGCCAACCTCATCCCGACCTTCGAGAAGTCGATTTACTATCGCACGGAATGGACACGGGCCGAGTTCTACGACGGTGCGATGAAATTCTGCACCGAGCTGAAGGCCCGGATGCGCGAGCTCCGGCTGCGACCCGGCATCATGATCTTTCCGGCCGCCGACCAGTCCACGGTGCTGGGGCTGGCGCGCTGTCTCGAGAGCTACCGGTTGCGGGAACCGCCGCAGATTCTGCTCTGGCTCATGGTGGCGCCGCACTACCGCAAGTCGGTCGACGATCCTTCCGCCGCACCGCTGCTCGACGAGTACGAAGAGGCTTTTGCCGCCCTGCGCCGGGTCGTCGGCGACGACTCCTGCATCCATGTCTGCTGCGAGACCGAGGCGATGACCGCCACCTACCGGTCCCGGGTCGGGCTGGAGATCGAGACCGTCATCGTCCACAAGCTGATCGAGCAGCCCAGGGATCGGCGCGTTCGCCGCCCGGACGAAGCGATCAGGATCGTCTGCACCGGCAACGCCAATGCGGCCAAGGGCTACTCGCTGCTGGCGGATGCGATCGAGCGGGTCAACCGGGAACGGAGCGACCTCGCCTTCCTGATCCACGGCACGGTCGAGCAAACCGACTATCCCGAGGGCAGGCAGGAATTCGGCCGGCTGGCGCAACTCGCGCCAAACGTGACGGTGCGCACCGACGTCATGTCGACCGAGGACTATCTTGCCTGGCTGTCGCAGGCCGACCTTCTTCTGCAGCCCTACGATCCGCTGGTCTACCGGGCCCGCGGCTCGGGCGTCTTTGCCGAGGCCGTGAAGCTCGGCATTCCGGTTGTCGCCACCAGGGGCTGCGACTTCTCGCGCGCGGCGATCGAGCAGGGCCGCGCGGTCGGCATCGACGCTTTCGCCTCGGAAAGCGTGGCGCAGGCGGTGCTGGTCGCCGCGGACCGTCTCGATGAGATTTCGGCCCGGGCGGCAAGCTTCGCGGCGGATCTCGGCATCGACAGGAGCCTCGAGCTGCTGCTCGCGCGGACGGTCGCGTCCGCGCAACGGCCGCGGGGCTGGATCGACAAGACGCTCAAGCGCTATCTCGGCGTCAAGGTACCGCGCATGGCCGCGCTCCCCTGATCGGAATGGCCGGCTTGCGTCGCGTTTGGTGCGGCCGCCTCGAGAACGCGCCCGAGGCGGCGATCAGCGTCCCTTGAAGACCGGCTTTCTCTTCTCGACGAAGGCCTGCACCGCTTCCTTGTGATCGGCGGTGCGCGAGGCACGCACCAGGCGCTCGGCCTCGCGGTGCAGGGCGGTTGCATAGTCGATGTGCAGTGCGTCGTCGAGATTGTCCTTCATGCTGGCGAGCGCCAGCCGCGGGCCCTCGGCCAGCGACTTCGCGAGCGCAAAGGCCTCGCCCTGCAGACTCGCGTCATCGACAACCCGGTTGACGAGGCCGATGCGCTCGCAGCGCTCGGCATCGACGCGCTCGCCCGTGAACATGAGCTCACGTGCCCGCGCCGAGCCAACGGCCCGGGTCATCAGCCAGGCAATGCCATAGTCGCCGGACAGACCGATCCTGGCATAGCCCGTGCTGACGAAGGCCGACCTGGCGGCGATCCGGATATCGCAGGCAAGGGCGAGGGCTAGCCCTGCACCCGCCGCCGCGCCGGGCAGCGCGGCGATCGTCGGCTTGCGCAGCGCCACGAGCGCGCCAGTGAGATTGGCCTGCCGCCAACGCAGGTCGGCCAGCCGCTCCTCGAAGCTCATCTGGCCGCGCGCGCCGCGACCGCCCATGCCCTTGACGTCGCCGCCGCTGCAGAAGGCGGTGCCGGCGCCGGTGATCAGGATGACGCCGACATCGGGATCCCCGCCGCGCTCGCGGATCTGGGTGCGCAGCGCCGGCGTGAGCTTGTCGGAGAGGGCATTGCGCGCCTCGGGCCGGTTGAGCGTGATCAGCGCCACGCCCTCGCGCACGACGCATAAAAGTTCATTTGTTCCGGTGTCGATTTCCATGGGACCCTCCGGCGATGACATTCCCGATCACCGAACACACCGTCAAGACGCCGCGTCACACGACGGGCTATCTCGCCTGCGGGGCGCAGGACGCGCCGCTGCTCGTCTTTTGCCACGGCTGGCCCGAGCTCTCGCTCTCCTGGCGCCATCAGTTGCCGGCCTTCGCCGCGCTCGGCTTTCGCTGCGTCGCGCCGGACATGCGCGGTTACGGCCGCTCGAGCACCTACACGCGTCACGAGGACTTCGCGCAGGAGGCGGTCGTGCAGGATATGCTCGAGCTCCTGGCGGCGCTGGGGCGCAACAATGCCGTGTGGATCGGCCACGACTGGGGCAGTCCGGTCGTGTGGAACATGGCGGCGCACCATCCCGACAAGGTCGCGGGTGTGGCGAGCCTTTGCGTGCCCTATCTTTCACAGGGCTTCACGCTCGAGGCGGTGGTGCCTCTGGTGGATCGCAAGGTTTATCCGGCCGACACCCATCCTGCCGGCCAGTGGGACTACCAGTTCTTCTACGAAGAGAGCTTCGACAAGGCCTGCAAGGGCTTCGAATCCGATGTCCGCAACGTCGTGAAGGCGCTGTTCCGCAAGGGCGATCCGAGCCGTGTCGGCCAGCCGGCGCCGACCTCGCGCGTGCGCAAGGCGGGCGGCTGGTTCGGCGGCGGCCCCGTGCCCGACGTGCCGCGCGACAACGACGTGATCACCGAGCAGGACATGGAAGCCTACGTCGCCGCACTGACGCGCAACGGCTTCTTCGGCCCCGACTCCTGGTACATGAACCACAAGGCCAACGGCGCATATGCGCGGCGGGCGGTGAATGGCGGCAAGCTCGCGATGCCCGTGCTGTTCCTGCACGGCGCCTACGACACGACCTGCGAGACCATGACCTCGCGCCTCGCCGAGCCGATGCGGGCCGACTGCGCGGACCTCACCGAAGTGGTGGTGAAGTCCGGCCACTGGATGGCGCAGGAGCAACCGGTTGCGGTCAATGCCGCGCTCGCCAGGTGGCTCGCGAGCCGGCTCCCGGGCTACTGGCAGAGCGACGCCGATTCATGAATCATTTGACGCAATTCTCGGGATATGAGACGTTTGTTTCATTCGTCCGAAGATTGGGGGAATCCGGGTGGCGGTCTGGTCGTCCGCGACATTTGATTCGAAGCTCAAGGCGCAATTCACCGCCCTCTCGCCCCAACTGCAGGAGGCGGCGCGCTGGGTGATCGATCATCCCGACGATGTCGCACTGCTGTCGCTGCGCGAGCAGGCGAGGCGGTCGGGCGTCGCGCCGGTGACGCTCACCCGCCTCGCTCAGCGCTTCGACCTCAAGGGGTATGACGATATCCGGCGGCTTTATGCCGACGCGGTGCGCAAGCGGCCGGAAAGTTTCCACGGCCGGGCCCAGGAGCTGCTGGCGCGGCACGGCAGCGGGGGCGATGCGGCGCTGGCCCGGGATGTCTTCGCGGCCCTCGGGCGTCATCTGCAGGCCCTGTCGGCGCCCGATGCCGTGGCGCGCCTCGTCGCGGCGGCGGAGCTGATCGCCGCGGCCGACCGCGTGTTCTGCCTCGGCCAGCGCTCGACCTTCGCCGTCGCCTTCATCTTCCACTACGTGCGCTCGCTGTTCGGCTCCAAGTCGGTGCTGCTCGACGGTCCCGGCGGGACCGGCCGCGACGCCCTGCGCAGCATCGGCCGCAAGGACGTGCTGCTTGCCGTCACGGCAGATCCCTACGTGCGTGAGACGGTCGAGACGGCGCGGTACGTCAAGACCCGCGGCGCCAGGGTCGTTGCCGTCACCGACAGCGATCTCTCGCCGCTTGCCGCCGTGGCCGACGGCGTCCTGCTGATCGGCACCGAGAGCCCGTCCTTCTTCCACACGATGACGCCGGCGTTCGCGGTAGTGGAGTGCCTGGCAGCCCTGGTGGCGGCCCGCCGCGGCAAGGAGACCCTGTCGGCGCTGGCGGAGAGCGAGCAGCAGCTCGCCGCCTTCAACACCTACGTGATCCGCAAGAAAAGGAAGAGAGTCCGGCCATGACCCATGTGCTGCATCGCCAGATCCGGCATGCCTATCCGGCGGCTACGCTGGGACGCGGCATGACCATCCGCGATGCCGCCGGCAAGGAGTACATCGATGCTTCGGGCGGCGCGGCGGTTTCATGCCTGGGCCATTCCGATCCCGACGTGCTGGCGGCGCTGCATGCGCAGATCGACCGTCTCGACTATGCGCATACCGGCTTCTTCACGACTGCGGCGGCGGAAGAGCTGGCCGACGAGATGATCCGCCACGCCCCGGCCGGCATCGGCCATGTCTATTTCACCAGCGGCGGCTCGGAAGGCGTGGAGGCGGCGCTCAAGCTTGCGCGGCAATACTTCGTCGAGCGCGGCGAGCCGCAGCGCCGCCACTTCGTCGCCCGGCTGCAGAGCTATCACGGCAATACCCTGGGCGCGCTGTCGGTCGGCGGCAATCTTTGGCGCCGCCGCCCCTTCGAGCCGATCCTGCTCGGCAATGTGCACCATGTGTCGCCGTGCTATGAATATCGCGGCCGCCGGAGCGACGAGACGCCGGAAACCTATGGCGAGCGTCTGGCGCAGGAACTTGCCGACAAGATCGACGCGCTTGGCGGCGACAAGGTGATCGCCTTCATCGCCGAGACGGTCGTGGGCGCCACGCTGGGCGCCGTGCTGCCGGTGCCGGGCTATTTCAGGCGCGTGCGCGAGATCTGCGACCGGCACGGCATTCTCCTGATCCTCGACGAGGTGATGTGCGGCATCGGCCGCACCGGTACGCTGCATGCCTGCGAACAGGAAGGGGTGGCGCCCGATCTCATGGTGGTGGCCAAGGGGCTGGGCGGCGGCTATGCGCCGATCGGCGCGGTCATGGTGAACGAGCGGATTGTACAGGCGCTGGCCGACGGTTCGGGCGCCTTCCAGCACGGCCACACTTACATGGGCCATCCGCTGGCCTGTGCCGCCGCGCTCGCGGTGCAGCGCGTGATCCGGCGCGACGATCTCCTGGCCAATGTCCGCCGCCAGGGCGACCATCTCGCGCGGCGCCTCAACGAGCGCTTCGGCAACCATCCGTTCGTCGGCGACGTGCGCGGGCGCGGCCTCTTCCAGGCGATCGAGCTGGTGGCCGATCGCGGCACCAAGGAACCGTTCGACCCGGCCCTGAAGCTGCATGCCCGCGTCAAGCAGGCGGCCATGGAGCGCGGGCTGATGGTCTATCCGATGGGCGGCACCGTGGATGGCGCGCGCGGCGACCACGTCCTGCTGGCGCCGCCTTTCATCGTCGACCCGGCGGCGATCGACACCATCGTCGAGCGGCTGAGCGAGGCGGTCGATGCGGCGATCGCGGCCGCAGGCAAGTGATCGAGGCGATACCCATCAACAGGAGGCAAGGATGTTCAAAGGCAAGATCATGACCGCGGGAGGGCTCGTCGCGGCGGCCCTGTTCGCCCTCTCGTCGCTGCCGGCGCCGGTCGCGGCGCAGCAGAAATTCGTCACCATCGGCACCGGCGGCGTCACCGGCGTCTACTACGCAGTGGGTGGCGCGGTCTGCCGGTTGATGAACAAGCAGCGCGCGAAGACGGGCATTCGCTGCTCGGTCGAATCGACCGGCGGCTCGGTCTTCAACGCCAATGCGATCGGCACCGGCGAGCAGGATTTCGGCATGGCCCAGTCCGACGTCCAGTACAATGCGATCAAGGGGCTGGCGCAATTCAAGGGCAAGCCGATCGCCGACCTGCGCGCGGTCTTCTCGGTCCATCCGGAGCCCTTCACCGTGCTGGCGCGTCCCGATGCCGGCGTGACCAAGTTCGAGGACTTCAAGGGCAAGCGCTTCAATGTCGGCAATCCGGGGTCGGGCACGCTCGCCTCGATGGAGGAGCTTCTGAAGCAGATGGGCTGGACCAAGGCCAGCTTCTCCCTGGCCGCCGAGCTCAAGGCCGACGAGCAGGGCACGGCGCTCTGCGACAACAAGATCGACGGCTTCTTCTACGGCGTGGGCCATCCGTCGGCGGCGATCCAGGATCCGACCACGGCGTGCAGCGCCAAGCTGATCCCGCTCACCGGCAAGGCGGTCGACGAGCTGGTCAAGGAGCATCCCTACTACGCCTACGCCACCATCCCCGGCGGGATGTATGCCCACAATCCCGAACCGACCAAGACCTACGGCGTGCTGGCGACCATGATGACATCGGCCAAGGTGCCGGACGAGGTGGTCTACGATCTCGTGAAGGCGGTGTTCGACAACTTCGACGAGTTCAAGAAGCTCCATCCCGCTTTCGCCCACCTCGATCCCAAGCACATGGTCAAGGATGGCCTGTCGGCGCCGCTGCATCCCGGGGCGGTCAAGTACTACAAGGAAAAGGGCTGGCTGTAGTCCGGCAATCGGCGAAGGGCGGCGGCCGCCGCCGCCCGCTGCTGCGAGAGGCACGAGATGAGCGACAGCACGGCACCGACCGCCTCGCGTGAGGCGCTGGAGAACCTGGTCGCGGAAGCCGATACCGGCGCGCGCAAGCCGTCGGGACCGGTCAAGCGCCTGATCTTCATCATCGCGCTCTGCTGGGCGCTGTTTCAGCTCTGGTACGCCTCGCCGCTGCCCTACCTGCTCAACGTCGGCGTGGTGAACGACGGTCAGGCGCGCGTCATTCATCTCTGCTTCGCCTTCCTGCTGGCCTTCACGAGCTTCCCGGCATTCAAGCGTTCGCCGCGCGACCGCGTGCCGGTCACGGACTGGATCCTGGCCGGCCTCGGCATCGTCTCGGCGGGCTACCTGCTGCTGTTCTACCGCGAGCTGTCGCAGCGCTCTGGGCTGCCCACCACGCCCGACGTGGTCGTGTCGGTGATCGGCGTGCTGCTGCTGCTCGAGGCCGCGCGGCGGGCGGTCGGCCCGGCCTTGGCGGTGATCGCGGCCCTCATGCTGTTCTACATGTTCGCCGGCCCCTGGATGCCGGGGCTGATGGCGCACAAGGGCACGTCGCTGGCACGCGCCTCGTCGCAGATGTGGCTCACCTCCGAAGGCATCTTCGGCGTGGCGCTCGGCGTCTCCACCAACGTCGTGTTCTTCTTCGTGCTGTTCGGCAGCCTGCTCGAGAAGGCGGGCGCAGGAAACTACTTCATCCAGCTCGCCTTCGCGCTGCTCGGCACGTTCCGCGGCGGCCCCGCCAAGGCGGGCGTCGTGGCCTCGGGCATGACCGGCATGATCTCGGGCTCCTCGGTCGCCAACACGGTCACGACCGGCACCTTCACCATTCCGCTGATGCGGCGCGTCGGCTACTCGGCCGTGAAGGCGGGCGCGATCGAGTGCGCCGCCGGCGTGAATGGCCAGCTCATGCCGCCCGTCATGGGCGCCGCCGCCTTCCTGATCGCCGAATATGTCGGGATCACCTACGCCGAGGTCGTGAAGCATGCCTTCGTGCCCGCATTCCTGACCTACGGCGCGCTGTTCTACATCGTCGATATCGAGGCGGCGAAGGCGGGGTTGCGCGGCCTGCCGCGCTCGGCCGCCGGCTCGATCTATCATTCGTTCCTGCGCGGCCTGATGACGATCTGCGGCATCATCGTGCTGAGCGGCATCGTCTACTGGGGCATCGGCTGGACCAAGGATCTGTTCGGCGATGCGGCGAGCTGGCTGATCGGCGCCGCCGCGGTCGCGGCCTATATCGGTTTGGTGCGCTACAAGGCGCGCCATCCCGATCTGCCGCAGGATGATCCGTCGAAGGCGATCGTGAAGGTGCCGGACTTCTTCGAGACCGCCCGCACCGGCCTGCACTACATGCTGCCGGTCGTCGTGCTGATCTGGTGCCTGATGGTGGAGCAGCTTTCGCCCGGCCTCAGCGCCTTCTGGGGCACGGTGTTCCTGATCTTCATCATGCTGACCCAGCGGCCGCTCGTCGCCATTTTCCGCAAGGAGGGCGAGCTCGCGGGGCATGTCCGCGAAGGTTTCCACGATCTCGCCTCGGCGCTCGAGAGCGCGTCGCGCAACATGACCTCGGTCGGCATCGCGACGGCGGCGGCCGGCATCATCGTGGGTACGGTGGCGCTCACGGGCATTGGCCTCGTGATGACCGAGATCGTCGAAAGCGCGTCGGGCGGCAGCCTGATCATCATGCTGATCCTGACGGCTTTCATCTGCCTGCTGCTCGGCATCGGCATGCCGACGACGGCGAACTACGTCGTGGTGGCGACCCTGATGGCGCCAGTCGTGGTGGAGATCGCGCAACAGAACGACCTCGCCGTGCCGCTGGTCGCCGTCCACATGTTCGTCTTCTACTTCGGGCTCATGGCGGACGTGCATCCGCCGGTCGGGCTCGCGGCCTATGCTGCGGCGGCGATCTCGGGGGCCGATCCGATCAAGACCGGCCTGCAGGGTTTCTGGTACGAGATCCGGACCGGGCTGCTGCCGTTCATCTTCATCTTCAACTCCGAGCTGCTGCTGATCGATGTCGGCGGCCCGTTCAATCTCGCGATGGTGCTCGTCTGCTCGATCGTGGCCATGGGCTGCTTCGTCGCCGCGACGCAGAACTGGCTGCTGACGCGCAACCGCTGGTATGAGACCGTGCTGCTGCTGCTGATCTGCTTCACCCTGTTCCGGCCAGGCTATTGGCTCGACAGGTTCGAGGCCCCGTTCAACGCCCATCCAGCGGGCGAGATCCTCGCCGTCGCGGGCAGCTTGCCCGAGAACGAGACGCTGCGCTTCCGCGTGATGAGCCAGAACCGCGCCGGCGAGGATGTCGAGAAGACGGTAAGGTTGACCATGAAGGCCGGCAAGGATGGCGCCGACCGCTTGCGCAGCGCGGGGCTCGGTCTCGCGCAGGGCGGCGAGCCCATGGTCCAGACCGTGCGCTTCGGCAGCGAGGCTGCCAAGTACGGGCTGGCGGCCGGTGACACGATCACCGCCGTGCTGGTGAAGGCAGACCGGCCGAGCCGCTACTGGGCGTCGATCCCGGCTTTCCTGCTGCTGGCCGTCATCGTGCTGCTGCAGTTGCGGCGCCGGAACCGATCGGGAACACATGCGGCCATTGCAGCCATGGCGTAACCATAATCGCCGGATGTAGTCTTTCTCGATTGTTCGAGAGGGATATTCGTGCGCGCGATTTCAACCGCAATTCTGGCGATCATCGGCATGGCACTCGCCATGCCCGTCCTTGCCGATCCAGGCCACGGTCATGGCAAGGGGCAGGGGCAAGGCAACGACAACGGGCAAGGCCAGGGCAACGGTCCGCCGGGCAAATGGGGCGGCAGTCCCGGCCAGCCATCCGGTCAGGTCAATATCGTGATCTCGCCGTACGACCGCACCACGGTCTACAACTACTACCGCACGGAGTACGTCGCCGGCCATTGCCCGCCGGGCCTCGCGAAGAAGCACAATGGCTGCCTTCCCCCCGGCCAGGCCAAGAAGCTGTGGGTGATCGGCCAGCCGCTGCCGGTGGGCGTCGTCTACTACCCACTCCCACCCGTGCTGCTCGGCCAGCTCTCGCCGGCGCCGGCGGGATACCAGTATGTCCGCGTCGCCAACGATATCCTGCTGATGGCCATCGGCACCCGTCTCATCGCGGGGGCCTTGGCTGATCTCAGCAGCTTCTAGGTCTTGCGAACGGCCGCGGATGCGTGGAGTTTCATGTGCGGCCGCGCTTCATCGTGCTTGCTTGCATCGTGGGCCTCGCCCTCGCCGCCATCGTCCGCAATGAAAGAGCGGCGGCGCCCATAAGCGCGGCAGCGACAGCGCGCCCGGCGCCGGCGCTGCCGGGTCTCACGATTTCAGAACGCGATCGCGACGCAATCTACGACTACTACGGCGTCGACCATCCCGACGGCGGCTGCCCGCCCGAGCTGACGAAGGAAAGCAGTGGCTGCCTTCCCGCCGGCGGCGGCAGGGGGAGCTGGGCCGTCGGCCGGCCGTTGCCGGGCCAGGTGATCCCTTATCCGCTGCCAGCCGTGTTGCTGGGGCACCTCACGCCGCCGCCGAACGGCTATCAGTATGCGCGCGTGGGAGACGATGTGCTGATCATCGACACCCGGTCGCGCATCGTCGCCGGCGCGGTCGCCGGTATCGCCGCAACTAGGACTTCGCCTTGACGGCGGCAAACCGGTCCTGGCTCGCCTTCGGCCACATCTCCCGGGGCCGATAGTACTCGCGCACCGCCGGCACGCCCTCCGGCAGGATCACCCAGGGCTGCTTGGACATGGTGAAGATGTGGATGTCGGGCGGCAGCCGGTCGGGTTCGTCGAGCGTGCCTACCCGCATGAAGCGCACGCCGTCCCCCGCCCCCGCGTAGTTGCTCCAGACCGCGATTCGGCACACCGGGCAGCGCCAGATCCGCTGGCCCTTGCCGCTGGCAGATGGCGTGTCGACCATCTCGACCTCGCCGCTCAGCAGCTCGACCCGATCGGCCTCGATCATGGCGTTGAGGGCGAAGGCCGTGCCGGTTTCGCGCTGGCACCAGCGGCAATGGCAGCAATGGACGAACATCGGCCGCGACGTCATGCGGTAGCGCACATGGCGGCAGGTGCAGCCGCCTTCGAAGATCTCGGTCTCGCTGGCCATGGTGCGAAGCTCCCGGCTAAGGTCCCGCCGACGCATAACATCGCGGCGGGAGAAGAGGAATGGCCGGACGTCTCGAGGGCAAGGTGGCGGTGGTGACAGGTGCGGCACCGCGCGGCGACGGCGTCGGCAACGGCATGGCGACCGCCATCCTGTTCGCGCGCGAGGGCGCCAAGGTCGTGCTGGTGAACCGCAGCGCCGAACGGGCTGAGAAGCTCGCCCGACAGATCAGGAAGGAAGGTGGGGAAGCGTCCATCTTTGCCGGTGACGTCGCGAAGCCGGAAGTCGCCCAGGCGATGGCGGATTTCGCGATGAGCACCTACGGCCGGCTCGACGTGCTGCACAACAACGTGGGCGTCGGGGCCGCCGGCACGCCCGAAACCGTGACGCTCGCCGACTGGAACAAGGTTCTGGAGGCCAATCTGACGACGACGATGCTCTGCACCAGGCATTGCCTGCCCAGGATGAAGGAGGGCGGCGGCGGTTCGGTCATCATGGTGTCGTCGATCGCAGGTGCCGTCGGCCTGATGGGCAGTGCCGGCGCCGTCGCCTATGCGACCGCCAAGGCAGGCCTGCACGGCTTCACGATGTCCGTCGCGGCCGACTATGCGACCCAGAACATCCGCGCCAACTGCATTGTCGTGGGCTCGGTGCATACGCCGATGGTGGCCCATCTCGGGGCCGAGGCACGCGAGCGGCGCAAGAAGATGGTGCCGATGCAGACCGAGGGCACGGCCTGGGACATCGCCCATGGCGCGGTCTATCTCGCCTCCGACGAATCGCGCTGGGTCACCGGCGTGATGCTGCCGATCGACGGCGGCCTGACAGCGCTCAGGGCGTGGCCGCGTTGAGCCGCCGGGACGATCGGCGGACCATCCGGCGATCGTGGTGCCAGGTGTAGAGGCCGCCGGCCACGACGATGACAGCGCCCAGGATCGTCCAGTTGTCCGGAACATTGCCGAAGACGAGGAAGCCCAGCACCGTCGCCCAGACGAGCAGCGTGTAGGCATAGGGCTGCAGCGCGCCCGCTTCGGCATAGTCGAGCGCCTTGATGAGCGCGTAATGGGCCACCGACCCGATCAGGGAGATGGCGACCAGCAGGGCCCACGCCGCCGCGGAGGGCCATCGCCACTCGAACGGACCGACGAAGCTCATGGCGATGAAGGCCACGATCGCCGACCAGAGGAGCGACGTGTCGGGCTGGTCGTGCCGGGCGGCGAGCCGGGTCAGGATCTGGTAGCCGGCCCACAGGACGGCGCCGGCCAGCGGCAGCAGCAACGGCCAGTCGAAGGTCCGAAAGCCCGGCCGCACGATCAGCAGCACGCCGGCCAGTCCCGCCGCCACCGCGAGCCAGCGCGCCAGGCCGGCGCGCTCGCCGAGGAAGACGACGCCGAGGGCGATCACGATCAGCGGCGAGGTGGCGGCGACGGCATGGGTCTCGGCCAAGGGCAGGTAGCGGAAGGCGAGGATGAACGTTGCTGCCTCGACGACTGCGACCAGGGAGCGGCCGATCTGCAGCCATGGTCGATTTGCGCGGACCGCGGCCCGCACGCCGCGGCGCCGGGCGATGAACAAGGCGAACAGGCAGAGGAGGCCGTAGCGGATCCACATGATCTGCCCCACCGCGTAGTCGACCACCAGTGTCTTGCTGATGGCGTCCATGCCGGCGAAGCACAGCATCGCCAGCATGGTGAGGAGCGCGCCGAGCGAGTTGCGGTTGAGGCCCGCCTTGCCGGCTTCGACGGCAGGTGCCGCGCCGGGGACGGCGAGGTCGTGGTGCTTTTCATTCATTGTATTTCGGCCGGCGATCCTAGGGGGCCAGCCATGCACTGGCCAGCGATTGACCCCCGGCCGACGAGGCGTAGGCTCGATGCAACTATCGGAGGCTGCCATGGCATTCGACCTCGTCGTCAGGAACGGCATGATCGTCGACGGTTCCGGACTGCCGCGCTATCGCGCCGATGTCGGCGTGAAGGCCGGCAGGATCGCCGAGATCGGACGCATCGACGGCGCGGTTGCGGCCGAGACCATCGATGCCGACGGCCACGTCGTGGCGCCGGGCTTCGTCGACGGCCACACCCACATGGATGCGCAGGTCTTCTGGGATCCGATCGGCACCAGCTCCTGCTTCCAGGGCGTGACCAGCGTGGTCATGGGCAATTGCGGCTTCACGCTTGCGCCCTGCCGCGAGAGCGAGGCCGATCTCGTGTTCCGCAACCTCGAACGGGCCGAGGATATCAGCCGCGATGCCATGCTGGCCGGCATCAAGTGGCGCTGGGAGACCTTCCCGCAGTTCCTCGACGTTCTGGAGTCGCTGCCCAAGGGCATCAACTACGCGGGCTATATGGGCCACTGCGCGCTGCGCACCTACGTGATGGGCCAGCGCGCCTTCACCGACGAGGCGACCGAGGACGATCTCGCCAGAATGGTGCATCACACCAAGGAGGCGATCGCCGCCGGCGCGATCGGCTTCTCGACCACGCGCAGCGTCAATCACCAGACCTCGGACGACAAGCCCGTCGCGAGCCGTCTCGCGAGCTGGAGCGAGTTCGAGACCCTGGTGAAGGCGATGGGCGCGGGCCTCGTCGAGGTCGCCGGCGAGCCGACCGGCGCGCAGAGCGAGAAGGCGCGCAAGTACTACGAGGATCTGTCGAAGCTTGCGATCGAGAGCGGCCGGCCGATCACCTTCGGCCTCTTCAACCGGCGCACCATGCCCGGTGGCTGGCGCAGCACCTTCGATATCATCGAACGGACGACGCGGCAGGGCGGGCGCATGTTCGCGCAGGTGCACAGCCGCGCATTGAACGTGCTGCTTTCGTTCGAGACCCAGCTACCGTTCGACAAGTGGGAGATGTGGCGCGAGATGCGCGCCCGGCCGCTCGCCGAGCAGAAGAAGATGCTGATGGATTCCGAGACGCGGCGCCGGCTGGTCGAGATCGCGTCGCGTCCCTACGAAGGCCCCATCGTGCGCGGGACGGAGGCCCGTCCGCCGGAATGGGACTGGATCTTCGCTCTGACCGACATGAAGGCGCCGCATAAATCGATGGCGGAGCTGGCGCGGCAGAAGAACACCCATCCGGTCGAGCTCATGATCGACATGGCGCTCGAGCGCGACATGAAGTTCTTCATGGTGCAGCCGGTCGCCAACGAGAATCAGGCCGAGGCGCTCGAGCTGATGAAGCATCCGCGCTCGGTCGTGACCTTCTCCGATTCGGGCGCGCACGTCTCGCAGATCATGGACAGCTCGCTGCAGACCCATCTCCTGAGCCACTGGGTGCGCGAGAAGGAGGCCTTCACCCTCGAGGAGGCGGTGAAGCTCATCACCTGCGACACCGCCACCCAGTTCGGCTTCCACGACCGCGGTCTGCTGCGCGAGGGCATGGCGGCCGACATGGTCGTGTTCGATCCCGACACGGTGGGCCCGCGCATGCCGGAGGTCGTGTGCGACCTGCCGGCGGGCGCCAAGCGGCTGCGCCAGAAGGCCGACGGCATGAAGGCGACGGTCGTGAACGGCCAGGTCCTGCTGCGCGACAACGAGCCGACCGGCGCGCTGCCCGGCAAGCTCCTGCGCAAGAAGCGGGACTGAAAAAGCACCCACGCTGGCGTGGGAACAGGATCATAGCAGCGCGCGACTCCAGTCGCGCCCATGCGATGAATCAATGACTGCGGCAATGAATTTCGATTCCCGCCCCCGCCGCTTGCAAGAAAGCGGCGCGGATTGCGCCGGCGGCGCAATGTACCGGCGCTCGATCTCTTCCGCTTGACTTCGCGGCATCGCAGCGACATACACGTGGCGACCTGCCGATTGCGGGTCGACAAGGTTTCTCGCGATCGCGCGACGCGCCCCTCGATCAGGCGCTTCATCCCGAGACAATCTCCCAGAACCAAGAGCCCTCCCAGCCGCGCACGGGAACGGGCCCGAAAGCCGCAGACTACGCGTCCGGGACGATGCGGTGGCGGCGAGAAGGATTGATTTCCCAGTGAGTATTGTGACGTTTTCCGATCTCGGCCTCGCCGAGCCGTTGCTGCGTGCCCTCGAGAAGGCGAAGTACACCCATCCGACGCCGATCCAGGCGCGGACCATCCCGCTGCTGCTCGAGGGTCGCGACGTACTGGGCATTGCCCAGACCGGCACCGGCAAGACAGCGGCTTTTGCGCTTCCGGTGCTGCAGCGCCTTTCCCAATCGGGCCGGCGGGCGCAGCCGAAGAGTCCGCTCGCGCTGGTGCTGGCACCGACGCGCGAGCTCGCCGTGCAGATCGCGCGGAGCTTCGACACCTACGGTCGCGGGCTCGGCCTGCGGCTGGGCATGGTGATCGGCGGTCTGGGCTTCGGCCGCCAGATCGAGACCCTGCAGCGTGGGGTCGACATCCTGATCGCCACGCCCGGCCGTCTGCTCGACCTGATGCAGCGCGGTAATGTGAAGCTCGGCCAGGTGAGCTTCCTGGTCCTCGACGAGGCGGATCGCATGTTCGATATGGGCTTCATCAAGGATGTCCGGCGCATCGCGGCTTCCGTCGTCCGCGAGCGCCAGACGCTGCTCTTCTCCGCGACCATGCCGCCGGATGTCGCCAAGCTCGCCGCCGAGATCCTGAAGAATCCGGAACGGGTCGAAATCGCGCCGCAAGGCCGCACGGTCGATCGCATCGACCAGCGAGTCTATTTCGTGAATGCCGCCAGCAAGCGGGCGCTGCTCGGCCACCTGCTGGCAGATCCCGGCCTCGAGCGTGTGATCGTCTTCACCCGCACCAAGCGCGGCGCCAACCGGGTCGCCGAGGCGCTGGACAAAGGCGGTGTGCGCTCGGAGGCGATCCACGGCAACAAGTCGCAGAACGCCCGCCAGCGCGCCCTCGAAAGCTTCAGCCGCGGTCGCGCCCGCGTCCTGGTGGCGACGGACCTCGCCGCGCGCGGCATCGACGTGGCGGGCGTGACGCACGTCATCAACTACGAGCTGCCGGCCGACGCCGAGAGCTATGTCCATCGCATCGGCCGCACCGCGCGCGCCGGCGCCTCGGGCATCGCCGTTTCCTTCTGCGACGGCAGCGAGCGCGGCCAGCTCAAGAGCATCGAGCGGCTGACCGGCCAGCGGCTCGCGGTTGCCCAGATGCCGGCCAACGAGGACCTGCCGCAGGCGCCGCCACCCGAACGGGACAATCGCCGGCCGCACCGCGATCATCGTGCTCGTCCGGCCGAGCAACACGACGGCCATCGTCACGAGCGTCGTCATGGCCACCACCACGAGGCTCGCGGCCCTCGGCGCGAGTCGGCCGATCGCCGTTGGGCCGAGCGCGACTATCGCGACCAGCCACACGGCGAAGAGCGGCGGCTTCATCATGGCGAGCGCTCCCAGGGGGACCGGCGGGATAGCCGTCCACCGCGGCGTGGCCGCCGTTACGACGGTGCGCGCGACCCGCAGCGCGCTGCCGCGAAGGCCGTCTAGACGATCCCTTCCTCGCGGAAGATCTCGAGGCATTTGCGAAGGGCGCGCTCGTAGCGGGCGCGTTCCTTCGCGATCGACTCGTCGTCCCAGTCGAAGAAGCCGCGCCTGGTCTTGAAGCCGATGCGGCCTTCGTCGACATTGCGTTGCAGGACGGGCGGCGGACCGTCGGCGTTGCAGAGATCGGGGTAGATCACCTTGGCGACCGCGCAGGTCGTGTCCCAGCCGGAATGTTCCTTCTGGACGATGGGACCGGCCGCGGCGTAGCGGAAACCGAAGGAGAGCCGGACCGTCGCATCGACGTCCGCGGGCGAGGCGACGCCCTGCTCGATCAGCCACAGTGCCTCGCGCATCAGCGCCGCCTGGATGCGGTTGCCGAGAAAGCCGATCACGTCCTTCTTCACCTGCACCGGCCGCTTGCCGAGCGCGCTCATGATGCCGCCGACCTTCTCGGCGAGGGCCGAGTCCGTGTTCACCGAGCGCACCACCTCGACCAGCGGGATGAGATGCGCCGGCATGAAGAAATGCAGGCCCATCATGCGGCTTTGGGTCTTCAGCCCCTGGCCGATCCGGCTGATGGGGAAGCTCGAGGAATTCGAGGTGAGAGCGCAGTCCGGCTGTGCCAGCGCTTCCATCTCGGCGAAAAGCTTCTGCTTCAACGGCAGATCCTCGGTCACCGTCTCGACTGCGATCGCGATCGCAGGCCAATGCGCGTTGGCAAGCGTTGCATGGGTCGAGAGCCCGGACGTGTCGCCTGGCTTTCCCATCGCCTGCAACGCACGGGCCGTCGCTGCCGGCAGGCCCTCGCGCGTCGACGCCGAGCGCGACACGACATCGACCTTCCAGCCGCCGGCCAGAAACATCGCGACGATGCCGACGCCCATGGTGCCGCCGCCCAGCACGAGCGCACGTTGTTCGCTTTGCGACATTTTGCGACCTTCCATATCGACGGACGCCCTGCGGGCGGGGCAATATCCGCCGCCAAGCCAGCCACGTGCAACATGGGAGAGGACGATGAGCGCCACCTACAAGGACATCGGCATCAGCAACGAGGGCCCTGTCGGTGTCGTCGAGATCCAGCGCCCGCCGCACAATTTCTTCGACAATGCCCTGATCAACCAGATCGCCGATGCCTTCGAGGCGTTCGACCGCGACACCAACATCCGCGCCTATGTCCTGTGCTCGCAGGGCAAGTCCTTCTGCGCCGGCGCCGACTTCCAGAACCGGCCCAGCACCGGCAGCGCGGGGGAGGGCGGCAAGCATCTCTACAAGGAGGCGACGCGCCTGTTCCGCGCCAGGAAGCCGAGTGTGGCGGCGGTGCAGGGCCCGGCGATCGGCGGCGGGCTCGGGCTCGCCCTGATGACCGATTTCCGCGTCACCTGCGCCGAAGGCCGGTTCTCCGCCAACTTCACGCGGCTCGGCTTCCATCCCGGTTTCTCGCTCACCTTCACCCTGCCGCGCCTGGTCGGCCAGCAGAAGGCGAACCTGATGTTCTATACCGGCCGGCGCGTGGGCGGCGAAGAGGCCTATGCCTGGGGCATGGCGGACGTGCTGGTGCCTCTCGCCGAGGTGCGCAAGGCCGCGATCGGCCTCGCCAAGGAGATCGCGGACTCCGCGCCGCTCGCCGTGCTGTCGACGCGCGAGACCATGCGGCGCGGCTTCGCCGATGCGGCCGAGATCGCCACCGAGCGCGAGCTGGTCGAGCAGGATTGGCTGCGCAAGACGGAGGACTTCAAGGAAGGCGTGAAGTCCTATGCCGAGAAGCGCGTCGGCAACTGGAAGGGCCGCTGAGCGGCGGCATGGCCCAGCTTTCGGGAAAGGTCGCCATCGTCACCGGCGGCGCCTCGGGCATCGGCGAGGCCTGCTCGGAAACGCTGGCCCGCGAGGGCGCGTCGGTGCTGATCACCGACATCGATGACGCGCTGGGCAAGGCCGTCGTCGAGCGCATCGCCAAGGCGGGCGGCAAAGCGCACTACCTGCATCATGACGTGCGCGACGAGGCGGCGTGGCCCGGCGTGATCGCGGACGCGGAGAAGCGCTTCGGCCGCGTCGACATCATGGTCGCCAATGCCGGCATCGGCATCATGGCGCCGATCGAAACCATGACGCTCGCCGACTGGCAGCGGCAGCAGGCGATCAACCTCGACGGCGTGTTCCTGTCGGTCAAACATGCCATTCCTGCCCTGAGAAAGGCCGGCGGTGGCTCGATCGTGCTGATGTCGTCCGTAGCCGGCCTGCGCGGCGCACCGGGCCTGGCGGCCTACTCCGCCACCAAGGGCGGCGTGCGGCTGCTCGCCAAGTCGGTTGCCCTGGAGCATGCGGCCGACAAGATCCGTTGCAACTCGGTGCATCCCGGCATCATCGCCACGCCGATCTGGGGCAAGATCCCGACCGGGGCCGAGGGCAACCGACGCAATGCCCCGATCGATCCGAGCGAGCGTGCGGCGGCGGCGGTCCCGCTGACCCGTGTCGGAGAGGCGCAGGACATCGCCAACGGCGTCCTCTTCCTCTGCACCGACGCGGCGAGCTATGTCACGGGCCAGGAGCTGGTGATCGACGGCGGCCTGACGGCGGGCGGAAGGGCGTCGCGACGGTCATAGGAGCGGATCCCTCAGCGGCGCATCCTCATACTGACCGCGCGCATCTTGCGCGCTCATGAGCGGGCGGGAAGCCCGCGGTCCGGAAGATTGCGCCACCGGAGTGGCGCGGCTCCTATGTGAGCTGCTCATCCATCAACTTGAGCGCCTCGGCCGCAAAGGCGCGCATGTTGGCGGCGCGGTCGGGGGAGCCGGTGCGCAGGGTGCGCGCGATCTTGCCGTTGGGGCCGACGACCGCCACGCAGGTGTGGCCGGCGGGGTCGCCGTAGGAATTTCCGGCCGGCCCGGCGGCGCCGGTCTCGGCAAGACCCCACGTGGTTCTCAGCCGTTCGCGCGCGTGTTCGGCCGCGAGCAACGCCCAGGGTTCGCTCGAGGAGCGCACGCTAGCGCGCTTCTCCTTGGGAACGGCGAGGAAGGCATCCTGTGCCGGGCGCGTGTAGACGACCGCCCCACCCATGAAATAGGCCGAGGCGCCGGGCACGGCGAGCAGCGCCGCCGAGACCAGGCCGCCGGCCGACGATTCGGAGATGGCGATCGTCTCCTTGCGCACCTTCAGCTTCTCGCCGATGCGTCGGGCGAGAGGAATGAGCGTATCCATTGATCTTCCTTCTATTTGAGCGCGTCGAGATTGAGCGGCACCTGCTGGCCGAGCCAGACGGCGCGGTCGCGATGATCCTCCAGCGCCTCGCCGGTATTGGGGTGCACGAAGACCGTAAGATCGCCGCGGTTCAGCGCCAGCCAGGAGATCAATGGCGCAAGCTGATCGTTGCGGAAATGGACCTGGTAGCTGAAGCGGGGATGTGGGCCCACGGGCTTCTCGTGGAACCGGCCCATGTCGATATCGAAGGTCTTTTCGATCCGCTCGCGCAGCGCCCAGGCGGCCTCGCGCGACGCCGGATCGAAATAGACATGGGCGTGCCAGTCCTTGATTGGCTCGGGATTCATGACAGAGATCCTACCATATCGTTCAACCCGCCTGACGGAACCCAGAACCGTTCCCCGATGGGAGCGCAGTTGCTAGGCTCATGCCCATCATGAACTTCGATTTCTCCGACGACCAGAAGCTGCTCAAGGAGCAGGTTCGCAAATTCCTCGCCGACAAGTGCCCGACCAAGGTCGTGCGCCGCGTGCTCGACGGCAACGAAGCGTTCGCCGAGGAGGTCTGGAAGGGCCTTGTCGAGCTTGGCGTGCCGGGCACGGCGATCCCCGAGGCGTACGGCGGGCTGGGGCTCTCGCCGCTCGAGCTCTGCGTGATCGCCGAGGAGATCGGCCGCGCGGCGGCGCCGGTGCCGTTCGACAGCTCGGTCGTGCTGGCGACCGAGGCGCTGAAGCTCGCGGGCTCCGAGGCGCAGAAGAAGAAATGGCTGCCGGAGCTTGCCGCCGGCAAGGCGATCGGCACACTGGCCGTGGCCGAGGGGGCCGAGCCGCCGAGACCGCGCAACATCCGCACGACCTTCGCCGGCGGCAAGCTCAACGGCAAGAAGGTCCCGGTGATGGATGGCGACGCCGCGACCTTCGCCGTCGTGCTGGCGAACACGGGCGGACAGGGCGACCGCGCCGTATCGCTGGTGCTGGCCGATCTCGGTCAGCCTTCGGTCAAGAAGCGGCGCGTCGAGACCATCGATCCGGCGCGCAAGCAGGCCGGGATCACTTTCGACGGCGCGTCGGCGGAGCTGCTGGGCGCGGAAGGCGAGGGCTGGCGCCTGCTCGAACGGCTCTACGATGCGGCCGCCGTCTATTTCGCCTTCGCCCAGGTGGGCGGCGCGGAAGCGGCGATGTGGATGGCACGCGACTATGCCTTGCAGCGGCAGGCCTTCGGGCGCGCCATCGGTTCCTATCAGGCGATCAAGCACAAGCTCGCCGACTGCTACGTGAAGCTCGAGCTGGCGCGCTCCAACGCCTACTACGGTGCCATGATGCTGGCCGACGGCGGGCCGGACCTTCCCCTTGCGGCGGCGGCGGCGCGCATTGCGGCAACCGAGGCCTACGACTTCGCCTCGAAGGAGAATATCCAGACCCATGGCGGCATCGGCTTCACCTGGGAAGCCGACACGCAGTTCCACTATCGCCGCGCGCGCGTGATGGCGCTGTCGCTCGGCGGGCCGATGACCTGGAAGGACAAGCTGGTCACCCGGCTCGAGCAGAAGAACGCGGCGTAACAGGGAAGGAAATCGAGATGGACTTCAACGACACTCCCGAAGAGGCCGCCTTCCGCAAGGAAGTGCGCGCCTGGCTCGACGCCAACGCGACCCGCAAGAGCGACGACAAGCAGAGCTTCCGTGCCCGCAACGACGATCCCGGTCTTCTGAGAAAGGCCAAGGAGTGGCAGGCCAAGAAGGCTGCCGCCGGCTATGCGCGCCTCACCTGGCCGAAAGAATTCGGCGGCCGCGGCGCCTCGCCGATCCTGCAGGTGATCTATCAGCAGGAGGAGTCGAATTACCTCGTGCCGCTGGGCTTCTTCGATATCGGGCTCGGCATGTGCATCCCGACCATGATGGCCTATGCGAGCCCCGAGCAGCTCAAGCGCTACGTGAAGCCCGCGCTCCACGGCGAGGAGATCTGGTGCCAGCTCTTCTCCGAGCCCGCCGCCGGTTCCGATGTCGCCGGCATCCGCACCCGCGCCGAGCGCGACGGCGATCACTGGGTGATCAACGGCCAGAAGGTCTGGACCTCCGGCGCGCACTATTCGGACTACGGCATCATCATCACCCGCACCGACCCGACGGTGCCCAAGCACCAGGGGCTCACCATGTTCTTCCTGTCGATGAAGACGCCGGGTGTCGAGGTGCGGCCGATCAAGCAGATGTCGGGCGGCGCCAACTTCAACGAGGTGTTCTTCACCAACGTGCGCATTCCCGACAGCCAGCGGCTCGGCAAGGTGGGCGAGGGCTGGAAGGCGGCGCTGACCACACTGATGAACGAGCGACTCGCCGTCGGCCTGCCGTCGGGTGGGCTCGACGTCGACGAGCTGATGGAGCTCGCGCGCGACACCGATCTCGAGGATGGACCTGCGCTCAGGAACCAGCAGGTGCGCGGCAGGATCGCCGACTGGTACGTGCAGCAGCAGGGGCTGAAGCTCACGCGCTATCGTACGTTGACGGCGCTTTCCAAGGGCCAGACGCCGGGGCCGGAATCCTCGATCATCAAGATCGTCGCGGCACCCAAGATGCAGGACATGGGCGCTTTCGCCATGGAGCTGATGGGCCCGGCCGGCGTCATGAAGGAGGAGGTGCCGCACGCCGCGGGCTTCCAGGCGCAATGGATCGGCGGTGCGGGCTTCCGCATCGCCGGCGGCACCGACGAGATCCTGCGCAACATCGTGGCCGAGCGCGTGCTGGGCCTGCCGTCCGACGTGCGCGTCGACAAGGACGTGCCGTTCAACAAGTTGAAGTAGGAACTGGAAAGATCCCTCGCTGACGCTCGGGATGACAATGTTGACGCGGCGAGGATCTTTCGGAGGAAACAGCCATGAACAGACTGGACGGCAAGGTCGCGTTCCTGTCCGGCGCGGCGCGCGGGATCGGCGGAGCGACGGCGCGGCTGATGGCGAGCGTCGGCGCCAGGGTCGCGATCGGCGACGTGCTGGACGAGCCGGGCAGGAAGCTCGCCAAGGAGATCGACGCGCTTTACGTCCATCTCGACGTCACGCAGGAGGCGAGCTGGTCGGCAGCGATGGACGCGGCCCTCAGGCAGTTCGGCAAGCTCGACGTGCTGGTGAACAACGCCGGCATCTTCAACGGCAAGGGCGTCGAGGAGGCGACGGTCGACGAATGGAACCGGCTGGTCGCGGTGAACCTGACGGGCGTCGTGCTGGGCACGCGGGCGGCGCTGCCGCATCTCAAGAAGAGCGGCGCCACGAGCCCGCACGGCGCGGCGATCGTCAACCTCGCCTCGGTGGCGGGCCTGGTGGGCTCGCAGCTCGATCCGCTCTATTCGCTCACCAAGGGCGGCGTGACGCTGTTCACCAAGTCGACGGCGCTCGAGTTCGGCCGCAAGGGCTACAGGATCCGTGTCAATTCGATCCATCCTGGCGTGATCGACACCGACATGGGCCAGCAGACCTTTGCCATGCGCGCCAAGGCGATGGGCACGAACGACACCGATCCCGCGCGCAATGCCTCGATCCGGATGCATCCGATCGGCCGGCTGGGCATCGCCGACGATATCGCCAGGGGCATCGTCTTTCTCGCGTCCGACGACTCGGGCTTCATGACCGGCTCCGGCCTCGTGGTCGACGGAGGCTATACGGCACAATAGGCCATCAAAGGAAGGAAACGAAATGCGGTTCGGACTTCTCTACGAGCATCAGCTGCCACGGCCCTGGACCGGCGACACGGAGCATCGGTTGTTCAAAGAGGCGCTGGCCCAGGTCGAATTGGCCGACTCCATCGGCATCGATTACATCTGGGAGGTCGAGCATCACTTCCTCGAGGAGTATGCCCATTCCTCGGCGCCCGAAGTGTTCCTCGCCGCTTGCGCCGCACGGACGATGCGGATCCGGATCGGCCACGGTGTCGTGCTGGCGCCGCCTGCCTACAACCATCCGGCGCGCGTCGCCGAACGCATCGCCACCCTCGACCTGGTCTCGGACGGCCGCGTCGACTGGGGCACGGGCGAATCGGCCTCGCGGGTCGAGCTGGAGGGCTTCGGCGTCGATCCCGAGCAGAAGAAGGCGATGTGGGCGGAGGCGGTGGAGCAGACGGCCAACATGATGGTGATGAACCCCTATCCCGGTTTCGAGGGCAAGTTCTTCTCCATGCCCGTGCGCAACGTGGTGCCCAAGCCGCTGCAGAAGCCGCATCCGCCGATCTGGGTCGCCTGCAGCCGGCGCGAGACGATCCATGCGGCGGCGCGGGCGGGCATCGGTGCGCTCACTTTCGCCTTCGTCGATCCCTCGGAAGCGGCCAAATGGGCGCACGAGTACTACGACATCATCAAGAGCGACCAATGTGTGCCGATCGGCCACGCGGTCAATGCCAACATCGCCATGGTGACGGGCTTTTCCTGCCATGAGGACGGCGCGGAGGCGCGCCGGCGCGGCTCGGAGGGCTTTCAGTTCTTCGGCTACTCGCTCGGGCACTATTACGTCTACGGCCATCACAGGCCCGGTGTGACCGACGTCTGGGAGCGCTTCGAAGCGGCCAAGGACAAGCTGCCGCCGGCCGGGCGTGGCAGTGGCATCGGCACGCCGGCGGAACTCACCGACCATCTGCGCCAATACCAGGACGCGGGCGTCGACCAGGTCGTGTTCATCCAGCAGGGCGGCCGCAACAAGCACGACCATATCTGCGATTCGCTCCGGCTTTTTGCCGACAAGGTGATGCCCGTGCTGAAGGCCGACCAGGCGACGCGCGATGCCCGCAAGCAGGCAGAGCTCGCTCCCTTCATCGAGGCGGCGCTCGGGCGCAAGCAGAGGATGCCGGCGATCGCGGCATCGGCCATTCCCACGGTCTCCGCCTACGGTCGCAACGTCGTCCAGGCCGGCCAGGCGGCGGAAGGCCCGACGCACCACGTCGCGGCGGACATCGCGGTGATGATGAACGATCCCGCTGCCAGGAAGGACAAGGCCGCCGCTGAGTAGGATCTCAGAAGATGCCGGCGGCGAGGCCCGCGGCCATCGCCACCCCGAGTTCCTCGCATTGCTCGACGAATGCGGGCTGCCAGGGACCGCGACAGATCAGCGGCTCCTGTACGAGCCGCCAGCGCAGACCCGTGAGGATCGTCTCGATGCCGCGGCGCGTGCCCGTGCCATCGCTGCCGGCCCGGATATAGACCGCGCAGGGCAGGCCCTGCGTCCGGTCCAGCAACGTGTTGTAGGACCGGTCGAAGAAGTCCTTCAGCGCGCCGCTCATGTAACCTAGGTTCTCCGTCGTGCCGAGAACGACCGCCGCCGCCGCCAGGACATCGTCCGCGCCGGCCTGCAGAGGTGCCACGACCTCGACCTCGATCGCCGTTTCGCTGCGCGCGCCGCGCTCGACTGCCGCACGCAGGGCGAGCGTGTTCTCCGACGGCGCATGTGCGACGATCAGCAACCGCTTCGACATGACCCGTTTCTACCCCGATACTTGACCCCATGCTCAAGAAACTCCTGATCGCCAATCGCGGCGAGATCGCCATCCGCATCGCCCAGGCCGCCGCCGAGCTCGGCATCGAAACGGTCGGCGTTCATTCGAAGGACGATGCAGCCTCCCTTCACGTCAGGCGAGTCGATGAGACGGTGGCTTTGAAAGCGGGAGGAGCGACGGCCTATCTTGACGTCGCGGCGGTCGTGGAGGCGGCGAAGAGCACGAAGGGCGACGCCATCCATCCGGGCTACGGCTTCCTGTCCGAAAATGCCGGCCTGGCGCGCGCCTGCGACAAGGCGGGGATCGTTTTCGTCGGGCCGACGGCCGAGCAGCTCGATCTGTTCGGCGACAAGGCGGCGGCGCGGGCTTACGCCGGGAAATGCAAGGTGCCCGTGCTGCCCGGGACAGGCGGCGCAATCGATGCCGATGGCGCGGTCGCCTTCTTCAGGAAGCATGCGAGGTCGGGGATCGTGCTGAAGGCGATCGCGGGCGGCGGCGGGCGCGGCATGCGGCTGATCAGGAGCGAGGGCGAGATTGCCGAGGCCTTCGTGCGCGCGTCGGCGGAGGCGAAGTCGGCGTTCGGCAATGGCACGCTTTATGCCGAGCGACTGGTCGCCCACGCTCGTCATATCGAAGTCCAGATCGTGGGAGACGGCAAGGGCGGCATCGTCGCGCTCGGCGAGCGCGAATGCACCTTGCAGCGACGCAGCCAGAAGATCGTCGAGCTGGCACCGAGCCCGAACCTCGAGCCCGCGCTCAGGAAGAAGATCGTCGATGCGGCGGTCGCGATGGCCAGGGCCGTCGAATATCGTAGCCTGGGCACGTTCGAGTTCCTGGTCGATGGCGACGGGTTCTTCTTCATCGAGGCCAATCCGCGCCTGCAGGTCGAGCATACCGTCACCGAGGAGGCGTGGGGCGTCGATCTCGTGAAGGCACAGCTCCTGCTGGCCGGCGGTGCGTCTTTGGCCGACACAGGCCTCGAGGAGGCCTCTCCGCATGGCAATGCGATTCAGCTGCGCGTAAACATGGAGACCATGACCGCCGACGGCTCAGCCAAGCCGGGCGGCGGCATACTCTCCGTCTTCGAGCCGCCGTCCGGTCGCGGGGTGCGGGTCGATACGTATGGCTATGCCGGCTACCGCACCAATCCCAACTTCGATTCCCTGATCGCCAAGGTGATCGTGCACGGCGCCTCGTTCGAGGACGCGCTGGCCCGTGGCGAGCGGGCGCTGGCGGCCTTCCGGCTGGAGGGAGCGCCCTCGAACATTGCCTTCCTGCGCGCGCTGCTGGCCGATCCGGCCGTCCGCGCCGACAAGGTGCATACGCGGTTCGTCGATGAGCATGCCGGCAAGCTGGTGAAGGCGGCGGCGAAGCTGCAGTCCGGCCTCTACTTCCCGGCAGCGGCCTCCGATGGGTCGGCCGGCCGTCAGGCGGGTGCCCGGGTGGATGCGGTCGATCCGCTGGCGGTGCTGGCGTTCGGCAGGTCTTCCGGACCGCGGGCTTCCAGCTTGCCCTCGGGCGCGGACGCGCGCGCTCCGGGCGTGCCCGTGCCGGCGCCCATGCAAGGAACCATCGTCAGCATCGCAGTCAAGGAAGGCGATGCCGTCGCGGCCGGCCAGCCGCTGCTCATCATGGACGCCATGAAGATGCAGCACGAGATCAGGAGTCCGGCCCGCGGCTATGTACGACGCATTGCGGTGGAGGCCGGCGAGACCATCTACGAGGGTCATCCGCTGCTCTTCGTCGAGGAGGCCGATGTCGAGGTGAAGGGATCGGTCGCCGAGGAGAAGATCGACCTCGACCATATCAGACCCGATCTCGCCGAATATTTCGAGCGCCGTGCGCTGACGCTCGACGAAAAGCGGCCGGAGGCGGTGGCCAGGCGGCGCAAGACCAACCAGCGGACGGCACGCGAGAACCTGAACGATCTCGTCGATGCGGGCTCGTTCGTCGAGTATGGTGCCTTCGCCATCGCCAGCCAGCGCACGCGCCGACCGGTCGAGGACCTGATCGCGAGGACGCCGGCCGACGGCCTGATCACCGGCATCGGACGCGTGAACGGGGCCCTGTTCGGCCCGGAACGCAGCCGTGTCGGCGTCGCGCTCTATGACTACACGGTGCTGGCCGGCACGCAGGGCAAGACCAACCATCAGAAGAAAGATCGACTGTTCGAGCTGGTCGAGGAGCAGCGCATCCCGCTGGTGGTCTTCACCGAGGGCGGAGGCGGCCGGCCCGGCGACATCGACATCCAGTCGGTAGCCGGTCTCAATACGCTGGCCTTCCATATCTTCGGACGGCTGAGCGGTCTCGTGCCGCTGGTGGGCATCAACTCCGGCCGTTGCTTCGCCGGCAATGCCGCCCTGCTGGGCTGTTGCGATGTCGTGATCGCGACCAGGAATTCGTCGATCGGCATGGGTGGTCCCGCCATGATCGAGGGTGGCAATCTCGGCGTCTTCGCGCCCGAGGAAGTGGGGCCGATGAGCGTGCAGGTGCCCAACGGCACGGTGGACGTCGCGGTCGAGGACGAGGCCGAGGCGGTGGCTGTGGCCCGGAAGTATCTCTCCTATTTCCAGGGGCCGCTGATGGAGTGGAAGGCGGCCGACCAGCGCCTGCTGCGGCGCGCGATTCCCGAGAACCGCCTGCGGGTCTATGACGTGCGCACCGTGATCGACACGCTCTGCGACGAGGGTTCGGTGCTGGAGCTGCGTCGTGCCTTCGGGCCGGGCATGGTGACGGCGCTGGCGCGCATCGAGGGCAAGCCGTTCGGCATCGTCGCCAACAATCCGACGCATCTTGCCGGCGCGATCGATTCCGACGGCGCGGATAAGGCGGCGCGCTTCCTGCAGCTCTGCGATGCCTTCGACCTGCCGGTCCTGTTCCTCTGCGACACGCCGGGCATGATGGTGGGGCCGGAGATCGAGAAGACGGCTCTTGTGCGCCACTGCTCGCGCCTCTTCGTTGTGGGTGCCAATCTCGGCGTGCCGTTCGGCACCATCGTGCTGCGCAAGGCCTATGGGCTCGGCGCGCAGGCGATGGCCGGCGGATCGTTCCACTCCGGCGCTTTCGCGATCTCTTGGCCGACCGGCGAGTTCGGCGGCATGGGGCTCGAGGGGGCGGTCAAGCTCGGCTTCCGCAAGGAACTGGAGGCGGTGAGCGATCCGGCCGAGCGCCGGGCGCTGTTCGACAAGATGGTGGCGGCCGCCTACGCCCGCGGCAAGGCGTTGAGCACCGCCACCTATTTCGAGGTCGACGAGGTGATCGACCCTGCCGATTCGAGACATTGGATCAAGACGGCGTTGCTGGCCGCCGAGCCCAAACGCCGCGACGGCCACAAGAAGCGAGCCAACATCGATACCTGGTGAGGAGAGCATGAAGGACTTTGCCGGAAGGATCGCCGTCGTCACCGGTGGAGGCTCGGGCATGGGCCGCGAGCTGGTGCGTCAGCTCGCGGCGGAAGGCTGCAGCGTCGCCATGTGCGATGTCTCGGCCGCCGGTCTCGCCGAGACCGGCCGGCTTTGCGAGAAGGAGCGGCTGCCGCAGGGTCTGCGTATCACGTCCCACAAGGTGGATGTCTCCGACGAGGCGCAGGTGCAGCGCTTCCGCGACGAGGTGGCGGCCCAGCACGAGACGGACCGCATCCATCTCCTGTTCAACAATGCGGGCATCGGCGGCGGCGGCAGCATGATCGTGAACGACCGCGCCGAATGGGAGCGGACCTTCAACATCTGCTGGGGCGGCGTCTATTTCTGCACCCGCGCCTTCCTGCCCCTGCTGCAGAAGGCCGACAAGGGGCACATCGTCAACACCAGCAGCGTCAACGGCTTCTGGGCGTCGATCGGCCCGGGCGTGCCGCACACGGCCTACAGCGCCGCGAAGTTCGCCGTGAAGGGCTTCTCCGAGGCCCTGCAGACCGATCTCCGCCTGAACGCGCCGCACATCAAGTGCTCGGTCGTCATGCCCGGTCATATCGGCACCGGCATCGCCGGCAACACCGGCCGCGTGCAGAGCGGCATCGACAGCGATGTCGTCAGTCCACAACAGATCCGGCAGGCCCGGGCACGCATTGCCTCGACCGGTCGCGATGCCTCGACGCTGTCGGATGCGCAGATCGAGCAGGCGATCCGAGAGCGGGCCCGGCGCTTCCTCGAGGAGGCGCCGATGACGGCGGCCGAGGCGGCGACCGTGATCCTGGACGGCGTGAAGGCGGGCCGCTGGCGCATCCTGGTCGGCAAGGACGCGCATCGCATCGACGAGCTCGTGCGCCAGGCTCCCGAGCAGGCTTACGAGGAGGATTTCTTCAACCGCCTCGCGGCCGACGTGAACTGGCGCGTCGGCCGCTGACGGCCCGCGACGGTCAGGACGTCATCCAGAAGGTGTCCGGCTTGTAGAGGCCGATATAGCCGCCCGGATCCCAGGCGTAGTAACCCTTCTTCGGCACGTTCTTGATCTTAGGTCCGACCACGATCGGCTGGCCGATGCTGTTCAATGTCCCGATCGAGAAGACCTGCTCCATATTGGTCTGGAGGATCTTGTCCCAGGCCTTGCGGCGGGTTTCGTTGTCGGTCGCCGTCTCCCATTCGCGCAGATCGTCGAGCAGCACGCAGACGTCCTGCACGTCGCATTTCTCGCCCTGCTTGCCCTTCGATTCAATGTACATGCCCCAGCGCGGCCATTGCAGGCCGCCCTGCATGGTCGGGCAGAATTCCTTGGGCGAGGTTTCGAGTGACGGCACGGCGGTCACCACGCCGGCATAGGCCGTCATGATGGCGTCGCCCGAGAACGCGCGCATGCGGAAGTTGTTGAGCGACTGCGGCTTGCTGAGGAGCCTGATCCCGATCTTCTTCCACTGATCGGCGATCAGCGAGAGCATGTCCGTGTCCTCGCTGACCTCGCTCGAATACTCCACCACGATGGCGGCCGCGCGGCCGTCGGGAAGGAGGCGGATGCCTTCGTCGTTGCGCTTCGTGAGGCCCACCTGGTCGAGGAGCTGGTTGGCGAGCTTGCGATCGTAGGTGGCCCACTTGGTCGCATATTCCGGCTTGAAGAGGGCCGACTGCGGCATGATCGTGTTGTTCGAGGGCTTGGCGAGGCCGGTATAGATCACCTCGTTCAGCTCGTCGCGGTCGATGCCGACCGAAAGGGCGCGGCGGAAACGGACGTCACGATTGAGCTTGCGCCACACCTCGTCCTTCGCGTTCAGGTTCGGATAGAGGGCGAGCTGCGAGCCGGAACCCTGCTCCCACAGCAGCACGTCGACATGGCTCGTCTTGCTGCTTTTGCGCAGGAAGGTGTAGTCGCGCATGTTGAGGTAGCGGCACTGCAGGTCCGATTCGCCGAGGCCTGCCTTGGCCGGCACGAGGTTGGCGGCGACGACCGAGAAGATCACGCGGTCGAAGTAGGGGAGCTGGCAGCCTTTCTCGTCGACCCGGTAGTAGTAGGGGTTGCGATCGAAGACGAAGCGCTGGGACGGCGGCGACGTCGTCTGCATCCACGGATTGAGCGTCGGCAGGTCGGGGTTGCTGTCATAGTACATCGTGTCGACACTGCGATGGATCTGCACCCAGTTGCCGTCCTGGCCGCCTCGTGCGGACTTGGCAATTTGGTCGGCCGGCGTGTATTTGACGTGGAACTTCTTGAGGTAGTGGGACGGCCGGAACAGCCAGAGCGGGGCGGCGCGCGCCTGGCTCGCGATGAAGTACGGGTTGGGCTTGTCCCAAGTGTAGCGGATCGTCACGGCGTCGAGGATCTCGACCTTGGGCGGCTGGCCGTCGACGAGGAGCTCGACCGACGGACCCGACGGCGACAGGTCCTTGTTGTTGGCCATGTCCTCCCAAAAGTAGCGGAAGTCCTCGGTCGTGAAGGGCTGGCCGTCCGACCATTTGTGGCCGGCGCGCAGCTTTAAGGTGAACTGGCGGCCGTCCTTGACGTCGTAGCTGTCGAGGATGTCGGTCTGCAGCTTGAACTTGTCGTCGTAGACGATCAGACGCGCGTTGGAATAGATCGTCATGAGGCGGGTGTCGCGGGCGCTGGCGATCAGCATGTTGACCTCTCCGCCCGGCCGCCCCGGCCCCTCGCCGCCGGCGAAATAGTTGACGATCGAGGGTTGCTGCGGGATGCGCTTGGCGACCGGCGGCAGCTCACCGGACTTCACGCGGTCTGCAAGCCATGGCGTTTCCTGGAACCCAGGCAGGGGCGCAGCCCGAAGGAAGGACGGCCGGAAGAAGGCCCCCAGGACCATACCCGCAGCAAAGACGCGTCTTTCCATCATTTGACCTCGCCTGTCTCACCGACGATGCCGTTATCGGCATTCAGCATTGACCATGATCAAAAGGCCGATTCATGGCGCGGTCAATGGCAAGAGTTGCGCGACATCAATAACGGTCGAAAGCGCGCTTCGGGCCGGGCCGCGTGCCCTCGGCGACGACCGGCTTCACAGTCCCATTGGCGGGCACGGTATCCGGGCTGTAGGGGCCGGCCACGCCTCGCGGCCGGTCGCCCTTTACCGTCACCCGCTCCATGGTGCGTCGGGCGGGATAGTAGTCGTGGGCGGCATAGTGCAGGACCGAGCGGTTGTCCCACATCACCACCATGTCGGGCTCCCACTTCACCCGGAGCTGGTATTCGGGGATCGTGGCCTGGCGATAGAGGAAGGAAAGCAGTGCATCGCTCTCGTCGGGCTTCAGGTCCCTGATGCGCACGCAGAACTGCTGATTGACATAGAGGATGCGTCGTCCCGACACCGGATGCACGCGCACCACCGGATGCCAGGGATTGGGGAACTCGTCCTCGAGCTTGCGCAGCTTGTCGCGGTCGTTCGGGCCGAACAGCGGCCGCCAGGGCTTGAAGTCGTGCAGCGCCTCCAGCCCATGGATGTGCTGCTTCATCCGTTCCGACAGGCCGCGATAGGCGGCGCTCATGCTGGAAAAAAGCGTGTCGCCGCCGACCTCGGGCACGACCTTGGCGCGCAGGATGGTCCCGAGCGGCGGTGCTTCGCGGAAAGTCTCGTCTGCATGCCAGATGTCGGTCAGCGCCGGCGGATTGTCGGCCGAGTAATCGAGGATGATCACTTCCGGCTTGTCGGCGAGATTGGGCGAGAAGGGATGGATCGAGAGTTCGCCGAACAACGCACCGAACGCCACCTGCTGGTCGACCGTGATGTCCTGGCCGCGCATCACGATCACCTCGTATTGCACGAGAGCGTCGTGGACCGTCTCGAACTGCGCCTCTGACAGCGGCTGGCGCAGGTCGACGCCTTCGATCTCCGCGCCGATGAAGCCGTTGATCGGACGCACGCGGATGGCCGTCTCCGCCTTCGTGCGAACCGTTGCCGATCGAGCCGCCATGGCGTTCCTCCGGATCCTTGTTGTTGGCCGGAATCCTAGCGCCGGCGGTCGCCTTGCGGAACCGGCTATCGCGTTTGACGCCGCGTGGCGAACGCGCAAGAAACGGCCGTCTTTCGAGCGGCGGGGGAAACATGGCAAGCGGCCTTGAAGCTCAATTCGTCACACTGCATGAGATCGTCAAAGCAGCGAAAATCCGGCTCAATCCGAATATCTGGGATTATTTGATCGGCGGTACCGAGACCGAGACGACCCTGCGCCGCAACCGCATGGCACTCGACTCGATCGCCTTCAAGCCGCGCGTGCTGCGCGACGTCTCGGCGATCGATCCGTCGTCGGAGATCCTGGGCAAGAAGCTGCGCATTCCCGTCCTGCTGGCACCCGTGGGCTCGCTCGAATCGTTCGAGGCGGGCGGCGGCATCACCGTCGCCAGGGGAGCTGGAGCAGCGGATGTCGGCATGCTGATCAGCTCGGTGACCACGCTCAAGCTCGAGGACATCGTCAAGGGCGGCAACGGGCCCAAGATCTACCAGCTCTATGTGCGCGGCGACGATGGCTGGGTCGCAGACCGCGTGAAGCAGGCCATGGATGCAGGTTACGACGCCTTCTGCATCACCGTGGACACCAACGTCTATTCCCGGCGCGAGCGCGACATCGCGAAGCGATTCGTGAAGTCGTGGCGGGTGGCGGCCACGGGTCAGGATCACCAGGCTGCCTTCGCCTGGGAGAACTTCAAGCGCGTGCGGGGAAGGTTCCCGGATGTGAAGTTCGTGCTGAAGGGCATCGGCACGGCCGAGGATGCCGAGATCGCGCTCCAGCATGGGGTCTGGGCCGTCTATTGCTCCAATCACGGGGGACGCCAGCTCGACCACGGCCGTGGCTCGGCCGAGGTCCTGCCCGAGATCGTCGAGGCGGTGAAGGGCCGCGCCAAGGTGATCGTCGACGGCAGCTTCAGCCGTGGCAGCGACATCGTGAAGGCGATCTGCATGGGCGCCGACTGGGTCGGCCTCGGCCGCCTCTATTGTTACGGCCTGGCAGCGGCCGGCGCCGCCGGCATCGAGCGCGTGATCGAGCTCCTCGAGGAGGAGATGAAGGAGGCGATGGGCCTGCTCGGCGTCACCAGCCTGGGCCAGCTCGACAAGAGCTACATCAGCCCGAGCTGGCCCACCAACCTGCCCCACGTGCACAGTGCCTTCCCGCTGCTGAACCTGGAAGACCAGGGATATTAGCCGCGGCCGATGAACGGCATCTTGGTCGCCATCACGGTGATGAACTGCACGTTGGCATCGAGCGGCAGGCTGTCCATGTAGACGATCGCCTGCGCCACCGCCTCGACATCCATGCGCGGCTCGACCCGGGTCGAGCCATCGGGCTGCGGCACGCCCTTGGTCATGCGCTCGGTCATGGGCGTGACGGCGTTGCCGATATCGATCTGGCCGCAGGCGATGTCGTAGGCGCGGCCGTCCAGCGACGTCGACTTGGTGAGGCCGGTGATCGCATGCTTGGTCGAGGTATAGGCGACCGAGAAGGGTCGCGGCGCATGGGCCGAGATCGAGCCGTTGTTGATGATCCGGCCACCCCGCGGCTTCTGGTCCTTCATGATCTTCATCGCCTCCTGCGTGCACAGGAACGGGCCGGTGAGATTGGCCGCCACGACATTGAGCCACGTCTCGTAGGGCAGCTCCTCGAGCGGCACCGGCGGGGCGCCGCCGCCGGCATTGTTGAAAAGGAGGTCGAGCCGACCCCAGGTGGTCTTGACCTTGGCGAAGAGCGCCACGATGTCGTCGCGCCTGGTGACGTCGGTCGGCACCGGAAGTGCATTGGCCTTGTTGTTTGCAGCCATCTTGGCCGTCTCCTCCAGGGCATCCTTGCGGCGACCGGCGAGCGCCACTTTGTACCCGTTCTTCAACAAAGCCAGCGCCGAGGCGCGGCCGATGCCGCTGCCGGCACCGGTGACGACTGCAATCTTTCCGCTCATGGGTCCCGTTCCTCCTCGAAGGAGCGGACCCTAGCAGACCGGCACGCTGCCATTGAAGTGTGGCCTTGGGCGCGCAAAAGTGGCGCCATGCATCGTCGTTCCTTCGTCGCGGGGCTGGGTGCCCTGTGGCTGCCGTCGCTGGCACGTGCCGAGGCGCCGCTGGCGCAGGATCCCTTTGGATTGGGGGTCGCTTCGGGACATCCGAAGCCGGATTCCGTGGTCCTTTGGACGAGGCTGCTGGCGGCCGAGCGGACCCAGCCGCTGACGGGATCGTTTTCGGTCGGCTGGACGATCGCGGAGGACGAGCGCCTAGCCCGGGTCGTGCGTCGCGGGGAGGCGGTTGCCGAGCCGCGCTGGGGGCACGCCGTCCATGTCGAGGTCGACGGGCTGAAGCCCGGCCGACCCTACTGGTACCGTTTCGTCGTGAATGGCAAGGAAAGCCCGACCGGCCGGACCCTGACGGCGCCCGAGCCAGCCGAGCGCGTGCCCTTGCTGCGGTTCGCCTTCGCCTCCTGCCAGCAATACGAGCAGGGCTATTACGCCGCCCTGCGCCACATGGCCGGCGAGGAGCTGAACGCGGTCCTGTTCCTGGGCGACTACATCTACGAGAGCTCGTGGGGCCGCCATCACGTGCGCCATCACGATGGCGGCCGGCCGACCCTGCTGTTCGAGTTCCGCAATCGCTATGCGTTGTACAAGTCCGATCCCGATCTGCAGGCGGCGCACGCGGCCCATCCCTGGATCGTCACCTGGGACGACCACGAGGTCGCCAACGACTATGCCGACGACATTTCGCCGGAAGACCACGACCCCAAGCAGTTCCTGGCGATCCGCGCCGCCGCCTACCAGGCCTACTGGGAGCATATGCCGCTGCCCAACTCGATGCAGCCGCGCGGTCCGTCGCTCAGGCTCTACGATCACTATCGCTTCGGCGGCCTGGCCGAGCTCTTCGTCATCGACGATCGGCAATATCGCGCGCACAACGCCTGTCATGCGGAGCGTATCCGCGACCGGATGCTGGTCGACTGCGCGGAACGGCTGGACGCCACGCGCACCATGCTCGGGACGGCACAGGAAGCATGGTTTGCCGATGGCCTGAAGCGCGCCTCGGCCCACTGGAATCTGCTGGCCCAGCAGACGCTGATGGCCGAGGCGGGCCGCCGCCTCAAGGACGGCAAGCTGGCCTTCTGGGGCGACGGCTGGGACGGCTATCCGGCGGCGCGGCGGAAGTTGCTGGACGCCGTCGCGGCGTCACCGGTCAAGGACACGGTGGTGATGAGCGGTGACGTCCATTCCTTCTGGGCGGCCGACCTCAAGCAGGACTTCGCTGCCCCGAAGTCGCGCACCATTGCCACGGAGTTCGTCGGCGGGTCCATCACATCCCAAGGCTTCTCGAACGAGCGCGTGCGATCGCTGCTGCACGAGAATCCGGACCTGCGCTATGGTCTGGGAGGGGCATACGGTTACGGCCATATCGCCCTGGACAGCAAGGCCGCCTCGATTTCCTTCCGCACGGTCAACGACGTGCGCGATCCGAAGTCGGGCATCGCCACGCCAGCCCGATTCGTCGTCGAAGCCGGCGATCCTGGCGTCAAGAGCGCCTAGGAGAGCGGCGGATCCGATCGCGGCACCTGCGCAACGGGGCGGCCAGTCTTGAAAATGGCGTCGGACGGCCCACGTCCCTTGCATGACCAGGGACCTGATCGCCGTCCACATTCGCGACGACGATGTGGGCGATTATCGCGTGCGCGAGGCGGGTTGGTACGCGCTGGACGAGGCCGACAAGCCCATCCTCGGCCCGTTCGCCAGTCTCGCCGAGTGCGAGCGCGCGATTCGCGACCGGCTCAATCCGCCGCGCTAGTTGCCCGCCCTAGTTGCCAGGCCCGCGTTCCATCGAGAAGGGCTGCCAACGCTCGAGCCTGGATTTCTCCAGGACTGCCGGATTGACGCAGGCGCGCGGCCATTTGCCGGAGAGCACCAGCGCGAGCTCGGCGCCGACACGGCGCTTGCGCGCCTTGTCGAAGCGGTCGGAAGCCGACGCGACGTGTGCCGTCAGGATCACATTGTCCATGCCGATCAGCGGATTGTTGTGGCCAACGGGCTCGGTCTCCAGCACATCGAGGCCGGCGCCGGCGATCCAGCCTTCCTGCAGCGCCTTGATCATCGCGGGCTCGTCGACGGTCGAGCCGCGGCCGGTGTTCACGAACAGCGACGTCTTCTTCATCTTCCGAAAGTGCTGCTCCTTCATCAGATGATGGGCATCCTTGGTGCCAGGCGCATGCATGGAAACGATGTCGGAGCGTTCCAGCAGCTCGTCGAGCCCGACCGGCTGCACGCCGTGGTCGGACATCACCAGCTCCTCGATGAAGGGATCGTAGGCCAGCATCTGGAAGCCGAAAGGCGCTGCGCGCTTGGCCACCGCGCGGGCGACATGGCCGAAGGAGATGAAGCCCAGCGTCTGGCCCATCAGGCGCGGGAACTGGTAGAGCATCGGCCGCGCCTTGGCCCATTCGCCGTTGCGCACCATGCGATCCTGCACCACCAGCCGGCGCCAGATGGCGAGGATCAGGGTCATGGCATGATCGGCCACCTCCTCGATGAAGGTGTCGGGGCAGTTGGTGACCGGAATGCCGAGCTTGGTCGCGGCATGCACGTCCACCGAATCGACGCCGACGCTGCCCAGCGACACGACCTTCAGCTTCTTGCCGGCCTCGATCACCTTCGCGGTGATGCGCGGCCGGCCCTTGGCATAGATCGCGTCGGCATCGGCGACGGCTTTGACGAGCTCGCCGTCGTCTCCCGGAATCTCGACGATCTCCGCGCCCAGCCCGGCCAGCGCTTCCATCTCCAGAGAATGGTCGGTGCCTCCAGGTCCGGTGGTCACGATCTTGAATTTCGCCACGGCTGGTCTCCTCCGATGATTTGGCCGCACTCTAGCGTATTATCGCCGGCCTCCAACCTCGAGGAGTTGCATGCCTGCCGCCAGGAACGTCTTGTTGATCGTGGTCGACCAGTGGCGGGGCGCGATGCTGCCCAAGCTCGGCGCCGACTACCTGAAGCTGCCCAATATCGATCGCCTGTGCGCCGAGGGCGTGACCTTCCGCAACCATTTCACCCAGGGAGCGCCCTGCGGGCCCGCGCGGGCAAGCCTCCTGACCGGCATGTACGTCATGAACCATCGCGCGGTGCAGAACACGATCCCGCTCGATTCGCGCTTCACCAACCTCGCGCACGAGCTGCGGCGCGGCGGCTACGATCCGGCCCTGGTGGGCTACACGACCACGACGCCCGATCCCCGACGGACGGCGCCCAACGATCCGCGCTTCTTCGTGCTGGGAGACATCATGGAGGGCTTCCATGCGGTCGGCTCGTTCGAGAACCGCAATGCCTATTTCGGCTGGGTGGCGAACCAGGGATTCAGGCTGCCGAAACGGCGCGACGACATCTGGCTGCCGCAAGGCGCGCCGGGCGCGGGCGCGACGCCGCGGCCCGCCGTGATCCCCAGGGAGCTTTCCGATACGGCCTGGTTCAATAAGCGCGGGCTCGCCTACCTGAAGGGGCACGGCGACAAGCCCTGGTTCCTGCATCTCGGCTACTACCGTCCGCATCCGCCGTTCATCGCGCCCGAACCGTACAACGCGATGTATCGGCCGCAGGACATGCCGAAGGTTGTGCGCGCCGCGTCGCCCGCGGAGGAGTCGAGGCAGAATGCGCTGCTCGCCTACTATGTGAACAACATCAAGCAGTCGAGCTTCTTCCAGGACGGCCAGGGGCTCGGCTCGGCGATGACGGAGGCGGAGGTGGCGCAAATGCGCGCGACCTACTGCGGCCTGATGAGCGAGATCGACGATCATCTCGGCCGCGTCTTCGACTACCTGAAGCAGACAGGGCAGTGGGACGACACGCTGATCGTCTTCACCTGCGACCATGGCGAGCAGCTCGGCGACCACCATCTCCTCGGCAAGATCGGATATTTCGACGAATCCTACCGCATACCCCTGGTCATCCGCGATCCGCGGGCCGCGTCGAACGGCGCCCGCGGCAGCATTGTCGAGAAGTTCACCGAGACGGTCGACACCATGCCGACCATCCTCGAATGGCTCGGCCTGCCGGTGGCGCGCCAGTGCGACGGTCGCTCGCTGCTGCCGTTCTGCGAGGGCGGGGTGCCGAGCGACTGGCGTACGGAAGTGCACTACGAGTTCGACTTTCGCGACCTCCACTACAGCCAGCCCGAGAGCTCGCTCGGCGTGCCGATGGACAAGTGCTCGCTGGCGGTGGTGCAGGACGAGAACTTCAAATACGTCCACTTTGCCGCCTTGCCGCCGCTCTTCTTCGATTTGAAGGCTGATCCCCATCAGTTCGTGAATCGGGCCGGCGATCCGGCCTACGCGGTTCGCATGGGCGAATATGCCGCGCGCATGCTGGACTGGCGGCTGGGATTCGCGGAGCGCACGCTGACCGGCTACCGCGCCACGCCCAAGGGGCTGGAGGTGCGCGCCGCCTGACTTTCGCGCTACAGTGCGCATCCTTTCACAAGATCACGTCTGCCTGTCATGACTCAGGAAATCTATCGCCGCGCGCCCATCGGCACGCATCCGCCCAATCTCTCGCCGGAATACAGGTCGACCCCGGGACGCGCGCCGCGTCAGGCGGCGGTGGTGCTGCCGCATACGCTGTCGGAGGTGACCGGCCCATTGCTGGTGACCGAGCGGCTCGATGCGCTCGAGAACGATCTCACGCGGCAGCGCATGGGTGAGCCGCTCGGCGAGCGCATCGTCGTCCATGGCCGCGTCCTCGACGAGGACGGCAGGCCCGTGCCGCAGGCGTTGGTCGAAATCTGGCAATGCAATGCTGCCGGCCGCTATCATCATCCCGGCGATCAGCACGACGCACCGCTCGATCCGAATTTCTACGGCGGCGGCCGGGCGCGGGCGGATACGGAAGGGCGCTATCACTTCATCACCATCAAGCCCGGCGCCTATCCGTGGAAGAACCACCACAACGCCTGGCGGCCGGCTCACATTCACTTCTCGCTGTTCGGACCGGCCTTCGCCACGCGCCTGATCACGCAGATGTATTTTCCCAACGACCCGCTGCTTCCCTTCGACCCGATCTACAACTCGGTGCCGGAAGGCGCGCGACATCGCCTGCAGGCGGCATTCGACATGGAGGCGACCCGGCCCGAATGGGCAATCGCCTATCGCTTCGACATCGTGCTGCGCGGACGCAACGCCACACCCATGGAATGAGCTCATGTCGAACGAGCTGACGCCCTCGCAGACGATCGGGCCGTTCTATTTCGGCACGCTGATCAAGGCCTATCGTCACGACCTCGCGCCGCCGGGCGTGGCCGGCGAGCGAATCGATATCGTGCTGAGCCTGCACGACGCGGACGGTGCCGTCGTGCCCGACGGGCTGTTCGAGATCTGGCAGGCCAACAGCCACGGCCGCTACAACCATCCCGAGGACCGCCGCAACCTGCCGCTCGATCCGGGCTTCGACGGCTTCGGCCGCGCCTCGACCTACACCGACGGCTGCAGCCATTTCAGCACTATCAAGCCCGGCCGCGTGCCGTGGCCCGAAGGCGGCCTGCAGGCGCCGCACATCAATGTCTCGATCTTCGCGCGCGGCCTGCTCAACCGTCTGGCGACGCGCCTCTATTTCGACGGCGATCCGGCCAATGCGGAGGATCCCGTGCTCAAGATGATCGAGCCCAAGCGGCGCGCGACGCTGCTCGCCAAGCGGGATGCCGAGGGAATGTGGCGCCTGCCGATCCGTCTCGGCGGGCCGAACGAAACCGTCTTCTTCGATTGCTGAGGCGATGGCCGGCCGGCTGGTGAATGCCCTGGGAGCGGCGCCGGCTGCAGCCGAGGCCTTTTCGGATGCGGCGACCCTGCGCCACATGCTGCGTTTCGAGGCGGCTCTGGCGCGCGCCGTTGCGCAGGCTGGTCTGATCCCGAAGAAATTCGCCGGCATAGTCGCGGCCGCATGCGATCCAGCGCTGTACGACCCCGAACCGCTTGCCGAAGCGGCGCGCCGTACGGCGACCTTGACGGTACCGGTCGTGAAGGCGCTCACCGCGGAGGTCGCCAAACGCGATCCGGACGCTGCCGGCTATGTCCATTGGGGCGCGACCAGCCAGGACGTGATCGATACGGCGATGGTGCTGCAGCTCGGGGAGGCGTTGCCGCCGCTCCTGAAGGAGATCGAAGGCATCGTTGCCGCCTTTGCCACTCTGGCGAAGAAGCATCGCGCCACGCCGATGCTGGGCCGCACGCTCCTGCAGCCGGCGACGCCGCTAGCGCTCGGCCAGAAGATCGCGGGCTGGGCATCGGATCTCGACCGCGCCAGGCGCCGCCTGGCCGAGAGCTTCGCCGAGACGCAGGTCCTGCAGTTCGGTGGCGCCTCGGGCTCGCTCTCGGCGCTGGGCGGGAAGGCCGAGGCGGTGATGACGGCGCTGGCGACGGACCTCGAGCTCGCCCTGGCGCCCGCGCCCTGGTTCGCGCAGCGCGTACGCCTTGCGGCGTTCGCGCAGGATTGCACGCTGGTCTGCGGCGCGCTGGGGAAGGCCGCGCGCGACATTTCGCTCATGATGCAGGTCGAGGTTGGCGAGGCATCGGAGCCGTCCGGTCCGGACCGCGGCGGCTCGTCGACCATGCCGCACAAGCGCAATCCCGTAGGGTCGACGCTGGTGCTGGCGGCCGCCAATCGCGCGCCCCATCTCGCGGCGACGATCGTGTCGGGGATGGTGCAGGAGCACGAGCGCGCGCTGGGCGGCTGGCAATCCGAGTGGCCGACCCTGGCGGCGCTGGTCGAGACGCTTGGCTCGTCCCTGCAGGCGATGGCCGAGGTGGCGCCCGGCCTCGTGATCGACACGGATGCGATCCAGGCTAACATGGATGCTGCCGACGCCGCCGTCTTCGCCGAGCGCGCCACCTTCCTGCTGGCCGGGAAGATGGGCAAGCAGAAGGCCGCCGCCCTGGTCGAGAAAGCACTGGCCAAGGGCGGCTCGTTCGTCGAGGCGTTGGGCCAGTTGCGGACCGAGCTCGGCGACGAGCAGGCACTGCTGGGCCACTCGTCCGAGTTCGTCGATCGGCTGCTCGAGGAGCTACATCGCAAATGACACGAAAGTGTGCTGTCAGCGATACTCCACCTTCACGATCTCGATCTCCTCGACGCCGCCCGGCGTGCGCATCTTGACGACGTCGCCTTCGTAGGCGCGCAGCAACGCCTTGGCGATGGGCGAGATCCAGCTCACATGGCCCCTGGCCGGCTCGACCTCGTCGATGCCGACGATCTTGACCTTGCGCTCCTCACCCCGGGAGTTCGCCCAGGTCACGGTGGCGCCGAAGAAGACCTGGTCGGTCTTGGGGCGCGTCGCGGGATCGACCACCTCCGAGCGTTCCAGCCGCTTGCTGAGAAAGCGGATGCGCCGGTCGATCTCGCGCAGGCGCTTCTTGCCGTAGAGATAGTCGCCGTTTTCCGATCGGTCGCCGTTGGCGGTGGCCCAGGACACGACCTGCACGACTTCCGGCCGCTCCTTGCGCATGAGCGTCATCAGTTCCTCGCGCAGCCGCGCGAATCCCTGCGGCGTCATGTAGTTCTTCGATCCGGCCGGCAGCCCGCCCGTATCCTCGGGCAGGTCGTCGCCCAGCTCGGCGTCGCTTTCCTTGGTGAAGGCTTTGCTCATGTCGGTCCGTAATCTATCAAGGGCGGGCCGATGAATGCCACCCGTCCCCGCCTGCAACGCGCCTCCGGCGAGAGTCGCGTCGTTTTCGAGGTGCGCGACGGCACGACAAGGCTCGCCGATCTCTATCAACGCGATCCCTGCCGGGTCTTGTTCCCCGATCCGGAACCCGGCGATCCGCCGGAAGCCGTCCTGCTCACGACCTCGGGCGGTGTCACCGATGGCGACAGGCTGCGGATGACCGTGGAAGCGGCGGCCGGCACGCAGGTCGTGGCGACGACCCAGGCCGCGGAAAAGATCTACCGTGCCGCCGGCCCGGTCGAGCATTGCGGCATCGACGTCGCCCTGACCGTGGGCAAAGAGGCGGCGCTCGACTGGCTGCCACAGGAGACGATCGTCTTCCAGGGCGCGCGGCTGAAGCGCCGCACCGTGGCTCGGGTCGCCGTCGGCGGATCGCTGCTGGCTTGCGAGATGGTGGTGCTGGGCCGCGCCGCCTCGGGCGAGCGCTTCACCGACGGCCTGCTGCTCGACGCCTGGTCGGTGTACCGGGCGGGCCGGCTCGCCTGGACGGACGTGCTGCGGGTCGAAGGCGAGACATCGGGCGGAGCCGGCTTTGGCGCCGCCAACGGGCTTGCGACCGTGATCGGTGTCTGGGAGACGCCGGGACCGCACTTCGAGAAGGTGCAGGCGCTCCTCGATGACGCGGGGACAGTGCGCGCCGGGGTCACGCTGGTCAGTGGCGTTCTGGTGGCGCGGCTGCTGGGCGAAGCGAGTGCGGTGCGACGGGCAGCGGTGCGCTTCCTCGGCGATCTTCGCGGCCGGCGCCTGCCGCGCGTTTGGCATGTTTGATGCTTGTCCCCACCGGTTATAGTCGAACGATGAAGCTGGGGGAACGCAGGCAATGAATCTCACGCCTCGCGAAAAGGACAAGCTGCTTGTCGCCATGGCCGCCAACGTGGCGCGCCGCCGTCTCGAGCGCGGCGTCAAGCTCAACCATCCCGAAGCGGTGGCGCTGATCACTGATTTCGTGGTCGAGGGTGCCCGCGACGGCCGTTCGGTGGCGGAGCTGATGCGCCACGGCGGGGCGGTGCTTCGACGCGAGCAGGTGATGGAGGGGGTGGCCGAGATGATCCACGAGATCCAGGTCGAGGCGACCTTTCCCGACGGCACCAAGCTCGTCACCGTCCACAATCCGATCCGCTGAGGAGTCACTTCCGTGAAGCCAGGCGAGATCCTTACCGGGCCGGGCGATCTCGAGCTCAACGTCGCCAGGGGCCGCCATGCCGTGACCGTCGAGGTGGCGAACAGCGGCGACCGGCCGATCCAGGTCGGCAGCCACTATCATTTCTTCGAGACAAACGAGGCGCTGAAATTCGACAGGAAGCGCGCCAGAGGCATGCGGCTCGATATTCCTGCCGGCACGGCGGTGCGCTTCGAGCCCGGCCAGTCGCGCACGGTGCGGCTCACGCCCTATCTGGGCGCGCGCGAGGCGCATGGCTTCCAGGCCAAGGTCTCGGGCAAGCTCGGTCCGGTCGCCAGGACCGGCATGGCCAACGAAGGGCCGACGCGCATCTCGCGCGCGGCCTATGCCGGCATGTTCGGTCCGACGACAGGCGACAAGGTTCGGCTCGCCGATACCGACCTCTTCATCGAAGTCGAGAGGGACCACACGATCTACGGCGAAGAGGTGAAGTTCGGCGGCGGCAAGGTGATCCGCGACGGCATGGGGCAGAGCCAGCGCACTCGCGCGCAGGGCGCCGTCGACACGGTGATCACCAATGCCCTGATCCTCGATCACTGGGGTATCGTGAAGGCCGACATTGGCCTTCGGGATGGCCGCATCACGGCCATCGGCAAGGCCGGCAATCCGGACGTGCAGCCGGGCGTCGGCATCGTGATCGGCCCGGGCACTGAGGTGATCGCCGCCGAAGGCAAGATCGTGACGGCTGGCGGCATCGACTGCCACATCCATTTCATCTGCCCTCAGCAGGTCGAGGAGGCGCTCTGCAGCGGCATCACCACCATGATCGGCGGTGGCACCGGCCCGGCGCACGGCACGCTGGCAACCACGGTGACGCCGGGACCGTGGCATCTCGGCCGCATGCTGCAGGCGGCCGAGGGTTTGCCGATGAATCTGGGCTTCTTCGGCAAGGGCAATACGAGCAAGCCGGCCGGCATCCGCGAGCAGGTCGAGGCCGGCGCCTGCGGTCTCAAGCTGCACGAGGACTGGGGCACCACACCCGCCGCGATCGAGAACTGTCTGTCCGTTGCCGACCGGATGGATGTGCAGGTCGCCATCCACACCGACACGCTGAACGAAGCGGGCTTCGTCGAGACGACGCGGGCCGCCTTCAAGGGCCGGACCGTCGCCACCTTCCATACCGAGGGCGCCGGCGGCGGCCATGCGCCCGACATCATCCGGCTCGCTGGCGAGAAGAACGTGCTGCCGAGCTCGACCAATCCGACGATGCCCTACACCGCGAACACCGTCGACGAGCATCTCGACATGCTGATGGTCTGCCACCATCTCGACAAGCGCATCCCCGAGGACGTGGCCTTCGCCGAAAGCCGCATCCGCAAGGAGACCATCGCCGCGGAGGATATCCTGCACGACATCGGCGCCTTCTCGATGATGTCGTCCGACAGCCAGGCGATGGGGCGTGTCGGCGAGGTCGTCATCCGGACCTGGCAGACCGCCGACAAGATGAAGAAGCAGCGCGGGCGGCTCGCCGAGGAGCAGGGCGACAACGACAATCGCCGCGCCAAGCGCTACGTGGCCAAGTACACGATCAATCCGGCGATCACCCACGGCATTTCGAGGCACGTGGGTTCGGTCGAGGTCGGCAAGCGCGCCGATCTCGTGATCTGGGCGCCGGCCTTCTTCGGGGCCAAGCCCGACATGGTGCTGATCGGCGGCTCGATCGCGGCGGCGCCCATGGGCGATCCCAACGCCTCGATCCCGACGCCGCAGCCGGTCCACTACCGTCCGATGTTCGGCGCCTTGGGGCGAAGCCTCGTGGCGAGCCCGGTCCTGTTCACCTCCCGGGCGGCGATCGCCAAGGGCGTGGCGAAGAAATGGGGGTTGAGCCGGCCGATGGTGGCCGTGAAGGGGACGCGCAAGATCGGCAAGAAGGACATGGTGCACAATTCGCTGTGTCCCCGGATCGAGGTCGATCCCGAGACTTACGAGGTCCGCGCCGACGGCGAGCTCTTGACCTGCGAGCCCGCGAAGGTTCTGCCGATGGCACAACGGTATTTCTTGTTTTGAGGCCTGCCATGCGTCATCGCTGGCGGCGCGAACCGCCTCAATACCGCGTGGGCGCTGCTGGAGTTGCGCGCTCCGATGGGCGCTCAAGGGAACGCGCCACTGCGGTGGCGCAATCTTCTTCTATCCGCAGCATATGAAACGCGCCATCGAGGTCGTCCGCACCGGCCGCTGGCCGCTGGCGGAGAAGATCGACACCGTCACCCTGCTGTTCGACGACCGCTATCGCCGGCGCCTCAGGATGCTGGGCGACGGCGGCACCGACTTCCTGCTCGATCTCGTCGAGCCGATCGTGCTGCACACCGGCGACGGGCTGCGGCTCGAGGAAGGCGGCTATGTCGAGGTGAAGGCGGCCGAGGAGGACCTGGTCGAGGTGCGTGGCCGCGATGCCGCGTCCTTCGCCCGGATCGCCTGGCACCTCGGAAATCGGCACCTGCCGGCCGAGATCGCGCACGACCGCATTCTGATCCGCGAGGACCATGTCATCGTCGATATGCTGAAGGGGCTCGGCGCGGAGATGCGCAATGTCAGGGCGGCGTTCGACCCCGAGGGCGGCGCCTATGGCCAGCACAATCACGACCCCGGCCATCACCATGGCACGCTTCATGGCGAACGCCATGGCTGATGCGCTGTACCGGCTGCTGGCCTGGCTGTCGCCGGCCTATCCGATCGGCGCCTTCAGCTACAGCCATGGCATCGAGACCGCCATGGAAGAAGGCTTTGTCACGGATCGCGCATCGCTGATTGCATGGCTGGAGAGCATCCTGCGCGGGGGCACCGGCCGGGTCGACGGAGCGCTGTTTGCGGCGGCTTGGCGCGCCGCCGACGCGAAGGGCTGGCCGACCTTCGACGCCGTCGCCGAACGGGCCGCCGCCTGGCGCGGCACGTCGGAGATGGCCCTCGAATCGCGCCAGCAGGGGAGCGCGTTCCTGGCCATCACCCGGACGGCCTGGCCGCATCCCGACCTCGACGCGGTGCACGCGCGGACAGGCGGCGAGATTGCCCTGCCGGTCGCCGTGGCGCTGGCGGCCGCCGTGCATGGCATCGCACTCGAGATGGCGCTCGGCGGCTATCTCCATGCCTTCGCGGCCAATCTGATCTCGGCGGCCGTGCGTGTCGTCCCGCTCGGCCAGAGCGACGGCCAGTTGGCCCTGGCCACCCTGGAAAGTGCGGTGAGGCGCGCGGCCGGCGCGGCGCTTGCCGTCGCCGACCTCGACGACGTGGGCACGGAAACGCCTCTGCTCGACTGGTGCTCGATGCGGCACGAGACCCAGTACACGCGCCTGTTCCGCTCGTGACGCCGCCAGCGCGACAGAAACCGACAGGAGCACTCAGGATGGATTTGCGGGGTCCCTTGCGGGTGGGTGTCGGCGGTCCGGTGGGATCGGGCAAGACGGCGCTCGTCGAGCGCCTCTGCAAGAAGATGCGGGCGACCTACGACATCGCGGTCGTCACCAACGACATCTACACCAAGGAGGACGCCGAGTTCCTGACCCGCGCCGGCGCGCTGGCGCCGGAGCGCATCGTGGGCGTGGAGACGGGCGGCTGTCCGCATACGGCGATCCGAGAGGATGCCTCGATCAACCTCGCCGCCGTGGCCGACATCGTGCGCAAGTGGCCCGGGCTCGAGATCGTGTTCGTCGAATCGGGCGGCGACAACCTTGCCGCCACCTTTTCCCCCGAGCTGGCCGATCTCACGATCTATGTGATCGACGTGGCCGCTGGCGAGAAGATCCCGCGCAAGGGTGGCCCCGGCATCACGCGCTCCGACCTGCTGGTGATCAACAAGATCGATCTTGCGCCGCTGGTGGGTGCCGACCTCGGCGTGATGGACCGCGATGCGCGCAGGATGCGCGGCCAGCGGCCGTTCCTGTTCACCAACCTCAAGGAGAACAAGGGCGTCGACGAGGTCGCGGCCTTCATCCTGCACCAGGGCGGCCTGCCGACGCGCTGATCCTGCAGTCGGGCCGAGTCGGGGCAGGTGACAGATTCCTGGGCAGAAGCCTGCCCAAAAGAACAGCGCTACCGCTGCGGCCCATCACCCCGACCTGCGTGCACGTCATGGTCATCGCCGCGAGAACGAATAGGGCCGCTTCGGTTGGTCGTCCGGTTTTCCCAGGCGGGCTCCGTCTCTCGGCGTCGATTCTTCAGTCATTGGCTGGACATTCGGCCATTTCACGGCCGCACGACGTACTTTCCGCGGCTGGCTTGGCACGGCTTTCGCTTTCCCTGATCGCGGCGGGCTTCCCGTCGCGAAAAGAACAAGGAGAGCGGGATGAAGTTGGGATCACTCTGGCGCGCGGGCCTCGTAGCCCTGGCGCTTGTGGCCGGCGGTGCAGCCACGGCTGTCGCCCAGGACAAGGCGCCGATCAAGGTCGGCATCTTGCACTCGCTGTCCGGCACGATGGCGATCAGCGAGACGACGCTGAAGGACGTCATGCTGATGCTGATCGACGAGCAGAACAAGAAAGGCGGGCTTCTGGGCCGCAAGCTCGAGCCCGTGGTCGTCGATCCGGCCTCGAACTGGCCTCTGTTCGCCGAGAAGGCACGCGAGCTCCTGCAGAAGGACAAGGTGGCGGCGGTGTTCGGCTGCTGGACCTCGGTCAGCCGCAAGTCGGTCCTGCCTGTGTTCGAGGAGCTGGACGGGCTCCTGTTCTACCCCGTGCAGTACGAGGGCGAGGAGAGCTCGCGCAACGTCTTCTATACCGGCGCGGCGCCGAACCAGCAGGCGATCCCGGCCGTCGACTATCTGATGGAGAACGAAGGCGTGAAGCGCTGGGTGCTGGCTGGCACCGACTACGTCTATCCGCGCACGACCAACAAGATCCTCGAGGCTTACCTCAAGATGAAGGGCGTCAAGCCGGAAGACATCATGATCAACTATACGCCGTTCGGTCAGTCCGACTGGCAGTCGATCGTGGCCGAGATCAAGAAGTTCGGCGCGGCCGGCAAGAAGACGGCCGTCGTCTCGACGATCAACGGCGACGCCAACGTGCCCTTCTACAAGGAGCTCGCCAACCAGGGCGTCAAGGCCAAGGACATTCCGGTCGTGGCCTTCTCGGTCGGCGAGGAGGAGCTGGCCGGCGTCGACACCAGGCCGCTGGTCGGCCATCTCGCCGCCTGGAACTACTTCGAATCGATCAAGACTCCGGCCAACGAGCGCTTCATCAAGGACTGGAGGGCCTTCACCAAGAACCCCAAGCGGGTGACCAACGATCCGATGGAAGCGCACGTGATCGGCTTCAACATGTGGGTCGAGGCGGTCAAGAAGGCCGGCACGACCGATCCCGACAAGGTGATCGATGCCATCGTCGGCGTGACGGTTCCCAACCTGACGGGCGGCTACGCGACCATGATGCCGAACCATCACATCACCAAGCCGGTGTTCGTCGGCGAGATTCAGGGGGACGGCCAGTTCGACGTGGTGTGGCAGAGCCCGGGCGAGGTGGTCGGCGACGAATGGTCGGACTACCTGCCCGACTCCAAGAACCTGATTTCCGATTGGCGCAAGCCGATGAGCTGCGGCAATTTCAATGTCGGCACGGGCAAGTGCGGCGGCAAGGGGCTGTAGCTCGGCGGCCCCGGCAATCGTAGCGGCGGGATGGCAGCCTGCCATCCCGCCCGACACCTTCTCGAACTGAAGTGCCGACATGACCGTTTCGCGCAAGCTCGCCGGCGTGATCTCGCTGCTCATTTCGCTGGCATTCGCCAGTGCCGCATCGGCGAGCGATCTCGCGGCTCTTGTCGCCAACCTGACGACCGGCGGTTTCAGCGATCGCGAGGCTGCCGTTGGCGCGCTGGCGGCATCGCGAGACCTGCGCGCCGCACCGATCTTGCAGGCGCTCGGTGAGGGACGGCTTTACGTGCGCACCGCCGACAAGGCCGTCGTCATCGGCAAGGCGGAGGGCGATCGGCTTTCCCTCACCGATGCGATCACCGGCAAGGCGGCCGGGACGGGCTCCGAGGATGAGCTGAAGCGCGTGCGCGTCAACAATCGCCTGCGCGGCACAATCGACGACGCCGTGGCTGCGCTTACGCTGATGAATCCCGATCCCGGCATGCGCCGAAGCGCTGCGGATTCCCTCTTCAAGCAGCGCAATCCGTCCGCCCTGCCGGCGGTCGAACATGCCCTGCCGGTCGAGAAGGATGCCGGCATCAGGCGCGCTTTCGCCGAGGCGCGGGCGTCGATCGTCCTCGCGTCCGACGGTGCGTCGAAGACAGAGAAGCTGGCGGCCGTTGCGGTGGTGAGGGACCGCGGTGATCGCGACGCAATGGGAATCCTACAAGCGGCCGCATCGTCCCCCGATCGGGACGTCAAGGCGGCGGCAATGCTGGCAGCGGGCTCGTTGCGCCAGACGCTCGCCGTCTGGGAAGCCGCGCAGAACGTGTGGTACGGCATCTCGCTCGGTTCCGTCCTTCTCCTCGCCGCGATCGGGCTTGCCATCACCTTCGGCACCATGGGCGTGATCAACATGGCCCACGGCGAGATGGTGATGCTGGGCGCCTACACCACTTTCGTCGTGCAGCAGGTGATCCGGGCCTCTACGCCCCACCTGTTCGACGCGTCGATCGCGATCGCCCTGCCGCTCGCCTTCCTCGTGGCGGGCACAATCGGCATCCTGATCGAGCGCAGCATCATCCGCTTTCTTTACGGTCGGCCGCTCGACACGCTGCTGGCGACCTGGGGTCTGTCGCTGGGCCTGCAGCAGGCGGTTCGCACGATCTTCGGCCCGACCAACCAGGAGGTGAGCGCACCGTCCTGGATGTCGGGCTCGTTCATGGTCGGCCAGATCGACGTGACCTACAGCCGCCTTTGGATCGTGGTCTTCGCCCTCGTGGTCTTCGCGGCCCTGATCCTGATCCTGCGCAAGACGCCGCTCGGCCTTCATATGCGGGCCGTGACGCAGAACCGGCCGATGGCTTCGGCGATGGGCATCCGCACACCGCGCGTCGATGCTCTCACCTTCGGGCTGGGCTCGGGCATCGCGGGCCTTGCCGGCGTCGCGCTCTCGCAGATCGACAACGTCAGCCCCAACCTCGGCCAAGGCTACATCATCGACTCCTTCATGGTCGTGGTGTTCGGCGGCGTGGGCAATCTCTTCGGCACGCTGCTGGGCGCGACGGCGCTCGGCATCGTCAACAAGTTCCTCGAGCCCTATGCGGGGGCGGTGCTGGGCAAGATCCTGGTGCTGGTCTTCATCATCCTCTTCATCCAGCGTCGTCCGCGCGGGCTGTTCGCGCTGAAGGGCCGGGCGGTCGAATGATCGCGCGCTTTCTCTGGAAGGGCGTCGATCGCAGGCTGCGCTGGCTTATCGCCCTGGTGCTGGCGGCGGGCATCGTGCCGGTTCTCCCCGATCTTTTGCTGCCGGCCGGCAGCGCCCTCCATGTGCCGGCGTGGGTGCTGCAGCTCGTCGGCAAGTATCTTTGCTACGCCGCCCTCGCGCTCGCGATCGATCTCGTCTGGGGCTATTGCGGCATCCTGACACTCGGCCATGCCGCCTTCTTCGCACTGGGCGGCTACTGCATGGGCATGTACCTGATGCGCCAGATCGGCAGCCGCGGTGTCTATGGCAACCCGGTGCTGCCCGATTTCATGGTGTTCCTGAACTACAAGGAGCTGCCCTGGTTCTGGCACGGCTTCGACCAGTTCTGGTTCGCCGCGGTCATGGTCCTGATCGTGCCGAGCGCGCTCGCGCTGGCGCTGGGCTGGTTCGCCTTCAGGAGCCGCGTCACCGGTGTCTATCTCTCGATCATCACCCAGGCAATGACCTTCGCGCTGATGCTCGCCTTCTTCCGCAACGACATGGGGCTCGGCGGCAACAACGGCATGACCGACTTCAAGGACATCCTGGGCTTTCCGCTGCAGGCGGATGGCACGCGCGCGGCCCTCTATCTCGCCTCGGCGCTGATGCTGGCGCTCTTCCTGGCGATCTCCGGCGCCGTGGTCGGCTCGCGCTTCGGCAAGGCGCTGACGGCCGTACGCGACGCCGAGAGCCGCATGCGATTCCTGGGCTACCGGGTCGAGGGCTACAAGCTCTTCGTCTTCGTGCTGTCGGCCGCCATGGCGGGGATCGCGGGCGCGCTCTACGTGCCGCAGGTGGGCATCATCAACCCCAGTGAGTTCGCGCCGGGCAACTCGATCGAGGCCGTGCTGTGGGTCGCGGTCGGTGGCCGCGGCACGCTGATCGGTCCCGTCGTCGGCGCCTTCCTGGTGAACTGGGCCAAGACCTATCTCACCGGCGCGCTGCCCGAGGCCTGGCTGTTCGCGCTGGCGGGCCTCTTCGTCGCCGTGACGCTGTTCCTGCCCAAGGGCGTGGTCGGGCTGTGGACGCAGCTCAGGACGGGCAGGGCGCGACCCGTCAGGACGGCGACGACATGATCCCGACTCCAAGATCCACCTCGGCGCTGCTTTATCTCAGCGGCGTCACGGTCTCGTTCGACGGTTTCAGGGCCCTGAACAATCTTTCGCTGCTGGTCGAGCCCGGCGAGATGCGCGCCATCATCGGCCCCAACGGCGCGGGCAAGACCACCATGATGGACGTGATCACGGGCAAGATCCGTCCCGACGAGGGCGAGGTGGTGTTCGACGGCCAGGCCGACCTCACCCGCCTCGACGAGGCCGAGATCGCGACGCTGGGAATCGGCCGGAAGTTCCAGAAGCCGACCGTGTTCGAGAATCATACGGTGCGCGACAATCTCATGCTGGCGCTGGCAGGACCGCGGAGCTGGTACCGGCTGCTGACGGCGATGCCGACCAAGGCCGAGAACGATCGCCTCGAGGCGGTCCTGGCGGTGATCCGCATGGGCCCGCAGCAGCACATGCCGGCGGCGCGGCTCAGCCACGGCCAGAAGCAGTGGCTGGAGATCGGCATGCTGCTGGCGCAGGATCCCAAGCTCCTTCTGGTCGACGAGCCGGTCGCGGGCATGACCGACGTCGAGACCGAGACCACGGCGCAGGTGCTGCGCGAGATAAACAAGTCCCATTCGGTCGTCGTGGTCGAGCACGACATGAGCTTCGTGCGCGCGCTCGGCGTCAAGGTGACGGTGCTGCACGAGGGCTCGATGCTGGCGGAGGGCACGCTCGACCAGGTGAGCGCCGACCCGCGCGTGGTCGAAGTGTATCTGGGGCGCTAGGCGGTGCTCGCCGTTCGGAACGTCGACCTGTTCTACGGTGCCGCCCAGGCGCTGCGCTCGGTGTCGCTGGCGGCGGCCGTCGGTCGCGTGACCTGCCTGCTGGGCCGCAACGGCGTCGGAAAGACGAGCCTGCTGCGCGCCATCGTCGGCCTGCAGCCCGTCGCTTCAGGCTCGATATCGGTCGATGGCCAGGACGTTTCGCGACTCCCGCCGTTCGAGCGCGCTCGGCGCGGCGTCGCCCTGGTGCCGCAAGGTCGCGAGATCTTCCCGCTGCTCACGGTGAAGGAGAACCTGGAGACGGGCTTCGCGCCGCTCGAACGCGACCTGCGCAAGGTGCCGGACGAGGTCTTCGAGCTTTTCCCGGTGCTGCAGGGCATGCTGCATCGCCGGGGCGGCGACCTCTCGGGCGGTCAGCAGCAGCAGCTTGCCATCGGCCGCGCGCTCGCCATGCGGCCCAGGCTGCTGGTGCTGGACGAGCCCACCGAGGGCGTCCAGCCCTCGGTCATCAAGGATATCGGCCGCGCCATCGCCTTCCTGCGTCAGCGCGGCGGCATGGCCATCCTGCTGGTGGAGCAGTATCTCGAGTTCGCCCAGGAGCTTGCCGACGATTTCGCCGTCATGGATCGCGGCGAGATCGTGCTGTCAGGCACCCGCGAGACCTTCGACGCCGACGCCGTTCGCCGCCACATGACGGTCTGACTGCGCTACTGGAGGTCGTCACCGGCAGCGTGACCCTCGAAAATGAAACGGGTGCCTTAGATCGCAACAGGTTGTGTCATCCCGAGCGGAGCGAGGGATCTTTGGCTGGCGCCGATAAAGGATCCCTCGCATTTGCTCGGGATGACACGATACTGGGCGTCTGCTCTTGTTTCTCGTTAGTAGCGCGCTCCTCTGACCGCTCATCGGAGCGCGCCACTCCGGTGGCGCTCATACGCCTCGAGGCTATCGAGCCCGCACGAGCCGTCCCGGCCGCTCGCCGGTCAGCTCGTCGTCATGCACTGTCTCGACGCCGGCGACGAAGGTATGACGATAACCCGAGGCGCACTGGATCAGGCGGCGGCCGCCAGCGGGGAGGTCGTAGACGACCTCGGGCCGCTCGAGCTGCAGGGCATCGAAGTCGATCACGTTGATGTCGGCCTTGCAGCCCGGCGCCAGCAGCCCGCGATCGTGCAGGCCGTAGGCTTCGGCCGTGCCGCGGGTTTGCTTGGCGACCAGGAATTCCAGCGGCAGGGTCGGCCCGCGCTTGCGGTCGCGGCCCCACAGCGTGAGCAGCGAGGTCGGCGAGGAGGCGTCGCAGATGACACCGACATGCGCGCCGCCGTCAGCCACGCCCAGGACCGTCGCAGAATCGGTGATCATCTCGTGCACCACGTCGAGGCTGCCATAGGCGTAATTCTCGAAGGGCAACATCAGCAAGCCTTTGCCTTCCTGCGCCATCAGCACATCGAGCGCGACCGCCTGCGGCGTACGGCCGGTGCGCTGCGCGACCGCCGCCACCGAGTTCCGCGCCTCCGGCTCATAGTCCGGCCGGTCGCCGACCGGGAACATCTTGTGGAATGACTCTCCCATGAAGGCTGGTCCGGCGCCGCCGCTGCGTGGCTCGAGCAGGCGTGTGCGCAGCGCCGCGTCGCCGGCCAGGCGGGCGTAGCGTTCGGTCGGGGCGAAGTCGCGCAGCTCGCGCCACACGGGATGGGCGACGAAAGGATTGACCGTCGTCTCGAGGCCCATGATCACGCCGATCGGCCGCGAGCCGACCTGCGCATTGGCGGCCCGGCCGGCGCGCCGCACGCTGTGAACCTGGTCCAGCGTCTCACGCCAGAGCTTGGGTTGCGCATCGACCTGCACCAGCAGGACGGAGAGCGGCCGGCCGGCGAGCGCCGCCGCGGCGCTGAGCGCCTCGAACTCGCCGGGCCCGAAGTCGGAATTGACCTGCAGGACGCCACGGCCTGCCCGCTTCATTCCCTCGGCCAGCGCGAGCAGCTCGGCCTCGCGCGCCGAAAGTGACGGCGTGAAGCGGCCGTCGCGCGCCTTGTGCTTGGTGGTGCGCGAGGTGGTGACGCCGAGTGCGCCCGCCTGCAGCGCTTCGGCGGTGAGCCGCGTCATCTCCTCCCGCTCGCGCTCGCCCGGCGCTTCGGCATGATCGGCGCCGCGCTCGCCCATGACATAGAAGCGCAGCGCACCATGCGGGAGCTGCGCCGCCACGTCGACCGCGCGCGGCATCGCCTCCAGCGCATCGAGATATTGCGGAAAGGATTCCCAGTCGAACTTGACGCCCTCGCTCAGCACGGTGCCGGGAATGTCCTCGACGCCCTCCATCAGGTTGATGAGATAGGCCGACTTGCCGCGCCGCACCGGCGCGAAGCCCACGCCGCAATTGCCGAACACCGTCGTCGTGACGCCGTGCCAGGAGGAAGGTGTGACGAACGGATCCCAGGTCGCCTGACCATCGTAGTGGGTGTGGATGTCGACGAAGCCCGGTGCGACGATCAGCCCGCCGGCATCGATCTCGCGCTTGCCGGCGCCGAGCTTCGGCCCAACGGCGGCGACTCGGCCGCCCTGCACTGCAACATCGGCGATCCGGCGCGGCGCGCCCGAGCCATCGATCACGGTTCCGTTTCGGATGACGAGGTCATGCATGGCGCAAGGATAGGCCGAGGCCACGGGCCCGGTCTATGTTCTGCGGCCCGCGAGCCATCCCATTGGGGAGAACGACCCTTGCAAAGACCGCTGCTCTTCACGCCCCTCAAGCTACGGAGCGTCACCGCACCCAACCGCGCCGTCGTTTCGCCCATGGTCCAGTATCGGGCTGTCAATGGACAGGTGAACGACTACCATCTGGTCCACCTCGGCAAATTCGCGTTGGGCGGTTTCGGCATCGTCTTCACCGAGAACTGCGCCGTCGAGCCGCGGGGACGCGTGACGCAAGGCGATCTCGGGATGTGGGACGACAGCCAGATCGAAAGCCATCGTCGACTGACTCGGTTCCTGAAGCAGGAAGGGGCGCTCGCCGCCACCCAGATCACCCATTCCGGCCGCAAGGGCTCGACGCCACGCTCGTTCGACAGGCCGGGCCAGCTCGGGCCGGAGGGCGCCGGCTGGCAGCGCTGGCAGGTCGTCGGTCCGTCGGAACTGCCGGCTGGCGAGGGCTACCCAACACCCAAACAGCTTTCCGAGGCAGAAATCGACGACATCGTGCGGAAGTTCGGTGAAGCCGCCAGGCGGGCCGATGTGGCCGGCTACGACGTGATCGAGGTCCATGGCGCGCACGGCTATCTGCTGGCGCAGTTCCTCTCGCCCGTCAGCAACAAGCGCAACGACCAGTATGGCGGCGACCGCGCCGGCCGCATGCGCTTTCCGCTCGCCGTGGCGCGCGCCGTGCGCGCCAACTGGCCGGAGCACAAGCCGATGTTCATCCGTGTGTCGGCAGTCGATGGCGCCGGCGGCTGGGACGTCGAGGACTCGGTCGCTTATGCCAGGGAGCTGAAGGCGCTGGGCGTCGACGTGGTCGACACCTCGTCGGGCGGCCTGACAGGGCTTTCGACGGCGCTGCCGGTGAAGCGCACGCCAGGCTTTCAGGTGCCGTTCGCCGCCGCCATCAAGCGCGGCGCCGGCATTTCCACCATGGCGGTCGGCCTCATCCTCGACGGCCCGCAGGCCGAGGCTATCCTGCAGGCGGGCGACGCCGACCTGATCGCGATCGGTCGCCAGGCGCTTTACGATCCGTTCTGGGCGCTGCACGCGGCGCAGGAGCTGGGCTGCGACGCGAGCTTCGAGATGTGGAACCCCGAATACGGCTGGTGGCTGGAGAAGCGGAAGAACAATCTTCCGGACAGGAAGATGGCGGGAAGCGCATCATGACCGGCATCCTCGCAGGCCTGCGTATCGTCGAGGGCTCGGCCTTCATCGCGGCCCCTTTGGGCGGCATGACATTGGCCCAGCTCGGCGCCGACGTGATCCGCTTCGACGACATCCGTGGCGGGCTCGACAGCGACCGTTGGCCGGTGACCAAGGACGGCCGGTCGCTCTATTGGGCGGGGCTGAACAAGGGCAAGCGCTCGATCGCGGTCGATCTGCGCAATCCGAAAGGTCGCGAGCTGCTGACGGCGCTGATCACGGCGCCGGGCGAAGGGGCAGGCATCTTCACCACCAACATGCCGGCGCGCGGCTGGCTATCCTACGACGAGCTCCGGAAGAAGCGGGCCGATCTAATTGCGCTCAACATCATGGGCACGCGCGATGGCGCGGCGCAGGTCGACTACACCGTGAACGCAATCACCGGCTTTCCGATGGTGACAGGGCCTGCGAACCATCGAGGCCCGGTCAATGCGGTGGCGCCGCCTTGGGATCTCGCGACCGCCTATGCCGGGGCCATGGCCTTGCTTGCCGCCGAACGGCATCGCCGGCTGACCGGGCAGGGTCAGCGCATCGTGCTGCCACTGCAGGACATGGCGCTCGCCGCGACCTCGGCGCTCGGATATCTCGGCGAGGCCGCCATCAATGACGTCGACCGCCCGCGGCTGGGCAACGAAATCTTCGGCACCTTCGGCCGCGACTTTCGCACGAAAGATGGCAAGTACGTCGTGATCTGCATCTTCTCCGACCGCCATGTCGATGCGCTGGCCAAGGCCGGCGGCTTCGCGAGGGCTTTTGCCGCGGTCGAGAAGGAGAAGGGCGTTGATCTCAAGACCGATGCCGGTCGCTGGACCGCGCGCGCCGAACTCTGCGCGATTATCGAACCGTGGGTGGCGGCACACACGGCGGGTGAAGTCGGAGCGGTGCTCAAGGAGGCTGGCGCGCTGTGGGCGCCGTACATGACCTTCCGCGAGCTGCTGCAGGACAAGGACGCCGTGCACGACAATCCGCTTTTCACCGTGATCGACCAACCGGGCATCGGCCGCTATCCGGTGGCCGCCACGCCGCTGCAGTTCGGTGCGGCGCCGCGCGATGCGCCACGGCCGGCGCCGCTGCTCGGCCAGCACACCGACGAGATCCTGTCCGGCATCCTGGGCCTTCCCGCCCACGAGATCGCCCGCCTGCACGACGAGAAGATCGTTGCCGGACCGCGATAGGATTCTCATCGCCGGCGGCGGCATCGGCGGGCTGGCGGCGGCGCTGGCGCTGGCGCAAAAGGGCGTCGCGTCGCTGGTCCTTGAGAAGGCGTCGCAACTGGGCGAGATCGGCGCCGGCATCCAGCTCGGGCCCAACGCCTTCCACTGCTTCGATCGTCTGGGCGTCGGCGGGGCGGCACGCGCCATGGCGGTCTACATCGACCAGCTCCGATTGATGGATGCGATGGCCGACGGCGAGATCATGCATATCGATCTCGGCGATGCTTTCCGCAGGCGCTTTGGAAATCCCTACGCTGTCGTGCATCGCGGTGACCTGCATGGCGTGCTGCTCGAGGGCTGCCGCGAGCATCCGCTGATCGAGCTCAGCGTCAGCAGCGAGGTCACGGGCTACGACCAGGACAGCCGGACAGTCACGGCGCGGCTCGGCAACGGCGAAACCGTGATCGGTGCGGCGCTGATCGGCGCTGATGGCCTGTGGTCGAACGTGCGGCGGCAGGTGGTGGGCGACGGCGCGCCGCGCGTCTCGGGCCATACAACCTACCGATCGGTGATCCCGACCGAGCGGATGCCGGAGGACCTGCGCTGGAATGCGGCGACGCTCTGGGCCGGCCCGAAGTGCCACATCGTCCATTATCCGCTGTCGGGCTGGAAGGTGTTCAACCTCGTCGTCACCTATCACAACGACGCGCCCGAGCCGGTGGCCGGCAAGCCGGTGCCAGTGGAGGAGGTCCGGCGCGGCTTCGCGCATGTCTGCGATCGCGCCCAGAACATCATTCGTCACGGCACCGACTGGAGGATGTGGGTGCTGTGCGATCGCGAGCCGGTCGGCAACTGGGTCGACGGCCGGGTGGCGCTGCTGGGCGACGCCGCGCATCCGATGCTGCAGTACATGGCGCAGGGCGCCTGCATGGCGATGGAGGATGCCGTGTGCCTTGCCGATTCGCTGGCCCGCGATCCGACTGATCTGCCGGCCGGCCTCGCGCTCTATCGCGACCGCCGTCTGCTGCGGACGGCACGTGTGCAGCTCACCTCGCGCGCGATCGGCGATCACGTCTATCATCCGGACGGTCCGCACGCGGCGCTGCGCAATGCGGTGATGAGCGCCAAGAGCCAGGCCGAATGGCTGAACGTCCTCGACTGGCTCTATGGCGGCAACGGCCTCGACTGATCCGCGGGACTCTCTTCGGTCAGCACCGAAATGACGGCCGGCCAGGAGCGCCTATCTCCCGGTCATGATCCAACAGACCTTCCGTATACCCGCGACAGCCGCCTGCCCGTCGCTGTTCGTCCGCCGCCAGCCCAAGCCGGGTGCGCCGGTGGTACTGTACGTCCATGGCGCGACGTTCCCGTCAGCGCTCTCGGTCGGTTTCGACTTCGGCGACGGCTCCTGGCTCGACGACTGGAATGCGCGTGGCTTCGACGCCTGGGCCTTCGACTTCGCGGGCTTCGGCGAGAGCGGCCGCTATCCCGAGATGGCCGAGCCGGCCGATCGCCATCCGCCGCTCGGCCGAACGGCGCATGCGGCGGTGCAGATCGCGTCGGTGCTGGCGTTGATCCGCCGCGAGACCGGTCGGCAGCGGGTGTCGCTGGTCGCCCATTCCTGGGGCAGCATGCCGGCGGGCCTTGCGACCACCGCCGAGCCCCATGCGGTCGATCAGCTCGTCCTGTTCGCCCCGATCGCGCGGCGGGACGGCGAGGGTGGGCCAGCGACGCTGCCCGCCTGGGGTGAGGTCGGCAACGAGGCGCAACATGCGCGTTTCGTCGAGGACGTGCCCGCCGGCCATCCGCCGGTGCTGGTCGCCTTCGACCGCTGGGCGCCGGCCTATCTCGCGAGCGATCCTGATGCTGCGACGCGCACGCCGCCTGCGGTCCGTATTCCCAACGGCCCTCGCGCCGACAATGTCGCGGCCTGGCATGGAAGATTGGCCTGGGAACTGGCGAGGCTCGCGCGACCCGTCGCCGTCGTGCGCGGCGCCTGGGATTCGCTTTGTCGCGATCACGATGCAGCGATGATCCTCGATGCCGCGACAGCCGCGCCCTTCCGTCGCGACATCAAGCTGGAGGCGGGAACGCATCTGATGCATCTCGAAACCGGTCGTCGCGCACTTTATGAAGCGGTGGGCCGCAGCCTGGAGGGAGAAGCACCATGATCGCCGTGATTTTCGAGGTCTGGCCGGCCGACGGCCGCAAGCAGGCCTATCTCGACATTGCCGCCGCGCTCAGGCCGGAGTTGGAGAAGATCGACGGCTTCCTGAGCATCGAACGTTTCCAGAGCCTCACGGAGGAAGGGAAGATCCTCTCGCTCTCCTTCTGGCGCGACGAGGAGGCGGTGAAGGCCTGGCGTACGCTCGAGGCCCACCGCCAGGCGCAACGGGCCGGCCGCAACGGCGTCTTCCGTGACTACCGCCTGCGTGTGGCGCATGTCGCCCGGGACTACGGCATGAACGAACGCGCCGGGGCGCCAGCCGATTCGCGCGAGAAGCACGGATAGGGCGGCGCTAGCCCGGATTTCTCAAACCATCATCTCTGACGTCATGATCGGCGGGCAGTCGAAGATGGTGGCCCGCGTGGATGCGGCGAAGAGGGAGCGGGCGTGAACGCGGGCGAGCGGCAACACGCCGCGGGCTGCGACGCTATCTGGGCGAATGTGGCCTATGCGCTGTCTGGGTCGTCAGCGGGCGGCGGCAGCGAGTGAGATCCAGGCCTGCTTGAAGGAGCGCTGGTTGGGCCAGGCCGAGGCCATGGCGAGCCTGATGCGTCGCACGCTGATGGTGATCAGCGCCCCGATCTTGAGCAGCGCCAGGCGGATCGAGCCGCAGCTCGCCTGGGCGAAGCGGGTGTGCCTGAGCCCGATGCGGCGCAAGGCGCAGAGCAGCACATAAGCCATCGAGGCAAACCACAGGCGCAGCTGGTTGGCGCACATGGTGGCGGCCGAGGTACGGTCGGCGAACAGCTCGCCCTGGCACTCCTTGAGGCGGTTCTCCATGTCGCCGCGCGCGCAGTACAGCTTCTCGTAGATCGCCCGGGCCTTGCCGCCCTTCAGCGAGGTCACCACGAAGCGCGGGTTGGCCTCGCCGTGCGTCCATTCCGCCTTGGCGATGACCCGTCGCCTGCTGCTCCAGCTGTCGCGCGTCGACCACAGGAAGTCCTTGAAGCGGCGGGCCGGCCGACCGGTCCGCCGGCTTTCGGCCTGGGCGGCCGCCAACTCGGCCTCGATCTCGCCCGCCAGCCGAACGTTGCGCGCCAGGCCGAAGAGGTAGTCCACCCCGTTGGCCTCGCACCAGGCCATCAGCGACTCGCGAGCGAAGCCCGAATCGGCCCGCAGCAGGATTTGCACCCGTGGCCAGTGTCGGCGGAGCTGCGCCACGATCCGCGCCACCTCCTCCGCCGCCCCCGCCGAGGCATCGATGTTGGAGCGTCGCAGCTTGGCCGCCAGCAGATGACGGCCGCAGAAGATGTAGAGCGGCAGGTAGCAATAGCCGTCGTAGTAGCCGTGGAAAAACCGCCCCTCCTGCTCACCGTGCAGCGGATCGTCGGTGGCGTCCAGGTCGAGCACGATCTGCGACGGCGCCCGCTTGTGCGCCTCCACAAACACCGCCACGAACAGCCGCTCGATCGCCGCCGGGTCGTGGTCGATCTTGTGGTACAGCGAGCGCCCAGGCCCGCTCAGTTCCAGCCGGTTCAGCGTGCTCTTGCCGGCCACCGGCGCGCAGTCCCGGCGGCGCGCCGTGAGCTTGCCCGCCAGCACCGCAAACAGCCGATCGTGGCGCAGATGGTCGTGGTCGTTGAGGTCCTCGTAGCCCAGCGCCAGCCCGTACACCCGCTGCCCCACCAGCGTCCGCACCGCGTGCTCGACCAGCGACGGGTCTCGAAAGTCCCTAAAGCAGCCGGCTAACCGATCGATCAGTCCGAGCGCCCGATCCGTCGCTCCCAGCAACAGCCCGCCGGCGTCCGGTGTGATCGACCCGCCGTCGAACGACGCAACCACCGCCCGCCTTTCAACAGGTGCAAATCCAAACAAATCCGCAATACACTCTGTCGGCATCGGAGCGGCTTCCTTTCTCGGATAAAGTCGTTGTCGCAAAACAACTTTCTCAGAGTCAGCCCTCCGATGCACCTCTCTCCTTTGAGATATCCGGGCTAGCCGACCCAGGCCGTCGCGACCGCACGATAGGCCGGCTTTTCGGCCTGTTGCTCGACCGGATAGGCGGCATCCTTTGGCCACCACCAGCCTCGGGGATCCCAAACGGGGTACCTGGTTTCGGCGCGGTAGTTCTGCGAAGGCCGCGCCCAGTTGCGGTCGGGGCCGAAACGCAGCAGGCCGAAGGAGCGTTCGGCGCCCTGTTCCCAGGGGCGTTCCTCGTTCAGGAACACGCAGGCGCCGAGCATCGATCCGTCGCCGCCACCCGGCTTCGATGCCTCGATCTGCTCCGCCAGCCACTGTGCCTGTCGGGTTTCTCCGCCGGCCTGCTCGATGCTCGAACCGAGTTCGGTGAACATTGTCGGCGGGATCGGAATGCCATGCTGCTGCCAGTAGGCTGGAAGGCGGTGCGCGACATAGTCGCGGATGTCGCGCCCGGGATTCTGCGGATTGGTGGCGAAGAGGATGCGCTCGCGCCAGAACGAGGCGGGATCGTATGGGCCGATCTGGTCACGCCGAAGCAAGGCATCGCGCACGTCCTTCAGGGCCCAGGCGCCTTCGATGCCGTCTTTCAGGGCAAAAGAAGTGCTGACCACGACCGGAAGACGATTCTCGTCGATCACGCCGTGCGCCTTTTCCCAGTCGGCGATCCAGCCCATGACGGTGACCACGTGCTCCGCGTTGCGGTCGAAGTTCAGCTCGTACTCGTTGAAGATCTTCCACATGCCTGCGCCCGGCACCGGCGCCCTTGCGTCATTCTGGCCATGGATCTCCTCCACGATGCACTCGACATGGCGACGGGCGGCCTCTGTCTTGCCCTGGCTCAAGAGATTCAGGGTGTAGTTGCTGATGGGGATCGTGGCCGTCATGCCAAGCTCGTGGCAGGCTTGCAGGAAGCCCACATGTTCGAGAAGGCGGCGATCCTCCGCGGAGGCATCCCTCTGGCCCATCGGTGGCGCCCAGTCGTAGCAATGGATGAAATTGACGCCCAATCGTTCGCGGAAACGGCGCAGGTCGGCGCGCCCTGGACGCCCGCCGGCAGGGCTCACCGGCCCCCACAGTTCCGCGAAGATATTGTTGTAGAAGTCCGACGTCTCATAGAGCCCAGGTGCTCCCGTCGGTCGGTAGTCGCTGGGCGCGGGCATGTAGGCCAGACCACGGATGGTGGCAACATTGAAGTGCCTGCATCGTTCCAGTGCCGTCATATCCACCATAACGACAGTGGCGAGATCAGGCTCCGTACTCGGCCGTCGGCTTGCCGGGCCTGAAGGTCTTGAGCACGAGGTGATCCAGCGACACCGGTCCAGGACCGGCGATCGCCAGCCAGGCGAACATCACGAAGTAGGAGACCTCCTCGAAGCCGAGGAAAGTCTCCAGCGAGTCGATCTGGTCGGCCTTGGCGGAGATGATGGCAACCACCATCACGATCATCAGCGGAACGGCGGCGAAGCGCGTCAGCAGCCCGACCAGCAGCAACAAGCCGCCCACGAACTCGACACAAGAAGCAAAGGGCGCCATGACCTCGGGCGCCGGAATGCCCCATTCGCGGAAGTTCTGGATCATGCGCGGCAGGATCTGCAGCTTCTCCCAGCCGCTCCACAGGAATACCCAGCCCACGGTGATGCGCGCCGCAAGCGGCGCCAGCCAGGTGAAGTAACTCGCGAAGACGCGCGACCAGTCGTAGAAGATCGTCATGAAGGCGTTCATGGGTTGCTCCCCGTCGCTCTTCCGGAACGACTAGCGCCTTTCGCCATCACCGCGCACAAAACAAATCGTGAAGGCCGTGTTGGTTGGCCGGAATTTTCATGTCACCGTCGCCGGGCACGGCAGGGAGATTCCCGTCATGGAAGAACGCCGTCTCGTCCTGGTCACCGGCGGGTCGGGCTATATTGCCGGCTTCTGCATCGCACGCCTGATGCGGGAAGGCTGGCGGGTCCGTGCCACAGTACGTTCCCTGCGACGCAGCGAAGCGGTACGGGCGAGCTTGTCGACGCTCGTCCGGTCGTCCAGCGGCCTGTCCTTCGTGGCCGCCGACCTCGATCGCGACGCCGGCTGGGCCGACGCCGCGGCCGGTTGCGATCATGTCCTGCATATCGCCTCGCCTCTGCCTTCCGGCCGGACGAGCGAGGAGGAGCTTGTCCGTCCGGCCCGCGACGGCGCCTTGCGCGTCCTGGCGGCGGCACAGGCGGCCGGCGTGAAACGTGTCGTGATGACCTCGTCGATCGCCGCCGTCGCCTATGGCCGCGGCCTGCGCCGCGGGCCGTTCACGGAGGCCGATTGGACCGACGAGACCAATCTCGCCGACACCTCGGCCTACGAGCGGTCGAAGACCATTGCCGAACGCGCCGCCTGGACGTGGGTGACGGAGCGGGGCGGAAACCTCGAGCTGGCGACGATCAATCCCGGCCTGGTGCTGGGACCGCTGCTCAGCCGTGACTACGCGATCTCGATCGACGTGGTGAAAAGGCTGCTCGACGGCTCGTTGCCGGGCTTGCCGGCGTTCGGCTGGCCGCTGGTGGATGTGCGCGACATCGCCGACCTGCATCTGCGCGCCATGACCGACCCGAAAGCCGCAGGCGAGCGCTTCATTGCGGCCGGCTCGTTCTACTGGATGGCCGACGTCGCCCGTACACTCCGCAGCCGGCGACCGGAGCTTGCGAAGCGCGTGCCGACGCGGCGCCTGCCCGACTGGCTGCTGAAGCTCGCCGGCTTTGTCGAGCCGATGCTGCGCGACCGCCTGTTCGAGCTCGGCAAGAAGCGGACGTTCTCCAGCGACAAGGCCCGGGCGCTGCTCGGCTGGTCGCCGCGTCCCAACGACGAGACGATCGTCGATACCGCCGACAGCCTCGCCGCGCTCGAGATCATCTGACGGTCGGCAGGGCCGCCCTCAGCTCGCCATCCAGCCGCCATCGACCATCAGGTTCTCGCCGGTGATGAAGGTCGCCTCGTCCGACGCCAGGAAGAGGGCGGCATTGGCCACGTCCTCGGGGCGGCCGAGGCGCGGCAGCGGCGTGCGCGCATGGCTGTACTCGATCCAGCGCGGCTCGACGGCGCGGCCGCCCTTGCCGGTCAGGATCTTCCCCGGCGCGACGGCATTGCAGACGATGTTGTCCTTGCCGTAGTCGGCGGCGATCTGGCGCGTGAGATAGACGACGGCCGACTTGGAGACGCCATAGGAGCAATCGCCGGGCGCGGCGATCATGCCATGCTGGGACGAGATGTTGACGATGCGCCCGCGCACCTCGTTGCGGACCTCCTGCCCCAGCATCCGGCGCACGGCGGCGCGGCACATCAGGAACACGCCGGTTACATTCACGGCCATCACACGGTTCCATTCCTCGAGGCTCGTGTCGGTGAGCGTCTTGCCGACGCGGACGACGGCATCGTTGATCACGATATCCAGCCGGCCGGTCGGCTGGGCCGCGCGGCGCACCGCCTCCTCGACGTCGGCCTCCTTCGACACATCGCCCTGGAAGAACGGCGCTCCCAGGATCCTGTGCGTCGGCTCGCCGCCTTCGACAACCTCCTCGGTGATGTCCATCAGCAGCAGGGTCGCGCCTTCGGCATGGAACTTCCGAGCTATGGCCCGGCCGATGCCCGAGGAGGCGCCGGTGATCAGCGCTGTCTTGCCCTTCAGTCGCTTCATCTCTGCCTCATCAGCATGTCGCGCTCGAGCTTCGCCACCCAGCGCGCGAAGGGCCAGAGCAGGACGAAGAAGATCACCGCTGCGGCGGTGAGGGGCGTGGGGTTGTAGGTCTGCTCCTGCGCGACGCGGGCCGAGCGCAGCAGTTCGGGCAGGGCGACCAGCGAGGCAATCGAGGTCGTCTTCACGAGCTCCAGCGAATTGGAGGCGAGCGGCGCCAGCACGCGCGCGATCGCCTGCGGCAGGACCACCAGGAAGACAATCTGCAGCGGATGCAGACCGAGCGCCCGCGCGGCCTCGCGCTGGCCGGTCGGCACCGACTCGATGCCGGCTCGGAAGATCTCGCCATAGTAGCCCGAGTTGTTGAGTGTGAGCGCCAATACGCAGGCGGGGAAGGACGGCAGCTTCAGGCCGAGGAAAGGCAGGCCGTAGAAGATCAGGATCAGCAGGACCAGCACCGGGAAGGAGCGGAACAAATCGATCCAGATCAGCAGCAGAACGTTCAGGACCTTGTTGTGGAAGCTGTAGACGATGGCGATCATGAGGCCGACCAGGATCGCAAGCGGCAGCGTCACCGCGGCAAGAAGAGCGGTAAGCTGCAGGCCCTGCCACAGAAGAGGCCAGATGCGCATGAGGCTCGGCCAGTCGGCGAAGTTGTCGAGGAAGAGCTGCAGCGCATCCATGGTCAATGCCGGGCCGGACCGAGCGCCTCGAGCCAGCGGCTCGCCACCACCAGCGGCACGAAGAAGACGAGATAGAGGGCGGCCGCGAGGGTGAGCGGCGAGGGGTTGGCGGCGATGGCCATGGCGCTCTCGGCGCGGCCCAGCAGCTCGGGCAAGGCGACCGCCGTTCCGAGCGCGGTCCCCTTGGTGATGGCGATGGCGCGGTTGGTGAGGAGTGGCACGGCGAGGCGGATCGCCTGGGGCAGGATCACCAGGACAAGGATCTGGAAGAAGCCCAATCCCAGCGAGCGCGCGGCGTCCCACTGCCCCTGCGGCACGGCCTGGATCGCTGCCCGGAAGATCTCGGTCGCGAACGCAGCGAGCACGGCGCCCAGCGCAATGACGGTCGCGGCGAAGGGCGAGAGCTGGATGCCCGCATAGGGCAGGCCGAAATAGATGAACACGATGACGACGAGCTGCGGCAGCGTGCGGAACACGTCGACGAAGATCGTGATGAGGATGTCGGCCAGCCTGATCCCGATCGTACGTACGATGGCGAGAATCAGACCGCTGCCAACGCCGACCACGATCGTGAGCAGCGCCACGGCGACTGTCGTTCCGAAGCCGCCGAGGATGGCGGGCCCGTACTGGGCGAGAATCCCCGGGTTGAAGAAGTTGTCGAGGAGGGGGCGCATGACGGCCGGGTCGGCCGTCTACTTGCAGCCCGGCACGTGCGGCTTGAACTCGTAGCCCTTGAACCCCGGCGGGCCATAGCCGACGAACACGGCGTTGATGGTCGAGGTCTGATCGGGCGCGGAGCCATACCACTTCTCGTACATCCGGGCGAGGGTGCCATCGAGCTTCATGCACTCGATCGCCTCCTCGACGGTATTGCGATAGGCAGTGTCCTCGAGCCGGAAGGCGTAGCCGAAATTGCGGCCATTGAAGTCCTTGAAGCCCACCTTGATGGCCTTGTTCTGGCTGGCGGCAAAGATGGTGGTCGGAATCTCGTTCAGCGCCGTGAACGCGCGCCGCGTGATCACGGCCTGCACCGAGTCGGGGAAAGTGTCGTAGCGTTGCACCTCGAAGCCATATTTCTCGGCGTTCGCCGTCGCCCAGGTATCGGAGATGGTGCCGCGATTGACGGCAAGCTGCTTGCCCTTGAGATCCTCGAACCCCTTCATCTGATCGGCGGTACGGATCAGGAAGCCGTTGCCGGTGGCGAAGAACGGCTCGGTATAGAGCATGCGCTCGGCGCGCTCGGCGGTGATGTTGAGAGGGTTGACCGTGAACTCGATGCGCTTGGAAAAGAGCGCCGCGAACAGTCCCGAGAAGTTGATATCGGCGATCTCGACGCCCGGCCGCCCGATGCGCTTGGCGATGTCCTTGATCATGTCGACACCGAACCCCTCCGGCCCCGACGCGCCGCGCACCATCCACGGCGCCACGCCGAAGTCGGAACCGACCACCATGGTCTTGTCCCCGGGATGATCGGCGTCCTGCGCCATGGCCGCGTCCGAGAGGACAAGGGCGGCCGCCGCCGCGATAAGCAGGCTTCGCATCACAATCCCCCTTCCTTTGCCTTTCCAGAGTAGCAAAGACCGTGTCTCTTCTAGCCCCGCCGCACGCTGGCGCCGCCGTCGACCGGCAAGGTCACGCCGGTGATGAAGTTGGCTTCGTCCGACGCCAGGAACAGCGCGGCATTGGCGACATCCCAGCCGGTGCCCATCTTCTTGCGCAGCGGCACCTGAGCGTCGCGCTGGGCCTCGATCTCGGCGCGCGTCTTCTTGAACTCGCGGGCACGGGTGTCGACCGCCATCGGCGTGTTCATCAGGCCGGGAAGGATGACGTTGGCGCGGATGCCGTAGCTTGCGTTCTGGTAGGCGAGCTGCTCGGTGAAGGAGACCATCGCCGCCTTGGTCGCCTTGTAGGCGACGTAGGGATAGGTGGTGATCACGGCCATCGAGGAGATGTTGATGATGGCGCCGCTCTTCTGCCGGCGCATGATCGGGATTACCTCCTTGCAGGCGAGGATGCAGCTCTTGAGGTTGATCGCCACGCAGCGGTCGAACGCCTCCTCGCTGATATCGAGCAGCTCGGCATCGCCGCCGGCCAGCGATACGCCGACATTGTTGTGCAGGATGTCGATGCGGCCCCAGCGCGCCTGCGTGTCGGCAACCATGGCCTTGATGTCGGCTGCCCGGGTGACGTCCGCCTTGCAGGCCACCGCCGTGCCCTGCTTCTCGGCGATCATCTTTACGGTCTCTTCCGCCGATGCGAGATCGCGATCGACGCAGACGACCCTGGCGCCTTCGCGCGCGAAGGTAAGGGCGGTGGCGCGGCCGTTGCCCATGCCCTCGCCGGGGCTCTGCCCGGCGCCGACCACGATGGCGACTTTGTCCTTGAGGCGCATGTTCACGACACTCCGGGAATGGGATACTGCTTCAGCACTTCCTTGTAGCGGGGCTCGTTGTCGATCTTCATCGTCGCCAGCACCCGCACCACGGCGCAGTAGAAGGCGATCGTCAGCACGAGGTCCGTCATATGCTCGTCGGACAGCTGCTGCTTGATCTCGGCGAAGGTGGCGTCCGACATGCCGAGCTCACGCACCATCTCGCGCGCGCCCTTCAGGATCGCCTTGGCCAGCGGCTCGAGCTTGGAAGGCTTGCCTTCGGTCTCGGCCATCAGGCCCTGGATGTCCTCGTCGGTGACGCCGAACTCCTTGCCGATCTTCACGTGATGGGTGAACTCGTATTCCGACCTCTCCAGCCAGCCGACCTGCAGGATGGCGAGCTCGCGCAGACGCGGATCGAGCTTGCTCCTGAAGCGGATGAAGTTGCCGACCCCGTTGAAGGCCTTCGCCATGTCGGGGCTGTTCACCAGGAGCTTGTGCAGATTGGTGTTGCGCTTCAGCATGTCGCGATATTCCGGCGCGACCTGGTCGGGTTCGAGATAGGGCAGGCGGGCCATGGCTTCTCCTCAATGATCCTGACTGTCGCGTTCCGGTCCCTGCAGCGTCACGCCGCCGTCGACCACCAGGACCTGGCCGGTGATGTAGCGGGCGTGGCTGCTCATCAGGAACCGCACGGCGTAGCCGATGTCCCAGCCGGTGCCTTCGATCTTCAGTGTCGAGGCGCGGGCGCGCTGGCTGCGGGCGGCGTCGCTCATGCCGCGGGCATAGACCATCGGCGTGTACATCGGGCCGGGGCATATGCAGTTGACCCGGATGTGGTCCTTGCCGTGGTCGACCGCCATTGCACGGGTGAGGCCGATCACGGCGGCCTTGGAGGTCGTGTAGGTCGTGAGGCCGCGCGGCCTGAGCGCCGAGATCGAAGAGATGTTGACGATCGCGCCGCCCTTCGCGGTCTTGATCATCGCCGGGATCGCGTGCCTGGAGAGAAGGAACATCGTCTCGACATTCACCTGCATGACGCGGCGGAACTCCTCCGGCTTCTCCTGGACGACGCTGCCCCGGCTGCCGATGCCGACATTGTTGTCGAGGAAGTCGAGCCGCCCCCAGTGATCGACCGCAGCATCGACGAGACGGCGGCAGTCGGCTTCCTTGGTTGCGTCGCAGGGCTCGGCGACGGCGATGCCGCCCTCGGCCTTGATCATCTCGACGGTGCGCTCGGCCAGCCGGAGATCGAGGTCGGAGACCACGACCTTGGCGCCGGCGCGGGCCAGCAGGATCGCGGCCGCCCGACCGTTGCCGATGCCGTCGCCCGCGGCGCCGCCGCCCGATACGATCGCCACCTTGCCCTCGAGCCCGGGATCGTCTTCAGGACCCTTCATGGTTTCCCCCTGATCCGCACGGTTCACGGCCAGCCGGCGCCTGGCACATCCACCCTCATCGTCTCGATCTGGCCGTCGCGCCTGTCGGCGACGGCCGGCCCGCTGCCGGAATTGGTGATGACATAGAGCGTTTGCCGGTCCGCGCCGCCCAGCATGCAGGCATAGGCTCCGCGCGGCGCGAGATCGACGCTGTGCGTGATGCGGCCGCCGTCGAGCACGCGCAGCACGCGATGGCCGAACGGATCGGAGACCCAGACCGCGCCCTCGGCATCGAGGCAGATGCCGTCGGGATAGCAGCCGTCGATCGCGGCCCACAGCCGCTTGTTGGAAAGCGTGCCGTCAGACGCGACATCGAAGGCGGTCAGCCGATGCGCGAAGGTCTCGCCCACGATCATGGTCCGGCCGTCCGGCGTGATCACCGTGCCGTTCGGGAACAGCAGATCGTCGGCCGCCTTGTGCACCGAGCCGTCGGGATCGACTCGGATCAGGCAGGCGGTGCGCGGCGCTTCGCCGGCGTGCCGGTCGTAGCCGAAATTGCCGACATAGGCGCGCCCCAGGCCATCGACGACCATGTCGTTGCAATGACCTGTGGCGAGCGGCGCCAGCTCGGCCTCGACTGTGAGCCGGCCGCCGCCAAAGCGCATCAGCCGGCGATCCGTCATGCTCACGATCAGAAGCGTGCCGTCGGGCCGCCAGCCGAGACCGGAAGGCCGGCCGGGCACCTCGACGATCGTCTCCGTCTTGCCGTTCTCGTCGACCGCGCGGACCTGATGAACATAAAAGTCCGAGAACCAGAGCCGGCTGTCGTGCCAGCGCGGCGCTTCGCCGAAGCAGAGACCGGAGAGGAAGGGCTCGAGTTTCATGATTGTTCGAGCTGCGGAGAAAAGATCCCTCGCTGCGCTCGGGATGACACTGTTCTGGGAACGGATGCCGTCCGCCCAAGCTCCCGTGTCATCCCGAAGGCGAAGCCTGAGGGATCTTCAAGGTCGTGGAGCTGCTTGATCATCGATCCCACTCGATCCTGAAGCTGTTGCCCTGGCGCTTGATGTAGCCGGCATTGGCGCCCGGGAAGTGCGCCGGACAGAGGAGCGCGCCGCTCTCGGCGCAATCCTCGAGGAGCAGTCGCCGGCTCTTGGCCGAAAGATCCTGGTCCCAGCAGAACTGGCTCGACCAGTCGGGGTAATAGACCTGGATCGGATGGTGCATGATATCGCCCGAGAAGCAGGCCTTGCGGTCGCCGTCGCTCAGGTTGACCGCGACGGAGCCGGGCGTGTGGCCGGGGTAGTCCCTCAAGGTCAGCAACGGGTCGGGCTGGTGGTCGGTCTCGATCATCACCGCCTTGCCGGCCTCCACGACAGGCAGCACCGAGTCGTCGAACGAGCCGCCATTGACGTCCGGTCCTTGCGTCTTGCGCTCCTGCTCCCAGTGCGCGTACTCGCGCCTGGCGAACAGATATTTTGCGTTGGGGAAGGTCGGCACCCAGCGACCGTTCTCGAGCCGCGTGTTCCAGCCCACATGATCGACATGGAGGTGGGTGCACATGACGAAATCGACCGATTCGGCCGGGCAGCCACATGCTTTCAGCCGTTCGAGGAAGGGTGTGTCGAGATTGTTCCAGCCCGGATTCTGCCGCTGCTTGTGATTGCCGAGGCAGGTGTCGATCAGGATCGTGTGATGCGGCGTCTTCACGATCCAGGTGTGCACGCTGCCGACCAGCCGGCCGCTGCCGGGCTCGACATGCTCGGGCACCATCCAGGACTTGTGCGCGTCGAAGGCCTCCTGGTCGAACCTGGGGAACATGCGCGTCGGCTTGAAGCCGGGACCGCAGATCTCCTCGACCTTCTGGATGGTGGCGCTGCCCAGCTTGCGCACGGTCATGGCGATCGTTCCTTTCGGCTGTCAGAAGGTGACGACGCTGCGGATCGACTCGCCGCGATGCATCAGGTCGAACGCCTCGTTGATCCGCTCCACCGGCATGGTGTGCGTGATGAGCGAATCGATGTCGATCCTGCCGTTCATGTACCAGTCGACGATCTTCGGCACGTCGCGTCTGCCCTTGGCGCCGCCGAACGCGGTGCCGAGCCATTGCCGGCCGGTCACGAGCTGGAAGGGCCGCGTGCTGATCTCCTGGCCGGCACCCGCCACGCCGATAATCACCGACTTGCCCCAGCCGCGATGGCAGCATTCCAGCGCCTGGCGCATCAGCCGAGTGTTGCCGACGCACTCGAAGCTGTAATCGGCGCCGCCGTCGGTCATCTCGACCAGATGCGCCACCAGATCCTTGCCCTCCAGCGTCTCGGGATTGACGAAGTGGGTGAGGCCGAACTTGCGGGCGAGAGCCTCGCGCGCCGGATTGAGATCGACACCCACGATCATGCTGGCGCCCGCCATCCGCGCGCCCTGCACGACGTTGAGTCCGATGCCGCCCAGGCCGAACACCACGACATTCGCGCCCGGCTCGACCCTGGCGGTGTTGATCACCGCGCCGATGCCGGTCGTCACACCGCAGCCGATGTAGCAGACCTTGTCGAACGGCGCGTCGGACCGGATCCTGGCGAGCGCGATCTCGGGCAGCACCGTGTAGTTCGAGAAGGTCGAGCAGCCCATGTAGTGATGGATCTTGCGACCCTTGATCGAGAAGCGCGAGGTGCCGTCGGGCATGACGCCTTGGCCCTGCGTCGTGCGGATCGCGGTGCAGAGATTGGTCTTGCCCGAGAGGCAGGATTTGCACTGCCGGCATTCGGGCGTGTAGAGCGGGATGACGTGGTCGCCCTTCTTGAGCGACACGACGCCCGGTCCGAGATCGACCACGACACCGGCACCCTCGTGGCCGAAGATCACCGGGAAGAGCCCTTCCGGATCGCCGCCCGAGCGCGTGAACTCGTCGGTGTGGCAGACGCCGGACGCCTTGATCTCGACCAGCACCTCGCCGAACTTCGGTCCCTCGAGATCGACCGTCTCGATCTCGAGCTGCTTGCCGGCTTCGTAGCAGACCGCCGCCTTCGTCTTCACGCTTTGCTCCCGGGCTGAGGGAGCGAAGCCTAGAGCAGGGAAGCGGCCGCAGTCTATGCCGCTGCCGCTTTTGCGCGGCCGCCGACCATTCGAGACTTCGCTTCGCGATATTGCTGGATCAGACGGCGGCAGAGCTCGGCGGCGGTCGGGACGTCGTCGATGTTCCCGACGCCGTGGCCTGCCGTGTAGATGTCCTTCCAGCGCTTCTTGCTCTCCTGCGCGGCCACGATCTTGCCGGGCAGCGTGGTGCGCAGCACGTCGAGATCGATGCCGGCGGCGAGCAGGCTCGGGGTCAGCCAGTTCGCCGGAGCGCCGTCGATCGAGGCGGTCAGGAAGACATCGGTCGCCCGCGTATCGAGGATCATCTTCTTGTGCGCGTCGGCCGCCATCGCCTCGCGCGTCGCGATGAAACGCGTGCCGATATAGGCGAGATCCGCGCCCATCGCCTCGGCGGCCAGCACATCGCGGCCGGTCGACATGCCGCCCGCCAGCACGACTGCGAAATGCTCGCCGAGCTGGCGCACCTCGTTCATCAGCGCGAACGGATTGATCGTGCCGGTATGACCGCCGGCGCCCCCCGCCACGGCGATCACGCCGTCGACGCCCGCTTCCAGCGCCTTCTCGGCATGGCGGCGATTGGCGATGTCGTGCAGCGCCACGGCGTCCCAGCCATGGATACGCTTGATGGCATCGCCCGGCGCGCCCTTCGAGGTGAGGACCACGGGTACGCGGTACTTCTCGACCAGCTCGAGATCGTCCGGATAGCGCGGGTTGGAGGGATGGACGACGAGATTGACGGCCCAGGGCGCCGGGTTCCTGCCTGCCTCCTCCAGCCGCCTGATGCCGTCCCGCATCTCGTCGAGCCAGGTCTGGAACTCCTCGCGGCTGCGCGTGCCGTGGGCCGGGAAGCTTCCCATGATGCCCTCGCTGCAGCAGGCGAGGGCGAGGGCGGGATTGGAGACGAGGAACATCGGCGCGGCGATCAGGGGCATCGCCATGCGATCGATCAGCTTCAGCACTTCGGCGCGCGCCATCACACCTCTCCCATCTTCGGCGTGGTGGAAGTCACGCCGGCTCTCGCGAGTTCCTCGAGCATCGCGTCATCGTAGCCCAGCAGGTCGCGCAGCACCTCCTCGGTGTGCTGGCCGAGATCGGGCGCCGTGCGTTCGATGGTGACGCCCTTGCCGTCGAGCCTGTAAGGCAGGCCCTTGACCAGCCGGCCGTTCTCGTCGCGCACCAGCGTCACCCCAGCCAGGGTCTTGTCACGCAGGAGATCGTTGCCGTCGTTGCACGGTGCGGCGGCGACGCCTAGCGCTTGCAGCTCGGCGACGACCGTCGCGCTGGTTCGTTCGGCGCAGAAGGTCGACAGTTCCGGGCGCTCGCTTGCCGCCGTGACGGCGATCCAGCGTCCGTCGCGGCAGCGATAAGTATCCTGCTGCGCGATACCCTCGACGGTGTTGCCGTGGCGGTCTGCGATGCGTGCGGGGTCGCTTGCGGCTGCCACGATCTCCTCGCCCAGGGTGAAGGAGGCGACTTCGCGCTGGGAGAAATCGAGGAAACAGCCCTTGCCGCTGCGGCGCGCTTCCATCAGGGCGGTAATCACCATTCCTGCGGCGAACAGCGACACGATCTGGTCGGGATAGTTCACGTCCATCCCGGAGATGCGCGGTTCCTCGCCCTCGTAGCCGGTCAGGGCGGCGATGCCCGAGGTGGCGTCGAGCGTGCTGCCGAAAGAGACGTTCATGCGCTCGGGCCCGCTGTCGCCCTGGCTGGAGATCGCGGCGAAGACGATCCGCGGATTGACCGCGCTCAGTTCCTTGTAGCCGAGGCCGGCGCGATCGAGCACGCCGCGGCGGAAGTTCTCGACCACGACATCGCAGTGAGCCGCGAGCTCGCGGACGACACGCTGGCCCATCGGTTCCTTGAGGTTCAGCGCCAGCCCGCGCTTGTTGCGGTTGGTGAAGCGGAACTGCGGCGAGCGGTTCCACCAGCCGTTCTCGTTGTCGGGCTTGCCCACGATACGGAACGGATCGAGATAGGCGCCCGATTCGATCTTGAGCACGTCGGCGCCGAGATCGGCCAGCATCGCCGAGCTATTCGCGCCGGCCGTCAACAGGCCGAAGTCCAGGACACGTATGCCGGAGAGCGGGCGCGCCATCATACGGGCAGCTCCGGCGCCGGCCGCGGCGCGAAGGAGCGGCCGTTCCACTGCACCGGAAGCTGCGGCAGACGCAGCGTGCCCAGTGTCGGATGCGCGATCTCGGCGAAGAAGCCGCGCGCAACATACTGCTCGGCCTCCAACAGCTCGGCCGGCGAGAAGATCGGTCCGAAGGGCACGCCTTTGGCCTGGGCCAGCACCTGGATCTCCAAGCGTGTCTTGTCGGCAAACCAGGGGATGATGATTTCATAGAGTGCGGCGACGTTCTGGCGGCGGCCGGCGCGTGCGGCGAATTTCCCGCCGTCGAGCCGTGGATCGCCGATCAGTGCGCGCATCGCCGGCCACTGCGTCACCGTGTAGACCACGGCGACATGGCCGTCGCGACAGGGAACGATCTGGAACTCCGACCGCTTGCCCTCGCGTCCGGGCGAAACGCCCGACGCCTCGGCGCCTGAGGCCGCTTTCCAGTTGACCCACTGCATGACCTCGGCAAGCGACACGCGCACGCGTGGCGCCGGGCGCCCTGCGTCGCGCGCAGAGAGGGCAGCCGCCAGACCGGTGAAGGCGGTGAGGCCCGCGGCGTAAGAGGCTTGATGGCCGCCGAGCTTCAGGGGCTTGCGCTCGGGCTCGCCCACCATGTGCAGGAGGCCACTCAGCGCCAGGATGGTGAACTCGCTGACCGGCTGCGTCGCCGCGTTCATCTCGACAGGAAATGCTGCGATCTCGATCGGCGCCGCTTTGCCGGCCCGTGCCTGCGCGGCGACGGAGGCCGGCTCCTCGAACAGCACGGCATCCGCGGTCTCGAGGAGCTTGCCCAAGGCGGCGCGGCCCGTGTCGCTCGCGAGATCGACAACGAGCGAGCGCTTCGAGGTATTGAGGAACTGGAACAATGCGCTTCCGCCTTGCGACAGAAGAGGCGGGGCCTGCCTTACAGGATCGCCGCCGGGCGGCTCGATCTTGAGCACCGTCGCGCCAAGATCGGCCGCGATCTTGCCGGCGAGCGACGTGGCAAGCCGCAGGCATTGCGGCACGCCGCGGTCGTTCACCTCGACCACGGTGAAGCGCGCAAGCGGCAAGGTATCGGCGGCGGTCATGGCAGGCTTCCGCCTATCGTGCGCGGGAGGCTCGGTCAACGTTGGCGGACATGCTAGCGTCGCCGAAACGGAGTTGAAGGGCATGGCGCAGACCGGCAATCACAAGGGCCTGACATTCGGCATTTTCCTCGCGCCGTTCCATCGGGTGGGCGAGAATCCGACGCTCTCCATGGCACGCGACATGGAGCTGATCGAATGGCTCGACGAGCTGGGCTACGACGAGGCCTGGATCGGCGAACATCATTCCGCAGGCTGGGAGACGATCGCCGCGCCCGAGGTCTTCATCGGCGCCGCCATCGAACGGACCCGATTCATCCGCCTCGGCTCGGGCGTGACGAGCCTGCCCTACCATCATCCGCTCATGGTCGCGAACCGCTTCGTGCAGCTCGACCACATGTCGCGCGGGCGCACGATGCTGGGTTGCGGGCCCGGAGCGCTGCCGTCGGACGCCTATATGATGGGGATCGACCCTTCCACCCAGCGTACGCGCATGGAGCAGGCGCTCGAGGCGATCATGCGGCTCCTCGAATGCAAGGAGCCGGTCACCATGAAGACCGACTGGTTCGAGCTCAGGGAGGCGCGGCTTCATCTCGCACCCTACAGCGATCCGCATTTCCCGATCGCCTGCGCGAGCACGATCACGCCGTCCGGCATGATTGCGGCCGGCAAGCACGGTGTCGGTGTGCTCTCGATCGGGGCTGGCCTTCCCGGCGGCCCGGAGGCGATGGCCAAGCAATGGGCGATCTACGAGGAGACTGCCGCCAGGCACGGCAAGACCGCCGATCGTTCGAAGTGGCGGATCGTCGTCAATGCGCACGTCGCCGAGGACGACGAGCAGGCGCTGCGCGAGGTGAATGCCGGGGAGCGGCGGGAAACGGTGACCTATTTCGAGGACACGCTCGGCCGGCCGCCGGGCCGTTCCGACGACCCGCTGCGCGAGGGCGTGGCGCAAGGCACGACGCTGGTCGGCACGCCCGACACGGTCGCAAAGGGCATCGAGCGGCTGCTGGGCTATTCCAACGGCGGTTTCGGCGGCGTGCTGTTCCGGGCCCACGAATGGGCGAGCCGCGAGGCCACCTTGCGCTCCTACGAGCTGTTCGCCCGCTACGTGATGCCGCGCTTCCAGGGCTCTCTCGACACGATCGTCGCCTCGAACGAGTGGGCGAAGGCCAATCGCAAGGGCATCTTCGGTCCCAACGTGGCCGCCGTGAAGAAGGCCTTCACCGACGCCGGCCGCGAGATCCCCGACGAGTTCCGCGCCCGCACGCCGGGAGCGCGGGACGTCGGTTCATAGGCAGACGGACCGCGCGCATCCTGCGCGCTCATGATCATGAGCGCGCAGGATGCGCGCGGTCCCAAAGACGTCAAAACTCCTTCACCTGGCCCGGCTGCCAGTCGTCCAGCACCTTGATCGAGGTCTGCCCGAGCGCCGCCTTGAACTCGGCCGGCGTGCCCTTGAGGAAGGGGTTGGTGCCGTAGTGCATGGGCAGCACCATCTTGGGCTTGATCCATTCTCTAGTGACGAAGGCGGCATCGGCCGGATTCATCACGTAGTGGCCGCCGATGGGATCAGCAGCAGGTCGGGCTTGTATTTCTCGCCGTAGAACTTCATGTCGCCGAACAGCGCCGTGTCGAACGCTCGGCGTGAACGGCCGTTACTGGATCTTGCCCTGCGCATGGGCTGTGCCGATCGGGGCGAAGCAGGCCGCGGCGACGATGGCGAAAAGAGAAAGTCTCTCCTTCGATTGCAGACCAACAGATTCCTCAGAACGGAAACGGTCGCTTTTCCGTGAGGGCTGAATCGCTCACGATGCACTGCAACATAGAGAGCAAGGAGACGGTGCCCGATGAGCATCAAGGGCAAGGCCTACATCGCCGGCATCTACGAGCATCCCACGCGTCTTGCGAAGGATCTGTCGCTGGCTCAGATCCATGCGGAGGTGGCCAAGGGTGCGCTCGAGGATGCGGGTCTCAGCAAGGAAGACGTCGACGGCTACTTCTGTGCCGGCGACGCGCCCGGGCTCGGGCCGATGTCGATGGTCGAATACATGGGCTTGCGCCCGCGCCATTCCGATTCGACCGACACCGGCGGCTCTTCGTACGTGCTCCATGTCGGGCATGCCGCCGAGGCGATCGCGGCAGGCAAATGCAAGGTGGCGCTCATTACGCTGGCCGGCCGACCTCGCGCCGAGGGCATGGCGACCGGCACGGTGCCGCGCAGCCGCGGCGGCACGCCGACGCCCGACGAGCCGTTCGAGTTCCCGTACGGGCCGACCGTTGTGAACATGTATGCCATGTGCGCCATGCGCCACATGTACGAGTTCGGCACGACGTCCGAGCAACTCGCCTGGATCAAGGTCGCCGCATCGCATCATGCGCAATACAACCCGCATGCGCTGCTGAAGGACGTCGTCACGGTCGAGGATGTCGTCAACTCGCCGATGATCGCCGATCCGCTGCACCGGCTCGACTGCTGTGTGATCACCGACGGCGGCGGCGCGATCGTGGTCGTGGCGCCCGAGATCGCGGCAAAGCTCAAGCGGCCGAAGGTGAAGCTGCTCGGCGCCTCGGAGTTCATCAAGACCCAGATGGGCGGCAAGGTCGATCTCACCTATTCCGGCGCGCGCTTCAGCGGGCCGGCAGCTTTCGCCGAGGCCGGCGTCAAGCCGTCCGACATCAAGTACGCGTCGATCTACGACAGCTTCACCATCACCGTGCTGATGCAGCTCGAGGATCTCGGCTTCTGCGAGAAAGGCAAGGGCGGCAAGTTCGTCTCGGACGGCAATCTGATCTCGGGCACGGGCAAGCTGCCCTTCAACACCGACGGCGGCGGGCTCTGCAGCAACCATCCCGGCAACCGTGGCGGTCTCACCAAGGTGCTGGAAGCCGTCCGCCAGCTTCGCGGCGAGGCGCATCCCAAGGTGCAGGTGAAGAACTGCGATCTCGCGCTCGCGCACGGCACGGGCGGCTCGCTGGGCCTGCGCCATGGCAGCGCCACCGTCATTCTGGAGAGGGAGTAGGACCATGGCCGAGTCCAAAGTGCGCAGGCTGCCGGCCCCGGCTGTCAGCCTCGAGACGCAGGCCTACTGGGACGCCGCCGGCAAAGGCAAGCTGCTGGTGCGCAGATGCACGAGCTGCGGGCAGGCGCACCATTATCCACGCACCATCTGTCCGTTCTGCTTCAGCGACAAGACCGAATGGATCGAGGCCTCGGGCAAGGGAACGATCTATTCCTACAGCGTCATGCGCCGCGCGCCGGTGCCCTACGCCATGGCCTACGTGACCCTGGCCGAAGGCCCGCGCATGGTGACCAACATCGTCGATTGCGACTTCGACAAGCTCGAGGTCGAGCAGGCGGTGAAGCTGGTCTTCAAGCCGACCGACGGCGGCCCGCCGCTGCCGATGTTCACACCGGCTTGATCAGAGGGCGCAACTCCGGTTGCCTCATGCTCCGCGCTACGACGACCCCAGCGCCTTCCAGACGCGTTCGGGGGTGCAGGGCATGTCGATATGCCTGCCGCCGAGTGCATCGACGATGGCGTTCATCACCGCGGGCAGGGAGCCTGCGCAACCGGCCTCGCCGCAGCCCTTGGCGCCCAGCACGTTGGTCTTGGCCGGCACCGAATGGAAGCCGACGCTGAAGGAAGGCACGTCGGCCGCACGGGGCAGGGCATAGTCGGTGAAGCTGCCGGTCAGGAGCTGGCCGTCCTCGCTGTAGACCGTGTGCTCCATCACCGCCTGGCCGATGCCCTGCACCACGCCGCCGTGGCTTTGCCCGGTCACCAGCAGCGGATTGATGACCGTGCCGAAGTCGTTGACCATCGTGTACTTCACAACCGCGACCGTCCCTGTCTCCGGATCGATCTCGACCTCGGCGACATGCGCACCGTTGGGGAACGCCGAGGGCGCGGCCTCGTGCACATGCGTGACGTCGAGTGTCGTGGGCATGCCCTCGGGCAGCTTGAGGCCCTGGCGCAGCTTCTCGGCCAGCTCCATGATGCCGATGCCGCGGTCGGTGCCGACGATGGCGAAGCGGCCGGCCTTGAACTCGATGTCGGCCGCCGAGGCCTCGAGCACATGGGCTGCGATCTGCTTGCCCTTCTCGATCACCTTCTCGGAAGCTTCGACGATCGCCGCGCCCGACGCCATGATCGATTTGGAGCCGCCCGTGCCGCCACCCGCGACCAGGAGGTCGCTGTCGCCCTGGATCAGCTTGATCCTGTCGAAGGGAATGCCGAGCTTCTCGGTCAGCACCTGTGCGAACGGCGACCAGTGGCCCTGGCCATAGTCGAGCGTGCCGGTGATGATGGTGACGTCGCCGTTCTTCTCGAAGCGCAGGCCGCCTTGTTCCTTCTGCGGCGGTGCCGTCACCTCGAGATAGTTGCCGAGCCCGCGGCCGCGCAGCTTGCCGCGCTTCCTGCTTTCGGCTTTGCGCTTCTCGAAGCCCGTCCAATCGGCGGCGGCCAGCGCCTTGTCGAGCAGCGTCGTGAAGTCGCCCGAGTCGTAGGTCGTCGCAGCCGGCGTCTTATGCGGCATGGCCGAGGGACTGATGTGGTTCTTCCGGCGCAGCTCCACGGGATCGATCTTCATCTCGCGCGCCGCCATGTCGACCAGCCGCTCCATGAAGTAGTTGCCCTCGGGTCGGCCGGCGCCGCGATAGGCGCTGACGGGGGTGGTGTTGGTGAACACGCACTTGGTGTTCACTTCGAGCGCCGGCGTCTTGTAGACGCCCACCGAATTCTTGGCGACGTTGAGCGTGCCCATCATCGGCGCCACGGTGCCGAGATAGGCGCCCATGTTGCTGTAGCCGGTGAAGCGCAGCGCGAGGAAATTGCCGTCCTTGTCGAGCGCCAGCTCGGCGTCAAACTCGTGGTCCCGGCCGTGCTGGTCGCTCAGGAACGACCCGGAACGGTCGTCGGTCCATTTGACCGGCCGGCCGAGCAGCCTGGCGGCGTGGAAGAGGCCAGCATACTCCGGATAGGCCGACGCCTTCATCCCGAACGAGCCGCCCACGTTGCCGGTCACCACGCGCACCTTGTCCGGCGGCACCTTGAGGATGTCGTTGGCAAGCTGGTTCTTGAGACCGAAAACGCCCTGGCTGCAGGAGTGCAGGGTATAACGGCCGGACGCGGCATCGAACTCGGCGATCGCCGAGCGAGGCTCCATCGCCGCCACCACGACACGATTGTTGACGATGTGCAGCCGGGTGACGTGCGCGGCCCTGGCGAACCCTTCCGCAACCTTCGTCGCATCGCCGAAGCGATAGTCGAGGCAGACATTGTCGGGCACGTCGTCATAAAGGCGCGGCGCGCCGGGCTGGCAGGCGGCCTTGGCATCGGTGACGGCCGGCAGCGGCTCGATCTCGACCACGACCGCCTCGGCAGCATCCTTCGCCTGCGCGAGCGTCTCGGCCACGACGAAGGCCACCGGATCGCCCACGAACCTCACCTTGTCGACGGGCATCGACGGCCGCTCCGGCTTCTTCATCGGCGAGCCGTCGCGGTTGGGGAAGGGGATGATGCATTTCAGGAGACCGAAGCCCGCCGCCACGAGATCGGCGCCGGTCCATACGCCCAGCACGCCGGGCATCTTCTTCGCCTCGGCCGTATCGATGCCTTTCAGGACGCCGTGTGCCACCTGGCTTCGCACCATCACGGCATAGGCCTGGTTCGAGAGGTTGACGTCGTCCGTATAGCGGCCCCGGCCCCTGAGCAGGGTGGGGTCTTCCTGCCGCGGCACCGGCTGGCCGATGCCGAATTTCATCAAATTGAGATTGTCCGCATCCAGAGGCGCGTTCATGGCGGTCCGTCCGAAAATGGGTTGGGAGGTCGGCAAGGATCATAGCGCACGACCCGGGGGGCTGTGCTAGTCATTGCTGCCATGTCGAACCTCGATCCCGTGACCCTGACGGTCATCCAGAACGGCCTGATCCAGGTCTGCAACGAGATGGATCTCGCCTTCGTGCGCTCGGCCTTCTCGCCGGTGATCTCGGAGGGCATGGACCGTTCCGACGGCATCTATGCCGCCGAGGACGGCGCGCTGATCGCGCAGGGAGAGCTCGGCCTGCCGGTGTTCGTCGGCACCATGCAGTTCTCGACCCGAGCGGTGATCGATCGGGTGAAAACCCACTATGCCGGCAGGGTCGATCCGGGCGACGTGTTCATCGTCAACGATCCCTACCTCGGCGGCACGCATCTGATGGACGTGCGCTTCGTGAAGCCCTTCTTCTACAAGGGCGAGCTGTTCGCCTGGCTCGCCAACACGGGGCACTGGCCCGATGTCGGCGGCATGGTGCCGGGCGGCTTCTCGGCGAGCGCCACAGAGGTCGAGCAGGAAGGCCTGCGCCTGCCGCCGATCAAGTTCTTCAAGAAGGGCGAGATGGACCAGGAGATCCTGTCGATCATCCTGAGCAACATCCGCATCGCCGACCAGCGCATCGGCGACATCAAGGCGCAGGCGGCCGCCCTCACGACCGGCGAGCAGCGGCTCACGGCGCTGATCGACCGCTACGGCGCCGCCACGGTGCGCCAGGCGATCGCCGAGATGCGCCATCGCGCCGAGCGCCAGATGCGGGCCAGGATCGCGGCCATCCCCGACGGAGTCTACGAAGGCAGTTCCCAGGTCGACAGCGACGGCGTGGTCGACGAGCCGCTCACCATCCGGATGAAGGTCACGAAGAAGGGCGAGGACCTCACCTTCGACATGACCGGCTCCAGCCCGCCCTGCCGCGGACCGATGAACAGCGTGATCGCCACCACCCGGTCGGCGATCTATCTCGCCATCAAGCACATCTTCCCCGAGGTGCCCATCAATGCCGGCACCTTCGAGCCGCTGCACGTTGTCGATCCGGAGGGCACCTTCCTCTACGCCAGATATCCGCGTCCCGTCTCGGGTTGTGCGGCCGAGGTGAGCCAGCGCATCGCCGAGGCGGTATTCGCCGCGCTGACGCACGCCATCCCCGACCTCCTCTTCGCGGCGCCTGCCGGCACCTCGGGCAACCTTGGCGTCGGTGGCTACGACCCCGAGCGCAAGCGCAACTACATCATGTATCTCTTCACCGGCGGCGGTTACGGCGGCTTCCGGGGCGGCGATGGCCTCTCCAACGGCTGCTCCACGATCGGCATCTCCAAGATGCCGCCGGTCGAGGTGCTGGAGCAGTTCTATCCGGTTCTGTTCGAGGAGTTCTCGCTGCGCGAAGGATCGGGCGGCGCCGGCGAATATCGCGGCGGGTTCGGTATCAACTACGCGATCAGGCTGCGCCGCGGCGAGGCGCGCGTGTCAATGGTGATGGATCATGGCCGTACCGGCCCACAGGGCGTGCTGGGCGGCCGCGACGGCGGCACCAATACGGTGCTCGTGACGCAAGGCGGCAAAACCTATCGGCCGCCGCATCTTTCCAAGGACCAGGATATCCGGATCGGCGCCGGCGACGTGGTCCGGGTGTCGACGCCGGGCGGCGGCGGCTTCGGCGATCCCGCCCGGCGCAAGCCCGAGCTGGTCGCACGCGACATCGCGCGTGGCTACTATACGCCTGCGGAGGCGCGCGAGAAGTTCGGCGTTCCGCTGGCCGCGGAATGACTCTTTTTCGTCGTGGGCTCCTCGCCTTGCCGATGCTCGCGCTGGCATTGCCGGGCGAGGCGCAAACGCCGCTGCGCCTGCCGGAGCAATGGTACGGCGTCGAGGTCGAGGACAATGTCTTCACCGTGCAGATGCCGGGCATTCCGGATCATCGCATCGTGAGCGACGTATCGGCGCACGGAACGCCGTTTCAGCTCCACTCCTACAGCCTCGACGCCGGGGGTTTTTCCTACGTGGCGCAGAGCGCGCTCTATCCTGGCGACGTCAATGCCGCCAACCCGCGCGCCATCCTGCAGGCTGCGCTCGACAGCCGGGCGCGCAGCCTCGAAGGCGGCAAATGGAGCAGGGTCGACTGGCGGCCGATGCAGGGCGCGGCGGCCGTCGCGTCCACCGGTTCCTTGCGCGGCGGCAATGCCTTGCGACAGCTCGTGCTCCTGAAGGGCAGACGTTTCGTCTCGCTTGCCTTCCTGGGACCGGCCCGCTCCGTGTCCGGCCCCGATGCCGAGCGCTTCTTCAACTCGCTGAAGCTCGAAACATGACCAAGCCGCGCATCCATGTCCTGGCCCTCGGCGGCACCATTGCCACACGTCCCGACGCGGCGGGTGCCATGCAGATGGGATTGGGCGCCGACGATCTGGTGGCGGCCGTGCCGACGCTCGGCAAGATCGCCGAGATCGAGGCCGAGACCGTGTCGCGCGTCGGCAGCCATTCGCTTTCCTTCGACCAGATTCACGCCCTTGCCAGCCGGATCCGCGCGCTCGAGGCGGACGGCATCGTCGTGACACAAGGCACCGACACGCTGGAGGAGACGGGCTTCCTGCTCGACCTGTTGCTCGATCTCGATGTGCCGGTGGTCGTGACGGCGGCGATGCGCAATCCTGCGCTGACCTCGCCGGACGGGCCCGGCAATCTGCTGGCTGCGGTGCGAGTCGCGACCGATCCGTGGGTGCGGACGCATGCCAAGGCGTTGGGCGTCATGGCGGTGATGCTCGACGAGGTGTACGCGGCCGCGGATGTGCTCAAGGTCCATCCGACCCGGATCAACGCCTTTGCTTCCACCCAGACTGGGCCGCTCGCGGCGTTGGTCGAGGACCGTGTCGTCCCGCTCTCGCTGCCGGTGCGCGACGCAATCGTCACGGCGCGCCGGCGCCTTGGCAACACAGTGCCTGGCAAAGCCTCGCCCGTGGCGCTGCTCTGGATGGCGCTCGACGAGCCGGGCGGGCTGGTCGAGGCGATGCTCGCGGCACCTGATCGCCTCGGCTATCGCGGCGCAGTGATCGCGGCCATGGGCGGCGGCCATACGCCCGAGCGTGCGACCGACATCCTCGTCCGACTTGCCGCGGCGATGCCGGCTGTCGTTTCGCCGCGCGCCGGCGGTGGGCCGCTGCTTGAAAAGACCTACGGCGGGCCGAGCTCGGAGATCGCCCTGCGCAAGGCGGGCCTGATCTGGGGCGGCCGGCTGCATCCGTTGAAAGCGCGCGTCCTGCTCGAAACCTGCCTGCGCGCCGGATTGGACCGGCCAGCGATTATCGACGTGTTCGCCGCCTGGAACTAGGCTCTGGCCCGCTTCGCTTCGGCGAAGCCGTGCATGCCCATCTGCCATTGCAGGGCGACGATCATCCCCTTGGTCGGCCGAAGCAGGCCGATGCCCAGGCCCAGCACCAAGGGCAACCACAACACGGCATGCAGCCAGTAGGGCGGCGTGTAGGCGATCTCGACGCACATCGCGAGCGGCACGACGATATGACCGACCAGGACGATCACGAGATAGGCCGGAAAATCGTCGGCACGGTGATGATGGAGCGCCTCGCCACAGCTTGCGCAGCGCTCGGCAACCTTCACGAAGGCGCGGAACAGGTTGCCTTCGCCGCAAGCCGGGCAGCGGCCGCGCAAGCCGCGTGTCAGCCAGTTGCCGGCTCCCTTCGCCGATAGCGACATATCACGTCTCCGGTTTGAGCAACTTGTATATCCGTACAAGTTGCCATACAATCAATATCAAAATGGGAATGTTGTATGGATTGGCGCCCTACACTCAGCGATCGGCGCGGACCGGTCTATGAGAGCATCGTCGATGCCCTGGCGGCCGACATCGCCTCGGGTCGGCTGCATCGTGGCGAGCGCCTGCCCACGCATCGCGCGCTGGCGAGCGCGCTCGGCGTCGATCTCACGACCGTCACGCGCGCCTACGGCGAGGCGCGCCGCCGTGGCTTGACCGAAGCCCGGGTGGGCCAGGGAACGTTCGTCGCCGAGAGCCGGATGCGTGCGCCGCGTTCGGCGGCGGCCGGCATCGAGTTCGACCTGTCGATGAACCTGCCCCCCGAGCCGATCGAGGCCGATCTCGAAGGCCGGCTCACCCGCGGCCTGGCCGCCTTGCGGCACGACTACGGCATCAGCGATTTCCTGAGCTATCAGCAATCGGGCGGGAGCGAGCGCGATCGAGGTGTGGCGGCGGACTGGTTGCGGCGGCGCGTGCGCATCGCGACCGCGGCGACGCTGCTGATCTCACCCGGCACACAGGTGGCGCTCATGAGCCTGCTGCTCACGCTCACCCGGCCGGGTGACGTCGTGCTCACGGATCGTCTCACCTATCCGGGATTCAAGGCGGCCGCGGCCGCTGTCGGGGTGCGTCTCGTCGGTGTCGCGGCCGACGATCAGGGGATGGATGCCGCCGCACTCGACGAAGCTTGCAGGCACCATGTGCCCAAGGCCGTGTATCTCATTCCCACGCTACACAATCCGACGACGGTGACGGTGACCCAGGCGCGCCGGGAAGAACTCGCGGCCGTCATTCGCCGCCGCAACCTGGTGCTGATCGAGGACGATGCCTACGGTTGTCTCGAGCCCCGGGCGCAACCGATCGCCACGCTCATTCCCGAGCGCAGCTATCTCGCCGCGAGCTTCTCGAAGTGCATCGCCCCTGGCTTGCGCGTGTCGCTCGTGCTGGCGCCCGATCGCACGGCGGCGGCCGCCTTCGCCAATGCGCTGCGTGCGGTCGCGCAGATGCCGGTACCGTTGACGGTGGCGCTCGTCTTGCGCTGGCTGGCCGATGGCAGTGCTGACGCGATCATCGCGGCCATCACGGCCGAAGCCGCGGCGCGACAGAAGCTCGCGGCAAAGGCGCTGCTCGGCCAGGTCTACAAGGCCCATCCCAGAGGCCATCATCTTTGGCTGACGCTGCCTTCGGCCTGGAATCGTACGGAGTTCGCGGCCCATATCCAGCGCCAGGGACTTGCGCTGGTGACGAGCGACAGCTTTAGTGTCGACAACGCACCGGAGCATGCTGTCCGTGTCGCACTTGGAGTTGCGCGCGGCCGTGCCGATCTCGTAAGCGCTCTGGAAGTCCTCACGGTCGCCTTGAACGCGCCTGCGTCAGCGTCTCGCATCGTCTAACGTCGTTCCTGTGATTGAGATGGCAGCATGTTCGAAGCTTTCGACGCAACCCTGCTGGCGCGGCTGCAGTTCGCCTTCACTGTTTCGTTCCACTTCGTCTTCCCGTCGTTCACGATCGGTCTCGCGAGCTACCTCGCCGTGCTGGAGGCGATGTGGCTTGTCACCGGGCGCGCCGCGTACCTCAACCTTTTCAAGTACTGGCTGAAGATCTTCTCGCTGGTCTTCGGCATGGGCGTGGTGTCGGGGATCGTCATGTCCTACCAGTTCGGCACCAACTGGGCGGTCTATTCCCAGAAGGCCGGTCCCGTGGTCGGTCCGCTGATGGCCTACGAGGTGCTCACGGCCTTCTTCCTCGAGGCCGGCTTTCTCGGCGTCATGCTGTTCGGCATGAACCGTGTCGGACGGGGGCTGCACTTCGTGGCGACGCTCGCGGTTGCCGTCGGCACGCTGATCTCCGCCTTCTGGATCCTTGCCGCCAACAGCTGGATGCAGACGCCGGTCGGCCACACGGTCGCGGCGAATGGCCAGTTCGTGCCTGCTGACTGGTGGCAAATCATCTTCAATCCGTCGTTTCCCTATCGCTTGGCGCACACCGTGACGGCCTCCTACCTTACGACGGCGCTGGCCGTCGGCGCGGTCGCGGCGTGGCATCTGTTGCGCGGACGGAAAGGCGAGGGTGTGCGCGTCATGTTCTCCATGGCGATGGGCATGATCACCGTGACGGCGCCGATCCAGATCCTGCTCGGCGACCAGCACGGCCTCAACACGCTCGAATACCAGCCGATCAAGGTGATGGCGATGGAAGGCCACTTCGAGAGCCATCCCGATGGCGCGCCGCTGATCCTGTTCGGCTGGCCTGATCAGGCGGCCGCCAAGGTGCGCGACGAGGTGTCGGTGCCCAAGCTTTCGTCGCTGATCCTGAAGCATTCGCTCGACGCACCGCTCAAGGGCCTCGATACGGTGCCGCGCAGCGAATGGCCGCCCGTGGCGACCGTGTTCTGGTCGTTCCGGGTCATGGTCGGACTCGGCCTGCTGATGCTGCTCTTGGGCGCCTGGAGCCTGCTCGCCCGGCTCTGGCGCGGCCTCTACGACTGGAAGTGGTTGCACCGGCTCGCCCTGGTCATGGGACCGGCCGGATTTGTCGCGGTGATCGCCGGATGGGTGACGACCGAGGTCGGCCGACAGCCCTATACCGTTTATGGCCTGTTGCGCACGGCCGATTCCGTGTCGCCGCTGCAGGCGCCAGCGGTCGCTTCATCGCTCGTCGCCTTCATCGTCGTCTACTTCATCGTGTTCGGTGCCGGCATCCTCTATGTCCTGCGGCTGATGGGTCAGACGCCGCACGAGGACGAGGCCGGGCCCGACGCCGTGCCGACCCATGCGGCCGGCATCACGCCGGCGCCCGCCGTCGCGGCAGGCCGGAGGACATGACCATGCCGATCGCGTTCGATCTGCCCATCATCTGGGCCTTCATCATCACCTTCGCGATCTTCGCCTATGTCGTGATGGACGGCTTCGATCTCGGCATCGGCATCCTGTTTCCGTTCTTTGCCGAAGGACAGGAGCGCAACAGCGCCATGAACTCGATCGCGCCGGTCTGGGACGGCAACGAGACCTGGCTGGTGCTGGGCGGCGGCGGGCTGATGGCCGCGTTCCCGATCGCCTACGGCATCATCCTGTCCGCGCTGTATACGCCGATCGTCGCCATGCTGCTGGCGCTGATCTTCCGCGGCGTTGCCTTCGAGTTCCGCTGGCGCGATGCGCGCCATCGCAAATACTGGGATGCGGGCTTTACGCTGGGCTCGATCGTCGCGGCACTGGCGCAGGGCATCACGCTCGGCGGCCTGCTGCAGGGCATCGCCGTGCATGACAACGCCTATGCCGGCGGCTGGTGGGACTGGCTGTCGCCGTTCAGCGTGCTCGTCGGAGTGAGCCTCGTGTGCGGCTACGCGCTCCTGGGCGCGACATGGCTGATCATGAAGAGCGAGGGCACGCTGCAGGACCATTGCCATCGCCTGGCGCTTCGCTTCGGTATCGCGACCATTGTCGGCATGGCGGCGGTGAGCGCGGCGACGCCTTTCCTCAGCAACGAGTACGCGACGCGCTGGTTCGACTGGCCGCAGGTCCTGTTCACCGCGCAGGTGCCGCTGCTGGTCGCGATCGCCTCGGTCGCCTTCTTCTTCGCGCTGCGCTACCGGCACGACCATTGGCCGTTCCTGATCGCGCTCGCCCTGTTCGCACTTGGTCTCGCCGGCCTCGGCGTCAGCCTCTATCCCTACGTGGTGCCGCGCGCCGTCACCATCTGGGATGCGGCAGCGCCGCCGGCCAGCCTGGAATTCATGCTGGTCGGCGCGGCCATCATGGTGCCGATCATCCTTGCCTACACCGGCTACGCCTACTGGGTGTTCCGCGGCAAGACCGGGCACGAGGGCTATCATTGATGCCGTCCGCCCGGCAGTGGCTCTGGTTCGTGGGCCTGTGGGCCGCAGGCGTTGGCATCACCGCCCTGGTCGGCTACGGCCTGCGCCTCTGGCTCAAATAGGCAGTCGACATACGCTGTGAAATTCGCTTATGGTTAACCAGAAAGTTAAGCGATTGGAGTACGCATGGCCTATGTCGATGGTTTTGTCCTGCCCGTCCCCAGACGCAAGCTGGCGGCGTACAAGCGCCTGTCGGCCAAGGCCGGCAAGATCTGGCGCGAGCACGGCGCGCTCGAATACCGCGAATGCGCGGGCGACGATCTCAAGGTGAAGATGGGCGTTCCCTTCGGCAAGCTTGCCAAGGCGAAGCCCGGCGAGACCGTGGTGTTCTCCTATATCGTCTACAAATCGCGCGCGCACCGCGACCGCGTCCTCGCCAAGGTCATGTCCGACAAGCGCCTGGCGGACGGCGCCAACTCGATGCCCTTCGATCCCAAGCGCATGGCCTGGGGCGGCTTCGAGACCATCGTCGACGTCTAAGTCGTACGGCGCGTCGGGCGGCAGTTCCAGGCGAGCGGCCGGCTGCCGCCGTAGTTCTCGCGCAGCGAGGCAAGGTCGTCGCGGCCGACCCATTGCACGGAGGCGTCGGCGTAGCGAAAGCCATCGCCCACGGGCTGATACTCGGTGCGCCATGTCCTGTTCTCGAAGGTCACGGTCGCCCGGTTCCTTGCATAGACCACCAGCACCTCCTTGCGGTCCTCGCAAGTGTAGGCGATGCCGTGCGGTATCTTGTCGTCCGGCGCCGGGCGCGCAATGGGCGCCGGAGCGGTGACCGTCGCGCTTTGCTGCGTGCAGGCGCCCAACGGCGCGACCAGCATGACGGCGGCAGTCGACAGGGGACGCATCGAGCGATTTCCTTTTGCTGTATTTCGGGGAGCGGGAGCTTAGCGGCCTCGGCATTCGAGGCAACGCTTCCAAGCCTGGCGCCGCCTGCGCATACTGCCGCGCCCGCCGAAGACCGCGGGAGGGGGATGGAATGCCGCATTTGAAGCTGCGCGACGGCGCCGAGCTCTACTACGAGAAGTCGGGCAGCGGTCCGCCGCTTTTCCTCGTGCCCGGACTGGGCGGCGATGGCCGCTTCTGGAGCGAGCATGTCTCCGGCCTTGCCGAGGAATTCACCGTGGTGGTGCACGATCATCGCGGCACGGCCCGCAGCACGCTGTCGCGCATCGTCTACAGTGTGACGCAGATGGCCGACGATGCACTGCAGCTCATCGAGGGGCTGGGCTTCGACAAGGTCCATTGGTGCGGCCATTCCACCGGCGGGGCGATGGGCCAGGTGCTGGCGATCGAGCATCCGCACCGTATCGACCGGCTGGTGCTGAGCGCCACCTGGGCCAAAACCGACGCCTTCTTCCGCCGTCTCTTTGAGGTGCGTTCCCAGACGCTGCGCGAGCTGGGGCCGGCCGCCTACCTAAAGGCGAGCGCGCTGGCGCTGAACATGCCCGCCTGGATCCGCGACCATGATGCTGACCTCGCGGCCTCAGAGGCGAAAGCCAAGGAGACGATTCCGGCTCCCGAGATCGTGCTGTCGCGTATCGCCGCCATCGTGGCGCACGACCGGCGGGCGGAGCTGCAGAAGGTCCGGGCGCCCACGCTCGCCATCTGCGCCCGCGACGACATGGTGACGCCGCTCTATTTCACGGAAGAGCTGGTGCGTCTCATCCCCGGGGCCCGGGCCTATGTCCTGCCGGACGGCGGGCATTTCTATCCGAGCGTGCATGGCGCCGAATTCCGGCGTGTAATGACCTCTTTCCTGCTGGAGTCCTGAATGCCTGCCAAAATCGAGCCGAAGATTGCCGCTTTCGCCGCCGAGCTGACGGCCATCCGCCGCGACATCCATGCCCATCCGGAGCTCGGCTTCGAGGAGGACCGGACATCGAAAATCGTCGCCGGCAAGCTCAAGGAATGGGGCTGCGAGGTCACGACCGGGATCGGCAAGACCGGTGTCGTGGGCACCATCCGGGTCGGCAACAATCCAAAGGCGATCGGGCTGCGCGCCGACATGGATGCGCTGCCGATGGACGAGCACAACACCTTCGACTATCGCAGCCGCCATCAGGGTCGCATGCATGCCTGCGGCCACGACGGCCACACGACGATGCTCCTGGGGGCGGCCAAGTATCTCTCGGCGACGCGCAACTTCGATGGCACCGTCCACCTCATCTTCCAGCCGGCCGAGGAAGGCCGCGGCGGGGCCGAGGCCATGGTGAAGGATGGCCTTTTCGAGAAGTTTCCCTGCGAGCAGATCTTCGGCATGCACAACAGGCCCAAGCTCGATGTCGGCAAGTTCGCCATCCGTCCCGGTCCGCAGATGGCGGGCGGCGGCTTGTTCGACATCAGGATCACCGGCAAGGGCGCGCACGGGGCGCGGCCGGAGACGGGCATCGATCCCGTCATCATCGCCACGCAGATCATATCCGCGTTGCAGAGTGTGGTGTCGCGCAACGTGGCGCCGCTCGACTCCGCTGTGATCTCGGTAACGCAGATGCATGCCGGCGACGCCTACAACGTGATCCCGCAGGAGGCAGTCCTGCGCGGCACCATCCGCGCCTTCCGCAAGGAGACGATGGCGCTGGTCAAGGAGCGCATCGAGACGATTTCCAGGGGCATCGCCAAGACACTGGGGGGCACGGCGGAGCCCGATGTGCGCGTCGTGTTCCCGCCGCTGGTGAACGATCGGGACTCGGTGGAGTTCATCGCCGACGTCGCCGCCTCCATCGTCGGTGAGGAGAACATGAATCGGGAGGGGCCCTATGTCATGGCTTCGGAGGACTTCTCCTACATGCTGGAGAAAGTGCCCGGCGCCTTCATCAATATCGGCAATGGCGGCGGCGAGGGCGGCTGCGAGGTCCACAATCCAAGCTACGACTTCAACGACGAGATCCTGACGCTGGGCGCCACCCTTTGGTCGCGCGTGGTGGAAACCAAGCTGGCGAAGGACCGGAGATAGCTTCTTCTGGACCGCGCGCATCCGCATAAGCCATGCCCGCCGAAATCGTCCTCTGGTCCGACTATGTGAGCCCCTACGCCTTCGTCGCCAAGGCGTGGGCCTACGCGCTCGAGGCCGACTACGAGGTCGTCCTGCACTGGCGGCCCTATACGCTCGACATCGCCTCGTTCCAGGGTTCGGTCGAGGAGCGCGATCCGCACCACTGGCGACGCGTGCGCTACGCCTACATGGACGCCCGCCGCTTCGCCAACAAGCAGGGCCTGACGCTGATGGGACCGAAGAAGATCTACTTCGCCCGCCCGGCCAATGCCGGCATGCTCTACGCCCAGAAACATCGCGCATTCCCCCGCTATAACGATCTCGCCTTCGACCGCTTCTGGCGCCGCGCCCTCGATCCGGAGAATGTCGAAGCGGTCGAGGGCCTGCTGGTCGAAGCGGGGGCGCCCGCCGGCTTCGCCGCCTTCCTGGCAGGCGAGGGCGGCGCCGAGCACGATCGCCTGCGCAACGAGGCCGAGGGCTCGGGCGTTTTCGGGGTGCCGACTTTCGTCTTCGAGGGCGAGCTTTTCTGGGGCGGCGATCGTGTCGGGCTGCTGCGAGAACGGCTCGACGAAAAAGGCGTGAAACGCCGCCGCACCTGAAGCGAAACAGGGTCGGCTGTCCTCGCGAAGGAGGCTGTCGATGGCCAAATCGGTGATGAAACCGCGGCGCAAGGCGCGCCTACCGGCGGCGCCCCAGATGGAGCCACTGCGCAAGCGCACGCTGATCGTGGTGGCCGACAGCGCGCGCGCCCGCTTCCTCGAGCCGAGCGAGGACGCGCGCAAGCTCGTGCCGGCGAGCCAGCTCGATCTGGTCTCCCCGACCAGCCGGCGGCCGACGCGCGATCTCGTCGCCGACAAGCCCGGCCGGGGATTCCGTTCAGCGAGCAGCCGCATGCGCCATGCCTACGAACAGACGCACGACCTGCACAAGCTCGAGAAGCACAAGTTCGTCGAGTCGCTTGCAAGGACGCTGGACGACATCCGCAGACGCGGCGAATTCGATCGGCTGGTGCTCGTGGCGCCGGCCCGCAGCCTCGGCGAGCTGCGCGGTCTGCTGTCGCCACGCGTTCGGCGCATGATCTCTCACGAGGTGCCGAAGGATCTCACCGCCTCCACGCCGACCTCGCTCAAGCGGGCTCTGGCGGCGATCCTGCCGACGCCGGTCGTGTCCCCGCCCTAGCGGTGCGGTCACTGCTGGTCGGGTCTGTTGATCGTGCGTTCGACACGCTCGCGCAAGGTCTTCACCTCGCCGCGCTGCTTCTTCGCCCGGTCCGTCAGCAGGCGCTTGGCGCGGCGGAAGGCGTCGTTCACGGCGAATTGCGGGATGGCGTAGCGATCGTCGGCCTGCGGCGTCTGGTCGATGTCGATGTTGATGCCGCCTGGCAGGACCATGTGGATGTTGACTCGATAGAGATTGTTGGTGCGATGGCGCCGGTCGGGCACCTGGACGATGACGTGACAGGCCGTCATCCGCCCATAGAGCCTCTCCAGGCTCTCGACATGCTCGCGGACGAAACCGTCCAGCGCCTCGCTGGTCTCGCCTCCTTGGAAGGTCACTCGCAGCGGCGTTTCCATGCTCATCCCCCTGAGCTTGTTCACCTTTCGGTAAACGCCGCGCGAGAAGGCGGGTTGCCGGCTACTCGGCGGCGACCATTGGCCTGTCTGCCTGCTCCTGCTGTACCACGCGGTGGCTAACCATGCGGCGATGCAGGCCGCGGATCGTGTCACTGCCTCGGGTGAGACAGAGCCACGGGAAGAGACCGTGCACGAAGCAGGCGAGGCTTCCCAGAAGCATACGCCCGCCGAAGCCGAATGCCATGCCCATGTGCTCGAGATAGGTCTCGTTGACCGAGGCGGGGTGGTCGGTGAAGCGCCGCAACATGGAGAAAGTCTAGCGGTGGACCCTGAAAATGGGTTGCAAGCTTCGCCTCGTCGACGTCAGTATCGAGAACAAAATTCCAAAGAGAAGCCCATGCCGGCGAAATTTTTGCTAGATTCCTTTGACCGGAAGATTCTGGATTGCCTGCAGGACGACTCGGACATGCCTTTGGCGGAGGTGGCGAGGCGGGTGGGACTGTCGACCACGCCCTGCTGGCGCCGCATCAACCGCCTGACGGAGGAAGGGATCATCCGGGCACGCGTGGCGCTTCTCGATCGCAAGGCGGTCAATGCCGGCGTCACGGTGTTCGTGGCGGTGCGCACGGCCCAGCACAACGCCCAATGGTTGGCCCGCTTCGCGAAGGCCGTGGCATCGTTTCCCGAAGTGATGGATTGCTACCGCATGAGCGGCGAGATCGACTATCTGATCCGGCTCGCCCTGCCCGACATCGACGCCTACGACGCCTTCTACAAGCGCCTGATCGCCAGGATCGAGCTTTCCGACGTCACCTCCATGTTCGCCATGGAGGAGATCAAATCGACGACCCGGCTGCCGCTCTCTTACCTGCCTTGAACCGGCGGACGATTGCCTCGCGAAACGCGGTCACATTGCTTGCGCCCGATCTGGCTTCGCGGCGTGGCTGCCACTAGGATCGCGGCCGTTCGATCCATGACCGCAGGGGAAACGATGTCTACGGGCCCGAATTCCGGCAAGAACCGCAAGAAAGTCCTGATCGTCGGCCGCATGCCGCAGGCCGGCCTCGACGTGCTGAAGAAGCGCGACGATGTCGAATACGAGATCCTGACCGACGATTCGGTTTCCTCGCTGCATCCCAGGCTCAAGGACGCCAACGCCGTCACGCTCGGCGCCACGCCCTTCCGCCAGGCCGAGCTCGACGCCGCGCCCGGCATGATGGTGGTGGCGCGCCTGGGGGTCGGCTTCGACGCGGTCGAAATTCCCGCACTCAACAAGCGCAGGATTCCGCTCATGACGACCGGCATCGCCAACTCGGTCTCGGTCGCCGAGCATGCGATGTACATGATGCTGGCGGCGGCGCGGCTCACCAGGAAGCACGACCGCTTCGTGCGCGAGGGTGGCTGGGGCCAGCGTCTTTCCGATCTGCCGGCCGATCTGTCGGGCAAGTCGGTGCTGGTGGTCGGCATGGGCCGCATCGGCTCGCGCACGGCGAAGCGCTGCGTCGCCTTCGAGATGGAGACCTACGTGCTCGACCCCAACATCTCCGAGGCCGAGATCAGGAAGGCCGGCGCCATCAAGGTGACGGACCTCAAGGCGGTCCTGCCCAAGGTCGATTTCGTCTCCGTCCACTGCCCCAAGTCACCGGAGACGGTGAACATGTTCAATGCCGAGACGCTCGGCCTGATGAAGCCCGATGCGTTCCTGGTGAACACCGCCCGCGGCGGCATCGTGAACGAGGAGGCGCTCTACAACGCGCTCAGCACCGGCAAGCTGCGCGGCGCCGGCCTCGACGTGCTCGACCGCGAGCCGCCCGATCCCAAGAACAAGCTGTTCGCGCTCGAGAACGTCATCTTCAGCCCGCACATGGCAGGCGTCACCAAGGAGGCGAGCGACCGCATGGCCGTCACGGCCGTCGAGAACATCCTGTCGGTGTTCGACGGCCGGCCCAACGCCGCCAACGTCGTGAACAAGGAAGTCCTGTCGGCCTGAGAGCAAGCGCAACGGCTATCTCGTGTCATCCCGAACGAAGGGATCTTTAATAGCGCAAACAAAAGATCTCTCGCTGCGCTCGGGAGACACTGCAGGTGCGCGGCAAAGCTTTACCCGGCCAGCAGATCGTCGATCTCGGCGTCGGTCGGGAAGCGGCCGGTCTTGCCGCGGGTGTATTTCAGCGTGCCGTCGACGGTGACGTCGAACTGGCCGGACTTGCCGGGACGCAGCTCGACGTCGGTCGTGCCCAGTTTCTCGAGGCGTTCCCTCACACGGAGGGCTTGCGGCTTGTAGCCTCAAGCACCGCAATATTCGATCAGGACCTTCATTCGCGAAAAGTGGGGCCTTAAGCTCGGCCCGACAAGGGGGATCTCTCGATGAAATATGGACCGCTTGGCCGTTCGGGCCTGATCGTGAGCCGCATCTGTCTCGGCGGCAATTCGTGGGGCGCCAAGGGGCGCCGTGGCTGGGGCAAGTTCGACGAGGCCGAGGCGCCGGCCTATTTCAAGCGCGCCCTCGATGTCGGCATCACCTTCTTCGACACCGCGGACACCTACAATTTTGGCCGCTCCGAGGAGATCATGGGCGCGACGCTCCTGAAGATGGCCAAGCGCGAGGAGATCGTGCTCTCGACCAAGGTCGGCATCCGGATGAGCCCCGTCGCCAACGACCAGGGCACCGGCCGCAAGCACCTGATGGCTTCGGTCGACGAGCAGCTCCGGCGCCTGCAGACCGACTATATCGACGTCTATCAGGTCCATCGGCTCGATCCCCATACGCCGATGGAGGAGACGATGTACTCGCTCGACCAGATCGTGCGTTCAGGCAAGGTGCGCTACATCGGCGGCTCGACCATGCCGGCCTATAAGTTCGCGCAGATGGTGATGATCGCCGACTGGAAGGGCTATGCACGGCCGATCGCCATGCAGAATCTCTTCAACCTGATCCAGCGCGAGGAGGAACGCGAGATGAACCGGCTCTGCCAGGAGCAGGGCGTTGGTCTCATTCCCTACTCGCCGCTGGCGCGCGGGTTCCTCGCCGGCAACCGCAGCAAGGAGGGCGGCGGCGCCACCGAGCGGTCGAAGAACGATGCACAGGTCCAGCCCGGCACCTATCGCGACTGCGACTGGGAGATCGTCGAGCGGCTGAAGAGGATCGCGGCGGCGCGCGGCTGCACGCCGGCCCAGGCCGCGCTCGCCTGGCTGCTCGCCAAGCCCTACATGGGCGCGCCCATCATCGGCGCGACCGACCTGGAGCAGCTCATGTCGGCGGCGAAGGCCACCGAGATCGCACTGAGCGACGCGGAGTGCAGGCAGCTCGAGGAGCCCTATCGGTTCCGCGTGTCGCCGGCCAACTGACGACGGTGTTTCAACGCGCTCGCGAACCACATCGCGAGCATGGGCAGGAAGAGCGCCGCAGCCCAGAAGATCGGCGGGGCGCCAAAGCGGTCGACGATGGGCGCGGCAATCGGCACGCCGATCGCCTGGCCCACGAACAGGCAAAGCGCGAACAGCGCCAGCGCCGAGCCGCGCGCTTCGGGCGCCATCTGGGTGCCGTTGGTCTGCAGTGTGTTGTGCAGCATGTAAAAGGCGATGCCAAGCACAACGATCGCGACGAAGGCCACGATGGCATTGGACGCGAGGGCCAGAACGGCGAAGCCAAGGCTCAATCCCATGCCGCCCCAAAGGCATAGCCCACGCTCACCCAGCAGGCGCACGAGATACGGGGCGATCGTCACATAGATGAAGCCGCCGCTGCCGAAAGCCGCGACCGCGAGACCGACGAAGGCGAAGCCGAGACCGAAACGCTGGTGCAGATCGGTGGCGACGAAGGTGAAGCAGCCCCAGAAGACGCCGCCTTCCAGGGCGACCACGAGGATCACGGTGCGCGCCCATGGCCGGCGCAGTACACCCATCATCTGGCTCAGCATCGAGCCGCCGGCGCGCACAGCAGGCCGGGCAATGTGAGGACGGGCGCGCATGGTGGCGAAAAGCGCCGCACCGGCCAGCGAATAGATCGTCGCCAGGATCCAGAACACGGCGCGCCAGCCCAGCCAGTCGCCCACGGCGCCACCGAGGGCCGCACCCGTCGCCAGCCCCAGGGTCTGTCCGCTCAGGAAGCGTGCCAGCGTCGCCTGCCGTCGCTCGTAGCCGACATTGTCGCCGACCCACGCCATGGCGAGCGGAATGATGGCCGAGCTGGTGACGCCGGCAAGAAAGCGCGTGGCCGCGAGCATCGCGAGCGAGACCGAAAGCGCGCTCGCCACGCAGCAGAGGGCGGCGCCCACGCAGGCGATGGCGACCACCGGCATCTTGCCGTGCCGGTCGCCGAAGGGGCCGTGCACGAGCACGAACACGCCGTTGGCCAGCAGAAACAGCGTCGCCGCGATCGAGGCCCGGCCCGGCGTGACGCCGAACTCGCGGCCGAGCTCGACCAGCAGCGGATCGACGATCCGCATGTTGGCGGCGGAGGCGAAGGCTGCGATCGAAAGGAGGACGATGGCGAACGAGGGGGCGGACCGCGCGCCGGCGGCGGAAAGCGTGGACATCGGGACGCAGCCTTAGCGCAGATCGCGGCCGGGTCGCCACAGCGGCGCCTGCAAGGCTACACTGCGACCGAACGACAAAGGGATCGATGGATGCAACGCAAGCTCGAGCAGGTCGCCACGGGCTACGGCCTGATCGAAGGGCCGGTGTGGGATCCGGCCCGCGGCCTTTACTTCAGCGATGTATTGAACGGCGGTGTCCATCTGCTGGACCGGTCGGGCAGCGTGTCTCTCGTCATGCCCAAGCGGCGGGGCATTGGCGGCATGGCACTGCATGCGTCGGGCGGTCTGGTCGTCGGCGGTCGCGATATTGCCTGGGTGTCGCTCTCCGGCGGGGAGACGCGACCGCTGCTGTCGCTCGATAAAATTCCCGGCGCCACGGGCTTCAACGATCTCACCACCGATCGGGCCGGCCGAATCTATGTCGGCTCGCTCGCTTTTCGCGTCTTCGGCGGCGATCCACCCAGGCCGGGGCATCTGCATGTGATCGATCTCGACGGGGCGATGCGCACCATCTCCGACGGCATCCTGCTGACCAACGGTCTCGGCTTCTCGCCCGACGGCCGGCGCCTTTATCACAGCGATGCGCGCGCGAATATCGTGCGCGTGTACGACGTGGCATCCGACGGCAAGGTCGCCGCCTGGCGGACCTTCGCGACTCTCGGTCCCGACGGCGTGCCGGACGGCCTGAAGGTCGCCGGCGACGGCTCGGTCTGGTTGGCCGATGCCCATGGCGGCCGGGTCGCCGTGTTCGATGCCGACGGCACACACCGCGAGGACATCGCGGTCCCCCTATCCATGGTGACCAGCCTGTGCTTCGGCGGCGACGATCTGCGCGATCTCTATGTCGTCACCGGCTCGCGCGGCGGACCAAGCGACAATTGCGGCAGCATCTTTCACACCCGGGTCGACGTCGCTGGCCTCGCCCTGCCGCCGGCGCGCGTCGCCCTGCCGGCGCCATGAAGCCCGACGTGCTTTCCGAATGGCTGGTCGGCGCTGGCCTGCGCAGCCTGCCGTTCGAGGAGCTGATCGACGGCTTTGCGCGGCGTTTGAACGACGCGGGCATCGCAGCCGCTCGCCTGTTCGTCGGCATGGATACGCTGCACCCCCTGGTGCGAGCCCGGAGCGTGATCTGGGATCGCAGCGAGGGGCCCGCGACGCACTACGAGTTCCAGCACATCGAGATCGATGCGCCGATCATAGCGCAAAGCCCGTTTGCGGCGATGCTGCGGCAGGGCATCGAGAGGCAGCAGTTGGACCTCACCCTTCCCGCCGTCGAAGGTGAGCCTCCGGTCTTCGCCGAGCTGCGCGATGCCGGCATGACAGAATGGCTGGGGCGAACTTTTCCCTTGGGCGAATCGACGCCGCGGTTGCCAACCCCTCACGTTGCTGAGGCAGCGGGGCAGCTTTGGCTCGTTTGCTCGGTCAGCACCGATCGCTCTGGCGGCTTTGTCGAGTCCGACATCAAGCGGCTCGACGCGATCCTGCCTCTGTTCGCGCTCGCGGTGAAGGCGACTACGGCGCGCTGGATCGGCCAAGGCTTGCTTGCCTCCTATCTGGGCATCGACCCGGCGGCACGCGTCTTCGCGGGCACGGTGCAGCGTGGCGAGGTACTCGGGGTCGAGGCGGTACTGTTCTATGCTGACCTGCGCGACTTCACGGGCTTCGCCGACCGGTTGCCGCCGCGCGAACTGATCGGCCTCCTCGACGAGTGCTTCGAATGCATGGTGCGGCCGCTGACGCGACACGGAGGCGAGGTCCTGAAGTTCCTGGGAGATGGGCTGCTCGCGATCTTTTCGACCGAACGACGGCGGCGCGACGAGACTTGTGCGCTGGCGCTGACCGCGGCCAGCGAAGCGCTGGACCTGATGGATCTGCTGGCGGCCAAACGGGTCGGTGCTGGTCAGCCGACGCCAAGCCTCGATATTGCGCTTCATGTCGGCGAGGTGCTGTACGGCAACGTCGGCGCCGACGCACGGCTCGATTTCACCGTGATCGGACCGGCGGTGAACGAGGCCGCGCGGATCGAGCTCCTGTGCAAGGAGCTCGGCCGTAATCTGCTGGTCAGCCAGGCCTTCGCGGCCGCCGCCGGAAGGAGCCGCGACCATCTGGCCTCACTCGGCCGCCACCGCTTGCGCGGCGTGAGCGAGGAGACCGAGCTCTTTACCCTTGCAGGCTAGCCCGATGGCTGGTCAGGCGTCGTAGACTGCCTTCTCGAAAGCGTAATAGAGCGGCAGCGCCTTGACGTCCGCGAAAGGCAGGACCTGCGTTGCATAGACTCCGCCGATCCCCTTCTTCTGGTCGATCCAGTAATAGGTGTTGGCGAGTCCTGCCCAAGCGAGGCTGCCGGCCGACCGCCCGGTCGGTGCCGGCGCATTGTTGATCATGAAGCTCAGCCCCCATTGCTTCTCGAGCCCGGGGAAGAACTCCGCATCGTTGGAGAGCGGCGGGATCGCCGTCTTCAGCACGCAGACCTTGCAATCGCCCATCGCGTTCTTCGACATCTGCGCCACGGTCTCGGGCTTCAGCACCTGCTCGCCCCGATCGGACTTGCCCTGGTTCAGCATCATGCGCACGAACTTCAGGTAGTCGCCCGCGGTGCCGTAGAGCCCGCCGCCCCCCATCTCGAACTCCGGCTGCTGCGGGATCTCGAGCTCCATGTCGGGCGTCAGGGCGCCGTCGGCGCCGCGGTGGTGGATCTTGGCGAGCCGGCCGCGCATGTCGGGCGAGATGAAGAAGGCCGTGCTGTCCATGCCGAGCGGTCCCAGCACGTTGTCCTCGAGATATTGGCCGAGCTTCTTGCCGCTCGTCGCCTCGACCATCTTGCCGGCCCAGTCGATGTTGATACCGTAGTCCCAGCGTTCGCCGGGGTCAAACAGCAGCGGCGTGGTCAGCGCCTTGTTCTCGCAGCCCGTGATCCCCGGCACGCCCATCGCCTGCTGGTACTTGGCGATGTCGCCGTTCCAGATTTCATACGAGAAGCCGGCGGTGTGGGTGAGCAGGTGGCGCAGCGTGATGTCGCGGCGCGGCTTGCGCGTCCTGGGCTTGCCGGCGGCGTCGAACCCTTCGAGCACCTGGACCTCGCCGAGATAGGGGATGACGGACCTGGCCGGCGCGTCGAGGCCGAGCTTGCCGCGCTCGACCTGCTGCATCGCCGCCGTGCCGGTGATCGCCTTGGTCATCGAGGCGATCCAGACGACGGTGTCGGGCGTCATTTCGGCCGGTTGGCCCAGCACGCGCTTGCCGAAGCCGCCCTCGTAGGTCGTGCCCTTGGCGTCGGTCGCGACCGCGACCACCCCCGGGACGTCGCCCCTGGCGACCGATTCCTTCAGCAGCTTGTCGACTGCGGCCTTCATGGCGTTCCTCCTGCGTTTCGCGTGCTGTGCTGCGCCCTCCGAACCCGTACGCGTACCGCCGGAATTAGGGCATGGGGCGCAAGCCGGCACAAGGCGCTCGACTTCTTTCGCGCGGCCTGGAGCGCTATGCTCGCCGCCATGAAGCTCGAGGGCCGTGTCGCCATTGTCACCGGCGCCGCGTCCGGCATCGGCGCCGCATCGGCGCGCCTGTTCGCGGCGGAAGGCGCGCGCCTCGCACTGGTCGACCTCGACGAGAAGGGCCTGGGACGGGTCGCGGCGGACATCGAAGGCCGAAGTGGACAGGCGATCACAGTTGCGGCCGACGTCAGCAGTGGCAGCCAGGCCCGTGAAGGCGTGGCACGGGTCATGGCGACATGGGGCCGGGTCGACGTGCTGCTCACGGCGGCCGGCGTGTCGCTCGGCGGGACTGTCGACAGTCTCGACGAGGCGACCTGGGACAAGACCTTCGCCGTCAACGTGAAAGGGACCTATCTCTGGGTCCATCACGCCATCCAGCCGATGATCGCCGCCGGATCGGGCGCCATCGTGACCGTGGGATCGCAGCTTGCCCAGTCGAGCCTGGGAAAGAACGCGGCCTATGTCGCGTCGAAAGGCGCGATCGCCTCGTTCACCAAGACCATCGCCGTCGATCACGCGCGTCAGGGCATCCGCGTCAACGCCCTGATGCCGGGCGTCATAGATACGCCGATGCCGGCGCGTTCGCTGCAACGGCAGGCCGATCCCGAGGCGGCGCGTGCGTTCTGGAAGCAGCGCCATCCGATGGGCCGCATCGGCCAGCCCGAAGAGGTGGCGAAGGCGGCGCTGTTCCTGGCGAGCGACGACTCGTCCTTTGTCACCGGGACGCTGCTGTTCGCCGACGGCGGCTGGACGGCGCACTGACATGCCCAGGAAGCTCACTGCCGATCAGATCGCCGCATACGAGCGCGACGGCTACATCTGTCCGATCGAGGGCTTCACGGCCGATCGGGCACGCGCCTGGCGCGACAGGCTCGAGGCCTTCGAGCGCACCGAGGGCCACAAGATGGGGCGTGGCCACAATTTCAAGCCGCACCTGCTCTTCCCTTGGGTCGATGAGATCGTCCATGCGCCCGAGGTGCTCGACGCGGTCGAGGACCTGATCGGCCCCGACATCCGATTGTTCCATCTCAGCGTCTGGCCCAAGGATCCGGGCTCGGATACCTACGTGAGCTGGCACCAGGACGCGACCTACTTCGCCCTCGAGCCGGCTTGCCATGTCACCGCCTGGGTGGCGCTGACCGATGCGTCGATCGAGGCCGGCTGCATGGAAGTGGTTCCAGGGTCGCACAAGCTCGGCCAGCTTCGCCACGCCGAGATGCAGGACCCGGAGAATCTGCTGTCGCGTGGCCAGACGCTGGCGGCCGAGGTCGATCGCACCAGGACCGCGTTCATGCCGGTGAAGGCGGGCCAGTTCTCGTTGCATCACACCCATCTGGTGCACAATTCGCGACCCAACCGATCGAGCGACCGGCGTATCGGGCTCGGCATCAGCTACATCCCGACCTGGGCGCGCTGCACCAGCAAGACGCGCGTCACCGCGATGCTCGTGCGCGGGCAGGACCGCTACCGCCATTTCGACGACGAGCGCCGCCCGGTCGTCGAGGCCGGCCCCGAGGAACGTGCCTTCCATGCGCAGGCCGTCGCCACCTTCCGGCAAATGAATGCGGACGAGGCAGGTGGCCAGCATGCCGTCGTGCGGCGCTGATCAGACGAGGCGCACCGCCCAGAGCGCGAAGGCGTAGGCGAGGGCGATTTCGTCCAGTCGTTGGAACCGGCCGGCGGCGCCGCCATGGCCTGCGCCCATGTTCGTGCGCAGCAGGACAGGGCCACCCGAGGTCATGGTCGCACGCAGGCGCGCCACCCATTTGGCGGGCTCCCAGTAGGTGACGCGCGGATCGGTGAGGCCCGCCATGGCGAGGATCGCCGGATAGGCCTTGGCCTGCACATTCTCGTAAGGCGAATAGGTGAGGATGGTGCGAAAGGCGGCCTCGTCCGTGATCGGATTGCCCCACTCGGGCCATTCGGGCGGCGTGAGCGGCAGCTTGTCGTCCAGCATCGTGTTGAGGACGTCGACGAACGGCACCTCGGCCACGATGCCCGCAAAGAGATCGCCTGCCCGGTTGGCGACGGCGCCCATCAGCATGCCGCCGGCGCTGCCGCCATGCGCCACGACACGTTTCTCCGAAGTGTACCGGCGCTCGATCAGCGAGCGCGCCGCCGCGATGAAATCGTCGAAGGTGTTGGTCTTCTTCTCGCGCTTGCCGTCGAGATACCAGGACCAGCCCTTGTCGGCGCCGCCGCGGATATGGGCGATGGCATAGACGAAGCCGCGATCCACGAGCGACAGCCGATTGGACGAGAACGCCGCCGGCATCGCCATGCCGTAGGAGCCGTAACCGTAGAGGAGCAACGGTGCACCGCCATCGAGGGCAAGGTCCCGGCGATGCAGGATCGAGACCGGAACCTCGGCCCCGTCGTGCGATTTCGCCATGATGCGTGTCGTGACGTAGGCGGCCGGATCGTGGCCCGAGGGGATTTCCTGCCGCTTGCGCATGATGCGCGTGCGGCTTGCCATGTCGTAGTCGTAGATCTCGGCCGGCGTCGTCATCGACGAATAGGCGAAGCGGACGGTGGTCGTGTCGAACTCGTAGCCGCCGACGACATCGAGGGAATAGGCCGCCTCCTCGAAGGCGATCGCATGCTCGGTCCCATCGCGAAGGTCGCGGATCACGATCGACGGCAGGGCGTTGGCCCGTTCCAGGCGCACCAGGTGGTTCGCGTAGAGCTCGATGCCCAACAGGTAGACGCCGGGCCGGTGAGGCACCAGCTCGCGCCAGCGCTCGCGACCGGAAGAGGAAAGCGGCGCGGTGGCGATCCGGAAATCGATCGCGCCTCGGTCATTCGTCAGGATATAGAGCTCGTCCGCGCGGTCGGCCACGCTGTAGCGCACGCCCTTCTCGCGCGGTGCGATCAGGCGGGGCGCCGCATCCGGCAGCGCGAGATCGATCAGCCGCTGTTCCGACGTGTCGTGGTCGCCACCGGCGATGACGCAGAACCGGCCGCTGGCGCTTTCATGGATATGGGTGAACCAGCCCGGATCCTTCTCCTCGTAGACGAGGATGTCATCGGATTGCAGCGTGCCCAGCCGATGACGGAAGACCTGCAGGGGGCGGTGATTGTCGTCGACCCGCACATAGTAGAAGAACGTCGAATCGCGGCCCCAGACGACGTTGCCGCTGGCCTGCTCGATCGTGTCGGCCAAATCCTCGCCCGCCGTCCAGCGGCGGACGCGGATGGTGAAATACTCCGAGCCGCGCTGGTCGGCGCTCCAGGCTTCGAGCCGGTGGTCGGGCGAGTGGCGCGTGCCGCCGAACTTGAAGTAGTCGGATTCCCTGGCCAGCGCATCGCCGTCGAGGACGAGCTGGAAATCGCCGCCGTCGCGCGGCACCCGGCCGATCAGCGCATGCTGCCCGCCTTCGCGGTACTTCCAGAGATAGGCATAGGGTCCGTCGGGCGTGGGGACACCCGAATCGTCCTCCTTGATGCGGCCGCGCATCTCGGCGACCAGGGTCTTCTGCAGTTCTTCGGTGGGCGCGAGGACGGTCTCGGTGTAGCGGTTCTCGGCCTCCAGGTAGGATCGGATGTCGGGCGCCAGCCGCGACGGATCGCGCAGCACCTCCTGCCAGTTCTCGTCCTTCAGCCAGGCATAGTCGTCCGTGAGCGTGACGCCATGCAGCGTGCGCCGCGTCGGACGCCGCGGCGCGATGGGCGGCGCAACCAACGGGGCCTCAGTAGTTGCCGACAGCCTTGACGGCCGGCTTGGCCGGCGCCTCGGCCTTGCCCTCCAGCAAACCGCGCATCTCGGCGCCCTTGCTGTCCCACCAGTCGGCCAGGATGCGCACGTCCCAGCCGATGCAGAAGTGCTTCACGCCCATCTCGAGATACTTGTCCGCCTGGCCCGGATCGCGCAGCTCCACGCGCGGATGCAGGCCTTTCCTGAGCGCCGTCTCGATCGTCTTCTTCTCGGCCGCCAGCACCTCGGCGTCGCCGTACTGCGCCGGCTTGCCGATGCTCATGGAAAAGTCGGAGGCGCCGAACTGGACCATGTCGATGCCGGGCACCGACAGGATGGCGTCGAGATCGTCCACGCACGACTTCTTCTCGACCATGATGGCGATCACGACGTCGTTCAGGGCATCGACATAGGCGGGCTGCCCGCCCTGACGCACGACGCCGACATCGCGGCGCATGCCGACGCCCATCAGCCCGCGCCCGCGCGCGTCTCTGGCCATCGTCGTCTCGGCGCGCACGGCGTTCACCGCCGTCCGGGCATCCTCGACGGTTCGGATGTCGGCGAACAGCACACTCTGGAAGCCCGAGCCGATCGCGCGCATCGCCTGGTGCATGTACTGCGTCTGCTCGATCTTGATCATGCCGGCGAGCCCCGCCACCTCGAAGGCGCGGCCGAGATTGTCGAGGTCGTGCATGTCGAACGGCGCATACTCGGCCGTGAACTCGACATAGTCGTACTGCCCGGAATGGCCGATCAGCTCGACCAGCGTGGGCCAGCAGGAAAGGATGTGCGTGCCGACGGTCGGCTGTCCGGCAATGAGACGTTCGCGAAGCAGGTTGCGGCGCATGGCGATTCCCCGGTAAGTGCGGTGGATGTCAGTCTCGCATTTTGCGCCGGGGGAGGGCCAATGTTTCCGTCGAAGGACCAGCTCACGATCTGCTTTGCGCACGCGGCCTACCAGATGAAGAACCGGTTCGATGCACGCCAGACCGGCATCAGGAACTTCGAGGTCCGGGCCTACGACGAGCTGCAGAAGAGGATCGGCGAGGCCGACGTGGTCGTGGTTTCCGGCATGTGGAAGAACGACCTCATTGCCCATGCCCCGAAGCTGAAGTTCATCCAGTCGATCAGCTCGGGCATAGACCAGTATTCCAGGGAGCAGCTCGGCGCAAAGAAGGTTCGGCTGGCGAGCGCGGCCGGCGTCAATGCCCGGGCGGTGGCCGAGCATGCGATGGCGCTGCTTCTCGCCGTGGCGCGGCGGCTGCCCGAGGCACGCGACAATCAGCACAGGAAGACCTGGCGCGGCATGATCGGCGATCTTGCCGAGCGCGAGGACGAGCTCGGTGGCAAGACGCTGCTGGTGGTGGGCATGGGCCGCATCGGCAGCCATCTGGCGCGGCTCGCCAGGGCCTTCGACATGAAGGTGATCGGCATCCGCCGCGATCCGGCGCAGGGCGACAACGGCGCCGACTCCATCCATGCGATGGGCGATCTTGTGAAGCTGGTCCCCGAGGCCGATTTTGTGGCGCTCACCTGTGCATTGACGCCGGAGACCACCGGGCTCATGAGCGCGGCCGCGTTCGCCGCGATGAAGCCGTCGGCGGTGTTCGTCAACGTCGCGCGCGGCCGGGTGGCGGACGAGACCGCGTTGATCGAGACGATGAAGCGCGGGAAGATCTGGGCCGCGGCGCTCGATGTCACCGCCGACGAGCCGCTGCCGGCTTCGTCGCCACTCTGGGCCATGCCCAATGTCTTCATCACGCCGCACACCGCCGGCGAGACACGCCGCTACGAGGACAATGTGCTCGATATCCTGGTCGATAACCTGGAGCGGCTGTGGCGCGGCGAGACTGCCTTGCGCAATCAGGTTCTCTGACCGAAGCTTGGGAAGGAGGAGCCGAGATGGCCATTGCAGACCCCAATCGAACGATCCTGACGGGCGAGAATCCGTTCATTCGTCTCAGCGCACGTGACGGCGATCCCAATTCGACCGATGCGAGCTTCTGGCGCATCCTCTTCTGCCCGGCCGGGCCGGGCCACGTCCTCTACCTCAAGAGCGAGCTCACCGACGGCCGCTGGCGCATCTATTCCGACAATATCGCCATGGCCCGCTGGCTGCAGAAGACGGTACAGGGGATGCTCAATCCCGAGCTGAAGGACCTCGCGATTCCCGTGACCGATGCCTCCTTCATGAAATCGGGCGATCCCCGCTACTTCTGGACCGAGCACGTCTCGTCGGCGGAAGCCGAGATCTCGCTCACCTGGCACGATATCGGCGAGCCTCTGCTCATCCACACCCAGCCCAACGCGCCGCCCAATCCCAGGCCCTACGGCGTCTGCACGCTCTTGGTGCCCGCGCTTGCCGCCCGGCTGACGCTGAACGGCGCGCAAGCCAAGGGCCAACCCTGGCCGCGCGAGCGCGAGGGCCAGCCGTTCAGCACCTGCGCGCTCGCCTTCTCCGAAAGCTGGACCGAGCCGCGTTAGGCGGGGGCGAAGCCGCCGGCCTGGGCGAGGAGGGTGTAGCTCTTGCGGCGGACCGCTTCGTCGTAGGTCCAGGTGACGACCGCCATCTCGTCGACGCCGATCCGGTTCTTCAGCTCGACGATGCGCGCCATCACGTCGGGCCCGGTGCCGACAAAGGTCTCCTTGCGCAGCCGTTCCATCTTGGCCTGCTCATGCGGCGCGAGCGCCGCGGCGGCGGCCACCTCGGGTGCCACCAGCGGGCCCAGCAGCCCCTTGTCGCGATTGATGCGCGACAGGGCGCGCGGCGTCAGCTGGTATTGCGCCTCTTCCATGCTGTCGGCGGCCAGCGCCCAGACGCAGAGAGCGGAGTGGGGCTGCGGATGGCGTGCGCTCGGCCGGTAGTTCTTTTTGTATAGCTCGATGGCGCGCTCGCCGCCCGCGCCATCGCTGAAGAACCAGGCGAAACAGTAGGGCAGGCCAAACAGCGCCGCGACCTGGGCGCCATAGTCGGAGCTGCCCAGGATCCAGATCTCGGGTGAGGTCGGACCGTTGGGATAGGCCTTCACCGGTGCGAACGGATGGCCCTGCACCAGGGGCTCGTTGCGCACCCAGGCCATCAGGTCGCGCACGTCGGCCGGGAAATGCTCGGGTCGTTCGTTGGCGGCAGGATTGAGGGCGAAGGCAGTGCGTCCGTCCGAGCCCGGCGCGCGACCGAGGCCCATGTCGATGCGGCCTGGCGCCAGCGCATCGAGCACGCGGAACACTTCGGCCACCTTGAATGGCGAATAGTGCGGCAGCATGATGCCGGCGCTGCCGATGCGGATACGCTCGGTTGTGGCGGCGACCGCCGCCATCACGATTTCGGGCGCCGTGCCGACGATGGTCGGGTGGTTGTGGTGCTCCGACACCCAGAAGCGGTCGTAGCCTAGTGCCTCGCAATGTCGGGCCAGCGCGACGGTGTTGCGGATCGATTCTTCGTGCGGGCGGCCGGCAACGGCGATCGACTGGTCGAGGACGGAAAGACGCATCGGTGGGGGAACTTAGATCTTCGTCTCCGGTTGTCCATCTATACACAGGAGGCTGCCATGCCCAAGGTCCCGTGTCGCGTCGTCGGCATTGACCATATCTCCGTCAGGGTCAGCGACTACGATAGGTCGAAGGCTTTTTATTCGAAGCTGTTCACCTTCCTGGGCTTCGAAATCTCGGACGAATATCCGGGCACGATCGGCTGGACCAACGGCAAGACACGCTACTGGATCGCAGAGGCGGAAGGTCGAAAACAGTACAAGATCGGCGATGTCGGCTTCCATCATTACGCGTTCCAGCTCCGCAACCGCCGCGATGTCGACGAGCTGCAGGCCTGGCTGGAGAAGGAAGGCGTGAAGATCGTCGATCCCGCCGACGAATATTACGAGGACTACTACGCCGTGTTCTTCCTCGATCCCGACGGGCTGAAGCTCGAGGGGATGAAGTACGGCGAACTGACCGGGAAGAAGGCAAAAGGGAAGGCTAAGTCTTTGAAGGAAAAAGCATAATCAATCATTGAAATAGTTCTGAGAATGACTTGCAATTAGAGGCTATCTCTCCATATTAGAAACGTTCCAAAGTGTGATTTTACGGAGCGTTTCATGCTGACCATTGGCGACAAGTTTCCCTCATTCGACCTCAAGGCGGTGGTGAATATCGACCCCAAGGCCGCCTTCAGGCAGATCAACGACAAGTCCGACGAGGGCAAGTGGAAGGTCGTCTTCTTCTGGCCCAAGGACTTCACCTTCGTCTGTCCGACCGAGATCGCGGCCTTCGGCAAGTTGAACGGCGAGTTCAAGGATCGCGATGCCGTGGTCTACGGCGTCTCGATCGATTCGGAGTACGTGCATCTCGCGTGGCGCCAGAACCATGCCGACCTGAAGGCGCTGCCGTTCCCCATGCTGTCCGACCTCAAGCGCGAGCTCTCGAGCGCGCTCGGCATCCTGGACAAGAACGAGGGTGTGGCGCTGCGGGCCACCTTCATCGTCGACCCCGACGGCATCATCCGATTCGTGTCGGTGAACGATCTCTCGGTCGGCCGCAATCCGCAGGAAGTGCTGCGCGTTCTCGACGCCCTGCAGACCGACGAGCTTTGCCCCTGCAACTGGCAGAAGGGCGAAGAGGTCCTGAAGGCTGCCTGAGGAGCAGATCATGTCCCTCGATCTCCTGAAGGAGCGGCTGCCGGACTATGCGCGCGACCTGAAGCTCAACCTGTCGAGCCTCGCGTCCGAGCAGGTCCTGAGCGAGCAGCAGAAGGCCGGCAGCTTCATCGCTGCCGCCCTGGCGGCGAACCATGCGCCGACCGCCAAAGCGGTGGTCGACGCCTTAGCGGGGCAGCTCTCGCGCGAGGCGCTCAATGCCGTGAGGATCGCGGCGGCGCTGATGGCGATGAACAACATCTACTACCGGTTCGTGCATCTCGTGCCCGTGGCCGACTACAAGACCATGCCGGCGAAGCTGCGCATGACCGCGATGGCCAAGCCCGGCGTCGACAAGGTCGACTTCGAGTTGTGGTCGCTGGTCGTGTCGGCCGTGAACGGTTGTGGCATGTGCGTGGAGAGCCACGAGAAGGTCTTGCGCGAGCATGGTCTTTCGGCAGAGCAGATCCAGGCGGCGGTGCGGATCGCCGCAACGGTTCATGCCGTTGCCCGCACGCTCGGTGCGGAAGAGGCGCTTGTGTCGCAACTCGCGCCGGCGGCGTAGAGGCGCGCGAGCCTTGTAGCGTCGCGACATGCGGGCCAAACTTCGGGCCAATTTCTGGATCCGGAGGACCCGCATGTCGATGACCGCCACGCAACTGAAACCCCAACCCACCGTCTCCGGCACCTACCAACCCAAAGGGATGCTGATCGGCGGCAAGTGGGTCGGCGCCGCCTCGGGCCAGCGCTTCGCTGTCGAGAATCCGGCCAAGCGTACCGCCGTCGCCGAAGTGCCGCGCGCGGCGGCGGCCGATGTCGAGGCGGCTGTCGCCGCGGCAGAGAAAGCATTCCCCGCCTGGAAGGCGGTCGTGCCGCGCGAGCGCGGCAAGCTTTTGCTCAAGATCGCCGAGGCGATCGAGGCGCGTGTCGAGGAGCTCGCGCGGACGATCGCGCTTGAGACCGGCAATGCACTGCGGACCCAGGCGCGCGGCGAGGCCAAGCTCACCGCCGACATCTTCCGCTATTTCGGGGGGCTCGCGTCCGAGCTGAAGGGCGAGACCGTGCCGCTCGGCGAGCATGTCCTGTCGTACACGCGCCGTGAGCCGATCGGCATCGTGGGCGCCATCATCCCGTGGAACGCGCCGGTGATGCTGGGCGCGCTCAAGATCGCGCCTGCGCTCTGCGCCGGCAACGTCATGGTGATGAAGGCGGCCGAGGACGCCCCGCTCGGCGTGCTGATGATGGCCGACATCTGCCAGGAATTCGTGCCGGCCGGCGTGCTGAACGTGCTGACGGGCTACGGCGAGGAATGCGGCGGCCCGCTCGCCAACCATCCCAAAATCCGCAAGCTCTCCTTCACCGGCTCGACCGAGGTCGGCAAGGTGATCATGCGCGCCGCGGCCGAGCGTATCGTGCCCGTGTCGCTCGAGCTCGGCGGCAAGAGCCCATCGATCGTCTACCCCGACGTCAACGAGGACTGGACGGTCGACGGCATCATCGGCGCCATGCGCTTCACCCGCCAGAGCCAGAGCTGCACGGCGGGCTCGCGGCTCTTCCTGCACGAGGACATCTTCGACAGCTTCCTGAAGAAGCTCGAGAAGAAGACGACGGCGCTCAAGATCGGCGATCCGCTCGACGAGGCGACCGACATCGGCACCATCATCAACAACAAGCAGTACACCAAGGTCTGCAAGTACGTGCAGGATGGTCTCGATCGCTCCGACGCCAAGCTGGTGTTCGGCGGCCTGCCGCCGAAGACCGGTCCTCTCAGCGAGGGCTACTTCACCATCCCCACCGTGTTCGCCGACCGCTCCAACGACTGGCGGCTGGCGCGCGAGGAGATCTTCGGTCCAGTGCTGGTTGCCATACGCTGGAGCGACGAGGCCGAGGCGATCCGCATGGCCAACGACAGCCACTACGGGCTCGCCGCCTATGTCTGGACGCACGACATCGGCAAGGGCCTGCGCGCCGCGCATGCGATCGAGTCGGGCTGGGTCCAGGTCAACCAGGGCGGCGGCCAGACGCCCGGCATGTCCTATGGCGGCTACAAGCAGAGCGGCATCGGCCGCGAGTTCTCGCTCGAAGGCATGCTGGACAGCTTCACGCAAAGGAAGAGCGTCACCGTCAATCTGGCGGTGTAGGATCAAAGATCCCTCGCTGGCGCTCGGCTGGCACGATGAGGCTGTGTCATCCCGAGCGTCAGCGAGGGATCTTTCCGTTTCAGACCGGCACTCGTCGATGAAATTCGGTCACACCCTGGTAGGCGTGGCCGATGCGGTAGAGCAGCGGCTCGTCGAACGGCCGGCCGACGAGCTGCATGCCGATCGGCAGGCCGTTGGCATCGAAGCCGCAAGGCACCGACAGCGCCGGCACGCCGAGCGTGTTGAAGGGCCGGGTGAGGCCGGTGAAGCGACCGACCATGCCGAGCGTTGCCGGGCCGCCCTTCGCCTCGACGTCCGTCTCCTCGATGGTCGGGATGGAGAAGGGAATGGCCGGCAGCAGGACGGCATCGACGCCTTCCATGGCGGTCGCCAGGAACTCCTCGAGGAAGTGCCCGCGCAGGCGCAGCGCGTCGATGTACTGCGTGGCCGGGATGAGAAAGCCGGCCTCCATGCGGGTGCGCACCTGGTTGGCATAGGCGCCGGGCATCTTCTCCAGCCACGGCCGGTGCATGGCGGCGGCCTCGCATTTCACGATCACCTCGGCGGCGCGATAGAGCGCGGTGAAGTCGGGCAGCGTCGCGGGTCTGATCGCGGCACCGAGCTTGCCGAGGGCATCGGCCGCCGCTTGCACCGCCGCACCCACTTCGGCATCGAGCGCGGCGGGACCGTCGTTCGGCAGGGCAAGCCCGATCCTGAGATCCGATACGCCGCCTCGCAGTAACTTTTCGTAGTCGGGCACCGGCCGTTCGCTGCTCGTGGAATCGTCGGGATCCGGCCCTGCAATAACAGCCAGCATCCGCGCGTTGTCGCGCACCGTCCGGGCAAGAGGGCCGACATGGTCGAGGCTCCACGACCGGGCGAGGGCGCCGGCGCGGCTCACACGGCCGTAGGTCGCCTTCATGCCGACCACGCCGCAGGCGGAGGCGGGGAGGCGGATCGAGCCGCCCGTATCGGATCCCAGAGCGCCATAGACCATGCGTGCGGCGACCGAGGCGCCCGAGCCGCTCGAGCTGCCGCCGGTGACACGCGTGCCGTCCCAGGGATTGCGGCAATGGCCGTGATGCACGTTGTGCCCCGTGGGGCCCGCCGCGAACTCGGCCATGTTGAGGAAGCCCAGCTCGACCACTCCCGCGGCGTCGAGCTTCTGCAGGACCGTCGCCGTCACCGGTGCGCGCCAGTCGCGGCGGATGGCACCGCCGCCCGTCGAGAGCTCGCCCTTGCGGTAGTACATATCCTTGTGCGCCATCGGCACGCCGTGCAGCGGCCCGCGGCGCTTGCCGGCCGCCAGCTCGGCGTCCATGGCCCGTGCGCCTGCGAGCGCCTTGTCCCTTTCGACGCGCAGGAAAGCGTTGGTCCGCGGCTGCCAGGTCTCGATGCGCGCCAGGCAGGCCTCGGTCACGGCGACCGACGTGGTCCGGCCGGCAGCGATCGCATCGGCGATCTCGCTCAAATCCGCCAGGGCCAGATCGTCGTTTCTCATTTCCGCGCCTCGCGCCCGAGAAGGCTCGCGAAAGCGGCGGGATCGTCGTCGAAGGTGAGGCGTCGAGCCGCTTCGCTGCGCACCGCCCCGTTCAGCACTTCGACCTCGGCGGCCAGCTCGGCCAGGCGCTTCTCGTCGTATTTCAAACCTTGAAGGATCGCCGCGATGCCGGCGGCGGTGCGGGTCTTTTCGTCCATGAGCCTGTTTCCTATCCGGGAAGCCGCAGCTTCAGCGTGGCAAGTCGCGCCTGATCCTCTGCCGAGAAGAGCATGATCCTGCGCTGCTTCTGGTCGAACTTCATGCCGATCGCCTCGGCGCAGGCGGCAAGCTTGCCAGTCTCCGCCTCGAAAAGGAAATGGCTGAACTTCAGGATCTTGTCCGTGAAGTCTGCGAGGCCGCTCATGACGACCAAGAGGTCGCCGGCGCGCAGCGGCATGCGATAATGCTGCAGCATCTCGACCACGACCGAGCCTTCGCCGCGCTCCTGCATCGCGCCGCGGTCGAAGCCCAGATGGTTCCACAGGAAGGGCGCGCCGTCGGAATATCGGCCGAACTGGTGCCGCGGCAGGAAAGCGCCGCGCTCGTCGCATTCGGACGGCTTGACGACGCTGCGGCCCACCTCGATCAACCCTATGCTGGGGGCATCGGCCAACGCGAGGTCGGGCAGCGCAAGGGTGCCGACGCTTCGCGGCTGCGCCTGGCCGGGCAACGCGATGCGCGCGGCCTCTGCGCGTTCGCGGAACGCGGCCGGCCAGGGCTTGTCGCTTTCGATACGGCGGCGAACGGTCGAGGCGACCTTGCCGTCGGCGGCATTGCGGACCTCGTGATAGACCAGCAGATGGCGCTCTCCCAGCTCGACCGGCGCGGAATGGACCTCGACGGCATCGATGACGCGGAACTCGCGGAGGTAGCGGATGTGGTCTTCGCTCACGTATAGAGAGAGGCTGCTGGCGGCCTGCGTGCGCGGTCCGAGTCCCAGGGACGTCATCAGATGGGCCGAGGCTTCGTGAGCGAACTCGGTGTAGAATTGCACGTTGAGATGGTCGTTTTCGTCGCACTGCCAGGTGTTCACGGCGGTGGCGAAGGTCGGGATCAAACGGGACGTTGGCACGCGATACGCTCTCTGCAACCTGTGGATGGGGCTTCAAATGGCCGAAAAAGCCCCAGAAATCGACATTTTTCGTGCATTGAGGACTTGCGAGGGCGCGATTCGTGGATAACCTTGGGCCCGTCGGCGCAAGCCTTGGGGCGTCAGGGACCGCCGGCGGAACGATAAAATCGCAAGGGACCCCTCAACTATGGCTACCAAACCCTCCACTCCCACCGTCCCGCTGTCGAAGGTCGCAGCCGAGCTGGCCGAGAAGACGGGCATGACCAAGAAGGACGCCACCGGCGCCCTCGACGAGTTCGTCGGTCTGGTCGTGAAGCACCTCAAGAAGGGCAACAAGGTGCGCATCACGGGCCTTGGCATCCTGCAGGTCCGCCAGCGGCCGGCGCGCATGGGCCGCAATCCGGCTACGGGCGAGCAGATCAAGATCAAGGCGTCCAAGAAGGTCGCCTTCCGCGTCGCCAAGGATCTGAAGGAAGCGATCTGATCGATCGCTAGCGAGATCAAGGCGGGCCCAGCCAGGGTGGGCCCGCCTTTTTCTTTGGGCTGCCTCTTGTTCGACGAGAGGTCAGGCATCCGGTTGCGCTTCGGGCGCTGTGCGTCCGGCAGGCAGAGGCGGATGCCGCCAGCGAAGGTCGCCTCACGACGTCCGGCGTCACAGCCAGGGCATGGCGCGGCGCTGGTCGTTCTCGAAGCGGACGATGTCCTTTTCGTAGCCGAGCGTGAAGTCGATCGAATCGGTACCCTTCAGCAGCATGTCCTTGCGGAAGGAATCGATATCGAACCTGTCGGTCTGGCCGTCCGGTCCGGCGACCGTCTGCGCCGCAAGATCGATCGCCAGTCTGGCGCCCGGCAATTCGTGCAGGATGACCCGCAGCCGCGCCACCCGTTCGGCCGGAAGGCGGATCGGCAGCGCGCCGTTCTGGAAGCAGTTGTTGAAGAAGATGTCGCCGAAGCTCGGCGCGACGAAAGCCCGGTAGCCGTTGTCGACCATCGTCGTCACCGCATTCTCGCGCGACGAGCCGCAGGCGAAGTTGTGGTTGGCGACGATGATCCGCGCGCCCTTGTAGGCCGGATTGTTGAGCGTTACGCCCTCGCGCGGCCGGCCGTTGGCGTCGAGTCGCATGTCGTGAAAGAAGCCCTCGACCTGCTGCCCGCGCGGCCGGCCCAGATAGCGCGCCGGGATGATCTGGTCGGTGTCGACGTTGGGCTGGTCGATCGGCACGGCGATAGCGTCGAGTTTTGTGAACGGTTCCATTGGATGCTCCTCCTAGCCCAGCATCTTGCGCACATCGGTGAAGCGGCCGGTCACGGCCGCCGCCGCGGCCATTGCCGGGCTGACGAGGTGCGTGCGCACCCCGCGTCCCTGTCGGCCGACGAAGTTGCGGTTCGAGGTCGAGGCGATGCGCTGGCCCGGCATGCCCGTGTCGCCATTGACGCCGATGCACATCGAGCAGCCAGGCTCGCGCCACTCGAAGCCGGCCTCGCGGAAGATCCTGTCGAGGCCCTCCGCCTCGGCCTGCTGCTTGATGAGGCCCGAGCCCGCGACGACCCAGGTCGGCACCTGCGCCTTGCGACCTTTGGCGATCCGGGCAGCCAGGCGCAGATCCTCGATGCGGCTGTTGGTGCAGGAGCCGATGAACACGCGATCGACCGGTATCTGGTCGACCGGCGTGCCGGGCTTCAGGTCCATGTAGTCGAGGGCGCGCTGCATGCTTTCCCGTTTGGTCTGGTCCGCCGCCGAGGCGGGATCGGGAACGCGGCCCGAGATCGACAGCGCATCCTCCGGACTGGTGCCCCAGGTCACCATGGGCGCGACCTCCGAGCCGTCGAGCGTCACCTCGCGATCGAAGGTGGCGCCGGCCTCCGTCGGCAGGCTGTGCCAGAACGCCATCGCCTTGTCCCACATCTCGCCTTTGGGGGCATAGGGCTTGTCCTTCAGGTAGGCGAAGGTGGTGTCGTCCGGCGCCACCATGCCGGCGCGCCCGCCGGCCTCGATCGACATGTTGCAGAGGGTGAGCCGGCCTTCCATCGACAGCGCGCGGATCGCGCTGCCGGCATATTCCATCACATGGCCGACGGCACCGGCGGCGCCGATCTTGCCGATGATGGCGAGGATGATGTCCTTGCCGGTGATGCCGTCGCCCAGGCGGCCATCGACATTGATGCGCATCGCCTTCGGCTTGCGCTGCCACAGGCACTGCGTCGCCATCACATGCGTCACTTCCGACGAGCCGATGCCGAAGGCGAGCGCGCCCAGCGCACCGTGGGTCGAGGTGTGCGAATCGCCGCACACCATCAACAGGCCCGGCTGCGTGAGCCCTTGCTCGGGCCCGACCACATGGATGATGCCCTGGCGGGGATCGCCGGCGGCAAAGACAGTGACGCCGTGCGCCTCGCAATTCTCCTTGATGACCTCGACCAGATGTCGTTGCTGAGGATCGGCGATGTCTTGCGGACGGCGGCTGCTGGTCAGGACGTAGTGATCGGGCGTGGCGAAGCTGCGGTCGGGGCGGCGGACCTTCATGTTCCGCTCCTTCAGCCGCGCAAAGGCGGCCGCCGATCCGTCGTGCATCAAATGCCGGTCGATATAGAGCAGCGTATAGCCGTCATCGCGATCGACGACGACATGACGCTGCCAGATCTTCTCGAACATGGTCCGTGGCTCGGCCATCGGTTTCATCCCTTCCTTTTGTCGGCGGGACTCTAGCAGCCGCCGCCTGCGCTTGCCGAGTCGCCCGATCGTCCCACCCTTGCACAACGAAAGATCCCTCGCTTCGCTCGGGACGACACCATCTCAGCGAGGGATCTCTGGTCGTCGGAAGTGGTGCTATGCCGCGTTCGATTGAGCTTTCACGTCGACCGGATGGACCGAACGGAAGCCGATGGCGAAGCGGTTCCAGGCATTGATGGTCGTGATCAGGAGCGTGAGCTTCACCAGCTCCTCCTCGGAGAACTCGGCCCGGGCCTGCTCGTAGACATCGTCCGGAACGTGGGTCTGGCTCACGAGCGTGACGGCTTCTGTCCAGGCAAGGGCCGCCCGCTCGCGCTCGGAATAAAGCGGCGATTCGCGCCAGGCGTCGAGCAGGTAGATGCGCTCCTCCTTCTCGTCCTTGGCCCGGGCGTCGCGGGTATGCATGTGCAGGCAGAAGGCGCAGCCGTTGATCTGCGACGCCCGGATCTTGACCAGCTCCATCAGCGCCGGCTCCAGCCCGCTGCCGGCGGCCTGGCTTTCGAGCGCCATCATCGCCTTCATGACGGCCGGCGCGGCCTGGTAGGCATTCAATCTCGGTTTCATCGATTTCCTCCTTTTTGGTCGATCAGTCAGTGAGCTCCGCCGGCCGACAGCGGTCCGGCCTTCTTGAGCAGCAGCGTCGCCAGCAAGGCGGCCACGAGCGCCATGCCCAGCAGGTAGAACGTGTCGGCAAAGGCCATGGTGTAGGCCTGCTGGTGCACGCGATTGCCGATGGCGACCACCGCCTTGTGCCAGGCGAGAGCTTGATCGCTCACGCCATGGCCCAGGAAGTAATGAGTGAGCTGGTCGAGCCTGCGGCGCGTGGCTTCGTCGAAGAGCGAGACCGACTGGCCGAGGATGTTCGAATGGAACTGCTCGCGCTTGGTGAGGAAGGTCTGCAGTCCGGCAATGCCGATCGCCCCGCCGAGATTGCGCATCATGTTGAACAGGGCCGAGGCGGATCCGGCGTTGGCCGCCTCGATACCGGCGGCGGCAACGGCCGAGAGCGGCGTCATCACCAGCGCCTGGCCGATCGCCCGCACGATGTTGGGTACCAGAAGCTGGTCGGCGGCGGTGTCGGCGCTCATGTAGATGTTCATGAAGTTGCTGCCTGCAAACAGGGCGAAGCCCACCACGATCACGAGACGCGCGTCGAATCGTTTCATCAGGCGCGGCACCAGCGGGATCAGCACGAGCTGCGGCAGGCCGGTCCAGGCCAGCACCATGCCGATCTGCTCCGAGTTGTAGCCTTGGATGCGCGACAAATAGACCGGCAGGATGAACACCGAGCCGTAGAGCGCGATGCCCAGCAGGAAATTGGCGAACAGGCCGAAGCCGAAGTTGCGCCGCAGCATCAGCCGCAGGTTCAGCAGCGGATGGCCGGTCCTGAGCTCGATCCAGACGAAGAGGGAGAGCGCGACCACGGCCACGATCGACAGCCGCACGATGAAGGGCGAGCCGAACCAGTCGTCCTTGTTGCCTTCCTCCAGCACCGTTTGCAGGGCGCTGAGCCCGATCGCCATGGTGGCGATGCCGGCCCAGTCGCCGTTGCGCAGCAGGCCGAGCTGCATCGGCGCCCGTTCCAGCGAGAACCACAGCATGGCAAGCATCACGCCGCCCGGCACGAGATTGACGTAGAAGATGTATTCCCAACCCCAGTTTTCCGTGAGATAGCCGCCGATCGTCGGGCCGATCGCCGGTGCGAAGGTGGCGGAGAGCGCGAACAGGGCAAGCCCGATCGGCTGCTTGGCCGCCGGCAGCAGCGTGATGATGAGGGTGAAGGCCATCGGGATCAGCACGCCGCCGGTGAACCCCTGGAAAGCGCGCAGCACGATCATCTGGCCGAGATTCTGTGCCAGCGCACAGGCGGCGGAGAAGGCGAGGAAGAGCGCGGCATTGGCGAGCAGATAGAGGCGTACCGAGAAGACCCGCGCCAGCCAGCCGCTCAGGGGAATGACCACGATCTCGGCCACCAGATAGGCGGTCGAGATCCAGCCGCCGTCGTCGATGCCGGCCCCGATCGCGCCCTGGATGTCGGCGAGCGAGGCATTGACGATCTGGATGTTGAGCACCGCCATGAAGGCGCCGAGCGTCGAGCCGATCACGGCGATCCAGGTCCGCGCGGTCACGGGAGAAGCGGCGGTCATCGTCGTCTCCTTACCGAGCCGTCCTGGTGTCGATGGTCGGCTCGACCGACATGCCGGGCCGCAGCAAGCCTTCGAGCTTTTCGTCGTCCAGCACGATCTTGACTGGAATGCGCTGCACGATCTTGGTGAAGTTGCCGGTCGCGTTGTCGGGCGGCAGCAGCGCGAACTCGAGGCCGCTGGCCGGCGACAGGCTGTCGACATGACCCTCGAGCGTCACGCCCGGGAAGCTGTCGATCTCGACGTTTGCCGGCTGGCCGGGGCGCACGCGGGAAAGCTGCGTTTCCTTGTAGTTGGCGACGACATAGACGGCATGCAGCGGCACCACCGCCATCAGGGCCGTGCCGGCCTGCACGAACTGGCCGACGCGCAGCGAGCGGGCGCCGACGGTGCCGTCGACCGGCGCGCTGACCGTCGTGTAGGAAAGGTTCAGCTCCGCCTGGTGTCGGTTGGCGAGGCTGCGGTCCCGGCTCGCTTCGGCGCGGCCGCGCTCGGTCCTCAGCACATCGACCTTGCGCTCGGCAACCAGCAGGCTGGCGCGGTCGTGCCGGAGCTGGGCGGTCTTCTCCTTGAGCGCCGTCTCGGCCTGCTGGGCGCGCTGCACGGTGCCGTATCCGGTCTTCACCAGGGCGCTGTAGCGGGCGTTGTCGGCCTTGGCGAAGCTGAGCGCGGCCTCGGCCGAGGCGATGTCGGCCTCGGTCTGGTCGATCACCGACTGCTGCTGGGCGATCTGTGCATCGAGGTTGCGAAGGGCCGCCTCGGCCGCCTCGACCTCGGCGTTGGCCCGGTCCAGCGCGACGCGGAAGTCGCGGTCGTCGATGCGCGCCAGCACCTGGCCGGCCTTGACCTTCTGGTTGTCCTCCACCAGCACCGCGGTGATGTATCCCGAGATCCGCGGCGCGACCGTGGTGTAATCGGCCTGGACATAGGCGTTGTCCGTCGACACCTGGTACTGGCCGACTTTCCAGTAGTCATAGCCGTAGTCGATCGCGACACCGAGGGTCGCCAGAAGACCGACGCCGAGCGCCGAACGCTTCAGGGCGGTCCTCGAAAGCAGCGCGCTGTTGCTGCGGGCGAGACCGGCGATGACGGCATAAGAAAGCAGGGACATGCAAACTCCGCGTTCTGATGCCGGATAGATGCCCTTGCGTGTAGCAATTGATAATCTCTCAATTTTTTGAAATATTATCCCGAAATGATTGATAATTGAGGCCCGGATGGATCGGCTCACCGGCCTGACGGTTTTCTCTCAAGTCGTTGAGTCAGGCGGATTTTCCGCTGCAGCACGGCGGCTGAACATGTCCACCACCATGGTCAGCAACCATGTCCAGGCGCTCGAGGGACGACTGGGAGCCCGTTTGCTGAACCGGACCACGCGGCGGGTGAACCTGACCGATGTGGGCAGGGCCTACTACGAGCGTTGCCGCCGTATCCTCGCCGACCTTGAGGAGGCCGACCAGGCGGCGGGCCTGCTGCAATCGACGGTGCGCGGCACGCTGCGGCTCTATACCGGCGCCCACCTCGTGCCCTTCATTGCGCCGGTCGTCATCGATTTCCTCGCCCGCTATCCCGAGGCCTCGGTCGACCTCAATGCCGGCGAGCGCAATGTCGACATGATCGAGGAGGGGCTGGATCTTGCAATTCGCGCCGTCCAGCCGCCGGAGGCCAACCTGATCCTGCGCCGGCTGGTCAGCTGGCACCACATTCTCTGCTGCGCCCCGTCCTATCTCGAACGACACGGAGCGCCGCGGCAGCTCCAGGATCTGAAGCGCCACAACTGCCTGCGCTTCTCGCTCTATCCCTTCGGCGAGGAATGGCACTTCGTGGGGCCCGGAGCGGCACAGGTCTCGGTCCGGGTATCCGGCAACCTCGTCACCAACAGCGCGACCACCATGATGAAGGCGGCGCTGGCGGGGCAGGGCATCATGATGGCGGCGTCGTTTCTGGGCGTGGCGGACGATCTGCGGGCCGGCCGGCTCGTCCGGCTGCTGCCCGATCACAAGCCGATCGATTTCGCCATCAACGCCACCTATCCGACGCGCCACCACCTCTCGAGCAAGGTGCGCGCCTTCCTCGACCTGGCGGCCGACCATATGGCGCGCCATCGGCAAGAGCTGATCTCCGACTAGAACTGCGGCGTGAAGCAGCCGTGCAGGCCGAAGGGGGCGTGATGCTTCAGCCGGGCCGTGAAGAGGGGCGGCGCCGCGACATTGTGCGCATCGAGGCCGACAATGGCGCTGCGTTCGGTCCTCGCCTCGAAGACGAGCGTGACGAGGACACCATCGTCTTCGGCCCCGCGGCCCGTCGGAATGAACACCGCTTCACCGGGATAGCCGCCCGGGCCGAAGTCGTGTGTCGCCACCGTGCCGTTCTCGACGTCGACGCGGGCGATCCGTTGCTGCAGTCCGAGCGTGCTGTCGGCGGAATTGCAGGCGATGTAGGCAAATCGGTGGCGCCTGCCGACGTAGAGGGGGTTGATGGTCGGAAACTCGTTGGCGGTTCCCGCGGCGAAAGCCTGTGTCTCGACCTTCCCGCTGGCGAGATCGACGCGCAGTCGCGTCAAGGTCGCCATGCCCCTCGCCGGCCAGTCGGAGCGCCAGAAGTCGCGCAGCGCCTGGCCGATCACCGAATAGTCCGGATAGCGCGCCAGATCGAGGATGATCGTACCACCCTCCTCGTAGCCGTTGGCGAAGTGGAACTGGAAAAAGGGATCGGCCTCGATGATGCGCGGCTTCCCGTCGCCGTCTCGCGGTACGAGCAGGATCAGCGTCGGCTTGCCGCTGTCCCAGTGAAGCGCGCCGTCGAAGCTCGCGAGGCCCAGGATCATCTTCAATGGATGAACCAAGATCGGACCGAGACAGAAGACGAGATGATGCCGCGTGAGCACGAAGTCATGGTTCATCAGCGGATAGGGCAGTGTCACCGCGGGCAGCGATGCCGCCTTGCCGTCCTTCAGGCGATAGGGCGTGAGCGTGGTGTTGGGTCCGTAGTCGATGCCGAAATTGAACAGCTCGCCACTCTCGGGATCGATCTTGGGATGGGCGGAAAACGCCCGGACGGTGCCGCCGAAGTCGGCAATGCCCCTGGTCTCCAGTGTCCGCGGATCGAGCTCATAGGGCGGCCCGCCTTCCCAGAGCGACAGCAGGCGCCCGCTTTCGAGCACGACCGACGTGTTCGAGACATTGGCAAGCGGACGGAAGATGTTCGCCAGCATGCCGCCGGGACGCATCTTGCCGAAGCCGCGATAGACGATCCGGCCGGCGCGGGTCTCGTCGCGATAGTTCGCCGTGGCGACGTAGCGGTTGCGATAGCGGATGCCGTCCGGCCCGAAGCGGATGGCGTGGATCATGCCGTCGCCGTCGAACCAGTGGGCGAACCATTTGCCGTCGAGATCGTTGCGGCCGGAGCCGTTGCGGAACAACGTGCCCCGCAGCGCAGCGGGCACCTCGCCGTCGATGTCCTCGACGCGATAGTTCCATTCGTCGGCCAGGGAGCGAAACCCTCCGCTCCAGGGATGGAGGGCCATCGCGCTCCCCGCCCCGGGATCAGCCGCCGCCGAACTTGTAGGAGAGGCCGGCGCGAATCGTCTGGTTCGAGGGCTGGAAGGTCGCGCCGTACGCCGACGCCTGGCCGAATTGCGTATAGCGATATTCGATGCGCGTCGACCAGCCGTCGGCGATGCGCATCTCCACACCCGGTCCGACCGTCCACCCGCCGAGCGTGTTGTCCTGGGACGCGCTGACAAAGGCGCCGGGCGCTGCGGCCGAGACCGTCGTGGTGAAGGTCGTGCCGGTGTAGCCGGCGGCGGCGTAGATGAGCGTCGACGGCGTCGGCAGGAAGCCCACGCGGCCGAGGATGCTCCACGACATGTTCTGGCGCGACGTCACACCGGCGAACGCGTTGCCTGTCGTCGAGCTCGTCGTCGATTGCAGGCCGGCCCAGGTGAGATCGCCCATCACGCCGACCAAGGCGCGGTCGGTGACCTGATAGTCAGCGCCCGCGAAGACCGAGCCCAGCAGGCCCTGGCCACCCGTATTGGCGCTCGCCGACGCGCCGCCGGCGCTCGCGTTCACGTTGTTGCTGAGGGCCCCCGCGCCGCCCGCGCCGCCGAGATAGACGCCGGTCCAATTGACCTGGCGCTCGGTTGTCGCTAGGCGAGCCTCAGACGTCGCGCCGCCCGGGGCACCGAACCGATAGGAAAGACCGATGCGGGCCGTATGGATCGACGGCCACAGGCTGAGGGCCGTGCCGGGCAAGGTCTTCTGCCCGTACTGGCTGTAGCGATACTCGACTTTGGTCGACCAGCCCGCGCCCAGCTTCGTTTCCACGCCGCCGCCGACTGTCCAGCCGTTGAACGTGTCGCGGCTGTCGAAGAATGCCGATCCGCCGCCGCCGAACGCCGATGCGGTGGTATGCATATTCTGTCCCGTGTAGCCGCCGATGCCATAGAGCAGGGTGGACGGCGTGGGCAATACGCCGGCGCGCAGCAACAGGGCCCAACCGAGGTCGGGATGCGTCGTCAACGTCGCGCCGGCACCCGGCACCTGGGCCGAGACGGTCGAGTCGAGGCCACCGTAGGAGAGCTCCGCGACCCCGCCGACCAGGGCTTGCGGGATGAACTGGTAGTCGAAGCCGCCATAAATGGAGCCGAAGACACCCTGGCCGCCCAACCCATCGACGCTGAGCACCGGACCGAATCCCGCGAGGTTCGCCCGGTCGACCATCGCCTGGACGCCGAAAGCAGCGCCCAGATAGGGGCCTGTCCATGTCGGCCCGTAAGCCGAGGTCGGAATGTCGATGGGTTGGGTCTGGGCGGAAGCGGAGCCAATGCCGAGGCATGCCGTGGCGACGGCAACGTGCAGTTTTTTGTACATAATTTCATTCAGTTAGAGGTAGTAGTTAAGGCAATGTAACACGGCGTTGGCCTTAACCACAAATCGCCGGCACCATCGAGGCGGCGAAAGCCTTGAGTTCCGATGGCGAAACGCCGATCCGGGCCCGGATGGCGAGCGTATCGAGAAGGGAGCCTGCGATCCGTGCGCGCGCGGCCGGGCTGGGTGACCGGCCGAGGTCGCCAGCAGCCACTGCCCTGGCGAAGGCTGCCTCGAAGCACTGCTCGAACTCCTGCAAAAGCGCCTGCGCCATCGCCGCGATCCTGGGATGTGTCGGCGCCTCGACGGCCGCGGTGCCCACGATCAGGCAGCCGCGCGGCCGGGGTGGCGCGGTATAGAGGTCGATCGCGGCGTCGAAGACCTGCCCCAGACGCCGCTCGATCGAGCCCTTGCCGCCCAGGATCGCCTGCAGGCCGGCAAGGCTCTTGTCGCCGTAGAAGCGCAAGGTGTGGATATAGAGCTGCTCCTTGTCGCCGAAGGCGGCGTAGAGACTGGGCCGGTTGAGCCCGGCCGCCTCGGCCAGCTCGTCGAGCGAGGCGCCGGCGAAGCCCTTGTCCATGAACACCGTGCGCACGCGGTCGAGCACCTCGGCGGTGTCGAACGAACGCGGACGCCCTCTTGGCCGCTTCTGCGCCGGCTCGACCAATTTTGTACCATTTCGCATAATAATCCTTGACTCAGCCGTCCGAGCGCATTTCTGTACAGCATCGCATAAAAACATGGAGGATGCGATGGAACTGTTCGCCTCACCGATGGCCTGCTCGCTGGCCTCGCACATCACTGCCCTCGAGGCCGGCCTGCCCGTCAGGGTGCGCTTCGTGAAGGACAAGAAGACCGACGAGGGCGGCGACTTCTTCGCCATCGCCGCCAACGGCTATGTCCCGGCGCTGCGGCTCGAGAGCGGCGAGGTCCTGAACGAGGGCTCGTCGGTGCTGCAGTACCTCGCCGACCGCAAGCCCGAGGCGGGCCTCGCGCCGGCCTGGGGCACGATCGAGCGCTACCGCCTGATCGACACGCTGAACTACCTCGCCACCGAGGTGCACAAGAAGCTGTTCCAGCCGATCTTCGCGCCCGACGCTCCGGCCGAGACCAAGACGGCGGCCAAGGCGCTGCTCGGACCGACGCTCGACTATATCGCGCGCCGGCTGGGGGGCGGCAGCTTTCTCGTCGGCGACCGGTTCACCGTCGCCGACGCCTATCTCGTGACGCTGCTCAACTGGTTCGGCTTCGTGGGCTGCGATCTCAAGAGGTGGCCGACACTCCATGCCGATCACCAGAACCACCTGCAGCGGCCGGCGGTCGCCCAGGCGATGGGCGTGGAGATGGAGGAGCGCAAGCGCCGCGCGGCGTAGTTCATGTCTTGCGGACCGCGAGCTTCCAGCTCGCTCGAGCTCGTGAGCGCGCGAGATCAGCGCGGTTCGGAAGACTCATGACTTCTTGTTCAACACCCCGAACCGGTCCTTCGGCGCCTTCTCGCGCGCCGCCGGGCCGTAGGTGCCGAGCTCGATGCGGTGCGGGATGGTCAGCATGTAGTTCTTGAAGGCGCCTTCCATCGCCTGACGCCAGCCCTGGGCGTCCTGCATCTCGTTGACGGACGCCTTGGCGAACTTGAGCGCGAAGGGGTCGCGCTCGGCGATCCGTTGCGCGAGCGCCATCGTTTCCTCCTCGAGCTCGGCGCGCGGCACGACCCGGTTCACCAGCCCCGCCTTCTCCGCCTGCGCCGCGGTGATGAAATCGCCGGTGAAGAGATATTCCTTGGCCTTGCGCGGGCCGAGATCCCACGGCATCGAGAAGTACTGCACGTGTGCACCGCCCCATCTGACGGCGCGGTCGGCGAACAGCGCATCGTCACTGGCAACGATGAGGTCGCAGGCCGAGGCGATCATCATGCCGCCCATGATGCAGTAGCCTTGGACCTGGGCGATGGTGGGCTTCGGCAGGTCGCGCCAGCGCATCGTGTTCTCGAAGAAGCGTTCCCAGAGACGCCGGTACTCGCCCTTGAAGCCGGGCTCGAGCAGCGTCTTCTTCTGGTCCTCCATTTCCTGCGGGCTGCCGAGATCGTGGCCGGCCGAGAAGTGCTTGCCGGCGCCCGCCAGGATGATGACACGCACCTCGTCGCTGTCGACTGCCGCCTTGAAGGCGTGGTCCAGCTCCTCGAGCAGGATCCGGCTCTGCGCGTTCAGGACTTCCGGCCGGTTGGCCGTGATCTTGAGGACCGCGCCGGTACGCTCGGTGAGCAGTGTCGCGTAGCTCTTCATGCCGCCGCTCGCAATTCCGGCGTGAGGCCCGCGCCCATGAGATCGACGAAGTTGTCGCAATAGAAGCGCTGCTTCTGCCCTTCGCTGACGCCCGCCTTTTCCATCGACGCCTCGAAGCGCTTGATCGGATGGCGCCCGCCTTCGACGTGCGGATAGTCCGACGAGAAGAGGCACACCTCGTCGCCGGAATTGGCGATGATCCAGCCGGCATCCTCGTGCGGATAGGGCGTCACGCGCACCTGGCGCCGCACGTACTCGCTGGGCTTGAGCGCCATCTCCTGCAGCCGCTCCTCGTTCTTGTAGAAGGCGTTGTGGGCCGAATCCATGTTGCGCATCCAGCCCGGCACCCACGAGGCGCCCTGCTCGATGACGCCGAACTTCAGCCGCGGGAAGCGGTCCAGCACGCGGTCGACGATCAGTGCCGTCATCGCCTTCATCGGCGGATAGGCGATCGCCATGTAGTCGATCGACCTGAAATTGTCGTCGCCGCCGTGGAAGTCGGGCACCGGCGGCAGGCCGTTGTTGAAATAGGCGTCCTCCAGGAGTTTTCCGCCGCCGCCGACATGGAACACGATCGGCAGGCCGGCTTCCTGGGCGATCGCCCACAACGGATCGAAGCCGATATGGCTCGGCGAGTGGTCGTCGGGACAGCGCGACGGGATCAGCAATGCCTTGGCACCGAGCTCGATCGACTCGCGCGCCGCCTTCGCGGTGCGCTCGAAGTCGATGAGCGGTACGTACCCGGTCGGCAGCAGGCGGCGATCGACCGAGCAGAAGTCGACCATATGGCGCGTGTGGGCGCGCGCGACGGCATAGGCGAGATCGGGATCGCGGCCGGCCTCCAGCACGGTCGAATAGTTGAGCAGCGCCGTGGTGAACATGAGCTGGCTCGAAAAGCCCAACAGGTCGATCGAGCGCGTGCGGTCCTGCTTGCGGTAAGAGCCGAGCGCATCCCAGTTCTTGGCGAGCATGATCTGCGACTCGTCGAACGCAGCCGGCGCCTTTTCGAGATGCGCTGCGGTGAGATGGCTGTGAAAGCCCTCGCGGCGAGGAAACAGCGCGGCATCGGTGACGACGGCACGATACTTCGCTTCGAGATGCCCTTCGAGGAAACCCGGCACTTCCATGATATGCGCATCGGCGTCGTGAATGACGCGGCCGCTCGCGTAGGGCATGTTCCCTCCGGTCTTTGGTGACGATCGGAGCTTAGCATGACGCCCGACATTTCCCACGCCGTCCGCCTGCTGCTGCAGGCGCGCCGTTCCGGCAAGCAGATGACGCCGCCGTTTGCCTTGCCGGATCGCAATGCGGTCTACGCCATCCAGGACGGCGTCGCCAAAGCCGCGGGACCGGTGTCGGGCTGGAAGGTCGGCGCCCGCACGCCGACGGCCGAGCCCAATCCTGCCCCGTTGCTGGCCGGCGCGCTGGTCCGCTCGCCGGCCAGCTTCGACGGCAAGGCGATGCACATGATCGGCGTGGAGATCGAGATCTCGTTCCACATCGTGCGCGACATTCCCTCACGCGAGGAGCCGGTCGGGCAGGACGAGGCGCTCGATGCCGTGGGCGACGCCTTCGTCGGCATGGAAGTGGTCGACACGCGGCTCGCCGACTTCAAGGACGTCGATCCCGAATGGCTGCTCGCCGACAACCAGATGAACCAAGCGCTGGTGGTCGGCGGCGGTATCGAGGCGTGGCGTTCCCTCGACTGGCCGAGCCTGCAGGTGAGGCTCCTGATCGATGGTCGGATGGAGGTCGATCAGAAAGGCGGGCTCGGCGCCGTCGATCCGGTGCGACCGCTCGCGTGGATGATCGACCACGCCGTGCGTCGTCGCGGCGGCATCCGCAAGGGCCAGGCGATCACCACCGGCTCGTGGACCGGCTTGCGCTACTACCCGCCCGGCACGAAAGCGCGTGGCGAGTTCGTCGGTCTCGGCGCTGTCGAGGCAAGCTTCTGACGCTTCGGCTGGCGCCGTAACCTCGAACATGGGCCGATCGGCAAGGTCGACCCATGCACAACGTCCTTCGCCTCGATGCGTTTGCGGGCGGGTCGAACGCCCGACGTCTCTGGCCTTTCCTTTTGTCGACACTGTCGTTGTGGCGAGACCGCAGCCGCTCGCGCCGGCAGCTTGCCCTGCTCGACGATCGTGCGCTGGCCGATGTCGGCCTCAGCCGCGCCGAGCAATGGAAGGAAAGCCGCAAACGCTTCTGGCAGGCCTGAGCCTCAGCGGCCGCTCCATTTCGGCGGCCGCTTCTCCAGGAACGCGCTCATGCCCTCGCGGAAGTCGGCGCTGCCGTAGGTATGGCGGATCAGGTCGTCGATATTCTCGTCGCCGATCTTCGCCTGCAGGCGGCGCAGCGCCTCCTTGGTCGACCGCATGGTGAGGGGTGCATGGCCGGCAAGGGTCGTGGCCAGCGCCTCGGCCCGCGCCTGCAGCGCGGCGACATCCGGCAGCACCTCGCTCACCAGGCCGATCTGCAGCGCCGTCGATGCATCCACCAGCCTGGCGAGCAGGATCATCTCCTTGACGCGCTGCGGGCCGATCAGGCTCGCGAGTCGGGCATAGTTCGCCATCGACAGGCAGTTGCCCAGCGTGCGCGCGATCGGGAAGCCGAACTGCGCCGAGGCCGAGGCGATGCGGAAGTCGCAGACGGCGGCGATTCCCGCGCCGCCGCCGGTGCAGTAGCCCGCGATCGCGGCAATGGTCGGGACCGCACAGCGCTCGACCGCGTCCAGGATGCGGTCCATCTTGCGCTCGTAGGCGATGCCGTCGTCGCCATTCTTGAACGACTTGAACTGGCCGATGTCGGTGCCGGCCGCGAAGGCCTTGTCGCCGGCGCCGGTGATCACCAGCACCTTGGCCTCGTGCGTCGCGGCGACGCGGCCACAAATCTCGGCCAATCCTTCATACATCGCGAAAGTGAGCGCGTTGCGGGCCTGCGGCCGGTTGAAGGTGATCCAGCCGATATCGCCGCGCTTGTCGTAGAGCAGTTCCTGGGTCATGTCCCTTGTCCGTGGAATGACCCGCATCGTAGGCGAGACATCATGGCGTTTGAACGACTTCTGAAGGGCTTTGCGGATTTTCGCCTGGGCTACTATCGCGAGCACCTCGATCTCTTCGAGAAGCTCGCCACCGAGGGGCAGTCGCCGGAGGTGCTGGTGATCGGCTGCTCCGATGCGCGCGTCGATCCCGGCATCCTGACGCGGACACGGCCGGGCGACATCTTCACCGTGCGCAACATCTCCGCGATGGTGCCGCCGGCGCAGATCCCGCCGGACGAACGTCAGCACGGCACGTCGGCCGCGATCGAGTTCGCGGTGCGCGGCCTCGAGGTCCAGCATGTGGTGGTGCTCGGACATGCGCTGTGCGGCGGCATCGCCGCGCTGGTCGACGGCGAACGGTCGAGCGCCTATGCCAGCTACGACTATCTCTCGACCTGGATGGCCGTCGCACAGGAGGTGCGCGACGTCGCCGTGCGCGAGCTCGCGGGCAAGCCGAGCGCAGAGATCAATCGTGCCGTCGAGCAGGCGGCGGTGCTGAGCAGCATCGTCAATCTGATGAGCTTTCCCTGGATTGCGGATCGTGTCGCCGCCGGCAAGCTCCGCCTGCATGCCTGGTGGTTCAACCTCGTCGAAGGCCAGCTCTACGCCTTCAACCCCGCGTCGGTGCGCTTCGAGCCGGTGAGAGACGTCGCGGTCCCGCCGACGGTCGCGAAGGGCACGTCCCTGTCGTCGATCAAGCCCGAGCGCCTGATCGCCGTCGCCGCGGGCAAGCCAGCCTTCTAGGCCCAGCCTTCTAGGCTTGGCCCGCCAGCGAATCGATGGCGGCATCCACGCCGCCGGGCGCGAAGGGGACGCCGGCCGTCTTCATGGCGAGTTCCGTCGTGGCGAGGCAGCCGAGCAACATCGGTTCGTTGAGGTCGCCCAGATGGCCGATGCGGAACACCTTGCCCATCAGCGGCCCCAGCCCTCCGCCCAGGGAAAGGTTGTAACGCTCGAGTGCCGCCTTGCGCAGGCCGTCCGAGCTCACACCCTCGGGCATCAGCACCGTGGTCACCGAGTTGGACAGGCGCTCCGGCGTCTGGCCGTACAGCGTCGGCCCCTTGCCGTTCGCGCCCCAGGCGCGCACCGCGGCGCGCGTCGCCTCGGCCAGCCGGGCATGGCGCGCGAACACCGCGTCGAGGCCTTCCTCCTCCAGCATCCTGATCGATTCCTGCAGGCCGAAGAAGAAGTGCACCGGCACGGTGCCGATGAACCGCTGCGGCGGCCGCGCCTCCATCAGTTGCCAGTTGAAGTAGTACTTCGGCATCTTCGAGGTGCGCGACGCCTCCATCGCCTTGGCGCTGACGCCGGTGATCGCCATGCCGGTCGGCATCATCAGGCCCTTCTGGCTGCCGCCGACCGTCACGTCGACACCCCACGCGTCCATCTTGTATTCCATGCTGCCGAGCGACGAGATCGTGTCGGACAGGAGCAGCGCCGGATGCTTGGCCTCGTCGAGCGCGCGGCGAACCTCCGCCAGCGGCAGCACCATGCCGGTCGCCGTCTCGTTGTGCACGGCGAGCACCGCCTTGATCTCGTGCGCCTTGTCCTCGGCGAGGCGCTCGGCGAGCTTGGCGATATCGACGCCTTTGCGCCAGTCGGCCGGCACGGTTTCGACCTTGAGCCCCAGCGTCTCCGCCATTTCCTTCCAGCCCATCGAGAAGTAGCCGGTCTCGACCACGAGAACGGTCTCGCCGGGCGAGAACAGATTGGCCACCGCAGCCTCCCAGGCGCCGTGGCCGGTCGAGGCATGGACGAACAACGTCTGGTCGGTCTTCAGGATGCGCTTCACGCCCGCCATGCAGGCGCGCTGGATCTCGAGGAATTCCGGCGCCAGGAAATCCATTACCGGCCGATCCATCGCCCGCAGGATGCGGTCGGGAATGTTGGTCGGGCCGGGATTGTTGAAGAACTGCCGTCCACGCGGCTTCACGTTCACTGGGGCGTTCACTTGGGACTCCGGTCTGCGAAAGACAGGAAACGATAGGGCCGGGCCCCTTGGCGAGACAAGCGAGGCTTGCGATGTTCGGCCATTAGCTGAGTTGAGGGCAAGTATGAGCGCGCAAAAGAACGATTCATCACAAACGAACTCCGCCGTCGTGGCCGACTACAAGGCCCGCACCGGCGGCTCGGCCGCTCTGTACGAGCGGGCGCGCAAGGTGCTGCCGAGCGGCATCACGCACGACGCGCGCTATCTCGATCCCTATTCGATCCACGTCTCGCGCGCCAAGGGACCGCGCAAATGGGACGTCGACGGCAACGAGTACGTCGACTATTTCGGCGGTCACGGCGCGCTGCTGCTCGGCCATTCGCATCCCGCGATCGTCGAGGCGGTGAAGCGGCAGATGGAGCTCGGCACGCACTACGGCTCGAGCCACGAGCTCGAGGTGCGCTGGGCCGAGCTCGTCTGCGAGCTGGTGCCGTCGGCCGAGAAGGTGCGCTTCACGGCCTCGGGCACCGAGGCCTCGCACATGGCGATCCGGCTGGCGCGCGCCCATACCGGCAAGGAGAGGATCGTGCGCTTCGTCGGCCACTTCCACGGCTGGCACGACACGGTCGCCGCGGGCGCGGTCTCGCACTACGACGGCACGACCACGCCCGGCGTGCCGCAGAGCGTCACCGATCTCACGATCCTGATGCCGGCCGACGACGTGAAGCCGGTCGTGAAGCTCCTCGAGGAGCGCGACGACATCGCCGCCGTGATGTTCGAGCCGTCCGGCGCCTCGTGGGGGCAGGTGCCGCTGCCCCCGGGCTTCGCGCCGGCGATCCGCGAGGTGACGGCGCGCCGCGGCGTCGTGATGCTGATGGACGAGGTCATCACCGGCTTCCGCTGGTCGTCGGGCGGGGCGCAGAAGGCGCTGGGAGTCACGCCAGACCTTTGCATCCTCGCCAAGATCGTGGCGGGCGGATTGCCGGGCGGCGCGGTGGCCGGCAAGCGCGAGATCCTCGACCGCATCGATCACGCCGCGACGGCGGCGAAGAACCAGGAGAAGATCGCCCATCCCGGCACCTACAACGCCAATCCGCTGTCGGCCGCGGCCGCCGTCACGGCGCTGTCGCTGGTGCGCGACGAGGACCTTGCCGAGAAAGCGAACAGGACGGCGGCCGAGCTGCGCGGGGCGCTGCGCCAGGTGCTGGTCGAGGAGAGTGTGCCGTGGGGCATCTACGGCCAGTCCTCGACCTTCCTGATCTATCCCAATCCGACCGGCGAGGCGGTCGATCCCGCGACCTTCGATCCCTTGAAGCTGGGCTTCGCCAAGCTGAAGGGCGCGCGCTCGGGCCCGCTCAGCGGCAAGATCCGCATGGGCCTGATGACCCACGGCGTCGACGTGATGGGTGCGCCCGGCGGCTTCGTCTCGGCCTTCCATGGCGGCGCCGAGATCGAGAGGACGGTGCACGCGCTGCGCCAGACCGTCCGCGCGCTCAAGGCCGAACGCGAGGTGAAGGCGGCGTAACTCGCCGGCCGCGATGTGGTGTCATTCCGAGCGCAGCACCTGTCCTGAGCGAAGTCGAAGGAAGGAATCCTTGATCGGTGCCGCAAACGATCCCGCGCTGCGCTCGGGATGACACGAGGCGATTGAAGCCTAACGCGGGCCCTTGCCGATATGGGCGATGGCCTCGATCTCGACCAGGATCTCGGGGGCGGCGAGCGCGCGCACCTCGACCAGGGTCGAGGCGGGAAAGTTGCCGGTGAAGAACTCGCGCCGCGCTGCCCAGACCTTGGTGTTGTTCTTGATGTTGGTCACGAAGATCGTGACCTTCACGACGTCGGCCATCGCGCCGCCCGCGGCCTCGAGCATGCCCTTGATCTTGCCGAAAACGATCTTGCCCTGCTCGTACTCGTCCAATGTGGCCAGCACCTTGGGATCGGTGCCGCGCGCTGTCATCCCCGATACATAGGCGATGCCATCGCAGACCAGGCAATTGGACCAGCGCTCGGGCGGCGGCTCGGGCACGGCAGGCGACGTCACGCGACGGATGGTCATCGGGCTCTCTCCTCCTCGGGTTCAGTCGGAGGAGTATAGCTCAGGCGATGCGCGTGTTGGCGGCCTCGAAGAGCTGGCGGAAGTCGTCGAGCACGAAGTAGGTGTTCTGCAGCTTGTCGATCTCGTAGGGCCGGTGCATCACGGTCGAGGCCTCGAACGGCAGGCGCTCGACACCCTCGTCCTCGATCGCGTGCCGCACCTCGCGTGCCGAGGAGAGGATGCCCGCGCCGTAGATCTTGAGGCCCTGCGGCGTGCGGATCAGACCGAACTCGACCGTGTACCAGTAGAGCCGCGCCAGCAGGTCGATCTGCGGTCCGGCCTCGATGCCGCGCCGCCCGTAGAGCTGCATATAGTCGGCGAACACCGGATTGCCGAGCAGCGGCACGTGGCCGAAGAAGTCGTGGAACAGGTCCGGCTCGACCAGATAGTCGATCTCCGAACGCCTGCGGATCCAGACCGTGACCGGAAACCGGCGATGCGCCAGATGGTCATAGAAGGCCTGGTCCGGGATGAGTCCCGGCACGCCGACGACCCGCCAGCCTGTCAGTGGCTCGAGTCGTCGGTTGACCTCGTCAAAGTCGGGAATCGTCTTGCTGATGCCGAGCGTGCGCAATCCGTGGATGAACTCGGAGCAGGCATGCCGATGCGCCAGAAGCGTCTGCCGCTCGGCGAGCAGGCGCCAGACGGCCTGGTCTTCGGCCGAATAGTGGTCGAGCTCTTGCGGCACCGTCCAGTCGGTCGCCATCCCGCGATAGTCGCCGCGCAAGGTCTCAAGGGGGACCAAGGTGTTCATGCTCCGAATATGGGCGCGGGACCGGGAGTGATTCCCGGCGAAATGGATCGAGATCTGGGCCTGTTTTAGGGATATCCTCCAGGAACATCGCCAATATAGGTGAAAAGGACCATGATCGAGCTCGATGTCATCGACAAGCGCATCGTCGCCGCCTTGCAGGCCGAAGGCCGGCTGTCGATCGTCGATCTCGCCGACCGGGTCGGCCTGTCGCCGACACCCTGCCAGCGCCGCGTGAAACGCTTGGAGGAGGAGGGCGTGATCGGCCGTTATGCGGCCCTAGTCTCGCCGACGGCGGCGGGCTTCAATCTGCAGGCGCTGGTCGAGGTCACTCTCGACGACCATTCGGAGAAGACGGTCGAGGCCTTCGAGGCGGCAATCCGCGCCCGGCCCGAGGTCGTGGCCTGTTACGCGGTGACCGGCGACATGGATTTCCTGGTCCATGTCTTCGCCACCGATCTCGCCCAGTTCAGCGACTTTGCGATGAAGGCGCTGCTGCGCATGCCGGGTGTCAAAGGCACCCGCTCGTCCTTCATCATGCAGCAGGTGAAGAACGAGCTGGCTTGGGCGCCGCTGCCGGCGAGCGCCGCGCCGCAAAAGCGCGTGAAGTAGCCGTCCTCGGCTATGGCGCCGCGCGCGGCGCTCCGTCTATGATGCGCGTCTTTTTCAATCCGGAGTCGCTTGATGCCCGTTTTGCCGCGTGCCCTGGAGATCCAGGGCGAGATTGCCGCGATCCGTCGAGACATCCACGCCCATCCAGAGCTCGCCTACGAAGAAAACCGAACGTCCGACATCGTCGCGGCCAAGCTTCAGGAATGGGGGCTCGAAGTGACCCGCGGTCTCGGCAAGACCGGCCTGGTGGGCACGCTGCGCAAGGGCAATTCGCTGAAGTCGATCGGCCTTCGCGCCGACATGGATGCGCTGCCGATGGACGAGACCAACGACTTCGCGCATCGGTCGCAGAACGCCGGCCGCATGCACGCCTGCGGCCACGACGGCCACACCGCGATGCTGCTGGGTGCGGCCAAGATGCTGAGCGAGACGCGCGAGTTCGAAGGCGCGGTGCATTTCATCTTCCAGCCGGCCGAGGAAGGCGGCGGCGGGGCGCGCGCCATGATCGAGGACGGGCTGTTCGAGAAATTCCCCTGCGATGCGGTGTTCGCGATCCACAACAAGCCCGGCGTGCCGCTCGGCCATATCGTCACGCGGCCCGGCCCGCTGCTGGCGGCGGCCGACCGCTGGGACATCCGTATCACCGGCAAGGGCGGCCACGCCGCCCATCCCCACGCCACGCTCGACCCGATGGTGGTGGGCGCCAGCATCGTGATGTCGCTGCAGACGATCGTCAGCCGCAACATCGATCCCATCGATTCGACCGTGGTGACCGTGGGTTTCTTCAAGGCGGGCTCCGCCTACAACGTCATTCCGGGCGATGTGCATATCGGCGGGACGACCCGCACCACGACACCGCAGAACCGCGCGCTGGCGAAGCGGCGCATCGACGAAATCTGCCAGGGCGCCGAGAAGATGTACGGCGTCAAGATCGCCGTCGAGCACAAGCCCGGCTATCCGCCGACGGTCAACAATGCCGATCGCGCTCGCTTCGCGATCGACGTGGCCGCCGGCGTCTGCGGCGAGGGCAATGTGCGCGACAACGCCCGGCCCAGCATGGGTTCGGAGGATTTCTCCTACATGCTGGAGAAGGTGCCGGGGGCGATGGTGTGGCTGGGCAATGGCGGCGACAAGGATGCCGTGAGCCTGCACAACTCGCGCTACGACTTCAACGACATGGCGATCCCGTTCGGCGTCAGCTTCTTCGTGCGCACCGTCGAGCGTTTCCTGGGCGAGCAGCCGTCGCCCTGACGACGCGTCGGCTCCCTTGTCATGCCAAACGGAGCGAAGCATCTTTCGCGCGGCCTTGAAGACCCTTCGCTCCGCTCAGGGTGACACCCCATCGCATGGAATTCCTCCGCGTCTATGGCCGCGTCCTCGGATTGCTGCGCGACGAGCGCAGGCTGGCGATCACGCTGGCTCTCGCCAACGTCGCGGTGGCGGCGCTGCAGTTCTACGAGCCGGTGCTGTTCGGCAAGGTGGTGGACCTGCTGTCGAACGCCCGCAACGAGACGACGGCCACGTTGTGGGAAAAGGCGAAGGAACTGCTGATCCTGTGGGCGGCGGTCGGGCTGGGCGGCATCGTCGCCAACATAGTCGTGTCGCTGCAGGCCGACCGCATGGCCCACCGCCGGCGGCTGGGTGCCATGGCGCGCTATTTCGAGCATGTGCTGGTGCTGCCCTTCGCCTTCCACAATGCCCAGCATTCGGGCCGGCTCCTGAAGGTGATGCTGACCGGCGTCGATCACCTGTTCGGCATCTGGCTCAGCTTCTTCCGCGAGAATCTCGCCACCTTCGTGGCGCTGTTCGTCATGCTGCCGCTCAGCCTGTTCCTGAACTGGCGACTCGGGCTGCTGCTGATCGTGCTGATCCTGTTCTTCGCCGCCGCCAACGCCTGGGTGGTCGGCAAGACCGACAAGCTGCAGGCCGAGGTCGAGGAACACCACAGCGAGCTGGCGAGTCGGGCGGGCGATGCGCTGGGCAACATCCATCTGATCCAGAGCTTCGTGCGGCTCGCGGCCGAGACGCGCGAGATCAACCGCATCATCGGCGAGACGCTTGCGGCGCAGTATCCCGTATTGAACTGGTGGGCGCTGCTGTCGGTGCTGACGCGCGCCGCCTCGACCCTCACGGTGATCCTGATCTTCGTGCTCGGCACCTGGCTCTATACCCGCGGCGAGGCGACCGTCGGCCAGATCGTGAGCTTCATGGGCTTCTCCGCCATGCTGATCGGCCGCATGGACCAGGCCTCGGCCTTCGTGAGTCGCATTTTCTTCCAGATGCCGGCGCTGGCCGATTTCTTCCGCGTGATCGACCACCAGACCACGGTGCCGGACCGGCCGGACGGCGTCCAGCTTGGCCGCGCCCGGGGCGACGTCGATTTCGAGGACGTGAGCTTCTCCTATGACGGGTTGCGGCCGGCGCTGCAGCATTTCTCGCTGCACGTGCCGGCGGGAACGACGGTCGCCCTGGTCGGTCCGACGGGGGCGGGCAAGAGCACGGCGCTGTCGCTGCTGCATCGCATGTGGGACCCGCAGTCGGGCATGATCCGCGTCGACGGCATCGACCATCGCGCCATCAGGCTCGACTCGCTGCGTCGCAATATCGGCGTGGTGTTCCAGGATTCGACCATGTTCTACCGCTCGATCGCCGACAATCTGCGCATCGGCAAGCCGGATGCGACGCAGGCCGAGCTCGAGCAGGCGGCGCGCCTTGCCGAGGCGCACGACTTCATCTCGCGTCAGCCGCAGGGTTACGACACGCTGGTCGGCGAGCGCGGCGCCACGCTCTCCGGCGGCGAACGCCAGCGGCTGGCCATCGCCCGGGCGCTGCTCAAGGATCCGCCGATCCTGATCCTGGACGAGGCGACCAGCGCGCTCGACTCGGTCACCGAGGCGCGCATCCAGAAGGCGCTCAAGGTGCTGATGAAGGGCCGCACCACCTTCGTCATCGCCCATCGCCTTTCGACCATTCGCGATGCCGATCAGGTGGTCGTCCTGGAACAGGGGCGGATCGTGGAACGCGGCGCCTATCGCGAGCTCATGGCCGCGGGCGGCGTCTTCGCACGACTCGTGGCCACCCAGCAGATCGGCACGGAATCTGCCTGATATCCCCTTGGCGGATCGGCAAGGCCCGCCTAAGAGTCGGCCGAACATCGGGGGGCTTGGATGATCAAGGCAATGAGGGGATTGGGGATCGCCGCGGCGATCGCGACATGGCTGGCGGCCACGCCCGCCTCGGCGCAGACGCCGATCAAGTTCACCCTCGACTGGGTGTTCCAGGGACCGACCTCGCCGTTCCTGGTGGCGCTGGAGAAGGGCTACTACAAGGCCGAAGGCCTCGATGTCACCATGGATCCGGGCCAAGGCTCGGCCGGCGCCGTCCAGCGGGTCGCCACCGGCGCCTACCAGATCGGCTTCGCCGACGTGAACGCGGCCCTCGAATACGACGCCAAGAACCCCGGCAAGGAGGTGCTTTGCGTGTTCATGGCCTATGACTTCGCGCCATTCGGCGTCTATGCACTGAAGAAGAGCGGCATCAGGACACCGAAGGATCTCCAGGGCAAGAAGCTCGGCGCCCCGGTATTCGACGCCTCCTATCGTCTGTTCCCCGCTTTCGCCAAGATGAACGGCATCACCAAGTGGGACTACGTGAACCTGACGCCACAGCTTCGCGAGCAGAGCCTGGTGCAGGGTTCGGTCGACTTCATCTCCGGTCACTACTTCTCTTCGATGCTCGACCTCAAGGCGCGCGGGGTGAAGTTCGACGACATCGTCGCGATGCGCTACGTCGACTACGGCATGGACGTCTACGGCAACGGCATCGTCGTCTCGCCGGAGATGGCCAAGAACGAGAAAGCGGTGAAGGGCTTCGTCGCCGCCACCATCAAGGGCTGGCGGGACGTGATCAAGGACAACAAGCTCGGCGTCGCCGCCGCCAAGAAGCGCGATCCGCTGATCGACGATGCGCTCGAGCTGGAGCGCCTGCAGCTTTCGCTGCAGACCAACATCCTGACGCCCTACGTCAAGGCCAACGGCATGGGCGGCGTCGATCCCGAGCGTTTCGCCCGTTCCGTCAAGCTGGTGTCGGAGGCCTTCGGCCTGCCGCACGCGCCGGCGCCGGATAAGGTCTTCACCGACAAATACCTGCCGCCGAAGGCCGAGCGCATGGTTACGCAATGATGTCGTGGGATGGGACAGGAAGATTGCGCCACTGCAGTGGCGCGCTCCCTTGAGCGCTCATCGGGGCGCGCAACTCCAGTTGCGCTCATGCGGTCTAACGGCAATGGGCCAGCGACAAAGAGACAACCATCGTTCGCAAGCCTTCGACGGCGCCCCATGACCTTCGTCGATCTCAAAGGGGTCAGTCTGACCTATCGGCTGGGCAGGGAGACGACGCTCGCGCTGGCCGACGCGACGATGACTGTCGGCAAGGGCGAGTTCGTGGCGGTCGTCGGGCCCTCGGGCTGCGGCAAGTCCACGATCATGAAGCTCGTGACCGGCCTCCTGCCGCCGTCGGGTGGCGAGGTGCGGGTGGGCGGACAGCGCGTGACGGGGCCGGTCAAGGGTGTCGGCATGGCATTCCAGAACCCTACTTTGATGCCGTGGCGCACGACGCTGGCCAACATCCTCCTGCCGATGGAGGTGGTCGAGCCGCACAAGCGGCGCTTCCGCCGGCACCGGGCCGAGTACGAGGCGCGGGCGATGAAGCTCCTCGAAACCGTGGGACTTGCCGATTTCAGCCAGAAGTATCCCTGGCAGCTCTCCGGCGGCATGCAGCAGCGCTCCAATCTCTGCCGTGCGTTGATCCACGAGCCCGAGCTCCTGATGCTGGACGAGCCGTTCGGCGCGCTCGATGCGTTCACCCGCGAGGAGCTGTGGGGCGTGATGCAGGCGCTATGGCTGGAGAAGCGCTTCACTGGCGTGCTGGTGACGCACGATCTGCGCGAGGCGGCCTATCTCGCCGATACCGTGCATGTGATGAGCCGGCGTCCCGGCCGTATCGTTCTGACGCGCACGATCGACATCCCGCGCCCCCGCACGCTCGCCACCACCTTCGAGCCGCGCTTCGTGGAGATCGTCCACGAGCTGCGCGACCGCATCCACCAGGAACATTCGGCATGAGCGAGTGGCGACGCAACGCACTCAGGATCGCCATGCCCTGGCTCGCCATCGCGGTCCTGCTGCTCCTCTGGGAGGCCGCCTGCATTGTCTTCGACCTGCCGGAGATCCTGCTGCCGCGCCCCAGCAAGGTCTTCGCGGTCTTCTTTGCGCGCTTCGACATCCTGCTGCTGTTCTGCTGGCAGACGCTCTGGACCTCCCTGATCGGCTTCCTGATCGCCATCGCGGGCGGCCTGCTGCTGGGGCTCGCGATCGGCGCCTCGCCGTTCGTCTACTCGGGCCTCTATCCGCTCCTGATCGCCTTCAACGCGGTGCCGAAGGTGGCGCTGGTGCCGATCCTGATGATCTGGGTCGGCGTCGGCGCCTTGCCGGCGGTGGTGACGGCGTTCGTGATCAGCTTCTTCCCGATCGTGGTCAATGTCGCGACCGGGCTCGCCACCATCGAGCCCGAGATGCGCGACGTCTTGCGCTCGCTCGGCGCCTCGCGCACCGAGATCCTGACCAAGGTCGGCATTCCGCGGGCCATGCCCTATCTCTTCGCGAGCCTCAAGGTCGCGATCACGCTCGCCTTCATCGGCTCGGTCATCTCCGAGACGGTGGGCGGCAATCGCGGCATCGGCTTCCTGATGCTGTCGGCCGGCGCGCGCAACGACGCACCCACCACTTTCGCCGGCCTGTTCGCCATCGCCATCATGGGCGTTTTGATGTACGCCCTCTGCGCCCTCGTCGAGAAGCGCATGACGCGCTGGGCGTTTCGCGGCGAGATCGTGAGCTAGGAGCCGATGACTCTCGCACCCACGCCGACACCGTTCGACCCGGACCGGTATCGCTTCGCCGCCGCGCATTACGAACAAGGCCGGGTACCCTACGCGCCGGCGCTGATCCGCCGGGTCGCCGAGGTCACCGGCATCGGCTCCCGGCACCGGGTGCTCGATCTCGGCTGTGGTCCGGCGCCGCTTGCCCGCGGCTTCGCTCCGCTCGTCCGCGAGGTGGTGGCGATCGACCCCTCTCCGGAGATGCTGGCGGCGGCCCGAGCGCTGGCCGGGCAGGCGGCAAACATCCGCTTTCTCTCCGGCAGTTCTTACGACCTCGATCCGACGCTTGGTCCTTTCCGCCTGGCCGTCATGGGGCGCTCGTTCCATTGGATGGACCGGGTGGACACGCTGAGGCGCCTCGACCGAATGATCGAGCCGGGCGGCGCGGTGGTCCTGTTCCACGATTCCGCGCCGGCAATCCCGGCAAATGCCTGGCGCAAGGTCTGGCGCGATATCCGCGAGCGCTACGAGCCCAACCACGGGCCGCACGACCGTGATCCCGACTGGATCCGCCACGAGGCGATCCTGCTTGAGTCGCCGTTCCCCCGCCTGGAAAGCTTCGGCGTGATCGACCGGCGAACGGTCGACGTCGAGACACTGGTGCAGCGGGCGCTCTCGATGGGCTCCACGTCACCGTCGCACCTGGGCGGGAAGATGGGAGCCATGGTGGCGGAGCTGCGCGCCGCGCTCGCAGATGTGCGCGAGGAAGTGGTGGAAACCTCCGCGCTGGTGGCGTGGCGACCGGATTTCCGGTGAACGTCCCGCTGCTCGGCAGCGGCGTTTCCTCGACTATCGCCCCTTGCGCAATCGCGCCAGCAGCGGAAAGGCCTCGGCGGCGAAGCGCTCGGTCTGCCGGTCGCGCTGCTCGTAGGGGCCGACGAAGTCGAGAATGACGTGGCGGACGCCTGCCTCGTGGAAGCGCAGGATGGTCTCGACCACCTGCTGCGGCGAGCCGAGCGCGCAGTAGCGCTCGGCGGCCTTGCGGAAATCCATGGCATAGCGCTGGCTGAGCGAGATAGTCGCGGCGTCCAGCGCCTTTTCGTAGGTGTCGTCTATGCAGGTGAACAGGAGATGGGCGGTGCCGAAGCCACGCTCGAAGACCCGCCCGGCCTCCTCCGCAGCCGCCGCGATCTTGGCCAGGCCTCGCCGGAACATGTCGGGCGTGACGACGTAGGACATCCAGCCATCGGTCAGTCGGCCGACGCGCCGCAGCGCGGCATCGGACCGGCCGCCGCACCAGATCGGCGGACCGCCGGGCTGGCGCGGCGGCGGCTGCATCGGCACGTCCTTGAATTGGAAGAAGTGCCCGTCATGCGATGCCGGCTCGCCGCTCCAGAACTCGCGCAGCACCGCGAGGCTTTCGGTGAGGCGCGCGCCGCGCTCCTTGATGGGCACGCCGCAGGCTTCGTATTCCTTGGGGAACTCGCCGCCCACGCCAACGCCGAAGATGAACCGGCCCTCGGTCAGGTGGTCCAGGGTAGAGACCTGCTTGGCAACCGGCGTGGGATGCCGCAGCGGCAGGAGATAGACCGCCGTGCCGAACTGCAGGCGCGGACTCACCACCGCCGCCTGCGCGAGCTGCAGCAGGGGGTCGAAGATGGCGAGGGCAAAGGAGATATGATCACCGACCCACAGTGAATCGTAGCCGCAGCGATCGACCAGGCCGACCAGCGTGCGCATCTCGTCGATCGTCGGCAGCCAGGGACCGGTGGCGGGCTCGGTGCGGCGGTGGATGGTCTGCATGCCGATGCGCAGGCGATCGTCGAGGGGCAAGTCCATAGCTCTACCTTTCCGTCCTGAAGCCGCGAAAGGCCTGTGGGATCCGGTGAATCTCGGCGAGCATCTCCCGCACAGGCCCCGGTTCCCAGCCCGGCGGCAGGGCGATGGTGATGGAATCGGCTGCGCCGCCGAAGCGCCGTTCGATCTCGCCCGGGATCTCGGCATAGGTGCCGCAGGCGGCGAAGATGCGCAGGGTATCGTCGGAGATCTGCTGCGCCATTTCCTTCCACCGGCCCTGCACGGACATCTCGTGCAGCTTCTGGCCCAGATCCTCGAGGCCGTGCATGGCCAGGATCGGCCTGTAGGTGCGGGTCGAGCCATAGAAGGCGACGCGAAAGCGCGCCCATTCCATAGCCTTGCGAACCGCCGCTTCATCGGCGCCAGTGCAGACGAAGCCGCCGCCATGGATATCGAAGTGCTCGCGGCGGCGGCCGCTGCGCTGCATGCCTTCGAGCATGGTCGGCAGGCAGACTTCCTCGAGGTAGCGGCGGCTGCAGATCGGATGGAGCCGCACGCCGTCGCACAGCTCACCTGCCAGCCGCAGCATGGCCGGTCCGACCGCCGAGATCGTTACCGGCACCATCGGCAGGCCGGTCCGTTCCGGCGAAAAGTCCGGTGTCATGAGCGTCAGCGTGTAGTGCTTGCCGCGATAGTCGAGCTTCTGACCTGTCTCCCAGCAGCGCCAGATCGCGCGCAGGGCCTCGATATACTCGCGCAGCCGCGGCGCCGGCGGGCTCCACGGGATGCCGAACCGGCGCTCGTTGTGGCCCTTGACCTGCGGGCCGAGGCCGAGGACGAAGCGGCCGCGCGAATTCGCCTGAAGGTCCCACGCCTGTGAGGCAAGAACGGTCGGACTGCGCGGGAAGGCGACGGCGATCGACGGCGTGAGCTCGACGCGCTCGGTGGCGACGGCGGCGAAGGCGAGCGGCGCCAGCACGTCGTGCCCGAGCTCGGTCGTCATCAGGGCGTCGAACCCGGCCTTCTCTGCCGCCTCCGCGGCCGGTCCTACACTGCGCCAGTCGGCTGGCGGCAGCTCCGTGAACACGCGCATGGCATCCTCCCGATGGCGGTGTCGACACAGTATCGCAGGACGGCCGGCCCTACACGACCAGCACGCCGTCGCGCGCGCACACGCGACCGGCCTTCACGACCAGTCTGCGCCGCGGGCGGGTGGCGACCGCCTCGGCAATGGAACTCGCTTCGACGGCGACAAAATCGGCAGGCCCGCCGACGCGCAGGCCGTAATCGGCGATGCCGAGGACGCGGGCCGCCGCCGCCGTCACCATCTCGCAGGCCACCGACAGCTCGTGATCGTGCCGGAAGTTGGCGCGATAGGCGATCGTCATGGCGCGATCCAGCATGTCGCCGTTGCCGAACGGCGACCAGGCATCGCGGATATTGTCCGAGCCGCCGAACACCTCGACGCCGTGCGCGCGCAGCAGGAGGAGGGGCGGCATGGTCGCGGCGCCGGGCCCGTGGCTCATGATCGCGACGCCCGCCGCGGCCAGCGCATCGGCCGCTTCCGCTGCGCGCGCCGGGGGGACCGAGCCGAGAGCGAAGGCATGGCTGACCGCGACCTTGCCCTCGAGGCCGGCCGCCTTCGTGCGCATGGCGATGGCGAGAAGCTGCGCGATGCCGCCCTCGCCGCCGTCGTGCAGATGAATGTCGAGACCGACGCCGCGCTTCTCGGCGATGCCGAAGATCGTATCGAGATGGCCATCGAGATCGCCGTCGATGCCGACCGGATCGAGACCGCCGACGAGATCGGCGCCCTCGGCAATGGCCGCATCCAGCAGATCGGCCGTGCCCGGCGAGCGCAGGACGCCGCTTTGCGGGAAGGCGACGATCTGGAGGGTGACAAGGTCGCGAAAGCGCTCGCGGACCTTCAGGATCTCGTGGAGATTGCGCAGTCCGAGCCGGTTGTCGATATCGACGTGGCTGCGCAGGTGCAGGGTGCCGCTGGCCACGACCTGGCGCACGAGGTTGGCGCCGGTCTCCGATTCGGGCACGGTGCGCGCCGCACGGACCTTGCGTTCCGCTTCGATGCGGTCGGCCACGCGGTTGCCCGTCGCCTGGTTGGGCACCCACGGCAGGCCGAGCAGCGTCTTGTCGAGATGGATATGACCGTCGACCAGCGGCGGCAGGACCAGCGCGCCGGCGAGATCGATGTCAGCGTCCGATGTCGTGCTCTCCGAGGACGGGAGGAGGGCGACGATGCGCCCACCCTCGACGTCGATATCGCGCCTGCTGCCGTCCGGCAGGGTGGCGTCGGCGAAGCGCACCGCCTACTTCTCGGCGACGGCGCCGGCTTCCTTGCGGGTCTGGTTGACGGCGGCGCGGGCGGCTTGCGCCATCAGGCCCGAGTCGTTGGCGATGGTCACGAACCGGAAGCCCGTGCCGATCATCTTGGCGGCGTAGCCCGCCGTGCCGTTGTGGATGCCGGCGAACAGGTTGCGCTTCTTCACGGCTGCCAGCAGCTTGTCGTAGATCGCGAGCACCTGCGGCTCCTCGCGGTCGAGCCTGGGAGCGAGGCCCAGCGACAGGCCGAGGTCGGACGGGCCGATATAGATGCCGCTCACGCCCGGCACGTCGAGGATGGCGTCGATATTGTCGATCGCCTCCTGGGTCTCGATCATCGGGATGATCAGCACCTCGTCGTTGGCGGTCGCCTGGTAGGGCGTCGCCTCGCCGTAGGCGCCGGCGCGGATCGGGCCGTTGCTGCGCTTGCCCTTGGGCGGATAGAGGCTGTAGGAGACCAGCGCCTTCGCTTCTGCCGGCGTGTTCACCATCGGACAGATCACGCCCCAGGCGCCGCCGTCGAGCACCTTGCCGACGATGCCGGGCTCGTTCCACGGCACGCGCACCAGTGGCGTCACCGGATGCTTGTCCATCGCCTGGAAGCAGGTGACCATCGACTGGTAGTCCTGCACGCCGTGCTGCATGTCGACCGTGACGCTGTCCCAGCCGCACTGCGCCATGGTCTCGGCCGAGAAGCCGTTGGGGATGGCGAGCCATCCGTTGACGCAGGCCTTGCCTGCCTGCAGGCGCTTCTTCAGCATGTTCGACGACATATCGGCGTTCCCTCGCTCCAGGTTAAGAACGCCGCAGTCTACACAGCGGCGGGAGGAGTGGTGACGGATTTGTTGTCGTTGCAGGCGGGCCGGCTGGTCGTCGATCTTGCCCCGCAGGCCGGCGGCTCGATTGTGCGGTTTCGCATCGGCGACGTCGACCTCCTGCGCCCCATGACTCCTGCCGACATGGCGTCCGGGCGCGGCAACAACGCATCCGCCTTTCCGCTGGTGCCCTTCTCCAATCGCATCGCGAACGGCCGCCTCGATTTCGAGGGGGAGACCTTCCAACTGAAGCGCAATTGGCCGGATGTCGCTCATCCCATGCACGGCGACGGCTGGTCGCATGGCTGGGACGTCGTGCGGGCGGACGAGCGGTCGGCCGAGATCGTCTACCTTCATGGGCGCGCTGGAGCGGAAGGCGGCTGGCCGTTCCGCTATCGGGCCCGACAGAGCTATCGGCTGGCGTCCGATCGTCTGAGCGTCGTGCTCGCCATCGACAATCTCGAGGACCGTGTCGTGCCGGCGGGACTTGGCCTGCATCCTTTCTTCGTGCGCGAACCCGACACGGAGCTCGTCTGTCACGCCCAGGCGGTATGGCTGGCCGACAGGGAGGTCCTGCCGGTCGAGCGGGTGCCAGTGCCGGACGATTGGAATTTCGACAGGCCACGTCGCGTCGACGGGGTCGTGCTGGACAATTGCTTCGATGGCTGGCCCGGCAAGGCGAACGTGATTTGGCCCGGCCGCCGTCTGCGCCTCGACCTCGAGGCCAGTGAGCCGTTTCGTCATGTCGTGATCTATACGCCACCCGGGCAGTCCTATTTTTGCGTCGAGCCCGTCAGCCATGCGAACGGCCAGGTCGGCATCCTGCCGCTGGCACCGGGCGCCACGCGCGGCGGCGAGATCGTCTTCCGCATCTCCGACTTGTGAGGGTCCGATGCCAGCCTTCGCTTCCTATCCCAGTCTCATGGGCCGGACCGTGTTCGTCTCGGGCGGCGGCTCCGGCATCGGCGCCTCGATCGTCGAGCACTTCGCCGAGCAGGGCGCGAAGGTGGGTTTCGTCGATATCGACGAACCGGCTTCGATGGCGCTTGTGAAGAAAGTCGAAACGGCAGGGCATGCCGCTCCGCTCTTTCTGAAAGCCGATGTGCGCGACGTGAAAGCCTACCAGGCGGCGATCACCGACGTGGCGACGAAGCTCGGCGCGATCACGGTCCCGATCAACAACGCCGCACGCGACGACCGGCACGACCTCGCGGAGGTCACGCCCGACTACTGGGACGAGCGCATCGCTGTCAACCTGCGCCACCAGTTCTTCGCCATCCAGGCCGTGGCGCCGGGCATGAAGGCGGCGGGCGGCGGCTCGATCGTGAACTTCAGCTCGGTCAGCTATCACACCATGACGGCGCGACTCTCGGTCTATGAGGCAGCCAAGGCCGCGGTGATCGGCCTGACGCGCGGACTGGCGCGCGACCTCGGTCCCGACCGGATCCGCCTGAACGCGATCACGCCCGGCTGGATCATGACGCAGCGCCAGATCGATCTCTGGCTCACGCCCGAAGCCGAGGCCGACCTGATGAAGGCCCAGTGCCTCAAGGAGAAGGTCTATCCGCCCGACATCGCCCGCATGGCGCTGTTCCTGGCGTCGGACGACAGCCGGCTGATCACGGCCCAGAACTTCGTCGTCGACGGCGGCCGGATGTAATCAGCCGTCCGTCAGGGAATCTCGTAGACCGCCATCTCCGAGGCGATGCCGCGCAGCGCATGCCGGTGGACGGCGGGCGTCAGGCCGCCCTCCTTCAGCAAGCTGGCGCTTTGCGGGTTGCTGACGACGCTGTCGGTCGCCAGGATCGAGGGCGAGAGCGCGAGCCCCTGAACGCGCGAGGCGATGTTCACCGTCTGGCCGAAATAGTCCTGGCGCTCGTTCAGGGTCACCGCAAGGCAGGGGCCTTCGTGAATGCCGATCTTGAGCAGCAGGTCGTCGCGACCGTGCGCGGCATTCAGCTTGCGCATCGCCTCGCGCATGCGCAGGGCGGCGGCCAGCGCGTGATCCGGCGTCAGGAAGGTCGCCATCACGGCGTCGCCGATGGTCTTGACGACGGCGCCGCCCTCGGCCGCGACGATGTCGTTCAATGTCCGGAAGTGCTCGCGCACCAGGTCGAAGGCGACCAGGTCGCCCACCCGCTCGTAGAGCTCGGTCGAGCCCTTGAGATCGGTGAACAGGAACGTGAGGCTGGTGATCTTCAGCCGCTGATCGATGCCGAGGGTATCGGTGCGATAGATGTCGCGGAACGTCTGGTTGGAGAGCAGGCGTTTGGCCGTGAGGAACGGCCGTCGCTTGCCGATCGCACGGTGCATCGCATCGTTGGCGACCCAGATCGCGGGCAGGACCCGGCTAGCGGCACGGTTCTCGAGCGACAGCCTGACCGGACCCGGCCGCAGCGCGGTGGTGCCCGTCGGCGCATGCAGGTTGGTATAGACGAGCGTCAGGCTCTGCCGGTTGCTGGTGGGCTCGCCCTTCACGTCGATGAACTGCGCGGCGTGAGTCACGGGTTCGAGAACGATGATGGTTTCGGCCGGGAGCTGCAGCGACAGGATCGCCTTGTCGCCGGCAGGCAGCTCGACGGCATCGAGCGTGACTTGCTGCATGGCCGCTTCGAGACTGTCTCCGGGCAGGTCGACGCCGGTGCCCCAGAAGACCTGGCGGTAATATTCCCAGATCGGGAGCTCGTCGGGATTGTGCGCCCCAAGGCGCCGCACCCGCGGGCTCACCGTGAAGCTCACCTCGACCATCTCGTCGAGCGTGGGCTCGTTGCTGACGGCGCAGAAGGCGCAGTAATACTCCTCCGACCGTACGCTCTTCAGCGTCGCGTTCGTGTCCAGGACGCCGCTGCAGCTCGGGCAAAGGACGTTCCAGGACATCTCGAACAGGCCGATCCGGGCGGCATGCAGGAGGGTCGCGACGGTCTTCTCCTCGTCGAGATTCTCGCGCCGGGCGAGGTCGAGGGCGTTGACACGGGCAAGCAGGCGGTCGGGCGCCTCGCGCACCAGCCGTTCCAGGGCGGCGACGCAGTCCGCGTCGGCCGATTGGCGCAGGACCGCGAACAGGGGTTGCGCGTCGCTCATGTCCGAAAGGTACGTCCAAACGAACAAAGCCGGAAAGCGGCGATGCGAAATTTTCGCCGGCTCGCTTCACTGCCCGTGTGTCGCGCCCATGTGTTGCAGCCTTCGGGAGGGACTGTCGTTGCAATGCAACGAGCGCGGACTACATGCAGGAAGTTCGACGTCCGAACAGGAGGAGGTTCGTCATGGCTGAGCATCTCCCGAAACCCTTCACGTCAAGCTCCCTGATGCCGTTCGGCGGCGAGATGGAGCAGTTCTTCAATCGCATGATGCGGGGCTGGCCGTTCGGCTGGCTCGAGGCAATGGGCAGCGGCCAGTCGCCGGCGTTGCGCGCGTTCGAGTCGACGCCCAAGGTCGAGGTGAAAGAAAATGACAACGCCTATACGCTGTGTGTCGAACTGCCCGGTCTCGACCAGAACGACGTCAAGGTGCATGTCGACGACGAGGTCCTGACGATCTCGGGCGAGAAGAAGGTCGAGCGCACCGACGAGAAGACCCACTATTCCGAGCGCAGCTACGGCAGCTTCACCCGGTCTTTCCATCTGCCGTCCGATGCCGAGGCAGACCGGATTTCGGCCCGCTACGGCAAGGGCATCCTGACCCTCGAGATCCCCAAGGCCGCCAATCGCAAGTCGGCAGGGAAGGAAATCGAGATCAAGCCGTCCTGACCGCCGACAGCACGTCGCGCTCGACCCAATCGCCGATCAGGCCCGCCAGTTCGCGCGGGCGCTCGAGCGGCGCCATGTGCCCACACTCCTCGATCACCTCGAAGCGGGCGTGCGGCAGGCAGTGGGCCATGCGCTCCGTTTCGACGAAGGTGCGCAGACGGTCCTGGCGGCAGGCGACGACCAGCGCCGGACAGGTGATCCGCGCCAAATCGGCATAGCCGTCGTTGCGCACGAGAGCCGCCTGCTTCGCTCTCACCTGGGGGCCCAGCCGGCGTTGCATGCCGCGCAGCCGCTCGAGCAGGGCAGGATCGCGTTCGCGGTCGGGATGAAGGCCGGCCGCGACGCCGTTGGTCCTGGGCGGCCGGTTGCCGGGCTGCCAGCCGGCCCGACGCCGCGCACGCTCCTCCTCCGAATAGCCGCGGGCGGAAGAGGCGACGAAAGCCACGGCAGTGACACGCTCGGGCGCCATCAGCGTGAGCACACGCGCCACGAAGCCGCCCATCGAGAAGCCCACGAGGATGAACCTTTCCGGCGATCCCGCCAGCACGCGGCCGGCCATGCCTTCGAGCGTGTCGTCCTGGTAGACGTCGCCGTGATGGATGCGGCCGATCATCGCAAGATCGGGCAGCATGTCGGCCCAGAGATCGGCATCGCACATGAAGCCGGGAAGCAGGACAAGGTCGTTCATCGGGTGCGCAGCTTGCGTGCGCGCGGCCGCTTGATCAACATCGCCCGGACAGCAAGGGGATCCGAGATGGCCGTTCGCAAGGAAACCGACAGCATGGGCGAGATTGAGGTGCCCGCGGACAAGCTGTGGGGTGCCCAGACGCAGCGTTCGCTCGTCTATTTCAGCATCGGCAAGGATCTGATGCCGCGCGAGATGATCGGCGCCTATGCGGTGCTGAAGAAGGCCTGCGCCAATGCCAACCTCGCCGGCCGGCGGCTGCCGCCGAAGCTGCATCGGCTGATCGTGCGGGCCTGCGACGAGATCCTGGCGGGAAAGCATCACGACATGTTCCCGCTGCATGTCTGGATGACGGGCTCGGGCACGCAGTTCAACATGAACGTGAACGAAGTGATCTCCAACCGCTGCTGCCAGCTTGCCGGCACACCGCTCGGCTCCAAGCAGCCGGTGCACCCCAACGACCATGTCAACATGTCCCAGTCGTCGAACGACAATTTCCCGTCGGCGATGTACATCGCCGCCGCGATCGGCGTGACGCGGAAGCTCTTGCCCTCGGTCAGGGCGTTGCACGCGGCGATCGACGCGAAGGCGCGGGAGTGGGTCGATATCGTCAAGATCGGCCGCACCCACCTGCAGGACGCGACTCCCGTCACCCTCGGCCAGGAATGGTCGGGCTACGCCGTGATGCTGGCGGAGGATATCGCCCGACTCGAGCAGGCGCTGAAAGACGTCCATCAGCTCGCCCTGGGAGGCACCGCGGTCGGCACCGGCATCAACGCCGCGCCGGGCTTTGCCGAGGCGGCGGCGGCGGAGATCGCGGCTTTGACCGAGCTGCCGTTCGTGTCGGCGCCCAACAAGTTCGCCGTCCAGGGATCGCACGATGCGCTGGTGCAGCTCTCCGGCACGCTGCGCACCCTCGCGGGCTCGCTCTACAAGATCGCCAACGACATCCGCCTCATGGCCTGCGGTCCGCGTGCCGGGCTGGCCGAGCTGATCCTGCCGGAGAACGAGCCCGGCTCGTCGATCATGCCGGGCAAGGTCAACCCGACGCAGGCCGAGGCGCTGGCCATGATCGCGGTCCAGGTCATGGCCAACGACGTGGCGGTCGGAATGGGCGGGGCAGGCGGCTACCTCGAGATGAACGTCTACAAGCCGCTCATGATCTTCAATGTCATGAACTCGATCGTTCTGTTGGCCGACGGCTGCACCAACTTCCGCAGGTTCATGATCGAAGGCACGAAGCCCAACCTGCGAAAGATCAGGGAGCATGTGGAACGCTCGCTGATGCTGGTCACCGCGCTCGCGCCCGTGATCGGCTACGACAAGGCCTCGCAGATTGCCCATCATGCGAGCGAGCACGATCTCACGCTCAAGGAAGCGGCGCTCCGGCTTGGCTATGTGAGCGAAGCCGAGTTCGATCGCATCGTCGATCCGGCCAAGATGGTCCGGCCCTATGTCGCGAGCGAAGGATGAGGGCGTCTAGCGAATAGTCCGGCTGCGCCGGGCCAGCAGGATCATCGCGACGAAGGAAATCGTCCCGAAGGCGAAGGCAACCCAGAGCGCGCCCGATGCGCCGAAGCGATCGAGCACGGCGGCGAGCACAGTCGGCGCGCTCGCCGACAGAATGCCCTGGGGCAGGGCGAGGCGGCCCATATAGGCGCCGAACTGGCCTCGCCCGAACAGGGCGAGCGGCAGCGTGGCGCGTTGCACCGCCTTCAGGCCGTTGGAGATGCCGTAGGCCAGGATGCAGACCAGGGCGATCGCCGAGTTGCTGCCGTCGATCAGCATCAGGCCGAGGCCGAACGGCAGCATCGCCGATCCCATGACGGCCGAGGTCATGAACGAATAGCGGTGGCCGAAGACGAGCTCGATGATGCGGATGCCTACCTGCGAGGGGCCGATCAGCGAGGCGAGGAACAGCGCCGAGGCCGGCGGATGGCCGAGGCCGCGCAGGATCTCGATGACGTGGATGATGAAGCCGGTGAACACGAAGGCACCGAGAGAAAGCGTCACGTTGAGCAGCAGGAAGGCGCGCGATCTTTCTTCCGCCGGCAGGCCGCCGCCCGCCGCCGGACTCGCCGCCGCATGCGATGCGGCGGGTGCGGTCTTGGGCAGGGCGATGAAATGAATCGGCATGCAGACGAGCAGATGCATGGCCGCGTAGATCAGCACCGTGCCGCGCCAGCCGAAGAAGCCGACCAGCGCGCCGCCAACTGGCCAGAAGACGGTCGAGGCGAAGCCGCCGATGATGGCAAGGACCGCGATCGCCTGACGGGCCCTCGGTCCCGCGACCTGCGCCAGGGCGATGCTGGAGGGCGTGTTGAGCGCCAGGGTCGAGGCGATGCCCATGCCGGCCCAGGCCAGGAGATAGACGATCGGGCCCTGGCAGAAGGCGAGGACGGCGAGCGACAGGGCATAGGCGAGCGAGCCGCTTGCCATGACGAGACGCGGCCCGGTGCGGTCCATCAGGCGGCCGATGCGCGGCGCGAACAGCGCACCGACCCCGAACATCACCGTGATACCGGCGAACACCAGCTCGCTCGGCATGCCGAGCTCGTCGCCGATCTGCCGGCCGAGCACCGACGGCATCAGGAAGGTGGTGCCCCAGCCGATGATCTGCGTCATGCCCAGGCCCAGCGTGGCGCGTCCGACCGGAGCGAAGATCGTGGCGCCGCCCAGGGCGCGTATCATGAGCCGATCATGCCGCCCGGGCTTGCTCGGGATAGAGAGAGAGCAGGCCCGCCTCGCTGGCCGGGCAGACGCCGCGTTCGGTGATCAGCGCCGTGACGAGGCGGGCCGGTGTGACGTCGAACGCCGGATTGGCGGCGGGGCTGCCCTCCGGCAGGATGTCGACACTCACCACGTCGCCACTCCCACCGCGTCCGGAGATGCGCGACAGCTCGGCCGCATTGCGCTCCTCGATCGGGATGTCGCGATGGCCGTCCTCGATCGTCCAGTCGATGGTGGGGTAGGGCAGGCCGACATAGAACGGCACGCCGTTGTCGTGCGCCGCCAGCGCCTTGAGATAGGTGCCGATCTTGTTGCAGACATCGCCGCGTCGGGTCGTGCGGTCGGTCCCGACGATGCAGAAATCGACCTTGCCCTGCTGCATCAGATGGCCGCCGGCGTTGTCGGCGATCACGGTGTGCGGCACGCCGTGCTTGCCGAGCTCCCAGGCCGTCAGGCTGGCGCCCTGGTTGCGCGGCCTGGTCTCGTCGACCCAGACATGGATCGGGATTCCGGCGTCGTGCGCCTGGTAGATCGGCGCCAGCGCCGTGCCCCAATCGACGGTGGCGAGCCAGCCGGCATTGCAGTGGGTGAGGGCGTTCAGCGGCCCGCCGCGCGGCTCGAGCCTTCGGATCTCGGCCAGCCCATGCTCGCCGATGCGGCGGCAGATCTCGGCATCCTCGTCGCAGATCTCGGCGGCCCGGCGATAGGCTGTTTCGCGGCGGCTGCCGGGCGGCAACGGCGAGAGGCGGGTGCGCAGATCGTCGAGTGCCCAGCGGAGATTGACGGCCGTGGGGCGCGCCGCAAGGAGCACCTGGTAGGCGCGGGCGAGCATTGCATCCGACGGATCGGCAGCCATGGCAAGCGCGATTCCGTACGCCGCCGTCGCCCCGATCAGCGGCGCGCCGCGCACGATCATGGTGCGGATGGCGCGTTCGGCGTCTTCCATCGCCCGCAGGTCGCGGATGACGAAGCGGTGCGGCAGCAGCGTCTGGTCGATCACCTGCACGGTCGTGCCGTCGACATCGAGCCAGATGGTGCGGTAAGGCCTGCCATCGACTCTCATGCCGGCACCTTGGCCGTCTCGCGCCGGACGGCACGCGCAGCTTCATTTGCTGCGCCGATGCCGTCGAATCTGCTGCCTTCGACCATCAGGACGCGCGCGAGTCTCAGCGCCTGCTTCTCGCACTCGGCGCGTCGGTCGGGGTCGGCGATGCTCTCCATGTCCTCGACATGGGCGAGTCCCAGGATGCGGCGTGTCATCTTGCAGCCGCCGAAGCCCAGGGCATCGACGAACAGCCGGCGCATATAGGCATCCTGCGCCGCCTGCAGCGCGGCCTGCTCCGAAGCGGTGGCGAACAGCGCGGGCATGAAGGTGTCGCCGCCGTGGGCCTTGTTCCAGAGGGCGCGGAAGCGCTGGTCGAACAAGGTCCAGACCGTCTCGATCGTCCGCAGGATCCAGTCGCGGTAGCCGTCGCGCTCGCCGGGCCATGTCTCGTGGCCGCTCTGCGAGAAATAGGCCAGATAGAGATTGCCGATCAGGGCGCCGACATCGAAGCCCATGGGACCATAGAACGCGAACTCGGGATCGATGGCGTAGGTCTCGTCCTCGGTCACCATGATCGAGCCCGAGTGCAGATCGCCATGGATCAGCGCCTGCGCCTCGCCCATGAACTTGAGCTTGAATTCCTGCGCCGCCCGCTTCCAGGGACCGTCGCTGCGCACCGCGGCGGCGGCGGCGTCGAGCTGCGGGCTGGTCCAGCGGTTGGCCTCGGCGATGCGCCAGGGATCGGTGAAGACCAGGTCCTCGGTGATGCGGCAGAGCTCGATATTGTCGCAGAAGAGCGCCATGTGCTTCTTCTTCGCCGCGGCCGGTTGCCCCAGATCGGAAGTGGCGAACAGCGTCTCGGCGAGGAATGTGGCCATGTGATCGGCGAGCTTCGGATAGACGATGCCGCGGATCAGGCCCTTGCGCAGGATGATGTGCGGCGTGAGATAGGCCATCACCGTGAGCGCCAGCGTCTCGTCGAAATGGAAAATCCTGGGGACATGCCGTGGCGCGGCCTTGCTCTCGGCGGCCAGCGCCTGGTGCTCGAAAAAGGCCCGCCGTACCGGCAAGGGCCAGCTCTCGCCGACCAGCCGCACATAGGGCAGGGCCTGCTTCAGCACCACGCCGCCCGACGGTCCCTCGACGATGAACACGAGATTGAGGTTGCCGTCGCCCACTTCGCGGACCTTCCAGTCCGTTACGCTGCCGCCCAGCTTCGTGGCGACCGCCGGCACGCCCGCCAGATAGGACGATACGTCGGCTTCCTTGAGGCTCCGATAGCCCGGCGGAACGTCGAGTGCCATGACGCCCGAAATTCGGGCTTCACGGCTGCAAGGTCAAGAGATCGCTCTTGCCGCCGCGTCGACGATCGCTGCCGAGTCGAGCTTGTAGGTGCGATAGAGGTCGGGAATGTCGCCGGACTGGCCGAAGGCCTCGATGCCGAGCGGAACGACACGCTGGCCGCGCACCGAGCCCAGCCAGGAGAGCGTGAGCGGATGGCCGTCGAGCACGGTGACGAGCCGCGCCTCGCGCGACAGCGGCGCCAGCAGGCGCTCGATCGGACTCGGGCCGCGATCGATCCTTCCCGCCGTGCGGCCACGCTCGCGCTGCGCCGCGAGCCAGTCGGCGTGCAGGCGATCCGGCGAGGTGAGGACGAGAAGTCCGGCGCCGGCGAAGTCGCGCACGATGCCGTCGTGCGCGGCGATGGTCTCGGGCGTGACGGCGCCCATGGCGACGATCGCCAGGTCGGCGCCCGGCTCCGGCGGCGCGTACCAGTAACCGCCCGCCACGATGTCGGCCTCCTGCGCAGGCGACAGCGTCCGCTCTGGCTGCGGCAGGCTGCGGGTCGAGAGCCTGAGATAGACCGACGAGCCTTTGGGCCGCTGGATATGCTCCAGGCCGAACCGCAGCAGGACGGCCAGCTCGTCGACGAAGGCGGGTTCGTAGGACAAGAGGCCCGGCTGGCCGATGCCGATCAGCGGCGTGTGGATGCTCTGATGCGCGCCGCCTTCGGGCGCCAGCGTCACGCCGGACGGCGTAGCGGCCAGCACGAACCGCGCATCCTGATAGCAGGCATAGTTCAGCGCATCGAGGCCGCGGGCGATGAACGGGTCGTAGAGCGTGCCGATCGGCAACAGGCGGGTGCCGAACAGCTCGTGGGCGAGGCCGAGCGCTGCCAACTGGATGAAGAGATTGTTCTCGGCGATGCCGAGCTCGATGTGCTGGCCGCGCGGCGTCTTGCGCCAGAGCTGGGCCGAGACGACCTTGAGCTCGCGGAACACGTCTTCCGCCTCGGTATGGCCGAACAGGCCGCGCCGGTTGATCCAGGGGCCGAGATTGGTCGAGACGGACACGTCGGGCGAGGTCGTCACGACGCGGCGGGCAAGCTCGCTGTCCTCGGCGGCGATGGCGTTCAGGATCTTGCCGAAACCCTCCTGCGTGCTGGCCTTCCTGTCGCCGGATCTCGGCAGGGTGGCGGGTATTGCGATCGCCGGCGCCTCGGTCCGGCGCCGGCCTTCGGCATTGAACGGGGCCTCGGCGATGAAGGCTTCCAGCTCGGCGGGCGAGGCCGAGAGGCCGGCGAACTTCTCCCATTCCCGGCCGTCCTCGATGGCCATGCCCTTTTTGAAGCCCGCCATCTGGTCGAGCGTCATCAGGCCGGAGTGGTTGTCCTTGTGGCCGGCGAAGGGCAGGCCCTGGCCCTTGATCGTGTAGGCGATGAAGCAGGTCGGCCGATCGTCGTCGATGCTCTCGAAGGCATCGAGCACGGCCTGCATGTCGTGGCCGGCGAGGTTGGTCATCAGCCGATGCAGCGCGGCGTCGTCGTGCTGCTCGAGGATGCGGCGGATGCCGGGATACTGGTTGAGGTCGCGCGTCAGCGCCTCGCGCCAGCCGGCGCCGCCCTTGAACACCAGCGCCGAGTAGAGCGAGTTGGGGCAGGCGTCGATCCATTGCCGGAGCTGCTCGCCGTCGGGTTGGGCGAAGGCGGTCTCGAGCAGCTTGCCGTACTTCAGCGTGAGGACGCGCCATCCGACCAGCTCGAACATCTCGCCGATGCGGCCGAACAGACGGTCGTTCACCACGCCGTCGAGGCTCTGGCGGTTGTAGTCGATCACCCACCAGAGATTCCGCACGTCGTGCTTCCAGCCTTCGAGCAGGGCCTCGAAGACGTTGCCTTCGTCGAGCTCGGCGTCGCCCACCAGCGCGACCATGCGGCCGGCCGGTCGTTCGGTCGGAGCGAGCTTCTTCAGCCGCACATAGTCCTGCACGATCGAGGAGAAGAGCGTCATGGCGACGCCCAGCCCGACCGAGCCGGTCGAGAAATCGACGTCGTCGACGTCCTTGGTGCGCGAGGGATAGGACTGCGCCCCGCCCAGGCTGCGGAACTTCTCGAGCTTGTCCTGCGTCTGGTGGCCGAACAGGTACTGGACGGCGTGGAACACCGGCGAGGCGTGCGGCTTCACCGCCACGCGGTCCGCGGGCCGCAGCACCGCGAAGTAGAGCGCAGTCATCACCGTCGCCAGCGAGGCGCAGGAAGCCTGGTGACCGCCGACCTTCAGGCCGTCGCGGTTGGGCCGGATGTGGTTGGCATGGTGAATGGTCCAGGCGGAAAGCCACAGAACCTTGCGCTCCAGCTCGCGCAGAAGCCTCAGTCGCTGGACGGGCGCCATCGAGGTCATGTCCTCCAGATACGCCGGGATACGGGGAATATCCTTGCGTTTGGACCCATTCGGCCGCTGTATAGGGCAAAATTGCGCCAAGATTGGGAAATTCGAGCAATGATCTCCCTCGATGCCATCGATCGACGCATTCTCGAGCGGCTGCAGCAGGAGGGACGGCTGAGCAATGCCGAGCTCGCCGAGAAAGTCGGTCTTTCCTCCTCCCCCTGCTGGCGGCGCGTCAAGGCGCTGGAGGAGGCCGGTGTGATCAGGGGCTATGCCGCACTGCTCGACGCCAAAACGGTCGGCCTCGCGGTCAATGTCTTCATGAGTGTCTCGCTCTCCACCCAGAACGAAAAGTCTCTGAAGGAGTTCGAGCGCGCGGCTGCGGCACGGCCCGAGGTCATGGAGTGCTACCTGATGACCGGCGACAGCGACTATCTGCTGCGCGTCGTGGTGCGCGATCTCGAGGCCTACGAGCGCTTCGTGATGGATTTCACCAAGATTCCCGGCATCGCCCAGATCCGCAGCTCCTTCGCGCTGCGCCCGGTGAAGCAGGGGACGGCCCTGCCGCTCGGCTGACGCAACGGCGGCCGATCTTTGCTAAGCTGCGGTGCTGGGAGGAACAGCGCCATGTCGACTCCGATCGCCTTCGATCCCGCCATCGGCCGCGAGTTCGTGAAGTATGCGCGACTGCTGTCGGCCCGCGGCTACGTGCACAACACCTTGGGCAACATCGTGATGCGCGTCGCTCATCCCGACTTTCCGCACGGCATCGCCTACACCAAGCACGCCGAGATCTCGCTCGAGGAGATGGAGACCGGGAACATCGTCATCACCGATATTCCCACCAGCCGGATCCTGTGGGGCGAGCGCATGACCTCGGTCGGGCACAATCTCAGCCGGGAGATCCTGCGTCTGAGGCCGGACATCGGCGCCACCATCCATGTCCATGACGACGCCACGATCGCGCTTCTGGGCGCACTGGGCGAGGCCAATGCGCCCGAATTCAAGGTGCTCTCGCTCGATCCGCCCTTCGTTCTCGGCAGGCCGGTGCATTTCGTGCCGGCCCATGTCGATGTCGAGGCCGATGTGAGCTCGGTCGCGAGCTTCATCCAGGGCACCAACTCGGTGGTGCTGGTCGGGCACGGGATCACGACATTGGGACGCACCCTGTCGGAGGCCTACCATCGGCTCAACACTCTCACCGCCGAAGTGCGCCGGTGCATCGTCGCCGAGCAGATCGCGGCGCTCAAGGGAACGCGCGTCGCCTACCGGCCCCGGCACGAGATCGAGGAGATGTACCGCTTCGCCGAGCGCATCATCTATCCGACGCGGGCCGAGGATGTGATGCGCGACGAGGCCGCCCAATAGCGGCCGGCGCCGGAGGAGCGGCGCGGTGTTGACCCTCGAGCATCGGCCGAAACCGCCGGTCGGGACCTACGTCCTGCTGGGCGTGGCCGGCCTTTTCTATCTGCTGATGCTCGTGAATCTGGTCGATATCGGCGACGTCGACCCGGCTGGACGCGGCCTCAACCAGGCCTTCGCGGCTCTCGCCGGCCTTCTTCTCTGGATCGTGCTCGCGATCCTGCTGGTGGTCGGCGGCGTTCGGGGACACATGCCGCTGCTGGCCGCCATGGCCGCCGCGATCCTGCTTCCGGCCTCGGCGGTCGCGGCCATCGTGGCGGCCGAGCTTTACGAACGCATGGGCGGCTGGCCGATCCTGGTGCCGGCGCTCCTGCCGCTGGTGTTCGCGTCCTATGCGCTGTGGGCCAGGCTGCCGCAGCTTCGCAAGCACTTCCCAGCCTTGTCGACGAGTGCCTTCGCCGGCGTCGCGGTCCTCGTGATGACGGCGGGACCTCTGGCGGCGACGTGGTACGCCGACCAGCCCGATCCCACGCGCCGGGCCCGCTTGGCGGCGGAGGAGCGAGCGCAGCACGAAGAGCGGCAGCGACAGGCGGTCGCGATCCGCAGCCGTGAAGCGGCAGCCTTCGCCAAGCTCGGCCCCGACTCGTCGCTGGCCGACTATCTGCCTTACCTGCATGGCGAGCACGCCCAGGCCGCGCTCATCGGCATCCGGCTGGTGAAGAGTCGCCAGGCCGATGCGGTCGCCCTCTTGCGGCAGGGGCGTCTCGGCGATCTGGCGCATCTGCGGGAATTCAACGTCGAGCCCACCGCGGAGCTTTGCCAGGCGTACGGCAAGGCGCTCGCCGCGGCGGCGGCCGAGGTGGCGCCGAGCCCGCACTCGGCCTATCTCTCGGCCGCCATGGCGCTCGAACGTCAGCTTCCCAACATCACGTGGCTGATCGGGGTAGGCTGCGATCTTGCCGAGCCGCTTGCCCTGCTCGAGACCAATGTTCGTGCGGTCGCCGACTCGCCGCGCATGACCGCCTTCGCCGATGCGCTCGCCAGGCTGCGCGAAATCAAATGACGGCGCCTGTCAGAGCTCGATTGTCCCCGTCATCATCTCGACGCAGCACCCGCCGATATGGGTCGCAGTCACCTTGCCGGCTCGCTTTTCGGCACAGGCTTGCAGGATGCTGGGACGGCCCATATCGAAGCCCTGGCCGATGGTCTGGCTCAGGGTGAGGTCGGCGCGCGCATCGAAGTGCGCCAGCAGGCCGATCAGGGCGACGTTGGCGCTGCCGGTCGCCGGATCCTCGGGGACGCCGTAGAGCGGCGCGAACATGCGACTCTGGATGTCGAGATCGCCGTCCTCGCCGCGCACATAGAGATGGATGCCGACGGCGCGCTCCATGGGCAGGTGGCGCCGGAAGGCATCCTGGCGGCCTTGCGCGGCCGCCAGTGCCTCCCGCGACCGGAGCTCGGTCATGACGAAGCCCACGCCGCAGGAAGCGATGATCGGCCGATGCACGCCGGTCTGGATCTCGGTCGGTGGAAGGGAGCAGGCCTCGGCGACGATGTCGACGGCGATCTCGTCGCCGAGCGTCAGCGGCTGCGGCGCGGCCAGCCGGGTCGCGATCACCTCGCCCTTGTCGCGTATCAGGTCGATCGGCACGAGACCGGCCTTCTCCTCGAACACCAGTCGATCGCCTGCGACCTTGTGGCCGAGGCATTTGCCGGCCTTGGCCAGCACGAAGGCCGTGCCGATATTGGGATGGCCGGCAAACGGCATCTCGGCCTTGGGCGTGAAGATCCGCACCTCGGCCGTGTGCGCGCGGTCGCCGGGCGGCAGGACGAAGGTCGTCTCGGCCAGGTTGAACTCGGCGGCAACGGCTTGCATCTGCTCGCCCGACAGACGCCGCGCATCGGTGACGACGGCCAGCGGGTTGCCGCCGAACTTCCGGTCGGTGAAGACATCGACGGTCGTGAAGGGAACCTGCATGGCGGCGGACCCTAACCGGCTTGCGGAAGGGGCCCTGAACGAGATTAACTCGGGACTGGGAGGAAAAACACTCGGCCATGACACAGCTTTCCTATGACCACGGCGTTTCCCGGAACAAGCTGATCGGCGAGACGATCGGCGCCTTCTTCGACCGCACCGTCGAGACCCATCGCGACCGCGAGGCGCTGGTCGTGAAGCACCAGAACGTCCGATGGAGCTGGGGCGAGCTCGGCCGCCGGGTCGACGATCTGGCGGCGGGCCTGCTGTCGCTGGGCCTCCAGCGCGGCGATCGCATCGGTATCTGGGCGCCCAACAATTCGGAATGGACGCTGACGCAGTTCGCCACGGCCAAGGCCGGGCTGGTGCTGGTGAACGTAAACCCGGCCTACCGTCGGGCCGAGCTCGAGTACGCCATGAACAAGGTCGAGTGCAAGGCGCTGGTCCTCGCGCCGGCGCTCAAGACCTCGAACTATCTCGAGATCGTGGCCGATCTGATGAAGGACAGGAAGCTCCCGCACCTCAAGCACATCGTCCGGCTCGGCGGCGAGAAGACTCCGGGCATGCTGAACTTCGACGATGTCGCCAAGGCCGGCGGCAACGCCGAGCGGGTGAAGCTCGCCGAGATCGGGCCGAAGCTGCAGTTCGACGACGCCATCAACATCCAGTTCACCTCGGGCACGACGGGCTTCCCCAAGGGCGCCACGCTCAGCCACCACAACATCTTGAACAATGGCTTCTTCGTCGCCGAAGGCCTGAAGTTCACGCCCGACGACCGGCTCTGCATCCCTGTGCCGCTCTACCACTGCTTCGGCATGGTGATGGGCAATCTCGGCTGCCTGACACACGGCGCGACCATGGTCTATCCAGCCGAGTCGTTCGATCCGCTGGCGACCCTGCAGACCGTCGCCGAGGAGCGCTGCACGGCGCTCTACGGCGTGCCCACGATGTTCATCGCCCAGCTCGACCATCCCGAGTTCGACAAGTTCGACCTCAAGAGCCTGCGCACCGGCATCATGGCGGGCTCGCCCTGCCCAATCGAGGTGATGAAGCGCGTGCAGAGCAAGATGAACATGCACGAGGTCACCATCGCCTACGGCATGACCGAGACCTCGCCGGTCTCGACCCAGTGCGCGACCGACGATCCCGTCGAGCGCCGCGTCTCCACGGTCGGGCAGGTGCTGCCGCATATCGAGATCAAGATCGTCGACACCGAGGGCAGGTGCGTGCCGCGCGGCGAGACCGGCGAGTTCTGCACCCGCGGCTACTCGGTGATGAAGGGCTACTGGAACGACGACGACAAGACGGCCGAGGCGATCGACGACGGCGGCTGGATGCACACCGGCGACCTCGCGACCATGGACGCGGAGGGCTATGTCAACATCGTGGGCCGCCTCAAGGACATGGTGATCAGGGGTGGCGAGAACGTCTATCCGCGCGAGATCGAGGAGTTCCTCTACCGCCATCCCAAGGTGCAGGACGTGCAGGTGATCGGCGTGCCGGATCAGAAGTACGGCGAGGAGATCTGCGCCTGGGTCAAGCTGCGCGACGGCCAGAGCGCGACGGCGGAGGAGATCCGCGAGTTCTGCAAGGGCCAGATCGCCCACTACAAGATCCCGCGCTACATCGAGTTCGTGGACGCCTTCCCGATGACCATCACCGGCAAGATCCAGAAGTTCGTGATGCGCGAGCAGACGATCGGCAAGCTCGGGCTCAAGGCGCAGAAGACGGCGTGAGGCCGCTGATTATTATTGCTTTCGTGTCGCCCCGAGCGCAGCGAGCGATCCTTGATCGGCGCTGCCAAAGATCCCTCGCTGCGCTCGGGATGACACCCGTACATATGCTGGCTACGACAGCGCCATTTCCTTGTACCCGTTGGCAGCGACCTCGTCGCAGCGGGCGCGGTAGGCGGGGGCGCTGCCGCTGTAGCGGGCGACGATGCGGGTCTGCTTGCCCTCGACGTTGCGGTTGATGCCGGTCATCCAGGAGTCGACCTCGTTGGAGAGCAGGCCCTCGCCCAGCGCCTTCACGTGGTCGGTCCAGGCTGCGACGCCCTCGGGCTGGCATTCGGCGCGGGTGAAGCCGTGCTCGCGCATGTAACGGATCACGCCGATCACCCATTCGACATTGTATTCGATGCTGCGCGGGATGTTGCCGAGAGCGGTGTGCGGACCCATCACCATGAACATGTTGGGGAAGCCCTCGACCTGCACGCCGAGCCAGGTCTGCGGCCCGCCCTTCCACTTGTCCTTCAACCGCAGGCCATCGACGCCGCGGATGTCGATGCGGTCGAAGCTGCCGGTGATGGCGTCGAAGCCCGTGGCGTAGATGATGATGTCGAACCCGTGCTCGGCGGCGCTGGTCTTGATGCCTTTGGGCGTGATGCGGTCGATCGGTGTCTCACCGATATCGACCAGCGTCACGTTGGGCTGGTTGTAGACTTCATAGTACCGGGTCTCGAGCGGCACGCGCCGCGTGCCGAAGCCGTGGTTCCTGGGGATCAGCTTCTCGGCCACCTTCGGATCCTTCACCCGCTGGCGGATCTTGCGCGCCACGAAGTCGCTCACGAGGGCGTTCGCCTTGCGGTCGACCAGAATGTCGCGGAAGTTGCCCTGCCACATGCCGAAGCCGCGGTTGCCGTAGAGCTTCTCGAAGACCGCTTCGCGCTCCTCCGGTGTGACCTCGCTGGTGGCGCGGGGATCGGGCGTGTGCAGGAAGCAGGCGAAGGTCTCGCGGCAGCGCTCGAAGATCTCGGGGTAGCGCGACCTGATCTCGCGCATTTCCTCCTCGCCGATCGGGGCGTTGTGCAGCGGCGCGCACCAGTTGGGCGTGCGCTGGAAGACGGTGAGGGTGCCTGCGGTCTTGGCCACCTCCTGGATGGTCTGCACGCCGGTCGCGCCCGTGCCGATCACGGCGACGCGCTTGCCCTCGAAGCTCACCGGCTCGTGCGGCCAGCGCGCGGTATGGCAGGATAGGCCCTTGAACGTATCGATGCCCTCGATCCTGGGCATGGTCGGCGCCGAGAGGGGGCCGACGGCAGTGACGAGAAAGCGCGCGCTGTGCCGGGTGCCGCCCTCCAGCGTGATTTCCCAGCCGCGCGTCTCTTCCTTGTAGTGCGCCGCCGTCACGCGCGACCTGAACTGGATGTCGCGACGCAGGTCGAACTTGTCGGCGACGTAGTTCAGGTACTTGAGCGTCTGCGGCTGGGGCGAGAAATGCTCGGTCCAGTGCCATTCGTCCAGCAGCTCCTGGGAGAAGGAGTAGCCGTAGGAATAGCTTTCGGAGTCGAAGCGCGCGCCGGGATAGCGGTTCCAGTACCACGTGCCGCCCACGCCCGTGCCGGTCTCGAACACCCGGACCTCGAGGCCGAGCTTGCGCAGGCAATAGAGCTGGTAAAGGCCCGAAATGCCGGCGCCGATGACGATCGCGTCGTAATCCATCCCCTCAGGATAGCAGTCGGCTCACCACTTCCAACTGGATCCGCGCCGCCGCGACCATTTCGGCGATCGGAACGCTTTCGTTCGCGGCGTGACCCTGCGCGCCGGAGCCAGGCCCGAAATTGATGATCTCGATCCCGTCGTCGGCGTAGTAGCGGCCATCGCTGACGCCGGTGGCGTTGAGGAATTTGGCCTTGCGGCCCGTCTGTTCCTTGATGGCCGCCTCGAAGGCCGTGACGGCCTGCCCGTTCTCGGGCGCGAAGAAGCCGTTGGTGCCGGTCAGGAACTCGACGCGATAGAGGCTCCGCGGCTCACCTGCCGAATCGACCACGCGCTTCAGCTCGGCGAACGCGTCCTTCACCTTCTCGCCGGGCAGCAGGCGACGGTCGATCTCGGCCGTGCAGGCCGAAGGCACGACGTTGGTGTTGTGGCCGCCATGGAACATGCCGACATTCACCGTCGACCTCATGGCGCCCGATCTACGCTTCGCCAGTGCCTCGTCGTAGTAGGACTGCAGGGCGCCGACGAGCCGCATCATGCGCAGGACCGCGTTGTCGCCCGCGGCGGGATTGCCGGCATGGGCCGCTTTGCCTTTGGTGGTGAGGCGCGCCCACATCACGCCGCGCTCGGCCACGATCAGATTGTTCTCGGTCTGCGCGCCCAGGATCAGCGCATCGGGCCGCACCTTGCCGCTCTTGCGCAGATATTCCATGCCGTTCGGCCCGAGATTCTCCTCGTCGGCCACGAAGGTGAAGATCAGCTCGCCCTTCGCCGGTCCGCCGCGCCGTGCGATCTCTTCGGCCAGCCAGAGCTGGACGGCCATGCTCCCCTTGCAGTTGCCGGCACCCAGGCCGTAGACGAGGCCGCCTTTCACCAGGGCCTTGAACGGATCGCTCTTCCAGTTGGCGCGCTCGCCCACGCCCACCGTGTCGACATGGGCGTTCAAGGCGACGACCGGCCCTTTGCCCCTGCCCTTGCGTCGCGCCACGACGTTGTCGACGCCCTTCACCTTGCGCGCGATCTCCACCTTGTAGCCGGCCTTCCTCAGGCGCTTCGCCGCATAGGCACAGATCTCGACCGACGTGCCGGGCGGGTAGGGGCTCGGCAGCGCGATCAGGTCGGACAGGATCGAGACGAGCTCGGACGACAATTTCTTGGACACGATGGCTCCTCAAGTAACGGCGTCATCCCGAGCGTAGCGAGAAATCTTTGATCGGCGTCGCGAAGGATCCCTCGCGGCGCTCGGGATGACACGGCGTCTGTTCGGCGGCCTAGCGATTCGCCAGCTCCTGCAGCACCGCGACCAGAACGCGCGCGCCGGCGGCGAGGTCGGAGGGCGTGGCATTCTCGCTCTCGTTGTGGCTGACGCCGCGCTCGCAGGGCACGAAGATCATGCCGGCGGGGCAGAGCCTGGCGATATGCATGGCGTCGTGGCCCGCGCCGGAAGGCATGTCCATGTGGGCGAGCTTCAGCGCCTGGGCCTTGTTGCGCACCAGGTCGATCACCCGGGGGTCGAACAAGGTGGGCGCCACATTGGTCACCCGCTCGATGCGGGCAGGGCAGGGCCTGGCCTTGCGCGCCACGATGTCCCGCAGCTTCTTCTCGTGCGTCTCCAGCATGCCGTCGTCGGGATGGCGCATGTCGATCGTGAAGGTGACCTTGCCCGGCACCGTGTTGGGCGAGCCGGGCGAGACCTCGACGCGGCCGATGGTGAAGCGCAGCGTGTCGTCGGCGTCGGTCGTCGCCTCGTACATCGCGGCCGCGATGCGCGTCGCCGCGACAAAGGCGTCCTTGCGGGCGGCGCGCGGCGTCGTGCCGGCATGCGCCTCCTCGCCGTCGATCTCGACGATGTAGCGGCGGCTGCCCTGGATCGCCGTCACCACGCCGATCGTCTTGCTTGCCGCCTCGAGGCGCGGGCCCTGCTCGATATGGGCCTCGACGTAGAAGCCGACATCGAAGCCTGGCGGGCCCTCGCGCATTGGCGCCGGCGCGGCCTTCAGCGTCTCGGCCAGCGCATCCTTCAGCGCGACGCCTTGCCAATCCTTCGTCGCCAGCATCTCGTCGAGCCGGTAGATGCCGGCGAACACCGCCGAGCCCATGGCGCCGGGCTGGAAGCGCGAGCCTTCCTCGTTGGTCCAGGCGACCGCGATCACCGGCCGCCGCGTGCGGATGCCGGCATCCTCCAGCGCCTCCAGCGCCTCGAAGGCCGCCAGCACACCGTACATGCCGTCGAAGCGGCCGCCGGTCGGCTGGCTGTCCATGTGCGAGCCGCTCATCACCGGCGGTGCCTTGGCGTCGGTGCCGTCGCGCCGCACGAAAAGATTGCCGATCGCATCGGTGAAAACGGAAAAGCCGCGCGCCCTGGCCCACTCCATCAAGAGGTTGCGCGCCGCCGCATCCTCGGCCGACAGCGCCTGGCGATTGACGCCGCCCTTGGGCGTGCCGCCGAGCCTGGCCATGTCGGCATGCCGTTGCCACAGCCGATCCTCGCGCACCGCGCCGGAGCTCTCCTTGAGGGCCACGCCCATCCTGCCTCCTCGAGCTTGTCGTCGGAGCTATACCGGCCCCATAGTCGACCTTCAATCCTGCGGAGGCTTGGGGCGCCATGCACAATCACCTCGATCGCAACCTGGTCGGCTACGGCGCCCATCCGCCAGACCCGCAATGGCCCGGCGAGGCGCGCATCGCCGTAAGCTTCGTGCTGAACTACGAGGAGGGTGGAGAGAACACGATCCTGAACGGCGATGCCGGATCCGAGATCTATCTCACCGAAACGCCGGGCGGCGTGCCGCTGCAGGGCGCGCGCGATCTCTCGACCGAGTCGATCTACGAGTACGGCAGCCGCGCCGGCTTCTGGCGCATCCTGCGGCTCTTCGCCGAGCGCAATATGCGCTTCACCTCGTGGGCCGTGGGCCGTGCGCTGGAGCTGAATCCCGTCGCCGGCAAGGCGATGGCCGAGGCCGGGCACGAGGTGGCGAGCCACGGCTGGCGCTGGATCAACTACAAGGACTTCGCGCTCGAGCAGGAGCTCGATCACATCAGGAAGGCCGTGAAGGCGATCAAGGAGACAGCCGGCAAGCCACCGGTCGGCTGGTATACCGGCCGCTTCGGCATGAACACGCTCAAGGCCGTCGTGCAGCATGGCGGTTTCCTCTATTCGAGCGATTCCTACAACGACGACCTGCCCTATTGGGTGCGCGTTGACGGCACGCCGCACCTGGTCATTCCCTACACGCTCGAGGTGAACGACATGAAGTTCGCCGTGGCGCCGGGCTTCACCCAAGGCGACGGCTGGCTACAGGCGATGAAGGATGCCTTCGATGTGCTTTATGCCGAGGGCGCACGCTCGCCGAAGATGATGTCGGTCGGTCTTCACTGCCGCCTCGCCGGTCGGCCGAGCCGCGCCGCCACCCTGGCGCGCTTTCTCGATTATGTCGGCGCCAAACCCAAGGTCTGGGTCGCAACGCGCGAGGAGATCGCCCGCCACTGGATGACGGTGCATCCGGCACCCTGAGCTGATCGGTATCGCACGGGAGGAACGACATGAATGCCGCGATTACCGAGGCGCCCACCGGCACGACGCTGGTGCTGCGGGCACTCGCGCGTTTCCCGGAACGCATGGCCTTCGCCTGGGATGGCGGCAGCCTCACCTATCGCGGCGCCCTGTCGATGATCGGTCGCTTGCAGGCGGCAATGGCAGCCGTCGGATTGCGCAAGGGCGAGACGGTCGCGTTCCTGAGCGCCAACAGCGCCGAGGCGTGGTGCGCCGGAACGGCGGCGCAGGGGCTGGGCGTCGTCAGCACGTGGCTGCATCCGCTGGCGTCGCTCGGCGACCATCTCGAAGTGATCGAGGACGCAGAGGCGAGCGCGCTGATCGTCGATCCGGCCACGCATGGCCAGCGCGGCGGCGAGCTCGCCGCGCGGGCGGCCGATCGCCTGAAGCAGGTGCTTACGTTGGGGCCGACCGATTTCGGCCGCGACCTGCGCGACGCGGCGGCTCGCGTCGGCGAGTCGAGGCCGGTCGATCTCGCGACGGCCGACGACTATGCGGTGATCAGCTACACCGGCGGCACGACCGGCCGGTCGAAAGGCGCCATTCGTCGCCACCGCTCGGCCCGCCGCCATGACGCTGGCGGTGGCTGCGGATTTCGAGTTGCCCGAAACGCCGCGTTATCTCGCGGCTGCGCCGATCACGCATGTCGCCGGCACGAAGGTGCTGCCCACGCTGCTCAAGGGCGGCACGGTCCATCTGATGAGGGGCTTCGATCCCGAGCGCTTCCTCGTCACGCTGGAGCGCGAAAGGATCAACTTCACGCTGCTGGTGCCGACCATGATCTACGTGCTGCTCGATCATCCGGCGCTCGACCGCACCGATCTCTCCTCGCTCGAGCTCGTTCTCTACGGCGCCTCGCCGATGTCGCCGACGCGGCTGGTCGAGGGGCTGGAGCGGCTCGGCCCGGTGTTCAGCCAGCTCTATGGGCAGACCGAATGCTATCCGGTGAGCGTGCTGCGCAGGCGCGATCACGACGCCCGACGTCCCGAGCTGTTCTCCTCCTGCGGCTTCCCCGTCGCCTCCTGTGCCGTGAGTCTGCGCGGCGAGGACAACGAGGAGGTAACGTCCGGCGAGCCGGGCGAGATCTGCGTGCGCGCGCCGCACGCGATGGAGCAATATTGGAAGCGGCCCGAGCAGACAGCGGAGACCTTCAAGGGCGGCTGGCTGCACACCGGCGACATCGCGCGCGCCGACGAGCGAGGCTACATCTATATCGTCGACCGCAAGAAGGACATGATCGTCTCCGGCGGCTTCAACATCTATCCGCGCGAAGTCGAGGATGTCCTGTCGTCGCGCCGTCGCCGCCGTGATCGGCGTGCCGCACGAGAAATGGGGCGAGGCGGTCGCGGCGCTGATCGTCGCCAGGGCCGGAGCACAGCCCTCGCGCGAAGCGCTGATGCAACTGGTGAAGGAGCGCAAGGGCAGCACACACGCACCCAAGCAGATCGAGATCGTGGACAATCTGCCGCTCACGGCCGTGGGCAAGGTCGACAAGAAAGTCCTGCGCGCCAGATACTGGGCCGGAAAGTTTCGTCAGGTGGGATGAATCGATCCCCAGATCGAGGGTTTACGCCGGACCGATTCCTGTGGGAAAAGGCGGTGCGTGAGACCTGCCTGCTATCCTCTGTTGCTGGTGCTGCTCGCAATCGCCGGCTGTACCAAGCCCTCTCCCCCCCGTACCGCTCTCTCAACCGAGGCACGCGCGGACATGCGCATGCGCGACGTCGAGGAGCGCAAGGACGAGATGTTGCGCGAGCTCTCGATGTGCGAGAGCGGCGGCGTCGGCGATTCGGCGCAACCGATCTACGGTGGCCGCGGTGCATTCGTCGGCCGCTTCCAGTTCACGCCGCGCACGGTGATCAACTACGTCCAGCAAATGGATGGCCGCATCCTGTCGGTCAAGGAGGCGGTCGCGCTGGCGCACGACTACCGGCGGGCAGCCGCGCTGGCGAAGTTCGTGATCTTCGAGAAGGACGGCGTCTGGAACTGGCCGCTGTGCAGCCGCAAGCTCGGCCTGGTCCAGCAGGTCGCCGACATCAAGTCCTTCGCCTCCGAGACAATGGCCGCGCAATCCGCCATCGCCCAGAGCGCCGCTTTCTAGCATCGAGACTTGTCGGCGGGCTGGCCCGCTAGTTGGCCAGTCGATAAAGCTTCATCGCGTTGTCGCGGGTGATCTTGCGGCGCGCCTGCGGCGTGATCGCCGAAAGCTCGCGATCGAGAAATTCCTGCGAGTCGGGCCAGATGCCGTCGGGATGCGGATAGTCCGAGCCCCACATGACATTGTCCTCGCCCAGGAGGTCGAGCAGTCGGATGCCGACAGGATCGGTCTGGTAGGTGGCATAGAACTGGCGGTGCCAGTATTCGGACGGCTTCATCTTGAGGTCGAGATCCTTGAACTGGTCCTCCCATTCGAGGTCCATGTGCTGCAGCACGTAGGGGATCCAGCCGAGCCCGGCCTCGCCGATCACGATCTTGAGGTTGGGATAGCGCTCGGGCGCGCCGCTGAAGATCAGCGAGATCAGCATATAGCTCATATGCATCTGGAAGCTGGTGATGTGCCAGGCGTGGACCCGCCGCTTCACGAACTCCGGCATCTTCGAGACGTCGGGCGAGCGTCCGCCGATCGTGTGGAAGTGGATCGGAATGCCGGTCTCGTGCGCCACCTGCCACAGCGGCTCCCAGAACGGATCCCAGAGCGGCGTCATGTCGGGTTTGTTGGCGACGTCGAAGCCGCGCACGCCGCGCTTGGCATTGCGGCGCATCTCGGCGGTCGCGACCGCCATGTCGTGGTTGGGAATGTTGGCCAGCCCGATCAGCCGGTCGGGCGCCGCGCGACAGAAATCGTGCAGCCAGTCGTTGTAGATGCGCAGCACCTCGGTCGAGGCCTCGGGATCGTTGAGCCGGCCGCTCGCGCCCAGGATGCCGTACAGTACCTCGGCCTGCACGCCGTCGCGGTCCTGATCCCCGAGTCGCAGCCCGGGCTCGGTGAGCCGACGGATGCCCTTCTTGCCGTCGTCATAGAGGCCGGTGGAAGCCATGCGGTCCGAGCGATGGATCACGCCCGGCACATATTCGCGTCCGGCCGAGCCCATGCCGTTCACCAGACCGAACTTGGCGCCCTTTGCACTCGTCCATTCGGGCCCCTTGGGGCCGTCCACGACGTAGGGCATGCGCTCCTTCATCGCGGCGGAGGCGTTCCTGGTGAAGAGGTCGGGCGGCAGCCAGATCAGGTCGACATGGCCGTCGGCGGAGATGACGTCGTACTTCATGGGCGCGTTCCTCCTCGCGTGATCTTCTCCCTGCTCGTCGTCGGCCGACAAGCGGCCAAATCCGCAGATCGAAGCCGGCGCCGGCCCGGGTCCGCCGGTCGGGCCGGAAGATCGCGGCAATCTATAGCCTAGTACAAGTGGCGACCTTATCCTGGTATAGCTGTCACCAGCTCTTGCACCTCAGCGTCGCCGCAGGATGACGAGGGCGATGCCGCCCAGGATCGCGACCGACGCGATCAGCAGGCGCGGCGAGAGTGGTTCGGCCAGCAGCAGGACTCCGCCGAGGGCTGCCAGTGCCGGCACGCTGAGCTGGACGGTTGCGGCCGACGCCGCCTTGAAGGCGGGCAGGGCGGCATACCAGAACACGTAGCCCAGGCCCGAAGTGATGGCGCCCGAAGCGACGGCATAGAGGATGCCGGTGGCGTCGAAGCTCGCCTGCGCCGTCGTCGCAAGGCTCAGCGCGATGGTGAACGGCACTGCGCGCAGGAAATTCCCCGCGGTTCCCGCCACCGGGTCGGTCACGCCGCGCCCGAGCAGGGAATAGACGCCCCAGGCGGCGCCGGCTGCGAGCATGAAGGCCGCGCCCATCAGCGGCGGCGCGGCGATGCCGGGCAGCAGCAGCCCGACGAGACCGGCGACGGCAACCGACAATCCCAGCCATTGCAGGCCCTGCAGGCGCTCGCCGGTCGCAAGGCCGTAACCCAACATCGTGATCTGGACCGCGCCGAACAGCAGCAAGGCGCCGGTCGCCGCGGTGAGCTGCCGATAGGCGAAGGAGAAGGTGACGGCGTAGGCGAAGAGCATCGCGGCGGCGGGCCACGTTCCTGCGGTCCACGGTCTGGCGCCACGGCCGGCCATGAGGATGGCCAGCATCACGGCGCCCGAAACCAGGCGGATCGAGGTGAAGCTTGCCGCATCGATCGTCGTGTCGCGCAGGGCGAGGCGGCAAAGGAGCGAGTTGCCGGCAAAGGCCAGCATGGCGAGGACGGTGAGCGAGGCGATGCGAAGCGGCTGCTGCATGCAACGCCTGTCCTATCACGGATCGGAACGGACATCCCGCACGGTTGTGGCGGGACTGCCTCCGCGCTAACGGAACGACATGAACATTCAGGAGAAGTCGCTGGCGACGTCGCGCTGGCTCGGGAACTTCGCGGAGGCGCTCGATCGCGGCGACACGGCTGCCGCGGCGGCACTGTTTTCAAAGACGAGCTACTGGCGCGATCTGGTCGCCTTCACTTGGAACATCGTCACCTTCGAAGGCCGGGCCGCGATCGCAGACATGCTGAAGGCGCGGCTGGCGGACGTCCAGCCGCGTTCGTTCGTCGTCGACAGCGGTGACGGCTGGTTCAGCTTCGAGACCGAGGTGGGGCGCGGCCGCGGTCACCTTCGTCTGAAGGACGGCAAGGCCTGGACCTTCTTCACTGCTCTCACGGAGCTGAAAGGGTTCGAGGAGAAGACCGGTCTCACGCGCGAGATGGGTACGGAACATGGCGCCATCCGCGACCGCGTGACCTGGACCGACCGGCGCAACGCCGATGCCGGGCTCGGCCTCTCGCATCAGCCGTTCGTGCTGATCGTCGGCGGCGGCCAGGGCGGCATGGGCCTCGGTGCGCGCCTGAAGCGTCTCGGCGTGCCGGCGCTGATCGTAGATCGCCATCCGCGGCCGGGCGACGCCTGGCGCAAGCGCTACAAGTCGCTCTGCCTGCACGATCCGGTCTGGTACGACCACCTGCCGTACCTGCCCTTTCCCGAGCACTGGCCGGTCTACACGCCCAAGGACAAGATGGGCGACTGGCTCGAGGCCTATACCAGGATCATGGAGCTCGATTACTGGAGCTCGGCGATGTGCAAGCGCGCCGCATGGGACGAGGCGAAGCGGCAGTGGGCGGTCGAGGTCGAGCGCGAGGGTCGCCCGGTCACGCTGCGGCCCAGACACCTCGTGCTGGCGACCGGCATGTCGGGCTTTCCGGAAGTTCCGCGCTTTCGCGGCGCCGAGCGCTTCAAGGGCGTGCAGCACCATTCCAGCCAGCATGCTGGCGGCGAGGGCTGGGGCGGCAAACGATGCGTTGTCGTGGGTTCGAACAATTCGGCGCACGACATCGCGGCCGATCTGTGGGAGCACGGCGCCCAAGTCACCATGTTGCAGAGATCGCCGACTCTCGTGGCGCGCTCCGAGACGCTCGCGCGCATCGGCCGTCCGCTCTATTCGGAAGAAGCAGTCCGCGCGGGCGTCACCACGGAGCTGGCGGACTTCACGGCGGCGTCCTGGCCGTACGCGCTGCAGCCCGAGGCTGCGCGGCCGGTGACGGCGCAGATGAAGAAGGACGATGCCGAGTTCTACGCCAGGCTCCAGGCCGCCGGCTTCATGCTCACCTTCGGCGAGGACGAATCAGGCATCGGGCAGATGTATATGCGCCGCGGCGCGGGCTACTACATCGACGTCGGCGCTTCCGACCTGATCGCCGACGGCCAGATCAAGCTGCGTTCCGGTGTCGAGATCGACCATCTCACCGAGACGGCCGTCGTGCTGAAGGATGGCAGCGAGCTTCCGGCCGACCTCGTGGTCTACGCCACGGGCTACGGCTCCATGAACCAGTGGGCGGCGGCGCTGATCTCGCGGGAGGTGGCGGACAAGGTCGGCAAGTGCTGGGGGCTGGGCTCCGGCACAGCCAAGGATCCGGGACCGTGGGAAGGCGAGCTGCGCAACATGTGGAAGCCCACGGCGCAGCAAGGGCTGTGGTTCCACGGCGGCAACCTTGCGCAGTCGCGGCACTACTCGCGCTTCCTTGCCTTGCAGCTCAAGGCGCGGCTGGAAGGACTCGCGACGCCCGTCTACGGTCGGATGCCTGTGCACCATCGCGTCTAGCGTCGAGAGGTCTCATGAAGCATCCCGCCGTCCGCCTGCTGCTCGCCGCGGCCTTGCTTCTGCTGGGGGGCTGCATGTCCTATGTGAGCGAGCCTCGCGGTTCGAACATCGAGCTCGGCGCCACGCTCAGCGGCGCCAGCGAGGCGCCGTCCAACGCCAGCACGGCCGGCGGCTATCTCACGGCGCAGTATTCGACGGTCACGCATATCCTGAAATGGCGACTGGTCGTGAACGGTCTCAGCACGCCGATCACGCGCGCCGCCTTCCACGGGCCCGACGCGATGGGGACGGAGCGCGCCATCGTGCCACTCAATCTGCCGTTCGACGGAACGACGCATGTCGGCGGCGCTACCCTCACCGAACAGCAGGCGACGGACCTGCTGGCCGGCCGCTGGTACATCGACGTGCAGACCGAGAAGTTCCCCGACGGGGAGATCCGCGGGCAGGTGTTGAAGACGACGCGTTAAAGGCGAGATGTCATCCCGAGCGCAGGGAGGGATCTTTAATCGGTATCGCGAAAGATCCCTCGCTGCGTTCGGGATGACACAGCGTTCATAACTTCAATCGTCGAACCTGTAGTCCCAGCCGATCCACTTGCAGAGGCCGCGGCCCATGACCTTCTCGAGATCGGAGCCTCTGAGCCAGGGCAGCTCCTCGGTGAACAGGGTCACGCACTGGCGGTAGCTGCAGGGCATGCGGGTGATGTCGGTGCCCCAGAAGAACCGGTCGGGCCCGAAGGCGTCGAAGATGCGGTGCAGCCCGTCGTGAAGGTTGCGGAACGGATAGGGCTGCGTCGAGTAGCCCGGTGCGCCCGTCGCCTTGATCGCGACGTTGGGGAGCCCGGCAAGCGGCAACAGCCCGTCGAGATTGCCGAACGCCGCTTCGTCCTTCTCCAGGCGCAAGAGGCCGCAATGGTCGATGATCAGTTTGAGTCCGGGATGCGCCTCGGCGATCTTGCGGAACTGCGGCAGGAAGAGCCCGCCCATCATGGCCACCGGCAGGCCCGCCTTCTCCGCCGCCGGCCAGATCCAGTCGAGCTTGCCCTCATGCAGCAGCCGCTGCTCTTCGGGGTAGAGCAGCGCCCAGCGCAGCCCCTTCATGCCCGGTTGCCGGCGCCAGCCCGCCATGAGCTTCTCGTTGGCGGGATTGTCGGGTGGAAACTGGCCCATCACGGCGAAGCGATCGGGATATTTCTTCGCTGCCGCGATGGCGAGGCTGCTCGAATCGGGATCCCAGCTCGAGGGTGGATGGATCAACGCCGCATCGACGCCGGCTTCATCCATCTCGTTCAAAAGCTCTTCGGCCGTGAACTTCGAAACTTTTCGATGCGCGCCCGTCGGCGGCTTGATGGTCTGGCCCCAGATATGGACCTGCGCGTCGATGATATTCATGGCCTTTCCTCAGTTCGGTGTCGGCGCGTCGGCCTCGAGGAGCTTCTCATGCTTGAGCTCGCCCCAGAGATCGGCCGGTATCCTGACCTTCATGCGCTCGACGTTCTGGGTCACCTCGCGGGCGCTGAGCGCGCCGGGAATCACCGAGCACAGCGCCGGATGGAAGAGCGGGAACTGCAGCGCTGCAGCGCCGAGCGCAACGCCGTGCCGCTTGCAGATCGCCTCGATTCTCCGGGCTTTCTCGATCAGAGCCGCGGGCGCCGGCGCGTAGTCGTGGGTGGCGCCGGGCCCGACGCCGCCGGTCAGGATCCCGGAATTGTAGGGCCCACCCAGGATCACCGAGACTCCGCGGTTCACGCATTCGGGCAGGAACTCGTGCAGCGCGCCCTGCTCAAGAAGCGTGTAGCGGCCCGCCAGCAGCATGCAATCGAAGTCGCCCGCCTGGATGAAGCGCAGGCTGGTGTCGGCCTCGTTGATGCCGACGCCGATCGCCCCGATGACACTCGCCTTGCGCAACTCGTCGAGCGCCCGGAAGCCCGACCCCATCACCGTCCGGAAGCGATGATCGAGAATCTCGCGGTCCTTTATGGTCCAGAAGTCGACATCGTGCACCAGCGCGATATCGATCCTCGAAAGCCCCAGTCGCAGATGGGACTGCTCCAGCGAGCGCATCACGCCGTCGTAGGTGTAGTCGAACTCGGGCACGAAGCCCGGCAGGCCGTTTTCCCGGAAATCGGCCGGCAGTTGCTCGCCGGGCCGCCGCGCGTGCATCACGCGCCCGATCTTGGTCGAGAGCACATAGTCGCCGCGCGGCTTCTCGCGCAACGCCGCGCCCATGCGCAACTCGCTGCGGCCGTAGCCGTAGAAGGGCGAAGTGTCGAAGTAGCGCACGCCCGCGGCATAGGCCTCGTCGACCAGCTCCACCGCCTCCCTGTCGCCGATGGTGGCGCGAAAGCCGCCCATCGGCGCGCCGCCCAAGCCGAGCGTCGTGACCTCCAGCTGGGTCTTGCCGACCTGGCGCGTGGCGAGCGTCATGCCGCCTCCTGCTCGGCCGTCGGGCCGTCGCTGCGCGTCGTCGTGCGGCGCATGTCGCGAACCACATGCAGATCGTCGAAACGGCGGACACGGTGCATGGTCGTGCGGTTGTCCCAGATCACGAGGTCGAACTGCGTCCAGCGGTGCGCATAGACGAACTCGCGCTGCGTGGCGTGCTCGATCAGGTCGCGGATGAACGCCATGGCCTCGGGCCTCGGCCAGCCGACGATGGTCCCGATATGCGAGGCGAGGAACAGCGACTTGCGACCGGTGACAGGATGCTTTCGCACCAGACGCTGGCGCACGGGCTTCATGGCCACCCGCTCGTCGGGCAGGAACTCCGTGAAGCCGAGCTGCCCGCGCGAGTAGATCAGCGAATGCTCGCAGACGAGATCCTCGACCTCGGACTTGGTCCTCTCGTCGAGGGCATCGTAGGCCGCGCGCATGTCGGCGAACTCGGTGTTGCCGCCTTCGACGGCGACGACCCGGCCGCTCAGGATCGAGTACCGGGCCGGCACCGCCCGAAACGACGCGTCGGAGTGCCAGAGGCGGTTGGCGAGGGCAGCCATGCGCTTCTTGTTGTCGCGAGGAGCGATATGGCCTTGCTTGTCGAGATTGGAGACGTCGGCGAATACGACCGGCAGGCGCAGCTCCGAGTCGCGCGCCCCGGAGTTTGCGCCTTCCTCGAGAGGTCCGAAATTGCGGGAGAACGCGAGCTGCTGCTCGTCGGTGATGTCCTGGCCGGGCAGCACGAGCACGGCGTATTTGTCCATCGCCGCCTCGATCGCCCCGACTTCGGCGGACGTAAGCGGTCGGCGCACATCGATCCCGGTCATGCGCGCGCCGATATGAGGCGTCAGCGGATGGAGCTCAATCGACATCTTCCTCCTCGTCGCCGCGGGCCATTGGCCGGCGCTCGATATCCATGATGCGCCAGGGGAGTGGGCCGCGCCTATGATTCTAACGCAACGCAGCCGCGATGTTGCCGCCGTCGACGGTGATCACCGCGCCGGTCGTCTTGGTGGCCTTGGCGAGGGCGACGAAGGCCTGCGCCACATCGTCGGCCGTCACTTCGAGGCCGAGCAGGTTGCCGCCCATGTAGTCGGCCTCGCTGACCCCGCGTGCCCTGGAGCGCCGGGCGATCATCTCGTCGGTGAGCAGGCCGGAGCGGATGCGGTCGGCGTTGACCGCATTGGAGCGGATGCCGTCGGCGCCATGGTCGAGAGCATACTGGCGACTCAGGAACAGCGTCGCCGCCTTGGGCAGCCCGTAGGGGCCGAAGTCGGGGCCCGGATTCACCGCCTGCTTGGACGTATTGAAGAGCAGACAGCCACCCAGGCCCTGCGCCTTCATGATGCGCACGGCGTTCTGCGCCACGCTCTGGTGGGCCCAGAAATTGAGCTCGAAGCTCTGGCGCAAGATCGCCTCGTCGACCTCGCCGATCTTGCCCTGCCAGGCGGCACCCGCGTTGGAGACGACGATGTCGATGCCGCCGTAGGTCGCCGCTACCTTGTCGAAGGCCGCCCGCACCTCGAGGGGCTTGGTCACGTCGCAGGCGATGGCGACGCCTTTGGCCGTCGAGATGTCGCGGTCGAGCACGACCACCTCGGCGCCCTCGCGCGCAAAGGCCTGCGCGGTGGCGGCGCCGATGCCCGAGGCGCCGCCGGTGACGACCACAATGCGGCGTGCCAGCGGCTTCTCCGCTGCCGCGCCGAGCTTGGCCTGCTCCAGCGACCAGTACTCGATATCGAAGATGTCCGGCTCGGGAATGCTCTCGTAACGGCCCAGCCGCTCGGCGTCGGCGATCACCTCGACCGTGGTCTCCGCCAAGTCCGCCGCGATCCTGGCGTCCCTGGAGCTGTTGCCGATACCGAACAGGCCGAGGCCGGGCACCAGTACGACGCGCGGAACGGGATCGAGCTCCGTCTTGGGCGGCGCCTGTCGGGCATTGTGACGCGCGAAGTAGCCGCGGTAGTCGGCGATGTACTTGTCGAGCGCCTTCCGCGCCCCGGCCCTGAAGATATCCAGCTTTCCGGCCTCGGGCGGCGGCACGACCAGCGGGGTAGGCTTGGTGCGGATCGCATGATCGGGCGTCACCGGACCCTGCTGGCTGTAGCGCGCGATGTCCTTGCCGTTGACGAAAGCAAGAATCTCCGGACTGGTGCGGAACTCGAACACGAAGCGCCGGGCGGCTTCTCGTCCACCGGCTTGCGCGGGAATCGAGAGCAGGCCGCGCAGGATCGGCGCCACGTCCGCCGCCGTGGCCGGTCCTGCCGGAAGCGATGCCGCCGGGAAGATCCTGCGCCTGGCGTCGGCGAACCGCTGCTCGGCCAAGGTCACCAGGTCGATCATGCGCACATAAGCCTCTTGGGCCGTGGCGCCCATGGTGAAGATGCCGTGCTTCAGCAGGATCAATCCCTCGGCATCGGGATTCGCCCGGCTCACCTCGGCCGCCTTCTTGGCGAGCGCGAAGCCCGGCATGATGTAGGGCACCAGCGCGGCGCGCTTGCCGAAGACGTCGGCCGCGAGCGCCGCGCCATCCGGCTGGTCGGTCAGCGCCAATACGGCGTTCGAGTGCGTGTGATCGATGAACTTGTGCGGCAAGAAGGCATGCAGCAGCGTTTCCACCGAAGGGTTCGGCGACTTGCTGTCGAGAAGGTTGCAGCGCTGGACGTTCACCATCTCCTCGTCGCTGAGCGCCGGCAGCCCGATCAGGGCGCCGAGCGGGGCGAGACGCACGGCGGGCAGCCCGGGCGCCTCGATCGTGCCCATGTCCCAGCCGCTGCCCTTAACGCACAGCACCTCGACGGGTGCGCCGGTGAGATCGGTGACGGTCGTCTTGACCGAAGTATTGCCGCCGCCATGCAGCACCAGGCGGGGTTCGCCGCCGAGCAGCCGCGTGGTGTAGACGCGCAGCGCCAAATCCTCGCCAATGCCCTTTGCCGCGTGATGCGCGACCGCCGCCTTGGCATCGCTGTGGGACCAGAGATTCTTCATGGCAGTAGACTACCACGCACGCGGCGCCGAGCCGAAGGTGCCGCAATGTTCGCGCTGCGTGATCGCTACTGGCCCGCCTTCATCTCGACGATGGTCTTGGCCATCACCGCTTCCTGGTCCCAGGGGAACAGGATCCAGGTGTCCTGGCTGACCTCGGTGATGTAGCTGTCGACCTCCGGCCGGCCGGCAGGCTTGGCGTAGACCGTCGCGAAATGGGCCTCCGGCAGGAGCGCACGCACGGCGCGGGCCGTCACCCCTGTATCGACCAGGTCATCCACGATCAGCCATCCCTTGCCCTTGTCGTCGGCGGCCGTCGTCCCCTTCAGGACCTCGACCCGGGCGCCGCGTTCCATGCGGTCGTAGGTCGAGCAGCACACCGTGTCGATCAGGCGCAGGTTGAGCTCGCGGGCGATGATGGCCGCCGGCACCAGACCGCCGCGCGTGACCGCCACCAGCCCCTTGAACGGGCCGAGATCGGCCAGCCGCCACGCGAGCGCCCGGGCATCCCGGTGCAGCTCCGCCCACGACACGGGGAACATCTTATTGTAGCCGCCGGCAATCGCCATGCGATCTCGCTTTCGCGCGCTGCGATAGTCCGCCCCGTGCCGCCGCGCAAGAGGTCCGTGACGCGGCGTTCGGGGTTTACAGGGTCGGTCCGGCCGTTATGGTGCGGCGCCCCCGGAGGAATTGAATGGTCTTCGTAGTACCCGATCTGTCATCGGCCGCGTTCTGGGCCGCGCTATGGGAGATCATCGTCGCGAATATCATTCTGTCGGGCGACAATGCCATGGTGATCGCGATGGCGTGCCACAACCTGTCCGACCGATATCGCAGGCCGGCGATCCTGTTCGGCAGCGCCGGCGCCATCGTGCTGCGCATCGTCTTCTGTGCCGTGATCGGCCTGCTGCTGGCCGTGCCGTATCTCAAGCTGGTGGGAGGCGCGCTCCTGCTGTGGATCGGCGTCAAGCTGCTGCTCGACGAGGAGGAGGAGGCAAAGATCAAGGCGCACGACAATATCTGGGCGGCAATCTGGACGATCATCGTCGCGGATGCGGTGATGAGCCTCGACAATGCGATCGCCATCGCCGCGGCGGCGAAGGGCGATTTCACGCTGATCGCGACCGGCCTGGTCATCTCCATTCCGATCATTGTCTTCGGTGCGACGCTGATCTCCCATGTGCTGGACCGCTTTCCCTGGCTCGGCCTGGTCGGCGCCGCCCTGATCGGCTGGATCGCAGGCGAGGTGATCGCTGGCGAGGGCCGGGTCGATCAGGTCGACGCCACCGGCCAGCTCGTCGAGTTCGTGAGGCCGGTAACCATCGCCGACTGGCTCGATCACACGGTTCCCCATGCGGAGACGATCTGCGCCGCCCTGGGCGCCGGTCTGGTCGTCCTTGTCGGCCTGCTTCTCGCCCGGCTCCATGCCCGTCAGGCCGGGAAGGGCTAAGGCGAATTCTTGAAGTCGAGATCCTCGAGGCAATTTCGGGACGAGCGGAGCGCAGATGGATACTCTGGGGCTACAACTGGACGCCGCCTCGCTGTCGGCCCTCCTGCAGGTCGTTCTGATCGACCTCGTGATGTCGGGGGACAATGCCATCATCATCGGCATGGCGGTGGCGGGCCTCCCGAAGGAGAGCAGGGCCAAGATCATCTTCTGGGGCGTCGCCGGCGCCACCGTGCTGCGCATCGGCTTTGCGCTGATCACCACCCAGCTTCTCGCGATCGTCGGCCTGACGCTGGCCGGCGGCCTGCTGCTGCTGTGGGTCGCGTGGCGAATGTACCGCGAGCTGCGCATGAAGAGCCGCCATGCCGTGGGCGAGCTGCCCGCCGAGAGCGCGCGCGCACAGCCCAAGTCGGCAGGCCAGGCGATGCTGCAGATCATCCTGGCCGACATCTCCATGTCGCTCGACAACGTGCTCGCCGTGGCCGGCGCGGCGCGCGACCACAAGGCGGTGCTGTGGATCGGCCTTGCGCTCTCGGTGGTGCTGATGGCCGTCGCCTCCAACTTCATCGCCCGCATCCTCGACCGCTACCACTGGGTCGCGTGGATCGGCTTCGCCATCGTCGTCTATGTCGCCCTCGACATGATCTGGGCCGGAACGCACGAGGTTGTTGCTGCGACGGGGAAGGCGTAGACAGGCGCCGACGGAGGAATCTTGAGCGAAGGTCGGGCTGACGAGCGATGGCGGTATCAGGCGCGCGCGCCCTATGCGACCTTGCCGTGGGCGAGCCGTGGCCGTCTGCATCCCGAGCCCGAGACGCCGACGCGCAGCCCGTTCCAGCGCGACCGTGATCGGATCATCCATTCCACGGCCTTCCGGCGGTTGAAGCACAAGACCCAGGTGTTCGTCTATCACGAGGGCGATCATTATCGCACGCGCCTCACCCATTCGCTCGAGGTGGCGCAGATCGCGCGCACCATCTGCCGCACGTTGCGTTTCGACGAGGATCTCGGCGAGGCGGTCGCGCTGGCCCACGATCTCGGCCATACGCCATTCGGCCATGCCGGCGAGGAGGCGCTGCACGCGGCGATGAAGCCGTTCGGCGGCTTCGACCACAATGCCCAGACGCTGCGCATCCTGACCAAGCTCGAGGAGCGGTACGCCGAGTTCAACGGTCTCAACCTCACCTGGGAGACGCTGGAAGGCGCGGTGAAGCACAACGGGCCGCTGCTGAAGGACGGTCGTACGCTCGAGGATCTGCCGGCCGCCATCGTCGAGTACTGCCGCGACCACGACCTCGAGCTGGGTGGTCATGCCGGACCCGAGGCCCAGATCGCGGCCCTCTCCGACGACATCGCCTACAACAACCACGACATCGACGACGGCCTGCGCGCCGGCCTGTTCGAGATCGCCGATCTCAGAGATCTGCCGCTGGTGGGCGATATGTTCACTTTGGTGGAGAAGACCTATCCCGGCCTCGCCCCCTCGCGACTGATCCACGAAGCGATACGGCGCATGATCAACGCCATGGTCGAGGATGTGCTGGCCGAGACGCGGCGACGGCTGGCCGAGGCGGGTCCCGGTTCCGTGGCGGACATCCGTGCGCTCGGCCGGCCGGTCGTCGCCTTCTCCGAGTCGATGGCCGCCAACGACCGCATCATCAAGGCATTTCTCTACAAGCGCATGTACGAGCATTGGCATCTGAACCGCTCGCATTCCAAGGCGCGCCGCGTGGTCATGGACCTGTTCGGGCTTCTCTTCGCCGAGCCCAATTGCCTGCCGCCGCCATGGCGCGAACGCGCCGAGGCGGCCGAGCGTGCCGGCCGCGCCCGGGTCGTTGCCGACTACATCGCCGGCATGACCGACCGCTACGCCCTCGACGAGCACAAGCGGCTGTTCGATCTCTATCAGTAGGCCGCTCGGCCAACCGTCGGATGACAAACGGCGCCGATTGAGCAATACCGCGCCCCATGAATCCCTATCGTCAATTCGTCGGCGAGATCGAGGCCGCGCTGCGGGCCATGCAGGCCGCCGGAGAGCTGCCGCAGGCTCTCGATTTCTCCGCCATCACGGCCGAGCCGCCGCGCGATCCGGCGCATGGCGATATCGCCACCAACGCCGCCATGGTGCTGGCCAAGGCAGCCCGCAAGAAACCGCGTGACATTGCCGACGCGCTGCTGCCCCGGTTGAAGGCCAATCCCGACGTGGTCGAAGGGACGGTCGCGGGACCGGGCTTCATCAATCTGCGGCTGCGCGATTCGTTCTGGCGCGAGCGGTTGCGCGATTGCCTCGAGGCTGGCGTCGCCTACGGCGATTCGAGGATGGGCGCCGGTCAGCGGGTCAATGTCGAGTATGTGTCCGCCAACCCCACCGGTCCGCTGCATGTGGCGCACGCGCGCGGCGCCGTGGTGGGCGACGCCCTCGCCAACCTGCTCTTGAAGGCGGGCTACGACGTCACCAAGGAGTACTACATCAACGATGCCGGCGCGCAGGTCGATATTCTCGGTCGCTCCACATACCTTCGTTACAAGGAAGCGCTGGGAGAGGAGATCGGCGCCATTCCGGAGGGGCTCTATCCTGGCGAATATCTGAAGGAGGTCGGGGCGGCGATCGCCGGCCGCGACGGCGCCCGCTGGATCGACAAGCCCGAAACCGACTGGCTGCCGAAGATGCGCGGCTTCGCGATCGATACCCTGATGACCGACATCAGGAACGATCTCGCGGCGCTCGGGGTGCGGATCGACGTCTATTCATCCGAGCGCGCGCTGGTGCAAAGTGGCGCTGTCGATCGCGCCTTCGACGAACTGACGCGGCAGGGGCTGATCTACCAGGGCCGACTCGAGCCGCCCAAGGGCCAGAAGCCGGACGACTGGGAGGACCGCGAGCAGACCCTCTTCCGGGCGACGAAGTTCGGCGACGAGGTCGACCGGCCGCTCAAGAAATCGGACGGCGGCTGGACCTACTTCGCCAACGACATCGCCTATCATCACGACAAGTTCCGCCGCGGCTTCGCCGACATGATCGACGTTTGGGGCGCCGATCACGGTGGTTATGTAAAGCGCATGAAGGCGGCCGTCAGCGCCATCACCGGCGGGCAGGGCAGGCTCGACGTGAAGCTCTGCCAGCTCGTGCGGGTCATGCGAAACGGCGAGCTGGTCCGCATGTCCAAGCGGGCCGGCACATTTGTCACCCTGCGTGACCTGTTGGACGAGGTCGGTCCAGATGTAGTGCGGTTCACCATGCTGACCCGCAAGAACGACGCCCCGTTCGACTTCGATCTGGTCAGGGCCACCGAACAGTCTCGGGAGAATCCCGTCTGGTACGTGCAGTACGGCCATGCCCGCACCCGATCGGTCATGCGGCAAGCGGGCGCGGCCGGCATCGCGACGGGGGGATTGGAAAAAGTGCCGCTCGACCGCCTGGTCGACGAAGGCGAGCTCGGCCTCGTTCGGCTGATCGCGCAATGGCCGCGCCAGGTCGAGGCGGCCGCCGCGGCCCACGAGCCCCACCGCATCGCGTTCTACCTGTACGACCTCGCGGCCGCGTTCCATGCCCATTGGAATCGCGGCCGTGACGAGCCTTCGCTGCGCTTCGTTGTCGAGGGCGATACCGAGCTGACGCGGGCCCGTCTCGCCTTGGTACAGGCTGTGGGATTTGTGATAGGATCGGGTCTAAAGGTCTTCGGCGTCACACCCGTCGAGGAAATGAGATAAGAGCAATGCACATCCGCCGGCCCCCCTCCGGCGACGGACCACGAATCTACCGACCGAACGAGTCGGTTGCGGTACGGTTGGACCCGCCAGCCCGCCCCGTCGCCTATGAACCCGAATCGATTCCGCCACCGCCGCGGGACTCGCTTCTTGCGCGCGTCAACCGTCGGCGCAACCAGATCCTGACCCTGATGGTCTCGACTGCCGCCATCGCGAGCTTCGGCTCGGTGGTCTGGTGGGCGCACAATCAGGACGTGCGTGCCGGCGGCAAGGGCCTCGAGCCGCTGGTGATCCAGCCTCCGGATACGCCGGCCCGGACCAAACCGGAGAACGCCGGCGGCTATGTCCCGCCGGATCAGGACAAGGAAGTCTACAACCGCATTGCGCCCGGCGCGGTGCCGCTCCAGCCCGAAAAGCTGTTGCCCGCGCCGACCGTGCCTCATCTTCCGGCGAACGGCCAGCCGGTGCCGCTGTCGACCAAGCCCGTCGACGGCGATGCCAACGGAGCGGCGCCCAACCAGACTGCTGCCGGAACGGCTACAGCGGGCTCGACGTCGGCCTCCGCGGGCGGCTCGACGCCGCCTTCCGCCGCCACGCCGCCGCCATTGCCGGCCAATCAGCCGACCGTCACCCAGGCGCCCTCGACCACCCCGACGGAGACTGGTCCCACGATCGCCAGCCTGATCGAGAACTTGTCGGGGCCGGGCGGCGGCTGGCGCATCCAGATCGCGTCGGTGAAGACCGAGGATATCGCCAAGTCGACCTGGGCCCGGCTGCAGGCCGCCTATGGCGATGTGCTGGCCAATCTGCGGATGCAGCCCACGCGCGTCGACCTTGGCGACAAGGGCGTATGGTACCGGGTGCAGGCCGGCCCGCTCGACGAGAAGCAGGCGCACAACATCTGCGGCACGCTGCGCAGCCGCCGGGCCGACTGCGTCGTCATCCCGCCGCCGCGGTGAGGCTCTTCCGGGCCGCGCGCTTGCCGCGCGCCAGTCGGCATGAGTCGCCATGAGTCCCCGGGCCGCCATCTTCGGCTGCAGCGGTCTGGACCTCACGTCAGAGGAGCGCGTCTTCTTTCGCGACGCCGATCCGCTGGGCTTCATCCTGTTCGCGCGCAATGTCGACACTCCGCAGCAGGCGCGCCGGCTGGTCGACGAGCTGCGCACCTCGGTCGGCCGCGCCGAGGCGCCGGTCCTGATCGATCAGGAAGGTGGGCGGGTCGCGCGTCTCAAGCCGCCTCATTGGCGCGCGGCCCCGCCGGCGCGTCTCCTGGGCGAGCTCTACGAGCGCGATCCCGAGCGCGGGCTCGAGGCGACCAGGCTGAATTCCCGGTTGCTTGCCGCTGATGTCGCATCGATCGGCTGCGACGTCGACTGCCTGCCGGTGCTCGACATCGCCGTTCCCGAGACCCATGCGGTGATCGGCGACCGCGCCTACGGCTCCGATCCCGGCACGGTCGCCGCGCTGGGCCGCGCGGCCGCCGAGGGGCTGTTGGCCGAAGGCGTGATGCCCATCATCAAGCACATTCCGGGGCACGGCCGGGCAATGGTCGACTCGCATCATGCCTTGCCCACCGTGGACGCACCCCTCGACGTCCTTGAACGCCTGGACTTCCTGCCGTTTTCGCTCCTGTCCGACCTGCCTTGGGCAATGACGGCCCATGTGCTTTACACGGCGGTCGATGCGGAAGCGGCACTGACGGTTTCGGCGCGGGGCGTGCAGAATGTCGTGCGCCGTCACATCGGCTTCGATGGTCTTCTGCTGTCGGACGATCTGTCGATGCAGGCGCTGGGCGGCTCCCTCGGCGACCGGGCGGCGCGCGCCCTCCTGGCCGGTTGCGATATCGCGCTTCACTGCAATGGCCGGATGGACGAGATGCGCGAGATTGCCGACAGGGCCGGGCCGATGACCGCCGCCACGATGCGGCGCTTCGAGGAAGGCCGTCGCTACCTTGCCCGCCATCGCGCACCGCTGGGCGGGGCGGGGCTTGCCGATGCCGGAAAAAGGCTGTCTTCGCTGCTCCCCGGATGGGGATAAGGCCTGCCAAATCCAGTGGCGGCCGCTGCGGCGGCTGGATAAACCGGGGCTGCATGAACGATCCCGTCAGTCCTCCCGCCGCCGACGGCTTTGCCGCCGAGGGGCCCGACGTCATCGCGCCGGGCGAGGGCGAGCTGATCGTCAATCTCGAGGGTTTCGAAGGCCCCCTCGACCTGCTGCTGACGCTGGCGCGCGATCAGAAGGTCGACCTGCGGCGCATCTCCATGGTGGCGCTGGTCGATCAGTACCTGACGCATGTCGCACAGGCCCGCCGGTTGCGGCTGGAACTTGCCGCCGACTATCTCGTGATGGCGGCGTGGCTTGCCTATCTCAAGTCGCGCCTGCTGCTGCCCGAGCCACCTGCCGACGAGGAGCCGTCGGGGCAGGAGATGGCCGACGCGCTGCAATGGCAGTTGCGGCGCCTGGAGGCGATGCAGGAAGCGGGCGTGCGCCTGATGGCGCGGCCTCAGCTCGGCAAGGACGTCTTCCCGCGCGGCCAGCCCGAGGGCGTGGTGGTCGTTCGTCGCGCGGTATGGGACGTGAAGCTGTACGATCTGCTGTCGGCCTATGGCAGCCAGGTGCGGCCGAAGGACGCCGATACCTACCAGATCGAGCCGATGCAGTTCTTCTCGGTGGAGGAAGCGGCGGAGCGTCTGGCCCGGATGCTGGGCATCGCCATCGACTGGCAGACGCTCGAGGCATTCCTGCCGGCCGGCCTTACCGATCCGACGCGCCGACGTTCGGCCATCGCCTCGACCTTCGTGGCCGGCCTGCAACTCGCCAAGGACGGCCAGATCGAGCTTCGCCAGACCGAGCGGTTCGGTCCCATTCAACTGCGCAAACGTAGCGACCGCGGTGACGGCAATGTCTGAGAGTGAAATCCCGAGCGCGACCGACACCACCGACAGCGCCGATCCGAACGTCACCGACGTGGTCTCGCCCGACCACGCGCAGCATCTGCGCCTGCTGGAGGCCCTGATCTTCGCCGGAACGCAGGCGCTGGACGATAAGGAGCTGGCCGAACGCTTGCCGGACGACGCCGACCTGCCGCGCCTTCTGGGCGACCTCGCCGGGCTCTATGCCTCGCGCGGCGTAAATTTGGTGAAGGTGGCGGGCGGCTATGCTTTTCGCACCGCCCCTGATCTCTCCGAAAAGCTCAGGATCGAAAGGCCCGTGACGCGCAAACTGTCGCGGGCCTCGATCGAGACCCTGGCGATCATCGCCTACCATCAGCCCGTCACCCGGACCGAGATCGAGCAGGTGCGCGGCGTGGGACTCAGCAAAGGCACGCTCGATCTCCTGTTCGAGCAGAACTGGATCAGGCCGATGGGCCGTCGGCGCGCGCCGGGCAAGCCGGTGACGTGGGGCACCACGGATTTTTTCCTGGAGCATTTCGGGCTGGCGAGCCTCGACGATCTGCCGGGTCATGAGGAAATGAAGGCCGCCGGCCTCTTGGACCCGCGCGCCCAGCCCCCCATATTCAGACCAGAAGAGCCCGACCTGCCGCTGGAGCCGACCGAGGACGAGGCCGACGAACCGCTGGCAGCGGAACAGCAGGGAAGCTGAGAGGTCGCCGAGAGCGATCGCCAGAGACCTTGGGCCGCAATACGGCCTCATTAGACTTGTTGCCGGGCCTTCCGCGCGGGTGCGATAATCCCTCCCGAGCGATCGCAAACAATTCTGGGAGCTTTTTACATGGGTAGCTTCAGCATCTGGCACTGGTTGATCGTGCTGGCCGTTGTGCTGCTGTTGTTCGGCGGTCGCGGTAAGGTCTCGCAGCTCATGGGCGACTTCGGCAAAGGCCTCCAGGCCTTCAAGAAGGGCGTCGGGGCGCAGGACGAGGCCCAGACCGCGTCCGGCCAGCCGGGCGACGCCGCCAAGCCGATCTCGGCCCAGGCCACGACTTCGCCGCCCGGTCAGGTCCATCAGGATACGGCCGCCAAGGTGTGATCGGGCGAGCCTGATCGCGGCAATTCTCGATGTTCGGTATCGACAGTCCCGAGCTGCTGGTCATCGCGATCGTAGCGCTGGTCGTGATCGGCCCGAAGGAGTTGCCGGGTCTGTTGCGCACTTGGGGGCGGTGGATGGCCCAGATGCGCGGCATGGCGGCGGAGTTCCGCGGCCATGTCGATGAGATGGTGCGCCAGTCGGAACTCGACGAGGTCAAGAAGCAACTTGAATCGGTCCAGGACGGTCTCGACCTGAAGTCGCTCGATCCCAGCCGACAGATCCGCGACGCCATCCAGGACGGTGTGGCCGAGGGCGAGAAGGCGATGACCGACGCCAAGGCGGCGCTGGACAATCCGCTGGCCGAGCCAGAGTCGGCGCCGCAGATCGCTGCAGAGCCCGAGACAACGCCCGTGGCGGCGTCCGCGGAGGCGGCGCCTGCTGTCGAACCCGCGCCTGCGGCGTCCGAGCCGACGCCTATCGAGCAGTCGCCCGTCGAGCACAGGCCCGCCAAGGCGGCGGCCGAATAGGCCAAATCGCCCTTTGAACTGCGAGCCAAAGGGCGGCATAACGCGCCTCCTATCTTGACTGCTCGAACTTGACCCAGGCGCACGACGGACCCGAAGACGACAAACCCATGCCGCTGCTCGATCATCTGATCGAGCTGCGCAAACGGCTGATCTATGCGTTGATCAGCTTCTTCGTCGTGTTCTTCGTCACGTTCTACTTCGCCAAGCCGATCTTCTCGTTCCTGATCGAGCCGGCCAAGCACGAGGGCTACCGCCTGATCGTGCTCGACATCTTCGAGTTCTTCTTCGTCACGGTGAAGCTTTCGGGATTCGTGGCGCTGATCGTGGGCTTTCCCCTGATCGCCACGCAGATCTGGCTGTTCGTCGCGCCCGGTCTCTATCGGCACGAGAAGCGCGCCTTCCTGCCGTTCCTGATCGCCACGCCGTTCATGTTCTACGCCGGCTGCGCGATCATGTACTACGTCGTGCTGCCGTACGTGATCAACTTCATGCTGACGCAGTACGCGCCGCCGGACATCGAAAAGACGCTGCGCTCGTCCGACTATCTCCAGCGCATCCTGCAGCTCGTCTTCGCCTTCGGCTTCGCCTTCGAGATGCCGGTGCTGCTGACATTGCTGATGCGGGTCGGCATCCTGAGCAGCGCGACGCTGAAGTCCAAGCGGCGCTACGCGATCGTCCTTTGCTTCATCGTCGCTGCCGTGCTCGCACCGCCCGACGTCGTGAGCCAGCTCGCCCTGGCGGCACCCCTGCTGGCCTTCTACGAGATCAGCATCCTGCTCGGGGGCTGGATCGAGAAGAAGCGCGAGGAGGAGGACAAGAAAGCCGAGCAGGAAGCGACCGCGGACAGCTGAGGCCATGCACGACATCCGCTCCATCCGCGAGAATCCCGCCGCTTTCGACGCCGGCCTCAGGAAGAGGAACCTGGCGCCGCTGGCTGCCGAGTTGCTGGAGATCGACCGCCGCCGCCGTGCGGCCATCTCGGAGAGCGAGGCGGCGCAGGCCAGGCGCAAGGCGCTCAGCCGCCAGATCGGCGCCGCCAAGGGCAAGGGCGAGCCGACCGATGCGCTGATGGCCGAGGTCGCGGCCCTCGAAGCGTCCCTCGAGAAGGGCGAGGCGGAAGCGGCCGCGCTCGATGCCGAGTTGACGCGGCGCCTCGAGGTGCTGCCGAACCTGCCGTTCGACGATGTGCCCGACGGGACCGACGAGACCGGCAATGTCGAGATCCGCCGCGTCGGCAATCAGCGCAACCTCGGCTTTGCGCCGAAGGACCATGTCGCCCTGGGCGAGGCGACCGGAGAGATGGATTTCGCCGCAGCCGCCAGGATGTCGGGGGCGCGCTTCGTCGTCCTGAAGGGGTACCTCGCGCGCCTCGAACGGGCGCTGGCGCAGTTCATGCTCGACCTGCATACGAGCGAGGAGGGCGGCTACGTCGAGGTCAACCCGCCGTTCCTGGTGCGCGACCGCGCCGCCTATGGCGTCGGCCAACTGCCGCGCTTCGCCGAGGACATGTTCCATACCGACAACGGCTTCTGGCTGATCCCGACCGCCGAGGTGCCGCTCACCAACCTGGTGAACGACACGGTGCTGGAGGAGAAGCAGCTTCCGCTGCGCTACACCGCCTGGACGCCGTGCTTCCGGTCCGAGGCCGGCGCCGCCGGCAAGGACACGCGTGGCATGATCCGCCAGCATCAGTTCCCGAAGGTCGAATTGGTGAGCATCACCACGCCCGAGCAGTCGGTGGCCGAGCATGAACGCATGACCGGCCGCGCCGAGGAGGTGCTGAAGCGGCTCGGCCTGCCGTTCCGCACGATCGTGCTGTGCGGCGGCGACATGGGGCCGGCATCGCGGAAGACCTACGATATCGAGGTCTGGCTGCCCGGCCAGAACGCCTACCGTGAAATTTCGAGCTGCTCCAATTGCGGCGACTACCAGGCCCGACGCATGAACGCGCGCTTTCGTCCCAGGGGGGGCCATAAAGGAAGCAGGGGGGGCACGCGCTTCGTGCATACGCTGAACGGGTCGGGCCTCGCGGTCGGTCGCACCCTGATCGCGGTGCTGGAGAACTACCAGAACGAGGATGGTTCGGTGACGATTCCCGAGGCTTTGCGTCCCTACATGGGCGGCCTGGCGACGGTCCCTGCGCCCGCCGCAAAGTGACGCCGACCGAGCTCGCCAAGGCGCGCATCCTCGTCACCAACGACGACGGCATTCACGCGCCGGGACTGGATGCGCTGGAGGAGATCGCCAGCGAGCTGTCGAGCGACGTCTGGATCGTGGCGCCCGAGCACAACCAGAGCGGTGCCGGCCATTCGCTTTCCATCACGCACCCGATCCGTGCGCGGCAGGTCAACGAGACCAAGTTTGCCGTCGAAGGCACGCCGACCGATTGCGTCCTGTTCGCGGTCAAGCATCTCCTCAAGGACCGCAAGCCCGCGGTCGTGCTCTCGGGCGTCAATCGCGGAACGAATCTCGCCGACGACGTGACCTATTCGGGCACCATCGCCGGCGCCATGGAGGGCTGCCTGCTCGGCATTCCCTCCATTGCCTTCAGCCAGGCCTTCACGCATCCTCACCCGGTGAAGTGGGGTACGGCGACGCATCATGGAGCCGACGTCGCCCGCCGGATCCTGGCGATGGACTTGCCGCGCAACGTGTTCGTCAACGTGAACTTTCCCGATGTCGTGGCGGCATCGGTCAATGGCACGCGCGTCACCCGGCAGGGGGTGCGCGGCTTCGGCGGCTACATCGTCGAGCGCACCGACCCGCGCGGCGGCGCCTACTACTGGATCGCCTACGCACCCGGCGAGCACGAGGTCGACGATCAGGGCGACATCTCGGCGGTGCGCGAGGGATACATCTCCGTGACGCCGCTTCACCTCGACCTCACGCACGAGGCGACCCGCCGCAAGCTGGCGGCCCAGTTCGAGAAGGCCTGATCCGGGGCTCGCGATGAACGTTCCGGCCATGCAACGCCTAGTCGCCGAGCTGCGCCAGTCGGGCATCACGGACGAGAACGTGCTGGCGGCGATCGGCAGCGTCGATCGCGAGCGGTTCGTCTCGCCACCCTTCGCCGAGCGCGCCTGGGAGAATACGGCGTTGCCGATCGCCTTCGGCCAGACCATCAGCCAGCCGTTGGTCGTGGCGGCGATGACCGAGGCGCTGCGCGTGGGGCCGCGCATGAAGATCCTCGAGGTCGGCACCGGCTCGGGCTACCAGGCGGCCGTGCTGGCGAAGCTCGCGCGGCGCGTCTATTCGATCGAGCGCTTCAAGCCGCTGTCGAAAGAAGCGGAGCGGCTGCTGATCGATCTCGGCATCTACAATGTGGTGTGCGATGTGGGCGACGGCAGCAAGGGCTGGCCGGGCCAGGCGCCGTTCGACCGCATCATCGTGACAGCCGCGGCCGAGGAGCGCCCGCAGGCGCTGATCGATCAGCTCGGTACCGGCGGCATCCTGATCGTGCCGGTCGGCCGCGATCCCACCGCGCAAGTGGTGGAACGCATCGTCAAGAGCGAGACCGGCCTGCAGCGCGACACGCTGATGCCGGTGCGCTTTGTGCCGCTCGTCAGCGGCCCATTGCCTGTTCTGGGCCAGGGCTGAGGCAGGGGAAAAAGCCGCATCAGCCCGATTCCCGCCGGAATCGCGATGCAGTAGAGTGGCGTCATGAAAAGAGCCCCTCGCTTCCCCTCGCGATGGGCCGGCCCATGGCGCACACTCGTCTTCGCGACGGCGCTGTCGGCTGCGCTCGGCGCCTGCTCCTCGATGGACGACGTCTTCTATCGCGCACGCGAAGGCACCATCGAATATCCCGGTTCCGGCGCCGGCACGGAAGCCGCGCCCAGCTACGTCGTGAAGCACAAGGATACGGTCGACGGCATTGCCCGCCGCTTCGCCGTCAGCCCGCAGACGATCATCGACCGCAACCACCTCCAGCCGCCCTATACGCTGCAGCCCGGCCAGACCCTGGCGATCCCCGGCGCGCGCGTGATCGAACCATCGGGCGGGTCGTCGCCGGCGACCGAAACGGCTGCGGCGGCGCCCAATCCGCCGGCCGCCGTGAAACGCGAGACGCTCGCGCCGCCGCCACAAGGCGAGGCGCCGCACTCGGCCGCGCCGCCGCCCGCCGCCTCGTCTTCCGCCGCCCCGCCGCCGCCGCCGCGGCCGGCCGCCGAGACGCCGCCGCCAGGCCAACCCACGCCGCTCAGTCCGGCCGTTTCGCACCCCGCGCCGGCGAGTTCCTCGGCGCGCTTCGAATGGCCGGTCCACGGCAAGATCGTCTCGAGCTACGGCTCGCACGACGGCCAGAGGAACGACGGCATCGATATCGAGGCGCCGAAGGATGCCACTGTACGCGCCGCCGATTCCGGCACTGTCGTCTACGCCGGCAACGAGGTGCGCGGCATGGGCAACCTGCTCCTGGTGAGCCACAGCGGCGGTTACATCACGGCCTACGGCTTCAACGACGCGCTCCTGGTGAAAAAGGGCGACAAGGTCAAGAAGGGCCAGCCGATCGCCAAGGTGGGGACGACCGGCAGCGCTCCCGATCCTCGCCTGCATTTCGAGGTCCGCCGCGGCAACAAGACGATCGATCCGACGACCGTCCTGCCCGCACCGTAGCCGGCATCAGACGACGCGTCCGTCGAGCTTGTATTCGCCCTTGCGGTCCTCGATCTCGAGCACCCAGACGTCGGGATCGCGCTGGACCTGTCGGGCGATATAAGCGTCCGCTTCCGCTTCGCTCACCGGGACGGGACCTGTGCCGCGGCTCCAGGCCGGCCGATCGTCCATGCTGCTCGCCTGCGTATAGACCGTGACGCCGGCCTCGAAGCGGTTGAGCTTCAGCAATACCGTTCCGGCGTCGGGATCGCCGCGTCGCACCACCGCCGCCGGAATGAAGGCGCGGTCGCACAGCCGCACCTGCGCCATGACCCAGAGGCCGGTCGTCAATCCCATCACCATGCAGCGATCCTATCCCGGATAGCCGCCGAAGCCGTCGCGGAAATGCAACGGGCCGCTTGCCGATGCCGATGGCTTCGGCCATGACAGCCCGCTCCTGAAACCATGGCACCTGCACCTCTCCTGACCCTGGCCGATATCCGCTACCACCTCGGCGGCCAACCGATCCTCGATGGCGTCGATCTCGTCATCGCGCCCGGCGAGCGGCTGTCGCTCGTCGGCCGCAACGGCGCGGGCAAATCGACGCTGTTGCGTATCCTGGCGGGCGAGCCGATCGCCGACGGCGGCACGCGCTTCGTTCAGCCCGGCATGACCATCGCGACCTTGCCGCAGGAACCGGATTTCATGGGCTATCCCAGCGTGGCGCAGTACGTCGCTTCCGCCCTGCCGCGATCGCTCGGGCCGGCCGACTATCGTGTCGAGGCGCTGCTGGCCGAGATGAGGCTCGACGGCGCGCGCTCGCCGGCGAACCTGTCGGGCGGCGAAGCGCGGCGAGCGGCGCTTGCGCGGGCGCTCGTTGCAGAGCCCGACGTCATGCTGCTCGACGAGCCGACCAACCATCTCGATCTCCCGACCATCGAATGGCTGGAGGAGAAGCTCGCCGGCTGGAAAGGCGCTTATGTGCTGGTGAGCCATGACCGCCGCTTTCTCTCGACTCTCGCACGGTCTGTGCTTTGGCTCGACCGGGGCATCGTGCGACGGCTCGACAAGGGCTACGCGGCGTTCGAAAGCTGGTCGACCGGGATCCTGGAGCGCGAGGCGACGGAGCGCCACAAGCTCGACCGGCTGATCGAGCGCGAGACCGAATGGGCAGGCAAGAGCATCCGCGCTCGTCGCACGCGCAACGAGGGCCGCCTGCGTGCGCTCGCGGAATTGCGCAGGCAGCGCCGCCAGCAGATCGGTCCCGTCGGCCGCGCCGTGATCGAGACCGGTCCGGCAGAGCCGTCGGGCGCGCTCGCGATCACGGCGCGCGACATCTCCAAGCGCTGGGGCGACAAGCTGATCATCGAGGGCTTCTCGACCCGCATCTTCCGGCGCGACCGTATCGGCGTGATCGGGCCCAACGGGGCCGGCAAGACGACGCTGCTGCGGATGCTGATCGGCGAGATCGAGCCCGACACCGGCTCGGTGAAGCTCGGCGCCAACCTCCTGCCGGTCGTCATCGATCAGCGCCGCGTTGCGCTCGACCCGGACAAGACGCCATGGGAAATCCTCGCCGATCGCAACGATCATGTGCTGGTGCGCGGCCAGCCGCGGCACGTCATGACCTATCTGCGCGAATATCTGTTCCGCGACGAGCAGGCGCGACAGCCAGTGCGCACGCTGTCGGGCGGCGAGCGCAACCGTCTGCTGCTGGCCAAGGCGCTGGCGGCGCCGTCGAACTTGCTGGTCCTGGACGAGCCGACAAACGATCTCGACGCCGACACGCTCGATCTTCTTCAAGAGGCGTTGAGCGACTACGACGGCACGGTTCTGCTGGTGAGCCACGATCGCGACTTCCTCGACCGGCTCGTGACCTCGACGATCGCCCTGGAAGGGGACGGCACGGCAGTGGAATATGCCGGCGGCTACAGCGACTATCTCGTCCAGCGCGGACCGCGGCCGGGGACCGTGGCGACGTCGTCCCGGCGCAGGGAAAGGGCGGCGCCGGTGCGTGAGACCGCGCCGGCACGACGGCTCGGCTACAGGCGCGAGCGTGCACTGGCCGAGCTGCCCGGCAAAATCGCGGCGCTTCAGGCTGAGCTCTCGGCCCTGCAAGCCACTCTCGCCGACCCGGATCTTTATCGCCGCGATGCCGTGGCCTTCCAGGCCAAGACCGCACGCCTCGCCGCCGTCCAGGCCGAGCTCGATGCCGCCGAGACCGAATGGCTGGAGCTCGAGCTGCTGAAAGGCGAGCTGGGTGGAGGTTAGCGCGGAGCTGCAGAAGCCGTGTCATCCCGAGCGCGGCGAGCGATCTTTGGCGACGCGGTCGAAAGATTCCTCGCTGCGCTCGGAATGACACCACGTCGAGATTCGCAAGGCTTCGGACGTTGACGCGACGGGCGCACTCCGCTACCCCACGCCGCCCCCTCAAGGTTCCAGAAAGTGCCCGATTCCGCCGCTTACGCCATGCCCGACGCCGCCCTGGCCGGCCATCCCGCCGCGCTGCGGCGCACCTTCGCCATCATCTCGCACCCGGACGCGGGCAAGACCACGCTGACCGAAAAGCTGCTGCTGTTCGGCGGCGCGATCCATGTCGCGGGGGCGGTGAAGGCGCGCGGCGAGGCGCGGCGGGCGCGCTCGGACTGGATGAAGATCGAGCAGCAGCGCGGCATCTCGGTCACTACCTCGGTGATGCATTTCGAGTACGGCGGGGCGGTATTCAACCTTCTCGACACGCCGGGCCACGAGGATTTCAGCGAGGACACCTACCGCACGCTGACCGCGGTCGATTCGGCCGTGATGGTGATCGACGCCGCCAAGGGCATCGAGGCACGCACGCGCAAGCTGTTCGAGATCTGCCGTCTGCGCGATGTGCCGATCGTCACCTTCATCAACAAGATGGATCGCGAGAGCAAGGACCCGATCGAGCTCCTGGACGAGATCGCCTCGACCCTGGCGCTCGATGTCGCGCCGATGAGCTGGCCGCAAGGGTCGGGCCAGAGCTTCAAGGGCACCTACGACCTCGCCCGCAATCGCATGCTGGTGTTCGACACCGTCGACAGAAGCCGGATCGGCGAAGTGATCGAGAACTACACCATCCCCGATCCCCAGCTCGCCGAAGAGGTCGAGCTGGTACGCGCCGGCTATCCCGCTTTCGATCTCGAGGCCTACCGGGCGGGCCATCTGTCTCCGGTCTTCTTCGGCAGCGCCTACAACAATTTCGGCGTGCGCGAACTCCTGGATGCGCTGGCCGCCTGGGCGCCGCCGCCGCGTCCACAGCCCGCCGAGCCGCGCGCGATCGAGCCGACCGAGCCCAAGGTCTCGGGCTTCGTGTTCAAGGTGCAGGCCAACATGGATCCCAACCATCGCGACCGCATCGCGTTCCTGCGGCTCTGCAGCGGCAGATTCCGCCGCGGCATGAAGCTCACGCAGATCGGCACGGGCAAGACCCTGTCGGTCAACTCGCCGATCCTGTTCTTCGCGCGCGAACGCGAGATCGTCGACGAGGCCTGGCCGGGAGACATCATCGGCGTGCCCAATCACGGGGTGCTGCGCGTCGGCGACACGCTGACCGAGGGCGAGGCGATCAGGATCACCGGCATCCCGAACTTCGCGCCGGAAATCCTGCGTCGCGTGCGGCTCGAGGATCCGATGAAGTCCAAGCAGCTCAAGCGCGCCCTGGACGATCTGGCCGAGGAGGGCGTGACGCAGGTGTTCCGGCGCGTGATCGGCGGCGACAACATCGTGGGCGTGGTGGGTGAACTGCAGCTCGACGTGCTCAAGACCCGCGTCGAGGCCGAATATTCGGTGAAGATCGACCTCGAGCCCGCGCCCTTCGAGACGGCACGCTGGATCGCGGCCGACAGCAAGGCCGACCTCGATGCCTTCATGGCCGCCAACCGCGGCGGCATATCGGAGGATCGCGACGGCGCGCCGGTCTTCCTCGCGCGCAACGTCTGGGAGCTGGGCTACATCGCCGAGAAGAGCCCGAGGATAAAATTCTCCGACATTCGCGAGCGCTCTTGATGCTAAGGTCCGTCGTCCGCTCGGACTGAATGGAGGAGAGAAATGAGCGTCAAGCGCATCAATGCCGGCCCGCGCATGTCGAGCGCCGTGGTCCATGGCGACACGGTCTATCTCGCCGGCCTCACCGCCGACGACAGCAAGCTCGACGTGAAGGGCCAGACCAGGCAGATCCTCGACAAGATCGACAAGTTCCTGGCCGAGGCGGGCACCGACAAGTCGAAGATCCTGTCGGCCAATATCTGGCTAACCGATATCTCGACCTGGAGCCAGATGAACGAGGTATGGGATGCCTGGGTGGCGCCCGGCAACGCGCCTGCGCGCGCCACCGTCGAAGCCAAGCTCGCCGCGCCCGGTCTCAAGGTCGAGATCATGGTGCAGGCGGCGAAATGACGGCCCTTGGCCGTCATCCCGGGCATTTGCGGGGGATCTTTCGGGCGACCTGAAAGGTCCTTCGCTTCGCTCAGGGCCCGATGATCTTGCCTGGATTCATGATGTTGTCGGGGTCGAGCGCCTTCTTGATCGAGCGCATGAGCGACATCGCCTCGCCGTGCTCCTCGTACAAGAATTTGATCTTGCCCATGCCGACGCCGTGCTCGCCGGTGCAAGTGCCGCCGAGCTTGAGCGCGCGCGCCACCATGCGGTCGTTCAGCGCCTCGGCGCGCGGCAGATAGGTCGGATCGTCCGGGTTCACCATCATCGTGAGATGGAAATTGCCGTCGCCGACATGGCCGACGATCGGCGCGTAGAGGCCGGTCTTCTGGATGTCCTTCTGGGTCTCGAGGATGCATTCGGCGAGCTTCGAGATCGGCACGCAGACATCGGTCGCCCACATGCCCCAGCCGAGCCGCGCCGCCTTGGCGGCCCAGGCGGCGTCGTGACGCGCCTGCCACATCCTGCTGCGCTCCTCCGCTTGACCGGTCCAGGCGAAATCGCCGCCGCCGTTCTCGGCCGCGATCGCCTGCACCATCTCGGCCTGTTCCTTCGTGCTGGCCTCGGTGCCATGGAACTCCAGCAGGAGCAGATTCTTGGGCGGCAGGCTGAGCTTGGAGTAGCTGTTCACCGTGGCGACCGTCTCGGTATCCATCAGCTCGATGCGCGCCACGGGGATGCCCGACTGGATGGTCTGGATGACCGTGTTGACCGCGCCCTCCAGCGACTCGAAAGCGCAGGTCGCCGCCGCCATCGATTCGGGAATGCCGTAAAGCCGCAACGTGATCTCGGTGATGATGCCGAGCGTCCCTTCGGAGCCGATGAAGAGCTTCACGAGATCGTAGCCCGCACTCGACTTGCGCGAGCGGCGGCCGAGCCGCATCAGGCGCCCATCGGCCGTGACGACCTGCAGCGCCAGCACGTTCTCGCGCATGGTGCCATAGCGCACCGCGTTCGTGCCCGAGGCGCGGGTGCTGGTCATGCCGCCGATCGAGGCGTCGGCGCCGGGATCGATCGGGAAGAAGAGGCCGGTGTCGCGGATATACTCGTTGAGCTGCTTGCGCGTGACGCCGGGCTGCACGACCACGTCGAGATCGGCCTCGTTCACGGCCAGCACCTTGTTCATGCGGCTGACATCGACTGAGATCCCGCCGTTGGGTGCGCTGATATGGCCTTCCAGCGAGGTGCCGGTGCCGTAGGGGATGACGGGTGTCTTGTGGCGGGCGCAGATCTGCACGATCCGCTGCACTTCCTCGGCCGACTCCGCGAACACGACGGCATCGGGCAGGTGCGCCTCGTGGTAGGAGATGTCCTTGCCGTGCTGCTCGCGTACGGCAGGGGCGGTGCTGACCCGATCGCCGAACAGCTTGCGGAGCTCGGCGATCGTCTCGTCGACGTGAGGGGCGCGTGGCTGTGCCTGGGCCTCGGCGGCCATTTCGGTTCTCCTAGCGTAGACGCGTTGGATACGCTCAAATGCCGCCCAAGCCAACCGAGGGAAATGTCAGGAAGGAGCGCCCATGCGCGACGTCTATGTGGTCGGCGCCTATACGACCGCGTTCAAGAAGCACCCCGGCATGAGCTTCGCCGACCTTGCGCGGGAGGCCTATCTGGGCACGCTGGCGGATGCCGGCATGAAGACCGGGGCCGACATCGAGGCGGGCTGGCTGGGCAATTGCGGCATGGGCTTCTGGGGCCAGAACTCGATCCGCGCCCAGGCGCTGTTCCAGCCGCTGGTCGAGGAAGGGCTGTTTCCCGAGCGCGTGCCCATGTTCAACGTCGAGAATGCCTGCGCCACCGCCTCGACCGCCTTCATGGGGGCATGGAAGGACGTGCTGGCGGGCACGCACGAGCTCTCCTTCTGCATCGGCATCGAAAAACTCTTCAGTCCCGAAGCGCCGGAGCGCACCGCCAGTCTCTTCAACCAGGGCTACATCACGGACCAGCATGACCGTCTGGTGGCGGAGATGAACCGCGTGGGCGAGATGGTCGGCGCCAGGTTCGAGCCGGGCGATGACCGCACCATCTTCATGGACACTTATGCCATGCAGGCCAAGTGGCACATGTGGAAGTACGGCACGACCCAGGAACAGATCGCGATCGGTGCGGCCAAGAACCACAACTACGGTTCCCTGAACGAGAAGGCGCAGTACCGCTTCCAGATGACGCCGCAGTCGGTGCTGGAGGACCGGCCGGTTTCCTATCCACTGACCCGCGCCATGTGCGCACCGATCGGCGATGGCGCCGCGGCGGCGCTGCTCTGCTCGAAGGAATATCTCGAGAAGCTGCCGAAAAGGGTGCGCGAACGCGCCGTCAGGATCGCCGGTGTGGGCTTCTCCGGCGGTATGTATCGCGAGCTCGACAAGCCCGGCCTCACACGCGCGGCCGCCGACAAGGCTTACAGAATGGCCAGCCTTGGCCCGCAGGACATCGACGTGGCCGAGGTGCACGACGCCACGAGCTTCTGCGAGATCTATCAGTGCGAGATGCTGCGCTTCTGCCCCGAAGGCGAGGGCGGCAAGTTCGTGGAATCTGGCGCCACCGGGCCCGGCGGCAGGCTGCCCGTGAATACTTCGGGCGGCCTCGTCTCCAAGGGGCATCCGGTCGGTGCCACCGGTCTTTCCATGCTGGCCGAGCTGGCGACCCAGCTTCGCGGCGAGGCCGGTCAGCGCCAGGTCAAGGGTGCAGAAGTCGCGCTGGCCGAAAACGGCGGCGGCGTCATCGGCATGGAAGAGGCGGTTGCATCGGTCGTGATCCTGCAGCGCGTTTGAGGTCGGCGTTCGTTCAGGGTTGAAACAGCCGCGGGGCACCCAACATGGTGCTCCACGCCGGTGATGGTCTTATAAGCTCTCCCGGACTACCTGGATGTCGTAGGGAGATTGAGAACCATGACCATCCGCTTCGACAATCGCGTCGCCATCGTCACCGGCGCCGGCAATGGCCTCGGCCGTGCGCATGCACTCCTGCTGGCGAGTCGCGGCGCCAAGGTGGTGGTGAACGATCCGGGCGGCGCGGTCGACGGAAAGGGCGGCAGCCACGCCGCGGCGGACAAGGCCGTCGACGAGATCAGGAAGGCGGGCGGCCAGGCCGTCGCCAACTACGATTCGGTCGCCGATGCCAAGAGCGCGGCCAACATCGTCAGGACGGCCGTCGACTCTTTCGGAACTGTCGACATCGTCGTAAACAATGCCGGCGTCCTGCGCGACAAGACCTTCCACAACATGACGGTCGAGGATTTCGACTTCGTCGTGAAGGTGCATTTTCTCGGCACCGCCTACGTCACGCATGCGGCCTGGCCGATCCTGCGCGCCAAGGCCTATGGCCGCGTGGTCGTGACCTCGTCGAATTCCGGCATCTACGGCAATTTCGGCCAGTCGAACTATGGCGGCGCCAAGCTCGCCGTGGTGGGCTTCATGAACGCGCTGCGCCTCGAGGGCCAGAAATACAACATCATGGTCAACGCGCTGGCGCCCGTGGCCGGCACGCGCATGACCGAGAGCCTGATGACGCCCGAAGTGCTGGAGAAGCTCAAGCCCGAGTACGTGTCACCGATGGTCGCCTATCTCTGCAGCGAGCAATGCCAGCGCACCGGCGAGATCTGGAGTGCGGGCGCGGGCTACTTCGCCCGCATCGAATATCGCGAGGCGCCCGGCGTTCGCATCCGGGGTCGGGCACCGACCATCGAGGACGTGGAAGGCAATATCGACAAGATCGCCGACCTCGCGACGAACAAGGTCTACCGGACCTCGTCGGAGGAGGTGCAGGCGGTGGTGGGTGCCTGATTCGGCGCCCGCCGCGGCGCTCGACTGGCGGGTCGAGCCGGTCATCGACTGGCTCGCGCGCGAAGGGCGCCTGATCGCCGACCCGGCCAAGCTCGTCGGGGAGACCGCCAACCGGCTGGTGGCGGCGGGTGCACCGCTCGCCCGCTTCACGATCGGCCTGCAGGCCATCCATCCGCAGTGGCGCACGATGGGCATCCAGTGGCGGCGCGGCGGCCAGGTGGAGCAGGCAAGCCGGCCGCACGGCATCGAGCAGTCGCCATCCTATATTGGCAGCCCGATCCAGGAGCTCGCCGAGACGCGCCAGCCGGTGCGCTATCGGCTCGACAGGCTTTCGGCCGAGAACCATGCGGTGCTGCACGAGCTTGCCGCCATGGGCGGCACCGACTACTACGCCGCGCCCATGCGGGTCGCCTATGGACGGCCGCCGGCCGTCACCTTCATGACCGATCGGCCGAGCGGCTTCACCGACGGCGACATCGTCAAGTTCCATCATCTGATGGACTACATGGCGCCGATCGTCGAAAGCCGTATCAACCAGCGCCTGTCGACGACGCTCCTCGACACCTATCTCGGCCGCATCGTCGGCGAGCAGATCATGAGCGGGCTGATCAAGCGCGGCGATGGGCACGAGATCAACGCCGTCCTGTGGTTCTCCGACCTGCGCGACTTCACCGGCCTCAACGAGCGCATGGCGCCGGCCGATCTCCTCGAGCTTCTGAACAACTACCTCCAGCTCGTGGGCAACGCTTTGACCTCGCACGGCGGCGAGATCCTGAAGTTCATCGGCGACGGCGTGATGGCCTATTTCCCGGCCGAGGATGCACTCTTCCTGCCTATGGTGACGGCCAATGCGCTGGCGGCGGCGCGCCAGTTGATCGACGAGGTCGCGGCGGCGAACGAGGCGCGCGCGACCGGCGGCCACGATCCGGTGCGGTTCGGCATCGGCTTGCATATCGGTCCGGTGACCTTCGGCAATGTCGGGACGGAGGACCGGCTCGACTTCACGGTCATCGGCCCTGCCGTCAATCGCGCCGCAAGGCTGGAGAGCCTGACCAAGGAGCTGGGCGTCCCGGTGCTTGCTTCGGCGGAGTTCAAGGACGCCACGGCGCAGCCCTTGGTCTCGATGGGCCGCCATACGCTTCGCGGGGTGCCGGAACCTGTCGAGGTGTTCACCCTGCCGTAAATCCCGGCGGCCAGGCTTCCGCGGGTCAGACCAGGCCTTTCCAGCCCTCGACCCAGGCCAGTGCTTCCTCGTCGGGCAGCGGCTGGCTCGACGCGTCGACCTCGAGCCGGTCGCCGATCTTCGTGGCGCCACAGCGCTCGAGCACCTGGTCGACCTTCTTGCCGCCGCCGCAGAACGTGTCCTGATAGGTCATATCGCCGAGCGCGATTACGCCATAGCGGTGGCCGGAAAGATCGGGCCGTTCGCGTTCCAGCGTCTCGGCCAGCGGCAGGATGTTGGTCGGGATGTCGCCCGAGCCGTGCGTGGCGCAAACCACCAGCAGGACGTCGTGAGCCTGCAGATCGGCGGCCGAGGCAGCCTGATCGCTGACATCGACCGCATGTCCCGAGGTTTCGAGAACGGGCTTCAGGGCGTCCGCGACCATCTGGGCGTTGCCCGACTCGGTGCCGACCAGGATCAGGATCGAGGACATTTTGTCCGGGATACGGGAGCGGGTGTCGCTCTGCGACGCGACCGGTTGGCGCGGGCCGGTGCGCATGCCAGTCTGTGGCCATGGGAGACACGACCAAGGAAACGCCCCTGCAAGCCGTGCTGGAGAGCGGGGTGCTGACACTGACCCTCAACCGTCCCGAGCGGCTGAACGCGATGAGCCAGGAGCTGATCGGCATGATCATCGAGCAGCTCGATCGGGCGCTGGCGGAATCGGAGGTCCGGACCGTCCTCATCACGGGCACCGGCCGCGGTTTCTGCGCCGGCGCGGATCTCGCGGGCACCGGCACCGGCACAGCGACCGGGGCCGATGGCAGGCCCGATCTCGGTGTGGTCATCGAGCGGCTCTACAATCCCATGATCCGCGCCATTCGCAACCTGCCCAAGCCGGTCGTCGCCGCGGTCAATGGCGTGGCGGCGGGCGGCGGTGCCAACCTGGCGCTGGCCTGCGATATCGTGCTGGCGGCGCGCTCGGCCCGCTTCGACCAGGCCTTCGTGCGCATTGCGCTGCTTCCGGATCTCGGCGGCACCTGGTTCCTGCCGCATGCCGTGGGTGATGCCCGTGCCCGTGCGCTCGCCATGCTGGGGACGTCCGTGCCAGCGGAGGACGCCGCACGCATGGGCATGATCTGGCAGGTCGTCGACGAGTCGAAGCTGATGGCCGAGGCGACCGCGCTCGCGCGCCGGCTCGCGTCCGGCCCGACGCTCTCCTATGCCGCGATCAAGCGGGCCATCAACGCGGCCGCGACCAACACGCTCGACCAGCAGCTCGACCTGGAACGCGACAGCCAGCGGGCGCTGGGGCAGAGCGCCGATTTCAGGGAGGGGGTCGCGGCATTCCTGGCCAAGCGGCCGGCACAGTTCACGGGACGGTAGGATGATGTACCAGAAGATCGAACTGGCGATGGCCGACGGGCTGGCGACGCTGACGCTCAACGCGCCCGACAAGCTGAATGCGGTCTCGCGCAAGATGGTTGCTGAGCTCAAGGAGTGCTGGGAGGGGCTTGCCGGCGACAGCTCCGTGCGGGCGGTGCTGCTGACCGGGGCGGGTCGCGGCTTCTGCGCCGGCGCCGATCTCGCCGATCCGGATCGCGATACGAGCGCCACCGCCGACTCGGGCGCGGCGCTCGACAAGTTCTTCAATCCGGTGATCCGCACCATGCGGACGATGCCCAAGCCCATCGTTGCCGCCGTGAACGGGGTGGCGGCCGGCGTGGGCATGAGCTTCGTCATGGCCGCTGACATCGCCGTCGCGGCCAAATCGGCCTCGTTCCTGCAGGCCTTCGCGCGCATCGGACTGCTGCCCGACGGTGGCAGCACATGGTTCCTGCCACGACTGGTGGGCGACGCCCGTGCCCGCGCTCTTGCCATGCTGGCACCGCAAATCGCCGCCGATCAGGCCAAGCAGTGGGGGCTGGTCTGGGAGGTGGTCGAGGATGGCGAGCTGATGAAGACCGCGACCGAGCTGGCGCGCCGGCTGGCGGACGGGCCGACGCAGTCGCTTGCCCGCATCAAGGAGGCGATGAACCGCGCTTCGACGAGCACGCTCACGGCGCAACTCGACGTCGAACGCGACTTTCAGCGCGAGCTCGGCAAGAGTGCCGACTTCAAGGAGGGCGTCGCGGCCTTCCTCGCCAAGCGCAAGCCCGCGTTCAAGGGAAAGTAAGAGGAGCATCGATGACGCCGCACAAGGAAATCACTTCCGGTCTCAGGTTTCCGGAAGGGCCGATCGCCATGCCCGACGGTTCGGTGATTCTGGTGGAGATCGCGCGCGAAACGCTGACTCGCGTCATGCCCGACGGCAAGCAGCATGTGGTCGCCAAGCTCGGCGGTGGCCCCAACGGCGCGGCGATGGGGCCGAACGGCAAGATCTATGTCTGCAACAACGGCGGCTTCAACTGGATCCAGCGTCCGGACGGCCGGATGTTTCCCGGCACGCAGCCGGCCAGCTACAAGGGCGGCTCGATCCAGGTCGTGGATCCGGAGACGGGCAAGGTCGAGACGCTGTACGACTCCTGCGACGGCCGCCGTCTCAACGGGCCGAACGATCTGGTGTTCGACAAGGAGGGTGGCTTCTGGTTTACCGATCTCGGCAAGACGCGCGAGCGCGACAGCGATCGCGGCGCGGTCTACTACGCCAAGGCCGATGGCTCGAAGATCGAGGAAAAGGTTTTTCCCCTCGAGCGACCGAACGGCTGCGGCCTCTCGCCCGACGAGAGGACACTCTATGTCGTGGAGACGCCGACCGCGCGCTGCTGGGCGTTCGAGCTTTCCGGTCCCGGCACGATCAAGGACGCCAACGGGCCCTATCGTGGCGAGAAGGGCCGCGTGATCACGGGCCTCGGCGGCTATCAGATGTTCGATTCGCTGGCCGTCGATTCGGCGGGTCACATCTGCGTGGCAACCTTGATCACCGGCGCCGTGTCCGACATCTCGCCCGACGGCCAGTCGGTGACGCAATACAAGCTTCCGGATCCGATGGTCACCAACGTCTGCTTCGGCGGAAAGGAGCTGCGCACGGCCTATGCCACGCTTTCCATGACCGGCAGGCTCGTGAGCTTCGAATGGCCACGGCCAGGGCTGAAGCTGAATTATCTGAACAGATAGCCATCCTGCCTTGACGGCAGCGGGCGCGTCTACATCCGCGCCGCCGCCCGCACCTCGCGGCTGGCGACGACGCGGCCGTTGGCGTAGGCGGCGTGGTTGGCGTCCACGTCGCCGAGCTTGTAGCGGTAGTTCACCATGATGCCGTAGGACTGCTTGAGCCCGTTGGCGCTGACGTCGGCCAGCCAGTTGATGCGCTCCACGATTGCGCCGTTGCCGAGGTGGAAGCGGGCCACGCGATCGATCGCGCGCCCCCGTTCATCCGTGCTGGTGAGGTAGCGCGCGGTGAACCGCGTCAGGATCGGCCGCAGCGCCTTGTCGATCGCCGGCACCTCCCACCAGACCGGTCTGTCGAGGAGCTCGCGCACCGCGGCAGCACCCCGGGTTGCATTGTTGGTGACCGGCACCAGGGATGCGATCTCGGCGCTGGTCAGCGCGCTGTCGCCCTCGTTCTTCAGCCGGCCGTCGATATGCTGGCGCAAGGCGGGGACGGGGGAAAGCGTGGCAAAGTCCTTGATGTTAGGCAGCTCACGGGCCAGCTCCTCGGCGACGCGCTTGATCAGGAAGTTGCCGAAGCTGATTCCTGCCAGCCCCTGCTGGCAGTTGGAGATCGAATAGAAGATCGCGGTGTTGGCGTGCTCGGGATCGGACGTCTCCGCCCTGGCATCGAGCAGGCGCTGCACGCTGCCGGCCATGCCGTTCACCAGCGCCACCTCGACGAAGATCAGCGGCTCGTCCGGCATGCGCGGATGAAAGAAGGCAAAGCAGCGCCGGTCCGAATCGAGCCGGTTCTTGAGGTCGCGCCAGGAGCGGATCGTGTGTACGGCCTCGTATGTGACGAGCTTCTCGAGGAGCGCCGCCGAGGAGCGCCAGTCGATGCGCACCAGATCGAGGAAGCCGACGTCGAACCACGCAGCGAGCAGGGTCCGCAGATCCTCGCTCAGGGTGCGGGCGGCGGCGTCGGTCTTGCCGAGCGTCATCAGCTCGGCGCGCAGATCGACCACGAACTTGACGCCCTGTGGCACACCCACGAACTCCCGCAGGAGGTGCACGGCCGGCGGTTCGAGCGCCCTGACCAGCGCACGCGGCGGCTCCTTGGAGGCGCGCCAGCGCTCGACCTGGGCGAGGGCCGCCTCGCGCGGCAGGCCGTAGTCGTGGGCAAGGGTCAGCAGAAACTTCCGCCTTCCGGCAGGCGAGAGCGACAGGTACGCCTCACCCAGCTCCGCGGCGCGGGCGCGTCGCGCAGGCTCGCCGCCCTTGCCCTCGAGGCAGGCATCGATGCGGCCCTTCAGTCGCGGCACGTCGTCGTCGGGCAGGTCGGGGCGAAGCGGCGCTCCCACCGCCTCGCGCGCGCCGCGGGCGGTTTCGATGAAGGCCTGGCGCAGGCGCTCGAGCGTGCGGTCGACGGTGCTGGAGAGGAGCAGTGCCATGCGGCCGATTATGTCATGCTCGACGTGTCACTCCAGTGGCGTCCATGAACGCTTCTTCACACCGGCGGGAGGTCGAGCGTTTGCCACAAGTACCAACAGGCGACGGTGCGGTAGGGTCGCCACTTCTCGCCATGTCTTTCGAGTGTCCGAGGCGAAGGCAGGGCGCGCTTGCGGAAGGCGATGGCATAGGCCCTGCGCAAACTGTAGTCCTCGAGCGGCAGGATATCGGGCCGTCCCAGGCGGAACATCAGGAACATCTGCGCGCTCCAGCGACCGATGCCGCGCACCTCGATCAGTCGATCGATCAGAGCGGCATCGTCCATCGTGCGTGCCTCCTCGAGCAAGGGCAGTTCGTCGTCCTGGACACGGCGGGCGAGGTCCTGCAGCGCCAGGACCTTGGCAGCCGAGAGACCCGCGGCGCGTAACGTGTCCGGCGGGGCGCGCAGAACGTCCTGCGGCGTGAAGCCGTTGCTGCTGCAGGGAAACAGCGCTTCGACGCGGCCGTAGATGGTGGCGGCGGCCTTTGTGGAAAGCTGCTGGTAGACGATCGCCTCGGCGAGCGCGGTGAACAGGCTGCAGGAGGATTTGAGCGCCATGGCGAACGGTCCCACGCGCGCCATGACCTCGGCCAGGGCGGGATCGGCGGTCCTCAAATGCCGAACGGCCTTGCGGTGGTCGAAGTCGAAGTCAGCCATCGTGGGAGGCTGTCGCCTCGAACAACGGTCCCGCACCCAACGCCGATGCGCCTTCGATCTCGAGGATGCGGCGCTTGGTGGCGACACCGCCGGTGGCCGAGAAGCCACCCATCTTGCCGTCGGCTCCGAGAACGCGATGGCAGGGAACAATGATGGCGACCGGGTTGCGGCCGAGCGCCTGCCCGACTTCGCGCGATGCGTGCGGCGCGTCGAGGCGGCGGGCGATCTCGCCGTAGGTCATCGTATGGCCGGGCGGAATGGTGCGCGCGACATCGTAAACGCGGCGATGGAACTCGGGGACCGCGCCGAGATCGAGAGGGATGTCGCCAAGGTCCGTCGTCTCGCCCCTGAGCAGGGCCTGCACGCGGTCGATGGCGCGTTGGATACCGGGAGGCGGCGGCGTCTCCTGGACGCTTGGCCAGCGTTGCCGCACTCTGGCTCGCGTGGCGGCGGCCGTCGGTTCGGGAAGCTGAAGCCCGGCAATTCCCTCGGCGCTCCAGGTGAGGCCGCAGGTGCCGATCGGCGTGTCGAACAGGGCGAAGCTGCGGGCAGGCATGGCCTTACGGTCTACCTAACCGGTCAACCCGTCAAGTATTCGAATCAGGCTGCCGCGCGCCGGGTCAGCCGGGCAAGTTCGTCGTCGATCAGCATGCGGTAGGGGCCGCGCCGGTGCAGCAGCTCGTCGGGCGTTCCTTCCTGGATCACCTGGCCATCCTGCAGCACCACGATACGATCGAAGTTGCGCAAAGTGGAGAGGCGGTGCGCGATCGCGACGACGGTGCGGCCCTGCATCAGGTGGTCGAGCGCCTGGCGGATCGCTTCCTCCGATTCGCTGTCCAGGGAGGATGTCGCCTCGTCCAGCAGCAGGATCGGTGAATCCTTCAGCAGCGCGCGGGCGATGGCGATGCGCTGGCGCTGGCCGCCGGACAGGCGGGCCCCGCGGTCGCCGACGATCGTCTCGAAGCCCTGCGGCAGGGCCTCGATGAAGTCTCGGCAACAGGCGGCTTCGGCGGCCTTCCACACCTCGGCCTCGGTCGCCTCGGGCTTGCCGTAGCGGATGTTGTCGAACACGGAGCGGTGCAGCAGGCTGATATCCTGAGGCACGAACGAGATGGCACGCCGGATGCTGTCCTGCGTGATGCGCGAAATGTCCTGGCCATCGATCAGGATGCGGCCCTGGTCGACATCATAGAAGCGCTGCAGCAGCGACAGGATGGTCGACTTTCCGCCGCCGGACGGACCCACCAGGCCGGTGCGCTTGCCGGCATCGAAGCGCAGGCTGAGCTTGTCGAACACCTTGTCGCCGCTGGGATAGCTGAAAGAAACGCCCTCGAACTCGATGCCGCGGTCCTTGGGTTCGAGCGCCGTCGCCTCCGGGTGATCGCGCAGCTGATGGGGTTGCAGCAAGGTGCCGATCGCCTCGGACAAACGCGCCATGTGCTGCGTCACGTCGACGAGGGCCACGGCGAGATCGCGTGTGGAATGCAGGATGGTGAAGCCCAGCGTGCAGACCAGCACGACATCGCCGGTGGAGGCGCGGCCGCGCTGCCAGAGCAGGATCGCCCAGGCCAGCATCGCCACCGTCAGGATGATCGTGACTGCGGCGTGCAGCAAACGCAGCCGCTCGAGATAGAGTAGGCTCTTGCGCCGCGCCGTCATTTCCTGCCCGACGGTCTCGTCGAACCTCACATGCTCGCGCGCGGTGGCGCCGAACGTGCGCACCAGCGGCATATTGCCGATCACATCGGCCAACTCGCCCTCGACACGGGCGGCCTTGTCCGCGAAGCCATGGTGAAGGGGCGTGCCGGCGGCCGCGAGCTTGAACAGAACGACAATGAGTACGGCGGCGACCGCCGTCAGCGAACCGGCCATCGGGAGGCTCACCGCCGCGAGATAGGCGATGGCGCCCGCCGTCGCCACGCATGGCGGCAGGACGTTCCACATGAACAGGTTCTCGACCGCAAAGGCGGCGTTCGACGTGGCGGTGATGCGGCCGGTCAGCGTGCCGGCCAGCCGGTCGGCGAAGTAACTGGGCGCGTGGCCGGTGAGATGGCGGAACAGATCGCCGCGCAAGTCGCCGCTCACGCCGACGAAGGCATGGCTGGCGACCCAGCCGCCGAGACGCCACAGAAGATTGTCGGCCGCGACCAGCGAGACGAGGACGATGAAGGCCATCCAGATGCCTGGGTGGGATGTTCCCGCTGCCAGCGTATCGACGAGGAATTTCACCGCATACTGGGTACTGACGGAGCAGCCCACGGCCCCGAGAACGGCGACGAGAATTGCCGTATGCGCCAAAGGCCGACGACGAACGTACCGCAACAGGAACGCAACGGGGCGTCCGGCGTAGTTACAAAGGCTGAGCATCGCCACAGCCTAATGCTCTATCGGGCAATTCGGCGGCACCAGAGGGGAGATTTGCCTGTGACAAAAAAAGGTCCGCCGCATGGTCACCGCAATCTTCCTTGACCAACGCAGCGCCGCAACCTGGAGGTAAGTTAATGCGTATTGCGCAGATCGCTCCGCTGACCGAGGCCATTCCCCCCAAACTCTATGGCGGCACGGAGCGCGTTGTCTCTTGGCTGACCGAGGAACTGGTGGAGATGGGCCACGACGTCACCCTCTTCGCCAGCGGCGACTCGCTGACCAAAGCGAAATTGCAGCCGATGTGGCCCCGGGCCCTTCGCTTGGACGGGGCCGTCCGCGATCCGGTGGCGCTACATATGGCGATGATCGAGCATGTACGTCAGCGGGCGGAGGAGTTCGACGTCCTGCACTTCCATCTCGACTACTATCCTTTCTCTCTCTTTTCCCGGCAGGCGACGCCCTTCATTACAACTTTGCATGGCCGCCTTGATTTGCCGGAGCATCAGGCCGTGTTCGATGCCTTTCCGTCGGTGCCGGTGATCTCGATTTCACACAACCAGCGCAAGCCGCTGCCGCAGGCGCATTGGGTGAAGACTGTTCATCACGGGCTGCCGGCCAACTTGCTGGCGCCGCGGCCGGCGAAAGGCGGCTATCTTGCCTTTCTGGGCCGAGTGGCGCCGGAGAAGGCGCCCGATCAGGCGATCCGCATCGCCGTGCGCTGCAAGATGCCGCTCAAGATTGCCGCCAAGGTCGACGCCGTCGACCGGGAATATTTCGAGCGGGAGATCGAGCCGTTGCTGCAGCTTCCCGGCATCGAGTTCGTCGGCGAGATAAGCGACCGCGAAAAGTCGGAGTTCCTGAGCGGCGCCGAGGCGCTGCTGATGCCGATCGACTGGCCCGAGCCGTTCGGCCTGGTGATGATCGAAGCCATGGCCTGCGGTGCGCCCGTGGTCGCCTACGGCAGTGGCTCCGTGCCCGAGATCGTCGAAGATGGCCTCACGGGTTTCATCGTCAAGGACGAGATCGAGGCGTCGGATGCCATCCGCAATCGCCTGGGAAGCCTGTCGCGGGCCAAGATCCGCGCCCGCTTCGAGGAGCGTTTCACGGCGCGGCGCATGGCCAACGAGTATCTCGAGATCTATCGCAAGCTGGTCACCAACGAGGTGCCGCGGCTGCGGCTGGTCAAGGCGTGACGCAGGATCGCCTGTCGTAGAGCGGCCTGCGACCGCTTTACTTCGGTCCGCGGTCGTCAGCCAGGGTTTCCGTCTCCCTTTCGCTGCATGGCCCTGCCTCAGGCAGGGCATTGGCAGGACGTTTGGCCGATGCTAACCGGGGCGGAACGTCTGTTGCGTTGGGAGTCCCCAAGATGACCGAAGCCTATATCTGCGACGCCATCCGCACCCCCGTCGGTCGCTACAATGGCGGCCTGTCGACGGTGCGCGTCGACGACCTTGCCGCCCATCCCATCAAGGCGCTGATGAAGCGCAACGGGAGCGTCGATTGGGGCGCGGTCGACGACGTGATCTATGGCTGCGTCAACCAGGCCGGCGAGGACAATCGCAACGTGGCGCGCATGGCGGGCCTGCTGGCCGGCCTGCCGGTCGAGGTGGCAGGCGCCACCGTCAACCGCCTCTGCGGCTCGGGCCTGGAGGCGGCGGGCCATGCGGCGCGCGCCGTGAAGCTCGGCGAGGCCGACATGATCATCGCCGGCGGCGTCGAAGGCATGACCCGTTCGCCCTATGTCATGGGCAAGCCCGAAGGGCCCTTCGACCGCAGCATGAAGCTCGAGGACACGGTGCTCGGCTGGCGTTTCGTCAATCCGAAGATGAAGGCCGCCTACGGCATCGATCCGATGGGGCAGACGGCCGAGAACGTCGCCACCGAGCACCAGATCAGCCGCACCGACCAGGACGCCTTCGCTTATCGCAGCCAGCGCCGCTGCAAGGCGGCCCAGGATCGCGGCTTCTTCGACAAGGAGATTGTCACGGTCACCGCGAAGAAGGGCAAGGCCGAGATCGTCGTCGGGAAAGACGAGCATCCGCGCGGCGAGACGACGATGGAGACACTGGCCAAGCTGCCGCCGGCCTTTCGCGAGGGCGGATCGGTGACGGCCGGCAACTCGTCCGGCATCAACGACGGCGCCTGCGCGATGATCATCGCATCGGAAGCGGCTGCCAAGGCGAACGGTCTGACGCCGCGCGCCCGCATCCTCGCTGCCGTGTCGGCCGGCGTCCCGCCGCGCGTGATGGGCATCGGCCCGATGCCCGCGACGCGCAAGCTCCTGGCCAAGCTCGGCATGACGGTGAAGGACTTCGACACGATCGAGCTCAACGAGGCCTTCGCCGCGCAGGCGCTCGCGGTGCTGCGCCAGCTCGGCCTTGCCGACGACGCCGATAATGTCAATCCGAACGGTGGCGCCATCGCGCTCGGCCATCCGCTCGGCGCTTCCGGCGGCCGTCTGATGATCACCGCGCTCAATCAGCTCGAGACGACCGGCGGCAAACGCGCGCTCTGCACCATGTGCATCGGCGTCGGCCAGGGCATCGCGCTCGCCCTCGAACGTGTCTGAGCGCCCGTTAGGGCGTCACGGCGTCTCGCTCAGGTTGATGCCGGCCTGACGCAGTTCGGTCAGCTTGCGCTTGCGGCTGCCGTCGACGTCGATCGATGCCGTGGCGTCGAGCACGACTCCGACATTGAAGCCCGCCTGCCGGGCGTCGATCGCCGACCACGAGACGCAGTAGTCGAAGGCGAGGCCGCAGAACACCAGCCGCGTGAAGCCGCGCGCCTTGAGATAGCCGTCGAGACCGGTGCGCGTCATGCGGTCGTTCTCGCGGAACGCCGAATAGGAATCGATGCCGGTATGAAAGCCTTTGCGCACGATCATCTGCGCCTTGGTCGTATCGAGGCCGGGATGAAAGGCGGCCCCCACGGTGCCTTGCACGCAGTGGTCCGGCCATAGGGTTTGCGGGCCGTAGGGGAACTGCACCGTTCCGTAAGGCTCGGCATCCTTCCAGCTGCTGGCGAAGGAGGCATGGCCGGCGGGATGCCAATCCTGCGTCAGGATCACATTGTCGTACCGGCCGATCAGACGATTGACCAATGGCACGATGGCATTTGCCCCGGGGACGGCAAGCGTACCGCCCTCGCAGAAGTCGTTCTGCATGTCGACCACGATCAATGCCTCGTTGGGCATGCCTCTGTTCTCCCTCAGATTTCCGGCAGGTCTCCTCGGCTTTGTTCCTTCTCGAATGCGGCGATCCAGTGGCAGAGTGAGCCGTTTTCGATGGCGCTGCGCAAGCCGCGCATGATGTCCTGATAATAGTGGAGATTGTGCCACGTGAGCAGCATCGCTCCGAGGATCTCCTCGCTGCGAACGAGGTGATGGAGATATGCGCGGCTGTGATTCCGGCAAGCGGGACAAGCGCATTGCTCGTCGATCGGCCGCGGATCGTCGCGATGACGGGCGTTGCGCAGATTGAGCTCGCCACGGCGCGTGAAGGCCTGCGCGGTGCGGCCGCCGCGTGTCGGCAGCACGCAGTCGAACATATCGATGCCGCGCCGCACGGCACCCACGATATCGGCCGGTCGCCCGACACCCATCAGATAGCGCGGTCTGCCGGCGGGCAGGAGCGGCACCGTCGTGTCGAGGGTCTTGAACATCAGCTCCCGGCCTTCGCCGACAGCCAGCCCGCCGACCGCATAGCCGTCGAACCCGATATCCGCGAGCACGCCGGCGCTCTGCGCGCGCAGAGCCGGGAAGATGCTGCCTTGCACGATCCCGAACAACCCGTAGCCGGGTCGCCGCACGAAGGCCCGCTTGCCACGCTCGGCCCAGATCATCGAAAGCCGCATGGATTGCGCGGCCGCCGCCTCCTCGACCGGCCAGGTCGTGCATTCGTCGAACGACATGGTGATGTCGGCGTCGAGCAGGTGCTGGATCTCGATCGAACGCTCCGGCGTCAGGCGATGCTGCGAGCCGTCGCGCGGCGAGCGGAAGGTGACCCCGTCGCGGTCGAGCTTGCGCAGGTCCTTCAGCGACATGACCTGGAATCCTCCTGAATCGGTCAGGATCGGTCCGGGCCAGTTCACGAACCTGTGAAGCCCGCCCAGCGCCGCGACGCGCTCCGCGCCCGGCTGCAGCATGAGATGAAACGTGTTGCCGAGGATGATCTCGGCGCCGGTCGCCCTCACCGAGTCGGACATCATCGCCTTGACCGTGCCGGCGGTGCCGATCGGCATGAAAGCGGGGGTCTCGATCGTGCCGTGCGCCGTGCCGAGCCGCCCGCGGCGGGCAAAGCCGTCGACGCCGATCAAGTCGAACGAAAGACTCATCGGCGCAACAGACAACAATCGCCGTAGGAATAGAAGCGATATCGCCGCGCGATCGCGTGCGCGTAGGCCGCCTTCATGCGGTCGAGCCCGGCGAAGGCCGAAACCAGCATGAAAAGCGTCGATCGCGGCAGATGGAAGTTGGTGATCAGCAGATCGACCGCGCGGAAGCGAAAGCCGGGCGTGATGAAGATGTCGGTCTCGCCGCTCCACGCCGTGACTGCACCGTCGTTGTCGCGGGCCACCGACTCGAGCAGACGCAGCGCCGTGGTGCCTATCGAGACGACCCGTCCGCCGGCCTGCCGCGTACGTTCGATCGCCTTGACGGTCGGCGGCGGCACTTCTCCCCATTCGGCATGCATGGCGTGCTGCCCGGTGTCCTCGACCCGCACCGGCTGGAAGGTGCCCGGCCCGACATGGAGCGTGACGTTTGCGGTTGCAATGCCGGCCTGGGCGAGCGCCGTCATCAGCTCCGGCGTGAAGTGCAGGCCGGCCGTCGGCGCGGCGACCGAGCCATCGACCTTGGCGAACAGCGTCTGATAGTCGGTCCGGTCGCGCGCATCGGCGATGCCGCCGCGAATATAGGGCGGCAGTGGCACGGCTCCGGCACCCTCGAGCGCGGCGAGAAAGTCGCTGCCGCTGCGCTCGAAGGCGAGCGCGATCGAGCCGTCGGCGTTGATCATTTCCACCATGGCCTGCAGCCCGCCCGCGAACGAGATCCGGTCGCCAACCTTCAAGCGCTTGACCGGACGGCCGAAGCAAAGCCAGCGCCCGCCGCCGAGTTTGCGCACAAGGAGGGCCTCGACCGCGACATCTCGCCGGCTCTGGCCGCCGGCGCGTACCCCTTTGAGACGTGCTGGAATGACCCTGGTGTCGTTGAACACCATGAGATCGCCGGGCCGCAGAAGCTTCGGCAGATCGCGCACGACATGGTCGCCGAAGCCCGCGGCCGCGACATCGAGAAGCCGCGCCGAATCGCGCGGGCAGGCGGGCCGCTGGGCGATCAGCTCGTCCGGCAGCGCAAAATCGAAAAGACCGACGCGCATCAGGAGACGACGATACCCCGCCTCAGGTCGGGCCGATATCCATCACGTCGGCGTCCGAGTCGTCGACCGGCGGCTGGGCGAGCGGATCGACGAGGGCGATGAAGCGGTGCACGCCGCCCACCACCTCGCGCTTTACGCGGGTACGCGTCTCGAGACAATGGAGGTGGGCCAGCGTCTCGCCAAAGGCGAAGACGACCTGGTTGTTGTCGAGATGGCGCGGGAAGAGCACCGGCACCATGTCCCAGCCGGTCGCGCCCCTGGCGCCGGCTCGGGCGATGGCGTTGGTCATGTCGTTCATGCGCGCGTCGTGATGCGCTATGAGCTGATCGAGGCGGGTATGCAGCCCGACGAACGGAAAGCCGTGGCTCGGCAGCACCAGCGCATCGGCCGGCAGGCGCCGGAACCGCGAGAAGCCGTCGAGGAACCAGGTCAGCGCGTCGGCGAGCGGCTCGTTGGGCCAGACGCCGACATTGGTGCTGATCTTGGGCAGGACCTGGTCCCCTGCGATCAGCACATTGAGCTCCGGACACCACAGCGAGGCATGCTCGGGCGCGTGGCCGCGGCCCACGATCACATCCCAGCGGTGGCCGCCCAAGGTGATGGGATGGGCATGGATCAGCCGCTGGAAGGCGGTCGGCAACGGCACCACCCCCTTCGCGTAGCCCCCCTTGTGGCGATGGAAAAGCGGGATCTTGTCGGTCGGCACGCCGTTGCGCCGAAGATGGCCGGCGCGCACCTCTTCGTTCTCGATGAAGTCGTTGCGCGCGGCGATGGCGCTCATGTACTCGCCGAGCGTCATGAACAGCGGCGCATTCCAGCGCGCGCACAGCCATCCCGCGAGGCCGATATGATCGGGGTGCAGATGCGTGCCGACCACGCGCGTCAGTGGCTTGCCGGCGAACCTGGTGGCAAAGATCTGTTCCCACAGGTCGCGTGTCGCCTGCGAGTTGATGCCGGTGTCGACCAGCGTCCAGCCGTCCTTCTCCTCGATCAGCCACAGGTTGATGTGATTGAGCTGGAAGGGCAGGGGCATGCGCAGCCAATAGATGCCTGGCGCGATGTTCTTGATGTCGCCTGCCGCCGGCACGTCGCCGCAGGGGAAGCGCAACTGCGCGAGCAGGCGCTGCGAGAGATCGGGAGAATCGGGCATGGAACCAACCTAGCCTTGACGGCCGCCGGCTGTCACGACCGCCGGGTGACGGCCCGCCATGCAATATCGCGGCGGCAGAAGCCCTGAGGCCAGTCGATGAGATCGACGGCACGGTAGGCCCGCGACCGGGCGTCCTCCACCGTGGGCGCCATCGCCGTGACGTTGAGGACGCGTCCCCCATTGGCTAACACACGCTTGCCGTCCGGACCGAACCTGGTGCCGGCATGGAAGATCTGCACGCCTTCGACCTCGCCGGCGGCATCGAGGTTGCGGATCTCGCTGCCCTTTTCGTAGGCATCCGGATAGCCCTTCGCCGCCATCACGACGGTGAGGGCGGCATCGTTGGCCCAGCGCAGATCGAAATGGCCGAGGCCGCCCTCGGCACAGGCCAACAGCGCCGGCACGATGTCGGACTTGAGCCGCATCATCAGCACCTGGCATTCGGGATCGCCGAAGCGGCAGTTGTATTCGACCAGCCGCGGGCCCTCTGGGCCGATCATCAGCCCGGCGTAGAGAACGCCCTTGTAGGGCGCTCCGTCGGCCGCAAGACCGCGCACCGTCGGCAGGACGATCTCCCGCATCGCCCGTTCGACCATCGCCGCATCGAGGACGGGGGCGGGCGAGTAGGCGCCCATGCCGCCGGTGTTCGGACCCTTGTCGCCGTCGAAGGCGCGCTTGTGGTCCTGCGCACCGGCAAGCGCCAATGCATGCTCGCCGTCGCAGAGCGCGAACAGGCTCGCTTCCTCGCCCTCCATGAACTCCTCGACGACGACCGAGGCGCCGGCGGCCCCGAAGCGGTTGCCCGACAGCATATCCCGCACCGCGTCGATCGCCTGCTGCACGGTCTCGGCCACGACCACGCCCTTGCCGGCGGCGAGGCCGTCGGCCTTCACAACGATCGGCGCCCCCTGCGCCTCGATGTAGGCCTGGGCCTTGGCCGCGTCGGTGAAGCGCTCGTAGGCTGCCGTCGGGATGCCGTGGCGGCGGCAAAGGTCCTTGGTGAAACCCTTGGAGCCTTCGAGCCGGGCCGCCTTGGCCGACGGGCCGAAAACCTTGATGCCGGCCCCGGCCAGCCGGTCGGCGAGGCCGGCCACCAGCGGGCCCTCGGGGCCCACCACCACGAAATCGATCTTTTCCCGCTGCACCAGAGCCAGTTGCCCGGCTATATCTTCGGCGCCGACCTCGACGCACTCGGCGATCCCGGCGATGCCGGCATTGCCGGGGGCGCAGAAAAGCTTTGTGCACAAAGGAGAGGCGGCGATGGCCCAGCACAGGGCGTGTTCGCGGCCGCCGCTGCCCACCACCAAGATCCGCATAGACTCAACCTCTTGAAATCCTGCTCGATTCCGACAATATGACCATAGTCACGACCATGGTCACATCTCGGGTCCAGCCATGACAAGAACCATGAAAGCGTCGGAGTGCAAAGCGAAGTTTTTGGGCGTCCTGGACGAGGTTGCCGCCAAGCATGAGCGTGTGATCGTTACCAAGAACGGGAAGCCCGTGGCCGAGATCGTGCCGTTCGTGGAAAAGCCTCGGTCGATCCGTGGTGCCCTCAAAGGATCCGTCACCATCTTGGGCGATCTCAATGAGCCTCTCGATGTGGAATGGGAAGCCCTCAAGGAATGAGTGTTCTTCTCGACACCAACGCCTTGATCTGGCTTCTCGGCGACAACATTGAACTGGGAGAGCGTGCCACTGGAGAGATCGAGCATGCGCTTCGTAGCAGTCGGCTGATGGCGTCGGCAGCCTCGTTCTGGGAAGTTGCCATGCTCGTGGAGAAGAAGCGCATCATCTTGGATCGACCTGTGTACAGGTGGCGCTTGGATGCTCTTCGGTCTGGGATAGAAGAAGTGCCACTCGATGGTGAGCTGGCCATTGAGGCCGTGGCCTTGGCCGATCTCCACGGCGATCCGATGGACCGGTTTATTGTTGCTACAGCGATCAGGATGCGAGCATCCCTGACCACATCGGACAGCAGACTGCTCGCCTGGAACGGCCCGATCGTCTGCATCGATGCACGGGTGTAGCGTCTGATGATGGAATCGAATGGCCCCGATGCCGCCTCGAGCAATGTTCCGGAATTCACCGTCTCCGAGCTGTCGTTCGCGCTGAAGCGCCAGCTCGAGGGGGCGTTCCCGCGCGTGCGCGTGCGCGGCGAGATCAGCCAGCCCTCGTTCCCGCGTTCGGGCCACTGCTATTTCCGGCTGAAGGACGAGAACGCGGTGCTCGACGGCGTATGCTGGAAGACCACGGTGCCCCGACTCGGCATCAAGATCGAGGAGGGCATGGAGGTGATCGCCACTGGCCGGATCACGACCTACGCCGGCTCCTCGCGCTACCAGATCATCATCGATCGGCTCGAGCTCGCGGGCGAGGGCGCGCTGCTGAAGCTCCTCGAGGACCGTCGCCGCAAGCTTGCCGCCGAAGGTCTGTTCGATGGCGCGCGCAAACGGCCGCTGCCTTTCCTGCCCGAGGTGGTCGGGGTCGTGACCTCGCCGTCGGGCGCCGTGATCCGCGACATTCTCCACCGTCTTGCCGACCGCTTCCCACGCCGGGTCCTCGTATGGCCGGTCGCGGTGCAGGGCGACAAGGCGGCCGGCGAGGTGGCGACAGCCATCGCCGGATTCAACAGGCTGCCGCAACAGGGGCCTGTCCCGCGGCCCGATGTGCTGATCGTGGCGCGTGGCGGCGGCAGCCTCGAGGATCTCTGGGCCTTCAACGAGGAGGTCGTGGTCCGCGCCGCGGCGGCGTCGGCCATCCCGCTGATCTCCGCCGTCGGCCATGAGACCGACACGACCCTGATCGACTTCGCCTCGGACCGGCGCGCGCCGACCCCGACAGCGGCCGCCGAGATGGCGGTGCCGGTGCGCGCCGATCTGCTGGCGCAGACGCTCGATTTCGGCAAGCGCACCATCGCCTGCATGAGCCGGGCGCTGCGCGAGGCAAACGTGGCGCTCACGGGCCTGGTGCGCGGCCTGGGCGACCCGCTGCGCCTGATCGAGGAACGCCAGCAGCGCCTCGATGTCTGCGGCGAGCGGCTGGCACTCGCCGTCCGCCAGCTCGTCGAGCGCCGGGGCCATCAGCTTGCCGCGGCGCGGCTCGTGAGTCCGCTCGCCGTCATCAATACCAAGCAGCAGGCGCTGGCTGGCGAGGCGCGCGTGCTCGAAGGCGCCATGCGCCGCTATGTCGGCGACACGCGCCAGAAGATCGAACGCACTGCCGAACGGATGGAGCAGTTCACCGATCGCATGCGGCGATGCATGGGCGAGATGCTGGGCCGCTGCGTCGAGCGGACCGGGCAGCTCGGCAAGTTGCTGGAGAGCTATTCCTTCCACTCCGTGCTCAACCGCGGCTTCGCGCTGGTCCGCGACCAGGACGGCCATCCCGTGCTGAGCGCCGTGGAAGCAAGGACCGGCGATACGCTTCGCATCCAGTTCGCCGATGGTCGCATCGGTGCCAGGGTCACGGACGGCGTGGGCTCGGCGCCGCGCCCCGCACCGGGCGCGCCGCGCCGGCGCAATGGCGGCGGTGGCAACCAGGGCTCGTTGCTGTAGCGCGCTGCGCGGGAACAATCGGGGCTGGCCGGCGTTCTAGCCACGCCGCGCCCGAGGGGAGGCGCCCGAGGGGAGGCGCCGGAGCGGAGGAGGAACGTATGTCTATCCTGGCGTGGATCATTCTCGGTCTGATCGCCGGCTTCATCGCCAGCAGGGTGGTGAACCACCATGGCGCCGGGCTGGTGCTCGATCTCGTGATCGGCATCGTCGGCGCGGTCATCGGCGGCTGGATCATGACCGCGTTGGGCGGTGCCGGCATCACCGGCTTCAATCTATGGAGCCTCCTGGTCGCGATCGTCGGCGCCATCATTCTGCTGGTCATCGTTCATGCCGTCAGACGGGCCTGAAACATTCCCTCGCCGCGCCGGGCAGAGGTAGGACCCGCCGGCCATGGTGCCTCCCCTCGTCCGCCAGGAGCGGTCGGAGGCTCGCCTGAGGGCGCAACCGGTCAGCGCCTCCGCGACAGCGACAATCTTTGCCGTCACCGTCGCCGCCCTTTACTTCGGCCGCGAGGTGCTGATGCCGCTCGCGCTGGCGATCCTGCTGAGCTTCGTGCTGGCGCCGCTCGTGCTGTGGTTGCGGCGCTGGCGCGTGGGCCGCGTGCCGTCGGTGATCGTGGCGGTGCTCCTGGCCATTCTCGTGATCTGCGGCATCGCCGCGCTCATCGGCGGGCAGGTGGCGCAGCTCGCTGAAAATCTTCCGCGGTACGAGTACACCATCAATCGGAAGATCCAGTCGCTGCGAAGCGCTGCCGCCGGGAGCGGAATCGTCGAGCATGCCTCGTCGATGCTGAGCGACCTTCGGAAAGAGCTCACGAGGGGAAGCGAAAGCACGAATCGCCCGGCGACAAGCGCGTCGGGTGGAACGGCGTCGGCAACCGAGGAGCAGAAGCCGCTCCCGGTGGAGATTCGCGAGCCGCCGGCCACGCCGCTTCAGGTCATCCGGGGAGTCATAGAGCCGCTCTGGGCGCCGCTGGCGACCGCCGGCATCGTCATCATCTTCCTGGTCTTCATCCTCCTGCAACGGGAGGATTTGAGGGATCGGTTCATCCGGCTCGCCGGCCTGCACGATCTCCAGCACACCACGCAGGCGCTCGACGACGGCGTAAGCCGGCTCAGCCGCTATTTCCTGGTCGAAAGCGCCATCAACGCGGCCTTCGGCTTGCTGATCGGCACGGGCCTGTTCTTCATCGGCGTGCCCAATCCCGTCCTCTGGGCGATCCTCGCCATGCTGCTGCGCTTCCTGCCCTACATCGGTGCGTGGATCGCAGCCTTCTTCCCGGCCGTCCTCGCATTGGCGGTCGATCCCAACTGGTCGATGCTGGTCTGGACCATCGGCCTGTTCGCGGTCATCGAGTTCATCATGGGGCAGGTGGTCGAACCGCTGCTCAATGCCCATAGCACCGGATTGTCGCCCGTCGCCGTCGTCGTCGCCGCCGCGTTCTGGGCCTGGCTGTGGGGACCGATCGGCCTCGTCCTGTCGACCCCGCTGACCGTCTGCCTCGTCGTCGTCGGTCGGCATGTCGAGCATCTGCAGTTCCTCGATGTCCTGCTGGGCGACAATCCCGCGCTCGCGCCCGAGGAAAGCTTCTATCAGCGCATGCTCGCCGGCGACCCCAACGAGGCGGCACGCTATGCCGAGGAATTCCTCCAGCAGAATCCGCTGTCGGCCTACTACGACGAGATCGCCGTCAAGGGGCTCGCGCTCGCGCAGTTGGACGTCAATCGCGGTGTGCTCGATCATGACCGGCGCGAGCAGATCAGGGATGCCGTCGACGAACTGGTCGACGACCTGTCCGACCACGACGATGCGCCGGGTCCTGCCGCAGGGGAGGGGGCGGCGGATGGCGCTTCTCCACGGTCCGGCGAGCACGAGGAGGCGGGGAAGCGCGACGCATCCGTGCTGTGTGTCGCTGGTCGGGGCTCGCTCGATGAGGCGTCGGCCATCATGCTGGCGCAGCTCCTGCGCAAGCGTGGCATCGAAGCGCGCGTGATTGCGAACCGCGAGATGTCGCCGGCCAATATCCAGCGGCTCGACGCGCACGGCGTGAGGATCGTTTGCCTCGCCTATCTCGAGCCGGGCGGCTTTACGAGTGCACGCTATCTTGTCCGACGAGCCAGGCGCAGGCTGCCGCAGGCCCGGATTTTCCTTGGATTGTGGGCACGCCCCTTGGCGGAGAGCGATCGCGACAATGCCGTCAAGCAGTCGGAAGCCGATGTCGTCGTCGCATCGCTGGCGGAGGCGGTGGACCGGATTGCCGGTGAGGCGGATGGCGGCAAGGCGACCGCCGGCGGCACCGCGGACCCTCAGCGTCCATTGACCGAGACTTCCTCTTCGGCACGCGCCTGGCCGCGCTGATTGCAATTCACGCCGAAGCAAGGGACTTTCCTCCGCTGCCGATCCGCGGGACCTTCCCAGGACGGCAATCGACCTGGAGGAAGATCGTGCCCAACGAAGCGCCGCTCTCGACGGAGACCGTAAAGAACTTTCTGTATGCCAGCACGGCCACGGTATCGATGCAGATGCTGAAGCGCGGCTTTCGCAATTCGGCCGTGAACGGGGTGCGGCCGCTCAATCCGAAGGCGGCGCGGCTTGTCGGACCTGCCTACACCCTGCGCTACATTCCTGGCCGCGAGGACCTCGACAAGCCGCCCACGCCGCAGGATCCGCCCTCCGCGCAACGCGCCGCGATCGAGGAAACGCCGGCGGGCCACGTGCTGGTGATCGGCACGGAAGGCAGTACACGCGCCGGCACGCTGGGCGACATCCTGGCGCTTCGCCTGAAGGTGCGCGGCGTCGCCGGTGTCCTGAGCGACGGTGCCATGCGTGACACGCCGGTGATCGGCAAGCTCGACCTGCCGGTATTCTGCGCTGCCGCCGCCGCGCCGCCCAGCATGAACCACCTCCACCCGGTCGAGGTGCAGGCGCCGGTCGGCATCTGCGGCGTCCCGGTCTATCCTGGCGACGTGATCGTCGCCGACGAGGATGGCGCGATCGTCGTGCCGCGCCACATTGCCGACGAGGTGGCGCGCGATTCCTTCGAGCAGGAACGGCTGGAGAAGTTTGTCGCGCTGCGTGTTCGCCAGGGCAAGCCGATCCCCGGCACCTATCCGCCCAACGACGAGACGAAGGCGGCCTACCGAGCCTGGCTCGAGGCGGGCGAGCCAGTCGACGGCTGAGGGGCCTACGGTTGGCTGCCGTAGGGCCTGGTCAGCAGCTCCATCCAGTGACCGTTGGGGTCGTCGAAGTAGACGCCGCGACCGCCCCAATAGTGGTTGATCTCGCCCTTGCCGCTGCGGTCGTGATTGGCGAAGTAGGCGGCGCCGGATTTCTTCAGGCGCTCGAAGGCGCCGTCGAATTCGTCCTCCTCGACCAGGAAGGCGTAGTGCTGGGTACGCACGTCCTTGGAATCGACGAAGTCGAGAGTGACTCCGTTACTGGTTTGAACCGGGCGGAATGGGCCCCATTGCGGCTGGAGCTTCACGCCCAGGATGCCGGCCAGGAATGCCGCCGAGGCATCCTTGTCTTTCGCGGGGACGATGATGTGGTTGAGGGCGGGCATCGCAGGCCTCCGATGGCTGAGACCCTTGAGAGATAGGCTGGCGATCGTGGACGTCAACGGGACCGCGGCCGCCCGAAGGCGCATCGGCAGCAGGCCGGCCATTCAATGCTGCGAGGCACTGCGCGGTATGGGCCGCAAGGCGGTGCGCCGCCAGCCGGTGCAGGCCGACGGCGACGACGCGCTCACGCTTCCCGTGTCGATTGCCGTGGCGCCGCGCGCGGTCCGGCTGCTGCGGCCTTCAGCGCACCGCCTGGACGAGCCGCTGCACGACCTCGGGCGTGGGATGGCCGTCGGCGGGTAGGCCGATCTTCTTCTGGAACATGCGGACGGCGGAGCGTGTCTTGGGGCCGAGCAGGCCGTCGGTCTCGTCGGTGTACAGGCCGAGACGGGCGAGCCTCGTCTGCATGTCGACAACCGTATCGTGCGACAACGGCTGATCGTCATCGGGCGGTTGCCGCATCACCGCCGGGCCGCCGGCGATCTGCTGGGCCAGGATGCCGATCGACAATGCATAGAGCGTCGAGCGGTTCCAGTTCATGACCGCCTTGAAATTGGGATAGAGAATGAAGGCCGGCCCGCGCCACCCCGCCGGCAGGATGATCGACGAGAGATCGTCCGAGACGGGCAAGGGCTGGCCGTTCGCGCGCTTCACGCCCATCGCCGTCCAGTCGCGCACGGGCTTCTCGACGGTCGTATCGGCTGTCTCGAGCGGAAAGGCCTGCGGCAGGAGGACCTCGTCGCTCGCCGGCAATCCGGGCCGGAAGCCGATGCCGCGCAGGAAATTCGCAGCCGAGGCGAAAGCGTCGGGCATGCTGTTCCACAGATCGATCCGGCCGTTGCCGTCGCGGTCGACGCCGTACTTCACGAAAGTGGAGGGCATGAACTGCATGTTGCCCATCGCACCGGCCCACGAGCCGCGCATCTGCTGGCTCGTCATGCCGTTGGTCGCGAGAATCCTGAGCGCCTGGACCGTCTCGTTGGAAAAGAAGGCGGCCCGCTTGGTCACGCAGGCGAGTGTCGCTACCGAGCGGACAACCTGGAAGTCGCCAAGGTAGCTGCCGTAGTTGGTTTCCATGCCCCAGAAGGCGACGAGATATTGGGCCGGCACGCCGTATTCGCGCTCCAGCGCCCCGAGCAACGATCGGTATTGCGCCAGCTTCTGCTGCCCCCTGGCGATCCGGTCGGGGGTCACGGCATTGCCGACATATTTGCCGTAGGTCTGCGTGAATTCGGGCTGGCGCGCGTCGAGGTCGACGACCTTCTGGTCCGGCGTGAGGTTGTGGAACGCCCGGTCCGCGACGGAGCCGGCGATGCCCTGACGCATCGCCTCGCTCTTGATGGACTGCAGGCAGTCGCGGAACTCGGCCTCCTGCGCCTGCGCGGGGACGAGACCCGATGCGGCGGAAAGCACAGCCGTTGCAGCGAAAAGGACAATCTTGTTGAAGGGGGTCATGAGCCCGACTTTATCACGAGCCGGCGATCGTCATCCCCTCGATTCGCACCGTCGGCGCGTTGATGGCGCCCTTGAACTGCAGGTCGCTTGCCGGGGTCATGTTGAGGAACATGTCCTTGAGATTGCCGGCGACCGTGATGCCGCTCACCGGCCAGGCACGCTTGCCGTTCTCGATCCAGAAACCCGACGCGCCGCGGCTGTAGTCGCCCGTGACGCCGTTCACGCCGAAACCGATCAGGTCGGTGATGTAGAGGCCGCTCTTGATGTCGGCGATCAGCTCGTCGACTGAAAGTTTGCCCTTCGCAAGGTAGAAGTTCGAGGTGGTGGGACTGGGCGGCCCGGAGGTGCCGCGCGCGGCATGGCCGGTGGGTGCGAGATTGAGCTGACGTGCGGCCGCGAGATCGAGCAGCCAGGTCGTGAGCACACCATCGTCGACGACAGCGTAGCGCTTGGTGGGCAGGCCCTCGGCGTCGAACGGCCGGCTGCCAAGGCCGCGCTTGCGATGCGGATCGTCGAGGATGCGCACTCCCTTCGCAAAGACTTCCCGGCCCATCCTGTCCTTCAGGAACGATGTGCCGCGCGCCACCGAACGGCCATTGATCGCCCCGGCCAGATGGCCGATCAGGCCGCCCGAGATGCGACGGTCGTAAACGACCGGCAGTCGCGCATTCGGCGCCTTCTTCGGATTGAGGCGTTGCACGGCGAACTTGCCGGCGTTGCGGCCGACCCTGGCCGGCGCCATCAGGTCGTCGAAATGGACGGCGCTCGACCACTCGTAGTCGCGTTCCATGCCGGTGCCTTCGCCGGCGAGTACCGCGCAGGAGAGGGAGTAGCCGCTGCGACGATAGCCGCCGAGGAAGCCGTTGCTGGCCGCAAGCACAATCGAGGTGCGGCCCCACGATGCCTCGGCGCCTTCGGAATTCGTGACGCCCTTCACGGCGCGCGCCGCATCCTCGGCCTCGGCGCTGAGCGCCAGCAGCGACCCGGCCGACGGAGGCTTTCGCTTGTCGTCGAGATCGAGGTCCGGCCAATCGCGCGCCAGCAGCTCCTCCGGCGCGATGCCGCAGACGGGGTCCTCGGGCACCGCACGCGCCATGTCGACTGCGCGCTCCGCCAGGGTGCGCAACGCGGCCGGAGAGAAATCGGTCGACGAGACGAAGGCCTGGCGCCTGCCGACGAACACGCGCAACCCGAGATCGCGGCCTTCGCTGCTCTCGAGCTTCTCGCGCTTGCCGAGTCGCTGCGAGACGGAGATCGATTCGCCGTTCACATAGAGTGCGTCGGCCGCATCGGCGCCGGCGGCCCTCGCCCACTTCATGAGATCGGCGAGGAGATTGGCGTCCGGCGCGGCGGCCGGACGCTTCCTGCGGGACGGGGACTTGCTGTTCGCTTTCGCCATGTCCCTTCTTACGCGCTAAGCGCGGCCGCCGTCGAGGTGGCGCGAGGCGCGGTTGGCCGCGCAGGTCACGGCCTTGAGGGAAGCCGTGACGATGTTGGAATCCATGCCGACGCCCCACAGCACGCGACCGTCGCCGGTTTCCGCCTCGATGTAGCTCACTGCCTGGGCGTCCTCGCCGGCGCCGGTGGCGTGCTGATGGTAGTCGCGCACCTTGATCCTGATGCCGCAATCCTTGGCCAGCGCCTCGACATAGCCTGCGATCGGGCCGTTGCCATGGCCGCTCACTTTCTTCTGCTGACCGTTCACCCTTACCCGCGCGTCGATCAGGCGCAGTTCAGGATGACCGGGCTCGGGCACGGTCGTGTGGCCCACGAAATCGAACGGCGTCCTGTTCTCCAGATACTCCCGGCGGAAGGTGTCCCAGATCAGCGCCGACTGGATCTCCTTGCCGGTCTCGTCGGCGATCTGCTGGATCGTCTTGGAGAACTCGACCTGGAGAAGACGCGGCATGTCGATGCCGTAGTCGGTCTTCAGGATATAGGCGATGCCGCCTTTGCCCGATTGGCTGTTGATGCGGATGATCGCCTCGTAGCTGCGGCCGAGATCGGCCGGGTCGATCGGCAGGTAGGGCACCTCCCAGACCTTGCTGTTGGAGGCTTGCAGCGCCTTGAAGCCCTTGTTGATGGCATCCTGATGCGAGCCCGAGAAGGCGGTGAAGACGAGGTCGCCGCCGTAGGGGTGACGCGGATGCACCGGCAGCTGGTTGCAGTATTCGACGGTCTGCCGGATCTCGTTGATGTTCGAGTAGTCGATCTCGGGATCGACGCCCTGGGTGTACATGTTGAGGCCGAGCGTCACGAGATCGACATTGCCCGTGCGTTCGCCGTTGCCGAACAGGCAGCCCTCGATGCGTTCGGCGCCGGCCATGTAGCCCAACTCCGCGGCGGCCACGCCGGTGCCGCGGTCGTTGTGCGGATGCAGGCTCAGGACGAAGGAATCGCGATACTTGAAATTGCGGTGGCACCATTCGATCTGGTCGGCATAGATGTTGGCCGAGGCCATCTCCACGGTCGCCGGCAGGTTGATGATCATCTTCTTCTGTGGCGTCGGCTGGTAGACGTCCGCCACCGCCGCGCAGATGTCGCGGGCAAACTCGAGCTCGGTGCCAGTGAAGCTCTCGGGCGAGTATTCATATACCCACTCGGTCGCAGGATCGGCATCGGCCAGTTGCTTGACCAGCCGGGCGCCGGAGACGGCGATGTCGATGATGCCGCTGTAGTCCATGCCGAATACCACGCGGCGCTGGAGCGTCGAGGTCGAGTTGTAGAGATGGACGATCGCGCGCCGGGCGCCGCGACAGGCCTCGAACGTGCGCTCGATCAGCTCGGGCCGGCTCTGGGTCAACACCTGGATGGTGACATCGTCCGGGATCATCTTCTTCTCGATCAGCTCGCGCACGAAGTCGAAGTCGGTTTCCGATGCCGCCGGGAAGCCGACCTCGATCTCCTTGAAGCCCATCTTGCAAAGGAGCTTGAACATCCGGGTCTTGCGGTCCGAGTCCATCGGCTCGATCAGCGCCTGGTTGCCGTCGCGCAGGTCGACGGCGCACCAGATCGGCGGCTTGGCGATGACCGCATTGGGCCATCGTCGGTCCTTGAGCTGGATGGGGGGGAAGGGAACGTACTTCTCGTTCGCGGTCGGCATCATGGGCTTTTGGGATGACATGCAAGACTCCTCGCGCCGCGCACGGCCTGAAGGCTCGAAACGAACACTGCGATGGGAATTGGGTGGCGGCGACTGGTGGGAAGGAAGAGACGAACGACGAACGATCCGCAGGGCTCCGGAAACCGGAACGGCGGATCAGCCAATAAGTCGAAGCGTCGTCAGTCGCAGCATTTCCGAAAGAATAATGCGTCGGGCCGAGGAGTCAACAGCCGCGAAAAGGGCCTGAACTGAACTGGAATTGAACTGGCCGGCTGTCGTTCGTCAGCCGGCCAGCCGATTTCGTGTTTCAGCGCAAGGGGATGTTGACGTTGAGGTTCAAGCCCGGCGGCGGTCCGTAGTAGACAGGTTCCGGGGAATAGATGACCGGCCGCGGCTGATAGACGACGACGGGGCGCGGCGCGTAAACGACGGGCGGGGCGTAGTAGTAGACATGGCCCGGCGGGATGAAGTGCCGATGGTGCTTCTTCTTCCAGTGCCAGCCGTCATGCGCCTGCGCGGCGGTTGCGAGGGCGAATACGCCGCCGGCTCCGACCAGGATCGTTGCCGTCCGGCGCAGGATCGTCCGCCACGTCGTCGCATGCCTTATCATGTCGTCCTCCTTGAATATGCAGAATACCTAACGTTTCAGTCATGGCAAAGATTTGGCGAAGCTTGAGGAATATTGTGGCGGCGGCGGCCAATTTCGCAGATTCGCACGCAACGTTTCGCCTGCGTGTCCGGCGTGGTTAGATGCCGGAGCGAACAAGCGGGGGGAAATGACGATGGCAGGGCCGCTGGCCGGAGTACGTATTCTCGATTGCACGACGGTCGTGCTGGGCCCGTGGGCGGCGCAGCAACTGGGCGATCTCGGCGCCGACGTGATCAAGATCGAGCCGCCGGAAGGCGACACGACGCGGCAACTCGGGCCGGCGCGCCATCCCGGGATGGCGGCATTCTATCTGGGCTGCAATCGCTCCAAGCGCTCGATCGTGCTCGACCTCAAGCAGGAGGCTGGCCGCAAGGCCCTGTTCAAGCTCGCCGAGACCGCCGACGTGCTGATGCACAACTATCGGCCCGAGCCTGCCAGGCGGCTGGGCGTGGAATACGAGGCTTTCGAGAAGATCAATCCGCGGCTGGTCTATCTTGCCACTTACGGTTACCGGGCGGCCGGACCGCTCGGGCCGAAGGCGGCCTACGACGATATCATCCAGGCAGGCTCGGGCCTCGCCTCGCTGCAGACGGTGGTGGCGGGCCAGCCGCGCTTCCTGCCGACCATCGTCGCCGACAAGACGAGCTCCAACGGTGTCGTCTCGGCGCTGCTGGCGGCGCTCTATGCGCGCGAGAAGACGGGCCATGGCCAGGCGGTCGAGGTCCCGATGTTCGAGACGCTGGTCTCGTTCGTGATGGTCGAGCATCTCTACGGCGAGAGCTTTCGCCCGGCGCTGGAGAGTGCGGGCTACAAGCGCGTCCTCAACAAGGAACGGCGGCCATATCCCTCCAAGGACGGGTACTTCGCACTGTTGCCCTACACCGACGGGCACTGGAAGGAGTTCTGCACCCTGATCGGTCGCGAGGATCTCGCCAGGGATCCGCGCTTCACCACGCTCGCCATCCGATTGAAGAACGTCGAGGCCTACTATGCGACGCTGGCCGAGATTTGCGCCACGCGCACCAATGCGGAATGGGTGGAGCTTCTGAAGAATTCCAACGTGCCGCACGGTCCGGTCAACACGCTCGAGGATCTGTTCGTCGACCCGCAGCTCAATGCCACCGGCTTCTGGAAGGAGGTCGAGCATCCCAGCGAAGGCAAGCTGCGCATGCCCGACATCCCGCCGCGCTTCAGCAAGACCAAGCCCGAGATCACCCGTCTGCAGCCGCGATTGGGAGAGCACAGCGTCGAAGTATTGCGCGAGGCCGGCTACGGCGCGGCCGAAATTGAGGCGATGCTGAAGTCGGGCGCGACCAAGACCGCGTCATAGACGACGCGATCGACATCACACCACATCACAGGTGCGACATCAGAGCACGGCCCGCAGCCGTGAGTTGCGTTTGTGCGCGTGAGATATTTGCAGACGGTTCTATGCACGGGATCAGTGCGGGTATAGATCAACTGGAGGTGGCAGGGGAAAAAGGGCAGGGGAACCCCGTAATGGGCTTGGATGTCTATGTCGGATCGCTGACGCGCTACTACGCGGGGGATTGGGAGAATGTCGCGGACAAGGCGGCGCGCGAGCGAGGCGAGCCGGCCGGCAGACGGCCCTTCTCCGACGGGCCGAGGGACGCCGTCGGCATTCGGCCACGTATCCTCGAATGGCGCCGCGCCCTTGCCAGCTCCCTGGGCGACCGGATCAGCGACCCGCTCGAATGGGACGAATCGGAGATGGCTCCGTATTTCACCGCCCGCCCCGGATGGGACGGCTTCGGCTCGCTGGTCCTGTGGGCCGCCTATGCCGAGCATCCATCCTTGCGGGCGCCGCCGGCCCTGCCCGAGGCATGGGACGATGACCCGGCGCTGCTTCGTTGCAACGCCGAGGGCTTCCGGTCGCGCTTCTCGCACCTGGTGCGAAACGTCGAGCTCTGGCTGCCCAACACCTTTCGCTTCACGTTCGAGGGCGACGACGTCGATGGCCGTCGGATCGTGGTGGGTTCGGTCAGGATGCTTTTGGCCCAGCTCGCCGATCTCAACGCCGCCACCTGGGGCGTGGATGACGACGCACTCGCACAATGGAGTCGCCAGGCGCCGGCGCCGGGAGCGTCGCTCGAGGTGCGGGCTCGCTATGCCTGCGCGGTGATGACAGCTCTCGTGCGGCAGGCGGTCGATCGCGACCTGCCGATGAAGCTCGACTATTGAGCTATTGAAAAAGCCGCCCGCGAGGGACTCGCAGGCGGCTTCTCCGGATGGAGGAAGATCAGGCTGCCGTCGGCGGTGGCTCGGCCGCCGGCGGACGGTTGCGCCGCTCGGCCATGAATTGGTCGAACTCGGCGCGGTCCTTGGCCGACCGCAGCTTGTCGAGATACTCGCGGAACTCGCGCTGCTCCTCGTCGAGCTTGCGCAGCGTCTCCTCGCGATATTCGTCGAAGGCGACGTTGCCGCTCGAGTAACGGCCCCAGCGATGGCGGCGGCGCCAGGCGCGGAACTCCTCGCGGGCATCGCGGCCGTCGGGCGTGTACCAGCGGCCATAGCGGCCATGATTCCAGCAAGACATGCGTCCACTCCATTTGAGGTAGATGAGCAAGCCGAGGCCAACCGGCCAAAAAACGATGAAGGCGAGCACCACAAGCGCGATCCACGCCGCCTTGGGCACATCGTCCAGTCTGTCCATCAGGCCGTAGTACATGGTTGGCCTCCTCCGGGCGGTTAACTATGTAAATGTTAACGACATTTACATTGGGCTCTGTCGCTCAGCGAGTCAAGGGGCGGCGCGTCGATTTCAGTTCTTCTGGGGGAAACCCAGCCCCTGCAGGTAGATGAGCATTGCCGACTCAAGTAGTTCGTCCGCCGTCATCGGCAAGGTGCGCCGTCCGGCATCGCCGCGGCCGAACAACGACGCGATGCCGTGGGCCATCGACCAGAGGTGGAGGCTCATCATCAGGGCAGGCGGGCGGCCCTTGGCCGGCAGGCTTGCCGACAGCGTTTCGGCAGCGCCGCGCAGCACCGCGAAAGCGCGATCGCCCGAAGCGCGCAGCTCGGGGCTGAGATCGGGCGGCAGACCCGACTCGAACATCGCGGCGTAGTAGGCGGGCTCGCTGCGCGCGAAGGCGAGGTAGGCGCGTCCGACATTGTTGAAGGCTGTCAGAGGGTCGGGTTTGCCGCCGGCCCAGCCGGTGACGAGCATCGCCTCGAAGCGCTGGAAACCCTCGCGCGCCACATCCGCCAGAAGGGCTTCGCGATCGCGGAAATGACGATAGGGAGCGGCCGGGCTGACGCCGGCCCAGCGCGCCGCGTCGGCGAAGGTGAAGCCTGCGGGTCCCTTCTCCTTGATCAGCTCGCGGGCCGCCTGGATCAGCGCCTCGCGCAGATTGCCATGATGGTACGCGCCTTCGCGGGCGCGCCGTTTCCAGCTCATGTTAACGAAGTTTACATTAGGTGGGACGCCGACCAAAGTGTCGAACGCATCAAGAAGATCGAGCGGAGGAAGAAGTGGAACTGTGGACCACGGGCGTCGCCTCGGCACGCGGCAGCGCGCGCAGCGCGCAGGAGATCGAGGCGGCCGGCTGGGACGGCATGCTGGTGGTCGATTCGCAGAACCTTTCGGGCGATCCGTATGTCTCGCTCGCGCTCGCGGCAACGGCCACGACGCGCATCGGCCTCGGCACCGGCGTCACCAACTCGGTGACGCGCCACGCTGCAGCGACCGCCACCGCCATCACCAGCGTCAATCGGGTTTCCAACGGCCGCGCGGTGCTGGGGATCGGTCGTGGCGATTCCGCGCTGGCGCATCTCGGGCGGGCGCCGGCGCGCCTTGCGCAATTCGAGCGCTATCTGCGCCACCTGCAGGCCTACCTGCGCGGCGAGTCGGTGAGCTTCGACGAGATCGACATCCCAGCCGAGGCGGCGCCGCCGGTGTCCGGCCTTCATCTGCACGATGCGCCCTCGGCGAGTCGCATCGACTGGATCGCCGGCGGCAAGAAGGTACCGGTCGAGGTGGCGGCGAGCGGCCCCAAGGTCATCGCCATGGCGGCGCTGCATGCCGAGCGGGTGATGTTCACCCTCGGGGCCGACCTCGAGCGGCTGGCTTGGGGAATCGCATTGGCACGACAAGCCCGTAAGGATGCCGGCCTCGATCCCGACGGGGTTGCCGTCGGCGCCTATGTCAATCTCGGCTGCCACGGTGACCCGAAGGCGGCGCGCGATCTGGTGCGCGGCGGCCTCACGACCTTCGCGCGCTTCTCGGTGATGCATGGCAAGGCCAACGGACCGGTGTCCGCCGCCGATCGCGCCGTGCTCGAGACGCTGCGCACCAACTACGACATGCGGGCTCATACCCGCGCCGATTCGCGCCAGGCCGCCACACTCAACGACGACTTCATCGATCGTTTCGCCATCGTCGGACCGCCCGAGCGCTGCATCGAGCGCCTGGGTTCCCTGAAGGCGCTCGGCCTCGACAAGGTGGCGATAAACAGCCGCACGCGCGGTGCCCCGGCCGACGCCGCCGCCGTGAGCCAGCAACTGATCGTGCGCGAAATCCTGCCCGCGATGCGCGGCTGAGGGCGGCTAGCGCGGGGACTCGTCGCTCAGGATCTCGTCGGTCACGCGGTTCCGGAGCGTCTCTTCGTCGCCGATCAAGCGCTTCCTGCGCCAGTTGCCCTTGGCGAAGACGACCACCGTGATGATGAAGATGAGGACCGTCGAGATCGGCAGGGACCAGTAGATCCCGTCTGCGCCCAGCGAGGTATGCTTGGAAAGAACGTAGGCAAGGGGAAGCTGCAGCAGCCACTGCGAGACCACGGTCAACATCATGCTCACCATCATGCTGCCGGCGGCGCGGAACACGCCGATGAGCGCGAACTGCGCGCCGTAGAAGCCCCAGCTTAGCGCCATGATCCGCAGGAAATGCGCGCCCTCCGTGATGACGCCGGCATCGTGGGGCACGAAGAAGGTGACGAGCGGCGAGGCGAACAGGAAGACCAGAAGGCCGAACGCCGTCAGGACCGAGAAGCCGAGCCACGCGCCCAGCCGTCCGATCTGCTCGGCGCGTTCCATATTGCCGGCGCCGATGTTCTGGCCGGCCAGCGCCGCCACCGCGATCGACAGGCCGATGCCGGGGATGATGGCGACGGCCTGCAGCACGTTGCCGCCGACACCGTAGGCGGCAAGGCTCAGGGTCCCGAAGCTCGTCACCAGGAAGGTCATCATCATCAGCCCGACGGCGCGCGCCGACATGTCGATCGAGGCCGGGAGGCCGAGGAAGAAGGCCCGCTTGATATGCTGGAAATCGGGCACGAGGTCGCCGGCGTGCACATGGACGCCATGCAGGCCGCGCCGCAGCACGGCGACGCCGATCAAGGAGGCGACGCCTTGCGTGACGAGGGTGGTGAGGGCGGCGCCCATCACGCCGTGACCGGGGATCGGTCCCCAGCCGAAGATCATCAGCGGATTGAGCGCGAAATTCAGGAACACCGTGCCCAGCACGATATAGACCGGCAGCGCCGGCCGGCCGATGCTGCGCATGATGCCCTGGAAGACGAAGAAGGCGAAATTGAACACCAGTCCGAGGAACGACACGCGCATGAATCCCAGCGCGCCGCCGTAGACGTCCGGGCCGACTCCCATCAGCCGCAGCAGCAAGGGTGCGGTGACGTAGCCGATCGCGCCGAGCACGAGCGCGGCCAGCACCACCATCAGGAGCGTCTGCCCCGCGACATGGCCCACCATCTTCTCGTTGCGCGCGCCGACATACTGCGCGATCAGCGTCGACCCCGCGATGGAGAGGCCGGCGCCCACCGCGACCATCAGGAACATCACCGGGAAGCTCACCGAGACGGCGGCGATCGCCGCGCCACCCAGCCGGCCCACCCAGAAGGCATCGATGATCTGGTAAGCCGACTGCAGCACGTTCGTCAGCACGATCGGCACGGCAAGCGCCAGCAGCGAGCGAAGGATCGGCCCTTCGAGGAGCCTGTTGTTGGAAGGCGGCACGGGAGCGATATAGGGAATTGGACGGGAATGGGGGAGGACTTTATCGCCAGATCTTCTTCCCGCTGCCCGGCAGGCCGAGTCCGCTCCACATCACATCGACCTTGTCGATCACGGCCTGGTCCATGCGGATCTGGCGGCCCCATTCGCGATCCGTCTCGCCCGGCCATTTGTCGGTGGCATCCAGCCCGATCTTGGAGCCGAGCCCGGAGACGGGCGAGGCGAAGTCGAGATAGTCGATGGGCGTATTCTCGATCACGGTGATGTCGCGCGCCGGGTCCATGCGGGTGGCGATCGCCCACATCACGTCCTGCCAGTTGCGCGCGTCGATGTCGGCATCCACCACGATCACCCACTTGGTGTACATGAACTGCCGCAGGTAGGACCACACGCCCATCATCACGCGCCTGGCGTGTCCGGCATAGGCCTTCTTCATCGAGACGACGGCAATGCGGTAGCTGCAGCCTTCGGGCGGCAGCCAGAAGTCGACGATTTCGGGAAACTGCTGCTGGAAGAGAGGGATGAAGACCTCGTTCAGCGCTTCGCCCAGCACCGAGGGCTCGTCGGGTGGGCGGCCGGTGAAGGTGGAGAGATAGATCGGCTGGCGGCGCATGGTGACGGCCGAGATCGTGAAGACCGGGAACTTCTCGACGCTGTTGTAGTAGCCCGTGTGATCGCCGTACGGACCCTCGTCGCCGCAGTCGTCGAGGCTGACGTGGCCCTCGAGCACGATCTCGGCCTCGGCCGGCACCTTGAGCGGCACGGTCTTGCAGTCGACCAGCTCGACCTTCTTCCCGCGCAGCAGACCAGCGAACTGATATTCCGACAGCGTGTCGGGCACCGGCGTGACGGCCGCCAGGATCGTCCCGGGATCGGCCCCGATCACCGCCGCCGCCGGCAGCGGCTCATGCTTGCCGGCGCCTTTCCAGCGACGGTGGTGCTGCGCGCCGCCACGATGCTTCAGCCAGCGCATCAAGGTCGTGTCGCGGCCGGTGACCTGCAGGCGATAGATGCCGAGATTGAAGCTGTCCTGCCGGTCTGCCGCCGGATTGGGGCCCTGCGTTACCACCAGCGGCCAGGTGACGAGCGGGGCAGGTTCGCCGGGCCAGCAGGTCTGGATCGGCAGATTGCCGAGGTCGATATCGTCGCCCCTCAGCACGGTCTCCTGGCAGGGCGCGGCGCCGACGGTCCGGGGCTTCATCGCCATCACCGTGCGCAGCATCGGCAGCATGTCGAGCGCCTCGCGCCAGCCGCCGGGCGGCTCGGGCTGGCGCAGGAAGGCCAGCGTCTCGCCCACCTGGCGCAGCTCGTGCGGCTCGCGCTCCATGCCCCAGGCGACCCGCTCCACGGTGCCGAACAGATTGACCAGCACCGGGATGTCCGAGCGCTTGCCGTCCCGGCCGACAACATTCTCGAACAACACGGCCGGCCCTTTCTCGGCCAGCAGCCGCGTCTGGATCTCGGTCATTTCCAGATAGGGCGATACCGGCGCCTGCACGCGCACCAGGCGATCCGCCTTCTCGAGGCGCGCCATGAAATCCCGAAGCGAGGCGTAAGGCATGCGGCTCTTTAGGGGGTCGACCGGAGATTGTCATCCCGAGGCGAAGCCGAGGGACCTTCAAAGCTCTCGGTAAAGATGCTTGTCTGCGCTCGGCATGACAGCGATTCCCACCGAGTTCGAGGATCTTCTGAGCCGCAAGGGGCGCGAGGTGCTGGCCGGCACGCATCCGCTCTGCGGCGCGCTGGCCGATCCGCGCACGCGCTTCCTGTCGGCGGGCGATCTGCTCGACCGGCCGAAGGCGGCGCGTCTGCGCAAGACGCTGGACGAGCGGCTTTGCGACGTCCTCGAGCCGCTGGAGAAGCCCATCCCGCCCGAAAGCATCTGGGACATGCGCCGCGACTATGCCGAGCTGCTGCCCAAGACGAGCCGGGCAAGCACGATCTTCTTCGACAGCCGTCGCGAGGCCGGCGCGAAAGCGGCGGAGCGGATCGGACTCGCGCGACTGCTGCGATCGCAAAGCTTTCGTGCTTTCGCCGAGGCGCTGGCCGGCCGCAGGCTCGCCTCGGGATGGGGGCTGCAGCTGCTGCGCTACGGACCGGGCGACTACGCCGGCCCGCACAACGATCATCATCCCGAGAACCGGCACGCGGCGCGCGGCTATATCGACCTGCACCTCAGTCTCTGCACCCCGGGCGTGGCGCATCAGTGGCTGGTCTACAGCCGCGCCGGTCATTTCAGCGAGATCGTCCCGGTCGCAGGGCCGCCCATGGTGACGGCCTATCGCCTGCCGTTCTGGCACTACACGACGCCGCTGGTCGGCAAGCCCGACGCTGCGCGCTGGGTGCTGCTCGGGACCTTCCTCTTCGCTAGTGCAAGCCCACGGGAACGACGCTGAGCGAATTGCGCGGGCTGCCTTCGAAAATGCGGTCGGTGTAGGTGAGGTAGATCAGCGCCCGCCGCTTGGCGTCCCAGAAGCGGACCACCTGCGTCGACTTGAAGATCAGCGAGGCGCGCTCGCTGAACACTTCATGCGGGCTCTTGAGCCTGGCCAGCTTCGACTCGTCGATCGGGCCGACCTGGCGGCACGCAATCGACGCCTCCCCCGGGTCCTCGGCGACGCCGATCGCGCCTTTGATGCCGCCGGTGCGGGCATGTGAGAAATAGCAGGTGACGCCCGGCACGTCGGGATCGTCGAACGCCTCGACCACGATCTTGTCGTTGGGGCCGATCCACTTGAAGCGATAGCCGACGGAGCCGATCTCGTCGGCGAAGGCCGGCACTGCCAGCACCGACAGCAGCAGGGCGAACAGGACACGGCGCATCTCAGGCTCCCTTGGTGGGGCGATCGGGTGTGCGCTAGATGGTGATGCGGCGCGTGCTTGCCAAGCTGGCAGTGTCAGACGGCGCGCAGCCCCTCCTTCGGCACCTCGCCGTCCGCTTCCTTGATGGCGGCACGGTATTCCTTCTCCGAGGAGAAGGGCGCGATCTTGGGATAGTCCTTCTTCCTGCCGGGCCGGATCGCCCCGCTGCTGGGCTCGACGATCAGGAGCTCACCCTCGCGGCCGAGGATCGGGATCTCCCGCTTCCAGCGCGAGTAGACCCGCCGGGCCGAGGCGGAGAAGTCGACATAGGTCGTGAACTCGCTGGGATCCTTGACGAACAGCGCCTCGTAGGTGGTGATGAACTCCTTCACGTACTTTTTGTCGACGATCTCCAGGTTGGACATCATCCAGCAGCGATCCTCGAACACCCAGTAGGTGCCGAGGCCGACGAACTCCTTCTGCCGCGTGAGGTAGGGATAGAAGGGGAAGCTGCGGCAGGCCATGGTGCGGTTGTCCCGCTCGCAGTGCCGCGCACCCTTGCAATGGATGGCCATGCAGTCCGAGGTGAGCTCGGCCACGATCTGGCGCGTGGCGTAGTCGTAGGGCTTGAACTTCGACCAGAGGTCGGTCCGGGCCCTGAGCAGCTCGAACTCGACCTTGTGCACGACCGGCACGGCGTTGTCGGTCGAGCAGCAGACGGGCGAGCCGCCGTTCAGCGGCGCACACTTGCGGCCGCAGTCGAAGCGGGAGATGGGAGCGGTGAACCCGTCATAGAGCTCGGCGAAGTCGGCGGGGGCGATGGTGGCTTGCGAGGGCTTCTTCGACATGCAGCGGCCGTGTAGCCGAAACGGATGTGAAAGAACAGTTAAGGAATTCTGACGGTGCCGTGGGGATAGGGCAATACGCGCCACACGACGGTCTCGCGCATGCCGCGATTCTCGAGCTGCAGCGAGGTCGGGATCTGGTAGCGGGCTCGTTCCTCGAGTCCCTGGGCGCTGAAGTAGTTCCGACCCGGATCGCCCAGCAGGACCAGCCGGCCGGCGCCGGCATGGCCGCGCAGCCAGGCCAGGGCGCGGGCCGACATGTCGCGCTCGTAGCAGACGTCGCCGGCGATGACGATGTCGGCCTCGGGTTCGGCTTCGGGCCCGGCGAGCCAGTCCTCGTCGCTGACCTCGAAGGCGAGCCCGTTTGCGGCGGCATTCAGACGGGCTGCAATCAGCGACAGCCTGTCGATGTCGTTGGCCAGCACGGACGCTGCGCCCGCCCGTACGGCGGCCATCGAGGAGACACCCGAGCCCGCCGCGAAATCGATCACGCGCCTGCCGCGCACCTCCTCGGGATGATCGAGCAGATAGCGCGCGATGGCCTGACCGCCCGGCCAGCAGAAGGCCCAGTAGGGCGGGTCGATGTTCTGCTCCTCCATCCAGGCTTCGGTGGCCTGCCAGATCGGCACATATTCACTGGCCAGCCAGAGCCTGAACTCCGGCACCATCGCCGGCGTTTCGAGCGCGGTATTGGCGCGGATGAAGGCCTCGGGATCGGCCGGCAGGCGCGCCATCAGCCGAACTGGCCTGCAACGATGGCCGCCAGCATCAGCCAGCCCACGTGCGCATTGGCCTTGAACTTGGCCAGACAATCGCGCTGGTCGTGCGGCTTGAGGTCGGCGATCTGCCAGCCGAAGTGCACGGCGACCGCCGCCAGCACGACGAAGTAAGGGGGATGCAGCGGCGCCAGCAGGCCGACCGCGACCCACAGCGCCACGGCGAGGACGGCGAAGAAGACGAGCCACAGCCGCGGCGCGCCGGCAAAGCGCCGTGCCGTCGAGCGCACGCCCACGATCGCATCGTCGCGCTGGTCCTGCATGGCGTAGATCGTGTCGTAGACCATGGTCCAGGCGACGCCGCCGAAATAGAGGGCGACCGTCGCTTTGGAAAGCGTACCGGTGACTGCCGCGAAGCCGAGCAGGGCGCCCCAGTTGAAGGCAAAGCCCAGCACCACCTGCGGCCACGAGGTGATGCGCTTCATCAGCGGATAGATCGCCACGATCAGCAGCGAGCCCAGGCCCACCAGCACTGCGAATTTGTTGAACTTGAACAGGATCACGGCTCCGACCAGCGCCTGCAGGACCATCCAGACGATCGCACCGCGCAGACCGACCTCGCCCGAAGGCAGCGGGCGGCTGCGCGTACGCTCCACCTCGGCGTCGATCTTGCGGTCGAGGATGTCGTTCCACGTGCAGCCCGCACCACGCATGGCGAGCGCGCCCAGCGCGAACAGCACCATCCATCCCAGGAGATGCGCCCAGTCCCGGCCCACTGCCAGCGCCAGCGACCACCAGCAGGGGAAGAGCAGCAGCCACGTGCCGATCGGTCGGTCCCAGCGCGCCAGCCGGCCGAACGGCCGCGCCGCCGGCGGGAGATGGCGGAGCGACCAATGCTGACGGTCGATATCGGTGAAGCCGGTTGTCCGGTCGGCGGTCATGACGGCATCATGGCGGCAAGCAAGCGGGAGTTCCAAGCGGGAGTTCCATGAGCGTATCGCGCCTGTTCATCGAGGCCGACCTCGCGGCCGGCGTCGAGGTGGCGCTCGATGAGGCCCAGGCCCACTATCTGCGCCACGTCATGCGGCGGGAGGAGGGGGCAAGTCTGCTGCTTTTCAACGGCCGCGACGGCGAATGGAAAGCGGTGCTTTCCTTGCGCGGCAGGAAGGCGGCCGTGGCGGTCGTCGAAGGCCGAACACGCATCCAGGCGGAGGAGCCCGACGTCTGGCTCTGCTTCGCGCCTGTCAAGCGGGCCCGCATCGACTTCATTGTCGAGAAGGCGACCGAGCTCGGCGTGTCGCTGCTGCAGCCTGTCCTGACGCAGCACACCGCCGTCGAGCGCGTCAATGTGGACCGTCTGCGCGCCAACGCGATCGAGGCGGCGGAACAGACCGAACGCCTGTCGGTGCCCGAGGTCCGGCGGCCGGTCGAGCTGGGGCGGCTGATCGACCAATGGCCCGCCGGTCGGCGGCTGCTGATGTGCGACGAGACGGGCGGAGGGCCGCCGATCGCCGGGGCGCTGGCGGCCCTCGATTCGGCCGCGCGGACGGCGCCTTGGGCCATCGTGATCGGACCGGAAGGAGGCTTCGCCCAAGCCGAGCTGGCGGCGCTCCGTCGCATGACGGATGTGACGCCTGTCGGCCTCGGGCCGCGTATCCTGCGCGCCGACACGGCGGCGCTCGCGGCCCTGGCCTGCTGGCAGGCCGTGCTGGGCGACTGGCGGGAGCCGACGCCGCGTCTGAGCGGCGACTATCGCACCGCCAGGAGCGCGCGCTGAGCGCTTGCGCCCGCCCCCGGCGATATGGGAGAGGGGGAATCGAACATCATGAACCAGCCGCGTCCTTGCGTGAGAATTCCTCGTGCGAGTCGCGCCGTCTCCGGCGGCACTGTCGTGGGGCGATACAGGGAGCCATCACCGCATGTCCGCACCACCGTCGGGCGGCGGCACGCCGATCGAGAGTCGGCGGCAGCTCGTCGACTACTTCGCTGCCGGCAACAAGCCGCGCGCGAACTGGCGCATGGGTACCGAGCACGAGAAGTTCGGCTTCGACAGAAAGACGCTGCAGGCCGTTCCCTATGACGGGCCGGCCGGCGTGCGCCTGATGCTGGAAGGGCTGACGCGTTTCGGCTGGGAGCCTGTGATCGAGGGCAACAATCCGATCGCGCTGACGCGCGGCAAGGCCAGCGTCACGCTGGAGCCCGGCGGGCAGTTCGAGCTTTCCGGCGCGCCGCTCGAGACCCTGCACGAGACCGCGGCCGAGAATGCCCAGCATCTCGACGAGGTCAGGGAAGTCGCGGACGAGCTCGGCCTCGGCTACATCGGCCTCGGCTTCGCCCCGCAATGGAAGCGCGAGGACGTGCACTGGATGCCCAAGGGGCGCTACAGGATCATGCGCGACTACATGCCGAAGAAGGGCAAGCTCGGCCTCGACATGATGCTGCGCACCTGCACGGTGCAGACCAACCTCGACTTCGAGTCCGAAGCCGACATGGTGAAGAAGTTTCGCGTGTCGCTCGCCCTGCAGCCGCTGGCCACCGCGCTGTTCGCCAACTCGCCGTTCCTCGAAGGGCGGGCATCGGGCTTCAAGAGTTACCGCAGCCACATCTGGACCGACACCGATCCCGACCGCTGCGGCATGCTGCCCTTCGTGTTCGAGACGGGCTTCGGCTTCGAGCGCTATGCCGACTACCTGCTCGATGTGCCGATGTACTTCGTCTATCGCGACGGCAGGTACATCGATGCGGCCGGCCAGAGCTTCCGCGACTTCCTGAAGGGCCGGCTGCCGGCGCGGCCGGGCGAGCTGCCGACCATCAACGACTGGGCCGATCACGTGACAACGGCCTTTCCGGAAGTTCGCCTGAAGCGCTACCTCGAGATGCGCGGCGCCGACTCGGGTCCCTTGCCGGCGCTCAATGCCCTTCCCGCACTGTGGGTCGGCCTGCTCTACGAGCAAAGCGCGCTCGACGCGGCCTGGGACCTGGTCAAGGACTGGACGATCGAGGATCACGACTACCTGCGCAGCCATGCGCCGCGGACCGGGCTCTCGACCAAGTTCCAGGGCCTGCCGCTGTCGGACCTGGCGCGCGATGTGATCGAGATCGCGCATGCCGGCCTGCGGGCGCGCAAGCGGCTCGATGCGGACGGCAACGACGAGACCATCCATCTCGCGCCGCTCGATCGTGCCGTCGCCAGCGGTCTCGCGCCCGCCGACGAGCTGCTGGCCAAGTGGCAGGGCGAATGGCAGGGCTCGTTCGAGCCCTTGTTCCGCGACTACGCCTACTGAGCTACTGTCCGCCGATGCTCGACCGTTGCGACCGGGTCCAGATCGCCGTCCACGATGCCGGCAAGGCGGCATTGCGCTACAAGCAATTGCTTGGGTGCGAGATCGCGCGCCGCGACCACAGCCGTCGTTTGAGTGCACGGCGCACGATCCTCGCCGTCGGCGAAAGCGAGTTCGAACTGTGCGAGCCCGACGGCGCTGGCCGTACGCGCGACTTCCTGGGCGCTCGGGGCGAAGGGCTCATGACAGCCGGCTACTGCACCGCCGACCTCGACGGCATGGCAAGGCGATGGGAGGGGCTCGGCATCGCCTACGAACGCGAAGACGAGCAGCTCTACCTCGGGGCCGATATCACCTTCGGCCTGCCGATGGTCGTCTCGCAAAGCACCTACCGGCCGCGTGTCGGGCCGGTGTCCTTCCTCTACGAGACCACGAACACACTGGCGAGCGACTGGCGCCGCGCCGCAGCGCTCTATGCCGGCCTGTTCGGCCTCGATCCCGCGCGCTTCAGCGAGATCGGCAGCGAGCGCTTCGGCTATGTCGGCACACTGACCCTGTTCGATCCACCCAACAGGCTCGATCGCATCGAGCTCAGCCAGGCGACCGACGATGTCCATGCCATGGGTCGATTCGTGAGAAAGCACGGCGATTCGCTCTACATGTGCTACGTCGAGACGCACGACTGGCCCGCGATCCGCGGCCGGCTTCTCGAAGCCGATGCTCGCTACACGCCGCGCGGCTCCGATCCGGCGACCGATCCGGACGGCGGATGGGTGCATCCGAAGGAACTGCATGGCCTGCTGCTCGGCGTCTCGCGCACCGGGCTCGCCTGGGAATGGTCCGGCCGCGAAGACCTGGTGCCGCCTCCATGAGGCGGCGCACGCTGATGGTCTTGTTTTCCGCGCTGCCGGTCGCGGCGCGGGCGCAATCGGACGGAGAATGGCAGACCATCGTGGCGCCCGATCTGCGTTTTCGGCTCGAGATGCCGGCGCCGGTGGAGAAGAGCGTCGCCGGCCAGAAGGACCCCGGCAACCTCGCGCCTCGTGTCGCCTGGGAGTCCAGGCGCGCCGACCAGATATTCGACTTCGACTATGTCGACTACGAGCCCGACTGGTTCAGCGGTCACGATACGAAGCAGATGGCCCGGAACCTGGGCCGAGGGGATGCCGAGAAGGCGTTCCCCAAGGACAAGTTCAAGTATACGCGCGATCAACTGGTCACGCTGCAGGGCTGGGACGGCTACGCGCTCGACATCGAAGGCGGCGATGGCGGCTATGTGATGATGCGCACCTACATCGTGAAGGACCGGCTTTATCGCCTGCTGGCCACCGCCAAGAGCGACATGCGAACCCGCGGCGCGGCCGTCCGCTTCATCGAGTCGCTGCGGTTGGCGGAGACGCGAGAATAGGCCGGAGAAGGGAGCGATGCGGATCTGCGTCTTCGGCGCCGGCGCGATCGGCGGGAACTTTGCGGCGCGGCTCGCCGCGGCCGGCAACGAGGTGTCCGTCGTCGTCCGCGGCGCCCATCTAGAGGCGATCCGGCGGAATGGGCTCGTCCTGCTGACGGGCGAGCGAAAGATCGTCGCGCCCGTGCGGGCCAGCGACCGGCCGGCCGATCTCGGGCCGCAGGATATCGTCCTGGTGACGATGAAGGCCTGCGGTCAGGCCGTGCTTGCCGACACCGTCGGGCCGCTGCTCGGCGCCGGGACGTCGGTCGTCTTCGTGCAGAACGGCATTCCCTGGTGGTATGGCCACGGCCTGTCGGCGAACCGTCCGCCAGCGCCTGACCTGTCGCGACTCGATCCGGGCGGCGCGCTGGCGCGATCGGTCGGCCTCGACCGCACCATCGGCGCCGTCGTCACCTCCTCGAACCATGTGATCGAACCCGGCGTCGTGCGCAACATCTCGCCCGATCGCAACACGCTCTGGGTCGGCGAGACGGACGACCGTCCGAGCGCGCGCATCCGGACCCTGCGCGCGACGCTGAAGGCTGCGGGCATCGCCTCGCCCGAAACCCGCGATATCCGCTACGACATCTGGCACAAGCTGATGGCCAACCTCACCGGCTCGACGCTCTGCCTGATCCTTGCCCAGCCGACGACCATCCAGAAGACCGAGATGATCAACCGGCTGGCCCGCCGCGCCCACGCCGAGGCGCTGGCGGTCGCGGCCGCCCACGGTGTCCTGCTCGACGACAGTCCCGACATCCGCTATGGGCCGAAGCGCGTCTACCCGGACCATCGACCTTCGATTCTGCAGGACTACGAGATCGGCCGGCCGATGGAGATCGAGGCCATCGTCCGCGCGCCGCTCGCTTTCGCGCGCAGCGCCGGCATCGACACACCGACGCTTGATGCGGTCGAATCGCTCTGCGTCAGCCTCGCCGTGTCCAAGGGCCTTTATGCGCTCTGACCCAGATCGAGATTGCGCGTCACGGGGCGCGCTACCAACAACTCAACCAGTGTCGTGTCATCCCTCGCTGCGCTCGGGATGACACCGCATTCCCGAGGATCGACGCTGCCGGCGAACGCCGGTGGCGCACTCGCGTCGTCGCTAGGTCGCCGTGCCGCCGACGGTGAGGGCGTCGATGCGCAATGTCGGCTGGCCCACGCCGACCGGCACACCCTGGCCGTCCTTGCCGCAGGTGCCGATGCCGGGATCGAGCGCCATGTCGTTGCCGACCATGCCGACGCGCGTCAGCGCCTCGGAACCGGCGCCGATCAGGGTCGCGCCCTTCACGGGCCGCGTGATCTTGCCGTCCTCGATCAGGTAGCCCTCGGTCACGCTGAACACGAACTTGCCCGACACGATGTCGACCTGCCCGCCACCGAAATTGGCGGCATAGAGGCCCTTCTTCACCGAGGCGATGATTTCCTTGGGATCCGCGGTCCCGCCCAGCATGAAGGTGTTGGTCATGCGCGGCATCGGCGCATGGGCGTGACTCTGGCGTCGGCCGTTGCCGGTCGGCTTCACGCCCATCAGGCGGGCATTCATGCGGTCCTGCATCAAGCCGACCAGCCTGCCGTTCTCGATCAGCACGTTGCGCCGCGTCGGTGTGCCCTCGTCGTCGATGGTGAGCGAGCCGCGGCGGTCGGCGATCGTGCCGTCATCGACCACGGTGACGCCCGGAGAGGCCACCATCTGGCCCATCAGGTGGGTGAACATCGAGGTCTTCTTGCGATGGAAGTCGCCCTCCAGCCCGTGACCGACGGCCTCGTGCCATAGAACGCCCGACCAGCCGGCGCCCAGGACAACCGGCATCTCGCCGGCCGGCGCATCGACCGATTCGAGATTCACCAGCGCCTGCCGGATCGCTTCGTCGGCCTCCTTCTTCCAGTAGTCGGGATGGAAGATGTCGCCATAGGCGGCGCGCCGGCCACTGCCGGTGCTGCCGGCCTCGAGGCGCGCGCCTTCGCCGCAGACGACGCTGACGTTGAGCCGCACCAATGGCCGCACATCGGCGGCGCGCCAGCCGCCGGCGCGCACGATCTCGATCACCTGCCATGAGCCCGAGAGCGAGATCGAGACCTGGCGCGCTTTCGGCTCCTTGCCGCGCACATAGGCGTCGATCTCCTGCAGGAGCTTGACCTTCTTCTCGAAGCTTTCGCCGTCGATCGGGTTGTCGTCGGCATAGAGCAGCCGGTTGGTGCCATGCGGCGACTGGTCCGATTTGCCCGATTTGCCCGAACGCACGCCCTTCACCGTGTCGGCGGCACGCCTCATCGCCTTTTCGTCCAGCGCCGAGGCGTGCGCGAAGCCGGTCGCCTCGCCCGAGACGGCGCGCAGCCCGAAGCCTTGCGTCGTGTCGTAGGAGGCGCTTTTCAGCTTGCCGTCGTCGAAGCTGAGGCTTTCGCTCTGGACATACTCCAGGAACAGCTCGCCGTCGTCGCAACCCTTCAGCGCCTCGTCGACCGTTTTCTCGGTCTTGCGCTGGTCGAGCGCGCCTCTGCCGAAAAAAAGGCTGTCGGCGGTGGCGAGATGGTTGATGCCCTGGGCCATGGGATACCTGCTGATTCAGACGACGAGGACGATCTTCCCAAAATGGGCGTTGGCCTTCATGTGCGCAAGCGCCTCGGCCGCCTGGGCGAGCGGGAAGGTGCGATCGATCGGCAGCGAGAGCTTGCCGGCCTCGATCGCGGGCCAGAGATCCTTGCGGGCGGCCTGCACGATCGCGCGCACCTCCTCGGGCGTTCGCGTGCGGAAGGTGACGCCGATATAGTCGATGCGCTTCAGCGCATGGAGGTCGAAGTTGAACTCGCCCTTCATGCCGCCCAGCCGGCCGACATTGACGATGCGGCCCAGGATCGCGGCGGCTTCCATGTTCTGGTTGATCACGCCGCCCGACACCTGATCGACGATCAGGTCGACGCCCTTGCCGCCGGTCGCTTCCTTGACCTTGTCCGGCCATTTCGGATCGCGCGTGTCGAGCGCGAGGTCGCAGCCGAACTCCTTGAGCCGGGCGCGACGCGAATCGTTGGTGGATGTGCCCATGACGATCGACGCGCCCATGTGCCTGGCGATCTGCATCCCGAGCAGCCCGACGCCCGAGCTGGCGCCCTGGATCAGGACCGATTCGCCCTTCTTCAGCCGTCCCGCGCCGACGAGGGCATTGTGCATCGTCTGCACCGCCACCGGCATGCAGGCCGCCTGCTCGAAGCTCATGTTGTTGGCCGGGATCTTATGGACGCGGCCCGAATCGGCCACGGCATATTCGGCGAAGCCACCAGCCGCCGAGCTCATGACGCGGTCGCCCGGCTTGAAGTCCTTCACCTCGCCGCCCACGGTTTCGACCTCGCCCGCGCATTCCAGACCGACGATCGTTCCCGGCCCGCCGACCGCGCCGTGACGATGGCCGGCCGCGACCGCGAGATCGGCCCGGTTGAGCGAGGCGGCCTTGACCCTGATGAGGATCTCGTTGGCCTTGGGCGAGGGCTTGGGCGCCTCCTTGACCTGGACGCCCTGCTCGGTGACGACGGCTGCTTTCATCGTGCGCTCCTTTGAATTCATACGATCCTGCTCTCGCGGCCCTGCCAGTAGCGGTCGCGCAGCAGACGCTTGTAGAGCTTGCCCGTCGGGTGGCGTGGCAACTCGGCCTCGAAATCGATGCTGCGCGGGCATTTGATGGCCGAAAGGTGATCCTTGCAGTAGGCGATCAGCTCCTCGGCCAGCGCCGGTCCCGCCTGCGCCATGTCGCGCGGCTGCACGACAGCCTTCACCTCCTCGCCGAAGTCGGGATTGGGCACGCCGAACACCGCGCAGTCCATCACCTTGGGATGGTTGATCAGAAGATTTTCAGCCTCTTGCGGATAGATATTCACCCCGCCCGAGATGATCATGAAGGCCTTGCGGTCGGTGAGATGCAGGAAGCCGTCGGCATCGACATAGCCCACGTCGCCCAGGGTCGACCATCCCTTCGGATGACGCGACTCGGCGGTCTTCCCGGGATCGTTGTGATACTCGAAGGCTCGACCCTCGGCGAAATAGATCGTGCCCGGCTGGCCGACCGGAAGTTCGTTTCCCGCATCGTCGCAGATCTTGAGCTTGCCGACGACCGCGCGGCCGACCGTCCCCTTGTGCGCCAGCCATTCGGCGGAGTTGCACATGGTGAGGCCGTTGCCCTCCGTGCCGCCGTAGTATTCCCAGATGATGGGCCCCCACCACTCGATCATCTTCTCCTTGACCGGGATAGGGCAGGGCGCGGCGGCATGGATGGCGCATTTGAGCGACGAGACGTCGTACTTCAGCCGCGCCTCGTCCGGCAGCTTGAGGAAGCGCACGAACATCGTGGGCACGACCTGCGTATGGGTCGCGCGATATGTCTCGATCAGCCGCAGATACTCCTCGGCATCGAAGTTCTCCATGATGATCGAAGTGCCGCCCAGCCGCATGACGCTCATGTTGAAGCGCAGCGGCGCGGCGTGATAGAGCGGCGCCGGCGAGAGGTAGACCGTGTTCTCGTCCATGCCGTAGAGCCTGCTGGTGATCTGCAGCAGCGGATTGTCGAAGTCGATCGGCTGCGGCTCGACGACCGGCAGCACGCCTTTCGGCCGGCCGGTCGTTCCGGACGAATAGAGCATGTCGTGGCCGGCCGTCTCGTCGGCGATGCGCCGTGCCGGCTGGCGGCCGACCGCCGCCTCCCAGGGATCGTAGCCGGCGAGGGCGCCGTCGATCATGTAGCGGTTGGCCAGGTGACGCAGGAGCGGCGCGAGTTCGGCCGCCTTGTCGGCCAGGTGATGCGAGGTGACGAAGAGCCGGGCGCCGCAGTCGTTCACGATGTATTCGACCTCTGCCGCGGTCAGTCGCGAGCTGATGGCCGTGTAGATCAGTCCCGACCGCTGAGCGCCCCAGCAAATCTCGAAGAAGCGCGGGTTGTTCTCGAGGAACAGCGCGATGTGGTCGCCGGCCTTCAGGCCGAGCGAGCGGAAAAGCTGCGCAATGCGGTTCGATTGCTCGTCGAGTTGCCGATAGGTCACCACCTGGCCACTGCCGGCCATGATGTAAGCCGGCTTGTCGGGGTGTTTTTGGGCGTGGACATAGGGGTGCACTTGAACGCTTCCTCCGGGCAGCACTTGCGCAAACGAGGGTCCATAAGACCGGAGCGGAGCAGGACCGGCAAGCAGGTGTCCGTTCGATGTACGAAAGCGGCCGCAATCCCGGCCGGGGCAGAATATCGACCCATCGAATGTCCAATCGGTGACCAGACGCGGCAGTAGGCCACCGTCAATTGACCCGACCGAAAGCTCCTTTCTAGGCTGTCGCGGGACAATTCAAGTTGTGTGGGATTTTTCGCCATGTCGCGCAAGCGACCGTCACGTCATAGCGAGGATCAGTTTGCACTCTTCCTCGAGCGGATCAGCGACTCTCTGGGCAGCGAGGACGATGCGAAATTCAATGAAGCGGTAAGTAGCCTCATTCGGCGGCGCAAAGGCGACGATCCGAAGGAGCGCAACGGACGCGACTGCAAGCGCACGACGGGCGAGCAGGCGGCTCGGGACTCGTCGTCGGCGAGACAGACGGTGCGCAGGGCGGTCGGCCGCGAATCGCCGATGGCGCGACTCGGTGGGCTGGTCGTCGACTGGGCGAACAACGAAGGCTTGCTGCTGCGCCTCCTGACGCTGCTCCTGGGCACGGATGAGAAGTCGGCGACCGTCGTCCAGTCCATTCTGAACACCACCCAGGCGCGGCTGGAGCTGGTGCGCCGGCTTGCTCTTCTGAAGGTCGTCGATCCCTCGCTTCGCAGATCACTCGAGACGATTCTCGACAGCTTCCGCAAAGCCGACCGCCTGCGTGAAGAGCTCCTCCGGGCCGACATCGCGGACGGACGATTGGTCGACGAAGATGGCACGAACCGGCTCGAACGGGGTCTGCAAGAGCTGCGCACTCTGAACCTGGCCCTGTCGGATCTCCTGCCTCAGCTTTGTGAAGCGCTCGCCGCCGCCGAGCCGGGCGCGCCGGAGCTCGACCGGCATTAGATCAGGAATCGGACTGCCAGGGGGGCAGTGTGGCGCTCTGTTCCGCGGCGGCGTCTTCCAGGCGCCGCAACATCGTTGCCGCGGTCTTGAACGAGACGTTCAAGATGCGTTGCAGATGATGCGGCCGGATGGGCTTCTTGCCGCCTTCGGTCAGGTAGATGGCTTGCAGCCATTTGTGCAGCGGCACATGGCTCGAGCTGAAGATCGTGCCATGAGTCAGCGAGAAGCTGCGGCGGCAAGCATAGCACTTGTAGGCGCCAAGTCGCGTCGATGCTCCGTCGAGCTTGCCGATTCGTCCCTGCGCGCCGCACCTCGGGCACGTCGCGCCGTCCGGCCAAAGGATCCCCTCCAGGTAGCGATGCGCACTCAACTCGTCGGCGAAGCGCGCAAGGCTGTCGCTGCGTGTCGCAGCGCCGTCCTCCGCTTGCATGACCCAGTCGTTCCTTCCCACTCACGCCGCACCCCAATGGGCGTGATCCTCTCCGACCCAAGTATAGACAGGTTTCGAGCAGATTCACGCCCGAGTCGTTCTTCTTCCTATTGCCCATGCCGTCCACGACGCTCGGGCCGAACGTGCCGATCCGCTGCGGACGCATTGCCGAAAGGGCGGCCAAATGCCCGTCCTGGCAGGCGAATCCCCGTGTCCGTCGAATGCTCGGCCGAGCGCGGACCGACCGGCCGCGTCCGGCACTCGGCCGAGGTCTCTCATTTGTCACGGCTCTCGGCCTCAGAACGGCCGCTCGATTGACCGCGCCCGATCCTTCGGCTTTATTCCCGGCCGCACGAGCCCGTGCCCCCGTGGCGGAATTGGTAGACGCGCCTGACTCAAAATCAGGTTTCCTCACGGAAGTGTTGGTTCGAGTCCGACCGGGGGCACCATTTTCGGAGGGGAAGGCGTTCCCTTCACGTCGTACCGGTCGACGGCGCACACAACCGGACTCGAGATCGATCGGCAAGCTGGCAGAGGTGATCGCGCGAGATGGGTGCGGGTCAGCGCCGACGTTCGCGGGCAGACCCGCCAGCGCTACCGAATGCACTCCCGCCGAAGCCATTGCGCAGCCCGCCGGCGCTGCGCTGCCGCTCTCCCGCGAAACGGGCCTGGCGGTCCTGTTCGAGCTGCCGGAACGAGTCGCCGTCCATCCTCTGACCGGTGCCGCCTCTCTGCTGGCCGGCGCCGGGCGGACTGCTTTGCATGGTGCTGCCCGAGCCGCTTTGCCGCCGATTCTGTTCGTTGGGAGTCGGAGGCGTCACCGGCTGCCATCCGCCATTTTCCCATTTCGACCAGCCAGTCGAGCCGTGCTGATAGACATTGCCGTCGTGCCCGGCATAGACATCTCCGCTCTGCGTCTTCACAGCGCCGCCGCTGTTGCCGGTGACGGCATTGTGATACCCGGCGCCTTCCGCGCCGGTGCTCGACCGGTACGAGCCCGCGGAACCCTGCTCGTTGCTGCGGCTCTGGGTGTTTACCGTCTGGTTCGGGCCGCTGAACGTGCTCGATCCCCAGCGCGAATATGCATTCCAGTTCTGGTCGGTCGAGCCCGAGATTCCCATTCTCGCATTGTAGTAGCTGGCGTTTGCCGAACCGCCCGAAGCGTCCCATGCGGCACTGCCATGTGCGTAGCTGCCGTTCGAGGGGTTGTAGTAGGAGAAGGCGCCCGCGCCGCCATTCGGGCCGTAGATCGCGCCGGCTCCGCCGGTGGCGCCTGTGGCCGGGTTGTAGGACGTGCGGCCGGTCGCTTCGCCGCCGTATGGTCCGTAGATCGTGCCGCCGCTGTGCCAGGTGCCGTTGCTGGAATTGTACCAGACGCTGCCGGCATAGGAGTAAGGCGCCGCGTAGTAGATCGGCACCACCGGTCCCGCGATCACCACCGGCGGATAGTAGTAGCCCGTGCCATAGACCACGACGCCGGCGCTCACGAAGCTCATCGTGTAGCCGGCCGTGTAGCCATAGGTCACCGTCGCCGGCGTCGCGCCATACACCTTGACGAAGGTGACGTTGTAGAGCGGGCTGCTGGGTGGAATCGCATAGATCGCAGCCGGCACGGTTTCGGCCAGCGTCCAGGGACCGTCTGGCCTAGTGCCGACGAACCATGCGCCCTGGTAGCAGACATAGAACCGACCGTCGGCCCCGATCACCTCGAACGAGGTGTTGACGGCATAGGTCAGGGACGTGCCGGCAATCGGCTTGAACTGCGGCGCGCCGGCATAGACGACCTTGATCTGCGCCGTGCTCTTCTCGAGCGTGGCCTGGCGCGGCACCTGCGCTTGCTGCACGGCGAGCTCCGCCTGGGCGGTGCCGGGCACCGCAGCAAGCACTTTGCCCTCGGGGCCGGCGGGCGAGATCAGGGCGAAGTCGGGTGGCAGCTTGTCGGTGGCAAAGCTCCACGGACCGTCGAGTCCCTGCGACGCGAACCAGCGTCCCGATACCAGCAGGAAGAAGCGGCCGCTGGCCGGTTGAAGGAAGAGCATGCTGTTGGTGTTTCGCACGACCTGGAGAGTCGTCCCGGCAACCGGCACGAATTGCGGCTGGCCCTGCGTGACGATGATCTCGGCCGGCTTGGTGCTGACGAAGATCGCCGGCACGAGGCCCGGCTTGCCCAGCTTGGGCGGAATGGCCTTGCGCACATCGGCGAAGTTCTTGTCTGCCGGCAGCGCATTGAACGCTGGCGGTAACGCCGTCACTGGCTTGTAGGGGCCGACATAGGCCGGCGCCGCAAGCCACAGCCCATCATTGAGCAGGTACCAGTTCCGGCCATCGCTGAACACATCCCAATTCGTGTTCACCGCAAAGGACAGGCCGGATTTGCCGATGGGGGCGAGCACCGGCTCGCCGTCGAAGACGACGAGGCTTGCAGGCGTGCTGCTGTGGAAGATCACGGGCGGCTCGGTCGCCAACGACACGACGGGAGGCGCATCGTGTCCCTTGAGGCTGAGCAGCACGGCATTGACCGGCACCTGCTTGGTCTCCAGTCCGGTCAGCAGGGCCGCCTTGATGCGCTCCTCGAGTTGAGCGGCCTGCGCTGTGTCGAGGCTGGGAAAATGCGAGGCCAACAGCTGCGGATCGGACAATATCACTTCGCCGCTCGCGGCATCCGTCCGTGTTGCGAGCGAAATATCGACCGTGCCCACAATCGGCGTTTTCGCGCCCTGTGGCGTGATCGCCAATGCCGCGCGTGCCGTAAGCTTCTCGTGATCGGGCCACGCGATGGCCTGAGGCTGGTAGACGACGGTGCTGGCATTGGGCGTCGTGATCGTATGAGGCCAGGTGCCTGGTGCGTTTTGCGCCTGACCATCCTGGATCATGCCGACGGACGCGGCTCCGACGAGCCACGCCGCCAGCGCAAGCCGCCATACCGCATTCATCCGATGATCCTCCCGGCACGGCCTTGACGCAGCCGGCATCGACATCGAGGCTTTTCGCTCGTCTTGTTTGCATGATGCTAGAAGGGCTGCGTCCACGGCGCAACCGCTTCCCGGTTTGATGGAGCGGCACAAACACCGTTTTTGGCCCGGCGGACATTTTGCTTAATATGTGCCCATGGACACCGCTCGCCTGAAGCAGTTTGTCGAGAGCTTCTGGGAAGACTCGATCCTGCCCTCCATCACCGAATACATCCGCATTCCCAACAAGTCGCCGGCATACGACCCGCAGTGGGTCGAGCACGGCTACATGGAAGATGCCGTCAAGCTGATGGAGGGATGGGCGCGCCGGCAGCTCGCCGGGTTTGCCGGTGCAAAGCTCGAGGTCGTCCGCCTGCCCGGACGCACGCCGCTGCTGTTCATCGATTTGCCGGGCGACAGTGACGACACGGTGCTGCTCTACGGCCATCTCGACAAGCAGCCTGAAATGAGAGGCTGGTCGGAGGGCTTGGGACCATGGCTGCCGGTCCGCAAGGATGACAAGCTCTACGGGCGCGGCGGCGCCGACGACGGATATGCGATCTATGCCTGTCTTTGTGCGCTGAAAGCGCTTGGCGAGCAGAATGTAGCTCGGGCTCGCTGCGTGATCATGATCGAGGCGTGTGAGGAGTCCGGCAGCTACGACCTGCCGTTCTATGTCGACTACCTGATCGACCGTATCGGCAACCCGTCGCTGGTCGTCTGTCTCGACTCGGGCTGCGGCGACTACGACCGTCTGTGGCTCACGACCTCTTTGCGCGGCATTGCGGCCGGCACCCTCGAGGTGCGGGTGCTGACGGAGGGCGTGCATTCCGGGGATGCCTCCGGCATCGTACCGTCGTCGTTCCGTATCCTGCGCGGGCTGCTCTCTCGCCTCGAGAACGAGGATAGCGGCGAAATCAAGCTGCCCGAACTGTATGTTCAAATCCCGCCGCAGCGGATCGAGCAGGCCAAGGAGGCCGCCCGCATTCTCGGCAGGGAGGTTTACGGCAAGTTTCCCTTCGCGGGGTCGACCCGACCGATGGTGGACGACACGGGCCAGATGGTGCTCAACCGCACCTGGCGACCGCAGCTCGCGGTCGTGGGCATGGATGGCTATCCGGCGCCCGGCGACGCCGGCAACGTGCTGCTGCCGTACTCGACTGCCAAGCTCAGCCTGCGTACGCCGCCGACGCTCGACGCCAGGAAGGCGGCCCAGGCGATCAAGCAGGCGCTGGAGGCCGATCCGCCATATGGCGCGGAGGTCACCTTCGAGGGGCGGGAGGGACAGAGCGGTTGGCATGCGCCGCCGCTCGTACCCTGGCTCGAGACAGCCGTGGCGCAGGCGTCTGAGGAGTCGTTCGGAGCGCCGCCGGCCTACATGGGTGAGGGAGGTACAATTCCCTTCATGGGCATGCTGGGCGAGAAGTTCCCCCACACACAGTTCGTCATCACCGGCGTGCTGGGCCCGCACTCCAATGCGCATGGCCCTAACGAATTTCTGCATATTCCCACGGGCAAGCGCGTAACGGCGGCGATGGCGTGCTTGATCGCGGCGCATCATCGTCGGCGGAAACGACCGGAAAGCAGCGGCGGTTGACGGCCGACCGTCTCAGCGGCGACCGAAACCGTACGAAACGGCGAAAACGACGTGCCGACGCCGGCGGCCGGCCGACTCGATCGCACAGGACTTAAGACGTGCTCGAGTCGAGCTTTCTAATGTGCACCAGCAATCTCGTCTTGCTCGAAGGTATTCGACACGATGGGGCGGCTCAGCGTTGACTTGAGGTGATCGGCGAGCCGAAGAGCGAGCGCGACGATGGTCAGCGATGGGTTGGCATAGCCGCCGGTCGGAAAGACCGACCCTCCGGCAATATAGAGATTGGCGATCTCGTGTACCCGACAGTTCGCGTCCACGACTCCACGAGCAGGGTCTTGGTGCATCCGGGTGGTGCCGAGATGATGCCAGTTGCCGAACACGGCCGGCGGCTGCTTCCCGGCTCCGATGGTCGAAATGACGGTGCCCACGCCTGCCTGATGGACGGCGTCGCCGAAGATCTCCACGGTCCGCCGGATCGAGTCCCAGTCGATGCTCGCCAGCCGCCAGTCGAGAATCGTCACCGGGACGCCAAGTCGATCGCGGCGTCGGCCGAGCCTTACTTGAGAGGCCATCGTGGGCGTCTGCTCGGCCATCACGTCGATGCCGAACACCTCCGGCGGTCGCCTGGAGCGCCAGGTCAGATAGTGGCGAAGAAGCTGCGGTGCGCCCAGGATGCTTCGCACGGCGTGCCTCGCCAGCCCGGGTGTCGCGACCCCGTAATGGACCGATCGCCGGACAACCTGGGCCGATTGCACGGCTTCCGTCATGCCGCTGCGGTAGGTGTCTCGCAGGCGCAGCACGGCGTTGAGCAGCCCCTCCGCTCTCAAGGTAGAATCGCTCAGTCGAAACATGGCTTCGACCGTGAGATTCTCCCCGGCATGCTGGTGCCGGTACAGCCGGAACGCGCTCGGATCGAGCTCGGGATTGGGAATCAGGTATCCGACCGCGGCGTCCGGATGCTCCATGAAGCAGCGACCCACCAGGCCGTGGCTGTTTCCGATGCCGGCGGGCCGGCTGTCCCTCGAGACCAGCAGCAGGCGAGCGGTCTCGATCGCACCCGCCGCGATGACGAAGGTCCGGGCGCGGACGCCGAAACGGCTGCCCCCTACTGTCGCGCAGTCGATCCGGTCCACGCTCCCGTTCCTGTCGGCGAGGTGCACGGCGGTGGCGTGGAGCACGAGGTTGACGTTTCCGGCCCGCGCGAAATCATCCTCGTACCGGTCGAATTTGCTGTGCCGGCCGAACTTGAAGATCACCGACTCGACGAGCCTGGAATCCAGGGGTAGCGGCGACCCATAGCCTTGCGCTTCCCATGATCTCGGGTCGTAGGCGAAGGCGCCGAGGCCGCATACCTCTTGGGCCCGTTCGTAGAAGGGATCGAGCTGCGTCCTGTCGATGGGCCAGCCGTGTTCCGGCAAGCTGTCTCGTGCCTCGAAGTCGATGGCGTCGAGTGGCCGGGCGTGAACGCCGCGATGTTCGTGCCATGCCCGGGACGAGCCGCCGAACGCGCGCACCCTCGTGAACCGGAGCGGATAGTAGGGTCGCCCGGCGTTCCGGCCGCCGGCCAGTGCCTGTTCACCAAGGGCATGTCGCCGCAGCACCGTCGGCAGCTTGCGAAGGGACTTCGTGAACCCGAGGCCGCCTCCTTCGAGGAGCACGACGCTCTCGGATCGACCGATGAACTCCCGGGCGATCGAGATTCCGGCGATGCCCGCGCCGATGATACAGATGTCGGCCTGCAGGATCGAGCCCGCCGCGAGGGATCTGGCATCAGTGAACACGCAACGGTCTCCGATCCTCGACGATGGTGGAGACGTCGGGGCTATGATGCTTCAGCCAGGACCTGAACATGAGCACTGGCCAAAGATAGTCGACGCGATCTCGTTCGCCGCTGAGGTGTTCGTGCCACTTCATCCGGATCGGGTCCGGGTCCAACAGTCCCTCCTGGCGGATGGAGCTCGGGTCGAGCAGGTCCTCGGCCCACTCCCTCAGAGGCCCTCTGAGCCAGGTGCTCAACGGCAGATGGAACCCCATCTTGGGTCGCCGATACAAAGCTTCGGGAACGTGTCGGTGGAGTACCCGGCGCAGGATGTACTTCCCCGTCTCGCCCCGCACCTTCAGGTCCGGCGGCAGGGTGAAGGCGAACTCGACGACGCGATAGTCCATGAACGGCACGCGCGCCTCGACGCTCACGGCCATGCTCGCGCGATCGACCTTCTTCAGCTGCGTGTCAACGAAGGTGGTGACGAGCTCATGAACGAGCATACGCTCCAGCAGCTCGAATTCGCCGTTCAGTCGAACGAATTCAAAATCGGCCGGCGACTGTTCGGGATGGTGGCCGACGACGAGCCGGTCGCCGGGATCCCATCGAGTGGACAGGACGCGGTACATCTCTTCCGGGGAGGCGGAGGCGATCCAGCGCGCCAATCGATGGAGCTTGGCCCCGGGAGTTCGCTCGCGCAGCCGTGAGGGAACCACCGGTTCGATGATGCCGAAGACCTTGTCCCATGTCGCCGGCGGGATCGCCGTCAGCGCTCGTGCTCCTTGCTCGCGGATCCCGACCGGCAGCCAACCGAGCCGCCGACATACCCTCGGCAGCCAACGATGGCGATGGTAGCCCGCGAACAACTCGTCGCCGCCGTCGCCGGCCAACACGACGGTCACATGCTGTCCGGCGAGCCGGTACGCGACGTGGTTGGATACATAGGACGGATCGGATTGCGGCAGATCGGACATCCGCGCGAGCGAGGGGATCAGCCGGATGATGTCTTCAGGCGCCATGTAGAGCTCGGTGTGATCGGAGCCGATGTGGGCGGCGATCTTCCGTGCGGCAGGCGCCTCGTCGAGGCCCGAATCGGGGAAGCCGATCGAGAAGCTCCGGATCGTCCTTGAACTCTCTTGCTGCAGGAGTGCCAGCACCGTCGAGGAATCGATGCCGCCGGACAGCAGGACCCCCAGCGGGACATCGCTGACCGCACGCAGGCGCACCGCGTCCCTCAACAGGCTGTCCAGCTTCTCGACGGCCTCGGCCTCGCTTCCCGGGAAGCGATCCCGGTGTCCGATCTCGGCCTTCCCGGTCGCCGACCAGTAGACGCATTCGTGTGCCTGCAGCCTCTGGTCGTACGTCACGTGCGTTCCCGGACGGATGGCACGAATGCCACGGTAGATCGTGTCCTCGCACTCTCCGTGTATCTCGCGCAGGTACCGATCCAGCCAGTCGCGGTCGATGGTCAGCGCCGCGTCGGGATAGACCGCGATCGCCTTCAATTCCGAACCGAATACGAGCGCGCCGTTCAGGCGACCGTAGTAAAGGGGCTTCACGCCCAGTCGGTCTCGCACCAGGCATAGAGTTCGCTCGCGGACATCCCAGAGCGCGAACGCGAACATGCCGTTGAACGACTCGAGCGCCCTGTCGAGGCCCCAGGCTTCGATGGCTGCGAGCATCACCTCGGTGTCCGAGTGACCGCGCCAGCGGGGCGCCAGGCCTTCCGCCTCGAGCGTGCGAGCGATTGCCGCCGAGTTGTAGATTTCGCCGTTGTAGGCGATGACGTAGCGCCCCGAGGCGGAATGCATGGGCTGATGGCCCTCGGGTGACAGATCGATGATCGCCAGCCGTCGGTTTCCGAGTGCGACCCCTGCCGTGGGATCGACCCAGGCCCCCTCGTCGTCGGGTCCGCGGTGCGCGAGGCAGTTCGTCATAGCGATGACACGCCGGCGCATCGATTCGGGATTGCGATTGCCGCCGGGGTCGAGAAAGCCTGCGATGCCGCACACGGGAAGCCTTCCACTCTTGGTTGTCGACGATCCACCGTTCTATCGGCATGCCAGGCGACGCCAGCCGCGCGGACGCCCGGATCGGCGCGACTGATGGTAGTCTGATGGAGGCAGCGCCGACCCCTGCTTTCTAACAGTGCCCCAACACCGACAAGCAGCGAAATTCTTGGGTACTACCAACGCATGCTCGCGTGGTTCTCCGGACCTTTACGGCGCCTTCCTCGGCCGAGCTCCAGCTGCGGCTGATCTTCTGCTGCCGGTTTTCGTGCAGGGGCCGATCATCGGGAAAGCCCCTTTTGTCCGGCCAAGCAGATGGTCTGCATCCAGCGGTTCGGCCGCGGACGGCGGGACCGGCACGTTGCGCAGGCGCAGCCCGTCGTCGACCACCTCGAAATAGGGCTTCTCTATACCCCACAGGATCTGCTCCTGGGTGCGTCGTACATCGTCGGCGATGAAGCTCACGATAAGAAGTCCGGGGCGCAATCGGGGGACGATCGTCTCGGCGCGAAGCACGACCTGGTCGAGCCCGTAGCCCGCTACACCGCCATTCAGGACGCGACGATCGAGGAGGTCCTGCAGGTGGGCCGGAAAGGTCTCCTCGTCGGCGACCTCCTCGCCCATGGCATAGGAATCGCCCATCACCAGAACCGGTGGCGTTACGACGGCGGGCGGCGCGGCCTGGCGGCGATGCACCCGAAGCCCTCGATCATCGAAGGTCAGAAGCTCCCGACCGCCGTGATTGGTGCCGGAATAGCCGGGGCGCGGTTCCCATCCCAGCAGGGGATGGGGTCGCATGACGTTCCAGCGGCCATCGGCACGGGACGGATAGGTGACGAAGTGTTCGAGCTCCCAGCGCTTGGGATCGTCGGACAGGGCACGCACAAGCAGTTCGCCGACAAGCAAGCCAAAAGTGACGCTGGCCAATACGAGGCCCAATCTGATGCCGGCCTCACGCAGGGACGGTCGGGTGACAGGAGGCATCGGACTCCATGACATGCGCTCAGTGACAGGTCATGAACTTTGCGGGGTTCCTTGTCGAAGGAGGAGTCGTCTTCGACAATGGCGGTCGACCGCTCGTCCGGCAAGGTGGGCAAAAGGGGGCAGCAGGTGAAGACGACTATGTGGAAGGTCGGCCTGGCGGCGCTGGTCTGTTGTGCGCCTCCTCCGATCATGGAGGACGCGGCCGCGGCTGACGGGTTCGACGTCGTCGTCTTGGGCGCCCTTGGCGGCATCCAGGACGGCAATCTCAGTGCCTACCTCGTTCGGCCGCACGACGACGACCGCGCGGTGACGTGCGACGCCGGAACGCTGGTGAACGGCTTGCGCATCGCCGATTCAAATGGCGCTTTCGATGCTGTCGACGTGCCGCGGCAGGCCGGCCAGAGCCGCGTGGGCTATATCCTCACCCACAAGGTCAAGGGTTACCTGATCAGCCACGCCCATCTCGATCATGTCGCCGGCTTGGTGATCGCCTCGCCCGACGACAGCAACAAGCCGATCTACGCCCTGCCGTCGGTCGGCAAGGCGCTTGTGGAGAACTATTTCAACTGGCAGGCCTGGCCCAATTTCACCGATCGCGGGAAGCCGCCAAGGCTCGGCAAGTTAGCCATTGCCGATCTCGAGCCTGCAGTCCGTACGCCGCTCTCGGACACGAAGATGACGGCAACGGCCTTTCCGCTGAGCCATGGCGGGCTGGAATCGACCGCCTTCCTCTTCGAGAGCGACGGCGATGCAATGCTCTGCTTCGGCGACACAGGACCGGATGCGGTCGAGAAGACGACGCGCATGAAGGATGTCTGGACGGCCGTCGCCGGCAAGGTGAAGCAGCGACGCCTCAAGGCCGTCGTGATCGAAGCGTCCTATGCCAACGACCGGCCGGACAAGCTGCTGTTCGGCCATCTCACGCCCAAATGGCTGTTGGCTTCCCTGCACGACCTGGCCGCGCAGGCGGGCGCGGAATCCCTGACCGGGCTCCCGGTCGTCGTCGGCCATATCAAGTATTCGCTGACCGACGAGCAGCCGCAGAAGGAAATCCTCGACGAGCTTGAGGCCGGCAACGACCTCGGTCTGCGGTTCATCCTCCCTCGCCAAGGAAGCCATTGGCACTTCAAATGATCGCCGCGCACCGTACGGCGGGCGGGCTTCCCCGGCACCATGGGCGAGACGGGCATCTTCGACCGCCGCCTGTCCCGCCTCGTCACCTCACAGTATGGAAGCGCCGTTGGAGATGGTGACATCCTTGGGCGATCCACCCTTCATCTCGTCGCCGGGATAGCCGTGCTCCAGCGCCCAGATCGCCGCCTGCGTCCGGTTGGCCACCCGGATCTTGCGCAGGATCGACTTCATGTGGACCTTGACCGTCGCCTCCGTGATGTCGCAGGTCCGGGCAATCACCTTGTTGGCATGTCCCTTGACCAGGCCATCGAGGATCTGGGCTTCGCGCTCCGACAGCCTCGGCAGATCCCTGGACGCGGGCGACGACGGAAGCGGATCGCTGCCGTTGGCCGATGCCTGCGGCGCGACCTCGACGCCGATGCGGGGCATCGGTGTCAGGGGCAGCAGCGCGGCAGGCATCATCTGAGGCTGCATCCCGCTCGCCTGGAGCTTGTCCGTTCCGGCTTCCGGTCCCGGCGCGTCTTCCGAGCCCGGCGCCGAAAGGGCGGGACGCTTTGCGTCGGCCACCACCATGACCCGGACATCCCTCGCCATGATCAGGTCGAGAGTGCTGATGAGCGTCTCGGGCGACACCGACAGCGGAACGCAGCCGTCGACCTGCGACGCCAGCAGCTTCTGGAAGTCGAGAAGCGAGGCCTGCTCGAAGAGCAGAATGACCTTGCAGTCGGACCACAACTTGCGGATCCCGACCGCCTCCGCGACCACGTTGTCGGTCGATTGGGCGCCGAGGATTGCAAGCTTGGGCGCTTCGGCGAGAATCGACGCACCTGCGATTTCCGAGGTCGATCCAACGCCGCAAACGACCCGATACGAATGCTGCGCCATCAGCGATTCGAGAGCTTCGCGGACAAGTAAACGCGGTTCGACGATGATCGTCGCTACCCGTGTCGCCATGATTGCCACCCCCACACTTGCGGCATCGACTTTGGGCCCGGCGAATCAATAGAGAGGTAGGCCCTGCGGGAAATTAACCGGTGATAAGCCCGGGCTTCACTTCCGCGTTACCGACAACCGGGCCGCCAAGCCGTCGGCAAGGGGTACCTCCAGCTGGCAAGCCGCCAGGCGCAGCCGGGCAGTCGTTCGTGACCGGGCAGAAAGGCGGCCGCTCTGCCTCGCGGCCCGCAGCCGCCCTCCCTGGACCCGGATTACTCCTTCGTTGCGCTTGAGGGCAAAGCAACCGGCCGTAACGTAGCGGCATCGATGCAAAGCGTCTGCGGAGGGAGCGACGAACGTGGTGAAGGTCCGGTCGAGGAGCGAAGAGGGCCGATCGGGTCGACATCCGGGACGGGGCGACGAGGCGCAACCGTACGCCGCCGACGGTGCGGGCTGAAATCCATGTCGAACATCGAAGCACGCTTCGGCCCCGCCTTGCCGCCGCCCGGACACGGGCCGCCTCTCGGACTTCACGACCAGGTTCTCCGTGCACCGGCTGTCGCACGGAGGGCGAGGTCGGACCGGTCTCTCGCCCTGGGGCTTCTCGCCGGAGACATGGTATCCGGAGCGATTGCGATCACGATCGCCTTCTCGGCGGCGGTCGCCATTTGGCCGACCAGTCATGTCGACTTCGCGGACTGGCTGTTGAGCGAGATGTCGGCGCTGCTGCCATTGCTGGCCGGCATTTCGGCCATCCTGGGTGTCTATCGGCCGACCACCAAGAGCCTGATGGAGCGCTTCCGCAACCGGGCGTCGGCGACCTTGATCTTCATGCTGGCGGCGGTCGTGATGTGCGCCCGGGAAGATCCTTCCCTTGTGCTCGTCGTCGTGCCGCTCATCGGGGCATTCACGCTTGTCCTTGGATCGTGGGCGGAGCACCTCATCGTCGTCCGGTTTGCGCGGTCCGGGGCATGGGGCATGCCGACCGCGATCCTCGGGGCCGGCGCCCGGGGGCAGGCGTTCGCACGGCTCCTGCTCGACCAGCCCGCTTGGGGCCTGAGGCCGGTCGGCTTCATCGACGACGGGATGTCGGACGCCGCGGCCGAGAGGGCTCCAGGCGGAGAAGAAGGCGATACCGCCGGTGCGCTCCCACGGCTCGGTACCATCGACGAGTGGGGGGTCGGCGCCGGGATCGAGGTCGTGGTCGTGCCGGACGGCCATGACCTGCCACCCGATCCGGACGCGCTGTATCGGCTGGGCGTTCGCAAGATCCTGGTGGTAAGCCAACTGGGCGATCTCGCCTCCTTTGGCCTGCAGGTTCGCCATTTCGATCGATATGTGGCCCTCGAGCTGGGCGGCCGGCCTTCCTCTCTCGGTCGCGTCCAGAAGCGGGCGATCGATCTCGCCCTGGCGTTGCCGCTGGCGGTGCTGACGTGGCCGATGGTCGCCTGTCTCGCCCTGATGATAAAGGTCGTGGATCCCGGGTCGGCGTTCTATCGCCAGCAGCGCGTCGGGCGCGACGGCAAGCCGATTTACGTGCTGAAGCTGCGCACGATGTACCGGGATGCGGAGCAGCGGCTCGAACAGGTGCTCGCCACGGACGAGGCCCTGCGCGAGCAGTGGCAGCGCTATTTCAAGCTGACGAAGGACCCGCGGATTCTGCCGCATATCGGCGATTTCCTGCGGCGCACCAGCCTCGACGAGCTGCCGCAGCTCTGGAATGTGATCCGCGGCGATATGAGCCTCGTCGGCCCGCGACCGTTCCCCGCCTATCATATCGATGCCTTCGATCGCGAATTCCAGGCGCTGCGGGCGACCGTGACGCCCGGCCTCACCGGCCTGTGGCAGATCTCGGCGCGCAGCAGCGGCGATCTCGGCGTCCAGCGGGCGCAGGACTGCTTCTACATTCGCAACCGGTCGCTCTGGCTCGATCTCTATATCCTCATTGCGACGCTGCCGGCGGTGATCGTCGGCCATGGGGCGAAGTAACGCCCAAAAGGAGCGATGCGGACGGTGATGCGGCCTTTTCGCCTTTGCTTGCGAGCCAAGGGTCATGAAAAGCAAGTTGTCGCCACGCAGCAGGGCTCCGAGGATTACCCTCTTGGGGGTAGCAATGTTTGGTTCAGTCGGTGCACTCCGCCGTGACGGAGCTGAGGCGCTCATCCGGAGGTTCAGGGGTCTGGGGGTGGATCGCGAGGAGGAGCTGCAGGCGCTCCTGGCGCTGGTTAGAGCCAAGCGCTGCGTGGGGCGTGGCGAGGACATCGTTCGGGGCGGCGATTCGCCAAGCTGTCTGGCCATTCTGTTGGAAGGCCTGGCCTGTCGCTACCGGATGATCGAGAACGGCCGCCGGCAGATTTTCACCTTTCAATATCCCGGCGATCTTTGCGACTTCGACCGCTACATCTTGCCGGAAGGCGAAGACGCGGTGGCGGCGTTGACCGTCTGCTCGGTCGGCATCATCTCCCATGAGGATATCGGACGTGTCACTGCGGAGTATCCGCGGCTCGGCCTTGCCTTGTGGCGTGCGACGATGATCGAGGCGGGCATCTTCCGTGAAAGGTTGCTGAATGTCGCCCAGCGGCCGGCGCTGCCGCGCATCGCCAACCTCCTGTCCGAGCAAATGGTCCGGCTGGAGGCAATCGGCATAAGCGGGACGGTCATTCCGATGACGCAAGTGGATCTGGCCGACGCCGCGAGTCTTTCCACTGTCCACATGAACCGCACCATACAGGATCTGCGGGAGCTCGGCGTGCTGTCGAAGAATACTCATGCGATCGAGGTCGCTCACAGGGAACGATTGATGGACCTCGGCAAGTTCGACGGACGCTACCTGAATACCTCTAAAGCGGAGACAATTGCGCACCCGGCCGCGAATTGCGCACACTGGCATCGACGTCCAGGGACAACGGGCTGGGACGCGGCGAGCTGGCCAGGAGGTCCTTGAGCCAGGTCTCGCCACGGAACCTTTGATACTGCTCCCCGCGCAGCCGGTCCGCCAGGCGGCCAGCCGGTAGCACGACGTCGCCGTAGGTGATCACGGAATCCTTGGCGATGTCGTTCGTCAGCCGACAGCCTTCCACGAGGCCTTCCGGCAGATAGCGGCCGCTGCTCATCTCCTCGACATTCACCGCCTCGCCGTAGGTCATGTACATGCCATAGTCGTCGAGAATCTCGCCGGCCTTGAGATCGCGCTTGGCCACCGCGCAAACCTCGACAACGGGCCCTCCAAGCGGCTTGATGACTGGATCGCGGAACAGAACCGCGCGGGCGATCGCGTTCGGCACCTCGAAATGCACCAGATGGTAGGGCAGGAAGAACGAATAGAGCGGTCCCGGTCCCATCTTGTAGAGGTTGAGATAGTGCTGCTGCTTGGGGTCCGGATGTTCGGCCAGACAGAATACCTTGGTCAGCGGCGTCCCGACGACGTAGTCCATCGCGCCGCCGAGCCGGCGCAGCTCTTCGAGGTCGTAGAGCTCGCCGATCTTCATGACGTCGCCGGTGTACTCGACGCCGCGCGACATGCCGCGTGTGAGGACCCTGAAGCCGGTCGCATTCCCCACGGCGGACTGCTCGAAGCTGATCTTGGAGCCGTCGGCGAAGCTCGTCACCATCGTGGCGTTCTGGCCCCAGCGCTCGGCGAAGCCTTTCTGGGTCGTCGGGTTGCGGTAGCGGTCCTGCAGGCCCTTCACGTTGCCCAGCAGGCGCGGTGTCAGGCCGAGTCCCTTGACCCAGCGGAAGAGGTTCATCTGCAGGCCGGGCTCATCCCCTTCGCAGCCGGTCAGGATCACGCCGTGCCTCTCGGCGTAGGTCTGCAGGATGGGCCCGATCGTGGCGTCGAGCTCGGCGTTCATCAGGACGACGTCCTTGCCGTGCCGGAAGGCCTCGAGCACGACGTGGGCGCCGAATTCGACCGAGCCGGTGACATCGACGAGCACGTCGATATGCTCCGAACGGGCGAGCAGCATCGCGTCCTCGGTGACGACCGGCCGCAGGCGAAAGGCGGCGTCATCGAGCTCCCGTTGCGTGCTGGCGAACGCGACATCCTCATGCCCGGCGTACCTGAACACGCCGGCGGCCCGCTCGACCTTTCGGTTGGAGATGGCCACAACGCGCATACCCGGCACGCTATGGGTGATCTGGTTGGTCAGGCCCTGGCACATGAAGCCGGCACCCACGATGCCGACGCGAACGGGCTTGAGTTGCTCCTCGCGGGCCTTCAGCGCTGTATCGACGATCCACATGGCGGTGCTCCTGTATCATTCACAATGGCAGCCGCGGCCGCCTGCACGCTCTGCCTCGTCACGCGGGGACGAGCGCGAGGGACATCTTGCGTTTCAGTTCCCCCTCGATGTCATGCAGCGGGGCGAAAGCCTGATCCTTCGGCGAGACCACGGACACCGGCAACGGCCACTCCAGACCGAGCTTGGGATCGTCGTACCGCAGACCACCCTCCGTATCGGGCGCATAGAACTCGCCGACCTGGTAGCTGGTGTCGGTGTCGTCGCGCAGCGCCTGATAGCCGTGCGCGAAGCGCTCCGGCACATAGAGAGCCCGCATGTTCTCCTCGGTCAGCTCGACGGCAACGTGCTGCAGGTAGGTCGGGCTCTCGGGCCGAAGGTCGACGATGATGTCGAGGATGGCGCCCCGCGTGCATCGCACCAGCTTGGTTTCGGCCTTCGGCGGATACTGGAAATGCATGCCCCGTAGCGTGCCTTTCCGGCGATTCGAGGCAATGTTGGCCTGGGCGATGACGGGTTTCAGGCCATGGTCGCGGAACTCATGCTGACAGAAGGCCCGGGCGAAGAAGCCACGTTCGTCGACCTTGCGATCGAGATCGATGATGAAGGCGCCCTTGAGCCTGGTTTCGGTGAAGATCACGTTCGCCTTCCTGTCTAGCTGGCCGCTGTTGCAACGTGCTCGAGGGTGTCGCCGGTCGCGTGGCGGTGCCTGAGGTCTTCCGCGAGGATGCCCTCGGCGATCAGCTTCTGGATGTGGCTGATGCGCTGGTAGCGCGGCCCCTCGAACTCCTCGAGCGTGAGATTCGATTGGCGGTAGGCGGCGTAGAGCTGCTCCGCACCGCGCCGCGCATCGTACTGCGGCCTGAAGGCGGGCAGCACGCGCGCGATCTTGTCGAAGTTGACACGATAGGAGCGCGTGTCGGGGCTGGCGCCCGGCGCGAACTCGAGCCGGCATCCCGGGACGACGTCGGCGACGATCTCGGCGATGTCGCGGATGCGGTAGTTGTGGCCCGTCTGGCCGACATTGAAGGCTTGATTGCGCACCAGGTCCTCGGGGGCCTCGAGAGCGGCAATGAACGCCCGCGAGATGTCCTCGATATGGACGATCGGCCGCCATGGCGACCCGTCGGATTTGAGGTAGATCTTCCCCGTGGTGACTGCCCAGGCCACGAGGTTGTTGAGCACGATGTCGAAGCGAATCCGCGGCGAAACGCCATAGGCGGTCGCCGGACGCATGAAGGTCGGGCAGAAGCTGCCATCCGCCAGGGGAGAAATGTCGCGCTCCGATCGGACCTTGGATTCGCCGTAGGCCGTGACCGGGTTGAGCGCGCCGGTTTCGTCGAGCATCGCTTCGCCGGCCTGCCCGTAGTTGCTGCACGAGGACGCCATCAGGAAGCGCCGGACGCCGGCCTGCTTGGCGAGCGTGGCCAAGCGCACGCTGGCGCGATGATTGATCTCGTAGGTGAGCTCGGGCCGGAAATTGCCCAAGGGATCGTTCGACAGCGCGGCGAGATGGATGATCGCATCGAGTCCATCGAGGTCGCGTAGCTCGACGTCGCGAGTGTCCCTGCGAATGTGCGGCACCTCTACGATGCGGCCGCCCGCGGCGAACGTGCAGCGTTCGTAGAGATTGCTGTCGAGGCCGATCACGTCGTGCCCCGCCTGCTGCAACATCGGGACCATGACGGTTCCGATGTAGCCCAAATGTCCCGTCACCAGTACACGCATCGCCGTCTTGCTCCTGTCATGCGCTGTCGCGCGTCATTGCACCGTAAGCTTTCGGGCATGGAAGGCCTCCGCGAAGCCGTCTGCCGCACGGCATTCCATCCCGCGCAGGCGGGCGAGCCCCATGAATATTTCACCGTCGAACCAGCCCTTCGAGCGCTGCGAGCCGAAATGGTCATTCAGCAATTTCGCCTTGCGCTCCATCAGTGCCCGGCTGGCGGGGATATAGACGTTCGGCTGGCCGATGTCGCCGTCCCACTTCGGAATCTCGTACTCGAGGATCACGTGGTCGCGGAACGTGTTCCATGTCAGCTCGGAGACCTGCCGGTGGTCCTGATGCGCATCGCCGCGCCAGTGGCACAGGATCACGTCCGGTGACGTGCGCGTCTTGAGTGTCTCGAACCAGTCCTTGATCTCGCTCCCCTGGTGCGGGAAGAATCCGTCCCTGAACTTCGCCAGGTCGATGACGGCGCGCTCTGCTTTTGCGAGAAACGCCTGTGCGGACGCATGCGCCTCGTCGGCACGCGCGCCCTGGGCACTCAGCACCGACCAGTGCACATCGAGGCGGACGCCGCGCTCGATCCAGCCGAGGATCGTCGCGCCGGCGCCGATCTCGATATCGTCCGAATGAGCACCGATGCACAGTACGGAAAGGCGCTCACCCCAGCCGGTGAGCTCGAGATGCTTCATCCCGCCTTCCTTTCCGCGTCGCCCGGAAGTCCGCCGAGGGGACCGTTGAGCCGCCAGGGCATCGTACCCTTGTCGACCAGGTCCTCGAGCACCTGTTTGTCCTTCAGCGTGTCCATGGGGCGCCAGAATCCTTCGTGCCGGAAGGCCATGAGCTGGTCGGCATCGATCAGCCGCTGGAACGGCGCCTCGACCAGCTCGTCGCCCGGTTGCATGTAGTCGAAGATCGCCGAGCGGAAGATGAAAAAGCCGCCATTGATCCAGAGATTGGCGTCCTGGCTGGCGCGAATGCGCTGAACCTTTCCGCTCGGCCGCATATCGACCAGGTGCAGGCTGAACGATGGCCGGACGGCGATGAAGCAGGCGAGCTTGCCGCTCGCGCGGAACGTCTCGGTCATCTCGTCCAGATTGACGTCGCAAAGGCCGTCGCTGTAGTTGGCGTAGAACATCTCCTCGCCCGCGACGTGCTCGCGCACCGCCCACAGCCGTTGACCGATATTGCGCCAGATGCCGGTGTCGATCATGGCGATGCGCCAGTCCTGCTGCGGATCGCCCAGGATCTCGACGTTCTTGCCGAAGCCCGTGACGATGCAGTCGGCGTAGGTTTGCGGCTTGTGGTTCAGGAAGAATTCCTTGATCACGTTCGCCTTGTAGCCGAGGCACAGGATGAAGTCCTTGTGGCCGAACTGGCTGTAGTAGTGCATCAAATGCCACAGGATCGGCTTGTCGCCGATCGGGATCATCGGCTTCGGTATGCTTTCGGCGACATCCCGAATACGGGTGCCGAGACCGCCGCAGAAGAGGATCGTCTTCATCTTAATGCCGTCCTTCGGATAGCGCGGGATGCGTATTGTCTGTGCCTGAGGTGACTCGAGCGCGATCCGCCGGCCCGGTCCAAGTGGCGTCCGGCGTCCCGTTGCGCACGTCCTTGCCCGTGAGGGCGTCCGTCACGGCCCTGACGCAAACGCCGGCGACCAGGGCAGTGCACATCGCCTTGGTCATGATTCCGACCGGCTTGCCGGCGGCCGCACCGAAAAAGGCTCTGATCTGGCGTGCGCGCCGCGAATAGGCCTGCCCGTCCGTGCTCAGGTAGTTCTTTATCTCGTGATAGCCGAGCGCCCAGGACGAGCCGGCATGGATTCGCCTGAGGTAGAGGCGTTCGGGGACCGATCGAAAGCGGCCAAGCAACGCCAGCTCGGCAAGCATGGCGCGATCGCTGCTGGCGAAGTTCAGCAGGAGCTGTGTCCGGGCCAGGGCTTGGCGCCGGACGACGCCGTACATATGGCTCCCCCAGCGTGCGTGGAAAAGCACCTGCCGGAAGCGTTCGACCGCGACGGCACTGTCTCCGATCGTATGGCTGTCCGGCATGTGTCGAGCGCCGGTTTCGGGATCGATATACGTTCCGGTGCCGGAATCGAAAGCGAACGCCTGCCCGTCGTCGTCGATGAACGTCGTCCCACTATGGGCCAGGACGACAGTCGGATCATCGGCGAGTATCCGGACACAGGTTTCGAGATAGGTCCTTTGGTAGAGGTCGTCGTGGGCGGCCCATTTGAAAAGCGGGGCAGCCGACAACTCGTAGGTTCGGTTGTAGTTGGGGTTTGCGCCGATATTTCTGTCGTTGCGGACATAGCGAATACGGGCGTCGCGTCCGGCATACTCGCGGCAGATTTGCGCGGTGCGGTCGGTCGATGCGTTGTCGCAGATGACGAGCTCGAAGTCCGTGAAGGTCTGCGCCAGGAGATGGTCGAGCGCCTGCGCCAGGAGCTTCTCGCCGTTGTAGACCGGCAAGCCGATCGACAGCTTCGGCATGGGCCTGTTGGGTGAGCGAGCCATTTCCTTCCCACTCCGCCTTCTGCTCACGCGGGATGACGTGTCGCTCGGCCGGATGCAGGGAAGCGTGTCGATGCGGTTATGTTAAGTCAACGAACCGCCGAGGTTACTCCCACCGGAGGACGCCTCTTCGTCGATATCCGCGGTGCTTGTCGGTACCTCTTTCGGGCTACTCCGACTTGAGGGGCGGCTGCCGTCCAAAGCGCCGCCCGCGCCATGCTCCGATCGATGTATTCAGTTAAGGATGAGCGTCCTCAAGTTCGGCGAGGAGAGGCGACCTCCGCGTGCCTTGGCGCGGGCCGCGACGGAAGACCGAGCCCGCGAGAAGATCGGCGGCGTCGCGCGTCGCATCGCCTGGTCGGGGGCGAAAATCGCCAACGGCATGTCGACGAGCGTCAGGCGTGTCGTCGATCGTGCCTCCTGGACCCTTTTCGACCAGTGCACCGTGAGCGCCGGCAACTTCGTACTCAACGTCCTGCTCGCCCGGGCGCTCGGACAGGACGAGTACGGCAAGTTCGCGCTCTTCCTCGGAGCCATCTTCATCCTGCGGGTGGTCGACTATGCGATGATCTCCTATCCGCTGTCGTTGCGTCTGCCCGTCGCCAAGGAGCAGGACCATGCCGGACTGCTCGGATTCACGGTCCTGCTTGCCGCAGCCCTCAGCCTCGTCCTCGTCACCGTGATGGGGCTGGGGGTCGCATTGCTGGGCGCCATCGATCTCCTGCTGCCGGCCTGTCTCTGCTACCTCTGCTGGCAGGCGCAGGAGACCGCGCGGCGCTGCCTGCTGGCCGAATTCCGATATCGCGAGGCGATGCCGGGCGACGCCATCGCCTATGTCGGACAGGCGATCCTGGTCCTGGTACTGCTGCGTCTCACGACGGTCACGCTGTCGACCACCCTCTATGCCATGTCCGCGGCGTTCGCTTTTGGCGCGGCCGTGCATGCCTCGAAGCTGCGCTTTGCCTGGCCGAGGTCCGCCGGGATCGGCCGGTTGATCCTCGACTACTTCTCGGTGGGCAAGTGGTCGCTCGTCGTCTATCTGCTCCAGTTGCTGCGCGTGCAGCTCCTTCCGTGGCTGCTGGCGACACTGTCGGGCACTGCGTCGACGGCATCGCTGCAGGCCAGCTTCAACATCGCCAACATGATGAACCCCGTCGTTCTGGGCATGGGAAACGCGGTGCCGCAGATTGCCGCCCATGCACATCGGTCCGCCGGCATTCGGGGCGCGGTCCGCGCGGCATCTGGTTACCTGCTTTTCGGCCTGGCCCCGATCCTGGTCATATGCTTCGCCGGCGTGCTGCTTCCGCATTCCCTCCTGCGGGCGGCCTACGGTCCCTCCTCGCCCTATCTTGCGGTCGCGCTTTGCCTGCAGCTTCTCATGGTTGCCGGCGTGCTCGACTATGTCGCCGAGATGATCAGCAAGACGCTGCTCGGCGTTCAGGCCGGCAAGCCCGCCTTCCTCGTCAATGTCGTGTCGGTGGCGACCGTCCTGGCGCTGGCCGTGCTGCTTATCGGACCATTGGGCGTGACGGGCGCCTGTCTCGCCCTGCTGGCGGCCAGTCTGGTGCGGATGGTCGGCGCGGCCATCTCGATGGCCTGGTTGATCAGGCGGGACGAATCCCATGCGGCGGTCGACGGTGACCGCCCGATTGGCAGAGGGGCCTCCGGGCCGGAATGACCATGTTGAGCACGCTCGAATACGAGTCGCGACGCGTGCCGACTGTCGGCGATCGATATCTGGGGCTGCTGGCCGCCGTGCTGCTGGGCTATGCCCTGATGGGGAAGGGTTTCGCCTATATCGGTCTACCTCCCCTCTACATAGGGGAGATCGCCTACCTCATCGGGGTCCTCGTCCTGGCGAGGTCGGGCGCCTGCCTTGCCATGCTCGCCACGCTGCCGAGCCTCGTTCTCGCCGTACTGATGATCTGGGCCGTTGCCCGGACAGTGCCGTTCCTGGACGTATATGGCGTCGATGCGCTGCGCGACAGCGTCCTCGTGCTCTATGGCGGCTTCGCCTTCATCGTTATCGGGCTTCTGCTTGAGGACGCGCGCCGCATCGATGTCGTGGTCCGCTACTACAGCTTCTTCGTCGGGACGTTTCCCATAATGCTGGTCGGATATGCCGCCACGCGATTTTGGCAGGACTACATACCGAGCTTCTACGGGCCGAACATCCCGATCCTGGACATCCAGGCGACCGCCGTGGGGATGCATCTGGCTGGCGCCGCGGTCTTCGTCCTGGCCGGCTACCGGAAGGCGTCACCGCTCTGGCTCGCGACCTGGCTCGCCCTGTTCTCGCTTGTCGGGACGATCAATCGCGGCGCCCTGCTTTCGGTCTTCGTGCCGGTCGTGCTTGCGATGCTTGTGCTCGGTCGCCTGCGGCTGATGCTGGCGGCCGCCGCCACCGTCGTCGCCCTGATCGGCGTGGCGTACACGCTCGAGGCCACCTATTCCCACTTTCACGAAGCCGAAGAGTCGAGCGAGCGGCCGGTGAGCGCGCACCAAGTCGTGGACAATATCAAGGGCATCTTCGGCGAAGGTGGAGAACAACTTAGGGGGACGAAACAGTGGCGCCTCGACTGGTGGGACGTCATCATCGAGAAGACGTTCCATGGCTCGAACTTCTGGACGGGCAGGGGTTTCGGGGTAGATCTGGCGCGGGCCGACGGCTTCGAGACGCCGCCCGATCCCAGCGATCCCCGTCCCCCGCCGCCGTCGCGCAGCCCGCATAGTGCGCACCTGAACCTTTTGGCCCGGACCGGCATGCCAGGCCTCGCGCTGTGGTTGCTTCTGCTCGTTTCCTGGGGCGTCATGATGCTCAGGGCGATCTTCGCTGCCCGATCCCGGGGGCACGAGCAGTGGGTCGGCCTCTTCCTGTTCGTCAGTTGCTATGTTCTGTCCATCATCATCAACGCGTCGTTCGACGTCGTGCTCGAAGGACCGATGCAGGGCATCTGGTTCTGGTGCCTGTTCGGCTTGGGCATCGCATCGGTGATGGTCTATCGAAGCCATGTCGCCGCCGAAGAGCCGAGTCCGGACCAATGACGGAAAGCAGGACGACATGGATTTGCTTGCTGCTGGCCTTTGCCCTTCTGATTGCGGGTGGGCCGTCAGTGGCGTGGGCCGGTGAAGCGCCGTGCCCGGCTGGAGCGATCGCCATCGAGCCCGGCGCCTCGATTCAGGCGGCGGTGGATCGCGCCGGCGATGGCGCTGTGTTCTGCCTGAAGAACGGGATTCACAGGGCGCAGTCGATTCGGCCCCGAACGGGACAGCGCTTCTTCGGCGAAGGCCGTACGGTGCTTGATGGCAGCCGTCCCGTGAGCGGCTTCCGGCGCGAGCAGCGCTACTGGGTGGCGACCAACCCGTTCCAGCCGACCGCGGCGCACGGCGAATGCCTGCCGAGTGCGCCGACCTGCGACCGGCCCCAGATTCTGTTCATCGACGATCGGCCGCTCATCAAGGCAGCCAGCAAGCGCGCGGTCGGGAAGGGCCAGTTCTACATCGACTATGACGGCGGAAAGATCTATCTCGCCGACGATCCGACCGACCGCCGGGTCGAGGCGACGGCGGCCCCGTTCGCCTTCAAAGGTCCGGCTGCGGACGTCACGATCGGCAACATCACGGTCGAAAAGTACAGGAATGCCGCGCAGGACGGCGCCATCGACGCGCGCGAGGGCACCGGCTGGATCATCGAGAACTGCGAGGTGCGCCTGAACAGCGGCACCGGCATCAGCGCCGGACCCGGCAGCCGCGTGCAACATTGCGCCATCCATCACAACGGTCAGATGGGAATCGGCGGCAACGGCAACAACATGCTTATCGAGGACAATCGCATCTGGTCGAACAATATCTACGGCTTCGACCCGGACTGGGAAGCCGGCGGCGTGAAGATCGCCGAGAGCGACGGCGTCACGTTCCGCCGCAACCACGTCTACGACAACAACGGTCCTGGGCTGTGGTGCGACATCGACTGCCACAACGTCCTCTATGAGGACAATCTGATCGAGAACAACCGGTACATGGGCATCCACCACGAGATCTCGTTCCGCGCGGTCATCCGCAACAACGTCGTGCGGCACAACGGAAGCGGAAAGAGGAGCTGGTTCTGGGGCGCGGATATCGATGTCGCGGCATCCGAGGGGGTCGAGGTGACCGGCAACAAGCTGACGGTCGACGCGGGGGGCTGCGGTATCGTGTTGATCGACCAGGGCCGCCGGTCGGACAGCGGCAGGGAATACAAGACCCGCAACAACGTCGTCCATGACAACGAGATCACGTTCGAGGGCGCTCCCTGCGCCGGCGGGGTCTCCGACACCATGCCCGGCGACGCGAATTTCGACATCATCGCCAAGGGCAACAATCGGTTCGACGGCAATACCTACCGCGTCCGTCGCGGCAGCGGAGCGGGCCGCTTCGTCTGGGGGCGGGAGGTCACCGACTGGGACGGCTTCCGGCGGAAGGGCCTCGAAGGCAGTGGCCGCATGGTCCTGTTCTGACGACTACTTCCGGCGCAGCAAGTCCTTCAACGCGGCCTGGATGACGTAGAACACGAACAGGGAATTGTAGCGGAGGTAGCGCGGCCCCAGGCGAAGCGGGTCCTTGCAAAGCCGATAGAACCAGGTGAGTCCGAGCCGTTGCATCCACTTGGGGGCGAACTGCTGGCGCCCGCTCAGCAGCGTGAACGCATCGCCGACCGCGAGAAAGACGCCCCCTCGATAGCGTCCCTGATTGGCGATGATCCAGCGCTCCATGCGCACGCCGGGCAACGCCACCCATACGAAGTCGGGCCGGGCGGCGTTTATGGTGTCGGCGAAGCCTTGCTCGTCCGCTTCGGTCCAGGGTCGGAAAGGGGGGCTGAGCATGCCGGCCATATCGATGTCCGGCTGCAGCTGGTGCAGTGCCTGCTGCAGTCCGAGCAGGCACTCCTCCGTGTCGCCGAATAGGAAATGCCGCCATGGGCGGGGGGTGTTCCGTATGACATGCCGCATCAGGTACGGACCGTAGACGCGGTCGGCGAGCCGCGCGCCGCGAGCGTTCAAGGTCCAGACGATCGGCATGCCGTCGGGCAGGACCAGGTCGAACGCGTCGATGGTCTTCCTGAAGCCGGGATCGTGCCTCGCTTCGGCAATGATGTGAGTGTTGGCAGGGCAGACGGCCGTCGGCCTGCCCTGCTTGGCGAGCGCCTTCACCCTCTCGAGGGCGCTGTCGTAGGTCGCGCAGGCAACCGGGGTGCCGAGCACGTCGATCGAAGGCGGCGAGCTCGGCGCCTGAAATCCCATTTCCGACTTGGCAAGCGTCATTGGTACCTACGTCTTCGCGAAGCAACTCGGCCGCATCCTGCAGACCTGCACTAGTCGGCGGCCTCCCTGTGCGGTGTCGCGCAACCACCCGCCAGCGTGGGTTGAGGCGCCTGCACGGAAGCTTCCACGGAAACGCGCTCGAGCCAGATCTCACGGCACCACAGATGGATCGCGCGCGGACAAAACATCCGGCGGCCGCTGTAGAGTGACTTGCAGACGACACCGTCCAGGATGACGGCTGGCGTCTTCATCCGCCGCATGCGCCCGCTGCGCTCGTCGACGAAGCGCTCGATCCGGGCACCGACGCGGAAGACCTTGCCGCAGTAGGGCACGAGCTCGGCGTCGAAATAGAGGCCCCGGTTGTAGAACCGCGTGTCCAGCGTGGCGCGAATCTCCTCGTGGCTCTTGACCCGCACCAGATCGCCCGGCTTGAGGTCCAGATCGTCTCTGGGCGTGAGCTGCCCCGCGGGAATCTTCCCCTCGGCGCGCGGAAACGGAATGCCCCCCGTGACGGCCTGGAACCTGTTGTACAGCCAGCGGGCCGGCCGGCCCCATCGCTCGCTGAAGGCCAGCGTTCCGTAGTAGTAGAGGAGATACCAGAGCCCGCGACCGACTTGCGGGAGCGTTCTGTTGCCCGAGGTGTAAGCCTCGACATATTGCCGCGCATCCCACCACTTGAGCGGCCTCGTATAGTTCAGCAATTCGGTGGCTTGGCAGGAGTATATTGTCTCGCCATCGGTGCCCTGGTGTTGGACCGCCTGCCGAACGTCCGCCTCGGTGCAACCATCATCGGCGCGCGAATGGGCCAAAGCGCGCGCGGCATCCGCATCGCCGATCGGCTTGAGCCACGCATTCTTCCAGAACAGCAGGCAGCCTGCCTGACAGCCGCCATGTGCAAGCCCATCGCATCGGATGTCGAGATGCACCGCATCCGGCAGATGGAGACCGCCATAGTCGCCGCTCACCGTATCGCAGGTCTTGTATGCGTTCGCCTGGACACGGAATCGCTGCCCGCAGTAGTTGAACATCTGCGGCATGAAGGGCAGCCCATCCAGGCGGCCTTCCTTGTCGAGGGTGCGGAGGATTTCCTCTTTGCTCCGCACCTCGACCCAGTCGCCGGTACGCACTTTCATTTCATATATCGCCCTTTCGGACGCGAAGCTTAAGATCCGAGGGCATGTTAGGCGCATGCCTTCGCTGCGGCTGCGTTCAAAAGGAGCGGCGGACCTCTTCTTGAGGGGTAACCCCGGCGGGAGCGTCGAGATGCGCGCGGCACGGAAGGCGGCTAACTTGCGACGTCTCGCAGCCGAAGCATCGACATGGAGGAAGGAATGGACAACGACGCCAAGAAGACGGTCCTGCGCATGATCCCCTACGGGATCTATGTCCTGACGGCCGCCGACGGGAAGGACAAGATCGCGGCGGCCACGGTGAACTGGGTGACGCAGTCGGCCTTTGCCCCGCCGCTGGTCGTGGTCGGCGTCAAAACCGATTCGGGCGCCTACCAGATCGTGAAGTCAGCCAAGACCTTCGCCCTGAACATGCTGGGCAAGGACCAGAAGGGACTCGCCTTCACCTTCTTCAAGCCGGCCAGCGTGGCCGACGGCAAGATCAGCGGGCAGGCGTATCGCACCGGCACGACCGGGGCGCCTATCCTCACCGACGCCCCGGGCGCCGTCGAATGCCGGGTCACGAGCATTGTCGAGCAGGGCGACCATCACATCGTGGTCGGCGAGGTGGTGGAGGCCCATCTCCAGAAGCCGCCGACCGGACGTCCCGATGCCGCGATCCTCGAAATGAAGGATCTCGGCGACACCGTCTTCTACGGCGGATAGCCCGAGGCCTCAGGCCCTGTCCTGGCCGCCGAGATAGGCGTCGCGGATACGCGGATCGGATCGCAGCTCGGCGGCCGGGCCGTCGAGCACGATCCGCCCGGTCTGCAGCACATAGGCGTGATGGGCGATCTCGAGCGCGAGGCTCGCGTTCTGCTCGACCATGAAGACCGTCGCGCCCTCGCGGTTGATCGCGGCGATCAGGTCGAGCACACGGTCGACCCAGAGCGGCGACAGGCCCATGGTGGGCTCGTCCATGCAGATGAGCTTCGGCCGGCCCATCAGCGCCCGCGCCATCGCGACCATCTGCTGCTCGCCGCCCGACAGCGTGCCGGCCCGCTGGCCCAGCCGCCCGGCGAGCTTGGGAAAGAGGTCGAGGATTCGATCGAGGTCCTGGCCGATGGCGCGTTCGTCTTTTCGGGCGAAGGCGCCCATCAGCAGGTTCTCGCGGACCGTCATTTCGCCGAACAGACGGCGCGCTTCGGGCACCGATCCGATGCCCCGGCGCACGATCTGCGGTGTCGGCAGGCCGGTGATCGGCTCGCCGCCGAGGCGCACGATGCCGGAGGCAGGTTTCACCAGGCCCAGGATGATCTTCATCGTCGTCGACTTGCCGCTGGCATTGCCGCCCAGCAGGCAGACGATATGGCCGCGGCCGACGGTCAGGCCGAGGTCGAAATGGACCTGCACCGGGCCGTAGAACGTATTGATGCCTTCGAGCGTCAGCAGCGGCTCGACGGGCTTGGGCGCGATGGCTGTGGCGGCGGTCATTCGGCGGCTTCCTGCGAGACGGCGGGCCGATTGGCCGCGCGGTCGCGGCGATGGCCGAGATAGGCTTCGATCACAGCGGGATCGTTGCGCACGTCGTCCGGCGGGCCGTTGGCGATCACAGACCCTTCGTCCATCACCACAACGCGATCGGAGAGTTGCATCACCATGTCGAGCTTGTGCTCGATCAACAGGACCGACAGGCCGGACCGCTTGAGGTCGCCGATCAGCGCCTGCATCTCGGCCGTCTCGGTCTGGTTCATGCCGGCGGTCGGCTCGTCGAGCAACAGCAGCCGCGGGCCCAGCGCCAGGGCGCGACCGATCTCGACGCGACGCCGGTTGGCATAGGAGAGGCTGTAGGCCGGATGGTCCAGGCGCGGCAGCAGGCGCTCGCCGAAGCGCGACAGGATTTCCAGCGCCTTCTCGCGCATGCGCTTCTCCTCGGCCACCACGGTCCCGGGACGGATCAGCGCGAGAGCGAGCTCGGCGAACGGCGAGAGGAGGTCGAGCGGGAAAGGCCAGCGCGGCCGCACTGCCTTGAAGCGCACATGGGCGCCCACCAGGACATTGTCCATCACGCTGAGATTGGCGAACACGCGGCCATGCTGGAAGGTGCGCGCGATGCCGAGCGCTGCCAGGCGCTCCGGCGAGAACCGCGTGATGTCCCGACCCATGAAGCGCACGGCGCCACCATCCGGATCGTCGAGGCCGGTCATCAGGTTGAACAGCGTGGTCTTGCCGGCGCCGTTGGGGCCGATGATGCTCACGAACTCGCCCTCGGCAAGGTCGAGATCGACGCCCGCGACGGCGGTCAGGCCGCCGAAGCGCCGGGTGAGGCCGCGCACTTCGAGCAGGGGAAGGGGCGCGCTCATACCGTCCCCAGCAGCCCTTGCGGGCGGAAGCGGATCAGGAGCAACAGCACCAGGCCGTAGATCAGCATGCGGTACTCGGCGGCAATGCGGAAAACCTCCGGCAGGCCGACCAGCAGCACCGAGCCCACGATCGCTCCCGCGACATTGCCCATGCCGCCCAAGATGACAATGGTGAGGGCCAGGATGGAAAGCTGGCTGTTGAAGGTCTCGTGGTTGATGTACGAGTAGAGGTGCGAGGTGATGCCGCCGCTGATGCCGGCGGCGAAGCTCCCGACGGCGAAGGCGAGTGCCTTGTAGCGGTCGAGGCCGATGCCATAGGAGCGCGCCGCGATGTCGTCGTCGCGGACGGCGCGCAAAACGCGGCCGAGATGCGAGCCGAGCAGCCGCAATTGCAGCGCCGCCAGCACGACCAGGACGGCGAGTGCGAACCAGTAGACCGACCGGTTGCTGTCGAGCTCGATGCCGAAGATGGAAAGCGGCGGAATGCCCGAGATGCCGATCGGCCCGCGCGTCAAGCCTTCCCAGTTGAGGATCACTAGCGACACGATCTCGCCGATCGCCAGCGTGGCGATCGAAAGATAGTGGCCGCGCAGGCGGAAGGACGGGAAAACGAGGGCCGTGCCGATCGCCGCCGCGATCAGGCCGGCGCAGAGCAGGGAAACGCCGACCGGCACTCCGAGATTGATCGACAGCAGCGCGGAGGCATAGCCGCCGATCGCCAGCAGTGCGGCGTGGCCCAGCGAGATGAGGCCGACCGTTCCGGCGATCAGCGTCAGGCTGAGGCCGAGCAGACCATAGAGCCAGGCGTTGGTAAGCGTCTGCAGGACGTAAGGATCGGGCAGCACGACCGGCAGCAGCGCCGCAGCCAGCGCGAGCGCGATCAGGACGCGATGGGGGACACGTACCGGCCTGCTCGGGGCGATAAAGGTGCCGGTCATCGGCTCGGGCGGCGTCTGTCGCCCCGAGGCGAACAGGCCGTTGGGCCGCAGCACCAGCACGGCGACCAGCAGGATGAAGGCGAACAGATTGCGGTAGCTGGTGCCGAACAGGGCGATGCCGTAGCTCTCGACCAGCCCCAGCAGCAGGCTGCCGGCGATGGCGCCCGGCACGTTGCCGACGCCGCCCACCACCTGGGCGACGACGCCCTTCAGCGTCGCCTGGAAGCTCATCGAGGGATCGATGTAGTTGTAGTACATGCCGACCAGCAGCCCGCTCAGGGCGCCGAGGCCGGAGGCGATGGCGAAGACGGTACGGTTAATCGCGTCGACGTTGACGCCCATCTGCTGCGCGGCGTCGCGATCCTGCGCCGTGGCGCGCACCGCCCAGCCGAGCCTGGTGAAGCGCAGGAAGCTGTAGAGCAGGCCGGCGCTGGCGAGCCCGATGGCGGCGATCAGGATGTCGAGCGCACCGATCGTGCCCGAGCCGACCTGGAAGCGGCTCTGCAGGAGCTCGCTCGGCACGGCGCGCGGATCGGGCGAGAAGGTGAGCTGAACGAGCTGATCGAGCACGAAACTGATGCCGATGGTCGCCAGGAGCGGCGCGATATGGGCGTAGCCCTGCAGCGGTCTCAGGCCGAACCGTTCGATGCCGAGGCCCAGCAGCGCGCCCACCGCCACGGCGATCAGGATGGTGAGCGGCAGCGGCGTGCCGAACTGCGTCACCGCCACGAAGCCCGCATAGGCGCCGACGACATAGACCGAGCCATGCGCGAAGTTGATCAGGCGGGCGACGCCGAAGATCAGGGCAAGCCCCACCGCCAGCAACGCATAGATGTTGCCGATGATGATGCCGTTCAGCGTGTAGTCGAACCAGGAGGACACGGGACAGGCTTCAGCGGATGGCCGACCCGCCCTCATAGATCGCGAACCTGCCGTTCTTGACGACAAGGTCGACATTCATCGCGCCGCGGACCCGGCGCGTGTTGGGATCGAACGTCGCCTTGCCGAAGATGACGCTCGGCACGTCCTTCACTCTGGCGAGGCCGTCGTGGATCGCTTTGCGGTCGGTGCCCGACTCGCGCATCACCTGCGCCATCAGGATCATGGTGTCGTAGGCATAGGCGTTGAAGGCGTCCGGCTCCTTGTCGTACCTGGCCTTGAACTTGGCGATGAAGGCGCGCACCTCCGGCCGCGGATCGTCCGGGAAATAACGCGACGCCGTGAAGATGCCCTCGACGGCGTCGCCGCCCAGCTCGATGAACTTGGGCGAATAGACCGAGCTCGCCGCGACTGTCGGCAGCTTGACTCCGACCTGCTGGAGCTGGCGCGCGATCAGTGCCGCATCGGAGTAGTAGGAGATCAGCATCAGCCCGTCGGGCTTGGCGTCTCGCACCCGCACGATGGTGGAGCGGAAGTCCTTCTCGTCGGGCATGTAGCCTTCGGTGGCGACCACCTCCGCACCGTCCTCCTTGGCCGCCTTCACGAAGATGTCCTTGCTGGTGCGGCCCCAGTCGGTGTTGAGATGCAGCACCGCGATCCGCTTCAGGCCGAGCCGCTTCACGGCAAGCGCGGCGCTGAGCGGCTGCTCGTCGGCCTGGCTGACCGAGTTGCTCCACATGTAGTCGCCGCCCTTGGTGAAATCGGGGTGCGAGTTGGTGAAGCCGAACTGCACGAGCTTGGCGCGCTGGTAGATCGGCGATGCGGCCATCGAGGCCGGGCTCGAGAAGTCGCCCAGCTCGGCCACGATCCGCTTGTCGGCGACGAACTTCTGGGCGACGGCGACCGACTGGCGAGGATCGCTCTGGCTGTCCTCGAAGATATAGGCCAGCGGCCGGCCGTCGATGCCACCCGACCCGTTGATCTCGTCGAGCGCGAGATCGAAGCCCTGCTTCCACTGGGCGCCGTACTGGGCGTTGGGCCCGGTGAGCGGCCCGCTGACGCCGAGATAGACGGGATCGCCCTTGGCCGGACCCGCTCGCGTGCCTGCGGGCGCGATGGCGAGGCCAGCGAGCGCGGCGGCGCCGGCCAACAGGTGACGACGGGGGAGGGTGAGCATGCAGGCCTCTCGGCAGGACTTGGTGACGGACAGGAGGCCGCGAACCTGTCAGCGGCACCGGCGTGGGGAAAGAGAATGTTCGCGTCGAAAAGCAGCCGACCGCCACCACATCCTCTTCCGCCATGCCGCCGTGGCAGCAAGATCTGTGCAAAGACCATCGTCAACGATCGAGCTTTTCGCGCGCAAGCGGAAAAGCCTTGCGCTAGAAGGGATGGACGAAACCGATAGGGATACGCGCCTGATGACCGATGATCTCTTTGCCGAGCTGCGCAAGATCGACACGCCCACCATCACCAACGTGGTGGCGACCTATCCGAAGAATCCGCTGTGCCTCGGCCTTTACAATCCCTGGACCGAGAACTGGTACACGGATACCTCCATCCGCTGCATCTACCCCGAGCTGGGCGCCACCATCGGCTATGCCGTCACCTGCGTCTATGGCCTGCCCGACCCCAACTTCTCCGGCAGGCTGAGCTTCATGGATGTGGTCGACGCGCTCGACGCCATGAAGAAGCCGACCGTTCTCGTGATCCAGCAGAAATGGCCGCCTGAGCTGCACAACAAGGCCGGGCTCGCCGGCGAGATGATGGTGAGCTCGATGATGGCCGTGGGCTGTGTCGGCCTCCTGTCCAACGGACCGTCGCGCGATGTCGATGCGATCCGCAAGCTCAGGTTCCAGCTCCTGCTGGGAGGCGTGACGGCCGGGCACGGCGAAATGGCCGTGCAGGCGGTCAACGTTCCCGTGTCGGTGGGCGGCATGGACGTGGCGCCGGGCGATCTCGTTCACATGGACGAGAACGGGGCGGTGAAGTTTCCCGTGCAGCATGCCGAGGCGGTGCTGAAGAATGCCCGCGCCATGCTCGACGACGAGGCGCGCCGCCTGGTGCAGATCCGCAAGGCCCGGACCGCCGCCGAGGTCCGCGCCGCCAATTCCGGCGGCGCCTATACGCAAAAGAAGGGGTAGCAAACATGGCCGAGCTTTCCAGGGATCTCCGCGCGGCGCTGGCGCGGGTCGGCACCTCGACCCTCACCGGCGTCCTGAACCGTCGCGGCTTGCGCAGCATGACCCTGTTCGATGTCTGGCCGCTCAGGCCCGAGCAGCCGGCCATGGTGGGTATCGCCTACACCATGCGTTTCATTCCGTCGCGCGAGGACATGGACGGCCCGACCTCGACCAACCGCTCCCGGATCCAGCCGCAGGCGATGGAGGAATGCCCGCCGGGCCACGTGCTGATGATCGATTCGCGGGGCGATTCGCGGGCGGCGTCCGCCGGCGACCTCTATGTCGGGCGGCTGAAGGCGCGCGGCGCGGCCGGCATCGTCACCGACGGCGGCTTCCGCGACACCAACGGCATCTTCAAGACCGGATTGCCGGCCTACCACCGGAGGCCCTCGTCGCCGCCCAGCCCGATCGCCCACCGCCCGGTCGACCTGCAGCTTCCGATCGCCTGTGGCGGCGTCGCCGTCTATCCCGGCGACATCGTCGTCGGCGATCGCGATGCGGTCCTCGTGATCCCGCCCGACATTGTCGAGGCGGTCGCCGAGGAGGCGGTGAAGAACTACGAGTACGAGGAATTCGCCGAGCTCGAGGTGGCGCGCGGCCGTTCGCTCAAGGGCCTGTTTCCGGTGGCAAGCGAGGAGGCCAAGCGCGACTACGAGGAATGGAAGAAGAAGGGCGGCAAGAAGAAGTAGGCGAAGGCGTCAGACCTTCGCCATCACCTCGCCGGTGAAGCGTTTCATTTCTTCCAGCATCGCCGCGACGCTATCGCCGCCGAAGCTGAGATCGATGGCGCCGACGCCGAGCGTCGCCAGCGCCCGGATGTCGCCGGCGATGGCGGCAGCCGCACCGGAGAAAAGACGGCGCTCGCCGTCGCCAGCCTTGTCCGGCAGCGCCGCGCCGTAGCGCGGGAAACGGAAGGCAAGTCCGATCGACCGGGGATCGCGGCCCGCCTCGGCGGCGAGCCTGCGCAGCTTTTCGACGCCCGCCTGGAAGCGCGCCAGGCTGTCGAGCGGGAAGGCGGGATTGCTGCCGATGGGATACCAGGCATCGCCCAGCCGTGCGGTGCGGCGCAGTGCCGGTCCCGACTCGCCGCCCACCCAGATCGGGATGCCCGCCTTCTGCGCGGGCTTGGGCGCGAAGACGACGTTGTCGAAGCGCACGAACTCGCCGGAGAACTTCGGTCGCTCCTTGGTCCAGAGCTCGCGGAAAGCGGCCACGTACTCGTCTGTGACCTTGCCGCGCCGGTCGAAATCGGGTGCATCGATCGCCTCGAATTCCTCCCGCATCCAGCCGGCGCCGATGCCGAGCGTCAGGCGTCCGCCCGACAGCACGTCGATGGTCGCGAGCTGCTTGGCCGCCAGCACGGCCGGTCGGTGGGGCACCACCATGACCGAGGTCACGAGCCTGAGCCTGGAGGTGCGGGCGGCGACAAAGGCGAGCTCGATCAACTGCTCGTTGCGCTCGCCATTGCCCGCGGTACTGAACTCGCCGCTCTCGCTGTAGGGATAGCGCGCCTCGATGTCGGTCGGGATCACGACATGGTCGCTGAAGGTGGCGTAGTGATAGCCGAGGTCCTCGGCACCGGTCGCGAGCCGCGTCAGATTGTCGGCACTCGCGAGCGGGCCGGCGGTGGGCGCGCTGAATCCGATCTGCATCGTTTCCTCCTCAGGCCAGCGAGGTGCGGATCTCGAGGCCGCGCTTCAAGGTAAGCGTGACCGGCGTGCGCTCGGCGATCTCGGCCATGCGCTTCCTTTGCTCCTCGTCCACCTTGCCTTCGATCCGCAGCCGGCGATCGATTCTCTGATTGTCGCCCTCGCGCACGAAATGCACGTCGGCATGGACCGCCTCGACCGGCCAGTGCTTGCGCTCGGCATACATGCGCAGCGTGATCACCGTGCAGGCTCCCAGCGCCGAGGCCAGCAGGTCGTACGGCCCCGGGCCAGAGTCCTTGCCGCCCAGCGCGGGTCCTTCGTCGGCATTGAGCCGATGACGACCCGACGTGATGGTCGTTTCGTAGTTGGTCGTGCCGATGCTCGCCGTCGCGTGGGCCATGCCGCGGTCCTCTCCGTCAGTTTGCCGCGGCGGCCAGTCTAGCGGCATCGGCCAAATCCCGCTTCCCGCTCGGGGGGGCTCTGGCGTGGTCGCCAAAAATATCGTATTATCAGCAAATTATTTGATATTCTTTTAGTTATTTCGGAGCTTTCCATGGCCGTTGCTTCCGGCCTTTCCCTCTCCCCCGATATTCAGGCCAAGCCCACACGTCCCCTCTGGACGCCGTCCTGGCCGTTGCTGATGGGGCTTGCCGCGTTCGCCTGGCTCGCCGCCTGCAAGGGCGGGCCTCTGCTGGCCGATCCGGACACCCACTGGCATATCACCGTCGGCAACTGGATCCTGCAACACGGCACTGTTCCCCGGGTCGACATCTATTCCTTCACCTTTGCCGGGCAGCCATGGATTGCCAAGGAATGGCTGTCCCAGGTGGTGCTTGCCGCAGCCTACGATCTCGGCGGCTGGGGTGGCGTGGTCGCCTTGGCTGCCGCCGCTATTGGGGTGACGTTCGCTCTGCTGCTGCGCCTGCTGCTGCGCGATCTGACAGCCTTTCCGGCCGTCCTGTTCACGGTCGCGGCTTTCGCGATGACGAGCGTGCACTTCCTGGCCCGCCCGCATGTGCTCGCCTTTCCGTTCATGCTGTGGTGGGTGGCGGGCCTGGTGCGCGCGGTGGAGGAGCGGCGCGCTCCGAAGCCGTTGCTGCTGGTCGCCATGCTGTTCTGGGCCAACCTTCATGGCGGCTTCACTCTGGGGCTGCTGCTGGCGGGCGCCATGGCACTCGATGCGCTGGTCGGCGCGAAGGACGGCGCCGAGCGGCGTGCTTTGCTCATCGCGTGGGCGAAGTTCGGTGTGGCGGCCGTCCTGGTGGCCTGCATGACGCCGTACGGGCCGGAATCGATGCTGGTCACGCTGCGCATCTTCGGCCTCGGCGACGCGCTGGCGACGATCTCGGAATGGAAGCCGCCCAACTTCCAGCAGCAGCCGATCCAGGAGCTCGTCCTGCTGATCGCGCTCTATCTCGTCCTGTCGCGGGGGTTGAAGCTGCCGTTGATCCGTCTGCTGATCGTGATCGGTCTGGCGCACCTCTTCCTGCGCTATGTCCGCAATGTCGAGCTGCTGGCGATGCTGACCCCGCTCGTGATCGCGCCAGTGCTGGCACGGCAATGGCCGTCGCTGCGGCCGACCGCCAGCGCGACGGGTCGGCTGGCTGCGCTGGCGCGGCCGGCCGGTCATGGCGTCGTTGCCGTATGCCTCTCCCTGACCGCGCTGCTGGCCGTGGGGCTGACGCGGCCCGGGTTGGTGACCGCCTCGAAGGCGACGACACCATCGGCCGCGCTCGAGTTCGCGCGCGAAGCCGGTCTCAAGGGACATGTGTTCAATCACTACGGCTATGGCGGATATCTGATCGAGTCCGGCGTCCCGACCTTCATCGATGGTCGCGGCGAACTGTTCGGCGGCGACTTCATCAAGCGCTATGTCGGCGCCGTGAACCTGCACGGCGATGTGTCGCTGGAAAGCATCCTCGATCAGTACAAGATCGAGTGGACCCTCCTCGCCAAGGACCTGCCCGCCAACAAGCTGCTGGCGCTTCTGCCCGGCTGGCGTCTGGCCTACAGCGACGATCAGGCGACGATCTACGTCCGCGACCGCTAGTCCCTCAGCAGGATCCAGGTGCAGTGGCCGAGGGCGCAAAGTCGGCCGCTCTCGGTATAGAGGGCGGTTCCTGAATAAAGCTTGCGGCCTTCGGCGCCGAGCTTCCAGCCGACCACCGCGCAGCGTTCGCCGACGCGCGGCGGGTCGATGATCCTGGCGGTCATGCGGCCGGTGAGCGCTGGCCGCCAGTCGTCCGGGTCCTGCACCGCCCATGCGCCGGGGCAGTCGAGCGTTCCCCAGACGAACTCCCGCCGGATCCGGCCGTCGCCGTCGGCATGGGCGGCGTGCGGCACGTAGCAGGAGAGCGACCGGCCGGTGTCGGGTCCCGATGTGCCGAGCACGCGCAGGCCGTCGCCGACGGCACGGCCGCGTCCGCAGACGATGCAATAGTGGAAGTCGCTGTCCTCGAAGCTGCCGCCGTCGTGCTCGCGCTGCATCACGTCGGTCCAGTCGCTCGGCGCGGGCGGCGGAGAGAGGTGATCGACGGAACCGGCACGCGCCTCGCAGATCAGCGTCTCGCCGTCGCGAAGCTGCAGACTGCCGTTCGACCTGTGCAACGCCAGCGGGCGTTCGAGGGGAATCGGTGCTCGAAAAGTGACCTCGACCGCGCTGTCGGGCGCAAAGCGCCGGGCAAGCAAGCCTCCGACATAGCCACCGTTTCCCGACAGGCGCGGCCCGTTGAAGCCGCGTTCGACAATCAGCGTTTCGTTCACGATCCCTCCGCGGCGCGGAACGTGGCGCGCGCATGTCGCAATTGCAAGCCTGCCGGTCGGCAAAGCGCTTGCACGATGGCCGCCGCGTCGCCATGGCTGAAGAAGATGAGCCGATTCGTGCCCTGGTCACTGGTGGCGCTGTGCTTCGCCCTCGGTGTGGCCAGCCGGTCGATCAGCGACTCCTTCGCCGTGTTCGTGCCATCGCTGCAGGGCGCCTTCGCGGCGAGCCGCAGCTCCGTGACGATCATCTACAGCTTCGCGCTGCTGGTCGGCGGAACCGGCGCGCCGCTGGCCGGCTGGATCGTCGACCGTTTCGGCCTGCGAGCGATCACGGTCATTGGCATGTCGGCCGCCGCGCTCGCGACGGCCAGCGCCTCGCAGGCGACGCAGCTCTGGCAGCTCTATCTCGGGCTTGGAGTCGTCATGGGGTTCGGCGGCGCCTCGCTTTCCGGAGTCTTGAGCTCGTCGGTGCTCGGCCGCTGGTTCCCCGCCCACCGGCTGGGCGTGGCGCTTGCGGTCGCCTGGTCGGCCTCGGGCGTCGGCGCCATCGTCATCCTGCCGCTGGCCGAACACATCATCGCGACTGCTGGCTGGCGGCAGGCCTATTTCGTCTTCGCCTGCATCAGCGCGGCGTTCATTCCGCTGCTGCTCGCGCTGCCTTGGCGTCGCATTGCCGCGGGGGCACCGACGCTGGCACGCGCGAAAGCCTCGGTTGGCGCCGGGATGACGGTGGGGCAGGCGGTGCGCGAATGGCCGTTCTGGGCGCTGACCTTTTCCTTCGGCTTCACCTCGCTCGGCATCTTCGCCATCGCGCCGCAGGCCATGGTCTACCTGCTGGAGCGCGGGATGGACGGTGGCTATGCGGCGCGGGCGCTCGCCGTGGCCGGCGTGCTGACGCCGCTCGGTATGGTGGGCTTCAGTTGGCTGTCCGACCGCGGTGGCCGCAAGCTCGCGGCGATCCTCGCCTATGCCTGCTCGATCGCGGGTGTGGCCATGCTCGCCATGGTCCGCGGCCCGGATGACGATCTCTGGCTGTGGCTCTACGTGCTGCTGTTCGGCGGCAGCCAGGGCTCGCGAGGACCGATGATCTCGACCCTCGCGACGCTGCGCTACCATGGCGCCAATTTCGGCCGTATCTACGGCCTCATCAGCATGGGCATGGGATTCGGCGGCTTTCTCGGTGCCTGGATCGGCGGCTTGCTGCACGATCTCACCGGCGACTACGTGGCGGTGATGATCTTCTCGGTGTGTGCACTTGCGCTCGCCGCCACTTCGTTGGGAGCGGAGGCGGGAGCACGCGAGCGTCTCAACCGTTGATGCGGGAACGGCGTCGGTTCGGGTAATCCTTCCTGACATCGTGCCGACCTTGATGTCGACATATTGTGTTTCCAAAAAAGCTTGCCACAATGCGCGCTATGTCCCACCGACTTGTCGACCACCTCGACTTTCGGAGTAGTCCCGCTCAACGGCGGCGGGCCTAGCCGTGACGCCGGGCCTTGAGTCCTGCCACGCGCTTGTGCTCAACGCCGATTTCCGGCCGCTGTCCTACTTTCCTCTGTCGATCTGGTCGTGGCAGGATGCCGTGAAAGCGGTGTTCCTCGACCGTGTCAGCGTGATCTCCGAGTACGACCGCAAGATCCACAGCCCGTCCTTCGAGATGCGGCTGCCGAGCGTGATCGCCCTCAAGGAGTATGTGCCGGCGGCGCGGCGGCCGGCCTTCACCCGGTTCAATGTCTTCCTGCGCGACCGCTTCAACTGCCAGTATTGCGGCGGCGACTTCGCGACCCACGAGCTCACTTTCGACCATGTGGTGCCGAAGTCACGCGGCGGCCGCACGGTCTGGAGCAACGTGGTCACGGCCTGCAGCCCTTGTAATCTGCGGAAGGGGAACCGCCTGCTGCGCGAGAGCGGCATGCTCCTGCAGCGCGCGCCGGTCGAGCCGACGACGGCGGAGCTGCAGGACAACGGCCGGGCTTTTCCGCCCGGCTACCTGCACGAGAGCTGGCGCGACTTCCTGTACTGGGACAGCGAGCTGGATCAGACCTGATTGCCGGTGGCGCGCCGCTCCGGTGGCGCAATATTCATCGATCCCGTGTCAGATCCTCGTCGACAGCCAGATTGCGAGCCGGGAGCCCGTCTTGATGGCCTGCGTCAGCAGCTCATAGCCCGGTGTCTGCTCGGCGCCCGACGCGAGCGCCTCGTCGCGGTGGGCGATCTCCTCGGCCCGGAACTTCTCGACAGTGGCGCGAAGCTCGGCCTCGTCGTCGCCCAGGACAGCGGCCTGACCCGCGTAGTGCTCGTCGATCGTCTCCTCGATAGCGACGGTGCAGGCCATCGCCGCCTTGTCGCCCATCAGGGCCGTCGCGGCGCCGAGCGCAAAGCCGGCGAGATTCCAGATCGGCGACAGCGCTGTCGGCCGCACGCGACGCCCGGTCAGCAGGCGGTCGAAAGTGGCGCGATGCTCGCGTTCCGTGCGCGCCATCGCGGCGATCTTGCGGCCGGCCTCGCTGTTGGTGCGCCCCTTCCAGCGTAGGGCGGCGAGCTGGCCTTCGTAGATGCGCACCGCGCCGAATTCGCCGGCCTGGTCGACGCGGATCACGCGCTCGACCATCTGGCGCGGCTCGAGATCGCCGGGATCGCGCCCTTCGCCGGTCTTCATGGATGCTCCTTGAGGTATCGACCGACACTCAGCGAAAGCACGATGGCAACGCCGCCCGAAAGGATCGCGTTCCAGCCCGCCATCGAGATGCCCCACAACGACCAGGCCGCCTGGTCGCAGCGCACCATCTTGGCCGAGAAAAGGTACTTCTTGAGCTCGGCCGGCGACAGGCCGCTCGGGATCTGGCCCGAGCAGGCCTGCGGTCCTAGCCACCAATGCTGCTCGACGCCGACATGGAAGACCCCGATGCCGGCGGTGACGAACAAGGCGGCGATGGCCGCAAGCGCGAAAACATAGGCAGGGCGCGGAGCGGCGAGCGACGCCACAGCGGCGAGACCCAGCACGATCGAGGCGATGTGCGGATAGCGCTGCCAGTGGCAGAGATCGCAAGGTGGCAGGCCGACGACGTACTGGAAGTAGAGGGCGCCCGCCAGCAGGGCGATGCTGGTGAGCGCAGCCGCCAGGCCGATCTGGCTCGGGAAGGGAAGCGGCTTGAGTCGATCGAAGCTCATCGACGGTCTCAGAAGAGATAGCGGAAGGCGACGAACCCGCCCACCAGCGCCACCAGGAAGGACCATGTCACGAACGTCAGTCGTTCCTCGATGAAGCTGCGGATCGGCTCGCCGAACTTCCACAGCAAGGCTGCCACGATAAAGAACCGCAGGCCACGCGTCACGATGGACGCCCACACGAAAGTGAAAAGGTCGAAATGCGCCGCGCCCGAGGCGATCGTCACGAGCTTGTAAGGAATGGGCGTCAGGCCCTTGATCAGGATGATCCAGGTGCCCCATTCGGCGAAGCCGGCGCGGAACTTCTCGAGGCCGTCCTGCAGGCCGTAGGTCCTGACCAGCCAGTCGCCGACCGTCTCGAAGAAATAGAAGCCGATCGCATAGCCCAGCAGCCCGCCCAGCACGGAGCAGACGGTGCAGACCAGCGCGATCCTGAACGCCTTGGTGCGGTTGGCCAGCACCATCGGGATCAGCATCACGTCGGGCGGAATGGGAAAGAACGAGCTTTCGGCGAACGCCACGGCGCCCATGGCGACGATGGCTTTGGGGTGACGGGAAAGCCGGATCACCCAATCATAGAGGCGGCGCAGCATGACACGCTATTAGCGTGTCATCCCGAGCGCAGCGAGGGATCTTTCTTCGCCTGTCGGATCCCTCGCAAAGGCTCGGGATGACGGCCGCGGGCCGTCACTCCGCCGCCTGCCTGAAGCTCGTCGGCACCGTCTCGCCGGCGAACAGCGCGGCCCGTGCAGCTTCATACTCCGCCTTCAGCCGCGCCACGATCTCGCCCGCCGGCGGGGCATCGTGGATCTGGCCAACGCCCTGGCCCGCGCCCCAGATGTCTCGCCAGGCCTTGGTCTTCATGTTGCCGCCCGAGCCGAAGTTCATCTTGCTCTTGTCGGCTTCCGGCAGGGCGTCCGGGTCGAGCCCGGCGGCGGCGATGCTGCGCTTCAGGTAGTTGCCGTGCACGCCGGTGAAGAGGTTGGTGTAGACGATCTCCTCGCCGCTCGACTCGATGATGCACTGCTTGTTCTCCGGCGATGCCGCGGCTTCCTTGCTGGCGATGAAGCGCGTGCCGATATAGGCGAGGTCGGCGCCGATCGCCTGGGCGGCCAGCACCGAGGCGCCATTGGCGATCGAGCCCGAGAGCAGCAGGCAGCCGTCGTAGAACTGGCGCACTTCCGCCACCAGCGCGAAGGGCGACAGCCGCCCGGCATGGCCGCCGGCGCCGGCGCAGACGAGGATCAGGCCGTCGACGCCCGCCTGCAGCGCGCGCTTGGCGTGCGCCACATTGGTCACGTCGTGGAACACCAGGCAGCCGTAGCGCCGCGCCGACTTCACGACATCGTCCGGCGCGCGCAGCGAGGTGATTTGGATCGGCACCTTGTACTTCTCGCAGAGCTCGACGTCGTGCTGCAGCCGGTCGTTGGAGCTGTGCACGATCTGGTTCACCGCAAACGGCGCGACCTTGCGGTCAGGATGCCTGGCCTTGTAGTCGCCGAGCTCGCCGGTGATCCGCTTCAGCCACTCTTCCAGCATCTCCTTCGGCCGGGCATTCAATGCCGGGAAAGCTCCCACGATGCCCGCCTTGCACTGCTCGATCACGAGATCGGGGCTGGAGACGATGAAAAGCGGCGCGCCCACGACGGGAATGGAAAGCGAATTGCGCAACAATGCCGGAAGAGCCATGAACCTTTGACCTCGTCGATTTTGGGCAATCTGCCTCAGAGCGGCCCGGGGCGCCAGTTGCCGTGGAAGCCGGCGGGAACGCGGCTCGACAGATGCGCGAGCGCGATCGGACCCTTGGCGAGGTCTGTCGCTTCGAACACGGCGAGGTCGCTGCGGCCTTCCTCGGCGCGGAAGACCACGCTCAACAGCCAGCCGTCGCCCTCGTCGGCGGCGTCCGATCGCGGCACGAAGATCGGCTCGCCGAAGCGGTCGTTCGGGCCGTCGTTCCAGGTGACGTTCCGGCCGCTCGCGAGATCGTAGTGGGTGATGCCCTCGTGGCGCGGCGTGCCGGCCGCCGCCACGTTGCCCGATACGATCCAGCCGTGCCGGTAGTCGCTCATGCAGAAGCGCTCGTCGAAGCGCGGGAACTCGCCGGCGCGGTCGTCGAGCTGCTCCTCCTTGAAGGTATTGCCGTGGCCTTCGAGGTCGAAGCTCCAGCGGAACAGCCGCGCCGGCGGCGTTTCCTTCGTCGAAGGCGACCCGTCGGGCAGGGGGAAGAGCGGCGCCACGTCGTACTTCATGACGTCGATCACCACCTTGCCGTCCGCCGTCTCGAAATGGTTCATCGGATGGAAGACGTAGCAGGGCGGTGCGGCGACCCATCTGGCCTCGGCGACGGTGCCGGTGCGGGGAATGAAGGCGATATGCGTGCCCTTGTCCGGCTCCCAGGCGAACGGCGGCTTGCCGTTCATTGCTCGCTCCATCGAGCTCGTGAGCGGGAAGACGGGCACGACGATCCAGTTCCGGGTCACGGCGAAGTCGTGGATCATCGACGGGAAGGGGCCGTCGAGGATCTCGGCGCGCGTGACCTCGCCGTCGGCGGTGACGGTCTGCACGCTCACGTCCCTGGTGAAGCGGCCCTTGGCCGAATAGCCGAAGAACACCATCTCGCCGGTCTTCGGATCGAGCTTGGGATGCGCGGTGAACGGTCCGCAGAGCTTGTCACCCCAGGTCTCGTAGCCATCCTTGGGCCCGACCGGCATCAGGCTCGCCGGATCGAGCGAGAAAGGTGCGTGCGCCTCCTCGAGCGCCAGAAGCTTGCCGCCGTGCCAGACGATGTTGGTGTTGGCGATGGTCGAGCCGAGCGCCAGCACGCGCGGATCGGTGTACATGGGATTGCCGAAAGTGCCCGACAGGCCCTCGCCCTCCTTGTTCTCCAGCTCCCACTTGGGCGTGCGCACCCAGCGGTTTTTGTAGGAGACGTTGCCGTTTTCGATGTGGAAGGCGTGGATCATGCCGTCGCCGCCGAACCAGTGGTACGGCCCGCGCGGCGCGAACTGCGGATTGGGGCCGTTGCGGTAGAGCGTGCCGCAGAGCTCCTTCGGCATCTCGCCGGTGATGTGCAGATGGCCGGCATCGGCTTCGGTGTTCACCGGCGCGTAGTAGCCCTTGAGGAACGGGTTGTCGGTCGGAAAGGCCTTGGCCATGGCGCGCTCCTGCTTACCGGAGATAAGGGTAACGCTGTGTACCTAACTGACGCTATCAATACACGCCGTTCCCCGCAAGAGGCGTTTTTTAGTCTTTCATACCGGGAATTGGTGCCATCCCGAGCATAGCGAGGGATCCTTGATTGGCGTCGCAAAAAGATCCTTCGCTTCGCTCAGGATGACACCGCCCTGCAATTGGCGTTTTGCCTGAACGATAGCCGGCTTCGGGGCGGCGTCACCTGGCCCAGACGCCGGCGTCCTTGTTCTTGTAGCCGAGCGAGAGGTAAGCGGCGTCGACCAGCGACTGGCCGCGCTCGTTCATCAGCAGGCCGGGACCCATCTGGTTCATCGTGTAGCCGAAGGAGAGGCCGGCGGCGGGGTCGGCGAAGCCCAGCGAGCCGCCCGCGCCGACATGGCCGAAGGCGGCGCTGCCCAGGATCGCGCTGTCGACATCCGGCCCGAAGATCCGGGCGCCCACGCTGCGCTTGCGATTGTCCATCGATTTCATGAAGCCGAGCGCAAAGCGGGTCGGAATGCGCAAGGTGGCGTCGTCGTGCGTCGCCATCGAGACCTCGCCCATGCGCGCGAGCGTCCTGGCATCGACCAGCTTGCCGCCGCCCACCGCGAGCGGGGCATACATGCCGGCGAGCCCGCGTGCATTGGTGATGCCGTTGGCCGCGCCGATCTCGGCGGTGTGGCCGGCGCGCGTATTGGCGCCGCCGACCCGCCAGGCGCCGACATTGAAGAAGAAGAGGGCGGCGATCGACTGGCGATCGGCGAGATCGCGCAGGAACGGCGTCACCGCCTGCTCGCGCTTGTAGGCATAGGGAAAGATCGGCGCCACGCGCGGCTCGATCGCCTCGGGCAGGCCGATCCAGAAGTCGAGGCCGAGCGGCTTGGCGATCTCGTCCTGGAAAAATACGCCCAGCGATCTGCCCGAGGCGCGCCGCACCATCTCGCCCACCGTCCAGCCGAAGGTGAAGCCGTGATAGCCGTTGCGCGTGCCGGGCACCCAGAACGGCTCCTCCGCGGCAAGACGCTCGGTCATGTAGGGCCAGTCGTAAGGGCCGTCGTCCTTCACCTTCTCACGCAGCGCCGGCACCGCCGACGAGTGATCGAGCATCATGCGCGTGGTGACATGCTCCTTGCCGCGCTGGCCGAACTCCGGCCAGAGCTCGGCCACCGGCGCGTCGATATCGAGCTGGCCGCGGCTTGCGAGCACATGGGCGCAGAGCGCGGTCGCCCCCTTGGTGCAGGAGAAGACGATGCCGACCGTATCGCGCGTCCATGGCGCCCCGGTCCTGGGATCGGCCGTGCCGCCCCACAGATCGACCACCGTCTCGCCGCCGACCGTCAGGCAGACGGAGGCGCCCACCTCGCCGTGCTCGGCGAAGTTCTTCTGGAAGGCTTCGGCGACCCGCTCGAAGCCTTTCTTGCACGTTCCTTCGACAGTCATATCAGCGTCCTTGTTGAGGCAGCGGCAGCTTGAGGGCGTCGAGCAGGAAGACGGCGGCCTGCGAGAGGCCGGTCTGGTCGATGCCATGCCCGACGCCGCGCGCAATATGCACGCGCACCGGCACACCGTTCTGGCGCAACGCGTCCGCCGCCCGCTCGGTCAGCATATGCGGCAGCATCTCGTCGCTGTCGCCGTGCAGCAGCAGCACCGGCGGCCGCGTCCTGATCTCCGCGCCCAGCGCGTCGGGCGCGGCCAGCATGCCGGAGAAGCCGACGATGCCCGCGAGCTGCCTGGCTCGACGCAGGCCGACATGCAGCGCCATCATCGTTCCCTGGCTGAAGCCCACCAGCGCCGTCTTGCTCTCGTCGAGCCCGTACGTCGCCATCGTCTCGTCGAGGAAGGCATCGACGAAGGGCGCGGCGGCCCGCACGCCGGCCGCCGCGATCTGTGGATCGAGCCGGGAAATGCCGAACCACTGGTAGCCCATCGGATTGCCCTCGCAGCGATAGGGCGCATTGGGCGCATGGAAGACCGCGTCGGGCATCAAGGGCGCGAGCACTGGCGCCAGCCCGATCAGGTCGTTGCCGTCGGCGCCATAGCCGTGCAGCAGCACGACCAGATGGCCGGGCTTGCCACCGGCTTCCGGCCCGTGGCTCGGCCCGTCGAGCTTGATCATGCGGCCTCCACTTGCTTGCGAGCAGGCCTCGCGGGCTTGGTTTGCGGCTTGGTGAGCGCCTTGGGTTCTCTGGCGCTCCAATCGGGCATGTTGCGGCGGTAGTGCCAGAGCAGCAGCGCCGCCGCGCTGCGCCACGGGCGCCAGGCCTCGGCCATCTTGATCAGCCGCTTCGCATCGGGCCGCTTGCGCAGCTTCTTGAGATGCTGCGCCGCCACCACCAGGCCGAGGTCGAGGCCGGGCATGATGTCGGGCCGGCCGTGCGCGAACATCAGATAGATCTCCGCCGTCCAGCGGCCGATTCCCTTGGCTTGCGTGAGCATGGCGATAGCCGCCTCGTCTTCCAGCTCGTTCAGGGCCGCGAAGTCGATGCGGCCCTCGACGATGTCGGTGGCGAGGCTGCGGCCGTATCTCATCTTGGCGGCAGAGAGGCCGACAGCGCGCAACTGCTCGTCGCCGAGCGCGAGGAAGTCGGCGGGCTCCATCGACGGCACCGCCGCCTCGAGCCGCAGCCAGATGCTGCGCGCGGCGTGGACCGACACCTGCTGCCCCACGATCGAGCGCATCAATCCGCCGAAGCCCGTCGGCACCTCCCGCAACTGGGGATGCCCCACTTCCTTCAGCGCGCGCGCGAAGTCGGGATCGATCTTGGCGAGGTGCCGCATCGCCTTCCTGAGGTTCGCGGCATCGAGGATTACCTGAGCCATCCTCTCCGCATAGCACGACGCACGACCCGGCTGTAACGTCCGATCATGGAGATCGTCACGCGCTTTGCCCCCAGCCCGACCGGCGAGCTGCATCTCGGTTCGGCCTACTCCGCCTGGATCGGCTGGCACCGGGCGCGCGAGGCCGGGGGGCGCTTCCTGGTGCGCATCGAGGATATCGACATCCGTCGCTGCCGGCGCGACTACGAGCGCTCGATCCTCGCCGACCTCGAATGGCTGGGCCTTCGCTGGGACGGCGCGGTGCGGCGCCAGTCGGAGCATTTCGCGGACTATGGCCGCGTGCTCGACAAGCTCGATGCCCAGGGGCTCATCTATCCCTGCTTCTGCTCCCGTGCCGACATCGCGCGCGAGCTGGCGGCGTCGGCGGCGGCACCGCACGCCTCATCCCATGGACCGGACGGCCCTCTCTATCCCGGCACCTGCCGCCACTTGAGCGCACCGGAACGACGATCCCGATTGGCAGCGGGCGAAGAGCATTGCCTGCGGCTCGACGCGGCGAAGGCGGGGTCGCTGGTCGGCCACTACCACTTCATCGACGAGACGCGCGGTCGCCTCGAAGGCCGGCCGCTGCTGCTGGGCGACTTTGTCATCGCCCGCAAGGACACGCCGACCAGCTACCACCTTGCCGTCACGGTCGACGATCATCTGCAGGGCATCACGCTGGTGACCCGCGGCGAGGACGTGCTGCCCTCGACGCACGTCCATGTCCTGCTGCAGAAACTCCTGGGGTACGAGACGCCGCTCTACGCCCATCACAAGCTCCTGACCGACGCGAGCGGCCGCCGGTTTGCCAAGCGCGATCGCGACATGACGATCCGGGCCATGCGCGAAGCCGGACTGACGCCGCAACAGGTGATCGACGGGGCGCGCCGCGCCGCCGGTTCCTAGGCGGCGGGCGGCCGCGAGCGTCGGTCGAGGGCGATGATCGCATCCTGCAGGAGACCGCGAATGCGCCCGGCCGCGGCGGCATCGACGGCGCTCGGATCGAGGTAGAAATCGAGGCCGGCCGTGTGATCGCTGAATTTCTCGATCTCGGTGCCGGTCGCATCGACCATGGCGTCGATCGTGTAGGGCATGATCTGGCGGTGAATGCCCTTCATTGCGATCGGCGGCAGGGCATGGGCGGTCACCATGTCGCGCACCAGCGTGTAGGTCTCGTAGCTCAGAACGATGTGACCCGGCTCGGCGATCGATTGAAGGCGCTGCGCAAGATTCGCCTCGGCGCCTATGATCGTGTAGTCCATGCGATCCTGGCTGCCGAAATTCCCGACGTCGCAGTAGCCGGTGTTGATGCCCATGCGGATCCGGAACGGCTGCTCGATGCCGCGCCGGCGCCACTCGGCGTTCAGCTCGGCCATGCGCCGCTGCATATCGATCGCCATGGCAAGGCACGCCTTGGCGTCGTCGGCCGTTCCCCTGGTCTCGGGATCGCCGAAGAAGATCAGGATCGCGTCGCCGACGAACTTGTTGAGGGTGCCGCCGTGCCTGGCGGCGATGGCCGACATCTCGGTGAAATACTCGTTCAGGAGGCCGGTGATCTCCTCCGGCTGCAGGCGCTCCGTGGTGGCGGTGAAGTCCTTGATGTCGGAGAAGAAGATGGTGAGCTTCTTGCGCTCGGTCTGGACCGTCACGTCCTTTCGGCCGCTGAAGATGCTCGAACAGACCTGGGGTGCGAGGTAACGCGAAATCTTGCCCGCCACGTTGGCCAACGCCTCGTTGGCGGTCTCGAGCCTGTGGTTCATGCCCTCGATGGTGAAGATGAGCCGCCGCTGCATGGCGATGAAGCCCATTCCCAATGCGGCCATGAGGACGAAGTAGCCCAGCAGGTACTTGAACGCGAAGATATTCGACGCCATCGACGCGTCGATGACGACCTCCTGGATGCCGCGCACATCGCCGACCATCCAATCGCGCTTCGGACTCTGGGGATGGCTGTTGTGGCAGGCCACGCAGGGCTCGTCCATGACGACAGGTGAGACGAGTCGTACCCTGCCGCTCAAACCGGACCACGAGACATCGCTGATGGTCTGTTCGGGATTGCGGCGCAGGCTCAGGAGCGCTGCTTTCTCGAAGGCATCGAGTTCGTGTGGCGGACGCTCCCGAAACGGGTAGTCGGACACGAAGCGATACGAGATGTTCGACTGCTGCTCACCGATGACACGCCCGAGTTCGAGCGAAAGCGTCGGCGGGCTGGGAATCGCGCCGGGAATGTCCCGGTAGTTGTGCACCACCGCGCTGTGCCCGGGCGTTTCCAGGACGCGGGCGACCACATTGTTGGCATAGTAGGCGCGCACGCTGGTGATGACCGAGTTGAGGTCACCCGCCTGCAGGCGCAGCGCGCGTTCGGAGAGGTTCCTCAGATCGAGCCAGACGGCCAATGGCAGGCCGGCCAGGAGGAGGGCGACCAGCGGCACGAGCGCCAGCCCCTGCAGTCTCGCGGTCCGAGGAACGGTGTCTGCCATGGCGACCTTCCCGACGCCGAGCGGCGCGAACCCAAAAATTATACTCCTGTTTCCGGGCCTCGGGGATGGTCAGCCCGGTCTTGGCGCTCCAGAGGGCAGGGCTTAGACTTTCGCCATGGACCGCAAGGAAGAACTGGCCGTCGGGCGGCGGCTGCTCGGCCATATCGACGGCCGTACGACCGATCTGGCGGACGATCTGTTCCGCAACAAGGTGATCGCCTATTCCTGCCGCGAGCGCGCCAGGCTCGAGCGCGAGCGGCTGTTTCGCGACCACCCGATCTTCATGGCGCTCGGCACCCGGCTCGCCAGGCCCGGCGACTATCTCACCGAGGATCTGGCCGGCCTTCCCGTGCTGCTGGCGCGGGGAACGGACGGCACGGTGAGGGCCTTCGCCAATATCTGTCGTCATCGCGGCGCGCCGGTGGCGCAGGGCTGCGGCAACGCGCGGGCCTTCGCCTGCCCCTATCACGGCTGGACCTACGACCTCACCGGCAGGCTGCTGGGCACCACCGACAAGGTGGCGTTCGCCGGACTCGATCTCGCAAGCCACGGGCTCGTCCCGCTGCCTGCAGCCGAGAAGCACGGCATGATCTTCGTGCGACCGAAGCCTCCCCGGCCGGGCGAGGTCGGGGCCATCGATGTGGATGCGACGCTGGGCGTCATGGCCGCCGACATGGATGCGCTCGAGCTCGACAGCTACCCGATATTCTCGGTCGACCGCATCACGCCGCGCATCAACTGGAAGTTCGCCATCGACACCTTCCTCGAGGGCTATCACATCCCGCATCTGCACCGTAAGACGATCGGCCCGTACTTCATCGGCAATTGCGGGACCTTCGACGCCGCCGGCGCCAACGGTCGCATGTGCGTGGCCCGGACGTCGATCGACGCCGTGCGGACGCTGCCCGAGGCGGAGCGCAACTACCGGCCGCACGTCATTTCGGTCTACCAGCTCTTCCCCAACACCATCGTGATCTGGCAAGTGGATCACATCGAGATCTGGCGCGCTTTCCCGCATCGCGACGATCCGGGCCGCTGCGACGTCGAGATGACGATCTACAAGCCCGCCGACTCGGACCGGCCCGATTCCTACTGGGAGAAGAATCGCGACATCGCGATCCGCACGGTGATGGAGGAGGACTTCCCTTTGGGCGAGCGCATGCAGGTCGGCTTCGAATCGGGGGCGACCGACGAGGTGATCTACGGCCGCAACGAGCCGTCGCTGGTCCATTTCCATCGTTCGATCCGGGCGGCGCTCGGCGTCGCGGCCTGATGTCGTCGGACCGCGGGCTTCCAGCCCGCTCATGAGCGCGCAAGATGCGCGCGGTCCACAAGAGGGGAAAGACATGCAACGCAGCAAACCGCCGTTCCGCGCCGACCAGGTCGGCAGTCTTCTGCGCAGCGCACCCGTCAAGGAGGCGCGCACCAGGAAGCTGGCCGGGGAGATCACGGCGGCGGAGCTGAAGGCGGTCGAGGACGTCGAGATCCGGAAGCTGGTCGCCAAGCAGGAAGCAATCGGCCTGCAGGGCATCACCGACGGCGAGTTCCGTCGTTCCTGGTGGCATTACGATTTCCTCGCGGGGCTGCAGGGTGTCGAGCTGGTGAGCGTGGCGCAGGGCCTCCAGTTCAAGGGCACGCAGACCAAGGCCGAGGGGCTGCATGTGCACGGCAAGATCGACTTTCCGAACGATCATCCCATGCTCGATCACTTCAGGTTCCTGAAGTCGACGGTCACGCAAACGCCCAAGATGACCATCCCGTCGCCCACCGCGCTGCATTATCGCGGCGGCCGGCAGGCGATCGAGAAGGCCGTCTATCCCGAGATGGAGCCGTTCTTCGAGGATCTCGGCAAAGCCTATGGCAAGGCCGTGCGCGCCTTCGGCGAGGCCGGCTGCACCTACCTCCAGCTCGACGAGGTGTTCGTCGCCTACCTCTGCGATCCCGCGCAACGCGACTATCTGCGCGGCCGCGGCGACGACCCCGATCGATTGCTGCACGTCTATGCCGATCTCGTGAATGCGGCCTGCGCCGGCCGGACGCCGGGCATGACGATCTCGATGCATCTCTGCCGCGGCAATTTCCGCTCCACCTGGATGGCGCAGGGCGGTTACGAGCCGGTGGCCGACATCCTGTTCAACAGGATGAATGTCGATGCCTACTTCATGGAGTACGACACCGAGCGCGCCGGGGGATTCGAGCCGCTGCGCCTGCTGCCGAAGAACAAGCACGTGGTGCTGGGCGTCATGACCTCCAAGACCGGCGCCCTGGAAAGCAAGGAGCAGCTCGAGCGCCGCATCGACGAGGCGGCGAAGTTCGCGCCGCTCGACCAGCTCTGCCTCTCGCCGCAATGCGGCTTCGCCAGCACCGAGGAGGGCAACCTGCTGGCCGAGGACGAGCAGTGGGCCAAGCTCGCCCGATGCGTCGAGGTGGCGGAAGAGGTGTGGAGCTGACGCACGAAAGATCCCCCGCGTTCGGGATGACACCAAATTTTGAATCGAACTGGTGTCATCCCGAGCGTAGCGAGGGATCTTTCGGCTTCGATGGGGCGCCGACTACGCCGCTTCTTTCTGCTCTTGGATCGCGCGGCGGATGGCGGCGCGCGCCAGCAGCCTGGTCGAATCGAGGGTCGGCAGGGGCTAGTTGGCGTCGTTCAGGATCAGCGGGATCTCGGTGCAGCCCAGGACGACCGCGTCGCAGTCTTCCTCCGCCTTCAGGCGACCGATCACCTTCTGGAAATAGGCCACCCCCTCGGGCTTGAAGACGCCGCGCACCAGCTCGTCCATGATGATGCGGTTGATCTCCTCGCGCTCGCCGACCGCGGGGCGCACCCATTCCAGCCCGCGTGCGGAAAGCTTCTGCGGATAGACCTCGCTGTCGGTCAGCCAGCGCGTGCCGGTGATGGCGATGCGCCGGAAGCCGCGATCGACGGCCTCGGCCGCCACGCCGTCGGCAATGTGGAGCCACGGAATCGGCGACCGCGGTTCCACGAAGGGCAGCGCCTGATGGATGGTGTTGTCGGGGCAAATCACGAAAGCGGCGCCCATCCGGGCAAGCTTCTCGGCCGAGGCCAGCATGAGCTCGCCGACGGCCGGCCAGTCGCCGCGATAGATACGATTCATGTAATCGTCGAGGGAAGGCGTATGCATGGTCACCTCGGGGTGGCCATGGCCGCCCAGCAGGGCCGGCGCCTCGGTGCAGATCGTGCGATAGCAAAGCGCCGCGCCTTCGGCGGAGCAGGCGGCGATTCCGATATGAAGCGGTGTCATGCCGCCAGTGTCGCCGAAGAGGAGGCGAACGTCACCCGTCCTCGGCAATTCCTGCTACCGCGAGGGGCGCCTGTGAACGGGGATGGCGCGGGCGACGTTGCCGCGCAACTTGTCGTCCCGGAAGGATGTTCGGCAGGAGGCTTGATTCCTGGCTGGGGTATCACCACCTATCGGCGTCGCCGGACCGGTACCACATGCAAATGGCATTCCCACCTGCATCCCATCTCCACCTGCATCCGACGTATTCCAGCGGGCCCCACAGAATCCCCGACTGCGTCTGCTAATTCCTGAAACTCCACTCGCTGCAACGGAAAGACGCTCGTGCTCGTCCGACTGCAAAGGCTCGTCAACGATCCGAGCCTGGAACGCGTCATTACCGCGCTGATCGTCGTCAATGCGCTTACCCTCGGACTGGAGACGATCCCTGCGGTCTCCCGGACGTACGGACGGATTCTGTGGGCCATCGACCATGTCATCCTGGCAGTCTTTGCTGTCGAGATTGCCGCACGGATCGTGGCGAACCGGCTTGCTTTCCTTCGTGATCCCTGGAGCCTGTTCGATTTTGCGGTGGTCGGAATGGCGCTTGTGCCCGCCACCGAAAGCTTTTCGGTGCTGCGTTCCTTGCGCGTGCTGCGGGTCCTGCGTCTGGTCTCACGTGTGCCGTCCCTGAAGCGGGTAGTCGGAGGCCTGATCGCTGCCCTGCCTGGCATGGGCTCGATCATCCTGCTGTTGGCGCTCCTGTTCTACGTGTTCGGGGTGATGGCGACCAAGCTCTACGGCCAGGCCTTTCCCGACCTGTTCGGAACGCTCGGCCATTCGCTGTTCACTCTCTTCACGATCATGACGCTCGAAGGCTGGGTCGAGGGCGTGGTCAAGCCGGTCTCGGAACGATTCCCCTCCGCCACGTTCTTCTTCATCCCGTTCATCATAGGAACCACTTTCACGGTGCTGAACCTATTCATCGGCATCATCGTGAACGCCATGCAAGCCGAACATGAGAAAGTGGAAGCGGCACGGCGCGAAGCGGAGCGGGACGCGTTTGGAGCAGAAACGGAGCCGCTGCTCTCCGAGCTCAAGCACCTCCGGGCGGAACTTGCAGCACTGCGCAGCGAGGTGGCCGGGCCGGAGGCTCGAACGGCTGCCGATATGAAGCAAACGACTCCGGGTTAGGCTGCCGCCAGTCGAGGCAGCGCATTATCAGGGGCATTGGGAGATACGATGAACGATCTGCTCCAGCTCGCTGTCGAGCCGGCCGCCTGGGCTGCGCTGGCGACCTTGATCGCGATGGAAGTGGTGCTCGGGATCGACAACCTGATTTTCATCTCGATCCTCACCAACAGGCTTCCGGCGGAACACCGAAGCAGGGTAAGGCGGATCGGGATCGGCGGCGCGGTCGTGCTCCGGCTGGCGTTGCTGGGGACGGTCGCGTTCATCGTGACGCTGACGCAACCAATCTTCACCGCATTCGGGCACGGCTTTTCCTGGCGTGATCTGATCCTGATCGGGGGCGGGCTGTTTCTCGTCTGGAAAGCAACCAAGGAAATTCATCAGAAGCTCGATCCCGAGCCTGACACCCTGTTTTCCACGCCGGCCAACAAGGTTCTCGACGCAGCATCGGTAATCGGCCAGGTCCTTGTGCTCGATCTTGTCTTCTCGATCGACAGCATCATTACGGCGGTCGGCATGACCGACGAATTGGCCATCATGGTCGTTGCCGTGCTCGTGGCTGTCACGCTGATGCTGTGTGCAGCCGAGCCATTGGCGAAGTTCATCGAGGCGAATCCAACCGTCGTGATGCTGGCCCTGGCGTTCCTCCTCATGATCGGGATGACGCTGATCGCGGAGGGATTTGGAGTGCACGTACCGAAGGGCTACATCTACGCAGCTATGGCCTTCTCGGCCGGCGTGGAAGCGCTGAACCTTCTTTCGCGAAGAGGTTTGAAAGGCAGCTCGAAGCAGCCGTTCCGCAAGAGCGCGCAATCTCACGAGAGAGATTCTACATGAATCAACAATGTCCGGTTGTATTCGCGTGCCGATCGATCTGGACAGGTGCCGCGGAACCAAGATCGACATAGTTCGCGGCACTGGCAACATGGCCGGCAACTTGCCGTCGCGGAAGGGCGTTGATGGGAGACGACTTCTTTACTTTCTCCAACAGGAACAGAGAGGCGGCCATGACCGACGTCACCAAGATCACGAGCGGTTCCCTGATCGCGGCCGACAAGGTGAACGGCACCACCGTCTACAACACCGCCGGCGAGAAGCTGGGCAGTGTCGACGACATCATGCTCGACAAGAAGAGCGGCCGTGCGATCTATGCCGTGATGTCGTTCGGCGGCTTCCTGGGCATGGGCGAGAAGCAGCACCCCTTGCCCTGGTCGGCCCTGACATACGACGAAAACAAGGGCGGGTTCGTCGTCAATCTCGACAAGCAGAAGCTCGAGAGTGCGCCGACGATCGACGACTACGAGGATTTCGAGTGGACGCCCGATTACGGCCGTGCCGTCGACAAGTACTACGGCGCGCCGACCTACTGGTAGGCGCAGCGCAATGCCGATTATTTCTGTTCCAACTGCGGGTTGATCCAGTCCTGCACCGGATCGGCCTCGAGGAAGCGGCGGGCGATGCGACGGAGCTTGTCGTCGGCGACGTTGCCGACGGCAAGCGCCACGATCAGATGGCAGCGATAGGAAACGGCGATCGCCTCGGCAAGCCGCGCAGGCTCGCGTGACGGCAGCTTGTAGAGCCGGCTGCGGCCAACGAGGTCCGTGATCCGGATGCGCTGCCCCGGTGCGAGCGGCTCGAAAAGTGGGTCGATCAGGTCGAGATCGGCCGCGCGGTCGATCGTCGAGTCATCGGTCACACGGGCATCGCAGTTCAGGAAAAAATCGAGCTTGGGCCGTACGTACAGGTCGAGCCCGTGACCACGCCAGGCTTGCCCCTCGCCCCAGTGGTCGGGCGGAAATGGCCACGCCGTGCGCCGCCAGCCGTCATATTCGTGCGGCCGGTGCGCTATCTCCCAGCGCACATAGGCCGAGACGGCCGCGATCGCGACCACGAAGAGGGCGGCAAGGCATGCGTAGAAGAGCGTGCGCCGGCTCAGCATTGCTCACGATCGGAGAAGATTAGTGTCGCTGTCGGCTTCGGCAACCCGGCGGCGTCGGGTGCCGTTGCCGTTCGACGTCAGGAATGCGGAGGACCGAATGGACAAGGGCGAACGCGACCGGCTCGACCGCCTGAACCGGGAGGCCGAAGCCGAGAAGGGACCGCACGATCTGAAAGCGGTGGAACCGCGCAACGTATGGCCGTTGATCGCCTGGCTCGGCATCGCCGTCGTGATCGCGATCGGCCTCATTGGCCTGATGTACGGGCGCAGCCACAACGGCATACCCTCTGAACCCCTGTCACAGCAGGAGGCTCGGACTCCGAGGCAGTGATGCCGCCCTTTTGTCGGGAGGCCTGCCTACGGTCGCTGCCCATCACCGCCGAGGCGGTGAAGGCGGCGATGAAGGCGTAGCCCGAAGCTTCAGGGCGGGAGAGACGCCCGGGCCCGCGCCCGGTCGTGCCGCCGACAGGCGCTCGAGGAGCAGCGCGGGTATCGCCAGCAGGGCGATGCCCGTGACGGCGATCAGCGTCTTCGTGACCTCGTCGAACGGCCCCCAGTCGTGATCGACCGCCCTCAGGAGGTAGACGACGATCACATGCCAGGCATAGACCTGCAGCGAGTGACGACCGAGCAACCGCAGGAAGGAAAGGTTGAAGAGGCTGCTCAGCAGGCCGGCCAGCCGTCGCAGCAGGGCGCTCGTTGTTGCAGGCCCGACGCGGATCACCCAGGTCATGGCATAGGCCGCCGCCGCGAAGTTCAGCAGATAAACGATGCCGAACTCACCGCGGTTGGCGAGAACCTGGAAGCGCGCCGCGATGGGCTCGGGCAGCGCGAAGTTGTTGAACAGGATGCGCCAGACGGCGAAGAAGAGCAGCAGGACTGCAGCCACGATCGCGAGTTCCGGACGATCGCGGCGGAACAGGCGGTCCCAGTCGATCCGGCCTTGCGCCATCGCCGCGCCGATCATCAGCCCGGCCATGAAGACGAGCTGCCATGCCAGCACGTTGAAATAGGCCCTGAGCGGCAGCAGTCGATCCAGGGCGGCAGCGACGGGCAAGTGGGCGCCGAGCTGGACGGCGAGCCAGAGCGCGATGCAGCCTGCCGCGACCCAGGCCCAGCGCCCGCGCAGGCAGAGCCACAGGAGCGGCGGCGCTACCAGAAGGTAGACGATGTACTGGGGCAGGATGTCGAGATAGTCGGGCTGGTAGAGGAGCAGCGCCGACGCCGCCACGTGCCGCGCTCGGCCGAAATTGAGGTCGCCGAGCCAGTGGCGCCAGTAGAGCTGCGATCCGGGCAGCAGCGGCTGCAGCGCCAGGATGATCAGGACGCAGCCCAGGGCGTAGGCATAGATCTCGGCGGCGCGGTTCCACATGGCGCTGGCGGCCGGGCCGAAGCCGCGGCGCAACGCGCGCTGCCCATGGACGAGGCCGGCCAGCAGGCCCGACAGGAAGACGAAGCCCTGCGCGCCCTCGACGAAACCCAGCTCGTCATGATTGATCTTCACCAGCAGATAGCCGCCGGTGAAGGTCAGGTGATTGAGGAACATGAAGACGAGGAAATATCCCCGCAGTCCGTCGAGGATCGTCAGGCGGCCCATCAGAAAACTCCCTCACGCCGGCCAGGACGTCCCGAGCAATCGAAACCACTTCGCCGCCAGATATGCGCCCCCGGTGCCCGGATACCGATACTTGCCGGGCTACGCAGGGGAAGAACGCCGCATCCCTTCGCGGGTTGGCTTTTTCGCCTTCAACTTTCCGTGCTTCACACAGTGCGAGTGAAGATTGCGCAACTGGAGTTGCGCGCCCCGATAAGCGTTCGGCGGAGCACGCCACCAACAAGAAACAAGAGCAGGCATTCAACCAGTGTCGTGTCATCCCGAGTGCAGCGAGGGATCTTTCGCAGCGCCGGCAAAGGATCCTTCGCTCCGCTCGGGACGACACCCATTTTGCCGCGCACAGATTCATCCCCGAGGGTCTGACCTCGTTCCGTGGCGAACGCCAGTGGCGCTCGTGCGCCGTCCTCGGGTCAGATCTGATGTGCCATGGGCGGGGCGGGGATGGGGCGGACGCGCTCGTAGGCGGCGGCAGCGCGCATCACCAGCGCGTCGCGCGCGTGGGCGCCGACGATCTGCAGGCCGATCGGCAGGCCGTCGCGATCGAGGCCGCAGGGAATCGTCGCGGCGGGCTGGCGCGTGAGATTGAAGGTTAGGGTGAAGGGGGTCCAGCCGATATCGACACCGTCGCCGCCCCAGGCGGCATTCTCCTTCACCGCGAAGGCCGTCATCGGCATGGTGGGCGTCAGCAGCAGATCGTACTTGGCCAGGAACTGGTTCAGGATCACCGCCACCTGCTGGCGCTGGTTGATCGCCGTCACCACCGTCTCCTGGCCGAGACTGGCCCCGACCTCGGCCGCCTTCAGAAGGCCGGGATCCATCAGCGCGCGCTTCTCCTCGCTGAAGTTCGTCACCAGCACCGCGACGTTGGATTGCCAGTGCGCATTCAGGATGCGGCGCGGATCGAGGCCGGTCAGATCCGGCGATTCTTCCACGACCTTGGCGCCCAGTGTCTTGAACACCCTGGCCGCCGCCTCGACCGCGACCGCGACGTCGCGGTCGATCTTCTCCTTCTCGACGAAGCCGAGATTGGGCGAGTAGGCGATGCGCAGGCCCTTCACGCCCTTGTCGAGGCCCTTGAGGTAGTCCTCCTCGTCGTCGGGTCGCGCATAGGGGTCCCGTGCATCGTAGCGGGCGATGACGTTCATCATCATGGCGGCGTCCTTCACGGTGCGCGTCATGGGGCCGACATGGGAGAGCGTGCCTTGTGACGAGGCGGGCCACAGCGGCACGCGGCCCTGGGTGGGCTTCAGCCCGAAAAGGCCGCTGAAGGAGCAGGGGATGCGGACGGAGCCCGCGCCGTCGGTACCGATCGCGAGGTTGCCCATGCCGACAGCTTCGGCTGCCGCGGCGCCGCCCGACGAGCCGCCGCTGGTGCGGCCGATCTTCCACGGATTGTGCGTGGCGCCGAACAGCGCCGAATCGGTGACGCCCTTCCAGCCGTACTCGGGCGAAGTCGTCTTGCCGAGGATCACCGTGCCCGCCTCGCGCAGGCGCTGCGCGACCGGCGCGTCGACCGTCCAGGGGCCGTCGGGATCGGTGGCGAGGCTGCCCATGCGGGTGGGCATGCCCTTGGTCAGCACCATGTCCTTGATGGTGATCGGCACGCCGTCGATGTCCGAAAGCCGCTTGCCGCCCTTCTTCCAGCGCTTCTCGGCGGCGCGCGCGGCGCGCAGCGCGGCGTCGGGATCGAGGTGCTGGAACGCGTTGAGCTGCGGATTGAACGCTTCGATGCGGGCGATGGCGGCCTTGGTCGCCTCGACGGGCGAGGCCTTGCGCGCCTTGTAGAGCTTCGCGAGCTGATGGGCCGGCATCAAGGCAAGATCGGCGGTCATTTCATGGTCTCCGGAAGACGGGGGAATTCGAGCGGATCCGCTTCGGCGTAGCGGGCGGCCGCGCGCAGGACCAGCGCATCCTGGTAGTGGGCGGCGACGATCTGCAGGCCGACCGGCAGGCCGTCGCGGCTCAGGCCGCACGGCACGCTGATCGCCGGATGGCGCGACAGGTTGAACTGGAAGGTGTAGGGCGACCACAGGAGGTTCGGCTTGCCGTCCGGTCCCGCCGGTGCGTCCAGCCCGGTCTCGAACGGCTGCACCGCAAGCGTGGGCGTCAGCAGGAGGTCGTACCTGGTGAAAAAAGCGTTCCAGGCGAGCGTTATCTCGCGCCGTACAACCTGCGCGTTGATCAGGTCCTGCAGCGTGAACTTGAGGCCGTTCCGGGCGCCCGCCAGCAGGCTTTCGTCGAACTCGCCGTGCCGCTCCTTGGGATAGAGCTGCAGCAGGCGCTGCAACGCGCCCAGCCAGTGCACGACGAAGGCGCGGCCCGCCTCGCGATAGTTGGTGGGCGGCGCCACTTCCTCGACCATGCAGCCCATCTTCTCGAAGCGCCCGGCCGCCTTGGTCACCAGCGCCGCCACCTCGATATCGAGTGGATGCTCGCCCATCCGCAGGAGGAAGCCGATCCGAAGCTTCTTGAGCTTGCCCTTCAAGGCCCTGACGTAGTCGACGCCGTCCGCCGGCAGGCTCCAACCGTCGAGCGGATCGGGCCTGGCGATGACGTTCATCATCAGCGCGGCATCGAGCGCGGTGCGGCACATCGGACCGGTGTTGGAGAGCTCGCCGGTGAGCGACGGCGGCCAGGCGGCGACACGGCCGAACGTCGCCTTCAGGCCGACCAGCCCGGTGAAGCTCGACGGCAGGCGAACGGACCCGCCGCCGTCGGTGCCAATGGCGATCGGCCCCAGCCCGGCGGCGACGGCCGCTCCCGCCCCGCCCGACGACCCGCCGGGTGTGCGCCCCATGTTCCAGGGATTGCAGGTGATGCCATGCAGCGGCGAGTCGGTCACGCCCTTGTGGCCATATTCGGAGCTGGTGCTTTGCGCGAAGACGATCACGCCGGCCTCGCGCAGCCGTGCCACCGCCGGCGCATCGGCGTCGGCGGGCGTCGCGTCGGTGAGCCGGCTGCCCATCCGCACCGGCCAGCCCTTCACGCGCACCAGCTCCTTGATCGACACCGGCACGCCATCCAGCGGCGACAGCGGCTTGCCCTTCTTCCAGCGCCGCTCCGCGGCGTTCGCTGCGGCAAGAGCCGCTTCCGAATCGACGAGACAGAGAGCATTGAGACGTGGATTGACCGTCTCCACGCGCTTCAGGACGGCCTTCATGGCGTCGACGGGCGAGGCCTTGCCCTTGCCGTAGAGCTTGCCGAGCTCGGCGGCGCTCGCTTGGGTGAGATCGGTCGTCACACGGCAGCTCCTTTGACGTTGCGGTATCGCCGGGCAAGCTCCTCGGCCTGGTACTCGGCGGCCATCGCCTGCTCGGTGCGACCGAGCTTGCGATAGAGATCGGCGAGGCCGCGCTTGGTTGCGGCCACGCCGGGCCGTTCGCGCTCGTCGGCCTGCAGGATCGTGAGCGCGGCATCGTTCCAGCCCGAGCGCACCAGCGCGTCGAGGTGGATCGCGCCGAACAGCGAGCGCTGGGCGATGCTGCCGCCGATCGTCGCCAGGTGCGGTATCGCCTGCCCGAGCAGGCGTGCCGCCTCTGCGTGATCGCCCCTGGCATGGGCGGCAAGGCCGTGCGCGGCCGGCACGGCGCAGTCGGCCCAGGCCTCGCGCTCAAAGGGCTTTGCGCTCTCGGCGCGGTCCTCGAGGCTCGCCAGCATTTCGGTCACCGCGCTCCGTTCGCCGGCGCGGGCGAGCCCATAGAGATATTGCAGATCGAGAAAGGGCACGAAGTGGTCGTGCAGGCGATCCTTGAGGTAGGTGGCAATATCCGCCCAGCGCGCGCCGACATCGACTCCGCGCAATTCCAGGCGGGCCAGCAGCGAGATGGCGTTGATCTGGTCCTCGCAGAACTCCTTCCACACGCCCCAGACGCGCCGGTCGAACAGCGCCAGCGCCTCATCGGTGCGATCGAGATCGATCAGGAACAGCGCCAGGTGCCACCAGTTGTGGGTGTACATGAAGGAGTTGCAGTCTTCCCACGTGTCGGCCATCGAGCCCATGAAGGCCACGCCCTCCACCAGACGCCCGCGCGCCTCGAGGCAGTGGGCGAGCGCGTGGTGGGCCCACGGGTCCTTGCGCTCCATCTCGATCGCGCGCCGGGCGTGCGCTTCGGCCTCGTCGAGGCGATGGCATTCCTCCAGACCGAAGGCGCACATGCCCCAGGCGAAATGGTTCTCGCGGTTGGCGGCGAGCAGCCGCTCGCCGATCCGCAGCAGCGCCTTGGCGTCGCCCTGGTTGAAGGCATGCAACTGGCCGAGCTTGCCCGCCAGCAAATCGCGCGGCCATTCGGCCACGATCCTGTCGTGGATCTCGAGGCTCCTGTCGGTATCGCCGGCCAGCCAGGCCGCGGTCGCGGCGATCCATGCCTTTTCCCGCACGCTCGCATCCTTTTCGAGCGCCCTGGCGTGCCGCAGGTAGCGGGCGCCCAGCGTGCGGCCTTCGACGGAATTCATCGACAGCACAAGGTTGGCCGCCATCACGGGCAACAGGGCACAGCGCTCCTCGCGCTCGGCGGCGGCCATGAAATCCTGGAAGCGCTTGCCGAAGACCAGCCACTCCTCGCGCAGGAAATCCAGAGCCGCGATGGCGCTTTCGTCGGCGCTGCCGATCTCCAAACCCTGACCGTCCCGTGCCACGCTGTCTCCCTCCGCTGCGACTTTTGCATGACTGGGCAGCGAGGGCAAAACGTGAGGAGGCGCACGCCATTCCGCGCGCCGGACCGCAGATTTGGCAGATTGCCGAGCGGCTCAGCTCTTCGGCGTGCCGCCGAGGAAGCAATAGATGATGCCGCTCGGCGAGGCGCAGATATGGCTGTTGCCGTCGGGGGCGAGCTGCTTCAGCACGGCACGCGGCGGCACCTGGACCCAGTGGCCGTCGATCATGGCCCGCCAGGTTCCATCTTCGGTGATGTAGGCGCGCGTCGGCCGGCAGTCGCCGAAGCGGCCGTCGGCAGTGCCGTTGCAGCAGGAGTAGCCGGTGCCCGGCTGCTTCAGGTCCTTGTACCAGTCATGGTTTTCGACATGTCCCTGGCCGTGGAAGCCTTCTTGCGATCGCGCAGCCGCAGGAACAAAAAGGAGGGCGACGGAGAGGGCAACAGACCGAGTGCGAAAGGGCATAGCGCAGCCCCCTTTGCGCAGCACCAGTCGAGCCGGTCACGTATTCCAAGCGACGCGCCATTGCGCTCGACTGAATCCGTTGCCGCGATGTTAGCCCAAGTAGGATGTGGATGTCGTCACCCCTCGTCGTCAGCTCTTGGGCTCACCGCCGATGAAGCAGTAGATCATCCCGCTCTTTCCGGCACAGACATGTGAGTTGCCGTCGGGCGCCAGCATCTTGAGCACGACGCTCGGCGGCACGGGCTGCCAGTGGCCGTCGACCAGCGCCCGCCATGTGCCGTCGCTCGTCTTGTAGGCGCGGGTCGGCCGACAATCGCCGTGCGTACTGTCGCCGTTGCAGCAGGAGTAGCCTGTTCCCGGCTGCTTGAGGTTCTTGTACCAGTCGTGATTCTCGGCGTGACCGTGGCCCCAATGGCCGTCGATCGGGGTGCCGTCCGGCATATCCTGGGCCGTCGCCGGCAAGGCAAACGCCATGCAGAGCGCGAAAGAAAGGGAAAGGACGCGCATGAGGCTCGACCTCCTCAGGCGCGTAAACGTGCCTATCCGGTCGGAAGTTGCAGGAGGCTGGGATTGGTCGGGCGCAGCCCCCCGACAATGGCGAAGAAGTCCGGGTCGTCGGCGGCGAGCAAGCCGTGCCGGACGAAGAAGTCGATCAGCACCAAATTGCAATTGAATTTGAAGCAGTTGGTGTCGCGCACTGTTTCGAGGACGCGCTGCACCGGCCAAAGCTCGAAAGACTCGACCTCGCCGTCATGTGCGGTCGGTGTGAAATCCTCCGGCAGCTCGAGGTCGAAGCAGGTCATGATATCGGGCTTGAGCTGGGCGCCCGATTGGCTCCAGTACGAGATGTAGCCGACGGCCTTCGCCTGGCGGGCGAGTTCGGGCGGGATGGCGGCCTCCTCGCCGCATTCCTTGACGAGGTTGTCGAGCAGGCCGACTCCGGCCGGCTGCCCGCCCGCCACGGTGTTGTCGAGCTCGCCCGGGAAGGTCGGCTTGTCGCGCGACCGTCGCGGCACCCAGACGTGCAGGCCGTCCTGCTTGCGCACATAGCCGGTCATGTGCGGTCCATAGGCGCGCACGCCGAACCACGGCACCGCCGCCCGCTCCATGGTCATGAGGGCGGGCCGGGAGAACTCCCAGGTGACCGGATACGGCTCCTCGCGCCACAGGCCCTTGAAATGACCTTGCGCCCGCAGCTCCAGCAGGAAGGCATGCATTGCCGCCGTGCGCTTCGTCGGTGCATCGAGCGCGCCGGCGAAATACCAGCCCTGGCGGCGATGGGTGAAGAGATCGGGCCTGGCCGCCAGCACGGGCGCGAAATCGCGATGGATGAAGCCCGCGCGCTCGGTGCCGATGAACCACGGCTCGAACTGGCGCAGGTCGGCATTGTTGCAGCGCGCGATATGGTCGAGAAAGGACATGACGGACGACTAGCACAAAGGGGAGTGGATGACCGAAGGCGAACTGCAGGTCTTGCTTGAAGCGGCCATCCCCGCGCGCGAGCGCTATGGCCTGTTCGTCGAGGACTGCCAGGACCAGGATGTGCGGTTGCGCTTCTCACCGGCGGAGGGCGAGGGCTGGTCGGCGCCGGCGTTGCTGGCGTTGGTCGACGCATCGCTGCGGGCGGCGTCAGGGGTCGGCGCCGCCGTGACGCATCTCAATGTGACCGTCCTCCGTCCGGCGCTTCAGAGCGACGTGCTGGCGTTGTCGCGCGTGATCCGCCGTGACCGCGGGATCGCCCATGCCGAGGCCTGGCTCTTCAGCCACGCCGCCGTCGAGCCGATGCTGCACGCGACGGCGACCCTTTCGGTCCGCGCATGAGCGCAACCGAAGTTGCGCGCTCCTCCGAGCGCTCAACGGAGCGCGCCACTAACAGGAGACAAGATCAGGCATCGAACCAGTTTCCTGTCATCCCGAGCGCAGCGAGGGATCTTTGGCTGGCGCCGATCAAGGATCCCCTGCTTCGCTCGGGATGACACCGATCTTGCTGTCGCGCAGTTCATTCCCGAGGGCCGGCGCGGCCAGCGGGCAACTCCAGTGGCGCCGGGACGGCGGATGCCTACAGTGGCGGGATGCGGATTTTCTGTCCGGGGAAGATCAGGTTGGCGTCCTTGATCACCTCGCGGTTGGCCTCGAAGATCCTGGGGTATTTGTTGGCGTCCTTGTAGAAGTGCTGTGCGATGGCCGACAGCGTATCGCCGGACTTGATGATGTAGTACTGCGTCTGGTCCTCGGCGGGCGGCGCCTTCATCCCTTCGACGCTGACATTGGCGACGCCCTTCGTATTGCCGGCGATGAGGATCGCTTTCTGCAGGGCTTCGGTGCTCGCGGCCTGGCCGCCCAGCTTCACGTCGCCGGAGGACGGATCGTAATCGACCGTCAATCCCTCGATTCCCTTCAGGGAAGCCTCGATCTCGGCCTTGATCTTGTCGTTCGCTTCCGAGTCGCTGCTGAAGATCTTGCGGCCGATGTCGCGCACGAAATCGAACAGGCCCATGACTGCCTCCACCGTTGTCGATACGGTGATGCTAGGTGCCGCGCGGCACCGGCGCAACCGACGCGCGATGAGCGTTTTGCTACGCCGCTTCCTTCCAGGCGGAGTCGACGACCGCCGTGATGTCCCGCATGATCTGCGTGAGATCGAAGTCCTTGGGCGTATAGACGCGCGCCACGCCCGCCTCGATCAGGGTCCGGGCGTCGCCGGGCGGGATGATGCCGCCCACCACGACGGGCACGTCGCCGATGCCCGCGTCACGCATGCCTTGCAGGACGTCGTTCGCCAGCGAGACATGCCCACCCGACAGGATCGAGAGCCCGACCACGTGCACGCTCTCCTCGAGCGCGGCATTGACGATGCGCTCCGGCGTGAGCCGGATGCCCTCGTAAACCACCTCCATGCCGCAGTCGCGGGCCCGCACGGCGATCTGCTCCGCGCCGTTGGAATGGCCGTCGAGGCCGGGCTTGCCGACCAGGATCTTGATGCGCCGGCCGAGGCGGCGCGACACCGCGTCGACCTCGCGGCGGGCGGCCTCGAGCCGTGCGTCCCCCACGCCGGCGGCGCGCCCGACGCCGGTGGGGGCGCGATATTCGCCGAATACCTCGCGCAGCGCCTGCGTCCATTCGCCGGTCGTGACGCCGGCCTGCGCACAGGTGATCGACGGCGGCATGATATTGCGGTCTTCCCTCGCTGCCGCTGCCAGCTTGGCGAGTGCACTTTTCACGGCGGTGCCGTCGCGCGCGGCGCGCCAGGCCTTCAGCCGCCCGATCTGGTCTCGCTCGACCGAGGCATCGACGGTGAGGATGGCGCCTGTACCGGTCGAAAGCGGCGAGGGCTCGCCCTCGGTGAAGGCATTGACGCCCACCACCGTCTGCTCGCCCGCCTCGATGGCCGACAGGCGCCGAAGGTTCGATTCCACCAGCCGCTGCTTCATGTAGGCCGCTTCGACCGCCGCCACCGCGCCGCCCATTTCCTCGATGCGCCTCATCTCGGCGAGCGCCTCCTGCTTCAGCGCCTCGACCTTGCGCGCGATCTCGACGCTGCCGTCGAAGATGTCGCCGTATTCCAGAAGATCGGTTTCATGGGCCACGATCTGCTGCAGCCGGAGCGACCATTGCTGGTCCCACGGCCGCGGCAGGCCGAGCGCCTCGTTCCAGGCGGGGAGCTGGACCGAGCGCGCGCGCGCGTTCTTGCTCATCACGACCGCCAGCATCTCGAGCAGGATGCGATAGACGTTGTTCTCCGGCTGCTGCTCGGTGAGCCCGAGCGAGTTCACCTGCACGCCGTAGCGGAACAGCCGCTGCTTGGCATCCTCGACGCCGTAGCGGGTTTGGGTGACCTCGTCCCACAGCTCGGCGAAGGCCCGCATCTTGCACATCTCCGTGATGAAGCGGATGCCGGCGTTCACGAAGAAGGAGATGCGGCCCACGACCTGCGGGAAATCGGCCTGCGGCACCTGGCCGCGCGCCCTCACCGCGTCGAGCACGGCGATCGCATTGGCGAGCGCGAAGGCCAGCTCCTGCACCGGCGTGGCGCCCGCCTCCTGCAGGTGATAGCTGCAGACATTCATGGGGTTCCACTTGGGAACCTCGCGATAGGTGAAGCCGATCGTGTCGGCGGTCAGCCGGAGCGACGGCTCGGGCGGGAAGATGTAGGTGCCGCGCGACAGATACTCCTTGATGATGTCGTTCTGCGTCGTGCCCTGCAGCTTGGCGCGTGCCACGCCCTGCGCCTCGGCGGTGGCGATGTAGAGCGAGAGCAGCCACGCCGCCGGCGCGTTGATGGTCATCGAGGTGTTCATGCGGTCGAGCGGAATGCCGTCGAACAGCGTGCACATGTCGCCGAGATGGCTGATCGGCACGCCGACCTTGCCGACCTCGCCCTTGGCCAGCGGATGGTCGGAGTCGTAGCCTGTCTGGGTCGGCAGATCGAAGGCGACGGAAAGGCCGGTCTGGCCGCGCGCGAGGTTGGTGCGATAGAGCTCGTTGGACTTCGCCGCCGTCGAATGGCCGGCGTAGGTGCGGATCAGCCATGGTCTATCCCGGACGGGCTTGTCGCGCATCGCGGCGGTCATGGTATAAGCTCCGATCCTCCCAATTGATGTTGCGCTGCAGCATAAAGCCTTTTGCGATGCAGCCAAGAGGTAAAAATCCGCCGTGAACGACTCCTTTGGCGGCGCGGCCGATCTGCCCCCGCCCTTCGAGCCGCAGCCTGCGGCACCACCGCCGGCGCCAGCCCTCGTGCCCGCCCGGCCCGTCTATGACGGCAAGCTCGGGGAGCTTTACGGCATTTATTTGCGTCACCTGCTCCTGATGGTGCTGACGCTGGGCTGGTCGCGCTTCTGGGGCCGCACCCGGATCCGCCGCTATCTCTGGAACCATATGTCCGTGCTGGGCGACCGCTTCGAATATCGCGGTCGCGGGATCGAGCTGATGTTGGGCTTCCTGGTGGTGCTCGCGATCCTGGCCGTGCTGGGCGGCGGGGCATGGCTGGTCTGGCACTTCGTGCTGCACGACCGCTCGATCCCCGGCTTCGACCTCGTGAACGTCGTGCTGCTGGCGATCGCCCTGATCGGTGTGCCGCTCGCCTATGTCGGCCACTATTCGGGGCTGCGCTACAAGCTCTCGCGCACACGCTGGCGCGGCATACGCTGCGCCATGGAGGGCTCGGCATGGGCCTATGGCGCGCGCGCGACGTTCCTCAACTTCGCCAACGCCGTGACGGCGCGCCTGCTGACGCCCGTCGTGTCGGTCAACCTGGCGCGCCCGCGCATCGTGCATGCACGGCTGGGAACGCAGGGCTTCGACTTTGCCGGCAGCGCCGGCGACATCTACGGCCGCTACGTCGGCTACTACTTCCTGAACATCCTGGCCTGGGTCGTGGCGTTTGCGGTGGCGGCCTTCGCGCTCGGCGGCTTCATCGAGCAGCTCGGCCTCGAGAAGAAGGACATCGAGACCTTCGCCGATCTCGGTCGCCTGCGCACTCTGCTCGTGATCGTGGGCGTGGCCGTTGGCGCCTATCTGCTGTTCGGCCTGATGATCCTGCCGCTGCGCTGCTGGTGGCGGGCCTATCTCTATCGCTATCTCGTGAGCCATACCCGGGCGGGCAATGTCCTCTTCACCACGGGCATCAGCACGCGCCAGATGTGGGGCTATCTGGTGCTCAACTACCTGATCGTGCTGCTCACCTTCGGCCTCGGCTGGCCGTGGGTGATGCATCGCACGCTGCGCCTGGTCGCCAACGAGCTGTGGCTCTACGGCGCGCCCGACGGCGGCGCGATCGGCCAGCCGCCCGACAGGGGACCGCGCTTCGGCGAGGGACTGCTCGACATGTTCGACGTGAGCGGCATCTGATGGCGCCGTCGCCCTCCGAGATCCGCGGCCGCTACTACGACGGCAAGACCGCCGAAGTGCGCGAGGTCACGGTCGTGGCGACGCCGGGCGAGGTGGTCCTGCGCGACGCGGTGGATGCCGCCCCGGTGGCGCGCTGGCCGATCGTCGAGCTCGGCGTGCTGGGCGACAGCGAGCACGAGGCGGTGCCGCTGCTGGTGCGCCGCAACGGGGAGGCACGGCTCGCGATCGAGGATGCCGGGCAGCGCCGCGCGCTCGGCGCCGCAGTGCCGGAGATCGCCCGTCTCGGGGCGCACCGGCCCGCCGCGGCGGGGCGCATCCTGCAGTTCGGCGCGGGCCTCGTCGCGGCGATCGCGCTCTTCTGGGCCGGACTGCAGGCTGGCAGCGATGCGCTCGCGCCCTTGGTGCCGCAGTCGCTGCAGGCGCGGCTGGGGGAGCGCGTCTATGCCGAACTCGTGGGCAAGCGGCCGCTGTGCGAGGGCGAGCCCGGGCTGGCGGCGGTCAACCGGTTCGCCGGCCGGCTCGCCGCCCAGGCCGGCTACGATCGGCCGGTCAGCGTGCGCGTCGTGAAGGGCGGGCCGGTCAATGCCTTCACCCTGCCGGGCGGCATCGTGATCCTCTATTCGGACCTGATCGATCGGGCGGCGGACGGCAACGAGCTGGGCGGCGTGATCGCGCACGAGATCGGCCATGCCGTGCACTATCACCCGATCAAGGGCCTGGCGCGGCAGTACGGGACCGAGCAGATCCTGAAGGCGATCACCGGCGGCTATTCGGATATCGGCACGCTGGGCTCCGGTGGCTCCCTGCTGCTGGCCTTGCGCAACGGCCGCCAGTTCGAGCGCGAAGCCGATGCGACCGGCGTGGCGCTCCTCGAGGGGCTCGGCCTGCGCGCCGACGGCATGTCGCGCTTCTTCGAGGCGCTGCTGAAGACCGAGCCGCACGACCTCGCCGGCGTTGCCGGTATCTGGTCGGACCATCCGCCCACCGTCGAGCGCGTCGCGGTGACGCGCCGCGCCCCGACCGGCGCGCCTGACTTCACGGACGCCGACTGGCAGGCTATCCGCAGGGTGTGCCACTGAACATCTTGCCGGGACGACGATGGTCGGCAAGCGGAGGAGGACCCATGCCCATCACCTGGACCATTTCGCATGCGGAGCGGCTGGTGACGGTGAAGGCCGACGGGCCTGTCACGCTCCAGAACGCGGAGGAATATCTCGACGCGATCGTCGTCAACGACGCCATGCCCTATCGCAAGCTCGTCGACTGCACCGCCATGCAGCCGATCGCCAGCGATGAGGAGATGATGCAGCTCGGCGGGCGCATGCGGGCCTATGTGGCGACGCTGGAGGGCGGCCCGCTGGCCTTCGTTGCAACCACGCCGGACGTGCTCGACTATGTCAGGCGCTATATCAATCTCGTGATGGGGGCGACGCGCCCGGTCAAGATCTTCAAGACAGCGGACGAGGCGCGCCGGTGGCTGGACGCCCAGAACGGCTGATCGGTTCGCGCTACCGCCGTTGCCTCGCTTTGTAGGACAGCCAGGCGACGATCGCATCGATGTCGGCGTCTGACAGGGAGTCGGCTGAGAAGGCCGGCATCTTCTGGTCGGGCCAATGGCGCACCGAAGCGGGATCGCGCAGGAGCTTCCTCAGCGCCTGCGGCTGGAAGTAGTCGACCGGGTTCATGGGCGTGCCGAGATCGGGGCCCTGCGTGCCTTCGCCCTCGCCGTGGAAGCGATGGCAGGCCATGCAGACGGCGACGAAGCGATCGAGGCCGCGGCGGACAGGGGAGGTGGCGGCCACGCTCGCGTCGACGGCGAGGCCCGGCCAGCGCTTGTAGGGACTGTCCGTCACGGTGAGAGCGGCGAGCTTGTAGGCCCAGTATTCGCTGCTGATCTCCGCCGTGCGGCCGGTCCGCCAGACAATGTAGAAGGGACCCGCGCTTTCCTTGTTCTTGGCCTGCGGCAAGGACGGCCAGCGCGCCGCCGGATCCTCGATGGCGACGAACGCCCCGGTGTCGGCCGACTCGAGCTCGAGCAGCCGCGCCGGGATGGCGATCGAGAAATCGTCGGTCGCCCGCGCCTGCACGTAGTCGTCCACGCCTGTCTTCGTGCGCTTCAGGAGCTTAGCCGCCGGGATCGCGCGGTAGGTCATGGTGCGGTGGTAGACGATGTCGTCGACCGTCACATCGCGCGTCGCCGGATCGGCCAGCAGTTCCTTTGTGGTGTAGGCGTGCGACGACTGCCGGTCGGCGACAGTGAGCGTCTGGGCGTGCGCGACGAGTGCGAGCGACAGACCAACGACGAATGCGATTGCCGTCCGCACCAATGAGCGCAACTGGAGTTGCGCGCTCCGATGAGCGCTCAAGGGAGCGCGCCACTCCAGTGGCGCAATCTTCCTGTTCCGCTCATGAAGGCCGGCCTCGGTAAAAAAATCTCCGCCATCACCCCTTCATCCGCTGGCCGCTGGTACGGTGGTCCTTCAGCACCTCGGGGCGGAAGGCGAGGCCGTGGCCGGGCCGTTCGGGCGGCGTCATGGTGCCGTCCTTGTCGGGCAGGATCGGCTCGATCCAGAGATCGTCGTTCCAGTCCATGTACTCGAGGTAGCTGGAGTTGGGGATCGAGGCCAGCAGATGCACCATCTGCTCATGGAAGAGGTGCGGCGCGATGCGGATGCCCCACGGCTCGGCGGCGGCGGCGATCTTGCGCAGCTCGGTGTAGCCGCCGCGCATCGGGTCGGGCTGCAGGATCGGCACGCACGGCGTCTCGAAGAAGGGCCGCAGGTCCTGGCGCGTGAAGTGGCTCTCGCCACCCACGACGCGGGTCCTGAGCGCGGCCGCGATGCGGCGGTAGCCGGCGAAATCCTCGGCGATCACCGGCTCCTCGAGCCAGTAGGGATCGAACTCGTCGATCCGATGGCCGGCCTGGATGGCCGTGTCGGCGTCCCAGCCCATGTTGACGTCGATCATGATCTCGACGCCGTCGCCCATGGCCTCGCGCATCGCCTTCACGTTCGCGACGTCCTCGCGCCACGGCCGGATATGCGCCACCTGCATCTTGATGGCCTTGAGGCCCATGGCGGTGAATTCCCTGGCGCGAGCGATCATGCCGTCGCGGCCGAGCCCCCGGAAGCAGCCTGAACCGTAGGCCGGCACCCTGGAGCGCGCGGCGCCCCACAGCCTGAACAGCGGCAGGCCGGCGCGCTTGCCGACGAGATCCCACAGCGCCATGTCGACGGCGCTCTGGGCGAACACCGTGACGCCCATGCGGCCGAGCCAGAAATTGCTCCGGTAGAGCTGGGTCCAGATCGCCTCGATCTCGGTGGCGTCGCGGCCGATGACATGGGGCGCCACCAGCTCCTTCATCGCCGCATCGATCGTGTGCAGCCCGCCGCGCAGGGGCTGCAGGTAGCTCATGCCGACGAGACCGCCCTGGGTCTCGATTTCGAGGACGTAGATCTCGCGAAACGGGTCGGAAAGAATGCCGGCCGCCGGCGGCTTGCCTCGCCACGGCACCTGCAGGAGCGTCGAGCGCAGTTCGACAATCGTCGTGGCTGAAGTCATAAGGCTGTCCCCGCTTGTTGGCCCCACTATGATGCCGCCGCCATGACCACGTCCAATCGCCTCTATCTGTTCGACACCACGCTGCGGGACGGCGCCCAGACCCAGGGTGTCGATTTCACGGTCGCCGACAAGATGGCCATTGCGCGCGAGCTCGATCGGCTCGGCATCGACTATATCGAGGGCGGCTGGCCGGGCGCGAATCCGACCGACGACCGCTTCTTCGCCGAGCCACCCGCGTTCGAGAACGCGACCTTCGTGGCCTTCGGCATGACGCGCCGCGCCGGCCGGTCGGCCGCCAACGATCCCGGCCTCAATGCCATCCTGGGCACGAGGGCGCGCACCGTTTGCATGGTCGGCAAGACCTGGGACTTTCATGTCGATGTGGCGTTGGAACTCGACCGCGCAGAATACGTCGAGATGATCGCCGACTCCGTCGCCCATGCGAAGGCGCGCATGGACGAGGTGATGTTCGATGCCGAGCATTTCTTCGACGGCTACAAGGCCAATCCCGCTTACGCTCTGTCCTGCCTGTCCGCGGCCGAGAAGGCCGGCGCGCGCTGGCTGGTGCTGTGCGACACCAACGGCGGAACCCTGCCGCACGAGATCGAGCGCATCGTGGGCGAGGTTTGCCAAGAATTTCCCGGCGAGAAGATCGGCATCCACACCCACAACGACACCGAGAACGCCGTCGCCAACACGCTGGCCGCCGTGCGTGCCGGCGCGCGCCAGGTGCAGGGCACGATCAACGGGCTGGGCGAGCGCTGCGGCAACGCCAACATGATCTCCCTGATCGCCAACCTTGTCGTCAAGATGGGCTACGAGACCGGCCTGAAGGAGGGTGCGCTGCAGCGGCTCACCCATCTCTCGCGGCTGCTCGACGATCGGCTGAACGCGGCACCCAACCGCAGCGCGGCTTACGTCGGCACGCGCGCCTTCGCCCACAAGGGCGGCCTGCACGTCTCGGCGGTGGAGAAGGATCCCAGGACCTACGAGCATGTCGATCCCGAGACGGTGGGCAACCAGCGCATCATCGTGGTGAGCGACCAGGCCGGCCGTTCCAACATCATGGCGCGCTTCCGCCAGATGGGGCTCGAGGTCGATCCGAAGGATCCCGGCGTGGCGCGGCTCCTGGAGATCGTGAAGGAGCGCGAGGCCGAGGGCTATGCCTATGACGGCGCCGACGCCTCGTTCGAGCTCTTGGCGCGGCACGAGCTGCATACCGTGCCCGACTACTTCTCGCTGCACAGCTTCCGCGTGCTGGCCGAGCGCCGGGTCAATGCCCGCGGCCAGCTCATCGCGCTCTCGGAGGCGACCGTGAAGCTCGACGTGGCGGGCCACCGCGCGATGGAGGTGGGCGAGGGCAACGGGCCGGTGAACGCGCTCGATGCCGCGCTGCGGAAGGCGCTGATCCCGGTCTATCCCGAGCTGGCCGACATGCGGCTGGTCGACTTCAAGGTGCGCATCCTCGACTCGGCCGGGGGAACGGCGGCGACGACCCGGGTGATGATCGAAAGTGCGGACGCCAAGGGCCGGCGCTGGTCGACGATCGGCGTCTCGCCCAACATCGTCGACGCCTCCTACAATGCCTTGTACGACGCCATCACCTACAAGCTATTCCGCGACGGCGCCCGGCCGGCGGGGACTGGCGACCGCTAGGTCTGGTACGGCCGGCAGTACCGATGGTGCAAGCTGGCAGCCATGTCGCGGTCCCGGTTGACGGTATTGGCGGCGCGGCAGACCATGTGCCCGAATGGACGGAGAGGGACTCCCGCTACCGGCATCGCCGCCCAAGATCGCTGTCGCGCCGCCACCGCGGATGCCGCGATCACGCCGGCGCGGATGGGCACGCGTTCTCATGTGGTCGGTGCCGTTCCTGGCGATTGCCGGCGCCCTCGCCATCTGGCTGTCGTCCGGTCGCTACGTCGAGACCGACAATGCCTATGTGAAAGGCGACCGCGTCTTCCTCGCCACCGAGCTGAGCGGCCGCATCGTCGAGGTGGCGGTGCACGAGAACCAGCACGTCTCGCGCGGCCAGCTCCTCTACCGGCTCGACGATACGCCCTACCGCATCCAGCTCAGCAAGATCGAGGCCGAGATCGAGACCCAACGCGCCGAGATTCGCGGATTGAAGGCGCAGTGGCGCACCAAGCGCGAGGAGATCAAGGCGGCGCTCAGCCAGGGCGTCTATGCCCAGGCCGACTACGAGCGCCAGAAGGATCTCGCCGAGCGCAAGTTCGCCTCGGCCGCCAAGTTCGAGGAAGCACGCATGTCGCTCGATGTGGCGCGCCAGCGCATCGCGGCGGCCGAGCAGGAGCTCACGCGCATCGAGGCCGCCCTGGCGGGCGATCCCAAGATCGACGTCGACCACCACCCCAAGGTGAAGCAGCTTCTTGCCGCCCGCAACGAGGCGCTGCTCGACTTGCGCCGCACGATGATCCTCGCCCCGATGGACGGCATCGTGCAGAAGGTGCTGGTGCCGGGCAGCTACGCGATCATGGGCGTGCCGTCGATCGCGGTGATGGCCGACAGCGATCTCTGGATCGAGGCCAACTTCAAGGAAACGGAGCTGACGCGCGTCCGTGTCGGCCAGCCGGTGACCATCCGGGTCGATACCTATCCCGACATGCAATGCACGGGCAAGGTCACGTCGTTTTCCCAGGCCACGGGGGCCGAGTTCGCGGTGCTGCCGCCGCAGAACGCCTCGGGCAACTGGGTGAAGGTCGTGCAGCGCATCCCGGTGCGCACCTCCGTCGTCTGCAAGGAGGGCGATCCGCCGCTGCGCATCGGCATGAGCACGATCGTCGAGATCGACACCGGCCATCACCGCACGCTGGGCGATCTGCTGTCGATCTTCGGGCTGTGATGTCGTCCTCCGGCTCGCACGCCGCCAGCCCGCACGCGACATGAGCGTCGACCGCGACACCCTCCGTCACCGGCGCTGGCTCACCGTCGTGGTGATGATGGCGACCATCATGCAGGCGCTCGACGGCACGATCGCCAATGTCGCCCTGCCGAGCATCCAGGGCTCGCTGTCGGCGACCCAGGAGCAGGTCGCCTGGGTGATCACATCCTACATCGTCTCGGCCGCGATCGCGACGCCGCTGGCCGGCTTCTGCGCCGTGCGGTTCGGGGTGCGGCGCATCCTCGTGAGCTCGGTGATCGGCTTCACCATCGCCTCGATGCTGTGCGGCGCGGCGCAGACGCTGGAGCAGCTCGTGATGTTCAGGGCCCTGCAGGGCGTGTGCGGCGCCTCGCTGGTGCCGCTCAGCCAGACGCTGATGATGGAGGCCTATCCGCGCGAGGAGCAGGGCAAGGCGATGGCGATGTGGGGCGTCGGCACGATGCTGGGTCCCATCACCGGACCGACGCTCGGCGGCTGGCTGACGGATCAGTACACCTGGCGCTGGGTGTTCTACATTAACCTGCCGGTCGGCATCATGTGCGCCATGGGCCTGATGATCCTGATCAGGAACAAGGCGAGCGACCATCCGCGGCCGTTCGACCTGCTCGGCTTCACGCTGCTCTCGATCGCGATCGGCTCGTTCCAGCTCATGCTCGACCGCGGCCAGCAGTTCGACTGGTTCAGCTCGCGCGAAATCGTCGTCGAGGCGGTGGTGGCCGGCGTCGCGGTCACGATGTTCGTGATCCACATGCTGTCGGACGATCATCCGTTCCTGCCGCGCGACCTCTTCCTCGACCGCAACCTGATGCTGGGCATCGTCTTCACGGCCGTCACCGGCCTCCTGATGATCGTGACGGCGACCCTCCTGCCGCCCTTCCTGCAGCAGCTCAAGGGCTATCCCGTCTTCACGACCGGCATCGTGATGGCCCCGCGCGGCATCGGCACGATGCTTTCGATGTTCGTGGTGTCGCGTCTGATCGGCCGGATGGATGCACGCTGGCTGATCGCCCTGGGGCTCGGCCTGAACGGTCTCGCATTGTACGACATGGCGCTGTTCACGCTTGATGTCAGCGAGGCGAGGGTGGTGTGGAACGGTTTCCTGCAGGGGATCGGGCTCGGCCTGGTGTTCCCGCCGCTGACGACGCTCGCCTTCGCCACCGTCCCCGCCCGGATCCGCACCGAAGGCGCCGCCATCAACGCCCTGATGCGCAATCTGGGCGCTTCGGTCGGCGTCGCCGCCCTGGTGGCGCTGCTTGCCCGCAACACCCAGGTCAATCGCTCCGAGCTCGCCGAGCACCTGACGCCGTTCAGCCCGCTGTGGCGGCTCGGCGTCACACCGATGGAGAACGGCATGCCGGTCGACCGCTCGAGGCTGATCGAGCACTGGATGCCGTTCGGCGGGACCTGGCCCTTCGGGCCGATCGACGATCCCACGAAGATGATCGCCATGTGGGGCGAGGAGTTGAACCGGCAGGCCGCGACCGTCGCCTACCTCAACGACTTCCGCGTGCTCGCCATATCGGCGGTGATCTGCATTCCGCTGCTGGTCTTCATGCGCCGCCAGGCGATGCTCGCCCGGCCATCGCGCCGCTGAGCCTGTCCGGCCTCTCCGTGATATAGGCTCGGCATGGGACGGGCATCGAAGGGGCGACCGACGGCGGAGGCAGCCCCGGTCATCGTCATGGTGCGGCCGCAGCTCGGCGAGAATATCGGCATGGCCGCGCGCGCCATGCTGAATTGCGGGCTGTCGGCGCTGCGGCTGGTGAGCCCGCGCGACGGCTGGCCCAACGAGCGCGCATGGCGCGCCGCCTCGGGCGCCGACATCGTGCTGGACAAGGCGGGTGTGTTCGAGGCAGTGGGCGAGGCGGTGGCCGATCTCGAGCATGTCGTGGCGACCACCGCGCGCAACCGCGAGCTGGTGCAGCGCATCGTGACGGCGCGCCAGGCTGCTATCGACATGCGCGACTGGATCGCGCGGGGCCGGAAGGTCGGCATCCTGTTTGGGCCCGAGCGCACCGGACTCGAGAACGAGGACATGGTCCATGCCGACACCGCGCTCACCATCCCGCTCAATCCGCAATTCTCCTCGCTCAATGTCGCGCAGGCGGTGCTGCTCGTGGCCTATGAATGGATGACCGCCGGCGATCCGACGCCGGCCGAGCGCATGGCCGATCACGCCGCGCGGCCGGCGACCAAGGAAGAGCTGGAGAACCTCTTCGCCCATCTGGAACGCGCGCTCGACGAATCGGGCTTCCTGCGCCACAAGGCGATGCGGCCCTCGATGGTGCTCAATCTGCGCGCGCTCCTGCAGCGGGCGGCGATGACCGAGCAGGAGGCGCGCACGTTCCACGGCGTCATCAAGTTTCTCAGCAAGCACCAGCACGAGGAGTAGGGATGTCCACCACCGCGAAGGTCTCCTGGGTCGAGGGCGCCCTGTTCGTCGCCGAGGGCGGCAGCGGCCACACCATCACCATGGACGGCGCGCCCGACATCGGCGGCCGCAACCTCGCCTCGCGGCCGATGGAAGTGGTGCTGATGGGCATGGGCGGCTGCACCGCCATAGACGTGGTGGCGATGCTGAAGAAGCAGCGCCAGGACATCGAGGGCGTCGAGGTTTCGCTGGTCGCCGAGCGCGCGGAGGACCATCCCAAGGTCTTCACCTCGGTGAAGCTCGTCTACACGGTACGTGGCCGCAAGCTGAACCGCGCCCTCGTGGAACGCGCGGTGAGCCTGTCCGACGAGAAGTACTGCTCGGCCACCGCCATGGTGAAGAAATCGGCCACCGTCACGCACGAGGTCGTGCTGGTGGAGGTCTGACAGATCGCCATGGAACAGGCATTGGGCTCTCTAACGGTTCAGGCGCAGCGGCAGGGACTCGTCGAGATCACCGACGAGATCGCCGCGTGGCTCACCGAGCAGAAGGTGAGCGACGGCCTGCTCACGGTGTTCATTCGGCACACCTCGGCCTCCCTCCTGATCCAGGAGAACGTGGACCTCGAGGTGCAAAGGGACCTCGAGAGCTTCCTGATGAAGTTGGTTCCCGAGTCCGTTACGGACTACCGGCACGATGCCGAGGGGCCCGACGACATGCCGGCCCACATCAAGGGCGCGCTGACCCAAACCCATCTCGCCATTCCGGTCAGTCGAGGGCGCCTGATGCTCGGCCGATATCAAGGCATCTTCCTGTTCGAGCACCGCCGCCGTCCCCGGCCCCGCGAGATCGCCCTTCATCTGATTGGACAGAAGTCCTCGTCCTGAGGCCGCCGGCCGCGGTATCCTATTACCGCATACCGGGGTGCACTCAGGCAGGGGTGGAGCGAAAAATGAGAAAAATAGCCTGAAATATAGGGGTCATTCCGGTCGCTTGACTGCACGCACTTCGCCGGTATGTTCCGCGCTTCTCCGGAGAACGTGGTGGCGGGCCTTTCGCGCCTTCCTCCCGCCCCGAGCCATCTCGGACCCAGGCCTATCCGGACAACAGCGTCGATGACGCGCAACGATGGAGCGATCGCGTGAGCAAGCGCGAGAATTCGAAGTACAAGATCGATCGCCGCCTCAGGGTCAACCTGTGGGGCCGGCCGAAGAGCCCGATCAACAAGCGCGAATACGGCCCCGGCCAGCACGGCCAGGCGCGCACCAAGCCGACCGACTACCGCCTGCAGCTCATGGCCAAGCAGCGGCTCAAGGGCTACTACGGCTCGGTCTCGGAGCGCCAGCTCCGCCGCTATTACATGGAGGCCGTGCGCCGCAAGGGCGACACCGGCGAGAATCTGGTCGAGCTGCTGGAGCGCCGGCTGGACGCCGTCATCTATCGCATGAAGTTCGCCATCACGCCGTTCGCCTCGCGCCAGCTCGTGAGCCACGGCCACGTCAAGGTGAACGGCCGGCGCGTCAACATCGCCTCCTACCTGGTGCGCGACAACGACGTGATCGAGCTCACCCCCAAGGCCAAGGAGATGGTGCGCGTGCTGGAGGCGGTCCAGAGCGCCGAGCGTGACGTGCCGGAATACGTCACCGTCGACCACACCGAGATGAAGGGCACGTTCGTGCGCGGCCCCAAGCTCGCCGACGTGCCCTATCCGGTGCAGATGGAGCCGTCGCTGGTGGTCGAGTACTACAGCCGCTGATCCTCCTTACCCGCACAACGAAAGCGAAAGCCCGCCCTCTGTGGCGGGCTTTTTTTCGTCGGCATACTGTCTCGTCATCAGGGGAGAGAAGCATGACCGACGATATCGGCGCCTTCGTGCCGGGCCCGCGTGTGCACATCGAAGGCCGTGCCGGCGGCCCGCTATCGGGCCTCACCTTCGCCGCCAAGGATCTGTTCGACGTGGCGGGTGTGCCGACCGGCGGCGGCAATCACGACTGGCCGACCGGCCGTGCCGTGCCCTCACGGCATGCCTGGGCAGTGCAGACGCTGCTCGATGCCGGTGCGACGCTGATCGGCAAGACGGTCACCGACGAGGTGTCGCTCGGCATCCTGGGCGAGAATCCGTTCGACGGCACGCCGGTCAATGTCCGCGCGCCCGGTCGCGTTCCCGGCGGCTCGTCCTCCGGCTCGGCCGCGGCGGTCGCCGCCGGCATTTGCGATACCGCGCTCGGCACCGATACCGGCGGCTCGGTGCGCGTGCCGGCGAGCTTCTGCGGCCTCTACGGCATCCGCCCGACTCACGGTCGCATCGACATCACCGGCATGCTGCCGCAGGCGCCGACCTCGGACACGACCGGCTGGTTCGCGCGCGACGCCGAGACCTTCGCCAGGGTCTCCGCCGTGATGTTGGGCGAGGCGATCCCGACCGTTCTGCCGACGCGGCTCGTGGTTGCCGTCGACGCCTTCGGCTTTGCCGACGCTGGGGTGGCGGCGGCCCTGCAGCCGATGGTGAAGCGCCTCGCTGGGCTGATCGGCCACAGCCGCGAGGAGGTCATGGCACCGCAGGGCCTGTCGGTCTGGGCGCGGGCCCAGCGTGCCCTGCAGCCGGTCGAGGCCTATGCGACGTTCAAGGACTGGCTCGACACGCGCAACCCGCGCATGGCCTTCTCGGTGGCGCGCGGCCTGCTGGCGGGGGCGTCGGTTCCGGTCAGCGAACAGAACTGGGCCAACCTCATGCGCCAGGAGGCGCGGGCCCGCATGGCCTACCTCTTGCCGCCCGGCACCATCCTTTGCCTGCCGACCACGCCTTTTCCCGCGCCGCCGACCGGCCAGCCGCTCGCCGTGCTCGATCCGCTGCGCGACCGCATCACCTGCCTCTGTGCCCATGGCGGACTGGCGGGCCATCCTCAGGTCAGCCTTCCGGGCGCGACGGTTGACGGCCTGCCGGTCGGCCTGTCCATCATCGGCGCGCCCGGCAGCGACGCCGGCCTGGTCGCCGTGGCCCGCGCCCTCGACGCGGCGAAGTAGGAGACGAGAATTTATGCAGGACCTGACGCCGAATATCTCCGAGGTCGTGGCCGAGGTGAAAGCGCTGTTCGAGCGCTACGAGCAGGCGCTGATCGACAAGAACGTGGACGTTCTCGACGCGACCTTCTGGAACAGCCCTTACACGGTCCGGCTCGCCAACAACGAGCACGGCTACGGCTTCGACCGCATCCACGCCCATCGCGTCGCGCGGCCGCCGGGTCCGGGCACCAAGGAGAAGCGCCATCGGCTCGACATCCTGACCCTGGGCCGCGACATCGCCGTGGTGAACCTGGTCTACAAGGTGCGCGGCAAGGAGATGACCGGCCGTCAAAGCCAGACCTGGGTGCGCTTTCCCGACATCGGCTGGAAGATCGTCGCTGCGCATGTCTCGGCGATCGGCGAGCAGCCGGTGCTTTAGGACAAGCAAATTCGGAGGAAACAATGACCAACACGCCGCCGCGTCTCGGCAACTCGCTCGCGCCGCCCAATCCGGGATGGCTCGCCAAGGTGAGCGAGCCCGCGCTCGAGCCCGAGCTGCCTATCGTCGATCCGCACCATCATCTGTGGGAGCGCGGCGACATGGTCTACATGTACCGCGATCTGCTGGAGGACCTTCGGGCCGGCCACAACATCGTCGCGACGGTCTTCATCGACTGCCGTTCGATGTACCGCAAGGAGGGGCCGACGGAGATGCGGCCGGTCGGCGAGACCGAGTTCGTGAACGGCGTGGCGGCGATGTTCGCGAGCGGCGCCTATGGTCCATCGCGCGCCTGCGCCGGCATCGTGAGCTATGCCGACCTGCGCCTCGGCGCCAGGGCGCGGGAGGTGCTGGAAGCCCAGATCGCCGCCGGCAACGGCCGCTTCCGTGGCATCCGCTACGCCACCGGCTGGGACAGGCACGAGGAGATCAGGCGCACGCACACCAATCCGCCCGAAGGGCTGATGGCCGACAGGACCTGGCGCGAAGGTTTCGCCCAGCTCGGCAAGCTCGGGCTGACCTTCGACGCCTGGCTCTACCATCCGCAACTGCGCGAGCTCGCCGAGCTTGCGGGGGCGTTTCCCGACGTGCCCGTCATTCTCGACCATGTCGGCGGGCCGTTGGGCTACGGGCCCTACGCCTCGCGCCACGAGGAGGAGTTCGCGGCCTGGAAAGCATCGATGGCCGAGCTTGCGCGGCGTCCGAACGTCGCGGTGAAGGTGGGTGGCCTCGGCATGCCCATGGGGTGGTTCGACTTCTACGACCGGCCCTCGCCGCCGACCTCCCAGATGCTCGCCGATGCCTTCCGGCCGTGGGTCGAGACCTGCATCGAGCTGTTCGGCGCCGAGCGCTGCATGTTCGAGAGCAACTTCCCGGTCGACAAGGTGACGTCGAGCTATGCCGTCCTGTGGAACGCCTTCAAGCGGCTGGCCGCGAAGGCGTCGGCGGCGGAGAAGACGGCGCTGTTCTCCGGCACCGCGGCGCGCGTCTACAAGCTCGCCCTCGCGTGACAGCGAGCGGCCGCCGGCACTAAGCTCCGTCCCTCGCGTTTCGGGGGACAAATCATGCGTCGTCTTCTTGCCGCGTCGGTCATCGCCCTGGCCGTCGCCCTCGCCTCGGTCGCCGCCTCGGCCGAGACGGTCCTGAAAGTCGTCATGCATTCCGATGTGAAGACGCTCGATCCGATCCAGAGCGCCGCCTACATCACCCGCAACTTCGGCTACATGATCTACGACACGCTGTTTGCGGTGGACGGCAAGTTCGAGGTGAAGCCGCAGATGGTCGATACCTGGAAGACCAGCGACGACGGCCTTGTCTGGACCTTCAGGTTGCGCGACGGCCTCGAATGGCACGACGGCACGCCGGTCACGGCCGAGGACTGCATCGCTTCGCTCAAGCGCTGGTCGGCACGCGATGCGATGGGGCAGAAGCTCGCGGCACGGGTGGCGGAATACAAGGCGATCGATCCGAAGACCTTCGAGATTGTCCTCAAGGAGAAGTTCGGGCCCTTGCTCGACGCCATCGGCAAGCCCTCGACCACGGTTCCGTTCATGATGCCCAAGCGCGTGGCCGAGACCGACCCGTTCCAGCAGATCGACAGCTCGATCGGCTCGGGACCTTTCATCTTCAAGCGGGACGAATGGAAGCCCGGCGCGAAGCTGGTCTTCGTCAAGAACACCAAATACAAGCCGCGCGCCGAGCCGATGTCGGGCCTGGCCGGCGGCAAGGTGGTCGATGTCGACCGCGTCGAATGGGTGTGGATTCCGGACGCCGAGACCCGCGTCAACGCGCTGCTCAACGGCGAGATCGACATGATCGAGAGCCTCGATCACGACTATCTGACGACGCTCGAGAAGACCAAGGGCATCCAGATCCTGCGGAGCAGCGTCACCAACCAGTACGCCTTCCGCATGAACTGGCTCATCCCGCCCTTCAACGATGTCAGGGTCCGCCGGGCGGCGGCTTTTGCGCTGAGCCAGGAAGAGTTCCTGCAGGCCAATGTCGGCGACAAGCGCTACTACCGGATCTGCAAGGCGATGTTCACCTGCGACTCGCCGCTCGCCTCGACCGCGGGCATGGATGGGCTGATCGAAGGCAATGTCGCCAAGGCCAAGGAGCTGCTGGCCGAGGCGCACTACGACGGAACGCCGGTCGTCATGCCGCAGCCGACCGATCTCGGGGCGATCAAGCAGCTCGCGCCGGTCGCCAAGGCGCAGCTCGAGCGGGCCGGCTTCAAGGTCGATGTCCAGCCAATGGACTGGCAAAGCATGGTGGCGCGCGTGCGGAAGAAGGGGCCGCCCAGCGAGGGCGGCTGGAATGCGCTGGCGACGAGCTGGGCGCAGATCGACATCCTGAACCCGCTCACGACGGCGTTCCTCATCGCCACGTGCGACAAGGCGTTGGCCGGCTGGCCGTGCGACGCCAAGCTCGAGAAGCTGCGCGACAAGTACGTCGAGGCCAACACGCTCGAAGAGAAGCGGGCGGTGGCCGACGCGGTGCAGACCTATGCGATGCAGGTCGTGACGCACATACCGTTGGGCGAGTGGTTCAGCGTCGGCGCCGCGCGCGACGACGTCCATTTCCCCAAGCCGCTGCCGCCGGTCACGGTGTTCTGGGGCGTGAGCAAGAAATAGTGCCGCCGATCTACTCCGCGGCCTTCAGGGTGCGTGCCGCCGCGTCCTCCGCCTGCCAGCGGATCGCGACCTCGGCCAGCTTGCCCAGCACCTCGTCGAGCTCGTGGCCGCGCCTGGTCAGGGAATAGGTGACCTTGGGCGGGATGGTCGGCTCGTAGTCGCGCCGCACCAGCCCCGCGCCTTCGAGCGTGCGCAGGCGCTCGGTGAGCATCTTGGCCGAGATGCCCGACACGCGGCGCTTCAGCTCGCCGAAGCGCTGCGGCCCGAAGGTGCGCAGATTGTAGACGATGTAGGTCGTCCACGGTCCCATCAGCATGCGCAGGATGAAGTCCATGGGGCAGGAGGCGCCGCCTTCCTTGCCGTGTTCCGAAGGTGAACTTGAGCTCATCGCAACAATCCTGAAGGTTACGATTCGGTACCTACTGGCAAAGATATAGTGCTCGCCCCAACTATTTCCAGTCACTCGGAGTAATCAGATGAACTGGAGACACGAAAGAAAGCTTTCTCCAGTCATATCAAAGGATTGGAGATTGCCATGAGCAAGGTCGCCATCGTCTATCATTCCGGGTACGGCCACACCAAGGCGTTGGCCGAAGCCGTCGCCGCGGGCGCTGCGGAAGCCGCCGGCACGGAGGTGAGCCTCGTTCCCGTCATCGAGGCGGAGGCCCGCGCCGCCGAGCTCGACGCCGCCGACGCCATCATCTTCGGCTCGCCGACCTACATGGGCGGCGTCAGCGCGGAGTTCGCGAAGTTCAAGGACTGGACGTCGAAGCGATGGGCGAGCCGCGCCTGGCAGGACAAGCTCGCCGCCGGCTTCACCGGCTCGGCCGCCTGGAATGGCGACAAGCACAATACCCTCTACCAGTTCATCACACTGGCGGCCCAGCACGGCATGGTCTGGGTCGGGCTCGGCCTGCCGCCGGGCAACAACCACTCCAAGGGCTCGGGCGAGGATCTCAACCGCACCGGGGCATCGGTCGGCGCCATGGCGCAGGCCAATGCGGATCAGGGCGTCGAGGGAATCGGCGCCAGCGACTTCAGGACGATGAGCGCACTGGGGCGGCGCGTCGCCCAGGCGGCGCAGCGCTGGCACGCCGCGCCGCTCGCGCACGCGGCCTGACAGGGTCGTGCGCCGAGGAGGCCAGGCCTCCTCGGCGCTCCTTGCTCATTGCTTCTTGCTGATGTTCCAGACCACCGGCACCGGCCCTGGCAGCCAGCCCTGGAGGCGATCCTTGCGGTAGGCGCCGAAGGCCTTGTACTGGCCGACCGGCGCGTAATACGCCTGTTCGATGACGCGATCGGAGATGGCGTCGCCCAGGGCCTTCTGCTTGGCCGGATCGGTCTCGTGCATGAACTCGTCCCTGAGCTTCTGCATTTCCGGATCGCACGGCCAGCCGAACCACGCCTTCTCGCAGGCGCCCGAGGCGAAGGAGTTGGTGCCGGGATTGTCGGCATCGAGGCTGATGGTGGTGGTGAAGAAGATGTTCCACCCGCCCTCGCCGGGCGGGCCCTTCTTGGCGCGACGTGTCACCACGGTCTGCCAGTCCATCGATCGCAGATCGACCTTGAAGCCGGCCTTCTCGAGCTGCTGCTTGGCGACCGGCTGCACGTTGTTGGACGATTGCAGGTCTGTCTGGTGCAGCATCACGACCGGCGTGCCGTCATAGCCGGACTCCTTCAGAAGCTCGCGCGCCTTGTCGAGGTTCGGCTTGATCAGCAGATCGCCGTATTCCTTGCCGAACTTGGTGCCGCAGATGAAGGGGGCGTCGCAGACCTTGTAGATCTCCGGATCGCCGACCTGGGCGCGCAGCATGTCCTCTTGGGCGACGGCATACATCGCCGCCTGCCGCGCCTTCACGTTGTTGAACGGCGGCTGGAGCTGGTTGAAGCGCATGATGATCTGGCTGCCCTGCACGTTCCAGGGATAGAGCGCGATGTTCTTGTCCGCCTTGAGGACCGGGAAGAGGTCGGTCGGCGGCGCTTCGATGAGATCGATCTCGCCCGCGAGCAGGGCGTTCACCGCCGTGCTGGGATCGGAGATGGCGAGCCATTCCACGCGGTCGACCTTGGCGACCTTGCCGCCGGCCAGCATCGAGGGCGGCTCGGCGCGCGGCTTGTATTTCGGGTTCTTGACGAACACGACCTTCTCGCCGGGCTTCCACTCGTCCTGCTTGAAGATGAAGGGGCCGGAGCCGGTGAAATCGGTGATCTGCTTGAAGGGATCGGTCTCGGCCACGCGCTTGGGCATGATGAAGGGAACATTCGACGAGACCTTGCCGAGCGCATCGAGCACGAACGCGAAGGGACGCTTGAGGACGATGGCGAAGCTCTTGTCGTCGATCGCCTTGAGCTCGGCCGTGTCCTTCATCAGGAGCTGGCCGTAGGAGTCCCGGGCGCCCCAGCGCTTGAGCGACGCGATGCAGTCGGCCGACGTGACCGGCGTGCCGTCGCTCCAGACCAGCCCGTCGCGCAGCACGATCGTATAGGTCAGCTTGTCGTCGGAGACGGTGTAGTGATCCGCCATCTGGGGCTGGATCTGCAGGTTGGCGTCCTTGGCGAACAGGACATCGTATATCATATAGCCGAAGTTGCGGCTGATGTAGGCGGTGGTCCAGATTGGGTCGAGCACCTTGAGATCGGCATGCGGCACCATGCGAAGCGTCGTCTGGGCAATCGCCGGGGCGCCGAGCGCCGTCCAGATCGCCAAGGCGAACACCGCCAACCTGCATAAAGCAGTCATAGTCTCTCTACCCCCTTTGCTTTGTTGAGCTTCAGATGTTGTGCGAGGATTGAAGCAATGTCGATGCCTACTGTCTTTGTGTCGCACGGCTCGCCCATGCTGATCCTGGAGGATCTGCCGGCCCGATCCTTCCTCGCGACTCTCGGCAGCCTCGTACCGAGGCCGAGCGCGATCATCGCGGTCTCGGCGCACTGGAACACCGAGCGACCGGCGGTCTCGACCGCGGCGCGGCCCGAAACCATCCACGACTTCTACGGCTTTCCCGAAGCGCTCTACCGGCTGCGCTACGACGCCTCCGGCGCCCCCGAGCTTGCTGGCCGCGTCGCCGATGTCGTCGGAGCGGAACGCGATCCGACCTATGGGCTCGATCATGGCGCCTGGGTCCCGGCGATGCTGGGCTGGCCCAAGGGCGATATCCCCATCTTCCAGCTTTCGGTGCAGCCCTATCGATCGCCGGCCGATCATATCGCGCTTGGCCGCAGGCTCGCGCCGCTGCGCGAGGAGGGGGTTCTGGTGCTGGGCAGCGGCAGCGCCACGCACAATCTCAGACGGTTGAAGCGGGGCGAGCACGCCGCCGAGCCCGAGCCCTGGGCGCGGCAATTCGACGATTGGCTGTCAGAGGCGGCGCAGAATGGCGACGAAGCGGCGCTCGCCAACTATCGGGCCGAGGCCCCGTATGCACGCGAAGCCCATCCCACGGACGAGCATTTCCTGCCGCTGCATGTCGCCTTTGGCGCCGCCGGCGCGGGAGCGCGTGGCAAGGCGCTCCATCGCAGCTTCACCAGCGGCAATCTTTCGATGGCGTCCTACGCTTTCGCGTAGGGCGCTTCTCAGGCCACGCTGGCCGAAACGACGCCCTTTTCCTTGAGCAACTGCTCCAGCTCGCCGGTCTCGAACATCTCGCGGACGATGTCGCAACCGCCGACGAACTCCCCCTTCACATAGAGCTGGGGAATGGTCGGCCACTGGCTGAAATCCTTGATGCCCTGGCGCAGCTCCTGATCGATCAGGATGTTGACGCCATGGAACTTTACGCCGAGCTGGCTCAGCACATCGACCACCGCCGCGGAGAAGCCGCACTGCGGGAACACCGGCGTGCCCTTCATGAACAGCAGGACGTCATGCTTGGCGATCTCGTCACGGATGCGGTCGAACACCTGGGGTTCGCTCATGTCGGTCTCCTGAAACACCCCGACAAAGAATGCGGGAATGACTGCGAATTCGCGATCGAATATAGGGCTCTCAGGGCCGCTGCGCCATGGTGGTCAACTTGAGCGCGTGAAGCGCGCCGCCCATGCGGCCGCCCAAGGCCCCATAGACCATCTGGTGCTGTTGCACCTTGGACTTGCCGGCGAAAGCGGCCGAAATGACCGTGGCGGCGTAGTGGTCGCCGTCGCCCATGAGGTCCTGGATCTCGACCTCGGCGTCCGGGATGCCCTGCTTGATGAGGCGGATGATCTCGTCGGCGGCCATCGGCATTGCCTGATATCCCTGCGTTATTCAGCGGCGTTCATATAGGTCGGCAGCCACGATTCGTGAGCGGCCTTGAGGGCGGCAAGCTCGAGCGACACGAGCCCCTTCACGACGAGCGACGCCCCGCCTGAGTAGCCCAGCAGAACGGCCGGCACGCCGGCGGCCTTGGCCGCCTCGAGCACGTCGTCGGCCATACCGGTGGCGACGACATAGCGCGCTTGATCCTCGCCATAGAAAAACGCGTGCGAGGGAACGTCGGTCGGCGGCAGGGCGATCTCCATCCCGGTGCCGCCCGAGAGGCACATCTCGGCGAGGGCCACCAGGAGGCCGCCATCGCTGAGATCGTGGCAGGCGGCGACCCGGCGCGCGTCGATCTGGTCGCGCACGAAATCGCCGTTGCGGCGCTCGGCCGCCAGGTCGACAGGCGGCGGCGCGCCTTCTTCGCGGCCGCAGGCTTCGCGCAGATAGAGCGACTGGCCGAGCCAGCCCCTGGTCTCGCCGATCAGGATGATCGCCAGGCCGCCCTGCGTCAGGCGCGAGCCGACGGCCTTGGCGATGTCGTGGATCACGCCGACTGCGCCGATCGTCGGCGTGGGCAGGATCGGCCGGCCCTCGGTCTCGTTGTAGAGCGAGACATTGCCCGACACGACCGGGAAATCGAGCGCCTTGCAGGCCTCGGCCATGCCCATGACGGCGCCTGCGAACTGGCCCATGATTTCCGGCTTCTGCGGATTGCCGAAATTCATGTTGTCGGTCACGGCGAGCGGCCGGGCGCCGGTCGCGGTGATGTTGCGCCAGGCTTCGGCCACCGCCTGCCGGCCACCGGTCTCGGGATGAGCCTGCACGTAGCGCGGCGTGCAGTCTGAGGTCATGGCGAGCCCCTTGTGTCCGCCGTTCACGCGCACCAGGGCGGCATCGCCGTCCTGCGGGCGAATGGCGGTGTTGCCCATGATGAGGTGATCGTACTGGTGCCAGATCCAGGCCTTGCTGGCGAGATCCGGGCAGCTCATGAGCGCGATCAGGGTGGCGTTCCAGTCCTTGGGCGCCGGCACCTGCGCGGCGTCGAGCACGGCGGGCAGCGGCGTCAGCGTCCAGGGCCGCTCGTAGACCGGCGCCTCGGTGACCAGCGGCGGGATCGGGATATTGCCCACGACATCGCCGTGCCAGGTCAGCACCATGCGCTCGGTGTCGGTCAGCCGGCCGATCACGGCAAAGTCGAGCTCCCACTTCTCGAAGATCCCGCGGGCGAGCTCCTCGCGGCCGGGCTTGAGCACGATCAGCATGCGCTCCTGGCTTTCCGACAGCATGAGCTCGTAGGGATTCATGCCCTGCTCGCGCATCGGCACCTTGTCGAGCTCGACGACCACGCCCAGGCCGCCCTTGGCCGCCATCTCGAAGGACGAGGAGGTGAGACCGGCCGCGCCCATATCCTGAATGGCGACGATCGCGTCCGTCGCCATCAGCTCGAGGCAGGCCTCGAGCAGCAGCTTCTCGACGAACGGGTCGCCCACCTGCACGGTCGGCCGTTTCTCCTCGCTGTCCTCGTTGAACTCGGTCGAGGCCATGGTGGCGCCATGGATGCCGTCACGGCCGGTCCTGGAGCCGACATAGACCAGCGGATTGCCGACGCCGGCGGCCGCCGCATAGAAAATGCGATCCGCCGGCGCGATGCCCACGGTCATCGCGTTCACCAGGATGTTGCCGTTGTACGAGGCGTGGAAGTTCGTCTCTCCGCCCACGGTCGGGATGCCCATGCAGTTGCCGTAGCCGCCGATGCCCGCAACGACGCCGGACACAAGATGCCTGGTCTTGGGATGGCTCGGATCGCCGAAGCGCAGGGCGTTCAGGTTGGCGACCGGCCGCGCGCCCATCGTGAACACGTCGCGCAGGATGCCGCCCACGCCCGTCGCCGCACCTTGGTAGGGCTCGATGTAGGAGGGGTGGTTGTGGCTCTCCATCTTGAAGACGGCGGCCTGGCCGTCGCCGATGTCGATCACGCCGGCATTCTCGCCCGGGCCCTGGATCACCCACGGCGCCCGGGTCGGCAGCTTCTTCAGCCACACCTTCGAGGACTTGTAGGAGCAGTGTTCGCTCCACATGGCCGAGAAGATGCCGAGCTCCACCATGGTCGGCGTCCGGCCCATGATCTTCAGCAGACGCTCGTACTCGTCCGGCGCCAGCCCGTGCTCGGCCACGACCTGCGGCGTGATCTCGGGTTCGTTGGGAAGCCTGACGGGCGGGTTCTTCTCGGCGGCGATCGTCACGGCGACTTACTCACGACAGGGCCTCGACGATGCCTTCGAACAGGGCCCTGCCGTCGGTGCCGCCGAACATCGGCTCGACCGCGTTCTCGGGATGCGGCATCAGGCCGAGCACCGTCTTGGCCTCGTTGAAGACGCCGGCGATGTTGCGGATCGACCCGTTGGGGTTGCCCGTGCCGTCGACCGCGCCGTCGGGAGCGCAGTAGCGGAAGGCCACCTGGCCGCGGTCCTCGACCCGCTTCAGCGTCTCGGCATCGGCGAAATAGTTGCCCTCGGCGTGGGCCACGGGGACCTTGATCACCTGGCCCGCCTGATAGCGGTTGGTGAACAGGCTCTGGCTGGTCTCGACCTTGAGATGGACGTCGGCGCAGACGAACTTCAGGTTCTCGTTGCGCATCAGCACGCCCGGCAGCAGGCCGGCCTCGGCGGCGATCTGGAAGCCGTTGCAGATCGCCAGCACCGGCACGCCCTGCGCCGCCCGCTTCTTCACCTCGGCCATGACCGGCGACTGGGCCGCCATCGCGCCGCAGCGCAGATAGTCGCCGTAGGAGAAGCCACCGGGGATGACGATCAGGTCGGTCTTCTCGAAGTCGCCGTCGCCATGCCACACCCTGTCGGGCCGGCGGCCCGTGACCAGCTCGATCGCCTGCGCCACGTCGCCTTCGCGATTGGAGCCGGGGAAGACAAGAACGGACGCCTTCATGCTCATCTGTCCTTGTGTCCGAATACCTCACCCTGAGGAGCGCTCCAAAGGAGCGCGTCTCGATGGGTGAGAACGAGCACCTTGTCTGTTGCACACCCTTCGAGACGCGCACTGCGTGCGCTCCTCAGGGTGAGGTCTGCTTGTTTCATCAGCCCACCAGCTCGATCGAATAATTCTCGATCACCGTGTTGGCCAGGAGCTTGCGGCACATCTCGTCGAGTCGCGCCCTGGCCTTCGCCTTGTCGGTCTCGGCGAGCTCGAGCTCGATGTACTTGCCCTGGCGGACATCGCCGACCTCGGGGAAGCCCAGGCGGTTGAGCGAATGGCCGATTGCCTTGCCTTGCGGGTCGAGCACGCCGTTCTTCAGGGTCACATGAACTCTGGCTTTCATCTCGCCTCTTTACTGCAGCGTCGTCGGACCGCGCACATCGCCCGGCCCCTGATCGATCAGGATGCCAAGGCGCCGCGCTACCTCCTGATAGGCTTCCTCGACCTTGCCGAGATCGCGGCGGAAGCGGTCCTTGTCGAGCTTCTCGTTGGTCCTGAGGTCCCACAGCCGGCAGGAATCGGGGCTGATTTCGTCGGCAAGCACGATACGGACCATGTCCTCCTCATATAGGCGGCCGAACTCGATCTTGAAGTCGATCAACTTGATGCCGCAGCCCAGGAAGAGGCCGAACAGGAAGTCGTTGACCCTGAGCGTCAGCGCCACGATGTCGTCCAGATCCTGCGGCGTCGCCCAGCCGAAGGCGGTGATGTGCTCCTCGGTCACCATCGGGTCGCCGAGCGTATCGTTCTTGAGAAAGAACTCCATGATCGAGCGGGGAAGCTGGGTGCCCTCCTCGAGCCCGAAGCGCTGGGCGAACGAGCCGGCTGCGACGTTCCGTACCACCACTTCCAGGGGGATGATCTCGACCTGGCGGATGAGCTGCTCGCGCATATTCAGCCGGCGGATGAAGTGCGTCGGCACCCCGATCTCGCCCAGCTTGGTCATCAGGAACTCGGAAATGCGGTTGTTGATCACCCCCTTGCCGGTGATCGTGCCCTTCTTCTGGTTGTTGAAGGCGGTGGCGTCGTCCTTGAAATATTGGACGATCGTCCCGGGCTCGGGCCCCTCGAACAAGGTCTTGGCCTTGCCCTCGTAGATGCGACGGCGGCGGGACATTCTTCACTCCTGTGCGGACGGCCGGGACCGCCCACCATTGGGCCGGAATATGGCGGAAACCCCATGCGCCGGGACTGGGGAAAAATCCATTGAAAAAGGTGACGCGCTCGTCATATTTTCTCCCATCGGAGGCCCCAAATGGCCCAACAGATCACTTACGACAAGGCCTACGACGCCGTCGCGCCGGGCGACTTTCCGGCCATGCTCGAAGTATCGCGATACGGGCGGCGGAGCGACGCCTTCGATGGCATCATTTCGGCGACCCACGATCATTTCTGGGATCCGCTGGACAAGAGCTACATCGATTTCGATCAGCCGTTCGACATGGCGACGACGCCGATCATGCCGCTCGACAACATCATCGAGCTCAAGAGCGCGGTCGCGGACCGTCTGGACGACGATCAGAAGATCCAGCTCGCCAACGACGTGACGCACTGGTCGGTCTCGAACCTGCTGCATGGCGAGCAGGGAGCGCTGTCGCTGTCGGCGAGCCTGTGTCACGTGCTGCTCGATCCCGGCGCCCAGGAATATGCCGCCAACCAAGCGCGCGAGGAGGCGCGCCATGTCGCCGGCTTCAGCCGCTATATCGCCAAGCGCTGGGGCGAGCCGCTGCCCGTTGGCAGGACCATCGCCACCGTGCTGGCCGAGCTCGTGAGCAGCGGGGAGGTCTACAAGAAGATCGTCGGCATGCAGATGCTGATCGAGGGGCTGGCGATGGGCTCGTTCGCGACGCTCAACGCCAGGACCAACGACCCGGTGCTGCGGCGGCTGGTGCAGCTCGTGATGAGCGACGAGGCGTTCCACCATCGCTTCGGCCGCCTGTGGGCGGCCAAGACCATCCGGCATTTGAGCGGTGAGGAGCACCGCAAGGTCGAGGACTGGTCGGCGCAGCTCTTCCAGATGCTGCTCTTCAACCTGATCAACGCCGAGCAGAAGCAGGTCATCTACGCCAAGTACGGGCTCGACTGGCAGTGGGTGCGCGATGCGGTCAAGGAGACCTTCAGCGACGACGACCGCCGCGCCCAGCTGAAGGACAGCACCAACATCTTCCGCGTCCTGATCAAGACGCTCCTGCATGCCGGGATCATTACGGAACGCACGGCGCCGCTTTATGCGGTGTGGGTCGACATGAAGGAGCTGGAGGCCGAAGGTGAGGGCATTCCGGGCGATGTCGTGGCCGAGGAGATGCTGGTCGTGCTGCGCGAGATCAACGCCCGGCGCCGGCGCATCAGCAGCAAGGACGTCGCCTCATAGGAGCTGGCCGCCGGGGTTCGTCACCGGCCGTTCCGGCCCTCTGGAATGAAAGTGCGCTGCCCGCCGCAAAGTGGGTGTCATCCCGAGCGCAAGCGAGGGATCCTTGATCGGCGCCGGCCAAAGATCCCTCGCTGCGCTCGGGATGACACAGAAGTGGCTGGAGCGCATGGTTTCCTGTCAGTGGCGGACTCTCTTGGTTATGGTTTCCGCGCAAGGACGAACGCGGAAAGCCCGGCCAGGCGATTGAGCGGAAACAGCGGCAGCTCCGCCGCGCAGATGGCGGCGAGGGCAGCATTGGTGAGAGGGCCGTGCTGCTTGAGGCTGCTTTTCGGCACGGCCTCGCCGCGCGCGGCCAGTCGGACCGCGGCCGCCAAGGGAAAGACGAAGCCGAAATAGTAGGCGCCGCGCACCAGCTCGAGGCCTGCCTTGCGCATCGTCGTTTCGATCTCGCCGAGGCGATAGCGACGCTGGTGCTCGAGGAAGACGTCGTGGCCACTCCACAGGAAGCGAAAGGCCGGCACGGTGGCGAGGAAGTGGGCGCCGCTCGGCACCTTTGCCGCATAGTGGCGCACGAGCCCGCTATCGTCCTCGACATGCTCCAGCACGTCCATCATCAGCACCAGATCACAGTCCGTCGCGCCGCAGTCGCGGCGATAGCGCATGGGCTTGCCCGCCACCTTCTCGTCGTGCTCGCGGGCATAGCCGATATCGACGCAAAGCGCGCTTTCGGCATCGCCCTCGGCCAGCAGGTGGCGCGAGAAGAAGCCCGATCCCGCGCCGACATCGAGCAGTCGGCGCGGCGCCAGCCCGTCGACCATGCGCTTCAGCGCCGCCGCCTTCGAACGATAGTACCAGTGCCGGCCGATGTCGGCGCCGAGGATATCCTCCTCCTTGAGGTCCATCGGGCCCGCTTGGTCACGCCTGCGGCGGGCGGACGGCGCCGTCTTCGTACACGCCTTCCACCACGTAGATCGGCCGCGCCTTCACTTCGAGGAACAGCCGGCCGAGATACTCGCCGATGATGCCGACCGACACGAGCTGGATCGCGCCCATCAGCAGCACGACGATGATCAGCGAGGCGTAGCCCGGCGTGTCGATGCCGAAGATCAGCACGCGGCTGACGATGAAGAGGGCGTAGAGGACGGCGACTGCGGCGATCGCGAGACCGACATAGAACGATGCCCGAAGCGGCACGGTCGAGAAGCTCACCACGCCGTCGAGGGCGAAATTCCACAGTCGCCAGAGATCGAACTTGCTCGAACCCGCGGCACGCTGCGCCCGTTCGTAGGGCACGCCGGTGGCATTGAAGCCGACCCAGGCGAACAGGCCCTTCATGAAGCGGTTGCGCTCGGGAAGCTGGCGCAGCACTTCCGCCGCGCGCCGGTCGACGAGCCGGAAATCGCCCACATTGGTGGGAATGCGCACGGGCGACATGGAGTTGAAGGCCCGATAGAACCACGCCGCCGACAGACGCTTGGCGGCGGTGTCCCAGGGCCGAGTCGTGCGCACGCCGTAGACGATGTCGTAGCCCTCGCGCCAGCGGGCGATGAATGGCTCGATCAGCTCCGGCGGATCCTGAAGGTCGATGTCCATGGGAACGAGCACGTCGCCCTTGGCGTGATCGATGCCGGCGGTAAGGGCCGCTTCCTTGCCGAAATTGCGCGACAGGTTGACGATGCGAAGCCGTCGGTCCCGGCCGCTGCAGTCGAGCAGGTGGGTGAGCGTGTTGTCCCGCGAGCCGTCGTTCACGAAGACGATCTCGAAGCGCAGCCGGTCGCGCTCGAGAAGGGGCACCACGGCGTCGAGGAAGACGTCGATCGATTCTTCTTCATTGAACACCGGCACGACCAGCGACAGCAGCGGATCGCCGGTCCGCCGCGCTTTCTGCGCGGCGAGCTGCCGTTCGAGCGCATCGCCCCGGACGGGGGGCGAAGGAAGGGGCGAGTCAGGCACTCGCGGAGATTACACTATTGCCCGTCAGGCCACGACCTCGACGGCTCCGTTGAGGTCCATGATACCGAGTTCGGGGACCAGGTGCGGCTGCCGCTTCCGCAGCTCCGACCGGAACTCGTGCAGTGCCTTGGTGTGCATCTCGGTCTCGAAGGCCTTGTCGGTCTTGATGCGATCGCCATAGGCGACGGCGGCCGCGCCGCAGTCGCGGTGGGTGATGGCGATCACGCGCTTGACCTCGTGCAGCTTGACGGAAATATCGAGGTTGTCCCAGAAGGCCTTGTGCCAGTCGGCGAACACGGGCGCCACCACGCCGATCGGACCGCCGCCGATATTGAACTGACTGTAGAGGTTCTGCCAGCCGCGCGACGCCATGTACGCCCAGGTGTTGGTGGTGAAGCGCGGATCGATGCATTTCAGCAACATCGCTTCGTAGCCCTTGTCGAGCGCCGCCGCGGGACCGGCAGCGGCCACGGCTGCTGCCGCGCCGAGACCCAGTCCCAGCAGGCGACGGCGCCGAAACATCGCCAGGCAGCCGCAATCCGCGTGATGAATATGCTCCTTCATCTAAAATCAGCCTTTCCTTGTTGCGCGAGACCGCCTTTGTCGTTGGCGATCCATGTCGTCACGGAGCCGTCGTCTTCCCTGCGTGCCCCGACGGTCAGCGGAGCACCCGCGAAGATCGGCGACAGCGCACGGAATTCGAAGCTCGCAGGCACCCTGCCGACATTCGATCGGCGCGCCAACTCCATTTGCAGCATACCTAGCAGCGGTCCGTGCACGATCAGGCCGGGATAGCCTTCGGTGCCTGTGACATAAGGTTGGTCATAGTGGATGCGATGGCCGTTGAAGGTGAGCGCGGAATAGCGGAACAGCAGCACCGGATCGGGCGTGAGCGACTTCGACCAGGTCGCGCCGGTCGGGGCCGGCTTGGGCTGGCGAGGCTTCTCCCCCGCTTTGGGTGCTTCGCGATAGACGATGTCATGCTCCTCGACGAACGAATGGCCGCGCGGTCCGGAAACGGAATGGCGCACGGTCACGAACACCATGGTACCGGTCGAGCCAGTTTTGGGCTCGATCGACCTGATCTCCGACCGGCGCGCAGCCCGGTCGCCGATCGTGAGCGGCGTACCGTCGAAAGTGAAGCGGCTGCCCGCCCACATGCGGCGCGGCAGGGGAACGGGGGGCAGGAAGTCGCCGCGCTCGGCGTGGCCGTCGGGGCCGATTCTGGATTGCGGCACCGCTTCGAGGAAGAACAGCCAATGCCAGAGCGGCGGCAGGGGATCGCCCTCGCGTGGCGGCGGATCCTTCTCGTCGAACGTGGCGGCCAGGGCACGAACGGGCCAGCCGGTGATCGCGTCCTCGGCGGTTTGCGTCCTGCCCACCCAATCGCGCAGATTTTCCAACGACATCTCTTCATTTCCTCCGTGGCGCGTGGGACTTTGCCACCGCCAACATGGGGTGGAAAGGGCAGGCGGCGATGGCTATAAACCGCCGCAACTTCGCTTACTGGAGCGGCCGAGATGACGACGTTCGACGATCGCGAGAAAGCCTTCGAGCACAAGTTCGAGCACGACCTCGAGCTGCAGTTCAAGGCCCGGGCGCGCAAGAACAAGCTGCTGGGGCTGTGGGCGGCTGGGCTTATGGGCAAGACCGGCGCCGAGGCCGAAAGCTATGCCCGCGACATCGTCATGGCCGATTTCGAGAAGCCGGGCGACCATGACGTCGTGCACACGCTGATGCACGACCTTGCCGCGGCAGGGAAGCCCACCGAGGAGCACACCATCCGCCGCCAGGGCGACCGGCTGCTCGTCGAGGCGAAGAAGCAGCTCATGACCGAGGTGAAGTGACACCGGCGCCGCCGGTGTCATCCCGAGCGTCGCGAGGGAACGTTCCGGCTCCAGTAAAGATCCCTTGCCTTCGGTTCGGGATGAGACGCTAGCCGAATACGCGCTTGAAGATCGTATCGACGTGCTTGGTGTGGTAGCCCATGTCGAACAGCGCGACCAGCTCGTCGTCCGACAGGAACGTGCGGATATCCCTGTCGGCCCGGCACAGCGCCAGGAAAGAGGCATTGCCGCGCCAGGCTTCCATGGCGTTGCGCTGCACGGCCGCATAGGCCTCCTCGCGGCTCATGCCCTTCTGCGTAAGCGCAAGCATGATACGCTGCGAGAAGACGAGGCCGCCGAGGGCGTCGAGGTTGCCCTTCATGCGCTCGGGATAGACCACGAGCTGGTCGACGACGCCGGTCAGACGAGCGAGCGCGAAATCGAGGGTCACCGTCGCGTCGGGCCCGATGTAGCGCTCGACGGACGAATGCGAGATGTCGCGCTCGTGCCACAGCGTCACGTTCTCGAGCGCCGGCACGACGGCGCTGCGCACCATGCGGGCAAGCCCCGTCAGGTTCTCCGTCAGCACCGGATTGCGCTTGTGCGGCATCGCCGAGCTGCCCTTCTGGCCCTGGGAGAAGAACTCCTCGGCCTCGCGCACCTCGGTGCGCTGCAGGTGACGGATCTCTGTGGCGAGATTCTCGATCGAGGCGGCGCAGACCGCGAGCGCGGCGAAGAACGCGGCGTGGCGATCGCGCGGGATCACCTGGGTCGAAACCGGCTCGACCGTGAGGCCGAGCTTGTGGGCGACATGCTCCTCGACCCGCGGATCGACATTGGCGAAGGTGCCGACCGCGCCCGAAATGGCGCAGGTCGCGACCTCCGTGCGCGCCGCGACAAGGCGGACGCGGCTGCGCTGGAAGGCGGCATGATGGCCGGCAAGCTTGACGCCGAAGGTCGTGGGCTCGGCATGGATGCCGTGGCTGCGCCCGATGGTCGGCGTGTTCTTGTGCTCGAGCGCCCGCTTCCCGAGCGCGGCCAGCAGCTTGTCGAGGTCCTCGATCAGCAGATCCGCTGCTTCCTTGAGCTGGACGGCAAGGCTCGTATCGAGGATGTCGGACGAGGTCATGCCCTGGTGGACGAAGCGCGAGTCCGGGCCGATGAACTCGCCCAACCAGGTGAGGAAGGCGATGACGTCGTGCTTGGTCACCCGCTCGATGGCGTCGATCTTCTCGACATTGCCCGCCGGGTCCGCCTCGAGCGCCGCCATCGCCTTGTGGCCGCCGGCCCAGATCGCCTCGGCGGCCTGCTTGGGGATCACGCCGGCCGCCGCCATGGCATCGCAGGCATGGGCCTCGATCTCGAACCAGATGCGAAAGCGATTGGCGGGCGCCCAGATGGCGGCCATCGGTGGGCGGGAATAGCGCGCGATCATGGCCGGGCTTTTAGCGCCGATAGCTGGCCGATGCCATGTTAGAAGTGGCTCGACATGACCCCGCTCGCTTCCTGTCCGACCGACACGCTGGCCGCCATCCGCGGCGTCCTCACCGACATCGATGAAACCCTTTCGACCCAAGGACAGCTCACGGCCGACGCCTATGCCGCCATGGCGGCGTTGAAGAAGGCGGGGCTGCTGGTCATCCCGGTCACCGGCCGGCCGGCCGGCTGGTGCGATCATATCGCCCGCTTCTGGCCGGTCGACGCCGTGGTCGGCGAGAACGGCGCCTTCTGGATGTGGCACGACGCCAAGGCCGTGAAGCTCAGGACGCGCTTCATCCAGTCCGAGTCGGAGCGGGCGGAGGGACGGCGCCGACTGGCGGCCGTGCGTGCCGAGGTCATGGAGTCGGTGCCGGGTGCGGGGATCGCCTCCGACCAGCCCTATCGCCTCGCCGATCTGGCGATCGATTTCTGCGAGGACGTGCCCGCGCTGTCGCGCACGGAGATCGAGCACATCGTCTCGATCTTCGAGAAGCACGGCGCGCATGCCAAGGTGAGCTCGATCCACGTCAACGGCTGGTTCGGCGACTACGACAAGCTCACCACCACCAAGGCGATGATGGCGGAGCTGTTCGGCATCGACCTCACGCGCGAGGCGGAGCGCTATGTATTTTCGGGCGATTCGCCCAACGATTCGCCGATGTTCGGCTTCTTTCCCAACGCCGTGGGCGTCGCCAACGTGCGCGAATTCGCCGACGCCATGCCCAGCCTGCCGCGCTGGGTGACGACGGCACGTTCGGGCGCGGGCTTCGTCGAGCTGGCACAGGCGCTGATCGCCGCGCGGAACCCGTCTAGGACGGCGGCGCCACCAGCAGCGAGCCGAAGTGGGTGACGCTGTCGGACTGGCTCCAGACCCCGACCGTTCCCGGCACGGGCAGGGTCCGATCGGTTGCCGAGAAGAGCGAAGCATCGTCGAGGAAGGCCTGGAACTTGTCGCCTTTCAGGATAACCCGGAGCTTGTGCCATTGGCCGGTCGCAATGGCCACGTCCTTGGCTGCGATCTGGGCCCTGCGGCCGCCCTGCATGCGATAGAGCCGGACCGCGCCGTCGAGCGCATTGGCCGCGACGACGTAGTAGTCGTTCGCGTTCTGGGCGCGCAGGACGACGCCCGCGCTGCGGGCGGCCGTGCCCGAGACGGGCTTGAATCGCAAGGTGGCGTCGACATCGAGCGCCACGGTCTGGCCCGAGATGCAGAGCGGAAAGTGGAGCTCCGTCCGGTCGCCTGCCGTCTCGACGAGCGCCCAGCCGCCCAGCGCCTGCGGATCAGGGACGGCCTCCCAGGCCGGGGGCCGACCGATGCCGGTCTCGCCCTGGATGCAGGCGACACGGCCATCGGAGGTTGTCAGCGGCGCGACGAGCTGGCCGAAGGCCGGCCGCATCGCCATCAGCACGGCGAGGAAGATCAACAAACGCATGACCCGGACCTGTCAAAAAGTGCGTGCGGCTTGACCGCCTGATCGGGACGGAGGAGTTTACGCCACTGCAATCTGGAAGACCTTTCGAGGGGGGAACAATGCGTCTTTGCACCATCGTGAGCGGCGGCAAGCCCGCGGTCGGCGTGAAACTGGGCGACGGCAAGGTGATCGACCTCAGCAAGCAGATGCCAAGGGGGCCGAAATCGGTGGTCGAGATCCTTGCCGGCGGCAAGAAGCTCCAGCAGGCCGTGCTGAAGGCCTGCGCCAAGCCCAAGGCCGGCGCCACGGTGTCGGAAAAGTCGGCCAGGTACCTCCCGCCGATCCCGGCGCCGGGCAAGATCCTCTGCATCGGCCTCAACTATCGCAAGCACGCGGAGGAGACGGGCAGCCCGATTCCGGCCTATCCGGTGGTGTTCTGCCGCTTCAACAACACCCTCACGCCGCACAACGGCAAGATGCCTGTCCCGAGCCATTCGCCGCAGCTCGACTGGGAGGCCGAGCTCACCGTCGTGATCGGCAAGAAGTGCCGCAATGTGCCGAAGGAGAAGGCGTTGTCGGTGATCGGCGGCTATGCCTGTTTCAACGACGGCTCGGTGCGCGATTGGCAGCGCAAGTCGGGCGGCCAGTTCACGCTCGGCAAGAACTTCGACGGAACGGGCGGCTTCGGCCCGGACATCGTGACGCCGGACGAGCTGCCGCCAGGCGGCGCGCCGCTACGCATCATGACCCGCGTCAACGACAAGGTGATGCAGGACAGCAATACCGACGACCTGATCTTCGACGTGCCGACGCTGGTGCACGAGTTGTCGAAGGTCATGACGCTCGATCCGGGCGACATCATCATCACCGGTACCCCGTCGGGCGTTGCCATGGCGCGCAATCCGCAGCCCTGGCTGAAGGCCGGCGACGTGTGCGAGGTCGAGATCGAGAAGATCGGCGTCCTGCGCAACACCATCGTGCAGGGCGCGTAGCAGATTGCGCCACTGGAGTTCGTCACCGGCCAGGGGCGGATCCTCGTGGATGGACAAGTGCTTTCGGCAAGGCTGTGCCATCCCGAGCGGAGCGAGGGATCCTTTGTCGGCACTGCGAAAGATCCCTCGCTGCGCTCGGGATGACACGGCACTGGTTGGGCGCCTGCTCCGGTTTCTTGTTGGTGGCGCGCTGCCTTGAGTGCTCATCGGAGCGCGCCACCTCCCGTGGCGCTCACGGGCAACGAGACAGGACTTCAGGCGCCGAGCCGTCTCGGCAGGTTGTCGAGGCCGCCCATCATGAGCCGGGTGGCGAATTCGATGGCCTCGACCGGATCGACCGGATCGCGGGCCACCATCGCCACCGAGACCTCGAACACCACGCCGGAGAGCGCGGCGACGAGGTAGCCCATATCGACGTCCGGCAGGATGCCGTTGGCCATGGCCTGGCGCGCGTCGTCGAGGAGCTGGCGCGACAGAACCTGCAGATTGGGCTTCTCCATCAGCATGCGGATCGGTGTCACGTTCTGGCGTCCGAAGGCCAGGATTTCGGGGTCCTCGGCCACGAACTTGATGTAGACCGAGATGTGACCGCGAAGGAATTCCTCCGCAGTGCGCGCCTTGGCGCGGCCTTCGCGGTGGCGCTTCAGGAGCTCCCCGGCCATCTCGGCGACGACGGCCTCGAAGATCTCCTCCTTGTCCTTGAAGTAGTTGTAGAAGGTGCCGGAAGCGAGGTCGGTGCGCCGCACGATATCGCGCACGCCCGCCGCGCCGAAACCCATCTCGGCGAACACCGAACGGGCGGCCTTCAGCAGCGCGGCACGGTTCTCGGCTTTGTTCTGTTCGCGTCGGCCGGATCGCTCGCGCGCGGTCACCGCCGTCGTCGTCTGGTTGTCCATGTTCAATGTCCCAATCGTGCGAGCTCGTGGCGCAGCCCGACGACCATGTCGTCCATTGCTCGCGCCGCCGCCGGCAACGCCCCGCGCATGCAAACAAACCCGTGAATGAGCGAATCGAACTCTCGATGAATGGTCTTCACGCCCGACCCGGCCAGCCGCTCGGCATAAGCCCGTCCCTCGTCGCGCAGCGGATCGAAGCCCGCGGTGAAGATCAGTGCCGGCGGCAAAGCGGACAGATCGGCCGCGCGCAAAGGCGATACCCGGGGATCGGCCGCCTGCGCAAGCCCGTCGAGGTAGTGGTCACGGAACCATTCCATGTCGGCCCGGGCGAGCAGGAAGCCCTCGCTGCAGCTTGCGTGGGAGGGCCGTTGCTCGCTGAGATCGGTCGCCGGGTAGATCAGCCACTGCAGGCATGGCTCCCGGGGCGCGCCGCGACTCTCCTGGGCGACCACAGCGGCGATCGTGCCGCCCGCGGAGTCGCCGGCAACGACAATGCGCGCCGGATCGACGCCCAGCGCATCTCCCTCGCTGACGAGCCAGCGGAAGGCGGCGACGCCGTCTTCGATCGCGGCGGGGAATTTGTGTTCGGGCGCGAGGCGATAGTCGACTGCCACGACGGCACAGCCTGTGCGTGCGCACCAATAGCGGCAAGGGAGGTCGTAGCCTTCGAGGCTGCCGATCACGAACCCGCCGCCATGGAAATACAGGATGGCCGGCAGCGAGCGCGTCACGGATCCGGCGGGCCGGTAGAGCCGCACGCGGAGCCTGCCTGCGGGGCCGGCGATGGTGCGGTCGAGGATCGCACCCACCGGCAGCGGCCGGCCGCCCATCACCGTCATGAACATGTCGAATTCGCTGCGCGACTGCGACACCCCGAGCATGTGCAGCGGCTTCTGGCCGCTGCGTGCCAGCAGCCGGAGAAACCATTGCGTACGGCTGTCGAGCGTGCGGCCGTCCACCCTGACCGGCGGACCGGCGGCGATATGGACCCAGGAAATCGGCATGCGCAGCGCCATGCTGGCGATCCGGCCCTGCAATGCGCGTGCGATCTCCCTCGGGTGCATTGCCGTGTCCTTAGCACGAGTTCCAGGGAGCGGGCAGGGGGCAGGATAGCTGCCTCGACGGCGCGGTCCGCAATGGCTAGCGTGCGCCTGTGATGGCTGAAGCGGCAACCGGCGCCTACGCCCAGGCACTCAGGCGCGAGATCCTGCGCAGCGAGCGGATGCGCATGCGGGCCTTGGTCATCCTGCTGGCGGTTATGCTGGCGTCGATCCTGTGCGCCCTTGCTCTCTTGCCTCACTTCACGCACCAGCTCTTCCCGGAGGGCATCTCCGCCTGGGTGCCGACCGCGGGCTTTGGCTCGTTCATCCTGTTCGAGGTCGCAGCGCTTGGCCTGTTGCGCTGGCGCATCGCGGCGGACAAGGACTTCCCGCGGCCGGCGCGCTTTGCGAACGCCCTGGTCGAGACCAGCCTGCCGGGCGTGGTGATCGTCGTCCTTTCCCACCACATGGAGCCGCGTCTCGTCTTCGGCTTCTGGCCGCCGCTCCTCTACTTCGTCTTCATCGTGCTGTCGACGCTGCGCCTCGACTTCTGGCTGTCGCTGTGGACCGGCATCGTCGCCGCTGTCGAGCAGTTGGCGCTCGCCTACTGGCTGTTGCCGCTGAGCCTGACCGCAGTCAATGCTGAGGAGACGGTCTACTATCATATGAGCCGCAGCATCATGCTGCTGCTGGCGGGCATTGTGGCCGGCATCGTGGCCCAGAGCCTGCGCCGGCAGTTCGAGAATTCGGTGATAGCGGGCGCCGCGCGCGACCGGGTGACCAATCTCTTTGGCCAGCATGTCTCGCCGGCCGTGGTCGAGCGGCTGCTCGCGACGCAGGCCGAGCCGCCGAGCGAGATCCGCCCGGTCTGCGTGCTGTTCCTCGACATCCGCGGCTTTACCGCCATGAGCCATACCCGCTCGGCCGGCGAGACGGTCGACCTGTTGAACGATTTCTTCGCCGCGATGGTCGAGATCGTCGACCGTCACGGCGGCATCGTGAACAAGTTCCTGGGCGACGGTTTCCTCGCCCTGTTCGGCGCGCCACTGACCGACCCCAAGGCCGCCGACCATGCGCTGGCGGCCGGCCGCGACATGCTGGCGGCCGTCGACGACTGGAACCGTGCGCGGCCGGCGCAGGCCCTGCGCGTCGGCATCGGCATCCATGCTGGCGATGCGGTCACCGGCACCGTGGGCTCGGCGCAGCGCAAGGAGTACACCGTGATCGGCGATACGGTGAATCTCGCCGCGCGCCTCGAGCAGCTCACGAAGGAGACAGGCGCCCGCCTGCTCGTTTCCGATGCGCTCGCCAATCAGGCGCGCTCGAGCGGCGGCGTCGCTCTGGGGCCCATGGCGATTCGCGGCTACGGTGAGCCGGTGAACGTCTGGAAGCTGGCGTGAGGTGTCGTCAGGGCCGCTTACCTTGCGGTCGCGAGGCCCTTTTCCTTCCGGGCGCCGGCGCGGTTGGTCATGGGATCGAAGCCTTCGAGCTCGGCGACATCGTCCTCGTTCCAGAAGTTGAGCTCGATCATCACGCCGTCCGGATCGTGCACGAAGACCTGCTGCAGCGGCCGCTGCGGCACCTTGCGGACCTCGAACGGCACCTTGTCCTTCTTGATGGTGTCGAGCGTACCGCGGATGTCGGAGCAGTTGATCGCGACATGGTCGATGGCACCGCCACCATGGTCGGTACGACCTGTCTCGGACACGAGGTGAAGGATCGCCTTGTCGCCGGCATAGAGCCACGCGCCCGGGAACGGGAACGGCGGCCGGTCGCCGTTGCGCAGCCCCACATAGCGCTCATAGAAGCGCACCGTGGCATCGAGATTCTTGCAATAGACATTCCAATGGTCGAGCGAGAGTGCGGGCATGGGTTCCTCCTCTTGCAGGGGCGCGAGCTTACACCCATCCCCGCTAGCCGTGGCAGCAGGAATTTCCCGGCTGCCGGCCGTACTTGTCGTGGTGGCGGACCCAGTCGGTCAGGTTGCCGCCCGGCGGCTCGTTGCGCCCCTTGGGCGTGAGATCGAGGAAGCTGTAGGTGCTGCCAAGCTGGTCGGTGCCGCGGGCGAACACGGAGTAGGTGTGAAACACCTGGCCGGCCTCGTCCTTGCAGAAGACGCTGAATCCCGGCATCTCGTCGCTCATGTAACGGCCGAGCTCGAAGTTGTAGAAGGCCTGATTGCGGGCGCGGTCCTCCTCGGTGAAGGAGACGTGGTAGTCGAAGTTGAAGTCGCTGTCGAACGACGACACCCACTTGAAATGCCAACCCATGCGCTTCTGGAACGCCTGGATCTTGGCGAGCGGTGCGCGCGAGACGGCGACCAGCATGACGTCGTGGTTGATGAGATGCACGAGCTGGCTGTCGAGCTGGTCGGCGCCGAACGAGCAGCCGACGCAGCCTTCCTCCCAGTCCGGCCCCAGCATGAAGTGCTTGATGATGAGCTGGCTGCGGCCCTCGAACAGATCGGCCAGCGTCTCGCGGCCGTCCGGCCCTTCGAACTCGTAGCGCTTCTCGACCTTGACCCAGGGCAGCGCCCGGCGTTTCGCTGCCAGCGCATCGTAGGCCTTGAGCAGGGCCTTCTCCTCGGCGAGCAGGGCGCGGCGGGCGGCAAGCCATTCGTCGGCAGAGACGATCTGATGGGCAGGTTCCATGACCCTCTCCTTTCAGGCGGCTTCGGGGCAATTGAGAACATGATTGAACACGGTCGCGGGCACCGCGAGCCGAGGATCGCGATAGGCCGCACGCAGCACGTCGAAATGTGCGTCGGGCTCGCGTGTGAGCGCCGCGATGCGGTCGATCAGCTCGAGGTCGATTTTGCTGTCGTCCATGACCATGGCGCCCCAGCCGTCCCAGGGCAGCATCTCGCGGTTGTTGAGGGCGGCCAGATCGCGGATGACGTTGCCCGCGATGAACCAGAGGCCGTGCATGTCGAGGATGCCGAAGGCTCGCGGATCGGCACCTCCCTGACGGCAAAGCGCCCAGGCCTCGCCGGCGACAAGGAACTGGTCGCGCGGGACATCGAGCGGATCGAAGGCGAGCCTGAAGAGATCGCGCTGGCGCGGATCCATCTGCGCGTCGACCATGGTCCAGCGGCCTTTCTTTTCATTCCAGTATTCCGTGACCCAGTGGTCGAGGAACTTGCCGGCCTCGAAGTAGGCGCCGAAACCGCATCGGGCGCGGGCCGGCAGGCCCTGGCCGCGCAGCATGGAAACCTGGAGCAGGGTGAAGTGACGGCAAACGCCCACCTGCCGTTCCTTGGCCGGGCGCGGCCGGGTCAAAGGCTGCGGGTCGTGCGCGACGATGCTTGCCAGCATGCCGGCGACTGGCCGGATATGGGCTTCGGCGTGCTGCTCGGCGCTCAGCGAGACCCCGTAAGCCGGGGCGACATGCTGGTGCATGAGGAGCCCCTGAACGACCTTGGCCGTGCCTTCGGGCCCCGGCGGCAGGTCCGCGAACAAATGGGCGTGCCCGTCGGGGTCGCTGAAGTCGATGGGCCGGCGGTAGAAGTCCAGCGTCATGCCAACAGCCTTTCGAGGTTGTCGAGGGCGTAGGTCCAACCGACGCGGTGATCGTCGCGCACCTTCTCGTCGATGAACTGCTCGTGCGTCAGCGTGAGCAGGCTGCCGTCGTTCGCGGGAGCGATGTCGATCGTGACCAGCGATTCCCGTTCCGGCGTGCTCTGCCACGTCCAGGTGAAGACCAGCTTCCGGTCGGGCACGAGCTCGCGATAGAGGCCGCTGACGCTGTGATGCTCGCCATTCTGGCCCCAGAACTGGACGCGGAAGCGCCCGCCGACGCGCAGATCGGTTTCGGCGATCGGCTTGTTCTGGTGCGGCGTCACGCCCCACCAGCGGATCATTTGCTCCGGCTGCGTCCACGCCTCGTAGACTTTTTGCGGCGAGGCCTTGAGCTGGCGCTTGAGGGTGAGGCTGGGCTTGGTTGCCATTGATCTTGCTCCAGGAAAGCGGCGAGACGATCGAGCTGGTCGGTCCAGTAGCGTTCGTAGCGGGACAGCCATTCCATCGCTTGCTCCATGGGCCCCGGGCTCAACTGACACGCCACGGTGCGGCCGGTCTTCGTCCGCACGATCAGGCCGGCATCCGACAGCACGTCGAGGTGCTTCATGACGGCGGGCAGGGACATGGGGAAGGGACGGGCAAGCTCGCTCACCGTGACGCGCTGCTCCTCGTCGAGCCGGGCGAGCAGCGCGCGGCGCGTCGGATCGGCAAGGGCGGCGAAGGTGCGATCGAGGCCTGCTTCTTGATAGTTAACCATGACGTTAACTATTGGGGTGCGAGGCCGTTCCTGTCAAGGGTCCGTCAAATCCTTTCGATCAGGGCCTGCGCGGCCGCCGGGTTGCGCACCTTGGCGCCGGAGATGATGTAGACGAAGGCATCGCCCCGCTTCGCCCAGTCCCTGGTCCGCCTGGCCCATCGGTCGAGCTCGGCCGGCTTGTAGCCAGTCTTCACCTTCTCCTGCGTGCCCATCAGGCGGGCGTAGGTGAAGTCCGCCGTCGGCTCGTCGATTTCGGGAAAGTTCTTGTCGTGCGCGAAGACGATGGCGACGTTGTACTTGCGGCAGAGATCGTAGAACCGTTGGTCCCTGAAGCTCGGATGACGCACCTCGAGCGCATGGCGCAATGGCAGCTTGCCGACCTCGCGCGGCAGGAGCTTCAGAAAGGCCTCGATGTCTTCCGGATCGAACTTCTTGGTCGCCATGAACTGCCAGTTGATCGGCCCCAGCCGGTCACGCAGCTCGACCAGGCCTTGTCCCACGAAACGGCCGACCGATTCGGCGGCATCGGCGAGCACGCGCCGGTTGGTGCAGAAGCGCGACGCCTTCATGGCGAACACGAAGCCGTCCGGCGTCTCGTCGCGCCACTTGGCCCAGCTCACCGGCTTGAAGCTCGAATAGTAAGTGCCGTTGATCTCGATCGAGGTGAGCTTGCGGCTGGCATATTCCAGCTCGCGTTTGTGGGTCAGACCCTCCGGATAGAAGACGCCGCGCCAGGGTTCGAAGGTCCAGCCGCCGACGCCGATATGGATCTTGCCTGCCATGAGGGACTCCTTTGCCGGCCGGACGATATGACAAAGCCTGCGGCCTTGTCCTACGTTCGATGCCGAAGCCAGGGGAGAGCCATGAGCCAGGGCGGGATCGAGGCCGTTCGGAGGTTGCTCGGCGCCAAGCCGCGACCGGTGGGTTGGCCCGCCAGACGGCAGCGCATCGAGGAGGTCGGGGCGCACTGGCCTGTCGCGGCCGACATCAAGTTGCGGGCTGTGGATCTGGACGGCGTTCCAGGCGAATGGTCGATCGCTCCGGGAAGCGACGAGGCATGCGTCCTCGTGTTCTTCCATGGCGGCGGCTATTGCTCCGGCTCTCTGGTCAGTCATCGCCGCATGGTGACCGAAGCGGGACGCGCGGCCGGCGTGCGGACGCTGGCCGTCGACTATCGCCTGGCGCCCGAGCATCGGTTCCCCGCGGCACTGGAGGACGCGCTCGCGGCCTGGCGCTGGCTGCGCCGGCAGGGCGTCGCGGCACGTCACATCGCCGTCGGTGGCGACAGTGCGGGCGGTGGGCTGTCGGTGTCGCTGATCAACGCCTTGCATGCGGCCGGCGAGGAGGGGCCGGCCTGCGCCTGGCTGGTCTCGCCCTGGACCGATCTCACCATGTCGGGCGCAACCATGACGACCAAGGACGCCGTCGACCCCCTGATCCACAAGGGCTACCTCGCCGAGCTCGCCAATGCCTATGTGCCGCCGGGCATGGATCGGCGCGATCCGCGCCTTTCCCCGCTGTTTGCCGATCTCCGCCGCCTGCCGCCGATCCTCGTTCAGGTCGGCAGCGACGAGACGCTGCTGGCCGATGCGACCCGCTTTGCCGACGCGGCAGGCACGGCCAACATCGCCGTCACCCTCGAGATCTGGCCGCACATGATCCATGCCTGGCCGCTCTGGAACGCGGGTCTGACTGCCGGCCGCGCCGCGCTGGCGAACGCCGGTTCCTTCATGCGCCGCCATCTTGGGCAGCCGCCTGGGGCTCGCGCGGCCTGGTCTCCGGCATCAGCAGGGCCACCAGCGTGAGGCCGCAAAGCGCGATCGCAGCCAGCGAGAAGAAGGCGGTCGAGCTGCTGTAGGTATCGGTGATGTAGCCGGCCAGCGTCGGGCTGAGCGAAGCACCGATCCCCATCATGGTGCCGACCAGTCCCTGGGTCAGGTTGAAACGCCCCGTGCCGCGCGTCAGGTCGGCAATGGTGAGAGGAACCATGACGCTGAAGACGGTGGCGGTGATGCCGTCGAGAAGCTGGACGACCACCAGGAGATAGGGATCGGTCACCGTCGCGAACAGGACGCCGCGGATCGGCAGGGCGGCAAGTCCCGCAAGCAGGATCGGCCGGCGACCCAGCCGCTGCGCCTGGCGGCCGGCCCAGGGCGAGCAGAGCGCGACCACGAGCTGCGGGCCCACCATGCAGGCTGCGATCAGGATGGTGGCGCTTTCGCTCGTCCGCTTCGTGAGCACGCTGCCCATCAGTGGAAGCATGGCGGCGTTGGCGAGGTGGAAAAGAAGGATCGCGCCACCGAAGACGACGAGCGGCCGTGTCAGCAGGCCGCGCAGGCGGATCGGCGGGCGATCCGCCGGTTCCCGCGGGCTGGCACCGTGGGCCTGCTCGGGATCGATCTCCCGCGGCTCGATGTAGCGCAGCGCCGTCCAGGTCGGGAGGAGGAGCGCGGCGGTGACCAGGAAGACCGAGCGCGTCTCGAAAAAATAGCCGACCGCGCCCATCACGGCCGCCGAGAGGCCGGCGCCGATCGAGGCGAAGCGCGCATTGCGCCCGAGCCGCTCGCCGATCCCCCGCTGGCCGACCAGGCCGAGGCTCATCGCGGCGATCGCCGGACCCAGCAGGCAGCTCGCGGCCGCATGGAGACAAGCGGCGGCCAGCACGATCGGGAAGATCGGCCAGCCGGCGTAGGCAATGGCGCTTGCGCTGATCAGCCCGACCGCGACCGCCGCCACCAGACGTTCGGAGCGTGCCGCGTCGAGCAGGGCGCCGCCGGGAATCTGACCGACCAGCGCCACGATCCCCGACACGGAGAGCACGAGCCCGATATCGACCTGGGTCCACTTCTCCGAGGTGAGGTAGACCGCGACGAACGGCCCGAAGCCGGTTTGTACATCGGCGACGAAGAACGCGAACCAGTCGAGGCCGCGCAGGCTGCGCCGCGAGGGCTCCATCAGGGGATGGGCTCGAGGCTTCCCGACGCGCCCAGGATGACGATCGGCTGGCCCTCCTTGTACTCGGGCGCGGCCTTCACCTGGTCGCGCGTCAGGGCAAGCGCGATGCTGTAGCGCTTGCTCGCTCCCGGCACGAAATGAAGCGCCTTCCAGTCCACGGCGATCTTGCGGCTGCCAACTCCGAGGAAGCCGCCGAAGTCGATGATGGCGGCCCGCGGCTTGCCTTCGCCATCGACGATCACGTCGACAACGCGGCCCATGCTCTCGTTGTTGGGGCCGCGCACCTCGTTGCCGAGAATGCCTTGCACCTCCCGGCTGCCAATGACGGTGACCGACGGAGGGCTGGCACTGTCGGCCGGCGGCGAAGGTTGGGCCGGCGGTTCCGCCGATCGCTTGTCCGGCGCCGGAGGTGCAGGAGGCGGTGCTTCCGAGGCGGGTGGCGCAGGGGCGGGAGATGCCGGCGCTGCCGACGAATCCGCCGGCGCATTACCCTGGTCGGTCTTGGGCTCCGACGGAACTGTCTTTGGCTCGTCCGTCGGCGTATCCGGTTCGGCATTCGGCGTCACCGACGGAGCGGGTGCCGGGCTTTGCGCGGAAACGCTTCCCGCCGTGGCGAGGGCCATGACTACGGTCGCAATGGCGACGTGACCTAACTTGCCGCCCATTCACAGCCCTCCACCCGCTTCGAATAACTCCAGGTCGGCGCAACGGTTCTGCGGCCGATCAGCGCGACGACACGATCGAGACCTTGGCCTGGCCGCGTTGGCGCGTGATTTCGACGGAAACGGCGTCGCGATGGCGTCGCACCTTGAGATCGACGCTCGATGCATTCAGCCGCAGGCTGCGTAGCTCGATGCTGTCGAGGAACGACGGCAGGCAGGGATCGTACAGCCGTATCTCCTCGTGCTCGGGATCGAATTGCAGGCCGAGCGTGGCCTCGATCAGGGAGAATGGCGTGGCGCTGGCCCAGGCCTGGGGCGAGCAGGCCACGGGATAGAGGGTCGGCCCGCGATTGGGCTGGCGGCGGAAGCCGCAAAAGAGTTCCGGCAGGCGCCTCAGCTCCATGTAGGCCGCGGCATCGAACAAGCCTTTGAAGAGCGACTGCACCGCCGGCTTGAAGCCGTAGCGCGCAAGGCCCAGGGCGATCAGGGCGTTGTCGTGCGGCCAGATGGAACCGTTGTGGTAGGACATCGGATTGTAGCGGGCTTCGCCCTGCGCGACGGTGCGTATGCCCCAACCCGAGAAGAAGCGCGGGCCGAGCAGGCCTGCCGCCACCGAGGCGGCGCGGTCCGGCTGCACGATGCCGGTGAACAGCAGTTGACCCGCATTCGACGTGCTGACGCGGCAGGGCTGCTTGTTGCCGTCGAGCGCGATGGCATAGGTTCCGAGATCAGGGCACCAGAAGGCCGCCTCGAACTGTTCGGCGAGCCGCCGGGCCTCGGCCTCGAGTCGTTCCGCCTGCTCGGCACGATCCAGACGCCGCGCACAGCGTGCGATCGCGGTCTTGGCCGCGAACACATAGCCCTGAACCTCCGCCAGCGCGATTCGTCCCTCGGCCAGTCGACCATCGGCATGGAAAATCGCGTCGTACGAATCTTTCCAGCCCTGGTTGGCGAGCCCGAGATCGGTCGCCCGGCAATATTCGACGAAGCCGTCGCGATCGGGATCGCCCAGACCGTCGATCCATCCGAGAGCGGCTTCGATGGCCGGCCAAAGCGCTTTGATCGTATCGATGTCGCCCGTGCGCTCGGCATAGAGGCCGGCAAGCAGAACGAAGAGCGGCGTTGCATCGACACTGCCGTAGTAGTGGGCGAAAGGCACCTCGCCCAGGGCGGCCATCTCGCCGCCGCGCATCTCGTGCAGGATCTTTCCCGGCTGGGCGTCCGAGCGCTCGTCTGTCTCGGTGGCCTGGTGAGCGGCGAGCCGGCGCAGGACGCCGCGCGCGACGCTCGGCTCGTGCCACAGCATCTGAAGCGCGGTGATGAGCCCGTCGCGTCCGAAGGTGGTGGAATACCAGGGCGTGCCGGCATAGGGATAACGGCCCTCGGGCGTCTCGGTCATCAGCATGCGCAGATCGGCGGCCGAGCGGCACAGGATCTCGTTGAACAGCGCATTCGACGTCTCGATGGTGGTGGTGTCGAAGGCGGCGGACCGCAACTCGCGCCGCGACTCGAGCAGGCCCTTGAGGAAGGGAGCGGGCCGCTGCCCGGCCGGGCGATCGCAGCCGATGGCGACGTAGATCATCCGCGTCTCGGCCGGTGCAATCTCCAGCCGATAGGCCGCCTCGCCGACCGAGAGCGTGGTGGGCGGGGGATCGAAGGTGAGGGTGGTGTTGCGGACGACGTCGTCCAGGCCACGGTACTCCAGCAGCACGCGGCCGTCGCCCGCCTTGCTGCGGCTGGCGCTGCCTCGGCGCAATCGCCGCATGCCGCGCACCTCGAACAGATCGGCGAAATCGCTGTCGAAGAAGAGCGAGAGCGTCAGGCCGATCCGCCGGTCGCTGTGGTTGCTCACCGTCAGGCGCTGGTAGGCGACGCCGCGCCAAAGGAAGAGCGTGCGCCCGAGATGCACCAGGTCCTTCTCGAGGACGACCTTGCCGTCGAGCAGAAAGTCCGGATTGGTGAGGTCGGCCGAAAAAGAGCTGTTGTCGTCCCGGACGTTCGAGCCCAGCAGCAATGGCTGCAGCCCGTTCATGCGGAGTTGCAGGCGCGACAGGAAGCGCGTGTCCTTGAAGAACAGGCCGTCCGTCGCCCCGGCGGCACCGATGTCGCCCAGGCTGTCGACGATCGCAAAGGCGTCGTCGTGCTTCAGCGTCCAGTGCGGGCCGACCGCGGTTCCTGTCGCGGCGATATAGAACGGCAGCTCGACAGGCGCTTCTTCGACAGGTGTCCTGGAGAGATTGAAGGCGGTCAGGGTCTCGGTCGACATGGCACTATCGATCCGTTTGTTCGAGCGGGGGACAGCCCCACATTACGTCGGCTGGCGCGACGTTCAACGCTGCAGATTGTGGAAGCGCATTTTGCCCCACAAAGGTCTTAGTATGACGGTCGCCGCTGGCTTCAGGATGACGCCTGTGAGCCGGCCATGACCGCGCTGGCCGGAACGTGGCGCTCGTGGGCTTGCGCCCGCTCCTCGGCCGGTCCCTCGGACCGGGCGAGATTGAGCGCGCTGTTGATCAGCCCGACATGGCTGTAGGCCTGCGGGAAGTTGCCGAGCATGCGGCCGGCGCGCGGCTCGAATTCCTCGGCCAGCAATCCGACGTCATTGCAGCGCCCGAGCAGGCGCTCGAAGAGCCGGCGAGCATCGCGATAGCGCCCCTGAAGCAGGTAGTTGTCGACCAGCCAGAAGCTGCAGGCGAGGAACGCCCCTTCGCCTGGCGGCAGGCCGTCGAGGCCGTCGTCGGTCTCGTATCGGAGGACGAATTCGTCGTCGATCAGCAGCCTGCTCTCGATCGCCTCGACGGTGCCACGCATGCGCGGATCGTCGGCCGGCAGAAAGCCGACCAGCGGCATCAGGAGCAGGCTGGCATCGAGCTGCTTCGAGCCGAACGCCTGGACGAAGCTGTTCAGTTCGGGATCGAAGCCGTGCCTGCAGATTTCAGCGTGAATTTCGTCGGCAATGCGGCGCCAGCGTCGACCGTCCTCGGCGAAGACCTTCGTCGCGACCTCGTCGGCCGCGCGATCGAAGGCGACCCATGCCATCATCTTCGAATGAACGAAATGTTGCCGGCCGCCGCGCACCTCCCAGATCCCTTCGTCCGGCTGCCGCCATGTGACCGCCAGATGTTCGAGGAACTCCTGTCGGATCGCATAGCCTCGCCTGGGGGGAGCGAGACCGGCCTTGAGGGCCTGGAACATGGCATCGGCGACCTCGCCGAAGACGTCGATCTGCAATTGTTGCGAGGCGTCGTTGCCGATGCGCACCGGTGCCGATCCTTCGTAGCCCGGCAGCCACGGCACGATCCACTCCGGCAATCGCCGTTCGCCTCCGACGCCGTACATGATCTGCGCCTGGCGCGGACTTCCGGCGATGGCCCGCAGGAGCCAGTCGCGCCAGGCCCGTGCTTCCTCGTAGTAGCCGAGATTCATGAGCGCGAGCAGGGTGAAGGTGGCGTCGCGCAGCCAGCAGAAACGATAGTCCCAGTTGCGTGTCCCGCCCAATTGCTCGGGCAGCGACGTGGTGGCGGCAGCGACGATCCCGCCCGTGCGACGGTAGGTCAACGCCTTCAGCGTGATGAGCGAACGCTTGACCGCTTCCGTATAGGGGCCGACCTCGGGGCACCGGTCGCTCCACGCGCGCCAGAAGGCCTCCGTGCGGGCAAGCGCGTCGAACGGATCGACCGCCGGAGGAGGCCGCTCGAACGAAGGGCCATGCGACAGGACAAAAGGAATGGTTTCGCCTGCCCGGACCTCGAATTCGCCCACGGTCTTCAGATCCTCGCCGTGCAGCGACACGGGCGTGCGCAGTGCCAGCCTTTCGGGCCCGGCAATCGCGTCGATGACCCCGTCCTTTAGCCGCGAGACCCAGGGCACGGTCGCGCCGTAGTCGAACCGGACGACGAGCTCGGTGTGAAAACGGACCCGGCCGGCGTGGCCGACGACGAGGCGGACGAGATCGGCCGTGCCGTCCGCCGGTGGCATGAAGTCGACGACCGCGGCGGTGCCGGTCGCGGTCTGGAATTCCGTCTCGAGCACCAGCGTGCCAGGACGATAGCGGCGGCTCGTCCGCAAGGGCGCCTCCTTGGGCGCGATCAGCCAGCGACCGTTCTCCGGCTTGCCGAGCAGGTTGGCGAAGCAGGCCGGCGAATCGAAGCGCGGCCAGCACAGCCAGTCGATCGAGCCGTCGAGACCGACGAGCGCCGCGGTCTCGCAGTCGCCGATCATCGCATACTCTTCAATCCGCAGCGCCATTCCAACCTCTACAGCAAACCGGGGTTCCTGAAGCTCGCGTGACCCTTGCGGCGATCGCGAGATGGTCGTGAATCGAGATCCCGAGCGCCTCGGCCGCACGGCGGATTTCCTTGGTCATCCCGATGTCGTCGCGCGATGGCTCCGGGTCGCCGGAAGGATGATTGTGCACCAGTAGACCGGAAGCCTGAATGTCAAGCAAGGACAAGGGGTTGTGGCTGCGAAACCGCTCGTGCATCGGGCCATAGGCGATCGGGAAACCGAGCTTGTGCTTTTTGACGAGCGCTTCCGTAAGCGCAGATAGCGAGTCCGCAGGCGGCGTGTCCAAACACTCCCTCTGGTTCAGGCGGCAAGTGTCGGAAGTGTCTGGACGAGGCTCTCCGCATCGAGCCGAAACCCGTCGTACACGACGCGGCCATTGGGCGCGATCACAACGAACCAGGGGGTTCCGCCGGAGCGGTATGCCTCCATGATCGCGGGCACAGCGCCCACTGAGGCCGAGCCGGCGACAGCATGTCCGAAGGGAACACGCAGTCCATATCGTCGTTGATTTTCCCGCAGACGATCGAAGGTGTTGACTTCCGACCCCTCGAACACGGTCTGGATGGCTGCCAAGCCAACTCCCTTGTCGCGAAGCTCGTCGGCAAGTGTCACGAATGTGGGAAAGCCATGTGCGTGACAGCCCGCACACCAATCCTGAAAGAAGTACAGGATGGTGAAACCCTGTCCCAACTCGGCCAAGGTCAAGGGGCTACGCTCGTCGCCATTTTCATCGATCCACCGGACATGCTCGAGCGGAGGGGCAGGCAGACCCACAATTCCCGTCTTCATGAAATCCTCCAATGGCGCTCGCGGTGTCGTGCGGCGAGCGGCGAGGTTGCTAGGCGGCAGCATCGGTTCGGTGCGGCAATACCCAGTCCGGACGTGGAAAATGGCAGGTATAGCCGTGCGGAATACGTTCGAGATAGTCCTGGTGCTCGGGCTCGGCCTCCCAGAAGTCACTGACCGGCTCGACCTCGGTGACAACCTTGCCGGGCCATAGTCCCGACGCATCAACGTCTGCGATCGTGTCGAGCGCGACGGCCTTCTGCTGGTCGCTGGTGAAGTAGATCGCCGAACGATAGCTTGTACCCCAGTCATTCCCCTGACGGTTGAGCGTCGTCGGATCGTGAATCTGGAAAAAGAATTCGAGCAATCGGCGATAGGTGGTCTGCAAGGGATCGAAGATGATCTCGATCGCCTCGGCATGGGTGCCGTGGTTGACCGAGACGACGTGGCCCTCGACCTGGACCGATCGCCTCGACCATGACCGAACACCGTCGATTCCCGGCCACGAGCTGGCCGGCGTGGTCACCGCTCTCGGTTACGGCACGACGGGACTGTCGGTAGGACAGCGAGTGTTCGGCCTCGCGGACTGGTATCGCGACGGCACCCTGGCCGAGTATGTGGCGATCGAGGCGCGCAACCTCGCGCCGCTGCCGGGCGAGGTCGACTTCACGGTGGGCGCCAGTCTGCCGATCTCGGGCCTCACCGCATGGCAGGGACTGTTCCAGCACGGCCGCCTTCAGGCAGGGCAGAGCGTCCTCGCGCACGGCGCGGCCGGCGCAGTCGGCTCGATGGTGACGCAGCTCGCACGCGAGTTCCGGGCCTACGTCATCGGCACCGGACGCGCCGCCGATCGTCAGAAGGTGCTCGACTTCGGCGCGCAGGAGTTCGTCGATCTCGGGAACGACGCGCTCGAAGACGTCGGCGGCGTCGATCTGGTGTTCGATGTCATCGGCGGCGACATCCAGAAGCGGTCCGCGGGCCTGATTCGAGCCGGAGGAACACTGGTATCCATCGTCGGGCCGACCGAAGCGCGGCCCGCCGACGGCCTGGCGGTCGACTTCGTTGTCGAGGCCGATCGTGCCCAGCTGAGTGAGATCGTACAGCGGGCGCGTGACGGACGACTGCGGACGAACATCGACAGCATCGCGACCCTCGACGGAGCCGTCGCCGCGTTGAACCCGATCGAGTGACGCAAGGGGAAGCCGATCATCCGCGTTCGTCCATGAGAACCCGGGGAGGGCGCGTGGTTCTGCTATCCCTCGAAAGTCCGATGCCGAGCGCATCTCTTCCGCAATGCCTCGATGACGGACGTTCGTTGGAGGTCCGCGTCGAGAGCGCTACGACAGCAGCCCCAGGCTCCTGAAGCTCGCGTGGCCCTTGCGGCCGATCACGAGATGGTCGTGGATCGAGATCCCGAGCGCCTCGGCGGCACGGCGGATCTCCTTGGTCATCTCGATGTCGTCGCGCGATGGCTTCGGATCGCCGGAAGGGTGATTGTGGAGGAGGCGAGGTCTGCGGACAAGTGATTGATTTGACACACGAATCAGCGCAGCGTGGCCGAACTGGTGCCGATAACTGGGAGAGGTAGCCAGTGCGCCAACGGGAGCATCACGGTCAATCACGCGAGCTCTCCATGAGTCGGTTCGACGCACGACAAGAGACGCGATTCTGTTCGTCCCACTCGTCGAGCTCGGCGATCGGGTAGAGAACGGCCTTTCCGATCTTTATGAAGCCAGGTCCGACTCGCATCGAACGCCAGTTTCTTAACGTACCGACAGAGACTTCGCCACGGTAGCGTTCTGCGACTTCTTCGGGGGTCAGGAATTTGACCGAATCCATGAGCGACTCCGTTCCATTTTAAGGCCACCCGCGACTTGGGGGCTTTGTGCTCCGAGCGGGACCTGGTCACGTGCGCTTCACGGGTGCCCCGCGGCACACGTCCACTCACGCTCGTTCACGAAATGAAATGCCGCGCATTTGGTGGTGGTGGAAGTGGTCTCCGATCGTGGTCGTAAAAATGGATATTAGCGGCGCCAAATCGGTCGGAATGAAAATCGGCCGCGATGAGAACTCGCGTCACTCTCTGGCCAAACGAGCGTCGCATCGGAGTTGCCATGAACGGCAAACCCAGAAGGACGAGCCAAATGCCAACTACCAAGAGGAAGAAGCCCACCCTCAACCTGCCGGAGATACAGCCGGGCAACTGGCGCGGCGAGATTCTTGGTAGCTGCACGCTCAGTTTTGGACAGGTCGTTCAGCCCGGTCCGCCACGGCGGTCGGTCGAGTTCACCTATATGATAATGCCTGGAGCTCTTACCATGCCGGAGGCTCGGTTCACTTGGCCGGGTGTCATTATGATTATGACTCCCACTCCCATGAAAACCGAAGTTCCGGATGCGGGCCGCTTGTTCCGAACCGAGCATTTTCCCTCGCTGAACCTGTCACTTGAGGTCACGCGCGGGCAGTTTTCGGACATGTTACGGATGCTGGAGGCAAAGCGCCTGACGGATTTTCACTTCACTTTGGAGGATGAAGCCGAAGACTCGTGGCCGATCTACAGCTGGGGTATGTCTGCCGCTCTTCTCAATGCAATGAGATAACTTCTCTCCTCACATGGGTGCCCGTTGTCCCGCATAAGCGGAGACCTCACCAAGTCTTCAATTTTAGCCAACACCGCTTCCAGTCCCTGCTCACGGCCCGCGGGGTGCTAATTCGAATAATCTCATCCACTGTTGCGCCAACGGATCTCGCCGTGTCGATTTCATGATTGGATGATTTTCTCAGCAATGGCTCAACCAGCGCAATGAGCTCTCGAACTTTGCTCCGATCTTCTTCGTTGTTGCCATAACCGCCAGAGGAACGTGCCTCGAGCCGTTCCATGACCGTTCCAACCGGAGCGGAGAGGAGAATGATTTTGTCAATCAACGGGAATAGGCGAGCCATGTTTTGCGCGCACCCTCCGATGAACAACGTGCCTTGCGTATGCGCTAAGAGAAGCGCTCTGACCTTCCCTTCGCGCCAGACCCAATCTTTTCCCTTCTGCGGAGTGAGCGTGTCAGAGGCGTCAAAGTCGATCCATTCGGACCACTCCGGCGAATCGAGATCTATGGCCGCGTAGCCTCGTCTCGCAAGTTCCTCTATGACTGCCGATTTTCCGGCCCCGGACATGCCGGTGATCAATACGCGCGCCATAGTTTAGGAGCGTAAGCCGCTGTGCCGATCCACTGAGCCTCCGCTCAGCTCATCGACGATACTCTCAAGGGAATGTAATATCCTCTCCCATCCGAGACTGGGTCCTTTGGCTTCCCCTTCTGATCGAAAGCCCGTTTGCTCTACTTGCACGCGCGTACCGCCCTGGGCAGGAGTAATTGTCCAAGTGACGACCGTCTCGAGACGCCGCCGCTCCGCATTGGGCGCCGTGGTCCATGTATAAGATAACTTCCGTTCTGGCTCGACGCACAAGACCTCACCGTCGACGATGCCGTTCCAGTGCGGTCGTGGCTTACCCCGAAGCTGGAATCGGTTGCCCACGATGGGGCGAAAGTCATTTTCGTAGAGCCATTTGGAAATGAGGCTGGACTCAACGAGCGCGCGCCAGACGTCTGCGAGTGGGTATGCCATTGTCCGTTCGCGAGAAACGGATTGCGAAGTCGGCTCGATCATATGTCCTTCCTTTTCTTAGCATTGCAGGGCTGAAGTCTGTGCTGATGGACAGCATGAACAGCCACCCAGCTGATCATCGGCGCGAGAGCCTGCGGCTTTGCTCGATAATGCGTCTGCCGGCCCTCTTTGCGGTGGCCGACGAGGCCAACTTCTTTGAGGACGCCTAGATGCTTAGAAACTGCTGGCTGGGAGATCCCAGCGTAGTTGGTTAAGGCACGCACATTCTGCTCGCCTATGCAACAAAGGCGCTCGAACAGGGTCCGGCGCGTCGGATCCGATAAAGCGTTGAAGATTTGGTTCAGCGGCAATGGCGCTTATGCCGCCTGTTGAGCGGGATAGAGCGTAAGGATGTTGACGTTGACTCTCTTTGGTTGGGTGACCGCGTAAATGATGGCGGCCGCGACGTCCTGGGCTTCAAGGAGTTCCATGTCGCCAAGACGCTTCTCGACGGCGTCGCGGACATCGGGTCGCATTTGAGAGATGAACTCTGTACTTACGGCACCAGGCTCCACAGAGGTCACTCGGATGCCATCTGTGCAGACTTCACGCCGCAGCGATTCCGCGATCGCGGTGGCCGCGTGTTTAGAGGCCGAATAGACCGTTGAGGGGTGAATGTAACGGCCCGTACCTGACGACAAGATTACAACATGGCCATCACGCTGAGCTTTCATAATCGGCAACGACGCAGCAATAGAATAGAGCAAACCGAAAACGTTGACATCGAACATTTGCCGATACTCGCTGGTCGTAGTGCCTTGAAATGGCGCAGCCACCCCGACGCCCGCGATGGCGAGCAACATGTCCAAGCGTCCAAATTCGTCCACGACCCGGTCAACCGCCGCGGACACCTGCGTCTCTGCAGCAACATCGGTCTGGATAGGCAGCGCCTCGCTACCGTTCTCGCGGATTCGGTCAGCCAACCTGTCGAGGCGATCGAGCCGGCGCGCGATGATCGCTACTCTAGCCCCCTCCGACGCAAGCGCGAGTGCGGTGGCCTCGCCGATCCCCGAGGAGGCACCGGTTACCAAGGCCACCCTTCCGTGAAGTCTGCGTGCCTCCATACTTCGCCAATTCCTCTTTGAACTAGGTAGTGCTTGGATCAGAAGTCCCGAGTCCGACGTGACTCCCGTCGAGCAGGAGGGGACACCTGCGTGCGAGGTCGTGCATGAATGACCGAAATTCCGTCACCCTTTAGCTAGGACTATTTCCGTCCGGTTAGAACGTGCGCGGCGCGCACCAAAGCCTGCGTCGGCTGCAACGAAACTCACGGTCCGAATTTGCTAAGAACCGCGTCTACGCCAGAGGCATGAGCACAGGCAAACCCGTCCTCACTGCCGTTTGGAGCACATCTTACAAATGCCTGATCTGCTTCATCCTTGCCTCGCAGAGATTCGCGCCAAGGCCCATCAGACGCGCAGGGCGTTCGAGTCAGGTTGCTTCGACGTGTCAGTTGCACGACGAGCGTATACCGATTACGCCCCAGACATTGATGTCGATCTCTTCCTGTCGCACTCTCGCAGGCTCTTCCCGGCTCTAAATTGTGGGCTCTGCTCAACTTACTTGCGTGCTGTGCTCCACTGCGGAACCGTCCGGCGCGGTCGCTACAACGCCGAGCACCATACGGTGTTGATAGTCGGCTCGACGGTCATTGATGTCACAGCAGATCAATTCGTAGGCCCTTCTGTATATATTGGGCCGCTAAGGCAGCCGTGGACTTTGCCGTCGCGCTCAAGGGCCATGAGTTTGTTCTCGTCCAAGCAACAGTGATGCCGCGAGAGACGCCTTATGCGATGCACACGATCCTGACGCCAAGCCCAGTCGTTTCCTTCGCGCGCAGCAGTCATCGGGATCAGCGAGCGCCATTCGAGGGTTTCTAAGTGAATGGCTAGGTAGCTCGCGCGGAGAGTTCCTGAGCGAGGCCCATTCACCGGCTCCCGAGCAGCCTGCGATCAGCACGCGGCGACGTGCTGCTCGGGCAGGCGGAGGAAATTGAGCTCCTGGGCGCTGGCGCACGGGTGGGTAAGTCGGCGAGCACTCAATTTGATGTTGTCACAGCCCCACGACGCTCCGGACGACGCCGGCCTATACAGACGCGCCTGACAGAATCACTTAGGAAAAAACCTAAGGCAGTTAGGTCGCGAATGGCGGAATTTGCGAGAAAAATCGAAACATCACTTAGGCCTTGCCCTAAGCGATGCTCGCCCTTAGTATCGCTGCAAATCCTCTAGTGAGAGAGCATTTGATGATCGCCACCGCCGCGCTTGAACCCATCGACACCGTATTCCGGGCGCTGGCGGATCCCACCCGGCGGCGGGTGCTCGAACGCCTGAGCCAAAGCCCGGCCAGTGCGAGCGAGCTTGCTGCGCCGTTTGGCATGGCCCTGCCGTCGTTCGTCGAGCATCTCGGCGTGCTCGAACGATGCGGTTTGGTGAGCTCGCAAAAGGCAGGGCGCGTTCGAATGTATCGCTTAGCCCCGAAACGGCTGCGGCTTGCAGAGGAGTGGCTCGGCCGGCAGCGCGAACTATGGGAGCGACGGCTCGATCAGCTGGATGAGTACGTCATTCAGTTGAAGAACGATCGGAAGAACACGCCATGAGGTGTGCGGACGCGGCGGTCCTGACCAGCCTCATTGGTCCCGAGCGACATCGACCGGTCTCACGCATTTCGGGCGATTGCCGTGATGCTGAAATTCCATCAAGAAGAAGGCTAGTATGTATGAAGAAGTCGGTGCTGCAGAAGCCAGACCCTCAACTCGACCTCGTCCTCGACAGGGTCGTTGAGGTCCCGCGGGAGTTGGTCTGGAAGGCTTGGACCCAACCGGAGCACCTCAAAGCGTGGTACACGCCGAGGCCGTGGCGCACGATACACTGCGAGATCGACCTCCAACCAGGAGGCATTTTCCGAACGGTGATGCAAGCCCCCGAAGGTGGCGCGACAGTCGATAATGTCGGCTGCTACCTTGAGGTCGTTCTTGGCGAGCGGCTTGTTTGGACGGACACCTTGCTTCCGGGTTGGCGCCCGGCGGACGGCACTCGGTTTGGGATGACCGTCGTGCTGGAGCTGCAGTCGATTGGCGAGAGCACCCGCTACGTCGCCACGGCTCTCCATAAAAACGAGAAGGGCCGGCAGCGGCACGAGCAGATGGGCTTTCATAATGGCTGGGCGACAGCGCTCGACCAGCTCATCAAGCACATCAAAGCGACAACTGCGACCTAGGCCGGCGCGGCCGGTCCGGCCCCATGATGTCGGAGCCGGGCTCGGCCATCTTTGGCATCCTCGCATCGGAAAGCGGACGCCGCAGGCAGCGATCACGGGAAACCAAATGCACTTTGAAGGGAGAAGATTGTGAGAAAGCTAATACTCTCGGCTTTTGTAACACTCGACGGGGTTATGGAGGCACCATCGCCTGAGCCGGACCGCTCTTGGAGTGGATGGGTTACACCTTACCAAAGCCCCGAGCAATTCGCTTACAAGTTCAATGAGGTCGAAGAAGCAGAGACATTGCTTCTTGGCCGCGTAACTTATGAGACATTCGCTGCCGCGTGGCCGTCTCGATCCGGGCCGTTCGCAGAGAAGATGAATGCAATGCCAAAGCTCGTCGCATCACGTACGATCAGCGAGCCGCATTGGAACAATAGCCGGGTCATTCAAGGGGACCTAGCGACCGAGATCACCAGCCTCAAGCAGCAGGATGGCGGTCCGATCCTTATCGCCGGCAGCCGGCGTTTGTCCCACGCCTTAGCAGGGGCCAAGCTGATCGACGAGTATCGCCTCATGGTTATGCCCCTTGCTCTTGGGGTCGGAGGCCGGCTGTTTCCTGACGCGGAGCAAAAGATAGAGATGGACCTGGTTGAGACGCAGACATTTCCAATGGGCGTGACAGTTCTAACTTACCATCGAGCGGCAGCCTAAGTCTTCTGGCTGATCGATGGAACTGATCGATCTGCAATACGTGGCGGCAACGGTTGATGCCGGAAATTTCGGCGAGGCCGCGAAGCGGCTTGGCATTTACGCGTCGACTGTAAGTCGCGGCGTCACCCGGGTCGAGGATGAGCTGGGACTCACGATTTTTGAAAGGGGCCGCTTCGGCGTCCGACTGACCGCCGGCGGGAGGGCCATCATGGTCCATGTCCGCCGCGCGCTCGGAGACTTTCATGCAATCAGACGCGCTGCGCAATGTAATGCGAATGGTGAGTTAGGAGAGATCAGGCTTGGCGTGAAGGTGCCGCCCGCTGGGGAACTGATTTGCGAGCTACTTCGAGACTGGCGGGTTGCTCACCCAATGGTCAGTCTCGTGCTCCACGAACTGCACGAGCAGGAAATTGCACCTGCACTGCAGGAGCGTTGGCTCGACGCGGCGCTCGTGCCGCGGCACCTATTATGGCCGAAGGCGGTAGCTGTCCCCATCTATCGCGAGCCGATCGTCGCTGCCTTACCAGTGCGGCACAGGCTTGCCGCCAGCAATTCCGTAACTTGGGATGAGCTCCGCGAAGAAGTAGTGCTCGTTCACGAAAGCGGTGCGGATTCACTTTCGGGAGAATTCATCAGTTCGCTCTTAGGCGCGGGATCATCGCTGCACTCCCACCCGGTGAGCAGGCAAGGCTTGTTGACCCTGGTTTCCGCAGGCTTCGGCGTCACCTTAATCGCGGAAAGTCGGACCGACTTTTCCTGTCCCGGAGTGACCTTCAAACCCGTGGCCGAGAGCGATGCATGGGTGGACGTCGATCTCACTTGGACACCCGACAGGGAAGAAGCGGTGGTCGGCAGATTCGTTGCCTTTCTCCGGGACGAAGCTCGAGCACGGTCTGTGTCTCGAGGCGCCCCGTGACGGTGGAATTGCGCCACCTGAGATATGCGATCGCAGCGGCCGACCATGGCAGCTTTCGGCGCGCGGCGAGGACACTTTCGGTTGAGGAATCTACGCTCAGCCGTCGGATTCGGGACCTCGAGGATGAACTTGGGGCAGCTCTATTCGTGCGACGCGCTAGCGGCGTCCAGCTCACCTACGCGGGGGAACGTTTCCTCGATCACGCCCGTCGTGCCATGGGAGAGGTGACGCATGCCGTGGTCGAAGTTGGCGCTATAGGGCGCGGGGAAGCTGGCGCGGTGCGCGTTGGGATATTCTCGTCACTCGCCTCAGGCTTCTTGGCGGATCTGCTGCGTGAGTACCTGATCAAGCATCCTGACGTGCGGACTGATGTATTCGAAGGAAGTCCGAGCGGACATCTCTCGGCCGTCCGGCATCATCAGACCGACATCGCCTTCCTAACGGGTGAGCAGGAAGTCGATGGTTGTGATCGGCTTCATCTTTGGGACGAGCGGGTTCTCGTTGCGATGCCCCGGCTGCACAGGTTGGCGGACTTTGCCGCGCTCTCATGGGAAGATCTCCACGCCGAGCGGTTCATTGTCAGCGAAGCGGATCCTGGTCCCGAGATCCATGACTACCTCGTGAAGCATTTAGCCGGGCTGGGCCACCATCCTAGTATCGAACGCCATCGTGTAAGCAGAGACAACCTTATGAATTTGGTCTCGATCGGCGGAGGTCTGACGCTGACCAGCGAAGCAACCGTGGGAGCGAACTTTCCAGGGGTTGTTTACAAGCCTCTCGCGGGGGAGCTGTTGCCATTTTGCGCATTTTGGTCGCCGCGAAACGACAATCCGGCTCTTCGCCGCATGCTTAGCCTCGCGAGAATAATGTCGAATCGCTCTGGGGTGCTCCAGCAGCGCAGTCGGCACAAGCCGGCGGCTGGCAATCAGGGGTCGATCCTACCCCATCCGTAAGCGCATTCGCCAAGAGCAAGAGCTGCATCCGCGTTCCGCCGGGAGGCGTCTCCGCCGGTGCATCTTGCTGGTGGCAGTGAAAACTGACGACGTCCGGTACTAGCGACCGAGCCGCCTATTCGTTTAAGCGTGGTCGGGCCGTGGCAATGCCACCCAACAATTTTTGTCGTTCGGCCTCGACATCGGGCTCAGCCCCGCATCGCAGTCGGCGCAGGACGCGCTGGATGCCGCGCGCAAGACTGTTCAGCACAGTGCGGATGGGGCATTAGAACGAATGAGGCCCACTGAACGGTCCGATAAAGCTCAGATGTGAGACAAGTCCGGTTGGCGGCATCCACTGATGAAGCCCGACCGCCGGGGGATCCATCATAAAAGTAAGTTCGGCGCCGGGCGCCAAATCCAGGGTCGCTTGATGCGCGCTGCTGGGGGCAACGCAGACCGTAGTGCCTGCCCAACGAAAGGAGATGGGGCGATGGACATGGCCGCAGAGGATTCGCTCAACGTTTCGGTGGCGTAGCACAATTTCGGCGAGCCGCTCGGCGCCAACGCGCAATCCCATCTCGTCGATGGCGTCGAGGCCGGTCGCAGCAGGAGGATGGTGCATGAACAAGATGACCGGCTTGTCAGCTTGGGCGAGTCGAGCATCGAGCCAGTCCAACCGTTCCTGGCACAGCTCTCCATGGCCGTGGCCTTCTGCTAGGGTATCGAGACCAATCAATTGAAGGGGCAAATGCGACACGAGGTATTGAATATAGCCTGATCGCGGGAGGTACTGATGATGCTGAAATACCTCTCGCAGCGCCTCGCGCTTATCGTGATTGCCCGGAATGATGAATGATGGGATCGAAAGCTGATCCAGCGCTTCGCGAACAAATCGATATTCTTCCTGCGAGCCTGTGTCCGCGAGGTCGCCGGTCAAGACGAGCAGGTCAGGCAAGGGCGAAATTCCGCGTAGGTGGTCGATGGCTCTTCGGAAGTGCCCGCGAGTGTCGACGCGCCCGAACAAAGGCGCGGAGGTCGATGCCACGTGAAGGTCGGTGATCTGAGCGATGATCAATTTGAATCTCCTGACGCGGATAGTCGTCCCAGGAAGCGGCCGTCGCCGGCCTAGCATCGATGATCGGGCATGAGCGGGACTTGGGGAAAGGGAGATGGCGAACGTTCAAGCGGCCGGCCGTATCCGGACGGGCCGCTCGGCGACGCGTCGCCAGCGACGGAAACAGTGAATGCTTAGCTAAGGTAGACCCCGCCACGGCATTAGTTGGCGAACTCGGGGTTCGCGGAAGTAAAGCGCGCCCCAGACGAAAAATCCCATGTAAACGCCGAAGAGTACGTGCGTAATCATTGGATCGCCCACGCGCAGTTTCAGGGCGACGGTCGCGCCAAGCAGCGCTGTTTCCAACACCGCGCCGAGAACCGCGGTGCGAGGGAGCAGAAAGAGCGCAAGGCAGATCAGCTCGATCACGCCCACTGTGAAGTCGAGGTGAGCTGGCCAGCCGAGGCCCGACAGGGTTTGTCGAACCTCGGGCACAGCCACGAGCTTGATCACGGATGAGAAGCCGAGTAGTGCGCTGATTAGGACGGTGAAAATCCATCCGATTAGACGCTGGACCTTCGAATTGATGAGACCGTCGATCGGTGTGTTCATCGATTTCCCCCCTGCCATGCCAAATGCTGGGCTTGGGACTTACAGTCAGACACGTTCAGCAGCTGCGAGGTGCTTCGCTAGGCGATCGAGGCCTTGCGTCACCATGCCCGCAAAGCCCATACGAGCCGCGATATCTCGTTGCTCGAACGACTCAGCCAAGGCCACCAAGTCCCACTTGGTTCGGCCATCGCCGAGATCCTCGAACGATAGAGTTTGAAGCAGGGACGGCGGACCGTTCGGCTGCGTCACCGCGTTACGCCAGGACAGGCGCTTTGGGGGATCGACCTCGGTGTAGACGAAGTCCATCGTAATCTTGGTGCCGTCAGGGAACTGCATGATCTGATGCCATGCGCCACCCACGCGGACGTCCATCTCGCACACGGGGCTGGTGAAACCTTCGCCGCCCCACCATTGCGTTACATGCTTTGGATCCGTCCAAGCCTTCCAAACCACGTCACGCGGCGCATCGAAGACGCGGCTCATCGTGATCACCGGCTTTTCTGTAGAGTTCTGGTCTATTTGCGTCGTCATCATGATGCCTTTCTTAGCTATGGAAAATGGGAGCGGGTCCAATCACCGGTCAGTCGGTCGAGGTCACATGGACTGTCCTCAGATATTCCGTGAGCCTATCGAGGCTGCGGTCCCAGAAGTGCCGGTAGTCCGCCAGCCAATCGTCTGCGGCTTGGAGTGCTGCGGGATTGAAGTGGCATGGGCGAAACTGAGCATCCTTGCGTCGCGAGATGAGGCCAGCGCTCTCCAAGACCTTGAGGTGCTTGGAAACGGCCGCGAGGCTGATGTCGTAGGGCTCGGCCAGTTCTTTGACGGTTGCGTCGCGGGCGGCAAGCCGTGTCAGAACATCGCGTCTCGTTCTGGCGGACAGCGCGAAGAAGATGTTGCTTAGTCGATCGTCCGTCATCGTATCCAACCGATTGGTTGCCAACGTGTTGGTTGAACAGTGACGAATTGCTCACGCCGCGAATAGGCGCGCTGCACGCAACAAAAGGCGCGTGTCACGCAATGAATTGACGCGAAACGGCCGCGCCTCAATATCGGCGCAAGCCGGTGGGCGCCAAGCTTGTCATCGCTGCCCTTGCACCAAAAACTCCACCCAGCTGGGTGTGCGTCTGTTAAGGGCGCTTTCGCCACGCAATCCATGCGTTCCAAAACAGGCTCGAAAAGAAGCTTTCCGGTTGCTCAAAACCTGCCCGGTCAAGTAGGTCAAATACCGCTTCTGAAGAGTGGGGCGGATCGGCACCTTGTAGAATCTTGCCGAGCTTTTGCTTCACTTCTTCGCTCGCCGCGCCATGCATTCGCCAACGTTCTCCCCACGCAGCAAGAAGTAGCGGCTTACTGGCGTAGGCATAGCGATTACCGGCTAGAATTAGAGGAGCGCCCGGCGCGATTCGGTCTGCAATTGCCTTCAGAATGGCGCTCTTCGCGTCATCGCCTGGCAAATGATGCAGCACCCCGAGCATCATGGCGGCGTCAAAATCTTGGTCTCTCGCGAGACTATCTAAGGTCCCGATATGCAGCATGGTTTTGTCGCTTAGCCCGTGCGCCTCAAGCCGTTCCGCGGCGAGCGCGAGCATTGGCTGCGAAGGGTCCACGCCGGTAAATTTCCACGTCGGCTCAATTCGGGAAATCGAAATCACCTCTTGGGCGTTGCCACCTATACCGACGATAAGAATCCGCCGATTTCCGCCAGTTCCAAGCGCAGCAGCCAAGATGCAGGCCGCGAGTTCATGACAAGCGTCATAACCTGCCAGAGCTATTCGACTCTGACTCTCATATTCTGCGGCTCGGGAGGCATCGAACTTTTTCGTGGGCTCGTTCACGTCGTCGTTCATGCCGAAGAACCTCTCCATACTGACCACCGCAAGTCGTTCCCAAGAAGTCGGGAATGGGTAGGCGCGTCAGATGCAATGCAGGGTGCGCCTTGCGCACGAAAGAGAGGCTAGGAAAAACCGGCTCTCTACCTTCCGAGTTCAGAGCATGACAGCACGCCATCTGACCGTCTTGCATTACCCGCCGCGAAAACACTGGCATTGTGTGGAAATTCGAGAGCCGGTCTGGGAAGAGGTCTCGGCTGCGATTCGGCAGATGGACGATGCAGAATTCCCCATCGTCCAATTGAGCTGGAACGATGTAGACTCGTGCTTCGATGACGAGGCGTCGTTCAATATTATCGGTGGCCCCGCTACTGGGTTCGCCTTGTTCGAATTTTTCCCGGGATGGAAGTTTGATGACCCTGGGGGCGGCGACGAGGACGTCCGCCTTTGGCAAAGTGATCAGGGCTATTTCTGCAAACGCAGGAATATCATCGTTGACATTGCCCTCGTGCTAAAACTGAGCAAGGTCTATTTCGAGACCGGCTCCTACGATGAGGTTCGGCACGCTTGCTCGAGCAGGTGATCACCGGCGCGGGCGGTGGCGGGCGGAGTAGATCGCGCTTCGAAAATGGGTTTACGTAGGAGTGGTGCCATGCTGGCGACGCGCTTTCGCGAATCCCCGATCTGTCGCCATGAATCGCTGGATCATGTGAGGAAGGAGCTTCACAGGATCGGAAACTGGCTTGCCTGTCTCCCTTGCCAGGATTTCCGCATACGCGATGAGCTGCCGATGGACGTCTGCGGGAAGTTCGAATGACACTTTGACGGGCTTATCGTCTTCGAGTGCGGCGAGCTTGAGCTTTGTCATCGTTATCCCCGATACGGTTCGAGCACGAGGTCGCGGGTGACGATCACGCGGACTGGAAAGCCGGGCCGGATGGTGAGCGTCGGCGCGACGTTCAACTGTCGGCGGACGATTTCCTGACCGGCATCGTTGATCGTGTCCTGGCCGCCGTTTCGGATAGCCCTAAGCAATCGGTCGTCGTCGTCGACTGCCAGCTCGGCGCCCACGCTGAGCAGCGTGGAGAGGCCGGCGGCCTTGGCGAGGTCCCACCAGTGATAATCGACGCCATCCTCGAGGCCTGCATATCCCGCTGCGTCCGCACCCGGCTGGCGCTCCAGGACGATGGAACGGCCGTTGGGCAAGATCAGACGATTCCACACCAGCAGCACGCGACGCTGGCCGAACTGCACGGCATTATCGTACTGGCCGATGATCCGGGTGCCCTGTGGCACGAGGAGTAGTCGGCCAGTCGGGCTGTCATAGATGTTCTCGGTCACCTGAGCCGTGATCTGTCCGGGAAGGTCGGAGCGAATGCCGGTGATCAATGCGGCGGGGATCACCGCTCCGGCTTGCAGGACGTAGGGCGATGCCGGCGCCATGACGCGATCCGGAGCGACGGTGCGGCGATCGGTGGCGGCATTGAGGAAGGCTAGTTGCCGATCCTGGGCGCGCTCTTGCGCCGTCGGCGTGTTGAACTGGCCGGGAAGCCCGAGGCCGGTCAGGTTCGCGTTGGTGGTGCCGGCGCCAGGTGCGGGTGAGGCGGCAATCGACCGCGCTTCCGCCTGGAAGAAGACCCGGCTCGTGCGCGCGGCCTCCTGCTCGGCGAGTCGACGCTGCTCCGCCGCATCCACGGTTGGCTGGACGGTTGGCGGTACGACCGGTTGTCCGCGATCCTGCGCGCTCAGGATGGGACGGCCCAAGTCGCCCGGCAGCGGCGGCCCCAGGCGCGGGCCAGTATAGTCGCGTGGCAGGCCGGCGAGTCCATCGGCCGTGGGTCTATTCGTGGTGGAGTAGAGTTCCTCGTTCCGAGGTCCGACGCTACGGGTTTGGAGCGCATAGATCAGGGCTCCGCCGAGGCCGATTGAGGCTACCAAACCGATCCCTGCCAAGGCTCTCCGGGATAGCCGGGTGACCCGGGGCGGATCGCCGCGCAGCCGCATGGGCGCTGCGGCGTCACTCGGGTCTTGCTCCGTCTCGGGGCCGCGGCCAGGGTTTTCAGAGTCAGTCATTACGATGGCCTCCCGTCGCTGCGCGAGATCCGGACAGTTTGCTGGTGGTCGCCGCTGCCGAGGCGAAGCTCGGCGGCGCCGAAGAGGCGATCGACGATCAGGATGTTCTGGTAGATGCGGCTGTTGACGATCTGGAGTTCGCCTTCCGAGCCGATGACGAAGACCGGCGGCATCTCGCCCTGGACGATGCCGCGCGGGAACTCGATGTAGACGCGCCGGCCATCGTCATAGATGGCAGTCGGCCGCCACGGTGGATTGTCGCCGCTCAACGCGTAGCGATAGTTGCGCGCAGCGGCGGCAGGAATGACTGGTGTCGCCGGGACACCTTGGCGCTCCGAGGCGGGAAGTTGCGGATAGGCCCACGCGACGGCCGGCATGTACGGATTGGCGCCGGCGCGGAGCTCGAGCATGTAGATGCGGTGGTCCGTGGTGATGACCAGGTTCGTCGTGATGTCGGCGCGTGTCGGCTTCACCAGCACGTGGACGCGACGGGTGATCCCTGATCCGCTTTCGGTGTCGCCGATGATCCACCGCGCGGTATCGCCGGCTGCAATCGGGCCGGCGCCGGTCAGGCTTTCGCCAGGTTCGAGCGCGATGTCCGTGATCTGTCCCGGCGACGTGTAGACCTGATAGAGCGCGCCTTCTGACCACGGATAAATCTGGATGGCGTTGTAGTAGCCTTCCCGGCGCGGTTCGACGCGGGCGGCGGCGTTGGCATTCGCCACCCGAAGCGTCGGAGCGTTCGCGACCGCGCCGCCATGGCTCGGCGACCAGACTGGTGGGACGTGCAGCGGCCGCGGCCGCTCGTCGACGATTGCCGCCGGAACAGCCGGCAATGGCGGGACATCGGAATCATAGCTGATCTGCGGCGGCCTTTGCGTGGCGCATGCGCTCAGCAGCGTTGCCGAAAGAAGTGCGGCAGGGATTGCGGATTTGCGGAAAGCCGCCTTTGCGGCGCAGATGTTCTCTCGGTTCATTACCCCAGCTCCCGCGACCAGTTGATCGCATTGACGTAGATGCCGAGCGGATTAGCCCGCAGCCGCTCCGCGTCTCGCGGCGGTTGCACGACGATGGTGACGATGGCGGTCCAGCGTTCGGTCGATGCGAGCTGGCCATTGTCGTAATGACGCTCGGTCCAGGCCACGCGGAAGCTGTCGGGCGACGCTCGAATGACGCTCGAGACGTCGACCGCGACTTGCTGCTTGCCGACCTTGGTGAAGGGGTCGTTGGCGCGCGCGTAGTCGTTCAGGGCCGCCGCGCCACGGTCGGTCGTGAAGTCGTAAGCACGAAGCCAATTCTGCCGCACGACGATCGGATCGGAGGGGATCGAGCGGACCTGCTCGACGAATCGCGCGAGATGGAAGGCGATCTGCGGATCGGTCGGGCGATAGTCGGCAACCGCGGGCGCGACGGCCTGGGCTTGGCCGAGATTGTCGACCTGCACCACCCACGGCACGATCGACCCGCGCGCCGATTGCCACACCAAGGCGCCGGCGAAGGCGGCTGACAAGGCCAGCGAGCCGAAAGCCATCAGCCGCCAGTTCTTCGCCTGCACGCGCGCCGAGCCAATGCGCTCGTCCCAGACCTGTGCGGCGCGTTGATAGGGAGTCTCGGGCTCGGGTGTCTTGCCGTAGTGCGTGGTGGGTCGCTTGAACATCACTGGTCTCGCTGCGAAAGGTTGACGGAGCTGCCGCCGCCGTGGCTGTCACCGGCGCGGATAGCGTGCGCGGTGGCCATGACGCCGTGATTGAGTTGCTGCGAGCGCTGAATGCGGCGCGCCCAGGCGGGCGGACCTTCTGTCCCAGCGCTGGCGGATGTAGCGGAGTCACCGCCGCCGACCGTGCCCATGGTTGAAGTGCCGCCCGTCGCCTCGAAAGCGGCGCGACCGCCCGCGGAGAAGCTCTCTTTCATGCTGTCTGCCGCTCCGGTGGCGGCGCGGCGAAGCGGTGAGGTGGTTGCGCCGCCAGCGGCACGCGCGACGCCTCCAAGCCCCGATGCGACGCCGGCAGCGCCTGACTGTCCGGCCGCTCCCAGGCTGTAAGCCGTGGCGGCGCCGCCCGCGAGCGTTGCCCCGCCGCGTGCCGCGGCCGCGGTGCCTGAGATCGCGGCTGCGCCACCGCGTAAGGCGAGTCCGCCGGCCGCACCTGCGGCGACCATCGCTCCGCCCGCGGCGACGCCGGTACCGACCGCCGCGCCGGCGCTGAGCTGCGGACCGCCGCTGACCAGGCCATTGGCGATTCCGGGCCCGAAGATTCCGAGGCCCAGGAGCGAGAGCGCCGCCAGGACGACCGCCATGGCATCGTCAATTGTCGGACTGGCGCCCCCAAAGCCGGCCGTAAACTCGGAGAAGAGGGTCGAGCCGATGCCGATGATGACGGCGAGCACCAACACCTTGATGCCAGAGCTGATCACGTTGCCGAGCACGCGCTCGGCCATGAACGCGCTCTGCCCGAAGAGACCGAACGGAATGAGGACGAAGCCCGCCAGAGTCGACAGTTTGAATTCGATCAGGGTGACGAAGAGCTGAACCGCAAGAATGAAGAACGCCAGCAGCACCAGAGCCCAAGCGAGAAAGAGGCAGGCGATCTGGATGAAGTTCTCGAAGAAGGACCAGTAGCCCATGAGGCCGCTGATTGAATCCAGCAGCGGTCGACCGGCATCAAGGCCGGTCTGCGCGACCTTGCCCGGGCGCAAGAGATCGGCCGTCGTGAAGCCGGTCCCGCTGGCCTTCAATCCCAAGCCGGCGAACGACTCGAAGACGATCCGGGCGAGGTTGTTCCAGTTGCCAATTAGGTAGGCGAACACGCCGACGAACAGCGTTTTCTTGACGAGGCGAGCGAGGATGTCGTCGTCGGCGCCCCAACTCCAGAACAGGGCGGCAAGCGTCACGTCGATCACGATCAGCGTGGTCGCAACGAACGCGACTTCCCCGCCGAGGAGCCCGAAGCCGCTATCGATGTAGCGCGTGAAGACCTCGAGGAAATGGTCGATGACGCCCGTGCCGCCCATGATGCTACTCGCCGCTCGGCGGGGCGCTTTCGCCCCGCGGCTCGCCGCTCGATCCGGCTGATCCCGGCAAAGGCGTCGTGCGCGGCATCAGGAACCGTCGGCGGCTTTCTGCCCATGCGCGCAGGCACGCCGGATCGCGCGGGCCGGCCTCGCCGATGCCCTGGCATCGCAACAGCTCGGCCCGCAGCGGGTCGGCCGCGCCCACCTGTGCCGATGGCGCCGGCCGCATTTCGAGCCACTCTTCCTTCCGGGTCAGCTGGATAACCGTCGCGGTAATCGCGACCGCGACGAACGCGACTGCGCCGAACCGGGCGAGGAGTTTGGCGTCCATCGCGCCGCCCTCAGTTGCCGCTGCCCGGGAACATGCGCGCGTTGCCGGGTTGATAGCCGGCGCCGGGCGTCAGGAAGCGCCGGCGCTGTTCGCGTCCTTGGTCGGCCGCAGCCGCGCGCTCGGCATCGGCAAGGGCGCGCGCGCGTCCATCCGCCGCCACGACGGCGGTCAGGTCTGCGAGCTGCTGCGCCTGGAGCGCAAGGATCTGGTTGCCGGCCTGCGTTGCCTGTAGCGCGCCGGTGGCGCCCTGGCTCTGGCCGACCAGGGCCGACATCTCCGTCCGGTTCGTGTCGATATTGCCGACTACACTGGCCTGGACACGCATCGCGTCCTGGAGTCCACCAATCGTGTTCTGCCAGCGCGTGCGCGCATCGGCGATCAACTGCTGGTCGGATGCCGACAGCGAGGCGTTGCCGTAAGTGGTCTGGAAGGCGCGATCGACCTGCTGGACGTCGAAGGCGACGTTCTGCGCCTGGCCGAGGAGCTGCTGCGTGCGCTGGATGGACTGCTGAAGGCGCTGCAACGACGAGTACGGCAAGCTCGCAAGATTGCGGGCCTGGTTGATCAGCATCTGCGCCTCGTTCTGAAGCGAGGTGATCTGGTTGTTGATCTGCTCCAGAGCGCGCGCCGCCTGCAGCACGTTCTGTGCGTAGTTGGTCGGGTCGTAGACGATCCACTGGGCGGAAGCAGGCGCGACTAGGGCGGGCGAAAACGAGAGCGGAAGCGAAAGAGCCGTGGCGGCAAGAAGCGCCACGCGCGAGCGACGGACAATCATGAGGGTGTTTCCATGTTGGTCAGGCTTGGGATGAGGTCGGCGGCCCACGCGACGCCGCGCAGGCGCAGCCATGCCGGCAGAAAGCCGTCGCGGCCGTGCTCAGCGACAATGCGGTCGATGGCGGCTTGATCGGTTTTGGAAGACGCGGCGCACAGAGCGAGCGCGACATCGGAGAGGCCGAGTTCAAAGAGCCGATTGCCGCGCCGCGACTGGCAGTAGTAATCGCGTTTCGGCATGGCGCGGGCGAGGATTTCGATCTGGCGATCGTTCAAGCCGAATCTGCGGTAGATCGCGGTGATCTGCGGCTCGATCGCCCGCTCGTTCGGGAGCAGCAATCGCGTCGGGCAGCTTTCGATGATGGCCGGCGCGATCGGCGAATTGTCGATGTCGGAGAGCGACTGCGTGGCAAAGATGACGCTGGCGTTTTTCTTCCGCAGCGTCTTCAGCCACTCCCGCAATTGTCCGGCGAAGCCTTCGTCGTCGAGCGCCAGCCAGCCTTCGTCGACAATCAGCAAGGTCGGTCGTCCGTCGAGTCGATCCTCGATGCGGTGAAACAGATAGGCGAGCACGGCCGGCGCGGCGCCGGTCCCGATAAGGCCTTCGGTTTCGAAGGCCTGGACGGACGCTTCGCCGAGATGCTCGTGTTCGGCGTCGAGCAGCCGGCCATACGCTCCGCCGACGCAGAACGGCCGTAACGCCTGCTTGAGATCGTTGGATTGCAGGAGCACCGCGAGGCCGGTGATCGTGCGTTCGACCAACCAACTCTGCGCTGGAAAGCCATGTTCGATCACAGCGCCCCAGAGGATCAGCACGTTGATCCCGGAATACTGCCGGCGGGTCGCGGCATTCGCCGGCATGGCGAGCGGCGCCTTCGCCGCCGTGCCCCACGGCTGGACCCACGGCACGCGCCCTGCCTCGAGCTCAGCGATGATCTTGTCGGTGATGTCGTCGTAAAGGTTTGTCCGATCGGCGCCGGAACGAGCGTTGCGGTCATGTCTGGACATCGCGGTTCTCCGCGACGGGCGCCGGAGGCCTCTCCTCCAGCCCTCAACCCGTCACGGAAATCCGGTCCGCACTCTCACTCTCTGTCGGGGGCGTTGCGGGGTCTCCCCGCAGAAGGGGTCGGCCGAGACCTTGGCTCGGCCGCAGGGGAAGGCTTTCCCCTCAAAGCCTCAAACCCGCGGATATGCAAAGCGTAAGTCAGATTTCAGAATGTGAGCTCGGCCTGCCGCGGCTCATCCCGCAGTCGCGAAACCTTGAAGCTGCCGGCGGGCAGCGGTCGAAGGAGCTGATCTTCGCGGCAAGTCCGATCGAGCCAAGCCATGCGTTGCTTGCGGCGAACAACCGCCATCTGGCGATCGTGGAAGGGCGCGACGTCCTCATTCGCCTCGATCGTAAGGATCACGTAGGCTTCCGGCCACTCGCGCGTCGCGGGCCGCCAGATACCCGCGAAATAGAACCAGTCGCCGTCCGCGAGCGAGAAGCCGTAGCGCTTGCCGCGGCTCCGATGGCGGAACTCGGAGGCTGGCACGAGGCAGCGGTGGTCGGGAAAGGTGCGCCCTTCCGCGCGGATGACGGTGAGGGCGCGACCACCCGGCTCGCGGGGTTGAAGGCCCCAGGGCAGCTCGACCATTTCAACGTCGCTGCCGTTACGTCGGACGACGACGCGCCGCTGCCCGATCGATACTACGGAATCGAAAACGCTTGCGATCATGACGATGTGAACATAACAAGAACGGTAAAATCCTGCAAATAGGAAAGGGAGACCTCGGACGATGTGCAACGATTATCGCCTACACGTGGACGTCGCCTCCATCGTCGAGGACTTCGCCGACCTCAAGATCAAGGTCCGCTTCGCCGAGGGCCGACCCAATATCGAGGCGCGCGACGACATCAAGATTACCGATGTGGGACCGATCATCCGGACGGTCGAGGGCGTGCGCGACGAAGGCGATATGGTGCAACGGCGATGGAGCTGGCCTGGACCGAACAAGCGGCCGGTCTATAACTTCCGGTCCGAGGGTCGGGAGTTCTCATCGAACCGCTGCCTGATCGTCGCGGACGGATTCTACGAGTTCACCGATCCCAAGGACCCGAAGAAGAAGCGCAAGGACAAGTGGCTCTTCACGAAGAAGGACGAGCCGCTCTTTTGCATCGCCGGCATATGGCGGAAGACGCCCGAGGTCGGCGAGGCCTTCACCATGCTCACGATGGAGCCCGGCCCTGACATCGCGCCATATCACGATCGGCAAATCGTGATCCTTGAACGCGATGCCTGGGCAGATTGGCTCGATCCATCCGTGCCGGCGAAATCGCTGATCAGGTCGCTCGCGCCAGGAACGCTCCTTGTCGAGCACGTCGGGTAAGCCGCGCTAAAGAGCTGCCACCGATCAGGGATACGGCACGGCGCGCACGACCTGGCGGGCGGGCTTGTCTTGCCGCTCGCCCTGATAAGAGACCTGGCGCAAGAGGTTGTCTTCCGTCCAGGTAAGATAGGTCACTTCGACGACGAGTTCGGGTTTGACCCAATGCACGCGCGACACCTCAAGCGGTGAGCCGAAACGGCTCTCGCGGGGCGGCGGGGCGTCGAGCGGCATGGGTGACGTCTTCAGCGGTCCGAGCCTGCGGGCAAGTCGTTTGAGCTCGGCGACCGTAATCCCGGTGCCGACCCGGCCCGCGTATCGTAACGTCCCGTCGTCGGTGTAGTAGCCGAGAAGCAGCGCGCCGATATGCGGGCGGCTGCCGGTGGGGTCGGTCCATCCGACGACGACAAATTCCTCACGGTTGAGGCATTTCGACTTTACCCAGAGACCGCGGTCGCCCGGCGCGTATGGCCGGTCGCTCCGTTTGGAAATGGCGCCCTCGAGTCCCAGCCGGCAAGCGTGCTCGCGAAAGCCGGGTCCGCTGCCTGTCATGTGTTCGCTGAACCGGAGACCCGGTGTCGATTTCGAGAGCACCGCTTCCAGGTGGGCCTTGCGCTCAACGAGGGGCAGCTTCGCCGTGTCACCTCCATTGAAAAACAGCAGGTCGAACGCAAAAAAAACGAGGTCGCCGGTGCGACCCTCGTCCATCGCCGCTTGTAGGCGGCTGAAGGAGGTTATGCCATCAGGCCGAACCGCACAGAGCTCCCCGTCGAGATATGCGCTCTCGACCTGGAGTGCGCGGAGCGCCGAAATCGTGGCTTGGTAGCGATGGCTCCAGTCAAGGCCCGTGCGGGTCAGCAGCCGGATATCGTCGCCATCGATGCGCGCGTGAATCCGATATCCGTCATACTTGATTTCGTGAAGCCAGTCGGGACCGTCAGGGGCTTCGTCAACGAGGCGCGTGAGCTGCGGCATGATCCAGGCTGGCGGATGCTTTGCGGCCGCTTTGTCGCTCCTCTTTATTCTTCGCGCCATTCCGCCGTCCCTCTGCGGAGCTGGCCGACAAGTCGACAGATCGCCCGCACTCAATCGATACCCGTTTCACGCGCCAACTATTGCCGCCCAGGGCACATCAGTGAAAATCCCTGGTCTTCACTCTGATCGTATCGATGTGTAGGTCCGGAATATAGATGTCTCGGGTGCGCAGCCCCTTGGGCGGCAGCTCGCGCGGATCCGGACCGCCCGCGTGAGTGACCTGATCGCCGCGACCATGCGGCACCGGAAACGGCGCGCTGCGCTCGCCCACGCTGGCCAGCTCGGCCGAGAGATCCGTGAACCGCTGTGCGACGAGATGAACGACCTCGCCCTCGCGTTGGATTCTGCCGCGTACGGCGATCATGCCGGCGGAGAGGACGGTACGGCGGTTGGCCTCGAACACCTGCGGCCAGACGACGAGGTTGGCGATCCCCGTCTCGTCCTCGAGTGTGATGAACATGACGCCCTTGGCTGAGCCTGGCCTTTGCCGCACAAGCACGATCCCGGCGGCTTCGAGCCAGCGGCCGTCGCGCGTCTGCATTGCTTCGTAACAAGAGACGATCCGACGCCGGCGCAAATCATCGCGAAGGAAGATCACGGGATGATCGCGCAGCGAAAGTCCGACATGGCCATAGTCCTCAACTACCTCGCGGCCGGCCGTCATCGGCCGTAGCGCCACAGTGGGTTCCTTGATCTCTGGGACGCTATCGTTCTCGCGCATGGATGCGGCGGCGAAGAGCGGCAGGGGCTCGTCGCGCAAGGCCCTGATCGCCCAGAGTGCCTCGCGACGGGCCAGGTCGAAGGATGCACGGAACCCATCCGCCTCAGCGATCTGCGTCAGCGCGGCGACCGGAACGCCGGCCCGGCGCCACAGGTCGTCCACCGAGGAGAACGGCCGGTCCGCCCGGCACGCGACGATCGCGGCCGCATGAGCATTGGCGAGGCCTTTGACCATGCGCAGCCCGAGACGGACGGCGAAGCGATCCTCATTCTCGGTCGATTCCAGCGTGCAGTCCCAACGCGATGCGTTGATGCAGACGGGGCGCACTTCGACGCAGTGCGCGACCGCATCGCGGACGATTTGCGCTGGCGCATAGAATCCCATGGGCTGGCTGTTGAGCAAGGACGCGCAGAAGACATCGGGGTGCCAGCATTTGAGCCAGGCGCTGGCATAGGCGATAAGCGCAAAAGAGGCTGCGTGGCTTTCCGGAAATCCGTAAGAGCCGAAGCCTTCGAGCTGGCGGAATGTCGCCTCGGCAAAAATGCGATCGTAGCCGTTGGCCACCATGCCTTCGATGAGCTTGGTCCTGAATGAGCTGACGCCGCCCGTGTGCTTGAAAGTCGCCATCGACTTGCGCAGCAAGTCGGCCTCGCCGGGCGTGAAGCCGGCGCACTCGATCGCGACGCGCATCGCCTGTTCCTGAAAGAGCGGGACGCCGAGCGTCTTGCCCAGGACCTTCTCGAGCTCCGGCTTGGGATAGTGGACTGGCTCCAGTCCCTCGCGTCGTCGCAGATAGGGGTGCACCATGTCGCCCTGGATCGGCCCGGGTCGAACGATAGCGACTTGAACGACCAGGTCGTAATAGGTCCGCGGCTTCAGGCGCGGGAGCATCGACATCTGCGCGCGGGATTCGATCTGGAAAGTGCCGAGCGTGTCGGCTTTGCGGATCATCGCGTAAGTGCGCGGATCTTCGGCCGGAATGGTTGCCAGGTCGAGGTTGACGCCTTTGTGCTCGGCGAGGAGATCGAGGCCGCGCTTCATGCAGGTCAGCATGCCCAGCGCCAGGACGTCGACCTTCATGAAGCGCAGGGCGTCGATGTCGTCCTTGTCCCACTCGATCACCTGGCGATCGACCATCGCGGCGGGCTCGATCGGCACCAGGTCATCAAGGCGGTCGTGCGTGAGCACGAAGCCGCCCGGATGCTGGCTCAAGTGGCGAGGCGCACCCATCAGCTGGCGGGCAAGGTCGAGCGCGAGGCGCAAGCGCCGGTCCGAGGGATTGAGATTCAACTCGGCGACGTGCCGGTCGGCGACGCCTTCCTCGGACCACCCCCACACCTGGCCGGAAAGCGAGCGGATGAGGTCCTCCGGTAAACCAAGCGCCTTGCCGACATCTCTTATAGCGCCCTTGGTCCGATAGCGGATCACGGTCGAGCACAGTGCGGCGTGATCGCGACCGTAGGTGTCGAACACCCACTGCATGACGATTTCGCGCCGCTCATGTTCGAAGTCCACGTCAATGTCGGGCGGCTCGCGCCGTTCTTCCGAGACGAAGCGCTCGAAGAGCAGGTCGTTGCGGCCTGGATCGATGCTGGTGATGCCAAGGACGAAGCACACGGCGCTGTTCGCAGCCGACCCGCGGCCCTGGCACAGGATGTCGCGCGAGCGTGCGAACCTCACGATGCTGTTGACCGTGAGAAAGTACGGCGCATAGCCGAGCTTCTCGATCAGCCGCAGCTCATGCTCGAGGGTCGCGCGCACGCTATCGGGAAGCCCGTCGGGGTATCGCTCGACAGCGCCGGCCCAGGTGAGCTTTGCCAGCGCCTGTTGCGGAGTCAGCGATGGGTCATCGCGCTCCTCAGGATATTGATAGGCGAGCTCGTTGAGCGAGAAGCGGCAGTGCTCGACGATTTCCAGTGTGCGGGCCAGGGCCTCGGGATAGCGGCTGAACAGCCGGTGCATTTCTTCGGGTGGCTTGAGATAGCGATCGGCGTGACGCTCGCGGCGATCGCCGAGGTCATCGATCGTGACGTTGTGGCGGATGCAGGTCACGACGTCCTGCAGCATGCGCCGGCCGGGTTCGTGGAAGAGGACGTCATTGGTGACGACGGTAGGCACGCGCAACTGCGTGGCGAGGTTCGAGAGCTCGTGGAGCCGGAGCTGATCGTTCGGCCTACGCCGCAGCGTGAGGGCCAGATAGGCGCGATCGCCGAAGGCCTCGCGCAGGCGGCGTAGGCGAAGCGCGCATTCATTGTCAGCGAGGTCCGGCACCAGGACCGCGATCAGCCCGTCGCCATAGGCGACGAGGTCGCTCCATTCGAGATGGCACTTGGCCTTGCCGGCGCGCTTCTTGCCGAGCGAAAGCAGGCGGCACAAGCGTGAATAGGACGGCCGGTCTGTCGGATAGACCAGGACCGAGATGCCGCCTGCGAGATCCAGACGACATCCGACGACGAGGCGCACGCCCGTTACCTTCGCCGCTTCATGGGCCCGCACGATGCCGGCGAGCGAATTGCGATCTACCACGGCAAGCGCGTCGATTCCGAGCAAGGCAGCCTGGGAAAACAATTCCTCGGCCGATGACGCGCCGCGGAGGAAGCTGAAGTGCGAGGTGACCTGAAGTTCGGCGTAGCGTTGGGTGCTCATCCGAACACCCCGTGGAGATACCAGCGATGCGAGCCGGTCGACGCATCCTCGCCGTCACCGGAACGATAAACCCAGTAGCGCTCGCCGGCGTCGTCCTCGATACGGAAGTAGTCACGGACGGCGGCGAGCTCGGCGTCTCGCCGCCACCACTCACCAAACACACGCTCGGGACCGTCGGCGCGCTTCACCCGGCGACGGATGCCGCGCCAGGTGAAGGAGACCGGCGGATGGTCCGGCAGGAGCGCGACCGTCTCGATCGGCTCCGGCCGGGCGAGCAGGCGTGCAGGCCTCGGCCAGTGGTTCGGCCACGTCGTGTCGCTGCCGGGCGCCATAGCAGGTATGCGGCGCACCGAACGCTCGGGCACGTCGCTCGACACGGGCGCAATCCGGTAGATCGCATGCTCGCCGACGCGATTGGCGAGCGTGTCTACGAGGTCCGAGATATCAGGCGCAGTTTTCTCGACCAGTGAGCTGATGAGCTGCCGGCGCACAAAAGGCTCGGCGATGGTCGCCGTCAGCGTGATCACCTCGATGCCGAAGCCCGGATCGATTGTCTCGACGCGATCGCAAAGCAGCCGGGTCAGGCGCTTGCTGTCCCGCACCGGCTGCGCGGTGCCGACCCGCACAGCTTGCATGCGATTATCGACGCGGTGACACAGGAGATCCAGTCGTCGTGCGCCGAGGCCTTTATCCTCGAGCGCGGCGCAGAGATCGACAACGAGCTTGCCGATGTACCGAGCAATCGTCTCGGCCGCGCCGATCGGCTCAGCGAAGGCGCGTCTCACCTCGATGAGATCGGGCGGTCGGATGGGCTCGATCGGTTCGGCGCTCCGGCCGAGAGCCTGCTCGAGGCGCCGCCCGAGCTCGGGCCCGAACCGTAAGGTCAGCGGGGCGCGCGGCTGCGCCACAAGGTCTTCGACGCGCTCGAAACCGAGAATGCGCAGGTCTGCGGATATGGGAGTCGGAAGGCGCAGCGCTTCCAGCGGCAACCGAGCAATGGCGGATGCGCCGTGTCCGGGCGGTGCGACCAAGGTTGGTCGTGCGACATAGCGCGCCAGCGCATGAGCCGCGCCCCAGCTATCGGCGACGGCTGCGCGCGCCGCGACGCCCGACATCGCCAGCCGACCTATGAGCGCGTCGAGCATCGCCGGCTCACCGCCATGAAGATGATCGGCGCCGGTCGAGTCGATAACGATTCCGTCCGGCGGGTCGGCTGCGGCGATCGGCGCGAAGCGCTGCAGAATCCACACAGCGAGACGCTCCAAAGCTTCGGCATCTGCTGCAGGATCGGCGTCCTGGATGATGAGGCCGGGAACGAGAACCTGAGCTTTCGTGACCGGCATGCCGACCCGAAGCCCCGCGGCGTGAGCGGCGGCGTCCGCCGCCAGCACCACCCGCCTGCTTCCTTCGCGGCCGATCAGGACGAGCGGCGCCTCAGCGGGAGGCGCCGCGTCGCCAGCCTTCCGCCGCAGCCGGTCGGTGGACCAGGTCGGCAGGAAGAGCGAGACGACCCGTGTCATCGCACGCCTCCAACTCGAAATCTGCACTTTCACCCGCGCGTGCGCGGATGAGTTCGACAAGCCAGCGATGCCGGCCAACGCCCGGCACGGGTAGCGGTGACGACGGCAGGACCGAGACGCGCCATCGCGTTGTCGCCGCGGTCGGCTGGCCGAAATCGGACGCCTCAGTCTGCCGGCGCCAACGGCGCAGGGCGATGCCGATCGTCTCTGTGCCTTCGGCGGCCAGCTGGAGCCGGCGCGAGGCAGTCATCGACAGGCGAGCGGTCTCCGCTATGACTGCACCCAAACCGCCGTGCCGTAAGCCTTCCTCCATGCAGGCCAGAACCGTCTTGTCGTCACCAACCTCCGCGTAGATCACGCGGTCCGGTGAAAGACCGGCCTGGGCGAGCGCCGGCGCGAAAAGATCGGCCTTGGTGATGCACCAGAGCACCTTGCTCTTAGTCCGCGAAGCAATCCCAGCTGCGAAGAGCGCCGCGGCCGCGCCATCGATCGTGCCATTCCCGCCGCCAGCGACCTCGTGAAGCGCACCAAGAGTGAGGCCCCCGCCGGGAAGTCGTGAATCGATCTCGGCGATCCCGAACGGGAGGACCGATTTGGAGCGCCTGCTTCGGCATTCGAGCTTCTCGATCTGCGCGCGCAGGGCTTCTATGGCGGGCTTCGGCCGCACCGTCGTCACTGACCTCCATGGACGGACTAACGATCATGTTCCCTATTTGTTCTCTTTCCGCTAAGATGAGTCAAGCGTGGGACGTGAGCGCGATCTGGCCGGGGCGAAGGAGAGAAGGTGATAACTGAGGTCAGAGCCGATTTTGTGGTGCACCTTGCACCCAACCAGCATATGTTGGGTGCATGGTGCATCAGGAAGCGATTCATGGCGGCCGCATCTAAGAAGTCAGTCCGGACGTCTGTCATCCTGCCTGAGTCCGCTCATGCCCGTATTCAGGCGCTTGCGGACAACAATAATGTTTCGGCGGCATGGGTTATCCGGGCGGCCATCATGCAGTTTCTTGAGGAGCATGGCGAGGAGACACAGCTCCCGTTAAAGCTGCCGAAAATGAAGAAGGGGGCGGGATGAGCTCAGAAGCGATTCGAAGGAAGGTCGCTCGGATCCGCGCGGGTGCGAAGCCGAGAGTGCTGGATCTGTTTGCGGGTTGCGGTGGGCTTTCGCTTGGGTTTCAGGCTGCGGGGTATGCGCTGCAGGCTGCGGTCGAGTTCGATCCTGATGCTGCACGTTCGCATGGACTGAACTTTCACGGGGGCGATCCAAAGCACAGTCGCGCTCGCGATATAATCACGACACATCCAGAGCAAATCGTGGCAGAGCTGGAGCTTGGTCCCGTAGCAAACGCCGTCGATGTTATTGTCGGGGGTCCGCCATGTCAGGCCTTTGCACGGGTTGGCCGGCCGAAGCTGCGTGAGATCGACGCCCATCCGCAAGCATTCCGGCATGATCCGCGAGCGCGTCTTTATCAGGAATATCTGAGATACGTGGACGCTTTCCAGCCTCTCGCAGTCCTGGTCGAGAACGTGCCCGATGTTCTCAATCACGGCGGCCAGAACATCGCGGAAGAAATCGGCGAAGTGCTTGAGGATAAGGGCTATGTCTGCGGTTATACGCTGCTGAATGCCGCCTTTTATGGCGTCCCGCAAATGCGGGAGCGCATGTTCCTCGTCGCTTATCGCCGAGAGATCGCCGACAGAGTGTCGTTCCCCGAGCCTTCAAACTGGCTGGTGCTACCGCCCGGCTACGAAGGTTCGCGCGCCGTCGCACTGAAGGTGCTGAACGGACACCTCGAAGAGGCGCACGACTACCATGAGCCGCCAATCGCGAGTCCGAAACTGCCCCCGGCGGTGACGGCCGAAGAGGCCCTTGGAGACCTGCCACCGATTTACGCCCGGGATCAGCTTGCGGCGGGTGACCTGCGCCGTGGTGCCCGCCGCTTCGATCAAAACGTGCCCTATGACGGCAGGCGCAAAATCTCGGCGTATGCGCGCCTGTTGCGCTCCTGGCCGGGATTCGAAGCTCCGGAGGAAGGCTTGCGGGATCACGTCATCCGTTACCTGCCACGCGACTACGAGCTGTTCGCGCGTCTCAATCCAGGCGATCAATATCCGCAGGCGTGGCAGCACGCCATGAACATGCTGGCCGAGAAGATCACTGAATTGCGGCGCAAGGGTAAAGTAGTGCGCCAAGGCTCCGCTGAATATGACCGTTTGCGCGATGCCATCGTACCTCCTTACGACGCCACAAAGTTCCCGAACAAATGGCGGAAGATGTGGCGTGACCAGCCCGCCCGCACTTTGATGGCGCATCTCGGCAAGGACAGTTACAGCCACATTCATTACGACAGCGAGCAGGCGCGCACGATCTCCGTGCGCGAGGCGGCCCGGCTGCAGTCCTTTCCTGATGGCTTTGTCTTCTGCGGAACGATGAATCCGGCATTCCGGCAAATTGGCAACGCCGTGCCGCCTCTTATGGCGAAAGCGCTCGCAGAAACGATGATGATCGCCCTCAGGGGCAGGGAGGAGCGGGACGATCATGTCAGCAGAAGAGCGGCAGCAGCAGTTTGAGGTCGCAATTCGCGCTCAGCCGGGCATCCGGCCGGAAGCACGGATTGCGAAGAACTTCGGCTTCTCAAACAGCGCCCGCGTGATTGAGGGCGGGCTCTTTGCCTGCACGAACAATCTGGAGGCCTACTCGGCCGGTTTGGCTGCGGGTCGTACTGCGCCAATTGAGCAGTTCATCTTCCTGTGCGTTCTGACGTTCCCACCGCAGGACGAGGTTTATTTCGCGGTCACGGTCACCGCTGAGGCCGATCGGATTAACAAGGGTTTGCTGAAGCTGTTCCACGAAGGCGAGGAGCGTAACAAGCAGCTCGTCGCCGCATCGAAGAAGGCCGGCAGCATCAGCAACAATGTCAAATTCTACATAACCGACACCGGAGACATCTTTTTTCACAACCACGACTTTCGGGAATCACTGCGAAGTGCCCCTGGAGAACCGGCGCTCGATCCGGATTGCATGGCGAAAGTCGATTCCATTCTCTTCGCCATCTGGCCTCCGGCAGCTTCCGCCCGCCGGAGCCTGCTTGCACGTGAGTTCGTCGGCTATCTCGGAAGCCTGATCGGGCGCGAAAAGGTCCACGAGTTACACGTGTGGGCCGATGCCGGTGCCGTCAGCCCGGGTATGCAGCGGTTGCCTGCTACAATTCCAGTTGCCGAAATCGAGACGGCAGTGACGTCGCTCGGCGGACACTATCCCGGTGGAGAGGTACGGCGGTTTCACGCCGCGATGAATTTCCTCCCGCACAAACACTTCGTGATTCTCGCTGGACTCTCGGGTACCGGGAAGACCCAGCTTGCGCTGAAATATGCGCGAGCGGTCCATGGCCTGGCAGCGAACAACATTCCGGATCCCTTTCTGTTCGTTTGCCCTGTCCGACCGGAGTGGACCGATCCGACGGGGCTCACCGGTTACTACGACGTGTTGTCGAACCGCTATGTTGTCCCGCCGTTTCTGGAAGCGGTTCTTCTTGCAACGGCGCACCGCGACTCGCCCGTGTTCGTCGTGCTCGATGAGATGAACCTGGCGCGGGTGGAATATTACTTCTCTGACGTTCTGTCCGCGGTCGAGACGGGTGAGGAACTGCAGCTTCACTCAAGCGGCGTTCCGCTTGAGGGCTCAACCGGCACATCGGTGCCCGCCGCCCTGCCGCTGCCGCCCAACCTCTACATTGCGGGTACGATCAACATCGACGAGACGACGAATCCGGTCAGCGACAAGGTTCTGGATCGTGCCATTGTCATCGATATGTCAGCGGTCGATCTGGCGGGATTTCTTTCGGCCCTGGCAGGGCGTGAGCCGACGCTGAAGGATGCATGGGCGGCGTGTGAGGAGCGTCTCGTCGCCGCCCAGACCGTCATGGCGACTCATAGCCTGGGATTTGGCTACCGGGTCGCGGAGGAGGTTGTCCGCTATCACGCATTTGCGACGGATCATCTGAAGGCGGATGGCGCGGCCATCATCGACGATCTGATGGTGCAGAAAGTGCTTGTGAAGCTGCGGGGTGGCGAACGGCAGCGACCATTACTGACGGGCTTAGCCAAAGCGCTGGACGGGCTGCAGCGTTCGCAGGCGTTCCTCGGCAAGCTGACAGCGGACCTGGACGAGTTCGGCTCATTCCAGGCCAGCCGGTAGGGTTTGCTGATGACCGCCTTGCTCATGCGCAGCGAAACGACGGGCGAGGCATGGAGGGTGTGGCCAGAGCCGGAGACCGTCGAACCAGGTATTGTGCACGAGACAGGAAGCTATCTCTTCGAACTGCAGAGCAGCGGTGCGGCTACTGCCGATCTGCTGATAGATGACCTTCCGCTGGAAGCTCTGCGGGCGCAGACACCGGATACGGCACGCTGGCGCTGGTCGCCCGGCTTTCATGCTGGCACCGTCGAGGCGGAGTTGCGGCTGGCCGGGCAGGCGCCGCGTCGCTTTGAGCTCATCACCGATCCGGACCGACGCAAGCTGACCCGCGACGATTTCGACGCGATGGTGCGTGAGATTCTTGACGATACTTTCGCTCTGTTCTCCCTCAGCAGTTTCCGCAAATCTGTAGCCCGTGGCACGGGTGGTCGCCCGCCGGCAATCGCGCGTCTCGAATTTCTGCGCTCCAGAGTGGACGAGCTGGAGGCTGTTGTTGCTACCATCGTGCGCAGCCCCCGGCGCATACTGGTCGCCGACGAAGCGATCCTTCCCTATCACCGCGCGAGTCGGGCGACCGGACCCGAAGTGCTCCGCTCCTTTCGTTCGGGGCGCATTCTTCAGGAGAGCATGAAGCCCTCGCGACTTCCGGCGCCGCTCAAAGGCTTTCTCCCGGAGCGCATCCGGGTGCGTCAGCGCCTGAGCTCGCTCGATCTGCCGGAGCACCGTCAGATGGCAGCGTGCTTGCGGTCGTGGGTCGCTTGGTTGGGTGCGGCTGCGGAGCTGCTCGAGCGAACCCGGCCGGAGGGCGATGCCGAACTGCGTCACGGCGCGGCCGCGTGGGCACAGCGCTGCCGGCGCTTGTCGCGCCGCATAAGCAACCTTTGTGCGGCGGCTCCATTCGTCGAGGCAGGGGAGGCACCGGCGCGTCTCGTGCTTTCTGCGCTGTTCCGCAACGATCCCTCATATCGCCGGTTCTACCGAGTGTGGCAGGACATAAATCTCGGCATCGCCGCGGTGTTCGGCGAGTTTCTGAACCTGCCTCTGGCCCGCACTTTCGAATTGTATGAGCTGTGGTGCTTCCTGCGTCTCGTCAGGGCTGGCGCGGAAGAGTACGGTCCGGCTGGACTTGATGTGCGGGACCTTTTCATCAGCGACGCCGCCGGCGGCGTGACCCTCGCGGCGGGTGCAGTAACAGTTCCGGTCGGCTCCGGTTGGAAGCTGTGTTTTCAGAAGCAGTATCGTGAGTTCTGGATCGAGCCAGATCGTCGCGGCTCTTACAGCCGTGCGATGACTCCTGATGTCGTAGCCAGCCACGAGTCAGCAGGTCCGGATGACAGCAGGCTGATCGTGCTGGATGCAAAATACCGGATCGACGAAGGGCTTAACGATGCGCTCAGCTCGATCCATACTTACCGCGATGCATTAGTGCAGGAGGCGGATTCCGGTCGAACGAAAGGCATCGTCACCGCCGCTTATCTGTTGACGCCGCATGTGCCAGTGCTCGAATCCGGTTACCGCGATACACCAATGCCGGGACGGCTGTTCCACCCGAGCTACCGTTCCGGCTTCCGGTTTGGTGCCGTCACCCTGCGCCCGGGAATGACAGCCGCGGCGATCGCGGCCACGCTCCGGCTGGTGGTTGCCGACGCGACAACGGGGATCTCCTGATATGGACGTCCTTACGCCTCAACAGCGCCAGCACAACATGAGCCGCATCCGGGGGCGCGATACAAAGCCGGAAATGCTGCTGCGTCGCCATCTTCATGCGGCCGGCCTTCGATTCCGGTTACACGCATCTGGCCTCCCGGGGCGACCTGACATGGTCTTTCCGCGGCACCGTGCAGCGATCTTTGTGCATGGGTGTTTCTGGCACGGACACGACTGCCCGCTTTTTAAATTGCCCAGCACGCGGCCGGAGTTCTGGGCGGCCAAAATCTCCGGCAATCGCGATCGCGATTGCCGCACGCTCGCGGCTTTGCGTGATGCAGGCTGGCGCGTGTTGATCGTCTGGGAATGCAGCTTGAAAGGACCGGGACGCCTGACGGTGGCGGAAGTAATTGATTTCTGCGTGGGCTTTATCAAAGGAGAAAAGCCTCGTGCCGATTTGCTCGGAAACCAGCGAAATTGATGGGGGAATGGGGTCAGGATATGGAAGGATTAACAAAAGCGCCGATCAAGGCGGAAGATGATGCTGTGATTCCGAGTTGGGTCCGATTGAACGGGCGGACTGGAAACGCACTCGTCGCGATCATCACCATCGTCGAGGAGGAGCATGAGGCAGTGCGTGCTCTTGGCGGTTTCACAAAACTGGTGGGGAATACACCTTACACTTGTCGGAGCCAACTTGCTGAGAGCGTTTACGACGTGATTCTCGCTAAGAGCCCGGACCGGAGCAACACGCCCTGTAGTCAGCTCGTTCGTAATATTGCGGAACAGTTTCGCCCGGAGTTTATCGTCCTTTCGGGGATTGCGGGCGGGGTGACTGGCCGCGACGAAATCGCACTAGGCGACGTTGTCGTAGCCGATCACGTGGACTGGTACGAGATGCGCAAGATTGCCGACGGTACAGACGTCATCCGAAAGCAGGCGTTTGATCATCCGTCAATGTATCTCCGAGAGACAATTACGCAACGCGCCAAAATTAGAGGGAAGTGGCTTGAGCTCATCTCCGCCGAGCGGCCCGAGCCGGGCACGCCGAAGATCCTTGAAGGAAACCTCATCGCCGGTGACAAGATCCTCGGAGACAAGGAGAACGAGTACCAGCGGAGTATTTTGAAGGAGTTCGACAAGGCCCTTGCCGTCGACATGGAATCTTATGGGCTTGCTCGTGGCGTGTACAACGCCCGAAGCACACGGCACTACAATCTGAATTATTTGGTCGTGCGCGGGATATCCGATCTGGTCGATCAAGTAGGGAATAATGAGCAGCGGATTAAGTGGCGGGCCTATGCCGCGGCCACGGCTGCCGCCTTCACTGTATCAGTTTGTGATGAGATCGTTGCGTTATGCGGTTAGAAGCCTGTTTTTATCGCAGACGCGGAACGTCGCGTTACCGCTGTGAGTCCGGCGACATCGAGAAGGGCGGCAAATGAATCCAATAATCGTTCAAGCGGAGCAATATCTGAACGGCCTTGGACCAGCGATCGATCTCTCGGTCGCGGTGTGCGACGACTATTCTCGCCTGCTGCGCGGCGAGCATGGAAAGTCGCTGCCTCATTCCGGTCTGCTCACACTCGCGGCGAGCCGCGGAAGGGTCTTGCTTTCCGGAAGGGGCGGCGCCGGCAAGAGCACCATTATGCGCCGGCTGGTGCTGGACGGCGCGGCAGCAGGATATGCCGTTGCGCTGATCGATTTGTCACAATGGGATCATGCCGCCACGGCGGAGTGGAAATTTCGCCGTGATGGAGTCCGCGAACCAATCGATTTCCTGCTCCGCCGTTTTGGGGGCGGGTCAACAGACATCGCTGACCTGGAATTTCTGCCGGCCGGACAGGGGAAGCTAATTCTCATCGACGGGCTGAACGAAACCCCCGGTTCGATCGCGGATGACATACTGTCGAGCGCCGACCAGATCGCGTCCCTCATTGTCAATTGCTCTGTCGTGATATCGGATCGCTTAGTCAGGCGCCGGACGAATGGCGATGAGCGCTGGTACTTCACGATGCCTCTCAATGTCGATAGCGAGGTCGTTCGGAAACTGGTCGATGTCGAAAAGCTCACCCCGCAAGCGCAGCGTCTTCTCGACAGCCCCTTCTTTGTGGACAAGGCAATCAAGGGCGAGCTGAAGAACTCACCGCTCGCGACCATACGCGATTTCGTCGAGCATCGCGGAAAGCTCGACGCGAAGGGCCTTGCTGCAGCAGCAGAAGGAGCATTCGCAGCCTATCGCGAGGATGCGTCTCGAACCTTTGACCGCAACAGGTTCCCGGCGGAGGCCGGCATTCGGGCAGCGGAGACCCTGATCGAAGGCGGGGTGCTATTGGAGCTCGCCGATGGCAGAGTCGCATTCAACCATCATTGGATCCATGATTACCTAGCATCCCGCCACGTTGCGTCGCACAGTGATCTCTGGGCGTTTGCTCGTCGGCATGCTTCGCTCGACGCCCTTACCTTCAAGGCAAATTCGTTCGACGCGATAGCATTTGTCCTCGAGCAACTCTCAGCGGAATCGAAGGATGAGTTTCTAAGAGCAGTCTTTGATTGGAACCCGTACGCTGCTGGATACGCTCTGGCGGAAGCCGAGGAAATTGCACCTTCCAACATTTCAGATACGCTTCGGACGATCATTCTGGCGATGCTCGCGGAAAAAAAGTTCGACCGGCATTTTCTCTCTGCTCAGAAGGCAGTGGACGCACTTGAGTTATTCTCAGATGACAGCGCGGTGAGCCTTCGCAATGCGAACGACCTTTCGGAGCTGGTCGCGATAATTAAAGACAATCCATTACATTCGGAGGTGTTCGATCGTTGGCGATCAGTTTTCGCGATCGGGGGCGGCGAAGCAGCTCCTGAAGCGCTCGTGAATGCGGTGAAGGAAGAGGACTCCATTATCGGATGGACCGCGGCAAACGTCTTGAAGCGACTGGAATTGTCCCCTGACCAAGTTATGGCGATCGTCGATATGGGGCGTCATGAGCAAGCAGTTGTCCGATGGCGCGCGGTTCATGTCATGGGCAGCTTAACTGACGATCAAGTTCGCAATGCACTCCTTGACCGTCTAAAGAACGATGAGGATGAGAATGTACGTTATGGCTCGATTCGCTCCTTGGTAGAGCAAGGATCCCGCTCCAGCGATCTTGCCACCCGTCTGGTTGGGGACATTCGCCCTCTGCTGGACGTGATCGCCCAGTGGCCGCGGGTGATGACGGAATTAACACGGGCCGTGTTCTTATCCCGCGGCTGCATCCCCGAAAACTGGTCAAGCGAGATCGCGAAGCTGTTCTATGCACGACTAGATGCGGCATCCGAGACAACAGAAATTGAGGCGTGGTCGAAGCTTGCATCAGACCTGCGCCAGCATGATCGGCTTGCCGCGTGATCCCGCAGCCGACAGAACGGTGGGACCGCCGTTTCCTTGAACTCGCGAGCCTCATCGGCGGGTGGAGCAAGGATCGGTCGGCTGGAACAGGCTGCGTGATTGTTGGGAGTGATCGCCTGCTGCGATCATCGGGGTACAATGGCTTTGTCCGTGGCATCGATGACAACATCGCCGAAAGACACGAGCGACCTGCAAAATATTCCTGGACCGAGCACGCAGAGCGGAACGCTATCTACAACGCCGCACGACTTGGCATTTCGCTGGAGGGATGCACTGCCTACGTCAATTGGTTTCCCTGTATCGATTGCGCCCGCGCGCTCGTCCAAGCGGGGATTGTCCGCTTGGTAGGTCTGGAATCTAATCACCTAGACAGCCGATGGGGTGCGGAGTTCACGTTTGCCACGGAAATGCTTCGAGAAAGCGGCGTGGAGATCAAGCTGTATGATTTTCCCGACTTAGCCGCGCGCCGGTAGTGCGGTTATCGTCGCGCTGTCGCCGCTTTCGCGATATCCCGTCAATGCTGAACGTCCAGTGTCACTTGCCACCCTCGGCCACACCAGCACGGCGGAGTTGGTCGCCAAGGCGAAAGAAGTTTTTGTTCTTTAGCCCACACGCTACAGTGGCGCCCGTGGTTCGAATTCGGCTTTGCAAGCCCAGTCCTGCTGGATTGCTGGAGAGCGCCTCCGTCCGGTGCCGCTCTAGCAACTGACAACCCCTTTAATGCGCGCCTGTAGGCGCGCCGTCTCGGACGTCCATACTCTTTGCGATCCAATGGTGAACCGTCTCGTGCGACCCTGTTGTCATCGAAACCGCGGCGTCCATCGCTCAAGGAGATCGTCCTCGTCTTCTTCATCGTCTTCTTCTTCGCGGCCGATCGCGCCCGAACAAAGGACGGTCAGGACCTTGCCGTATCCGCCGAGGCCGACCGACTCCTCGGAGACCGACGCCTTCGTGGTCCCGCCCAGCCAGTCGCGTACGTCCGCCTCGTGGGCGACAGTTGCGCCGGCGCGCACTTGGTCCGGGTCATCGGCGAGCCGCGCGGTGGCCGTACCGATGGGAAGCTTCGTTCCTTTTCTCAGCCATGAGAGTTTCGGCAGGGTCTTCATCGCGTCCGACATGAAGCAATAGTCGATGACGCCGCCGGTACTGACGATGATCGCGACGGCGGCGCGGGTCAGTTCGGCATAGCGGATCGCGGTCGCAGTGCGCGAGGTGATGCAGCGGGCGGCAAGGGCGTCCACGGCGGCGAGGCCCGGCTCGTGATTTTCCATCTCCATACGGAAGGGCGTTTCAGGCATCAGCAGGCCGGCGGCGAAGTGATCCGCCTCCAACTCATAAGGGTCTGCCGTGACGAAGCCGGCCCGCGAGACATGCACGCCCGTCTTCAGAAGCTGGTCGATGTGGCCCTCGAGGAAATAATGCCCCAGCTCGTGGCTCACGCTGAAACGCTGAAAGCCTTCGTTGGCGATATGCGTTGCGTAGAAGATGCCGAAGTTGTTGCCGTGGCGCAGCAGCATGCCCGATACCCCGTCATGCCCTGCGGACTTGCCCTGGACCGTGATGTCCCGGCTGGCGGCTAGGGCGAACGGATCCACCGGAAGGTTCGTGATGCCCTCCTCCCTGAGCAACGCCTCGGCGCCGCGGCGCGCGATCATGAGGCGGAACGGCCGGCTCAAGAACGCTTGTCCTTCTTGCTGCTGCGCTCCGCGAGCATCTTCAGGAAGTCTTTCGCGATCTCCCGGTCGTTCCCGCTTAATTTCGCCACGTCGCGAAACAGAGGATCGCCGGCCTCGGCAAGTTCGGGATCATCGACGCGGCCCATCAGGTAGTCCGTGGTAATCTCCAGCGCGATGGCGAGCTTGCGCAGTGAGTCGAAGGATGGCTTGCGCGTGCCCGCCTCGAAATGGGCGACGGTGGTTGCGGGCATTTTCGCTCGTTCTGCCAGTTGCTCTTGTTTGTAGCCCCTCATCTCGCGCGCTTCCCGAAGGCGCTGGCGGAAAATGTCCGAGGGGGACGGCTCGTTATTCATGTCGACTCCGGCAAGTGGAACTTGACGGGTTTTTTGCCCGTCCTATATAATGCGAGTCAAGTTTCTCATGTCGCCCCCGACATGTGCAAGCAAAACCCTCGCCGGCCGGGCGTCCGGCCGGGGCAGCGCCAAGGAGCGACGCCATGAATAAGCACGTGAATCCCTTCCAGCAGACCGATGCCCTCGATGAAGTGCTTCTCGACGTCGCGGCGCTGATCGAGCTAAGCCCCCGCGACCGCCGCGTGGCGGATAACCGCTACCGCGTTCTCAAGGAGCATCTGGAGCGCAAGGGCAGCCCGCTGGCACCTTATCTCGTGGACGGCGTCAGCCTGATCTACGCACAGGGCTCGATCGCCACGAGCACGACGATCGTCAGCGGCACCGAGGACGACCGCTTCGACGTCGACGCCATCGTCGAGATCGACGTGCCGGCACATTGGGACAACGACAGGGCACTCGATCTTCTTGAGGAGTCGTTGCAGGGCTTTCCTGGCGTCGTGAAGATCGTTCGCTGCACGCGCTGCGTCCAGCTTCAGTTCGCCTTCATGCATATGGACGTGACCATCATGGACCGCAGCGCCCGCCTCGCGGTTGAGCGGGCGGGCGAAATTTTCCACTCGCCCGACAAGGGCGAATCGTCCCGCGTCCCGTCCAATCCTTGGGGCTTCACGTCGTGGTTCCGCCGCACGGTCGGCATCGGGCAGGAGGCGTTCAAGGAAATCCTGCGCCGTCACCGCGGCGCTGCCGGGCGGGACCGGCTGCCGCTCCTCAACGAGCACGAGCGGCTCGTCGTCGCCAAGGCCGACCAAGTCGACCTGCCGCCGATGATCCCGAGCGCCATCGACGCGCAGGAGGCCGTGGCGCTGAAGCTTCTGAAGCGTTTCCTCAACTTGCGCTACGAGGGCCTGCCGATGAAGCGGCCGCCTTCGATCTACCTGACCAAGCGGGCCGGCGACGTGGGCTATATTCCGCAGGGTCTCACGGCGCAGCTTTTCGCGCTCGCCGATTCAACGGCCAAGATGATGCGCGGCCACGTCGCCGCCGGCACGCGCCCCCGCGAACTCAATCCCTCATATCATCCCGACCGCATAAACGACCGCTGGCCGGCTGACGGCGCGGCGGGCGTCAAGGACATGAAGATGTTCGCCGAGCATCTTGAATATCTCTGCGCCCAGCTCGAGCAGATGGCGATCGCGCCGCTCGACGACATGGCGAAGACCATCGACGAGCTGTTCGGCGAGCGGGTCGGCAAGGCGCAGCGCGAGGCGATGGCTGCCCGCTATGACCGCCGCGAGGAGCCGGGCCGGCTCTTCGCCGCGCGGCGCAGCGGCGCCATCGCCGCCCCGGCCATCGTGCCCGCGCCGCAGACCTACCGCGAGGTCCCGCGCCACAACTTCCACCCCATGATCCTCGGTGGTGAGGATGAAGGCTAAGCCAGCCCTCCGGCGTTCGCCCGACGCGCAGCTGACGGCGATGCGTCGTCAGTGGCCAGACTTTGAGGGGCGGCGGCTGGGCGACGGTACGCTCGTCTGGCAGGGACCGCTGCGGCCGAAAGCGCAGCTCTATATGGTCTTCATCTGCTGGCATCCCGTCACGATGTCGCTGCCTTACGTTATCGTGGACGATCCGCCGCTGCGGCCGCGCCGGGGCGGCGCCTTCGCGGAAATCCCGCACCTCATCTTCTATGCTGACAAGCCTGAACAGTCGGGCCTGTGCCTTTTCGATCCCGAGGGCCGTGAATGGTCGCCGGCCGACCTAATCGCGGACACCACGGTGCTGTGGACCGCCGAATGGCTGACCTACTATGAGCTGTGGCACATGACCGGCGAATGGCTCGCGCCGGGCGTGGGTTACGAGAGCGTGGCGCGGATGATGCGGACCGATGCGGAGGCCGTGAAGGCGGTGCTGGACGATGTTCACTGACCGCCGCGCAAACAGCCGGGGAACCCGCCGGCGCAAGCAGTCCTGGCCCGCGGACCGACCGTTCAGAATTCTGGCGCTCGACGGCGGCGGCATCAAGGGCGTCTACACTGCCGAACTGATGCGGCTATGCGAAGAACATTTCGGAAGGCCGGTGGCGTCGGTGTTCGACATGATCGCCGGCACCTCGACCGGCGGCATCATCGCGCTGGGCCTTGGCCTCGGCAAATCCGCCGCCGAAATAGCCGCCTTCTACCGCGACGACGGGCGGTATATCTTTCCCCCGCTGCCGCGGCACAGCCTGAAGCGGTGGTGGAAGCTCTGGTGCGCCCTGCGCGGCCCCAAGCTGAACCACGAGGAGCTGGAGCGCGCCCTCAAGCGGCGGTTCGAGGATCATCTCCTCGGCGAGTCGACATGCCGCCTCGTTATCCCCGCCTTCATGATGCCGAAGACGGAGATCGCCGTCTTCAAGACCGACCATCACGAGGATTTCCGAAACGACCACAAGACGCCGATGTGGAAGGTGGCACGGGCGACATCGGCAGCCCCGACCTATCTCAAGGGGCTTGAGCACGAGGAAAGCGGCCGCATCTTCATCGACGGCGGCGTGTGGGCGAACAATCCCGTCATGGTCGCGCTGGTGGACGCGCTGACCGCCTACGATATAACGCCCGATCAGGTGCGGATCCTCAGCATCGGCACCGGCAACGCGCCGTTCTCCCTCGGCAGGGACAAGGTCATGAGCGGCCTTATCGCTTGGCGCGAAGCCATCAAGGCCGCGATGTTCCTGACCACCGACAACGCCACCGCGCAGGTCAAGCTCCTGCTCGGTCCGGAACGCTGCCTGCGGATCGAACCGACGGGCGATGACGCGGCGGTCGAGATGGACGACTATGACGCGGCGTTCGCCCGCCTTCCGGCGCTGGCCGCCACGGATTTCGCCGTCCACGAGGAGACCGTCGCGCCATTTTTCGCGCAGGACGCCGCGCCGCGCGAACGGCACTATACAAGCGCGCCGCACGGAGATTGAGGAGAGCCGTCAGGCTCGGTGTTCTCAATGGGATGGTCTACGCGTGACCTCACGCGCGCGCTCTCCGCAATGACAAGCTGCGGGACCTGGACGCCGTGATAGAGCATGTAACCGATTTTATCGACGTAGAGCTGGAAGGCCTCGCCGTTGATCGGGCCGTCGAAGACGAAGGGCGCATCGATCCGGTCGCACCCTGGGATCGGCCGTCTTACCGACGCAAAGGCCGTCTCCATCACCGGCGTATCGGACGACTCCGAAAAAGCGGACGCCGGCCTACTCGGCAGTGTCGCCTTGCATGGGTCGGCGTGCACGGGCGCGACGGGGTGTAGCAGTCCGAGCGGGCGGACGACGATGAGGGTGTGGCAGTTCACGCGGCCTGCTTCAACGGGTTGTTGGCCTTCTTCTTGAGCAGCGCTCGAACGAACCTGTCCCACTTGGCCATGCCGGCGCGCTTTTCGACCATATAGTGCCAGCGGTCGTAGTGCTTGGAGCTGACGTCCTGGAGGGCGTGGTTTTGGAGACGATCGCGAATTTCCTTCGATACGCCAGCCTTGCCGGCGAGCGTTTTGAAAGTCCGGCGGAGATCGCGGTTCGTCGCATACGGGATCACGCCGCGGTCCCGCTGTCGCCAGACGAAGCTATATAGCGTGCCGTGGCTGACGGGCTTGTTCGGGTCTTTCGCCGAAGGGAAAAACCAGCCGTATTCGTTTGGCTTGATCGACTCGATCAGTTCGGCAGCGAGCAAGGGCACTGGGACGGCGTGGGGCTGTTCGTTCTTGGTTTTGGACCAGTCGATGATCCGCTCCTTGGCGTCCCATTGGTCGATATGGAGTCGCGCAATCTCCTCGACGCGCTGGCCCGTCAGCATGATGAGTTGCACGGCGCGCGGATAGGAGGGATGGACCGGCGTATCGGGGCACTCCAACCAGCGATAGAGCTGAACGAACTCGTCTTCGTCGAGCCAGCGAGTGCCCTTGACCTTGGGTTCGGTCGGGATGCCCGTTGCGGGATTGAAGGGAAGACGGAAGCGACGAGAGGATTGTTGCCGATAATCGTTGTCGGATTTCATGCCCCAGCTAAAGGCAGCATGAAGGTAGGAGCGCACATGGTCGGCCATCGACTTTGCGCCGCGCTCGTAGATCGGGCGAATCAGCTCGATGATTTCCTCGGCCTCGATCTCGCGGGCGAGACGGTTGCGCCCGAGCGTGTCCGCGATCTTGTTGAGGCCCTTTTCCGTTTCCTTCCAGGATGGCTTACCGGCTTCCTTGAGCGCGGTCACATAACCCTCGAACAAATCGGCGACCGTGCCGGGGCGGGTGTCAGTTGCTATCTTGATGCTTCGGCCCTTCTGGATGACGTCGGCAAAGTCGCGCTTGTAGATCTCGCGGGCCTGCGCGAGCGACATCGACGGATACGCGCCGATCTTCTTCTTAGTGCGCTTGCCGTCGCGCCACTGCTGCGCCATCCAGTCGGCGGTGACACGTTTAGGCATCGGCTTGAGAACGAGGACAAGACGGCCGGTGCCGCGTCCTTCGCCATCGGCGAGGTTTTCTTGTTTACGGCTGAGCTCAACGCGCTTCAGCGCATGTCGGATCGCGGTGTCGGTTAGGCTAGGCATGACGTTTCCGGAACTGGGATCGGTCGAGGAGAAACAGGGATCGCTAGCTGGGAGCGGAAGGCCGTTTTCTACCCCATTTACAGCCCCCAATTTGCCAAAACCGCCCCCACTACGCAATGCGAAAAAAGCTCAATATTTGCAGTGTTTCAACGTGCTTGCGCGTGACTCAGCGTGACTGAAGAGCATTGAGTGGGGTGGTTGTGGACGAGAATCAGGGCCGCGGCGCCGAGCTCCAGTGCCCGCTTCACCACCTCGCGCGGATAGACCGGCGTATGATCGATGGTGCCGCGCTGCTGCACCTCGTCGGCGATCAGCACGTTCTTGCGGTCGAGGAAGAGGATGCGGAACTGCTCGGTCTTCTCGTGCGCCAGCGCGGCATGGCAGTAGTCGAGAAGCTGTTGCCAGTTGGTCAGGACCGGCATGTCCTTGACCTTGCGTTCGGCGAGCCGCCGTCCGGCCTCGCGCACGGCGCGGAAGAGGACGAGGGTGCGCTGATCGATCTCGAACTCGCGAAGCTGCGCGGCTTCGGCCGCGAACACGTCGCCCAACGTGCCGAAACGCTCCAGCAGCTTCTTGGCCAGCGGCTTGGTGTCGATGCGCTCGATGGAATAGAAGAGCAGCAGCTCGAGCAGCTCATAGTCCGCCAGCGGCTCGACGCCGGCCTTCAGGACGCGCTCGCGCACGCGGCCGCGGTGGCCCCAATAGTGCGGCTTCCCGGACGCCGCCTCGGCGCTGCTATTGTGGCCAGCCGACGGCGGCGCGGCGACGAGGGCAGCGGCGAGCTTCGCGGTCGGATCCTCGCCGCTGAATTCCCAGCATTGGGTGAGCCTGTTCCAGGCGCCGCCGCAGTCGCGCAGCAACCCACGGTGAGGGAGTGTATTGCCGCTCACGCGCCAGATGTCGTCGCTCCCCTGAAGCCGCAGCCCGGCGGCCACGAGGGCAAGCAGGGCATCGTCGGCTGCGCGTGACTCGGCGGCTTCGGCCTTGCGCCGCGCCATCGATCAGGCCGAAGCGGTCTGGCGCAGCTCGGCCGGTCCCGCTTGGCCGAGATCGTAGGGCGGCTTGGCGAGTCCCGTGGGCGAGAGGGTGAAGAACTCGACTCCCGTCTCGGTGATCCCGACCGAATGCTCGAACTGGGCCGAAAGCTGCTTGTCGCGTGTCACCGCAGTCCAGCCGTCGCTCAGGATCTTCACCTGCCAGGTGCCCGCATTCACCATCGGCTCGACGGTGAAGAACATGCCGGGCTTCAGGACCGGGCCGGTTCCTGGCTTGCCGTAGTGCAGGATGTTGGGCGCGTCGTGGAAGATGCGGCCGAGCCCATGGCCCGAGAAGTCCCGGACGACGGAGAAGCGCTGGCTTTCGACATAGGTCTGGATGGCATGGCCGATGTCGCCCACATGACCGCCCGGCCTGGCTGCAGCGATACCGCGCATCATCGCCTCGTAGGTGACGTCGCACAGCCGGCGCGCCTTCACGCTCACCTCACCGGCAAAGTACATGCGACTCGAATCGCCGTACCAGCCGTCGAGAATCGGCGTCACGTCGATGTTGACGATGTCGCCATTCTGCAGCCTCTTCTCGCCGGGAATGCCATGGCACACGACATGGTTGATCGAGGTGCAGATCGACTTCGGAAAGCCGCGATAGCCGAGCGGCGCCGACACCGCGCCATGGTCGCGAATGAACTGGTCGCACAGCCGGTCGAGCTCCTCCGTCGTCACACCGGGCTGGACATGGGGCGTGATGAAGTCGAGTGTCTCGGCCGCCAGGCGGCCGGCGCGCCGCATGCCCTCAAAACCTTCCGGCCCGTGCAGCTTGATGGTCCGCTCGTCGCGGCGCCAATAGTCGACGCTGTCGTCATGGATATCGCGGGGGCTGCTCATGGTCCCTATTTGGCACGCGATACCGCCCCTAACAAGGCCGCCGCGTTCGCTTGGCCCCTCCGGCCCTGTCCATTAAAGTGCTGAAATCCAACGGAAATGAGCGTCTCGATGTCCGAAGCCAGCACCGCACCGAGCAAAATCGTCACTGCCTGCATCGTCGTGATCGGCAACGAGATCCTGAGCGGCCGGACCAAGGACGCCAACATCGCCTACCTGGCAACCGAGCTCGGCAAGCTTGGTGTGCGAGTCATGGAATGCCGCGTGATTCCCGACATCGAGGAGAGGATCGTGGCCACCATCAACGAGGTGCGGGCCAAGTTCGACTATGTCTTTACCACCGGCGGCATCGGCCCGACGCACGACGACATCACCGCCGATTCCATCGCCAGGGCCTTCGGGGTCGGCATCTCGGAGCATTCCGAGGCGGTGGCGCGGATGAGCCGGCACTACGGCGATCCGGCGCTCTTTACCCCGGCGCGCCGCCGCATGGCGCGCATCCCGCACGGCGCCACCCTGATCGACAACCCGATCTCGGTGGCCCCCGGCTTCCAGATGGAGAACGTGTTTACCTTCGCCGGCATCCCCATGATCGTCGAGAGCATGTTCCGGTCGATGAGGCACCGGCTGGTGGGAGGCGAGCCGGTTTTGTCGCGCACCGTGCGGACGAACCTGCCCGAGGGGGTCATCGCCGAGCCGCTGGGCGCGCTGCAGAAGCGGTTCGAGGATCTCGATATCGGCAGCTACCCGGGCTTTCGTGCCGGCAAGGTGAGCGTCTCGCTCGTGCTCCGCGGCACGAACGACGACCGGCTGGTGGCGGCTGCCAACGAGCTGATCGACACGATCCATCGGATGAACGGCGAGGCCGAGGAACTGGTGCAATAGTCCATGGCCGGCCAGCCCGCGCGGAGCGTCATGCGATGGGGTGTCGGGTCCGCGTCGGCGCGGCAATGGCTCAAGCTCGTCGTCCTGTCGGTCGTGATCTGCGGCTTTCTCCTGTGGATGCATGCGCCGGCCGCGCTCTTGCTGGGGCCGCTGCTGGCCGGCGTCATCCTGGCCGCCAACGGCGGCAAGGTGGTCTTTCCGGTGAGCCTGTTCGTCGTTTCCCAGGGCGTGATCGGCTGCCTCATCGCGCGCATGGTGCCGGTCTCGATCGTGGGCGACATCCTGGGGCATTGGCCGCTGTTCACCGTGGGCGTCCTGGCGGTGGTCGCCGCCAGCAGCCTGCTGGGCTGGGTGATGGGGCGGCTGCGCCTGCTGCCGGGCACCACGGCCTTGTGGGGATCGAGCCCGGGCGCGGCGTCGATCATGACCATCATGGCCGAGGACTACGGCGCCGACGTGCGGCTCGTCGCCTTCATGCAATATTTCCGCGTCCTCGCGGTCGCTGCCGCCGCTGCGCTGGTGGCGCATCTGTTCGGTGTCGATACGTCGGCGCATGCGCCGTCGGCCATCGTCTGGTTCCCGCCGGTGGATGCATGGCCGCTGGCCGAGACGGCGGCGCTGGCGATCGCCGCTCCCTATCTCGCCAAGGTCCTGCGGATTCCCGCCGGCGCCTTCCTGGTGCCCATGGTGATCGGCATCGTGCTGGTGCATTTCGGCCTGATGAGGATCGAGCTGCCGACCTGGCTTCTGGCTGGCGCCTATGCGTTCGTGGGCTGGAATATCGGACTGCGATTCACCAAGCCGCTGCTCGTCCATGCCGCGCGGTCCCTGCCGGTCGTGGTCGCCTCGACCTTGATCCTGATCGCGCTGTGTGGCGCCGTGGCCGGCCTGCTGGTCCTGGGCGCCGGTGTCGATCCGCTGACGGCCTATCTCGCGACCAGCCCCGGCGGCATCGACTCGGTCGCCATCATCTCGGCCGCGAGCGGCGGCGATGTCTCGTTCGTCATGGCGATGCAGACCGTGCGCCTGCTCGCCGTTCTGTTCCTCGGCCCGCCGCTCACCAGGTTCCTTGCCATGCGGGCGACATGAACCGGTGCGTGCGAGCACGCGATCCGAATGGCCTGCGCTCGGGCCGCGGTGTAGGTTGCGGCATGAACATCCACGACATGACGGCGGCGGACCTGGTTGCCGCCTACAAGAGCAGGAAGCTTTCGCCCGTCGAGGCAATCGATGCCGTCATCGCCCATATCGAGCGATGGGAGCCCAGGCTGAAGGCGCTGTACGCGCCGGATTTCGGCAATGCCCGCAAGGCCGCGCGGGAATCGGAGAAGCGCTGGCAGACCGGCCGGCCGCTGGGCGCACTGGACGGCGTGCCGATCACCATCAAGGAGAACATCGCCACCAGGGGCGTGCCGATGCCGCTCGGTACGGCGGCGACGGAACTGGTGCCGGCCCAGGCCGACGCGCCGGCGGCGGCACGGGTGCGGGAGGCGGGCGCGATCATTCTCGCCAAGACCACCATGCCGGACTACGGCATGCTCTCCTCGGGGCGCAGTTCCTTCCATCCCCTGACCCGAAATCCCTGGAACCTGGCCTGGAATCCGGGCGGATCGAGTGCCGGCGCGGGCGCCGCGGCGGCGGCAGGCTACGGGCCGCTGCATCTCGGCACCGACATCGGCGGATCGGTGCGCCTGCCCGCGAGCTGGAACGGCATCTTCACGCTCAAGCCCAGCCTCGGCCGCGTGCCCGTGGATCCGCCCTTCCTCGGCCGCGTGGTCGGGCCGATGACGCGCACCGTCGGCGACGCCGCGCTGCTGATGGCCGAGCTGGCCAAGCCCGACACGCGCGATCACATGAGCCTGCCGCCGGCGGCGATCGACTGGCCGGCCGGGCCGCTCGAGCCCAAAGGCCTCAGGATCGGCCTGCATCTCGATGCCGGATCGGGTCTGCCGGTCGATCCGGAGGTGAAGGAAGCGGCCGAGAAGGCGGCCCGGCTGTTCGCCGATGCCGGCGCGGCGGTCGAGCCGCTGGAAGGGTTCCTGTCGCCCGAGATGCTGCATCTGCAGGATCTGTTCTGGCGCGTGCGGAGCTGGGTCGACTTCTCGGCGCTGAGCCACGCCCGGAAGGCGGCCGTGCTGCCCTTCATCGCCGACTGGTGCCGTGGCGGCGCCGACGTCTCGGGCGCCACCGTGATCCGCGGCCTCAACAACTACATGGCGATCCGGGCCGCGACCACGCGCGCCACGCAGCCCTACGATTTCGTGCTGTCGCCGGTGTCGCCGGTCCCGACCTATCCCGCCGAATGGGAGACGCCGACCAACGACGTGAACCGGCCGCTGGAGCATATTTCCTTCACCATGCCCTACAATATGAGCGAGCAGCCGGCGGCCTCGATCAATTGCGGCTATACGCGGGAAGGCAAGACGATCGGCTTGCAGATCGCCGGCCGGCGTTTCGATGATCTCGGCGTCCTGCAGCTCTCGCGCTGGTTCGAAGAGGCGCGCGGTCCGCAGAAGCCCTGGCCGGAGCCGCCGAAGTAGGAGCGCGTGAAAGCGCTCGGCATCCTGATGCTCGATACGCGCTTCCCGCGGATCGAGGGCGATATCGGCAATCCGGCGTCCTTCGACTTTCCGGTGATCTACCGGCGGCTGGAGGGAGTGGGTCCGGCCGACGCGGTCGCGGCCCGTCCGGACGAGCCGCGCCTCATGGCGGCGCTCGAGGCCAATGCACGGGAGCTCGCCGCCGCCGGCGCCGCCGGCATCTCGACGAGCTGCGGCTTCCTGGCCTTGTTCCAGAAGGAGCTGGAGGCGATGTCGCCGGTTCCGGTCGCGACATCGGCGTTGCTGCTCATTGCCGGTCTGAAAGGCCGCAAGGTCGGCGTCGTCACCGCGTCGGTCCGCAATCTCACGCATCGGCACCTCGCCGCTGTCGACGCGCCAGCGGATACGCCGATCGAGGGAATGCCCGAAGGCGGCGCGTTTGCCGCCACCTTTCTGGCCGACGGGCTCGATCTCGACCGCGCCGCCGTGGAGCGTGAGACGATCGAGGCCGGCCGCGCCTTGATGCGAAAGAACCCCGGAATCGATGCGATCGTGCTCGAATGCACCAACCTGCCGCCCTATCGACGGGCGCTCGAGGCGGCGCTCGGTGTCGAGGTCTACGATGTGCTGGACCTGCTGCGCGACTTTTGGAAGCGGCTGGATCCGGACGTCGAACCCGGCTGACGGGCATCGAGATTGCTGCGTATAGTTGCGGCCTAAAGCAAACGACAGGGGGTGGGCATGCGGGGACATGGACTGATGTTGGCCGGCGCGATCGTCGCCGGCTTGTTGGCGTCGGGCCTGCCCGTGGCGGCGCAAGATGTGGGGATCGGCCTTGTCGTGCCGCTGTCGCCGCCGGGTGATCCGGTCGGCGGCCAGCTCATCCGCCGCGGCGCTGAGATGGGGATCGACATGGTGAACGCCGCGGGCGGCGTCCTGGGCGGCCGGAAGCTCAAGCTTTACGTCGAGGACTCGCAGGGCAAGCCCGAAGCAGGTGTCGCCGCCTACCGGCGCCTGGTGAGCGAGGACAAGGTCGTGTTCGTGCCGGGCTTCTTCCACAGCTCGGTCGCCATCGCCGCCAACGAGGTCGCCAAGGAGATGGGTGTGCCGACCATGTCCTTGCAGGCGTCGGCGGCCGATATCACGGCGAAGCACTACGAGGTCGCCTTCCGGACCCACGTGGTCGATCCGGTGCGCGTCTCGGCCTTCATGGAGTTCATCAGGAAAAAGGGCTTCAAGCGCATCTCGATGATCGCCGAGACCACGGACTACGGCATCGGCATTGCCGACGAGACCATCGCCCAGGCCAAGAAGATGGGCGGCATCGAGGTCCAGAAGGTGCCGTTCGACCGTACGGTGACCGATCTCACACCGCAGCTTCTGCAGATCAAGGCATTCAAGCCCGATCTCGTGATCAATATCGGCGTCGGTCAGCCGCTCGATCTGATCATCGATCAGGCGACCACGATCGGGCTGTTGCCCGGCACGCCGATGCTGGTCTCCTATGACGCTCCGGTGCGGCCGCAGTACTGGAAGCTGCATCCCAAGAACGGCGCTGGCATCTATTTCATCGCCTACTTCTCGCCCAAGAGCCCGCTGTCGGACATCGGCGCGAAGTTCAGCAAGGCCTATGCCGAGAAGTACAAGGAGGATCCGGTCTACGGCGCGCTGAACGGCTTCGGCGCGATCGAGATCATCTCGCAGGCGATCAACGAGGCCAAGAGCACCGACCCCAAGGCGCTGATCAAGACGCTGGAGACCGGAACCTTCAAGAGCTGGCCGTCCAATCCGGTCACCTTCCCCCGCGCCAAGGGCGTCTACTGGCACAACTGGTCGGCGCCGGTGCTGATCCTGCACTACACGAAACCGATGGAGGACTGGAAGGAGGCCGAGGTGGCGGTCCAGTACGCGCCGGTCGCGCCCAAGGACTGATCGCGCCGTCGCCGCGCGACAGACGGATGTTCTCGACCGAGCTCGTCGTCCAGACGTTCATCTCGGGGGTGATGATCGGCGTGCTCTACGCCCTGATGGCGCTCGGGATCACGTTCATCTACTCGATCATGCGCATGATCAACTGGGCGATGGGCGAGTTCTACATGATCGGCAGCTACCTGCAGTACGCGCTGGTGGCGTTCCTGCTGGGGCCGGACCTGTGGTGGCTCGCCATCCCGATCTCGGCCGCCGGCGTCTTTGCCTTCGGCCTCGTCGTGCAATGGAGCCTTCTGAAACCGATCTTCCGCAAGCCGCCCGAGGCCCGCGACGACTATTCCACCGTCGTGACGCTCGCCCTGCTGCTGCTGCTGCGCAGCCTCGCCACCGGCCTTGCCGGGCCCAACCAGTTCTCGCCGGGCTCCAACCTGCCGGTCGTCATGGTCGGGCCCATGCCCATGGCCGGGGCGCGTCTGGCGGCGTTCGTGTTCGCGCTGGTGGCGCTCGCGCTTTTCTACCTGCTGCTGCGCTATAGCTGGTACGGGCTGGCGCTGCGGGCGACGTCGCAGAGCCGGGTCGGCGTGCAGACGGCGGGCATCGACGTGCTCGGCGTCGATCGCATCGCCTTCGGCATCGGTGTCGCGCTCGCGGGTCTTGCCGGCGCGCTGCTGGCGCCGGTGTTCCTGGTCTATCCGACCAACGGCCTGATCACCACGGTGAAGGGCTTCGAGATCGTGGTGATCGGCGGTCTCGGCTCGATTCCCGGCGCGCTGATCGCCGGCGTGCTGCTCGGGCTGATCGAGTCGTTCGGTGCGGCCTTCATCGATTCGGCCTACCAGAACATCTACGGCTTCGCCCTGGTGTTGCTGATCCTGGTGCTTCGTCCGACCGGCCTGTTCGGCGAGCGGGGTCGCGAGGCGTGATGGAACCGGCGCTCGAGACGATCGGCCTCGTCAAGCGCTTCGGCGGCTTGCTGGCAAACAACGACGTGTCTCTGGCCGTCCAGTCGGGCGAGATCCGCGGCCTGATCGGGCCCAACGGTGCCGGCAAGACGACCCTGGTCAATCTCGTCACGGGCGTTCATCCGCCCGACGCGGGCGAGGTGAAGCTCGGCGGGCAGAGCCTGCGCGGCCGCGGCATGCACGAGATCGCCCGACTCGGCCTCGTCCGGTCCTTCCAGGTGACGCGGCTGTTCGGCAACATGACTGTGCGCGAGAACCTGATGACCGCCTTCCTCGCCCGGCGCGACCGCGAGGCCGGCGACGGCACGGCGCAGACCGAGAGCATGATCGCTCTCACCAGGCTCGGCCCGCTTGCCGACACGCAGGCCAAGAAGCTGTCGGGCGGCCAGCGTGCGCTCCTGCAGATGGCTTGCGGCTTCATGGTCCCCGGCACCTGCTACGTGCTCGACGAGCCGTTCGCCGGCATCAATCCGGTGATCAAGGACGCCATCATCGACATGATCCTGGACGTGAACCGGCAGTACGGCGCCACCTTCCTGGTGGTGAGCCACGAGATGGCGATCGTCCGCCGCCTCTGCCGCCAGGTCACGGTGATGATGGAGGGCCGTGTGGCGGCGCAGGGCACGCTCGACGAGGTGGCGCGCCTGCCGGCCGTGATCGCGGGCTATCTCGGGAAAGCGCTGGAATGAGCGCGACGCTGCTTGCCGTCGACGACATCCATGCCGCCTATCAGAGCGGCGTCGACATCCTGCAGGGCATGTCCCTGAAAGTGCCCGTCGGCGGCTTCGTGCTGGTGATCGGCCCGAACGGCGCCGGCAAGTCGACCCTGCTCAAGACGGTGTTCGGTCTGTTGGCGCCGCATCGCGGCGCCATCTCGCTCGGCGGGCAGGCCATCGCGGGCCTTGCGCCGCACGAGGTGAAGCGGCTCGGTGTCAGCTACGTGCCGCAGGAGCTGAACACCTTCCCGCATCTCACCGTCGAGGAGAACCTGCGTGTCGGCGGCTGGACGATCCGCCACGACGTGGCGCGGCTCAGGGCGCGGATTGCGCGGGTCTACGAGATCTTTCCGGCGCTGGCCGAGCGGCGGCGCGACAAGGCCGGCGGCCTGAGCGGCGGGCAGGGGCGCATGCTGTCGGTGGCGCGGGAGATGATCACCGAGCCCAGGCTGATGCTGGTCGACGAGCCGACCGTGGGCCTTGCGCCCAACCTCGCCGAGCAGGTCTACGAGCTCCTGCAGACGGCACGAAGGGCGATCCCGACCACCATCCTGCTGGTGGACCAGAACGTTTCCGACGCGCTGCGCCATGCCGAGGAGGTGGTGATGATGAATCTCGGCACGGTGAAGGCGGCCGGACCGGTCGCCGAGTTCGCCGAGGCACGCGTGCGCGAGCTGATCCAGGAGTGTCTCCTGGGATGAGCGCGCCGTTCGCCTTTCCGCCGAGCTTCCGGCGATCGCTGATCGCAATCGGGGCGACCGCGCTCTTGTTCGCCTTCGCGCCGCTGGTGGCGGGCAGCTTCGCGCTACATGTCCTCACCATCAGTCTTTACTATGTGATCCTGGCCTCGAGCTGGAATCTGCTGGCGGGCTACACCGGCCAGTTCTCGCTCGCCCATCATGCCTTTGCCGCGATCGGCGCCTACACCTCGGGCCTGCTGGGTTACCACTACGGCATACCGGCCTGGATCGGCATTCCGGCAGGCGTGGCGGTGTCCGCCCTGTTCGGCCTCGTCCTCGGCCGTCTGGTGCTGCGCATGCGCGCGATCTATCTCGCCATTGCGACCTGGGCCTTTGCCGAGACGGTGCACATCTACCTCACGGCAGACTACCAGTTCACCCGCGGCGAGCTGGGGCTGTCGGTGAAGCCGTTGTACGGCAATGTCGATCCGCTGCCGTACTACTTCACGTTCCTCGTCCTGACGGCCGTGGTGCTGGTCGGCCTCCGGGCCTTGATCGATTCGCCGCTCGGCTATTTCATGCGTGCCATCAAGGACGACGAGTTGCGGGCCAAGAGCCTGGGCATCGACACGACGCGCGTGAAGATCACTGTCTTCTCGATCTCGAGCGCGATCGCCGGTCTTGCCGGCGCGTTCTACGGTCACTTCATCGTGCTTCTGAGCCCCCAGATGATCGACTTCAGCGAGATGGCCAAGATCGTGATCATGGTTGTGATCGGTGGCTTTGGAACGTTTCTGGGGCCGGTGATCGGCGCGGCGCCGGTGCAGATGATCATGACCTACCTGCAGAAATACGGCGAATGGAATCTCGCGATCTTCGCGCTGGTGGTGATCGTGCTGATGCGCTTCAGCATGGAGGGGCTTGCCAGCCTGTTCGCGCCGCTGTGGCGGCGGATATGGGCGCGCAATGCGTGACACCGAATGGGACGTGGTCGTTGTCGGGTCGGGTGCGGCCGGCCTGTCGGCTGCCCTGGCGGCGTCGGTCGACGGGGCGGCGGTGCTCGTGCTCGAAAAGGCCAACGTGCTTGGCGGCACGACGGCGATGTCGGCCGCCGGCACCTGGGTTCCGGCCAACCATCATATGCTGGCGGCGGGCATCGAGGATTCTCCCGACGAGACCCTCACCTATCTGCGCGCGACGGCGCCGCCTGGCTGGCAGGAGACCGAGGACGAGCTGTGGCGGGCGCTGGCCGAGAGCTCGGCGCCCATGCTGCGTTTCATCGAGGACCACACGCCGCTGGTCTTCGAACTGGTCAACCATCCCGACTTCTACGTCGAGGCTCCGGGCGGCAAGCTTTTCGGCCGCATGGTCTCTCCGACCTTGATCAGCCGTTACAGGCTTGGAAGGTGGTGGAACCGCGTGCGCAAGTCGGTGAAGCCGCAGTTCTTCACCTACAAGGAGATGGTCGACGGCGTGCTGAAGGACCCCGTGCGTGCCGTGCTCAAGCTCGGCCCGTCGCTTGTCTGGCGCGTGGCCGCAGGGCAGGTGGGGCTCGGCAATGGATTGATCGTTGGCCTGACGAGCGGATGCCTGAGCCACCACTGCCGTATCCTGCTCAACGCCGATGTGAGGAGGCTCGTTCTCGACGGTGGCAGCGTCACCGGGGTGGAGGCGATAGTCGACGGCAAGCGTACCAGCTTCCATGCTCGCAAGGGTGTGGTGCTGGCGACCGGCGGCTTCGACTGGTCCTCTGACTATATGCCTCGATACTTCCCGGGCATCGAGCTCATCGGCGCACCGCGCACCAACACCGGCGACGGGCAGCGCATGGCGGCCGAGGTCGGGGCGGCGCTCGCGCACATGGATCAGTCCAACATCGCGCCGGCGACCTTCACGCGATACGAAGGCCAGCGGCATGCGCAACCGCTCTACGAGACCTATGCGCCACACTGCATCCTGGTGAACCGCGAGGGCAGGCGGTTCGTGAGCGAAGGCAGTCCGGCGCTGGGCGCGGCGATCGACGAGCGCGGACCGGACGGCAAGCCGAAGCACATCCCGGTCTGGCGCATCTTCGATTCGCGCTACGTCAATCGGCTGTCGACGATGTACGCGGCCAAGGATCCGGCGTTCGTGCGCACCGCCGATACGATCGAGGCGCTCGCAAACAAGATCGGCCTCGACCCGCAGGTGCTGAGGGCGACGGTGGAGCGCTTCAACGGCTGGTCGAAGGAGGGTGTCGACCGCGATTTCCATCGCGGCGAGACCGCGTGGGAGCGGTACTATACGAAGGACCGCGCGCTGGCGACGCTCGAGAAGCCGCCGTTTCATGCGGCGCCCTTTCTCTACGTCAGCCTCGGTACCAAGGGCGGCACGCGTACCAATCGCCATTGCGAGGTGCTGCGTCCGGACGGGAGCGTGATCGGCGGCCTTTATTGCGCCGGCATCGCCATGGCCAGTCCCATTGGCACGAAGGCGGTCGGCGCCGGCACCACCATCGGTCCTTGTCTCACTTTCGGCTATATCGCCGGCAAGGCGATCGCTCGCCGCAACGTGTAGGGCGCGCCCGTCGGCCGCATGCTAGCGTGCGGCATGCTCGGACGCCTGCCGGCCTTGCTGGCCCTTCTTCTGCCGCTTCCGATCGCAGTGCCGGCGCAGGCGCAGCCCGCGTCGCCGCCCGACTGCGCGGCCGATGTCGGTCTCGGGGCCGAGGGCGGCCTGAAAATCGCCGTCGACTATCGCTGCCGGTCCGACTCGCCCATCACCTTCCGGACAGCCGGCGAAGCGGCGACGGCGCACATAATTGGCGTTGCCGATGGCGGCGGCCGGTCGCTGCGGCGGTCGGCTGGCGCATGGCAGATCGAGCCATCGAATGGCAGGGTCGAGCTGCGCTATCGCTTCGATCTGATGGCCTATGCGCGGGATGTCGACTCGCCCACCATCGCCATTGCGCGCGGCGATGGCGTGCTCGCGCTGCTCGAAGGCTGGCTGCTGGAACCGCGCGGCTTTTCCCGTCTGCCTGTGATCGACATCCGCGTGAAAGCGGCCGATGGGCTTTCCTTCGCCTCCGGCCTGACCAGGATGGGCGACGCCTGGCGGCTGCAGGGAACGCCGGTGCGCTTTGCGGGCTACGCCGCATTGGGCAAGTTTGCGCTGCAGGAGATCCCCGTGCCGGCGCCCGGCTCGCTGCGTCCCGGACAGGCGAGAAAGGAGGGCGTGCTCCGCCTTGCGATGCTCGACGGGTTCTCGGAGCAGGGCCGCGATGATCTCGCCGACTGGGTGCGGCGCACGGCCGAGGCGGAAGCGAATTACTGGCGCGGCTTCACCGCTGACCGGCTGATGCTCGCAATCGTTCCGATGGACATGGCGCGCAGCGTCGGCTTCGGCCGTACCGTGTCGGGTGGCGGCGCCACCATCATGCTCGAGGTGGGCCGGCAGGTCGACAAGCGCCGCCTCTACGATCAATGGACATTGGTGCACGAGCTGATCCATACCGGAATGCCCTACGTCGAAGGACGCGGCACATGGCTGATGGAAGGCGCGGCAACCTACGTCGAACCCATCATCCGCGCCCGCGCCGGCTGGAAGACCGAGGACGAGGTCTGGAAGGAGTGGATCGAGAACATGCCGCGCGGTGTGGCCGTCTTTGATGCCGGCCTCATGAACGCGGTGGGCCAGCAGAACTACTGGGGCGGCGCGATCTTCATGCTGTTGGCCGATCTCGGCATCCGCCGCGCGACCGGCGGCGCCAAGGGGCTGGAGGATTGCCTGGGCGGCGTCCTGTGGAGCGGGCTCGATGCCACAACGCGCGTGACTGTCCAGGGCTTCGCCGCCGCCTGCGACCAGGCGACGGGCAGCAACGTGATGAGCGAGCTGGTACGGCGTCACTACGCGGCGCGGGAGCCGGTCGACCTCGCAGCGCTCTGGAAGCGGCTTGGCGTGACCGAGGCGAAGGGCCGTATCGTCTACGACGACAAGGCGCCTGACGCCGAGTGGCGCAAGATGATCGTCATGGGGCCCGCCAATCGGCCGCGCTATCCGGTGAAGCTGCCATGGCAGTCGTAAGGCGATGAAAGGCGTGTGGCTCGAGGACCTTGCCTGGCCCGAGGCGAAGGCGTGGTTCGCGGCCGATCCGGTGGTGGTTATCCCGGTCGGCGCCGCTGCCAAGGCACACGGCCCGCACCTGCCGCTCAAGACGGATGCCCTGACGGCGCGGGCGCTCGCCCAAGCGCTGATCGAGCGCTTGCCGGTGATCGCCGCACCTGTGCTGGGCCTGGGCTTCTATCCGGCCTTCAGCTCGTTCGCCGGCAGCCAGCATCTCGGCGCCGACACCTTCAAGGCGGTCGTGGGCGAACTGATCGCTGGCCTCGCGGCGCAGGGTGCGCGCCGCGTCGCGCTCCTCAACACCGGCGTCTCGACCGAGAAGCCGCTCGATGAGATCGCGGCGGCCTTCGACGACGTGCTCGTCCTGCATATGCGCCTCATGGGGCGGTCGGCCGAGGCGCTGATCGAAAAGAGGGAAGGCGGTCATGCCGACGAGCGTGAGACTTCGGTCGTGCTGGCGCTCGAGCCGCGCAGCGTGCGCCTGGACAAGCTCGCGCTCGACGGTCCGTTCGAGGCCACCGGCGCGACCGGCGATCCGACGCGCGCCACTGCGTTCAAGGGCGAACGGATACTCGCCGCCCGCCTCGACGACCTCGTCGCCGCGCTCGTGAAGCGCTGGCCGGATCTTTCATAGGAGCGCGCCGCAATAAATCGCGCCACTGGAGCTCACCGGCCAAGGGCAGACCCTCGGGAACGAGCAAGTGCTTTTTTGGTAAGGCTGTGTCATCCCGAGCGGAGCGAGGGATCTTTGGTCGGCGTCGCGAAAGATCCCTCGCTCCGCTCGGGATGACACGACACTGGTTGGCGGCTGATTTTGTTTCTTGTTGGTGGCGCGCTCCTTTGAGTTCATTGGAACGCGCAACTCCAGTTGCGCTCACGTATGCGAGGATGCGCCAGGGAGACTACTGCCGCTGCTCGTCGGCGATCCGCTTGTTCAGGGTCCAGCGGAAATGAGCGAGCGGTGCGTCGGCGCGGATCGCCAGCATCTTGAAGTCGGGATCGACGTCGACGACCACCTGCTGGTCCTCGATGATCGCCTTGTCCTCCAGGAAGCCCTCGACCATGCTGTCGTGCAGCGAGCGCGCGATGTCGGGATCGTGCAGATCGTAGTTGTGCAGGTAGTTCCAGAAGAAGTGCGTGGTGCGCTCGGTCTCGGGCGTGATGAACTGGCAGTTGCGATACTGCTTGGCGCTGTTGCTGACGCTGCCGTTCACGCCCATGCCGGCCGGCGAGAAGCCGGTCTCGAGGAAGAAGATTCCGGGAATGTACATGGTGCCCACGTTCCAGCGGTCGACCGGGTCGTCGTTCTTCACGACCTTGCGATGGAAGGGCGGCGGAGCGGCGTTCATATGCCCGCGCCTGACCCGGAATCCCCAGTCCGCCTTCTCGATCTCGGCCGGCTTGGTCTTGTAGGCATATTCCTCCGAGCCGCCCAGCGTATTGGTGTGGACGAAGGCGAGGTGCGCGAAGTCGCTGAGATTGTCGACGATGAAGAGATAGTTCGCCTTGTAATGAAGATAGTCTGGGATGCCGCGCCAGCCGGGATCGCGCAGATAGGGGAAGTCGACGATCTTCGCCGGATCGGCTTTCTCCCTGTCGCCCATCCACACCCAGATGAGCTGGTCGCGCTCGAGCACGGGAAAGCTGCGCACGCCGAGCTTGGGCGGGATCGTATCCTGGCCCGGGATCTGGATGCACATCCCGTCGGCGTCGAACTTCAGCCCGTGATACATGCAGCGCAGGCATTCGCCCTCGCGCCGGCCCTTCGACAGCCTGGCACCGCGGTGGCAGCAGCGGTCTTCCAGCGCCACGACCTTGCCGCTCTCGCTCTTGTAGAAGACGATCGGCTGATCGCAGATGGTGCGCGCCAGGAGCTTGCCGTCGATCAGCTCGTAGGACCACGCCGCGACGTACCAGCAGTTCTTCAGGAACACGGCCAATTCCTCCAACTCTTGTGTGCAATTCAGGGCCAGGAAAAAACCCGAGTCAATGTCAGCGCCGCTCGAAGTCGATGCGTTCGTCGACGGGGAGGTCGCCGAGATGGCGGCGCAGACAGTCGAGGCCAAGCTCGGCGGTACCGATGCGAACCCAGTCGCGGCCACCCACCAGACGGGCCTGCCGCGCGACCGTGCCGGCCGAATCGGCAATGGCGACGAAGATCGTGGCACCGAAATCAGGCCTGTCGGCGCCCTCGTCGAGCTGCATCAGAACGGCCAACGCATGGCTTGCACCGCTCTCCTGGCGTAACCCGGTCGCGACCCGAACGGCCGCCTCCTTGGAGGCGCCACCCGCCGGTAACATGCGCGTGATCGTGCCGCGCTTGAAAACCATTTCCGCTCCGGGCAGCGGCGACAGGCGGGCAGCGATCGCACCGCCGGTGAAGGTCTCGGCCACGGAGAGCGTATGACCGCCCGCGACCAGAGCGGCGACCAGCCCGCCTTCCAGCGTTTGATCGTCCTCGGCCACCACGAAGTTGCCGAGGCGACGCCGCACCTCGGCCTCGACCGGAGCGAGCTTGCGCACCAGATCCTCGGCATCGGCGCCGCGCACGGCGAGCTTGGTCTCGAGCTCGGGATAGTGAGCCTGGAAGCCGAGCTTGATCTCGCCGTCGATGGCGAGGCCGGGGATGCCGGCCAGCATCTCGTCGGCGCGCGACTCGCCGATGCCGAAGGTGTGGAAACGCTTCAGCCGCGTGACGCCGGTGATGCCGCCGAGCTTCAAGAGTCGGGGGATCACCTGCTCGTCCAGCATGCGCCGCATCTCGCGTGGCACGCCTGGGGTGAAAAAGAAACGCGCCTTGCCGATGGTGACGGCGAAGCCGCAGGCCGTGCCGATCGGATTGTCGATCAGCTCTGCTCCCTCGGGCAGCATCGCCTGCTTCTTGTTGTTGACCGGCATCACCCGCCCGCGGCGGGCGTAGGACTCGGTCATACGCTGCAGCCAGTGCTCGCTCAGCACCAGCGGCACGCCGCAGGCCTCGGCGGCCACCTCCTGGCTGAGATCGTCGACAGTCGGGCCGAGTCCGCCGTTCACGATCACTGCATCGGCGCGCGCCGCGGCCTGGCGGAAGGCGGTCAGAAGGCTGGCTCGGTCATCGCCGACGGTCGTGCCCCAATGGACGTCCAGCCCCACCTCGACGAGGCGGCGGGCGATGTGGCCGTAGTTGGTGTTGACGGTCTTGCCGGTCAGGATCTCGTCGCCCGTGCACAGAATCTCCACACGCATGTCCGCCGGCTGCCTTTCCTTGGTGACATGTCAGTATCGCGACAAATGCGCTGCGCCTCCAGAGCTGTCGCACCCTACAATGCGCACCGAAGGGAGGGATGGCATGAGGGCGGGAAACCTTGGTCTGGTCGGCGCACCGTCGCTCGCGCTCGACAGCGACGAGCTGGCGCGCGACTACGAGCGGATCAGCGCCACGCGCCAGTTCCAGTCGGGTCAGCGGCTGGCGGCGGATCTCGGCATCCTCCCGGGCGAACGCGTGCTCGATCTGGGTTGTGGCACGGGCCTTCTGGCGGAGCACATTGCCGACATCGTCGGTCCGCAGGGCAAGGTGGTGGGCATCGATCCCCTGCCGCTGCGTATCGAGCTCGCGCGCAGCAAGCGGCGTGACAACCTCTCCTTCGAGGTGGGCGACGCCTATCACCTCGACATGCTGGCGGACTCCTCGCTGGATGTCGTGATCATGAACGCGGTGTTCCACTGGTTCCCCGAAAAGACCCGGCCGCTGCTCGAGTGCGCGCGCGTGCTGCGGCCGGGCGGACGTGTCGGCATCGGCACGGTGCTGAAGGGCCATCGCACCCGCATGCACCAGATCGCGAGCAGGGTGCTGGCCGAGCCGCCGTTCGACCGCTTCCCGCGGCCGCGTGCGCAGCTCACCTTCCCGGTCGATGCCGAGGAGATGCGCGCCTTCTTCGAGATGACGGGCTTCTCGGCCTCGCTGATCGAGGTGCGCGAGAGCACGCGCATGTGGCCTTCGCCGGAGGCGGCGATCCGCTTCTCCGAAGCCAGCTCCTTCGGCAATTTCCTGGGCCATCTGCCGCCCGAGCTGAAGGCCCGCGCCCGCACCGCCATCCGCCAGCGCCTGCAGGGCCTGATGACCGCCGACGGCATCATTCACCATGGCCGCCGGCTGGTGGCGATCGCTGTCCGACGGTAGCCCACTGACGTGAGTGGGCAGGGGATGACGCTCACTTCCGCGGCTGTCTCTCGACCGGGATCAGCGTGCGCGTCTCGACCACGCCGCCGCGCAGGACGGAGACGACCGTCTCCTTGCCGATCCGTGACGCGTTCAGCAGCCGCACGAGATCGTCCGCTCCTTCGACGGCGATGCCATCGAGCGACAGGATCAGGTCGCCTGCCAGCAGGCCCGCGGCAGCCGCCGGACCGCCCGGCACCACCTCGCTGATGCGGATGGCGCGCCTGCCGGCGCCCGTGGCAAGGCCGATGCGGCGCGGCAGCGGCACGGTCTCGGCGGCGATGCCGATATGGGCGCGGCGAACGCGCCCATGAGCGATGAACTCGCTCACCGTCACCACCGCCGTGTTCGACGCCACGGCAAAGCAGATGCCCTGGGCGCGAGCGATCATGGCGGTGTTGATGCCCACCACCTCGCCGGTGCTGGACACCAGCGGACCGCCCGAATTGCCGGGATTGAGCGCGGCGTCGGTCTGGATCACGTCGTCGATCAGCCGGCCAGACGTGGCGCGCAGGGATCGGCCGAGCGCCGATACCACGCCCGCCGTCACCGTCGATTCGAAGCCGAGCGGATTGCCGATCGCCACCACGAGCTGACCGCGCCGCAGCGCCTTGGAATCGCCCAGCACGGCAGCCGGCGTGCCGGCCGGCAGGTCGGTGCGCAGCAGTGCGAGATCGGTGTCGGGATCATCGCCCATCACGCGCGCCTCGCGGCTGGTGCCCTCGGCGAAGGTGAGCCGCATGCGCGTCCCACCGCCCACGACGTGCGAGTTGGTGAGCACCAGCCCGTCACCCGCGATCACCACGCCGGACCCGGTGCCGCCAGTCGGCCGTCCAGCCTCGGCCAGCCGCTCGACGCGCACCACCGCCGGGCCGACGCGGTCCACGACCGAGATCACCGCATGCGAGTAGGCGTCGAGTAGGGAGCTGTCATCTGGCGGACGGGCGTCGTCGAGCGGCATCGAAACCTCCGGGAAGGGAGGGGCTATATGGGGAGAGGGAAGCGAGATTTCATCCGCCAAAGGGGGGCCGCTCCGCTACTCCACTTTCACGTCGATGCTATAGCGGGCATTGCCGCGTGTGCTGCCGATGACGATCAGGTAGGTGCCGGTGCGGGGCAGACGGCCGCTCCAGCGCGTGGCGTCGTCGCCGTCGTCGGCCGCAGGCAGCGCCTTGCCAATGATCTCCAGCACGCCGTCGGGGTCGCGCTGGACCTTGGTCCCAGGCTCGTAGATCTGGAACACGGCATTGCCGTCCGGCGCGGTGATGGTGACAGTGAGCAACTGTCCCTTGGCGGCGGCGAGCGAATAGAGGTCGCGGTTGCCGCGCAGCACGTGGCCGCCGACGGTGCCGCCGGTCGAGCCCTTGGGGAAGAAGATCGGCCTCGCCTTGGGCGCGGGCTGCGGCGCCGGATCGGCGGCGAACGCCGGGCACAGGGACAACAGCAGCGCCAGCCCGACCGACAGAGCCAGCCTCATGAACGAAGCGCTACTCGGCGGTCGCAGTCTCGAACTCCGCTGGCATGGTGATCTCGAGCACCTCGAAATCGTCGGAGTGGGCGATCTCCTTGTGCTTGATGCCCGGAGGCTGGTAGACGGTCGAGCCGGCCATTAGCTTGTGCTCGCCATAGCCTTCGTACTCGAAGATGGCCCAGCCCTTCAGCACGTAGACGAACTGGAAGCTCAACGCATGCGTGTGGCGCGGCGCGTCGGCATGATGACCCGGCTTGGCGCGGATCACATGGGCGCCCACCTTGCCGCCCGTCAGCTTGTCGAGGCCGAGCGGCCGGTACTCGAAGAAGGGCCTCAGCCCGTCGGGCTTGAAGGAGTCCGGACCGAGATGATTCACGATCTCCGGCTTGGCGGTGGCATGGCTGTCTGGCATGGTCTTCTCCTGCATCGCGGCCGCAAACCTTTTGAGCTTAAGGCCTTAGCGGATTCTTCCTTTATTCATCCACAACGCCTAGAATGCCTCGCTTTCCCGCCTTTTGGCATCAGGAAAGCATATGGCCCATATCAGACTGAACACGCACCCCTCCCAGGGCGGCCAGGCGGCTCCCCCGGTGAACTGGGGTGCGCGCGATCCGGACTTGCGCGGACCGGTGGTCGGCACGGTGGCCGATCCGGCCAGGCGCAACGCGATCGGCGTGCATTCGGGGAGCTACGGCATCTATCGCGCGCTCGCGATCGCGGCGCAGGAACTGAAGCCCGGCCACCGCCCCGATCTCACCAATACCTCGCCGGCCGAGCCGATCGGCCCGTTCGAGAGCTGGTTCGATCCCCGGAAGATCGTGTCGCTCGATCCCTGGGGGCACATGGTGGCCGAGGTGTTCGCCGACAAGCTCGCGGCCGGCTGGGACATTCGCCCGACCATCGCCGTCACCAAGGCGCGCGTGCAGATGCCCGAGATCCGGGACGCCGTCGCGGCCGGCCGGCTGAAGCCCGACAACGATCTGCTGATGCCGAACGGCGATGTGCGCGTGACCAAGGCGGCGGTCGAGCCGGTATGGTGGCTGCCCGGCATCGCCGAGCGCTTCGGCGTCAAGGAGACCGACCTGCGCCGGACGCTGTTTGAGCACACCGGCGGCATGTACACCGAGCTCGTCACGCGTTCCGACCTCGAGATCTTCCTGCCGCCGATCGGCGGCTCGACGATCTACTTCTTCGGCGACGTGACGAAGCTCGGCAGGTCCGAGACCAGGATCGCCTGCCGGCTCCACGACGAGTGCAACGGGTCGGACGTCTTCGGCTCGGACATCTGCACCTGCCGACCCTATCTCGCGCATGGCATCGAGATCTGCATCGAGATGGCCCAGAAGGGCGGCGTCGGCGTGGTGGTCTACAATCGCAAGGAAGGCCGGGCGCTGGGGGAGGTGACCAAGTTCCTGGTCTACAATGCCCGCAAACGCCAGGCCGGGGGCGATTCGGCGGCGCAATACTTCAATCGGACCGAGTGCGTGGCCGGCGTGCAGGACATGCGCTTCCAGGAGCTGATGCCCGACATCTTCCACTGGCTCGGCATCGCGCGGATCGATCGCTTCGCGTCGATGAGCAACATGAAATCGGACGCCCTGCGCGCGCAGGGCATCGAGATCGTCGAGCAGGTGCCGATTCCCGACATCCTCATTCCCGCCGACGCCCAGGTCGAGATGGATGCCAAGAAAGCGGCCGGCTACTTCACGCTGACCAAGCCCGCGCTCGCCGATCTCGCCAAGGCCAAGGGGCGGAGGCTGACCGAATGATCTTTGGACCGCGGGCTTCCGGCCCGCCTCATGAGCGGGCTGGAAGCCCGCGGTCCGCATGAGCGATTCGATAGCTTATCTTCGCACTCCGGCGGCGATCCGGGAGCGGGCGGGTCAGATGCTCAAATATGTCGAGGACGGCCGCTCGCGCTGGTTCGCCCTCGATGCCGACGGTCTCGAGGCGGCCGTGCAGGCGACGCTTGCCGTCGCGCGCGAGCGGTTCGCCAATCCGGCCGCCATTCCCTTCCATTCACGCTGGCGGCATTTCGAGGCGGGCGGCCATGACCGCTGGGCAACGCTCGCCCCGAAGCTTGCGGGCCTGACGAGGGACGAGGTGGCGCGGCGCCGCATGGACCTTGCCATCGTCTCGGTCCTGCTCGATGCCGGTGCGGGCCCTGCCTGGTCCTACCGCGAGCCGGGCACGGGGGAGGCCTACGCGCGCTCCGAGGGGCTCGGCGTCGCGAGCTTCCACATGTTCGCGTCGGGCGCCTTCAGCCGCGACCCCAAGGGCGACCCGCTGCGCGTCGATGCCGAGCGATTGACGGCGCTGACGCCCATGGACATCGCGCTCGGCTTCCAGGTGACGGCGCACAATCCGTTGATCGGCCTCGAAGGCCGCACCGAGCTGCTGCGCAGGCTGGGCGGCGTCGGCCTGGAACGGCCGGGCGCCCTTTTCGACATGCTGCCGAGGGAGAACGGGAAGGTGAGAGCCGCCGACATTCTCGCCGCCGTGCTGGACGAGCTTTCGCCGATCTGGCCGTCGCGGCTGTCGCTCGACGGCCAGCCCTTGGGCGATGTCTGGCAGCATTCGGTCGTCGGTCTCGTGCCATTCCACAAGCTCTCGCAATGGATGTCCTATTCGCTGGTCGAGCCCGTCGAGGACGCCGGACTGAAAGTGGTCGAGCTCGATGCGCTGACCGGCCTGCCGGAATATCGCAACGGCGGCCTTCTGGTGGATTCGGGCGCGCTCCGGCCCAAGCAGCCGGCACTGCTGGGCAGGACCTTCTCGCCGGGCGACGAGCCGATCGTGGAATGGCGGGCGTTGACCGTGGCGCTGCTCGACCGTGTCGCCGAGCATGTGCGGATCCATCTGCGGATGGATGCTGCGCGCCTGCCGCTGGTGAAGGTGCTGGAGGCGGGCACGTGGTTCGCCGGCCGCAGGCTCGCCGCCCAATGCCGTGCAGGCGGTGGCCCGCCGATCGCCGTCGAAAGCGACGGCACCGTTTTCTGAAGCTGGGGAGAACCAATGTCCTTGCCGCATTCGATCCATGTCGTGTCGCATCCGCTGGTGCAGCACAAGCTCACCAAGATGCGTGACAAGCAGACCTCGAGCGCCAATTTCCGCCGGTTGCTGCGCGAGATGGGGCTGTTGCTGGGCTACGACGCCACGCGCGACCTGCCGCTGGTGCAGACGCATATCGAGACTCCCATCGCGCCGATGGACGCACCGCTGCTCGACGGCAAGAAGCTGGTGATCGTGCCGATCCTGCGCGCCGGGCTGGGCCTTGCCGAGGGCCTGCTCGACCTGATGCCGCTCGCCCGCATGGGCCATGTCGGCCTCTATCGCGATCCGCGCACGCTGCAGGCGGTGGAGTATTACTTCCGCACCCCTGGCGACATCTCCGACCGCGACGTCATCGTGTGCGATCCGATGCTGGCCACCGCCCATTCCGCGATCGCCGCGGTCGATCGCCTGAAGGAGACGGGCGCGAGGCGCATCAAGTTCATCTGCATCCTGGGTTCCGAGCAGGGCGCGCGTACCTTCGCTGAGGTCCATCCCGACGTGCCGGTGTTCACAGCCGCCATCGATGCGAAACTCAACGATCACGGGTATATTGTTCCCGGCCTCGGCGATGCAGGCGACCGCCTGTTCGGAACGAGGTAAGGGGAGAAACGCATGAGCCCTGATCTCAAGTATCTTCTGTTTTCGGTAGTGCTTGCGTTCGTCCAGGTGCTGGTCGCGGCCATGGCCGCCCAGGGACAGGTTGGCCTCTCGACCCTCGCCGGCAATCGCGACAACGTGCCCGAGCTGACCGGCCTCGCCGGCCGCGCCAAGCGCGCGCATCTCAACATGGTCGAGAACCTGGTGCTGTTCGCGGCGCTGGTGCTGATCGCCGCCGCGGCCGGCAAGGCCAACGCGGCGACGGCGACGGGAGCCGCGATCTTTTTCTGGGCGCGGCTCGCCCACGCGATCATCTACCTGATCGGCATCCCCTGGCTGCGCACGCTCGCCTGGGCGGTGTCGGTGGTCGGCATGATCATGATCGCGGTGCAGCTCTTCTAGCCTTACATGCCGTGCGGAGGCTGGGCGGCGCCCATGCTTCCGACGGCGAGCTCGACATCGATACGGCCGGCCTTTTCGAAGGTGAGTGTCAGCGGCACCTGTGTGCCCTGCTTCAGCGGACCCTTGAGGCCCATCATCATGAGGTGAAGCCCGCCCGGCGCCAGCTTCACCGTGGCGCCGGGCGGAATCTCGAGCCCGTGCTCGACCTCGCGCATGCGCATGATGTTGCCGTCCATCTTCATCTCGTGGATCTGCACCCTGTCGGCCGCCGGACTGCTGGCGGAAACCAGCCGGTCGGGCGTCGTGCCCTCGTTGGTGATCGTGAGATAGCCGCCGCCGGTCGGCGCGGTCGTCGCCGTGGCGCGCGCCCAGGGCTGGCTGATCTCGAGTGCGCCGAGCTTGTAGTCGTGGGCGGCGGCGACGGCGGGCAGCAGCGCTACCAGAAGGCCCACGAGAGCGAGACGGAAGGACATCATGTCGGTTACCTCTTTGCTGGAAGTTGGTGTTCTGCCTGGGCATCGAGCCAGGCGCGTACTCTCGCGAGGTCGGCAACGCCGCGCAGCACGGTGACCGTGCCGTCACGGTCGATCATCTCAGTGCGGGGAAGCTCGCCCGCCCAGCCAGGATCGATCTCGTAGCGCAGCCGCTCGTAGAAGCGGTCGCTGAACGCCCAGCTTTCCGCAGATCCCAATCCGGCCCGGTCGAGCGTCGCGGCAAGCTGCCCGGATTGCTGCGGCAGCGGATCGGCGGCGAGCAGGACCAGCGTCAGGTCCTTGCGCTCGGCCATCAGCTTTCCCCAATTGGGAAGCTCGACGAGGCATGGCCCGCAGGTCAGGCCCCAGAAATGGACGACCGTCGGCTTGCCGGCATGCGCCGCGCGCAGCTTCGACCAGCTTCCGCGCTCGAACGGCAGCGGGTCACGCGCATATGCGGTCGTGGCGGCGACGCCAATGGCGCCCGCGAGCAGGGCGGCGAGAGCCAGGACTCTCATGGCTTGTTCTCCAAGGGAATGAGCCGATAGCCGTCGCTCTTGGTGAGCCAGGAAAGATACGTGCGATCCTTGTAGGCGACGAGCAGCGGATGATCGGAGGCATCGTCGGTCTCCGCCACGGTCTGCGGCGCGCTCCAGCTTCGACCGCTGTCGCGTGAGACTTCCCAGCAGACCCGCGTGCGCTCGCCGTCGAACTCCTTCCACACGAGACGCAGCGCCCTGCCGTCGGCGAGAAGATTGGGTCGCGCCGGCTGCCGCTCCGGTGACGACAGCGCCCGCGGCGACGCGAAGGGCGCATCGCCAGTGTCGGCGCGGGCATAGAACAGGCCGTGGCGTGCGCTGCCGTCGGTGAACCAGGCGGCATGGTAGGAACCGTCCGGAGCGATGGCGAGGCTGGGTCCTTGATGCGGACAGGCCTCGATCTTCCAGTCATCGACGCTCACGCGCCGCAGCGGTCCGGGTGTGGTCGGATTCGCGAAGGTGATCAGCGCATGATCTCGGACCGAACCCTCGAAGATATTGCGGAAGAGAACCGCCGGCCGGCCGGGACCTGCGAACGCGACGCTCAGCCGGCAGCATTCGCAAGTGTCGTCGGCGGCGATCCTGGCGTCGGTGAAGGTGGCACCGTCGTCGTTCGACCAGGCATAGGCAAGGGCGGCGCCGGCATAGGTCTTGCCGGCTGCCTTGGCGGCCGCGGCATGGCGCTTGTCGAGCCAGGCGGCGAACAGCCTGCCATCGGCGTCGATGGCCGTCGCCTGGAAGCGCTGACTGGTCTCGTCCGACGTGATCGGGCGCGGTTGCGCAAATGACACGCCGCCGTCGGTCGAGCGCGTGTAGTAGACGCGGCCGTTGAAGCGCTTGTCCTTGAAGACGGCGTAGCTGACGACGAGATGGCCGGCGTGGTCGATCGTGATCTGCGGACGCGCGTCCGGGCCCCAGTCGACATCGATCGGACCGGCTGTGACAGACACCGGCGTGCTGAACGTCTTTCCGAGATCGGCCGACCTGGCCACGACGACGCGGTCGGACTCGGCGCGCACGACCCAAAGCGTGCCGTCGGCAGCGAAGGCTGGGGTAGCCGTGAAGACCTCGTGCGCACCAGCCATGGCGCCGTCCATATCGTGCTGGTGAGGCTGCGCGGCGGCGGTACCGGCGACCGAGAGGCCGGCGAGGGCGATGGCGACAAGTCTGCGCATCGTCGATCTCCTGTCAGAACGAGGCCCGGAGGCCGCCTGCGATCGTGAACGGCATGCCGAGCGTCGGAATGGCGCTCGCATTCACCACCGGCCCCTGGAACGAGGTGAGCGTGTAGCCTTGCGCCAGGTACTGGGTGTTGAACAGGTTCTGGACGATGCCGTAGAGCTCGACACCCTTCCTGATCGTGTACGAGGCGCCGAGGTCGACCAGCGTTGCACCGTCGTTCAACTGCGTGTGGCCCGTGTCGTTCCAGTAGGGAGGGAACGACTTCAGGTTGAGGTTGAGCGCCAGTTCCGGGATCGGATGCCATTCGGCGCCAAGATTGAGCATCCAGCCTGGGACCTGGCCGAGCTGCACGCCCGTGAAGGCAAGCGCGGGGAAGTTCGTGCTGGTGAGTTGGGCCGTAGTCTGCGTGAGGTTGGCGCTGAGCCTGAGCTCGGGCAGCACCTGCCAGCCGGCGATGATCTCGAAGCCGCGGAAATTGGCGTTGCCGATGTTGTTGTACTGATTGACGGTCGTGAAGGCGGGCCCGAGGCCGGCCGCGGCGACGAATGGGGCGGCGCAGGCGGCATTGGCGTTGCAGACCTTGGTGAAGTCGATGAAGTTCTCGAGGTCGTTGTTGAAGAAAGTCGCCGACAGGCTGACGTTCCGCCAATTGAAGTCCAAGCCGACTTCCTCGCCGGTGTTGGTCATCGGCTTCAGGTTGGGATTGGTCGTGGTGAAGCTCGTCCCGGCGGCAAAGCTGCGATACATCTGGTTCATGCCCGGCGCGGAGAAGTTCCGATAGGCCGCGCCGCGCAGCACGAGCTCGTCGGTGACGTAGTACTTGAAGCCGATGCGCGGGTCGAAGCTCGCGGCGCTCGAATCGGGGATGATGTTGGTGGCGCCCGAGCTGGCCACGAACTGGCTGGCGTTCACCGCCTGGTAGAAGTCGCCGCGCAGGCCGACCGTGACGTCCAAGGGGATGGCGGTCAGCCTCCACGTGCCCTGCGCGAAGATGCCCTCAAGCCGATGCTCGCCGCGATTGACGAAGGTCGAGGGGGGAGCTGTGGCGCCGGCGAACAGGTTGATGTTGTCGGTGACCTGGATGCGGCGGAAATCGACGCCGATCTTCACGTCTTTGATGTGCTCGGTGTCGAGCTGGTAGAAGACCGATCCGCCCTGGTTGCTGTTGGGCGCGGTCTCGGTCTGGCTGACGAACTGGTTGAGCGCGGTGACGTTGTTCAGCGTGTAGGAGCCGCTGCTGGCGTTGATGGTGCCGAAGACACCGCCGCCGGCCCAGCCGCTGAAGTTGATCGCCGACGTCTCGTCGAGCTTGTAGCTGCCGCCCACCAGCAGACGGTAGCTGGACCACTGATTGTGGGCGAGCGACCAGACGAGCCCGTCCTCGTAGGCCTGGTGGTAGTAGGCCTTGGTGAACAGGGAGAGGTCGTCGCTGGGGGTGAGATAGGTCGAGAAGGCGACATTGTCGACCTTGGACGCCGTCGCCACCAGGTTGGCGTTGCGGTACTGCGGCGGCGTGAGGTTGTAGCCCGCGCTTTGTTGATGGCTGTAGGCGAGGCCCGCCTTGACGCGATCGTTGAGGACGATGGAGCCGCTGGAATCGGCGTGGAGCGTGTCATGGCTGCCGTAGTTGACGTCCAGGGAGGCCCCGGTGCGGTGCGGCTGGCGGGTCACGATGTTGATGACGCCCCCCATCGCCATGTTGCCCCACAGGCTGGTCGCACCGCCCCCGCGGATGACCTCGATCCGGTCGATCGAATCCTTGGAGACGACGCTCCAGTCGACGGTGCGGAAATAGGGGTCGTTGATCGGCACGCCATCGACCATCACCAGGGTGTTGATCGTCGTGCTCGAACCGAAGCCGCGGATGTTGAAGGGCTGCCCGGTCGGATGAAGCTGTCCGGTCGGCACGGTGAGCGTCCAGACCCCGGGAATTCTGTTGACGATCTGGTCGACCCCTGTTTCCGGCATCGTCTGGATCTGCTGGCGCGACAGGACCGTCGTGCTGACGTCGAGCTTCTCGAGATCCGAGCCACGCGCGGCACTGACGGTCACCGGCGGCAGGACGACCGGTGGCGACGAACTTGGCGGTTCGGCGGGTGGCTTCGATGGCCCTTCCTGGGCATAGGCGGGCGCCGGGACCACGGCAAAGCCCGCGAAGGCGGCAAGACCAGCCGCACGGAACGACAACATGGATTTTTCCTCGACGGACAAACGATCGCAGCGCCTTTCGGGCGTTGCGGCTTCAGGTGTCAGGCGAGGAAGGGCGGGGCGCGTGGTTGACCCGGACCGTCGCGGATGCCGGTGGCCGTAAGCCGATCGGCGGTCCGCAAGATGACCGTGGCGGTGCTTGGCGGCGCCACCACGGCAAACGTCGTCGGCGGTGCGACGAACGCGATCGCGTGGGCGAGACCCAGGCAGCAGCCGTGTGAATCGATCGTGGCGGGTGGGGAGCTCTTGTCACCGGCGTCGGGATCGGCGGCCGAGGCGCTGCAGACGACGTTCCACAGGGTCGTGGCCGGTCCGTCGCGCATCAGCGCGGCATGGGCAAGCGGCTGCAGGAAATTGAGCGTGATCGCGAACAGCGCCACGGCCAACGCCGAGGCGCGCCAGCCCGACGGGGAGCGTCCACGATCCATGATCGAACTATGGGCCGCCGCCCGCCGCGGCGAAAGGGCCAGCTTGTCGCTGGATCGGCCGGCCGTCAGACGGCGGTCCAGCCGCCGTCCACAACCAACTCGGCGCCCGTCACGTAGGAGGATTCATCGGAAGCCAGGAACAGGATGGCATAGGCCACCTCGTCGACCTCGCCGGCGCGGCCGAGCGGCACGCCCTTCAGGGTCTTGGCCCGCATCTCGGGATCGGCCGTACGGCCGGAGGTGCGCATCGGCGGCATCAGGCCGGGATGGACCGAATTGACGCGGATGCGATCCTTGCCGTGCTGGGCCGCCCCCGCCTTGGTGATGAGCCGCACCGCGCCCTTGGAGGCATTGTAGCCGACATGGATATAGCCCTGCCCCACGAGGCCCGAGATCGAGGAGAGGTTGATCACCGATCCGCCGCGGCCCGTCTTCTTCATGGCCGCGATGCCATGCTTCATGCCCAGGAAGACTCCGGTGGCGTTGACCGCCATCAAGCGCTCCCAGGCCGGCGTGTCGTAGAGATCCTGCTCGGCCGATCCGCTGATGCCGGCATTGTTCACCAGGACGTCCAATCCGCCGCCGGCCGCCTCTATGCGGCCGATGGCGGCGCGCCACTGGTCCTCCCGGGTCACGTCGAGCGGCAGGAAGACCGCTTTGCCCCCGGCCTTCTCGATCTCGGCGACCACGGCGGTGCCTTCGCGCTCGAGCTGGTCGGTGACGAAGACGGTCCGGGCGCCTTCCCGGGCGAAGAGCCGGGCGGTCGCCGCTCCCATGCCGCTCGCCGCACCGGTGATGAGGGTGACCTTGTCCTTGAGACGCATCCTGACCTCTCCTCATCGAGTTTCGTCCGGCCGGACCAGCGCGTCCGTCCGTCACGGTCCCCGGCGCCAACTGTGGCCGGACCGTCATTGACGATGTGCGCCAGTGCTGTTCTGATAGCGCATTGCACGCATCTTGCAACATAGCGAGAGCGCAGGGCGGGACGGCTCGAGGATGGGGTGTGCTATGAACGAACGTGAATTGCGCCGTTTGATCGGCAAGGTGAGGTCGGGCGGCCTTTCCCGCCGTGGCTTCGTGCAGAAGATGCTGGCGGTCGGCTTGACGGCGCCGATGGCGACGCAGCTTCTGGCCTTGTCGGGCGTGGCCATGGCTCAGAGCCCGTCGACCTACAAGCCGACCAAGCGCGGCGGGGGCGGGGTCCTCAAGGTATTGTGGTGGCAGGGGCCGACACTCCTCAATCCACACTTCGCCGTGGGGACCAAGGACCAGGACGGGTCGCGGGTATTCTACGAGCCCCTGGCCGGCTGGGATCCCGATGGCAACCTGAAGCCGGTGCTGGCGGAGGCGATTCCCGGCCGCGAGGACGGAACCTTGGCGGCCGACGGCAAGTCGGTGACATGGAAGCTGAAGAAAGGGGTCACCTGGCACGACGGCAAGCCCTTCACCGCCGACGATGTCATCTTCAACTGGCAGTACGCGAAAGACCCGGCCACGGCGGCGGTCACGATCGCCAGCTACAAGGACATCATGGTCGAGAAAGTCGACGACCACACCATCACGATCAAGTTCGACAAGCCGACGCCGTTCTGGGCGGACGCCTTCGTCGGCTCGCGCGGCATGATCATCCCCAAGCATCTGTTTGCCGATTACAGCGGGGCGAAATCGCGCGAGGCGCCGACCAATCTCAAGCCGGTTGGCACCGGCCCCTACAAGTTCAAGGAATTCCGCCCGGGCGACATCGTGCGGGGCGAGATCAACACCGACTATCACCAGGAGAACCGCCCCTATTTCGACGCGATCGAGATGAAGGGCGGTGGCGACGCGGTATCGGCCGCACGTGCCGTGCTGCAGACGGGTGAGTTCGACTTCGCCTGGAACATGCAAGTCGAGGACGAGATCCTCATGCGCCTCGAGAAGGGCGGGAAGGGCCACGTCGTCATCTCGCAGACCGGCAACATCGAGCATATCCAACTCAACAACACCGATCCCTGGACCGAGGTCGACGGCGAACGGTCGAGCCTCAAGACGAAGCATCCCACGCTCTCGGATCCTGCGGTCAAGCAGGCGCTGTCGATGCTGGTCGACAAGCAGTCGGTGCAGAAATACATCTACGGTCGGACCGGGATCGCGACGGCGAACTTCGTCAACAACCCCGAGAAGTTCCGTTCCAAGAACACGCACTACGAGTTCAATATCGAGAAGGCATCCGAGATTCTCGAGAAGGCCGGCTGGAAGAAGGGATCCGACGGGGTCCGCGCCAAGGACGGAAAGAGGCTCAAGTTCGTCTACCAGACCTCGATCAACCAGCCGCGCCAGAAGACGCAGGCGATCGTCAAGCAGGCGTGCCAGAAGGCCGGCATCGAGATCGAGGTGAAAGCGGTGACGGCGTCGGTATTCTTCTCGTCCGATGTCGCCAATCCCGACACCTACACGCACTTCTACACCGACCTGCAGATGTACACGACGACCATGACGCAGCCCGATCCCGAGCTGTTCATGAACCAGTTCTGCTCGTGGGAAGTGGCGACCAAGGCCAACAAGTGGCAGGGCCGCAACATCACCCGCTGGCAGAACAAGGAATACGACGACAACTACAAGGCGGCCCAGGTGGAGGTCGATCCTGTGAAGCGCGCCGCGATGTTCATCAAGGCCAATGACATGGTGATCAACGACTATGTCGTGATCCCCGTCGTCGCCCGCCCGGGCGTGGTCGCCATGGGTTCGAAGCTCCAGGCAAGCATCAGCGGCTGGGACAACAACACCTGGGATCTTTCGGACTGGTACAAGGAGGCGTGACGGATATCGCCGCTCCGCCTGCGGACGTAGCCTTGGTTGCGAGATGGATTTGGTCAGGCCGCGCTGCGGAGGCATGAAGTGTCCCGGCAATATCTGATCCGGCGCCTGCTGATCGCGATCCCGAGCCTGCTCGGGATCAGCATCGTGCTGTTCACCGTGCTGGCGCTCGCGCCGGGCGATCCGTTCAGCGAGCTCGCCAGCAATCCGGCCATCCCGCCGGAAGTGGCGGCGAGCCTGCGCGCCAAGTTCGGCCTCGATGACCCTGTATGGACCCGCTACGTCCATTGGCTGATCGCCATGCTTCATGGCGACTGGGGCTTCTCGTTCGCCAGCCGCATGGACGTGGACACGCTCATCCTGCAACGGTTGCCGACCACCCTTATCGTCATCGGCGCGGCGCAGATCCTGGCCATCCTCATCGCGTTGCCGGTCGGCGTGCTGGCCGGCACGCGCCCCTATTCCATCTTCGACCAGGTCGCCAACACGCTGGCCTTCATCGGCTTTTCCTTGCCGACATTCTTCACCGGGCTGCTGCTCATCCTGGTCTTCTCGATCCGGCTCGACTGGCTGCCCATGGTCTATCGCGCCGACCTGAGCGCCACGGGCTGGCAGTGGTTGGTGGCGGAGATCAAGCAATCGATCATGCCGGTGGCGGTTCTCGGCCTGTTCCAGGGCGCGTCGCTGGTGCGCTACGTGCGATCGTCGGTGCTCGATGTCGTCCGGCTCGACTACGTCACCACCGCCCGATCCAAGGGCGTCGGCGAGCGCAAGGTGATCACGCGGCACGTGGTCCGAACGGCGCTCATTCCGGTCGTCACGCTGGTGGCGCTGCAGATGCCGGTGGTGTTCGGCGGGGCGATCGTGACCGAGCAGATCTTCCGGGTGCCCGGCATCGGTTCGCTGCTGATCTCGGCCATGCTGGCCAACGATACGCCGGTCGTCATGGCGGTCACCTTCGTCTTCGCCTGTCTCGTCGTCCTTTTCAACCTCATCGCCGATATCCTCTATGGCTGGCTCGACCCCCGCATCGCTTACAGTTGAGGCGCCGGCGGGCGCTTCCGCCGCCCGCAAGCCGAGACGAAAAGCCCGCTTCTCGCCCGGCCTCGAGGCGTGGCGGCGCTTCCGGCGGCACAAGCTTGCGATGGCAAGCTCGGTCGTGCTGCTCGCCATCATCCTCGCGGTCGGGTTCGGGCCGCTCGTCTGGCGGGTGCCGATCAACGAGATCGATTTCGCGGCCCAGTTGGCCGGCCCCTCCTGGACGCATCCCCTCGGCACCGACGATCTGGGGCAGGACATCCTGGCGCGCCTGCTCTATGGCGGCCGGATCTCGATCGCCGTCGGCCTCTGCGCGATGCTGGTCGCGGCGGTCGTCGGCGTGCTGATCGGCGCGATCGCGGGCATGTCGCGCGGCAGCGTCGACGCGGCCCTGATGTGGCTTGCCGACCTCTTCCTGTCCTTGCCGCAGTTGCCGCTGCTGCTCCTGATCATCTACCTGTTCCGCGACGCGCTCACGAGCATCCTGGGGCCCGAGGGAGGGATCTTCGTCATGGTCGTGGCCGTGATCGGCGGCTTGCGCTGGATGCAGGTGGCGCGGCTGGTGCGTGCCCAGATCCTGTCCATTCGCGAGAAGGAGTTCATCGAGGCGGCTCGCGCGCTCGGCGCCTCGAAGCTGCGCCAGGTGGTCCGCCATATCCTGCCGAATGCCCTGGGCCCGGTGATCGTGGCCGGAACGATCGATGTCGCCGCCGCCATCATCGCCGAGTCGACGCTGTCGTTCCTGGGGCTGGGTTTTCCGCCGGACATCCCGACCTGGGGGCGCGTGCTGTTCGACGCCAAGGACACGCTCGACGTCGCGCCCCACTGGGCGCTGTTCTCGGGTGCGGCGATCTTCCTTACGGTGCTGTCCATCAATTTCATCGGCGATGGCCTGCGCGACGCGCTCGACCCGCGGCGCGTGCTGTAGGACCGCATGGCCGAGACGCTTCTGGACATACGCGGGCTGAAGACGTGGTTTGCCACCGACGACGGCATGGTGCGCGCCGTCGACGGCGTCGATCTCAGGATCGAGCGCGGCGAGACGGTGGGGGTCGTCGGCGAGTCGGGGTGCGGCAAGACCGTGACTGCCCGCTCCATTCTGAAGCTGATCGACATGCCGCCGGGCCGCTTCGAGGACGGCCAGATCCTGTGGAAGGGGCGGGACCTCCTGCCGTTGAGCGCGGCCGAGATGGACAAGATCCGCGCGCGCGAGATCGCCATCGTCTTCCAGGAGCCGATGACCTCGCTCAATCCGGTGTACAGCGTCGGCGCACAGATCGCCGAGGTGCTGCGCGAGCATGAGAAGCTCACGCGGCGGCAGGCGATCGACCGCGCGGCCGAGATGTTGGCGCTGGTCAATATTCCCAACGCCAAGGCGCGCGTGCACGACTACCCGCACCAGTTCTCCGGCGGCATGCGCCAGCGCGTCATGATCGCCCTGGCGCTCTCCTGCCGGCCCAAGCTCCTGATCGCCGACGAGCCGACGACGGCGCTCGACGTCACCATCCAGGCGCAGATCCTGGAGCTGATGCAGGAGATGAAGAATCGCTTCGGCATGGCGATCATGCTGATCACCCACGCCATGGGCGTGGTCGCCGAGACCTGCCAGCGGGTGGTGGTGATGTATGCCGGCAAGGTGGTCGAGGAGGCGCCGGCCGCCGCCCTGTTCGGCGATCCGCGCCACCCCTATACGCAGGGCCTGATCCGCTCCATTCCCCGGGTCGATCGGGCCGCCGCCCACAAGGAACGGCTCGAAGCCATCCCGGGCACCGTGCCCAGCCTGCTCGACCCGCCGCCGGGCTGTCGCTTCGCCCAGCGCTGCCGTTTCGCGACCGAAGCCTGCCGGCAGGTCATGCCGCCGCTCAAGCAGGTTGGACCCGGTCATTTCGTGCGGTGCGTGCTGTGAGCGGCGAGACGCTTCTTTCCGTCAAGGGGCTGCGCAAGCACTTTGCCGTCAAGGGCGGCGTCTTCGCGCGCGAGGTCGAGCGCGTGCACGCCGTCGACGGCGTCAATTTGGACATCGGCAAGGGCGAGACGCTGGGGTTGGTGGGCGAGTCGGGCTGCGGCAAGTCGACCACCGGCCGGTGCATCCTGCGGCTGATCGAGCCGACCTCCGGCGAGATCTGGTTCCAGGGGGCGGACGTCACGCGGCTGGGGGGCGATGCGCTGCGTTCCCTGCGCCGGGACATGCAGATCATCTTCCAGGATCCCTACGCGTCGCTCAATCCGCGACTGACGGTGGGCGCCATCATCGGCGAGGCCCTGCAGATCCACCGGTTGGCCAGATCACGGCGTGCGCTCGAGGAGCGTGTCGTCGAGCTGCTCGAGACGGTCGGCCTCCAGGCCGACCACATGCGGCGGTTCCCGCACGAGTTTTCGGGCGGGCAGCGTCAGCGTGTGGGCATCGCGCGCGCGCTGGCCGTCGATCCCAAGCTGGTCGTCTGCGACGAACCCGTCTCGGCGCTCGACGTGTCGATCCAGGCGCAGGTGATCAACCTCCTTGAGGACCTGCAGGCGAAGTTCGGCCTCACCTATCTTTTCATCGCCCACGATCTCAGTGTGGTCGAGCATATCTCGACCCGCGTCGCGGTCATGTATCTCGGCCGGGTGGTCGAGATCGCGCCGTCACGCGAGCTCTATGATCGACCGCTGCATCCCTATACGGAAGCACTGCTCTCGGCCGTCCCGATCCCCGATCCGACGGTGAAGCGCAAGCGCATCATGCTGCAGGGCGACGTCCCCAACCCGATCCATCCGCCCTCGGGCTGCCATTTCCACACGCGCTGCCCGATCGCCCGTCCCGATTGCGCCCAGCGCGATCCCGAGCTGCGCGAGAGCCGGCCCGGCCACTGGGTTGCCTGCCACTATCGCGGCTGACGCTCAGATCCTGGGCGTGTACCTGCTGAGATCGTGGATGCCGATGCGCTTTTCGATCGCTTCGACCTTCTTTGCCATCATCTCGAAGCCGTCGGCGCCGAACCTGGATTTCTCTTCCCTCTCGAAGGTCTCGCCGAGCGCATCGAACTCGTCGGGCGTGACGAGACTGCGGACCGTCGGAAAGACATCGGTATCCTCGCGCGCCGCATGCGGCCGGTAGAGCACGATCGACGCCTCCATGGCGTCGATCATGGTCTTGCGGCGGCCGCTGTCGGTGCGCGCGGTCGGAGCGATCTGCAGGATCTTGTCGGTGAGCTTCCTCCCTGCCGCATGCTGCGTGGTCAGCACCTCCACGAGAGGCACCATGCGGCCCGCTTTCTTGAAGCGCGGGAAGAGGTGATTCTCCTCGAGCTTCTCGTGATAGTCGTGGACGAAGTCGCGCATCGTCTCCGCCGTCTGCAGGAAGACGGACGACTCCATGTCCTCGCCCTGGCCAAGGCGGCGCGCTCCCGATTCGTAGATGAGCAGGATGCGCCGCAGCACGCCGTGCTCGCGCATCAGATCCTCGGTCGGCGGAACCGGAGTCTCGGATTCGGCCGTGGTGCCGAGTCCCTTGCCGCGCTCGTCCGCGAAAGCCGGCAGGCCGGGAGCGAACCCGCAAATTGCGGCCATGCCGAAAAATCGCCGCCGGCGCACATCGACCTTCCTGCTCATGGCCGTTCCCTTCGCTGATGTTGCAGGCGTCACGGAACAAACGCCGTACTGCAGGCTCGGTTGCCTGCATGCCATGGTATCCTGGCGGCGCGCGATCGACTGTCGGGCCGAGCAGCGCGACCGGCTGCAAGAGCCTCTTTTCCTGCTGCTCTCCTAGCCCGGATTTCTCAAACCATCATCTCTGACGTCATGATCGGCGGGCAGTCGAAGATGGTGGCCCGCGTGGATGCGGCGAAGAGGGAGCGGGCGTGAACGCGGGCGAGCGGCAACACGCCGCGGGCTGCGACGCTATCTGGGCGAATGTGGCCTATGCGCTGTCTGGGTCGTCAGCGGGCGGCGGCAGCGAGTGAGATCCAGGCCTGCTTGAAGGAGCGCTGGTTGGGCCAGGCCGAGGCCATGGCGAGCCTGATGCGTCGCACGCTGATGGTGATCAGCGCCCCGATCTTGAGCAGCGCCAGGCGGATCGAGCCGCAGCTCGCCTGGGCGAAGCGGGTGTGCCTGAGCCCGATGCGGCGCAAGGCGCAGAGCAGCACATAAGCCATCGAGGCAAACCACAGGCGCAGCTGGTTGGCGCACATGGTGGCGGCCGAGGTACGGTCGGCGAACAGCTCGCCCTGGCACTCCTTGAGGCGGTTCTCCATGTCGCCGCGCGCGCAGTACAGCTTCTCGTAGATCGCCCGGGCCTTGCCGCCCTTCAGCGAGGTCACCACGAAGCGCGGGTTGGCCTCGCCGTGCGTCCATTCCGCCTTGGCGATGACCCGTCGCCTGCTGCTCCAGCTGTCGCGCGTCGACCACAGGAAGTCCTTGAAGCGGCGGGCCGGCCGACCGGTCCGCCGGCTTTCGGCCTGGGCGGCCGCCAACTCGGCCTCGATCTCGCCCGCCAGCCGAACGTTGCGCGCCAGGCCGAAGAGGTAGTCCACCCCGTTGGCCTCGCACCAGGCCATCAGCGACTCGCGAGCGAAGCCCGAATCGGCCCGCAGCAGGATTTGCACCCGTGGCCAGTGTCGGCGGAGCTGCGCCACGATCCGCGCCACCTCCTCCGCCGCCCCCGCCGAGGCATCGATGTTGGAGCGTCGCAGCTTGGCCGCCAGCAGATGACGGCCGCAGAAGATGTAGAGCGGCAGGTAGCAATAGCCGTCGTAGTAGCCGTGGAAAAACCGCCCCTCCTGCTCACCGTGCAGCGGATCGTCGGTGGCGTCCAGGTCGAGCACGATCTGCGACGGCGCCCGCTTGTGCGCCTCCACAAACACCGCCACGAACAGCCGCTCGATCGCCGCCGGGTCGTGGTCGATCTTGTGGTACAGCGAGCGCCCAGGCCCGCTCAGTTCCAGCCGGTTCAGCGTGCTCTTGCCGGCCACCGGCGCGCAGTCCCGGCGGCGCGCCGTGAGCTTGCCCGCCAGCACCGCAAACAGCCGATCGTGGCGCAGATGGTCGTGGTCGTTGAGGTCCTCGTAGCCCAGCGCCAGCCCGTACACCCGCTGCCCCACCAGCGTCCGCACCGCGTGCTCGACCAGCGACGGGTCTCGAAAGTCCCTAAAGCAGCCGGCTAACCGATCGATCAGTCCGAGCGCCCGATCCGTCGCTCCCAGCAACAGCCCGCCGGCGTCCGGTGTGATCGACCCGCCGTCGAACGACGCAACCACCGCCCGCCTTTCAACAGGTGCAAATCCAAACAAATCCGCAATACACTCTGTCGGCATCGGAGCGGCTTCCTTTCTCGGATAAAGTCGTTGTCGCAAAACAACTTTCTCAGAGTCAGCCCTCCGATGCACCTCTCTCCTTTGAGATATCCGGGCTAGTCCGACCGGCCGGACGGCCGGGGCAGGCCGAAATGATCCCGTAGCGTGCTGCCGTCGTAAGCGGTACGGAAGAGCCGGCGCTTTTGCAGAAGCGGGACGACCTCGTCGACGAAGACGTCCAGCATGGAAGGCAACAGCGGCGGCATGAGATTGAAGCCGTCCGCCGCGCCGTCCCTGAACCAGTCCTCGATCAGATCGGCGATCTGCTCGGGCGTGCCGGCCGTGGTGAAATGGCCGCGGGCGCCGGCGAGATAGGCGAGGAGTTGTCGGAGCGTCGGCTTCTCGCGGCGGACGAGACCCACGATCACCTCGGTGCGGCTGCGGGCGGCCTGGACCGTCTGTGGATCGGGGAAGTCCTCGGGCGCGAGCGGCTTGTCGAGCGGCAGATGCGAGAAATCGTGGCCCCCGAACCGTCCGCTCAACCGCTTGCGTCCGACTTCCGGATCGGTGAGGTCGTTCAGCTCGCGCACCATCCGTTGCGCCTCGCTCTCCGTGGCCGCGATCAGCGGGCTGAGGCCCGGCAGGATCAGCATCTGCTCCGGCGGCCGGCCTTCGGTTGCGGCGAGGGACTTCAGGTCGGCGTAGAAGTCCTGCGCCGTCTTCTTCTCCATCTGCGCCGTGAATACCGCCTCGGCGTGGCGGGCCGCGAAGCGGCGCCCGGTTTCGGATGAGCCCGCCTGGACGAATACCGGCCGACCTTGCGGTGTGCGCGGCAAGTTGAGCGGCCCGGCAACGCGATAGAACTTGCCCTCGTGGTCGATCGGCCGAATGCGGTCGGGCCTGGCGTACCGGCCGCTCGCCCGGTCGTCGAGCACGGCGTCGTCGGCCCAGCTGTCCCACAGAGCCTTGGCCACCTGCACGAATTCTTCGCCGCGCTCGTAGCGCTCGTCGTGGTTCACAAGGCCGGCGCCGCCGTAGTTGCGGGCTGCGGCGGCCAGCCACGTCGTGACGATGTTCCAGCCGACCCGGCCGTTGCTGATGTGGTCGAGCGACGCGAACTGGCGGGCGAGATTGAAGGGCTCGGCGTAGGTGGTGGATGCCGTGGCGATCAACCCGATGCGGCTGGTGGTCATTGCCAGTGCCCCGAGCGCGGTGATGGGTTCCAGCCAGTTGCTGGCCGCGTGACCCACCGTGTCCATCAGCGCCAGCGTATCCGCGAGGAAGATCGAGTCGAACAGGCCGGCTTCTGCGCGCTGCGCGAGATCGCGGTAGTAGCCGATGTCGCTGAGCGCATAGGGCGATGCCGCGGGATGCCGCCATGACGCTTCGTGGTGCCCGCGGCTCTGGATGAACAGGTTGAGATGCAGTTGGCGCTTCACGGCTCTTCGCTTCATCGAAAACGGATCGTCTCGATGGATACATTGCGCGGTGGGCCTCGTCGACGTCCCGCCGCCGAAACCGACCGACAGGCGGATCGCGCCGGCGAGAACGGCGGCAACAGGGAATGATCCGGCGCAATGCGCCGGATCGCAGACGGCCATCGGCACAAGGAGTACACGCTTGCCGACTGCCGCGGGTGGCGTGGCGTTCTACGTGAAGAGGAGACACCTGAAATGCCGAACGATCGCCAAACCGTCTCCGACGATCTGCGGTTGATGAACAGGCTGCTGATTCGAGCGGCGCAGGCGTTGGGCGACGAGGGGCAGCCCGAGCTTGCGTGTCGCATTGTCGCGGCTGCCTGGGCGGCACTCGTCGATGCGCGACCGGAGGAAGCCGAAGAATTGAACAGAACCCTTCACCGCCTCATTCATCTCAATCCGAAAGAGCGAAGCGAAACCCCCATGTCGGGCCTCGCAGCGACTTGACGTCCGCCACCCGACGGAAGCTTTCGGTTGGCGCCGCTGCAATTCCGTTGAACCATCAAGACCCGAAGCCGCTCACCCAGGAGTACGGACATGGCTCAAGATGTATACCCCGCCGCGACGCGCGAGCTGGCGGAGAAGCGCCGGGCACTTGCGCCCGAGACCGAGAAGGCATTCCAGGCGTTCAGTCGGCAGGTCTTCGCGGAAGGGGCGTTGTCGGCAAAGACCAAGCAGCTCATCGCCGTCGCCGTGGCGCATGTCACGCAATGTCCCTATTGCATCCGAGGCCACACCAAAGCGGCGCTTCGTCATGGCGCAACGCGTCAGGAATTGATGGAGGCGATCTGGGTCGCGGCCGAGATGCGGGCCGGCGGCGCATACGCCCACGCCGCGCTGTCGCTGGCAGCGATGGAAGAGGAGAGCCCGCCATCATCCGGTGGATGACGATCTCTGTGACCACGGTCAGCGTTTCCGCCTCTTGCCGCGGATCGGGTTGAAGCTCGCGCGTTCGATTTCGGCTGCCTGCCGGATCGCCGCAAGGATGCCGCCGATGACATCGGTCTCGGCGTCGATCGGGTGGACAAGATAGGCTGCCAAGGAGAATGCGGGCGCTCCGGCGCATTCTGCGAGCTTGCCGCAAGCGAGGTATGGGCGCACGAGGCGAGCTGGAAAATATCCGGCGCCCCCGTTCTGAAGTACATGTTGCAAGCCCAGCCACCCGATGTTGGCGGTGAGCGCCGCACCCTGGAAATCGGGAAAGCTTGCGCCGTGCCGTGCGAAGAACTCCGGCCCCCAATCGACATAGACGTATTCCGGCCCCGATCCCGGCCTTGCCCTTCGCTCGGTGGAGACAAGCACCAGGCGCTCGTCGAACAGGTGCTCGACCTTCAGTCCGGGCCGGCTTTCCGGCGTATACATCACGCCTATGTCGATATGACCTTCGATCAGGCCGCGCATGAGATCGCTCTCGAGGCCGATTTCGGCCCGCAGCGCGACGTCGGGTGCGTTCCGCAACAGACGGGGAAGCAGAGTCGTAAGGAACTGCTCCCACAGGCCGAAGCGCGCGCCGATGGTTACGCTTGCCCGGAAGCCATGCGCCACGCCGACATCGTGGCGCGCCTGCTCGACGGTGCGAACGAGGGTGGCAGCATGCTTCTGAAAATGTCGGCCGGCGGCGGTGAGCGTCGTGCCGCCCTTGTTTCGCACGAACAGCCGGCGTCCGAGTGCGTCCTCGAGCGTCCGGATCCTCGTGCTGACGGTCGACTGCGTGACATGCAGGCGTGCGGCGGCATTGACGAAGTTGCCGGCGGTCACCACCGCCAGAAAGGTGCGCGCCAGCTCGGTATCCATATGACCGTCCGATAAATCGGCTTTCTCGATATTATCTGCGATAATTACTCGCTTTGAAAATATAAACTTGCCATCTACCATCGTCGCATGATTGCCGCTCCGATCGCCGGTCAGCCCGAGGTCATCGACTTCCTGAACGAACTGCTGGAGGCGGAGCGCGCCGGCGCGCGGGTCGCGCTCGATACGGCGTGGGAAGCGGCGGAGCCTGCGATGGCCGAGATCATGCAGGGCATTCGACGGGACGAAGCCCGGTGGTGCGCGATGCTGCTGCGCCAGATCGAGCGAATCGGCGGCAAGCCCTCGCCGCGCACGGGACCGCTCCACGACGAGGCAATGGCGATCGAAGATCTCAGGGCGCGCGTCGTGTTCCTCAATCGCGGCCAGGGCCGGGTCGTGCGCAAGCTCCGTGAGATGATGCCGCGCCTGGAGGATCAGGCTCTCTATGCCGATCTCGCCCACATGCTGTCGTCGCACGTCGCGAACATCACGATCGCGAACTCGGCTCTGGGCTGACGATGGAGCCCCATGGCCGCGATCCCGAGTGGGAAGACGAATATGCCTCGCCGCCATGCTTCATGCACCGGACCGAGCCGAGGTCGGACCAGCCCGCGTTGCCGGACATCGGGCGCCAATGGGCCGACGTGAAGCGATGGCGGAAGGCCGAGCGGGCACGACTGGTCAAGGCGCGGCTCGCCATCGGGCCGGAAGACCGTCGCCGCTTCTCCGAAAGCATCGCGCGCGAGCTCGACCGGCTGCTGGGTGACGTTTCCGGTCGGATCGTCGGGGCCTATTGGCCTTTCCGTGGCGAACCGAATCTCCTGCCATGGGTCGAAGGTCTCCAGGCTCGCGGCATCGTTTGCGGCCTGCCGGTGGTGGTCGCGCCGCGCGCGCCGCTCGTCTTCAGGCAATGGCGTCGCCGCATGCCAATGACCCAGGGCGTGTGGAATATTCCGGTGCCCGCCGAGGGACCGAGCGTCGTGCCCGACATTGTGCTGGCGCCGGTCGTGGGATTTGACGGGGCTTGCTATCGCCTGGGCAATGGCGGCGGCTATTTCGACCGGACGCTTGCAGCTTTGGAGCGGCGTCCATACGTCGTTGGAGTGGGATTTGCCCGACTGAGAATCAGGACGATCTACCCGCAGCCTCACGATGTTCCGATGAATGCGATCGTCACCGAGGAAGGGACGACGAAACGACTTGCAACATCGAGCGGTTGTTGACCGAGGCCAGGGGGTGCCAATGGCCGTTCAGCGGAAAATGGCAGCAAAGCCTGTCAGGGATCATCCTTTCACCACCAGGCTCAATCGCTCAATAGAGCTCGATGATGCCGACATGGCCGCACTCGATCTCCTGCTCAGTCGCTGGGTCATTGCAAAAAAGGCCAAGGATCTCATCGTCGAGGGTTACGAATATCGGTCACTGCATATTGTCGAGAGCGGCTTCGCGATTCGCTACAAGCTGCTGCACAGCGGCAAGCGCCAGATCGTGAACGTCATCGTTCCGGGCGATATCATCGGCTTCCCGGCGTGCTTCTACGAGGATGCCGTCTTTTCGGTCGCGGCCCTTGGAGACATGAGCCTGCACCCTGTACCCCTCGACTCGTTTACCGATCTTTGCCTGAACAGGCCGAAGATTGCGACCGCGCTCGTCTGGTTCGCGGCACGCGAGGCGGCGATATATGCCGAGCACGTCATCGATGCCGGTCGAAGGGAGCCGCTGGAGAGATTGGCGCACTTTCTTCTGGAGATGTTGACGCGCCTGCAGGCCGTAGGCTGTGCGTCGGAACGCACCTTCGGAATGCCACTGTCGCAGGAAGGTATCGGCGACGTCGTGGGCTTGAGTGGTCCCCATGTCAACCGCATGCTCGGCGAACTCCGAAACCAGGGATTGGTTGCCGTGAACGGCCACCAGTTCACAGTCGTGGACATGGCGGCGCTGCAGATCCTGGGTGAGTTTCGCCCCGCCTACCTCGATCGCGTTCCGATCCGAGGCCGGTCGCTCCAGTGATCGAACTCGAATGCGAAGAGCGCGGTGCGGCCGCGGCTCATTGGGCGGCAGCGGACTTGCGCAGGGATTTCATCTCCTCGAACCTTCTGGTGACATCGCGCAAGGTCGCGGCAATTCCGAGTATGCGGCCGGTGCGGTCGCGGAACGGCACGATGGTGAACTCCACCGAGATGCGCACGCCGTCCTTGCGCAGGGCGGGGACGGCCAGGACATCTCCCGCTCCATAGCGCGTCCTCCCGGTCCGCACGGTCTGGGAGAAGCCGTTCCGATGCCGTTGGCGAAGGGGCTCGGGAACGATGCAGTCGAGCGGCTTTCCGGTCATCTCCGCTTCCGAAAAGCCGAAGATCCGCTCGGCCCCCTTGTTCCAGAAGCCGACCCGACCTTGGGCGTCGGCATAGATGATCGCATCGGGCGTTTCGTTCACAAAGGTCCGGTAGAAACGGTCGACATCGGGCGCCATGGTCCTACCGCGAGCGCTGCCGTCGCCGGACCGGCAAAGGCCTGGGGGTCAACCGGACATGGATCGGGATGAACAGCGCAGAAGCGAACGGCGCAAGGAGCCGTTTCCACCATCCACGCAGTTTGGCATCGCGGGTCGGGTTGGTTGGCATGGCAATCCTCCTTTCGAAGACAGCTCGTCACTCGCCCGACACTACTTGTCCGGCGGTTTGGCGCTCTGCCGCAAATCATTGCGTCGGCGCAAGGCGCCGCCTGGATCGAGGTCGCTAGACTGGAATGTGCAGCCCGCCGATGCGAAGGAGGAAGCAATGAACGCCAGAAGCAGGCACGTACGGCAAGCGATGGCTCCCGTCGAGTCGAAGCACGCGGGCCTATGGATCACGCTCGCCGTGCTGGGCATGTTCCTCGTCCTGGCGCTCGCGTTCTCCTACGTCGGATGGACGTCGTCGAGCGACGCCACCGGGCACCAGATGCAACAGATGTCGACATCGGGATATGTGGCGATGACGTTGGGCATCGTCGCCACGCTCGCGCTGGGCGTCGGTCTCATGACCCTTGTCTTCTACAGCAACCGCAAGGGCCACGACGAGGACGCCAATGCGGATCGCAGCAGGTAGCGATTCCGTGCTGCGCCGCTGCTATTTGAAGTCAGCGGCCTGCAGTTCGATCGGCCGGCCGTGCGGCGTACGATTCGCGGCATGGTTCCATGCATCGTGATAGCGCGCCATTGCCTCGGCGCTGGCGATGCCTTTCTCCGAAACGAGCTTCTCGAGCGCATTGAGCCAGTGTCGATAGTAGGTTTCGCCCGTGTCCGGATCGCCGGCAGCCTGCGCGCGCTTGATTTCAGCGCCAAGCGCCGCCGCCCATTCCGGCCAGGTGAACAATCCGCGTTCGTGCAAGGCGAGCGTCATGGCAAATGCCTGCGCCTCCCATGGCTCGCGAAAGACCGGCCCTTCGGTATCGCACGGAATGCCGGCCACTTCTTCCGGAACGCGACGGGCGGCTTCTGGATCACCTGTCATCGTGCTGTCGCCTGGCTGGATCGAGGTACGGCTCGAACGCCTCGACCGAGACGTTGAGGGTCGGGTCCGCCTCGGCACCCCACAGCTCGCGGCCCGAGAAGACCACGGTGTAGAGCCACTGCGGATCGTCACCCTTGCCCTGCGCCGAGGAGTCGGGAAACACATGGCTGCCGTTGATGCGTTCGATGGTCCCGATATGGCCGCGGACATATCGCGGCAATCGGGTGTGCGTCACCGGGTTGATGTTCTTCGCCCGGACAACGTCGCCCGGCTTGAAGATCGGCGAAGCCGACACCTCGCGCTGAAAGCTGCCGCGCGCCGTCACCCGGCCGACATCCTGCAGCGAGAAGGTGCCACGCGGCAGCGGCGGGCTCGGCCGCAGCGAGTGGCCGGCGGCAACCTCGTCGATGCCGATCATCTTGCGATCCAGCAGCAATTGCCGGAGCGCCAGGAACCACTTTCGATAGTAGGAGCTCGCGAGATAGACCGCCGGCGGCAGGGACTCGCGCGAAAAGCGCTGCATGTCGATGTTGACCCCGCCATTGGCGCCGACCGCGCGCGACATCGCCATGACGCGACCCTCCCACGGGTGATGGAAGGGCGGTTCGTTCAGCTCGACCTCGACCTTGCCGAAGCCGTCCATGCCGCCCATGTCATGCACGCCGTTCATGGTTCGGCCTTCGGCAAGCCGGTACCGATCATGCTGTCGCGCGTCACGATCTCCGCAAGGCGCTCCTCGCTCCAGCCCTCGGTTCCCGGCGGTCGCATGGGCAACACCAGAAAACGCGTCTCGGCCGTCGAATCCCAGACCCGAATCTCCGTCTCCTTCGGGAGCGTGACGCCGAACTCGGCCAGCACGCCCCGCGGGTCCTTCACTGTGCGCGAGCGATACGGCGCGGATTTGTACCAGACGGGCGGCAGTCCGAGCATTTCCCACGGATAGCAGGAACACAGCGTGCAAACGACCATGTTGTGCCGCTTCGGGGTGTTCTCGACGGCGATCAGGTGATCGCCGACGCGGCTGACATGGCCGAGTGCCCGGACCGCCTGCGAGGCATCGGCGAGGAGCGTCGCCTTGAACGCCGGATCGGTCCATGCCTTGGCGACGACGCGGGCGCCGTTGCGCGGGCCGATCCTGGTCTCGTAGGTCTCGACGATCGCGTCGAGCGCGGCCGGATCGACATAGCCCTTTTCGGTCAGGATCGTTTCGAGGGCGCGTACGCGAAGCTGCATCTCCGAAAGCTCGGAGCCGTGGTCGTGATCGTGATCGTCTCCAGCCATGATTAGCCAGTCTCCGGCAACTTGCTCCCGTCCGCATCGTAGTTCACCGCCTCGCCCGCACCAAGATTTCCAGATCGGCATCCGATGCGGCAATTGAGTCACGCCGGGGGCGCGGCGCCGGCCGCAAGTCGGCAGCGCGCCTTTGATGTATGTGAGCCGGACAGATATCATCGACATCCGATCGAGCGGCTTTGCCCGCGCTTTTCGCCATCGTGAACGTGAAGGCGAAGGCCCGCCAATCGTGGGGGAGAAATGGCGACAATCGAGACAGCGCTGACGAGGCTCCTGGGGATCCAGCATCCGATCCTGCTTGCGCCGATGGGCTCTGCCGCCGGAGGCAAGCTGGCCTCGGCGGTGACACATGCGGGTGGCCTCGGCATGATCGGTTCCGGCTATGCCAGCGAGGCCGCCATCCGCAAGGAACTGGCCGAGGCGGGCAATGCCCGTGTCGGCATCGGTTTCATCCTTTGGGCATTGGACAGGAATCCCTCGGCCCTGGATCTGGCGCTGGATGCGAAGCCGGCCGCGGTGATGCTGTCGTTCGGCGACCCTTCGCCTTACACGGCTCGTATAAAGGCGGCGGGGTGCAAGATCGTCTGTCAGGTGCAGACGCTGGAACAGGCAAGGCAGGCCGCGTCGGTGGGCGCCGATGTGATCATAGCCCAGGGACGGGATGCCGGCGGACATTCGGGCATGACGCGTGGCACGATCGGACTGGTGCCGGCGGTCGTCGATGCCGTCGGCTCGATTCCGGTCGTCGCCGCCGGCGGCATAGCGGATGGCCGCGGACTCGCCGCCGCGTTGTCTTTGGGTGCTGCAGGCGTGTCGATGGGCACGCGGTTCACCGCGACCCGCGAGTCGATGTGGGATCAGGCAATGAAGCAGAAGGCCGTTGCTTCGGGTGGCGATCAAACCGCGCAAACCCGCGTTTTCGACATCGTCCGTGCCGCCCCGTGGCCCGCCATCTATCCAGGACGGGCGCTGCGCAACGACTTCTTCGACCAGTGGCATGGGAGAGAGGAGGCCCTGGAGAGGCAGCAGAAGGACGCGGAAGCCGACTACCTGGCCGGCCCTGCCGATGACTTCGCGCGGCGCGTGGTCTGGGCCGGAGAAAGCGTGGACCTCGTGCGCGATATTCCCTCCGCCCGCGAGGTGATCGAAAGGATCGTGGATGAGGCGGCCTCGGTGCTGCAACGCGGCGCTACGCTGGTCCGCACGGGGTAGCCGCCGATTGCCCGCGCTTGGCCTATCGGGGCAGCCCTTGCCGGATCGTCGTCGGTGGCAGAGTCACCACCGCAGGCAATGGTAGGGCGCCAGTCATTCAAACTCCTGACAATATGTGATGCTGCATCAACGGTGGCGTGTGCGATCGATCTATGGCCTGAACTCGCCATCGTCGGAAATCCGCGGTTTCCGGGCCTTTTTCTGGCTCCGCAGCGCCGCTCAATTCGTCTTCGCGCTGATCAGTCGGGCGCCTTCATCAGCGGAGACGAGTTAGCGGCGGACTGGCTGCTCGGCCAGCCAGAATTCAAACTCCGCCAAGGGCAAAGCTCGCCGCCGCTAGCCGGCAAGACCCAACGCTGGACTGAGGAATGCGCCCGGAAGCGCGTATGAAAAGGTAACAAAAAATTTGTCGGGTTATTGACAACCCTCAAACGCGACACATATCGTGTCGCGTTTAGTGAAACCATGATCCTTCAAGAACTGTCGGATGCCCTTGGTGTCCGGCCCCGTCAGATCCGTTTCATGATCGCCGAGGCTGCCTGCCTCCGGCGAACGGCACGGGCCGGGCGGCCGACGCTTGACACGATGCATCGCTTGAAAGGGAGAGCGCGAATGGCCCGTTGTTCTGACCTTACGCCTGAAAAGCTGGATGAGTATCGAGCTTCCGGAGGCCAGATCAGGAAATGTCCGCCGATGGCCGTGCGAGGGGCCGGCTACATCGTCGAATACTGGCGGGGCAGCTTCTATCCCGTGATGCGGGGCGGAGAAGAGAAACAGCTCGGGGGAAACAAGGGCAGCCGGAAAGGGCGAGGGTTGAAACATCGCCGCGGCTAGAACGTATCTGTCAAAGCAGTACTCATGACCCTTCAAGAACTGTCTGACGCCCTTGGTGTCCCACCCCGTCAGATCCGTTTCATGATCGCTGAGGGCTGCTTACCTCCGGCGAATAGTACGGGCCGGGCCGCCGACGCCTATGACGAGAACCACCTCGCCAAAGGGCACAAATACGTCACGCTGCATCGCTTGGGGATGAAGCCGCAAGCGATAAAGGTGCTGATGGCATTCGACGATGCCATCCCGATTTTCCAGGGGCACGGACTGGAATTGCGGGTCGATCCATCGATCGCCCCCGGAACAATCGATCTCAAAGCCGCACTGTCCGATATCACCCGTGCGTTGCGTGTCTATCTGTCGAAGGAGAAACCGTCTTGAGCCTTTCTGCACTCGGCCATCCCCTAGAAACCCTCAGCGAAGGGGCGAACGCCGTGATCGATGGGGAGCCCCGTCCGTTGCCGCTCAAGGAAACGCGGATTCACGTTGACGTCTGCAATGGGCTTGCAACCGTCACGATAACACGCATTCTTGTGAATGTTGAGGACTCGCCGATCGAGGTCTTGCTCACCATCCCTACTCCCTTTGAGGCGGTGATGACTGGTCTTTCGGCGATAGTGGATGGCCGAAAACTCAACGCCGTCGCCCAGGGAGTGAGGGCGGCGCGCGCGACATATGAGGACGCGATCGACGGCGGCAAACTGGCTGTGCTGCATGAAGAGCCAATGCGCGGCATTCATATACTTTCTGTCAGCCAGCTGGCCCCCGGCAAAATGGTCGAAGTCACTGCAGAATTGACCATGCCGTTGGCTCTTCACCGGGACAGCCCCCTCCTGCGGCTCCCTTTCACGGTCGGTCAAGTTTACGGTCAGTCGCCGTTTCTTCCAGCCGACGACATCGCCGTCGATCCAGCACTCCGTCTTAGTGGCCGCTTGTCGATCTCCGAGATAGCTGGGAAGGCGGTTTTTGTGTCCGGCACCCCCGTCGAGCAAGGGATGACTATCCCGCTGTCTCAATCTCTCGAGCTTCTGTTCCTGGACCAGGCTTTCGGTGCGGTGGAAGGCCGCGACGCGATCGGGCGACGCGTCCATCTGATGCTGTCAGTGCCGCCAACCTCAGCCGGCAACCTCGACATCGCCATCCTCTTCGATCGCTCGGGTTCGACATCTAGCGCTGTCGGCATGCATCGTCTTTCAGTGCACGAGGCCATGAGCCGCGGCCTGCAATCGGCCCTCGGCACACTGAAAGGAGATGACCGCGCCGAGCTGTGGGAATTCAATGACGAGGCGAAACTCGTCACATGGCGGAGCGGGCAACCTATATTCAGCGGACCGCATGGCGGCACTCAGTTGGGCAATGCTATTGCTACGACACTGGCTAATCGCTGCAAGCCGATACTTGTTCTGACGGATGGGCTCACCTACGCGACCGAAGTGCAGGCGGCTGCGGCATGTCGCGCGCCGATCTTCGCAATCCTCGTGGGCGAGACAAGCCTCGATGCCATGGTTGGCCATCTTGCAGCGAGCACCGGCGGTCAGGCTTTCGTTGCCGCCGGTGACGATGTTGGGCCTGCTGTCGCGGCCGCGCTCGATGCCATGAGGCGGGGCTCAAAACCTTTGGACGGCAAAGTGTCGGGAGGTCAGCCGACAAATCTTCTGGCGATGCGCGGGGGTGTCTCGATCAAAGCCGATTGGTCCGTTGAAACCTCTGACGCTCCATGTGATGCGGTCGGCCGGTTCGCCGCCGCCCTTGCGTTGCCTCTCGTCAGCGAGGAACAGGCAGAGTCATTGGCGGTTGCGCATGGACTCACCTGTCATCTTACGAGTCTTGTCCTGGTCGACGAGGTGGGCGAAGCGCTCGGAGGTTTGCCTCTTACGCGCAAGGTCCCTCTTCCAGATTTCGAACGCCGTATTCCAAATTTCCATCGCCGTCTTCCAGATTTCGCAAGCGTCGACGGTGCCCACCCCCAACCACTCCCGGCATTTGCCCGGAAGGAGGGACATGGAGTGCGCTGGCGCATGTTGAGGTCATTTCTCGATATGTTTGAGGTGATGGCGATCATCGATTGGGACATGTTGGCGGATGCAATTGCCCGGCTCGACTATGCTGTTTGGCCAAAGTACCTGTCCGAATATGCAACCAGGATGGGCAAGCGCGACAGAATCAAGAAACTCGCCCACAAGACCAACCTCGATCCGAGGGCCGTTGCCGTTCTGCTCCTCGCCAAATGCGGTGCAGAGTGGAGCAGAGGCGCCGCCCGCGCAGCACGGTTCCTCTCGCGAGGACTTTCCAAGGAGGCTCTAGCGGCAATCGAAGAAGAAGCACGCCAGATGGGCCAGCGTTGAACATTCTGGCAACTGCTGTACCGTCACCTCAAATTGGAGCCTTGAGATGACTTCGCCGAAGAATGGAATTTCAGGACGCCGCATTCGCGTTTGGCGATCTGAAGATGTTGACAAGGAAACAAGGCAGAAGGATTCAACCCAATTACCTTCACCAAAGCCGACGATACCGGGGCGCAGAAATAACACATCCAACCCAACCACAAGACGCTGGACCAGAACGCCGAGTGGTGCGGCACGTTACGGCGGCTGGAGGGGATGAAGGCAAGATTCTGGCGCGATGAGGCGAAGGCGGCCTACAAGTTCGCTCGCACCATTCTAGCTGCGTTCATTGACAACAAGCGTCCGCAAGACATCAAGGCCCCCGATGGCTCGTCGTTTCTCTGGCCAACCGAGGAGCAAATCAAAGGCCAGCAGAAATCGTCGATCCGTCGCTGTTACTCGCTGTCCGTAAGGATCCAGAGAGGCGATGCCATTCTCAAAAGCGAGGCCTCAGCGGAATTAAGCTGGCTTGCGTGGGTCGGCCCCGCTGCCTGGCAAAAGGTTGACAATGACCACTTCAGATTCGTGAAGAAAGTCCTGGAGGCTGTGCGGGATGGCCAACAGCCTTCAGATATTCGTAAGCCGGACGGGGACTACTTTGTCTGGCCGACAACAGAAGTTGGGGTGGACGCCGGCGGCGGCGACGTTGATCCGCCAGTCGAGTTTGGAGTTCTCAGGGCAAGAGGGTATCGGGTGGGAAAAAGCGCGAAACCGACCTCCGAACGGTGGGTGACGCTTAGGCGCGTTTATGAGGAACCACTCGACGACTTGGCCCGCTCTGTTATCAATTTGGATGAGTGGGGCTATCCACGTTCATCCAGGAGACTTTGCAAGCTTGCCAACGCTATCGCTTCCTTCACGAGGAACATGAAGCGAAGGAGCGACGGCAGCGATTTGGCGGTGCGCCATTGGACAACGGATTTGAGCTATCTCAAGCGCACTTACTACGATGGCAAGCACGAACCTTACTTTTTGTGGCCTCAAGCTCCAGCGCAGGACTAATCCGCTCAGGTCGCCGTGGATCGATCTTGCATTGCCCGACCGTTGGTGTTGGTCGAATAGTTTCCGCGGCGCGCGTGTTCGGCTTCGCCAGTCTGCTCTACTTCGCGGCATAGGGATGTTCGGCGATGCCACATCAACATAAGCGCGTCGGAACCTTTGTGTAGCCACTGGCCGCGCTGCAACGACGCCTAGTTGCCGATGATCCAGGGCGCGCCGGACGCGATCGCGATCTCGCGCACCTTGGCGAGCAGGTTGGGGCCGACGGGGATGCCGGTCTTCATGCGCTCGGTCGCGATGCGGCGCTCGGGATCGCCCGCGACCTGGACCGGCTTGGCGGGATCGACAGGCCTGGTGGCGCGCAGCGTGTCACAGAAGGCGGCGACGTCGGCCCTGAAGTCGGCGATGTCGCGGAACATGCCGGGATCGAGCGCCAGGAAGAAGTGGCCGATGTCGATCGGGCCGGGCTTCGTATTGCGCGTCGGGTCGGTCACCATCAGGCCGCCAGACAACGCCGAGCTCAGGATGTTGACCATGGCGCCGAGGCCATAGCCCTTGTGGCTGCTGCCTTCGGGCGTCCCGCCCAGCGGCGTCATGAAGCCACCCTTGCTGACCTCCTTCGGATCGTTGCTGGGCTGGCCGTCCCTGGTGACCAGCCAGCCGGTCGGTGCCGGCAGATTCTCGTTCGCCTTGTTGCGGATCTTGCCGGCCGCCACGGTCGTGGTCGCCATGTCGAGCAGGAAGGGCTGGCCCGGCTTGCCGGGTGCCGCGAAGGCGATCGGATCGGTGCCGAGCCGTGCCTGCGCGCCATTGGTGGGCGCCACCTGGATGCCGCTGGCCGAGGTCGTGACCATGCCGATCAGGTCCGATTCGGCCGCCATCAGCGCATAGAAGCCGCAGGCACCGAAGTGGCCGGAGCTGCGCACCGCCGCGACGCCGATGCCGGTCTTCCTCGCCTTCTCGATGGCTATCTCCATGCCTCGCCGTGCGTTGGGATGACCAAGCCCGCCGCCGCCATCGATCAACACGGAGACCGGCGTCTCCTTGACGATCTTCGGTTCGGCGCGCATGTCGAGCTTGTTGCTGCGCCGGCGCTCGTCGTACGGCGGCACCATCGAGATGCCGTGCGTGTCGATACCGTGCAGGTCGGCCCAGCTCATGATCTCGGCGGTGCTGGCTGCGGTCGGGGCCGGCATGCCCCACGCCTGGAGGATCAGCTCGAGCTGCTTGCGATGAGTCTCGTAGGACGCTGGCATTCGTTGCTCCTGGTCAACCGCCGGCCACGCCCTGCGCCTCGACGTAAAGCGCGTAGACGGACTGGCTGGCGGTCATGAACAGGCGGTTGCGCTTCCTGCCGCCGAAGCAGAGGTTGGCGCAGCGTTCGGGCAGCAGGATGCGGCCGATCAGGGTGCCATCCGGCGCGAACACCGCAACGCCGTCCTGACCCTCGCCGCCCGAGAAGCCCGCCCACACATTGCCCTCGGTGTCGACGCGGATGCCGTCGGCAAAGCCCGGCGAGGCGTCGAAGAACAGCCGGCCGTTGATCGCCTTGCCGTCGGCGATGTCGTAGACGTGCGTGGTGCGCGTGCCGTCGGGCGTGTCGACGACATAGAGCCTCGATTCGTCGGGCGAGAAGGCAAGCCCGTTCGGCCGCTCCATGTCGCCGACCGCGATGGTGAGCTTGCCGGTCGCGGGATCGAGCTTGTAGACGCGGTACGGCATCTCCTTCGGCGCCTTGTCGCCGAGATAGTTGCCGCGGATGCCCGCGCCGTTGTCGCTGAACCAGATCGTGCCGTCGGACTTCACGATCACGTCGTTCGGCCCGGTGAGCCGCGTGCCCTCGAAGTTGTCGGCCAGCACCGTGACCGTGCCGTCGTGCTCGGTGCGGGTCAGCGTCCGGCTGCCGAGCTCACAGGTGATCAGCCGGCCCTGACGGTCGCGGGTGTTGCCGTCAGGATAGCCCGCGGGATTGCGCAAGGTGGCGACCGCACCGCTGATCTCGTCCCAGCGCACCAGCGCATCGTTGGGGATGTCGGAGAACAGCAGGTAGCGGCCATCGCCGTAGTACGCCGGGCCCTCGGTGAATCGGAAGCCGGTGGCGATGCGCTCGATCGCGGCCATCGGCACCACCAGATGCCGGAAGCGCTTGTCGAGCACGACGACGTCGGGATCGGGATAGCGGATGGGCGCTGAAGACTCCCAGCGCGACGGACCTTGAGCCATAGGGGTACTCCTCCGCGCCGGAGTGGACACCGATACGTCGCCGTCTGCAAACTGCGGTGAAGAGATCGGATCGGGAGAAATCGCATCATGAAAATCGACTTCACGGGCAAGAAGGCCATCGTCTGCGGCGGGAGCCGCGGCATCGGCAAGGCGATCGCGCTGGGCATCGCCGAGGCGGGCGGCGACGTGTCGATCTGCGCCCGCGACGTCGCTACGCTCGAGAAGACCAAGGCCGAGATCGCGAGCCACGGCCACAAGGTCCATGTCGCGAGCGTCGATCTCGCCAAGGGCGATGCAGTGCGCACCTACGTGAAGGAAGCGGTCGCGGCGCTGGGCGGGCTCGACGTTCTGGTCAACAACGCCTCGGCCTTCGGCAACACCGACGACGACCAGGGTTGGACCTCGAGCCTGCAGATCGACATGCTGGCGATCGTGCATGCCACGCAGGAGGCGCTGCCGGCGCTGCAGAAGTCCAAAGGCAGCGTGGTCAACATCTCCTCGATCTCGGCGCATCATCCCGCGGCGCGCCAGCCGCCCTACGGCGCGATCAAGGCGGCGGTGATCCACTACACCACCACCCAGGCGGCGATGTACGCCAAGGACCTGGTGCGGGTGAACTGCATCGCGCCGGGCTCGATCGAGTTCCCGGGCGGCGTGTGGGATCGCCGCAAGACCGAGAACCCGACGCTCTACGACACCACTCTGAAGTCGATCCCGTTCGGCCGCATGGGCCGGCCCGAAGAGGTAGCGAACGTGGCGCTGTTCCTGGCCTCGCCCCTTGCCTCCTGGGTGACCGGCCAGACGATTGCCGTGGCGGGTGCGCAGGGCCTTTAATGGCGGCCGTGCAGCCGAAGAACTCGCAGATCAGCGCGCATCTGGCGGTGCGGCCGGACTGGCTGGCCAGCCCTGATGCTGGGTGCGTCGGTGAGAAAGGTGCTGGAGGCTATGATCGTGGCGGGCGGCGGCCGGTTCCGAGGCATCCGCTACATCGCCTCCATGGATGCCGATCAAGCCGCCTGGGGCGCTACTGCCGTTCGGCCGATGGGCCTGCTGCTCGACAAGCGCGTGCGCGAAGGATTCGTGCAACTGGCGCCGCTCGGTCTCAGCTTCGACGCCTGGATCTACCATCCGCAGCTCGGCGATCTCGTGCGCTTTCCCGAGAAAGCCGATCTGTTCCACGGAACCGCATCGCGATTCTATCGGCTCGACATTTGAGGGAGTCCCGGATGAGCCCCATCATCGTCACGCCGATCGCCGGCTCGCTTGGCGCCGAGGTGCGCGGCGTCGACCTGCTCACCATGGACAACCAGACATGGGCGACCGTCCATCAGGCTTTCCTCGACCACAAGGTGATCGCAATCCGCGGCCAGGATCTCGGGCCGCAGGATATGATGGATGTCGGCGCGCGCTTCGGTGAGCCGAACCCCTACCCATTCGTGAAGGGGCTGGACGGCTTCCCGTTCCTGTTCGACGTGATCAAGGAGCCGGGCGAGCAGCGCAATTTCGGCGGCGGCTGGCATTCGGACACGACCTACATGAAGGCGCCGCCGATGGCGACGCTGTTGTACGCGCTCGAGACGCCGGCCAAGGGCGGCGACACGCTCTATTGCGACATGGTGGAGGCCTACAATTCACTGTCGCCAAAGATGAAGGAGATGCTCGGCAGCCTGAATGGAGTGTTCAGCGCCGGATTGAAGAGCTCGGGCGGCCGTTCGCTGCATCACGCCCAGATCGGCGGCATGAAGGTGACTGCAGGCGAGATGGCGGACTCCTATGAGGCCGTGCATCCGATCGTCCGGACCATTGAGGAGACCGGCCAGAAGGCGATCTACTGCAGCAAGGTCCACACCACGCACTTCGAGGGCATGACCGGCGATGAGAGCCAGCCGCTGATCGACTGGCTGGTGAGCCATGCGACGCGGCCGGAGTTCACCTGCCGCGTGCACTGGGAGCCCGGCACGCTGACGGTCTGGGACAATCGCCGCGTGATGCACAACGCGATCAACGACTATCACGGCATGCGCCGCCATATGCGGCGACTCACCTCGGGGCCGACCATTCCGCTTTGACGCGCCATGGGCCGGTAGGGCTCGCTGGCCGACTTGCGTTCCAATACGCGCCGTTCTTCGGGAATCCTAGAGCGACTTCACCATGTGGACCCGGATGTGGGGATCGAGGCCGTGGTCGGGCGGGCCGCGGCCCACGATCTCGAAGCCATGCCGGCGGTAGAGGCGAATGTTGGCCTCCGCCATCTCGGCGGTCTCGAGCGACAGGCCGCCAAGGCCGCGCGCTCGCGCCACATCGTCGATCCGCTGCAACAGCCAGCTCCCGACGCCGGTGCCCTGTATCGCCGGATCGACAGCGATCTGGTGGATGTAGAGGTCCTTCCCCCGTGGTTTCGTTCTGACGACACCGACGATGCGTTCGCCGTCCAAAGCGACGTAGGCGTCGCCGCGCGCGAGTTCCGCCTCACCTCGCGCCCACTCTTCGGCAAAGCGGGCAGATCCCTCGGCTGGCCACTCGCGCCCCAAAGCGCGGACATAGGGCGTGAAGGCTGCGCGTATGACGCGCCAGACCTCTTCGGCCTCCGAAGGCATCGCCGTTCTGAAGGTCAGCACCATGGACGCACAATACCAAACAAAACGCCCGCCAGTGCGGCCGGCGGGCGCGTCGTTCAATCCGTGAGAAGAGGCCTACGCCCTATCTAAACCTCGCTCAAGGCGATCTCTCTCGCCGGATGCATCGCAACGTGATGTCGTTGCAGAGCAACAAGTCAGTAAGGTGATCACACTTTCGCCGCACCGCAACGTCGTACCTGGCGAGAAAGGGCCGATTCCCGTACTCTATTCCAGATGGTCTCAGCAATCCGTTAGACCGCTGAGAGTGGTTGGTAGGCCCGGCAGGATTCGAACCTGCGACATAACCGTTATGAGCGGCTCGTTCTGACCACTGAACTACGGGCCCTCCGCAACCGGCACGGCCGGGCCCGCTTCTTACACTATTCGGCGGGCGGCACGAACATATAGCCGACACCGCGCACGGTGCGAATGACCGTGGGCTTGTCGGGCGAGGGCTCGATCTTGCGCCGGATGCGGGTGATGCGCAGGTCGATCGCCCGGTCGAACGGGTCGCGGGCGCGATGGCTGGTCGTCTCCAGGAGCCAGTCGCGGCTGAGCGGCCGGTTGGGGTTCTCGGCGAAGATCTTGAGGAGGTCGAATTCGCCCGCGGTGATCGCCACGTCCGCGCCGGCATCGTCCTGCAGCGTCCGCTTGGCGAGATCGAGCATATGGCGCCCCATGCGCACGCGCTCGATCATGGACGGCGTCGCCTTGTGTGCCGACCGGCGCAGCACGCTCTTGCAGCGCGCCAGAAGTTCGCGCGGCTCATACGGCTTGGACACATAGTCGTCGGCGCCGCTCTCCAGCCCCAGCACCTTGTCGACCGAGTCCCCGGCCGCCGTCAGCATGATGATGCCCACCCGCGTGCTGCTCTCGCGCAGCCAGCGTGCGAGCGCGAAGCCGTCGTCCTGGCCCGGGAGCTGGACGTCGAGGAGCACGAGGTCGGGCATGGCCCGGGAGACCTGGCGGCGCATCTGCGCCCCGTTCTCGACGGCGATCACCCTGAGATCATGATTCATGAGGTAGGTCTCGGCGGCCTTGCGCTGAAATGCGTCGTCCTCGACCAACAAGACGGAAGGCTGTTGCATGGCTTGATCCGGAAATTAATAAAGTCTATGCCTATAAAATACCACTATTTTGCAATAATTTATAGTCCATTCTTAAGGTTTTTGATACATTAATGGGTCCTGCTAGGGGCCAGACACAATATGTTGGCATCCGCTCTTTCCCGGCTCGGGCCGCATGTCGCTCGTCCCTGAGACCACCGGCGCGTCGGCCATTTCACCGCTCGAGGTGGCCAACCCGGCGCAACAGGAGGCTTTCGTCCGCGCCGAGCTGATCCGCCGGCTGTTCGACGGTTCCAAGCAGTCGCGCTACTTCTCCTTCGTCCTGTGGCCGGTGATCGCCGCGATCTACTGGCGGCAGGTCGATCTCCTCGAGTTGCTGCCGCCGTTCGTCGCGCATATCGGCGTCACCGTCGCCTTCGACATCCTGCGGCGCAACTTCGCCCGGACCAATCCGCCCGACGAGGAGGTTGTTCGCTGGGGCTGGTGGTTCGCCGCGCTCTCTTTCCTGGCCGGCGCTTGCTGGGGCGTGGCCGGCTACATGCTCGCGTCCCGGGATTACGAGCTGCAGCGCATGCTGCTGGGGCTGGTCCTGCTCGCCACCATCACGACGGCCGTGCCCATCCGATCGGCCCATCCGCCGACCTTCTACACTTTCTCGATCGCGACCACGGCGCCGCTTCTCTTCGTTCTGCTCACGGCCTCCGATCCCTTCTACCAGCTCGTCGGCATCGCCGGCGGCGCCTATGTCGGCCACCTCATGGCCTATGTGCGCGACGTGCACCGCTGGCAATACGACAATATCGCGCTCGCCTACCAGAAGGAGGAACTGGCCCAGCGCCTGCAGGTCGCCTATGACGAGGCGCGAACAGCGCGCGATGCCGCCCTGGCGGCCAAGGGCGAGGCGGAGAAGGCCAACCAGGCGAAGTCGGTCTTCCTCGCCACCATGAGCCACGAGATCCGCACGCCCATGAACGGCGTTCTCGGCATGATCGACGTGCTGGAGCGGACGCCGCTCACCGCCGAGCAGCGCGACGCGCTCGGCACGGTGCGCTACTCGGCCTCGGCGCTGTTGAAGATCATCGACGACATCCTCGACTTCTCCAAGATCGAGGCCGGCCGCCTCGATCTCGAGCGCATCGAGGTCTCGACTGTCGAGCTGATCGAGGGCGCGGCCGAGACGCTCGCCCCGCAAGCCGCCGCGAAGGGCGTCAAGCTGATCGCCTATGTCGCCGCCGGCGCGCCGGCGCGCATGATGGGCGATCCACTGCGCCTGCAGCAAATCCTGTTCAACCTGCTGGGCAATGCGCTGAAGTTCACCGAGAAGGGGTCGGTGCGGCTGACGCTCGAGCGGTCGGACGAGAGCACGCTTTGCATTCGGGTGGCCGATACCGGCATCGGCCTCACGCCCGAGCAACGCGAGAAGCTGTTCCAGCCCTTTGTCCAGGCCGACAATTCGACGACACGCCGCTTCGGCGGCACGGGACTCGGCCTCTCCATCGTGCAGCGGCTGGCCGAGGCGATGGGCGGGACGGTATCGGTGGAGAGCACGCCCGGCGTGGGTTCCGCCTTCGCGGTAACCATGCGCCTCGACGAGGTGCCGTGCGCTCCGGACAGCCCGCAACCGCTAGAAGGGCTGATGCTCGCCTTGTCGTTGCCCGATCCGGATGAGTCGCGGGCGATCGCGCGCTATCTCACCGCGGCGGGCGCCAGGGTGGGCCTCGGCGTGCCGGGTACGCCTCCCTTCACCGGCCTCCGCCTGATCGAGGCCGGTGCCCCCGAGCGCCGGGTGACGCTGATCGACGGTCCTGCGCCGGTGACCGGCGCACCGCGGCAGGGGCTGCCGCGGCCTTGGCGGCGCGACAGTCTCGTTCGCGCCGTTCTGCGCGCTGCAGGACGGGCGCCGGTCCGCACGCGCGGCACCGACGTGCCGGCGGCGCCGCAACGGACGGGCGGGCATGTGCTGGTGGTCGACGACAACTCGGTCAACCGCAAGATTCTCGCACGTCAGCTCGAGCTGGCCGGTGCCTCCACGGACACCGCGGCAGGCGGCGACGAGGCGCTCGAGCTGTGGCGCAAGCGGCGCTACGATCTCGTGCTCGCCGATCTGCAGATGCCCAGCATGGACGGCTTCGAGCTGGCGCGGCGCATACGCCAGAGCGAGCAGGCCGACCGGCGCGAGCGCACGCCGATCCTCGCCATCACCGCGAGCGCGCTGGAGGAGCACGAGCAGCGGACCCGGGCCGTCGGCATGGACGGGCTGATCACCAAGCCGATCGGCATCGAGCAGTTGCGCGCGACCCTGGACATATGGCTGAAGGACACCCGGACGGAGCAGGTGACATGAGCGAGGCATACGATCGCGGCAGGCTGGTCGAGCTATTCGGCGAGGATCCGGAGGCGCTGGCCGAGGTCGAGCGGGAGTTCCTCGATACGGCCCGGGAAGCGACGCGCGAGATCGAGGGGACCGAGGATCCTGCCGCCATCGCGCGGGCCGCACATCGCCTCAAGGGCGCCTCCGGCATGATCGGCGCCGTCGCGTTGCATCAGATCGCGGAAGCCGTCGAGCAGGCGGCCAGGGCGCATGATCTCACGACCGTGCGCCGCATGCACGACGTCTTTCGCCACGAGGTCCAGCGCGTCGCCAGCCAGGCCGGTCTGACGATCGAATAGCCCTCGCCCGACCGAGTGCCCGCCTGAACGCGCCGAAGGGTCGGCTCCTGGAGAAGCGTCAGCGCCGCGGGCGCAGCAGGATCGTCGACGAGTAGGAGAGCAGCGGCTTGCCGTTCTGCTCCAGGAGGCCGCGCAGGAAGGCGAGTGTCCTGCCGTGGCGTGGGACCTCGACGCGGGTCGTGAGCGGCGAGAGCGCGTCGCCGGCGGCCAGGAACTCGGCGGCGAAGGAGACGGTGCTGGGCGCCATGCCCGTGACCAGCCCCGCCGCACGCGTCACCGCCGAATCGGCGAAGCTCATCATATAGCCGCCATGCAGCACGCCGCCCGAATTGCACATATGCGGGAGCGTCGGCTGGACGAGCGTCGCGCCATCCGCTTCCTTGCGCGCATAGGACGGACCGATATGGCGTGAGTACACGCTGGCATTGGCCAGGAGGTCGAAATCGGCGGGCACGGTCTGTGGCGTGACGGCCACCGCTGCTCGCGCCGCCTCCTTGCGCGCCATCGCCTTGTCGCGCGCGACGTGCCGGCAGACGCCGGACCAGAGCGCGACGATGCGGCCTTCCTGCGTGATGCTGCCGCGTGCGAAGGCGAGCCGTCCCGTGACCTGCAGCGGCTCGCCGCGCGCCTCTAGTGGCGGGCCGATCCGTCCTGCGTTCAGGAACTCGACGGCGATGCTGACCGTCATTGCAAACGAGCTGTTGCTGCCGCCGTCGGCGGCCCGCCCGGCGACCAGGCAAAGCGCATAGTCGGCGAAGGTCAGAACCGCGCCGCCATGAACACCGCCAGCGTAGTTGGCATGACGCGGCTCGGTCGGCAGCACGCAGTGCACGCTGTCCTTTGCCCGCGCATCGCCGTCGATTCGAAAGTAGAACGGACCGGTGTGGTCCTCGAACGGATCGGACGGCACGAACGTCGAATAGCGCGCGAGATCGATCGCGGCGGGAGTGGCAGTATCGGGCATTCCGGTCGGCTCTTGTGAAACGTCGGGAGCGGGCTCTATTAGAGGAATTTCCCCCGACGACAAAGAGCCACGGAGCGAAACCGCATGACGCCTGCTGCGCACAAGATCGAAGTCCGGCGCGAGCAGCGCGAGAAGGGTGCGGTCGTCCATGTGGTCTACGACTATTCGCGGCGGCTGAACGTGCTGGGTCCGCCGGCGCTGCACGATCTTGCCGACACCTTCCATACGCTGGCCAAGGACGATGATCTGCGGGTCGTCGTGCTGTCGGGGGCGGGCGGGCGCGCCTTCATCGGGGGCGCCGACATCAATCACATGGCGGCATTGCGCCAGGGCGAGGAGGGTCGTGCTTTCATCACCCTGATCCACAAGCTCTGCCAGTCGATCCGCGACTGCCCCGTGCCGGTGATCTGCCGCATGGAAGGCTATACGCTGGGCGCAGGCCTCGAGGTCGCGGCGGCGTGCGACATGCGTATCGCATCGGACAACGCCTTCTTCGGCATGCCGGAGGTGAAAGTCGGCGTGCCGTCGGTGGTCGAGGCGGCATTGCTGCCCCGCCTGGTCGGCTGGGGGCGCACCGCGCGGCTGCTGCTCACCGCGGAGACGATCGACGCCGCGGCGGCCGAGGCCTGGGGATTGGTCGAGGAGGTGGTGCCGGTGGCCGAACTGGACGCGGCAGTGGAGCGTTCGGTGCAGGCCATCGTCGAGGCTGTCCCCGCCGCTGTGCGCAGCCAGAAGCGGTTGATGCGCCGCTGGGAACGGCTGTCACTCGACGAGGCGGTGCAGGTGGGCATCGACGCCTTCGCGCAATCCGTTGCCGAGGGCGGGCATCTCCAACCCATGGCAGAGTTCGTCCACCGCAAGAAGAAATAGCCGTATTTTATTGATGTAAAATCGATTTCTTCTGTGGGCCTTTCCTCTTGCGCGGCCGACGTCGCGAAACCAGATAGACGCGGTTTCCGCTCGCGCCCATGAGGTGGCAGCGGCAATGGCTTGCGGGGCGTCCTATTTTCACTCTGAAATCCGTTGATCGACAAAATAATATCGTTCGATTGACACAGTTTCGCCGTGCGTATAGAGAGCCGCGCTGCACTGCAGAGCGGATTGCATGAACCACAGCGCATTACGGCAACGACCGGGCGCCTATGCCCGCGGCGAGGACACCCGCCGGCGCATCCTCGAGACGGCGCTCGAGATCTTCGCCGCCGTCGGCTACGAGGGCGCCAGCACCCGGCATCTCGCCGAGCGTGCGGGCGTGAACTTGCCGGCTATTCAATACTATTTCGGCAGCAAGGAAGGCCTTTACCGCGCCGTCATCGAGCAGATCGTGCAGCACAACGAGGCACGCATGGCGCCGCTGGCCTTGAAGGTTCGCGCCGCGCTCGCCGGTTCCGAGACCCCGCGCGCGGAGCTGCTCGATCTCCTGTGCGAAATGCTCGAGGCGTTCGTCGGCCTGATCGCCGGCGGACCGCAAAACGAGAGCCGGCGCCTGCTTTATGCGCGGGCCGAGATCGAGTGCACGGCCGGCCTCGAGCTCTTGCACAAGACGGGGATGCGCCAGATCTTCGAGCCCTGTCTTGCGCTGGTCGGCCGGCTGCTTGGCCGCTCGGTCGAGGATCAGGCGGTCGTGCTGCGCACGGTGGCGCTGCTCGGCCAGGTGACGATCTTCTGCAATCGCGGCGTGCGCGAGGCGCTCGGCCTCGAACTCTTCAGCGAGGAGCGCGTGCGGGCCGTCCAGGCGCTGGTGCGCTCCCAGACCGAGGCCATCATGCGCGACGCCATGGCGGCGTCGTGCCAGACCGAACCCAGGGCGGACCATAATCGATGACGCGTTCCACTTCTTCCCTGTCGCGTGCCGCCCGGCGCGCGGGTCTCGGTGTCCTTGCGCTGGCAAGTCTCGCCGCCGCGGGCGGCTGCGCGATCGGTCCGGATTTCAAGCGGCCCGCCAAGCCCACGACGACCGGCTACACGCCGGAAAATCTCGTTCCGACGACGGCATCGGCGGGCATCACCGACGGCGGCGCGGCGCAAACCTTCGATCCCGGCGCGGATATTCCCGGCCAGTGGTGGGAGCTCTATCGCTCGCCCGAACTCAATACGCTGATCGCTGAGGCGCTCAAGGCCAATCCCGACCTCGATGCCGCGCAGGCCTCGCTGCGTCAGGCCAATGAGCTGCTCTATGCGCAGCAGGGCACGTTGTTCCCGACCTTCAGCGCCAATGGCCAGGCCCAGCAGCAGAAGTTCAACGGCGCGAGCACGGGTCAGCCGGGTCTCGTCCAGGTGTTCGGTGTCACCACCGGCTCGCTCAACGTTTCCTACAACCCGGACATCTGGGGCGGCGCGCGGCGGTCGGTCGAGGCGCAGGCGGCGCAGGCCGAGGTCGAGCGTTTCCAGCTCGAGGCGACGTACCTGACCCTTACGTCCAACGTCGTCGTGGCGGCAGTGAACCTCGCCTCGTTGCGCGCCCAGATCGCCGCGACCGAGGACATCATCCGGATCCAGACCGATTCGCTGCGCGTGGTGCAGACCCAGTTCGACCTGGGCGGTGCGGCGCGCTCGGACGTGCTGCAGCAGCAGGCCACGCTGGCATCCACCCAGGCGCAGCTTCCGCCATTGCAGAAGCAGCTCGCCCAGCAGCGCAACCAGCTCATGACGCTGCTCGGCAAGCCGCCGACCGAGGATGCCGGGCAGGGGCTCAGGCTCTCCACCCTGCATCTGCCGGAGCAACTGCCGCTCAGCCTGCCCTCGCAGCTCGTGGAGCAGCGGCCCGACGTGCGTTCGGCCGAGGCGCAGCTCCACGTCGCGAGCGCCAATGTCGGCGTGGCCGAGGCGGCGCAGTTTCCGCAGTTCCAGATCACCGGTCTGTGGGGCGTTGCATCGGCCGGCTTGAGCACGTTCTTCATGCCGGGCTCGGGTGTCTGGAATATCGGCATCAGCCTTGCGCAGACGCTGATCGACGGCGGCCAGCTCGAGCACAAGAAGCTCGCCGCGGCGGCGGCCTACGACAAGGCGGCCGCGCAGTACCGCAGCACCGTGCTCTCGGCGTTCCAGGACGTGGCCAATGCGCTGCGTGCCTTGCAGTCCGACGCCGACACGCTGAAGGCGACGGTGCTGGCCGAGCAGACGGCGCAGGCCAGCCTCAATCTCGCGCAGCAGCAGTACCAGCTCGGCGCGGTCAACTACCTGACGCTCCTGAACTCGCAGCAGCAGTACCAGAACGCGCTGGTCAACCGCGTGAAGGCGCAGGGGCAGCGCTATGCCGACACCGCGGCGCTGTTCCAGGCGCTGGGCGGCGGCTGGTGGAACCGCAACGACGTCAGGCCCGAATCGAACGGCAAGCCGGGCGGCATCGTCAATCTGCCGCCGGTGCAGGACATCAAGCCGCCCCGCGCGGGACACTGAAGGACGAACGCTATGATCAAGCGAATGCTCATCATGTTGGTTCTGGTCGGGGCTACCCTGTTCGGGGTCTTCGGCTTCAAGAGCTTCGTCGACGGCAAGATCAAGGAAGCCATGTCGGGCATGGGCAACCAGCCGCAGACGGTGGCCACGGCGGTCGCGCAGTTGACCGACTGGCAGGCACAGGTCGAGGCCGTCGGCTCGCTGCGGGCAGTCAGAGGTGCCGATCTCTCGCTCGAGCTCGCCGGTGTGGTCGACAAGATCGAGTTCAAGTCCGGCCAGGACGTCAAGGCCGGCCAGGTGCTCCTGCGCCTGCGCAACGACGACGATGTTGCCAAGCTCGAATCGCTCGAGGCCGTGGCCAAGCTCGCCCAGATCACCTACGACCGCGATCTCAAGCAGTTCAAGGCCCAGGCGGTGAGCCAGGCGACGATCGACAGCGACGCCGCCAACCTAAAGAACAGCAAGGCGCAGGTCGAACAGCAGCGCGCGATCGTCGACAAGAAGATCCTGAGGGCTCCGTTCGACGGCAATCTCGGCCTGCGGCAGGTCGATCTCGGCCAATACCTCGCGCCGGGAACTGTGGTCGTCACCCTGCAGGCGCTGACGCCGATCTATGCCGACTTCCTGCTGCCGCAGCAGGCGCTCGACAAGATCGAGGTCGGGCAGCCGGTGACCGCGAAGGTCGACACCTATCCGGGCAAGACCTTCACGGGCAAGATCACGGCCATCAATCCCAAGGTCGAGGCCTCGACGCGCAACGTGCAGGTGCGCGCCACCATCCAAAATCCGGACAGGCTGCTGATGCCCGGCATGTACGTAACCGTCGACACCGAGATCGGCGAGCCGCGGAAGATGGTGACGCTGCCGCAGACGGCGATCAGCTACAACTCCTACGGCGACCTGGTCTATGTCGTCGAGGAGAAGGGCAAGGGTTCGGACGGCAAGCCACAGCTCGCCGTGCGACAGACCTTCGTCGCCGTCGGACCGACGCGCGGCGACCAGGTCGCCATCACCAAGGGACTGAAGGAAGGCACGACCGTCGTCACGGCGGGCCAGATGAAGCTGCGCAACGGCGTGCCGGTCGTGGTCGACAACTCGGTGGTGCCGAAGGACGATCCCGATCCCAAGCCGGTCGATCACTGAGGGACGGCAGGTCATGAAGTTCACGGACATCTTCATCCGCCGCCCCGTGCTGGCGACGGTGGTCAGCCTGATGATCCTCGTCGTGGGGCTGCGCTCGGTGTTCACGCTGCCGGTGCTGCAGTATCCTCAGACCGAGAACGCGGTCGTCACCGTGACAACGACCTTCTACGGCGCCGACCCTGCCGTGATCGCGGGGTTCATCACCACGCCGCTCGAGAAGGCGATCGCGCAGGCCAACGGCATCGACTACATGACGTCGTCCTCGATCAGCGGGGTCAGCACCATCACGGTCTACCTGCGGCTGAACTGGGACGCCAACAAGGCGATGACCGAGATCAACGCCAAGGTGAACTCGGTGCTGAACGCCCTGCCGACGGGCACGCAGCAGCCGGTGCTGACGGTCAAGGTCGGTCAGACCATCGACGCCATGTATCTCGGCTTCTCGAGCGACAAGCTCGCGCCCAACCAGATCACGGACTACATCACGCGCGTGGTGCAGCCCAAGCTGCAGGCGGTCGAAGGCGTGCAGACGGCCGAGATACTGGGCGGCAAGAACTTCGCGCTGCGCGCCTGGCTCGATCCGCAGAAGCTCGCCGCCTATGGCCTCACCGCGGCCGACGTGGCGAACCAGCTCTCCGCCAACGACTACATCTCCGGCCTGGGCAATACCAAGGGCCAGATGGTGCAGGTGACGCTCACCGCGTCGACGGCGCTGCGCACGCTCAATGAATTCCGCAACCTCGTGCTGAAGCAGGACGGCGGGGCCATCGTGCGCCTCTCCGACGTGGCGAAGGTGACGCTGGGCTCGGAAGACTATGAGAGCGAGGTCGGCTTCGACGGTGCCCAGGCAGTCTATATCGGCATTCAGGTGGCGCCGGCGGCCAATCTGCTGAACGTGGTCAAGGGCGTGCGGGCCATCTGGCCGGATCTCGTCTCCCAGCTCCCGCAGGGGCTGGAGGGCAGGATCGTCTACGACTCGACTGCGTTCGTGAACAGTTCGATCGACGAGGTGGTCCGCACGCTCGTGGAAGCGCTGCTGATCGTCACCGTGGTGGTGTTCCTGTTCCTGGGCTCCCTGCGATCGGTGTTCATTCCGACGGTGGCCATCCCCCTGTCACTGGTCGGCACCTTCTCGATGATGCTGATCTTCGGGTTCTCCATCAATCTCCTGACGCTCCTCGCCCTGGTGCTCGCCATCGGCCTGGTGGTCGACGACGCGATCATCGTGGTCGAGAACGTCAACCGCCATCTCGAGGAGGGTATGAAGCCCGTTCCCGCCGCCATCCAGGCGGCGCGCGAGCTCGGCAGCCCGATCATCGCCATGACGGTGGTGTTGGTCGCCGTCTACGTGCCGATCGGCTTCCAGAAGGGCCTGACCGGCGCGCTCTTCACCGAGTTCGCCTTCACGCTGGTGGGCGCCGTGACCATCTCCGCGATCGTGGCGCTCACGCTTTCGCCGATGATGTGCTCGCGGCTCCTGAAGCCGCACGGCGAGGGGGTCACCCGCTGGGAAGCCGCCTTCATCCGGTTCATCGACCGCAATTTCGATCGGCTGCGGCGCGGCTACGGACGGTGGCTCGACGGCAGTCTGAGCTATCTCCCGGTGACGGCGACGTTCGCCGTCATCATCCTGGGCAGCATCTATTTCTTCTATTCGAGCATCAAGGCCGAGCTGGCGCCGCAGGAGGACCAGGGCGTCATCATCACCTTGGCCACCAACTCGCCGACGGCGACGCTCGACCAGCGCCTGATGTATGCGCGGCAGGTCTACGAGATCTTCGCCAAGCATCCGGAGACGGATCACGTCTTCCAGCTCGACGTACCGGGGCAGGCAATCGCCGGCATGGTGCTGAAGCCCTGGGACGAGCGCAAGCTCACCTCCAACGACCTTCAGCCGGTCATCCAGCAGCAGGTGGCGGGCATCGCCGGTGCGCAGGTGGTGGCCTTCCAGCTTCCGCCGCTGCCCGGCAGCACCGGCCTGCCGGTCCAGTTCGTGATCACCACCACCGGCGGCTTCGAGTCGTTGAACGAGGTGGCGCAGAACTTCCTGAAGGAGGCGCTGCAGAGCGGCATGTTCATCTTCCTGAACACCGACCTCAAGATCGACCAGCCTCAGGCCACGGTACAGATCGATCGCGACAAGGCGGCCCAGCTCGGGCTCAAGATGAGCGACATCGGTGGCGCGCTCGCCTGGATGCTGGGCGGCGGCTACGTCAACTACTTCAACCTCGACGGCCGGTCCTACAAGGTGATGCCGCAGGTGCAGCAGCGCTCGCGGCTCAATTCCGACCAGGTCAAGAACTACTACATCAACGCGTCCGACGGCACGCCTGTGCCGGTCTCGACCGTGGCGAAGATCACCACCAAGGCGATCCCCGAGTCGCTGAACCACTTCCAGCAGCTCAACAGCGCCACGATCCAGGGCGTCGCCTTTCCGGGCGTTTCCCAAGCCGATGCCCTCAAGTTCCTCCAGGATCTCGCCGCGCGCACCCTGCCGGCCGGCTACTCGGTCGACTATGGCGGCCAGTCGCGGCAGTACATCCAGGAATCGGGCGGCTTCGTCACCACCTTCGCCTTCGCCCTGATCATCATCTTCCTGTCGCTGGCGGCGCTGTTCGAAAGCTTCCGCGACCCGTTGATCATCCTGTTCTCCGTGCCGATGTCGATTGCGGGCGCGCTCCTGTTCCTGCTCGTGCTCAGCACTTTCGGCGTGCTCGGCGCGACCATGAACATCTACACGCAGGTCGGCCTGGTGACGCTGATGGGCCTCATCAGCAAGCACGGCATCCTGATCGTGGAGGTGGCCAACGAGCAGCAGACGCTCGGCAAGTCGAAGCGCGAGGCCGTCGTGGCGGCCGCAAGCATCCGATTCCGGCCGATCCTGATGACCACGGCGGCGATGGTGCTCGGCGTGGTGCCGCTGATCATGGCCACCGGGGCCGGCGCTCTGTCGCGCTTCTGCATGGGGCTGGTGATCGCTTCGGGCCTTTCGCTCGGCACCTTGTTCACGCTGTTCGTGGTCCCGGCGGTGTATGTCATGCTGGCGGGCGATCACCACAGGAAGGACGACGAGGCCGAGGAGGCGCTGCCGGCCCCGGCCGAGTGACCGAAGGCGTTCGATCACCCATGAAGCCGCCCAAGAAGTCACCTGCCGTCGCCGACGGCAAGGACGAGCGCGCCGCGCGCCTGGCCGCGGCGCTGCGGGAAAACCTCAAGCGGCGCAAGGCCCAGGCGCGGGCAAAGCAACGGAACGAGGGGCAAAAGCCCGTCGAAGATTGAGCGGCGGGGCCGGCTCGTCTAAAACGTCGCTGTCGTCCCCGAGGAAAGTGTCATCCTGAGTGCAACGAGGGATGATGCGGTCACCTTGGTGGTGATCGCTTCCCCCTCGCGGAAACAACAAGAATGGCAATCCTTTCCGACCGCTGGATCCGCCGCATGGCCGAGGAGAAGGGCATGATCGAGCCCTTCGTCGCGGCCCAAAAGCGGGACGGCATCATCTCCTACGGCCTGTCCTCCTACGGCTACGATGCCCGCGTGGGCAACGACTTCAAGATCTTCACCAATGTCGACTCGGCCGTGGTCGATCCCAAGAACTTCGCCGAGAACAGTTTCGTCGACCGCACGACCGATGTGTGCATCATTCCGCCCAACTCCTTCGCGCTGGCCCGCACCGTCGAATATTTCCGCATCCCGCGCGACGTGCTCGTCGTGTGCGTGGGCAAGTCGACCTACGCCCGCTGCGGCATCATCGTGAACGTGACTCCGCTCGAGCCCGAGTGGGAGGGGCACGTCACCCTCGAGTTTTCCAACACCACGCCCTTGCCGGCGAAGATCTATGCCAACGAAGGCGCGGCGCAGTTCCTGTTCTTGCAGGGCAACGAGCCCTGCGAGATCTCCTATCGCGACAAGGCCGGCAAGTACCAGGGCCAGCGCGGCGTCACGCTGCCCAAGATCTGAAGCGGAGGAAAAGGGGAGATGGATCGCATCCGTATCAAGGGCGGCCGCGCGCTCAAAGGCGAGATCGTCGTGTCTGGATCGAAGAATGCCTGCCTGCCGGCCATGGCGGCGGCATTGCTCACCGACCAGCCGCTCGTCCTCAAGAACGTTCCCCGGCTCGCCGACATCACCACCATGATGCAGCTCCTTCGCCAGCATGGCGTGGAGATCGAGGCCGCGCCCGGCGAGAACGGCCACGCCCACGGCACCCGGCTGACGCTCCGCGCCGACAGAATCACCTCGACCACCGCGCCCTACGATATCGTGCGCAAGATGCGTGCTTCCGTGCTGGTGCTCGGCCCCCTGCTGGCGCGCGAGGGCGAGGCGCGCGTGTCGCTGCCCGGCGGCTGCTCGATCGGGGCGCGGCCCGTCGACCTGCATATCGCCGGGCTGAAGGCCATGGGCGCCGACATCGATATCGATGGCGGCTACATCGTCGCCCGGGCGCCCAAGGGATTGAAGGGAGCGCGCTTCACCTTCCCCAAGGTCTCGGTCGGCGCCACCGAGAACCTGATGATGGCGGCGGCGCTGGCACGGGGAACGACCGTGCTCGACAACGCCGCTCGCGAACCCGAGATCGTCGATCTCGCCGCGTGCCTCTCGAAGATGGGCGTGCCCATCGCCGGCATCGGCACCGAGACGCTGACGATCGAGGGCGTCGCCCAGCTCAAGTCGGCGACGCACGTCGTGATTCCGGACCGCATCGAGACCGGCAGCTACGCCATGGCCATCGCCATGACGTCGGGCGATGTCGAGTTGGTCGGCGGCCGGCTCGAGCTGATGGAGGCCGCGGCGCAGAGCCTGCGCGCGGCGGGCGTGGTCTTCGAGAGGACGAATCGCGGCTTCCGCGTGCGTCGGGCCAACGGCGAGCTGCACGGCGTCGACGTGATGACCGAGCCCTATCCGGGTTTCCCGACCGACCTGCAGGCGCAGATGATGGCGCTGATGACCCGCGCCGAAGGAGCTTCGATGATCACCGAGACGATCTTCGAAAGCCGATTCATGCATGTGCCGGAGCTGATGCGCATGGGCGCCAATGTCACCATCCACCACGAGTCGGCGCTGGTCCGTGGCGTGCCGAAGCTACGCGGCGCGGAGGTGATGGCGACGGACTTGCGCGCTTCGGTATCGCTCGCCATCGCCGCCCTCGCCGCGGAAGGCGAGACCACGCTGCACCGCGTCTATCACCTCGACCGCGGCTATGAGCGGCTGGAGGAGAAGCTCGCCGCATGCGGCGCCGACATCGAGCGGTTGAAGGGGTAAATGGCCGACAAGCTCAGGCTCACGGCGCTGGACGCCGACGATCTCGCGGTGATCTCGGCGGCGGTGCAGGATTCGCTGGTCGCCGTCCGCGACTGTGCCTTCTTCGCCGGGGAGAAGCGTTTTGTTCTCCTGCTGAACCGGTTCTGTTGGGAAGCCGACGCGACCATCGAGACGGCTTACTGGCGGACCCATTCCGCCCTTGTTTTCAACGAGGTGGATGCCGTCCATCACCACAAGATCCCGCTCCAGCAGCCCGACCGGATGCTGGAATTGCTGGCCGTGGGCCAGCAGAAGGACGGATCGGTGGTGCTGAGCTTCGCCGCCGGTCGTGCCATACGGCTGGAAATCGGCCGGCTTGCATGCCATTTGGGGGACGTCGGGGAGCCTTGGCCCACCCCGTGGAAGCCCGCCCATCCGGCCGGATAGCTCGCGCGGCCCCGGCCTGGGCGGGCATTCGTTACTGGTGAGAATCAACCTTGTCGAGCGAAGCCAACGAAAAATTGATCCTGGCGGTGCCGAAGGGGCGCATCCTCGGCGAAGCGTCGCCCCTGCTCGCCGCCGCCAATATCGAGCCGGAGGAGGCCTTCGCCGATCCGGACGCCCGCCAACTGCGCTTCGCCACCAACCATGCCGACCTCGACATCATCCGCGTGCGGTCCTTCGACGTCGCGACCTTTGTCGCGTTCGGCGCCGCCCATCTCGGCATCGCGGGTTACGATGTGCTGATGGAGTTCGACTATCCCGAGATCTATGCGCCGATCGACCTCGGCATCGGCAAATGCCGGCTGGCGGTGGCCGAGCCGGCCGAGATGGCGGGAAGCGACGATCCGCGGCGCTGGAGCCACGTGCGCATCGCCACCAAGTATCCCGAGGTGACGCGCCGCCACTTCGCCGCGCGCGGCGTGCAGGCCGAGTGCGTCAAGCTTTCGGGCGCGATGGAGCTTGCGCCATCGCTCGGCCTCAGCCATCGCATCGTCGACCTGGTCGATTCCGGCCGCACGCTGCGCGACAACGGCCTGGTCGAGATCGAGCACATCGCCGACATCACCTCGCGCTTCATCGTCAATCGCGCCGCCCTCAAGACGCAGTCGGAGCGGATCGGTCACTGGGTCGACCGCTTCCGCGAGGTGAGCCGTGCCGCTTAGGCTCGACGCCTCGGCGCCGGGCTTCGAAAAGGACTTTTCGGCCTTCCTCGGGCGCAATCGGGACACCGACGAGAATGTCGACCGTGTCGTCGCCGACATCGTGGCCGACGTGCGCGCCCGGGGCGATGCGGCGCTGGTCGAGTACACGCGCAAGTTCGACAGGGTCGATACCGACGTGAAGGGCCTGCGCATTTCCGATGCCGAACGCCGTGCCGCGGCGGCCAGGGTGCCGGCGGCACAGCGCGCGGCACTGGATTTCGCCAGCCGCCGCATCGAGGCGTTCCACCGCGCGCTGCTGCCCGGCGATGTCGAGTTCACCGACGAGACGGGCACACGGCTCGGTGCCCGCTACCGGCCGCTCGATTCGGTCGGCGTCTACGTGCCCGGCGGCACCGCCGCCTATCCTTCCTCGGTGCTGATGAACATCGTGCCGGCCAAGGTTGCCGGCGTGGGGCGGGTCGTGATGGTCGTGCCGACCCCTGGCGGCGTCCTCAATCCGCTGGTCATGCTGGCGGCCGAAATCGCCGGTGCCGACGAGGTCTGGCGCATCGGCGGCGCCCAGGCGGTGGCGGCGCTCGCCTATGGCACGCAGTCGATCAGGCCGGTCGACAAGATCACCGGTCCCGGCAACGCCTTCGTTGCCGCCGCCAAGCGTCGTGTCTTCGGGCAGGTCGGCATCGACCTGATCGCCGGCCCGTCGGAGATCCTGGTGGTCGCGGACCGCCACAACGATCCTGCCTGGATCGCCGCCGACCTGCTGTCCCAGGCCGAGCATGACCCGTCCTCGCAATCGGTGCTGATCGCCGACGATGCCGCCTTCGCCGATTCGGTTGTGCAGGCCGTCGACGCCGAGCTCAGAACCTTGCAGCGCAGCGAGATCGCGGGCGCGAGCTGGCGCGACAACGGAGCGGTGATCCTCGTGCCCGATCTCGCCCAGTCGGCGCCGATCGTCGATCGCATCGCGGCAGAGCATGTCGAGCTCGCCCTGGAGCCCGAAGCCGCCGAGGCGCTCAGCCGCAAGATCGTTCACGCCGGGGCGATCTTCCTCGGCCGGCATACACCCGAGGCGATCGGCGACTACGTCGCCGGCACGAACCATGTGCTGCCGACCTCGCGCGCGGCGCGCTTCTCGGGCGGGCTGGGCGTCGCCGACTTCCTGAAACGCACCTCGATCGTGCATTGCACGGTGGATGCGCTCGCCCGTCTCGGGCCGGCGGCGCTGGTGCTTGCCGAGGCAGAGGGACTGGGCGCGCACGGCCGCTCCGTTTCCATACGGCTGAACCGCCGCGATTGACGACCATGGCGCATCCGCCGTCATCTGCGGCTCCCAGGGCACGTCGCCTCGTCGACATCGTGCTCGACGAGAAGTCGGTGGCGCGGCGCTCTCCTGAGGTCGAGCACGAGCGCGCGGTCGCGCTGTTCGATCTGCTGGAGGAGAATCACTTCGGCCTCGTGAACGGCGAGGCCGGCCCGTACAAGCTCCATATCGGCATCTTCGAGCAGCGCCTGGTCTTCGGCGTCCATTCGGCGGACAACCGAAAGCTGCGCGATGTCATCCTGTCGCTCACGCCTTTCCGCAAGATCGTGAAGGACTACTTCCTGGTTTGCGGCAGCTACTATACCGCCATCAAGAAGCTCGGGCCGGCGCAGATCGAGGCGCTCGACATGGGCCGCCGCGGGTTGCACAACGAGGGCTCGGAGCTTCTGCGCGAACGGCTCGCCGGCAAGATCGAGCTCGATCTCGACACGGCGCGGCGGCTGTTCACCCTGATCTGCGCCTTGCATATCAAGGCCTGAGGATGAAGGACGGCCTCCCGGGCAGTCTGCTGTTCGCCTGTACGCACAATGCCGTTCGCTCGCCGATGGCGGAGGCGCTGGCACGTCGTCTCTACGGTCAGGCAGCCTATATCGAGTCGGTCGGAGTCCATCGCAGCGACCTCGATCGCTTCGCGGCGGCCGTGCTGGACGAGATCGGCATCGACAGCCAGGCCTATCGCAGCAAGAGCTTCGACGATATCGAGCCCAGCTCGTTCGACCTGATCGTGAGTCTCTCGCCGGAAGCCCACCACAGCGCGCTCGAGTTCACCCGCAGCACGGCGACCGACGTCGAGTACTGGCCGATTCCCGATCCGAGCGTCGTCGAGGGGACCCGCGAGACTCGGCTCGACGCCTATCGCGGCGTGCGCGACATGATCCTCACCCGCCTCAAGGTAAGATTTGGCGTTCCGTCGGGGCCGACACTTTAGAAAAAAGGTGCGCGGGAAGGTACGTTTGTCCTCTGCATGGCAAAGCAGCCTGCGCGGAGCGCGGTCCACGCAGGCTGCCGTTTGCCCGGCCTCGGCTAACGCAAAGGCCTATCGACGGTCCCAGCCGCGGCGCGAGGCCTCGGAATGGCCGCGCGAATCGCCGAACCAGCCTCCGCGATGGCGTCCACGACGATCGTAATCGTCGTCGTCCTCGTAGCGGCGGCTCCGATAGCCGCGGTCGTCATCGTCGTCATAGCGGGAATAGCCGCGATGGCCGTGCTCCCAACCGCGACGGGATGCCTCCGAGTGGCCCTCCGGATCACCGTACCAGCCGCTGGGACCATGGCGTGGATTGTCCCAGCCGCGGCGCGAGGCTTCGGAATGGCTTTCGGAGTCGCCGTACCAGCCGCTCGGGCCGTGACGCGGATTGTCCCAGCCGCGACGTGACGCCTCGGAATGACCCTCCGAGTCGCCGTACCAGCCGCTCGGGCCATGCCGCGGGTCGTCCCAGCCGCGCCGGGCAGCCATGGAATGACCCTCCGGATCGCCGAACCAGCCGCCGCGCCGGCGACCCCGTCGATCGTAGTCGTCATCCTCGTCGTAGTACCGGGAGCGGCTGCGCCGACGGTAGTCGCGGTCGTCGTCCTCGTCCATGAAGCGACCGCGTTCATCACGTGACATGCTCATGTCTGCTCTCCTGAGTCGGTGTTTGCAGGGGAGCGGAACGCACCGCGGATGTCGTGCCGCAGCTCGTTTGCCGCTCGTGGCGCGCAGCAGTGCCGCGCCTAGGCAGACAACTCTCGGCGTATAAACGGAGTTGCGAAGCCGGTAATCCGCGTGCGTTTTCGTACAGCAACGGAGCAGGCTAGCGGGATGTTCTGCGTCTGCAGTCTTGCGGCGAGCGCGGCGGCATCAGCCGGCAGTTGGATCGCGCAGGCCGACGGTCCGTTCACGCCGCCGCGCGGCGGGCGGTGCAGGCAGCAGCCCGCAATCGACCACCAGCCAGATCTGGCCGACGATGGGCAGCAGCAGAAGCATCGACCAGAATCCTGTCTTGCCGCGGTCGTGACAACGCTTGATCGTGATCGCCGTCTGCACCCAGATGATCGGCAGGGCGAAGATCAGGGCGACGGCCGAGCCCATGAAGATGCTGCCCGGCATCCAGGCTGCGAGCAGGCGGTCGACATAGGTCGCATACAGCCAGACGAGCAGCAGGACCACGATCTGGCCGAGCCAGAACGGACCGCGCCCGATCCGGCCTTCGAAGCCGAAAAGCAGCCCTGCCATTTGCCCGTGCTTCTCCCTTTTGGTTCCGCCCGGTAACGCGTGAGCGTGCCCGAATGGCGGTGGCCGGTCGAGGCCCGCCGCCGCCTGCGCAGGTCGGGCCGTTTTGCACCGGTCCGCAGACATTGACTATGTCCCTGTCCCAGCCCATTTTCCGGCCGCTTTCGTCTTTTGCATTCACCAGCCGGAGGCCGGATGGCCAAGGAAGATCTGATCGAGTTCAACGGTGTGGTCGAGGAGTTGCTGCCGAACGCGATGTTCCGCGTGAAGCTCGACAACGACCACACGATCCTCGCCCATACGTCGGGCAAGATGCGCAAGAACCGCATCCGCGTGCTGGCAGGCGACCGCGTCACCGTGGAAATGACGCCGTACGACCTGACCAAGGGCCGCATCACCTTCCGCTTCAAGTAGACACCGCTGCAGCCGCCGCTGGTCCTGGCTTCTGCTTCGCCGCGCCGCCTGGATCTCCTGCGGCAGATCGGGTGCGAGCCGGCCAAGATCGATCCGGCCGATGTCGACGAGAGCCCGCGCCGGGGAGAGCTGCCGCGCGGCTATGCATTGCGCATGGCCCGCGCCAAGCTCGACGTCGTGGCTGCCCGTCATCCGGACGCCGTGGTGCTGGCCGCCGACAGCGTGGTGGCGGTCGGCCGGCGCATCCTGCCCAAGGCCGAGGACGAGAGTACGGCGCGCGACTGCCTCGCTCTTCTGTCGGGCCGCCGTCACAAGGTGCTGGGCGGTGTTGCCGTCGCGGCAGCGGGGCGAGTGCGCATCCGGCTGGTGGAGACGGCGGTCCGCTTCAAGCGGCTGGAGGCGGCGGAAATCGACGCCTACGTCCGCAGCGACGAATGGCATGGCAAGGCCGGCGGCTATGCCATCCAGGGCCGCGCGGCCGCCTTCGTCTCCTTCCTGTCCGGCTCCTACAGCAACGTGGTCGGTCTGCCGCTCTTCGAGGCCGCGGCGCTGCTGCGCTCGGCCGGATTTCCGATGGGGACGTCGTGAGCCGGATCGACCGGCTGATCTGTCATGTGCTGCCGCGCGCTTTTCTGCTCGCGCTGGTCGCGGACGGCCGGCTGGTCGAGCTGCGCATTGCGCGGCGCGATCGTCCCTCGCTGATCGAGGGTGTCTTCCTCGGCCGCCTGGAGCGCGTCATGCCCGAGCTCGGCGCGGCCTTCGTCGATATCGGCACCGGCCAATCGGGCTTCCTGCGCGCCGAGGATCGCGCCGGCATCGAAGGCTGGCCGCCGGCCGGCGCGCCGATGCTGGTGCAGGTGCGCAACGACGGCGAGGATGGCGGCAAGGGTCCGCGGCTGTCGATGGATGTCGCCGTCACCGGCCGCTACGTCGCCTATCATCCGCTGGGCGCGGGCATCCGCTTCTCGCGCCGCATCGAGGGCGAGGCCGAGCGCGAACGGCTGGCCGGTCACGTGCGCGACCTGCTGGAAGGCGGGCTGGTGCTGCGCACGGCGGCGGCCGGCGCCTCTGGCGACCTGCTGCGGGACGACGCGGTGCGTGTGCTGGCGCGCTGGGAGACCATCCGGCGCCAGGCCCTCGACCTGCCGCCGCCGGCCGATCTCTCGGCGCGGATGCCGGGTGAGCTCGATCCGATCGAGCGGGCGTTGCGCGATCATGGCGCGAGCCTCGACGAGCTGATCATCGACGACCGCGGCCGGGCAGGCCGGTTGCAGGAAGAGTTCGAGCGCCGCCAGGAGAGGATTCGCGTGCGCTGGCACAGCGGGCCGATGCCGATCTTCGACGTCGACGACGTGGCGGGCCAGATCGACACCGCGCTCGCGCGGCGCATCGCCTTGCCGAGCGGCGTCGAGGTGCTGTTCGAGCCGGGCGAGACGCTGGTCGCGATCGATGTCGACAGCGCCGGCGCCGGCGGGCGCCAGGGGCGCGCGCCGCGCCGGCCGGTCGACGTCAATCTCGAAGCGGCGCCCGCCATCGCCCAGCAACTGCGGCTGCGCAACCTCGGCGGTCCGGTGATCATCGACTTCGTCACCATGCGCAGCGCCTACGATCGCGACAAGGTGCAGGCCGCGCTGGCCGAGGCGCTGGCGGACGATCCCGTGCCCAGCCAGCTCTACGGTTTCACGCGGCTCGGCCTCTTCGAGTTGACGCGCGCCAGACGCGGCGCGACTCTGGCGGCGCAATTGGAGGCCCTTCAACAGGCAACGGGCGAACAGACCGACCAGGAGCCATGACCCCGGCCGATCGATCCTCTCCGCCGCTGCGCGCCGTGCGCATCGACGCCAAGTGTCCGGTCTGCGGCAAGCCCGCCGAGCTCAAGTACCGGCCGTTCTGCAGCAAGCGCTGCGCCGACATCGACCTCGGCCGCTGGCTGAAGGAAGGCTATCGCGTGCCGACCGACGAACCCCCGGACGATGGCGCCGGAGAAGGTTCGGACGGACGACCTAGACACAAGCCCTGACGCATCCTATACAGCCCGCCGCCAACGAACGGCGCGCCCAGGTAGCTCAGTTGGTAGAGCATGCGACTGAAAATCGCAGTGTCGGTGGTTCGATTCCGCCCCTGGGCACCATTACCCTTTTCTCCCGCCATCTCAGAGCGTCTCACCTCGCCCGATAATGCATTGATATCGCTTCCTTTTTGAGGATTCTGGCGCCTTTTGTCGTCCCAATCCGCGTCACCGGATATCGCCTCATCCCGCGGATTTGTTGGCCTTGATGTTGGCCTCGGCCTGGTCTTTGTTGGCCCGAGGCCAACAGCGGGAGGCCAACAATGGCTTTGACGGATACGGCGTGCCGTACCGCCAAGAGGCGGGAGATGGAATACAAGCTCTCCGATGGCGGCGGGCTCTATCTCCTTGTGAAGCCAGGCGGCGGGCGGCTCTGGAACCAGGCATACCGGTTCAACGGGAAGCAGAAGAAGCTGTCCCACGGCGCCTATCCCTCCGTATCCCTCGCCGAGGCGCGCCGGCTGCGCGACGAGGCCAAGAAGCTGTTGGCCTCGGGAGTCGATCCCGGGGCCAACAAGAGGGCCGCAAGGCTGACCGCCGTCATCTCGGCGACGAACACCTTCGGGGGGATCGCCGAGGAATATCTGCAACGGATCGAGGACGAGGGCGCCGCCGCGTCCACCGTCATGAAGAACCGATGGCTGCTGGTCGATCTGGCCGGCCCCGACCTCGGCGCCCGGCCGATCGCGGATATCACCCCGGCGGAAATCCTCGCCCTGCTGCAACGGATCGAACGCACCGGGCGCCGGGAGACGGCGCGGCGGCTCCGCAGCATGATCGGCACCGTCTTCCGGCTTGCCATCGCTACGCTGCGGGCCAAGGACGATCCGACGCTTCTCCTGCGGGGCGCCCTGAAGGCCCCCAAGGTGCAGCACCGGCCCGCGATCACCGACGAGAAGCGTCTCGGTGCGCTTCTGGTGGCCATAGATGCCTATGACGGCTGGCCGACGCTCCGGTCCGCTCTTCAGTTCACGGCGCTGACGTTCGCCCGCCCCGGCGAGGTCCGCGGCGCCGCGTGGGCAGAGATCGATATGGAGGAGGCAATCTGGCGCATCAACGGCACCCGCACCAAGGTGCGCCGGCCGCATGAGGTGCCGCTATCGCGGCAGGCGCTCGACGTGCTGCGCGAGGTGAAGGAGGTCGGCCGGAGGAGCACCCTTGTGTTCCCCTCTATCCGCTCCAATGCCCGCCCCCTCTCGGAGAACGCAATGAACGCCGCGCTGCGGCGCATGGGCTTTACACAGGATGAGATGACCGCGCACGGCTTTCGGGCGGCGGCGAGCTCAATATTGAACGAACGGGGCTTCCGGCCCGACGTGATCGAGGCAGCGCTTGGGCATCAGGATCAGAACGAAATCCGGCGTGCTTACAACCGGGCAAGTTATTGGCCGGAGCGAACTGAACTGATGCAGGCGTGGGCAGACCACACTGATCGGTTGAAGCGAACGCCGTGACAAAGACTTGGATCGTGCACTGGATGGGGGCGGGTCTCACCGGCCAAAATCGGTCTTCTGCTCTGGCCGCCACGCCACGGGGTTGGCGACCCAGCAGTCGATATCGGATTCCCTCCAGCCGGCGCCGTTGACGCTGATCCTGATCTGGGGCGGGAACGTGCCTTCGGCGATCTTGCGGTAGATGGTGGACCGGGACAGGCCGGTCCGGGCGAGAACGGTTTTCAGACGGACGATACGGTCTGGTGCGGGCATTACTGCGCTTGCTCCTGCCGGTTGTCTCTGACTGCTCCTGATCCAGACAAAACAAGCACTTACGCGCGCGCAAGAGGATTCAAACCATCATCGTAGCCTGGCGTGCAGAGGGGCAAAAATAGGACGGTTCTACAGCCCGATGCTCCGGCCTCTGCCAAGGTCGATGCCATGACTGAAGGCGAGTTCCAGCCCGAGCCGGCGGCCGGATTCGATTCCGATGCCGAGGTCTCGCTTGCGGTTGGCGAGGATCGATTCAAGCTGCGGATCGCGTTCGAGACTCTTCGCCATGTCACCCATCGCCGACCTCGTGGCTTTGTAGCCGGACATGTCGCCCGCCTGATACTGGCGCTGGCTGGTCTGGCCGAGTTCTCGCCAGCGTTCCACGAAGCGGTCGGCGCGGCGCTGCGGATCGGTGCGCAGTTCGGTTTCGAGCTGGAGGGCACGGACGGCGCGGTTGACCCGGCCCGTCGCCGCTTCCTGGGCAAGTTCCGGGTTCCTCTTGTAGGCAGCTTCAGCATCACGCGAGCCATGGGGCCGCACCTCCTCGAAGGCCGTGCGGGCCTCCTGCAATTCCTTCACCTGCTCCGGGCTCGCCTTGCCGCCCCGCTCCTGCATCTCGAAGATCGCATCCACGGCGCGGGCATGACGGATGAGCGCCTTGGTGCGGGTGCGGCGCAGCGCCGTTTCCGGATCTTCCGCCACCTTCCTTTCCGGCGCTGCCCGTTCCGCCCCCTGCCCGTCATCGGCGGGCAGGCACAGGCCGTCGAACATGCCGCGCACCTTTTCCGGCACGACCTTGCGCACGATCTCGGTGACGCGGGCACGAAAGGTAATCCCGCGCCGCTCGGCATAATCCTGCGTCGGATCAAGCCGTTCGTAATCCGATGCCATATCCTTCGCCCGGTCGCGCGACAGGGTGCGGACAAGCCGATCCTGGCTGGCGAAGTCATCCCGGCCGTAATGCAGGTCCGTGCGGTCGCGGTGGCGTGACAGAGCGACATAGCTGCCATGGGCGTCCAGGCCCGGCGTCGCCAGAACGTGGGTGTGGTCCACGGTCATACCCTGCGCCTTGTGGATGGTCGCGGCATAGCCGTGGTCGATGCGGTCATAATCTTTGATGTCGAACGAGACGCTGCGCCCGTCGTCGGTGCGCACGGACATAGATTGTGCGCTGACCTGGTCGACGGTCCCGAGCGTGCCGTTCTTCACGCCAAGGCTGCGCTCGTTTTGCAGGAACATGACCCGATCCCCGCTGGCGAAGCTGCGCGCACCGCGTTCGACCACCAGGCGCACGTCATCGCCAAGATCGCCGGCGGCCCGCATCCGTTCGCGTGCGGCCTCGTTGAGCGCGCGAACCTCATCATTGGTGTGGGTAAGGATGATGCGGCTCTGGTCGGGCGACTCTTGCCGGTCGCGGTCCCAGCGGTCGATCAGATCGTCGCGCGCCTGCTCGCGTGTCGGGGCGGCATGGACCATGCCATGTGTGTCATAGGCATGGATCGCTTCGCCCGTCTTGCCGGTCGCAAGATCGCGCGTGGTGTCACGCTGCCAGTCGTCCCGCTGGCGGCGCACCTCGCCGATCTCCACCCCGCCGTGGCGCTCAAAGATCGAGCGGAACGCCGCGCCCGCCTCGATGGATTGCAACTGCTGCGGATCGCCGACCAGCACCACCTTGGCGCCGGCCTCGGCGGCATGGGACAGTACGCGCTCCAACTGGCGCGTGCCGACCATGCCCGCCTCGTCGATGACAAGCACATCGCGGGACGTGAGCACGTCGCGGCCCTGTCCCCAACCGTGTTCCATGCTGGCAATGGTGCGCGACGCGATGCCCGATCCGCTTTCCAGATTCTCGGCCGCGATGCCGGACAGCGCCACGCCCCGGACCTCGTAGCCAGCCGCTTCCCAGGCTTCGCGCGCCACGCCCAGCATCGCGCTCTTTCCCGTCCCGGCGTAGCCGATGACGACGCTCAGATCGCGCCGATCCGTGACATGCGTAAGCGCCTCGGCCTGCTCTCCCGAAAGGACAAGACCACGCGCTTCCGCACGCGCCAGCGCCGTTTCGCGGTCTCTGTCGCCGACCCCATGGCGCTCCTTCTCGGCCATGAGTTCGGCGGCGCGGTGCAGGCACTGTTCGGACTCGATCATGTCACGGGTGGTGAAGCGGTCTTCGCCCCGCCCGTCCGCCCCGAGTACGACTAGCTCGGGCGCGCTCCGCATCGCGCCCATGACCGCGTTGAACTGCTCGATCCCGTCGCTGTGCCGGTGCGCGAACATCGCTATGTCGCGCCGCGTGAAGGTCGATTGCTGGTGGGTTATCGCGTCCAGCGCCACCGAAGGATCGGCGATGATCCGCGCGCCGTTGTTGCGGGCGATCTCGCGGTGCATTTCCGCGCGATCGGCGGCCTCTAACCCTTCGCCCTCGATGCGTTGGGCGGGCGCGCCGATCTGCGTTTGCGGCTCAAGGCCGATGCCCTGCGCTTCCAGACTGCGATGGTCGATGCGCGCGTCGATGTCGAGTTCGGCCAGGCGCTCGTTTGCCAGCTCCGCCCAGCGTTCGCGCCAGCGTTCGACCATCTCGGTGCGGTTCCAGTCCCGCACCTTTTGGCCGAAGCCGTCCTCGTCCACGGATCGCATGGTGAGCATGACATGGGCGTGGGGCTTGGGTGTCCCGTCCTCGCCGATGTCCCAATGCACATTGAGGTCGGCGATCATGCCCTGATCGACAAGCTCAGCCTGCACAAAGTCGCGGGCGAGTTCGATGCCCTGGGCTTGCGTCATCTCGCGCGGAAGGGCGAACTCGACCTCGCGGGCAAGCTGGGCGTCCTTCCTCACCTCGAACGCCTCGACATCGTTCCAGAGCCGTTCGCGGTCGCGCCATTGTTCGGGCGCATCCTCCGGCAGCATGACCTCGGAATGGACGACGCCGCGCTTGTTGGAGAAGTCGTGGCTGCGTCCGAGCCGGTCGTCGTGCAGTCGCGAGGCCGAGCGGTAGGCGGCCGACGCCACCGCGCTCGACCCGGCCTTGCGGCCAATGACCTTAACGTGGAGATGATAGATCGCCATCGCGGGCGGATCATTTACACCGCGAAGCGCACGTCGGAACGACGTATAAGCGCGCCCTCGAAACTAATTTCTCGGGATTGCTCGTGCCGTTCCAGCCCGTCCCGGCAACATTACTGCATTACGCGCCCCGCTCAACTACGCTTTCTCCATCGCCACTGATGGAGGACATGATGCGGAAACCACGGGATTTCGACGCGGAACTGAAGGCGCTGGAGGACAAGGCGCGGGACCTGAAAGCCCGCAAGGTGCAGCAGCTCGGCGAGCTGGTGATCTCGACCGGAGCCGACGCGCTCACCGCCGACGAACTGGCGGGCGCGCTGATCGTGCTGGCCGAAACCAGGGATGCCGGAAAGAGGGAGGCATGGGCCAAACGCGGGGCCGCGTTCTTTCAAAGCCGGGTGCGGCGAACTGCGCTATCGCCTGACCGCGACGGTGGCGGCGCTCTGGCGCAACCGGGCGGCACACAACCGGCATCGGGCGGCACAGGCGCGGGATAACATGCGCACCTGGCAAGTCGAGCGTCGCAAGCGCACGCGGCATCTGATCGAACTCGGCGGCCTCGTCGTCAAAGCCGGGATCGTGGAACTGACCGGCGACGACCGCGCCATCCTCTACGGCGCGCTACTCTGGATGGCCGACAAGCTCCAAAGCGATGAGCGCGACAAGGCGTTGGCGCTATGGGCCGCGAAGGGGAAGCAGGGGTTCAAGGCTGAGCGCGACAGCATCGCCGAGAATGCTTAGACTCCGAACCGCTCCCGCATTTCTTCGGCCTTCGCCCATTCGTCGCCGGGTATCCGGTCGATCAGTTCCTTCATCACCCGGACAAACGTGGCCTTGAGCGTCTCGTCGGTCAGGGCCTTGGCGCGATCCGTCGAAAGCAGCGGGCGCATGTCGGTGAAGAAGGTCGGATTGGCGAGTTTTTGGAACATGCGCTGCTGCGCTTCGGCCCTGGAAATCGCTATCTCCGCCTTCTCGAGGTAGAGCCGGAAACATTCGACGATCCGGGCCGTGTTCAGCCCCTCGAACACGGTCAGCGCGTGATCGAGATCGAACAGATCGCGGCCCTTGTTGCGTTGGAGCAGCGCGCGCAGCTTGGTCGCCAGCATTTCCTCCCGTGAGAAGGTCGGGATCGCGGCCTTGCCGGTGAACCACGGATTTTTGACGCCGAACGGTATCTCGATGGGCGGATCGTGGGCTTCCCGCTCCCGCGTGTTGATTTCGACCTTGAGGTTGATACGTACATCAGCAGGCTCGCCTTCCGCATCGGCGCGAAAGCGAAGTTTGGGGGCGACGGGGCTCGGATCGGACTTTGCCTTATCAAGCCACGGTTCAAGGACGGCACGAACGCCATCGAGAACCGGCCCAATCGGGCCAGCGCTCGTTCGCACGAGGTCTATATCTTCGGAATAGCGCAGCGGCGCGGGGAAATGCAGCTTGTTGAGTGCTGTGCCGCCCCGGAAGCGCAGTTCGCCCCGCAGGAACGGATCGGAGAAGATAGCGACAAGCGCACGGCTAATGATGAGGTCTTGCTCGACCTGTCGCTGGCTTGCCCACGGCGCGACACGGCTCCAGGCGGTGATATAGTCTTGCGGGATCATTCGTCGATCTCCGGCGGTCGACGAACGATCACGCGCCAGCGGTCATCGCGTTCGGACGGCGGCGGCGACAAATCGGGATCGCCTGCCTGTTTGGGGTCGAGTTCGACCCACGGCAGCGACCCGCGCGCCGATAGCGCCACGAACATCGGCTCCGCAATCTGCGGATGCCCCAGCCTTCCGAGGAGATGCCCGAGGCGCTGCACGACCGCTTTCTCGAAACCGCCCGACAGGGAGGCGAGCTTTTGGGGTTGCAGTCGTTCGGCAAGCTCAGAAAGCACCGTCGCAATGTTGTCCAGGCCGGCGCCGGATTGCGGATAGCGCACGAGGTCGAGCGCCGTCAGTTCCGGTGAGGACAGCTTCATATAGCCCGATGGCGTCTTGCGATCCTCGATCCCCGCCGACACCGCCGCCATGTCCTTGCGGTAGGAAAAGACGATCCGCGTCCGCCCGGCCTCAATGTTTGGCAGGAGTTTGTCCGTGACGACCTGAAACTCCATCACGGCTTGATGGGAAGCGCCGTGAGCCGCTGCCGCCGTTAGCAACCCGGCATAATAGGGCCGCTGCTCATGGCGCATCAGGGCGTCGATATACCACTCCGGCGGCGGCGCTCCCGCCGTGGCGTGCTGGGGCGGCACGACCACGTAGAAGCCGCGCCGGGGCCGAATGAGCTGGCCGCGCCGCTGCAAACGCTCGGCGGCATCGAGAAATGCGCCTCGGCTAATGCCGATCTCCTTCTGCGCCTCATCCGCAGAAAAGACCCCCCGGCCCCTAGCAAGCAGGCCGGAAGCGTAGGAAGACAGGGCTGATCGCTCGACTCGGATCATATCTCATTATCCGCTCTTAGAGCGGATTCTTCAATATGAAGCTGTCACCGGATTATCCTTAAAAATCCGCTTCTAGGGCGGATTTTTCAATATGACGCTGCCGTGGCCCCGGTCCCCGCTACCGCTGCCCCTGGAGATGGACAGTCACCGCATCTTCCCTGATTTTCTCCGATCTTCTATACGCTTTCTCAACCATGAGTTACAGTGGGCGCGTAGCCGATGAAATCCTGACGATCCGGGAGGTGGCGGAACTTCTCAAGATCAATGAGAAGACGGCCTACAAGCTCGCCTCGGCAGGCAAGATTCCTGGCTTCAAGGTCGGCGGATCGTGGCGGTTCCAGCGGCAGGAAATCGCAAACTGGATAAAGCGTAAGGTTGAGGAGCAGCAGGGGGCAGCGGGGGCGCATGACGAACGAAGCCGACACGTGCCGAAAATTCGTCGTGCCCAAGCTACAATCCATCGGTTGGGATAATGACCCTCATTCCATCGCCGAGCAGCGCACCATCACGGATGGCCGCGTCATTCCCGTGGGCAAGGGCTTTGTCCGCAAGCCGCCCAAGCGGGTCGATTATCTGCTGCGTTACACGCGGGACTTTCCGCTTGCCGTGGTCGAGGCCAAGGCCAGCTATAAATCCGCGACCGACGCCGTGCAGCAGGCCCGCGATTATGCGGAAATCCTCGGCCTCAAATACGCCTACGCCACTAACGGCGCTGAGATCATCGAGATCGATTATTTCAAGGGGACGGAAACGCGCGTCCCCGACTTCCCGAGCCCCGATGACCTTTGGCGGCGCTATCAGACGGGCAGCGGAATCAACACGCCCGAGCGCGTGGAGCATCTGATCGCCCCCTACAATACGGTCGGCGGCAAGCTGCCCCGATACTACCAGCAAATCGCCATTAACCGGACTGTCGAAGCCATCCTTGCCGGAAGGAAGCGCCTGCTTCTCACCATGGCAACGGGGACGGGCAAGACCATCGTGGCCTTCCAGATTTGCTGGAAGCTTTGGTCGAGCCGCTGGAACAGGACCGGGGAGCATCGCAAACCGCGCATCCTGTTCCTCGCGGATCGCAACATCCTCATCGACGACCCGAAGGACAAAACCTTCACCCCTTTCGGGGATGCGCGCCACAAGATCGAATCCGGTGAGATCGTCAAAAGCCGGGAAATGTATTTCGCCATCTATCAGGCGCTCGCCGAGGACGAGCGCCGCGCGGGGCTTTTCCGGGACTATCCGCCGGACTTCTTCGACCTCATCATCGTCGATGAATGTCACCGGGGAAGTGCGCGGGACGACAGTTCATGGCGTGTCATCCTTGAGCATTTCAAGCCCGCCTATCAGCTCGGCATGACAGCCACCCCGCTACGAGAGGACAACCGCGACACCTACCTCTATTTCGGCAACCCGATCTACGAATACAGCCTGCGTCAGGGCATCGACGACGGCTTTCTCGCGCCCTACCGGGTGCATCGTGTCATCACCCAATGGGACGCCGCCGGATGGCGGCCCAGCAAGGACGAGGTGGATCGCTTCGGCCGCGCGATCCCCGATGATGAATACCAGACCAAGGATTTCGAGCGGGCCATCGCCTTGCGCGCCCGTACGGAAGCTATCGCCCGCCACCTGACCGACTTCCTTAAGAAGACCGACCGTTTCGCCAAAACCATCGTGTTCTGCGTCGATCAGGAACACGCCTCGGAGATGCGGCAGGCTCTGGTCAACCTCAATGCCGACCTTGTGGCGCAGTATCCTGATTATGTGGCGCGCGTCACCGCCGACGAGGGCGCAATCGGGCGAGGCCACCTATCGAAGTTCCAGGACCTCGAAACCAAAACCCCGGTCATCCTCACGTCGTCGCAACTGTTGACGACCGGCGTTGATGCCCCGACCTGCAAGAATGTCGTTCTGGCGCGCGTCGTCGGGTCCATGAGCGAGTTCAAGCAGATCATTGGACGCGGAACACGCCTGCGCGATGATTACGGCAAGCTGTGGTTCAACATCCTCGATTACACCGGCTCGGCAACCCGCATGTTCGCCGACCCGGATTTCGACGGCGATCCGGCCCGGATCACGGAAGAAGAAGTGAACGACGCCGGGGAAACTACCGCGACGACGGAGACGGTCCCCGAAGGGCAGGAACCGGAACCTACCCCTCCGGAGGAAGGCGAGCCCGGCGTGATCGAGCGGCCAACCGGCGAGCCGCGCAAATTCTATTTCGACGGGGGCGAGGTCGAAGTCGTGGCCCACCTGGTCCACGAGCTCGATCCGAACGGCAAGCAGCTACGCGTCGTCAAATACACCGACTATGCCGCCGAAAGTGTCCGTTCCCTCGCCCCGACCTCCGCCGAGCTTCGCAAGCGGTGGGCGGATGCGGACCAGCGCAGCGAGATCATCACCGCACTGGGCGAGCGTGGCATCGACTTCGATGTGCTGGCCGAACAGACGGGTCAGACCGACGCCGATCCCTTCGACCTGCTTTGCCATCTGGCCTTCAATGCGCCGCTTCGAACCCGGCGCGAGCGGGCGCAGCGCCTCAAAGCTGAGCGCAAGGACTATTTCGAGAAATTCTCGCCCGAAGCGCGTCAGGTGCTCGACGAGCTTCTGGAAAAATATGCCGAACACGGCGACGCGCAGTTTGTCCTGCCGGACGTGCTCAAGGTTCCGCCTATCTCAACCCACGGCCAGCCCGCCGAAATTATTAAGCTGTTCGGCAGCCCCGACGTGCTTCGCCGAGCCGTAAACGACCTGCAAGGACTGCTCTATGGCACGAACTAAGAAAAAGAACGGCGCAGAAGCCGCGCCGATGACGACCTCCCAGATGCTCGGGCGCCTTCTCAAATCCGCGCGCGACATCATGCGCAAGGACAAGGGGTTGAACGGCGATCTCGACCGTCTGCCGCTGCTGACATGGATCATGTTTCTCAAATTCCTCGACGATCTCGAGCAGCAGCGTGAGGAGGAAACCGCGCTGTCGGGCAAGAAATTCAAGGCCGCCATCGAGGCGCCGTATCGCTGGCGCGATTGGGCCGCCGATCCGCAGGGGATCACGGGCGATGAATTGCTTTCCTTCATCAATTCCGACGAAGCAGTGCGTGCGGACGGGACGAAAGGCCCAGGCCTGTTCGCTTATCTGCGCTCGCTCTCAAGCTCCAACGGCGACAACCGCCGCGACGTGATCGCCACCGTGTTCAAGGGCGTCGATAATCGCATGAAGAGTGGCTATCTGCTGCGCGACATCATCAACAAGGTTGACGGGATTCATTTCACCTCGTCGGATGAGCTTCACACCCTCGGTGCCCTCTATGAATCCATGCTCCGCGAAATGCGTGACGCGGCGGGCGATTCTGGCGAGTTCTACACGCCGCGCCCTGTCGTCCGCTTCATGGTAGAAGTCACCGATCCGCGCCTTTGCGAAACCGTCCTTGACCCGGCCAGCGGTACAGGCGGGTTTCTGGTAGAAGCGTACAACCACCTTGAAAAGCAGGTAAAGACTGTCGTCGACCGCAAGCGCCTTCAAAACGGCACCATTACCGGCTGCGAGCCCAAGTCCCTGCCTTATCTGCTTTGCCAGATGAATCTTTTGCTGCACGGGTTGGATGCACCGCAGATTGACCCCGGCAATGCCCTGCGCTTTAAGCTCTCTGAGATCGGCGAAAGAGAGCGCGTCGATGTGATCCTCACCAACCCGCCCTTTGGCGGGGAGGAGGAAAAGGGTATCCAGGGCAACTTCCCGGAAGACCGCCAGACGGCGGAAACCGCGCTGCTATTCCTCCAGCTCATCATGCGCAAGCTCAAACGCCACCCGACTCCCGTGGGGCGCCCGGCGCGTGCGGCAGTCGTCGTGCCGAATGGAACGCTGTTCGGCGACGGCGTTTGCGCGCGCATCAAGGAAGAGCTTCTCAAGGAGTTCAACCTTCATACCGTCGTGCGGCTGCCCAATGGCGTGTTCGCGCCCTACACCAGCATCCCCACCAATATCCTGTTCTTCGACCGCTCCGGCCCGACAAAAGAGGTCTGGTATTACGAGCAGCCCTTGCCCGATGGGCGCAAGAATTACACCAAGACCCAGCCCATGCAGTTCGACGAGTTCAAGGGCTGCATCGCGTGGTGGGCAAACCGCCAGGAAAGCGATCAGGCGTGGAAGGTGTCCGCCAAGGAGTTGCTCAACGCGGGCTGCAACCTCGACCGCAAGAACCCTCGGGCCAAGGTGGACTTTGAGCACCTGCCGCCCGATCAGCTCGCCGACGACATCTTGAAGAAGGAACTGCGGATCGCTGAGCTGATGCAGGAGATCAAAAGGGCGCTTGGGGCAAGCGCATGACAGCGACAGTACCCAGCGTCATGCTTGGTGAGGTTTTGAGGCAAGACACGCAATACGTCCACGATCTCGAGCCAAGGGCATATCCGAAGCTCTCAGTAAAGCTCTACGGGCGTGGCGTTGTCTTGGACGCCCCCGCAGATGGCGGTTCCGTCAAGATGGAAAAGCATCAGCTTGCGCGATCTGGACAAGTCATCCTTTCGGAAATTTGGGCGAAGAAAGGAGCCATAGGTATCGTGCCGCCGGAAGGTGATGGGGCGCTTTGTACGTCCCACTTCTTTCTTTTCGACATAGACGGAAGAAAGGCTTTCCCGGGTTTTATCGCGTGGCTACTTCGCGGCAATTACTTCGAGCCTCAACTCAATGCAGAGGCTCGGGGCACTACCGGCTACGCAGCAATTCGACCAAAACAATTTCTAGCAACCTCAATTCCTCTTCCGTCGCTTGATGAGCAACGCCGCATCGTCGCGCGCATCGAGGAACTGGCCGCAAAGGTGAAGGAAGCAAGCAAGCTGAGGGCTGAGAGCGCCCGTGCCTCGCAAGCACTATCAGCTTCCATCTTGGACAGGCTTCTTCCTAAGTCCGCTCCAGAGATGCCCCTACGCGAATTAGTCATGCCTGGGACATCAATTTCATACGGCGTTCTGGTTCCCGGAGCAGATACGGAAAATGGCGTCCCATTTGTTCGAGTGCAAGACTTGTCCGTCAAGTCGCCTTTATCAATGCCGAACAAGCGAATATCCAAGGATATCGCCGCACAATACAAGCGCACGACCCTTCAAGGTGGGGAAGTCTTAATTGGCGTTGTGGGAAGCATCGGTAAAATCGGCATGGCTCCGCAGTCGTGGGCTGGAGCCAACATTGCACGCGCAGTCTGCCGTGTGCTTCCAAGGCAGGACGTTGATGCGCGCTTTCTTGCAGAGAGCCTTTCTGATCGCCGTTGTCAGGATTACTTCCGAGAACAAACTCGAACATTAGCTCAACCAACGTTGAATGTGGGCCAACTCGAAAACACCCCAATCAAGCTCCCATCGCTTGATGAGCAGCGCCGCATTGTCGCCGAACTCGACGCACTGCAAACCAAAGTCGACACCGTCAGGGCACTCCAAACCGAAACCGCCACCGAGCTGGATGCCGTGCTTCCCGCAATTCTCGACAAGGCGTTCAAGGGGGGATTGTGATTACATGACTAGTACTTTTTTCGCCATCCGGGGTTCTCGCCCATTGAGCGAAGAGGAGTTTGCGTCCCACCTCGCGCTGACCATTCGCCTGGAGAATGTCGGCGTTCTCATCGGGGCAGGTGCGTCCAAGTGCGTGGGCGGTCTCACCATGGATGATGTCTGGTCGCGTTTGGAGGCGGACGCCGCCGACGCGGTGAAGACACTTCGGGAGCAGAAATTCCTGAAAGATGGCGAGAAGCCCAATGTCGAGCATCTGCTGGACCGGCTGGAAATCGCCTGTCTCGACGGCGAACGGGTGGGCGCCGATCTCGCGCCGATCAAGCGGGTGCGCCATGCTCTGCGCAAGGCTGTCCTGCAGGCCGCCATGCTACAAGCCGAGCTTTGGGAGCACCCGAGCAGGGCGCTGGTGCATGAGAAGCTCTCCCATCACGTCCGCATGGTGTCGCGGCTGGTGGGCAACCGACAGCCAGGGCAGTCGGCCCCTTGGGTCTTCACGACCAACTACGACTTGGCCATCGAGTGGTCCGCCGAGGCGCTGGGCCTGCATTGCGTCAACGGTTTCTCCGGCCTTCACGACCGTTCCTTCCGTCCCAGCAGCTTCGATCTGGGCCTGCGGAATGTGCAGGCCCGAGGCGAAGCCCGATTCGGCACCTACAACCTCTATCTCGGTAAGCTGCACGGCTCGGTGTCGTGGGTGACGTCGCCCGAGGGCGTTGTCTGCGAAATGCCGTGCGGCCCGATGAAGGGGAAAATCGACGCCTTCTTCGACTCCGACGAGCCGGATGACTGGCCGGGCCTGATGATCTTTCCCGGTGCAACGAAGTTCGTGCAGACCACTGGCTTCGTCTATGGCGAGATCATCCGCCGTTTCACCGAATTCCTCTCGCGCCCGAACACCTGCCTTTTGGTCAATGGCTACGGGTTTGCCGACGATCACATCAACCGGCTGATCGTCTCCGCCCTTCAGAATCCGACCTTGCAGCTCATTATCTACCTCCCTGAAGTTCACCGGCTTGGGCTCTATCCGACCCTCACATCCGGGGGTGAAAGCGCCATCGCGCCGAATGAGCAGTTGCGGCGCTTGCTTCTGGCTCAGTTGCCGCAGGTGGCCGTCAGGGGGTTTGGGCCGGGCAGCTTCTTCGACACGCTCGCCAGCGACCTGCCGGAGCCGGCGCTGCTGGATGATACCTCCGAGCGCGCAAGAAGCATCGAGCAGTTGCTCAAGCGCGCCACTAGCCTGCCCATCAGGAAAGATCCCGATGACCAAAGCGGCAACGGGAGCGGGTGAGGACGGCGCATGAGCAGCCGACGTCCGATTGGTTATGTCGTTGAGATCGACGGCGCGAACCTACTGGTGAATCTCCTTGAGGACTCGCGTGGTCATGTCGCCGGCCACAGGGACGGCCTGTCCACGGTAGAGCAGCCTGGCGATCTGGTCGGCGTTGAGGCCGGCGCGGAAACTGTGATCCTGCGGATCATGTCGGTTGCGTTCGCCGAACCCCGCGAGGTTCATGCCGGTCAGCGCGCCAATGCGCGGATCGTGCAAGAGCCGCTGCGCCAGCTCCGAGGGCGCGTGATCGGCTATCTTGCCCGTAGCGGCGGCAGGCTGCGGTTCCAGCCGCAGGAATGGCGTCTGCCGGTGCTGGGGGCCAGCGTGTATCCGCTGGCCGATGCCGAAACCATCGCCACGATAAGGGCGTCGGGAGACCCGGATGGCCAGATCACGCTGGGGGCCGATTCACGCAATCGCGGAATTGAGGTCCGCGTCGGCATCAACGATATCCTCGGCCGCCATCTGGCGGTGCTCGGCGCGACCGGACAGGGAAAAACTCATTTCGTCGCGGCGATCTTGCAGCAGCTCAGCCGATGGCCCCGGTCCCGTATTGTCGTCTTCGACGTGAACGGCGAATATGCACCAGCCTTCGCCCCCTTGGGGAGGCGCGTCAAACACACTCACCTTGGCGAGAGCAGCGTGCATGGCTTTCGGATTCCCTACTATGCTCTGGGGCGCAATGGCCTGGCGCGCTTGCTCATCCCGAGCGAGCGCGCACAGATGCCCGCGCTGCGTTTTGCCATCGAACATCTGAGATTTGTTGAAGCCAACCAATTCGGTGCGCGGGTAACCGGGCAGACCAACAACACTCTCTTCGACGACTGCCACACTGGCGCACCCGCGCGGGCACTTCAGGACCTTAACGCGATCCGCGCCGGCACCGCTGCCGTTGCGGCGGCTTGGCCCCATATGCGGGCTTTATCCTGTCTTGCCACGGAATGGTATGTCACCAAGCAGGGGCGGCAGGGGGCGGAGCGGGATACTTTTCACTACGGCCATATCCAGTCCCTGATTAACCGCATCCGCGGATTCATCGAGGATGCCCAATTTGCTTCCGTCGTCGATACCGGCGGCGGCGCTGCCGTCGAAAATCCGCTCAACATGGCCGCTGAGTCGGCGAAGCTGGTGAACAACATCTTCGGCCATGCGGCCATTCAGGCGAATGACTGGTCGATCCACATTGTCGATCTTAGCCGCCTGGCGCAGGATCTCATGCCCTTTGTTCTGGGCTCGTTGCTTGAAATGTTCGCCGCCGAGCTGTTTCGGCGCGGACCTGGCCGGACGCATCCCACCATGCTGGCACTGGAGGAGGCGCACCACTACCTGCGTCAGCTTCCCAGCGACAGTGATTCTGGGCAGCACGCCCTAGCCTACGAGCGTCTCGCCAAGGAGGGGCGCAAGTTCGGCTTGTCGCTAATGATTAGCACGCAGCGCCCGTCCGAAGTCTCGCCCACTGTTCTCGCTCAGTGTGGGACGTGGGCCGTCTTCAGGCTCAGCAACGACGCCGACCAGCGGGCCGTGGCATCGGCTGCCGAGACGGCCGGGGTGAACATATCCCGTCAGCTCTCCGGCCTGGGGCGCGGCGAGGCTATCGTCTTTGGTGCCGCGCTCCCGGTACCGACGCGGCTTGCGGTGGTCCGGCCAAGCCCCGAGCCGGATTCCAAGGACCCGCCATTTCTTGAGGCGTGGCGCTCAGAGCTTGCCGACATTGGCTGACATCGCGGGCCGTGTTATCCACAGGAAAATCGGCTGTTGGCTTTTTTGTTGGCCTTTCGATTTTCCACACTGCCAATTTTCGCTTTTAATATCAAGTCGTTATACGAATCGCGTGATGACGCCCCTGGGCACCATTTCCCAATTCCATCGACAATTCGATCGGGTCGGCCGAGTCGAAAGCGGCGGCGAGTTTCTCAATTCCGAGTGCGTGCGGACATGGACAGAGCAAGACCGCCCAGTATCAAGATCACTCCGGCAACGAAGAAAAATCCCAGCCTGTCCCCGAACATGGCGGATGAAGCGGCGATGCCCACGATCGGCTGAAGGTACTGCACGCTGGCGGCGGTCCGAGCCGGGACGAGGCGTAGCAGGTGGAGCCACAGGAAGAGACCCGCTACCGTGACGATGACGCCGAGATAGACCGCCGCTCCGAGACCTTCGGCGGTGACGTGGAACTGAACCCGCGCCATCTCCCAGCCTGCCCACGGCAGCAGCACCACAAATCCAAAAATGTACTCCAGGCCGCCACGGTGGCGGTCCCGTACGTGTTGGTGAGCTCGACGCTCCAAACGTATTAGAAAGCGACCGCGAGTGCAGCGCTGCCTACCTATGACGAATAGGAACAGCAATGGCACGGCGAGCGCGAACTGTGCGGCCGTCAGCGTCAACGGCGGCATGGTCACCAGGCCGAGTTTCGTTAATTGCTTCGTCGGGCCAGATTTCTACGGGCCCTGGACTCCCTCACATCGCTAGTTCCCAAGCTGAGGGTCCGTAAATCGTTGCAAGAGTGCTGCCTTTCGACAAGGGTCGCGCGGTCGAGCGGTTGGACTGGTCCTGCTGACCGCAGCATGCGGCTACTGCACCGGTGCCGGTTTCGCGCCCGCGCGGAACCGGCTTCATCGGTAGTCGGGCCGCATCTTCAAGCTCTCCTTGTGGGTTCTCGGCGTCCATGCGTGCATTGGCGAGCGGGCACAGAGCAGCCCGCCATCGGGACGCCCAGACCTGCGGCACGCGGCCGACACCGCAACCATTGGTTTGACAAGGATCAAGGAGCCGCCTGGATAGCCGTTCACGATGCGCCCTTTCGATGAGGCGCTGATGAACCCTTCCAGCTTGATGGTCCACCTGACGGCGGGCCAGTCCAATGATGCGTTGCTGCGGCTTGCCATCGACTTGGCGAACCGGGTCAAGGCCATCCGGGTGATCGGGATCAGTGCCTGCCAGCCGCTGCCGATCTACGGCAGCCCCGACGCATACGTGCCCCAGGACCTGATCACCCGGGATCTCGAGCTCATCGAGAAGGAGCTGAAGGCGGCCGAGAAAAGTTTCCGGTCGGCCTTCGAGGGCAAGGTGATGGACTGCCAATGGCGCTCGACAGTCGTCTCCTACGGCACCATCGCCGACTACGTCGCCGAGCAGATGCGCGCCGCCGACTTGTTGGTCGCGGCGGTCGAGGAACAGGCTTCCCTGCTCGAAAAGCATCGCATCAATCTGGCCGACTTGGCCATAAGGGCGGGCAAGCCGGTCCTCGTTGCCGGGCGCGGCGTCGACAAGCTCGACGTGAAAAGCGTGGTCGTCGGTTGGAAGGACACACGCGAAGCTCGTCGGGCGGCCGAGGACGCCCTGCCGGTTCTGACGCTGGCGGAACGCGTGACGGTCGTCCAGGTCGCGGCAGAGGACGATCTCGACGACGCCCGGACGAGCACGGCGGATGTCGCGGCCTGGTTGTCCGGTCACGGCATCTCTGCCACGGCGCGCGCCGTTGTCGGAGCTGCAGACGACTCGACCGAGCTCGAGGCCATCGCCAGGGAGCTCGACGCCGGACTGCTCGTAGGGGGTGCGTACGGCCATTCCCGCTTGCGCGAGTGGGTATTGGGCGGCGTCACGCGGGATTTGCTCCTCAGCCCGGCGCGATGCTCGTTCGTGTCCCACTGATCAAGGCAGCCGGTCTGGTGCCGCGCCGGTACGAATCGGTGATTGGTGCGTTTGCCTAACCGACAATGCCATAGTCGCGTCGACACGGAGCTTCGATCGATGCGCTACGGCTTCTATCTTCCCACCCGCGGCCCGATGGCCACGCGCGAAGGCGTCCTCTCCCTGGCGCGCGAAGGCGAGCGCCTGGGGCTGCATTCGGCGATGATCGCCGACCACATCGTCTTCCCGGTGACCAGCGACTCCGACTATCCCTACACGCTCGACCGCAAGCATCCGAGCGGCGGCGATGCGCTCGAGACGTTCTCGATCCTGGGCGTGGTGGCGGGCGCCACGGAGCGGCTGCGGCTCGTCACGTCGGTGCTGGTGCTGCCGTACCGCAACCCCGTGCTGACGGCGAAGATGGTCGCCTCCCTCGACGTCCTGTCCGGCGGCCGGGTCACGCTGGGCGTGGGCGTCGGCTGGTTGAAAGAGGAATTCGTCGCACTCGGCAGTCCGGGCTTCGAGCGGCGCGGCGCCGTGGCCGACGAATGGATCGCGATCTTCAAGCGGCTCTGGACGCAGTCGCCCGCGAGCTTCGAGGGCAAGTTCTACAGCTTCGCCGACATCCGCGCCGAACCGTTCCCGCTGCAGAAGCCGCATCCGCCGGTCTGGATCGGCGGCCATTCGCGCGCCGCCCTGCGTCGCACGGCACGGCATGGCGACGGCTGGCATCCGGTCGGTGCCGTCGCTGCCTCGCCGCTGCCGCCCGGGGAGATGCGGGCGCATCTCGAGACGCTGAAGCGGATGACGGAGGAGGAGGGACGGGACTTCTCGGCGCTCACCGTCTCCTACAAGGCGCCGCTCTACGACTCGGCCATTCCCGACCGTGACGGCAGCCGGCGGAGCTTCTCGGGCAGCCCCGAGGAGATTGCCGCGGACATCCGTTCGTTCGCCGCGATCGGCGTGCACGAGCTCGTCTTCGATTTCCGCGGCCGCTCCATCGCCGAAAGCATCGAAGGCCTGCAGCGCTTCGCGGCGGAGGTGATGCCGCTGGTGCGCGATTGAATCATCGATCCGGACGACAGGGTCAGCTCAAGCTGCCCGGATAGTCGCGCCAGATGCTGGGCTCGAGCTTGAGATGGGTTGTCGCCGGGAAGGCGATCGTCCAGTGGCGCGCGCATGCCGCGCTCGTCGCGTTCCACAGCTCCGGCAGGCCGCGGGCGTGGCCGAGGAACTGCTCGAGCATGTGAAGCCGGTTCGGCCAGGCGATGGCGTGCGGATGCAAGACCATGGCGAACTGCCGGCCGCGCTTGTACTGCGCGTCGAGCTCGGCCTTCCAGTTGCGGAAGAGGACGGCGGGATTCTCGAGGCCGGTGCCCTTCCGCGGGAACAACAGGAAGAACTGGTCGTCGAAATGATAGTAGTAGGGCAAGGTCAGGATCGCCCGGCGGCTGGCGAAGTCGGACACCCACCAGTGCGGCAGGTCGTCGGCCAGGCCGTTGCCGAAATAGGCGTAGCCCTCCTCGATCAGCAGATCGATCGTATGGGCGCTCACGGCGCCGCCGGCGAACTTGTCGCCCGGGCGCGGCAGGGAGAACCAGCCGTCGGGCCGCCGGCCGGCGATCCTGGCCAGGATCTCGGTGGTGCGCCGAAGCCGCGCCTGCTCCTCGTCCCTCGCCAGCAGGCTCACATCCTCGTGCTTGAAGCCGTGCGCCGCGATCTCGTGGCCCTCGTCGGCAAGCGCGCGGACTATGCCCGCATGGATCTCCGCCACGACCGCCGGCACCGCGAAAGTCACCGTGAGCCGGTGGTTGCGGAGCACGGCCATGAGCGCCGACAGCCCGCCGTGCATGCCGTAGAAGGCCTCGGGAGTCGCGAGATCGTGGCCCTTGATGCCTTCGGGCCCGCAGGCCGGGCTGAGGTCGACGACGACACGGAAGCAGCAGCGTTTGCCGTCGGGCCATCGCACCTCGGAGTCGGCGAGCGTTCTCTCGTCGCTGATCGTGTACCGGTCCTTCCACGGCATGTGCGTTCTCCCGATTCAGCCGGCCGGATGGGTCGCGAGGATGTGGCGCGCCACCTGCTCGCAGGTGGGCAACCACACGCCGGGCAGCGCCTTCATGCGCGAGATCAGCCGGTCGAGCATGGCGATGCGCAAGGCGCGGCCCGACACGAAGGGATGCATGCAGATGTTGAGGTAGCCGCCCTGCCGGTACTGCTGCAGGAAGGCCTGCCACCAGATCTCCTCGACATAGTCGGGATCCATCATGCGCTGGGCGCTGTTCTCGCTGTTGAGCCAGGCGAAGCTGAAGAACATCGCGTCGTCGATGGCGTAGTGGAACGGCAGATTGAGCAACGGCCGCGCGCCGTCGGGATCGCTCGTGTAGTTGGGCCGATGGTCGAGCGAATCCTCGGACGTGTAGATATAGCCTTCCTCGAGCAGCAGACCGCGCGTGTGCGAGCTGCGCGTGCCGACCGGCCGGCGCCCGGTCAGCTTCTCGAGCGCGGCGACGGTCTTGCGCAGATGATCCCGCTCCAGCCCGGGATCCTTCGGCACCTGGTGCTCCCACATATGGTCGGCGATCTCGTGGCCGCTCTGCGATGCCGCCTTCACCGCCTGCGGGTAGAGCTCGCAGATGCGGCCGGGCGTGAAGATCGTGGCCTTCACGCCGTGGCTGTCAAACAGCTCGATCAGGCGCCAGATGCCGACCCGGCCGCCGAACTCGCCCTTGGCGAGCTGCATCGGCGGCTCGTTCAGGACCCGGCGCAGCAGCATGGCGTCGAAATCCGCCGTGAAGTTCACGGCAACGCGCACGCCTTCCGGCCAGCGGCAATTCTCGATCACGCGGTGGCGCGCATTGTAGTCGGTGGCCGTGGCCTTGAGGCTGGCGATCTCCCGGTCCAGGCCGTTCTCGATTCCGGTCGTCGTATCCATGGCTAGCGTCCTCCCGCGACGGGCAGGGTCGTGCCCGTAATGTAGTTCGCTTCGTCGGAAGCAAGATAGAGCACGGCGTTGGCGACGTCGTCCGGCACTCCGATCCGGCGAAGCGGTGTGGCGCGTATGGGACCGTATTCCAGATGCTCGATCTTGCGGAAGCCGGGGCCTGTCCGCTCGGTCTCGATCGGCCCGGGCGCGACCGCATTCACGGTCACGCCGTATTCGGCAAGTTCCAGGGCCACGCCGCGCGTGAAGCCATGGATGCCCGCCTTGGCCGCCGAATAGGCCGAGTTTCCGCTGTAGTAGGCGGCCCAGGGTGTGCCCTCGCGCGCGCCGGACGAGAGATTGATGATCCGCCCCGAACGGTGCGCGCGCATATGGGCCGCCGCCTCGCGCGTGCACAGGAATGCCGAGCGCAGATTGAGGCGGATGACATGATCCCAGTCTTCCGCTGTCGCCTCCCAGATCCGGCCCGACGTTCCGCCGCCGACGTCGTTCACCAGGATGTCGATCCGGCCATGTTGGCCAAGTGCCGCGGCGAACAGAGCCTTCACGGCGCTTTCGTCCGTGACGTCGGCGGTGATCGCCTGGGAGGGCGCATTGCCGTCGGCTGCGCCGATCAGGCGGCCGGTTTCGACAAGCCCCTGCTCATCGATGTCGACGATGACCAGCGACGCGCCTTCCTCGGCCAGGCGCCGCGCGATGGCCCGGCCGATGCCCGCGGCGGCGCCCGTCACCAGAGCGACCTTGCCCGCGACTCGTCCGGGACGTCCTGCCACGCGTTCCTCCAATCCGATTGGTCGGGTGAAAAGCTAGCACGTTATCGATCGCCTTCCAGACTCGTCGGTCGACGCCGAGCCGACGCCAAAAGCCCTCATTGGTCACATCGCCAACACGCGCTGGTCACAGCCGTTCGCGGCCTGATTGGGTTATGCGATGTGCCAATCCCGGATACACACAAAATGAAGGAGGGCGCGTTGGCTTACCTGTGGCTCACGCTTTGCGATCCAGACCCGCAGACCAACGGCCAGTTCATCTATTCCGGAGGGCTGATCCGCGCGGTCGCGAAGGCCGGCGTCGAGCTGAGCGTGCTCGGCCTCAGTCGGCAGCCGGGCTGTGCCCATCGCCGGCGCGAGCCCAATATCGACTGGCATTTCGCCGAAGATCGCCGGCTCAACCGGTGGAGGCGCACGGCCTCTCGCTTCCCGGCGTTCGCGCAGCGGACGCGTGTGCCGGACATGCGGGCCGCGCTTGCCACACGTCTTGCGACCGGACGCTGGGACGCCGTCGTGCTCGACAGCATCAACGTCGGATGGGCACTGCCGCATGTCCTGCGCCATCGTCGCCGCCATCCGCAGACCAGGATCGCCTATCTCGCCCAGAACGACGAGACCGCCGCCGCGCGCACGCTCGCCGAGGCGCAGAAGGGCTGGCGGCGCGCGGTCCGCACCGCCGATGCGGCGAAGACCCGCTGGCTGGAACGCCTGCTGCTGCGAACGGCCGACCTGGTGACGGCCGATTCGCCGGACGATTGCCGGACCCTCGCTGCGCTGTCGCCGGGCAGGCCCGTCGTCTTCGTGCCGCCCGGCTATGACGGGACGCGCGTTCCCAGCCGGACGATCGACGCCACGCTGCCCCGGCGCGCCATCGTCGTCGGCAGTTTCGACTGGCCCGCCAAGCGGCTGAGCCTCGATGCCTTCCTCTCGACCGCGGCGCCCGTGTTCGCGGCCAACGGCATCGATCTGCAGATCGTCGGCCGCACCGAAGCCTCGCATGTCGCCGCCTTGCGCAAGCGGTTCCCGTCGGTCGAGGTCGTCGGCACGGTGCCCGACGTGCGCCCCTACATGGCCAACGCCCGCATCGCGCTGGTGCCGGACGTGCTGGGCGGGTTCAAGCTGAAGTCGCTCGACTATATCTTCAACCGGCTGCCGATCTTCGCCATGGATGGCGCCGTTCCGGGAACGCCGCTGGCCGAGGGCCGCGGCCTGCGCCTGTTCGCGAGCCATGCGGCCCTGGCTCGGGGCGTCGTCGACATGATCGACGACACGGCAAGCCTGAACGAGCAGCAGGAGACCGCTTACGCCTTGTCGGTCGGTCATTTCGATTGGCATGCGATCGGCCAGAGCCTGGTGCGGCATATCCAGATGGCCCCGGTGGAACGGGCGAGAGGGCCGGCGAGGGACGGACGCTGCTCTCCGGTCATGTCGGCGCTCGGCGCCCTGCACATCGTCGCGGAACGCTGCTCGTCGGTGTTCGAATACGGCTGATCCGATCGCACAGCGCATTGCAATTCACCGCGAAGCTGGGCAAAAGCGCGTCATCGTTCCCTCGTGCCCAGAAGTTCGATTGCGTTTCATGCATAAGCGGAAGTGGAGTAAGGCCCTCGTCCATCTGCGCCCTTCCAGGATCGACGGCATAGGATGCTTTGCCGACATCGCCATCAGGAAGGGCGAGTTCGTGCGGGTGTGGGATACCGAGGACAGCAAGTGGGTGACGCTCCGGGAGGCCCACGCCTCGCGCTACAAGGATCTCTACAAGCGCTACGGCATCAGGAGCGCCGGCGGCTACTGGGTGCCGGTCGATTTTCTGCGGATGTCGGCGGGCTGGTACATGAACCATTCGACCTCACCCAATCTGCAATCCGACGACGGCGAGGTGACATACTTCGCGCTGCGGGACATTCCCGCCGGCGAGGAGCTCACGATCGACTATCGGCGGATGGACGAGCAGTTCGACAACCTGAGCCGCGACGTCGTGATCGGCGAGCGGCCGCTCAGGAAGGCATCGTAGGCGGGATCGGCTTTACAGCAGCGGGCGCTGCTCGGGCGGGTAGGTGATCGTCCGGCCCTCGACGTGCGCGAAGCTCGTGAGGGCATGCGGACGCCAGCTCGTCTCGGACAGGATCTCGATCACCGGGACGCCGCGCACGCCGAGCGCATCCGCGACCAGCGAGCGGTGGCAGCGCCAGGGAACGGCCTCGGCGCACATGATGGCGACGCGCTTGTCGGCCGCGAGCTGCAGCAGCGCCTCGAGGCCCGCCGTGAAGGCCGGAGTCTGCATATAGTCCGCATAGCCGCGGAAGCTTTCGTTGCGCCACCCGGTGTTGGGCGAATCCTTGCGCGGCCGGCGCAGGCCGCCGAGCGCCGGCAGAGCCCGGTAGTCGATGCCGTCCCGGTGCAGCGACGGACCGAGCGTGTCGCTGTTGAATTGCGGGTTGCGGCGCGAACGCGGCACCGTGCGGATGTCGACCAGCCGTTCGATGCCGTAGGTCCGCAGGAGGGCCGTGAAGCGCTCGATCGGCAGCGTCGAGTGCCCGACGGTGAAAAGGGCGCCCGGCGGCCAGGATGTCTCGTGCGGAGGGGTTGCGGGAGTCATGCGGCAGAAGAACGCCGGCGCGGGGCATCCGGCGGGGGTGCGCCGGCAAAAAATTCGGCTTGAAGACGCGGGCGATCGGTCAAAAATCGGCGGAAGCCGACGTGCGCAGCCAGCCTTCGAGGGACCCGACCGCCATGTCCAGCAAGCCCGCTTCTCCTGTCGTCAGCCAGCGGCCCGCCACGCGGGCGGACTTCCATCGCATCCTCGGCTCGCTCGAGGATCCGAAGATCATCGACATCCTGAAGCTCAACCCGACCGTCGCGGATCTCGAGGAGGCGGCGATGTGCGTCATAGGCGACCACGACGTCCTCGCCAGGGGCGGCCACCAGGTGAGCAGCGTGGCGGTCCGCGTCGCCGAGATCATCGCTGCCGACGAGGAGGAGGACGAGCCGCCGCCGGTGCCCGAAGCCTGACGGCGTCATCTCGTCGTTGCCGGCGAAGCCGGCGTTCCCTGCAGCAATTGGCGGGAGATGTAGTCCGCCATCCTCCGATGCCAGAGGGCATTGGGATGCCGATCGTGGATGCTGAGAATGTACTTGTCCGAGCTGTAGAAGTCCGGCACCGCATCGGTCATGCGGCTCAGACGAACGCCGCTTCCCGCCAGCCCCTCCTCGATCTGGCGTGCCGCGCCGTCGTTGCCGCCATCCCACAGGATCATGTCGAACACGCTGCCGGGAAAGCGTTCGTGCGCGACGCGGGCCGACTGTCGGATGATGCCGTCGAGCAGGGCGATGTCCTCGCCGTCGATCCGGTACGGCCGGCCGAAGAACTTCTGCCAGACAACGGAGCCTGCCAGCGCATTCCCCATCCAGGCTGGCATCCAGCTTCCGGCTGCCGGGTCCGGATCGTCGAAATGGCCCTGCTGCACGACGGATCCGTCGGGCTGGAGCCGGAAGCGCGGGCCGTGCATGTCCCAGCGGTCCAGGCCAGCGGCCCGCGCGGCATGGTCGGGGATGCCGAGATAGACGAAGTATTTCGGCGCACACCGCACGGTCTCGCCGACCCGTCCCGACTGGAGGGCGGCCAGCATCTGATGGGCGCCGTAGCCGCTGAAGCCGAAATTGTAGGTGGCATAGCGGTCGGCCATCGCCTGCGAGACGAGGAAGGGGAAGTTCTGCCGGTCGCCCACGCCTTCGCCGAAGGTGATGGAATCGCCGAAGAACACGACGCATTCCTTCGCCGAGGCCGCCGCCTGGGTGGTGACCCGCAGGCCCTGCGCGCTGGTGGTGTAGACGACGTCGTAGATCGGCTCGGTGCCGTAGAGCTTGCGGGCGGTCACGCTCGCGTTCGCATCGGGCGCATAGCCCAGGACCTCGTCCCGGTGGGTGAAGCCGTTGACGATCGAGCCCTCCATGCGCGTGCCGTCGCCCTGGGCCTGCTGGCGCTCGAGATAGAACTCGAACAGCGTCAGCGCCCCGACCACGGCCGCGAGGTTGACGCAGAGGAGGGTCCATGTCCGGCGCCGCCTCAGGATCCAGCCGAGGAAGGCGAGCCCGACGGCGATGACGAGGAGGGCGACCGGGACCGTCACGCGCGTTTTCCTATGAGACGAAAGGGAAGAAAAAGAAGGAAGAGGCGAGCGCGGCGCAGAATGCCTGTGCGGCGGCCAAAATCCATCCTGAAAAGACGGCCGGACGCCCCGAAGGCCCTTGCGAGCGACAGCGCGAGCGACCATGTCTGAAAGACGGCGCCATTTGCGCCGCGATCGATCGTCGCCGTCCCGGCAGTATTTCACCGGTGTCGGGGCGAGAGAGGGGCCGTCGTCATGCAGATCGTCAGGCAAGGGAGCAGGCACATCCTCCCGGGCCTTTTGTGCGCGCTCGCCGTGACGGCCTGCCTCGGCGCGACGGCGCAGGCAGAGGCGCCGGCGGCGAAGGTTCTCGCCTGGAGAGTCGAGCCGGATGCCCAGCCGTCGCACTATGCCGCCGTCGCGCCGTCGGAGACCAACCTCAATGTCGAGAGCGTCGTGCTGGCGTGCGAGAGGGCGGGCGACCGCAATGTCCTGCAGCTCCAGCTCTATCTCACCGACGATGGCCCGTTGCTGCCCCGGGGCGCCACGACGGCGGACCTCAAGGATCAGCCGCGGGCCGAGATCGCGATCGATGGTCGGGTCTTTCCGGTGAGCCTGCTGTTCGGCGACGCTTACGCGGTGCTGGCCGACCGGCAGGTGGAGGGCTTCGCCGCACTGTCCGACGGTTTCGTCGATGCCATGGCCAACGGTCGCCGCATGATCTTGCGGCTCGATCTTGTCGCCGCCCAGCCCGGCGCGGCCGACGCCTTCGACGGCGAGGCGGTGGTCGATCTGAAAGCGGGCGGCGGCAGCGCGGCCATCGAGGCCGTGCGACGCTGCGCCTCGCCCGCGACCGGCCGGACCGTCGGCCTCGACCGCTGAGCCGGACCCGGCCGGACGCGCCGCGCGGTCAGGCCTTGACGCGATTGCTCGCGCGGCAATTGCATTTGTCGATCTGGTGCAGCTCGACCATGTTGCCGCACGGATCGTTGAGGAAGACCTGCAGCGAATCCGGGCTCGTCAGCCCCTCGATCTGCCAGTAGGGCACGCCCATGCGGTCGAGCTCGGCGCGGGTCTGGATGATATCGGCCACCGCCAGCGCGACATGCGGCAGGGTGGGATCCTGACCCGGCCCTATCGCCGCCGGCGAAGGCTGGGCGCCGCCGAACAGATGGATCTGGCCGACCTCGCCGACATTGATCCACATGCCCGGGATGCCGGGAATGGTCGGCCGGCCGGGATCGCGTTCGAGGCCGAGCACGCCGGTGTAGAACGTCTCCAGCGCCTTCATCTTCCGGTCTTCCGCGTCGATGCGGAAGCCGGTGTGGTGGATTTCCAGGACCTTGATCGCCATCGCTCGAACTCCTCCGCTTGCGGCTCGATGTTTCTCGACGGGCCCGCCGCTGTCGAGGCGAAATCGCCGGGCCCGACCGTCGAGCGGAGCAAGGCCGGTGCCGGGCGAGGGTGGGAGCGGGCACGAGACTGGGCCGCCGAGGCCGCCGGCAGGGACGTGCCAGCGACATCGACCCCGAGGCGAAGACTCGCCCGCGGCGCGAAAACCGGCTTAACTGGAAGGGCAATATTTTCTGCGTGAGCGCCTGGATGAGAAAACCGGTGGTGGGCGTGATCGGAAGCGCCCACCTGATCAACGACCGTCACAATGTGCAGATCGTCGGCCAGCGCAATCTGCGCGCCGTCGCGGAGGTCGCGGGCGCGCTTCCGCTGATGTTCGCCGGCACGCCGGACATCACCGACATCGACGCCCTGCTCGGCGCCGTCGACGGCATCCTGCTGACCGGCGCGCGCGCCAACGTCCATCCGTCGTGCTTCGGCGTCGAGCCCGACGCCCGGCACGAACCCTACGACCCCGATCGCGATGCGATGGCGCTGGCGCTGATCGAGGCCTGCGTCGAGCGGGGCGTGCCGCTGTTCGGCATCTGCCGCGGGCTGCAGGAGATGAACGTCGCGTTCGGCGGCTCGCTGCATCCCGAGATCCGCGAGCTGCCGGGGCGCATGAACCATCGCATGCCGCGCCTGGCGAACGGCGAGATCCATCCCGATCCGCAGGTCGTGTTCGCCGACCGCCACGAGGTGCGGCTCGCGCCGCAGGGCGAGTTCGCGCGCCTTCTCGGCTGCGACACGATCCGGGTGAACTCGCTGCACGGCCAGGGCATTCTCGAGCCCGGCCGGCGGATCGTGGTCGAGGGCGTGGCGGAGGACGGCACGATCGAGGCGATCCGCATCGCCGACGCGCGATCGTTCGCGCTGGGCGTCCAGTGGCACGCCGAATACGATCCGCAACGCAACCCCGTCAACCGCACCCTGTTCGAGGCGTTCGGCGCGGCCCTGCGCGACCGCCGGGCCGGCGGTGCAATGGAATGACCGGCAACAGGGAGCGATCGCCATGGCGCAGAAGACCTGGGAGCTGAGCGGCCAATACATGGAGAGCTGCAACTGCGACTATCTCTGCCCCTGCATCTTCACCAATCCGCAGGCTTCGGCGACGCACGAGCATTGCACGGCTCTCATGGTCTATCGCATCGATCGCGGCCGTCATCGCGAGATCTCGCTCGACGGCCTTAAGTTCGCGCTGGTCATCCGCTCCGGCCGCGTCATGTCGGACGGCGGCTGGATATTCGGCGTCGTCGTCGATGAAACCGCGAACGAAACGCAGCGACAGGCGCTCGCCGCCATCGCCGGCGGCACGGCCGGCGGGCCGCCGCAGATGATCCGCGACAATCTGGTGAGCGACTTCCGCGGCATCGAATACCGGCCGATCGAGTTCACGGCCGACGGCCTGCATCGCGCGGCGAGCATCCCGGGCGTGCTCGCCTTCGCGATCGACGGCGTGGCGTCGCGCAACCGCTCCGGCGAGCCGTTCTATATCGACAATACCGCGCACCCGGCGAACCGGCGGCTCGCGCTGGCGAGGGCCAGCAATCTCGAGGTGCAGGGCTTCGGTCTCGCCCTCGGCCTGGCCGGCAAGGGCAACAATGGGCATTTTGCGCCCTTCGCCTGGGGCGCCTGAGCCGTCGGCGCGGCCGGCCGCGGCCGGCTGGCCGTTCGACCGCCAGCGCGGCCTGATCGCGGGCGCCCTCGTCGCCCTGGTGGCGCTGTGCTGGCTCCATCTCGCCCGTCTCGCCGCCGACATGGCGGCGATGGATCCGGACATGACGATGCCGTCGGAGGGCGCCCTCGATCTCGTCCTCCTGCTCGCCATGTGGTGGATCATGATGATCGGCATGATGCTGCCCGGCGCCATGCCGATGATCCTGACCTTCGCCTCGATCGCCCGCACCGCGCGGGCGCGCGGCCAGCCCTATGTGCCGACCGCGATCTTCGCCGCGGGCTACCTCGTGGCCTGGGGCGGCTTCAGCGTCGTCGCGACGCTCGCGCAATGGGGGCTCGAGCAGGCGAGCCTCCTGTCGCCGATGGCGATGAGGATCACCAGCCCGGCAGCAGGCGGCGCCCTGTTCGTCGCCGCTGGCCTCTACCAGCTGACGCCGCTCAAGCGGCGCTGCCTCAGCCACTGCCGCTCGCCGTTCGGCTTCGTGCTCAACCGCTGGCGAAGCGGGCTCGCCGGCGCGCTGGGCATGGGCCTCGAGCACGGCCTCTACTGTCTCGGCTGCTGCTGGGTCCTGATGGCACTGCTGTTCGCAGTCGGCGCCATGAACCTCCTGTGGGTGATCGGGCTCGCCGCCGTGGTCCTCGTCGAGAAGCTGTTCCCGTCCGGCGTCTGGATCGCCCGGATCGGCGGGCTCCTGCTGATCGCCTGGGGCGTGGCCTTGCTGGTTGGCAGCCTGCCGGGACCCTGACCGGTCTCGTCGCCGTCAAGGCGCCTGGTCGAGGCTCGACACTTCGTTGGTGAGCGTGGTGCGGCGCATGTCGCGCACCGCGGTGTGATCGTAGCGGCGGGCGCGGTGCATGGTGACGCGGTTGTCCCACATCACCAGATCGTGCGGCCGCCAGACATGGGCATAGACGAACCGGCGTTGCGTCGCGTGCTCGGTGAGATCGCGCAGGAAGGCGCGCGCCTCGGGCACCGGCCAGCCTTCGATGCCGCCGGCGTGGCTGGAGAGGTAGAGCGACAGCCGGCCCGTGCGCGGATGGCGGCGCACCAGGCGCTGGCGCACCGGCGCCCACTTGGCGCGCTCCTCCTCGGTGAAGTCGGTGAAGCCCAGGATGCCGCGGGAAAAGATCTGGCTGTGCACGCAGACGAGGTCGTGCACCTCGCGCCTGGTGGCTTCGTCCAGCGCATCGTAGGCCGCACGCATGTCGGCGAACTCGGTGTTGCCGCCGGTCGGCGGGATGGTGCGCGCCGACAGGATCGAGTACTTGGCCGGCACCGGCTTGAACGAGCTGTCGGAGTGCCAGAGCTGGTTGCCGAGCCCGAACAGGCGGCGCCGATCGTCGCGCGCCACCACCTTGTTGTTCTTGTCGAGATTGGAGATATCGTTCAGGTCCATGCTGACACGCCGCTCGTGCGGGGCGGCGATGTCGCCGGTCGCCGTCTCGAGCGGTCCGAGCGCGCGGCTGAAGGCAAGCTGCTGTTCGTCGTCGATGTCCTGGTCGTGGAACACCAGCACGCCGAATTCGTCCATGCCGTCGTGGACGGCGGCAACTTCCGCCGCGGTCGGTGGCTTCCTGAGGTCGATGCCGGAGACGACGCCCGCGAAGAAGGCCCGGCCGACCGGATCGATGGGCGCAATGGCGATGGTCATAAGGGAAGTTTAACGCCGATGCCGGAATGGTGGAACTGCATCGCCTCGCTCCGCGGGGCATCGCGTGGCGGCCTCCATCGGCACGAGCGCCACTCCAGTGGCGCCATCATGCCTGCGGCTGATCGGGCCGCCATTCCGGAAGGGCGGACCACTCGGCGAACAGGCGGCCGTTGGCCTGGCGTGGCTCGTCTTCACCGAGGCGCCGGCGGCCGCGACGCTGCTGGGCGGCGCGATCGTCCTGGCACCGGTGGTGGGCGACGTGGCCCCGCCGCGCCCGCCGATGGTCGTCAGGCAACCGCCTTGACTCGGAAGGCGCAGGACAAGACATTTGAACAGATATTCAAATGTCGAAGGCCAGGAAAACCGTTCTGTCCGACAGCCACGCCGCGGCGCTGGCCGATCTGTTCCGACTGCTGGGTGATGCCACGCGCCTGCGCATCGTCGTCGCCTGCCTGCGCACGCCGCTCGCCGTGTCGGAGATCGCCGGGCGACTGGGACTGTCGGTCTCGCTGGTGAGCCATCATCTGCGCCTGCTCAAGGGCGCCCGTCTGGTGCGGGCCGAGCGCCAAGGCAAGCAGGTCTTCTATGGCGCCGACGACGAACACGTCCGCCGCATGGTCGAGGACATGCTCACGCACGTCGCCGAGGACTGAGGTGGGCGCAACTGGAGTTGCGCCTGTCCTGAGCGAAGCCGAAGGGCGCTCCGATGAGCGTCCGGAGGAGCGCGCCAATAACAAGAAACAAGAGCAGACGTCCCAGTGTCGTGTCATCCCGAGCGAAGCGAGGGATCTTTCGCAGCGCCGACAAAGGATCCCTTGCTGCGCTCGGGATGACACGGCCTTACCGAAAAGCACTTGTTCATTCCTGGAGGGTCTGCCCTTCGCTGGTGGCGAATTCCAGTGGCGCAATCTTGCTCTTTCAGTTCCGCCCTGGCCCGCCGCCTATGCCGTCGGCAGCTTGTAGTCCTCGAACTGCTTGCGCAGCGCGGTTTTCAGGATCTTGCCGGTGGCGCCGTGCGGGATGGCGTCGATGAACTGCACGTCGTCCGGCATCCACCATTTGGCGACCTTGCCGTCGAGGTGCCTGAGCAGGTCCTCCTTGGTGACGTTGGCCTCGGGGCGTTTCACCACGACCAGCAGCGGCCGCTCGTCCCACTTGGGATGATGGACGCCGATCACGGCCGCCTCGGCGACGCCCGGGCAGCCCATGGCCGCGTTCTCCAGATCGATCGAGCTGATCCATTCGCCGCCCGACTTGATCACGTCCTTGGAGCGGTCGGTGATGACCACCGAGCCGTCGGGCTCGATCTTGCAGACGTCGCCCGTCATGAACCAGTCGTCCTCGAGGAACTGGCTTTGGCCGGCGCCCTTCATGTAGCCCTTCACGATCCACGGCCCGCGCACCACCAGATTGCCCGACACGGTGCCGTCGTTGGGCAGGTCGTTGCCGGCGTCGTCGATGATCTTCATCTCGCAGCCGAACACCGGCCGGCCGGCCTTGGCGGTGATGGCGAAGCGCTCGGCGTCGGGCAGATTGCGTTCGCCCCGGTTGAAGCGGGTGAGGGTGCCGAGCGGGCTCATCTCGGTCATGCCCCAGCCCTGCGCGACCTCGACCTGGTGCTCCTTCCAGAAGCGCTCGATCATGGCGAGCGGAACGGCCGAGCCGCCGATCAGCGAGCGCTTCACGGACGACATCTTGAGCTTGTTCTGGGCGCAGTAGTCGAGCAGCGCCAGCCATACGGTCGGCACGCCGGCGCTCAGGGTCACCTGCTCCTTGTCGAGGAGCTCGTAGACGCTGGCGCCGTCGAGCTTGAAGCCGGGGAAGACCAGCTTGGTGCCGCAGAACGGGCCAGCATAGACGAGCCCCCAGGCGTTGGCGTGGAACATCGGCACCACGGGCAGGATCGTCGTGTCCGGATCGAGCGCCAGCACCGGCCCCGACGCCATCATCATCGAATGGATCATGGTCGAGCGGTGCGAGTAGAGCACGCCCTTGGGATTGCCGGTCGTGCCCGAGGTGTAGCAGAGCGACGAGGCGGTGTTCTCGTCGAACAGCGGCCATTCGATCGTGCCCGGCTTGTCGGCGATCAGCTCCTCGTAGCACAGGAGCTCCGGGATCTTCTTCGAGGTCGGCATGTGGGCGCGGTCGGTCATGACCACGACATGCTTCACGGTCTCGAGCTGGTCGTAGACGTTCTCGACCACCGGCAGGAGGTTGAGATCGACGAAGATGACCTTGTCTTCGGCATGGTTGGCGATGTAGGCCACGTGGTCGGGCGCGAGCCGCGGGTTGATGGTGTGCAATACCGCCCCGAGGCCGGAGATGCCGAAATAGAGCTCGAAGTGGCGATAGGTGTTCCAGGCGATGGTGCCGACACGGTCGCCGAGCTCGATACCCAGGCCTTGCAGCGCCTCGGCCACCTGCTTGGCGCGCTTGTGCGCCTGCCGGTAGCCATAGCGGTGGATCGGCCCCTCGACGGTCCGGGTCACGATCTCGACGTCCGGATAGGACGCGGCGGCGAAGTCGATGATCTGCGAAATCAGCAGCGGACGGTCCTGCATCAAGCCCAGCATGGCGCTCCCTCGGTTACGCGTGCCGCTCGATATGGAGGCTTCTGAAATTCGCGAGCGGCTTCAAGTCCGGTTCTAGGCCGAGTCCCTGCCCGTTGGGAAGTGATACGCAGCCTTCGGTCACATCGAGAACACCGGCCAGGAGCCCTTCGCGCAGCGGATTGGGATTGGCGTCGACCTCGAGCAATCCCGGCCCGCGCACCGCCGCCAGCAGATGCAGCGAGTGCATCAGCCCGATCGCCCCGCCCAGGAAATGGGGACAGTAGGTGCGGCCGGCGGCCAACGCCGCCCTGGCGACCGGCAGGCAGCCGGAATGGCCACCCCATTTCGCGGCATCGGGCTGGAGAACGCCCAGCAGGCCGGAGTCGATCGCCTGCTGGAAGGCGCCGGCGCCGCGCAGGTTCTCGCCGCCGGCCAGCCGCGCCGGCGCGGCCGCCGCGACCTGGACCCATTCCGCAGCCGGCCGGTCGGCGGGCAGCGGCTCCTCGATCCAGCCGAGGCCGAACTCGGCGAGCTTGGGCGCCATCCGGCACGCGGCTCCGAGGTCCCAGCCCTGGTTCACGTCGACCATCAGCCGCTCGCTGCGCTGGAGCGTCTTCGCCACCGGTCGCAGCGTGCCGAGGTCGGTCTCCTCGCCGAACCCGATCTTGATCTTGAAGGCGCGATAACCCGCGGCGCGCGTGCGTTCGACCGTTTCCAGCGCGGCCCGGCCGGGATTGAGACCGGAGGCATAGACGGGCACCGAGGAATCGTCGGTGCCGCCGAGCGCGCGCCACAGCGGCAGGCCGCGCTTGCGGGCCCGCAGATCGTGGATCGCGAGGTCGAGGCCGGCGGTCGCGGCCGATAGCGCACCCGCGTCGCCGCTCTGCAGGCGCAGCACGTGCAGGCCGCGATCGATCGCCGCCCACAGCGCCGGCGGATCGTCGAGCGGCTGGCCGAGCGCGCGCGGCGCCACGATCTCGGCGAACAGCAGCGCGCGGTGTTCGGCCGACGCGGTCGGGAAGTTGGACCAGATCTCGCCCCAGCCGCGGGCGCCATCCGAATCCTCGACGCGCACGAACACCGCGACCCGCTCGGTCATGGTGCCGAAGGAGGTGCGGATCGGCTCCCCGATGGGAACGCGGAAGACATGCGCCTCGACGCGCGCGAGCGTGGCCGTGGTCAACTGGTCCTCAGAGTCGGATTGTCATCCCGAGTGCAAGCGAGGGATCTTTTGCGGCACCGACCAAGGATCCCTCGCTACGCTCGGGATGACACCGAGTTTTTGATTGAACAATCAATCGGCGGCCTGGGGATCCTTCAGCAGGTCGTAGGTGCGCTGCTGATAATGGACCATGTAGTCGGTGTAGTAGGTCGTCGGATAGTTCGGCGGCCTGTCCGGCCCGACGGTGGTCGGCACGGCGGCGATCGGCCAGTCGATGTTGCTGTCGCAGAAGAAGGCCAGCGCATAGCGCTCGCCGCCGGAGCGGTTGACCGCGCGGTGGGGAGTCGCGAGGAAGAAGTCGTTGGTCCAGCGCAGCAGGAGCTGGCCGCCATTCACGACATAGGCATTGGGGATCGCCGGCGCCTCGATCCACTTGCCGGCCGGGGTGCGGATCGAGAGGCCGGGCACGTCGTTGGGCGCGAGCAGGGTGAGGAAGCTGGTGTCGGTGTGGGGGGCAATGCCGAACTCGTCGTCGGCCGGGACGTCCTGCGGCGGATAGTGCGTCATGCGGAGCTTGTACTGGCTCTCGCGGAAGGCTGCGTCGAACCAGGTCGCCGGCAGATCGAGGGCGCGGGCGTAGAGCGGCACCAGCTTCCGCACCAGCCGCTCCATCGTCTCGCAATAACCGACGATGGTCTTGCGGAAGCCCGGCAGAGCGCCGGGCCAGCGATTGGCGCCGCGGAACCGCCGGTCGGCCACCACGTCGGGATGATCGGCCGGCAGATCGCGCGCGACAAAGAAGGCCTCGTTGAGGTTGGCCTTGGTGACCGTCTGCACCACCGAGGTGCGCAGCGTGTCGCCGCGCATCGGCAGGTAGCCGACATTGTGCCGGTCGATCCGCACCGCCATCTTTTGCTCGAGCGGCAGGGCGTGGAAACGGGCGGCCTCGCGAAAAGTGTCTGCGATCAGGGCCGGCGGTACGCCATGATTGACGATGAAGTAGAAGCCGATCTCGGCGAGCGCGAAGCGCAGCTCGCGGGCACAACGTTCCCTCGCCCCCGGCTCGCCCGCGAGATAGGGCCCGAGGTCCAGGACGGGAATGATGTCGGTGCTCGTCAGTCGGCTGCCTGCGCTTCGTTCAGGACGTCGTAGTTCCGCTTCTGATACCAGATCATATAATCGGTATAGTAGGTCGTCGGATACTTCAGCGGCCGGTCGGGACCGATGGTAGTCGGCACCGCGGCCACCGGCCAGTCGATGTTGCTGTCGCAGAAGAACGGCAGCGCATAGCGCTCGCCGCCGCTGCGGTTGACGGCGCGATGAGGGGTGGCGAGGAAGAAGTCGTTGGTCCAGCGCTGCAGCATCTGCCCCCCGTTCACGACGTAGGCGTCGGGAATGGCCGGCGCGTCGATCCACTTGCCGCTCTGGGTGCGGATCGAGAGACCCGGCACGTCATTGGGTGCCAGCAGGGTGAGGAAGCTCGTGTCGGTATGCGGCGCGAGACCGAACTCGTCGACCGCCGGCCCTTCCTGCGGCGGATAGTGGGTCATACGCAGCGAGAACTGCGGATCCTGGAAGGCGGCATCGAAATACTCGGCCGGGAGATCGAGGGCGCGGGCGTAGAGACGCACCATCTTCTGCACCAGGCGCTCGAGGTCGTTGCAGTAGTCGATCACGGTCTCGCGGAAGCCGGGCAGATCGGGCCAGCGGTTCGCCCCTCGAAAGCGGCGGTTGGCGAGCACGTCCGGATGATCCGGCGGCAGCTCGCGTTTCACGAAGAAGGCTTCGTTGAGGTTGGGCTTGGTGTTCGACTGCACCGTCGAGGTGCGCAGCGTATTGCCCCGCATCGGCATGTAGCCGGTGGTATGCTCGTCGATCTTGAGCGCCAGCTTCTTCTCCAGCGGCTGGGCGTGGAAGCGCTTCACCTCGTCGAACACGCGGCGGATCTTCTCGCGCGCGATGCCATGATTGACGATGAAGTAGAAGCCGATCTCGGTGAGGGCGAAATGCAGCTCCTTCGCCGTGCGGTCGAGCGCCCCCGGCTCGCCCGCGAGATAGGGCCCGAGGTCGACGACGGGGATGGTCTCAGTGGCGGCCATGACGCCTGCTCCTTCGTGCGGAACCGATGGTGCCGATTCACAAACGATAGGCGGCAATGGCCCGAGGGTCCACCCGCGGCAGCGCGGAATTTCGCAGCCCAAGTCGGCCGGCGGCAAGTCAGCCGGCCGTCGGCAGCTTGTAGTCGCGGAAGTCCTCGCGCAGGCGGGTCTTCAGGATCTTGCCGGTCGCGGTATGCGGAATGTCTTCGACGAACTGCACATCGTCGGGCAGCCACCATTTGGCCACCTTGGTGCCGAGGAACTCGATCAGCTCCTTCTTGTCGAGCGTGGCGCCGGGCTTCTTGTGCACGATCAAGAGCGGCCGCTCGTCCCACTTGGGATGATGGATGCCGATCACCGCCGCCTCCGCCACCGCCGGATGGGCCATCGCCGCGTTCTCGAGGTCGATCGAGCTGATCCATTCGCCCCCCGACTTGATCACGTCCTTGGACCGGTCGGTGATCTGCATGTAGCCGTCGGCATCGAGGGTCGCCACGTCGCCGGTCGTGAACCAGCCGTCGTCGTCCAGGATCTCGCCGCCCTCGCCCTTGAAGTAGCCGCAGGTCACCCACGGGCCGCGCACCAGCAGATCGCCGAACGCCTTGCCGTCGCGCGGCAGCTCCCGGCCGCCTCCGCCCACGATCTTCATCTCGACGCCGAACGGCGGCCGGCCCTGCTTGACGCGAAGATCGAGCTGCTCGCGACGCGAGAGCCTGAGGTGCTTGGCCTTGGGATGGTTGATCGAGCCGAGCGGGCTCATCTCGCTCATGCCCCAGGCGTGCAGCACCTCGACGCCATAGTCCTCGTCGAAGGTCTCGATCATGGCCGGTGGTGCCGCCGAGCCGCCGATCACGGCATGTTTCAGCGTCGACAGCTTGAGCTTGTTGGCTTGCATGTGCTGCAGCAGCGCCAGCCACACGGTGGGCACCCCGGCGGTGAACGTCACCTCCTCCTGCTCGAACAACTCGTAGAGGCTCGCGCCGTCGAGGGCGACGCCCGGGAACACCAGCTTGGCGCCGACCAGCGCCGAGGTGTAGGGCAGCCCCCAGGCGTTGACATGGAACATCGGCACCACCGGCAGCACGACCGAGCGCGCCGAGAGGTCGAGCATGTCGGGCAGGGCGGCCGCGTAGGCGTGCAGGATGGTCGAGCGGTGGGAATAGAGCACGCCCTTGGGATTGCCGGTCGTGCCCGACGTGTAGCAGAGCGAGGACGCCGTATGCTCGTCGAAGGTCGGCCACTCGTAACGGCCTGGCTTGTCTGCCAGCAGCTCCTCGTAGACCAGCAGGTTCGGGATCGCGAGGTTCCCGGGCAGGTGGGCGCGATCGGTCATGGCCACGACGTAGCGCACGGTCTTGAACTGCGGCAGGAGCGCGGCGACCGCCGGCAGCAGGTTGAGGTCGACGAAGAGGAGCTGATCCTCGGCATGGTTGACGATGTAGACGATCTGCTCGGGGAACAGCCGCGGGTTGATCGTGTGGCACACCGCGCCCATGCCGGAGATGCCGTAGTAGAGCTCGAAGTGGCGATAGCCGTTCCAGGCCAGCGTGCCGATGCGCTGGCCGGCCTCGATGCCGAGCGCCAGCAGGGCCTCGGCCACCTTCTTCGCCCGTTGACGGGCATCGCGATAGGTATAGCGGTGAATGCCGCCCTCGAGCGTGCGCGACACGATCTCGGTGTCGCCATGGTTCAGCGCCGCATGCTCGATGAGCTGCTGGATCAGGAGTGGACGGTCCTGCATGAGGCCGAACATCGGGCGTTCTCTCCGAAAAAGTCGGTTGTCAGGGACAGGCCCAAAACCTAGCAGACCGTCTGAGCCATGCCAGCGTCCACGGGGCCGCAGACCCGGCGCCACTGGCGAGGCGCTCGGTTCTGGCCTACCGTCGGCCAAGGGTAGAGGCAGATCACGGCGATGGTCCGGAAGACTACAGTGATAGCGGGCGCCGCGGCCCTCTTCGCGGCCGGGCCGGCGGGGACTGCTTGCGCGCAGGTCAGCAAGGCGTTCAGCACCAACGGGACGCTGGGGACGTTCCTCACCCAGTTGTCGGACCGGCTCGACCATACGATCCAGCACATCCCCAAGCTCGGCCGTTACCTGCTCGCCCTGCCGCAGCAGTTCGACCTGCCCACCACGCTGCTGCTGATCGGCATCGTGGTCGGCGGCCTGGCGGCGGAATTCGTCGTCCGTCAGGTCCTGCAGCGGCTGCGCCACCGCGGCTTTGCCCGCCATTCGACCGAATCGCCCCTGCGGGCGTTCCTGCACGGCGCTTTGCTCGACGCGGTCGCGTTCCTCGCCCTGGTGGTGGCGGCGCGCTACATCGCGGGCCAGGTCGGCGCTCCCGACACGGTGCCGGGCAAGGTCGCCCATCAGGTCCTGGTCGCGCTGCTCTATTGGCGCGGCTTCAATTTCGTGTTCCGGACCTGGCTGCATCCGGACGCGCCGGAGGGCCGCATCGCCCCGGTCGACGACGCAACGGCGCGCCGCCTGCTGGTCGGCCTGAACGTGGTGATCCTCCTGCCCATGCTGGCCCGCCACATCGTGCAGTTCATGGCCGTGACCCAGGCCGGCTCGAACGTGATCTCGACCGCGGTGGTCCTCTACGTCCCGGTCTTCGGCGCGGCCCTGATCTACGCCATCTGGCATTGGCGCCGCGACATGGCGGCCTGGTTGGCGGGAATGGTGCAGGAGAAGGACCTGTTCCGGGCGCTGAAGCTCGCGATGGCGAAAGAGTGGTGGGTCGCGGGCGTCGTCTTTTACGCGGTATCGGGATCGGCCGCGGTCTATGCGGCGATCACCGAGCGGGCGGCCGCCATGCACGGCCTCGCCGGCGTCGAGTCGATGCTGATCCTTCTGCTGCTGCTGGAGACACTCGTCCATCGTCGCACGCGCCATCTGCCGACGGAGGTGCCGACGGTGGGCGAGGTGCTGGCGGCCTGCCTGCGGCTGGCGGTGCGGCTGCTGGTGATCGTCGTCGCCGTGCAGGGCATCCTGATCGACGCCCTCGGCATGATGTCGCCCGAGGACTGGGAGCCGCACGAGCGGGCGATCAAGCTCGCGGCGGTCACGACCTTCCTGATCTATACGCTGTGGCGGTTCGTGAAATTCCGCATGGACCGCTACATCGCCGACAATCCGCTGCCGTCGGCGGGCTTCGGCGGCGATGCGGCCGACAACGGCGACCTGCCGCCGGCGGCGTCGCGGCTGCGCACCATCATGCCGGTCCTGCGCGTGACCGCCGGCGTCGCGATCCTGATCCTGGGCGGCCTGCTGGTGCTGTCCGAGCTCGGCATCAACATCACGCCGCTGATCGCCGGCGCCTCGGTTCTGGGGCTCGCCGTGTCGTTCGGCAGCCAGTCGCTGGTGCGCGACATCGTTTCCGGCATCTTCTTCCTGGCCGAGGATTCCTTCCGCGTCGGCGAGTATATCGATGCCTCGAAGGTCAAGGGCACGGTCGAGGGCTTCTCGATCCGCTCCATCCGGCTGCGCCACCAGAACGGCCAGCTTCACATCGTGCCGTTCGGCCAGCTTCTTCACGTCACCAACTTCAGCCGCGACTGGACGACGGTGAAGTTCAACCTTGCCTTTACGATCAACACCGACGTCGAGCTGCTGCGCAAGACGGTGAAGAAGATCGGGCTCGAGATGATGAGCGAGCCGCAGTTCCAGAAGGAGCTGCTGCAGCCGCTCAAGATGCAGGGCATCGTCGACATCAAGGACGCCTCTCTGATCGTGCGCTTCAAGTTCACGGCCAGGCCGAAGAATCCCAGCCTGATCCAGCGCACCGCCATCCGCCGCATGTTCGAGGCGCTGCCCAAGCTCGGCATCGAGTTCGCACGGCCGCCCTACGCCGCCTTGGGGTTCGGCGGGCTGGATCCCGCCGCCCGCGCCGCCGCGCAGTAGTATCGTCAGCTTTCGAGGAGGAAACGACATGGAAAAGCGCAAGCTCGGCAAGTCGGGCATCGAGATCGCGCCCATCGCCTTCGGCGGCAACGTGTTCGGCTGGACCGCCGATGAGGCGACGTCGCACCGGCTGCTCGACGCCTTCGTCGATGCGGGCTTCTCCTTCGTCGATACCGCCGACGTCTACTCGCGCTGGGCGCCCGGCAACAAGGGCGGCGAATCGGAGACGGTGATCGGAAGCTGGCTCAAAAAGGACAAGAGCAAACGCGACAGGATCGTGCTTGCCACCAAATGCGGCATGGGCCTGCCCTCGCGGGCGCTGTCGCGCAGTCACATCGTGGAGTCGGTCGACGCCTCGCTGAAGCGGTTGAACACCGACCGCATCGACCTCTTCCAGTCGCACAAGGACGACAAGGATACGCCGCAGGAGGAGACGCTCTCCACCTACGCCGAGCTGATCAAGGCGGGCAAGATCCGCGCCATCGGCGCCTCCAACTTCGAGGCGCCGCGGCTTGCCGAGGCGGCGAGGATCGCCGGGGAGAAGGGCCTGCCGCGCTACGAGAGCCTGCAGCCGCACTACAACCTGATGGAGCGCGGCCTGTTCGAGGGCGCGCTGGAGAACGAGTGCCTGAAGGAGGGGATCGGAGTCATCCCGTACTACTCGCTGGCCAGCGGCTTCCTGTCGGGCAAGTATCGGTCGGACGCCGATCTCGCCAAGAGCAAGCGCGGCGCCGGCGTGAAGAAATACCTGAACGACAAGGGCTTCGCTGTGCTGAAGGCGCTCGACGGGGCGGCCAAGAAGCACAATGCCAGCAACACGCAGGTGGCGCTCGCCTGGCTGATGCAGCGCAAATCGATCACCGCGCCGATCGTGAGCGCGACCAGCCTCGCCCAGCTCGAGGACCTGATCGCGGCGCCCCGCGTCGAGCTCGACGCCGAGTCGGTCGCGGCCATCGACAAGGCGAGCGCGCCAGGCTGATGGCGGGTCAAAGGAAGGGCAATCGCATATGACGAAGAAGCCTGGCTGACACGAACGGGTGGTCAGGACTGGTTCATCGGCGGTAGCCTTGGGGGCAAAGGGGAAGGGAAGGCCAATGCTCGTCTTTCGTCAGCTTTTCGACCCGACCTCGTCGACCTACACCTATCTCCTGGGTGATCGCGCCAGCGCCGAAGCGGTGCTGATCGATCCCGTCTTCGAGCAGGTGAGACGGGATGCGGCGCTGATCGCCGAGCTCGGCCTCAGGCTCCTGTGGACGCTGGAAACCCATGTCCACGCCGATCACGTCACCGGAGCGTGGCTGCTGAAGAACCGCCTGGGCAGCCAGATCGCAGTCTCCGCCGCGGCCGGCGTGACGGGCGCCGACTGGCTCCTGCAGGACGGCGACCGGGTGCGGTTCGGCAAGCGCTCGCTCGAGGTGCGGTCGACGCCCGGCCACACCAACGGCTGCATCACCTACGTCCTCGACGACGAGACCATGGCCTTCACCGGCGATTGCGTGCTGATCCGCGGATCCGGACGGACCGACTTCCAGCAGGGTGACGCGCGGGCGCTTTACCGCTCGGTGCGGTCGCGCATCTTCTCGCTGCCCGAGACCTGCCTGCTCTATCCGGCGCACGACTATCGCGGGCTCACCGTGACGAGCGTGGCCGAGGAGAAGCAGCACAATCCGCGGCTGGGCGGCGAGGCGGGCGAGGCCGACTATGTCGGCTACATGAAGAACCTCGACCTGCCGCATCCCAAGAAGATCGACGAGGCGGTGCCGGCCAATCTGCGCTGCGGGCAGCCGGGCAACGAGGCGTCGTCCGCGCTTGATCCCGACTGGGCGCCGCTGCGCTTCACCTTCGGCGGCGTCTGGGAGGTCGAGCCGCACTGGCTCGAGGAGAATCTCGGCGCCGTGCGCGTGCTCGACGTGCGCGAGCCCGAGGAGTTCTCGGGCCCGCTCGGCCATATCCGCGGCGCCGTGCTCGTGCCGCTGGGAGAGCTTGCCCAGCGGGCGAAGGAGCTGCCCAAGGACAAGCCCATCGTCGCGGTCTGCCGTGCCGGCAGCCGCTCGGCCCATGCCACTGCCATCTTGCAGAAGGCGGGCTTCACCGACGTGGCGAACCTCCCCGGCGGCATGCTGCGCTGGCGCGGCGAGGGCCGCGGCGTCGAGGGTGGCGCCCTGTAGGAGCGGGGGATGGATATCCGCGGCTGGCTGGAGCGATTGGGGCTTGGGCAGTACGCGGACACCTTCGTTGCCAATCACATCGATGCGACGCTGCTCGGAACGTTGACGGCCGACGATCTGCGCGAGCTCGGCATCGACTCGGTCGGTCATCGCAAACGACTGCTGGCGGCGATCGCGGCGTTCGAGCAGGCGCCCGCTGCCGGGCCGGCTGCGGAGGCCGATCGCCGTCAGGTGGCTGTCCTGTTCGCCGATCTTTGCGGCTTCACCGAGCTGTCGGCGCGGATCGGCGCCGAGGATGTGCGGATTGTCGTCGAGAAATTCCTGGCCCGTGCGGACGAGGTGGTCGCCGAGTTCGGCGGATCGGTGGACAAGCATATCGGCGACGCTGTGATGGCGCTGTTCGGCGCTCCGGTTGCGCACGAGGACGATTGCTGGCGGGCCGTCTCGGCGGCCGATGCCCTGCAGCGCTCGATGCCGGCGCTGTCGACGCATTTCGGCCGGCCGCTCGCGACCCATGTCGGCATCGCGCTGGGCGAGGTGGTGGCCGGCGAGATCGGAGGCAGTGTCCGGCGCGACTACACGGTGCTCGGCGACACCGTCAATCTGGCGGCGCGGCTGGTCGCCGTCGCGGGGCCGGGCGAGATCCTGCTCAGCGATCCGGCGGCGCGTGTGCTTGCCGGCCGGGTGCGGCTCGTCGATGCCGGTCTGCGCGGCGCAACGGCTGCATGCATTGGCTGCCGACTGGTACGGCGAGAGCGAGGCCGATCTGCGCGCCCAGCATCTCGATCGGGCCGGAGATCCCCGGGCCGCGGCGGCCTATCGCGTGGCGAGCGAGCGGCTGCGCGCATCCGGTCGGATCGCGCTCGCCCTCCAGCGCGCAAGGCGCGGCCTCGAGCTCGCACGGGAGGGCGAGCAGGTCGTTCCCCTGTCGCTGCTCGCCGGTCATCTGATGTTGGATCTCGGCGTGCCGCACGAAGCCTTGAGCCGGTTTCGTGACGTCGTCGGGCTGGCAAGAGGTGATGCACAGATCGCCGAGGTGGAGTTGGGGCTGGCCTCCGCCATGCGCATCACCGATGACCTGCCCGGCGCCGAGCAAGCCGTCCAGCGGGCGCAGGCGGCGGCCGAGCGCGGCGGCCATATCGAGCTCGAATCGCGCTGTCGTCATCTGCGCGGGAATCTCCTGTTCCCTCTGGGCCGGGTCGACGACTGCATGGTCGAGCACCGTGCCGCCCTGGCATTGGCCGAGCGGGCCCAATCGCCGGAGCTGGTCGCGCGGGCCCTGGGCGGCCTCGCGGATGCATTCTATGCCCAGGGCCGCATGCGGTCGGCGCGCGACGCTCTCGAGCGCTGCATCGGCGCCGCGCGGGCGGCGGGCGCCGCCAGCGTCGAGATCGCCAACCGGCCGATGATGGCCTTCGCCGAAAGCTGCATGCTGCAGCTCGACAGGGCGCGAGAGCTCGCCGAGCAGGCGCGCCTGCTCGCGCTGCAGGCGCGGAACGGCCGCGCGGAGCTGATCGCCTTGCATGGTCTGATGGTTGCCGCCATCGAGGCGGAGGATCCGGAAGCGGGGCTGCCGCACGTCGCGCGATCGCAACAGATCGTCGCCGAGCTCGGCGCCTGGCGCTTCGAGGCCGAGAATCTCGTTTTCGGTGCGCAGCTCGAGCATGCCGCCGGCCGGCCGGACCTCGCCGCGCGGATGGCGCGCGAGGCGGTGTCGCTTTGCCGCGACCATGCGATGGCCTATCTCGGCGGCCTTGTTTTCGGCATGGGCGCCGCGCTGACCGACGATCCGTCCGAGCGCGATTCGTGGCTGGAGAAGGGCGATGCCCTGCTGTCGGCTCCGTCGCTCGGGCATAACCATCTCTTCTTCCGGCGCTATGCCATCGATGCCTCGCTGAAAGCCGGCCGGGCGGCGGAGATGCGACGCCACGCGCATGCCCTGCGGGCGTTCGTTGCCGCCGAACCGAATCCGTTCGTCGACCTCGTTGTCCAGCGCGCCCTGTTGCTGGCCGATGCCCTCGATGGCCGCCTGGAGCCGGCAGGCCGGGCCGACCTTTCCCAACTCGGCGAGCGGGCCTTGCGCGCCGGGTATCGGCAGCTTGCCGGGGCGATGCTGGCGGTCTTGCAACAGGAGCGGCGAGCGTCGCCGCGGCCGGCAGCGGATTAAGTTTTGCGGACTAAGTTTTCCGTTGTGTGCGGTCGGTCACAGTAAACCCGGGTCCGTCGCCCTAGCGTCGCCTCGCAAGCCACTCTCGGTCTTGCAGGAGGCAGCGAATGGACACCATGATTGCGGGCTATGACGTCCTGTCGGACGACCTGCTCAAGCGTTTTGCCGGGCGTGTCGGCACCTACGATCGCGAGAATCGCTTCTTCAAGGAGGATTTCGAGGATCTGAAGCGCTCTGGCTACCTTACGATCTGTGTTCCCAAGGAGCTGGGAGGAAAGGGCTTCAGCCTGGCCGAGTTCTGCCGCCAGCAGCGGCGTCTGGCCTACTATGCGCCGGCGACGGCGCTCGGCGTCAACATGCATCTCTACTGGGTGGGACTCGCCGCCGACCTCTACCGCGCTGGCGACCGCTCGCTCGAATGGATGCTGCGCGAGGCCGCGGCCGGCGAGATCTTCGCCGCCGGCCATGCCGAGCGCGGCAACGACATCCCCGTGCTGCTCGCGACCACCACGGCCAAGAAGGTCGACGGCGGCTTCGCCTTCACCGGCCGCAAGATGTTCGGCAGCCTGGCGCCGGTATGGACCCGCTACGGCCTGCACGGGTTGTGGGCCGACGCGCCGGGCGGCCCCAAGGTCGTGCACGGCTTCCTGCCGCGCAACGCCAAGGGCTACCGCATCGTCGAGACCTGGGACACGCTCGGCATGCGCGCCACGCGCAGCGACGACGTGCTGCTCGAGGAAGCCTTCGTGCCTGAAAAGTACATGGCCCGCACCTTGCCGGCCGGCGGCGCCGACGCCTTCGTGGTGGCGATCTTCGCCTGGGCGCTGCTGGGCTTCGCCAACATCTACTGTGGCATCGCCGAGCGGGCGCGCGACCTGGTGCTGCCGGCGATCAAGGGCAAGGGCTCGATGGGCCTCACCCGCAGCATGGCCTACCATCCCGGTGTGCAGCACGGCGTCGCGGAGATGGTGATGGCGCTCGACACGATCGCCCCGCTTCTCGACCACGTGGCCAACGACTGGTCGAACGGCGTCGACCATGGCGCCGCCTGGCCGGCCAAGATCGTCTCGGCCAAGGCCCATGCCGTCGAGACCTGCTGGAAGATCGTCGATCTCGCGATGGAGCTGTCCGGCGGCACGGGCATGTTCAGGTCGAACGAGCTCGAGCGGCTGTTCCGCGATGCGCGCTGTGGTCGCTTCCATCCGGCGAACGCGATCCTGGCTCACGAGATCGTCGGCAAGACCGCCCTCGGCATCGACCTCGGCGAGCAGCCGCGCTGGGGGTGATCGGGGGGCCGATACCTGCCAGACTGAGGCGTTCCCTCGGGGAGGGCGCATGGCCGAAGATATCGAGCGCTGGCTCGCGGAGCTGGGCCTCGGCAGGTATGCCGAGGCCTTCGCCGCCAACGGCGTCGATTGGGACGTGCTGGCCGACCTCACCGAGAAGGACCTCGAGTCGCTCGGCCTGCTGCTGGGCGATCGCAAGCGCCTCCTGCGCGCCATTGGCCTGCTCGACGGCGCGAACACGCCGGCGCCGCGCCGTGCCGTCGACGGGGCGGAGCGGCGGCAGATCACCGTGATGTTCGTCGACCTCGTGGACTCGACGCCGCTTTCCGAGCGCCTCGATCCCGAGGACATGCGCGCGCTTCTGCAGAGCTTCCACGGCCTGTGCGCGGCGGCCGTCGAGGCCCATGGCGGGCATGTGGCCCGCTACATGGGCGACGGCATCCTGGTCTATTTCGGCTACCCGCAGGCGCACGAGGACGATGCCGCGCGCGCCGTCCATGCCGGCCTCGGCATCCTGGAGAACCTGCGCGCGGCCAACGACCGCCAGGGCGAGCCCGGCACCCGGCTGAGCGCGCGCATCGGCATCTATACCGGGCTCGTGGTGGTGGGCGAAGTGGGCGCGGGCCCGGCGCGCGACCAGGACGCGATCACCGGCGAGACGCCCAACATCGCCAACCGCCTGCAGACCGAGGCGGCGGCCGACTCGGTCGTCATCGGCGACGCCACCCAGCGGCTGGTGGAGGGCCTGTTCGAGCTCGAGGATCTGGGCCCGCGCCGGCTCAAGGGCGTCGGCCATCCCGTCGGCATCTACCGTGTCCTCGGCGAAAGCGGCGCGGTCGACCGGTTCGGTCTGCGCGCCCGCACCCGCCGCAGCATGACGCCGCTGGTGGGGCGCGAAGCCGAGCTCGACATGCTGCGCCGCCGCTGGCAGCAGGCCCGGGATGGCGAGATGCGTTGCGTCCTGCTGGGCGGCGAGGCCGGCATCGGCAAGTCGCGGCTGCTGCGCGCCCTGCGCGACAGCCTGAAGGGCGAGGCGCACGAATTCCTGCCGCTGTTCTGCACCTCCCACCATTCGAACAGCGCCTTCTGGCCGGTGCTGGACTGGTTCCGGCGCATCTTGCGCTACGGCGCGCCCTCCCGCCCGCAAGCCGGCACCGTCCCGCTCGACCGGATCGTGGGACCACTCGACCTCGACATGACCGAGGCGATGCCAATCCTGGAAGCCTTCCTCGACCTGCCGGGCGACGAGCGCTATCCGCCGGCCGACCCTGCCGCGCCCTCCTTCCGCCGCCAGTTGATCGACGTCCTGGTGAAGATGATGGGGGCGACGGCACGGCGGAGGCCGCTGCTGCTGGCGGTCGAGGACGCCCACTGGATCGACCCGTCGACGCTGGAGTTCCTGCAGCAGGTGCAGGAGCAGCTGCCGGCCGCGCGCGTCATGCTGCTGATCACCGCCCGGCCGACCTTCAAGCCGGCCTGGATCTATCCGCAGTTCGTCCAGATCAATCTCGACCGCCTGTCGCGGCGCGAGCGCGTGGTCATGGTCGAGCGCCTGGTCGGCGGCGATCGCGTGCTGCCCGAGCCGGTGCTGGCCGAGATCGTGGCCAAGACCGACGGCATCCCCCTGTTCGTCGAGGAGCTGACCAAGGCGGTGCTGGAGGGCGGCGTGCTGCGCGAGACCGAGGCGGCCTACGAACTCGTCGGGTCGCTCAGGACCATCGCCATTCCCGATACCCTGCAGGGCTCGCTGATGGCACGCCTGGACCGGCTCGACGCCGAGGCGCGCGAGGTGGCGCAGATTGGCGCCACGATCGGACGGGAATTCTCGACCCGCCTGCTGGCGCGGCTGGCCGGCCGCCCGGAGGAGGAGCTCGGCGCGCCGCTGGCGCGTCTGGTGGCGGCGGAGATCGTCGTGCCGGCGACAGTCGAATCCTTCGCCGGACCGTCGCACGTGTTTCGCCACGTCCTCATCCAGGAGGCAGCCTACCAGTCGCTGCTGCTGGCGCGCCGACGCCAGTATCACGTGGCGGTCGCCGAGGCGATCGAGGCCCATTTCCCGGAAACCGCCGCGATGCAGCCGGAGACTGTCGCCCAGCATTGGACGTCGGCCGACCGCGTCGACGAGGCGATCGAGTGGTGGCGCCGTGCCGGCGAGCGCGCCTTCGTCCGCAGCGCCTACCAGGAAGCCGTCGCCCACTTCCAGCGCGGCGTCGAGCTTGCGGAGCGCCAGCCGGGTGAGACAAGGGATCGCTATCAGCGGGCGCTTCCCCTCCTGCTGGCGCGCGGTGACGCCGAAACCAAGGCGACCATCCTCTCCGCCGGCGCCACCTATCTGGAATGTCTCCGCATCGCCCGCCGCGAAAATCTGCCGGCGTTGATGGTCCTGGCGGCGCTGAAGTACGCCGATTCGGAGGTCTACGTCTCCGCGCCCAGCAAGACATCGGTCGCTGTGCTCGACGAGACCTTGGCGGTGGTCGGCGAGGGCACGCTCGATCGCTGCCGGGTGCTGAGCCGGCTGGCCAAGGCGCTGCTGTCGACCGGCGAGACGGAGCGCGGGCGCGAGGTCCTGCACGAGGCCCGCCAGATGGCCGAGCGGCTGAACGACCGGCGCAGCCTGTACGAAGTTCTGGTCAGTGATCTCATGCCCAATGCCGGCCCGCCGCCCAGCGGACCCGCGGTCGAGGAGCGGCGGCAGGCGCTGGCGCTGGTTTGGGAAATCGCCGAGGAGTTCGAGTCGATCCTGAAGATGCAGGCGCTGTCGCGCTCCAGCGCGGGCTTCCTCGAGATCGGTGACATCGAGGGATTCGAAAGAACCGCGCGGATGCAGCAGGAGATCGCGCAGACGACCCGCGCCAGTTTCGACAAATGGCTCGCGGCGAACGCCAACGCAATGCGTGGGATCGTCCAGGGGACCTTTGGCGATGCCGAACGATCATCCCTGGAGGCGCTGAATGCCTTGAGCGGTCTCGACGTCGATTTTCCGCTGGGCATCCACGGCATGCAGATGTTCACGATCCGGCGCGAGCAGGGCCGGCTGACCGAGGTGGCGCCGCTGGTGAAGCGCTTCATTCGCGAGAATCCGGACAATGCCATATGGCGGCCAGGCCTGATGCTGATCGCCAGCGATCTCGGCTTCGAGGGCCAGGCGCGGCGCAACTTCGACATGATGGCGGAAACGGGCTTTGCGTTGCCGCTCGACAGCAAGCGCACGGTGACGCTCGCCTATCTCGCCGAGGTCTGCGCGCGGCTGGGTGACGTCCGTCGCGCCAGCCAGATTCGCGAGCTCCTCCTGCCATACCGCGATCTCGCCGTCGTCGTGCCGATCCATGCGCTCTGTTGCGGCGCCGCGGCGCGCTATCTCGGCATGCTGTCCACGACGATGGGAGACTGGCCGTCGGCGGAGCGCTATTTCGAGACGGCGCTTGCGATCGAGGAGAGGATGAAGGCATGGCCGTGGCTTGCCCACACCCGGCACGAATATGCCGCGATGCTGTTGGCGCGCGGACGGCCGCAAGATAGAGTCCGGGCCGGAGAGTTGCATGACATGTCGCTGGCGGCGGCCGACCGGCTGGGGATGGGGCGCCTGCGCCAGCGTCTCCTGGGTTCGGCCGCGGCGGCCTGATCAATCCGATTTGTGGGGACGGAGATGCGACGCTACGTGATCGAGCGGAACTTTGCCGACCAGCTCGAGGCCTCCAAGGAGGCCAACGACATGATCCGCCGTGTCAACGACGAGGAGGGGATCAAGTGGCTCTTCTCCTTCTTGAGCGCCGACCGGAAGAAGACCTATTGCCTTTACGAGGCGCCCAACGAGGAGGCCATCCGCATCGCCGCCCGCCGCGCCGGCTTGCCGGCCGACGTGATCGTCGAGGTCAGCCAGGAGATACGGCCCGACATGTTCGACTAGGTGCCAGAAGGGCGCCTTGTTGCGAAACGGATGGGATTCATGGGCTGACTACACGCGCGGCGCCGGCAAGGGACGCCGCGGATCTCCGCTCGCCGGGTTGGGCCGCAACATCTCCGCGCATGTACGCCTGCGGGCTGCACCCCATGTCGCTGCGGAACGCGTAGACGAACGCCGACGTCGATCCGTAGCCGAGTTCCATCGCGGTCTGTGTCACGCTCAAGCCGCCGCCCATGAGCTCGATCGACTTGAACAGACGGAGCCGCCGTCGCCAGGAGCGAAGGCTCATGCCCAGTTCCGCCTCGAAGCGGCGCGCCAGCGTGCGCCCCGACATGCCGAGCTCGCGGCCCCACGCCTCGGAGCTGCGTGGGTCGGCTGGCTCCCCGTACAGCGTCTCACAAAGCTTTCCGAGCGATGCGTCGCGCGGCCAGGGCAGCGCACCGGCCAGGGGTGGTGCGCGCCGCAACTGGTCGAGGATCAGGTCCGTCACGCGGCGCGAGTAGCCGTCATGATCCTCCTGGCCCTCGATCTCGGCCGCCTCGACGATGAGAGCCCTCAGCAAGGGCGAGACGCCGAACACTGTCGGGCTCGCGGGAAGGCCCTTGCCGGCCTCATCGGCGATCCACAGGCTGCGGAACTCCGCGCCCAGCAACGAGCCGACACGGTGCGGCAGGCCGGTGGGCAACCAAACGGCCTGCTCGGGCGAGATCACCAGGGACTGGCCCTCCACCGCTACCGTCAGCACCCCCGAGATCGCATAGGCCATCTGGTGCCAGGCATGCGCATGCTCCGGAAAATAGTGCCGCGCCGAGATGGATTGCGCCCGCACGGTCATGGGGCGAGGCGGCATCACCCCGGGCGGCGCAGCGATCGTCTCCCACCGCATCGCCTATGCTCTCCTTTGTCGTTTATTCTACATAATCTGTCTGTCAGTCGAAAGACAGCCACACGGGAAGCCGATATGCCTTGGCCAGTTGACGGTCGCGGTCATGCCGCCTGGCCACCGCACCGTCGCCCATCGCCACTCGTCGACGCTGGCCGACGCCGCCGCGCCGTCAAGAACGAAAGCCATGTCCCAGGCAGGAATAGCCCCGGCTGCATCCCCCACCGCGATGGCGGCGCAATACGCCTCGGGCAACGTGGCCAGGCTCGCCATCGCGCAGGCGCTGGCCGGCGCGAATTCGACCGTCGTCTACGCCACGGGTGCCATCGTCGGCAACACGCTCGCGCCCGACAAGGCACTCGCGACCCTGCCCATCACCATCTTCGTGGTCGGGATGGCGGCCTGCACGCTTCCTGCCGGTGCCATCGCGCGGCGCCACGGTCGCCGCGCCGCGTTCCTGGCCGGCACGGCGTGCGGGGTCCTGGTTGGGCTGCTGGCGGCCCTCGCGGTGGTGCTGGGGTCGTTCTGGCTCTTCTGCTTGGCAACCTTCTTCGGCGGGGCCTACGCGGCAGTGGTGCTGTCCTTCCGATTCGCGGCGGCGGATGGCGTGCCGGAAGCTCGGCGCCCGCGGGCCCTCTCGCTTGTCATGGCGGGCGGCGTCTTCGCGGGCGTGATCGGCCCGCAGCTCGTCACGCACACGATGGATCTATGGCTGCCGCCTCTCTTCGCCGCGACCTTCCTGGCGCAGGCGGCCGTGGCGGCGCTCTGCGCCCTCGTCCTGGCCGGCGTTCGCCTGCCGATGCCAACGGCCGCCGAGATCGCCGGCGGGCGGCCCCTTGCCGTCATCGCGCGCCAGCCGCGCTTCGTCGTTGCCGTGATCTGCGGCGTCGTCTCCTACCTGCTGATGAACTTCCTGATGACGGCCGCGCCGCTGGCGATGCGGCTGTGCGGGCTGTCGCAGGAGTCGGCCAATCTCGGCCTGCAGTGGCATGTCATCGCGATGTACGCGCCGAGCTTCTTTACCGGCCGCCTGATCGCTCGCTTCGGTGCGCCGCGCGTGGTGGTCGCCGGCCTGGCGCTGATCGGCTTCGCGGCATTCGCCGGGCTGCTCGGCCAGGACGTCTCGCATTTCTGGGGGAGCCTGATTCTCCTCGGGCTCGGCTGGAACTTCGGGTTCGTTGGTGCCTCGTCGCTGGTGCTGGAATGCCATCGACCCGAGGAACGGACGCGGGTGCAGTCGCTCAACGACTTCGTCGTCTTCGGTACGATGGCGCTCGGCTCGTTCGCCTCGGGAGGCTTGCTGACGGCTTATGGCTGGGACACGGTTCTCTGGGTGTCGTTCGGCCCGCTTGCGCTCGCCGTCGTGGCGCTGGTCGCAAGCGCCGCACTACCCCGCAGGGCTGCGGCGCGCCGAGTTGACTGGAGAATCCGGTTCCTAATGGAGAGAAGGCGGAGATGATCACGGAGATAGTCGTTTTCGATATACCCGAGGGGATGACGCGCGAAGAGGTCGTGGCCAACTACCGCCGGAGCGCCCCATCCTGGCGCGCGAACCCCGACCTGATCCGCAAGAACTATCTCTACGACGCAGAGAACCGTCGTGCAGGCGGTGTCTATCTGTGGCGAAATATGGAGGGGGCGCGGCGCGCCCGCAATGCGGCGTGGCTGGAAAGGGTCCGACGGAACTACCGCAGCGAGCCGGTCGTGCAGTATTTCGAGACGCCGCTGGTGGCGGACAATGCCATCGGCGAGACGATCGACGAGGGAGATCAGGGTCTTTCGACGTAGCGGACAAGGTCACGCGCCGCGGCGCGTCGGGACTGCCTCCACACTCGCACCCCGATCACTCGAGACCTGCGACATGAAACGCCTCGCGATAGCGCCGCCGGTCCTCTTCGCGCGCATAGACCGCCATGTCCAGCGTTGCGAGCGAGAGATCCGGCTCGAGGCGCTTCAGGCTCGCGAGTGCCGCCCTGGCCTCCGCCGTCGCGCCGGCCAGGGCGCTGTTCACGACCACGAGATGATGGGCTCCGGCGCTATCGGGGCTTTGCCGGACGGCCCTTCTTGCGAACTCGATCCCGTCGCGGTAGCGCCCGTCGATGAAGCAGGCGATCGCCCGACCGATATCATTGAGACCGGCCTGGAAATCGCGTGGGCTGAGACGTTCCGCCCTATCGAGCTCCACCAGCGCCTCGTCGCCTCGTCCCAGGAAGCACAGGGCCAGCCCGAGATGGGTATGGGCGAAGGCGAAGTTCGGATTGAGCGCGATCGCATTCCTGAACTCGGCGACGGCGTCCTGCAGTTCCAGACGTTGGCGATGCAGATGCCCGAGGGCGAGGTGCGCCCACGGATTGTCGATATCCAGCCGTATCGCCGTTTGCGCCGCATCCCAGGCCGGCGCCAGAACGTCTTCCGACGATTGCCAGCCCCATGAACTGGCCAGCGACAGCGAGAATGCCAGGAGGCTGTAGGCTTGCGCGTAGGAGGGATCGATTGCGATTGCCTTCCGGAGCAGCTCCTGCGCGGCGGCATTGTCGTGCTTCGTCATCTTCATGATGAGCGACAATCCGCGGGCGACGCAATCCCAGGCATCGAGGCTTTCCGGAAGCTTGCGCTTCGCCCGATAGTCCTCGGCCGCATAGAGTTGGGGCTCGATCGTCGCGACGACATTCGACGTGATCTCGTCCTGCAGCTCGAAAATGTCGGCGACCGCGCGATCGTAGCGTTCGGCCCAGATATGGTTGCCGGTTGCCGCGTCGACCAACTGTGCCGTGATCCGAAGCCGGTCGCCGCTTCTGCGAACGCTTCCCTCGAGCACGTACTGCACGCCCAGCTCACGGGCGATCACCCTGACATCGATGGCCTTCCCCTTGTAGGTGAAGCTCGAATTCCGGGCGATGACGAGAAACCAGTGAAGCCGCGACAACGCCGTGGTGATATCCTCGGTGATCCCGTCGGCGAAATTCTCCTGCGCCGGATCGTGACTCATGTTCTGGAAAGGCAGCACCGCGATCGAGGGCTTGTCGGGCAGTCTCGGGCCCGCCTCGCTCCGTGCTGCAGTAGTCGGATCGGGCGGTATTCGATAGGCGCGCACCGGTCGGGCGATGTGCTTGAGGCGCTGTTCGCCCATATCCTCGAAGCCGATATCGAGCTTGTCCCGCACCTGCTGATACGACGATTCGGAGATCCATATGCCGCCCGGCTCGGCGATGCTTTCGAGGCGAGCGGCGATATTGACGCCGTCGCCCAATATGTCGTCGTTCTCGATCAGCACGTCGCCGAGATTGATGCCGATGCGGAACAGCATCCGGCGATCCGGCGGCGTCGCCGCGTTCCGCTCCGCCATGAGCGCTTGCATGGCCAGGGCGCATTCGACGGCGGCCACGATGGACGGAAATTCCAGCAGCATGCCGTCGCCGGTGGTCTTGACGATCCTGCCACGGTGGCTCGCCACGATCGGATCGAGGGCCGCGCGATGCTCGCGCAGGGCCCGCGCCGTGCCCGCCTCGTCGGCGCCCATGAGCCGGCTGAAACCGGCGACGTCGGCGGCCAGGATCGCTGCCAGCCTGCGTTCGACATGCTCGCGCGGCACAGGGAAACCTCTCTGCGCTATGCGCGGAGCCTAGCCCAGGCACGAGGGGCGGTACATGGACGGCCGGTCCATCCCCGGCACAAATCCGCGAGGCGCGGGTCCGCAGGAACCGGCCGCTGGTGTAGGCTGCGGTCGGGGTCGGGGGCCGGATGACGCCGCAGGAGCTTTGCCATCTTCATCCTTTTCTCGCCGCTCTCACCGAGGCAGAGAGGCGGGAGCTGCTGAAGCATGCACATGTCCGACGCCTGAAAGCCGACGACATCGTCTTTCGCAAGGACGATCCGGGCGACGGGCTCTACGGTGTGCTGGCCGGACGGGTCGTCGTCACGGTCCAGTCGGTCGACGGCAAGGAGCTGATCCTGAACATGTTCGGCGCCGGCGAGTTCTTCGGCGAGATCGCCCTGCTCGACGGCAAGGGACGGACGGCGACGGCGACGGCCCGCGAGCCGTCGGAGCTGCTGTTCCTCTCCCGCGCCGCGTTCCTGCCGTTCCTGCGTCAGCACCACGAGGCGGCGGTGCGGATCATCGCCTTTCTGTGCGAGCGGCTGCGGCGCACGACCGGGATGGTCGAGGATTCCGCCTTTCTCAACGTATCGACGAGGCTTGCCAAGCAGCTCGCCGTGCTCGCCGGCCTCACGACGTCGCCGGCAACCGCCATCCGCCTGTCGCAGGAGGAGCTGGCGCAAACGCTCGGCGTGTCGCGCGAGGTCGTGAGCCGCCAGCTCGCCGTATGGCGCGACGCGGGCGTCGTCGAGCTCGGCCGCGGCCGCATTGTCGTCCGCGACCCGGCGGCGCTCGATCGGATCGTCGCTGGCGGATGATCACCACCGGCCGGTGGCGCGCGCTCCCGGCGCGATCTCGGCCGCGGTCGGCGCCTTCACGCCCTGAAGGTGCTCGTAGCGCTGAGTCGCGAACCAGAGCGCGTAGTCGCCGAACCTGATCGGCGGGTATTTCGCCGGCTGCCCGTCCGTGCGGCAGGTGGGCAGGCATTCGATCACCGTGTCGTGGTCGGGATCGCAGAAGAAGGGGATGGCGTAGCGGACCTGGCCGGAAACGTTGCGCACGCGATGCGGCGTCGAGAGGAAGCGCTCGTTGGTCCAGCGGTGCAGGATATCGCCGCCGTTCACCACGAACGCTCCCTCGACTTGGGGCGCGTCCATCCAGCGGCCGCCGGGCAGCAGGATGGACAGGCCCTGGATCCGGTTGGGCGGCAGCAGCGTCATGAAGCCCGAATCGGTGTGCGGCACCAGGCTGGCGATCGATTCGTCGGCGCCGTCGATCACCGGATAGCGCGACATGCGCAGGATCAGATGCGGCCTCGCGAAGCAGGCATCGAAGAAGGTCTCCGGCAGGTCGAGCGCCAGCGCATAGAGGCGCACCAGCTTGCGGCATAGCGTCTCGAGGGTGCTCATATAGGCGAGCGCCGTCTCGCGGAAGCCGGGCAGGTCCGCCGGCCATTTGTTCATCGCGTGGAAGCGGCGGCCGGAGATGACATCGGGATCGTCCGGCATGCGCTCGCGGCGCAGGAAATAGGCCTCGTTCTGGCTCGGCTTCTTGCCTTGCGCGGCGGCGTTCGGCGGCGGCGTGCGCGCGATCGGCATGTAGCCGATATTGTGCTCGTCGACCCTGACCGCGAGCTTGGCCTCCAGTGGCTGGGCGTGGAAGCGCGCCGCCGCTGCATAGGTCGCATCGATCAGCGATTGCGGCACGCCGTGGCCGGCGAGGTAGTAGAAGCCGACCTTCTCGAAGGCGAAGCGCAGCTCGGCCGCCGCTCGCTTGGCGGCTTGCGGATCGCCGGCGAGGAAGCCCGATACGTCGATCAGGGGAATTTCGCCGCCGATCATCGGCGGCGACGCGGACAGATCCTGTGGCATCGCGCGATCCTATGGCTGGCCCGACGCTATCATGGGCGCCGGCTTTGTGCGACATAGAGGCCCCGCTTTCAGGAGGAGACTGCATGGCATCGCCGCTTTTCGACCTCACCGGCAAGGTCGCCGTCGTCACCGGATCGAGCAAGGGGATCGGCAAGTCGATTGCGCTGCATCTCGCGCTGCAGGGTGCGAGCGTCGTCGTGTCGAGCCGCAAGGCGCCGGTCTGCGAGGAGGCGGCGGCCGAGATCCGCAAGGCCGGCGGCCATGCCACCGTCATCCCCTGCAACATCTCGGACAAGGCGCAGTGCCAGAACCTCATCGCCGAGACCAGGAAGCAGCTCGGCCCGGTCGACATCCTGGTCTGCAATGCAGCGACAAATCCCTATTATGGGCCGACCGAGAAGATGCCGGACGAGGCCTTCACCAAGATCATGCAGAACAACATCCTGAGCAACATCTGGTTGATCAATCTCTGCGTGCCCGACATGCGGGCGAAGAAGGACGGCGCGGTGATCATCGTCTCGTCGATCGGCGGCGTGCGCGGCACGCCGGTACTGGGCGCCTACGGCATCTCCAAGGCGGCTGACATGGCGCTGTCGCGCAATCTCGCGGTCGAGCTGGGGCCGGACAATATCCGCGTCAACACCGTCGCCCCGGGCCTGGTCAAAACCGATTTCGCCAAGGCGCTGTGGGACAATCCGGCGTATCTCAACAAGCGCCTGCAGACGGCGCCGCTGCGCCGCATCGGCGAGCCCGACGATATCGGCGGCATCGCCGTCATGCTGGCGAGCAAGGCCGGCGCCTTCATCACCGGGCAGACGATCATCGCCGATGCCGGCGTGACCATCGGGAGCTGATGCGACGCGATGAGCCTCTACCGGGTTCAGAAGCTCATCCATCCCAGGACTACCGTCCGGATTCCTTGCCCTTCCGCGGCAGCAGCATCACCAGCTTGAAGTCGGTGCGGCTGGCGAAGGTGAAGGCAACCTGCTCGTAGGTCAGGCGGCCGCCGCCCGGATGGTCGAAGGTGCGCTCGCCGCCCAGCCGGTCGACCACCTCATGATCGCTCCAGCAGCGCGCGAAGAAGGCACTCTTGCCCTTGAGGCCATCGACCGTGGCCACCAGGGCAGGATCGTCGATATGACGGCCCGACTCGGCGCGGAACTCGGCCAGCACGCGCCGTGCGCGGCGGTTCCAGTCGGGAATGATCTTGCGCGCCATCGGATTGAGGAAGACGTACCGCAGCAGGTTCCTGTCGTCGTCGCGGTCGAGCCAGCCGACGAACAGGCGGGCCGCGGCCGCGTTCCAGGCGCGGGCGTTCCACAGATGGTCGAGCAGATAGGCGGGCACCTTCACCGCCGCCACGGCATCGGCCAATGCCGGCGGCACGTCCATGCCCTCGGCGCCGGAATCGTCGGCGGCCGGATCCCGCTTGCCCGCCAGTTCGAACAGATAGCCGCGCTCGGCCGGCGTCAGGTGCAGCGCGCCGGCCAGCGATGCCAGCGCCTGTGGCGAGGCGGAGACATCGCGGCCCTGCTCCAGCCAAGTGTACCATGTCACGCTCATGCCGCACTGCTGCGCCACTTCCTCGCGCCGCAGCCCTGGCGTCCGCCGCCGCTGGCCGGCCGGCAGGCCGACCCCGGCAGGCGAGAGGCGGGCACGCTGGGCGCGCAGGAAATCGCCGAGCGCGCGCTTCTGCGCGACTGGGGAAGGGGCCATGGTGGTGACGCTTCTACCAGGATAACGACCTTCCTTGTACCAGCTTGGAAAGTCTGCTGCCATGATGGCCGCTGCTCTCGGGAGGTCCCATGCGCCGTTTCCATATCGCCCTTGCCGTCGCCGATCTCGATGCCTCGATCGCCGACTACAGCCGCCGTCTCGGCGTCAGGCCGGCGGCCATCGTGCCGCGCAAGTACGCGCTGTTCCGCACCGACCAGCTCAACTTCTCGATCAACCAGATGCCGGAACGGGCGGGCCAGCTCCGCCATCTCGGCTTCGAGGACGAAGCGGCGCGCGGATTCTCCTCGACCCACGACGTGAACGGCATCGAATGGGAGCTGTTCTCGCCCGCCGATCAGGACGCGAAGATCCCCGAGGTCTACGGCAACGAGGTCATCCGCTGACGTCTGTCGTCCGCATGCCTTCAAAGGCGTGCTAGTCTTTGTCGATGGAAATCGTGCAAAAGCCCGCGGCGGCGTCTTTGCGTGCGGCGTGGGCTGCCGTACTGGGCATCATGGTGGCGCAGGCGCTGGTCCTTCACGGCATGGGTCGCGTCTGGCTTTGCACCTGCGGCGCGGTCCGGCTGTGGGTGGGCGACATTCGATCGCCCGAGATGTCGCAGCAGGTGACCGACTGGTACACCTTCTCGCACGTCGTTCACGGCATCCTTTTCTATGGCTTGTTGCGGCTCCTCTTGCCACGCCTGCCGATTCTCGCGCGCCTGGCCATTGCCGTCGGAATCGAGGCCACATGGGAAATCGCCGAGAACACGCCGTGGGTGATCGAGGCCTATCGCCAGCAGGCGCTGGCCCGCGGCTATGTCGGCGACAGCGTCCTGAATTCGCTTTCGGACACGATATCGATGATGATCGGCTTCGCGCTGGCGGCCCGCCTGCCGTGGCGGGCGACGGTGGCGATCGCGATCATCATGGAAGTTTCCGTGGGCTATCTCGTCCACGACAATCTCACCCTCAATGTCCTGAACTTCATCCACCGCTTTCCGGCCATCGAGGCGTGGCAATCGGCGGTCCGATAGCAGGCGTGCAAGGTATTTCCCGACAGTGTCGCCACAGACACTTTGACAGGGGAACCCTGTCGGCGCGAAGTCGTTGGCAGGGAACTCCGTACCGGGGCCGGATTCGGGATGGTTCGGCACGTCCGGACTTTGGCGTTCCCAAGAAGCAAGGGAGGGCAGCATGAACGATGCGGCAACAAAAGACGGTGTTTCCCTCGACCAGCTTTGCATCAACACCATAAGGACGCTCTCGATCGACGCCGTGCAGCAGGCCAAGTCGGGACATCCCGGCACGCCGATGTCGATGGCGCCTGTCGCGTACACGCTGTGGCAGCAGTTCCTGCGCTTCGATCCCGAGGACCCGATCTGGCCCAACCGCGACCGCTTCGTGCTGTCGGCCGGCCATGCCTCGATGCTGCTCTACTCGCTGCTGCATCTCACCGGCACCAGGGCGGTCGACGCCAAGTACGAGACCCTGGGCGAGCTGTCGGTGAAGCTGGAGGACATCGAGCGCTTCCGTCAGCTCGACAGCAAGTGCACGGGCCATCCCGAATATCATCTGACCTCGGGGGTCGAGACCACGACCGGGCCGCTGGGCCAGGGCTGCGCCACCAGTGTCGGCATGGCGATGGCCGGAACCTGGATGGCGCGGTACTTCAACCGGCCCGGCTTCACCATGTTCGACTACGACGTCTACGTGCTGTGCGGCGACGGCGATATGATGGAGGGTGTATCGAGCGAGGCCGCCTCGCTGGCCGGCCATCTCAAGCTTTCGAACCTGTGCTGGATCTACGACAACAACCACGTGACCATCGAGGGCCACACCAATCTCGCTTTCAGCGAGGATGTCGGCCGACGTTTCGCAGCCTACGGCTGGAAGGTCCGCCATGTCTCCGATGCCAACAAGACGGACGAGGTGGCAAGGGCGATCGCCGGCTTCCGCCGCACCAGGGATGCACCCACGCTGATCGTGGTGCACAGCGAGATTGGCTACGGCTCGCCCCACAAGCAGGATACCTCGGAGGCGCACGGCGAGCCGCTGGGCGACGAGGAGGTGAAGCTCACCAAGCGGACTTATGGCTGGCCGGAGGATGCCAGGTTTTTGGTCCCGGACGGGGTGCGCGAGCATTTCAGCCAGGGCATCGGCCAGCGTGCCGGCAAGCTGCGCAAGGCCTGGGAAAGGCGGCTCAAGAGCTACGCCAAGGAACATCCCGAGCTCGCCGATCATATCGAGCGCATGCAGACGCGCGAGCTGCCGGACGGCTGGGACGCCGAGCTGCCCAGCTTCCCGGCGGACATGGAGAAGGGTGTCGCCACCCGCACGGCCTCGGGCAAGGTGCTCAATGCCATCTCGCCGCGCTTCCCGTGGCTCTTGGGCGGTGCCGCCGATCTCGGCGCCTCGACGGGCGTGCGGCTCACCTACCAGGGCGCCAGCGAGTTCGAGGCGGACGACGACTACTCGGGCCGCAATCTTCATTTCGGCATCCGCGAGCATGCGATGGCCGCGATCATGAACGGTCTCGCACTGTCGAAGGTGCGAAGCTACGGCGCGACCTACCTCATCTTCAGCGACTACCTGAAGCCTGCGCTCCGGCTCAGCGCCATCATGGAAGTGCCGGCGATCTACGTCTTCTCGCACGACTCGATCGGCGTCGGCGAGGACGGGCCGACGCACCAGCCGGTGGAGCAGCTCATCGCGCTGCGGGCCATTCCCGGCCTGATCACGCTGAGGCCAGCGGACGCCAACGAGACGGTCGAGGCCTGGCGCGTCGTGATGGCGCTGAAGCACCAGCCGGCCTGCCTGATCCTGAGCCGCGGCGCACTGCCGGTGTTCGACCGCACCAAGTACGCCGCCGCCTCCGGTCTGGCGCGCGGCGCCTACGTGATGGCCGACGCCGAAGGCGGTCCGCCCGAGGTGCTGCTGATCGGCACAGGCAGCGAGGTCAAGCTTTGCTTGACGGCTTACGAGGATCTGAAAAGGGAGGGCGTGAAGGCCCGCGTCGTCAGCATGCCGTCGTGGGAGCTGTTCCAGATGCAGGACCGGGCCTATCGCGAGGAGGTCCTGCCGCCCGCTGTCAAGGCGCGGGTTTCGGTTGAAGCCGGCTCCGTGTTGGGGTGGGATCACTTCGTCGGCGAACGCGGCGCCAAGATCGGCATGCACACCTTCGGCTCATCGGCTCCTCTCAAGGACCTGATGAAGAGGTTCGGCTTTACGCCGGATGCCGTGCTCGAGGCGGCGCGCCAGCAGCTTGCCGAGGCCAGAAAGTAGGGAGGCGAAGATGCAGCTAGGGGTGATCGGCCTCGGCCGGATGGGCGGAAACATCGTGCGGCGCCTGACGCGGGCCGGACACGACTGCGTGGTGTTCGATCAGAACGCAGCGACGGTGAAGGCGTTGGTCGGCGACAAGGTCCAGGGTGGGCAGAATCTCGCCGACCTCGTGAAGAAGCTCGGCAAGCCACGCGCCGTCTGGGTCATGCTGCCGGCAGGCGAGATCACCGAGAACACCGTGAACGAGCTCGGGTCGCTGCTGGAGCGAGGCGATACGATCATCGACGGCGGCAACGCCTTCTTCCACGACGACGTGCGCCGCGCCAGGGCGATGAAGCAGAAGGGCATCCACTATGTCGACTGCGGCACGTCGGGCGGGGTGTGGGGGTTGCAGCGCGGCTACTGCCTGATGATCGGAGGCGAGAAGGAGGTGGTCGACCGGCTCGATCCGATCTTCGCTACCCTGGCGCCGGGCGAAGGGAACATCGACAAGACGCCGCACCGGGAGAAGCGCGATCCGCGCGTGGAGCGCGGCTATCTCTATTGCGGCCCCTCGGGCTCGGGCCGCTTCGTCAAGATGGTCCACAACGGCATCGAGTACGGCATCATGCAGGCCTATGCCGAGGGCTTCGAGATCATGCAGAAGGCCGCCTCGGAGGAGGTGCCGGAGGAGCGGCGCTACACCCTCGACCTTGCCGACATTGCCGAGGTCTGGCGGCGCGGCAGCGTGATCAGCTCGTGGCTGCTCGATCTCACGGCCATGTCGCTCGCTGAGGATCCGGCCTTGTCGAAGTTCTCCGGCGTGGTCGAGGATTCGGGCGAGGGACGCTGGACGGTCAATGCGGCGATCGAGGAGGCGGTGCCGGCCGACGTGCTGTCGGCCGCGCTGTTCGCCCGCTTCCGCTCGCGCGACAAGGAGGGCACGGCGAACAAGCTCCTGTCGGCCATGCGGCACGCCTTCGGCGGCCATGTGGAGCCGAAATGAGCGCGGCCGCCAGCGACAAGGCGACTCCCGCGCCGCCCTGCGCGCTGGTGATCTTCGGCGCGACCGGCGATCTGACGCGCCGCCTGCTCGTGCCCGCGCTGCGCAACCTCAAGCGCGACGGCCTGCTGGCGGACGGTCTGGCGCTGATCGGCGTCGCGTCGCGCGACGTCGGCGACGACGGCTTCCGCAAGCACCTGCGCCAGGGCATGGAGCAGTTCAAGGCCGGCAGCGGCGACGCCGACATCGACTGGTTCGTCCAGCGCACGCACTATGTCGCCGGCAAGTTCGAGGACCCGGCCGTCTACAAGGCGCTGGCCGCCAAGCTCAAGGACGTCGAGACAGCGCATCGCACCGCGGGAAACGTGCTGTTCTATCTCGCCACGCCGCCCAAGGAGTTTTCGGTCATCGTGGACCAGCTCGGCAAGGCAGGCCTGACGCGCGAGGCGGACGGCCACTGGCGGCGCGTGATCATCGAGAAGCCGTTCGGCCACGATCTCTCCTCGGCAGTGGCGCTCAACAAGGAGATCCTGAAAACGCTGGACGAAGACCAGATCTTCCGGATCGACCACTATCTGGGGAAGGAAACCGTCCAGAACATCATGGTGTTCCGCTTCGCCAACGGCTTCGTCGAGCCGTTGTGGAACCGCGATCACATCGACAATGTGCGCATCACCGTGGCCGAGACGGTGAGCGTGGAGCAGCGCGGACGTTTCTACGACCAGACGGGCGCGCTGCGTGACATGGTGCCGAACCACCTGTTCCAGCTCCTGACTCTGATCGCGATGGAGCCGCCGAGCTGCTTCGGTGCCGACGCGCTGCGCGGCGAGAAAGCCAAGGTGCTGGACGCGGTGCACCGCCTCGGTCCCGAGGAGGCCCGGCAGAATGTCGTGCGCGGCCAGTACGGCGCCGGGATCGTCGACAACCGGAAGATCGTGCCCTACCGCAAGGCGCCGGACGTGCCGCCGCAATCCACGACCGAGACCTATGTCGCGATGAAGCTTGCCGTCGACAACTGGCGCTGGGCCGGCGTGCCGTTCTATCTGCGCACCGGCAAGGCGCTGGCGCGGCGCCGCAGCTACATCACGGTGCAGTTCAAGCAGGCACCGCTGGCGCTGTTCCGCGATACGCCGGTCGATCGCCTGCCGCCCAACGACCTCACCCTGCATATCCAGCCCGACGAGGGTGTCACGCTGCGCTTCGGCGTGAAGATGCCCGGGCCGGCGGTGCGGATCGGCGACGTGGACATGAAGTTCAACTACCAGGATGCGTTCGAGACCACGCCCAGCACCGGCTACGAGACGCTGGTCTACGATTGCATGACGGGCGATGCCTCGCTGTTCCAGCGCGCCGACTCGATCGAGGCCGGCTGGCGCGTGGTGCAGCCGATACTCGACGCCTGGAAGGAGGATGGCCGCGCCGACCTGCCGATCTATCCCGCCGGCAGCTCGGGTCCGGAGGAGGCCGACGCGCTCCTGCTGCGCGACGGCCGCCGCTGGCGGGCAATCTCGTCCGATGGCCTGTCGGATGGCGACTAGCATGGTGCCCCGACCGCGGATCTCGGCGCTGATCTCCGATGTCGACGGCACGCTGGTCACGACGGCCAAGGTGCTGACGCAGCGGGCGAAGGAGGCGGTGGCGGAGCTGCATGCACGCGGCATCGCCTTCGCGATCGTAAGCGCGAGGCCGCCCGAGGGAATGCGCATGTTCGTCGAGCCGCTCGGGCTTTCGCGGGTGATGGCGGGCTTCAACGGCGGCGCCTATGTCCGGCCCGATCTGACCCTCCTGGAGGAACGGGTGCTGCCGCCGGATGTGGCGCGCCGCGCCCTCGATTTCCTCGATGACAGGCGCGTGGATGCCTGGGTCTTCGCCCACGGCCGCTGGATCATCCGCAATCCCAAGGGGCCGCGGGTCGATCACGAGGCGATGACGGTGCAGTTCGCCCCGACGGTGGTGAGCGACTTTGGCGCCGCGCTCGATGCGGTCCACAAGATGGTAGGGGTGAGCGACGACCACGATATGCTGGCGCGCTGCGAGACCGAGCTGCAGGGCCTGCTCGGGCGGTCGGCCGCCGTCGCCCGCTCGCAGCCCTACTATCTCGACGCCACCCACCCCGACGCCAACAAGGGCGTCGCGGTGCGCACGATGGCGACGCTGATGGGCGTGCCGCTCGAGGAGGTCGCCGTCATCGGCGATGGGCTGAACGACATCGCGATGTTCGCGCAGTGCCCGTTCAGCATCGCCATGGGCAATGCCAGCGACGAGGTGAAGGCGAAGGCAAGGTTCGTGACGGCCTCGAACGAGGAGGACGGGTTCGCCCTCGCCGTCGAGCGGTATCTGCTGTCCGGGGATCCGGAGAGCATGCCGTGAAGGTACGACCGGTCCTCGTCGCGCCCTCGATCCTGTCGGCCGATTTCGGCCGGCTCGACGCCGAGGTGCGGGCGGTGGACGCGGCCGGCGCCGACTGGATCCATGTCGACGTGATGGACGGCCGGTTCGTGCCCAACATCAGCTTCGGGCCGGTCGTGGTCGATGCCGTGCGGCGGGCCACGAAGAAGCCGCTCAATGTGCATCTGATGATCGTGGAGCCGGAGCACTATCTCGAGGCCTTTGCCAAGGCCGGCGCGGATCACCTCCTGGTGCAGGCCGAACCTTCGTCGACCATCCACCTGCATCGCGTGCTGAGCCGCGTCCGCGACATGGGCAAGAAGGCGGGCACGGTGCTCGATCCGGCCAGCCCCGTCGACTGGATCGAGTACGTCCTGCATCTCTGCGACATCGTGCTGGTGATGACGGTCAATCCGGGCTTCGGCGGCCAGAAGTTCCTGCCCGAGATGCTGCCCAAGATCCGGAAATTGCGCTCGATTTGCGATGCCAGGGGACTCGATCCGGTGATCGAGGTCGATGGCGGCCAGGATTGCCGGCATGCCGGCGAGGCGATCGCGGCCGGCGCCAATGCCATCGTCGCGGGCTCGGCAATCTTCGGCGCGCAGGATTATGCTGCAGCGATCAGCTCGATCCGCGCGGGACGGTGCCCATGACCAAGGCGAAGACCAAGCCGACTATCGAGGTTGCAGAAGATCCGGCAGCCTTGGCCGAGCTGGCGGCCGATTGGTTGCTGGCACGGGCGACCCGCAAGACCGGCGTCTTCAGCGTGGCCCTCTCGGGAGGGTCCACCCCACGCAGGCTCTATCAACTCCTGGCGAGCGCGCCGCGTCGCGCCGCGTTTCCCTGGGAGCGCACGTGCTGGTTCTGGGGCGACGAGCGTTTCGTGCCGCACGACGACGCGGCCAGCAACTACCGCATGGTCAACGAGGCGATGCTCTCGCGGGCGCCGGTGCCGGCGGAGAACATCCATCCGATGCCGACCGAGGGGCTGGAGCCGGAAGCCGCCGCCGCCGTCTACGAGCGCACCCTGAAACAGTTCTACGGCGCGCAGGAGCTCTCGGCCGACAAGCCGTTGTTCGACGTCGTCCTGCTGGGCCTCGGCACCAACGGCCACACGGCCTCGCTGTTTCCCGGCACGAAGGTGCTCGAGGAGCGCCGGCGCTGGGTCGGCACGATGACCGATCCCGAGGCTGGCACACGGCTCACGCTCACCTATCCCGTGCTGGAAAGCAGCCGCGAAACCGCCTTCCTCGTCGCGGGGGAGGACAAGCGCGCGGTGTTGCGGCAGGTGCTCGGCGGCGACACGTCGCTGCCGGCGGCGCGGCTGCATCCCCAGGGCAGCCTGCACTTCCTCGTGGATCGCGCCGCCGCCGGCGAAGGCCGGTCGTGACCGTTTCCGACCACACGGCGATGAAGCGGGCCGCAGCGGAGCGGGCCGTCGCTGACGTCCAGGACGGCATGATGGTGGGGCTCGGGACGGGGACAACGGCCGAGCTGGCCGTCGAGGCGCTTGCCAGGCGCCTGTCGGAGCGCCTCCGGATCGTGGCAGTGCCGACATCCGAACGAACGCGGGCGCTGGCTGAACGGCTCGGCGTGCCGCTCGCGCCGGCCGGCGACTGGCCGTGTCTCGACCTCGTCATCGACGGAGCCGACCAGGTCGAGCGCGGCAGCCTCGACCTGATCAAGGGGCTGGGCGGCGCGTTGCTGCGCGAGAAGATCGTGGCGAGCGCGGCCCGACGGATGATCGTCATCGTGGACGATTCCAAGATCGTCGATCGCCTGGGCGGGCGCTCGCCGCTGCCGGTCGAGATCGTGGCCTTCGGCTGGCGGCGCACGTTTGAGCGGCTCGCCGATCTCGGCCTGCAGCCACGGCTGCGGCTTGCATCGGCTCAACCGTTCCTCAGCGATGGCGGCAACCACATCGTGGACTGCCATATCGGCGAGATCGCCGATGCGCGCGCATTGGAAGCGACGCTTTCCGGCATTGTGGGGGTGGTCGAGACGGGTCTGTTCCTGGGGCTCGCCTCGACGGTGGTGGTGGGACATTCGACTGGCATCGAGGTCATGCAACGATGAATGCAAATGACGGCGGGCCCTATACGCTGGGGCTGGATATCGGCGGCACCGGGCTCAAGGGGTCCGTGCTGGACAGGAACGGACACATGATCGTGGACCGGGCGCGCGTGCCGACACCGAAGAACTGCAAGCCCGACCAGATGGTCGAGGTCCTCACGAAACTGGTGAAGCCGTTGCCGCCCTTCGACCGCATCTCGGTGGGTTTCCCCGGCGTGGTGCGCAACGGGAAGGTGGTGACCGCGCCGCATTTCGGCACCGACAGATGGCGGGACTTTCCGTTGCAGCAGAAGCTCGGCGAGCGGCTGGGCAAGCCGGCCCGCCTCAGCAACGATGCCGAGATCCAGGGCCTCGGCATCATCACGGGCTACGGGCTCGAGGTGGTGCTGACGTTGGGCACGGGGGTGGGCAGCGCGATCTTTGCCGGCGGCCGCATGACGCCGCATCTCGAACTTGCGCACCATCCGATCCATAAGTCCGAGACCTACAACGAATACCTGGGTGCCGCGGCGCGCAAGAAGATCGGCAGCAAGAAATGGAACCGGCGCGTGTTCCGCATGATCGAGATCGTGCAGACGCTCCTGAACTACGACGTCCTCTATATCGGCGGCGGCAATGCCGCCAACGTCGACAAGGACAAGCTGCCGGACAACGTGAAGATCGAGTCCAACGACATGGGCATCACCGGCGGCCTGCGCCTGTGGGACGATGCCGTCTGGCAATCCGCTCGCGACATCGGCCACGGCGGCGACTGAAGAAAATACTCGCGGGCCGGTCGCCACTCCGGCTGGCCATGTTGTCGCTACCTACGCACCGTGAGGTCATGGCCGCTTGCTGTCGGATTGCCGCTTTCGGGTTTTTCCCCTCCCCGGCTCCCGTGCGTAAAGCTGCGTGTCTGCATTCCACGCCGCCGCGAGTGGCTTTCCTTCTACCCAACCGGGAATCGTTTTGTAAAAGCGTGAGCTAGGACCTTTTTGTGGAAAAGATCGCCACCGGCAGACGGGTGAACAGGTCCTGCACGCGGATCTTTCCTGCCGTTGCCTGGAGTGTCCTGCCTTCGATCGTATCGAACCATGGCGTTTCATGCGGAAGGACAAGCGACGTATCTTTCCAGGCGGCCGGGTCGAGTTCGAGCGTGTCGCGCGCACGCAGCAGTGCGTGCGGCAGGCGCGGCACGGCGACCAGCAGCCGGTTTTCCCCATAGGTCCGCAAGAAAGCGACGAGGTGCTGCGCTTTCTCGCCTTCGACGGGAACGGGCCGATAGTCGCCGCGCGCGAACAACTCGGGCAGCGTCGCGCGCACCGCCAGCAGACGGGCGATGAGCGCCTGCTTGATTCGCCCGTCGCGCCAGTGGCCGAGCGCGTCGGCGACATCGATCGACGACAGGCTCCTGCGCCGCCGCTCGAAATCGACCGGACGGCGATTGTCCGGATCGACGAGGCTCAGGTCCCAATAGTCGGTACCCTGGTAGAGGTCCGGGATGCCGGGCACCGAGAGCTTCAGCGCGGCTTGCGCGAGCCCGTTCACAGCGCCCGCGGCGGCGATCGACTGGATGAACGAGAAGATGTCGGCGATCAGATCCGGCAGGGCGTTGGCGGCAACGAGGCGTTCGACGAAGCGCCGGGCAGCGTCTTCATAGCTTTTGTCGGGATCGGACCAGTCGGTATGGATCTTCGCCTCGCGCAGGGCCTTCTCCTGCCATGCCGCGAGCCGCGCGGCAAAGGCGGCCCGACCTTTCGCATCCTCCAGCACGAGATCTAACGGCCAGGCGCCGACGATCATCTGCAGGAGCATGGCGATGTCACCGACCGCCGGCTGGCCGTCGGTTCGCAGGACGGCGCTGCCGTCGATCCAGCTCGTGAGCCGATCGGCCCAGGTCTGCGGTTGCTCGCTCAGGACGGCGAGGCGCGCGCGCACGTCCTCGCCGCGCTTGTGATCGTGCGTCGCCGTGGCAAGCATCGAGCGCGGAAGGTCGGTCGAGCGTGCCTGCATCAGGGCATGGAAATCGCCGGGGCCGATGCCGAAGCGGTCGAGGTCGAAGCCGACATCGTTGCGTGAAAGCAGGCGACCATAGCGATAGAAGGCGGTGTCCTCGACCGACTTGGCAGCGACCGGCGCGCTCAACTGCTGGAAGCGGCCGATGGCGGCGTCGTCGGGTGTCGGTTCGGTCAGCCAGCGATGCAGCAGGTCGATTATCCAGCCGTCGCTCGGCCGGGCGGTGCGCTTGGCGTTGCGTGCGGCCGCATCGAGATAGGGCCGGTCGCGCCGGGGCCGCTCGGTCGGCGTGGCATAGCTGCGATAGACGGGGAAATGCACGAGCATCTCGATCAGCGCGCGGCGCAAGGCCGGGCGGCTGAGCTCGGAGGCAGCGGGATCGGCCTTGGCCAGACGATCGAAGGCCGCGACGGCCGCTTCCAGCGGGGCGGCGAAGCTCCCGGCGATGATCTCGCGGCGCGCGGCCTCCTCCTCGTCGGCGAAATCGGCAGGCCGGCCGCTCAGCTTCGTCCAGGCCCGTGCCAGCAGCGGCCCGGCCTCGGGATCGTGCTGCAGGGCGCTCACCTGATCCATGAAGTCGTAGCCGGTAGTGCCGTCGCACGCCCAGTCGGCCGGCAGCGTCTCGCCCTTCAGCAGGATCTTCTCGACCACCAGATAGGGACGGGACGGATCGTCCGGATCGAGCTGGTGGCGGAGCTTGCGGCAGTAGGAGGCGGGATCGTTGAGGCCGTCGACATGATCGACGCGCACGCCGTCTATCAGGCCCTCGCGATAGAGGCGGAAGATCAGGGCGTGGACGTTCTCGAAGGTCTCTGCATCCTCCATGCGCAGGCAGACCAGGTCGTTGATATCGAAGAACCGCCGCCAGTTGATGCGATCGTTGGCCGTGCGCCACCAGCCCAGCCGGTAGGGTTGCCGCTCGATGTCCGGGCCGGTCATCGGCAGTTGATGGTCGTAGTAGCGCAGAACCGCCCAGCCTTCGCGATCGCCGACCGTGACCTCCTTGGCCGCGATCGCCTCGTGCAGCGGCCTGCCGAGCAGCGGCAGGAACACGCGGCCGCGCAGTTGCGGGTCCTCCGTCTCCCAGTCGATGTCGAAGGAGCGCGCATAGCGGCTCGCCTCGCCGTGATGCAGCACGTCGGCCCACCACGGGTTCTCGAGGCTTGCCGCCATGTGGTTGGGCACAATGTCGACGATCAGGCCGAGGCCCTGACGGCGCAGTGCCTCCACCAGACGCCGAAGGCCGTCCTCGCCGCCCAGCTCCGGATTGACCCGCGTCGGATCGATCACGTCATAGCCGTGCATCGACCCGGCGCGCGCCGCGGTGATCGGCGAGGCGTAGAGATGGCTGACGCCAAGCGCGGCCATGTAAGGCACGAGCCGCTCGGCATCGGCGAAAGTGAAGTCCTTGTGGAATTGCAGGCGCAGCGTGGCGCGCGGCATCATGGCCGCGCCCGCTGCAGCAGCCCAAGCCGCCGCGCGGCCGCCGGCTCCTGAAGGAGCTCGTCGGCCGGCCGGCTGAAGCGGCGGCGCCAATTGGGATGCTCGTTGACTGTGCCGGGCAGGTTGGGCTGCTCCACCGTGCCGATGATGTCCTCCAGCGGCACGAGAGCGAGCGGATCGGGCGTGGCCGCCACGAAGGCGATCGCAGCGTCGACGGCGGTCGCGGCGTCGCCCGGCGGCGGCGGCGCGCCCTTCGCGACTCCGGCCTTGTCGAAGGCCTGCCAGAGCGCCGTGCGCTCGCGCTCGCGCTCCTCCCGGTCGCCCTGCTTGCCTGTGCCGAGGCCGCGCCGGAGCTCGAGATCCGCGCCTTGCCACCAACCGGCGACGGTCGGCAGATCGTGCGTGCTGGTCATCGCTACCGCGTCGTCGCGCCATCGCGCAGGCGGCAAGAAGCCCTGGCCGTCGCGCTCGAACCAGAGGACATCCATGCCGGCCATGCCGAGTGCTCGGCAGCGGCGGCGGAACTCCGGCGGTACGGTGCCGAGATCCTCGCCGATGATCACGGCGCGGTGGCGATGCGATTCGAGCGCCAGCAGGCGCATGAGATCGTCCATCGGATACGAAAGGTAGGCTCCTTCGGTCGGCGACGCCCCATGCGGCACCAGCCAAAGCCGCATCAGTCCCATCGCATGGTCGATCCGTACGCCGCCCGCGTGGCGCAAGGCGGCGCGCACCGTGGCGATGAAGGGATCGAAGCCGGAGGCGATCAGCTCCTGCGGGGAGAAGGAGGTGAGGCCCCAGTCCTGGCCGGCGGGATTGAAGGCGTCCGGCGGTGCGCCGATGCTGAGCCCCGTCAGGAAATGGCCGGGATCGGCCCCGACCTCGCTGCCGGCCGGATCGAGGCCGATGGCGAGATCGCTGAGGAGACCGATCCGCATGCCAGCATGACGCAAGGCGGCCTGCGCACGGGCAAACGAGGTATCGGCGATCCACTGCAGGAACAGGAAGTAGTCCAGCGGAGCGGAGCCCGCAGCGACGGCCGCCTCGAACTGCGCATGCCGTTCCAGGGCGGTGCCGCCTTCGCCGACGAAGGACCTGAAGCCGGCGGCAGGCGCCGTCCCGTGTGCGAGATCATGCCGCGCGAAGTCGTCATAAAGCTGGCGGAACAGGGCGAATTTCGCTCGCGCATCCTCGCCCCAGTCGATCAGCGGCCGGTCCGGCAGCGCATCCGCGCCCAGTGCCGCCGTGACACGCTCCGCCCCCAGCGCGTCGGCAGGATCTGCCAGCAACGGATTGAGGAAGAGCCGGTTCGACGGCGAATAGGGGCCGTAGCGTGAGGGGTCGGAGGGGAAGAGGCTGTGCGTGGGGCTGACGGCGATCGCATCGGCGCCACTTTCGGCCGCAAGCCGGCCGAGCGCGCGCAGACCGGTGGTGTCGCCGATGCCGCAGTCGCCGACCCGGCGCAGGCTGTAGAGCTGGACGCCGATGCCCCAGAGCCTGCGGCCCTCCGCGATCTCGCCGACCGTGAGGCAGCGCGGCGGCGCCACGGCAAGCGTGACCTCGCGATCCGCATAACGCAGCTTGTGGTAGCCGGCCGTGGCGATCGGCGGAATGCGCCGATCGCGCAGGAGGAGCGACTGTCGCCACCCGTCTTCCAGCACCAGCTCCGCCGGCACTTCGCCGTCGAGGTCCGCCATGGGCGTGGGCATCCCCACCGTCGCCGTCACGAGCGGTGGATTTGCCCGCGCCTGCTCCAATCGCTTGCTGCTCTCGAGCAGCTCGCCTGGCCTCTCGCAGGGCAAGCCGAGAGCGTCCAACAATCGGCAAAGGCAGGAAGTCGACACCTGGCGCGGCTGGCCGGCGGCGTCGATCCAGTCGACGGCGATGCCGGCCTGCTGCGCGAGCTGGCGGACCGCCGCATCGTTCATGTCGTCTCCTGGACAAACACGACAGTCGCGCGCGCGCCGATCTCGCCGCGGGCGAAGGCTCCTGGGCGCGTCTCGAGGACGAGTTGGCCGCCCGGAGGCTCGAGGGCGACGGCCGCGTCGCCGAGATTGGTGGCAATGGCCAGCACCGCGCCGCCGCCGAGCCGCCATCGCGCCAGCACGGCCGACGGGCCAAGCCCACTGGCGCCAAGGCTTCGCGCCCCGTCCAGACGCGGCACGATCAATTCGTGCCGGCGCCTGAGCATGTCGCGGTAGAAGCTGTCGTCGCCCTTGCCGTCGAGACGGCAGCGCTCGAAGGTCTCAAGGGCGTTGGGGTCGGGAATGTCCTTGCCATCGAAGCGGGTGAACGACGCGAACTCGCGTTTGCGACCTTCACGTACTGCATCCGCCAGTCCGCCATGATAGTCGGTGAAGAACTGGAAGGGCGTGCGCGCGAACCGGTCCTCGCCCATGAAGAGGAGCGGGATGTTGGGGCTCAGCAGTTGCAGGGCGATCGCCGCGCGCAGCGCTTCCGGGTCGGCCAGCGTCGTCAGCCGGTCGCCGAACGGCCGGTTGCCGACCTGATCATGGTTCTGCAGGAACAGCACGAACGCGGTGGGCGACAGGTCCGTGCAGGGCGTGCCCCGCGGCTTGCCCTTGCGATAGGTGGACGGCTCGCCCTGGTAGGCGAAGCCTTCGGACAGGCAGCGTGCCAGCTTTTGCGCCGGCCGATCGACATAGTCGCGGTGGTAGCCGTCGCCCTCGCCGGTGAGCATTACATGCAGGACATGATGCGCATCGTCGTTCCATTGTGCATCGTAGTCCTGGCGCAAGTGGCTGGCCTCGTTGCCGTCGTGCTCGAGCACGAGATGGACATGGCGGCCGGGCTCGACGGTGCGGCGGATCTCGGCCGCCATCTCGCCCAGGAAATCCTGATCGACGATGGCATGCACGGCGTCGAAGCGGAGGCCGTCGAAGCGGTACTCCATCAGCCAATAAAGCGCGTTCTCGATGAAGAAGCGCCGCACCGGCGGCTGACGGAAATCGATGGCCGAGCCCCAGGGCGTGGGCACGTCGGCGCGAAAGAACTGCGGCGCATAGAGGCCGAGATAGTTCCCGTCGGGCCCGAAGTGGTTGTACACGACATCGAGGAACATCATGAGCCGCCGCTCGTGCGCGCGGTCGACCAGCGCCTTCAGCTCGCCCGGCGTGCCGTAGGCGCGATCGGGCGCGAAGGGCAGCACGCCATCATAGCCCCAGTTGCGCCGGCCGGAGAAATCATTGATCGGCATCAGCTCGACTGCCGTGACACCCAGCGCCGCAAGACGCGGCAGCTCGTCCTGCACGCCTGCGAAGCCGCCATAGAGGCCGGCATGCAGCTCGTAGAGAACCGTCTCCGTCCACGGCCGGCCCTGCCAATCGGCATGCCGCCAGCGATAGGCCGAAGGATCGACCACCAGACTCGGTCCATGCACGTCGCTTTCCTGCGCGCGCGATGCGGGGTCGGGCACGTCCTGGCCCGATCCGAGGCGATAGCGGTAGCGCGCGCCGGCGGGGCAGCGCGTCTCGAGCTCGAACCAGCCGTCGGACCGGTCCACCATCGGCTGAGCGGCACCATCCTCGACGACGACGGCGATCTCCTTCTGTTGCGGCGCCCACAGCCGAAAGCGCGTGCGGCCGTCGCCGAGCAGGGCGGCGCCGAACGGCATCGATCGGGCGAACGCAGTCATGTCCTCTCCGGTTCGAGAACGCTCCTGGTAAGGACAACGCTGCGCGATTTCACGAGCAAGGTGCGGCCTTCGAGCGGCCTTTCCGGCTCCTTGGGGGAGGCGCTGTCCACCACCAGCTCGGTCGGCAGGTCGGGCGGCGGCATGGCGAAGGTCTGATCGTCCGGCGTGGGATTGAAGAAGCAGGTGAGGATGGTCACGCCGCCCGCGTCCTTGGAGGCGCGCTGCAGGACGAGCGTGCGCTCCTGCGGATTGTTCCAGGCTTCGTTGGTCATTTGCCCGCCCTGCTGGTCGAACCACTGGATGTCGAGAACGCCCGGCGCCGGCTGGTTGCGGCCGTGAATATACTGGTTCCAGCGCAGCACCGGATGGCGGTGGCGCAAGCCAACCATGCGGCCGACGAAGGTGGTGAGGGCACGGCCCTCCTCCGAGTCGGCCTGTTCCCAGTCGAACCAGGAAATCTCGTTGTCCTGACAGTAGGCGTTGTTGTTGCCGTTCTGGGTGCGACCGAACTCGTCGCCCCCCAACAGCATGGGCGTGCCCTGCGACAGCATTACCGTCGCGAGCATGGCGTATTGAAGACGGCGGCGAATCTCGTTGACGGCCGGATCGTCCGTCGGCCCCTCGACGCCCCAGTTGGCCGAGTAGTTCTCGGGTGTGCCGTCGTTGTTGTCCTCGCCGTTGGCTTCGTTGTGCCGTTCGGCGTAGCTCACCGTGTCGCGCAGGGTGAAGCCGTCATGGCAGGCGGCGAAATTCACCGAGGCATAGGGGCGGCGGCCGCGATGCTCGAAAATGTCGGCGGAGCCCGCGAGGCGGGCCGAGAAATCCGACCGTTCGCCCTCGTCGCCGCGCCAGTAGCGCCGCAGCCCGTCGCGGTAGCGGTCGTTCCATTCGGCGAAGCGCGGCGGTTGCGCCCCAAGCTGATAGCCGCCCGGTCCGGGATCCCACGGCTCCGAGATCAGCTTCACCTGCGACAGGATCGGATCCTGCAGGATCGCATCGAAGAAGCCGGAGCCGGGATCGAAGCCGTAGCCCTCGCGGCCCAGCGTCACGCCGAGGTCGAAGCGGAAGCCGTCGACATGGAACGACTGCACCCAGTAGCGCAGCGAATCCATGACGAGCTGCAGCACCCGCGGATGCGAGAGGTTGAAGGTGTTGCCGGTGCCCGTGTCGTTGATATTGTGCCGCAGGTTGTCGGGCACGAGACGATAGTAGCTCGCATTGTCGAGGCCGCGGAAGGACAGCGTCGGACCGAGCTCGCTGCCCTCGGCGGTGTGGTTGTAGACGACGTCGAGGATGACCTCGATGCCGGCCGCGTGCAGGCGGCGCACGGCGATGCGCATCTCCTCGGCCGAGCCGTCGGACAGGTAGCGCGGCTCGATGGCGAAAAAGCCGAGCGTGTTGTAGCCCCAGTAGTTCCGCAGCTCTTTTTTCAGGAGGTACTGGTCCTGGACGAAAGCGTGGATCGGCAGCAGCTCGATGGCATTGACGCCGAGACGGCGCAGGTGATCGATCACCGCGGGTTCCGCGAGCGCCGCGAACGTGCCGCGCTCGCGCGGACGCAGGTCCTGGCGCAGCATGGTCAGGCCGCGCAGATGCGCCTCGTAGATCACCAGGTCGGACCACGGGATGGCGGGCGGCCGGTCGTCGCCCCAGTGAAAGGCGTCGGCCGTGACGACCGCCTTCAGCATGCCGGGAGCGCTGTCGCGCCGGTCGAAGGAGAGATCGGCGCGCGGTGAGTTGACGCGATAGCCGAAGAGCGCATCCGAGCTGCGGAGGTCGCCGGCGATGCGACGCGCGTAAGGATCGAGCAGGAGCTTGTGGGGGTTGAAACGATGGCCGTGCTGCGGCTCGTAGGGGCCATAGGCGCGATAGCCGTAGATCAGGCCGGCCCGGCTGCCGGGCAGGTAGCCATGCCATATCTCGTCCGTGTACTCCGGCAGCGTGTAGCGCGCCACCTCGCGCCGGCCGTTTGGATCGAAGATGCAAAGGTCGATGCGCGTCGCATTGCTGGAGAAGACGGCGAAGTTGGTGCCGAGTCCGTCCCAGGTGGCGCCCAATGGGGAAGGCGCCCCTGCCTCGAGGCGGTCGGGATAGGGCGGCATGAATCAACTTTCCGCGCGAAGATAGAGAGTGGACAGAGGGGGCAGGGTGAGGTCGAGCGAATGGGTCTCGCCGTGCATGGGCTGCGAGACGGCATGGAGCGCGCCGCCATTGCCCATGTCGCTGCCGCCGTAGAAGCGCGAATCGGTGTTCATGATCTCGCGCCAGACGCCTCCCCGGGGTACGCCGATGCGGTAGTTGCTGCGTGGCGTCGGCGTCATGTTGCACACGACCAGCACTGGCCCGTGGTCGTCGTGGCCGGTCCGGAAATAAGCGAAGACCGAGTTGGAGCGGTCGTCACCCACGATCCAGCGAAAGCCCGCCGGCTCGCTGTCGCGCACATGCAGGGCCGGCTCGCCGCGGTAAAGATGATTGAGGTCGCGCACCAGCCGCTGCATGCCGGCATGCTCCGGATTGTCGAGCAGGAACCAGTCGATCTCGCGATCATGGTTCCATTCCCGCTCCTGGGCGATCTCGCCGCCCATGAACAGGAGCTTCTTGCCGGGATGCGACCACATGAAGCCGAAATAGGCGCGCAGGTTGGCGAACTTCCGCCAGCGGTCGCCCGGCATCTTGCCCAGCAGCGAGCCTTTGCCGTGCACGACCTCGTCGTGCGACAGCGGCAGGATGAACTTCTCGGAGAAGCCGTAGAGCAGGCCGAACGTCATCTCGTCGTGGTGATAGGAGCGATGGATCGGATCGCGCTCCATATAGAGCAGCGTGTCGTGCATCCAGCCCATGTTCCACTTGTAGGAGAAGCCCAATCCCAGCTCGCGCTCCGACCGGGTCACGCCGGGCCAGGCCGTCGATTCCTCGGCGATGGTCACCACGCCGGGGCAGCGCTCCTTCACCACGGCATTGAGGTGGCGCAGGAAGTCGATCGCCTCGAGATGCTCGCGGCCGCCGTAGACGTTGGGGATCCAGTCGCCCGCGCCGCGGCTGTAGTCGCGGTAGAGCATGGAGGCGACGGCGTCGACCCGCAGGCCGTCGATATGGAAGTGTTCCAGCCAGTGCAGGGCGCTCGCGATCAGGAAGCCCTGCACTTCGCGTCGGCCGAAATTGTAGATGTAGGTGTTCCAGTCGCGATGGAAGCCCTCGCGCGGGTCGAGGTGCTCGTAGAGGGCGGTGCCGTCGAAGCGGGCGAGACCGTGCGGGTCGGTCGGGAAGTGCGCCGGCACCCAGTCGAGGATCAGGCCGATGCCCGCGGCATGCAGCCGGTCGACGAACTTCGCGAACTCGTCCGGCGCACCGTAACGCCCGGTGGGCGCGAACAGGCCGAGCGGCTGGTAGCCCCATGAACCGCCGAACGGATATTCGGCGATGGGCAGAAGCTCGAGGTGGGTAAAGCCCATGTCGACGACATAGGGGATGAGCCGCTGCGCCGCGGTCTCCCAGGAGACGGTACCGCCGCCGCGCATCCAGGAGCCGAGATGGACCTCGTAGATCGAGATCGGCGCCGTCGCGGCCTGGCGTTCGGCCCGTCGCTGCATCCAGGCCTCGTCGTGCCAGCGCCACTGCTTGGGCGATGCGACCACGGATGCGGTTGCCGGGGCAGGTTCGGCCTGCTGCGCCAGCGGGTCGGCCTTCTGCGGCAGCCGCACGCCGCCGGGACCGATGATGTCGAACTTGTAACGCGCGCCCGGCGTCACCCGCGGAATGAAAAGCTCCCAGACACCGGCCGGAAAGCGCAGCCGCATGGGATGCCGACGCGAGTCCCAGCTGTTGAAGTCGCCCACCACGGCGACGCGGCTGGCATTCGGCGCCCACACGGAGAAGCCGACACCCTCGACGCCCTCGAGGCTGACGGCGTTCGCGCCCATGACGCTCGCCAACTCGAAATGGCGGCCTTCGTTGAAGAGATGCAGGTCGAGGTCGCCCAGCAGCAGCCCGAAGGAATAGGGGTCCTCCGTCTCTTGCACCGCCTGCGGCCACTTGATGCGCAGGAGATAGGGCGATCGATCGGAGACGACGCCCTCGAAGAGCCCGCTCCCGTCCTTGTCGGCAAGCGAGCCGATCGAAACTCCGTCCGTGCGACGCAGCACCTCGACGCCGAGAGCACCGGGCAGGCAGGCGCGGATCAGCCGTCCGCCGGCGGTGTCGTGCGGGCCCAGCACCTTGAACGGATCGCTGTGACGACCGCCCGCCAGCGCGTCCGCCTCCTCGCGTGGAAGCTCCAGGATCGCGGCCGCGCTCACGAGGCGGTCCCCGCTTCCTTGGCGAGGACGCGCAGGGTGTAGCGATGCAGGCCATGCAGCGGCACGGAGATCCAGGCCGGCCGGTTCGCCGCCTCGTAGACGACTTCGTAGGCGGCCTTCTCGATCATGAAGAAGAGCAGCAAGTCGGGATTGTCGAGGCCCTCGAGCCCGCCCAGGCCGGCGCTGTACGCTTCATAGAAGGCATGCTGGGAGGCATCGCGCAGGCGCCGCATGAATTTCACGCGCGTCGCCTCCGGCAACGGCGCGAAGGCCGGTGTCTTGGGATCGAGGGTCGTCGCCACGGCATAGTCGAGCGAGCGCATCAGGCCTGCTACATCCTGAAGCGGGCTCATCTTGGCCCGCCGCTCGGCAAGCGGCCGGCCGGGCTCGCCCTCGAAGTCGATGATGTAGGCGTCGCCGGTCGCCACGAGCACCTGGCCGAGATGGAAGTCGCCGTGGATGCGCGTCATCAGCGTGCCTTCGCCGGCCCGGGCGAGCCGTTCCATTGCCGCCATCATCTCTTCCTTGTGGGCCGTCAGCTCGGCGACGGCCGCGTCGTCGGACTCGTTCTCGCCCCTTGGCAGCCGGGCAATGCAGTCATGCGCCTTGTTCACCAGGGCGTGGGCATGGGCGATCCAGCGGGCGACGTCCTCGGCCGTGCTGATGCGCGGCGCGAACGCCTCGTTGTCGGTCTCCTGCGCCAGCAGGACATGCATGGCGGCGAGCTGACGGCCGATCGCGGCCACGACCGCATGGTAGTCCTCGACATGATCGGCGCGGGTCTCCGTCGAGGCCTCGCGCATGGCAAGGTCGTCGACGGCGCGCTTGAACTGGTTCAGCGTCCAGGTCCAGGCATCGCCCTGGTTGCGGACGAAGGCCTGGGCGACGGCCAGCGAATGGCGTTCGCCCTCGTTGTCGATGCGCACGACCTCGCCGAACAGGGCCGGCGTGTTGGCGAAGCCCCTCTGGGTGAGGTACCGGCTCATCTCGGCCTCGGGATGCTGGCCGGCCGAGACACGACGGAACAGCTTCAGGATCGCCGCGTCTTCGATGATGAGGGAGCTGTTGGACTGTTCCGCCGACAGCCAGCTCACATTGGCGTCGGGCTTCATCCGCAGGGCCGCATGGCCCGCCTCGGTGGCCGAGAAGACGATGCGGCCCTCCGGGGAGTCGATCTCCTTCCCCTCGGCCATGGCATTCACCACCGTCGTGGCGAAGCTCTGAAGGGCAAAGGCGTCGGTCAGCAGACCTACGCGGCGGCCGCGGCGCACCCGCGCGATCGCAAGCTGGCCGGGCAGCGGTCCGGCAGGCTCGTCCTCCCATTGCATCGAGAGCGGCAGCAGCCAGCGGCTGGTCGCGCCGTCGATCCGCGTCTCGGTCTCGGCGATCAGGAGCTCGCGATCGCCGCCGGGCAGCGCCGCCGTGTACGCGATGCGTGCAGTCTCGATCTTCTGGTCCTTGGCCGAGAACCAGCGGCGCTTGTCGAGGTAGGTCGGCAGCACGTCGCGCTCCAGCAGCGCACTGCCCGACTGCCTAAGGGCGGCGGCAAGGCCCTCGCGCGGCATCACCAGCGTCACGTAGTCGGGCATCGGCTCCGGCGCGGGCGTGTGCCAGGACGGCGCCTCGCTCTCCTTGGCGAGGATGAACCAGTAGAAGCCGAAGGGGGGCAGGGTGAGGAGATAGGGCAACTGGCCGATCGGCGGGAAGAGCGAGGCACCGCTGAGCTCGATCGGGACGCGGCCGGCGAATTCGGAAAGCTCGAGTTCGACGGCCTGCGGCGTGCGCGACACATTGGCGACGCACAGGATCGTCTGCTCGTTGCCTTCGCGCAGATAGGCGAGCACCTTGCGGTTCTTGGGATAGAGGAAGCGAAGGCTGCCGCGGCCGAACGCGGCGTGGGCACGCCGTACCATGAGCATGCGCCGCATCCAGTGCAGCAGCGAGTAGGGGTCGCGCGACTGCGCCTCGACGTTCACGGTCTCGTAGCCGTAAAGCGGGTCCATGATGGTGGGCAGGGCGAGCGCGTTGAAGTCGGCACGCGAGAAGCCGCCGTTGCGGTCGGGCGACCACTGCATCGGGGTGCGCACGCCGTCGCGGTCGCCGAGGCGGATATTGTCGCCCATGCCGAGTTCGTCGCCGTAGTAGATGACGGGCGTGCCGGGCATGGAGAGCAACAGGCAGTTCAGGAGCTCGATGCGGCGTCGGTCCCGCTCGAGCAGCGGTGCGAGGCGGCGGCGGATGCCGAGATTGATTCGCGCCCGCCGGTCGGTGGCGTAGGTCTGCCAGAGATAGTCGCGCTCGGAGTCGGTCACCATCTCGAGCGTCAGCTCATCGTGGTTGCGCAGGAAGATCGCCCACTGACAGGTGTCGGGAATCTGCGGCGTCTGCCGCATGATGTCGGTGATCGGGAAGCGGTCCTCGCGGGCGAGCGCCATGTACATGCGCGGCATCAGCGGAAAGTGGAACGCCATGTGGCATTCGTCGCCGTGGCCGAAATAGTCCTTGGTATCCTCGGGCCACTGGTTGGCCTCGGCGAGCAGCATGCGGTCGGGATACACGGCATCGATCTCGGCGCGGATGCGCTTCAGGATCGCGTGCGTTTCCGGCAGGTTCTCGTTGCTCGTGCCCTCGCGCTCGACCAGATAGGGCACGGCGTCGAGCCGCAGCCCGTCGACGCCGAGATCGAGCCAGAAATGCATGATGCCCATCACTGCCTTGACGACGTGCGGATTGTCGAAGTTGAGGTCGGGCTGGTGCGAGTAGAAGCGATGCCAGTAGTAGGCGTTGGCGACCGGGTCCCAGGTCCAGTTCGAGCGCTCGGTGTCGATGAAGATGATGCGCGTGCCCTGGTACTTCTGGTCGTTGTCGGACCAGACATAGAAGTTGCGGGCCACGGAACCGGGCTTGGCGCGGCGCGCGCGCTGGAACCAGGGATGCTGGTCCGATGTGTGGTTGATGACCAGCTCGGTGATGACGCGCAGACCGCGCTTGTGCGCCGCGGCGATGAAGCGCTTCACGTCGGCCATCGTGCCGTATTCGGGATGGACCGCGCGATAGTCGGAGATGTCGTAGCCGTCGTCGAGCCGGGGCGAGGGATAGAAGGGCAGCAGCCAGATCGTGTTGACGCCGAGGTCGGCGATGTAGTCGAGCTTGGAGATGAGGCCCGGGAAGTCGCCGATGCCGTCGTTGTTGGAGTCGAAGAACGACTTCACGTGGAGCTGGTAGATGATCGCGTCCTTGTACCAGAGTGGCTCGCGGGTCGAGAGGTTGGCGCTCTCGGCCGAACGCAGGAACTCCTTCGTCTGGATATTCATCCGCGATCTCCTTGCTCGGACGAGAGCCGCCACAGGGCGAACGGCAGGACGGCGGGGTCGAGCCGCAGCCGCTGGCCCTTGCCGGTCCAGGTGAAACGGTGGCCGGTCATCAGGTCCTCGGCCGCGAGCGAGCCGCTGTCGGGCAGCTTCCATTCCCAGAGCGGCAGCTCGAAGTCCGTCTCCTGTGGATGGTGCGGGTCGAGGCTGACGGCGACCAGGATCATGTCGTCCTGTCCCGGCCGCGTGCGGCCGTAGACCATCATCTGGTCGTTGCTGGTGTTGTAGAACCGGATGCCGCGATGGCTGTGCAGCGCCGGGTTGGCGCGCCGGATGCGGTTGAGGGCCGTGATCTCCTGCACGATGTTGCCGGGCGCATTCCAGTCGCGGATGCGGATCTCGTACTTCTCCGAGTCGAGATATTCCTCGCGCCCCGGCAGCGGCGCACCCTCGCAGAGCTCGAAGCCCGAGTACATGCCCCACAGGCCGGACGTGGTCGTGGCCAGCACGGCGCGGATCAGGAAGCCGGCGCGCCCCGAGGTCTGCAGGAAGTGGGGATTGATGTCCGGCGTATTGACGAAGAAGTGCGGCCGGAAGAACTCCACCGGCGCGGTGGTCGAGAGCTCGGTCAGGTAATCGACCAGCTCCTGCTTGGTGTTGCGCCAGGTGAAGTAGGTGTAGGACTGCGAGAAGCCCACCTTGGCCAGGCGATACATCATCTTCGGCCGCGTGAAGGCCTCGGCGAGGAAGATCGCGTCGGGGTGACGGCCGCGCACGTCGGCGATCATCCACTGCCAGAAGGGCAGCGGCTTGGTGTGGGGGTTGTCGACGCGGAAGATGCGGACGCCCTGCTCGATCCAGAACAGCACGACATCGCGCAGCGCCTCCCACAGCGCCGGCACCGCGCCGGGAGCATAGAAGTCGACGTTGACGATGTCCTCGTATTTCTTGGGCGGGTTCTCGGCGTGCTTGATGGTTCCGTCCGGCCGGTGCCTGAACCAGTCGGGATGGTCCTTGAGCCAGGGATGGTCGGGCGAGCACTGGATCGCGTAGTCGAGGGCGATCTCGAGCCCATGCTCGCGCGCTGCTGCGACCAGGCGGCGGAAATCGGCCAGGCCGCCGAGCTCGGGATGCAGGGCGTCGTGCCCGCCCTCGGGGCTGCCGATCGCGTAGGGGCTGCCGACGTCGCCGGGCGCGGCCTTCAGCGCGTTGTTGCGTCCCTTCCGAGCCGTCGTGCCGATCGGATGGATCGGCGGGAAGTAGAGCACGTCGAAGCCCATGTCGCGGATGCGCGGCAGGCGCTCGATCACGTCGGTGAAGGTGCCGTGGCGTCCGGGATCGTCGGTCTGCGAGCGCGGGAAGAGCTCGTACCAGCTCGCAAAGCCTGCAGCGGGCCGCTCGACGTCGAGCGGCAGCGGCTCATGACGGGTGACGAAGGGCGGATAGGCGCCGGCCTGCACCAGCTCCTTCTCCTCGGCGAGCTCGACCGAGATGTCCTGGCCCGCCTCGCGCTTCACCTTCATCGCATGGCGCACCGTGGCAAGCTCGTCGAGCCAGGCCTCGACCGTGAACAGCCAGCGGCCGACACGCTGCGGGGTCATCGCGGCTTGCCAACGATCATTTGGCAGCGGCGTCATGGGTGTGCGGTTCCAGCTCTTCTGGTCGGCCGCCTTCCACAGGAGCTCGGCGGCGAGCACGTCGTGGCCGTCCATGAAGATGTCGGCCTCGACGATGACGGTCTCGCCGACAATGCGCTTGGCCGCGAACGGGCCACCCTCGACTCGCGGCGTCAGATTCTCGATCACGATGCGCGCCGCCTTGGTGGCGTTGCGCAGCGCCTCCTTGCGCTTGGGCCGCGGCTCCACGATCGGCGGCTCCGGCGCCAGCGCCACCAGACGCACCTCGCCGGGCTCCAGTGTCGCGGTTGCGGCCGAAGGAGCCGGCAGCGCGACCGGAAGGGAGCGCACGCGGGAGAGGTCGCTGTTGATGCAAAGCGCCCTGTCGCCGGCACGTGGCTGCACCACGCAGACCGGACTGCCCGAACCGGTGAGCGCGCGCCACTCGCCGGACACGTCGATGGCGGCGGGCACAAGGGCCGAATTGGCGGCGCCGATGTCGGGCCCGAGATCGCCTTCGGCCTGGTGCTCCATCTCGACGAAGTCGGCGGTCTCGCCGAACCGGGGGTCCAACTGGCGGCGCGCCATGAACTCGAAGCCCATCGGGACGAAAAGGCCGCCGCCGCTCATCGCCGCGATCTGCAGGGTACGGCGCGCGAGCATGCGTCGGCGGTCGGGGTCGCGTTCGAGGATGCCCAGCCGTTCCTCGAACGGCGCCTCGGCGACGCCGATCGGCGGCGCCACGCGCTGCAGGATGTTGTGCTCCTCGATGTACCAGCTCGCGCGGCCGTCCCACCACGGCGTCGAGGCGAAGACGGCATCCAACCCGGTCTCCGCGAAGGCCGCCATCCGTTCCCATGGCAGACCGACGGTCCAGGCGAGAAAGCGGCAGCCGGGCGCGGCGCGGCGAGTCGCCTCGATCATGAGACGCAAGCCGGGCGGGGGGATACGCTCCAGACCCAGCAGCCGGAAGCCGGCCAGGCCAGCCTCGACGAGCGGCGCCAGCCGCTCCGCCCACCAGTCGGCAAAAGTCTCGGCCTCCTCGAAGCGCGCCGGCACGGCGCGGAAAGGAGAGGCAGGCTGGCGCGGATCGATGAACAGGCCAATCCGCTCGGGAGCGCCGAACAAATCGGGAAAGAGAAGTGCCGTCTCGCCCGCCGCGGCAACGCGATCGATCATGAGATCCGCGACAAGTCTCAGTCCGGCATCGCGTGTCCGCTCGGCCATGGCGCGGACCGCCGTCTCGATCGAGCCGTCGATGCCGAGCGCCGGATCGGGGCGGTCGTGCTGGCCGGTCAGGAACAGGTCGCCATCGGGACCTGGCTCGAACGGCGGCGTCGTGCAGACATGATCGAACCCCATGCCGGCTATGCGCTTGAGATGCCGGCCCCAGTCCGATACCGGCCCGGCGAGGCGGGAATGGAGGTAGTAGATCTTGAACGGGACGTGAAGGGCTGGCGGAGCGCTCGATCTGGTCACGCCAGACGACGGGACTGGGGCGTTGGGCTGCGGCGCCATACCGATAAAACGCAGATTTTCCAAATGGTTCCGCGCCTTCCAGGAATATGTGGACTTGACCGGCGCAGCCCTTGTGAAAGGCGGCGGCAGTCTACAGCCGGTCGGACGACGAAGGCCCGTCGGCTTGCGTCGTCACGCCTCCGGGAAAGGAGAACCGATGTACCGGGTCTTTGCAACCACTGCTTTCGCCGCGGCCGCGCCCGGGTCTTGCAAGAGCTTGGCTCAGCCTATGACACGAACCACCGGTGTTCCTGCTTCGGCCCGGCCGATGATGCGCGCACCGGGGCAGCCGGCGGCCTGGACGGTGCGCAGCATTGCCTCCGCCTTTTCCGGGGAACAGGCGACCAGGAGACCGCCGGAGGTCTGCGGATCCGCGAGCAGATGACGCTTCCAGTCGGGTAGGGCGGCCGGCAGGACGACGTCGTGGCCGTAGCTCGCCCAGTTGCGATGCGAGGCGCCGGTGACATGCCCCCGCTGCGCGAGCGAGGCGGCGTCGGCCAGCATGGGCACGGCATCGGCCTCGATGGCAAGCGCGAGCCCAGAGCCGCGCGCCATCTCCAGCCCGTGACCCAGAACGCCGAAGCCCGTGACGTCGGTGATGGCATGCACGTCCTGGTCGGCGGCGAGCTCGGCGCCAACCTTGTTTAACAGCGTCGTGGTGGCGATCATCTCCTGATAGGCTTCCGGCGCCAGGGCGTTCTTCTTGATCGCGGCCGAATAAATGCCGACCCCGACGGGCTTGGTGAGGATCACCGCGTCGCCCGGCCTGGTGCCCGAATTGCGACGCACCTGCTCCGGCCGGCAGGTCCCGATGACAGCAAGACCGTACACCGGCTCGGGACAATCGATCGAATGGCCTCCCGCGACCGGAATGCCGGCCGACGCGCAGACAGCCGCACCGCCTTTCAGGATCTCACGCACCATCTCGGTGGGGATTTTGCCGAGCGGCATACCGAGAATGGCGAGCGCCATCACCGGCTGGCCGCCCATCGCATAGACGTCGGAGATCGCGTTGGTGGCGGCGATGCGGCCGAAGTCGAACGGATCGTCGACCATCGGCATGAAGAAGTCGGTGGTGGCGATGATGCACGTATTGTCGTCGACCTGCCACACCGCGGCATCGTCGGAGGTCTCCGTTCCCACCAGAAGCTGCTTGTACATCGCCGCCGCCGGCTGATCGGCGAGCAACTCCTGCAGCACCGACGGCGCGAGCTTGCAGCCGCAGCCGCCGCCATGAGCGAGACTCGTAAGCCGGACCTTGTGCGTGTTCATGACATTGCTCCTGCTGGCGCAGCATAGCACCCGCCCCGGGGCGCGCCACCGTAGCGGCGAGTATGCGCGGCATCGGTCCGGAGCGCGACGCCGCCCGGACCGCCGCGATCAGTCATAGAACTGCGGCGAATGCTTCAGGCTCTGGAAGGTGGGCAGGTCATGATTGATCCAGAGCAAGGCTTTCTTGCTGGCCACGATGGCGGCGAGCCGCGCATGCGAGGCGTGCGTTTGGTCGGCGTTGACGTTCATCGAGGGCACGCGATCATGGTCCCAATTGTCCTTGAAGTGGGCCGCGTCGCCGGTCAGCACGATCCATCCCGTCCTGGCGAGGTGGACCAGCAGCGACTGGTGCCCCGGCGTATGGCCGGGCGTGGAAAGAAGGGTGATGCTGCCGTCGCCGAACACGTCGAGATCGCCCGAGAGCTCGCGCATCGGCCGATCCTTCTTGAACGGCACCTTCTTGCCGGGCGCGAAAGCCCAGTCGACCTCGGCCTTCTGGATCAGGAGCATCGAGGCCGGAAACAGGTCGACATTGCCGACATGGTCGCCATGGGTATGCGAGACGGCAACGAAGGCGATGTCGGCCGGCGTCAGCCCCAGCTCGCCGAGCTGCGCGGCAAGTGTCCTTACCCGGCTCGCCGTCCCCACCGGCGTGGTGACGGGCCTTTCCGCGATCGCGTCGGGATAACCCGTGTCCCACAACAACCACTGCGCGCCATGGTGGATGAGGTAGCAGCCGTTGGAGAGCTCGATCGGCTTGCCGACATCGACGCCCGGCGACCAGCGCGATTGGTCCTGCGCCGAATTGTGCCCACAATCCATCACGTAGAGCCGGTCAGCCGTCTGGGCTGCAGCCGGCAACGTGACGGCCGCCGCGATCACACTTGCAAGAACCAGCCGGCGAACGTGCATGAGGCCCTCCCGGTCATGCGCCGCCGAAAGACTAGCGGAGCGCTCGCGAGCCGGCGTTCACTTTTGCGGGACCGGCTGAGCGTCGAGCCAGCGGCGCGCCTCGTGCATCTCGCGGAAGATCGCCAGTGGACGGCTGACCGTGGCCGCGTCGGCGAAGATTCTCGCCTGCGTGTAGCTCTCGTCGGATGCCGCCACGATCGCCACCGGCCCGACCTGGCCATGCTGGGCGTAGTACATCACCCGCGCGCCCAACGCCTTCAGGTTCTCCTCGCTGAGCGCGGTAGGGGTGCGTGTGATCTCGAAGATCTTGCGATATGACATGCCGCCTTCGGCGGTCACGCCGGCGAAATACTGCTCGATATCGGCGATGGTTACATCATCCCGAGCGACCGCCACGACCAGTCGGGCGGGATGGGAAATGGTCCAGCGAACCGGCATCCGTCCCGTGGCAGCCGCTCAGGCAGCGGGCGCGTGCGGAGGGGTGGGCACCTCGGCCAGGCAACGCTGCTGTCCCAGCGCCGTCAACCGGATGCGACCGCCGCTCTCCTCGACGAGCGCCAGTCGCTTGAGACGTTCCACCGAATTTGAGCGCAAGTGCTTGGGCTTGGTGATTCCCTTCGCCACGCGTCGCAGAACTGTCTGTTCGTTTGGGCTGAGCGGGGCGAGCAAGCCGCGTTCCATGGGCACCTCCTGCTCGTTCGCCCACATCAAAGCGCGTCGCTTCCGAAGTGGCAACAGAATCAATATGAAGAGACTGTGGCAGTCGGCGTTCCACCACCTTCGAGGAGGGGTGGAGGAAGGCCGGCAACCCTTTACTACTTGCCGCGCCGGTGCAAGAACGGTGGTGGATCAGGGAGACCGACCATGCATGGACGCAACATCGATCCGCAGGAATGGGAGATCCGCTGCGACCTCGCGGCGGCCTATCGGCTGATCGCCCATTTCGGCATGGACGATCTCATCTTCACCCATCTCTCGGCGCGGCTGCCGGGCAGGGAGCATCGCTTCCTCCTCAACCCCTACGGGCTGATGTTCGACGAGATAACCGCCTCGAGCCTCGTGGTGGTCGATCCCGAGGGCCATGCGGTCGAGAAAGAGGAGGAGTCCAAGATCAACAATGCGGGCTTCACGATCCATTCGGCCGTCCACATGACTCGGGACGACGCGCAGTGCGTGATGCACACCCACACCACGGCCGGCATGGCGGTGGCGGCGCAGGAGGAGGGCCTCCTGCCGCTCAACCAGATGTCGATGGAATTCCATGGTCGCGTCGCCTACCACGACTACGAGGGCGTGGCGCTCGATCTCGACGAGCGTGAACGGCTGGTGCGCGATCTCGGCGACAATGATGTCATGATCCTGAAACACCATGGTCTGCTCACGACCGGCCGCACCGTCGCCGAGGCCTTCTACAACATGTACTACATGGAACAGGCCTGCCGGATCCAGATTGCGGCCACACAGGGTGGCCGCAAGATCGCCCTGCCGCCGGCTCGGGTTGCAGAGCGTACCGCGGCGCAATTCGCGAGCTTCCCCGGCAAAGGGGAGCGCCCGTGGAAGGCCCTGCGCCGCATGCTCGATCGGGAAAGCCCGGCCTACGCGAGCTGAGCGAACGGCGAGCCTCGATTTTCGCCTACGCCTTGTAGCCTTGCCGCGCCAGGAGCTTCCAGCTCGAGCCCTGCTTTTGCCAGACTTGCAGGACGCCGAGCTTGGAGACGGTCCAGTTGCCGTCGCCGCTGCCGCTCTCGCTCATCCAGGCATGGCGCACGATGGCGTCGTTGCCGGAGATGGCGATCGTCTGCTTGGAGAGCTCGATGGACTTGTACACGGTCTTCTTGCCGACGATCGTGTCGATGAACGCCGCCTTGTCCTGGACGAGGCCGCTCGAATGGCCGTAGCTCAGCTGGTCGGCGATGAGCGACTCGAGCTTGGCCTTGTCGGGCGCCAGCATCGCCTTCGTGAGCTCGATGACGGCATCCGACACGGCGGCAACGGCTTCCTTGTCCTTGTCCTTGTCCTTGTCCTTGCTATCCTTGTTCTGCGCCGAGGCATCGGCCTCGGCGAATGCTGCCACGGCGGAAGCCAGCATGGCGGTGATGGCCAGATTGCGGCGATTGATCGTCATTGAGTTCTCCAGAGGCGGCTCGATTCCGGACGATGGCCGGGACGTTAGCACAGGATCCACATGACAGGCCCCGTGAATGTGGGACTGGCATACCCCCCGTTGCATGTCGCCAATGCTTTCGTGGTCACGGCGAGCCGCGATTGTTCTGGCCGCGGTCGTGTGTGGCATATCGCCCGTCGGCACCCGGCAGGTTCTTGCAGCTTGCCACCAGAAGGATCGCAATCACGGCGAGCACCATGCCGGTCCAGCATCTCATGTCTCACCTCCACGGCCCAAGGTAGCGCCGATGTCGGCAGATGCCAGCGGCGACGCGGTCAAATCTCGAACTGTTGATTCAGCGCCGGCATTTAGAGCTTCGGTGTGCGCAAAAGCGGCGCGAGATCCTTCATTACCGGCACTTCGCCGTGAACGAGGAAGGTCGCCTGCTTGCCGTCGATACGGTCGTGCCAGTCGATCAGTTCGCGCTGGTCGGCATGGGCCGAAAAGCCGTTGATGGTATGGATGTGAGCCCGCACGGGCACCTCCTCGCCGAGGACTTTGACGCGGCGCGCCCCGTCGATGATCTGTCGGGCCAGCGTGCCGGCGGCGGCGAAGCCGACGAAGACGATGCTGGCGGCGTCCCGCTCGAGGTTGTTGCGCAGGTGGTGGACGATCCGGCCGCCGGTGCACATGCCCGAACCGGCCATGATCACCGCGCCGCCGCTGATGCGGGCGATCGCCGCCGATTGAGCCGTCTCCCTCGCCATCCGCAGGCCCGGAACCACCAGCGGATCCCTGCCCGACCTGAAAAGCGCAGCGAGGGCGGGGGCATGCGACTCCGGATGACGGCGGAAGATTTCCGTCGCCGAGATGGCCATCGGTGAATCGAGGAACACCGGCAACGCCGGAGGCAGCCGACTGGTCTCGATGCCTCGGCGCAGGCAATAGAGGATCTCCTGGGTGCGTTCCAGGGCGAAGGTCGGGACGACGACGTTGCCGCGTCGCTGCAGCGTCGACGTGATGGCCTCGTACAGCTCCTCGACCGAGGCCGCGAACGAGCGGTGCCGGCGATTGCCGTACGTCGACTCTATCACCACGAAATCCGCCGCCGGCGGCGTACTGGGCGGACGCAGGAGCGGCCGGCCGGCATTGCCGATGTCGCCCGAGAAGAGGATCGATCGCGAGTGGCCGTCCTCCTCGGCTTTGATCAGGATGCTGGCCGAGCCGAGGATATGGCCGGCATCGAAGAACGTCGCGCGAATGCCGGGCGCGATGTCGATTGCCGTGTCGTAGGCAGCGGTCCGACCAAAGCGTCCGATGGCGTCGAGCGCATCGAGCATCGAGTAGAGTGCAGTGCCGCCTTCCGGCTCGCCGGGGCGAAAGGCGCGAATCGAGCCCTGGTTTCGATGCCCCGCCTCTTCCTCCTGCAAATGCGCCGCATCGAGGATCACCAGCCGTGCCAGCTCGAAGGTGGGCGCGGTTGCGATCACCTCGCCGCGAAAGCCCCGCTTCGCGAGCAGCGGCAACCGGCCGCAATGATCGAGATGCGCATGGGTCAGCAGCACATGATCGATTGCGGCCGGATCGAAGCCGAAGGGGGCGGCGTTCTCATCCCGCAATGCCCGGCGGCCCTGGAACAGGCCGCAGTCGATCAGAATGCGCCGGCCGCGGCATTCGAGCAGGTGGCAGGAGCCGGTCACGGTCTGGCCGGCGCCATGGAAGGACAGCTTCATGGGACGCCGACGTCGCTCGGGCAGAACGGCTCGCCCTTCAGCTCGTACCAGCGCAGGATGTCACGCCAGATCGCCTCCGCCGACTCCGAGAACCAGAACAGCTCGCGATCTTCGGCATCTATCATGCCTTCCTCGACCAGGAACTCGGGATCGAACGCGCGCCGCCAGAACGGCTCCCCCACTAGGACAACCGGGACCGGCGGCATCTTGCGCGTCTGCGACAGTTCGAGGATCTCGAACAACTCGTCGATGGTGCCGAAACCACCGGGGAAAACCACGAGCGCCCGCGCGCGCATCATGAAGTGCAGCTTGCGCAGCGCGAAGTAGCGGAATTTCAGGCAGAGCTCGGGCGTGACGTAGGGGTTGGGATACTGCTCGTGCGGCAGCGAGATGTTGAGGCCGATCGAGGGAGCGCCGACATCGTGCGCGCCCCGGTTGGCGGCCTCCATGATGCCGGGCCCGCCGCCCGTCATGATCATCGTCCGGCCGCCATAGGAGCAGTCGGCCACGCGGCCGACGATACGGCCGAATGCGCGCGCCATATCGTAGTATCTGCTTTTCTCGAGGAGGCGCAGGGCGACGGCATGCTGCTGCCGCAGCGTGCTGTTGTGCGGGTCCTCGCCGAGCCTGCGGACGCAGTCGTCGAGGCGCCGCTGGGCTGCGCGCGGCTCGTCGATGCGCGTGCTGCCGAACACCGCGACGGTGTGGGCGATATTGTTCTCTCTGAGCAGTGTCTCCGCCTTGAGGTATTCGAGCTGCAGGCGCAGGCCGCGGGTCTCCTTCTCCTGCAGGAAATCGAGATCTTCGTCGGCTTCGCGATAGCTCGCGCTGGCGAGGATGCGTCGCAGGGCCTCGGGCGCGGCCGGATCGTCGGCGGCGGGCTTGGGCTTCGCGGTTGGCAGCGACTGCCGCCGCCTGTCCGGCTGCGGCGGGTGCCGCGCGGGCGAGCGGCCACCGGCCGGGGAATCGTCGGCCTTCATCGTTCCTCCGAGGGCAGGGCTAGGAGTGCCGGCCGGACGCCGCTCCCTGGTGTCGGACCAGCATCATTCGGCGCAGCGTCCCGTCCTTGAGGACGTAGTGATGGGCGATGGCGGCCAGAGCGTGCAGCGTCGCCACGATGAGAAGCGAGTCGGCCAGCAATTCGTGGATCTCGTGGACGGAGCGTGACAGGGCGCGGTCGCGGGCCCAGGGCGAAGCGATCTCGGCGAGGCCGAACAGCGGCACCGGCTGGCCGCGGGTGAACTGCAGCACGATGCCCGTGATCGGCAGCGCCAGCATCAAGGCATAGAGCAGCCAGTGGACGAGGATCGCCGCGCGTTCGGCCCACGGACTGAACGCGGACGGCAGGAGCTCCGGCGGAGGGTGACCGAACCGCCAGCCCAGGCGCACGAAGACCAGCGCGAGCACCGTTAGCCCGAGCGACATGTGGGCGAAGAGCGCCGCCGGTTCGGCGCTCTTGGGAAAGTCGTCGATGAACGTGCCCAGCAGCCAGGCCAGCACGATACAGAGCGCGGCAAGCCAATGGAGCACCTTCGCGGTGGGGCCGTATCCGGCGATTTCGCTGTTCTGCATCACGTTACCAACCTGCGGTGAGCTGCGATGACTTCATTACGAGGACCTCCGTCGGCGCCAATTGATCTGGGTCAACGCTGCACGACGGCGAGAATATAGGCGAAATAGGCGAGGGGAACGGCGGCGAAGACAGCCAGCAGGCTCCAGAACAGGAAGGGTTGCCGCGAGCGGTCGATCACGAAGCGGCCGCCGCGCAGTTCCATCCGTCCGCACCGCAGTGCGCGCACGGTCAGCCAGCCCGACAACGCCGCAAGCGCAATCAGGAGGATGAACACATAGCCCGGCAGATCGCTGTTCGTTGACATCGTCGTTGTTCCGGGAAGGCCGGCCCGTTCAGATCAGGTAGATTCGGTCGGGCAGCTCGTCCCGCGAGCTTTCGGTCGGCGGAAAGTGCATCGCCAGGACGTCGGCGCATTTGTCGATCGCGGCGACGAAGCCGTCGGCGATCCGCCCCTCCCGCATATGGCCGGTCAGGGCGTCGACGGCCCGCTGCCATTCCGACTGGGGAACACGTGCGGCGATGCCGTCGTCGGCGACGATGCGCGCATAGCGCTCCGCCAGCGACACGAAGATCAGCACGGCCGTACGATCCCTTGTCCGCGTGATGCCACGCAGGACGAACTGTTCCATGGCCCGGCGGTGCGCGACGGCCCGCCGCGCCGCCCTCGGGACGAGGGCAACGGCGATGCGCGGCTGGCAAAGGATCATGGTCAGGGCCACGAACGTCGCCACCTGAAGCAGCAGGATCTGCCGGACCGCAAGCGCGGTGCACTGCACGAGCAGCCACGGCAGCAGCAGCGACACGACCGCCGCAATAACGACGGGCAGCGCGGTCCGATCCACCGATCGCCGCGCCAGGACGCAGACGATCTCGCCCGAGGTCCGCGCCTCGGCGGCCCGGATGGCGGCCGAGATCCGTGCGCTGTCTTCCGGCCGAAAGGACATCACCAGCTCCCCGAAGCGCCGCCGCCACCCGACGATCCGCCGCCGCCCGAGAAGCCCCCGCCCGAAGAACCGCCTCCGCCGGGAAATCCGCCGCCGGAGAAACCGCCGCCGCGGCGGTAGGTGCCACCGGAACTGGCCATGGTGGACAGCAGGATGTTGAAGAAAAAGAAACGAAAGCCGGGCGAGACGGCGAGCAGGAGAACAAGACCGATCAGCCCGGCAACGATGATCCAGTCCATCGGCCCGGTCTGCTCCTCGTCGTCGAGCCGCAGCGACGGCCGCTTCTGCCAGTCGGAGGCATCGGTCGTGAGCACCGTGATGATGTCGTCGACGCCCCGAACGATTCCGTCGCCGAAATTGCCCGTCTTGAACCGCGGCACGATGGCATTGGTGATGATCACCTTCGAAAGGGCGTCGGTCAGCGTGCCTTCGAGGCCGTAGCCGACCTCGATGCGCACGCGCCGCTCCTTGGGGGCGACCAGCAGCAGCACGCCATTGTTCTTCGTCTTCTCGCCGAGCTTCCATGTGCGGAACAGCTCGTTGGCATAGGGCTCGATCTCCATGCCATCGAGTGAATTGACGGTCGCGACCACGAGCTGAATGCCCGATTTGGCCTCGAGCCCGGCGAGCCTGCTCTCGAGCGCACGGCGGGTTTCGGCCGGAATGACATTGGCCTGATCGACGACGCGGCCGGTGAGCGGAGGGAAATTGGCGGCCAGTGCCGCGACGGCGAGGCACAACCACATCGCCAAGGACGCCGCGACGGCGGCTGGCGCTCGAATCGCCGTGCCCCCGGCGAGGCGAGAGACGGCGTCGGCGCCTGCACTCATGGCCGGACAGTCATCGGTGGATCAGAACTTCACTTGCGGCGGCTTCTGCGCATCCTCTCCCGCGGTGAACTCCGCCATCGGCTTGGCCGAGGGGAAGAAGATCGCCGCCCACAGCATTCCGGGGAAGGTCCGGAGTTCCGTATTGTAGGCGCGCACCGCTTCGATGTAGTCGCGCCGCGCTACCGCGATACGGTTCTCCGTCCCCTCGAGCTGGGACTGCAATGCCAGGAAGTTCTGGTTCGACTTGAGGTCGGGGTAGTTCTCGCTGACCGCGAGAAGCCGCCCGAGCGCGCCGGTAAGCTGATTCTGGGCATCCTGGAACTGTTTCAACTTCTCAGGGTCGGTGAGCTGCGACACGTCGATCTTGATCTGTGTCGCCTTCGCGCGCGCCTCGACCACCGCGGTCAGGACGTCCTTCTCCTGCTTCGCATAACCCTGCACGGTCGCGACCAGGTTCGGTATGAGATCCGCGCGGCGTTGATAGTTGTTCTGCACGTCGGCCCAGCGCGCCTTGGCCTGTTCCTCGAGTGTCGGGATGGTGTTGTAGCCGCAGGAGGCGACGGTGAAGAGGACAAGCATCGACGCGAGAAGGGTGCCGGCACGGCTAAGCCACGGACGCATGGACGCTCCTGTCGTGTTTTCGGAGTAAGCTTGCGCGCGAAGCATTCCGGGCGCCTCCCCGACTCGCCGGTTCACGCAGCCAGCGCGGCCTCGCTCACCGGATCGCCGGCGATGCGGCTGTGCCACATCACGCGCGGCTGGGTCATGTCCCACGGCGTGGCCTGATGCAGCAGGCAGCGATTGTCCCACACGACGACGTCGCCCGGCCGCCAGTCGTGGTGATAGATGCGCGGCGGCCGGCAGGCGAACTCGACCAACCCGGCGAGAAAGCGTTCCGATTCGACCTCGTCCATGCCGGGGATGTTGTGCGCATGCCGGCCGATCAGCAGCGACTTGCGGCCGGTCTCGGGGTGTGTCTTCACCAGCGGACGCAGCGGCACGGGGCCGTCATGGAAGCCGTAGCCGCTATATTCGCCGTCGGACTTCCGTGTCTCGTGGCCGAGCTTCGACTGGCTGTAGTGCAGGGAGTGATAGGCTGAAAGCTTCTCGACCTTGTCTCGCGTCCCGCCGTCGAGCGCATCGTAAGCCGCGCGCATGTCGGCCCAGCCGGTGCGGCCACCGACCGCCGGCACGACCTCGGCGCTGAACACGGCTCCCTTGGCCTGAACGGGCATGTAGGTCGAATCGGCGTGCCAGCCCATGTTGCCCTTCAGCACCTTCATCATGTCGTCGTTGTCCTTCTCGAGCCGCAGCGTGCCGTCGGCTTTCACGTTGCTGATGGCCGCCATCTCGAACTCGAGCGGCCCGAAGCGCTTGGCGAAAGCGATCTGCTCGTCACGCTTGAGAAACTGGCCGGGAAAGATCAACAGGGCGCGGTCGAGCCAGGCCGCGTGAAGCTCCCGCCATGTCGACTCGTCGAGCTCGGGAATGCGAACGTCGCTGACAACGGCGCCGAAGGTGGCGCCCTCGACCGGCCGGATCGAGAGACCCTGGGGCATATCACGTCCTCCACGCTTTTCTTGAGGAAGTATAGCAGCCGGCCCCGACGGCGCAGGCGATTTTGGCCGCCCATTTCGTGCGCAGTCGACCGCCACGTCGTCAGGCAGGGGCGGTGCCGCGGACCACGAAACCGACAAACATGACCAGGGTGCCGGCCACGCCCAGCAAGAACGCGATCAGCGGCACGTCGCCGAGGAAGGCGAGGGCAAGGCAGACAAGCACCAACGCGATGTGCAGCACGGAAAACAGTATCAGACGCTCGAAAGTGAGATAGGACCGGCGATGAGCGCGCATCTCCTCCGGCGGAACACTGGCATCGGCGGGAAGGTCGCCGTAGTGGGCAGTGGTGTCGGCCATGATGGGACCTCTTTGCAGCGATAGCTGGGTCTCCGAATCAACGCCATCGCTGCCGCCCGGTTTCCGCGCGACGCTATCCGCCGCCGAGGGGCGCGCTCGCGGCCGGCAGCCCCGGCGGCGTCGGATTGCTCCAATCCGGGATCTGGCCCCCCACCACGGCATTGGGCGTGTTCCCCGTGCTGCTGCCGGTGGCGGCGTTGTTGGGGCTGGGCGGCAGATAGGCCGTCGTCCTGACGCCGGGGCTTCGGCCGCCGGGCAAGGCGCCGTGCGAGACGGTCCGGTCGCAGGCGCCGACAGTGCAGACGGCCACGACAACGAGGAAAAGGCAGACACGCCTTCCGGTCGTATGTCCACGACGATGCGCCACAATCGCCTCCTGCCGTCACACGGAGCCAAACCGCCGCCGTGAGCGAAGGTTGCCTCCCGTCGCGGCCTTCGCCACGCTTCATCGCAGCGAACGGGAACGGCAGTAGGACGGGATCGTTGGCATTGCGCATGGACTGGCGACTGGTGCTGGGTGCGCTGCGGTTCGCGGCATGGCTCGGCATGGCGGCACCGCGCCTGCCGAAGCCGGGCTCGATCGGTCTTGCCGAGCGCCTGGCCGCGCTTCCTGTGCAGGACGCACCGATCGGGCGACCGGCGATCGTGCGATGGAACCGGCATGCGGTGCCCTTCATCGAGGCCGACGATGACGGCGACCTCCCTGTCCTGATCGGCATCGTGCAGGCGCATCTGCGCCTGGGCCAGATGGAGATGTTCCGTCGCGTCGCCGCCGGCCGGATGAGCGAGATGGTGGGCGCAGCCGCGATCGAGTTCGATCGTACGGTGCGCATCATCGGCTTTGCGCGCGCCGTGCCCGAGATCCAGCGCAACTTGCCCGCGGCGACGCGGACCTGGGTCGAGGCCTATGTGTCGGGCGTCAACCACGTGTTGGTCAAAGCGCCGTTGCCGCCCGAGTTCGGGCTGTTCGCACTCGAGCGCGAGCCCTGGACGGTCGCGGACGTGCTCACCCTGGGCCGGCTCTATGCTTTCGACAACAGCTGGCTCGTCTGGCTAAGGTTGATCGGCGCCTACGGCGGACCGGGCTGGCGCGAGCTCTGGGACAGGATTTCCGCCCATACCGCGGTGCCGCGCGAGGCCGTGCTGGGCGTCAACAATCGTAGCGGCAGCAACGCGGTGGCGATCGCCGGACGGCATGGCGGCAAGCCGTGGATCGTGGCCGATCCGCATCTCGGCCTGACCCTTCCCAACAACTGGATCGCGATGGGTTATCGTGCGCCCGGCCATCGTGCGGTCGGCCTGATGATCCCCGGAACGCCGTTCATGGCCACCGGCCGCAACGACTGGATCGGGTGGGCCGGCACCAGCCTGCACGCCCATGTGAGCGAGCTGTGCGACGTGTCGGATCTGCCGGTGGAGCAGATCGAGGCACGGCCGGAGAAACTGCGTGTGCGCTGGGGCCGGCCGCGCACGGTCGCGGTGCGGGCCTGCGCCACGGGACCGATCCTGTCGGACTCGCGCTTCTTCCGGACGGCCAGCGGGCGGACACTGGCGTTGCGCTGGGCAGGCCATGCCGAGAGCGACGAGGTGACCGCGATGCTGCGGCTCGAGCGCGCGCGGGATTGGAAGGGCTTCCGCGCCGCGCTGCAGGGCTTCGCCGTTCCAGGCCTCAACATGATCTATGGCGACAGCGAGGGCCATGTCGGCCACGCCCTGGCCGCCTGGATCCCGCGCCACCGGCATTCGAACGACCTGATCGCTCCAGGCGGCGGGCCCTGGAAGGAGTTCGTGAGAGGCGACGAGCTGCCGAACTGGTTCGATCCCGCGAACGGCTTCGTGGTTTCCGCCAACGACCGGCCGCGCAGCGGGCAGGTCATCGGCCGCTTCTTCTCGCCGCGCGGGCGCGCCGACAGATTGTCCGAGCTGGTCGGCCGCATGGCGCGGCCCGACCTTGCCTCATGCGCCGAGCTGCAGAGGGATGTGCGGTCGGAATCGGCGCAACGACTCGCGCAGCTTCTATGTCGAGCGCTGCGGGTATCGGGCAGACTGCCGTCAGAGCACGAACGCTGCATTGCCCTCCTCGCCGCGTGGGATGGCAGCTACGAGGAGGCGTCCAGGGCCGCCGCCCTGTTCGAGCGCCTGCTGTTCCATGTCGCGCGCCGTTTCTATCGTGACCGCGTGCTTGCAGCTTACGGTGCCTCGTGGGCGATGCGCGATCTCATCCTGCACGATCTGGAGGCGGTTCCTCCCGAGAAGCTCACGCTGCTCGTGCGGCAGGCCCTGCGCCGCAGCGTCCGATGCCGGGGCAACGCCACCTGGGGCGAGCTGCACCGTCTGCGCCTCGACCATGCCCTGGGCGGCATTCCGGTTGTGGGGCGGCGCTACCGTTTCCTCGATCTGCCAGCCGGGGGCGGCAGCGACACGGTGATGAAAACCTCGAACCCGCTGGCAGGGGGACGCCATGCTGTCCGCTTCGGATCCAATGCGCGCTTCATCGCCGGCCTGTCGGACATCGACGAGGCTCGCGTCGTGCTGCTGGGCGGTCAGGATGGCTGGTTCGGCAGCGCCAACTTCCTCGACCAGGTCGAGTTGTGGCGGCGAGGCGCTTATCTGCGGCTGCCGCTGAGCGGGAAGGCGGTGGAGATCGAATTCCCGATTGTCACGGCCTTCGCGCCGCCCGGGGGATGACGGCAATGCTCGACGGCACGCCCCTTCTGCGGGTCTATGCGCGTTGGCGACGGGCGGTGCTTGCCCGGCAGGATCCGGTCGCCGAGCAGGAGAAGGTGCTGCGCGGGCTGCTGGGCCGCGCCGCGACGACGCGCTTCCACCGCGATCATGTGCTGGCGAAGGTCCGCACCGTCGCCGACTATCAAAGTGCCGTGCCGCTCAGACGCTACGAGGATTTCTGGCGGGAATATTGGGGCAGCCGCTATCCGGTGCTGAAGGATCTGACCTGGCGCGGGCGCATGCCGTGCTTTGCCAACACCTCGGGCACAAGCAGCGGCGTCACCAAGCACATCCCCGTCTCGAAAGAGATGATGGCGGCGAATCGGCACGCCGCCATCGACCTCCTGGTTCATCACGTCGCCAACCGGCCGCAAAGCCGCGTGCTCGCCGGCCGCAATTTCATGCTGGGCGGCAGCACAGCCCTCGAGCAGGTGGCGCCCGGCGTGATGGCGGGCGATCTGAGCGGGATCGCGGCAGGCGGTGTGCCGTGGTGGGCGAAACCCTATTTCTTTCCTTCGGGGGAGTCCGGCGCGATTACGGATTGGGGAGAGAAGACGCGGCGACTTGCCGAGGAATCGCTCGACATGGCGATCCACAGCCTCTCCGGCACGCCGAGCTGGCTGCTGCCCTTCTTCGACCGGCTGCATGCGTTGCGGCCGGGCAGCGAACGCCTCGTCGACTGGTATCCCGGGCTGGAGATGATCGCGCATGGCGGCGTTTCCTTCACGCCTTACCGGCAGCGCTTCGACGAGCTGATGGAAGGCGGTCACGCCGAGACGCGCGAGGTCTATCCGGCGAGTGAAGGCTTCGTTGCGCTGGCCGATGCCGGTCCGCGCGACGGGCTGAGGCTGCTCGTCGACAACGGTCTGTTCTTCGAGTTCGTACCGGTGGAGGAACTTTCCCGCCCGATGCCGACGCGGCATTGGCTGCGCACCGCCGAGACCGGTCTCAACTATGCGCTGGTGCTCACGACGTGTGCGGGCCTCTGGTCGTACATCCTGGGCGATACGGTGCGCTTCGTAAGCCTCCGTCCGCCGCGACTGGCCGTGACGGGCCGCACGTCCTATGGGCTTTCCGCCTTCGGCGAGCACCTGATCGGCGAGGAGATCGACAAGGCCGTCGCTTCGGCGGCGGGCGAGGTGAACGTCGGCGTGGTGGAGTTCACCGTGGGTCCCCTCTATCCGGTCGGATCCGGCCGCAGCGGCCACCATCTCTACCTGGTCGAGTTCTCGCGGCCGATGGCCGAGTCCGAGTGCGATCGCTTCGGGCAGACGATCGACCGCACGCTCGCCGTCCTCAACCGCGACTATGCCGACCATCGCTGCGGCGACTTCGGCATGGGACCGCCGGAGCTGCGGGCCGTGCCGGCCGGCGGCTTCGCGCGCTGGATGAGGGCGCGCGGCAGGCTGGGCGGTCAGAACAAGGTGCCGCGCGTCTTCGCCGATCCCGCCGCCTTCGCGCGGGTCGTGGCCGAAATCACCGGCGGCGGCTGAAGCCCGGAACTGCGCTGCCGCGTGAAAGTCGACGTCACGGCGTGCCGATCAGCTTCTCGACGATCAGCCAGACGAACAGCCCGACCAGCAGGAAACAGGCGCAGGCCACGCCTGCACAGGCCAACTGGTCGATGGTGGGGTGTAGCACCGATCTTGGAATCACGGGCCACCTCCTGATGTCTGTACCGTCAAAGCATCATGGGCGCATCACGCCGCCGCTTCATGGCCGTTTGATGGACGATCCACGAATGCCTTTGGCCGAATCGCCACGACCGGCGAACGGGCGGGCATATGCAATTCACATGCAAATCGCGGGGGTGGTTGTGCATAACTCGAAAGCCTACGAGCAATAGGGCGACCTCCGCATTGCGGCCGGCCAGGCGGGCGCGCATCGTCGTTTGCATGGGTGGAGGGAAGAAACTGGCCGGCGTGCGGGTGCTGATCGTCGAGGACAATTTCCTCATCGCCGAGCAACTCAGCCGACTTGTTCAGGACGAGGGAGCAGAGGTCGTGGGGCCGGTCGCTACCTCGCAAATGGCGTGTGCGCTGATCCGCAGCCGACCGCTCGACGGCGCGCTTCTCGATGTCAGCCTGCAGTGGGAAGAGTCGACGCAGATCGCTTCGCTCCTCGAGGAGAGGCATGTTCCGTTCGTTGTCGTCACCGGTCACGAGCGCGAGTTCATCTCGGATCGCTTCCCGGCGGCGCCCTATGTCAGCAAGCCGTTCAGCGAGAAGAACCTGATTACGCTCGTGTCGGAGACATTCGTCGCCGCCTGACGGCTGTCGGGCGGCGGACAACCGCTTGGGTGAGGGGAAGGGCGATGGCGCCGGCGACAGATCAGTATGTCGCCGGCGCCGCTGTCGGCACAAGGTTGGGGTGTGTGTCGGGCAGCGCGTGCAAGGTGATCTTCCATCGCTGCGTTGGCCAGTGACCAATCGGAGAAGCGTGCTGCGCCGATGACTATCGTCGTGGCGTGACCGCCGCAGCGGCGGCCGTCCAGAGCCGGCTGAAGCGCGACTTGCTCGCCAGGCCGGATCGTGCGCCCGCCCTCGATCGCAGGAGCGCGCGCAAGACCCGGATCGATTGCGGCCGGTCGCCGGGATGGAGCGTGAGCGCCCGGTCGATGCCGGCGAGCATCTCGCGGGCGAAACCCGCCGGTGCCGCGACGGCCAGCGGTTCGTATCGATCGGACTGCAGCCGCCGGGCGGCATCGGGCGGCGCGCGGCCGGTGATGGCGTAGTGGATGGTGGCGGCCAGCGCATAGATGTCCGTGGCGGCGCTCGCCGGCTCGCCGCGCAACAGCTCGGGCGCTGCGTAGCCCGACGGAGGCGGCGGCGCCAGGCCGGGCAGCCGCTGCGCCATCGCAGCACGCGCATTGCCGAAATCTATCAAGGTGGGCCGGCCGATCAGATCGACCATCACGTTGGCGGGCCGGATGTCGCCATGGAGCAGGCCTTCGCCGTGCAGATGGGACAGCGCCTCGACGAGTGAGCTCAGCAGGCGCTCGACGGTTGCCGGGCGCATTATGCCGCCGGTGCGCACGCGCTGCTGGAGGCTGATGCCGGGCACGACGTTGAAGACGATGCAGGAGGTGCCATTGGCATCCAGCAGATCGATCGCGCGCGCGACGAACGGGACAGGCGGCAGGTCGCGAAGCCTCGCGCCTTCCTCGACGAAGCGCGTGCGCATCCAGTCGAGATCCGCTGCCGCCGACGAAGGCTCTGCGACCACGTTGATGCCGTCCGGCCTGAGCGCCAGCATCCACGGCAGGAATTCCTTGATGACGACGTCACGGCCCAGCGTACGGTCACGCGCGCAATAGGTGGGACCCAACGCGCCGCAACCGAGAAGGGACATGATCTCGTAGCGGCCGATAGTCTCGCCCGGCCACAGCGTCACGAAGGCGGCATCGCTTAGATGCCGCCTGCGGCCGGCCGGCTCGCTTGCCGCTGTCCGGGAAGAGCCGGGCGATGTGTCGGCACGGAGGGCGACCATTGCACATGACCATAAGTGGCCGCGGCAAGGCCGGCAGTGACAAAGCTGAGCTTTCCGCAGGCGGCCGGATGGCTGTCCGGATCACGATCGGTCGATGGCCGAGCGCCACGACGGCGCGCGGCGCTGGGGCGAATCGCCTGGCAGCGATCCGATGCGGGCCAGCCGGTCGCCGACGCCGGCAAAGCGCGCCTCGTGCGGACGCCGCGCAGGCTCCGCGGCACGTTCGTACAGGATGGCGGCCGCGGCGGCCATGAACAGCACGGCCCAGCAGGTCGGGCCGACATAGGCGCCCGCCGCCTGGCCGAGGATCGACCACACCAGCCAGCAGAAGGCGGCACTCGGCACGCCGAGCGTGAACAGCCAATAGGTGAGCGCCGCGCCGACGATGACGCCGAAGAACAGGCCGAGATAGATCCAGTGCAGCCAGAAGTAGTTGATCAGCAGCTCGGTCGCCGGCGAGACGATCTGCCACCCTGTCGAATAGGCGGGAGACTGCACGTAGATGTTGACGACGCGCTGCTCGATATAGGGCTCGCCGGTCAGGCCGGCACCCGCGATCGGAAAATCGCGTAGAATCTCCCGTCCGGCGATCGCCGGTCCCTGCACGCGGTAGAAGAAGCTGGGGTCGTTGCCGTTCGAGATCTCCTTCAGGCGCGCGGAGAAGATCGACTGGCCCAGTACGACAGAGGCGCCGAGGAAGACGAGCGCGACTGCGGCCACCCTGAAGAGCCTTGCAAAGTCCAGGCGGCCGTTGCGGCGGCTGGCCAGGAACATCATGTAAGGCAGGACCATCACCAGCATGAGCAGCAAGGTGGGACCCGGCATGGCGAAGATACCGAGGCCGACCATCGCGACATAGAGGAAGAGCTTCCAGCGCCAGCGGCTGACGACGAACCAGACGAAGGTGAAGATCGAGAAGCAGAAGGTGACGCTGGCCGGCTCGGAGGCGAAGAACTTGGGCCGGATGCGGTTGTAGAGCAGCATGTCGCGCAGGTCGTTCTCGTAGACGCCGCGCTGGTAGATCACCGCGCGCACCCGGTCGCTGACCTCGCGCAAGCCGGTATAGTCCTCGAGCAGGCAGCCGATCAGGATGATCACGGAGATCGTCAGGAACAGGCCCGCCACCTGGCTGCGGCGGGCCTGCACCAGGGTGAGGAACAGGGCATAGCCGATGGTGATCGAGTAGGTGAGCTGGATGAGGCCGTTCAGCCGTCGCGGCAGAAAGGCGAGGTCGGGCGCGACGAGGATCGACACGACATAGAGGAACAGGATGACGAGATAGCCGACGAAGGCCTTCTCGGTGATCTGATGGCGCCGCCGCCACAGCAGGATCAGGCCGGCCACGCCCGCCGGCATGGACGGGAACGGCACGCTGGCCGAGATCATGATCGTGTAGTGCGTGTACAGGCCGATCAGGAACACGCAGACCAGCCCCAGGTCCAACCAGCCGATGCCTTGCGCCTGCGCAGTGCCGGTGGAACCGGCCCTTGTCTCGAACCACTCCGCCTGGGCAATGCCTTGCCGGTAGTCCAGCGCACGCGCCATCCTCTGGGTCCTCTTCAGATCCCCGGTTCAATCTCCCGCTGTTGTCGATTCGGACCTGAATGACACGGACCGAACCCTTGGGGCCGGACCGACGTGACGACGACTAACGTCGGACGACCGACATCCGATGCGGCGCCGTCCGTGTCATTGATGTGGCGCGCGCGTGCACGGCTCGTGCAACTTATCAGCCAACAAGCGAGCTGACCGGTGCGTCGTTATGGATTGCGGGACGATCAATGGGATCGGATCAAGGACATGCTGCCGAGGCGCGAGGGCCATGTCGGGGTCACGGCCAGGAACAACCGGCTGTTCGTGGAAGCCGTGCTCTACCGATACCGAGCGGGCCTCCCATGGCGCGATCTGCCGGAGCGCTTTGGCGATCCGATCAAGATCCACACCCGCTTTTCCCGCCATCGCGCCGTGCGATGATGCTGTGGTGACCGAGGGCATGAGGGGGTTGGCGAGGTCGCCGGCGGCGTGGATGCCGGGCGGCTGGTTTTGCGGCGCTCGTCGACCTTGAGGGCGATGCCGCCGCGACGGCTCGACGAGACGCTCGCGGCAAGGAAGCCGGTGCTGGTTTATCAGAAGGCCCCGCAGGCGGCAGCGGCGGAATAGTCAGAGCCAGCGGCGAACCTCGGCCTTGTAGCGGCGGTAGTCGTCGCCGAACTTCGCTTCGAGATAGCGCTCCTCGCGGGCGATCACCTGCGTCTGGATCGCGATCAGCACCAACGGGAGCAAGGCGAAGGCGATCGGCCCGTCAAAGCCGATCGCAAGGCCGGCATAGACAAGCGCCATGCCGAGATACATGGGGTTGCGGGTCCACCGATAGGGACCGGTCGTTGCGATGAGGGTCGTTGGCTGCGACGGCGGAATGTTGGTGCCCAGCCGCCGAAACAGCCCCGCCGCCGCAAGCATCATCGCCGCGCCGGCAACGAACAGCAGCGCGCCCGTCGCGACCAGCAACCGCCAGTCGATGCCGAAAGAGCGCAGGGTGACGAACCGCTCCGCCGCCAGCCCCAACAGCAGCGCTCCCAGATAGACGAAGGGCGGAGGGAAGCGCACACCCGCGCTGTCTGATTCGACGGCCATGCTCATCCTCCAATCTTTGCTCTCAAACCAGCATCGACTGCTGGGCGAAGATACCCGCCATCGCGCCGTGCGATGATGCTGTGGTGACCGAGGGCATGAGGGGGTTGGCGAGGTCGCCGGCGGCGTAGATGCCCGGCATGCTGGTTTCGCGGCGCTCGTCGACCTTGAGGACGATGCCGTCGGGCCTATCGACCGTGGCGAGGCCAAGTGATTCATGCAGGCTTGCGGATGGCTTGTTGCGCGGATGGGAGAACAGGATGTCGACCGAAACCTTGGAGCCGGTATCGAGCTGGACGGTGGCCTTATGGCCCCCGTGATGGGCGATTCCGGTGATCCGGCCCTCGACGACAGGTATCTTGCGGCGCGCCAGATCGGCCCGGATATCGGGCGGAATGTCATGACCATCGGCGAAGACCGTCAACCTGTCGGTCCAATCGTGGTACAGCCTGACATAATTGCGCGACTGCGGGCCGGACCAGACGAGGCCCCAATGCTGGCCGGCGACTTCAAAGCCGTCGCAATAGGGGCAGGGCACGATGGACGTGCCCCAGCCTTGGGCAAAGCCCGGAACATCAGGCATCTGGTCGACGACGCCATAGCTCAGGATCAGGCGGCGCGCCCCAAGGCTTTCGCCATCGGCAGTGAGGACGGAAAAATCGTCGATGGCGCCGGAGACGCTGTCGGCCCGGGCATTGACCAGCCTGATCGTGGGATAGCGCGCCAGCTGCTGCCGCGCCTCGGCCAGGATGTCCAGCGGTGGCTTGTGATCGTGGCCGAGCAGACCATGCGAGTGGCCGGCGAAGCGGTTGCGCGGCAGGCCGGTATCGAGAACGGTGACCTTGCGGCGGGCACGGCCGAGCTGCAGGGCGCCGGCGAGACCGGCAAAGCTGCCGCCGATGATAATGACGTCATCCATGGTGATGGGCTCCGTTGGAGGACGGGTTGAAACCTACCCAATGGCTTGCATATTTTAGATACTACGTAGTATCGTAATGCAAGAATTAGGATACTGTCAAGGACTAGAATTGTCGTGAACAAAAAAAGACAGGGCCGGCGCGGCCGGCCCGCCAACGAGGCGCTTGGCCAAACGATCGTCGACGCCGCGAGCGAACTCTTTGTGGAATTGGGCTTTCAGGCGACGACATTGGACAAGGTCGCCCAGCGGGCGAAGATATCGAAGCTCAGCATCTATCGGCACTTCGAGAACAAGGAGGCGCTGTTCAGCGCGGCTATCGCGGCCGGCTGCCATCGGTTGTTTGCACCACAGGCCCTTCTTGAAGGTGTCGACGGCTCGGTCGAAGATCAGCTCATGGCGGTGGGAACATCCCTGCTTCGCACGCTGTTGCGCTCGGATGTCCGCAGTGTCGAAGCCATGGTCATGGCCGATAAGACGAATCAAAACTCGTTAAGCAAGCTCCACTACGAAGCCGGCCCCGCCCATGTCATCGCCCAAATCGAGGCCCTGTTGCGTCAGTTGCACGCGAAGGCGCTTCTGAACGTGCCCGATCCTCTCCGGTCCGCCCGCTTGTTTGCCGCGCTTTTCAAAGGAGCCGATCTCCTGATGATCGCGCGCTTCGATCAGGCGAGAGCAGAGGACGACATCGAAATCGAATCCTATTGCCGGTCGGCCGTCGCCATGTTCATCGCCGCGCACGGTGGCAACGACCACGCGGGCGGATAGCCTAGACGCCACAACGGCAGAGGCAATCCGTCGAGCAATACAGAATAGTCAAGCGAGCCTGAGGACCTTGGCCAGCCGCTACGGCATCAACCAGAAGACCGTATCCGCTCCAGCAAAATGCCGGGACTAAACATCTAGTCTTCGTGCGTCAGCAGCCGCGCGTCGTCGGTGGTGGTTCGCGGGCGCAGCACTTCCAGCCGAGCCTGGAGCGTGTCGAGAGTCGGCGCCGGCTGAAGCCGGACCTTCTCCGCCTCCACACGCTGATGCAGGACGGCGGCGGCGCCGGCCATGAACAGCACGGCCCAGCAGGCCGGCCCGACATAGGCGCCCGCCGCCTGGCCGAGGATCGACCACACCATCCAGCAGAAGGCGGCACTCGGCACGCCGAGCGCGTAGAGCCAGCCGGTAACGGCCACGACGATAATGCCGCCGAAGAACAGGCCGAGATAGATCCAGTGCAGCCAGAAATAGTTGATCAGCAGCTCGGTCGCCGGGGAGACGATCTGCCAGGCCGTCGAGTAGGCCGGCGATTGAGCGTAGATGTTGATCACGCGGTCCTCGACGAAGGGTTCCCCGGTCAGCCCCGCGCCGGTGATGGGAAACTCCTTCATGATCCCCAGCCCCGCGAGCGCCGGTCCCTGCACGCGGTAGAAGAAGCTGGGGTCGTTGCCGTTCGAGATCTCCTTCAGGCGCGCGGAGAAGATCGACTGGCCCAGTACGACAGAGGCGCCGAGGAAGACGAGCGCGACTGCGGCCACCCTGAAGAGCCTTGCAAAGTCCAGGCGGCCGTTGCGGCGGCTGGCCAGGAACATCATGTAAGGCAGGACCATCACCAGCATGAGCAGCAAGGTGGGACCCGGCATGGCGAAGATACCGAGGCCGACCATCGCGACATAGAGGAAGAGCTTCCAGCGCCAGCGGCTGACGACGAACCAGACGAAGGTGAAGATCGAGAAGCAGAAGGTGACGCTGGCCGGCTCGGAGGCGAAGAACTTGGGCCGGATGCGGTTGTAGAGCAGCATGTCGCGCAGGTCGTTCTCGTAGACGCCGCGCTGGTAGATCACCGCGCGCACCCGGTCGCTGACCTCGCGCAGGCCGGTATAGTCCTCGAGCAGGCAGCCGATCAGGATGATCACGGAGATCGTCAGGAACAGGCCCGCCACCTGGCTGCGGCGGGCCTGCACCAGGGTGAGGAACAGGGCATAGCCGATGGTGATCGAGTAGGTGAGCTGGATGAGGCCGTTCAGCCGTCGCGGCAGAAAGGCGAGGTCGGGCGCGACGAGGATCGACACGACATAGAGGAACAGGATGACGAGATAGCCGACGAAGGCCTTCTCGGTGATCTGATGGCGCCGCCGCCACAGCAGGATCAGGCCGGCCACGCCCGCCGGCATGGACGGGAACGGCACGCTGGCCGAGATCATGATCGTATAGTGCGTGTACAGGCCGATCAGGAACACGCAGACCAGCCCCAGGTCCAACCAGCCGATGCCGACTTTGCGTTCCGGGACGGCCGCATCGCTTGCCGCGTGGCTCCAATCGTGGGCTGGCGTCGCCTGCCATTCATACGGCGCGAAGGTCATGATCGATTCGTTTATCATCGCGATGACCGCATCGGCGGTGTTCTTGGTGTGGCGGGTCGCCTGTCATGCGTGATCGGCCTCGTCGCAGAAGGATTCATCCGGCGTCGCTTTGACGCAGTCGTGTCCCTTCAGGGTGTGGCGTCGATCGTAGGAGCGCCGCGTGTCGGCGTGACGACGGTGTCCTGATTGTCATCCGACTTTGCTGTGGCCGCGCTGCCGAGGAGCATCGGCACTTCCGGATCCGTCAGGAAGCCACTCGCGGGTCGTTTCTGCGCCTTTTGCCACGCCGCAATCATCTGCCGGGTGCGCGGACCGAAGCGACCGTCGGTACCCCATGTGTCGAAGCCCTGCGCGGTCAGCGCCGCCTGCAAGCGGCGGCGATCGGCCGGCGACAGGTTCAGGGCTGCTTCGCGTGCTTCGGCGCGCGTGGGTTCGAGCGTATCGTCATAGGCGCCGATTGCGCCCGAGGCGTTCTTGAAGAGCGCCTCGACCTGTGTCGCCGTGACGAAGCCGGTCGGCGCCTCCCCATGGCTCGCCTGCCAGACTGCGATCATCTGGCGCGTGCGCGGCCCGAAGATGCCGTCGATGTCGCCGGCATCGAATCCCAGCGAGGCGAGTGCCACCTGCACATGACGGCGGTCGAGCAGCGAAAGAGCCAGCGCCGCTTCGTCGGCCTCGGCGCGCTGCGGATCCTGCAGGGCGTCGAACTGGGCGATGGCTTGGGGCGGCGCGTTCTTGAGGATGGTGTCGATCTGTGCCGCCGTCAGAAAGCCGGTGGGCGGCTGTCTGCGGATGCGTTGCCAATCGGCGATCGCCTGGCGTGTTCGGCCGCCCATGGAGCCGTCGAAGCTGCCGACGTCGAAGCCGAGCGCATTGAGCGCGACTTGCACGTGCTGCCGCTCGAGCCGCGACAGGCGGAGCGCCGCCTCCGCCGCTTCCGCGGCCTTCAGATCGAGCGTCGCCACCTGGCGCCTGGCCTCCGCTTCGGCCTGCCGCTTTGCTTCGATATCCGCCTCGGCCTTTTGCTTGGCGGCCGCCGCTGCGTCGGCCTGGCGCTCGGCCTCGGCTTCGGCCTCGAGCTTCTTCAGAATGGCCTGCTCTTCCTGCCGTCGGCGGCGCAGCGCGGCGGCGGCAGCGTCGGCCTGCTCCTTCTTGCGCAGTTCCTCCTGTTGGCGCATTTCGTCCTCGACCGACGCGAGGGCAATCTTGTCGGCCTGGCGCTTGCGCCTGATCTCCTCGACCGCCGCCTGGCGCGCCTGCGCCTCGGCGCGCTCGAGCGCGAGCTTGGCGCTTTGGTCGAGTCCGGCGGGCCGGTGTGGCTTCGGCGGTGGGGAGAAGGCTTCGACGAGAAGCTTCGTCCCGCCGAGCAGGTGGACGCCGCCGGCGACCGCAACCCCGACGACGACCGCCGCCAAGGCTGTGATCCAGAAACGGGCCCCGCGGCCTGGTGCCAGGCGACGCGCTTCACGATAGAGCGCCTCCACTTGCGAGGGCGCCGTGGCCGCAAGCGCACGCACTCCTGCCGGCCAGAGCATTGCCTGCCATGCCGCGACCGACTGCGGGCGGTCGCCTGGAGCGAGCTCGAGCCCCCTGTCTATCCCGGCCAGCAGGGCGGGCGGGAAGTCCGGCAAGGCGAACGTGGCGAGCCGCCGGTAGCTGTCCCAGCGCAGCCTTTCGACTGCATCGGGCGGCGGACGTCCGACGATGGCGCAGTGGAACGTGGCGGCGAGACTGTAGATGTCGGTCCATGGTCCCGACGTATCGCTGCCGGGCCGCTCCGGCGCGGCATAGGCGGAGCGCGACCGAGCACGGGATGGCCGCGTCGCCACGGCCATTGCCGCTCGTGTACCGGCGACGTTGACGAGCGTTGGCCGGCCCGACATATCGAGCATGACGTTCGCCGGCGTGATGTCGCCGTGCAGGAGATTGGTATCGTGGAGCTGCTGCAGTGCCTCAAGCAGCGCCCGCATCAGGCGGTCGACCTCGTCTGGTCGCAGTGACTTGCCGCCGTGCAAACGATCGTCGAGCGAGATGCCGGCCACGAGGTCGAGGACGACGTAGAAGGTGCCGTTCGCTTCGACGAGGTCCACCACCCGCGTCAGGAAGGGCGCACGCTGCAGCGTTGAAAGGCTGCGTGCTTCCTCGACGAAGCGCTCGCGGGCGCCTTCGAGCTCCGCGGCGAGCTCGGGGGTGCGCGGCATCATGGCCATATCGTCGGACCGTACCGCCAGCGTCGCCGGCAAGAACTCTCTGACCAGGACGTCCCGCCCGAGCACGCTGTCGCGACCGCGGTAGGTCGGGCCAAGTGCCTCGTGACGCAGCAGTGCCACGATCTCGTAGCGTCCGACGGTCGCGCCAGCCGGCAGCGCGGCAGGCTCGGCCTCGACCGAAGCGCGCGCCACCTCGCGCTCAGGTCGCGATTGTCCCTGATCGCCGGACGGGCTGTCCCCCGGAATCGAAGCCTCGTCGGAAAGCGCCATGACGACGCGAGTGTACGAAGCCGATCCCGGGCTTCCAGCAACCCCTCGGTGACAAACCTAAGGCTAGGTGGTGACCGAACGGCGCCGGCAAGGGAGCGCGCCGCTATTCCTGCCGGGTGAGCGTCAGGCTGCCGGTCGGGTCTCCGCTGCTGTTGAAGATGAACTGGATCGTGTTACTGGCCATCTGGCCGTCGTAGTGGTGGTTCAACGGCTCGCATTGCAGAGTGTAGCCATTGACGTCGAGCGCCGCCGCGCCGTCGGGAGCGATCGACAGGGTGAAGCTGGCCGTGCCGCATCCATCGACCTTCCACCGGCCGGACCCTTTGCCGGCGGCGATGCGCACCGAGACGGGATGGTCGCCCGTCGAGATGGCCGCGGTGCCCACATACTGCCCGTCGAACGGATTGTCCTCCTTCGCCGTCTCCGCCGCTTTCTTCTGCTTGTCGTCGAAAGCAGCGACGGCGGCGGCGCCGTCCTTGAGCAGCGCCGCCTTCTGAACGGCGGTGAGAAAGCCGGTCGGCGCGTCGTTGCGATGCTTCTGCCAAGCGGCGATCATCTGGCGCGTGCGTGGCCCGAAAACACCGTCCACCCCGCGCGTATCGAAGCCGAGGCCGCCCAAGGCGGCCTGCAGATGCTGCCGGTCGCGCGGCGTGAGCTTGAGAGCAGCCTCCGCCGCCTGGGCGAGCTTGGGATCGGCGGCCTCGGCCTTGCGCCGGGCTTCGGCCGCCGCTTCCTGCTTCTTGCGAAATTCCGCTTCCATCTCCCGGCGAAGGGCCGCCTTCTCGGCTTCGATACGCTGACGCTCCGCCTCTGCCTCCCGCCGGGCTTCGGCCTCGGCGGCAGCCCGCTGCTGCGCGGCCTGCTCGGCACGCTGTCGTTCCAGGGCGGCGGCGCTGGGAGCGGCGGGCGCGACCGCTTCGGTCGGCCCTGCCGAGGGAATGGCGAAGAGGAAGTAGGTGAGGCCACCCAGTGCCAGCACCGACGCGGCGGCAACGCCAAGCCACTGCAGACGGCCGCGCGGCGATGCCGTTTCGGATGCTGGGCCGCCGCCGGCCGTCTCGTTCGAAGGCCGCGGACGCGGCGAGCGAAAGGCTGCGACGGACGGCGCTTCCGGCTGGCCGGTCGAGGTCGGCCACGCCGCCGCCTCCGGTTGGGCCGCCGCATTCGATCCGCCGAACTTTCCGGTGCGCCAAAGGATCGATCGCCACTGCGCAATCGACTGCGGCCGGTCGGCGACGCGCAGCGCGAGGCCCTTGTCGATGCCTTCCAGCATCGCGGGGGGGAAGCCCGCCGGCTTGAGCACGGCGAGCGGGTGGCAGCTGTCCTCCGGCAGCCGGTCGCGGGCGCCCGGCGGCTGGTGGCCGAGCACGGCATGGTAGAGCGTGGCGGCGAGGCCGTAGATGTCGGTCCATGGCCCTTGCCGGCCGCCGCTTATCTGCTCGGGCGCGGCATAGGCCGGGGTGAAAACCGACGTGGCGGGGGTGCGGGCGGCGCCGAAATCGATCAGCGTCGGCTTGCCGACTGCATCGAGGACGATGGTCGCAGGCGTGATGTCGCCGTGAAACACGCCGCGCGCGTGCACCCGCTCCAGGCTCTCGAGCAAGGGCCAGAGCATGCGGTCGAGATCGGCTTGGGTCAGGCGATCGCCTTCTCTCAGCCGATGCTCGAGCGTGACGCCCTGGACATGCTCCATGACGATATAGGCCGTCTCGTTGGCCTCGATGCAATCGAGCACGCGCACGACGCACGGGGCGAGCTGCAGGGCAGCCAGTATCCGGCCTTCGTTCAGGAAGTGTCGCCGGCCGCGGGCGAGCTCATCGGCCGCCTTGCCGGTGCGCGGCGCAACAGTCCCGTTCGCCTCGCGCCGCGCGAGGGCCGGCGGCAGGAACTCCTTGACCGTCACCTCGCGCCCCAGCCGCATGTCGCGGGCGCGATAGGTCAGGCCTACCGCGCCTCCGCCGAGGACCGCTTCGATCCGGTAGCGACCCACGACCTGTCCAGGCCGCAGTGCGACGTCGGCTTCGCGCACGCCCGGTCCTATCTCATCTGGAGGAGTCATTGCTGGCGGGAGTGTAATGAGCGGCCGTCGTGGTGCCAGCGGCGTTGCCGGATATCCCGTGACAAAGTTGGGTCAGGCCCATTCCAACCCCTTGTTCCACCGCGCCATTGCGTCGCGTCGGGGGTGGAGCGGTCGCCTGTGACAAGAAGCCGGCGCCGCTGCGGTCGGTCGCGCGGCTACCGCTCGCGCTCGGCCTCCCATGCCGCCAGGATCCCGGGCTGCCGCAGCGGCTCGAAGAGGCGAAGGAGGCTGGTGTAGTTGAACTCCAGCAGAGCCATGATCTCGGGGCGCTGGACATAGGCGGCCGCCACGATCACGCCGCCCTTGCGCCTCAGGCATCGGCCTTCGCGGACCAGCCGCGTCAGTCGCCGTCCGACGGTCGCCTCGCTGAGCTCCAGCATGGCGGCGATCGTGGCGGTGCTGGCGGGAACCTTGAGGGCATCCGGCATCAGCCCGGGGCTTACGACAGCGGACGGCAGGTCGGCCGTGTGCTCGGCATTCTCGCGCAGCGTCGCCAGCAGGATCAGCGCGGTCGTGAGATCGCCGATCGCGCGCACCAGCCCCGCCATCATGCGCAGAAAATGGCTGAAGGCGAGCCGGACGACGGTGCGGACCGGCGGCGTGCCCGCGAACGGCGGGATGCTCCTGTCCACCAGCTCCCCGAGGCAGCCATTGTTCCTGAGCTGCAGGTAGAGCGCCCGCGTCAGGCCGCAAATCTCCATCAGCGCGGCGTCGTTCTCGACACGGGCGACGACCCGCGTGGGAACGCGCACGCCGGACGCGTCGACCTCGCAAAGCCCTTTCTCGGCGAGCTGCCGGATGCGGCGCCGGATCGTCTCGAAGGCCATGCCGGTCTTCGCCGCCACCGCGCTGACGCTCACGGGCTGCCGCATCTCGTCGGGCGGCGGGGCGCCGAGCGTGCTGTAGCGGCAGGACAGATCCGGGTCGCTCGCCACGGCGGCGACATTGGCCTCGGCGATGGCGATCAGGATGATGCGATCGAGCGGATCGTCGCCAAAAGCCATCTCGGTCAGTATGTCGAGCAGCAGCGCATTGGACGCCCGCATTGCAGCCGCGATCCTCGACAAGGGAACAGCAGTCGTCATCGGCCGTTCGAAGACTCTCCAGCACCCAAATCGACAGAATATCACGAATTGTTGCCGGCGGCCCAAAGCAGGGCGAGGGAGGCCCCCTGACCGAGGATCAGCCCGCATCTCTGCGGCATGAAGCGTTCGTCAGTCGGTCGGCCGCCTGCATGTCGTGACTCTCACTGGTCGTTCTCGTCGCGGGCCTCGAGGAAGGCGTGACCGCGCGGAGTGAGCTCGACCATCCGGCCCTTGCGCGCGACATAGCCGAGGTCTGTCGCCTCCTCCCAGACCGGCAGGCGCGGGCAGGAGGTGCGCCAGCTCTCGAGGACGTCGGCCTGCGTGCGCGGCGCCTTGGCGATCCACTGGAGCAGGTCGCGGATCAGCGGCGTGAGGGTGTCGGTCATCGGCGCCTCCGGGATAATTGTCCGGCACAGTCTCTGTCCGCAGCGATCATCCTTCCAATATATGGATTGAGCGCGTCAGATATCTCTGTCGTATGGGGCGCCGCAACGCCGCCAGCAGAGACGGCTCACCGGATGGGTCCTGATGCTCCAGTCGAACGCCAGCCGGAGGCGCGATTTTGATGGTTTCTATTCACACGCAGTGCAACAGGCTCGTCAGTCCACGATCCTATTTGCACCTGCTTTGCGATATGCTACAAAGGCACACACTAATAACAAGAGTAGGCCATAGTTGCCGAAATCATTGATGGCTGGGGTGATTTTTCTGTGACCTCTGCTTTTACTTTCGTGACCCATCGGTTTTTCTGAAGTCTCGCAATTTCTCGTCCCGGGCCAACGGTTGCCCCATTTCGAATGCTCTTTGAACCAAAGGTATAGTCATGAAGCGCGATATTTTGTTGATTGAAGGCGACGACCAGCAGCGTGTCGCCATGGTGCGGGCGCTGTTGAAGGCCGGCTTCCGTGTCACTGTCTGCAGTTCGCTCGAAGAGGCGGACGAAGTCTTGCGCTACGTCGATTGTGCCGAAGCGGCGCCGGATACGGTTTTGTTCGGCAGCCGGCTGCCGCATCGCGCGACGGCGCGGTTCGAAAGGGCCTTGTTCGACCGGTTCGGCGCGGTCCGGGCCGTCCGGATGCCACGGCGCTATGAGCCGCAGGCGTTCGTCACCATGCTGTCCGGGGCTGCCGTCACGGCTCCACCGGTCGGTCTCAAGGAAAGCCAGGCCGCGGCGCGCGCACTGAGCGTGCTGCTGATCGAAGGCAACCGCAGTCATCGCGTCGCCATCGAGGACGGCCTGCGCCTGAACGGCGACGATGTCGTGGGCTGCGAGTCGGTCGGCGAAGCGGCGGTCGTGTTCGACCATTTCGTGGCGCGGGGATTGCCGGTCGATGCCGTGGTCTCGGCGACCGAAGCGCTGGATGCCGATGGTCTGCGCTTCTGCGCTTCCGCCACCAGCCGCATGCCCGATCTGCGCTGGATCTTCCTGAAGCAGCCGGCCCTCGTCGGCCAGCCCGCGATGCCGTAGGGCCCGACGGAAGGATAGCGGCCGGGAAGACCCGGTTCATTTCCGGCCAATCTCCTCGGGAGGCAAGCCTTCGACGGCGTAGATGCGGAAGTCGGCGGCATGATCGCCGCTATCCTTCACCTGCTTGTAGGCGGGCGAATTGAGCGCAGCTTCCGCCTTCGCGAGGCTGTCGAACCTGATGATCGAGATGTGCCTGGGGGGAACGCCGTAAAGCGACTCGGCCTTGCCGTCGCGGGCGATGAAGGTCCCGCCGGCGGCAACGAGGGCTTTGGCGGCGAACGGCAGGTAGCCCTTGTTGAACGATGCCACATCCATGACGTCGGCCTCGCTGACGACATAGGCCGGAGGCTTCGCGGCGGCGTGAAGGGCTTGCATGGCGCCGGCCCCGAGGGCCGAACCCGCAAGCAGAGACAACGCGACGCTGTGATACGTTTTCAAAGACCTCTCCGCTGCTCGATCTCGTCGCAGCGTCCCACTTTCCGACGCCTCTTGCCATATGGTCGAGGCGGCGGCACGAACGCGCGGTCACAGGTGGGACCCCAACAAGGTCACTGGCTCGTGGCGGAAGACAGCGGAAGGCTTTGTCCGCCGCGAGCCTTCCTTGACCGTTGCAAGCGCGGTGCGGCGCCGGCGAGGGTCGGGTGTGGGTCCTCCAGGCGCCGCCAACGGCGATCGCGCCGAGCCCTTCAGACTGCCGAGAATCGCTTCATGTCGTCGTGCTCGACGCGCAGCGCCTTGCCGTAGGCGCGGGCGACGTCCTGCGTATCGCCTTGCGCCCGCACGCGCCCGTCGTCGATCCACAAGGCATGATCGCACAGCCGTACGACCTCGGCCGTGGAGTGGCTGACGAAGAGAAGCGTGCCGCGTTTGCGGAAGCTGTCGATCCAGTCCGTGCACTTGCGCTGGAAGGCGGCGTCGCCCACCGCGAGCGCCTCGTCGACCACCAGGATCTCCGGATCGATGTGGGCGCAAATCGCGAAGGCAAGCCGCACGCGCATGCCGGCCGAATAGAGCTTGACCGGCTGGTTGATGAAGTCGCCGATGCTGGCGAACTCGGCGATCGAGTCCATCCGTGCCAGGATCTCGTGTCGTTTCAGCCCCAGCACTGCGCCGCCGATCAGCACGTTCTGCCGGCCCGTCGATTCCGAATCGAACGTGCCGCCGAGCGCCAGCACCGGCGCGATGCGGCCGTTGACCCAGATCTCGCCGCCCGTCGGTCGCAGCATGCCGCAGACGATCTGGAGCAGGGTGGACTTGCCGCAGCCGTTGCGCCCGAGGATGCCCACGGATTCGCCGCGGCGCACCTCGAAGCTGATGTCCTTCAGCGCCCAGAAGGAGCGGTAGTAGGTGCGCCAGGATCCGAACAGGACCTGCTTCATCCACTGCTGCTCGTTGGCGTAGAGACGATAGGCCTTGCTGAGATGGCGGGCGCGAATGACCACTTCGGGTTCAGATGACATCGGCGATGCTGTCCCGCTGCTTGCCGAAGAACCAGAAGCCGAAATAGAAGGTCACCACCGAGCAGAACAGGACCCACAGGCAGACCCACGGGTTGGGAAGCTGACCGAACACCACGAGATAGCGCAGGACCTCGATGAAGCCGGTCAGGACATTGACGTAGAAGACGAGCTTCAGGGTCGGCGAGAAGGTGTCGGTCGAGAAGAACACGGGTGTGGCGAACATCAGGAGCGGCGCCACGGTCATCATCAGATAGGCGGTGTCCCGGGTGAAGGCGCCCGCGGCCGAGAGCGTCCAGGTGAGGCCGATCAGGAAGGCGACGAACGGCACCAGCCAGAGCGGCAGCAGCAGTACGGTGAGATGCAGCGTGCCGCTCAGGGCGAACTGGGCGATCAGCATCAGCACGAGGCCGATCGTGGCATAGAACGTCGCGCGCAGCGTCGAGATGATCGGCAGCATCTCCGCCGGAAAGATGGTCTGCTTGATGAAATGCGCATATTCGTGCAGCAGCGATGGCGCGCGGTAAGCCATCTCGGTGAAAAGATTGAACGCGATCAGACCGCCGAAGATGAAGAGCGCATAGTCGAACTTGGAGGGCGACTGGCCGCCGCCGGGCAACGTCACCGGGCCGCCGGCAAAGGCGATGGTGTAGACGATGAGCGACAGCAGCGGGGCGGTGATCGCCCAGACCCAGCCCGCGGCCGATCCTTTGAACCGCTCCGCAAGCTCACGCCGCAGGACGGCGTCGATCAGATCACGGTGTCGCCAAGCCGAGGTGAAAGGGCTGGAAAGAAAATCGGCAAAGCGCGCAAGAATCGTTCGTTTCCCGGGCGCGACAGTCTTGCCATCAACTATGTGCAACAACGGCAATGCTACTCACCTCGCCGGAAGGGCCTCCGAAAGGCCGACCTATCTATAGTACCACGCCGGCGACGCAACTGTTTCGCTGTCCCTCTGCCAGACCGGCATAGGGTAGCGTTAAACGACCGACTATACGAAAGTGACGGTTTTCCGAGCATCGATGTTACAGTGGCACTGTGGCCGTCAGGTTACGGTTTCGTGACGGCCGGGGAGAGCAATGACGCACTGGCTGGACTGGGACCGCTATCTCCTGCTCTGGATCAACCATCCGGCCGGGCAGAACGCGGTCATCGACAAGTTCGTATACGACCTCAGCGATTCCAATTTGGTGAAGGGCGGAGTTTTCCTTGCGCTGTACTGGTGGCTCTGGTTCGACCGCAACGCCGTGCAGCGGCGCGACGTGGTGGTGGCACTGTTCGCCGCCATCACCACGGCCATCCTCTCGCGCGGCCTGCAGGTTGCGCTGCCGTTCCATCTGCGGCCACTGCATACGCCCGGGCTCGGCGTGCACGTGCCCCAGGGCGTCGATCCGTCGATCCTGAACACTTTCAGCTCCTTCCCCAGCGACCATTCGATGCTGTTCTTCGCACTGAGCGTGCCGCTCTGGCGGCGTTCACGCTGGCTCGGCGTGGCGGCGATGCTGTGGACGGTGCTCGTGATCGACCTGCCGCGAGTCTATCTCGGCTATCACTTTCCGAGCGATGTCATCGCCGGTGCCGTGCTGGGCGTCGTCGTGATGGTCGTTCTTTGCCGCCTGATCGGCCGCATGCGCCTTCCCGATCGGGTGGTCGGCTTCTCCAAGACGCATCCGGCCGCTTTCTATGGCGTCGCCTTCCTGGTCACCTTCGACCTTGGCATGCTTTTCGCCGATCTCCGGCATTTCATCCTCGATGTCGTGCACATCGCCAAGATGCTCGTGGCGTGACCGGAGAGCCGAGGAAAAACGCGCGCAAGAACACCGTGCTCTGGCAAATGCTCATGCGATGCTGAAGATCGTCAAGGATTCCGTGCTGAAGGTCAGTCGTGCATTGGGCTACGAGATCGTCCCCTTGCGCGAGGTGAAGGAGCGCGACTTTGCCCTTCATCTCCGGGCCCTGCTCGATTTCCTGAAGGTCGACTGCGTGCTCGACGTCGGCGCCAATGTCGGCCAGTACCACGACTTCCTGCGCGACAAGGTGCTGTACGGCGGTCCCATCGTCTCGTTCGAGCCGGTGAACCAGAACGTCGAGCTACTGCGCGAGCGCGCCCGGGCCGACGATACCTGGTACATCGAGGGCTATGCGCTGGGCGCCCGGGATGGCAGCCTTCCGATCAACGTCATGGTGTCGGGCCAGTTCAGCTCCTTCCTGCAGCCCGACAACAGCCGCCTGCACGACTATGATGGGCTGAACGTGCCGTGCCGTGTCGAGCATGTCCCGGTCCGGACGCTTGATCTTGTCGTGCCGGCGCTGCGGCGGAGGCTGGGCTTCGAGCGTCCCTATCTCAAGCTCGATACCCAGGGGTTCGACATGGAGGTTCTGCAGGGCGCGCGTAACACCCTGGGCGAGATGCGTGCGCTGCAGACCGAGGCCTCGGTCATCGGCATCTACAAAGGCATGCCGGGCTACATGGACACGATCCGCCATCTCAACGAGCGTGGCTTCGACATCACCGGTCTTTACCCGGTGAGCCGCGACCGCTCCCTGCGGCTCGTCGAATTCGACTGCGTGATGGTCAATCGCGCGGCGACCGCGGCAGCCCTTCCATGAGCGTGCAGAGCCGGGTCGCGTCGTCGCTGGCCACGAACATCTCCCGCGGCACGGCGCGCAGTCGGGCCCGTATGTGCTCGTAGTCGCCGATTGTCAGGGTCTCGAAGAAATGCACGAGCTGATCCTCGAGCGGCCGCTCGAAGGTGAAGCCGATGCGATGGCGCTCCAGCACGGAGCCCACCTCGAAGCTGCGCACGGCGAGGCAAGGCACGCCGAAATAGCCCGACTCGTAGAAGCGGCACGGCATCAGCCAGCGCGAATTGTGGTCCGTATGCTCGAGGTCGAGCGCCCAGGCAAAGTCGACGTCGCGGTAGAGGGCCGCCAGATCCTGGTGCGGCAGATAGGGGCCGCCGAACTCCATGTTGGGCAAGCGCGCGATGGCGGTGTGGAACTTCGCGGCATCGACCGTCGTGAGCGCGCCGCGGAACCTGAAGACGACGCGCCCCTTCAGCCGTTCGGCAAGCCGCGTCATGAGGTCGAACGTGCCCTGGCCGCGGATCAGGCCGAAATAGCCGACGACCCAGGGGCGGCCCCTCTCCCGCGCCGGCGCATCGGCGGCCGGCCGGTCGACCGCGGCGATGGAGGGATGAAGCTTGTTCTCGAGCAGGAACCACGGCCCGCGATATTTTTGCGTCGCCGCGTAGTACTGACGATGGAATGCGGGCGAGGAGAGCACGAGAAGCTTCACGCCGTGAAGGCACAGGCGCTCGATCCAGCGCAGCAGCATCGAGCCCGGGCTGCGTCCGGCGAGGAACGGCGGAATGTCGAGCACCTCGTAGACGATGGGCGCGCGGCTCAGTGCGACGAGCCGGGCGAACAGCGCCAGCACAAGCTGGTCGAGGTTGCGCGCATAGAAGACCGCCGCGCCCTTGACGCGGCGGCGATTGGCAAGAATGGCGGGCAAGGCGCCGATCATCGCGCGCAGCCGGTGCCAATACCGTCCGTCGACCGTGAGCCCGAGCGGCACGTACGGCCAGGTCGGCTCGTAGCCCGTGTTGTAACGCGTGCGGCGGAAGCCGAACACGGTGATATCGAAGCCGTGATCGATGAATTGCTGGATGCGCTTCAGCGTCGTGGCATCGCTTACTTCGGAGCAGAAGTAGAACAGCTTCTTCCTGAAGCTCACCGCTGACGCGGCGGCGCGATCCGGCACATCGTCATGCAACAGTTCGTCGACTGTCCCGAACATGCGTAGAGTATCGACGTTGAGCTTGCAGCGACGATGTGACCAATCTGTGGCGTTCGCACTTGCGAGAAAGGCGTCACAGGTTGATCACTTGCCCAAACAGCGGGCGCGATGTCTCTTGCCCGTCATGGACACGACGGTCCCACCCGACGCCGTGACGACCTCCCGCAAGCCTCGCTTCGAGCAAGTCGCGATCACTTCAGTCTTCGGCAATCCGCTCGAGCGGCGGACGTGGTCGGGGGCGCCTGCCAACGTGGCTTCCGGCCTCGCCCGCCTCGGCGTCGAGGTGAAGGCCATTCATCCACAGATCGGCAAGCTGACGAAACTCGGCATCGCCGCGGGCGACCTGCTGGCTGGCCGTGGCCGGCCGCGGAGCGGCGAGCAGGTGCTGCGCAGCCGGGCCACCCGCCGGCGACTCGCCGCCCGTGTCTCGGAGGCTGCGAGGAGTCTCGGCGTACATCACGTCCTGCACACGGGCACGCTCGACCTTCTGCCCGGGCTCGACGTCGATACCGGCATCCGGCACTACCTCTACTGCGATCACACTTGGGCGCTTGCGGTGGAACATCATGTGCATGCGCCTTACTACACGCGCCGTGCACGAGAGGCCTTCGAGCGGGCCGAGCGTGAGTCGCTTGACGGTGTCGCCCACGTATTCACCTTCGGTCGGTACGTGCGCGACAACATGATCTCCCACTACGGACTCTCGCCTGATCGTGTGACCGCGGTCGGCTCGGGCATGGGATCGATCGAGCCCTGGCACGGCAGCAAGGACTATTCCCGGCCGAAGCTCCTGTTCGTTGCCAAGCACCTGTTCCAGGCCAAGGGGGGACTTCTCCTGGTGGAGGCCTTCCGCCAGGCCCGTCGGCGCCGGCCCGATCTTACGCTCACGATCGTGGGCGATCAGCGTAGCCGGGCCCATGTGGAGAATTGCCCGGGCATCGAGTTGCGCGACCATCTGCCATGGGAAGAGCTGCAGCGGCTTTACCGCGACTCCACGCTGCTCGTGCAGCCGATGCTGAACGACCCGTGGGGACAGGTCTATCTCGAAGCGATGGTTTCGCGCACGCCGGTGATGGGCCTTGCCCGCAACGGCCTGCCGGAGCTGGTGGATGGCGGCCGGCACGGCTTCCTCGTCGACCGTGCCAGCCCCGACGCGCTGGCGGACGCCATCGTGGCCGCGCTCTCCGACCCCGGCCGGCTCGAGCGCATGGCCTCGGTTGCGCAGCGCCATGCGGTCCAGACATATTCCTGGGACCGTGTCGCCGAAAAAATCCTATTCTCCTGAGACAGGAAGGCTGCATTACATGTTCAAGCAAGCGGACAAGGTCGCTCTGATCAGCGGCATCACCGGCCAGGACGGGGCGTACCTGGCGGATTTCCTGCTGGGTCAGGGCTACATCGTCCATGGCATCAAGCGGCGATCCTCGTCACTGAACACCGAGCGCATCGATTATCTTTACCGCGACCGGCACGATGCGGGCGTGCGGCTGTTCCTACACTACGGTGACATGACCGACTCGACCAATCTGCTGCGGCTGATCGGCGAGGTCCGGCCGACGGAGGTCTACAACCTCGCGGCCCAGAGTCATGTGCAGGTGAGCTTCGAGACGCCGGAATACACGGCCAACACCGATGCGCTGGGTACGCTGCGCATGCTGGAGGCGATCCGCATCCTGCGCATGGAGGACCGGGTGCGGTTCTACCAGGCCTCGACCTCGGAGCTGTTCGGCAAGGTGCGCGAGACGCCGCAGCGGGAGCTGACGCCGTTCTATCCGCGCAGCCCTTATGCGGTGGCCAAGCTCTACGCCTACTGGATCACGGTGAACTACCGCGAGGCATACAACATGCACGCCTCGAACGGGATCCTGTTCAACCACGAGTCGCCGATCCGCGGCGAAACCTTCGTCACCCGCAAGATCACGCGGGCGGTCGCTGCGATCGAGCGCGGCATGCAGGAGAGACTTTACCTCGGCAACCTCGACGCCAAGCGTGACTGGGGCCATGCGCGGGACTATGTCGAGGGGATGTGGCGCATCCTGCAGCAGGACGAGGCGGACGACTATGTGCTCGCGACCGGCGAGACGCACACGGTGCGCGAGTTCGTGGAGCTGGCTTTCCGGCAGATCGACCGGCGCATCGAATGGCGCGGCAGCGGGGTCGACGAGACGGGGGTATGCACGCGCACGGGCAAGGTGCTGGTGGCGCTCGATCCGGCCTATTTCCGGCCGACCGAGGTCGACCTGCTGCTGGGCGACGCGAGCAAGGCGGCGGCCAAGCTGGGCTGGAAGCACCGCACCACCTTCCCGGAGCTGGTCGCCGAGATGGTCGAGGCCGACCGCCTGATCCTGCGCGCCACCGGAGCCCGTCATGAACCCGTCCTACACGCTGCGCAATAAGCGGGTCTGGGTCGCCGGGCACCGCGGCCTGGTGGGCAGCGCGCTGGTGCGTCGCCTGCAGGGCGAGGGCTGCGAGATCGTGACGGCGCCGCGCGAGTCGGTGGATCTGCGCCGGCCGGACCAGGTCGAGAAATGGATGCGCGACGTGCGCCCGCAGGCGGTGTTCCTGGCGGCGGCACGGGTGGGCGGTATCCATGCCAACAGCACGCGGCCTGCGGAGTTCATCTACGACAACCTCGCCATCGAGACCACGGTGGTCGAGGCCTGCCGCAAGACGGACGTGGAGAAGCTGCTGTTGATGGGCTCGTCCTGCATCTATCCGCGGCTGGCGCCCCAGCCGATCCCGGAGGACGCGCTGCTGACCGGGCCGCTGGAGCCCACCAACGAATGGTACGCCGTGGCCAAGATCGCCGGCATCAAGCTCGGCCAGGCCTATCGGCGGCAGCATGGCTGCGACTACATCTCGGTGATGCCGACCAACCTCTACGGCATCGGCGACAATTTCGACCGTCTGCAGAGCCACGTCGTGCCGGCGCTGATCCTGAAGGCGCACGAGGCCAAGCTGTCGCGCGCGCCGCACATCGAGGTATGGGGCACAGGTCAGGCGCGGCGCGAGCTTCTTTATGTCGACGATGCCGCCGACGGCATGGTCTTCCTGATGAAGAACTATTCCGACGAGGGGATCGTCAATATCGGGACCGGCCAGGACGTGCCGATCGCCGATCTCGCGCGCCTGGTGTGCGAGGCGGTGGGCTACCAGGGCACGCTGCGCTTCGACACGTCGCGGCCTGACGGCACACCGCGCAAGGTGGTGGATGTCGGCCGCATCAATGCGATGGGCTGGACCGCCAGGACCTCGCTAAAGGACGGGCTCGCGCTCACCTACCGCTGGTTCCTCGAGAATGTCGCTGCGGAAAAGCGCCGCGTCGCCTGACGCGGAGCTTGAGGTCGGTCATCTCGTGGCGGATGCCGGTCGCCGCTCGCGGCGCGGCGGCGCTGTCCTGCTTTCGGCCCAGGCTGTCCGTGTGCTCGGCCAGATCGGCACCTTGGTGGTGCTCGCGCGCCTGCTGCCGCCTTCGGCGTTCGGCCTGCTGGCGATGGTGGCGGCCATCGGGACGATCCTCGACCTCGTCAAGGAATTCGGCCTCTCCGCCGCGACCATCCAGAAGCACGACATCACGCAGGCGCAGGTTTCCGCGCTGTTCTGGATCAATTCCGGCATGGGTGCGGCGCTGGGCGGCGGGCTGTTTCTTGCCGCTCCGCTGCTCGCCGATTTCTACGGACAACCCGAGCTCACCGACGTCGCGCGCTGGATGTCGCTCGCCTTTGTCGCAAGCGGCCTCACGGTCCAGCACTGGGCGTTGCTGCGCCGCCAGATGCGGTTTGTCACCATCGCCGGTCTGGAGACGACGGGCGATTTCGTGAGCTTCGCCGCCGGCATCGGGCTTGCGCTCGCGGGCGCCGGCTACTGGGCGCTGGTGGTGCAGCGGTTGTGCGGACCGCTGCTGCTGCTGGCCGGGAGCTGGCTTTTGTGCCGCTGGCGGCCGGACCTCCCGCGTCCGACCGCAGGCGTGCGCGCGCTGCTCGGCTATGGCGCGTCGGTGACGGCCAGCCAGCTTGCGGTTGCCTTCGCGCGCAGCATCGACCAGATCCTGATCGGCTGGCTGTGGGGACCGGCGCTGCTCGGCCTCTACGAGCGCACGACCCGCCTGCTGATGATGCCGGTCAATGCCGTCGGTGCGCCGGTCTATGCGGCGGCGATGCCGGCGCTGAGCCGGCTGGTCGACCAGCCGGCGCGTTACCGCTCGCTGTTCGGCCAGGTGATGCAGAAGATCGCGCTTCTCACCATGCCCGCCTTTGCGTTATCGGCCGTCACCGCCGACTGGGTCGTCGGCATCCTGTTCGGTCCCTCCTGGGAGCAGGCGGTGCCGCTCGTCGTGCTGTTCAGCATCGCCGCGACCTCGCTCCCCGTGGCGCAATCGGCGGGCCTTCTTTATCTCACGCACGCACGGACCACGGAGATGCTGCGGTCAAATCTGATCGATGCCTCGCTCTGTGTCGTCTCCATCCTCGCCGGTCTGCACTGGGGTGTCGACGGCGTCGCCGCCTCGCTCGCCGCGGTCGGCGTGCTCGTCCGCATGCCGCTTGCCTTCTGGCTCGCGACGCGGCGCGGCCCGGTGCCGGTCGGGGTCATCTGGCGAGCGATCGCGCCGCCTGCCACCGCCGCACTCGCGGTCGCGGTTTCGGTGGGCGCCCTGCGCGAGTTCCTGCAGGCGCCGACGGTGGCGGCGCTGGCGGCAACGGTGGCCGTCGCACTGTCGGCGATGTCGCTGGCATTGCTGGCGTGGCCCGAGACGCGGCGCGAGATCCAGGCGCTCATGTCGTCGGGCAAGCTGCTGCGGCCCTCGGCCTCGGGCTGACCGTGATCTGGCTCAGAGACGGGCGAGGCGGTCGCGGATTGCCATCGTCGTCTCCGCCGGCTCGCCGGGCGGCAGGAAGACGAAATTGTTGACATAGTCGACAAGCGGTGCGCGCTCGTGCAGCATCGCGGTCATGTCCGGCATATCGGACCGCTTCTGCAGCGCGGCGGCAGAGAAGGTTTCGATGTCGTGCAGCCGGCCGGCATGCACGTAGTAGCCGCGATAGCCGAGGCCGGCGAGGAAGGCCACGGTGCGGGCCATACCGCCGGCTGACAGGCGTTCATCGATCTCGATCAGCAAGCGAGGCCGGCACCGCCGCAGTGTAGCGACCGCCCCCTCCAGAACCGCTTGCTCATGACCTTCGACGTCGATCTTGATGAAGCCGACAGTCCCCTTGTAGAGCTCGTCGAGCCGGGCCGTACGGACCCGGATGACATCGCGCATCGCATAGCCGGTCACTGCCGACAAGGCGATGCTGGAGCCGCCGCAGACTCTCACGCCGTCGATCACGGGAATGTAGAGCTCGACCTCGCCGGCACGGTCGGAGAGGGCGATGGGTTCGACGATCACGTCGTCTGCGAATTTTGTGCGGAGCAGGCGCGCGAACTCCGGCACCGGCTCGAAGGCGACGACGCACCTTGCATGGCGCCGCATGAAATGGACGTAGCCGCCGCAGTTGGCTCCGACATCGATCGCATCCTCGTCGCCCCGGCAGAAGAGATCGACGAGCCGCATTTCGATCTCGCCGTATTTCTGAAGATAGCGCGCCTCGCGCCAATTCAGCACCGCCTGCGGAAGCAGCGCTTGCACGGCGTGCTTGGTCTTGCGGAGAGAGACACCCTCGGCCATGGCAGCAACCATGTCCTCACCCCCACATCATCTTCCACGTGCGCACCGACAGTGTAAGGTCCCGATCATCGCATAGGAGAGATCTTTCTGCCCATGCGCCGATACAGAATACGCAGACTCCGCAACCCGAACGCGGTGCACGTGACGGCCTGCGGCCCCGAGACGCGACCCCAAATCCGCTCCCAGGCGCCCGGTGCCTGGCTCCCGACCGGCCGCACGTACCCTATGCGGTGCGGGCCACCGTGCGCGTAAGGTGGCGGCGCAGCCAGCTGTTGGTCGGCTTTTCGAGCGTCCAGTAGCAAATGACGGCAACAACGATGCTCACGATGATCGTGACGACCGAGGCTGCGATTGCCTTGACGGAGTAGGTCGTCAGCGGGACCAGCGCTTCCTCGACGGCGCGCACGACATAGGGATGCAGCAAGTAGAGCGAATAGCTGGCATCGCCGATCAGGATCACGACCGGGGCGACCCTCATCCGCCCTTCCAGGGACAGGGCGGATAGGACGAGGACGAACGAGAGCGGTCCACAGACAGCCACGTCGTAGAGCTTCGAGCCGGACGTGGTCTGCAAGGCCATCAGGCCGACGGATGCCACGGCGACGCCAAGCGCGAGCACGACCGGCACCGCCTTCAGCACCGCGAGCTTCCTGGAATAAAGGTAGAAGGCGACCATGCCGGCGACGAATTCCAGAAGCCTGGGATTGCACCAGAAGCTCCACGGCAGATCCAGATGGGCCACCTGGCCCAGCAGGGACAGTCCGGTCAACATGCTGGCGCACGCTATCGGCGCATGCTTCGGCCAGACGGCGAGGCACGCCCCGAACAGGACGTAGAAGAACATCTCATAGTTGAGCGTCCATCCCAGGAAGAGGATGGGCTGAACCATTCCCGTGGCGCGCTCGTACGGAATGAACAGCAATGATTTTACGGCGGCGGTCGCGGTCACCTCGGTGGATTGCAGGAGTGCGGGAAGAGTGATCGCCACGCCGATCATTGCGGCAGTCGCCACCCAGTAGAGCGGCACGATCCTGATGAGGCGCTTGGCCAGGAAATGGTCCGGCTGCCGGTCGGCGACATAGCAGACGATGAATCCGCTGATCACGAAGAAGATGTCGACACCGAAGTAGCCGACGCCTATCAGGCGAATGTGGAAGAACAGCACGCTCAGCGCGGCGATCGCTCTCAATCCCTGAATAGTTGCCAGTCTTGCCAATGCCCCCGCCGCCCCCGAACTGCTGACCCACATAACCACGATGATCACCGCCCGGAAAGGCATTCTGCCGTGACCATGCAGTGGCCGCGGCGCGGCGGTGAAGAGCGTGAGAGGGGCGTCAAATCACATAATTATGTCACGAGAGGGCTATTCCTTCTCCCGGTCGCATCTGTGAAGAAGGATAGCAGGGTTTCCGGCGAGCATCCCGGCGATGCGCGAGCTCTGCGGGCTGGTCGACGCATCGGGTCGGTCGAGAGCAGCGAGGGAGAGTCTTGTGGACCGGAACAGACGCGGTTTTGTCGGCGGAGCATCGGCGATTGCGCTGCTCGCGGGTTCGTCCGCCGCGCTGGCGCAGCAGAAGAACTCTGTCGCCGCCGATGCGGCAGCCCGGCCGAAAGCGGGCATGGCAAAACCGACCTCACGCGCTGAGCTGTCGGCCATCCTGCAGGCTGCGGCCGACTCGCAGACCGTCGCGGTGCTCGATCCGATGACTGACGTCACCGTCGACAAGACGGTCGAGATCGTCCAGCGCGTCTCGACCAATCAGCTATGGGGCGTCATCGGAAACGGCGCCAAGATCCGCTCTGCCATCCGCGACCGCGCGCCGGTCGTCAAGTATACGGTTCTGCCGGGTGAGCGGACCGAGACGTCCAGCCGGGGGCTGACGATCGAGACGCTCGACATCATCGGTTCACTGCACGACGGTCCCGGCCTGATGCTGCACGCGCCTTCCAGCAGGGGCGCGATCTACCGGGCGATCCTGCGCGACAACGCCACATCGAGCTCCGGCGGCCTCGGGGCGCTGCACATCAAGGGCGCGGTATTCGAGCTGCTCGTCGCGGGGCACGCGTCGGAGAACAACAGGCAGCACGGCGTCGCCATCGAGCACGACGACAAGGCGATCGTTTCCAACTGCATGATCCACGGCCTGAACAGCAGCCGGAACACCATGGCCGGCCTGTACACGGCATCGAATTCGGTCGACGTGGTTCAGGGCTCGTTCGTGAACAACGGCGATTCCGGCATCAACGCGCCCGTCGGCATCCGCTCGGTCGCGTTCGTCAACGGCGAGAACACCGGCCAGTTCGTCGTCCGCGTCGGCGGCTTCGCCAATCTGCACAACTGCGAAGCGTCGACCGACGGCAGGACCATCCAGCACGATGGTCTGACGGGCAAGCCCGCGGGCGCGCCGACCGAAGCGCTCGTCGACTATTGGGCCTTCAACCAGTATTCGAACGACCTCAAGCTGACCGGCGAATGCAAGGTGACCGCCTACGGCGGCGGAACGGGCTATCTGGCGCGGGTCAGGCAGGCTGCCGGCTCGTCAAGCGTCTGGCTCGAGCCTTGGATGGACAGGGAGCTGGTCAGGCGTACCCAGCGGAGCGACCGGTTGCCGCTCATCAAGCAGGTGACGGCGACATAGCGCGGCGTCGATCGAGCCGCCGGAACGGCGCTCAGGGACTTCGCTGAGCTCTGCCCGCCGCCCTGGCGAAGCTGGCTTCGAAGCGATCCGCGACGCTCGAGATGTCGAAGGCGCTCTCGGCATAGGCGCGCCCCGCCGCGCCAAGGTCGAAGCAGGCCTGCGATTGGCTGCGCAGACGGTCGGCGGCCGCGACGAAGGCCTGCCGGTCTCCTGCCGGGACGCAAAGCCCGGCGCCGGCCTTCTCGACCAGCCGCACCGAAAGATTGCTGGTCGGGGCGGACAGCAGGATGGGTCGGCCGCCGCAGAAGTAGCTCAGGACTTTCGACGGGACGGAGAACGGGCCCGCATCGTTCTCGAGCAGCGCGACCAGGACGTCGGCCGCGCCGAGAACGTCGGGAAAGACGTCCATCGGCTGCAAGGGGAGGAACAGAAGATTCGGCTTGGGCGCCGAGGCGTTGCGCGCCTTCAGGGCCTCGTAGCTGACGCCGGAGGCGGCGACCGCGATGACCACCTCGGGATCGTTCTCGAAACGCTCGGCAAGCGCCCACAGCAAGTCCGGATTGTGCTTCAGGGCCAGCGTGCCGGAGTAGAGAAAGACGAACTTGTCGGAAAGCCCGTGGCGCTCTGACCACGCATTGGTCTTCGGCCGCAGCGGCAGCGTATCGAGGGCGCCCCAGTTGGGGATGACATCGATCGCGTCATCCGATACGCCGAAGCTCCTGAGCGCCGGCTTGAAGTCGTCGCTGACGAGGACGATCCCGTCGCTTCGGCGCAACATGCTGGCTTCGAGATGCCTGTAGTAGCTGCCGATGGCGTGGCCGACGACGGGAATCTTCCGGCTCAGGATCTTCGCCGCCGCCAGGCTGTAGAAGTCCTGCATCCAGAACAGGAAGGCGGAGCCCGTCTGCCGGACGCCCTCGAGGATCGAGGCTTGCGCCTCGAGCGGCGTGTTTCCCGAAATCGTCACGTCGGGTGCGAACGCCGCAATCCTGCGGCTGGCGAGCTGGCCGTAAAGGACGTCCGCCTGACGCCTGCGGATCAGGTTCTGCTTGGAGTAGGCCCGGCCGATCGAGATGGGCTCGATGGAGAAGGTGCCGGGGTCATCCGGCAGCCGGCGTACATCGCCCTTGGGCCCCATGTCCTCGGCGAAGAAGAAGTGCCGCACTTCGTGACCACGCCGCGCCAGCTCGCGCGAGAGCGCGAACTGGAACGGATGGCCGCAATAGTCGTGAAGGGCGATCCTCTTCGGGCTGCGCATTCTTCGTCCTGACCGCGCTTCGCCTTGGGCCGTTTGTTCTCGCCGGCGGCGATCGGCCGTCGGTCCTCGAAAGCGGGCGCGAACCGCCAGTGTCTGCATGTTCGCGCTGGGCAACTTCACTGTCATGTCGGTCCTGCCAGACGGGAATAGCGGCGGGTGAACAGGGGGTGCGGCTGCGGCGCAGGGTAGGGGTTGCCGTCCCGCTTGTCCGGCTGGGCAACCAGGACGGTCGAAGCCGCCGCGATCAGCAGGACGGCCCATGTCTTGGGGCCGACATACGACCCCGAGGCCTGTCCCAGGATCGCCCATACGGCCCAGCAGTAAAGGACGCTGGTCGTGCCGAGCACACGGAGCCACCAGCTCAGCCCGATCACGGTGATCGTGCCCCATATCACGCCGAGATAGATCCAGTGCGTCCAGAAATAGTTGGTGAGAACGTCGGACACCTTGGGGATGCGCCAGGCGGACTGGAACTGGGCCGAGTTGTTGAACACCGTCATCACCCGATCGGCGATATACTGCTCGCCCGTGAGGCCTGACCCGGCCCACGGGTGCGTGTGGAGCATGTCGAAGGCAACCAGCATCGGGCCGGTGAAGCGGTAGAAGAAGCTCGCGTCCTGGCCGGACTGGAGCTGATGGAGTCGCTCGGCGAACACGCTCTGGCCGAGGACGACCGCGATCGCGAGCACCACCGCCGATACGGCAGTCGCTCCGATCAGCCTGCTCGCAGAGGCCCGGCCCGGGCCGCCCGACAGCAGGACGAGATAGGGGATGGCGAGCAGCAGCATGAGCATCAGCGTCGGTCCCGGCAGCACGATCAGCGCGAGGCCGAGCAGGCCGGCAAAGATCGGGTACTTGAAGCGCGACCGGCTGAGGACGAGCCAGACCGAGGAAAAGTGCGTGTAGGCAAAGGTGACGGCGGAGGGCTCGGAAGTGAACAGCTTGGGCCGGACGCGGCCGTAGAGAATCTCGTCGCGCAGGTCGGCGTCGTAGACGACGCGGGCATTGTAGATGTGCTCGCGCACGGTATCGCTTATCGTGCGCAGGCCACCATACTCCTCGAGCAGGCAGCCGACGATGATGGTGAGGCAGAAGGCCAGCAGGATGGAGGCGATCCGGTCGCGATCGCCATGGACCATCGTCAGGAAGATCGCGTAGCCGATCACCAGTGAATAGGTGAGCTGCAGGAGGCCGGTGAAGCGCTTGTCGAGGAAGGTCAGGTTTTCCGCCGACAGGATGGAGCCGACGAAGAGCGCGACGACCAGCAGGAGGCCCGCGATCTCCTTCGGCCGCATGTCGTTGCGGCGGCGCCACAGAAGCGCCAGCCCCGCGAAGCCCGACGGGGCGCAGGTGAGTGGGATCGTCGGCGTGATCATGAGCGCCACGCCGAGATAGAGCCCCAGCAGGTAGATCACGAAGAGAAAGGCGTCGAGCGCATCGAAGCGCCGCTGCCCGACTCCCAGGGCGACGGCCGAGCTCATGGAGCGGCGATGGCGGACAGGATCTGCCGGCCCCGGCTCGGCCAGTCGAAGCGATCGCGGCATACCGCGAAGGCGCGCTCCTGCAGGCGGTTCAGGAAGTCGACGTCGTCGATGGCGTCGACCACGCCCTGCGCCAGCGCCGCATGGTCGGGGAAGAGCATGACGCTGTCGTCGTGGATCAGCGGTACGCCGGCGAAGGAGCCCGAAAGAGCGAAGACGGGGATGCGATTGAAAACGTATTCCAGGACCTTGAGCTTGAAGCCGCCGCCGTTGCGCTCCGGCACGATGGCGATGCGCGCCTCGTCGAGGTACCGGTTGAGGTCGGCCACCGTGCCGGTGAAGCGCGTCGCCTGCGTCTTGCGCCGGAGCTGCCTCAGGAAACTCTCGTCGGCGCTGCCGACCGCCTGCAGCTCGACCTGCTGGCCGGCAAACAGCGGATCGGCCACGTCGACGAACTCCTCGAGGTTCATGCGCTTGGCGATCCAGTCGAACGAACCGACGATGATCGCCCGCCGCGGCAGCCTCGTCGAGATCCGCCGCTCGGCAAGGCGGCGACCGCTGTAGCCGGGTGTGATCACGCCCATCGGCTTGTCGTTGCGCCGGCGCCGGTAGAGCTGCAGGTCCTCCGGCGTGATGGCGGTGACGAAGTCGACCGAGTCGACCAGGTCGCGCTCGAGCCGCGAGACCTTGACCGCATCGAATCGCACGGCCTGGCGGCGCAGGAACGGCCGCTGGCTCTCGGCCACCTGCGCGCGCAGGCTCTCCTCGTGATTGTGCGAGACATAGATCAGCCGCGGTCGATCACGGCGACCGGCATAGTGATCGCGCACCTGGTCCAGCGCCCAGCCGACCGAGATGCCATCGAACACGATGCCGTCCCAGCCGCCTTTGTTCAGCAGGTCGCGCAGGGTGCGCCGCATCTCCGCCGTGCGCCCGCGATAGGCGATGTGCGGCAGCCACGATGCAAGGCTGCCCCAGCGCGACTGGCTTGGATCGAGCGGGTCGCTCGGCAGCCACCACACACCGTGCGCGTCGCGCGTCCCGTTGCAGCGCGACGACTCGGGCCGACGCAGGCCCAACACCTCGATCTCGCTGCCCGTCGCCGCCACCGACTCGATCAGCCCGCCCGAATAGACGTACTGTCCGTTGTGCTGCGGTTCGGGGTCGGCGAGCGTCAGCCACAGGCAACGCATCGGCCGATCCTTGGAGCGGTCAGAAGGCGTGCTGGCCGGTGAATCCGCCAAAGATCGTGCGGGCGATGATCTTGAGGTCGAGAAGGATCGACCAGTGCTCGATGTAGTAGAGGTCATGTTCGACACGCTTCTTGATCTGCTCGACGGTGTCGGTTTCGCCCCGCCAGCCGTTGACCTGGGCCCAGCCGGTGATGCCTGGCTTCACGCGATGACGGGCGTCGTAATACTTGACGGCATCCTGGTAGAGAAGGGTGCCGGCCTTGGCCGCGAGCGCATGCGGCCGCGGCCCCACGATCGACATCTCGCCGCGAACCACATTCAGGAATTGCGGCAGCTCGTCCAGACTGGTTCGACGCAGGAAAGCACCGACCCGCGTGATGCGCGGGTCGTTGCGGCGCGTGAGCTGCTCGGCGTTGGCGTCGGTCTGATCGGTGTACATGGTGCGGAATTTCAGGACATCGATCAGCGTGTTGTTGAAGCCGTAGCGCTTCTGCCGGAACAGGACCGGGCCGGGGCTGTCGAGCTTGATCAGGAGCGCGATCACCAGCAGAAGGGGCGCGATCGCTGTCAGGATGAGGCCTCCCAGCAGGCGATCCTCGATTTCCTTGGCGATCCAGCGCCAGTCGCGCAGCGGCCGGTCGATCACGTTGAGGAATGTATGACCGGCGATATGGCTGGCCGCCACCGTGCCCAGGCGCAGCCCGAACGAGTCCGGGCACAGCCGCACATCCACCGGCACCAGGCAGAGCCTGTTCAGCGTGTCAACGAGCTGACGATCGGCCGACAGCGGCAGGGCGACAATCACCGTGTCGATATGGTGCTCGCGTGCATCCTTCACCAGCTCGTCGACGGTGCCGCGGATCGGGTGGCCCATGCAGTGCTTGGGCAGGTCGGCCGCGCCGTCGTCGTAGACGCCGATGACGCGCAGGCCGCTGTCGCGACTTGCGAGATCGCGCAGCAGGCGTTGCCCGATCGGGCCGGCGCCGACGACCGCTACGGCGTCGCCGAGCCGGCCGGCCTGGCGCCAAGCGCGCATGCGCTGCCACAGGACGAAGCGGCCCGCGCCCATCAGCGCCAGTGCGCCGGCAAGCCAGGCCATCGCCCACGGGCCTTCCGCCGCCATCACCGGCTCGAACAGCCGCGTGGCGAGGAACAAGGCGGCGACGGTACAGGTCCAGCCGATCAGCAGCCGCGTCACCGCCGTCTCGAAGCGGGCAAAGACGGCGAAGCGATAGGCGCCGGCCAGGTGGAGGAAATTGACGCCGAGGATGGTGCCGAGCAGCACGACCAAGCCTGCCAGATGCCAGTCGACAGCGGGCGCCGCCCAGTGCACGGCGGCGACGCCGGCGCCCAAGATGGCGACGGCATCGAAGCCCGCGACCGAGCGCTTGACGATCGCCTCGGAAACGGTGGGGGTACCGTTACGGATCATGAAGAAGACCGCTCCTTTTAAGGCGATTCTCCCAATCCGGACGCCAGTGTGTTGTGATCAAAGTGCGACTAGAGACCGGTCACACCGAAAGCACGACCGATGCGAAGCGTTGTGGCGTTTGTGTGGCAACGAAGCGAGCGGCCGCCGGGAGGTCGATGAAGGTGGCCGGTCCGCGCTCGACCATGTGTGCGATCTCACTGGCAAGCTGGGCGGGATCGCACGAGTCCACGGACACGCCCAGGCGGTGCTCACGCGTCAGTCGGCCGACCAGGCCAAAGTCCTGTGCCAGGACCGGCCGTCCGTTGACCGCGGCCCACATCAGAACGCCGCTCGAGCCGACGAACTTCTGATAGGGCGCCAGGACGACGTCGCTTCGGCGCACGAGCGCCGCAAGCTCGCTCCTCTCCAGCCGGCGGTCGTCGATGCGCAGCCAGAGGTCGGGACGCTCCTGCATCAAGGCCTGGCGACGCTGCTCGAGGCGGGGGCGCAGCGACGGGTCCACCTTGCCCGCGAACAGGATGGCAATGCGCGAGGTGACCTCGGGCGGCAGCAGACGCAGTGCATCGAGCACGGCCAGCGGTCCCTTGCGCTCCGCCAGATAGCCGAACAGCAGGAAGCCGGTGCGACCGGCCGGCACGAAGTCGCCCTCGTTGTCGTTCGCCGTCGGCTTGGCCTCCGGCGGACAGGGTTCCGGCAGTGCCGACACCTTGTCGCCGTGTCGATAGTAGGTTCGCGCATAGACTGGGAAAAAAGGATCGAGCGTCAGGATCCGTTCCACGGCGCGATTGCGCAGCATCAGGGGATAGAGCACCGCCTTCTGAAGGTCGCGCAGCCGGTCGCCGATGGTCGGGCGGTAGGGGCCGATCTCGCGGTAGTGCACCGACGGCCGGAACAATACACCCGACAGGGCCTTGCCATGAGCCCCGAGGCCGAGCGCCAGCGGCAGCGTCAGAAGGTCGATCGAGAGGAAAAGACCATGCTGCGCACCGGTCTTGCTCAGGTACTTGCGCATGGTCCACCAGCGCCAGAAGCCTGCCCGCGCGAGCGGTCGCCCGATGCAGCGCCGCGCCTCCCGGGCCGGCAAGGGGACAATGCGGATGCGGTCCCGGGAGGAGCCTGGCAACAAACGTGCGAGCGGCCCGCACAGCCCTTCCGCGACCACCAGCCAGAGCTCGGCGCCGGTGCCCTCCGAGACGGCAAGACGCACTATCGCATCCAGCCATTCCAGCGTATGGCCCTCGGCTTCAGGCTCGAAGATCAGGATCTTCGGCGGTTCCCGTCGCGCGGTCGACGGGCTGGCGGTCGACGGGCTAGCGGCCGACCAGGGCATTAACCTGCCTCGCGCAATCGCCGGGGCGCCGCTTTCGGCCCCGGCCGCACATCGCGGGCCGGGAAGGAGGTACGCGACGCACCGCTCATGGCCTCAGCCGTAGGTCGCCTTGATCGGCCGTGAATACTCGTAAAACGGGTCGCGATGACCGTAGCGACGGTATTCCTTGGAGACGACGCGGGAGAGCACCACGCCGGCCACGTCACCCTGGGCATCGATGATCTGCTTCAGCGCCTCGACCACGGCATCCTGGCGCGTATGGCCCCATCGCACCACGAACACGGCCTTCTCGACGAGCCGTGACAGGGCGAGCACGTCGGCCGTCACCAGCGCGGGCGCGGTGTCCAGGATCACGAAGTCGTAGTGCGGCGTCAGCGCGTCGAGGAGCTGGCGCATGCGGTCGGAGCTCAGCAGATGGGCCTGGGCCGGGCTCCAGTTGCCGGACGGCAGGACGTCCACGCCGGACAGGGCATCGTGATGGATGAGGTCGTCCAGCACGACGGACTTGTCGCCCAGAAGGCTCGCCAGCCCGTCGCGATTGGAGCAGCGGAAGATCTGGTGCAAGCGCGGGCTGCGCCAGTCGCAGTCGATCAGCAGGATGCGGCGGCCATTGCTCGCCAGCAGGCGGCCGAGCGAAGCCACCATCACCGACTTGCCCTCGGCGGGCGTCGCCGAGCTGAACAGCATGGTTCGGGGCGAGGAAGCGGCCTGCGACAGCTCGACACCGATCTGCACGCGGCGCAGCGCCTCGCTGTAGGGCGATGTGGGATGACGCAGCACCTGCATGGCCGGCGGCACGCGGCCGGAAAGCTGCGGCACCATGGCGAGCACCGGCAGGCCGGTGAGCGCCTCGACCTGGTCGGCGCGCCGGAAGGTATGGTCGCCGCTCTCGCGCAGCAGCGCGATGGCCGAGCCGATCAGGAAGCCGCCGACCAGCCCGAGGAAGGCGATCAGCGCCTTGGGCGGGAAGGCGGGCGCCTCCGGCGGCGCCGCCGGCGACACGAGCTTGGCGTCGGCCTGCAGGATCGCATCGGCGCCATTGCTCTGCTTGGCGCGGTTCAGCATGGCCTCGAGGAGGTTGCGGTTCACGGTCGCGTCGCGCTCCAGCGCATCGAGCTGGATCGAGGCGGCATTGACCGTGCCCATCTTGTTCTTCAGGCGCTCGAAGTCCTGGCGCACGGCTTCGTAGCGGGCGTCGGCGGTGCGCGCCTCGCGGGCGAGCCCGTCGACCGTCTTGGCGATCTCGGCCGCGATCTTGGCCCGGGCGTTGGCGACCTCGGCCCGGGAGTTGATCATCGCAGGGTAGCGAGGCCCGTACATCGCCGACATCTCGGCCATGCGCCGCTCGGCGTCCGCCTCCTGCTGCTTGAGCGACTGGATCAGCGGCGACTTCAGCACGTCGGGCACGCTCTCGTTGCCGAGCCCACCCTTGCTCGCCGCCTGCGCCTCGGCGAGCCGCGAGTCGGCCTCGGCCTTGGCGGTCTGGGCAGCGATGAGCTGACTGTTGAGTTCGGTGAGCTGCTGGGCGGTGACGTTGCTGCCCGAGCTCTTGTAGAGGCCGTGCGTACGGCGATAGTCCTCGACCGCCTGGTCGGACTTGCGGACCTGCTCACGCAGCTCGTTGATGCGGTTCATCAGGAACTTGTCGACCTTGTCCATCGTCGCGACCTTCTCGGCGCGCTGATAGTCGAGGTAGGTCTTGGCCAGCGTATTGGCGATCGCCGCGGCCATGTTGGGGTCCTGCGAGTCGGCCTTGACGCTCAGAACGTAGGAGCGGCCGAGCAGCGAGACGTCGACGTGCGACAGCAGGATGTCGATCAGCCGGTTGTCGCGCTTGCTGAGCGCCTGGTCGGGCGGCGGCGCGCCCGGCGCCGGCTTGGAATGCAGCCCGCTCAGCCAGTTCTTGGCGCCCTCGGGCAGCCAGGCGCTCAGGCTGAAGTTGCGCGCCCAGAAGGACGGCTTCTGCAGCTCCGGATTGAAGTTCGGGTCGGAGGCGAGGTGAAGCTTGTCGATCACCTCCTTGGCGAGCGTGCGCGACTGCAGGACGAAGCCCTCGTTCTGCACACGCTCGGCGTCGGGATTTGTGTCGGTGATGATCGCCTCGGCGTTGAACACGCGCGGGCTCTGCACGCCCACCTGAACGCGCGCCTCGGCGACGTAGTAGGCCGGCAGAGACCAGGCAACCACGGCCGCGACGCCGCCCAGGATGACGGTACATGCCGCGATCATCCGCCGATGGCGCCACAGCTTGCGCATCGTCTCGAGCAGGCCCTCGTCGGGAGCAACCTGGGGCCGAAGGATCGGCACAGGCGCCGGCGCGGGTGCGGCGACGAAGCGTTCGGTGCTGGGCACCGCCCGCAGCGACGGACGCCGCTGCGGAAGACGGGGATAATCGTCAGGCATGTGTGCAACCATCAGAAGTAGCGCTCGCGAACGATGACCGTGTCGCCAGGCTGGATTTCACTCTCTTGCGTCGCCGCGACGCGCACGATCTGTCCGTTCACGCGCCGCTTGATGTAGAAGTTCGACATGTTCGCGCGATAGGTCGCGCCGCCCGCCGTGGCGACCGCCTCGAGCAGGGTAAGATCGGTGACGAACGGATAGCTGCCGGGCTTCTGCACCTCGCCGACGACGTAGAACGGCCGGCGCGTCGACACCTCGACGCTGACGCTCGGGTTGTGCATGTACTGCGGGTCGAGCTTGTTGGCGATGGCCTGCTGCAATTCGCGCGGGGTCATGCCGTTGGCGTCGACATTGCCGATCAACGGAAAGGCGAGGATGCCGTTGCCGTCGAGCTGGAACTCGCCGGTGAGGTTGGGCTGGCCGAACACGATGATGCGTGTGCGGTCGTTGGGCCCGAGCCGGTAGTCGGCGGCGCTCACACGGCCGCCGGTGCCGTTCGGCGCGAGATTGAGGCTCCCCGCCGCCGCCGAGTTGTCCGGCACGATCGGCGTCGGATCGTTGGTGCCGCAGGCGCCCAGCGCCAGCGTGGCGGCCGCGATGGCACAGCATCGCAGCAGCGAGTTGGTGGAAATTGAACCTGCCGACATAGTCTTTACCTCCAGGAGAACGGACGGGATACTCGAAACCCTAGGACGCACGGTGGATGAATCGTTGTGACCAATCCGGGACACTCGATCAGACGCGGCCGTAGGTATCTTCGATACGCACGATGTCGTCCTCGCCGAGATAGGGACCCGATTGCACCTCGATGAGCTGCAGCGGCACCTTCCCCGGGTTCTCGAGCCGGTGTTCCGTGCCGATCGGGATATAGACGGATTCGTTCTCGCGCACGAGCATGCGCTCCTCGCCGCGCTGCACCATGGCGGTCCCGTGGACCACGACCCAGTGCTCGGCGCGGTGATAGTGCTTCTGGAGGCTGAGCTTGGCCCCCGGCTTGACGGTGATGCGCTTGACCTGGAAGCGGGCGCCGGCGTCGACCGTCCGGTAGCTGCCCCAGGGGCGGTAGCCGGTCGTGTGCTGGTCGGGCTCGGTGCGATTGCGCTTGCGCAAGGCGGTCACGAGCCCGGACACCTTGGCCGCCGAATCGGCATCGGCCACCAGCACCGCATCGTCGGTCGCCACGACGACCACGTTGTCGACGCCGACGGCTGCGACCAGCTTGCCTTCGGAGCGGATGTAGGAATTCTTGACGTCCTGCGCGAGCACATCGCCGAGCAGGACGTTGCCATCGCCATCGGCATGGCCGATGCCGCGCAACGCGTGCCAGGAGCCGACGTCGCTCCAGGCCATGTCGACCGGCACCACGGCGGCGCGAGCGGTATGCTCCATGACCGCGTGGTCGATCGACAGTGACGGCGCCTCGGCGAAAGCGGCGCCGTCCAGTCGAAAGAACGCGAGGTCCTCGTGGCCGGCCTGGATGGCGCGCTCGCAGCAGTCGAGCATCGCCGGGTTGATGCGGCCGAGCTCGTCGAGATAGGACCGCGCCGACAGGAGGAAGATGCCGCTGTTCCAGTAGAACGCGCCGCTGTCCAGGAAGCGCCGGGCGGTGTCGAGGTCGGGCTTCTCGACGAAGCGATCGACCTCCAGCACGCCGTCGGCGCCGGCGAGCGGTTGTCCGGCATGAATGTAGCCGTAACCGGTGTCGGGCCGCGTCGGCTTCACGCCGAACGTGACGAGGCGTCCGGCCTGCGCCGCGGCCAGCCCCTGCATGACCGCCCGATGGAAGGCCGACGGGTCGGCGATGAGGTGGTCGGACGGCTGCACCAGCATCAGGGCGTCGGGGTCGCGCATCAGCAGCCAGAGGGCGGCGGCGGCGATCGCGGGGCCGGTGTTGCGGGCGTGCGGTTCGAGCAGGATGGCCTGGGGCGCGATGCTCACCTGCCGAAGCTGGTCGTCGACCAGGAAGCGGTGCTCCTCGTTGCAGATCAGCAAAGGCGAGGCAAAGCCCACATCGGTCAGGTTGCGGGCCGCCGTCTCCTGCAGGAGCGTGCGCTCGGAGACCAGCGGAAGGAGCTGCTTGGGGTACGCGGCGCGCGAAAGCGGCCACAGCCGCGTGCCGGCGCCGCCCGACAGGATCACGGGATGGATCTGCGCCGATCCTTGCTGCTGAAACTTCGCGAGGCCGGTGTCGGTAAGTGCGTCCATGGCGCGAAGCTATGAAGCGACGCGCATCACGGCCAGTGATCAAATTGTGCTTTGCACTAAAGCCTTTGGCGCATTATTCGCCGATGCGTGGCAACACGATGGCAATGGCGAGACCGCCGCCGATTCGATTGGTGGCGCGCACCTGGCCGCCCAGCGCCTCGATATTGCGCCTGACCATCCAGAGACCAAGGCCGGAATGCGGCTGGCGCTCGCCGTCGGCGCGGTTGGGCCGGGAGGAAAAGTAGCGCTCGAAGATGCGCTCGATCTTGTCGTCGGGAATGCCCGGCCCCTCGTCGTCGACCTGCAGCTCGACCCAGCGGTGGCCCTGCGTCAGGGTAAGCACGATGGTGCCGCCGCGCGGCGAGAAGCTGGTCGCGTTCTCCAGCACGTTCTGGAGCACGATCTCGAGCATGCCCTTGCCCGCCTGCACCCACACGTCGTCGTCGAGCCGGCGGATCAGGCGGATGTCGTTGGCGGCCATGATTTCGCGGAAATTGAGCGTCGCCTCGCCCACGATCTGGGTGATGTTGGTGGGAACGCGCGGCGCCTCGATCAGGTCGGCGGTGTTGGTGTCGAAGCGCTGGGCGGCGACCACGAGGCCCAGCAGCCGTGCGAGCGAGGAATCGATGATCTCGAGCGCGCGACGGGCGCGCGTGTCGTCCTGCGGGACCGCGCGCCGCACGGGGCTCAACGACGACTGGATGGCGGCGATCGGCGTCTTGAGCGAGTGGGCATTGTCCTCGGCCGACTGGCGGATCTGCTGCGACAGGCGCTTGAGGTCGAGCACCAGCTTGTCGAAGCCGCGCGCCACGCTCGCGAGTTCGGGCACGACGTTGCGCTGGCTGAAGGCGTAGTCGCCGATTCGGCCCTGACCGATCTCGTTGGCGACGTCGCGGAAGCGGCGGAGGCTGAGCCAGATGCTGACCGCGGCCAGCACGGCCAGCACAGCCAGCACCAGATAGATGATCGCGGCCACCCGTACGGCGCGGGTCTCCCAGTAGGGTCGGCCGATCGAGGTGTTGAGGAATTCCGAGGTCGTGTGTGTCGAAGTCAGGACCCAGCAGCCATTCCTGGCCTTGATCGGGATGATCGAGGTGAGAAGTTCGACCTTGCCGTTGGGCTGGGTGTAGCGGATTTCGTCCGAGGTCTCCCACATGCAGGCCTCGCCGAGCCGCTTCAGGATGCCGCGATGGGCGAGCTCCTCGAGCTCGGGGGCCACTTCGTCCGGCCGGATCGCGGGCGAGGAGGCGACGAAGTAGAAGCCGACGTTCGCCTGCTCCTGTCCGGGCTGGGCCAGCGGCTGAAGCATCAGCTTCAGCACCGTCCCGTCGCTGGTGTATTTCGCGAGCTCGTCGTTCAGTGCCGCTCCCGCCGCCGCGTCGGTCTTGCGCAGAACCGGCGCCAGCGCATAGCCGATCAGCTTGCTGCGATCCTGGATGGCGCGCGTGACAAGGTCACGCATCTGCCGGTCGGCACTCTCGAACTGACCATAGAGGACAATGGGAAGGGCGATGAAGATGCCGACCAGGGCGACGAGCTTGAGGGTGAGGGATGCGCCGAACTGGCGCGCGGTGTCACGCCAGCTACGACGTGGAAGCCGAGGAGCCTCCCCAGCGGTAACCGAATGAGGGGTAGTTCTCGATGGCGTCGAAGCTGGGATCGACGAGTCGGAACTTGTTTCGTATTCGCTTGATCGATGAACGGACATTGGTTCTATAGCCATGTTCGCCGCTCCCAGCGATAAAGCCCACGTGATGCATGCAGTCGTAGACCGCACGGTAGGTCACGTGGTGGCCGATATTCGACGCGAGCAGCCGCACGATGTTAAATTCGGTAAGAGTTAAATTGACGTCGGTATCATCCCAAAATGCACGGCTGACGCGAGGTTTCAGCATCAGACGGCCGCAGTGAAGCGTCTCGTCGACCGTCAGCTCACGCGGCCGCTTCGATGATTCTACTATAAGACGCAGGCGTTTGGCGAGAATTGGCACGCCCCGTGCCTTGTCGACGAAGTCGAGGGCGCCGCGGTCGAAGGCGAGATTCTCGTGGCTGGGAGAGGTGCGGCCGGTGAGGAACACGACCGGCAGGAGGATGCCCTCGCGCCGGAGCCTGGGCAACAGGTCGATGCCCGCCAGTGAAGGCAGACCCCAGTCCAGCACGATCACGTCGGCGGCCATCTTGCCCTCGGCGATCGAGGCCAGCATCGCGGCGCCGTCGGCAAAGCTCGTGACGTCGAAGCCGAAATCCATCAATTCCGCAGAGGCCGCTTCACGGAAATCGTCGTCGTCATCGACAAGGATGAGGCGAACGCGCTCGGCCGTCGCGGCGTCATCCGCCGGATTGGCCGTGGGCCCGGAGTTGGGCCAAGCAGGCGCGATTTCCTTCATCGGTGTTGTCATCGCTCTTAACCTCGTAAGCAAGAGTTCCGAATTGGCGCGTCCGGACATCCGGGAAGAGCTGAACGTCGAGCGTGCAGTTCCCTTCGCGATAACGCCAGGTCTTCCCTGGCGCGCGTTCCTCCACGGTGGTCGGGGGGCCGAACAGAGCGCGAACCTCGCTCTCGCTCTTGCCGATCAGATTGACCGGCGGAGCGCTGGCAATCTCCTTCGACGGTTCGGGCGTGCTTTCCGTCGTGGGGGCAGTCGTTGCCGTCGTGGCCGATTGGCTCGACGATGCTGCCTGGTTCGTGGGGGTTGCGGCGGGTTTGGCCGGAGCCGGTCTTGCCGCCGGCCGTTTTGCCGGCGGCTTGGAGGAAGCAGACGACACGAGCCTGTTGAGGTCGTCCCGTGCGCTTCGGGCCACGTCGCAGCCCGACAGGAGCAACAAGCCAATCGCTAGGGTCTGCACGCACAGACTCTTCCTCGTCATCCTGTTGCTCTTTCCCCGCATGCCCGCCATTCCGGAAAACGCTGCCAATGGCAATGCGGTTGCCAACTCGCAAGGCGCGAGCCAACTCGCCGCAGGCCGACGGTGGTTTCCGGTCCCGAAGTTTTGTCTCAATGTTGCGCTGCGGCAACATCTCAACCATCGAACCCGACGCTATCACAAAAAGGCCACGGCCTCCGCCATTGTGCACAGTGCGGGCACACTTGACACAATTTCGCCCGAATGGCAGGGGCGAGTTTCTTTCGGCTACGGTGGAAGCTCATAACCGATGGCGGCTTCGGCTCGGATCGTGCGTTGCACGGCCGGACGGACCATCATTCGATCATGGTGCGCGAAAAGATTCCCGAGCGAGCCCGCCGGCGGCTGCAGCGAACGCGCCATGCGCCAGAACAGCCGGAAGAGATGCATGTCGACAATCGAGTAGTCGTCGAGCGCCCATTCCTTCGTCCCCAACCGCCGGTCGGCGATCTGCCAGACCTCGTTGGCATGGGCGAGACCCTGGCGGCGCGCCGGATGCAGCGTCGAGGCGATGAACGACATCCATGACACCGCATGAGCCTCGGCCTCGATGCCGGCGGGCAGGAGCTTCGCCTCCGGATAACGCCTGGCGAGGTAGAAGAGGCAACCCGCGACCTCGGTCAGCGGCCGGCCGTCGACCAGGAGCGTCGGTACCTTGCCGGCCGGATTGACCTGCAGGAAGGCGGGCGTGCGCGTTTCCTTGCGCTCGAACGAGAGTGGCCGCGCCTCGAACGGCACCCCGATCTCGTGCAGCGCGATGTGCACCGCCATCGAGCTGCTGCCCGGCGCGAGATAGAGGACGAGTGAGGTCATTGGAGTTTCCCAAGGATATCGGCGTGCGCCGCTGACAAGAAACAAGAGCAGGCACTCGGCCTTGCCAACTTGTTCATTCATGAGGGTCTGACCTTGGTGGTGGCGACCCCGGTATGCCTTTCTGCTACCGCCGGCGCAGCAGATCCTCTTCGGGCAGGCCCGCCTCGTAGTCGGCCAGCATCTTGTCGGCGTCGAACAGGACGCCGATCGGATTCCGCACGAAGGGCTCGGTCCGGAAGTAGGCTGCGGCTTCCTGCTTGGTATGGAAGGCATCGACCTGCAGCTCGACCTGGTTACCGTCGGGATCCTTGTAATACATCGACACGGTCGGGCCGTGGTTGATGGTGCGCACCGGCAGGATGCCCTCTGCCTTCAGTCGGCGATAGGTCGCAAGAAGCTGGCCGAGATCGCCGAAGCTGTAGGCGACATGCGACAGCCCGCAGGCATCGTCCGGCGGCGCCTTCAGGCCCTGCATCTGGATGAAGGCGACGCGGTGGTGCTCGTCGTCGTAGGTGACGAAGGAAATGTACTCGTTCTCGAACACCGGATGGGCAGCGAGCACCGTGCAGTACCAGTCGACCAGCGCCTTCTTGTTCGCCGTGCGCAGCACGAAGTGGGCGAACAGCGACGGTGCGATAGGCCTGCTATCGAGCGGGCGGCGGAGCCGGTCGGTGTCGGAGTCCATGCGGCGCCTCCATCAGCGGATGCTCACCGGCCTTCCCGGCTGGCGCGGCAGGAAGGCCGTCAACAGGCCCAAGCATAGCAGGAACGGCGTTACCTGATAGACCGTGTCGATGCTCGTCATGTCGGCGATCTTGCCCAAGGCGGCGGCGCCGAGGCCTCCCAGGCCGAACGAGAAGCCGAAGAACATGCCTCCGACCAGCCCGACCCGGCCCGGCATCAACTCCTGCGCATAGACCAGGATGGCGGGGAAGGCCGAGGCCATGATCATCGCGACCGTGACCGCGAGCACTCCGGTCCAGAACAGGTTGGCATGCGGAAGGATCAGCGCCACCGGCAGCGCACCCAGGATCGAGAACCAGATCACCGGAATGCGGCCGATCTTGTCGCCGACCCAGCCGCCCATCAGCGTACCCATCACGATGCCGATCATGAAGGCGAAGAGGTAGAACTGCGCCGCCTGCACTGAGAGGTGGAACTTGCTGATCAGGTAGAAGGTGTAATAGGAGCCGAGGCTTGCCTGATAGACGTTCTTGGAGAATAGCAGCATCACCAGCAGCCCCACCGTGACGATCACGCGGCCCTTCGAGAGGCCGTGCGGCGGTGCCGCAGCGGAGATCTTTCCCTTGGCCCGGACGGCGGGTTGGCCGGCGGCGCGCCGCGCGCGATACCAATGGCCGACCTGGAACAGGACGGTCATGGCGACAAGCGCCGCGGCGCAGAACCAGACGATGCTTCCCTGCCCACGCGGCACGACGATGAAGGCCGCCAGCAGCGGACCCGACGCCTGACCGAGATTGCCGCCGACCTGGAACAGCGACTGGGCGAGGCCGTAGCGTCCGCCGGCGGCCATGCGCGCCACACGCGAGGCCTCGGGATGGAACACCGACGAGCCCATGCCGATCAGCGCCGCCGAGACGAGGATCATCGGGTAGGAGTGCGCGCGCGACATCATCAGCAGCCCGACCAGCGTGAAGCCCATGCCGGCCATCAGCGAGTAGGGCTGGGGCTTCCTGTCGGTGTACATGCCGACGACCGGCTGCAGCATCGACGCGGTGAACTGGAAGGCGAGCGTGATGAAGCCGACCTGGCTGAACGACAGCGCGTAGTTGCTCTTCAGGATGGGATAGATCGCCGGCACCAGCGACTGCATCATGTCGTTCAGCAGGTGGCAGAAGCTGAGCGACAGGATGACGGCGAAGGTCGTGCTGTCGGCCGCGGCCTGGTCGGCCAGAGACGCCCGCTCGGTCGCGATAGGGGCGGCTCCGGCCGCCATCGTATCGTCGGTCATACTAGCATACTAAAATGCAACCGGCGCCTCGACCACCGCGCAGATGCAGACCAGCCCTGCGCGAGGGGCGCGCGATGCGACTCGCGTGCCGACGATGACGCAACGTCTGCAATGGCGTAGCGTTGTCGGCGACCGATGGCGCTCCAAGGCATCCCCACTGACGTTCCGGCGCGGCTCGATCGACTGCCCTGGAGCGCCTTCCACCGGCTGGTCGTGATCGCGCTCGGCATCACCTGGATCCTCGACGGGCTCGAGGTCACGCTGGCGGGCTCCGTGGCCGCGGCATTGCAGACCAGTCCGCGCTTGCATCTGACCGCGGAGCAGGTCGGCCTCACCGGCAGTGCCTATCTCGCCGGCGCGGTCCTGGGCGCTCTTTACTTCGGCCATCTCACCGACCGTCTCGGCCGCAAGAAGCTGTTCAATGTCACGCTCGGCGTTTATCTGCTGGCGACGGCGGCGACGGCCTTCTCGTGGAACTTCGAAAGCTTCCTGTTCTTCCGCTTCCTCACTGGGGCGGGCATCGGCGGCGAATACTCGGCCATCAACTCGGCGATCCAGGAGTTGATCCCGGCGCGCCTGCGCGGCCGCACCGATCTCGCGATCAACGGCAGCTTCTGGGTGGGTGCGGCCCTGGGCGCGATCGTGTCGGTGCCGCTGCTCGATCCAAACCTGTTCGGACCCGATCTCGGCTGGCGTATCGCCTTCGGCAGCGGCGCGGTGCTGGGTCTCGTCATCCTCTATCTGCGGCAGTTCCTGCCCGAGAGCCCGCGCTGGCTGATGATCCACGGCAAGGAGGGCGAGGCGAGCCGCGTCGTCGACGAGATCGAGGCGCGGGTGAGGGCGAGTGTCGGCGGCCCGCTGCCGGCGGTGAAGGCGGGGCTCCATCTCGGTGCGCCCCATCGGCTGACGATGGCCTCGGTCGCGCGCACCCTGCTGCGCGCCTACCCCGGCCGCACCGCGCTCGGCATCGTGCTGATGGCTTCGCAAGCCTTCGTCTACAACGCGATCTTCTTCACCTACGCATTGGTGCTCACCAAGTTCTACGACGTCGCCGCCGATCGCGTCGGGCTGCACATCCTGCCCTTCGCAGTGGGCAATTTCCTGGGACCGGTGCTCCTCGGTCCGCTCTTCGACACGCTCGGCCGCAAGCCGATGATCGCGCTCACCTACAGCATCGCCGGTCTGCTGCTCGCGGCGACCGCGTGGCTGTTCAGCGCCGGCCTGCTCGATGCCACGACCCAGACCGTCCTGTGGAGCATCGTCTTCTTCTTTGCCTCGGCCGCCGCGAGCGCCGCCTACCTCACGGTAGGCGAGAGCTTCCCGCTCGAGGTCCGGGCGCTCACCATCGCTCTGTTCTACGCCTTCGGCACGCTTTTGGGCGGCGTCGGCGGACCGTGGCTGTTCGGCGTCCTGATCGAGGGCGAGGGACGGGGCGGAATCGTCTGGGGCTACGCTCTCGGTGCAGCCCTGATGGTGGTCGCGGCGTTGGTGGAACTGAAGCTTGGCGTAAGAGCGGAAGGCAAGTCGCTCGAGGACGTGGCGCCGCCGCTGTCGTCCTCGGATTGAGTCTCCCCCCATATCGTGGCAGGGCTATCGCATTTCGCGAAAAGCCGGTTGCAAGAAACGGTGTCATCGGGAGCGAAGCGAAGGATCTTTTGCGACACCGATCAAAGATCCCTCACTGCGCTCGGGATGACACGGCGGGATTGCCCGTCAGGGAGAGAGGCGAGGGGGAACGCACGCTCTCTGCTTAAGCCGGCACCGGGATGGCGCGCTGGTTGTAGAGCAGCTTGCGGATGCGGGCCTGCTCCTCGGGCGGAAGCTTGGTGACGTCGCTCGAAAGGTCGCTGCCGACCGCCATGCCCTTCTGCACGGCCGGGCGCGCGCCGATCTCCTCGAACCAGTGCTTGAAGTGCTTGAATTCCTCGATGTCCTGGCCCTGACCCTTCCAGTTCACGGTCCATGGATAGCAGATCATGTCCGCGATCGTGTACTGGTCGCCCGCGAGATACTTGTGGCGATAGAGCCGGTTGTTCAACACACCGTAAAGCCGGTTGACCTCGTCGGTGAAGCGGCGGATCGCGTAGGTCTGGTCGCCATGCTGCTTCTGGTCGAGCCGGCGGAAGTGGCCGCATTCGCCGGTCTTCGGCCCCTGGTTGGCCATCTGCCACATGACCCACTGGTTCACGTCGTAGCGCGTGCGCAGGTCTTGCGGATAGAACTTCCCGGCCTTCTCGGCGATGTACATCATGATCGCGCCCGACTCGAACACCGTGATCGGTGCGCCGCCGCCTTTCGGCTCGTGATCGACCATCACCGGCATGCGGTGATTGGGATTCATCTCGAGGAACGCCTTGTCGAACTGATCGCCCTTCTGGATGTTCACGGCGACGATCCTGTAAGGCAGGCCGCACTCCTCCAGCAGGATGGTGACCTTCTTGCCGTTGGGCGTGGGCCAGTAGTGCAGATCGATCATGGTAGCTCCTCCATCGGTTGGCGGAGCTTAGCGCAACACCGGCGCTGCTGCAGCGCCACGAACAGTCGTCTGTCCGCTCAGGCTGCCTTCTTGGCCTTGAAAAGCTTGCGCAGCTCGTCCTTCGCCTTGTCGAGCGTGCGACGCCGCCGTGCGGGCAGGTTCTTGCCGGCCCGGTTGATGTAGAAAGTCAGCATCGACATCGCCGAGCGCAGGGGCGCGGACTTGCGGCGGTGGCTGCGTTCGGCCGAGCGCTTCAGCGAGGCTGCGATCTCGCGTGCGCTGCGCTTGTTGAACACGCCGCCTTCGAGATCGAGCGCGTTGCTGGTGCGCGTCACGCGCGCCGACCATTTGCGGTTCCCGGAGGACCGGCGGGACGGACGTCGCGACGGGCGTCGTCTGGCTGCCATGACGAAGAAACGCTGCGCGCCGGCCGGTCGTTGCCTAACGTGCGACGATGAAACGGGAGAAGGGGCCGCGCTGGTCGGCCGGCAGGAGCGGCGGCGCGGCGTCGATCTTGAGCTCCACCTCGCAGCTCGCATCGTTCGAGAGCGTGGCGAAATTGTCGAGCTTGTCGAAGTCGGACTTGGCGAAGCCCGCCTCGCGCAGCATGTCGCGGACCTTGTCGCGCGAGGCGACGGGCTGGGGACTGCCGCTGCGGCCGCTGCGATAGGCGGCCTCCATCGCGACCAGCACGTTGCGGAAGAGCCGCCGGCCCTCGGCATCGAGCTTGTCGGGGCGCGAGATGCCGCCGATCGCGAATTCTCGGCAGGCGGGTGGATCGGCCTTCTGCAGGTGCTTCACCAGCTCGACCCGCGCGGCCATCGCCGCCACCACGCTCGCATCGTCGGCGTTGCGCAGGACGGGCGCGATGACGTCGCGGCGCAGTTCGCCCACGATCTGCAGCGGCCGCGTCGGGCCGCCGGTCGTGGGATTGCGCGCCTCCTCGCGCAATGCCTCGCGCAGCCGGTCCTCGAATTCCGGATGGTCGGCGATGGCGAGGCCCATGAGCGGCATGCGGCGCAGATCAGCGAGCGCCTTCTCGGTCGGGCTGAATTCCTGGTAGACGGCATAGCCGCCCCAGATCGCCACGCCCAGCACGATCAGCGCCACCGCGATCGACGTTGCAAGTTTACGGCGTTTCACGGCTGAAGCATTACAGAAGGCCGGCCGGTGAGGCCAGCCTGCACGGCGCAAACGACGCATCCCTCTTTGGACCGCGCATCCTGCGCGCTCCGTGAGCCAAAAGTTTGCCGCCGTGCGATCCTACTTCGGCGTGTTCTTATCCAGGAAAGCGCGCACGCGTTTGATCGATTCCTGCAGATGGGTCGGGCCACGCCAGTCTTTCTGGACCTCGATATCGGGTGCGAGAGCGGCGATCTCCTCGCTGGTCCTGGGCGGATGCGGCTTGTCGGTGCCGGGCTGGAGGAAGAGTGGCGTGCGGCAGGCCTTCACGAAATCGCGCGTCACCGAGAAGACGAAGTCGCCGCCGAACATGTTGTGGCCGAAGGCGTCGATCGTCTCCTGCGTGATCGACGGATCGCGCGCCCGCACCGTTTCGCCATAGCCCTTGACGGCAGCGTCCCAGACGTCGCGGTTTTCCCACAGGCCGATCGGGTTCTGCAGCACCGCGGCGGCGATGCGCGCGGGATCGTGCTCGATCGCCTCGAAGCAGTAGCTGCCGCCGATGCAGCCGCCCATCACATGGAACTTGCCGAAGCCCAGATGATCCATCAGCGCGAAATGGTCGTCGGCAAAAGTGTGCCAGCCGTGGTCGGGTCGCACCTCGGCGACCGATTTGCCGGCATTGCGCTGATCCATGCCGATCACCGTGAACTTGTCGGCGAGCGCGACCATCGGGTTCATCCAGGCGGCGGGCTGGCCGGGATTGGCAGGGCTCGCTTTCCAGTAGGCGAGCTGCGACTTCAGCCCGCCCGGCGCATAGAGCAGGACCGGAAAGCCCTGGCCATGGACCTCGTAGTAGAGCTCGGCGTCGGCGCGCTTGAACATCGGCATGGCAGTCCTCCCGGATCGCACGATCAGTTGACCGATTCGTCTCGACCGGAGTCAAGGAACTCCCGTCTCGTCGCGGAACGCCCCGGTCAGGAGACCAGGCTCCAGGCAAGCTCGGCGCGCTCGCGCGGTGCCTTGCTCACCTTGATCGAATCCGGATTGGACGAATTGCCGGCAAGGCCGCGGCGGTAGACGCCTTGCGCGATGGCGGCGAGACGGAACAGTGAGAAAGCGAGATAGTAGTTCCAGTGCTGGATGCGCTCGCGACCGGTGCGCCGGCAGTAGGCCGCCACGTAGTCGTCCTCGGTCGGCAGGCCGAGCTTGCCGAGATCGACGTTGGCAAAGCCGTGCGGCGGCTCGCCGAGATGATAGCCGATGCAGTTGTAGGCGAGATCGCAAAGAGGATGGCCGAGCGTGGACAGCTCCCAGTCGAGCACGGCGACGATGCGCGGCTCGACCGGATGGACGATCAGGTTGCCCAGCCGATAGTCGCCGTGGACGATGGTCGTCGGATCCTCGGCCGGGATGTTCTCGGGCAGCCAGGCGATCAGCTTGTCCATGGCCGGGATGTTCTCGGTCTTGAGCTCGGCATACTGCCGGCTCCAGCGCGAGAGCTGGCGGGCGATATACTGGCCGCTGCGACCGTAGTCGCCCAGGCCGACCGCGACGGGATCGACCTTGTGCAGGCGAGCCAGCACGTCGTTCATGGAATCGAAGATCGCCGCCCGTTCCTCGGCGGTGCAGCCGGGCATCGACGGATCGGTGAGGATGCGGCCCTCCACGCAGCTCATGAGATAGAACATCTGGCCGATCACCGACTTGTCGGCACAAAGCAGATGGGCCGGCGCGACCGGCACGTCTGTCGCCGCCAGCGCCGAGATCACGCGGAATTCGCGGTCGACCTGGTGTGCCGAGGCGACGAGCTTGCCTGGCGGTTTCTTGCGCAGCACGAAGTCCCCGCGCCGGCCGTTCACCATCTCGGCCGACAAAAAGAAAGTCGGGTTGGAATGGCCGGAGTCGAACTGGTGCACCTCGAGCCCGCCGCGATAGCCGGCGAGATGGCCGCGCAGGTAGCGGTCGAGCGAGGCCACGTCGAAACGATGGCGCTCCATGACCGGAACGGTCTTGGCATAGATGGGCATGGCGCACCGACACTAGGGCGCGCGCGAGGAAAGGCAATTTTGAAGGAGAGCTGCGCTCCGCCGTGAGGAACAGCCGGCGCTAGCGGCGGCGGCGCGTGGCTGCGAAATAGAGCGCGACGCCGAGCAGGGCATAGAAGCCGCCGATGATCGCCCAGGCCCCGGCCGGATCGACCTCGCGCTCGAGCACCGCGAAGGCTGCTTGCGTGAAGCAGACCAAGGCGAACACGCCGCCGGCGAAGGCGGCGACGACGAACAGCGCGCGCGTCAGCGCGTCGGTCGCCGCGTCACGCAGGTTGCGGGCGGCGATGGCGCTGGTGGCGAGGCGGAGAAGGGGGCCGATCATCGTGGAAAGCGCCCCCGGCGAGGGGGCGCTACGGGAGGCTGGCCTTGCCGCGGCCGGACTAGTGCCGCCGACAAAGGTACCCCGCGAGGAAGCCGATGCCGGCGATGGCGGCGAGCGTGCCGAACGGCCGCTCCTGGACCGTCTCGATCAGCGAGTCGGACGCCTTCTCGCGCAGCTCGGCCGACCTCTTGGCCAGCGCGTCCATGCGGTCGCGGGCGGTCTCGCCATACTCGTCGATGAAGTTCTGCGCGGCCTCGATCACGGCGTCGATCGCCTGCTTGCTCTTGCTCTCGACGGCGCCCAGCACGCGACTTGCACCGTCACTGGTCTCGCTTTCCATCGCCGCCGACAGCTTCTTGAGCTGCGCCTTCAAGGCATTGATTTCCTTGACCAGATCCTTGTTGGTGGAAGCGGCTAGACCGTTGGCGCGCATGGATAGTCCTCCGGGCTGCGAGGTTATTCCTGCGCACATAACGCTGCAGAGGGCCAGAAGTTTCCTGAGTTTCAGCCGTCCCAGACGTTTTGCGGCATCGGCAGCTTCGCGAAGTCGGCCACTGCCAGCGGCGTTCCATGCACGATGCCTTCCTTGTCCAGCAGCATCATGTATTGCCGGACGTGCTGGCCGCAGTGCCAGGTCGTGCGCTCCATCAGCTCGTGCAGCGACTGCGGACCGTAATAGGTGTCGAGCATCTTGCCGGGCGAGATGTCGCCTTCCGCCCACCAGTCGGCGAAATGTCGACGCACCTTCACTCCATAGGCGACCAGCGTCGCGGCGTCGGCATCGGCCGCGGGCTCCTCGCGGAACATGGTCTGGACCAGCTTTATTCCCCGGTTGGCGCCCAGGAAGGCGTCGACCACCCGGAAGAGATGGAAGGCGAGGGTGCGGTAGCTGCGCGGCCGCCCAGGGACGTGGGTGCCGAGGCGGTCGTAGGGCATGAGCGGGATCAGCTCCAGCGCTGCGCCCATGAACTTGTCGACCCGCTCGGCCAGCTCCTTCGTCGAAAGCTGCGGGCCTGAATTCTCGTTCAGGCCGAGGAAGTCGACGATTTGCTTGGTGCTCTGGCCGAACGTGAATTTGGTCCCGCGGGCGAGCACCGGCACCGAGCGCACGCCGAGTCGTTGCAGCTCGGCCATGCCTTCCGGGTCTTCAAGCACATTCACCGAAACGAAGTCGATCCCACGGACCGATAGAAACTCCTTGAGTCTCAGGCAGCTCGTTCAACCGGGCTGCCAGAACACCTTCAGCGGGAGATTGGTCTCAGCCGACATCGAGCCTCCATTGGCATGCGCGCCGAGCCTACGCCCCGCGATGCATTCCAACAAGTCTCTCACGCCGGCTTGTGACAGACGATGCAGACCTTGTTGCCGTCGGGATCGCGCACATAGGCGCCGTAATAGTTCGGATGATAGTGCGTGCGCAGGCCGGGCTGGCCTTCATCGCGGCCGCCGGCGGCCATGGCCGCCGCATGGGCCTTGTCGACCGCTGTGCGGTCGGATGCCTCGAGGCCGATCGTGATGCCGTTGCCGGCCGTCGCCGCCTTCTTGTCGAGCGGCCGCACGATCCAGAGCTGCGGCCGCCCGTCCGACCGACCGTAAGCCACCGCCTCCGGATAATCGGCATGGCGCACCAGCCGCAGCGCGGCCGTGACGCCGTCGTAGAAACGCTTCGCGCGGGGGGGATGTCGTTGCTGCCGACTGTGACATGGCTGAACATGACGATGCTTCCCTTTCTTTGGCTTCTGCTCCGACGCGGCGTGCTTCGGTCCGGAACGTCATGATGCGCGAAGGCTGCGTTGCATCAAGACCGTATCGACCCATCGGCCGCCGGTGTGCGCCGCCTCGCGGCAACACCGATGTCGCGCAGCAGGCGATCGTCGAGCCCGCGCAGCGTGTCGAGCCGGCGGCGGCGTGAGAGCGGCGAGGCGCCGAGATAGGCATTCTGCACGATGCGGCTAGGCGCGCACGCACTTGCCCTCGCTGAAGCCGGAGGCGGCGCGGCGCAGCGCCGACACGGTTTCGCGCAGGCCGCGGTGCAGCGGCTTGTCGCGGCGCATCACCAGCCCGATCTTGCGCGACAGCCTGGGTGAAAGCGACTGCACCAGGAGGTTGGAGGCCTTGTAGGCGCCGTCGACGGCCATGCGCGGGACGACGCCGCAGCCGAGCCCCGCGCCGACCAGTTCCTTGATCGCCTCGACGCTGTCCAGCTCCATGGCGGGCTTCACCAGGAAGCCGGCCTCGGCAAACCAGTCGTCGACGATGCGCCGCGTCTGCGAGCCCGCTTCGTGCAGCACGATCGGATGGCGCGCCAGCACGGCGGGCGTCACCGCCTTGGGCAGCATGCCGCCCTTGCGCGGCGACAGCACCACGAACTCGTCGTCGAACAGCGGCGTCACCTCGAACATGCGGCCGGGAGCCGGTAGCGTCACCAGGCCGAGATCGAGCGTGTTCTCCTCGACCTGCTTCAGGATGTCGACCGAGTTGCCGGTGTTGACGATCACCTCCAGCGAGGTGAACTGGCGCCGCAGCTCACGCAGCACCGGCGGCAGGAAATGGATGCAGGCCGTGGCGCCCGTGCCGATGCGTACGCGGCTGATCGAGCCCTCGACGTAGGGTGCGATCGCGTCGTGCGCCGCCGTCGTCGCCTCGAAGATGCGGCGCGCATGCAGCAGCAGCTCGGCGCCGGCCGGCGTCGGCGTCGCGCGCTTGCCCACCCGCTCGATCAGCCGCACGCCCAGCCGCTTCTCGAGCTGGCGGATCTGCAGGCTCACCGCCGGCTGGGTGAGGTTGAGCCGGTCCGCCGTGGCCGAAAAGCTGCCGAGCTCGATCACCTGGGTGAAGGTGTCGAGATGATCGAGGTTGAGGTTGCGCGGTCTCAAAGTATTCCTTATGATCTGCATAAGGCAGAAAAGGAATATTAATATACAAAGTTTGCCCGAGGCGCGCGACCGCCGAAATCCAGGAGCAGGCTGCAGGCGTCACGAGGCGGCCGGTGCGTAGGCGACGGCGAGCTGGCGGGAGACGAGGCGGGCATAGAGACCGCCTTTCGCCAGCAGCGAGGCATGCGTGCCGGTCTCGGCGACGCGGCCCTCGTCCAGCACCACGATGAGGTCGGCGCCGCGCACCGTCGAGAGCCGATGGGCGATGACGATGGTGGTGCGGTCGGCCTGCAGGAGATCGAGCGCGCGGCGCACCGCCTGCTCGTTCACCGCGTCGAGATGCGAGGTCGCCTCGTCGAGCACCAGGATCGGCGCGTCCTTCAGGAAGGCGCGGGCGATGGCGACGCGCTGACGCTGGCCGCCGCTGAGACTCATGCCGCGCTCGCCCACCGGCGAATCGAGGCCGTCGGGCAGCGTCGCCACCAGCTCGGCGAGCGAGGCATGCTCGATTGCGGCTTGCAACTCGGCCTCCGAGGCGTCCGGGCGGGCGATCAGGATGTTGGCGCGCAGCGTGTCGTTGAAAAGATAGGTGTCCTGCGCCACGAGCGCGATCAGCCGGCGCAGCTCGTCGAGCCTGTAGTCCCTGAGATCGGCGCCGTTCAGCGTGATGCGGCCCTGCTCGGGATCCCAGAAGCGCATCAGGAGCTGCGCCGTGGTCGTCTTGCCTGCGCCCGACGTGCCGACCAGGGCCACCGTCTTGCCGGCGGGGATGGTGAAGCTCACGTCGGCGAGCGCGCGGCGATTCTGGCCGGGGTAGGTGAAGCTCACGCGCTCCAGCGCGAGCGACGCGGCTCCCCTCCTCGGCGGCACGCCCGGGCCATCGCGCACCGGGATCGGCTCGTTGGCCAGCGCATAGACGCGCCGGGTGGCGCCCAGCGTGTCGGCGAGCTGGCGGCCGATCTGGGCGATCTCCGACACCGGCAGGAAGGCCGCCATGGCGAGGATGGTGAGAAGCGGCAGCAGGCCGGGATCGACCGCCCCCCCGGTGGAGAGGATGGCGCCGGTCACGACCACGGCGAGGCCGCCCAGGCCCGTCATCACCTCGAGCAGGCTGTGCTGCAGGGTGAGCTCGCGGAAGAACGGCAGGCGCAGGTCGATATGCCGCTGCGTAAGCTCGTTCAGGCGATCGCCGCGCCGGCTCTCCTGCTGGAAGGCCACGATCTCGCCCAGCCCCTGCACGGAGTCGACGGCGAAGGCGCCGAGCTCGCCGGCCGCTTCCCGTGCCTGCGAGCCGAGACGATCGACGCGCTTGCGCATCAGGAAGGGGCTGAGCCCCACCGCGAGCAGGAACGGCAGCAGCGCGAGCGCGAGCCAGCCGCTCGCCGAGGCCAGCACGACGATCACGACGGCCGGCACGAGGATGGCCACGAAGGCGGGCGCCACCGTATGGGCGAAGAAATACTCGACCAGCTCGATGTCGTGCGTGGCGAGCGCCATCAGGTCACCGGTGCGGCGGCGCACGAGATAGGCCGGCGCCAGCGCCTCGAGCTTGCGGAAGGCATCGATGCGCATCTCAGCCAGCAGCCGGAAGGCCATGTCGTGCGCCAGCCACGATTCGAGCCAGTGCAGCACGCCCGACAGCGGCGCCACGATCGCAAGCGCGATCGCGAGGTTGTTGAAGGGCTCACGATGCTTCAGCGCCAGCACGATCAGCGCCGACAGCACGCCCACGCCGATGAAGGCCAGCACCCGCAGCACGCCGAAGGTGAAGGTGGCGGCGAGCTTGCCCTTCCACGGCAGGATGACCTTCATCAGGTTCGCGACCACCTGGTACCAGGTGAGCCCCTCGGCCTTGATGATGCCTTCGGTGGGAGCGGAGGCGGGGAGGCGGGACTCGGTGTCTTTCGGACCGCGCGCATCCTGCGCGCGCATGAGTGGGCTGGAAGCCCGCAGTCCCGAAGAGCCCTGAGCCTGTTCCGCCATCAGCGTCGCATAGACCCCGCCGCGCGCCATCAGGAAATCGTGCCGGCCTTCCTCGGCGACACGGCCGCCATCGAGCACCAGGATACGGTCGCAGTCGATCACGCTGGACAGGCGATGCGCGAGGATCAGCGTCGTCCGGCCCTGCATCAGGCGGTCGAGCGCTTCCTGGATCACCGCCTCGTTCTCGGCATCGACCGCGGAGAGCGCCTCGTCGAGCACCAGGATCGGCGTGTCGCGCAGCAGCGCCCGGGCGATGGCGAGGCGCTGGCGCTGGCCGCCGGAGAGCTTGATGCCCTTCTCGCCGATCACCGTCCGGTAGCCCTGCGGCAGGCTCTCGATGAAGTCATGGATGTTGGCGGCGCGTGCGGCTTGCTCGAGTTCTTGCTGCGTCGCGCTGGGCCGGCCGAGGCGAATATTCTCCTCGACCGTGCCGTGGAACAGGAAAGTGTCCTGGTTGACCACCGAGATCAGCGAACGGATTTGCTCGAAGGAGAGCGTACGCAGATCATGGCCGCCCAGCGTGATGCGGCCCTCGTCGGGGTCGTAGAAGCGCAGCAGCAGCCGCACGACCGAGGACTTGCCGCCGCCCGACGGGCCGACGATGCCCAGCCGCTCGCCCGCCGCGGCGCGGAAGGAAAGGCCGTCGTGGATCGTGCGCCGCGTGCCGGGATAGGCGAAGCGCACGTCCTCGAAGGCGATGACCGGGGCGATGGCTTTGTCCAGCGGCCGCGGCGAGACGTCGGCGACGGCCGGCCGGTCGTCGAGGATGTGGTAGATGCCCTGCGCCGCCGAGAGTCCCACCATGCCCTGATGCAGGACGGTGCGCAGCTCGCGCATCGGCCGGAAGATTTCCACACCCAGCATCAGGATGACCAGCAGCGAGGCGAGCGCCATCGCGCCCGACTCGACGCGCACCGCGCCATAGATGAGGGCGGCGGCGGCCCCGCAGGCGATCGCGGTGTCGGTGATGCCGCGCGCCAGCGTGTTGGTGGCCAGCACCCACATGGTGCTGCGGAAGAGATCGCGCGCCTCGATCTCGAGCTTGTCGGCGCGCGCCTTGCCCTGGCCGAACGCCTTCAGCGTTGCGAGGCCCTGGATCGAGTCCAGGAACTCGGCGGCGAAGCTCGCATAGCTTTTCTGACGCCGTCCCGAGTTGGCCACGTCCCACTTGTGCCAGAGCGCGGGCGCGAACAGCGCGACGATGGCTGCCGCCAGCATGACCAGCGCCACCGGCAGGTCGATGAAGGCGACCACCGCGAAGATCAGCAGCGGCGAGAGCAGCGCGACCAGGAACTGCGGCAGGAACTGGCCGAAATAGGTCTCGAGCTGCTCGACGCCGTCGATCAGCGAGAGCGTGAGCCCGCCCGAGCGCTGGCGGCCGACCGTGCCGGGTCCCAGGCTCGCGATCTTGTCGTAGATCACGCGGCGCAGGCGCTTCTGCACCCGCGCCGCGGTCTCGTGCGCGACCACGGCGCGCCAGTGCTCGGCCGCGCCGCGCAGCACCATCACCAGCGCGATCAGCAGGATGGGCAACATCAGCGCGGAAGCCGGCACACCGGCGAACACCTGGCCGATCAGCCAGCCCAGCAGACCCAGCCGGGCGACGCCCAGCCCGACCGACAAGAGGCCGACCGCGACCGCCGCCGCGATGCGGCCGCGGACGCCCCTGGTGAAGACAAGAAGGCGCGGTTCGATATGCATGGCGCGATGCTAGGGCGAACATCCACATTCGTCAGTCCACAAAAGGGAAAAACGGCTGTACAAATCTGTACATGACGCCCAGTTGGGACGACCTCCGGATCTTCCTCACGCTGGCCCGCGAGGGCACGCTGACGACCGCCGCCAAGGCGCTGGGCGTCAGCCATCCCACCGTGGCGCGGCGCGTCGCGGCGCTCGAGAGGCAGATCGGCGCGCGTCTGTTCGAGCGGCTGCCGGACCGCTTCGTGCCGACCTCGGCCGGCGAGGAGCTGCTGGGCGACACCGAAGCGATGGAGCGTGCTGCGCTTTCGATCGACCGGCGCAGCGCAGGATTGAGCGACACAGTGCGCGGCGTCGTGCGGCTCTCCGCCGGCGAGGCGATGTCGGCCCTGCTGGCACGCCACCTGCCCGAGCTGCGAAGGCAGCTGGCCGAGATCGAGTTCGAGCTGGTGGCAAGCCACACGCTTGCCAATCTCTCCCGGCGCGAGGCCGACCTCTTGATTCGCGAGCAGGTGCCCGACCTCGGCGACATCGTCGCGCGCAAGCTCGGGCGGGTCGCCTACGCGATCTATGCTCATCCCGCGCTCGCGGTGGCGCGGCTCGGGCCGGCGACGATGAAGGCCGTGCCGTGGGTCGCCTTCGACGACGACCATGCCTACATGCCCGGCCAGCGCTGGCTCGCCGATCGGCTGGACGGGACGCGTCCTGCCGTGCGCGGCAACAACTGGCTGGTGCTGCACGAGGCAGTGCGGGCGGGCGCGGGCTTCGCGATCCTGCCCTGTTATCTCGGCGATCCCGATCCGGGCCTGCAGCGCATGGGCGGCGTGATCGCCGAGGTCTTTGCCGACCAGTGGCTGCTCGTCCATCGCGACCTGCGCGCGCTGCCGCGCATGCGCGCTGCCATGGACGCCGTGGTCGACCTCTTCCAGCGCGAGCGCGCGGTGCTGGAGGGAAGGTCGCCGCGCAACAGCTTCACTGGCGACGTATCGAGACCAGGGGCAAGGTGAAGGTGGCGCTGTCGCCGTGGATGTCCGGCGGCAGCGGTGCGTAGGGCGCGCCGGCGCGCACGCCGGCCACGACGCCTCTGTCGAGCGCCGCAAAGCCGCTCGATCGGGCGACCGCGACATCGAGCAGCCGTCCGTCGCGGGCGATGACGATGCGCAGGACGGTCGTGCCTTCCTGGACGCTCGCCTGGGCCTCGTAGTGATATCCCGCGAGCTTGCGCACGACTTGCCAGAGGTAGTTGTCCGCGACGCGCGCGCGATTGTAGGTGTCCGCGGGATTGACGAAGGGCGACGGGGTCGGCGCTTCGCGGCTGGCAATGGCAGGGGGCTGCCGCCGTGGCGCCTGGGTCAGCGGCGAGGGTCGGAATTGCGGTTCCTGGGCCGGCCGGGCGGGTTGGGCAGGCGCCGGCACCGACGATATGTGCGCCTGGCGAGAGGGCGCCGGTCGTGCCGCCTGCAGCGGTTCGAAGGTCGGCGGCGCCGTTACCTCCGCTTGCGGTGGCGGCACGGCCTGCTCGAGCAGTGGCCGCTCCGGTGCGAGCGCCTGCCGCGCTTCCCTGGCTCGCGACGGGACCTGGCTCGGCTTGTCGGCCGTGATTTCCGCCGGCGGAGCCAGGCCCGGCATGTCGGGCGGTGCGGGGCGCGCCTTCGGCGTCACAGTCGGTGGCGGAGGCGGCGGCTTGGCCTTCGGCTGCTCGAAGGTAACGTCGATGGGCGCTCGCGGCAGGGTGAGGCGAGGCTCGCGCAGCGAGAGGCCCCACAGCCCCAGCGCCACCAGACCATGCAACAGGACCGCCAGCATCAGCGCCGCCGGCGGCATGCGGCCAGTGCGAAAGGTGGGAAGCGAAGCGCTGACGTCGGCCACGATGGTTCCGATCCCTTGTCCAAGGACTTGGGCCATCACGTTCCCGCTGGCAAGAGCACATGATTGTGCCACTCCAGCGGCGCTCATGGTGTGTAGAAAGAGGACAACGGTGCCATCTGCTGACACCGTTTCCCAAACAACTACATCACGACCTGCTGGATGCCGCCGCGGAGCTGACCCGCCTCGATGTTGCGCCACAGGATCTCGTGGCCCTGCGGCAGTGCGCGGTTGTTGGGCATGGAGAGCCAGAGGCGCAGCAGCAGGCGGTCGTGGCCGGAGGTGGCGTCGTCCTCGAACGGCGTGCGGCCGTGGTAGGTGACGTGGCTGTTGATGAGCTGCAGGTCGCCGGGTTCGAGCGTCATCTCGAAACAGAGCTCCTGCGCGGTCTGCATCAGCACGTCGATCGCTTCCTTCTGCGCGGTCGTGAGCTTCGGCACCCCGGGCGCCATCTGCGCGGCCTCGATGAAGGTGAGCGAATAGTGCGAGGTGAACTTGCCATCGCGCAAGCCGAAGATCGGCAGCGGATAGGCAGTCTCCTTGGTCGTGCCTTCCTCGCCGAAGCGGCTGCGCCAGAAATCCTGGAACAGCACTTCCAGAAGATCGGGCCGGCGCGCCAGGATCGCGTTGTGGATGGCGGGCGTGGAGGCGAGGGTGCTGACGCCGCCCTGGCGCGCCTGACGCACGCAGAGGAGGCCGACGACGTCGGTGCGGTCGGTGTGGAAGCGCAGGCCGCCGTTGGTGAGCGTGCGGGCGTAGGACGACAGGAAGGTCGTGCCTTTCCGCTCGTCCTGGACCTGGCCATAGGTGCGGCCGACATGCGCGCCCTCGTCGCGGATGGCGCGCATCAGCTCGCCGCTGCGGTTCTGGAACACCGGCATGCCGAGATGGCTGCCGAAGCCGAAATAAAGGCGGCGCAGGTCGTCCTCGTCGTAGCGATCGACCGGAAAGCCGCGCAGCTTCACGATGCCGCAACCGTTCTCCAGCTCGTCGGCGATGTCGTCGAGGAGCGGCCGCAGCGTCGACACCGGAAAGTCGGCGCGCGTGATCTCCCGCCACGGATGGTCCTTGACCGCCTTCAGCGCAGCGTCGAACTCGGCAACCGCGCCGGCCGGCAGGTTCCGGATCCAGCGTTTGGAATCCTTGATGTCCTTGCCCTGCCAGACGGAGGGGCCGGTGAGAGGTGAGCGGGTCATGGACCAAACCTATCACATTCCGACGAGCGGCTTCCTCATATTGATCGAGGTCGGATAGTCGAAGCCGGGATGCGCCTCGCGCCCGACCTCGACATAGCCCAGCGATCCGAAGAGCCGCTGGTTGTCCGCGAGCACCACGCGTACGCCGAGCCTGACGCCGGCCAACCCACGCGCCCGGGCATCGGCCTCTACAGCAGCGACCAGGCGCCGGGCGAGGCCCAGACCGCGCGCTTGGGGCACGACCGCCAGCCGGCCGAAATAGAGGTCGCCATCCACGACCCTGGTCATGACGCAGCCCAGGGTCTCGCCGTTCCGCTCAGCGACGATCGCGCTCGCGCCCCTGGCGAACTCTACGGCAATGCTTTCCGCCGTTTCGCGGAAAGCGCCGGACTCCGGCACGAGCTTGCCCCGGTATTGGGCGAATGCAGCGGCGATGGTCGCGGCCAGCGCCGACGCGTCGGCCGCCGTCGCGGGCCGCAGGACAAGAGGGTCGCTCATCGTCCGCTTCTCGCGTAGGCTCGCCGCGAGAGCGAAAGGAAAGACGAGAGGAAGGATATGGCGCTCATCACCTATCTCACCCGCATCCAGTTCGAGTTCGGCGCGCTGAAGCTTCTGGAGCAGGAGCTGCAGCTCCTCGGCATCCGCCGACCGCTGATCGTCACAGACAAGGGTATCATCGCCGCCGGCCTGTGGGCCAAGGTGAAGGAGAAGCTGCCCGGCAACATGCCGATCGCGCTCTACGACGGCACGCCCGAGAATCCGACCGAGGCCGCCATGCGCGACGCCCTCAAGATCTACAAGGACGAGGGCTGCGATGGCATCATCGCCATCGGCGGCGGCTCGCCGATGGATCTCGCCAAGGGCGTGGCGCTGATGGCGACGCATCCCGGCAATTCGCTGCAGCCCTATGCGATGGTCGAAGGCGGCGCGACGAAGATCACCTCGAAGGTGGCGCCGATCGTCGCCATCCCGACCACCTCGGGCACCGGCAGCGAGGTGAGCCGCGGCGGCGTCATCATCATGGATTCCGGCCGCAAGCTCGCGATCGGCAGCCCGCACCTCATTCCAAAGCTGGCGCTAATCGATCCCGAGCTGACGCTGGGCCTGCCACCGCATCTCACGGCGGGCACCGGCATGGACGCCTTCACGCACAACATCGAATGCTTCCTGTCCAACGCCTACAACCCGCCGGCCGACGGCATCGCGCTCGACGGGCTCGACAAGGCGTGGCGCTATGTCGAGCGGGCGACCCGGGACGGGCAGGACCGCGAGGCGCGCTTCAACATGGCGATGGCGGCGATGGAAGGCGCCATGGTGTTCCAGAAGGGGCTGGGCGCCGTGCATGCGCTGAGTCACCCGACGGGCGGGCTGAAGGGGCATCGGCTGCATCACGGCACGCTGAACGCGGCCTACCTGCCGGCGGTGCTGCGCTTCAACGCGCCGGCGGTCGGCGAGAAGTACAGGAAAGTGGCCCAGGTGCTCGGCCTGCCCGAACGCGAGGGCACCGCCGAGGGCGTGGCCAATGCCGTTGCGGCGCTGAACGAGCGGCTCGGCATCCCCAGGGGGCTGGGCGCGATGGGGCTCCGGCAGGACGAGGTCGAGCAGATCGCCGACGGCGCGCTCGGCGACCACTGCCATCTCTCGACGCCGCGCCAGCCGACCAAGGCGCAGTATGTCGAGCTGATCGAGCAGAGCTGGGGCTAGTCTTCTGGACCGCGCGCGTCTTGCGCGCTCATGATCGTGGGCGAGCTGGAAGCTCGCGGTCCGTGAGAAGAGGCTGATTGGGAGAAGACATGAAAGTCAAGGACAAGGTCTGCGTCGTCACGGGCGCGGCGGGGGGAATCGGCGAGGCGATCGCCCGACGCTACGCCAGGGAAGGCGCCAAGGGCGTCGTCGTCGCCGATCGCGATGCGGCGCGGCTCGACAAGGTGGCCAGGGACATCGAGGGAGTCGCGGTCGCCTGCGACGTCGCGAAGGAGGCCGACATTCGCCATCTCGTGGCCGAGGCCGAGCGGCACTTCGGCCCGGTCGACATCTTCTTCTCCAACGCCGGCATCGGCCGCGGCGGGCACGAGGATGCGATCGACAAGGACTGGGCCGACAGCTGGGCGATCCATGTCATGGCGCATGTCTATGCCGCGCGGGCGCTGGTGCCCGGCATGCTGGCACGCAAGTCGGGCTATCTGCTCAACACGGCGAGCGCGGCGGGCCTGCTCGCCTCGATGGGCTCGGCGCCCTACGGCGTCACCAAGCATGCCGCGGTGGCGCTGGCCGAGCATCTGGCGATCCAGTACGGCGACAAGGGCATCCGCGTGTCGGTGCTCTGCCCGCAGGCGGTCGACACCGACATGCTGCGCATGGCCGGCGCCACGGCCGCGTCGGTCGACGGCGTGCTCAACACCGACGCCGTGGCCCAGACCGTGATCGACGCGATGGACGCCGAGACGTTCCTGATTCTCACCCATCCCCAGGTGAAAGAGTACATGGCCCGCAAGCTCGACCGCGACCGCTGGCTGCGCGGCATGCAGCGCCTGCGCGACAGGACGGGCGAGGGGCAGAGGAAGTAGCTCCCGCCAATAGAGATGTGTCATCCCGAGCGCAGCGAGGGATCTTTGCTCGCGGCGCATTAAGGATCCCTCGGCTTCGCCTCGGGATGACACCGGTTTCGGGGCGACGGCGTTTCTCATGCTCCCCTACATCCACCACCTCTTCGCCGATACAGGTCTGTGGATCGCGATCGGCGTGACGCTGGTCGCCGGACTGATGCGCGGCTTTGCGGGATTCGGCTCGGCGATGCTGATGGCGCCGATCTTCGCCATCCTGTTCGGTTCGGCCGAGATGGTCGTCACCATCGTCGCCATCGAGCTGGTCGTCTCGCTGCAGCTCTTCCCGCAGGTACGCGCCAGCGCCGACTGGAAGACGCTCGGCCCCATGAGCATTGCCGCCTGCGTGGCGATGCCGCTCGGCGTCTGGGCGCTGGCGAGCGTCGACAAGGGTACCATCGTCACCGCGGTGTCGGCGGTGATCGTGGCCTTCGTCGTGCTGATGTGGAGCGGCTGGAAGTATCGCGGCGGCCGGTCGACGGCGGCGACCGTCACGGTGGGCGCCGTCTCGGGGGCGATGATGGCGACCACCAGCGTCGGCGGGCCGCCGGTGCTGCTCTACCTCCTCTCGGGCAGCGATCCGCCGCATGTGAACCGTGCCAACATCGTCACCTACTATTTCCTCACGCAGTTCCTGCTGATCGTGATCGTGCTGGCAAGCGGGGTCGCGGGCTGGGATGCGCTCGGCCGCGCTGTCGTGCTGTTTCCGCTGATGATCCTGGGAGCGTGGCTCGGCGGGCGCCTGTTCCATGGCCTCGCGAGCGAGCGGCTCTACCGCAACGTGGCGCTCGGCATCCTGTTCGCGACGGGAACGTTCGGCCTGCTGCGTACCTTCATCGCCTGATCAGAGCGGCATCGCCTGATCAGAGCGGCTTCTCGACACAAAGGCCCCAGGCCGTGGGCTTGGTGCTATTGCGCTGCTTGTCGAAGCTGCCGTCCCAGGCGTGCACCACCTGGTCGCGGAAGGATTCGCAGTCCTGCCGGCTCTTGAAGTCGATCTTCTGCGTCGTGGCGACACCGTTGGAGCCGGGCACGGAAAACACCAGCAGCAGGACCACGATCGAAGTGGCGGAACCCATCCAGAAGCCTCCGCCCGAGTGAACGCGGCGTCGCCCATGCGGTTCCCGATCGCCACCGCCGGGCTAGAAGAACGAGAAGGCCCGGCTCAGCTCGCGCAGGGGGCGCAGGGCGCTGTCGCCGAAGCGCCGTCGCGGCGGCGCATGCTGCAGGTCGAGCACCCAGTTGTGGTCGGCCTCGTAGCCCAGCGCCTGCAAGGCGCCGGGGAAGCACCCGATGAAGGCATAGGCGAGCGGGACCGTGAACTCGCGTTTCCACTGGCCGATGTCGCCCGAGCGCACGTGCCTGTTGCCGAGCCGCGACAGCCCGCCGAACAGGCTGTTGCGCCAGAAGTGCGCGTCGCAGATCTTCCGCTCGGCGGCGTCGAAGCCCAGGAAGGCGGTGATCCGCCGCCAGTAGCGGAGCTCGATGTCCTGTCTCAGCTCCTCGTAACGCGCCTCGAAGCAGTCGGGCCGGCCGTAGCGCCAGCGCAGCATGTCCTGCACCGTGCCGCCGGAGGAATGCTCCATTTCGTAGATGTACCGCTGATGCGTGTTCGGCAGGCCCTTCAACCGGCGCTGGTAGGTGACGTCGTCGTAGCCGGGCACCGGTTCGTGCAGCCAGCTTTCCTTCGACTTCCTGTGGTAGTGCATCGCCGAGATCACCACGTCGCGCGGATCGCGGATGAGATGGAGCACGCGCACGTCCTCCCGCTCGAGCAGGGATCCATGGCTTCGGAAGTCCGAATCGGTGCTGAGAAGGATGAAGGGAGCCTTCAGCGCTTCCGACAATTGCTCGCGCCGATGCTCGTACCAGACCTTGAAATCGATATAGGCCACGCCGAGGTCGGCGGCGATCCCCTTGAACACGCCATCCATCCAGACGGTTCCCGTCTTGTGGTGGGTGGCGACGACAACGTTGTATCTCATCCGTAATCTTTTCTTGTCTTTCTTGACGTTTATGGCCGCGCCGGGGGCTTTCGACCCCACCGACACGGATACGAGAGGCGGGGACGGTTCATCCCCGGCGCTGGTCGAGATTCCTTTCCTTGCAAAATGCCGGCCATTCCATCTGGCGGCGCGCAAAGCCAGTTTGCACCTTCACCGAAGCCGGATGCACCTGTTAAAGTTGCATACCGTCGATTACACCAACTGAAGCATGCCGTCCTCGACCTTGGCCCTGGCCTCGCGCCTGTCGCCGCATTTGCAACGGCTGGAGGACGAGTCGATCCACATCCTGCGCGAGGTGGTGGCGGAGTTCCGCAAGCCCGTGCTGCTCTATTCGGTCGGCAAGGATTCGAGCGTCCTGCTCCATCTCGCGCGCAAGGCCTTCCATCCCGCGCCGCCGCCCTTTCCCTTTCTGCACATCGCCACCGGCTGGGACTTCCGGGCGTTGCTGGAGCACCGCGACCGGATGGCGAAGGCCTACGGGTTCGAGCTGCTGGTGCACAGCAACGAGGAAGCGGTACGCGCCGGCGTCAATCCGTTCGACACCGCGACGGGCGAGTATTCCCGGCTGATGCTGACCGAGGCGCTGCACAGCGCACTCGACCGGCACGGCTTCGACGCGGCGATCGGTGGCGCGCGACGCGACGAGGAGAAGGCGCGCGCCAAGGAGCGCATCTTCTCCCACCGCGGCGCGGCTCACACCTGGGATCCGCGGCGCCAGCGGCCCGAGTTGTGGCGGCTCTTCAACACGCGGCTTGCGCCGGGCGAGACGATGCGCGTCTTCCCGCTCTCCAACTGGACCGAGCTCGACGTCTGGACCTACATCCAGGCCGAGGCGATCCCGATCGTGCCGCTCTATCTCGCGGCCGAGCGGCCGGTCGTGGCGCGCGTCGGCGCGCTGATCGCGGTCGACGACCAGCGCATGCGGTTTCGGCCGGACGAAAAGACGATGCTGCGGCGCGTGCGCTTCCGGACGCTCGGCTGCTGGCCGCTCACCGGCGCGGTCGAATCGCAGGCGGACGACGTCGCGGCGGTGATCGCCGAGCTTGTCGCCTCGCGCTCGTCTGAACGTCAGGGCCGCCTCGTCGACGCCGCGGCGCAGGCCTCGATGGAGCGCAAGAAGCGGGAGGGCTATTTTTGAACGCCGGCGGGGAGATGCCGCTGGCCGTCGTGCCGCGTCGCGGCGCACTGCGCTTCCTCGCCTGCGGCTCGGTCGACGACGGCAAGTCGACCCTCATCGGTCGGCTGATCGCCGATGCGGCCGGCCTGCTCGACGACCAGGCGAAGGCGCTGCGGGAGGATTCGCGGCGCTTCGGCACCACCGGCGACGGCATCGACTATGCCCTGCTGCTCGACGGGCTCGAGGCCGAGCGCGAGCAGGGCATCACCATCGACGTCGCCTATCGCTTCTTCTCGACCACGCGGCGGGCGTTCGTCGTCGCCGACACGCCGGGTCACCGGCAATACACGCGCAACATGGTGACGGGCGCCTCGAACGCCGAGCTCGCCGTCCTGCTGGTCGATGCGCGCAAGGGGCTCGTGGAGCAGACGCGCCGCCACGCCGTCATCGTGTCGCTGCTCGGCATCCGCCATGTCGTGCTGGCGGTGAACAAGATCGACCTGGTCGATTTTTCCGAGGCGTGCTTTCGCGAGATCGAGCGCGCCTTCACAGCTTTTGCCGCGCCGCTCGGCTTCGAATCGCCGGTCGCGATCCCGCTCTCCGCGCGCCACGGCGACAATGTCGCTGCGCGCAGCGACCGCACGCCCTGGTATCGCGGGCCGGCGCTGCTGCGGCATCTCGAGACCGTGCAGACCGGCGACGAGGCGGAGGGGCCATTCCGTTTTCCCGTGCAATGGGTCAACCGCCCGAACGGCGACTTCCGCGGCTTCGCCGGCACGGTGGCCAGCGGGACGGTGAAGGTCGGCGACCGCGTCGTGGCCGAAGGATCGGGCCGGACGGCCGAGGTGGCGCGCATCGTCACCTTCGACGGCGATCTGCCGGCGGCGGCGGCCGGCCGCTCGGTGACGCTCGTCTTCGGAGAGGCGATCGATCTCGGCCGCGGCGACCTGCTGGCCGATCCGAAGAACCGGCCGACCGTCGCGCGCCGGCTCGCCACCGACCTTGTCTGGATGGACGAGGTGCCGGCGCTGCCGGGCCGGCGCCTTCTCCTCAAGATCGGCGCCGCCACCGTCGCCGCCACGATCGCGCGCATCGCCGGCACGCTCGACATCGAGTCGCTCGAGCGCGTGCCGGGCCAGGCGCTCGGCCCCGACGGCATCGCGCGCGTGGAGATCGAGACCGCGGCGCCGATCGCCTTCGATCCCTACGGCGACAATCGCGCCACCGGCGCCTTCATCCTGATCGATCCCGCGACCGGCGGCACGGTGGCGGCCGGCATGGCGGTCGAAAGCCTCGACCGCGCGACCAACGTCCATCACCAGCCCGAGGACGTGACGCCCGTCATCCGCGAGCGCGCCAAGGGGCAGCGGGCGACGGTGGTGTGGCTCACCGGCCTGCCGGGCTCGGGCAAGTCGACCATCGCCAACGCCGTCGAGCGCAGGCTGGTGGCGCTCGGTCGCCAGACCATGCTGCTCGACGGCGACAACCTGCGGCAGGGCCTCAACGCCGATCTCGGCTTCGACGCGGCCTCGCGCGCCGAGAACGTGCGGCGGGTCGGCGAGGTGGCGAAGCTGATGGCCGATGCCGGGCTGATCGTGCTGGTGGCGCTGGTCTCGCCGTTCCGCGTCGACCGCGCGCGCGCCCGCGCGCTCTTGCCCGAAGGCCGCTTCCTCGAGGTGTTCGTCGACACCCCGCCCGAGATCTGCCGCCAGCGCGACCCCAAGGGCCTCTACGCCAAGGCCGCGCGCGGCAAGGTCGCCAACCTCACCGGCCGCGACCAGCCCTACGAGCCGCCCGAGTCGCCCGACCTCGCGCTGCGCACGCTGGACCTCGACCCCGAGCAGGCCGCCGAGCGGGTGATCGAGCGGGTGCTGGCGACGCCGCCCGCCTGATCGCGGTCTTTTCGCAAATTTTTTCACGCTTGTGGTAAGCCTCCGCGGCCCACCGGGCGGTGGAGTAAGATGATACCGCGCGCCGGACCCGCTCCTGGTCTTTACGGGCGCTGAAGAAAGGTCGCCCTGATCTTCGCCTCGACCGCTTCGGGATAGCGGAAACCGGCCGTGTGCGCGACTTCGCGGGCCAGGCGGCCGTAAAGACGCGTCGTCTCCTCGAAGGCGCGGCGGGCGTCTTCGGCGTCGAAGCGGCCGAAGGTCCGCTGCAGCTCTTGCCAGGTGTCGGGATCGGTCCATCGCTGCATCCGAGTTCCGAGGTGCCAGACGTCGGCCGGCGTGGCGCCATGCGTGATGGCATGCCATTCCATCATTTCGAGCAGAAGCTCCTTCATCGTCCAATCGCGCTGCTTGACGAGAAAGAGGTCGCCGCGCGCGAGATAGCGCGGGACGTGAAAGGCCTCGAACCAGAATTCCTCGACGCGACGGCGGAAGTCGCCCCCGGAAGGTAGGGACCGGACGGGAAAGCTGTGGGAAGGCGCCGGCAGATCCTTCGCGATGCCGTTCTTGTCGAGCAGGACACGATAGCCACGTTCGTACAGCGGGATGAGGTGTCGCCGGTCGATCATGCGTTGAAGGCGCGGCCGGCCAGCGAGGGTAAAATCGACCTTAACGCCGCCCTCGAAGATCGCGAGCCGGGTCGGCCAGCCGTCCTGCTCGAGGCGGAGCACGATGACAAGATCGGCGATCGTGCCGATCCATCCATCGTCGTCGGCCAACGACACAGGATCGCGGACGATGATCTCGAGATCGATATCCGACCAGGCGTCGGCGTCCCCATCGTTGCGCGCGAGCGATCCTGTCTGGACCACGGCCACGACATCGCCGTGGGCCTCGGCCCAATCCAGGATCGATGCGAGGATGCGGTCCCTGACTGCCAAGTCCATCGGCTCCCTTCCAAGAACAAGGCGGCGACCGTAAGAAGTCAGCTGCAGCGCATGTCTTGTTGCGACACTGCATGAGCGCCGCTGGAGTGGCGCGCTCCAAAGAGAACGACGCATCTCTCGATGCGTCGTCTCGGATCGTTTCGATTTGGTCGGAGTGAGAGGATTCGAACCTCCGGCCCCTAGCTCCCGAAGCTAGTGCTCTACCAGGCTGAGCTACACTCCGTCAGCGCCGCGGAGTCCGCCTCCGCTCGGGAGGCGGGGTTATAGCCGCGCCCTCCCGGGGTCGCAAGGGCGCCGCCCGGCGGCTATAGTCGCGCGACTTCGCGGGGAGGCGAAATGGCCAAAGGCAAGGGCAGGAAGAAGCGGCTCAGGATCGCGCTGATCGGTTACGGCGCGATTGGCCAGATGCTGTTCGACGTGTTCGCCGAGAAGAAGCCTGCGATCGACATCGTGGGCGTGCTGGTGCGGCCGGGCCGGGCCAGGGAGACGCAGAAGAAGGTCGGGCGCAAGGTCGCCGTGGTCGAGACGCTGCGGGCGCTCCTGAAGCTCGAGCCCGACGTCGTGGTGGAGGCGGCGAGCCAGCAGGCGGTGCGCGACTGGGGCGAGACGATCCTGAAGAAGGGGATCGATCTCATGGTGATCGCGACCGGCGCCTATGGCGATCCCAAACTCTGGAACAAGCACCTCGCGGCCGCCGCCAAAAGCGGCGCGCGGCTTCGCCTGCCGTCGGGCGCGATCGCGGGGCTCGACGGGTTGCTGGCGATGCGGCTCGGCAAGCTCGAGCGCGTGAAGTACACCTCGATCAAGCCGCCGCACGCCTGGAGCGGCACCCCGGCCGAGACCGACTTCGACCTGCCCGCGATCCGCGAGCCCACGGTGATCTTCCGCGGCACGCCGGCCGATGCGGGCCGGCTCTATCCCAAGAACGCCAACCTCGCGGTGACGGTGGCGCTGTGCGGCGCCGGGCTCGATCGCACCGACATCGAGCTGGTCGCCGACCCGACCCTGCCGCCCGGCACCAATGCGAGCCGGCTCGAGGTGGTGAGCGATTCGGGCGAGCTCAGGCTCGAGCGGCTGGGCCGCGCCATGCCGGACAATCCCAAGACCGGCGTGCTGACGGCGCTCACCATGGCCGACGAGCTGATGAAGATGGTGCGCGCCAGCGACTGGTAGCCGTCTTGCTGTGTCATCCCGAGGCGAAGCCGAGGGATCTTTCGCGGCCGTGGACCAAAGATCCCTCGCTGCGCGGGATGACACGATTCGTCGTCTGCGGCGCGTCACCCGCGATGATGATGCATGCCCATCGACGCCGAGCGGTCGAGGATCTCCTTCTGCTCCGGCGTCAGTGCGCCGTAGAGCGTGAGGAGCGAAGGCTTCACCGCCTCGATCGTATCCAGCCGGGCTTTCATATAGCTCTCGCGCATCTCGAGGCGCTGGGCGAAGTCGGGGCGCTTGTCGAGCGTGGCCGGCAGGCCGGCGCAGCGCGTCTTCTCCTTGGCGCTGGCCGCGTCGGCTGCCTTCTCGAAGGCGTTCCACGCCTCCGTCTGCTCGGGCTTGAGATCGAGCCGCGCCTTCAGGTAGGCGCGGTTGCCGATGCGGCGCGCCACCTCCTCCAGGCAGGTCTTCTGCGGCGAGAAGGCCTGGTGCTGCATCATGTGCTTCATGTGCTCGGGGCCGCCGGCCGCCGGCGGTGGAGCCGGAGCGGCCGGCGGGGTTGCCTGGGCGATCTGCGGCGCGCGCTCGAACCCACCGTCTGAGGCGGAGGCCGAGGTCAGCCAGGCAAGGCCGGCCGCCGCCACGAGGGCGGTCGGCACGGCCACGAACAGGGGGCGACGGGTCATCGTGGACTCCAAAGGCTGCGGAACTCTCCCACACCCTCTGTACGGCGCGATCGCGCCAAACGTTCCCCGGAATTTCAGCCGCGTGCGTTCGGACGTTGCGCGCGCATCCAGTGCGCGAAGGCCATGCGCTGGTCGGCGGTGAGGGCGAGGCCCTCCTTGGTGCGCCGCCACAGCACGTCGTCGGGCTCGACCGCCCATTCCTCCCGCACGAGGTAGCGCACCTCGACCTCGTAGAGGTGACCGCCGAAGTGACGGCCGAGATCGGCCGGCGTCTTCACGTTTTCGAGAAGATCGTCGAGGCCGGTGCCGTGGCGGCGCGCCAGCACGCGCACCAGCTCCCCGGGCAGGCCGGGCTTGGCGGCGCAGGCGCCGGCCACGAAGCGGTCGAACGCCTCGTCGAAGGAGGGGGCGTTGGCCAGCTCGCCGTCGGCCAGCGGCTTGTGCGCGGTCCAGGCCGCGCCCATCGCGGGATAGAACTTCCGCAGGTCCTCCAGCGCATGCTCGGCGAGCCGCCGGTAGGTCGTGATCTTGCCACCGAACACCGACAGGATCGGCGCGCCGCCTTCCGGTGCGTCGACCTCGAGATGATAGTCGCGCGTGACGGCGGAGGGATCGTCGTCGCCGTCGTCGAACAGCGGGCGCACGCCCGAGTAGGTCCAGACGACGTCGGCCGGCGTCACCGGCTTCTTCATGTAGTGGCCGGCGATGTCGCAGAGATAGGCGATCTCCTCGGGTGAGCAGACCGGCTTCTCGCTGCTCTCGACGGGAATATCGGTGGTGCCGATCAGCGAATAGTCCCGCTCGTAGGGGATCACGAACACGATCCGGTTGTCGCTGTTCTGCAGGATGAAGGCGTGCTCGCCCTCGTGCAGGCGCGGCACCACGATGTGGCTGCCCTTCACCAACCGCACGCGCTTGGGCGTGCGCACCTCCGTCTGCTCGTCGAGGAAATGCTTGACCCAGGGACCGGCCGCATTGACCAGGCCGCGCGCCCGCAGCGTCACCGTTTCGCCGCCGGGCGCGGCGAGCTCGACCTCCCACAGCCTGCCGTCGGCCGTCCGGCGCGCCGAAACACAGCGATGTCGGGCGTAAATGCGCGCGCCCATGTTGCGCGCCGACTTCAGGTTCGCAATCACCAGCCGGGCATCGTCGACCCAGGCGTCGGAGTAGACGAAGCCGTTCTTGAACTTGCCGTTCAGGCCGACGCCGAACTTCGAGTGCAGGAGGTCGACCGCCTTCGACCTGGGCAGGGTCATGTGCCAGTCGAGATGGTCATAGAGGAAAAGGCCGATCCGGAGCATCCAGCGCGGCCTGAGATGGGGCTCGTGCGGCAGCACGAAGCGCATCGGCCTGGAAAGATGCGGCGCCTTGGCCAGCAGCACCTCGCGCTCCATCAGCGCCTCGCGCACCAGCCGGAACTCGTAGTGCTCCAGGTAGCGCAGGCCGCCATGGATCAGCTTGGTCGAGGCCGAGGAGGTGGCGCTCGCGAAGTCGTTCATCTCGCAGAGGCCGACCGTAAGGGCCCGGCCCGCCGCGTCGCAGGCGATGCCTGCGCCATTGATGCCGCCGCCCACGACGAACAGATCGAGCGGCCGGCCTTCCATTCCATTCATGGGACGGACATATAGCGCGCTTGACCGGTTTGTGCGCGGCCCGCAAACAGGCGGGATGGGAGTGCTGCTGAAGCTGGCGATCCTCGCCGTCGCGGGCTACCTCGCCTGGAGCACCGTGCGGGGCTGGCTGTCGGCGCTGTTGGGCATGAACCGGCGGCCGGCCGCACCGCCCCCGCAGCCCGCGAGCCTGCCGCCCGCGGGCAAGCCTATCGTCGAGGACACCCGCCGCTGCGCCGTCTGCGGCGCCTATGTCTCGGTCGCCGCCGGCAAATGCGGCCGGCCGGACTGCCCGTGAACTCCTTCATCGGCCATGCGGGTCGATCAGCGTGAGCTTCGGAAAATAGCCGCGGTAGCGGCCGGCATCGCGGGTCAGCAGAGGCCAACCCTCGACGGCGGCATGAGCGCCGATGAAGAAATCGGGCGACACTCCGCTACGGATGCCGCCGGCACGACGGTATTGCTGGAACGCTTTGCCTGCCAGGAACAAGGCGGGACGCGGTATCGGCGCCAGCTCGATCTTCGCTTCGGCCAGCATGGCATCGAGATCCTCGATCCGGCTGTAACGAATAGAGGTTTCGCCATAGATCACGTCGTTGATGAGCACCGGGCCCGCGAGCGCGACCTCTTCGAGCCGGGCCAATGACCATGCCGCCCAATCGGGATCGTCGGTCACGAGATCGAGGAGGACGTTGCTGTCGACCAGGGTCACGTCAGCGTTCGCCGCGCGTCATGGCCATGATCTCGTCCGTGCTCAAACCCCGGCCGGCATGGCCGCGCAGCCGCGCGAAACGGTTCGGCCGGCTCTTCTTCTCCTCGACCTTGACCAGGACGATGCGGCCATCCGGCGCCCGCTCGAAATCGATCTGGCTGCCAGGGCCGATACCCAGCAGATCGCGTACCTGCTTGGGAATAGTGATCTGGCCCTTGCTTGTGACGGTGGTGCTCATGACGGCCTCGGTAAGGAAGTATTCCATTTTGGTATTACCTTAGGCCTCTCGGCATCGATCTGCCAGTGATCCCCGCTTGACCCACCCGGGGGCGGCACCTATTTTGCCGCACCGCAAAAACGGCCTAAGTCATGGAAAGACAAGGCCTTCTCACGCTCGAGGATGTTCCGTGTCCAAGCTCTCGGCGGCGCGCGCCAAGCCACGATGCTTCCAGGAACTGATCCTGACGCTGCAGGATTACTGGGCGCGCCAGGGCTGCGTCGTCCTGCAGCCCTACGACATGGAAATGGGCGCCGGGACCTTCCACACCGCGACCACCCTGCGCGCGCTGGGGCCCAAACCCTGGTATGCAGCCTACGTGCAGCCCTCGCGCCGGCCCAAAGACGGGCGCTATGGCGAGAACCCCAACCGGTTGCAGCATTACTATCAGTTCCAGGCGATCCTGAAGCCGTCGCCAACCGACATCCTCGAACGCTACCTGGGCTCGCTCGAGGCGATCGGCATCGACACCACGCTGCACGACATCCGCTTCGTCGAGGACGACTGGGAGAGCCCGACGCTGGGCGCCTGGGGGCTGGGCTGGGAAGTCTGGTGCGACGGCATGGAGATCACCCAGTTCACCTACTTCCAGCAGGTGGGCGGCATCGAGGTCGACCTGGTGGCGGGCGAGATCACCTACGGGCTCGAACGGCTCGCGATGTATCTCTTCGACAAGAAGACGGTCTACGAGCTGCCGTTCAATGCGCCCGAGTCGGAGGTGCCGCTCAGCTATGGCGACGTGTTCCTGCAGAACGAGAAGGAGCAGTCGGCCTACAACTTCGAGCATGCCGACACCGGGATGCTGTTCCGCCACTTCGCCGACGCCGAGAAGGAATGCGGTCGCCTGGTCGAGAACGGACTGCCACTGCCGGCCTACGAGCAGTGCATAAAGGCCTCGCACTGCTTCAATCTCTTGGATGCGCGCGGCGTCATCAGCGTGACCGAGCGGCAGAGCTACATCCTGCGCGTGCGCACGCTGGCCAAGGCCTGCTGCGAGGCCTGGCTTGCGACGCAAGTCGAGAAGGTGGCGGCGTGATGGCCGACCTCCATCTCATGGGAGCGAAGGACGCTTGCAGCAAGATCGGTGTCATCCCGAGCACAGCGAGGGATCTTTCGCAGCGCCGACCAAGGATCCCTCGCTGCGCTCGGGATGACACGGGAGAGGTTGGAACGTCCGAAGAGAAGAGGCTGCGCCATGGCTGAGCTTCTCCTCGAGCTCTTGAGCGAGGAGATTCCGGCGCGCATGCAGACGCGGGCGGCGGAGGATCTCAGGCGGCTCGTGTGCGAGGGGCTGAAGGCGGCCAGACTCGACTTCAGCGAGGCGCGCGCCTTCGCGACGCCACGGCGGCTCGCGCTGATGGTCGACGGTCTGCCGGCGATGAGGGCCGACGTCAGCGAGGAGAAGCGGGGGCCGCGTGGCGGAGCGCCGGAGCAGGCGATCCAGGGCTTCCTGAAAGGGGCGGGGCTGTCGTCGCTCGACCAGGCCGAGAAGCGCGATACCGGCAAGGGCGAGTTCTGGTTCGCGGTGATCCGCAAGAAGGGCGGCCCGACGGCCGACGCACTGCCCGGCATCATCGATGCGGCGTTGAGAGCCTTGCCTTGGCCCAAGTCGATGAAATGGGGCAGCGGCACGATGCAGTGGGTGCGTCCGCTGCATTCCATCGTCGCGCTGTTCGACGGCAAGGTGCTGGCGGGCGAGGTGGCGCCGGGCGGAAAGATGGCGCCCATCAGGTTCGGCGACAGCACGCGCGGCCATCGTTTCCTGAGCAAGGGCGAGATCAAGGTGACGGGCTTCGCCGACTATGTCGAAAAGCTCCGCGCGGCGCATGTCGTGCTCGATGCCGGCGAGCGCAAGAAGATCATCCTTGAGGGAGCGGAGCGGCTCAGCCGCGAGGCGCAGGTGGCGCTCAAGGAGGACGAGGCGCTGCTCGACGAGGTGGCCGGCCTGGTCGAATGGCCGGTCCCGCTGCTCGGCACCATCGACGCCGAGTTCATGGACGTGCCGGCCGAGGTGCTGATCGTCTCCATGAAGACGCATCAGCGCTATTTCGCGACGACCAGGCCGGACGGTACGCTCGCCAACCGTTTCGTCGTCGTCGCGAACAACGAAGCGCGCGATGGCGGCAGAACCATCGTCGCTGGCAACGAGCGGGTGCTGCGCTCGCGGCTCGCCGACGCCAAGTTCTTCTGGGATCAGGACCGCAAGCGACGGCTGGAAGAGCGGCTGCCGGTGCTGAAGGACATCGTCTTCCACGCAAGACTCGGGACGCAGGCCGATCGCGTGCAACGCATTGCGGCGCTCGCCACCGCGCTCGCCGAATACATCCCCGGCAGCGACAAGGTGCAGGTCATGATGGCGGCCGAGCTCTGCAAGGCCGATCTCGTGACCGGCATGGTCGGCGAGTTCCCCGAGCTGCAGGGCGTGATGGGGCGCTACTACGCGCTGGGCGAGAAGCTGCCGATGGCGGTCGCCGAGGCGATCGGCGATCACTATGCGCCGGCCGGGCCGAACGATCGCTGTCCTTCCGCGCCCGTGTCGGTCGCGGTGGCGCTCGCCGACAAGCTCGATGCGCTCGTCTCCTTCTGGTCGATCGGCGAGAAGCCGACCGGCTCGCGCGATCCCTTCGCGCTGCGCCGCGCGGCGCTCGGCGTCATCCGCTTGATCGTCGAGAACCGGCTGCGGCTGCCGCTCGCGCGCTTCCTGAAGGAGGCCGACCTGCTCGCCTTCTTCGCCGACCGCCTGAAGGTGCAGATGCGGGAGCAGGGCGTGCGGCACGACATCGTCGATGCCGTCTTCGCGATCGGTCACGAGGACGATCTGGTGCGTCTGCTGGCGCGCGTCGAGGCGCTGCAGTCCTTCCTCGGCACGGAGGCGGGAAAGAATCTGCTCACCGCCTACGGCCGCGCCGCCAATATCGTGCGCGCCGAGGAGAAGAAGGAAAAGGGCCTGAAAGAGAAGATTGCCGGCATGCCCGATCCCGCCCTGCTGGAACAAGCGGAGGAGAAAAACGTTGCCACGGCGCTGGCCGAGATGGAGCGGACCGTGAGGCCGGCGCTGGAGCGCGAGGATTTTTCCGGCGCAATGAATGCTTTCGCCGGTCTGCGTGCGCCGATCGACGCGTTTTTCGAAATGGTCACAGTGAATGTCGCTGACAAACCGCAATTGCGGCTGAACAGATTGAAATTGCTCAACCAGATACGGGCCGCCATGGATTCGGTGGCGGACTTTTCGAGGATCGAGGGCTGAACAAGATGGCTCAGGACAGCGCCCAGAAGACGAAGTGGGTTTACAGTTTCGGCAACGGCAAGGCCGAAGGCCGCGCCGACATGCGCAATCTTCTGGGCGGCAAGGGCGCCAATCTCGCCGAGATGTCGAGCCTCGGCCTGCCGGTGCCGCCGGGCTTCACCGTGACGACCGAGGTCTGCACCTACTACTACGCCAACAACGAGAGCTATCCGCCCCGGCTCGGCGACGAGGTCGAGAAGGCACTGGGCGCCGTCGAGAAGATCGTCGGCGCGAAGTTCGGCGATGCCGACAATCCGCTGCTGGTCTCGGTGCGCTCGGGCGCGCGCGCCTCGATGCCCGGCATGATGGACACGGTCCTGAACCTCGGGCTGAACGACAGGACGGTGCTGGGGCTCGCCAAATCCTCGGGCGACGACCGCTTCGCCTGGGACAGCTACCGCCGCTTCATCCAGATGTACTCCAACGTCGTGCTCGACGTCGCGCATCACTACTTCGAGGAGGCGCTGGAGCTCAAGAAGGAGGATCTCGGCATCCACATGGATACCGACCTCAAGGCCGACGACTGGCGCTCGGTGGTGGGCGAGTACAAGAAAATCGTCGAGAAGCGCACCGGCAAGCCGTTCCCGCAGGAGCCGCGCGAGCAGCTCTGGGGCGCGATCGGCGCGGTGTTCGGCTCGTGGATGAACCAGCGCGCCATCACCTACCGCCGCCTGCATTCGATCCCCGAGAGCTGGGGCACGGCGGTGAACGTGCAGGCGATGGTGTTCGGCAACATGGGCGACGACTGCGCGACCGGCGTCGCCTTCACGCGCGATCCCTCGACCGGCACCAACCTGTTCTACGGCGAGTATCTGGTGAACGCGCAGGGCGAGGATGTCGTTGCCGGCATCCGCACGCCGCAGCATCTCACGGTCGAAGGCAAGAAGGCGCAGAAGTCCGACGCGCCGGCGATGGAAGAGGTGATGCCCGAGGTGTTCGCCGATCTCTCGCGGGTGCGCGAGACGCTGGAGAAGCACTATCGCGACATGCAGGACATCGAGTTCACCGTGCAGCGCGGCAAGCTCTACATGCTGCAGACGCGCAACGGCAAGCGCACCGCAAAGGCCGCGCTCAAGATCGCGGTCGACATGGTGCGCGAGGGCCTGATCGACCGGAAGCAGGCGGTCGAGCGCATCGTGCCGGCGAGCCTCGACCAGCTCCTGCATCCGACGCTCGACCCCAAGGCCCAGCGCAAGGTGATCGCCAAGGGCCTGCCGGCCTCGCCCGGCGCGGCTTCGGGCAAGGTCGTGTTCTCGGCCGACGAGGCGGAGAAGCAGGCGCGCGGCGGCGAAAAGGTGATCCTGGTCCGCCGCGAGACCTCGCCGGAGGACATCCACGGCATGCACGCGGCCCAGGGCATCCTGACCTCGACCGGCGGCATGACCAGCCATGCGGCGGTCGTGGCGCGCGGCATGGGCAAGCCCTGTGTCGCCGGCGCCGGCGACCTGCGCATCGACGCCAACGCGGGCACGCTCTCGGTGCGCGGCACGACGGTGAAGGCGGGCGAGGAGATCACGCTCGACGGCGGCACCGGCGAGATCATGCTGGGCGTGGTGCCGACGGTGCAGCCCGAGCTCTCGGGCGACTTCGCCGAGCTGATGGCGTGGGCCGACGAGGTGCGCCGCCTGGGAATCCGCGCCAACGCCGAGACGCCGGCCGACGCCGCGCAGGCGCGCAAGTTCGGCGCCGAGGGCATCGGCCTCTGCCGCACCGAGCACATGTTCTTCGAGGGCGACCGCATCGTGGCGGTGCGCCAGATGATCCTGGCCGACGACGAGAAGAGCCGCCGGGCGGCGCTCGCCAAGATCCAGCCCATGCAGCGCCAGGACTTCGTCGAGCTGTTCGAGATCATGGCCGGGCTGCCCGTCACCATCCGCCTGCTCGATCCGCCGCTGCACGAGTTCCTGCCCAAGACCGACGCCGACATGGCGCAGGTCGCCCGGGATCTCGGCGTCGACATGAAGGAGATCGAGGCGCGCGCCCACAAGCTGCACGAGTTCAACCCCATGCTCGGCCATCGCGGCGTGCGGCTCGGCATCTCCTATCCCGAGATCTACGAGATGCAGGCGCGCGCCATCTTCGAGGCCGTGGCCGAGGTGCAGAAGAAGGACGGCAAGACGGTCACGCCCGAGATCATGATCCCGCTGGTCGCGACCAAGAAGGAACTCGACCTGATGAAGGCCGTGGTCGACCAGGTCGCCGCCGAGGTGAGCCAGATGTCGGGCCAGAAGCTCGAATACATGGTGGGCACCATGATCGAGCTGCCGCGCGCCGCGCTGCGCGCCGGCGACATCGCCGAGACGGCCGAGTTCTTCAGCTTCGGCACCAACGATCTCACCCAGACGACGTTCGGCCTGAGCCGCGACGATTCGGCCTCCTTCCTGGAGAAGTACCGGCAGAAGGGCATCCTCGAGCACGATCCGTTCGCCTCGCTCGACAGCGAGGGCGTGGGCGAGCTGATCGAGATCGCACGCGAGCGCGGCCGGCGCGTCCGCAACGGTCTGAAGCTCGGCATCTGCGGCGAGCACGGCGGTGATCCCGCCTCGGTGTTCTTCTGCCACAAGGCCGGCCTCGACTATGTCTCGTGCTCGCCCTTCCGCGTGCCGATCGCGCGGCTCGCGGCGGCGCAGGCGGCGCTGGGCGGCGCGCTCAAGACCGAATGAGCCTCGCCGCGCTGCGGCCGGGCGGCGAGGACAGCAAGCGCGCGCTCGCCCGGGCGCTTGCGAAGCTGGAACGCGATCCCGATTCAGCCGCGTCCCAGGCGCTGCTCGACGAGGCCTGGCGTCATCCACGTGCGGCGGTCGTGGGCGTCACCGGCCCGCCGGGCGTCGGCAAGTCGACGCTGTGCGCGACGCTGGTCGCGGCCTGGCGCAAGGCCGGCCTCACGGTCGGGGTGATCGCCGTCGATCCGTCCTCGAAGACGAGCGGCGGTGCGCTGCTCGGCGATCGCGTGCGCATCACGACCGATGCAGCCGACGAAGGCAGCTTCGTGCGCTCGATGGCGGCGCGCGACCGGCTGGGTGGTCTCGCCGACCAGACGCTCGCGGCGATGGTGGTGATGCGCGCGTTGTTCGACCGCGTCCTGATCGAGACGGTGGGTGTCGGCCAGTCCGAGACCGATGTCGCGGGCGTCGCCGACACGGTACTGTTCTGCGTCCAGCCCGGTTCCGGCGATTCGCTGCAGTTCATGAAGGCGGGCATCGTCGAGATCCCCCACCTGGTCGTGGTCACCAAGGCGGATACCGGCATCTCGGCGGAGAAGGCGCGCCGCGACGTCGCGGGCGCCCTGTCGCTCGCCGGCGCCGGGCCGGACGGCTGGCCGCCGAGGACGCTCGCGATCTCGGCGCGCAGCGGTGCGGGCGTCGACGCGCTCATGGCGGCGCTCGAGGCGCATCGCGCGCATCTTGCGCAGGAAGGCCGGCTCGCCATCGCGCGCCATCGCCAGAGCGAAGGCTGGGTGCGCGAAGCGCTGCGCGAGCGCTACGGCACGCGCGGCCTTGCAAGACTGGCCGCCCTTGGCTTGGATGCGGCCCTGCCGGCGGGCGGGCAGCCGTTCGAGCGCCTGCGCGAGTTGAGCAGCCTTCTGGAGAGACCGCGATGACCCATCCCACCGACGCCGACTGCGTGTTCTGCAAGATCGTCGCAGGCAAGCTGCCCTGCTTCAAGCTCGTGGAAGACGACATGACCATCGCCTTCATGGACATCAACCCGGTGAATCCGGGTCACGCACTCGCGGTCGCCAAGGGCCATTGGCCGACGGTCGACGCCATTCCCGCCGACGTGCTCGCCGATGTCGCACGCACGGCGCAGCGCGTGGCGAAGGCCGTGGTCAAGGCGCTGGCGCCGGCCGGCGTCAATCTCGTGCAGGCGAACGGGCCAGCGGCCGGCCAGTCGGTGCCGCATCTGCATATCCACATCATGCCGCGCCGGGCGGGCGACAATGTCTCGCTCAACTGGACGCCGGTGCCGGGCGACATGAAGGAGATCGAGGCCGTCGCCGCCAGGCTCAAGGCGGCGCTGTGAGGATGCCGCCGAGGAAGTCATCGGAGCGCGCCACGCCAGTGGCGCAATCATGAGCATCCCTGGCGTCGCGCGCTCCACCGAAAAGCATCACCTGCGCCCCCGTCTCCTCGCGCTCTATGCCGTCCTGATCGCGGTCAACCTCGTGGCCTGGGCGTGGGCGCTGCTCGCTTTCCGCGACCATCCGGCCCTGCTGGGCGTGGCGCTGCTGGCCTGCGGCTTCGGCCTGCGCCACGCGGTCGACGCCGACCATATCGCGGCGATCGACAATGTGACGCGCAAGCTGATGCAGACGGGCCAGCGGCCGCTGCTGGTCGGCTTCTTCTTCGCGCTCGGCCATTCGACGGTGGTGGCGCTGGCGGCGGCGGCGGTGGCCGCGACCGCCACGCTGATCGCGCGGCACTTCGAGGCCTTCCACGAGATCGGCTCGCTGATCGGCACGGCGGTTTCGACGCTGTTCCTGTTCGCGATCGCGGCGATCAATCTCGCCATCCTGCTGGCCGTCTGGCGCACCTTTCGCCATGTCCGCCGCGGCGGACGCTACGTCGAGGAGGATTTCGATCTCCTGCTGAACAGCCGCGGCCTGCTGGCGCGCCTGTTCCGGCCGCTGTTCCGGCTGATCACGCGGAGCTGGCACATGTTCCCGCTCGGCTTCCTGTTCGGGCTGGGCTTCGACACCGCGACCGAGGTCTCGCTGCTCGGCATCGCCGCCAGCGAGTCGGCGAAGGGCCTGTCGCTCTGGTCCATGCTGGTGTTTCCGGCGCTGTTCGCCGCCGGCATGACCCCGGTCGACACGACCGACGGCGTGCTGATGCTGGGCGCCTACCAGTGGGCGTTCGTCAACCCGCTGCGCAAGCTCTACTACAATCTCGTGATCACCCTGGTCTCGGTGGTGGTGGCGGTGCTGATCGGCACCATCGAGCTGCTCGGCCTGCTGGCCGACCGGTTCGGTCTGGACGGCGCCTTCTGGAGCGCCGCGCAGGCGGCCGGCGCGCATCTCAACGAGCTCGGCCTCGCGCTCGTCGCCCTCCTGGTCGCGACCTGGACGGGCTCGGTGGCGATCTGGCGCTACAAGCGTCTCGACGAGGCCGCGCCGGAGCGGCGTTCCTGACCTACGCCGCCACCATCGGCCGGTTGGAATGAAGGCTGAACCACTCGCGCTCGTCCTGGCGGAAGCGGTCGCGGATGTAGTCGATCACGACGCGGATGCGCGCGCCCTTGTTCGTCTCCTCGTGGCTCACCAGCCAGATGTCGCGGGTGATGTTGAGGTCGATCGGCGCGGCCACCACGTTCGACGATTTGGTGACGTAGTTGGGGAAGACCGAAATCCCGTAGCCGACGCGCACCGCCTCGATGGCCGCGTAGGACGAGTTGGTACGCAGGACGACGTTGTGGCTGCGTTCGACGATCTCGGTCCACGGCTTCATCGTCGGCAGGTTGTGCAGCGTCGTGTGGTCGACGATGTGATGTTCGCGCAGATCCTCGAGCCTTTGCGGGAGGCCGAACTCCTCGACGTAGTTGCGGGCCGCGAAAATCGACATGCCGAACTGGCCGACCCGCGCGGCGACGAGCTGGTTCGAGGTCGGCCGGAAGAAGCGGATGGCGAGATCGGCCTGGCGCGTGGCGAGATCGAGCACGGCGTCGCCTGCGATCACCTGGACGACGATGTCGGGATGCGCCTTGCGCAGGTCGCTGAGACGCGGCACCAGGTAGTTGGCGGCGATACCTTCGGTCGCCGCCACGCGCACCACGCCCGCCATCTCGCGGTCGAGGCCGGCCAGATGCCGCTCGATCGACGTGGCGTTGGCGAGCATCGACTCGGCCTGCACGAGCACGCCACGCGCCGCCGGTGTCACCTCCATGCCGTGGCGGTGGCGGTCGAACAGCTTGGCGCCGAGACGCCGCTCGAGCGCCTGGATGCGACGCCCGACCGTCGTCTGCTTGGTGTTGAGCTGCGTCGCAGCGGCGCTGAAGCTGCCGGTCTTGGCGACGGCCAGGAAGAACCTGACATCGTCCCAATCGCCGAGGATGTTCGGCACCTTGTTCATGCGCGGGGAACTAATCGCCATAGTAACAATCGATACAATAGGTCTTGAGTCAGAACATTTACTTTGAGAAGGCCATATGCTTTATCCTACACCATTGCTTGTGGAATGTCGTTTTCTGTCTCTTTTGTAGTGTGCTAGCCGGGCTTCTTGAGTCCCCCGGTAATTTGAGTCGCCACTCTGTATCTAGTCCTCGTATTCGTTAGTCAATCAATCCTTAGTGGTTTTTTCGATTGACGTTCGAACGGGGTACTGTGGTGGCCGTGGTTAGCACGGACAGCAAATCTACGGCCAGGTCGGGCCTGCCGGACAAGATCGGTCGCTACCTGCGCAGTCCATCGACGCGCATGGCGGCGTTCGTCGGCCTTTTGACGTATCTCAGCTATGCATACGCGCACGGCAGTTGGGCTAACCCTGCCCTGATCGGCGTGTCACTGTTCGTCGGGATATTCCTGCCGAGCTACGCCAAGCTCAGCAACAAGGCCGAGCTCTGGGCCAACAATCGTTTCGGCTTCGTGACAGGCGGCCGGCTCGGGCGGTTCATCCCACAATACATTTTCAATCTGGTGGTTTTCGCGGTGATGCTGTGGGGCGGAGCGCTCAACAAGGCAGGCATGGCGTCGGTCGGCGGCGCCGCGGGGGCGGCGCTCGTGACCACGCTCGCCTCGCAGGGCGTCCAGTATCTGGCGCTGTTCCTGTACCAGCGCGGCATCGGCGACGCGAACCGCAACGTGCTGGTCGGTCTTTCCGTGAACCTGGTGCTGACGGCGCTCGGGACGGCCGGCATTCCGCTCGCGCGCGAGGCCTTCCTGGTCGTGGGATTCGTCTTCGGCACGCTGTTGTTCGGGATCGGCCTGCTGTCCGACCTGCGCTCGAAGCTGGCTCCGAAGGGCGGGATCGGCCTGTTCTTCGGCACCTTCAACCCCTTCCACAACACGCATCTCGCGATCGTGCGCCGGGCGATCGAGCAGCGCCGCCTCGACAAGGTCATCATCCATCCGACGCTGGTGCCTCGCCTGCACGCGGAAGCCTTCCGCAAGGGCCAGATTCGCGTCGCGCGGTTGGAGAACGGCTTCCAGATCTACGACAAGACCGAGAAAGCCGACGTGAACGTCGACTATTTTCCCACTGGCCGCATGTTCCTGCCGCCCGAGACGCGCAAGGCTCTGATCGAGCTCGCGGTGGCGGAGGCGGGAATGGCCGACAAGGTCGAGGTCGCCTTCATGCGCGAGACCTACGACAGCCGGGGCTTCCAGGGAGTCATCGCGGCGGTCAAGAAGGCCCATCCTGGCGCGCGCCTGCACGGCCTGCACGGCACCGATCTCGGCGGGATGCTGGTGCGGCAAATCTATGACGAGTGTGGATGGATCTACCCTTGGCGCATCCTGCGGCGTGACAACGTCTCCGCCACCGCCATCCGTAGGGGCGCCAAGGGAATGACGTCGGGCGTCGTGACGGACGTTCTCACACAATTGTCCGCCAACGTTCCTGTAGTAGTGGCCGGCGGCCGGCGCTTCCGGAACGACAATGGCGTGCTTAGCGAGGGGGTTTAGATGACCGGGCTTATTTCGACAGCGATACCAAATCGTCCCGACGTGACGATCAAGCTCGCGTCGACGTCCGATGAGCTCATGCAATGCTATGCGTTGCGCGCCGCCGTCTACATGGGCGAGCAGCACTGTCCGTACTGGGAAGAGTTCGATGGCAACGACTATTCCGCCAGTCACCTGATCCTGTACGTCAAGGGCGAGCCGGCGGCGTGCATGCGGCTGCGCTGGTTCTCGGGCTTCGTCAAGTTCGAGCGCGCCGTCTTCCTCAAGCGTTACCGCAGCATGGGCCTCTTCCTGCCGTTCCTGTCATGGGCGAAGGAATTCGCGCGCAAGAAGGGCTATCCCAGGGTGGTCCTGCATTCGCAGCATCGGCTGTGGAAGATCATGCAGCGCGGCGGCTATCGGAAGCTCGACGACAAGGTGTTCCATTTCTCCGACCACGAGTACGGCACTTTCGTCTGCGATCTCGAAGTCGACGAGGCGACCCGGCCGACCGTGCACACCGATCCGATGGTGCTCAATCGACCGGAGGACAAGCTCGACCGGCCCGGCATCCTGGAGAAATCGATGGAGCGGACGCCGACCAATCCGCATGCGGGACGCGCGAGGCACCGGACCGCGACCACAGATCATGCCGGCCAGCGGACACATTGAAAGGGGGATGAATCATGCGAGCAGATGCGCTGAATGTCGGAGGCGAACCGGTCGTGACCAAGCTCGCCATGAAGATGGAGGACTCGCTCCAGGCCTTCGCCGTGCGGGCGGCCTGCTTCATCGGCGAGCTCGATGTGCCTTTCTCCGAAGAGTTCGACGGCCATGATTTCGGCGCCACCCACATCATCGCCTATGTGGGCGACGAGCCGGTCGGGACGGTGCGTCTGCGCTGGTTCCAGTCGTTCGCCATGCCGGAGCGGCTGGCCGTGATCCAGCGCTTCCGCGGCCACAATATCGGCAGCGTGCTGCTCGAGCGGTGCCGGGCGCAGGCCGAGGCCCGCGGCTGCAACATGCTCTACGCGCAGGCCCTGCCGCGAGACGTCGGCTACTGGGAGAAGCAGGGCTGGCGTCGGCTGGTCGCGGAGGACCCGGATGCCGGCGAGAAGCGCATCGTCGCCATGGTCAAGGCGGTGGATCCCTCCAAGCCGCTGCCCGAAATCGAGGCGCCCGAGGCGCTCGTCCTGCGCCGCGACGGCCGGCTCGATTCCACCGGCATGCCGCCCGGCACCGTCTCGAATTGAAGAAGGCGGACGCAACGCACAGCTCGCGCTACAGTGGGCCCCGGGGTAACAGGGAAATCCGTCTGAGCGGGAGCGTGGATGGGGGTGTTTGAAATCGTCGTCGAACCCAATGTCCGCCGACGGCGCGGGCGCCAGGCCCTGTCGGAGAAGAAGCGGGCTGCGGCTCTGTTCCGGGTGTGGCACGGCGTACGCGAGCTGATCGACGAGGCCGAGCGGCTGGGCGAGAACGAGCTGGTCCATTTTCTCGCCGTGGCACAGATGCTGGTCGAGGAGAAGGCGACCACGGTCACCGCCGGCGCCGCCTTCGAGGGTACGGAGGCGGGCCTGCCGAACTGAGGGCGCGCAACGGCTACCTGTGGCGCGGATCGAGCGCGTCGCGCAGACCGTCGCCCAGCAGGTTGAAGGAGAGCACGGCGGCGAAGATCGCGAGCCCGGGCCAGATCGCCATCCACGGCGCCTGGCCGATGAAGCGCTGCGCCGTGTTCAGCATGCTGCCCCAGGACGGGGCGGGCGGCTGCTGGCCGAGGCCGAGGAAGGAAAGGGCCGCCTCGGCGATGATGGCGCCGGCGACGGCCAGCGACACCTGGATCAGGAGCGGCGGCACGATGTTGGGCAGCACATGGCGCAAGGCGATGCGCCAGTGCGGGTTGCCGACGGCGCGGGCCGCCTCGACATAGTCCTCGACCTTGGCGGCGAGTGTCTGGCCGCGCGTCAGCCGCACGAACACCGGTGTCGCAGTGACGCCGATCGCGATCATGGCATTGCCGAGGCTCGGGCCGAGGAAGGCCGCCAGCGCGATGGCGAGGATCAGGAAGGGAATGGCCAGCATGGCATCGACCAGCCGCGACAGGATCGCGTCGACCCAGCCGCCGGCATAGCCCGCCAGAAGGCCGAGCGGTACGCCGAAGCCCGCGGCGATGCCGACCGAGACGACGCCGGCGCCGAGCGAGGCGCGCGCGCCCCAGACGATGCGCGACAGCACGTCGCGGCCGACCTCGTCGGTGCCGAACCAGTGTGCCCACGACGGCGGCTTGCGCACGAGGCTCCAGCTCGTGGCCGTGGGATCGTAGGGCGCGATCCACGGCGCCAGCAGAGCAACGGCGATGAACAGCAGCACCACGCCGAGCCCGATCAGCGCTCCCTTGCGCCGCCGCAGCCGCCGCCAGGCGCGGGCCCAGGGGTTTTCCTCGCGGGCTGCGAGCCCGATGTCGGCCGAAGCGGCAGTCATGGTCATGCGGACTGCGCGCATCTTGCGCGCTCATGAGCGGGCTGGAAGCCCGCCGTCCGGAAGAGTCTCTCCCAACAAAAAGTCATCCGCGCAGCCTCGGGTTCACCAGCATGTAGGCGATGTCGGCCAGCAGGTTCAGCGTGATGTAGATCGTGGACGTTACCAGCACGACGCCCTGCACCACGGCATAGTCGCGGTTGAACACCGAATCGACGATCAGCTTGCCGAAGCCCGGGATGGTGAAGACCTGCTCGGTCAGCACGGCGCCCGAGAGGAGGGTGCCGAACTCGAGCGCGCCCAGCGTGATCACCGGCGTCATGGCGTTGCGCAGAGCGTGCTTCAGCACTACGCGGCCTTCCTGCAGGCCCTTGGCGCGCGCAGTCCGCACATAGTCGGCGCCCAGCGCCTGCAGCATGGCGCCGCGTGTATGGCGCATCAGCACGGCGGCGAGCGCGTTGCCCAGCACGAATGCCGGCATGATGGTGGTGCCGAGACTTTGCCGCCAGTCCTCGCCGAGCGGCACGTAGCCCGAGGCCGGCAGCCAGCCGAGCGTCACCGAGAACAGGAAGATCAGCAGGATCCCCAGCCAGAAATTGGGCGTGCTGAGGCCCCACAGCGCGAAGACGTTGGCGGCATAGTCCCACGCCGTCTCCTTCTTCACCGCCGAGACGATACCGGCGGGGATGCCGATGCCGAGCGCGAACAGGAGAGCCATGGCGCCGAGCTGCAGGGTCACCGGCAGCTTCTCCTCGACGAGGCTCGCGACCGAGCTCTTGAGCCGCATCGACTCGCCGAGGTCGCCCGCCAGCACGCCCTTGGCCCAGAAGAGGTAGCGCACCGGCACCGGATCGTTCAGCCGGTACTGCGCGCGAATCTGCGCCAGCACCGCCGGATCGCGCTCCTCGCCCGCCATGATCAGCGCGGGGTCGCCGGGCAGGAGCTGCTGCAGCCCGAAGATCAGCATCGAGACGAGCACGATCGTCGGCACGATCTGCAGCAGCCGGCGGGTGAGGAAGGCCAGCATGGGCGGCAGCGGCGCCGCGCGGCTACTGTTTCAGCGTCAGCCCCACGACCCGCACCAGCCCGTCGGGCATCTGCACATAGCCATCGAGCTTGTCGGTATGGGCCACCAGCACCTGTGGGTGATAGAGGTAGATGATCGGCCCGCCGCCGTTCAGCACCTTGGCGGCGACCTTCTCGTAAGCCGCCTTGCGCGCGGCCTGGCTGGCGCCGGCGCGCGCCTCCTGGTGCGCGGCGTCGACCTCCTTGTCGCAATATTTGCCGTTGTTCAGCGGCTGATTGCAGACCTGGAAGGAATAGGAGTTGCCGTCCGGGTCGGTGCGGCCGCTCCAGCCGATCAGGTAGAGCTGGAAGTTGCCCTCCTCGGCCTGCTTCAGCGAGGTCGCGAACTCGGTCAGGCGGATCTTGAGATCGAAGCCTGCCTCGGCCGTCATCGACTGGAGCACCTCGGCGACCTGCCTGAGCTCGACGCCGTTCGGCACCATGAAATCGAGGGAAAGCGGCGTGGTGACGCCGGCCTCCTTCAGCAGCGCCTTCGCCTTGGCGACGTCGCGCTTGGGAATCGGGAATTTCTCCTGGTAGTACGGGTTCTGCGGGCTGACCCACTGGTTGCCCGGCACGAACTCGCCGTTGAACACCACCTGGTTCAGCGCCTCGCGGTCGATCGAGAGCTCGAGCGCGCGGCGCACGCGCGGGTCCTTGGCCAGCGGATTGTCGGCCTTCGGGCCGTTGGCGATGTTGGTGGTGAGCCCGAGATAGCCCAGCGACACCGCCTTGCTGAGCGCGAGCCTCTTGTCCTGGCGCACGGTCTTGATGTCGGTCGCGAGCACGCGCTCGATCAGGTCGAGGCCGCCCGAGCGCAGGTTGGCCAGACGCACCGTCGAATCGACGATCGGCAGGTACGTGATCCGGTCGATATGGATCTTGTCCTTGTTCCAGTAGTCGGCGAACTTCTCGACCACGATGCGGTCCTGCTGCACGCGCTCGACGAACTTGTAGGGTCCGGCGCAGACCGGATGCAGGCCGAACTTGTCGCCCGCGGCCTCCGCCGCCTTGGGGGCCACCATCATGCCGGAGCGGTCGGTGAGCTGGGCGAGCAGCGGCGCGTAGGGCTGCTTGAGATGCAGCCTGAGCGTCAGCGGATCGACCACCTCGATCGACTCGATGGCTGCGATCTCGGGCTTGCGGAACGAGCCCTTCATGGTGAGATGCCGCTCGAGGCTGTACTTGGCGGCGTCGGCGTTGAAGTCCTCGCCGTCGTGGAACTTCACGCCGGGCCTGAGCTTGATGGTGACGGTCTTGCCGTCCTGCGACGTCTCGTGGCTGAGCGCGAGCTGCGGCACGATGTTCATCTTCTGGTCGATGTCGAACAGCTTGTCGCACATCGAGGCGAAGACGATGCGCCCGACATAGGTGCGCGCCAGCGTGGGATCGAGCACGTCGGGATCCTCGGCGAGGCCGATACGCAGGCTGCTCTGCGCCGAGGCGCCGCCGATGGCTGCTGCCCAGAGCAGCAGCGTCAGCAGGGCGCGAAGAACGATGGTCATGATGCCTCCTGTGAAACGAACGCCGCCTGCAGGCGGTCGAGCCTGATGCGATCTTGATCTTGGCCGCCACCCGTTTCGAGTGGCTGCGCCTGGGGAAAGTCGGGCCACCAGGGACAGGCGGTGGCGTGGCCGTCATCGTCTTGCAGCACCGGCGCGTCGCGGCGGCAGGACTCGCGTGCATGCGGGCAACGCGTATGGAAGCGGCAGCCGGGCGGCGGCGCCATCGCGCTCGGGATGTCGCCCTCGATCAGCGTCCGCTCGCGCACCAGCGCCGGATCGGGCAGCGGCACCGCCGAGAGCAGTGCGCGGGTGTAGGGATGGCGCGGGTTGCGGAACAGCTCGTCGGCTGACGCGGTCTCGACGATCTTGCCGAGATACATGACGGCGATGCGATCGGCGATGTGCTTCACCACCGCGAGATCGTGGCTGATGAAGATGTAGGCCAACCCGAAGCGTGCCTGCAGGGCGCGCATCAGGTTGATCACCTGCGCCTGGATCGAGACATCGAGCGCGGACACGGGCTCGTCGGCCACGATCAGGCGCGGCTCGACCGCGAGCGCGCGGGCGATCGCGATTCTCTGGCGCTGGCCGCCGGAGAATTCGTGCGGGTAGCGCCGCGCGTGCTCGGGCCTGAGGCCCACCAGCTCCAGGAGCTCGGCGACGCGGGCGCGGCGGCGGGCCTCGTCGGCCGCGAGCCGGTGCAGCATCAGCGGCTCGGCGAGCATCGCGCCCACCGTCATGCGCGGATTGAGGCTGGCGTAGGGATCCTGGAAGATCACCTGGAGGCGCCGCCGCCGCGCGCGCATGGCGGCTGCGTCGAGCGACAGCAGGTCCTCGCCCTCGAACCGGACCGCACCGGCGGTCGGCTCGATCAACCGCAGCACCAGCCGGCCCACCGTCGACTTGCCGCAGCCCGACTCGCCCACCAGCGCCAGCGTCTCGCCTTCATCGACCTCGAAGTCGACGCCGTCGACGGCGCGCACATGGCCCGACGTGCGGCCGAACGCGCCGCCCGCGACCGGGAAGTGCTTCACGAGGCCGTGGACCTGGAGCAGAGAGCTCATGGGAGCGCGCAACTAGCAAGGAACAAGTCATGCGCTGCAGCCACCTCGGTGTCATCCCGAGCGTAGCGAGGGATCTTCGGCTGGCACTGTGAAAGGTCTCTCGCTGCGCTCGGGATGACACGGCTTGCTGCGACTCTTCCGGATCTCACGCATCTTGCCTGCTCATGGTCATGAGCGGGCTGGAAGCCCGAGGTCGCATGAGTCACGACAGCACCTGCCAGAGCGGGGCGCGGCGGCATCGGGTGAGATGGCCCGCGGCCACCTCCGCGAGTGGCGGGACGCGATCGCGGCAGGCCGGCTCGACGAACGGGCAGCGCGGGGCGAAGCGGCACCCGTCCGGCGGCCGCGTCATGTCCGGCACGCGCCCCTCGATCGAGGGCAGGCGCTCGCGTTTGCGGTCGAGCTTGGGGATCGAGCCCAGGAGTCCGACCGTGTAGGGGTGCTCGGGACGCGCGAACAACGCCTTCACCGGCGCGCGCTCGACGATCTGGCCGGCATACATGACCGCGACATCGTCGGCCATCTCGGCCACCACGCCGAGATCGTGGGTGATCAGGATGATGGCGGTCCCGGTGTCGCGGCGCAGGCCGCGCATCAGGTCGAGGATCTGGGCCTGGATGGTGACGTCGAGCGCGGTCGTGGGCTCGTCGGCGATCAGGAGGTCGGGCCCGCAGGCAAGGGCCATGGCGATCATCGCGCGCTGGCGCTGGCCGCCGGAGAGCTTGTGCGGATAGTCGTCGATCCGCTTCTCGGGCGACGGGATCCGCACCCGCCGCAGCATCTCGATCGCCTTCGCGCGCGCCTCGGTCGCCGAGGCATCGCTGTGGCGCCGGATCGCCTCGACGATCTGGTTGCCGATGGTGAAGGCCGGATTGAGGCTCGTCATCGGCTCCTGGAAGATCATCGCCAGCCGGGCCCCGCGCAAGTCGCGCAGCGTGCGCTTGTCGACGGCGAGCAGGTCATGGCCCTCGAACCGCACCTCGCCACTCACCGTGGAATTCTCCGGCGGCAGCAGGCCCATCACCGCAAGCGAGGTGACGCTCTTGCCGCAACCCGATTCGCCCACCAGGCCGAGCGTGCGGCCGCGTCGCAGGGCGAGGTCGATGCCATCGACGGCGCGCACGGTGCCGTCGTCGGTGGCGAAGCTCACGGCAAGCTGCTTGAGCTCGAGCAAGGGCGTGCTCATCGACGCTCCGTCGCCGGGCTCCCCTGAACGGCCGCCATGATCCTGCTGCGGTCGAAGACGCCCGCTGGATCGGCGCGCGTGGGCAGGAAGGCGCGGAACTTCGTCCAATGCTCGCGGCTCACCGCCTCCAGCCGCTCCAGCTCCTGCAGCGGCTCGGCATGATCGTCGACGCGCAGGTCGAGCTCGGAATATTCCTCCTGGCCGTAGACCACGAGCGCCGCCGACTGCTTGCCGCGCATGTCGCCGCCCGCCGCCTCGCCCGCCTTCATCGCCGCGATCAGCCGTTGCGGCAGGGGCAGACCGGCCTGCTCGCGCAGGACCCGCACCGTCTCACTCACGACCTCGGGGCCGGCCAGCATGTTGCCGGCGACGGAGAAGTCATCGCCGATCCAGTGGCCGCACCAGGGCACGCACTCGGCGCCCGTGCGCGCGGCGAACTTGCCGTCCGCACCCAGGACATGGAGCTGGCGATGCTCGCGGCCCGCGTCGGGGGCGGTGAGGAGGCGCACGATGTCGGCCGCGCCCACGCCGTCGCGCACGAGCCGACGGCCGCGCGGGCCGTAGAGCGGGTTGGTGAGGGCCTGGGTGCAGACCGCGCCCTTGCCCGGCTCGACATGCGGCACCCGCGCGCCGACGGCGAAGAATTTCGTCGCCACGGCGATGGCGATGCGGCCGGTATCACGCTCGCGCAGGATGATCGACCAGGTCATTGGGGCTCAGGCTCGCCCGGACCGCGCGCATCTTGCGCGCTCATGATCATGAGCGAGCCGGAGGCTCGCGGTCCAGAAGACGCACATCACCGTCCTGCCGCGTAGCCCTGCATGCCGCGCGGGTTGGCGGCGGCCTTGCGCCACGGATCCTCGCGCGAGGCGGCGGTGAGGCGACCTTCAGACCATTGGTCGTTGATCTCGACCTCGTGGCCGCGACGCTTCAGCTCGTCGACCGTCGCCTGCGGCACGCGGCCCTCCAGCACCAGCACGCCGGGCCGGGCGGTGCGCGGCCAGAAGGAGGAGGGGAAGTGCTCGCTGTGCCAGGCCGGCGCGTCGATCGCCTCCTGCAGGTTCATGCCGCAATGGACATGGCGCAGGAAATGCTGCGTCACCCACTGGTCCTGCTGGTCGCCGCCGGGCGAGCCCCAGACCATGTAGGGCTCACCGTCGCGATGGCAGAGCGTGGGGGTGAGCGTGGTGCGCGGCCGCTTGCCGGGCGCCAGCGAACCCGGCAGGCCTTCCTCCAGCCAGAACATCTGGCCGCGTGTGCCGAGCGGGAAGCCAAGCTCGGGGATCACCGGCGAGCCCTGCAGCCAGCCGCCCGACGGTGTCGAGGAGATCATGTTGCCGTCGCGGTCGACGATATCGAAGTGGACGGTATCGCCGCTGGTCTGGCCCATGCGGCCCACGGTCGGCTCGCCCGCACCGCTTGCCGCCACGGCGGTGCGCGAGCCCTCCGCGCGACGCAGCTTCACCACGCCGCCGTAACCCTCGACCTTGCCGGGCCGCAGCTCCAGGCTCGCCTTCGCGCGGTCGACGAGCCTGCGGCGGTCGGCGTTGTAGGCGTCGGAGAGCAGCGTCGGCATCGGCACCTCGACGAACGCGGGATCGCCGTAGAAGGCCTCGCGGTCGGCATAGGCGAGCTTGAGGCATTCGACCTGCAGATGGATGAAGTCGGCGCTGGTCGGATCCATGCCGTCGAGGTCGAAGCCCTCGAGCAAGGCGAGCTGCTGCAGCACCACGGGCCCCTGCGTCCAGGGACCGGCCTTGCACACCGTGTAGCGGCCGTAATCGTAGGTGAGCGGCGCCTCGACCGTGGCCTGCCATCGGGCGAGATCGTCGCCGGTCATCACGCCCCTGTTGCGCCGGCCCGAGACATCCATCACGTCCTGCGTGCGACAGAACCTGTCGATCGCCTCGGCGACGAAGCCCTGGCTCCAGGTCCGGCGCGCGCGCTCGATCTCCGCCTCGCGCCCGCCGCCGCCGGCCTCGGCCTCCTTCAGGATGCGCGCATAGGCGTTGCCGGCCGCCGTGTTGCAGAACAGCGAGGCCGGTTTCGGCACCTCGTCGTGGGGCAGGAACACCGCGGCGGACGTCGGCCAATGCTCGCGGAAATTGTCGGCGACGGTGGCGATGGTGGCCGAGGCGCGCTCGACCAGCGGATGGCCGTTGAGGAAGTAGCCGATGGCGGGCGAGAGCACGTCGGCGAGCCGCATCGTGCCGTAGTCGCGCAGGAGCAGCATGTAGGCGTCGAAGGTGCCGGGGACGCAAGCCGGCAGCATGCCGGTGCCGGGAATGAGGTCGAGGCCGAGGCTCTTGTAGTGGGCGATGGTGGCGCCGGCCGGCATCGTGCCTTGGCCGCAGATCACCTCGGTCTTGCCGCGCTTGACCGAATTCAGGATCAACGGCACGTCGCCGCCCGGCCCGCAGAGATGCGGCTCGACCACCTGCAGGGTGAAGGCCGTCGCGACGGCGGCGTCGAAGGCGTTGCCGCCCTTCTCGAGGATGCCCATGCCGACCGCGGTCGCGATCCAGTGGGTCGAGGCCACGACGCCGAACGTGCCCACGATCTCGGGCCGCGTGGTGAACGGGTTGGGGTTGATGAGCTTCACGGGCGCGGCCTCCCTCGACGTGCAAAAAACAGGGAGGGACCATAAGCCCGCACGCGGCGCTTCGCCAAGCGGCGCCGGCGGACCGGTCAGTCGGCCGGTTCCGGCAGGCGCATCCAGTCGGGGACCTCGGCCCGGAGCCGGGCCTCGCCCGAGATCAGCTCGCCGCCGGCCCGCACCGCATCGAGCCGCAGCAGCGCCAGCGCGCGATCGCCCGCGCCGGAGCGGACCTCGCCCACCTCCTGACCGTCGCGCTCGACCGGCGAGCCCGGCGCGGGCAGGGGGCCATCGACCTTCACCGGGAAGAGCCGCTTTCTCACGAGTCCGCGATATTTGGTGCGGGCGGTCAGCTCCTGTCCCATGTAGCAGCCCTTCTGCCAATCGACGCCGTTCAGCTCGTCGAAACCGCTTTCCAGCAGGAGCGCCTTCTCCGGCCTGAGATCGCGGCTGCCGTCCGGCACGCCGAGCGACAGGCGGAGCTTCTCGTAATCCTCCGGCGGCGCCTCCTGTGCGCCGCGCGCGGCGAGCAGCGCCGCCGCCCGGCCCGCAGGCGCCAGCACGCGCACGCCGAGCGCTGGCAGGCGCGGGTCGACGAAGGCGGCCGCCCCGTCCAGCGGAACGAGTGTCCCGACGCCGGGGCCGAACGCGACCGCGACCTCGATCGCGGCGCTGCGATCCTCGACCGTCACCCTGGAGCGCAGCTTGTAGAGCGTGAGCTTCCTGGCGAGCGCGGGCGCGCGCTCGCGCTCGGTCTCGATCAGCAGCGTACCATCACCGCCGTCGGCCACGAACATGTCGTTCAGGAACCGTCCCTGCGGCGTCAGCAGCGCCGCCCAGATCGCCCGTCCCGGCGCGACCTTCGTGGTGTCGTTGGAGATCAGCCCTTGCAGGAACGCGGCGCGATCCTCGCCGCCCACGGCAATGACCCCGCGATGAGAAAGGAGGGTGAAGGCAATCGGCATGGCCGTTCCAAGTTGGGCATCGCAGCCCCGCTTGGCAAGCCGCTCACCGCCTGCCGATCATCGCCTGGTGAACGCCGCCGCGGCGAGCGCGAGCCAACCCAGGATGAAGGCGAGGCCGCCGACCGGCGCCACGGCGCCGAGCCAGCGCGGGCCGCCCAGGGCCAGTGCGTAGAGCGCGCCGGGGAACAGGATGCTGCCGGCGAGGAACAGGATCTGCGCCGCCCGCGCCAGCCCCGCGTTCAGTTGCGCACCGTGGGCGAGCATGGCGACGGCCAGGATCGCGAGCGCATGCACGATCTCGTAGTGGCTGCCGGTCTGCAGCCATTCGCGCGCCCTGGCGCCGGCTTGCGTGCGCGTGTCAATGCCGTGCGCGGCGAAGGCGCCGACGATCACCGAGACCGCGCCGCTCAGCGCGGCGGCGACGATCCAGCCGCGATCCTGTGCATGTTTCATTGGCCGACTGCGTTGTAGGTCAATCGCCGGGCATGCGCCACTCCACTAGCGCTACTCCAGCCGGCAGTAGGGGCGGCGGCCGTCGTGCTCGACCGTGCAGGTCCAGGCGGCGGGCCGGGGCCAGCGCGCGGCGCAGGCGTCGGTGGCGGCCTGGTCGTCGGTTGCGTCGCCGCCGAGCCGCGCCAGCCGCACGCAGAGGCGGAAAAACTCGGCCTGGTTGCCGCAGGAATCGGGAATGGCGCCCGAGGCATCCTTGTCGAGGCCGAGCATCTTGCGCATCGCGCTCCAGGCCTCGGCCGAATCGTGCCAGCTCATGGTCGGGCTCTTCATGCCGTCGAGCCGGCACTGACGAAAGTGAAAGAAGTCGGTGTGGTCGTCGAGGCCCAGCCGCGCCTGCAGCGCATCGATGTCGGGCACGCCGTGCGCCAGCAGCCGGTCGCGCACCAGCAGGCGGAAGTCGGTGATGCGATCGAACAACGCCGTCGCCGCCGCCACGCCGCGCGCCACGCGGCCGTCGTAGAGCGCGAGGACCGGATCGACCAGGAGCCGCGCGCTCTTGCTGGGGTCGACCGGACATTCGGGCCAGCCGTTGCCGGGATGCGGCGTGGGAAGGGGCCGCGCGCTCTCCGCGGTGGGCGGGCAGTCGGGCGTCGCGGGATTCTTCGTGCCGTCGCGGCGCAGCAGCAGCTCGTCGATCGCGGGATCGTTGCTGATCAGGATCGCGATCGGCACCACGGGATACTGGCCGTTCTGCACCTCCGAAACGCGCGAGACCAGGTAGCGCAGCACCTCGTCGGCGGTCATGGCGCCGAAATTCTCGAACAGCCCGCCGTCGGTGACTCGGGCCCGGAGTTTGCCGGTCTCGTCCTCGAGCGCGCCACTCGGCGAGATCACCGGGAAGCGCGCGCTCATGGTGACGGCGGTGCTGACCGGGATGTCGGAATGCGTGATGTCGAAGGTGTCGTAGCGATTGACGCCGCCCGACAGGTTCTGCGGGTTGGTGGCGCCGTCCGTCCAGAAGCGGGCGTTCGACGTGATGATGCGCTTGCCCTTCTCGATCGATGTGCCGTTCAGCACCAGCAGCGGCCACGGCGAGGCGCCGCCGAACACCGAGGTGAAGCCGTCTTCCCAGGTGAAGCGCCGGTCGCCGTGACTGATTCCGCTTTGCGCCCAGGCCTGCTCCCACGCCTTCTCCAGCGCCGCGGCGCGATCGTCGGGCCGCCAGCCGGGCGGCAGCAGGAAGGGGAGCCCGAGCGCCGAGGGCAGGTCGACATAGAAGGCCATCGTAAGGGCGGGTCCCAGGAAATCGTTCTCGATCACCTTGGCGCCGTCGCGCGCGGCGTCGGCGAGGCGGGGCGAGCCTTTGCCGTCGGCGGAGGCGCGGCGGTCCGCCTCGACGATCGAGCGGAAGGTCACCGCACCCAGCGAGCCGCCCGAGACGCCGCTCAGCATGAAGAGACGGTCGGCGAAATGGTCCTCGCGGCTTGCGATCTCGCCCAGCACCTGGGTCGTCCAGAAGGCGGCGCGGCTCGCCCCGCCGGCAGTCGCGACCACGACGATCGGCGGCGCGACAACGTCGGTCGCTCCGATCGGCGGGGTGAAGGCGCGATTGGCCTGCCACCAGTCGAAGAACGCCTGCCGCAGCAGCGGCCGCTCGACCGCGACCGCGCAGCGGCGGGCGGCATCGCTCGACTGCGCGAGGCCGCGACAGGTGCGGACGTCGTGCAGGTCGCCCAGCACGAGTGGGCCGACCACGAACCAGACCAGCACCGCGCCGAAGACGGGAAAGCACAGGCGCGCGGACAGGATCACGAGCACGCTGGTCACCGGCACGATCAGGGCGAGGCCGAACAGCACCGCCGGCACGGCGCCGCGGAAGAAGGCGCTGAGGCCGACAGGATCCAATGCGACCAGCGTGTAGAAGACGGGCGAGGCGATCAGCGATGCGACGAGGACGGCGAGCGTCAGCGGATTGCACAAGCCGACGATGCGCGGGATGGGCGCGACGCTCGGGGCCAGCCAGTTGGCGATGTCCGGTGAGGAGATCAGGTTCGTGCGCTGGACCAGCGCCCGCAGCGCCGGCCGCCGCACCCAGACCAGGAGATAGAAGGCGACGGCATAGGTGGCGTAGTGCCAGGCGTCGCGGCGGAAGGCGTCGGCATGGAGGTCGTCGAGGGCGGCCGCATAGACCGTGTGCGCCTTCCAGAAGGCGTAGGCGACCGAGAAGATGCCCAGGAAGCCGATCAGGCGCGGCACGTGATCGGCCCAGAAGCCCTGCCAGCTCCGTCGCCAGGGCGGCGCGTCCGGGCCGGGCAGGGGGCAGACGAACGCATAGTCGAGCGTCGTGCGCGCCCAGTACCAGCCGAAGACGGTCCAGAACAGGACGGCGACGAAGATGCCGGAGCTGCCGTAGAGCGAGGGCGCGCCGCTTGCGATCACGATGTCGCGCGCCTGGTCGGTGAAGGCGATCAGCCCGAAGCCCGCCGCCACCGAGAGGATCGGGGCGCGGCACGCCCAGGCGACGCGCACCACCGCCATCACCGCCCACCAGCCGGACGCGAGCGTCGTCACGATCCAGTCCACCACGACACGCCAGCGCGCCATCGGTCTGCCTCCCGTACGACCGATGGTAGAGGCGATCGAGGCAGTGCGCCACTCCGGTGGCGCTCAGATGGGCCCTCTGCTCCGTCGACAAACATCGGCTCTGGCCGGCCGGCCATTCCCGGCGAAAGAGATTGACTCGGCCGGCCAAAGCCACGGCGTTGTCAGGCGACCCGACGGAGCGGGCTGGCATTCCCTCGCTGGACCGGGATGCCACGCTCACCGGGCTGCCGGTTGGGCGCATAGCCCAGCCTGGCCAGCGTTTCGTCGGCAGTCTTGTACTGGGTGCCGATCTGATAGATGCGGCGCGCATCCTCGCCGGTCGCAATCTCACGATAAAGCTCGCGCGAGATGCGCTCGACCTGCTCGACCTGGCGCACCGAGCTGATGCGCTCGCCCTTGCGTCCCCACAGGTTGTCTTCGATGCCGACGCGGACATGCAGTCCCATGGCGATCGCCATGGTGTTGACCGGCAGCACGTGACGCATGAGCGTCTCGAGGGTGAGGACCGCTCCGTCGGGCACGCGGCGGATGAACTCCATCATGTTGTAGGGACTGGGACCGTCGAGGCCGCCGCCGATGGCGACCCAGTTCAGCACCAGGGGTCCTTTGTAGATGCCGCGCCGGATCAGACGCTCGACGGTCTCCAGTTGCCCGACGTCGCCCAGCATGAAGTGCGGCTGGATGCCGGCCGCCTGCAGCCGCTTCAGGTGCTCGGCGACGAAGGCGGGGCCGGATGGAATCCACATCTCGCGATAGGCTTCGCGGTAGGCTGGCAGCGCAATGGACGTTCCGGCGACGTCGTCGTCGGTCATCAGCTCGCAGATATTCATTTGATTGGTGTTGATGGCGATCGTCACCTGGTCGGGCTTCGGCTGGAGGTCGGCCAGCATGTGACGCGTGTCGTCGTTCAGCCACTTTGCGTCCGACCCTTCGCCTTCCGGTGCAAAGGAGATCGAACCGCCGACCTGCAGCAGCATGTTCGGCACGGCCGTGCGCAACCGGTCCAACATCTCGTTGAACATCGAAAGGCGCTTGGAACCCTTGCCGTCGGCCTCGCGCACATGGACGTGCAACACAGCCGCGCCGGCGTTGTAGCAATCGACGGCCTTCTGAACCTGCTCCTCCATGGTGAGAGGGATATCGTCGGAGTCGCCGGGCAGCCATTCCGGCCCGTAGGGCGCGACCTGGATGACGAGCTTCTCCTGGTTCTCGGGCAGCAGCGAATCGTCGAGGAAATGCATGATGGTCTCCTGGGATTGAGGTGGAACTAACGCTTGGTGGAACGCTTCTGCGCCTCTCTTGCGGCCAGCTCCTCGACGAGGATCGGCACACCCAGGGCGCAGGAATGGATGCCGAGGACGCTGACGCATTGCAGAACGGCCAGGATCTCCTCCCTGGTGGCGCCGAGCTCGAGCGCCTTGCGGATATGGCGGCGCACGCCGGGCGCATAGAGATGCGTGCACGAGGCATCGACTGCGATAGCGAGGAACTCGTAGATCTTGGGGTCGATCAGGCCTGCGGCGATAGGGGTCATGGCCATGTCGAGGAACTTCTCGAGCCAGACCGGATCGAGCTCGGCCATCTCGTTCCACGCCGAATTGAAATTTCCGGTGGCGCGAAGGCGGTCGCTGACGGGCGTGGCGCTGGCGGGATTGACGGTATCGGGCATGACGTCCTCCTTCAGGCGGCGGCGACTTTGGCTGGAATGGCGTCGGCGCGGTCGAGATCGGCGGGATAGGCGCGGGCGCCCGCGATCACGACGGCTGCCGAGGCGAAGCAGAAGAGAGGCATCAGGGCGAGGGCCGTACCGAGACCGAAGGCATCGGAAAGCGCGCCGGCGATGAACGGGCCGGCGGCGAGGCCGAACAGGTTCTGCACGACCGTCACCATCGCCGCGGCCGTCGCCCGCAAGCCCGGATGGATGACGTCGATGGCGACCGAAGGCAGCGAACCCGCCGCCGATGTCATCATGAATCCCCCGGCCAGGATCATGGCGAACTGCATCGCGCCGGGCTGCAGCAGGGCGAAGGCCGGCGAGAGCAGCAGTGCCGTCATCACGATGCAGGCGGCGGGGACCAGCATCTTGGCGCGGCGATGGCCATGCGCCATGCGGTCGGCGACATATCCCCACACCACGATGCCGATGCTGGCCAGCAGAATGACCAGCGCCGACTTCATGCCGGCCTGCTCCACGTTCAAGCCGTAGAAGCGGTTGAAGTAGCTCGGCAGCCAGGCGAGCAGCGTCGACACCGGCAGGAGCTGAAGGGCGCCGCCCAGGTAAGCAGCCAGCGCCGAGCGTGGTCTGACAAGCGCGCGCAGCACGGCAGCGGCCCCCATCCTGACCGCGCCGGCATCGATCAGCGGCACCGTCCGATAGTCGCGAACCCACAGGAACACCACCGCAAGGACGAGGCCGGGAATGCCGACCACACCGAAGGCGGCTTCCCAACCCCAACGCGCGGTGACGACACCCCCGAGGACGACGCCGAGCACCGAACCGACGGATGCTGCGGCGAGAAAGCCGCCCAGGACGGTGGCGCGGCGCGAGGCGGGGAACATGCTCGTGAGCAGGGCGGCGCCCGACGAACCATAGCCGGCCTCGCCGACCCCGATCATGCCACGCGCGGCGAGGAGCTGACCGTAGTTGCGCGTGAGGCCGCAGGCGATCGTGGCGATGCTCCAGATGCCCGCCATGGCGGCAATGCTCTTCACGCGACTCCATCGGTCGGCGAACAGCGAGATGGGGAAGGAGAAGACTGCGACGGCGATCGAGACCGAGGAGACAAGCGCACCGAGCTGCTTGTCCGAGAGTCCCCAAGCGGCCTTCAACGCGGGGAACATCGCGACCACGGCCTGACGGTCGACATAGTCGAAGGTCATCAGCAGGAAGGCGATGCCGAAGGCGAACCAGGCCTGCCCGGGCGACACCAGCCAGCGTTCGCGCGGTTTCGAGACTATTTCGATGCCTGCATCGGCGGAGGCTGCGTACATGGGCGCTTCCCTTGGATTTGGTTCCCAGCGAGCGCTCATCGCCGCCGGTTGTTGGCGCCGCTTTACACGCCTGATGGCATCGGCGTTTGACAATCGGGGCCTGGTCATTTGACATTTCGGGACAGGGGCTTCCGATGACCGACCTGATCCGCAGCGCCTGCCTCTCTTCGTATCCGGAGGTAGCCCGATCGGTGGGGCTGCTGCCGATGAAGATGCTCGCGGCGGTGGGAATAGACAGTCGCTGCCTCGACGATCCCGACATCAAGATGCCGACGGGTGCACTCGGGCGACTGCTCGAAGCGTCGGCGCGCGCGGCGAAGGTCGAGGATTTCGGCCTGCGCCTCGCCGAAACCCGCTCCCTCGCGGTGCTCGGCCCGGTCGGACTACTGGTCTGCCAGGAGCCGACGGTGCGTGAAGCGATGGTGGCGCTTGCGCGCTACATACGCGTGCACAACGAGGCGATGCTCATACGCGTGGAGGAACTCGGTGACGACGCGATCATCAGCGTCGAACTGCGGCTCGCGCGACCGGCCCCTATGCGCCAAGGCATCGAACTGGCGGTGGGCGTGCTCTACCGCGTGCTGCGCTCGCTGCTGGGGCCCGGCTGGCGGCCGCTCGTGCACTTCACGCACGACGCTCCCGCCGACCGCTCGACGCACCGGCGGATCTTCGGCACGCGCGTCGAGTTCGGCCGTGACTTCAACGGCATCGTCTGCCTGCGGCGCGATCTCGATCATGCGATTCCGTCCGCGAACCCGACGCTCGCACGCTATGCGCGCCTGCAGCTCGAAGGGATGCTTGCGCGTCCGAATGCGACCCTGGAAGACAAGGTGCGGGAACTGGTACAATTGCAGCTTCCCTCGGGCCGGTGCACCATCGAGCACGTCGCCCGCCAGCTCGATCTCGACCGGCGGACCCTTCATCGCAAGCTGGCCGCTGAAGGCCGCACCTTTTCACAGATCCTCGAGTCGGTGCGGACCGAGATCGTCACGCGCATGCTGCAAAGCGGCGAGCGACCCCTGACCGGAGTTGCCGATCTGCTGGGCTTCTCCGATCTCAGTGCCTTTTCCCGGTGGTTCCGTACGCGCTTCGGTCTCAGCCCTTCGGCGTGGCGAATGAAGGTCGGTCCGCAGCGTTAATGCCGACGAGGGAAAGGAACCGCGCGTCCGAAGGAATGAACGCCAGTCTTCGGATGCAGCCACGGCCGCGCCATGATCAGCATTGTCACCGCTCTGTATCGCTCCTCTGTACCAGCGCGAAAGAGATGTCGATGGCGTCCAGAAAACCTTGATTTTACTGCATCGTAGGAATGGTGCTGCCGGACAGGATTGAACTGTCGACCTCTCCCTTACCAAGGGAGTGCTCTACCACTGAGCTACGGCAGCGAACGCGGGCCTCGAAAAGTTGGCCGGGGGCCGGGCGCGGCGCGGATATGCCATAGGGGCGGGCGGGGTTCAACCGCTGCCGCTCGCCGAAACGGGCGTTTCGCGGGCGCTTGCGGGGCCTTGCGCCGCAGCCCTACCATTTGCCGCCCCACCATTTGCGGCAGGAGCAGGAGGAACCGTATGGACTGGCGTCCGATCTCGGCCGATTCGCACATCACCGAGCCGCCCAACTGCTATGTCGACCATATCGACCCGGCGTGGCGCGAGCGCGCGCCGCGCGTCGTGAACAAGGAGGGGATCGGCGACACCTTCATCGTCGAGGGCATGAAGACGCCGGTGCCGCTCGGCCTGATCGCCGCGGCCGGCGTGGCGCCCAAGGACATCCGCATCGGCGGCGCGCGGTTCGAGGACCTGCACCGGAGCGGCTGGGACCCGAGCGGCCGGCTGGCCGACCAGGATCGCGACGGCGTCGCCGCCGAGGTGATCTATCCCACGGTCGGCATGCTGATCTGCAACCATCCCGACTTCGACTACAAGAAAGCCTGCTTCGACGCCTATAACCGCTGGCTCCAGGCCTATTGCAGCCACGCCCCCGACCGGTTGATCGGCTGCGGCCAGACGGCGCTGCGCACGGTCAAGGAGGGGATCGAGGATCTCGAGCGCATCAAGGCGATGGGCTTCAAGGGCGTGATGATGCCGGGTAATCCCGGCGAGAAGGACTACGACGATCCGATCTACGATCCGTTCTGGGAGGCCGCGGTCGCGCTCGGGCTGCCGCTCTCCTGGCACATCCTGACCTCGAGCGGCGACAATACGCTGGCCAAGCCGCGCGGGCCCAAGATCAACGGCTTCCTAGCGATCATCCGCGGCTGCCAGGACATCATGGGCATGCTGGTCTTCTCCGGCGTGTTCGAGCGCCATCCCGCGCTGCGCGTCGTCTGCGTCGAGGCCGACGCCGGCTGGGCGCCGCATTTCATGTACCGCATGGATCACGCCTACAAGCGGCACCGCTACTGGATGAAGGGCAAGGAGCTGGCCCGCCTGCCGTCGGAATATTTCCGCGAGCATATCTCGCTCACCTTCCAGGACGACTGGACGGCGTTCCAGTTCGCCGACCGGCTGGGCGAGAAGCAGCTCATGTGGGCCAACGACTTCCCGCACAGCGACTCGACCTGGCCGTGGAGCCAGGACGTGCTGGCCGAGCAGACCGGCCATCTCGACCCGGCCCTGCGCAAGCGCATCCTGCGCGACAACGTCAAGGAGCTCTACAAGCTCGCGGCATAAAGATCCCTCGCTGACGCTCGGGACGACACGGCTTCGGGATCGCCAAGGATGTGTCATCCCGAGGCGAAGCCGAGGGATCCTTGCTTGTCGATTCCACGGGCGGTGTCGTCCCGGGCGTGAGCAGGGGATCCCGGTCGTCTTTGCCGCATGCAACCCGATTGCGTCGGCAGGCGTCATTTCTGTTCGATGTCTTCGATGTCCATGCAGAACGTTCTCGACATGGTCGGCCGTGTGGCCGACTGGCTCCCCAACTGGCTGATCGCGGTGCTGGTCCTCGCCGCGGCGGCGGGGCTCGCCCTGCTGCTGCACGGCGCCGCGGTGCGGCTGATGCGGCGGCTGGTGGCGCCGCGCCATGTCTTCGTGCAGTCGCTGCTCTCGGCCACGCGGTCGCTGTCGCGCGCGGCGCTGGTGCTGTTCGCGCTGGCCATCGTGTTGCCGGCGGTGCCGCTCGACCGGGAGGCCACGCGCATCGTCGCGCACTGGCTGCTCGTGCTCTTCATCGTGCTGGTGGGTTGGGCCGGCATCACGGCGCTGATGCTGGCCACCGACTTCTACCTCGCGCGCTCGCGGGCCGGCGACCCGTCCGATCCGCTGGCGCGCAAGCACGTGACCCAGGTGCGCGTGCTGCGCCGAGTCACGGTGACGGTCGCCATCATCATCACCGTCGCCGCCGCGCTCATGACCTTCGATTCGGTGCGCCAGTACGGCGTCAGCCTGATCGCCTCGGCGGGCGCCGCCGGCATCGTGGTCGGCCTCGCGCTCCGGCCGCTGCTCACCAACCTGTTCGCCGGCATCCAGCTCGCCATCACCCAGCCGATCCGCCTCGGCGACGCGGTGATCGTCGAGAACGAATGGGGCTGGGTCGAGGAGATCACCGGCACCTATGTCGTGATCAAGATCTGGGACTGGCGCCGGCTGGTGGTGCCGCTCTCCTATTTCCTCGAGAAGCCGTTCCAGAACTGGACGCGGCAGAGCACCGACCTGATCGGCACGGTGCTGCTGTGGGTCGACTACACCGTGCCGGTGGCGCGCATCCGCGCCGAGCTCGAGAAGGTCGCCAAGGCGAGCAAGCTCTGGGACGGGCAGGTGGTGAACCTGCAGGTGGTCGACAGCAACGACCGCGCCCTGCAGCTTCGCGCGCTGGTGAGCGCCCGCACCTCGCCCGAGGCCTGGGACCTGCGCTGCGAGGTGCGCGAGAAGCTGATCCTGTTCCTGCAGCAGGAATATCCGGGGGCCCTGCCCAAGCAGCGCGCCGAGCTGATCGATCTCGCCGAACGCCGCTCATCCGCCGCCCAACAGGCCGTCGCCGGCCTGTAGCATTCAAGGGCGCGCGCCAGGCACTTCCGTGTCATCCCGAGCGTAGCGAGGGACTTCGGTCGGCGCCGCGAAAGATCCCCCTCGCTGCGCTCGGGATGACACCGGAATGTTTGCGCCGCCCCGATGACGAGTCCGTCGAAACTCAGCCCTGGTCGAGGAAGCTGCGCAGCATGCGCGAGCGGCTGGGGTGCTTCAGCTTGCGCAGCGCCTTGGCCTCGATCTGGCGGATGCGCTCGCGCGTCACCGAGAACTGCTGGCCGACCTCCTCCAGCGTGTGGTCGGTGTTCATGCCGATGCCGAAGCGCATGCGCAGCACGCGCTCCTCGCGCGGCGTGAGCGTGGCCAGCACCCGCGTGGTGCTTTCGCGCAGGTTGCCCTGGATCGCGGCCTCGAGCGGGATCACCGCGTTCTTGTCCTCGATGAAGTCGCCCAGGTGCGAATCCTCCTCGTCGCCGATCGGCGTCTCGAGGCTGATCGGCTCCTTGGCGATCTTCAGCACCTTGCGCACCTTCTCGAGCGGCATGCCGAGCTTCTCGGCCAGCTCCTCCGGCTGCGGCTCGCGGCCGATCTCGTGCAGCATCTGGCGGCTGGTGCGCACCAGCTTGTTGATGGTCTCGATCATGTGCACCGGGATGCGGATGGTGCGCGCCTGGTCGGCGATCGAGCGGGTGATGGCCTGCCGGATCCACCACGTGGCATAGGTCGAGAACTTGTAGCCGCGGCGGTACTCGAACTTGTCGACCGCCTTCATCAGCCCGATGTTGCCCTCCTGGATGAGATCCAGGAACTGCAGGCCGCGGTTGGTGTACTTCTTGGCGATCGAGATCACGAGGCGCAGGTTGGCCTCGATCATCTCCTTCTTGGCGCGCATCATCTCGCGCTCGCCGTCCTGCACGGTCTTGACCATGCGGCGATACTCGAAGATCGGCGCCCCGCAATGGTCGGAGATGGCCTTGATCTCCTCGCGGATCTTCTCGATCTCGGGACCGCGCTTCTTCGCGAAGTCCTTCCAGCCCTTGCCCGGCAGCTTGCCGACCTTGTCCAGCCAGTTGGGGTCGATCTCGTGCGTCAGGTAGTTCTCGAGGAAGTCCTGGCGCGGGATGCGGAAGCTCTCGGCGTGCCGCAGCAGCTTGCCCTCGAGCATCATCAGCTTGCGGTTGAGGTCGTAGAGCGCGAGCTTGAGCTGCTCGATGCGGTTGGCGTTGATGTGCACCGTGCGCACCAGCTCGACGATCTTCTTGCGGTGCTTCTCGTAGCTCTTCTCGAACTCGGCGCTGGGCTTCTGGCCGCGCGCCAGCGTCGACAGGCGCCGGTTCTGCACCTTCGACATCTCGGCATAGACCTTGGCGATCTTGGTCAGCGTGCGCAGCACCTCGGGCTTCAGCTTCTCCTCGAGCGCCGAGAGCGAGAGCGCGTTCTCGTCGTCGTCCTCGCCGCCTTCCACGGTGGCCTCGACCGTCGTCTCGCCGTTGGCGCCCGTCACGACCGTCCCGGGCCGCGCCACCACCGGCTTCAGCACCGGCGCCTTGACCACCGGCGGGCGCGGCGCGGCCGCCGCCGCGCCTTCGCTCTTGCCTTCGCCGGGCACGCCGCCCTGCGTCGCCTCGAGGTCGATCACGTCGCGCAGCAGCATGCGGCCTTCGTTGATCGCGTCGCGCCAGGCGAGCAGCGCCGTGATGGTCATCGGGCTTTCGCAGATGCCGCCGATCATCCGGTCCTGGCCGGCCTCGATGCGCTTGGCGATCTCGATCTCGCCCTCGCGGCTCAGGAGCTCGACGCTGCCCATCTCGCGCAGGTACATGCGCACCGGATCGTCGGTGCGGCCGAGCTCCTCGTCCTCGCCGGTCGCCTCGGCCGCCACCACGGCGGTCTTGGCGGGCTCGGTCGCGCCGGAGGTGGTGGTGTCTTCCTGCTCCTCGGACTCCACGACGTTGACGCCCGCCTCCGAGAGCATCGCCATCGTGTCCTCGATCTGCTCGGACGAGACCTCGTCCGGCGGCAGGGCGGCGTTCAGCTCGTCGTAGGTGACGTAGCCGCGCTCCTTGCCCTTCTGGATCAGTTTCTTGAGTTCGGCTCCCAGAGTATCGAGGAGGGGAGCATCCGGCCCGTCGTCGCGGGCCTCGGGAGCTTCGGGTTGACTGACGGTAGCGGTCTTAGTCGCCATTTCTTTTCCTTGATAATGCGACAAACAGGGTTAGCGGCCGATGAAGGCCGGGAATCGGGTCAAGGGAGGAAGGCGGGCGGGCGACCCGCAAATTCTACCCTCTACTATATGGGATATAACGCCAAGCCGCGATAGGGGTGAATCCTCGAAATTGCGCCCGACGGCACCTATCGGCTGGCTTCCAGGGTTTCCCGGCTGATCCGGTTGAGCAGGGCCTTCATCCTTTCGTCGTTCTCCTCGGTCGGATTGCGGGCCAGCGCGTCCCGGGCCTGCTCCAGTTCCGTCATGTTGGCCAGATGCCGGGTCATGTGGTCGGCAATCCGCCGCCACTGACCGACCCAGCCGTCGTTGTCCTGAGGGTTGCTTCGGAAAACCTGCCGTGCCTTCGACCGGGCCGTCTCGGCCAGCCGCTCCAAACCGTTGCGCCGCAGATGGTCGGTGATGAGCTGCGCTTCAAGGGGCGCGTCGCCGGCTGCGGCATCGTCGGCCGCGGGATCGACCCCGAGCGGCACCAGGGCGAGCGCGTCCAGCAGCCCGCGCTGCAGCCGGGCCAGCTCGGGATGGCGCTCGGTCGGCAGGCGGCCCGCCTCTTCGGCCAGGACATGCAGCATGGCCGGCCGCTCGACCAAGGCGCCCAGCAGGATCTGGACCTGGCGCGAGGCGCCGTCGAGATCGATGGCCGCGCGCCGCGCGTCGGCGCCGGCCGAGGCCGGTACGCCCCAGGGGCCGGCGGGCCCGCGCGGCAGGCGGGTGGCGCCGGTTTTCGCGCCCGCCCGGCCGGGTGGCCGCCCGGCCGACCGCCAGGCCGCGCGCTCGGCCTCGCGCAGGCGCTGCAGGCGGTTCCACATCTCCTGGCTGTAGTAGCGGCGCACCATCGGATCGGCGATCTGCTCGACCCGCTGCTGCAGCGCGCTCTGCAGGCTCGCCTGCCGCTCGGGCGTGTCGATGGGCCTGCCGTCGGTCTCCATCTCCCAGACGAGGTCGGCGAGCGGGCGGGCGAGTTCCAGGACCCGGCGGATCGCCTGCGCCCCGTGGGAGCGGATCAGGCTGTCGGGATCCTCGCCGGCCGGCAGCGCCAGGAAGCGCAGGCTCTTGCCCGGCCGCAACAGCGGCAGCGCGCGGTCGGCGGCGCGCTGGGCCGCGCGGCGGCCGGCATTGTCGCCGTCGAAGCAGAGACAGGGCTCGTCGGCGAGCTTCCAAAGCTCGCCGAGCTGGCCTTCGGTGAGGGCCGTGCCCAAGGGCGCCACGGCGCCTGTAAAGCCCGCGCCGTGCAGGGCGATCACGTCCATGTAGCCTTCGGCCACGATCACCGGCTGCTCGCCGGCAGCCGCGACGCGGGCGCGGTCCAGGCAATAGAGGTTGGCGCCCTTGTGGAAGAGGGGCGTCTCGGGCGAGTTGAGGTACTTGGGCTCGCCTGCGCCCATGACGCGGCCGCCGAAGGCGATGGCGCGGCCGCGCCGGTCGTTGATGGTGAACATCACCCGGCCGCGGAAGCGGTCGTAGGGCTCGCGGCCCTGGTCCTCCGGCTGGATGGCAAGCCCCGCCTCGACGATCTTGTCGACCGGCACGCCCTCGCGCTTCAGCGCCGCGAGCAGGCCGTCGCGCGAGTCCGGCGCGAAGCCCAGGCGGAAGTCGTCGATCGTCTCGTCGCCGAGGCCGCGGCCGCGCAGATAGTCGAGGCCCGGCCGGCCGACGGGCAGGCGAAGCTGCTTCTGGAACCAGCGCGCGGCCGCCTCGACCACCTCCTGCAAGGTCGCCGCGCGCTCGGCACGCGCCCGCTCAACCGGCGTGGCGCGCGGTACCGGCAGGCCCGCCTCGCGCGCGAGCTTCTCCACCGCTTCGGGGAAGGAGAGGCCCTCGGTTTTCATGACGAAGCCCACCGCATCGCCATGCTCGCCGCAGCCGAAGCAGTGGAAGAAGCCCTTGCGGTCGTTCACCGTGAAGGAGGGCGTCTTCTCGTTGTGGAACGGGCAGAGCCCGGCGAATTCCGCGCCCGAGCGGCGCTTCAGCGCGACCTTGCGGCCGACGATGTCGCTGAGGCTGAGGCGCGCGCGCAATTCATCCAGAAAGCCCGAGGGGAAGGCCATGACCCAAGTGTAGTGCGCACCCTGCGCCGTTGCACTCGGCACCTTGAAGGGGATAACGGGGATCGTGCTGGATCGTGCCCCGAGACGTGGTGTAGCTGGCGCTGAGTCAGCACAGCGATCTTCGGCGTGAGCCGGATCGATCAGGCAGCCACAGCAGGCAGCCCGACGAGAGGATCATCGCTTACGGGGGCGATGCTTTCCAGCGTGATGTAGCGGGAGCGCTGGACGGCCCACTCGTCGTTCTGCTCGAGCAGGATGGCCCCGACGAGTCGAACGATGGCCGCTTCATTGGGGAAGATGCCGACGACCTCGGTGCGGCGCTTGATCTCGCCGTTGAGGCGCTCCAGGGGAGCGTGCAGGTTGGAGCTCGCAACCCAACCCTAACCGGAAATCGCCGGTGACCCCCGCAAGGCCGCTCCCTCGCTACGGCGCCATCAAACAGCGCGCTCGCTCGCGGCCTTGCTCTCCCCAGCTACACCACCATCCGGGACACGACCATCGTGCTGCTGGACCGCGGGCTTCCAGCCCGCTCATGAGCGCGCAGGATGCGCGCGGTCCGCATGACGATGAGCGCTATTTCGCTCGTTTGCGGCTGGGCTTGGCCGGCGGGGACAGGACGAAATCAACGCCGCGTTGTACCCACTTTCGCAACGCCGCCTCCGTTCGATAGCCCTCCGGCATCACCCGCACGAAGCCCGTCATAGTCCTCCCGCGCATTTCCATTGGCGCGACGTGCGGCTCGGCCAGCATGCGCTCGAAGGCCTCTGGGCCAACCCGGACCAGGAGGCCGCCGCGGCCGCTCACGGAACAGCACATACCGTCCTTCACCATGAAGCAGAGACCGCCCATCAGCTTCTTCTCGACCACGTCTCGACGGCCGGAGAGCACCTTGCGAACCCGTTCCGCCGTCTTCTCGTCGTAGGCCACGGACAACTCTCCATCATGGTTCGCCTCCCCCAAGCGCACGCGCTTTCAACCTGGGAGCGGCCTCAAGGTCCAGCCGAGCAACGGCCGCTGGGAGTGACGGTGACCATGGCGTTTCCTCCGTCATTGGAGCGCGCCAGTGGCGCAATGAGTTTAGCTTCCCGCCAGCACCTTCTTCACGATGGCGGAGGCCTTGGCGAAGTCCATCTGGCCGGCGTATTTGGCCTTCAGGGCCGCCATCACGCCGCCCATGTCCTTGATCGACCTGGCGCCCGCTGCCGCGACGGCGTCCTTCACGGCGGCCTCGACCGCTGCCTCGTCCATTTGCTTGGGCAGGAAGCGCTGGATGACGGCGATCTCGGCCTTCTCCTTGTCGGCGAGATCGGCGCGGTTGCCCTTCTCGTAGAGCGTGATCGATTCGTTCCTCTGCTTGATCATGCCCTGCAGCATGGAGAGGATCCGGTCGTCGCCGACGCCCTCGCGGTTGGCCTCGGTGCGCTGGGCGATGTCGACCTCCTTGAGCTTGGCCAGGATCAGCCGGATGGTGCCGACGGCGCCCATGTCGCGGGCCCGCATGGCGTCCTTCAGCGCCTCGTTCAGTTGATCGCGCAGCATATGATGTGTCCCAATGGTTCGACGGGCGGAAACTAATCGTCCGGCGAGCTGTTGGCAAAGCAAATAACTTATTGAAAAACCTTGTAAATCGAGGCCGGACGGCGGCTTGACCCTGTGCCGCCTCTCCGTTACAAACCGCGCGGTTCGCCGGCCGCCTCCCCGACCTCGGGGCGAGGGCCATCGGGCTGCACGAACGGAAACCATTCATCATGACTTCACCCAAGACCGCCGGCGCGAACGACGCCGCGCCGCGTTGGGCCACGGCCGCGCTGGTCCTGGCCGATGGTGCGGTCTTCTGGGGCAAGGGCGTCGGCGCGGCCCGCCATGCCGTGGGCGAGGTCTGCTTCAACACCTCGATGACCGGCTACCAGGAGATCATCACCGATCCCTCCTATGCCGGCCAGATCATCACCTTCACCTTCCCGCATGTCGGCAATGTCGGCACCAACCTCGAGGACATCGAGAGCATCAACCCGGCCGCGCGCGGCGTGGTGCTGCGCGGCGACATCACCGAGCCGGCCAACTGGCGTGCCGCCAGGCCGCTCGACGATTGGCTGACGAGTCACGGCCTGCCGGGCGTCTGCGGCGTCGACACGCGCGAGATCACGCGCCGCGTACGTGACGGCGGCGCCCCCAACGGCGTGGTCGTCCATGCGCCCGACGGCAAGTTCGACATCCCGAAGTACGTCAGGATCGCGCGGGACTGGCCCGGCCTCGAAGGCATGGATCTCGCGATCGAGGTCACGGCCAAGCAGAGCTACCAGTGGGACGAGACCGCCTGGACGCTGGGCAAGGGCTACGGCAAGCTCGAGAAGCCGCGCTACCACGTCGTCGCCGTCGATTACGGCGCCAAGCGCAACATCCTGCGCTGCCTCGCCAACATCGGCTGCAAGGTGACGGTGGTGCCGGCGACCGCGAGCGCCGAGGACATCCTGCGCCACAAGCCGGACGGCGTGTTCCTGTCCAACGGCCCGGGCGACCCGGCGGCGACCGCCGCCTATGCCGTGCCGGCGATCCAGGGCGTGATCGAGAGCAGGGTGCCGATCTTCGGCATCTGTCTCGGCCATCAGCTCCTCGCGCTGACGCTGGGCGGCAAGACGCGCAAGATGGAGCGCGGCCATCGCGGCGCCAACCAGCCGGTCAAGGACCTGACCACGGGCAAGGTCGAGATCACCTCGCAGAACCATGGCTTCTGCGTGCTCCCCGAGTCGCTGCCCGAGACGGTCGAGGTGACGCACGTGTCGCTGTTCGACGGCACCAACGAGGGCCTGCGCTGCACCGACAAGCCGATCTTCTCGGTCCAGTACCATCCCGAGGCCTCGCCCGGCCCGACCGACAGCCACTACCTCTTCGACCGCTTCGTCGAAATGATCGACAAGAGCAAGAACGCCAAATGAGGGTCTGTCGGGGGAGCGCGCCACTCCAGTGGCGCTCAGGGTGTTGCAACAGCGAGGAGAGGCGCAACTGGAGTTGCGCGCTCCTATGATAGATCGCCATGCCCAAGCGCACTGACATCAAGAGCATCCTCGTGATCGGGGCCGGGCCGATCGTAATCGGCCAGGCCTGCGAGTTCGACTATTCGGGCGTGCAGGCCTGCAAGGCGCTGAAGGACGAGGGCTACCGCGTCATCCTGGTGAACTCCAACCCGGCCACGATCATGACCGATCCGGGCCTCGCCGACGCGACCTATGTCGAGCCGATCACGCCCGACATGGTGGCGCGGATCATCGAGAAGGAGAAGCCGGACGCCATCCTGCCGACCATGGGCGGCCAGACCGCGCTCAACACGGCGATGGCGCTGCATCGCGACGGCCGGCTCCGAAAGCTGGGGGTCGAGCTGATCGGCGCCAATGCCGAGGCGATCGACAAGGCCGAGGACAGGCTCCTGTTCCGCGACGCCATGACGAAGATCGGCCTCGAATCGCCCCGGAGCGAGGTCGTGCACAATCGCGAGGAGGCGGCAAGGGCGCTCGACGTCGTTGGCCTGCCTGCGATCATCCGGCCGTCCTTCACGCTGGGCGGCACCGGCGGCGGCATCGCCTACAACCGCGACGAATATTTCGAGATCGTGCAGGGCGGCCTCGATGCCTCGCCGGTCACCGAGGTGCTGGTCGAGGAATCGGTGCTGGGCTGGAAAGAGTACGAGATGGAGGTGGTGCGCGACCGGCGCGACAACTGCATCATCATCTGCTCGATCGAGAACGTCGATCCGATGGGCATCCACACCGGCGACTCGGTTACGGTGGCGCCGGCGCTGACGCTCACCGACAAGGAATACCAGATCATGCGCAACGCCTCGATCGCGTGCCTGCGCGAGATCGGGGTCGATACCGGCGGCTCGAACGTGCAGTTCGCGGTCGATCCGGCGACCGGCCGCATGGTCGTGATCGAGATGAACCCGCGCGTGTCGCGCTCCTCGGCGCTCGCTTCCAAGGCGACCGGCTTCCCGATCGCCAAGGTCGCCGCGCGGCTGGCCGTGGGCTACACGCTCGACGAGCTGCTGAACGACATCACCGGCACGACGCCCGCCTCGTTCGAGCCCACGATCGACTATGTCGTCACCAAGATGCCGCGCTTCGCCTTCGAGAAGTTCCCCGGCGCGGAGGCGCTGCTCACCACCTCGATGAAGAGCGTGGGCGAGGCGATGTCGATCGGCCGCACCTTCCAGGAGTCGCTGCAGAAGGCGCTGCGCTCGATGGAGACTGGCCTCACCGGCCTGAACGAGATCGAGATCAAGGGCGCGCCCGACAAGGCGGCGCTGATCGCCGCGCTGGCGCGGCCCACGCCGGACCGCATCCTGGTGATCGCGCAGGCCTTCCGTCACGGCCTCTCGGTCGAGGAGGTGGCGCATGCCTCGAAGTACGAACCGTGGTTCCTGCGCCAGATCGCCGAGCTGGTCGAGATCGAGGCCGGGCTGCGCCGGACCGGCCTGCCCAGGGACCCCAAGGCACTGATCGACCTCAAGAAGAAAGGCTTCTCCGACGAGCGGCTGGGCGAGCTCACCAGGCTCGGCGCGGCCGAGGTGGCGAAGCGCCGGCGCGCGCTCGGCGTGCGGCCGGTGTTCAAGCGCATCGACACCTGCGCCGCCGAGTTCGAGTCGCGCACGCCCTACCTCTATTCCTGTTACGAGGGCGACGGCCATCGGCCGGCCGAGTGCGAGGCGAGGCCCACGGACAGGCGCAAGGTGATCATCCTGGGCGGCGGGCCGAACCGCATCGGCCAGGGCATCGAGTTCGACTATTGCTGCGTGCACGCGGTCTATGCCCTGCGCGAGGCGGGCTACGAGACCATCATGGTGAACTGCAACCCGGAGACCGTGTCGACCGATTACGACACCGCCGACCGTCTCTATTTCGAGCCGCTGACGGCCGAGGACGTGATCGAGCTGGTCGAGGTCGAGCGCAGCCGGGGCGAGCTCCTGGGGCTGATCGTGCAGTTCGGCGGCCAGACCCCGCTCAAGCTCGCCAAGCCGCTCGAGGCGGCGGGCATCCCCATCCTCGGCACCTCGCCCGACGCGATCGACCTCGCCGAGGATCGCGAGCGCTTCCAGAAGCTGATCCACAAGCTCAAGCTGCGCCAGCCCGACAACGGCACCGCGACGTCACAGGCCGAGGCGATCAAGGTGGCCGAGAAGATCGGCTATCCGGTGGTGATCCGGCCGTCCTACGTGCTGGGCGGGCGCGCCATGCAGATCGTCTACGATCGCGAAGGGCTGCAGCGCTACATGCGCGACGCCGTCAAGGTCTCGGGCGCCAACCCGGTGCTGATCGATTCCTACCTCCGCGACGCCATCGAGGTCGATGTCGATGCGCTCGCCGACAGGGAGCACAACGTCTTCGTCGCCGGCATCATGGAGCATATCGAGGAGGCGGGGATCCATTCCGGCGACTCGGCCTGCTCGCTGCCGCCTTACTCGCTGCCGCACAAGATCCTGGCCGAGATCGAGCGCCAGACCGAGGCGATGGCCCGGGCGCTGCAGGTCGTGGGGCTGATGAACGTGCAGTACGCGGTGAAGGACGGCGAGGTCTACGTGCTCGAGGTCAATCCGCGCGCCAGCCGCACCGTGCCCTTCGTCGCCAAGGCGACCGGCCAGCCGATCGCCAAGTTCGCCGCGCGCCTGATGGCGGGCGAGGCGCTGAAGTCGGTCGGCATCAAGAAGAGCTCGAAGGCCAGGCACGTCGCGGTGAAGGAGGCGGTGTTCCCGTTCGCGCGCTTCCCCGGCGTCGACACGATCCTGGGGCCCGAGATGCGCTCGACCGGCGAGGTGATGGGCCTTGATGCGGATTTCGGCCGCGCCTTCGCCAAGAGCCAGCTCGGCAGCGGCGCCAAGGTGCCGATCGAGGGCGTAGTGTTCGTGTCGGTCAAGGACCAGGACAAGCCGGCGATGGTGAAGCCGGTGAGGCGCCTCGTCGATCTCGGCTTCAAGGTCGTGGCGACGGGCGGCACCGCCGACTTCCTGCATCGTCACGGCATTGCCGCGCAGCGCGTGAACAAAGTGCTCGAAGGCCGGCCGCACATCGTCGACCTGATGAAGGACGGCAAGGTGCAGCTCGTGTTCAACACGGTCGACGGCGCCTCGGCGCTGACCGACAGCTTCACGCTCCGGCGCACGGCGTTGATGCACAAGATCGCCTATTACACGACGGTCGCGGGCGCCAAGGCCTCGGTCGAAGGCATCGCCGCACTGAGCGACGGCGCGCTGGATGTCGCGCCGTTGCAATCCTACTTCAAAAGCACGTTCTAGGCCCATGCACCGGGCCATGGCCCGGATGCGCAACCGAACTGCGCCGTTGGGCGTTGACGACGTTCGATTCATTAAGGACGATCCGCGATATGGAAAAGGTGCCAATGACATCCGAGGGGCTCAGGAGCCTCGAGGAAGAGCTGAAGCAGCTGAAGAGCGTCGAGCGCCCGGCGATCATCAAGTCGATCGCGGCGGCGCGCGAGCATGGCGATCTGTCGGAGAACGCCGAGTATACGGCTGCGCGCGAACGGCAGGGCTTCATCGAGGGCCGCATCGCCGAGGTCGAGGACATCATCTCGCGCGCCGAGGTGATCGATCTTTCCAAGCTGTCGGGCAAGACGGTGAAGTTCGGGGCCACGGTGCGGCTCGCGGACGAGGATACGGACGAGAAGGTGAAGTACCAGATCGTCGGCCCCTACGAGGCCGACCTCGCCAGGGGCCGCATCTCGGTGACCTCGCCGATCGGCCGCGCCCTGATCGGCAAGAGCGTGGGCGACACCGTCGAGGTGCAGACGCCGCGCGGCGCCAAGTCCTACGAAGTGGTCGGCGTCCAGTTCAAGTAGTTATGGGACCGCGCGCATCCTGCGTGCTCATGGGCGGGCTGGACCCTTCGACAAGCTCAGGGCAGGCGCCCGCGGTCAGGAAGACGATGCGGCCGGTATCGCGCCGGCCGCCGCGGCCCGGCGGCGGCCGATCGTCGTCATGGTCGCGTACTGGATCAGGAACAGGCCGAGCTTGCTCGCGATGCCCCAGGCCGACATCGCTGCGGCCCAGCTCCTGGCGTCGAGCGAAAGGGCGAGCGCAACGTTGAGCAGGGCCGAGGCGAACATCAGCCCGGCCCAGACAAAGCCGAAGGCCGTCGCCACATCGATCACCGGCATCGCGCGCGGCGGCAGGTAGCGGTTCATCCAGCCGCGCTTCAGCATGACGAGCCCCACCATCGAATAGATGACCGAGGGCTTCAGCATCACGAAGACCGGATCGCGGGTGAGGAAGGTGGCCGCGCCCGACGACAGCACGGCGATCACGCTGACCCATTGCAGCGCCGCGACCGGCTTCCTTCGCAGGAGTTCGCCGCCGATCTGCACCACGCCCAGCACCATGCCGAGCGCGACCGCCAGCAGGAGATCGTCGGTCGCGACATAGACCGCGAGGAACAGGAGCGTCGAGGCCAGATCGAGCAGCAGCACGCGCGCCGCCTGGAACAGGTTCTTCATGCCGCCTCACAACGGTAACGCTGTGTATCGAACGCGAGGCTATATGTACACGCCGTTTCCGGCAAGGGCTCTATCGTCTCCTTCATCGAAGCGGGCAACTGCCGAGGCGCTCATGAATGCGCCACTGGAGCTGGTCACCGGCAGCATCGACCCTCGGGAATGGAACGGTTGCCTTTAATCGCCACAAGCTGTGTCATCCCGAGCGGAGAGAGGGATCCCTGGCCGGCGCCGATCAAAGATCCCTCGCGTCCGCTCGGGATGACACGACCGTGGCTGGACCGCTCCCTTGATCACTCCACCGGGATCGGCACGCCGGGGAGCTGCTTGGCGGTGCGGAACACCATCATCGACTTTACGTGGCTGACATTGGGCGCCGAGGTGAGACGGGTGGTGAGGAACTTCTGGTACTCGTCCCAGGTCTCGGCCACGATCTTCAGCAGGAAGTCGGCCTCGCCGGCCAGCATGTGGCACTCGCGCACCTGATCCCAGCCGGCGATCATCTCCTCGAAAGCCTTGAGGTCGGTCTCGGCCTGGCTGTTGAGCCCCACCAAGGCGAACACCGAGACGCTGTAACCCAGCGCCTCGGCGCTGAGATCGGCATGGTAGCCCTTGATGATGCCGGCGCGTTCGAGCGCGCGCACGCGGCGCAGGCAGGGCGGCGCGGAGATGCCGGCCCGCTCGGCCAGCTCCACGTTGGTCATGCGGCCCTCGGCCTGCAGGTCGTTGAGAATGCGCCGGTCGATCCGATCGAGCTTTGCGCGAGCCATCCTGTTTTCCTCCATTGGCGCCGGTCTATGCCAGAACCATGCCGGTCGCGCAATAAAGTTGCGAGAATTCCGCGTCTCGCCGTGAAGAATTGCGCCTTGGCGCTACAACAATCCGTGCAACCCTCCCGAGGTTTGCATATATGTCGAAGATATGCAGTTTGTGGGATGCGGAGCGGACATGGCAGCACATCGCAACAAGGTGCTCATTCTCGGGTCGGGCCCAGCCGGCTACACGGCCGCCATCTATGCCGCCCGAGCGAACCTCAAGCCGATGCTGGTGCAGGGCATCCAGCCGGGCGGCCAACTCACCATCACCACCGACGTCGAGAACTACCCGGGCTTCGCCGACGTGATCCAAGGCCCGTGGCTCATGGAGCAGATGCAGAAGCAGGCCGAGCACGTGGGCACGCAGCTCTTCTTCGACACCGTCGTCGAGGTCGACCTCCGCCGTCGGCCGTTCCTCTGCATCGGCGATTCGGGCGACCGCTACGAGGCCGACGCGCTCGTCATCGCGACCGGCGCCTCGGCGCGCTGGCTGGGCCTGCCGAGCGAGGAGAGCTTCCGCGGCGGTGGCGTGTCGGCTTGTGCCACCTGCGACGGCTTCTTCTTCCGCAACAAGGAGGTGGTCGTGGTGGGCGGCGGCAACACCGCGGTCGAGGAGGCGCTTTACCTCACGCACCACGCTTCCAAGGTGACGGTGATCCATCGCCGCGACGCCTTTCGCGCCGAGAAGATCCTGCAGGACCGGCTGGCTCGCAATCCCAAGGTCTCGGTGCTGTGGGACCATGTGGTCGAGGAGATCCTGGGCGAGACCGCGCCCGCGCCGCTGGTGAAGGCGGTGCGCGTCAGGAACGTGAAGACCGGCGCCACGCGCGAGCTCGCGACCGACGGCGTGTTCGTCGCCATCGGCCACTCGCCCAACACCGATCTGTTCAAGGGCCAGCTCGCGATGGATTCGGAGGGCTACATCATCACCAAGCCCGACTCGACGACGACCGACATCGACGGCGTGTTCGCCGCCGGCGACGTGCAGGACAAGATCTTCCGGCAGGCGGTCACGGCCGCCGGCACCGGCTGCATGGCCGCGCTCGAGGCGGAGCGCTGGCTCGCCGAGCAGGATGCGCGGATGGCGCAGGCGGCGGAATGAGCGGTGAGCTCGACCGCGCCGGGGGAGACTTCATGGACTGGGACAAGCTGCGCATTTTCCAGGCGGTGGCCGATGCGGGCAGCTTCACACATGCCGGCGAGAGCCTGAAGCTCAGCCAGTCGGCGATCTCGCGCCAGATCGGGGCGCTGGAAGAGCAGCTCGGCGTGATGCTGTTCCATCGCCATGCGCGTGGCCTGATCCTGACCGAGCAGGGCGAGCTGCTCTATCGCACCGCCCGCGACATGGCGGCCAAGGTCAACACCGCCGAGGCGCTCCTGCGCGCCAACCAGGACAAGCCGGCCGGACGGCTCAAGGTCACGACCACGGTGGGCTTCGGCTCGACCTGGCTGACGGCGCAGATGCACGAGTTCACCGCCATGTATCCCGAGATCGACGTGAGCCTGGTCCTGTCGGACAACGAGCTCGATCTCGGTATGCGCGAGGCGGATGTCGCGATCCGGATGGTCATGCCGAGGCAGCCGGGCCTGGTGCAGCGCCATCTGCTCACCGTGCGCAGCCACGTCTATGCCTCGCACACCTACATCCAGAAGTACGGCCGGCCCAACTCCGTGGAAGAGCTCGACCGGCATCGCATGATCATCTTTGGCGAGGATGCGCGCGCGCCGGCGCCGGACGTGAACTGGCTCCTGCGCGAGGGCAATCCGGACCAGAATCCGCGGCTGGTGGTGCTGCGGGTGAACAATGTCTACGGCATCTTCCGCGCCGTCGAATCGGGCATGGGAATCGCCTCGCTGCCCGACTATCTGGCGCGCGAATCGACCAAGCTCGAGATCCTGCTGCCCGACCTCAACGTCCGCACCACCGACGTATACTTCACGTACCCTGAGGAATTGCGCCATTCCAAGCGCATCGCGGTCTTCCGCGACTTCCTCCTGCGGAAAGTGGCCGAGACCCGCTTTTGATCGCTATTAGTTGTCGTATTGCATTTCCGGTGTAGGCATGCGGCTCCTGCATGTCTGTGATCGAAACTTCGAGCCTAACATTCCAAGCCCCAGCGAGTAGGTTGGTTTCAGGTTGTCGACGTGAACGGTTGTGACTGATCGCGCTCGAAACTCGGGATCCTCATGATCCCACGTCTCCCAGACGTGAAGCCTCCCTGTTTGACTCGCCGGGCTCTAGGGCCCGGCGTCTTTTTTCAAGGCGGCGGCCAAGTGCCGCTCGGGGGCGAAGATCACAGGCTCTCTCCCTATATGATGTTATAAGACGTCCCGGCGCTCCCCACGACGAAGGTCCCAACGACCCGATGTTCTCCGAAGTTCGCCAAGCGATTCTGCCCCTTGCGTTGCGCAACCTGAAGCGCCGCGGCGACCTCGAACGGGCGGGATTGCTGATCGAGTCGCTGGCCAAGCACTGGCGTGACAGCAAGCCGCTGCAGCTCCTCATCGTCTCGCCGGCGCGCGACGCGCGGCTCCTGGGAAGCGAGCTGCCGCGCTTTCCCAACATCGACGTCGATGTGCGGGCCGAGTCGGAATTCTTCCCGGCCTTCAGTCGCTTCTACATGATGACCGGCTGGTACCGGCAGCAGATGGTGAAGCTGCAGGTGCCGGTGATGCTGGGCTTCAAGGGCTACCTGACGCTCGACTCCGATGTCTGCTGCGTGGGCGACTTCGACGCCACGACCTTCGTCGAGGACGGCCGTGCGCTGTCGCGCTGGGAGCCCAAGCGCTATCACGACTGGTGGAGGAGCGCGGCCGAGATCGTCGGTACGTCGTTCGACATCAAGCAGCACGGCCTGTCGGTCACCCCCAACATCCTGCATGCCGACCTCGCGGCGCAGGCGCTGCGTTATTTCTCCAGGGACGGCGGCGACGCCTTGACGGCGCTCAGCCTCTGGGTGCTGCGCAAGATCGGGCAGATCCCCTGGACCGAGTATTCGCTCTATACCTGCGTCGCCGAGCACGAAGGCAATCTGCTCGACTATCACGTCCACTGGGATCCCTGCTATTTCTCCGACACGCAGCTTTTCTCCGAGCATACCTGCGTCTGGGGCGCCGCCGATTTCGAGCGCCTCGTGAAGCTGCCGGCCGGCACCGATCCCGGCGGCAAGTTCATCATTGTGCAAAGCCACGCCCGCATCCCGCTCGACCAGGTCCGCGATTACTGCCTGAGCTTCGCGGGGTAGTCGTATGGACCGCGGGCGCCTGCCCTGAGCTTGTCGAAGGGTCCAGCCCGCTCATGAGCGCGCAGGATGCGCGCGGTCCGGAAGAGTCAAACCTCGCCGTCGTGCTCGCCGATCCGGGGCGCTTTCTCGGTGCCGCCGGCGCGCTCGCCGTCGAGGCTGAGGGGCAGGCCGTGGAAGAGGGCGGGGCTGCCGGGATAGGGCTTGGCGAACATCCCGAGCGCGGCGGTCTGGGCCAGCTCCAGCACCTGCGGCACCGAGTTCAGCGGCCCGTTGGGCACGCCCAGTGCGTCCAGCCTGGCCGACCAGTGGGCGCGGCTCTGTTTCTTCATAATGTCGGCGATCATGCCGAGCAAGAGCTCGCGCCGCTCCAGCCGATCGACGTTGGTGCGGAAACGCGGCTCGTCCGGCCATTCGGGATGGCCCAGCGCCTCGGCAAACTTGCGCCACAGCCGGTCGTTGCCGGGGCAGACCATCAATGGCCCGTCGCTGCACTCGAAGGCCTGATAGGGCGTGAGCGTGGGATGGCCGGTGCCTTGGCGCGGCGGCATGCGGCCGGTGACGGAATACTGCGCCACGTGGTTGGAGGCCCACATCAGGCCCGATTCGAACAGCGACGTGCCGACGAGGCAGCCTTCGCCGGTCGTGTTGCGCCTGGCCAGGGCGGCGAGGATGCCGATCGCCGTCCACATGCCAGTCGAGAGATCGATGATGGAGACGCCGACCCGCGCCGCCGGTCCCGAGGGATCGCCGTTCAGCGAGATCAGCCCCGCCACCGCCTGGATGATCGGCTCGTAACCCGGCCGCTCCTTCCACGGACCCGCGTTCCCGAAGGCGCTGAGATCGGCATAGATCAGCTTCGGGAAGCGCTTGCGCAGCGTCGGGCCATCGATGCCGAACTTCGCCGGCACATCGGCGCGCAGGTTGTGGACGAACACGTCGGCTGCACCGATGCGTTCGATCAGCGCCTCGCGTTGCCCCACCTCGGCGAGATCGCAGGTGATCGACTTCTTGCCGCGGTTCAGCGCGATGAAGCCGGTCGCGGCGCCGTCGACGAAGGGCGGTCCCCATTTGCGCGCGTCGTCGCCCTCGGGCCGCTCGACCTTCACCACTTCGGCGCCGAGGAAGGCCAGGATCTGGCCGCAATAGGGGCCGGCGAGGTTCTGGCCGAACTCGACGACCCGGAGCCCTTCCAGCGGCTTGCTCATCGCAGGTTGCTTCCCAGGATCTCGCGCGCGATCACCATGCGCTGCACCTCGCTCGGGCCCTCGCCGACGCGGCGGATGCGCATCTCGCGATACCAGCGTTCGAGCGGCAGATCCTTGGTCATGCCCATGCCGCCATGGATCTGCATGGCGCGATCGACCACGCGGCCGCCGCCCTCGGAGGCGGTGAGCTTGGCGATCGCGGCCTCGGTGCGGAAGGGCAGGCCGCGCCGCGCTTTCTCCGCCGCCTCGAGCGTGAAGTGGCGGGCGGTGCGGATGTCGATCTCGTTGTCGACCAGCATCCACTGCACAGCCTGGCGGTTGGCGAGCTTCTCGCCGAAGGTGGTGCGCATCTTGGCCCATTCGATCGCCATCTCGTGGGCCGCGATCGCGACGCCGATGCAGCCCGCGGCGTAAGGGATGCGCTGGCGGGTGAGCCGGTCGTTGGCGACGGCGAAGCCCTTGTTCACCTCGCCCAGTACCTGGTGGTCCGACACCCAGCAGTCCTTGAACTCGAGCTCGGTGGCGTAGTGCGAGGAGCGCAGCGTGTGCACGACGCGGCGGACATGGAAGCCCGGCGTGTCGGAATCGACGATGAAGCAGGTGATGCCGGCGCGGCCCTTGCTGGCATCGGTGCGGGCGAAGACGATGCCGTACTGCGCGCGGTCGGCGTTGGAGATGAAGATCTTGGACCCGTTCAGCACCCAGCCGTTGTCCTTGCGCTCGGCCCTGGTCTGGATGGCGCGCGCCGGGTCGCTGCCGCCCGACGGCTCGGTGAGGCCGAAGAAGGCCTTCTTCTCGCCGCGCAGCGTTGGATAGAGGTAGCGCTCCTTCTGGTCCTCGTTGGCCTCGAAGATCTGCGCCAGCCCCGCGCCGCCGAAGGTGCCGTAGCAGGGCACGTAGAGACCGGCCCGATGCTGCGCCATCTCGATCGCCAGCAGCACGCGCGTCACGATGTCGATGTCCGGCCCGCCGAATTCCCTCGGGATGTCGATGCCGAACAGGCCCATCGCCTTGGTCTTGTCGGTGAGGCGCTTGAAGTCGTCCGGCGGCAACTCCGACGAGTCGGGATCGAGCTTGGCCTCGAGCGGGATGATCTCCTCGCGCACGAAGCGGCGTACCTGGTCGATCAGCATCTGCTGCTCGGACGACGGTTCGAAATCCATGGGCGTTTCCTTCAGTGGCGCGTCACGCCGGGCTCAGCCGGCCCAGCACCGGCGGCGGATTCTTCGCATTGTCGGGCGGCAGCGCGCCATGGTCGGCCTGATGCACCATCAGGAGCTCGAACCAGCGCGAGCGGTACTGCATGTTCACCTCGACGCGGAACTGGCAGCCCGCGCCGCGTTCCTTTGCCTCGCGCAAGAGCTCGCTGCGCAGGCCGAAGGGCGAGCGCGCACCGGCTTGGCCGATATAAAGAATGGCGCCCTTGGCGTCGGCGATCTGATAGACGCCGAGCTGGCCCGGCAGGCGCGCCGCCGCCTCGGCCGTCAGGAGCTGCCACGGCTTGTCGAGGCGCAGCCGGATCGACATGGCCTTACTTGCCCTGGAACCGGGCCGTGCGCTTCTCGAGCCTGGCCTTCATGCCCTCCTGCGCGTCCTGGCTCTGCATCGCCGCGCGCACCAGCGCGTCGACGTCGTCGTGCGCGATGCCGTCGCGAAACTCGAGCTGGCGCACCGTGAGTGCCTTCATGGCCTTGAGCGAGAGTGGTGCGTTGGCAGCGAGCCGGTCGATCACCTTCCGCGCCTCGGCCTCGAGCTCAGCCGCCGGCACGCAGCGTGCGATCAGGCCCAGGGCGTGGAGCTTGGTCGCGGGCAGCGGGTCGCCGAGCAGCAGCATCTCGCGCGTCGTGACCGGCCCCAGCACCTCCATCAGCTTCTTGGCCAGGAACCAGTTGGGCGCGAGACCGACCTGGGCGAGCGACATGCCGAAGCGCGCCTTGTCGCTGGCGATCACGAGGTCGCAGTGCAGCGCCAGCTCGTTGCCGCCGGCAATGGCGTCGCCCTGCACCACGGCGACCACGGGCAGCGGGCAGAGCTCGATCGCGCGCAGCATGACCTCGATGCCGCTCGCCTCGCCGGCGCCGGCGCTCCTGCTGCGCTCCTTCATGTCGAGCCCGGCGCAGAAGACGTTGCCCTTGCCGCGCACCACGATCACACGGTCCTCGGCCGCGACCGGCGCCTTCATCGCCGTGATCATCTCGTTCAGCAGCTCGCTGTCCAGCGCGTTGCGCTTCTCGGGCCGGTTCATCCAGACGGTTCTGACCGGACCGTTCTTCTCGACGATGACCTTCCCCATCGCGCCCTCCTCCAGTGCTCGGCATCTGTTTTAGCCGGCTGGCAGAATGAGGCAAAGGCGGAAGGCCCAGTTTGCCGCCATGCGGCTCATAGGAGCGCCATCTTCGGGACCGCGGGCGCCTGCCCTGAGCTTGTCGAAGGGTCCAGCCCGCTCATGAGCGCGCAGGATGCGCGCGGTCCGCAGAGCAGGAGCGCCACCGGAGTGGTGCGCTCCACGGATCACATGAACAGCTTCTCGGACTTGCGGTTGGTGTAGAGGCTGGCGACGAACTCGCCGTAGCCGTTGTAGATCTGCGTGGGGATGCGTTCGTCGCTGCCGAGCGGCTTCTCGGTCGCCTGGCTCCAGCGCGGGTGGGGCACGGCGGGGTTCACGTTGGCCCAGAAGCCGTACTCGTTGTCCTGCAGTGCCTCCCAGAACGAGACCGGCCGCTTGTCGGTGAACTCGATGCTGACGATCGCCTTCACGCTCTTGAAGCCGTACTTCCACGGCACCACCAGCCTGAGCGGCGCGCCGTTCTGCTTCACGATCGGTTTGCCGTAGAGACCGGTGGCGATGAAGGTGAGGTCGTGCATGGCCTCGTCCATCGCCAGCCCCTCGGTGTAGGGCCACGGCCACAGCGGGTCCTTCTGCTCGAACATGACCGAGGGCTTGTGCAGCGTCTTCATGGCGACGTACTTGGGATTGCCGGCGGGCTTGCAGAACTCGACCAGCGACTTCATCGAAAAGCCGCTCCACGGCACGATCATCGACCAGGTCTCGACACAGCGGTGCCGGTAGACGCGCTCCTCGATCGGCAGCTTGGCGATGAGTTCGTCGAAGCCGATCTCGAACGGCTTCTCGACCTTGCCCGAGACCTTGATGGTCCACGGCCGGATATCGAGCTTCTGCGCCGCCCGCCAGATGCTCTTGTCGGTGCCGAACTCGTAGTAGTTGTTGTAGGTGATCGGCAACCGCTCCGGCGTCACGGGCGAAGGCGCGCCGAACCTGTCGTCGCGCCTGGCCGGATAGAGATGTGCGGTGGGATCGGCGGCCTTGTCGTCGGCCAGGACGGCGCGGGGCAGCGCCAGCCCGGCGGCCGAGGCGGCGAGCCCCAGCCCCATCGCCTGCACGAGCCGGCGGCGGTCGAGATAAAGTCCTTCGGGCGCCGCCTGCCGCTCGGGCAGCTCCCAGCCCTGCTTGCGCTTGATCAACATCTTCTGCTCCTCGCGCGCTATGCGCTCGTGCCTGTCACCTCGAGGATTTTGGGCCACATCTTCTGCTTCCAGCCCTCGTTGCCGGTCGCCGTGAAGACGATCCTGCGGTCCTGCGCCAGGATGAAGCGGGGCGTCCAGTCGCCGTGCTGCTTGCCTTCGTCGCTCGCCAGGAAATCGGCGAGAATCCAGCGCGCATCAGGCGGCCAGTATTTCTCCTCGAGGATCAGGCTCAGGTTGGCGGGATGGACGACGCGGTAGTCCAGCTTCTGGAAGGCCGCGGACTTCAGGAAAGCGGGTTCGGACTGGGCACGCCAGATCTTGCAGCCGCCTCAAAGCTCGTGGCCGACGAACACCAGCATCGGACGACCCGCCTGGGCACGACCGACGCCCATCCAGGACGACGCGGCCGCGAGAGCGAGCCCGCCCATCGTCAAAGACCGTCTCTTCAGCATTGTTGCCTCTCCTCGCGGAAGCTCTCCCACGAGGCCAATATGCGCGTCGCGCGGCAGCGGTGAAACCCCGCTCACCGGCTTGTGAAACGGTGTCATCCCGACACGAAGACGCACCCTATGCCGCTGCGCGCTTCTTCGTCTCCTCGACGATGCGGTCGGCGGTACGGCCGACCAGCTCCTGCAGATGGTCGAAGGTGGCGTGCCAGGTGCCGACACCCTGCGTCACCGAGCGGATCTCGACGATCATGTCGGCGACCTCGGCCTCGGGCATCAGCGCCGACACCTCGTCCCAGCCGTTCCAGCCCGTGCGGGCGTCGTAGCCCAGGAGCTGGCCGCGGCGGCCGGAGATCAGCCGCTGGATGCGCGACGTCGCGTCGCTGGGGGCGGCGACCGTGACCTTCAGGATCGGCTCCAGCAGCACCGGCTTGCACTTGGGCATCGCCTCGGTCATGGCGATGCGCGCCGCCATCTTGAACGACATCTCCGAGCTGTCGACGCTGTGGTACTGGCCGTCCACCAGCGTCACCTCGAGATCGACCACCGGCTGGCCGAGCGGGCCTTCCTTGAGATAGTCGCGCAGGCCCTCCTCGACGGCGGGGATGAAGTTGCGCGGCACGACGCCGCCCACGATCTTGTCGACGAAGCGGAAGCCCGAGCCGCGCGGCAGCGGCCGGATCTCGATCTTGATGTCGCCGAACTGGCCGTGCCCGCCGGTCTGGCGCTTGTAGCGCGCATGCTGGGTCGCGCCGGCCTGGATGGTCTCGCGGTAGGCGACGCGCGGTGGATGGGTGTCGACGGCGATGTTGTAGCGGCCGGCGAGCTTGTCGATCGCGACCTTGAGATGCGTCTCGCCCTGGCCCTTCAGCAGCAGCTCGTGCGTCTCGGCCCGCTGCTCGTAGGCGAGTGACGGATCCTCCTCGACGATCTTCTGCAGCGCGCCCGAGAGCTTCACCTCGTCGTTGCGGTTCCGGGCGGCGAGCGCGAGCGCGAACACCGGCGGCTCGGGAATGGGGAAGTCGGCCACCGGACTTATGCCGGCGCCCGAGAGCGACTGGCCCGACGACAGCGCCTCCATCTTGGCGATCGCCACGATCTCGCCGGCCCTGGCCTCGGCCACCTTGTCGAGACGCTGGCCGAACGGCCGGAACAGGCTGCCCACGCGCTGGCCGCCGAGGCTCTGGCCTTCGCCGATCGTGCCCGACCAGACGCGGCAGATGGAGAGCTTGCCGGCATGCGCCTGATGCAGGACCTTGAAGCATTCCGCCATCGCCGCGCCGTTCGAGGGCAGGTCGCGGCGTTTGGCCGTCTCGGCGACGAAGGGCGTGTCGTGGCGCAGCGCCTTCAGGAGGCGGCGCACGCCGTTCTCGCGATCGCCGGCGCCCAGCAGGACGGGCGCGATCTTCTGCGCGCCGAACTCGTCGTGCAGGTCGCGGTAGATCAGCGACTTCTCGGGCGCCACATCCTCGATGAGCTGCTCGAGCAGCGTGTCGTCGAACTCCGACAGCGTCTCCAGCATCTCGCGCCGGGCCTCGCTCTCGCGCGGCAGGATCTCGGCCGGCATCTCGATCAGGTCGGAGGCGCCGCTCGACTTGTAGCGGTAGGCGCGCTCGCTCACGAGATCGACATAGCCCACCGTCTCCTCGCCGCCGTTGGCGGTGGTGCGGCGGATCGGCACCTGGCGCAGCACGAGCTTGCGCGACGAGACGGTCTGCAGCGCCGCCAGCATGTCGCGCACGCGGCCTTCCGCCGAGTCGATCTTGTTGACGAAGAACAGGTGGGGGATGAGGTTGTCCTCGATGTATCTCAGCAGCGGCGTCAGCGCCACGACCCGCTCGGGCGAGGGCTCGCAGACCAGGACGGCGGCATCGGCGACGGCGAGCGCCGCCAGCGCGTCGTGCTGCAGCTCGATCGAGCCCGGCGTGTCGACGAAGGTCCACTGATCGCCGAGATAGTCGATCGAGGCGATGTTGATCTCGGTGCCCATGCCGCGCTTGCGCGCCTCGGCCGAGGCGTCGCCGATGGAGGTGCCGGCGCGCGTCGAGCCGCGCCGGCCGATGGCCCCCGTCGCGTAGAGGATGCTCTCGAGCAGGCTGGTCTTGCCAGAGAGATACGGCCCGCACAGCGCCACCACGCGGTGCGCGCCGCTGCCTGGTCTGCCTCCGAGCACTGTTCCGGTGGTGAGGTCGGTCATGACGTCGTCCTCCTTCCGCGCGAGCGCGCGCCTGGAAGCTCCGGAAGACGTCTCCCGAACGGACGGCCCTGGCGTGACCGCGCGCAGGACCGGCAGGCTGCTCCAGCGTCCGTGGACGGTCGCTACTCTTGGTCTCTCGGCCGTGACGCGAACGCAGGATGATCGACCCGCGGCGCCTCGATCGGAGCGAAGCCCCTTTTCGACGAAATGCTTTCACTCCGGCGAGAGCGAGTCAATCAGCGGTCACAGGAAGAATCTTGCGAAGGCGCTCATCGGAGCGCGGTCCAGCCACGGTCGTGTCATCCCGAGCGAATGCGAGGGATCCTTGATCGACGCCAGCCAAAGAACCCTCGCTGCGCCCGGGATGACACGGCCTGTTGAGATCCAAGGCATCCGTTTCAATCCCGAGGTCTGCCCTCGGTCGGTGACGAACTCCAGCGGCGCGGCATGAGCGGCTTACGTCTGTGAGCGCAACCGTACAGCGAGGCCCTTGGCCGCGCGCTCCAGGCAGTCGATGAAGCGCACCGCGGCCGGCGCGGGGGCGTGAACCTTGGAGTAGTAGAGGCAGGTCCTGAGCACGATGCGCGGGCGGAACGGCCGCACGACGACGCCCGGGAAGATCTCCTGCGCCAGCATCAGCGGGTTCATGAGGCCGATGCCCACGCTCTGCTGCACCAGGCTGCAGACACCGATCGCGTTGGCGGCGACGATGGGCGTGGTGTAGGGGATGCCGGCCTGCTGGAAGGCGGCGGCGATGAGCTGGGTCGTCGCCGAGGTCTCGGCGAGGCCGATCAACGACTGGTCAGCGAGGTCCCTGGCGCGGATGGCACTCCGGCGCCCGAGCGGATGGCGTCGCGGCAGGACGGCGACGAGCGCGGTCTCGCAGAGATCGCGCGTGACGCAGAGCTGCATCACGCGCGCGTCGATGTTCTTCACGATCGGCGTGCCGACGCCGAGGTCGACCTCGTTGGCCGCGACCTTGTCGAGAAGGTGCCGTGTCGTGTCGATCGCGATCTCGATCCGCACGTCCGGCCAGCGCCGATGGAAATCCTCGATGGCGACGGGCAGGACCGATACCAGCGCCGGTCCCGCCGTGCCGACCACGATCTGGCCGATGTCGCCGCCGCGCAGTGCGTGGGCGGCATGGCGCGCGCGGTCGAGGTGGTCCACGGCGCGCTGGGCGAAGGGCAGCAGGCGCTCGGCCTCGGCGGTCGCCGCAAGCCGGCCGTTGGCGTTGCGGAACAGCTTCAGCCCGGTTTCCCGTTCGAGGCCCTTCAGGCTCTTGCTCACCGCCGCCATCGAGATGCCGAGCTTGTCCGCCGCCTCCGACATGTTGCGGCTCAGGATCATGGTCAGGAAGATCTCGAAATGGCGGGTCGTGATCGCCGTGGAGAGCATGGGTGTCCCGAACCGTGTCAGTTCCGAGCGCCGCCGTGAAAGATCCCTCGCGTTCGCTCGGGATGACACGTCAGTTCGGACGCGAAAAACTGTGTCATCCCGAGGCCGAAGGCCGAGGGACCTTTGTCGATCGTGGCGCGAGTTAACTAAAAGTTAAGTCCATTGTGCTTGCGGTTGCAAGCGGGCCTGCGTTATGGCCCGCGCCCAAGGAAGGAAACAGCCCATGCCCGACGCCAGCAAGAACCCGTCGGCCGCGGACCTCGCACGCAAGATGCGGGGCCTGATCGGCCGCTACACCGAAAAAACGTTCGACTGGGACGCCTTTCCCGGCAGCCGCGGCTTTGCCGACCTGCAGCGCGCCCAGCTCCGCTATGTCGGCGCCGGCGGCTCGCCCAAGAGCGACGATCCCTCGACCCTCAGGGCCGAGCATTTCACCTTCAGCCTGGTCAACCAGCCGGTCGGCAAGTTCGCGGCCTCGCACTCCCACGAGATCGTCGAGCATTTCATGGTCCTGCAGGGCGTGCTGACGGTGGGCTGGGTGTGGGGCGAGGAGGTGATCGAGGCCAGGCTCGGGCCGAAGGACCTGGTGCTGAACAGCCTCGGCCGGCCGCACGGCTTCCGCAACGACGGCATCGAGCCGGTGCTGATGCAGATCACGGTCGGCAGCGGCACGCCGCTGGCGCCCGTCTATGTCTGCCATCCCAAGAGCAAGGACCTCGAGCTGTCGCGCCGCTTCGGCGCGCCGACGCCGGACAAGATCCAGCCGTTTCGACCCGATAGTGACGACTTCCGGCACAAGGAGATGGCCTCCCACGTCATTCGCTACCGCGACCGCACGCCGGTCTGGAACGAGGCGGGCTTCGCGGTGATGAACTATGTCGGCGGCACCGGCGCGCCGCCGCAGCACTACCGCATGGATCTGGTCCGTCTGCCGCGCGGCAAGGCGGTCGCGCCCTATGCGCGCGACGTCGAGGACGTCTATTTCGTCATCGAGGGTGCGATCACCGTCGGCTGGGAGGAGGACGGCAAGGTCGTCGAGCAGCGCCTGGGCGCGCGCGACCTCATCTTCAATCCGGCCGGCCGGCCGCATTATTTCCGCAACGACGGCGCGACGGACGCCGAGTTCACAATGGTCGTGGGCACGCCCAAGCCCGAGACCGTCACTTTCAAAGCGGCGTGAGCCTCGCCCGCGAGGCCACGGGTGAGGCCGGCCGGCGCGCGTCCGGTGGCGCGGCCATCACCTATCTGGAAGCGGGCCGCGGCGAGCCGCTGGTGCTCCTGCACGGTATCGGCTCGGCCGCGCGCTCGTTCTGCGACCAGCTCGACGGGCTCTCGGCCTGCTGGCGGGTGATCGCCTGGGATGCGCCGGGCTATGGTGCCTCGACGGCGCTGTCGTCCGAAGCCCCGAGTGCCGACGACTATGCCGCGCGGCTGGCCGCCTTCCTCGACGATCTCGGGATCGAGGCCTGTCATCTGCTGGGCCATTCGCTGGGCTGCCTGATGGCGGCGCGCTTCGCCGTGCGCCATCCGGAGCGGGTGCGCTCGCTCAGCCTGTGCAGCGTCGCGGCCGGCCACGGCCTGCTGCCGGCCGGGGAATGCCGACGGCTGCTCGACCAGCGCGTCAACGATGTCGCGACTCTCGGCCCCGCCGAGATGGCGCGCCGGCGCGGACCGCGCCTGGTCGCTCCCGGAGCGGCGCCGGCTATCCTGCAGCGTGTGGTCGATATCATGGCCTCGGTGCGGCCCGACGGTTACGCCCAGGCGGCGCGCATGCTATCGAGGGCTGACATCAAGGCCGATATCGTCCGGCTGCCGGCCGATCTGCCGGTGCAGATCGTCTATGGCGACGCGGATGTCGTCACGCCGCCGGCGAAGAACCGGGAGGTGGCGGCGCTCCGGCCCGGCGCGCGGGTGACGGTCATACCCAACGCCGGTCATGCGCTCTATCTCGAGCAGCCGCAGGCCTTCAATTCGATCGTCGCGGAGTTCCTCGCGACGGCGCGCTCCTAGGCGGAACCGACCATGTCGAGGCAACCATCCGCCGTCCTGTCGGGATTCCTGACGCTGCTCGCCGTGCTGGTGCTGTGGCAGGCGGCGTCGATCGTGTTCGCGATCCCGGACTACGTGGTGCCCGCACCCTATGCGGTGCTGAAGGAGATCGCGCGGCACCCCGGCTTCTACCTTGTGCAGAGTGCGGTCACGCTGCGCTCGACGCTGATCGGCTTCGTCGCCGCCACGGTGGTCGGCATCCTGGTCGGCACCGTCACCGCCTATTCGAGGATCTGCCGCCAGACCATCTATCCGCTGATCCTGCTGCTGCAGGGCGTGCCCAAGGTGGCGCTGGCGCCGGTGCTGATCGTGTTCTTCGGCTTCGGACTGGAGTTCCAGGTCGTCGTGGTGGCGTCGATCGCCTTCTTTCCGGTGGTCATCAACACGGTGCTGGGCCTCACCTCGGTCGACCGCGACCTGATCCTGCTGTCGCGCGTGCTGCGCACGCCGAGACTCAAGGAGTTCCTGATGATCGGCCTGCCGCATGCCGCGCCGTCGATCTTCTCCGGCATGAAGGTCGCCATGACGCTGTCGGTGATCGGCGCCGTGGTGTCGGAGTTCGTGTCGAGCGAGGCGGGGCTCGGTCACACGCTGATCGTGGCCAATTCGGAGTTCAACACCGCCATGTCCTTTGCCGCCATTCTCCTGCTTTCCCTGATGACGTTCGCCCTGTTCGGCGTCCTGCGGCTCCTGGAGCGCTTCGTCGTTCCGTGGTCCGAAGAGGCCGCCATCCAGATCGAGCTCTGATTTCGCCCCGGAGGTTGCCATGTCGAAATCCAGCCTGCTGTCGCGTCGCGCGTTCTCGGCCATGGTCGCGGCCGGCGGCCTCGCGGCGCCGTTCGCCGCACGGCATGCGCGCGCGCAATCGCCCAGGAACGTCACCTTCCTGCTCGACGTGCCGGCCTATTCCAAGCACGCGCTGTTCTATCCGGCGATCGACAACGGCTACTTCGCCAAGCGCGGGCTGGAGGTGACGTTCGGATCGGCCAAGGGCTCGGCCGACGCCGCGCAGCGGCTGGTCTCCAAGGCGGCCGACTTCGCCTTCATCGACGCCGGTGTGGCGGTGCTCGCGCGCGGCAAGGGCCTGCCGCTCAAGCTCACCAGCATGGTCGCCTACAAGAACATGATGTCCTTGGTGGGCTTCGGCGATCCGCCGGTCACCAGACCCAAGGATCTGGAGGGCCGCAAGATCGCTGCCGCGCCGGGCGACTCGGTACGCACGGGGTTCATTGCAATCTCCAAACCCAACGGCGTCGACCTGGGCAAGGTCGAGTGGGTCACCACCGATTCGACCAACAAGCGCACGCTGCTGTTCTCCGGCAAGGTCGGCGCGACCTGCGACTACGCCGTCAACTTCCCGGTCTACGAGAAGGGCGCGGCCAAGCTCGGCAAGAAGGTGTCGCAGATCCTGCTCGCCGACTTCGGCCTCGACATCTACAGCAACGGCGTCACGACGCGCGACGATGTCATCAAGAGCGATCCGGAGCTGGTGAAGAACTTCAACGACGCGCTGGTCGAGTCGATGGTCTTCTCGATCGACAATCGCGACGAGGCGGTGCGCATCTTCCTGAAGCACAATCCGCAGTTCGATCCCGAGCTCACGCGGCAGGGCCTCGATGTGGCGATCGCCCATCTGATGGTGCCGGAAGTGGCAAAGCACGGCATCGGACCGATGGAGCCGGCCAAGATGGCGAAGACCATCGAGGCGATGAAGGCGCACTTCGGCCTCGCCGCCGAGGTCAAGCCGGCCGACATCTTCACCAACGACTATGTGACGTCCGGCCACAAGCCGACCAAGGCTGCCTGACAATGATCGACGCCGCCGCCGCACCGGCGATCGAGATCGCCGGCCTCAGCAAGCGCTACGGGCGCGACGGCAAGGGCACGCTCGCCCTCACCGACGTCGACGTGACGGTCGGCCGGCACGAGTTCGTGACGCTGGTCGGCCCGAGCGGCTGCGGCAAGTCGACCCTGCTCAAGGTCATCTCCGGCATCGAGCCCGCGACCTCGGGCAGCGTCAGGCGCTTCGGCGAGCCCGTGACCGGGCCGACGCCCGACATCGGCATGGTGTTCCAGTCGCCGGTGCTGATGAAGTGGCGCACCATCCTCGACAACGTGCTGTTCCCGATCGACGCGCTCGGGCTCAGGCGCCGCGATTATACCGACAAGGCGATGGCGCTGCTGAAGCTCGCCGGGCTGGAGTCGTTCGCCAGGGCCCGGCCGCGCGAGCTGTCGGGCGGCATGCAGCAGCGCGCCGCGCTCTGTCGGGCGCTGATCTACGATCCGCCCTTCCTGCTGATGGACGAGCCGTTCGGCGCCCTCGATGCGCTGACGCGCGACCAGATGAATGTCGAGCTGATGCGCATCTGGAGCGAGACCAAGAAGGCGACGCTGCTCATCACCCACAGCGTCGCCGAGGCGGTGTTCCTGGCCGACCGCGTCCTGGTGATGAGCGAGCGGCCGGGCACGATCCTGGCCGACGTGGCGATCGACCTGCCGCGCCCGCGCCAGACCAGCATCCGCACCACGCCCGCCTTCGGCGAATATGTGCGCAAGCTGAGCGCCATGCTGGGCGTCCACGACTGACGCTGCCATTCAGAGGAACGCACCATCAGGAAAGAAGTGGTGCGCTTTAGCCACCTCGATGACATCCCGAGCGCAGCGAGGATCCTCGATCGGCGCTGCGAAAGATCCCTCGCTTTGCTCGGGATGACACCCATTTGTGGCAGGCGGCGCAGTTCTATCCCCGAGGGCCGGCGCGGCCGGTGACGAACTCCAGTGATGCTTACGTCTTACCAAGGCTGTGTCATCCCGAGCGCAGCGAGCGAGGGATCCTTGATCGGCGCCAGCCAAAGATCCCTCGCTTTGCTCGGGACACGAATGGTTGGAAGCGTGGTCTTCTTCTCGTTGGGCGGCGCGCTCCAATGAGCAAGCCTACAGCCACAAGCGCAGGCCGACGACGAAGCGCACCGCGTCGGTCGGATCGCCGGCGGCGCGGGCGAAGTCGGCGGTGCGGCCGTACTTGCCCTCGTAGGAGACGCCGATATAGGGCGCCACCTTGCGCGTGATCTCGTAGCGCAGCCTGAGGCCGGCTTCGAGGTCGGAGAGGCCGGCGCCGACCTCGCGGATGGGGTCGTCCTGCGAGTAGAAGTTCATCTCGAGCCTAGGCTGCAGGATCAGACGCTGGGTGAGCAGCAGGTCGTAGCTGCCCTCGAGCCGTGCCGCGAGCCGCCCGTCGCCGCCGACATAGCCGGTCGCCGCGACATGGAAGAAGAGCGGGGCCAGTCCCTCGACGCCGAACGCGACCCATCCGCGGCCCGGCCTGGAATCGAGGTCGTAGCGCGCGCCGATCTGGGCGTCGAAGTAGGTGCTGACGGCGCGGCTGAAGAAGAGCTCCTGCCGGCCGTCGTCGAGCAGGCCGTTGGTGAGAGTGCCCTCGCTCTTCAGCCAGAAGCGGTTCTCGTCGGTGCCGCCCCACGCCTCGCCCTCCCAGCGGAAGCTCTGGTCGCTGCCGAACCGGCCTTCCAGCTCGTCGAGCAGGGCGTGATAGAAGACGTGCCGGTCCATCACCGGCATGCCGAACGGCGCCGCCTCGTGCGTCTGTGCCCGCGCCGGAACGGAGAGGGCGGCCAGGGCCAGCGCCGCCAGCGCGGCCGTGCAGCGCCGCGTCATGCCACCAGCACCGTGCGGAACATGCCCGCTTCCATGTGATAGAGCAGGTGGCAGTGGAAGGCCCAGTGGCCGGGCACATCGGCGGTGAAGACGAAGCTCATGCGTTCGGCCGGCTTCACGTTCACCGTGTGCTTGAGCGGCAGGCGATCGCCCCGACCGTTCTCGATCTCGAACAGATAGCCGTGCAGATGGATCGGATGCTCCATCATCGTGTCGTTGATCAGCACGAAGCGGATGCGCTCGCCCAGCGCCACGCGGATCGGTCCGGCCTGCGAGAACTTCTTGCCGTCGAAGCCCCACAGGAAGCGCTCCATGTTGCCGGTGAGATGGAATTCCAGCGCGCGCGTGGGCGGCAGGCTCCGGCGATGCGGCCGCCGGGCTTCGAGGTCGCGATAGGTGAGGTTGCGCCGGCCATTGCCGTCGAGGCCGATGCCGGCCTCGCCCAGCCTGTCCCTGGTCTGCATCGCGACATTGTCGACCCCGGCCTGCCCGGCGAGCGTGCCGGGATCGATGCCGTCGGCGTTGCTGGTCGGGATATTGTCGCCGGGTTTCGCGCCGTGCGACATGGCATCGTGCGATGGAGGGGCCATCATCGTCATGTGGTGCTTGTGCTCCTCCGGCGTCATCTTGCTCATATCCATGCCGCCCATATCCATGCCGCCCTTGTCCACGGCAGGCGTGCTCTTCATGTCATGGTTCATGCCCATGTCGGCCATGGTGCGCAGCGGCCGGGGATCCATCGGCGGGATCGGCGCGGCAAGGCCCTCGCGGACGGCCAGCGTGCCACGGGCATAGCCGCTGCGGTCCTGCGCCTGGGCGAAGATGGTGCAGGCGTCCTGCCGCGGCGTCACGATCACGTCGTAGGTCTCGGCGACGCCGATGCGGAACTCCTCGATCTCGACCGGCTCGACATCGGAGCCGTCGGCCTGCACGACGGTCATCGTGAGGCCGGGGATGCGCACGTCGAAGGTGGTCATCGACGCGCCGTTGATGAAGCGCAGGCGCACCTTCTCCCCGGGCGTGAACAGGCCGGTCCAGTTCCGGGCCGGCGGCTGGCCGTTCATCAGGAAGGTGTAGGTGGCGCCCGACACGTCCATGAGGTCGGTCGGGCTCATGCGCATCTTGCCCCACATCAGCCGGTCGTCGATCGTGGCGCCGAGCCCGTCGCGCCGGGCATCCTTCGCGAAGGTGCCGAGCGTGCGCTGGTTGTAGTTGTAGTAGTCGCTCTGCTGCTTGAGGTTGGACAGGACCGTCATCGGGTCCTCGTCGGTCCAGTCCGACAGCATCACGACATGGTCGCGCTGGTAGCTGTAGGGTTCCCTGCCGCGCGGCTCGAGGATCAGGGGGCCGTAGAGGCCGGTCTGCTCCTGCATGCCGCTGTGGCTGTGGTACCAGTAGGTGCCGGCCTGCCGCACCGGGAAGCGGTAGGTGAAGGTCTCGCCCGGCATGATGCCGCGGAAGGTGAGGCCCGGCACGCCGTCCATCGGATTGGGCAGCAGGATGCCGTGCCAGTGGATCGAGGTCGGCTCGTCGAGCCGGTTGGTGACGTTCAGCGTGACCGTGTCGCCCTCGCGCAGGCGCAGGATCGGTCCCGGAACCAGGCCGTTCACCGCCGTCGCGATGCGGGCGCGGCCGGTGAAGTCGACAGGGGTCGGCCCGATCGCGAGATCGATGCGGTCGCCGCGCAACATCGCGAGCGGCGCAGCGGCGCGCGTGCGGGATGCACCCAGCGCCGCAAGTCCCGTCGTCAAAGCAAGCCCTTCGACGAAGCGTCGCCGTCCGAGCAGTTCAACCTTGTCCATCACGACCTCCTCGCCCTATACGCGCGCCTCCCGCCGATCCCTCTTCATGTCTTTCGCCCCTGGCGGGGACGAGGAGAAAGAGCTGCAGCCAGGCGCGCACGCGCCCGGGCGAGGCGCATCTCGACGGCCTTCGGGGTGGTCGCGAGCATCGCCGCGGTCTCCTTGTGGCTGAGGCCGCTCACGGTCGTGAGCAGCAGCGGTTCCTTGTAGAGCGCCGGCAAGTCGGCGATGGCGCGGTCGAGCCGGGCGAGGCGCCGGTCGAGCACGGCCGCCGCGTCGCGCTCGGCATCGACCTGCACCGTCGTGCGCTCGTCGGCGGTCTCACGGGCGAAGGCGCGCAGGAAGAGCCGGCGCACCGTCCGCCGCCGGCCCGCATCGCGGCACTTGTTGAGCGTGATGGTGCGCAGCCAGGGCGCGAAGGGCCGCGACGGATCGTAGCGCCCGAGGGCGAGCCAGGCCGACAGAAAGGCCTCCTGCAGGACGTCGTAGCCCTCGTCGGCCGAGCCGAGGTAGCGCCGCACGAAGCCGTAAAGGGCGTCCTTGTGGCGACGCACGAGCGTGTCGAAGGCGGCGCGGTCGCCCGTCCCGGCGCGCGCGGCAAGGGCCTCGTCGCTCTCGGGATCGTCCGCCGTCACGAAGGCGCGGCGCCCAGCGCCTTCGACACCTTGTCGTCGAAGTCGCGCGCCTGCTCGGGCGTCAGCAGCGCCCGGATCGCCAGCACGTGCCGGATGGTCTTCTCCTGCAGCGCGCTCATCGCCGCGTGCAGCCGCTCCACCGCCTCCCTTGCCTGCGCATCGTAGCTGTGGCGCTCGGTGATCGCCGCCGCGAGCTCGCGGTTGGCCGCGCGCATCTTCGCCTGCAGGTCGGCGCGGTCCGTGGCCAGATCGGCCTCGAGCTTGCGGATCGCGCGGTCCTGCTCGGCGGTCAAGTGAAGATCGTGATGGATGACGGCGTCGAGGTCGGCTGTGCCATCGCCACGGTCGAGCCCGTACTGGACGCCGGCCCAGCCTGCGGCCGCCGCGGCGATCACCGTCACGACGAGCATGACGAGGAAGGTGCGCCAGGGGTTCTTCATCGGTGGCCGCCGAGCAGGAGCGAGGAGGGCGCCAGCCGCTCGCCCGGCATCATCAGCGCGGCATGCCGCGCCTCGGCTGGATGGGCCGAGTAGGCGAAGCCCGCGCCCGCGCTTCCGACCACGGCCGCGAGCATCACTGCAGCCTGCCACGCCGCCACGCGCCGCGTCGTCCGCCGGCGCGCCTGCAGCGCCGCTTCCCGGCGCCAGATATCGGCCTCCAGGCGGCCGAGATCGGGGCTGCGCTCCCGTTCGACCAGCCTGGCGATGTCGTCGTCGATCATGCGGGCTCCTTGTTCCCTGCCTATATACGCGATGGCACGGCACTTCCCTCCAGAGGGATCGGGCCTCCAGAGGGATCGGGCGCATCCCTGCGTATCGAACTCGGAACAGGAGATCGGAGGATCAGGCCATGGCGGCAAGGCGCATCTTTCCAAGATGGGGGCTGGGCCTGATCGTGCTGGCGATCGTATGCGTCGGCGGCATCACGCTGTTCGTCCAGTCGGGCCTGTACGATGTCGCGGCCGACGCGCCGCATTCCGAGCCGGTCCTGCACCTGCTCGATGCCGTGCGGGCGCGGTCGGTCGCGGTTCGGGCCGAAGATGTGGTTCGCCCCGCCGATCTCGACGATCCGAAGCGGGTCGCGGCGGGCGCCGGGCTGTATGCCGAGATGTGCAGCGGCTGCCATCTCGCGCCCGGTATGCAGCCCACCGAGATCAGCCAGGGCCTCTATCCCCGCCCGCCGCTGCTCACCCGACCGGCCGGCTTCACGCCCGAGCAGGAATTCTGGGTGATCAAGCACGGCATCAAGATGTCGGGCATGGCGGCCTGGGGCCCGACGCACAGCGACGAGCTGATCTGGGACATGGTGGCCTTCATCGACAAGCTGCCCTCGCTCTCCGCCGCCGACTACCAGGCAGCGATCAAGGAGGCCGGCCAGGCGCACGAACACATGATGCAGGACGACGACAGCGATCACGGCCATGAGCAGCCGCACTGAAAGGGCTTCTGCCGGCGTCCGCATCTCACGAGCGCAACCGGAGTTGCGTGCGCTCCTGAGTGCTCATCCGAGCGCGCCCCTCCAATGGCGCTCAAGGTCGGGCAAGGGAACCTGAAACCGGACCGACCGTTGGCGCGCTGACAGGAGTGGCCATGGCGCCAGCGCGCATCTCATCGGCAACGGCGTCGCCTGCCTTCGTCTTCGTGCTGACGATGGGGATGGTGAATCTCTTCGCCGACATGACCTACGAGGGCGGCGGGGCGATGAACGGGCAGTTCATGGGCTCGCTTGGCGCCGGCGCCGCGGCCGTCGCCATCACCGCCGGGCTCGGCGAGTTCCTGGGCTACGCCCTGCGCTCGGTCGCGGGCGGAATCGCCGACCGGACGGGTCGATACTGGCTGGTCACCTTCGTGGGCTATGCGCTCAACCTGTTCGCCGTGCCGGCAATGGCGCTGGCCGGCAACTGGTACGTGGCGGCCGGCCTGATCTTCGCCGAACGCATCGGCCGTGCGCTGCGCAAGCCGACCGTCGAGGCCATGCTCTCCTACACGACGGCCCGGTACGGGCGCGGCTGGGTCTATGCCGTCAACACTGCGCTCGACGAAACAGGGGCGACTCTGGGCCCGCTCCTGGTCGGGGCCGTGCTGATGCTGAAGGGCGACTATCGCACCGGATACGCGCTGCTCCTCGTATCGAGCGTGCTCGCGATTGGCTTCCTGGCGGCGGCGCGCCTGAAATTCCCGCTGCCGTCGCGCCTCGAGGAAGGGCCGACCGCGACGGCGCGCGGCTTCGGCTGCGCCTACTATCTCTACATGGCGGCCGGCGCCTGCTTCGCGGCGGGTCTCCTGAGCTACGAGCTGGTCGCCTATCACCTGTCCACGACCGGCGCCGTTGCCGCGCCCTGGATCCCGCTGCTGCTGGCGCTGTCGACCGCCTGCGGCGTGGTCGCCAATGTGGCGCTGGGCCGACTCTACGATCGCGCGCCGCTTGCGACCCTGCTCGCGGCCGTGGGGCTGTCGTCGCTGTTCACGCCCTTTGCCTTCGCGGGCGGGCTGGCGCCGCTCCTGATCGCGATGGCGCTGTGGGGCGTGGGCTATGCGACGCAGGACACGCTGCTCAAGGCCGTGGTGGCCGGCCTGCTGCCGGAAGGCCGGCGCAATCTCGCCTTCGGCCTCTTCTATACGGGCTATGGCGTCGGCTGGCTCGTCGGCAGCATCGCGACCGGCCTGCTCTACGACCGATCGTGGCTGGCGCTCGTGATCTTCGCCGTCGCCGCGCAGCTCGCGTCGCTGCCGCTGTTCGTGATCGCGCGGAGGCACGAGGCTGCTCACGCGACATAGCGACGCCGCCGAAGGTCGGGTTCACGTCGGGCCCGGCCGCTCCTTGCCGGGCCGTGTCCCGTTGCGCTGCGATTCGACCGATGCGAGCGGGCTCAGATGAAGCCAGGCCTTGAGCGCGCGCACCCTGCCTGTGTCGCCGTGGGCTTCCAGCCGGCCCGACGACAATGCATGCGACAACGTCAGGTCGCCGCGCACCAGACGGATCATGTCGGGCAAGGTGCAAGCCAGGTAGAGATCGGTGTCGAATCCGGGGTCTTCCACGCATAGCTCGACCGCGTCGTTCTCGTTGAGGAACCACCAGACGCGCTTGCCGGCCGGCTGATCCGTGAGCTCGAGCCGCACGATCGTGCGCCCTGCGCCGAACGCGCCGGCGTAGACACTGCGCTCGAGGGCCCAGATGAGCAGGCCGAGATCGATCTCCGCAGCCGCGAGCTGGCGTCGTGTCCAGCGCTGCCCCCACACGCCCAGAGCGTCGATCACGGGAACGAATTCCCGGCCGGCGGGGGTCAGGTGATAGGTCGACGTCCTGGCGTTGCATGCCGGCCTGCGCTCGACGATACCCTCCGCCTCGAGCTGCTTGAGGCGACGCGACAGCAATGTGGGCGACATGAGCGGGACGCCGCGCTGCAGCTCCGAAAATCGCGTCGCGCCCCACGCGAGATCGCGAATGACGAGCGGCGTCCATCTCTCGCAGAACAGCTCGGCGGCTTTGGCGACGGGGCAAAACTGGCCGTATCCTTTCATGATTCGCCTCCTCTGCCTTGGGCACCCGGCCTCGAGGAAATGCCGGACTCCATTCTATGGAGTTGTCGGACTGCCGAAAGGTCATCAGCTTTTGCCGGCCAGGGCGGATTTCGTCGGAGCGGACGGCGTCGGCCAAGTACGCCAGCCGCAAATGCAGGAGAGGGGCGTCATGGATCGGGCGCAGCAGGGCCAGGTCAGCCGGAGCGCAGCGGACATCTATGAGGAATTCTTCGTGCCGGCGCTCTTTCGTCGACCGGCCGAACACGTGGTGAGACGCGCGGCCGTGCGCCGCGGGCAGCAGGTGATCGATGTCGCCTGCGGGACCGGCGTGCTGGCGCGGCAGGTCGCGCCGCTCGTGGGCGCTGCCGGGAAGGTGGTCGGCCTCGACCGGAACGAGGGGATGCTGGCGGTGGCGAGGCGCCTCGCGCCCGGCGTCGATTGGCGGCTCGGCCTGGCGGAGGCGCTGCCGTTCGCCGATCGGAGCTTCGATCATGTCTTCTGTCAGTTTGGCCTCATGTTCTTCGACGACCGTGCGGCTGCCCTGCGGGAGATGCATCGGGTGGCGAGGCCGGGCGGGCAGGTGCGCGTGGCAGTGTGGGACGTGCTGGGCCGCTCGCCGGGCTATGCCGCGATGGTTGCCCTGCTGGATCGACTGTTCGGCTCTCGGGTGGCCGACGCGCTGCGGGCGCCATTCGCACTCGGCGACCCCGATGCGCTGCACGACACGGTCTCGAACGCCGGCCTGGAGGAGGCAGATCTCGAGACGTTCGATGTCATGGCGCGGTTCCCGTCCCTCGAAGCCTGGGTGCGCACCGACATAAAGGGATGGACGCTGGCCGATATGATCGACGACGACCAGTATCGACTCCTTCTCGCCGAGGCGCGCAAGGCGCTTGCCGGCTTCGAGCTCGGCGACGGGTCGGTGGCGTTCAGCGCGCCGGCGCGCCTTCTGACGATCGCCGCCTAGCGGGACCGACGGAAACGGATCCGGCGGAAGCCGGTCTCGCTCACGCGATCGCGCCGAGCGTCGCCGCCGCCAGCGCGCCCAGGATCACGACCAGCCAGGGTGGCATCTTCCATGGCCCGAGCAGCAGCAGCGCCACGACCGCGATGGCGAAGTCGCCGGCGCCGTGGATCGCGCTGGTCCAGACGGGGTTGTAGAGCGCCGCCAGCAGCAGCCCCACCACCGCGGCGTTGACGCCCTTCAGCACCGACCGCATCATCGGATGCGTGCGGATCCAGTTCCAGAAGGGCAGCGGGCCGATGGCGAGGAAGAAGGCCGGCAGGAAGATCGCGGCGAGGCAGAAGAGTCCGCCGGTCCAGCCGTTGGGCGGCGGCCCCATCACCGTGCCGAGATAGGCGGAGAAGGTGAAGAGCGGCCCCGGCACCGCCTGGGCGGCGCCATAGCCCGCGAGAAAGGCGTCGTTGCCGACCCAGCCCGGCTGCACGGTGGCGGCCTGCAGCAACGGCAGCACGACGTGGCCGCCGCCGAATACCAGCGCGCCCGAGCGGTAGAAGGCGTCGAACAGCGCGACCAGGTGACTGCCGGTCGAGGCGGCGGCCAGCGGCAAAGCGACCAGCAGGCCAAAGAAGAGCACGATCGCCGCGATCGACCAGCCCCTGGCGAGGCGCAAGGGCAGCGGATTGAGCGCGATCGTCTCGCCCGGCAGCAGCCGCCAGCCGATCAGCCCGCCCAGCACGATCGCGCCCACCTGGCCCGGCGTCGAGGGAAGGGCGAGCACGAGCACGGTGGCGGCGGCCGCGATCGCCAGCCGCTCGCGGTCGGGGCAGAGGGTGCGCGCCATGTTCCACACCGCCTGGGCCACCACCGCCACAGCGACGATCTTGAGGCCGTGCAGCCAGGCGGCGCCCGCGAGATCGCCCAGCGCGTCCACGCCGTAGCCGAAGGCGATCAGCGCCAGCGCCGAGGGCATGGTGAAGCCGAGCCACGCCGCCAGCGCGCCCGGAATGCCGCCGCGCAGCACACCGATCATGATGCCGACCTTGCTGCTGGCCGGTCCCGGCAGCATCTGGCTCAGCGCCACGATGTCGGCGTAGTGGTCCTCGCCCAGCCAGCGCCGCCGCTCGACGAACTCGGCGCGGAAGAAGCCGAGATGCGCCACCGGCCCGCCGAAGCTGGTGAGCCCGAGCCGCAGGAAGGCGAGGAAGACGGTCCAGAGGGAATCCCTCATGTCACGAGGTTGGCGTCGCGGCTGAGTCGCCACCGGCCATCCGCCTCCTTGCGCAGCAGGGTGAGAGTGTAGCCGGACCGCCGGACCGCGTTGCCGTCCGGCCGCGTCATGGTGATCTCGACATGGTTGCGGATATAGGCCCAGCCCCCGAGCACCTGAAGCTCGACGATCTCGCTCGTGCCGTCCAGCTTCACGCCGTTCATGCTCTTGGCGGCGGCGGCGAACGCGTCCTTACCGAACGGCTGCCGGCCCGGAACCATGAAGACGACGTCGTCGGTCATCAGGCCGAGCACGGCGGCGATGTCGCCGCTCCTGCTCGCGCTCATCCAGGTCTCGACGACCTCACGGATTGCCTTTTCGTCTTCGGTCATCGTGGAAACTCCCTTCTCATAGGAGCGTGCCTTCAACAAGAACTTCCGTGTCATCCCGAGCGACAGCGAGGGATCCTTGATCGGCGCCGCAAAAGATCCCTCGCTACGCTCGGGATGACACGGAACTTTTTTCGCTAAGGGCGCGCTCCTATGACTCCTGGTTCAGGTGATCGCGTTGGGTCGTGCCGGCATAGGCACGGCGGAAGCGGCCGCGGCGCTGCAGCTCGGGCACGACCAAATCCACGAACTCCTCGATGGCGCCCGGCGTATAGATCGGCGAGAGCATGAAGCCGTCGCCGCCCACCGCATCGAAATAGGCCTCGAGCTGGTCGGCGACCTCGGCCGGCGTGCCCACCATCTGCGGCAGGCCGACACTCTGGCCGTGGTTGCGCGCCACCTGTTCGAGCGTCAGCAACTCGCCGGTCATGGTGCGATAGCGCGTCTGCATGCGCTGCAGCCGGGGCTCGGTGCGATGCGCCATGATCGTGTCGAGCGGCAGGGTCGAGAGATCGAAGTCGAGATGGCCCGACAGGATCGCCAGCCCGCCCTCCAGCGGCACCAGCGCATTGTGCTCGGCCTGCTTGTCCTCGGCCTCGGCGCGCGAGCGGCCGACGATCGGCTGCACGCCGAACAGAAGCTTCACGGCGTCGGGCCGTCGGCCGGCCTCGACCGCGGCGCGCTTGATGTCGTCGCGCAGTTCCTTCGCGCCCGCGAGGTTGGGCTGGATGGCGAACACGGCGTCGGCGTAGCGGGCGGCGAAGTCGCGACCCTTGCCGGAGGTGCCGGCCTGCAGGATCGCCGGTCCGTTCTGCGGCGAGCGCACGACATTGAGCGGCCCGCGCGATCTGAAATAGCGGCCCTCGTGCTCGATGCGATGGACCTTGGCGGGATCGGCGAAGATGCCGGCGGCGCGGTCCATGACGACCGCATCCTCGTCCCAGCTCTCCCACAGCTTGCGGCAGACCTGGATGAATTCGTGCGCGCGGTCGTAGCGGTCGTCGGTGGGCTTGTAGTCCTCGCCGTAGTTGGCGGCCTGGTTGTGGTTGAGCGCGGTCACGACGTTCCAGGCCGCGCGCCCGCGCGTCAGGTGATCGAGCGTGGCCCACAGCCGCGCGGCATGGAACGGATGCTGGTGGCTCACCGAGTAGGTGGCGCCGAGCCCGATGCGCTCGGTGACGGCGGCCATGAAGGAGAGGAGCGGGATGGGATCGTGCTCGGGCGCCTGCGTGGCGTTGCGCAGCGCTGGCGCCAGCGAGCCCGTGTAGGTGTCGGAGATGTAGTTGAGGTCGGCGAAGAATACCATGTCGAACAGGCCGCGCTCGCAGACACGCGCGATGTGCTGGTAAAGCTCGGGCCGCTTCCAGTCGTAGCCGGCGGCGGCGGTGCGCGGATGTCGCCACATGGCGAGGCTGTGATAGGTCGGGCTGTGACACAGGAACTGCGCCAGGTGCATGGTCGCCTTGCGCATGCCGCTTTCTCCTCGCGTTCGAGGCGGCGATCATGGCGCTTTGACCGCAGGCGGCAACTCCGATAGCGTGGCTGCAACGATGGGGATGGGGTCCCCCGACAACCGCCTTGAAGGGCTGATGACTCCTGCCGGACGCTGGAACGCGGTAGGAGAGCCCATGACCGGATGTCGCCGAACGCTTGTCGAAATGGCCGCGCCGTAGGATGCCGTCGCCGTCGGAATGGCTGACGGACGCTCTCCTGGTGGCGCTGGGCGCGGCCGTCGGGACGCCCGCACGCTTCTTCGTCTCGGGGCTGGTCGCGCGAAGGCTGGGCGAGACCTTTCCCTGGGGCACGCTGGTCGTGAACGTCACGGGTTGCGGCGTCATGGGCGTGGTCGGCTGCCTGGCGACGCTGCGTGGCCTGCCGGGCGATTCGGCCTTCTGGCTGATCGTGGCCACCGGCTTTCTCGGCTCCTATACCACCGTCTCCTCCTTCGCCTTGCAGACGCGGGCGCTGGTGCGCGACGGCGAGAGGCGGCTGGCGCTGGGCTACGTCGTCCTGTCGCTGCTGCTGTGCCTCGGCGCCGTCGCCGGCGGCTTCGCGGTCGGGCAGGTGCTCCTCGCGGGCGGGGCGCCATGAGGCGCTGGACCGCCTTCACCAGCGGGCTCGCGCTCTACGCGGCCGTGATCGCAGGCGGCATCTTCGGCAGCCTGATGCGCTGGGTGGTGGCGCTCGTCCTGCCGCAGACGCTCGCCGACCTGCCGTGGCCGACGCTGTTTGCGAATATCGGCGGATGCTTCATCATCGGATTCTTCGCCGCGCTGACCGCACCCGACGGACGGCTGTTCGCCGGGCCGCGCACGCGGCAGTTCGTGATGACCGGGCTGTGCGGCGGCTACACCACCTTCTCGACATTCAGCCTCGAGGCGCTTCACCTTTTCGCCGATGGCCATCTTCGCCGCGCCGTGGCCTACATCGTCGTTTCGCTCGTGTCCTGGTTCATCGCCGTCTGGTTCGGCGACGCGCTGGCCGAGCGCCTCAATCGGTAACGGGGTCCCTCCATGCAACTTCCCAAGCAAGCGCAGCTCCTGCGGATCTTCATCGGCGAGGACGATCGTCACGACGGCAAGCCGCTCTACGAGGCGATCGTGCTGAAGGCGCGCGAGCTGCACGTCGCCGGCGCGACCGTGCTGCGCGGCGGGCTGGGCTTCGGCCATTCGAGTCGCCTGCACAGCGCCAAGATCCTGCGCCTCTCCGGCGACCTGCCGCTTGTCGTCGAGATCGTCGACAGCCCGCAGAGGATCGCCGATTTCCTCCCCGTGCTCGACACCATGATGAGCGCGAGCAGTGGCCTCGTGACTCTCGAGAACGTGCAGGTCCTGCAATACGGCACCGAGACGGCCGAGTAGGGCGTTTGGCGAGGTCCGTACAGTGCTGCACGGTCTATCCTGGAAACCGATCGGTGGCCCATGGTACGCAAAGGTGCGGAGGAAGCCCGTAACCAGCTTCCGGACCTTCTCGCGGCAGCAGAGAAGGGACGGTCGACCATTATCACCGGACATGGCCGGCCGATCGCGGCGCTGGTGCCGATCGAATCGTATGGCTTGGCAGCCCGTCAGCAGCCGCTGCTTCCGGTCGCCGGCTCCGGCCGCGGCTTGTGGCGCAAGGGCAGGGCGCATTCGCTCCGCGAGCTCCGTGACGAGTGGAGCCGTTAGACTTCTCCGATCTCGCGGACGGTGCGCTTGTCCTCATGGATTCGGCGCCGATCATCTACGTTCTCGAGGCGCATCCCCGATTCGGGCCGCGCTTCAGGCCCCTTTTCGAGGCACATGCCCGCGGGCGGCTGCGCTTTGCGGTGACGACGGTTTCAATCGCTGAAGTGCCGGCTGGCCCCCTGGAGGCGGGGGACGAGGCGCTGGCACGACGCTATCGTTCGATTCTCGAGTCGTCGCAGCCAGTCACGCTCGATATCGACATCGCGGAAAGCGCCGCCAGATTGCGGGCCTCCCTCGGGCTCAAGCTGGCGGATGCCGTACCGGCAGCGAGCGCTCTTGCGATCAATGCGGCAGCGCTGGCGACGCACGACCGCGATTTCTCTCGCGTGCACTCTCTGCGCATCCTGTCCTGACTCGCACCAATCGCACGCCACAAGTCTTGACCTCGGGCGGCGGCGCAACCATCTCCCCACTGCCGGCCGTGGCGAACGAGACTTCGGGAGAGCAAGGACAGCGACGTGGCGCGCAGCGTTTTTCTCAGATCCCTGGCCGTCGTCCTCACCCTTGCACTGCCGGCTTCGGCGCTGCCGGCGTCGTCCTCGTTGGCGGCCGGTCCCGATGACGAAGCCGACGACATGCTCGCCGCCCTGGCGTCGCAAGGCGGGCCGCTTGCCGCGGGGAAGATCGTGGCGATCAACCGCGATGCCCGTCAGATCGAGATCGAGCACGCGCCGATCGCGGAATTCTACCTGCAGCGCATGACGATGATCTTCAAGGTCGCCGATCCCGGCCTTCTTTACGGCCTGGCGCCCGGCGACAAGATCCGCTTCCGTCTCGAGCGCGACGGCAAGAGCTACGTCGTCACTCGCATCGAGCACAGCAATTGAGGGTGTTGCCGCGGACTTCGTTTCATCCCGAGCGGAGCGAGGGATCTTTGGCTGGCGCTGATAAAGGATCCCTCGCATTCGCTCGGGATGACACGACACTGGTCGTCTGCTCTTGCGTCTTGTTGGTGGCGCGCTCCCTTGCTCGCTCATGGGAGCGCGCAACGCCAGTGGCGCTCATGCCTATAACCGGAAACGGCCGGTCCTGCGAAGGGGCTGGCCGTTCTGGGTTTGCGTTCGATTTTCTTACCTACCCCAGCGCGGCGCAGGCGCGCTGGATGCGGCGGCCGGCTTCTTCGAGGAGCTCGGTCGCGGTGGCGTAGGAGATGCGGAAGGCCGGGCCCTGGCCGAAGGCCGAGCCTTGCACCACCGAAAGGCCCTCGGCCTCCAGCAGGTAGTTCACGAAGTCGGTGTCGTTGGCGATCGTCCTGCCGTCGGGCGTCTTCTTGCCGATCGTGCCGGCACACGACGGGTACACGTAGAACGCGCCCTCCGGCCTGGGACACTTGAGGCCCTTGGACTGGTTCAGCATCGACACGATGAGATCGCGCCGCTGCTTGAAGACGGCGACGTTCCTCGGGATGAAGTCGGTCGGGCCGTTCAGCGCCGCGACCGACGCCGCCTGGCTGATCGAGCTCGCATTCGACGTGCTCTGACTCTGCACCGTGATCATGGCGTCTATCAGCTTCTGCGGCCCCGCCGCATAGCCGATGCGCCAGCCGGTCATGTTGTAGGCCTTGGAGACGCCGTTCATGGTGAGCGTGCGGTCGTAGAGCCGTGGCTCGACTTGCGCCGGCGTCGCGAACTCGAAGTCGTCGTAGACCAGCTTCTCGTACATGTCGTCGGTCAGCACATGGACCTGCGGATGCTTCAGCAGCACGTCGCAGAGCGCGCGCAGGTCGGTATGGGTGTAGGCCGCGCCCGTGGGGTTGCTGGGCGAGTTCAGGATCAGCCACTTGGTGCGGGGCGTGATGGCGCGCTCCAGCGCCTCGGGCCTGAGCTTGAAGCCTTGCGATTCGGGGCAATCCACGATCACTGGCGTGCCGTCGGCCACCAGCACCATCTCGGGATAGGAAACCCAGTAAGGCGCGGGGATGATCACCTCGTCGCCCGGATTGAGCGTGGCGAGCATGGCGTTGAAGATGATCTGCTTGCCGCCCGAGGTGACGACGGTCTGCGACGGCTTGTAGTCGAGCCCGTGGTCGCGCTTCATCTTGCCGACGATCGCCTGGCGCAGCGCCGGCGTGCCGGCGACGGCGGTGTACTTGGTGTCGTTGTTGCGGATCGCAGCGATCGCCGCCTCCTTGATGTGGTCGGGCGTCGGGAAATCGGGCTCGCCCGCGGCGAGGCCGATCACGTCCTTGCCCGCCGCTTTCATCTCCAGGAACTTGCCTTGCGCGGCATTGGTCGGAGAGGGCTTGATACGGCCAAGACGGTCGGCAATGAACGCCATAACGACAGACGCCTCCTTTCAGGCGGGTTTTGCGCGGGCGCGAAGCTACTGGCGCTGCCCGGTGACCGCAAGGCGGGAAGGGGGATAAGGGACGATTTCTCGTAGGCTCGCGCCGTACCGGCCCTAGGGTCGGCTCACCCTTTCTGCGGATAGATTGTCTCGCCGCGAGCCAGCATGGCGACAAACTTTTCGATTCTTGCCGCGCGCGTCTTCTCCGTCTTCGCGGTGCGGATGCGGTAGAGGATGGCGTACCGGTTAGCGCCCTTCAGCGTCGCGAAGAACGCCTTGGCCGTGGGTTTGGCATCGAGTGCTTTCTCGAGGTCATCCGGCACGTCGGCCCTGCTCTGGGGCGCGTAGGCGGCGTCCCATCGACCGTCCGCCTTCGCGCGATCGATCTCGGCCTGTCCCGCAGGCTTCATCTTTCCCGCCGCGACCAAGCGAAGTGCCGTGTCTCGGTTGATCTGCGACCATCGGCTCTTCCGCCCGCGCGGCGTGAAGCGGACCAGCCAGAAGACGTCGTCGAACCGGTCGAGTTGGCCGTCGATCCAGCCGACGCACAGCGCGGCCTCGATCGCGTCTGTTTTGGCGATCGTGGGTTTGCGGTTGGTCTTCTTCGCGAGCTTCATCCATATGCCCGATGAGCGCGCGCCGTTGCTGGTGAGCCATTTCTCCCAGGCGGCCCGATCGGCGAACGTTTGGATCGGCAGTCCCTTGTGCTCGGCCATCTTCATCCTCGTGAACGCGCCTGATATCTGATGTACTCAATCATTCAACACCACTGTCATCCTGAGCGCAGCGAAGGATCTAACGTTTATTCCCAGGGCGTTCTTTGGGGCGAGCGCGAGGTCCTTCGCTACGCTCAGGACGACAGGGGAGTCCAGTTCCATATTGGGTTGTTCCTCGAGCGGAGGGCAGGATGGCCGAAACGGCTGCGGCTTACATGGTGGGAACCCTGCAGCGGGCGGGGGTGAAGCGGGTCTACGGCGTCGTCGGCGATTCGCTGAACGGCTTCACCGACGCGCTGCGCAAGACCGGGACCCTCGAATGGGTCCATGTGCGGCACGAGGAAGGCGCCGCCTTCGCCGCCGGCGCCGAGGCGCATCTCACCGGCGAGCTGGCGGTCTGCGCCGGAAGCTGCGGGCCCGGCAACCTGCACCTCATCAACGGGCTGTTCGACTGCCACCGAAGCCGCGTGCCGGTGCTCGCCATCGCCGCCCATATCCCCTCGAGCGAGATCGGCATCGACTACTTCCAGGCGACGCATCCCGAGAGCCTGTTCAAGGAATGCAGCCACTATGTCGAGCTGGTCTCCAATCCCGACCAGCTTCCGCAGATCCTGCTGCGCGCGATCAAGGTCGCGATCGCGCGGCGCGGCGTGGCCGTGGTGGTGATCCCGGGCGACGTCGCTCTTCGGCAGATCGAGGCCGAGGTGCCGCGGTGGCTCGCGCCGGCGCGGCCGCTGCTGCGGCCGACCGACGAGGAGCTGGGAAAGCTCGCGGCGCTGCTGAACGAAGGCCGCCGGATTACGATGCTCTGCGGCGCGGGCTGCGCCGGCGCGCATGCCGAGGTCGTGGCGCTGGCCGGCCGGCTCAAGGCGCCGATCGTCCACGCTTTCCGTGGCAAGGAGCATCTCGAATACGACAATCCCTACGACGTCGGCATGACCGGCCTCGTGGGCTTCGCCTCGGGCTATGCGGCGATGAAGGAGTGCGACACGCTCCTGCTGCTGGGCACCGACTTTCCCTATCGCAACTTCTATCCCGAGGGCGCGGCCGTGGCGCAAGTCGACGTGCGGCCGGAGGCGCTCGGCAACCGCTGCCCGATCGCGCTCGGTCTGCTGGGCGATGTCGGCGAGACGCTGAAGTCGCTGCTGCCCATGGTCGACGAGAAGACGGATACCGGCTTTATCGACGCCGCGCTGCGCCACTACCGGAAGGCGCGACAGGATCTCGACGCCCTGGCCGAGAGCGGGCCGGGGAGCGGCATCATCCATCCGCAGTACGTCACGCGGCTGGTGAGCGAGCTGGCGGCCGACGACGCTGTCTTCACCTGCGATGTCGGCACGCCCGTCGTCTGGGCCGCGCGCTATCTCCGGATGAACGGCCGGCGCCGCCTGGTCGGCTCGTTCAACCATGGCTCGATGGCCAATGCAATGCTGCAGGCGATCGGCGCGCAGGCGGCCGACCGCCGCCGCCAGGTCGTATCGCTGTCCGGCGACGGCGGCTTCACCATGATGATGGGCGACTTCATCACGTTGAAGCAGATGGGCCTCGACGTGAAGGTCGTGGTCCTGAACAACGGCACGCTGGGCTTCGTCGAGATGGAGATGAAGGCGAGCGGCTTCCTAGACACCGGCTGCGACCTCGACAATCCGAATTTCGCTGCCATGGCCGAGGCGATGGGCATCAAGGGCGTGCGGGTCGAGAAGCCGCAGGACCTGAAGGCGGGCCTCGCCGCGGCGTTCGCGCATGAGGGGCCGGCGCTGGTCGATGTCGTGAGCGCGCGGCAGGAGCTCGCGATGCCGCCCCGGGCGACCGCCGAGCAGGCCTACAATTTCGGCATGTTCACGCTCAAGGCCGTGCTCGACGGCCGCGCCCGCCAGCTGATCGACCTCGCGAAGGTGAATCTGGTGCGGTGATATCAGGGGAGCGTCACTCCAGCGGCGCTGCCTCGATCCAGCACCTCGTCATCCTGAGGCGGCCGCCCCTCATGCTTCGGGGTAGACTCAACGGCCGTCTCGAAGGGTGGGCAGCAGACGAGGTGCTCGTTGCCACCCTTCGAGACGCATCGCTGCGTGATGCTCCTCAGAGTGAAGTGATCTGACTCCACCATTGCGGACACCGCTTTAGTTAGCGCGTCGCGTAGTCGATCGTGGCGAGGCCGAACAGGATCAGGAGCCAGACGCCGGCCCCCAGGGCGAACACCCGGATCAGGCCCTGCTCGCTGCGAAGCTGCATGAAGAACCAGAAGATCAGGGCCGCCTTGGCGAAGGCGATGCTGAGACTGACCACGATGCTGGCCGTTCCCGTCAGCACGAAGCTGGCGCCGACCGTGAGCGCCAGAAAGGCCAGCAGGGCGCCCCAGACTCCGGCCAGACGCCATTGCACCGTGCTCATGGCCGTCACCTCGCGAGATAGAGAACGGGATAGAGGAACACCCAGATGGCGTCGACCAGATGCCAGTAGAGCCCGGCGTTCTCGACCACGATCGAGCGGCGTGGCAGGCGGAGCCTGTCGATGCCGGCCAGCGCCGCCACACCCGACAGCAGCACGACGCCGACCGTCACATGGAGGGCGTGCAGGGCCGTCGCGATCAGGTAGAGGTTCATGAAGAGATGGTCGATCCGGCCGGCGAAGCGGCCCGGGTCGTCGAAGCCGGGCAGCACTCCGTCGGCATATTCGAGGCTGTACTCGAAGGCCTTGATGGCGAGGAAGGCAACCCCCAGGGCGGCCGCGATCGCGAGCAGGATCACGACCAGCCGCCGCTCCGCCGCGCGCGCGGCATGGACGGCCACCGCCACGGCGAGGCTCGAGGTCAGCAGCACCGCCGTATTGAGGGCGCCGATCCAGACGTGCAGGCTCTTCGAGGCTTCGACGACTTCGTGCGGATGGACGACGCGGATCACGAGGGCGGCGGCGAACAGGCCGCCGAACAGCATGATCTCGCTGCCGAGAAAGATGTACATGCCCATGAGGCCGGCGGCGCGCTGCTGCTCGGCATCGACATAGGGGCCGCTCACGTAGGAGGGGTCAGCCATGCTGGCCCTGCCTTTCGACCGGATAGTCGTAGGGCGGACCGTCGACGGTCGGCGTGGTCTCGAAATTGTGCTTGGGCGGCGGCGAGGGAACGGTCCATTCGAGGCCGGTCGCGCCCCAGGGATTGGGCCCGGCCGCGTCGCCGTAGCGGAACGACCAGAAGAGATAGAGGAAGGGCAGCAGGTAGGTGACGGCGAGGATGCTGGCGCCGGTCGAGGAGAAAACGTTCAGCACATGGAACTCGGGCGGATAGTGGTGATAGCGCCGCGGCATGCCGAGATAGCCCAGGACGAACTGCGGGAAGAAGGTCAGGTTGAAACCGAGGAAGATCATCAGCGCGGTGAGCCGACCCCAGACCAGCGGATAGAGCCGGCCGGTGATCTTGGGCCACCAGTAGTGCAGCGCGCCGAAATAGGCGGCCACGGTGCCGCCCACCATGATGTAGTGGAAATGGGCGATCACGAAGTAGGTGTCGTGCACATGCACGTCGACCGCCAGCATGGCGAGGATCAGCCCGGTGAGCCCGCCCACCACGAACAGGCCGATGAACGACGCGGCGAAAAGGAACGGCGGGTCGATCGCGATGTGGCCTTTGTAGAGCGTCGCGGTCCAGTTGTAGACCTTGATCCCCGACGGCACCGCGACTGCGAGGCTCAGGAACGAGAAGACGGCGCTGGCATAAATCGACTGGCCGGAGACGAACATGTGGTGTCCCCACACCAGGAAGCCGATGGCGGCAATGGCGATCGAGCAGCCGGCCACGAATCTGTAGCCGAAGACGGGCTTGCGCGCGGCGGCGGCGACCAGCTCGCTCACGACGCCGAGCGCCGGCAGCACCATGATGTAGACGGCGGGATGGCTGTAGAACCAGAAAAGGTGCTGGTAGAGGAGCGGATCGCCGCCCAGCGCTGGATTGAAGATGCCGACGCCGAACAGCCGCTCGGCCGCGATCAGAGCGAGCGTGATCGCCAGCACCGGGGTCGCCAGCACGAGGATCAGGGCGGTCGCGTAGTGCGACCAGACGAACAGCGGCAGCCGGCCCCAGGTCATGCCGGGGCAGCGCAGCTTGTGCACGGTCACGATGAAGTTGAGGCCGGTCAGGATCGAGGAGAAGCCGACGATGAAGACGGCGGTCGCTGCCAGCACGACCTTGCCGTTGGCGAACATCGAGGAGAGCGGCGTGTAGAAGGTCCAGCCGGTGTCGACGCCGCCCGAGATCAGTACGTAGACCGTGAACAGCCCGCCCAGGATGTAGATGTACCAGCTGGCGAGGTTCAGCCGCGGGAAGGCCATGTCGCGCGCCCCGATCATGATCGGGATCAGGAAGTTGCCGAAGGTGTTGGGGATCGAGGGAATGAGGAAGAACCACACCATGATTACGCCGTGCAGCGTGAAGGCGCGATTGTAGCCCTCGTTGGTCAGGATCAGGCCGTTCGGCTCCAGCAGATCGATGCGGATGAGGGCCGCCGCGGCACCGCCGATGAAGAAGAAGATCGTCACCGAGGCGAGGTAGAGGAGCGCGATGCGCTTGTGGTCGGTGGTGAAGAACCACGACCGCAGGCTGTTGCCGGCGCGCAGGTAGCTGGTGCGCTGGGCCGGCGTCTCCGACAGGCCGCGATCGTCGAGATTGTCGCGATCGGGGCCGGCTTTGAGGGTCCGAATGCTCATCGAGGGGCCTCCCGCGGTTCGCCGCCAAGGGACTTGATGTAGGCCACCAGCTTCAGGACATCGGCTTCGCTCAGCACATTGCGGAAGGTCGGCATGATGTGCGGATAGCCGGCCGCGATCTGCGACTGCGGCAGCAGGATGCTGTCGCGGATGTACTGCTCGTCGGCGATCACCGTCTGGCCGTTCTCCAGCGGCACCGGCTTGCCGAACAGGCCGTCGAGCGACGGCGCCTTCACCGTGGCGGAAGGGCCGTGGCAACCGCTGCAGCCGCGACTGCGGAACAGCGTCGCGCCCTGCGCCGCCAGCGACTGGTCGACCCCGGCCTGCTCGAGCCAGCGCGCATAGGCGGCATCGCTCAGCACGTAGACATGGCCGCCCATCAGCGAGTGGTCGGCGCCGCAGAACTGCGAGCAGCGCAGGGGATAGGTGCCCTGCTTGTCGGCCGTGAACCAGAGGCTGGTGTAACGGCCGGGCACGACATCCTGCTTGAGGCGCAGGGCGGGAATGAACAGGCTGTGAATGACGTCCTGCGACGCCATCGTCAGCCGGACCGGCTTGTCGACCGGGATGTGCAGGTCGTTGATCTCGCGCTGGCCGCCCGGATGCTGGAACTTCCACATCCATTGCTTGGCGACGACCTGCACCTCGAGCGCTCCCGGTGGCGCGCGATGGATGTCGAAATAAAGCCGCGTCGCCCAGACATAGAAGATCAGCAGGAGCAGGAAGGGAACGATCGCCCAGGAAAGCTCCAGTGCCATGTTGTGGTCGACACGGTGGGCGCGATTGGCGGCGCGGCCGCGCCGATATTTAACCGCAAACACCAGCATCAGGACGAAGACCGGCGCCGACAGCAGCACTACGAGCACAACGACCGCGATGGTGAGGTGATCGACCTCGGCGGCGTAGCCCGAGGCCTGTGCCGGCCAGAGCGGGAAGTGGCTCATGGCGCATCGCGCTGCAGGCGGCGACGCTCGCGCAGGATGGCAAGGCCGATCAGGCCGCCGGCCGCCACGACCGTGATCGCGCCGCCGATGCGCAGCGCCGTCCAGATCAGCGAGCCGTAGCGGCCGGTCTGCGGGTCGTAGTGGTAGCAGAGCAGCAGGAGCTGATCGCCCCAGGTGCCGATCTTGCCGTTGCCGGCCTCGGTCAGCGCGAGCCTGAGATCGACCGGGTCGGGGGCGATGCCGTAGAGCCAGCGCGACAGGCGTCCGTCCGGCGTCAGCACGGCGACCGCGGCGATATGGGCGTATTGCTGCAGATCGTCGTCCCAGCCGTAGCGATAGCCCAGCCGGTCGGTAATGGATTTGATATCGCGTTCGGTGCCCGTGAACCCCAGGATGCCATGCCGCAAGGACGGGAACGACTGGCGCAGCTTATCGAGCGACTGCCGCGCGTCGGCCGGGCCCTCGCGCGGATCGATGCCGAAGGCGACGATGGTGAAATCCCGACCGGCCACGAATTTCTGGCCGGCGGCCGTCTGCGCCAGTCCGGCAAGCGTCAGACCGCAGATATTCGGGCAGCGATGGACGACGGGCGCCAGAACGATCGGCTTGCCGTGGCCCGCCTGGCGCAACGTTGTCGGCCTGCCGCTTTCGTCCTGGAAGGCGAGGTCGAGCGGCAGCGTGGCGCCTGCCCGGCGATCGATGCCCGTGGCCTGGAAGGCGTCGAACGCGAGCGCGCTCCCGCAGGTCGACAGGACGACGATGAAGGCCATCAGCGCTCTCATGGCGACGACCGCTTGTTCTCGTCGTCCGCGTCGGGCCATCCGCGCTCGACCAGGAGCTGCATGGCGCGCTCGATCGGAATCCGGGTGCGACCGTGCCGGCCGTCGAGCCAGGCATAGCCCTCGAGCCGCTTGCGGGCCGCCGCTTCGATCGCGGGGCGGCTGCTGCCCTCGACGACCTCCAGGTGCGGTCCGGGCGGCAGCGACTGCTGGCGGGCGATCAACCACCAGGGACCCGCTGTCGGCAGATGCGGAAACAAGGCGAACAGGACAGCGATCAGGACGCATGCGCAGGCGATGCCGGCAAAGAGCGCGAGCGCCAGGGCGCCGATCAGCCGTGCCGAGAGATCGCGCGGCTCGTACCCGGCCGGTGTCGTCGGCGGCGTCATGAGGGCGCCCTTGCTTCCCGCCGTCCCAGCCGCTCGAGGATCAGGGGCGCGGCGGCGAACATGGCCGCTGTCAGCACGCCCAGCCCCAGCAGCGACGCGATCGCCGCGAGGGCGGCGACGGTCTCGTGATCCGGCACGGTCGGCAGCACGAGCCAGGCCATCTCCAGCGCCTTGCCCAGCAGCACGACGAACGCGAGGGCGAGAAGCCAGCGGACGCCGTTGCGGACAGGCGGGAAGAAGAGAAGGAAGGTCGGGCCGAGATGCAGGGTCGCGATTGCGTACTCGGCCGCCGCCCAGAAGCCTTCGCCGCGGCGCCGATACCACGCCACGCTGGCCGGCAGGTTGTTCGACCAGATGATGAAGTACTGCATGAAGGCGAAGTAGGCCCAGAACAGCAAGGCGCAGAGAAACAGGCCGCCCAGCAGGCCGGCCTGGCCGGACGGACGGGCGCTGGTGAGGCGCACGACGAGCAGCACCGCCAAGGCGATGGTCATCTGATCCGCGAGCACATAAAGCCCGAAACCGGAAGAATGGAATTCGGGATCGAGGGACATCAGCCAATCGACCGCGATCGTGGTGGCGAGTATCACGTAGGCGATCAGGCCGGCTGATGACACCGGCACGGACCGGGCCGGCCGCATGACCAGCAGCAGGGCGAGGGCGGCGAGGCAGACGAAGAAGAGGACCGTGCGCAGGACGAAGAAGGCAGGCGAAAGATAGACGGCGCGGTAGCCCGAACGCGCCTCGTGCACCCAAGGGTAGAGCGCGGCGAGACCGATCAGGATCGGCAGCGCGGCGATGGCGGCGAGGGGAAGCAGGACCAGCGTGCTTTCGGCCGGACAGGCGAACTCATCGCGCCAGCGTCCCGGGATGAGCCGCATCATCATCAGGAGACCGAGGGCTCCGATCGGCAGGCCGCTCCAGAAGGCAAAGCCCGTGAGCCAGCCGGCCAGCGCGGCCCGGGCGTTCACAAAGGCAAGCAGGAGGGCGACCGCGCAGGCGATGACGCCGACCGCGAGGCGGAGGCGCGCGTCGTTCATCGTCCGCCTCCGTCGAGCTTCGCGCGGTCCGCGTCGGTCAGGACGGAGGCCGGTGCATCCTGGCTGAGCTGGAGCGCGCGGATGTAGGCCGCGATCGCCCACCGATCGGCCGGCGAGACGCGGTCGGCGTAGGAGTACATCACGCCGTGGCCGTTGGTGATCACGTCGACGAAGTAGGATGAGGGAGCGTCGCGCAGCCGGTCGATATGGAAGCTGGGCGGATGCGGGAAGCCGCGGCTGGGCACGATGCCCTGGCCATGGCCGGAGAGATCGTGACAGGGCGTGCAGTAGATGCCGAACCTCTCGCGGCCGCGCGCCAGCAGCGCCTCGGTCATCGCCGGCCGCTCACGCAGCGCCTGACGCTGCGCCGGCGCGTCGCGGGCAATCGTGCCGTCGGGCGCGGCCTGCAACGACTTGCCGTCGCTGAAAAGAACGCTGCGCTCCTCGGAGTCGTACCGCGGCTGGTGACGCATCTGGTCGCACGACGACACCGCCGCCAGCAGGATCGCCACGATCGCGAATCCCGGATTCATTCCGGGATCTCCGTGTGCTCGACCGGCGACACCCGGACCGGCGTCAGAGTCTCCAGGAAGGCGCGCGTGCGGCCTTCGTCGAACAGCGGATCGTTGCCGAAGACCAGCAGGAAGAACTTGTTCGAGCTCGCCAAATGAAACTCGTCGAGGTCGAACAGCGGATGGTGCAGCCGCGGCAGACGATTGAGCGCCAGCATGCTGCCGATGGCGAACAGGACGGCGAACAGCACCGTGAGCTCGAAGGTGATCAGCATGAAGGCTGGGTTCGCGACCAGCGGCCGGTTGCCGATATCGATCGGGAAGGCGTAGTTGGTGTAGACCTGCATGCCGTAACCCACGGCCGCACCCAGGACACCGCCCAGCAGGGTAAGAAGCGGCACGCGTTGATCCTTGAAGCGGAGCCGCTCCGCGAGGCCGTCGATCGGGAAGGGCGAATAGGCCTCGAGCTGGCGCAACCCTGCATCCCGCGCCTTGTCGACGGCGTCGAGCAGGCGCTCCGGCTTGTCGAACTCGGCCAGCATGCCGAACAGTCCGGTGCCGGGAGCGGACTCAGCCATGCGCCGTCTCCGTCGCTTCTTCCGCTTCTTCCTTCTCCTCGAACAGGGCCTCCTTGACCTCGAACGAGGAGATGATCGGCAGGAAGCGCACGAACAGCAGGAACAGCGTCAGGAAGACGCCCAGCATGCCGGCGAACAGGGACCAGTCCCAGAAGCTCGGGTGGTACTCGCGCCAGGACGAAACCAGATAGTCGCGATAAAGCGTCGTCACCAGGAGCATGTAACGCTCGAACCACATGCCGACCGTCACCGAGAGGCTGATCAGGAAGAGCAGGAGCGGCTGCCGGCGGACGCGGCGGAACCAGAGAAGTTGCAGCGGGACGAAGTTGGCGAGCACCGCCCCCCAGTAGCTCCAGGCATAGACGCCGCCCAGGCGGTCGAGCAGGGTGCCCATCTCCTGATGCTCGCCGGCATAGAGCGTGTCGAACACTTCCGACCAGTAGCCGTAGGCGGTCATGAGCCCGGTCGCGAGCAGGAACTTGGCCAGGAGATCGAGATGCCGCGGCGTCACGAGGTTCTGCAAGCCGAGGGCATGGCGAAGGATGACGGCGATCATCGACACCACGGCAAAGCCCGAGAAGGCGGCGCCGAGCACGAAGTAGGGCGGGAACACGGTGGAGGTCCAGCCCGGGATCGGTCCGGCGGCGAACAGCAGCGAGACTTCCGAATGGACAGAAACCACGAGAGGCACGGCGATGGCCGCCGTAAGCCGGTAGGCCTGCCGCCAGCGCGCCCAGTGATGGGCCGCGCCCCGCCATCCCAATGCGAACAAGCCGAAGAACACCTGGGCGCGCCGCCTGGTCGCGCGGTCGCGGGCCGAGGCGAGATCCGGAACAATGCCGATGTACCAGAACAGGATCGAGACGATGAGGTAGGTGAGGACCGCGAAGAAGTCCCAGGTGAGCGGGCTCTTGAACTGCGGCCACACCGTCATCGTGTTGGGATAGGGCGCGATCCAGTAGAACAGCCAGGGCCGGCCGAGATGGACGAGCGGGTAGAGGCCGGCGCAGATCACCGCGAACAGCGTCATCGCCTCGGCGAAGCGGTTGAGCGAGTTGCGCCAGTGCTGCTCAAGCAGCAGCAGCATCGCCGAGATCAGCGTGCCGGCATGGCCGATGCCGAGGAACCAGATGTAGTTCGAGATGGCGAGGCCCCAGGCGACGGGGATGTTGTTGCCCCAGACTCCCACGCCGTACCAGAACAGCACCGTGACGGAGACGAAGAAGGAGAGCAGAAGCAGCAGCGCGACGCCGAAGCAGATCCACCAGGCGCGCCGCTTCGGATAGTCGAGGGCTATGCCGACGATCTCGCCGGTGATCGCAGCGTAGCCGCGCGCGGTCGGTGCGAGATCCGTCATGACGGACGCCGGCCGGGGCCAATGCGCGCGAGGTAGGTGGTGCGCGGCCGGGTGTTGGCCTCCTCGAGCAAACTGTAGTCGCGCGGGCTCGCCTTCCGTTTGCTGACGGCGCTTTCGCGATCGATGATGTCGCCGAAGACGATCGCCTGCGTCGGGCAGGCCTGCTGGCAAGCGGTCACGACGTCGCCGTCGCGGATCGGACGGCCGGCGATCTGCGCGGCGATGCGGGCGGCGCTGATGCGCTGGACGCAATAGGTGCACTTTTCCATGACGCCACGACTGCGCACGGTAACATCGGGATTGCGCATGGCGCGGATCTGCTCGGGGTCGTTGCCGGTGTACTCGAACCAGTTGAAGCGACGAACCTTGTAGGGGCAATAGGAGGCGCAGGTCCGGGTGCCGACACAGCGGTTGTAGACCTGGAGATTGAGGCCGTCGTGGCTGTGCACCGCGGCATTGACCGGGCAACCCATCTCGCAGGGCGCCTGTTCGCAATGCATGCAGGGAACGGGCTGGAAGCTCGAGACCGGCTGGTCCTTATCACCCTCGAAGTAATGATCGACACGTAGCCAGTGCATCTCGCGACCCTGCTCGATCAACTCCTTGCCCACCACCGGGACGTTGTTCTCGGCCATGCAGGCGACCATGCAGGCATTGCAGCCGATGCAGAGATCGAGATCGATCGATATGCCCCACGACGGGCTGTCCCAATGGCGGGGAGGGTAGAAGCTGGCGGTTTCGGGGTGCTTTTTCACCGCCGCATCGGGAGTATCGACGCGGCGCACGAAGTCGAAGCCGTCCATCTCCTGGTTGAGCTGGGTGCTCGCCACCACGAGACGGCTGCCGGTCGGGGCAAGCGTGGCGCCGGCGACCGTCCACGAATTCACATCGTTGCAAAGAGCGAAGGCATCGTAGCCTAGACCGTGCGGCAGCGGCCCGGGCCGGTCCGCGCCATAGCCCACAGTCAGCGTGACGGTGCCGTCGTCCTGGCCGGGCGCGATCCAGGCGGCGCCAATGATGCGGCGTCCATTGGCCTCAAGCCGCAGCTCGTCTCCCCTCGCGATGTTGCGCTGGGCCGCGAGCCCGGGGCTCACGAGGAGGACGTTGCCCCAGGTCACCTTGCTGATCGGCTTGGGCGTCTCCTGCAGCCACGCGTTGGTGGCGAAGCGACCGTCCCAGATCGACGGATCGGGCCGGATGTCGACCGAGAGTCCGCTCGCCGGGGCCGTCTTGATAGAGACGTCGCGGTTCGCGACGGCGGGGACAACTGGCGCGGGCGCGCTGTCGGCCACGAAGCCCCGGACCAGTGCGTCGCGCCACCGGTCGTCGAAGTCCTGGCGCCAGGCATCGCGCCAGGTCGCGCGGACAAGATCGTGGTCCGATCGCGTGTCGCCAGCCCAACTGTCGAGGACGGCGTGAAGCGAGCGCACATTGTAGAATGGCCGGATCAGCGGCTGCGTGAGGCAAACCGTTCCGTCGACCGAGCGGCCATCTGTCCAGCTCTCGAGATCGTGCTGCAACGGGACATGCCAGTGGCTCAGCCCCGCCGTCTCGTCGGCATGGAGGCCGGCATGGAGCGTGAACTCGACCTTCCCGAGCGCCTCTCCAAAGCCCAGCCCCGCGGGGGTCGCGTAGCCCGGATTGACGTCGAGCATCACGAGCGTCGTGACATGTCCTCCCCGCATGTCCTCGACGAGGCTGCTTATCGAACCGCCGTCGCCGGGCGCCGGAACGGCGGCAATCGGGTCAGTGAAGATCAGCGTATTGCCGAAAGCACCCAGCCGCTCGTTGACGAGGAGCGCCGTGGCATGCACTTCCGGCGTCTGCAGTGACCCCGCGGTGACAACGGCGGAGCCGCGCTTGGTATTGATTGCCGTGACAATCTGATCAACCCATGCGGTCTCGGTCGGAGACAGGGGGTTGGCCGGCGACGGGCCGACGCCGAGCGCCCGGGCGATCGCTGTGGCAACAAGGCCGAGCCGCGGTGATGCAACGGTAAGGCGGTGGTCGGCCGTCGAGCCGGTTGCGGTCAGGCTGGGCTCGGCGACGAACAGGGTCGAATCGCCTTGCCCGCGTTGCCGCGCCAGTCGGCGCTGCGACCATCGGCGGGCGCTCACGGCCTGCCGCGGCCCCGGCCCGAGGAAGTCGTCGTCGAGGCTGACCACCACGTTCGCCTTGTCGAAACGAAAGTGCTGCTCGAGCGGCCGGCCGAACACGCGTCGTGTCGCCTGTTGACGGTTGACATCGGCCAATGGCTCGCTGACATGCCACCGCGCGTTCGGCCAGCGCCGAAGAAGATCCGAGATCTGACGCAGAAGGGTGGGCGAGGTGACGGCGCCGGTGAGCAGTCGGAATCCCCCGCCTTGCCCTTCGTCGAGCATCAACTTGCGCTTGGAAACGGCGGCATCGCAGGCCGCCCAGGTCGCGGTCCGGCCGAGCAACTGCGGCGCCTGCGATCGCGCCGGGTCGTACAGGCCGAGCAACGCGGCTTGCATGAAGACGTCGGTGGCCCCGCCGGTCGCGGGATGCTCCGCATTGCCCTCGAGCTTAACCGGCCGTCCGACATAGGTCTTGCCCAGGACCGGCTGGGCATAGCCCGCGAAGTTCACGGCCGTCGCGTACCATCTGGGCTTGCCGGGCACGACGAATTCCGGCGCGTTGACATAGGGAAGGGCGCGCTCGTCCGCGCGGGCGCGTTTGCCCGCCGCCGACGCCAGCGCGAGCGACGCCGCCATGGCGCGCAGCAGGGAGCGGCGGTCGACATCGGGTGGTGTGCGACGATCACGATCCATGTCCGTCACCTGTGGCACGTGCTGCAGTCGACGAGCTTGGTAGGCTCGATGTGATAGTGCGCCATCATGCGGCGGCCGAAGTCCTTGTGACGCTCGGGGTGACGGTCCCACGCGCTCCAGTCCATGCGCGTGACCTGGTCGCGCGGCCGCAAGCGAGGCGCGGGGTCGCGGTGGCAGGCGAGGCACCATCGCATCTGAAAGGGCTCGGCACGCGCCAGCAGCGGCATGTGGTCGACGCGGCCATGACAGGCGACGCAGGGGACGCCGCGCGAAACGTGGATCGAGTGATTGAAGTAGACGTAGTCGGGCAGCCGCGCGATGCGGCGCCAGGCGATCGGCGTGCCGGTGGCGAGACTTTCCCGGACGGGCGCGAGCATCGGAGCGCCGGTCCAGATTTGTGAATGGCAGGTCATGCAGACATGGGTCGGCGGCAAGCCAGCCTGGGCGCTGACCTCGACCGAGGTGTGGCAGTAGCGGCAGTCGATGCCGAGCGCGCCCGCGTGATGGGCATGGCTGAACGGCACCGGCTGATCGCGAACCCAGCCCACCGCGGTGGTGTATGTCGAGCCCATGAAACCGCCGAGGAAGACAATGCAAACCGCAAAGACCAGCACGACGAGCAGTGCACCGGTACGCAAGCGGGTGTCGGCCGATGCGGTGAAAATCTGCGGCATGTGGGGCGACGCTCCGCGCGCAAGGTCGCCCGTTGAACGATCTGGACTATCGGACGGTTGCGCCCAAGCGCGCGAATGCGGCGGATGGTGGCGCCGCCGGCGGCAGCGGCACCTTGGCCTTGTCGAGCTTGGTCTCCAGGATCGGAATCCCTTCCATTGGACGATGCTGCTTGCAGGCGGCCTTGGCGTAGCCGCCCGCGGCGTTGGCGCGCGGAGTGGTGGTGGTGCTGACGACGTAGCGCTGGTAGCTCCTGGAGAGCGTGACACAGTATCTCTGGTCGGCTGGCACTGGCCGAATCCCTTGGGCGTGAACCGTCGGCGGCACGCCGAGCAGGACGAAGCAAAGCGGGAGCAATCTCTTGAGCCTGGGCATGTGAACCTCCTGCAGGATGAACCTCCTGCGGGAGAAACGGGCATCCAAAGGATCGTGTTGCGATGTTCTGAGGAAGACATGTCGCCCGCCGCTCGCGATCGCCCTGCAACGCGCGACGCGCTTCGGACGTTCAATTGAAAATGCAACTGGCCATGACGCCCTCGTTCTCGCGAGAAGCGTCGGGAGGAATGAATGTCCGGGAGTCTCAGCCGCCGCGACCTCGTTCTCGCGGGCGCCGCCTTCATCTCGATCTCCGGCCGATCGCAAGCGCGAACCTACGGCGGTGCGGTTCCCTGGACGCCCGGCATAGCCGATGCACCCCGGGGCGTTGCCGAAGGCGAGCTCAAGTTCTTCACCGCCGCCGAGGCGGCGTTCGTCGATGCTGCCGTTGCCCGACTGATTCCCGCCGACCATCTCGGGCCGGGCGCCAAGGAAGCGGGCGTCACGACATTCCTCGACCGCCAGCTCGCCGGCCCCTACGGCCGTGCCGAACGCTGGTACATGCAGGGGCCCTGGCAGGACGGGACCAAGAGCCAAGGCTACCAGAGTCGTCTTTCGCCGGCCGAATTATATCGTGTGGCGATAAAGTCGATCGACCAGCATTGCCGGCAACGCTTTTCCGGCAAGACCTTTGCCCAGTTGTCGGCCGACCAGCAGGACCGGATCCTGACCGAGATCGAGAAGGGAAAGCTCAAGATCGAGGACATCGGCCCGCATGCGGTCGCGATCGAGGGCGCCAAGGGTCCTCACAGCGATACCTTCTTCGCCGTTCTCATGCAGAACACGATCGAGGGCTTCTTCTCGGACCCGATCTATGGCGGCAACCGGGACATGGTCGGCTGGAAGCTGATCGGCTTTCCCGGCGCGCGCTATGACTATCGCCCCTATGTCGGCCGGCACGGCGAGAAGCTCGACCTGGCGCCCGTCGGCATTCGTGGCCGGCCGGCCTGGAACGACCAGCAAAGTTGACCTGGGAGGTGGAGATGGCGAAGAAGCTGCCGGCGGTGGATGTGGCGCTTGTCGGCTTCGGCTGGACGGCGGCGATCGTGGCCGAGGAGCTCACGGCGGCCGGGCTCGACGTGCTGGCGCTGGAACGCGGCGCCTGGCGCGACACGCCGACCGATTTCGCCGTCACCTTCGCGCAGGACGAGTTGCGCTACATGTGGCGGCGCAGCCTGTTCCAGGAACCGGCGCGGCAGACCCTGACCTTCCGCAACAGCATGGACCAGACGGCGCTGCCGATGCGCCATCTCGGCTCTTTCCTTCCCGCAACCGGCGTGGGCGGTGCGGGCATCCACTGGAACGGCCAGAACTGGCGTTTTCTGCCGACCGACTTCGTCGCCCGCAGCCACAACGAGGCGCGCTACGGTACCCTGCCGGAGAGCATGACCGTCCAGGACTGGGGCGTGACCTACGACGAACTCGAGCCCTACTACGACAAGTTCGAATATCTCTGCGGCATCAGCGGCAAGGCCGGCAATATCAAGGGCCGGATCCAGGATGGCGGCAACCCGTTCGAAGGGCCCCGCGCCCGGGACTATCCCAACCCACCGCTCGACATGGTCTACGGGCCGACCCTGTTCGCGGCCGCGGCGAGGGAAACCGGACACAAACCCTTTCCCTGTCCCGCCGCCAACATGTCGAGGGCCTACACCAATCCGCTCGGCGTGACGCTGGCGCCCTGCAGCTACTGCGGCTTCTGCGAGAAGTTCGGCTGCGGCAACTATTCCAAGTCGAGCCCGCAAACGACCATTCTTCCCGTGCTCATGCGGCGCAACAACTTCGAGCTCAGGACGCAGTGCGAGGTGCTGCGCGTGAATTGCGACAGCAGCGGCAAGCGCGCCACGAGCGTCACCTACATCGACACCGAAGGCCGCGAGTTCGAGCAGCCGGCGGAAATGATCTTCCTCTGCGCCTTCGCGCAACACAACGTGCATCTGCTTCTACTGTCGGGCATCGGCAAACCGTACGACCCGAAGAGCGGCGAGGGCGTGGTCGGCCGCAACTATGCCTACCAGATCGTATCGTCGGTCGACGTCTTCTTCGACGACAAGATCATCAACCCTTTCGTCGGCGCGGGCGGGCTGGGCGTCGGGATCGACGAGTACAACGGCGACAACTTCGACCATGGCGGGCTCGGCTTCATCGGCGGCGGCTATCTGGCCTGCTGGAACACGCACGGCCGGCCGATCGAATTGCATCCGACGCCGAAAGGGACGCCCAAATGGGGAAGCAAGTGGAAGGAGGCCGTCGCCAGGAACTATCTCACGACCGCGACGATCTCGACCCATGGCGCGGTCATGAGCTACCGGACCAACTATCTCGATCTCGACCCGACCTATCGGGATGCCCATGGCCGGCCGCTGCTGCGGCTTACCTTCGATTTCGGCGACAACGAGCATCGCATGTCGGACTACCTGACCGACCGCGCCGCCGAGATCGCCAAGGCGATGAAGCCGCGCGAGATCCACGCCAAGAAGCGGAACGGGCACTATTCGGTCGTGCCGTACCAGACGACCCACAATACGGGCGGCGCCGCGATGGGGACCGATCCGAGGACCAGCTTCGTCAATCGCTATCTCCAGAGCTGGGACGTCCCCAATCTCTTCGTCATGGGCTCGAGCGTGTTCCCGCAGAACGCCGGGTACAACCCGACCGGAACGATCGGCGCGCTGACCTACGCGGCCGTCGACGCGGTCAAGAACATCTATCTGAAGAATCCCGGTCCGATGGTGCAAGCCTAGCTGGAGGCAAAGGTGAATATCGCCGCGGCATGTCTCTTCCTCGCCTGCATCCTCGGCCTGGCCGCCGAAGCTGCTGCGGCCGACACGTCCTTCGCCCGCGTCGAGCGGGGCCGTTACCTGGTGACTGCGGGCGACTGCGTTGCCTGCCATACGGCGAGCGGTGGCAAGCCCTTCGCCGGTGGCCGTCCGATCCAGACACCCTTCGGCACGATCTTCTCGGCGAACATCACGCCCGACCGCGAGACGGGCATCGGCGCGTGGACCGACGAGGAATTCTACAACGCCCTCCATTCGGGCGTCGCGCCGTCCGGCGCGCATCTCTATCCCGCCTTTCCCTATCCGTACTTCGCCAAGGTGACGCGCGAGGATGTGCAGGCGATACGCGCCTATCTCGGGACGCTCGATCCTGTGAAATCGACGCCGCCGCCGCCCGATCTGGCCTGGCCGCTCGGTCATCGCTTCCTGATGAGCGGATGGAACGGCCTGTTCTTCGATCAGGGCACGTTCCAGCCGACCGCCGGCAAGAGCGACGAGTGGAACAGGGGCGCCTATCTCGTGCAGGGGCTCGGCCATTGCGGCGCCTGCCATACGCCCAAGAATTTTGCCGGCGGCGACGAAACGGACCAGGCGCTGCAAGGCGGCCTCGTCCAGGGCTGGTTCGCGCCGGATATCACCAATGCCCAGCGCACCGGCATCGGATCGTGGAGCGCCGACGATCTGGTCGAATATCTCGAGACCGGCCGCAACAAGCATAGCGGGGCGACCGGCCTGATGGCGGAGGTCGTCGCCGATTCGACCTCCGGGCTCAGCAAGCAGGATCTGCATGCCATCGCCGTGTATCTCAAGGGTCAGGAGGGACGGCAGGCCGAAAACACCGACCCGCCCCCGCAGAAGGTCATGGCCGCCGGCAAGGCCATCTACTCCGACAGTTGCTCGGGCTGCCACCAGATGAACGGCAAGGGGGTGCCCGGCATGTTCTCGCCGCTTGCCGGCAGCGCCAGCGCCCAGTCGAACGACCCCACGACGCTGGTCCGGATCGTGCTGCAGGGAACGCGAACAGTGCCAACGGACACGCGGCCGACGCCCGCCACCATGCCGGCCTATGGCTGGAAGCTGACCGACGGACAGATCGCGGCGGTCCTCACCTTCGTTCGCAACGAATGGGGCAATGCCGCCGAGCCGGTCGAGGCGGGCGACGTCGAGAGCGTCCGCCGGGCGCTGCGGAGTTCCAGCCGCACCGCCAAATGAACGGCCGGCGAGGGAACGCTTCGGTGGCCGCGACGTTGCGTGTCGGTGGATTCGACCGTCAGCACGGCGGACATCCTTCTCCGCCTGGCCGCCGCCGTAGCCGCAGGCGCCATCATCGGCTTCGACCGTGGAACGCGCGGCCGGATCGCCGGCCTTCGCACCATGATCCTGGTATGCGTTGCGGCTGCCGGCGCGATGATCGAGGCCAATCTGCTCCTGTCCGTCCACGGCCGCAGCGAATCGGCCTTTTCGGTGATGGACACGCTGCGTTTTCCGTTGGGTGTGCTCTCGGGCATCGGCTTCATCGGTGCAGGCGCCATCCTGAAGCGCGGCGATATGGTAATGGGCGTCACGACCGCAGCCACGCTGTGGATGGTCACGGTGATCGGGCTCATCCTCGGCGCCGGCTACTTCCTGCTGGGCGGCGCGACGGTCGCGATCACCTTCGTCGTGCTGGCGCTGGTGGTGAAGCTCGAGCCGCTGATGCATCGCCAGCATCAGGCCGAGCTCACCGTCGAGCTGCGTGCGGAGGGGCCCACGATGGAGCGGCTGCGCTCGATCGTGACCGATGCCGGCTACAGGGTGACGACGCTTGCGCTCACCGAGTCGGACAAGCGCCGGCTTCGCTGCCGCGTGACGTGGCGCAGCCGCCGGACGCCCAACGACATTCCGCCCGTCGTCGTCCGGCTGCGACAGGAGCAGGGCGTGCTCAGCATCGATTGGCAGCCGATCGATGCCGGCCAGCACTCGGACTAGACCAGTCCCGCCGGAGCGCTCCCTCCCGCTTACGGCGATATCGCCGGCAGTACGAGTCGACGAACGACGCGAGATCGTCGTGGATCGCGACAGGCTTGGCGTATTGCGGGATGCGGCCTTGCTCGGTGGCCCGGCCGAGGCCGGTCCGCACCAGGACGGGGCGGCAATGGGCATGCACAGCGGCCTCGAGGTCGCTGACCTGGTCGCCGACGAACGGCGTCTCGGCAGGCTTTGCACCCAGCCGCCTCATCGCCTCGCACAGCATGCCGGGCGACGGCTTGCGGCGTTGCGAGCGGAAGTTGTCGGTGCAGCACAGGATGAGATCGAGCCGCGCATGGCGGTGCGCCAGGACCATGCGCAGGCTGCGATGGATCGCGTCGAGCTCGTGCTTGCCGATGATCCTGTCGTCGACCTCCGGCTGGTTGGTGCAGATCGCAACCGCAACGCCCTCGCGATTGAGCCGGGCAATGGCGCTTGCCGCGCCGGGGATCAGCCGGAGCTCGGCCGGCGACTTCACGTTGTACTTGCGGTTGATCGTGACGACGCCGTCGCGATCGAGCAATACCGTCCGCATCGCTAACCTGCGACTGCCTTCATCATCTTCGACGGCCGGGCCGGGCGCTGGAGCTGATCGAAAGTGCATTGGCGCGGGCTCTTGTCCGGACGCCAGCGCAGGAAGCGGGTGCCGTGGCGGAAGCGGTCTGCCGTGACGTGATCGTACTGGACCTCGGCCACCAAACGGGGCTTCACGCCTTCCCATTCACCGGACCGTTCGGTCGACCAGCGGCTCGGCCCGCCCGGCGCCTTGCCGGTGAAGCCCGCGCCGCGCAGCCGCTCGAGCTTGCGCGTCAGCGCCGCGCGTTCGCTATCGGCGATGCCCGACGTGAATCCGACGTGGTCGAGCCTGCCCTCCTCGTCGAACAGGCCGAGCAGCAGGGAGCCGACGAGCCGGTCTCGTTCTCCCTCCCGGCCGGTGGCATAGCGGAAGCCGCCGACAACGCAGTCGGCGGTGCGCAGGCACTTCACCTTCAGCATCGTGCGTTCCCCGGGCCGATAGGGTTCGTCGAGGCGCTTCGCCACCACGCCGTCGAGAGCACCGCCGCCCACCCGTTCGAGCCATTTCACCGCCTCCGCGCGGCTGCGGCTTGCCGGCGAGAGGCGCAGGACATCCGGCACGTGGCGGCCGCGGAAGAAGGCCTCGAGCCTGCGACGGCGCTCGCTCAGCGGTTCCGACAGGATGTCGTCGCCCTCGGCCGTTTGCAGCATGTCGAAGACGATGAGAATGGCGGGTGTCTCGCGCGCGAGGCGGTCGATGCGACTTCGTGCCGGATGAAGGCGCATCTGCAGGGCGTCGAAGACCAGCCCGTTGCCGATCGGGACGGCAAGCTCCCCGTCGAGCACGAACTGCGATGCTGCAGAGCCGGAGAGGCTCGCCACCACCTCGGGAAAGTACCGTGTCAGGCTCTTGCCCGACTTCCCGATCAGCTCGACCTTCCCGCCGTCGCGGACGGCCAGGCAGCGGAAGCCGTCCCACTTCGGCTCGTACTGCCAGCCTTTCCCTGTTGGCAGGGCCTCGACCAGGCGGGCCTCCATCGTGGCTGGCGGCCTTGCGCCACTACGATGTGGCCTGCTCATCGGGGGCGCGGTTGGTGAAGCGGGCGTTGCCGAGGCCCGTGCCGATCGTGAAGATTCCCCACCGGCTGACATCCTGCATGGCCGCCACCTCGCTCAATCCCTGAACGACGGCGTCGTTGTGGATCACGAACAGGGGCTCGTGGCCGTGGATGTGCGGCAACCGCTGCGCGAGCTCCCGCGCCAGATTGAATCCGTCGCCCTCCCAGTTGCCCGGCAGATTCTGCCCGCCCTGGCGTATGACGCCGTGCTCGTCGATCAGGCCCGGACAGCCGATGCCGAAGAAGGGCGCGAGCTTGAGCTTGTGTCCGGCGGCGCCTTCGACCAGCTCCTGCGCCATCTCGGCCATACGGTCGATCGCGCCGTCGCGCGAAGGCTGGTCGTCTCGGTGCCGCCAGTGCAGATGCTTCCAGACGCCCGCCCTGGAGAGCTCGCCCTTCTTGATCTTGAGCTCGATCACGCCGACCCGCAGGTTGCTGCCACCGATATCGGCGGCGAGAATGGCGTCATGGCCGTCGAGCACCCAGGCGGGCGCGAGCTGGACGGCGCCGACGAGGCCGGCCTTGTCGGGATGATTGCCGATCGTGGTCAGGTCGATGGCGATTCCTTCGCCGGTGAGGATGACCACGGCGCGGCCCATCGCGAGCTGGCCGATATGGCTCGCGCTCAGGCCGCCGCCGATGACGATGCGCTCCGTATCCTTCCAGGCGGGCAGGCGCAGGAAGCGACGGACCACCGTGGCGAGCTCGTTGGCGAACTCCTCGACCGCCGTGTGGACGAGGCCGGCGGCGATCGGATCGGCACCCTCGAGATAGCAATCGAGCCTGGCCTTCGAGACCTCGCCGGTCGGCGTGTCGCCGAACGGATCGTCGCCGCGGCGGCGCAGCTGGTCGCGCCAGTCCTCGATAATGGCGCGAAAAGCGCGGCCGCTGGCACGGTCGCCGACGAAGCCGTCCTCGTCGCGCAAATCCTCGTTGTAGGCGTCGACCGTGACGGCCGGAAGGATCCGCCCACCGTGCCCGAGCGCCGCAGGCTCGCCTGCGGCCTTTGCCGGAGTGTTCGCCATCCCGCCGATCATCGCCCCGAAGCAACGCAATGCCTTCCGGCAAGTTGCGGGAGGGTCGGCGGGAATGTTCGTTACTGTACCGCCTTCTCGCGCTTGAATTGAAAGTCCGGTCGGCGCAGTCTCGCTCGACTCCAGGAACGTTACGGTCAGGCGGCGGCCTCTCTCGCGAAGAGGGGCGCGGCTCGACAACTTTCGGGGGCAGCGCCATGCCGATCGTGCAGAACACGACCAAGCCGAAGATCCTGATCGTCGAGGACAGCTATCTCACGGCGGAAGCCGTCGGCGACCTCGTCAAGAAATGCGGTTACGAGGTGGCGGCCGCCGTCGGGCGGGTGGAGACCGGCGTCGAGTTCCTGCGCCAGAACGAAGTCGATGCGGCGGTGGTCGACATCGATCTGCACGGGACGGCCAGCTTCCCGATCTGCAATCAGCTCAGGCAGCGCGAAATCCCGTTCGTATTCCTCACGGGCTACGACAAGAGCTATGTCATCCCGCCCGAGTTTCGGGGGACGGTTCGGTTGTCGAAGCCCGTCGACGATCGCGAGTTCGAGACTGCTCTGGCGAACTTGACTCCAGCTCAGCCCATTGCGCTGCACGCCGAGCGCGGCAATCTCGTTCTCGACGGACTGCCGCCGCGGGCCTCGGGACTGCTCGAGCCGCAGCTCGAGCGGGTGACGCCGGCGGCGGAGGAGGTGCTGGAAACGCCGGGGGAGGACATTGCTTATGTCCACTTTCCGGTGACTGGCCTGATTTCCGTCCGGGCCTGCTCGGTACGCGGCCGGCGTATCGAGATGGGGCTGGTCGGCCGGGAAGGGCTGACGGGCGCCGGGATCCTGCTGGGAGAGCGGTGCAATCTCGGCGTCGAGATGACCGTCCAGCATCCCGGGGTGATGTGGCGGATCCCGGGTCGGACGCTGATCGAGCTTCTGCCGCTCGATCGCGATCTTCAGGCCCATCTCCTGCGGGCCGTCCATTCCTTCATGAGCCAGGTGGCCCGAAACGTGCTCGCTGTTGGATGCGGCACCATCGAGCAGCGGCTGGCGCGCCGGCTGCTCATGATGTCCATGCGGCTGGGCACGCGAAGCCTTGCGCTGACGCACGAAGGTCTGTCCAGGGTGCTCGGCGTTCGGCGATCCGGCGTGACGGTGGCGCTGCACATGCTCGAATCGCGGCGTGTGATTCGGGCGAGGCGCAACGTGATCGAGGTGCTGGATTATGCGGCGCTGATCGGCGAAGCAGGCGAAAGCTGCTGGACGGCGGCCGACTCCCGATTCGACGGGCTCGATTGATCGGCCGTGGTGCAACCGCGGCCCGGCGGCGGTTGTTCTCTTGGTGAGGAAGGGAGCCACGCCATGTCTCAGGCCAGATCCATCACCGACCATCAGCAGATCATGCGCTGGGCCGAGGCGCGCGGCGGCCGACCCGCCCGGGTCAGGGACACGGCTGGCCGGAGCGGCGAGGGCGGCGTTCTGCGTTTCGACTTCGACGGAGAGGATGCGTCCCTGGAAAGGATATCGTGGGACGAATTTTTCCGCATCTTCGACCAGAGCGGGCTGGCGTTGCTCGAACAGGAGGAAACCCGCGACGGTCGGACGAGCCGCTTCTCGAAGTTCGTCAACCGGTAGGTCGACGCTCTTCGGGATCGCGCGCATCTGAGCACCCATGAGCGGGCTGGAAGCCCGCGTCCCATGAGATGTCACGACTTGTCGAGTTGATGGCGGCTCTCGTGAGCGGAGTCTGCAGAGGTTCCGGTGACCGGCGAGCGGCCGCGGCCATCGAGGCTGTCGCTCGGCACGGTTGGCGCCACCTTGACGTCGCAGACGACCGTCCTGGCATCGCCATGTCCTTTCAGCACGTCGAGAAGGCGCTGCAGCGAATCGTCCGATCCCACGGTGCCGGCCACGTACAGGCGGCCCGCCCGGACCTCGATGGCGAGATTGCGTGCGTCGACGCTCGCCCGCGTGAGCTCGTCAGTGACGGCGTTTCGGATATCCTCGTCCTTCTGGATCATGTCGTCCCTCGTGGTCTGCCTCGACAGAGAACGCCGCGACGGTGACGGCCGTTGCCGTTCAAAGGGTCATCTGGTGGTAGATCTGCCGCAGGATGGCGCGGCGATCGACGTCGCCCTTGGCCAGCGCCTCGAAGAAGTTCTTCGATTGCTCGAGCGTGGTATGCGGCGGCAGCGCGATGACGTTGGGATCGGCTTGCACGTCGATGACCACCGGCTGGCGCGCCGCCAGCGCCTCCCGCCAGATCGGCACGACATCGTCGGCCCGCTCGACGGCGAGGCCGACGAAGCCCAGGAGGCGCGCATAGGCGGCGTAGTCGAAATCCGGCACGTCCTGGGTCTGCGGTACCTTCGGCGAGCCGCCGAGCGCGCGCAGTTCCCACGACACCATATTGAGGTCGCGGTTGTTCAGCACGGCCACGATGAAGCGCGGATCGGCCCAGTGCTTCCAGTACTTCGAGGCGGTGACGAGGGCGTTCAGGCCCAGCATCTGCATTGCGCCGTCGCCGACGAAGGCGAAGACGGGCCGGTCGGGGAAGGCGAACTTGGCGGCCGTCGCGTAGGGGATCGCGGGCCCCATCGTCGCCAGCGTGCCCGATACCGCCATCTTCATGCCTTGCCGCAGCTTCAGCGCGCGGGCGACGAAGGTGGTGGACATCCCGGTATCCACCGTCACCATCGCCGCCTCCGGCAGGCGCGCCGACAGCTCCCAGAACATCAGTTCCGGGTTGAGCGGATCGGCGGGCAGGCGGGCCTTCTCCTCTTCCTCGCGCCAGGTCTCGCGCGCGCTGGTCTCGATCGCCTCGCGCCATTTTCCGTCGGAGCGACTGCGCAACCGCGGCAGCAGGGCGCGCAGCGTGGCGGCCGAATCGCCCACCAGTGCCGCCTCCATGGGATAGCGCAGCGACAGCATCGCCGGATCGATGTCGATCTGCACACCGCGCGCCTGGCCTTCCCGGGGCAGGAACTCGCTGTAGGGGAAGGTCGAGCCCACCATCAGCAGCGTGTCGCACTCCTGCATCAGCCTGTAGGAGGCCTTTGTGCCCAAAAGGCCGATCTGGCCGGTGACATAGGGCAGGTCGTCCGGCAGCACGTCCTTGCCCAGCAGCGCCTTGGCGACGCCGGCGCGCAGCCGCTCGGCCACGTCCATGACCTCGGTGGCGGCTCCCGCCGCGCCCGCGCCGATCAGGATCGCGACCTTCTCGCCGCGATTCAGGATATCGGCCGCACGCTCGAGGTCGTGCTCGCCCGGCACGACCTGCGGCCAGGTGAAGTCGACGCCGGTATGGATGGTGCCGTGGGCATGCTCGGGCACCTCGACCGCGTCCGCTTCCTGCACGTCGTTGGGAAAGATGACGGCGGTGACGGTGCGGCGCGCCCGTGCGATGCGAACGGCGCGGTCGATCAGGTGACGGACCTGCGAGGGTGCGCTGCAGACCTGCACGAACTCGCTGGCCACATCCTTGAAGAGGGAAAGGAGATCCACCTCCTGCTGGAAATGGCCGCCGAGTGCGGACCGTGCCTGCTGGCCCACGATCGCCACCACCGGCTGGTGGTCGAGCCGGGCATCGTAGAGGCCGTTCAAGAGATCGATTGCGCCGGGTCCCGACGTGGCGATGCAGACACCGACCTCGCCGGTGAACTTGGCATGGCCGCAGGCCATGAAGGCCGCCTCTTCCTCGTGCCGTACCTGCACGAACTCGATGGTGTCCCGCGCGCGCCCCAGGGCAGAGACGATGCCGTTGATGCCGTCGCCAGGGTAGCCGAAGACGCGCTTGACGCCCCACTGCTGAAGGCGCGCGAACAGAAAGTCGCCGACGGTCGTGGCCATGCTGCGCTCCCGGGATGCCGGTGGAGGACTACCTCGAGAGAACGGCCGGCGACGCCGCGCGTTCCGGCAGAGCGGCCCTGTACACTGTCGTACCGGCTGTCGGAGATCCGGTTGCGGAAAGGGCTTGAAAAGCGCGTCTGCCGGGGCAGGATAGGGACGCCCTGACGTATTTTCGTCGAGGCGTCGTTCGATGGTCGAGGCGTACGTCGATGGAGTGCGACGGCGTATGTATTGATTCATTCATTGAGAGCAGCGCATTTCAGATCGGCCTGGCGGTTTTGGCGATCATTGCAACGGCTACCGTTGTCATCCGCACCGTCCGCACCGCCCTCTCGAAACGCCGCGCCATCCAGCGCGCGCGAGAGACGGTTCTCTTGCAGCGGCTGATCGAAGGCCTGTGCCAGGAGATCGCCGCGCTGCCCTCGCCGCCGCTGGCGACTGAAGGCATTCCCAAGCGCTTTCCATCCAGGGAGGCCGCGCAAACGTTCGGCGAGCGCTGGTCGCGCGGCGGCCCGGGCTCCTTTCGGGCGCGCGACATCGACGCCGAGGGGCGGGACGAGAACCATCCGAAGTTCAATGGCGAGGAAGCGGGTGGCGGCATTCTCTATGCCACGCCCGCGCTCTTCTTCGGCATGGAGGATCCGTACCGGGAGGACGACGGATGGTACGTCGAGTTCCTGCGCGCCAAGAAGTCGTGGCTCGAGAACTACCGCGCCCAGCTCAAGGAGGGCGTGCGGCCGTTTTGAGGCGTCGGGTGGATCGCTACAAGCAATCGCGCCCGATGCGGCGGTCCCAGGTCCGGGAGCATACCTCCTCGGCGTCCTCCCAAGCGCGCAGGCTCGCGCGCAGGAAGAAGGCGCGGCGCGTGCAGGAGAGGCGCAGGGACGTATCGATCCGGATCTTCCAGGCCTCGCGCGCGAGCGTGTCGGTGTGGCTGAGCTCGGCGATGGCGCTCGCGGGATCGTCGTCGTCGATCCGCCAGTTCCATTGGCCATGCGTGCCGAGTTCGAGGCCGAGTCGCTCGATGCGTTTCACGCCGGGCGCGACGGCGGTGATCTTGTCGGGCGGCGCGGTCTCTGGCCCCGGGAGTGGGCGCACCGCCTCCGGGGCGCGCGGCAGCCTGAGCGGCAGGTCGAGATTTCCACTGTGGATCGTCAACGTCGCGGTTTCCGGGCCTGGCCAAAGAAGCGGCCAGTAGCTCGTCGAGAGGGCGATGCGGATCCGATGGCCGGCAGGAAAAACCGAGCCTGCGTCGTTGAGCTGGAGGCGCACGCGGTAGCGACGGCCGGCGACGAGCGGCGAGGGCGCCGCGTGACTGTGGCGGTGCGCGAGGTTGAGGATGCCGTAGGAGACGCGCAGCGACTCGCCCGAGGGATGGACGTCGCACAGCCGCGCGACGAGGTGGGCGACCGGCTTGTCGGACTCGAGCTCGACCGCGAGCACGGGCGCGCCGAGGAGCTCCAAGGTCCGGTCGAGCGGCAGCGTCTCGAAGACGAGCGAGCGCGCGTCGTCCTCGCGCTGGTCGCCGGCCTGGTCGTTGCCGCCGAACGGGCACCATTGACCTGCATGCCTGCCCACGGTCTGCGGCGTGCAGACGGGTCGGGGCGCCAGCGGCGCCTCCTTCGTTGCCAAACCGTCGTCGGCAAGGAACAGGCGCCGTATCGTCCTGTCCGGCGGCGGCCAGCGCTGCTCCTCGATCCAGCGGCCGGGCAGGGTGTCGTGATGGCTGGCGGGCTTCACGCTTTCGGTCATCCACGCACGCAGCATCGGCTCGTTCATCACGCCCGTGTCGATGCCCTTCAGCCAGTGATCCCACCAGCGCAGCATCTCTTGCAGGAACCCGATTTGCGGGCCGGGCTGCGCGAAGTGCGGGTAGGCATGCGCCCATGGCCCGATCAGCCCCTTGCGCGGACACGACAGGCGCTCGAGCATGCGCGGGATGGCGTTGGTGTAGCCGTCGGTCCAGCCGCCGACCAGCCAGGTCGGGCACCGGATGGCGCCATAGTCCTCGCAGATCGAGCCGTGCTTCCAGTAGGCGTCGCGCCGCTGGTGCGCGAGCCAGGTCTCCAGGAACAGCGGCACGTTCTCGAGGCGCTCGCGCCACATCGTCCGCCAGCGCTCGCCCACCAGCAGGGGATCGGGCGGATGGCACATCGTGCGTAAGAAGAAAGACGCCCAGCCGAGTCCGTCGCCGAGCAATCCGCCGCCCATGTAATGCACGTCGTCGCGATAACGATCGTCGGTGGAGCAGATGGAGACGATCGCCTTCAGCGCCGGCGGCCGGCGCGCCGCTACCTGCAACGCATTGAAGCCGCCCCACGAGATGCCCATCATGCCGATCGCGCCGCTGCACCAGGGCTGACGCGCCAGCCAGGAAATCACCTCGAGCGCGTCGTCCTGCTCCTGACTTGTATACTCGTCGAAGATCAGCCCGCCGGAGTCGCCGCTGCCCCGGATATCGACGCGCACGCCGGCATAGCCGTGGCCGGCGAGCCACGGATGGGTCAGCGCATCGCGCTCGTTCGTGCCGTCGCGCTTGCGATAGGGCAGGTACTCCAGGATCGCCGGAACGGGGTCGCGCTCGGCATCGGCCGGCAGCCAGATGCGGGCGGCCAGCTCGGTGCCGTCCTTCAGCCGGATCGGCACGTGCTCGATCACGCGCACCTCGCGCGGGAACGCGGTCGCGATCACGGCCCGCTCCGGCGATTCATTCGCCGCGCTTCTTGGCGTCGTACTTGTCGAGGGAAAGTTCCTCGAGGCAATTGGAGAACTCCATCGAGGCCTGCATCTCGGCGGTGGGACCGGCGGCTTCCCTGGTGACGCAGCGGGCGGTACGCAGGCAATACTCCTCCTCCAGCCGGCGCTCCGACACGATCCCCTGGATGGTCCGCGGCGGCGGCTGCTTCAGGAGGGCAAGTCTGGAATTCTGGAAGTCCTCGCGCGCCGCGCTCAGGCACTCGTATTCGGTGCGCGCGGTCTTCGATCGGTCCGCTTGCGCCGCCGCCTGCGCCGCCCACAGGCAGGCGGCGACGATCAATCCCGTGCGAAGTGCCGACATGTCTCCGGGGTGCTCCGTCCTTGGTCCGCTGCTATCCTGCCAGCGCATCGAGCGGGGATCGATCATGATCGTGCGACGGCTTGCCATTCTCGGGGTGGCCCTCGTGGCCCTGCCGGTCTTGCCGACGGCGGTCCGGGCACAGGACTTGCGCGTGGTCGAGACGTGGCCTGCGGACAAGGCGAAGATCGCGAGCCAAAGCGAAGGCTTCTTCGTGCGCTTCGACCGTCCGGTCGATCACATACGCTCGACCCTCGAGATCAGGCGCGACGGCAAGATCATGCAGACGCTGCATCCGCGTTTGAAAGCCGCCCCCGAGATGCTGTTCGCACGGGTGCCCGCACTGGAGCCGGGCGACTATACGCTCGGCTGGACGGTCACAGCGCTCGACGGCGCCAATGTCATCCAGGGCGAGATCGCGTTCTCCGTCGCCGCCAACAAGAGCACGCCCCATTAGTAGTGGAACGGCGGACCGTGATCTTCAAGCCGTGACCAGTTTCTGTCCGGCCCGTATTCACCTTTCAGAACGCGCACGATCCCGATAGCGTGCGGGCTCGGGGATATTGTGTGTGGGGATTTCGATGACAGTTATTTCCAATGGCGTACGGCTGCCTGCCCAATTTAGGCTGGCCCGACGCGAACCGCAGCGTCTTCCGGCGACCGTTCTATGGCAATGGGTGCTTCGGCTTGCTTTGCCGCTGCTGACCGCGCTCGGCGGCTTGGTCCTCTATTGGATCTGGTTCGACAACGTGTACGGCCGACATTGGAGCGATACGGTGGGCGGCAGCGCGCTCGCCGTCACGCTGGTGTTGGTTGGAGTGTGGTCGATCGGCGCCTGGTTTTCGGACGCTGCCTGATTGCGGGAACGCTGCAATAGCGCGGACGAATTGTATCAGCGGCGGATTGTGCATACTTTCCGCTTGCTGCCGCGGGAAGGCCGCACTAAGAGTGCGGGCGGGTGAGGCGTCGTTCCGTAGGGGTACGGGCGGCGCCATAGTGTGTGGGATGAAAACAATGTCGAATGTGGCAGGCAACTGGGTGCCGGCGAGCACCCGTGAACCCTTGGTGCTGTCGGCGGCCAGGCGGCGGTGTCGTCAGTGCATCCGCTTCGCGCGGTCGCACTTTCTCCAGGCATGGCGCTGGACACTTCGGCTCTCGCTGCTCGCGCTGATGGTGCTCTCGGGTACCGCGCTCTACTGGCTCTGGTTCGACAATGTCTATGGCAGCGACTGGACCGCGATCGTGGGCGGCGCCTTCCTGTCGGTCGTGGCCGGGCTCGTTGCTCTGTGGAGTCTCGCCGCCTGGTGCTTCGACGACCTTCTCTGACGTCTGTCTGACGGCCAAGTACTGACTTTCCGCGCCGGCTAGTGCAGGAGCGGGACGGTCTTTGCTCCCGGGCGGGCGCGCAATTCCAGCACATAGGTCTCGGCCTTTACGGCCGCGTCCTTGCGGACGGCATCGGCGATCTGCCCCTCGCCGCTGGGATCGGCGGTCGACATGGCCTGGATCAGCCGATCGTTCTCCGGCGTGCAGGTGGCCGCGATCGCCTGCGCGACGGCGTTCGGCGAGGAGATCCGGTCGTCCTGCAGGCTGACATGGTTTCTGAGGCAGGCATCGCGCGCCTCGCGCTGGCGATTGATGAAGCGCGACAGGTGGCCGTTCTCGTAGGCCGGCGCGCACGCCTGGAGGAGGAGCGTCGAAAGAAGCAGGGTCGCGGCGGAAAGGCGCATGCAGATTTCCTTGTCGGTGGCGGCGGCAGATAGACCCCTGCCGCCGGCTTGTCGAGGGGGTTCGCCCTATGACGATCGTTCTGGGAGTTTTTGTGGCGCGCCCCGGCAGCGCTACTGACCCTGCGGCGTGCTGTCCGGACCGGGCAGGCAGTGATGGGCGTGTATCTGGAGATTTTCCGCTTTGGCGGCCGCCTCCTGCTCGACATAGTCGCGCGTGTATCTGATGGCGGCCCAGGCATAGCCTTTGCGGACCATGGTCGCGCCGACATCGACGCCGGCCGACCGGCACATGCCGAAGAGCTTGCCGTTGGCATCGACCCCGCGCGCCGTGCAGGCGATCGACCGGTTGTTGATCAGATCGCGAAGATAGGCGGCGGCGATGTCGCCGGCAGGCCATCCACCGCAGGTCGAATGTAGCGGCGGCGCCTCGATGCCCCAGAGGCGGACGTGGCGCCCCTCGAGCACGATGGTGTTGCCGTCCAGCACGGTCTGCGCGCGCGCCGGCGCGGCGATGGCGAAGAGCGCGAGCGCGCATCGCAGTCGTTTAATGAACATCGTCGCCTTCATTCTCCCCGCTCGGCCAGCCCCTGCTTTCGGGCAAGTGTAGCATTTGCCGACTGCCCGTCGCGCCCGCCATCGGCCGCAGCGGCGATGTGATGTCTGTCATCACATCGTGAGTGCAAGGACAACGAGCGCCACATGCACGCACGGGTATGCCGCCTTGGCCGCGCCGCCTTTCAGCGGTCTGTTCGGAGGGCCTTTGTCGTTCGCAGGAGACCAGGCCATGAGCTCGGAGGTGGATGCTCGCGCCAGCAAGGTTCCCGAAATCACGCTCCTGTTCTGGATCATCAAGATCGCCGCGACGACGCTCGGCGAGACGGCGGGCGACGCGGTCACGATGTCGCTCGGCCTCGGCTACCTCGTCGGCACCGCGATCTATGCCGCCTTCTTCGTGATATGCCTCGCCGGCCAGATCCGCGCGCGGCGCTTCCACCCGTCCCTCTACTGGCTGACCATCGTCGCCACCACGACGGTCGGCACGACGCTGGCCGACTTTGCCGACCGCTCGCTCGGCATTGGCTATGTCGGCGGCACGGCGCTCCTCTTCGCGCTGCTGATGGCCTCGCTCTCGTCGTGGTACTGGGTCGAGCGATCGGTCTCGGTCGATACGGTCAACTCGCCACGTGTCGAGACCTTCTACTGGGTTACCATTCTCTTCTCGCAGACGCTGGGCACCGCGCTGGGCGACTTCCTCGCCGATACGTCGGGGCTGGGCTATGGCGGCGGCGCGCTGGTGTTTCTCGCGGCGCTCGCGGTGGTGGCGGGCCTCTACCATTTCACCGAGATTTCGCACACGGCGCTGTTCTGGGCCGCCTTCATCCTGACGCGGCCGCTCGGCGCCACGGTCGGCGACTTCCTCGACAAGCCGCGCGCCAGCGGCGGGCTCGCGCTCGACCGTTTCACCGCCTCGGCGGTGCTCGCCGCCTTCATGATCGCCTGCATCCTGCTCTTTGCCCAACGCCCCGCGGGCTATCCCCACGGCGGCAAGGCGTAAGCCCCCGGCTTGCGTCGAGGACAAGGAGAGCCGACCATCCCGGCGACGCTCGCTTCGAGCGATCTTTGGCAAGGAGGACTGGATGGCGCGTGCGGCACGCAAGCCGGATGTGCGTCTCAAACGGGCGTACGAACAGCCGTCGGCCGACGATGGCATGCGCATCCTGGTGGATCGCCTGTGGCCGCGCGGCGTGCGCAAGGCCGATATTGCGATCGATCGCTGGCTGAAGGACGTGGCGCCCAGCACGGAGCTCCGCCGCTGGTTCGCGCACGATCCCGACCGGTGGGACGACTTCCGCCGCCGCTACAAGGCCGAGCTGTCGTACAAGAAGGAGGCCTTGACGGAGCTCGAGGGCTGCGCGCGCAAGGGCCCTCTTACCCTGGTCTATGCGGCGCGCGACGAGGATCACAACGAGGCGGTCGTGCTTCGCGACGTCATCGCTGCGCGGTTGCGGCGGAAGAGCGCAAGATGAAGATCGGCCTGATCTCCGACATCCATCTGTCCGTCGGCTTCCTGCCGTTTCCCGAGATTCCCGCCGACGTCCTGGTCATCGCGGGCGATGTCTCGCGCCCAGCGCGCGCCATCGAATGGGCCAGGGAGACCACGCTTCCGACGCTCTACATCGCGGGAAACCACGAATTCTACGGCGGCGACCTGTCGACGACCTACGCGCATCTGGCCGAATTGAGCCACGGCACGAACATACGCCTGCTGGAGCGGGCGGAGTGGGTCCACCAGGGCGTCCGCTTCCTTGGCTGCACACTATGGTCGGACTATCGACTGTTCGACAGCGAAGAGGCCCGCACCAGGGGGCTGAGCGATGCCACCAGGTACATGTACGACTTCTCCGCGATCAGGGTGGCACCCGACTTCGAGGAGACGTTCAGCCCGGCGCTGTCGCAACTCCTCTTCGCGCAGTCCGTGGCCTGGCTGGACGACTGCTTCGCCCGTCCCCATCCAGGGCCGACCGTGGTCGTGACCCACTTCGCACCGACGCCGCAGAGCATCGCCGACCGTTTCAGGGATTCCTCGATCAATGCCTCGTTCGTCTCCGACCTCACGGAGAAGATCCTGCGCTGGCAGCCCGATCTCTGGCTGCATGGTCACACCCACGACAGCTTCGACTACCGGGTCGGCCGCACGCGTGTCGTCTGCAACGCCCGCGGCTATGCCAAGGACGGCCGCGTCGAGAACGCCCGCTTCGACCCCCGCTTCACGGTCGAGATTTGACTGATCGGGAGCTTCACCCCGGCGACCGCTCTTCGGCCTTGTCGACGATGGATGTCGGTATCGGCTACTTAGGTCCTTGGCCGAGATGTCAACGCGTGCGAGGTCGCCATGTCCAGCGCAAGACCGTTGTCCTTCCATGTACCCGAGCCGGCCGTGCGGCCGGGCGGCACGCCGGATTTCAGCGACGTGCCGATCTCGCGGGCGGGGGAAGTGCGGCGGCCTGACGTGGATGTCGCGCCCGAGGAGATCCGCGACCTCGCCTTCGCCATCATCCGCGTGCTCAACCGCGACAGCGAGGCGGTCGGGCCATGGGCTGGCCTGTTGAGCGATAGCGAGCTGCTCGAAGGGCTGCGCCACATGATGACGCTGCGCGCCTTCGATGCGCGCATGCAGATGGCGCAGCGCCAGGGCAAGACGTCGTTCTACATGCAGCACATGGGCGAGGAGGCGGTGAGCTGCGCCTTCCGTAAGGCGCTCGAGCCCGGGGACATGAATTTCCCGACCTACCGCCAGGCCGGGCTGCTGATCGCGGGTGGCTATCCCATGCTGGACATGATGTGCCAAATCTATTCCAACGCGCTCGATCCCCTGAAGGGCCGTCAGTTGCCGGTGCTGTATTCGGCGCGCGAGCATGGCTTCTTCTCGGTTTCGGGCAATCTCGCCACCCAGTATATCCAGGCAGTCGGCTGGGCGATGGCCTCGGCGATGAAGCGCGATACGCGGATCGCCGCCGGCTGGATCGGCGACGGCTCGACTGCCGAGTCGGACTTTCACGCGGCCCTGGTCTTCGCCTCGACCTACAAGGCGCCGGTGGTCCTCAACATCGTCAACAATCAGTGGGCGATCTCGACCTTCCAGGGCATCGCGCGCGGCGGCTCGGGCACCTTCGCGGCGCGCGGGCTGGGCTTCGGCATTCCGTCGCTGCGCGTCGACGGCAACGACTACCTGGCTGTCCACGCGGTGGCCAGATGGGCGATCGAGCGCGCCCGCCGAAACCTCGGTCCGACGCTGATCGAGTACGTGACCTATCGCGTCGGCGCGCATTCCACCTCGGACGATCCCTCGGTCTATCGACCGAAGACCGAATCGGATGCCTGGCCGCTGGGCGATCCGGTGCTGCGCCTGAAGAACCACCTGATCCGTCGCGGCGCGTGGTCGGAGGAGCGCCACAAGCAGGCCGAAGCGGAGATCATGGCCTCCGTCATCGCTGCCCAGAAGGAGGCGGAAAGCCACGGTACCCTGCACACGGGGCCGCATCCCTCGGCGCGCGACATGTTCGAGGGCGTATTCGAGGAGATGCCGCCGCATCTGCGCCGCCAGCGCCAGCAGGGAGGGGTCTAGCCGATGCCGCGCAGGACAATGGTCGAGGCGATCCGAGACGCGCTCGACGTCTGCATGCAGCGCGACGAGAACGTTGTCGTGTTCGGCGAGGATGTCGGCTATTTCGGCGGCGTTTTCCGATGCACCCAGGGGCTGCAGCAGAAGTTCGGCACCAGCCGCTGCTTCGATGCACCGATCAGCGAATCCGGCATCGTCGGCGCCGCCGTCGGCATGGCGGCCTACGGGCTGCGGCCCTGCGTCGAGATCCAGTTCGCCGACTACATGTATCCTGCCTACGATCAGATCGTGTCGGAGGCGGCGCGGCTGCGCTACCGGTCCAACGGACAGTTCACGGCGCCGCTGGTGCTGCGCATGCCGACCGGCGGCGGCATCTTCGGCGGCCAGACGCACAGCCAGAGCCCGGAGGCGCTGTTCACGCACGTCTCGGGGCTGACGACTGTCGTGCCGTCCAATCCATACGATGCCAAGGGCCTGCTGATTGCTTCGATCGAGGACAACGATCCCGTGATCTTTCTCGAGCCCAAGCGGCTTTACAACGGCCCGTTCGATGGCCATCACGAGCGACCGGTGATGCCATGGGCACGGCATCCGCAGGGCGAGGTGCCGGACGGGCACTACACGGTGCCGCTGGGCAAGGCGGCGGTTCGGCGAGAGGGCAATGCCGTGACGGTGCTGGCCTACGGCACCATGGTCTTTGTCGCCGAGACGGCCGCCGCCGAGACCGGCATCGATGCCGAGATCATCGATCTGCGCACGCTCGTGCCCTACGACCTGGAAACGATCGTCGCTTCGGTGAAAAAGACGGGGCGCTGCGTGATCGTCCACGAAGCGACGCTGACCTCGGGCTTCGGCGCCGAGCTCAGCGCCCTGGTCCAGGAGAATTGTTTCTACCATCTCGAGGCGCCCGTCGTGCGCGTCGCCGGCTGGGATACGCCCTATCCGCACGCACAGGAGTGGGATTATTTCCCGGGGCCGGCCCGGGTCGGCCGCGCGCTCAAGTCCGTGATGGAGGCCTGAGATGGGGATTCGCATCGTCAAGCTTCCCGATGTCGGCGAAGGGGTGGCCGAGGCCGAGCTTGTCGAATGGCATGTCGAGGTCGGCCAGTCGGTGCTCGAGGACCAGCTCCTCGCCGCCGTGATGACCGACAAGGCGACGGTGGAGATCCCCTCGCCGGTCGCCGGCACGGTCATCGCGCTGGGCGGCGAGGTGGGCGGGGTTCTCGCCGTCGGTGCCGAGCTGGTCCGTCTGGAAGTGGCCGGCGAGGGCGATCAGGAAGTAGCGGCTGCGCCGCGCGAGGCGGCGGCGCCGTCGACACCACCTGCCGCGGCGCCCGCGCCATCACCGACACCGGTAAAGCCGCCGGCCGCCAAAGCCACCGAAGCGCCGCCGGCAGAGCCGCGTCCAGTCGCACGCGGCTTTCTGGGCCCGCCGCGACCGGCGGGTGAAAAGCCGATCGCTTCGCCCGCCGTACGGCGACGGGCGCGGGATTCCGGCGTGGATCTGCGCCAGGTACGCGGCTCGGGTCCGGCCGGGCGCATCACGCACGACGACCTCGATGCCTTCCTGCGCGGCGGTCCGCAGCCGTCTGGTCTTCGCGCCCGCGTCGCCAACACCGGAGTGGAGACGGTCAAGGTCATCGGCCTGCGGCGGCGCATCGCGCAGGCCATGGCCGACTCCAAGCGCCGGGTCGCCCACTTCTCCTATGTCGAGGAGATCGACGTCACGGCACTGGAGGATCTGCGCGCGACCCTGAACGCGGCGGGACGCCCGGATCGTCCGCGGCTCACTCTGATGCCCTTCCTGATGCACGCGCTGGTCAGGGCGGTGGCCGATTTTCCCGAGATGAATGCTCTCTACGACGACGAGGCCGAAACGATCGAGCGGCATGGCGGGGTCCATATCGGGATCGCCACGCAGACCGATTCCGGCCTGATGGTTCCGGTGGTCCGTCACTGCGAGACGCGCAGCCTGTGGGACTGCGCGGCGGAGATCCGGCGGCTGGCCGAGGCGGCGCGCGACGGCCGGGCGACGCGCGCGGAGCTCACCGGTTCGACGATCACCATCACGAGTCTCGGCGCGCTCGGCGGCATCGTCACCACGCCGGTGATCAACCGGCCGGAAGTGGCGATCATCGGCGTCAACAAGGAGGTCGTACGGCCGGTGTGGCAGGATGGCCGGTTCGTGCCGCGTACCATGATGAACCTGTCGTCCTCGTTCGATCACCGCGTCATCGACGGTTATGTCGCGGCGCGCTTCGTCCAGCGCATCAAGGCCCTGCTCGAAACGCCGGCAACGCTTTTCATCGAGGAATGAGATGGCCGATATTGCTGCCAAGGTGCTGGTCGTGGGCGGTGGGCCCGGGGGCTATGTCTGCGCCATTCGGGCCGGCCAGCTCGGTCTCGATGTCGTGCTCGTGGAGCAGGGCGGGCCGAACGGCGGACTGGGCGGCACCTGCCTGAATGTCGGCTGCATCCCGTCGAAGGCTCTGATCCACGTCGCCGACGCCTACCACAACGCTGTCAAGCAGTCGGCCTCGACGCCATTCGGCCTCAAGGTCGAGCATCCGGCCATCGATCTCCTGCGCGCCGTGGAATGGAAGGATGCCATCGTCGGACGCCTCACGGGCGGCGTCGGCGCGCTCCTGAAGCGGCACCGCGTCAAGATCGTGCATGGTCGCGCCGAGATGGTCGACGGCAAGACCTGCCGGGTCGAGACCGACACCGGCCCGCAAGTCGTCCGTGCCGAGCATGTCGTGCTGGCCACAGGCTCGGAAGCGGCGCCGCTGGCTGCCTTGCCGTTCGGCGGCAAGGTCATCTCCTCGACCGAAGCCCTGTCGCTGCAGACGGTGCCCGAGCGCCTTGTCGTGGTGGGCGCCGGCTACATCGGCCTCGAGCTGGGGACGGCATACGCCAAGCTCGGCGCCAAGGTCACGGTGATCGAGGCCGAGGACCGCATCCTGCCCGCCTACGATGCCGAGCTCGCGCGCCCGGTCGCGAAGCACCTGCGGGCCCTCGGTGTCGAGGTGTTGACGCGGGCACGGGCGGCCGGCCTGTCCGATGACAAGGGCGCGTTGCTGATCGACCAGGAAGGGACGACGAGGCGCAGCATCGCGGCCGACCGCGTCCTCGTGGCCACCGGTCGGCGGGCACGGCTCACGGGCTTCGGTCTGGAACGACTCGATCTCACGACGAACGGCGCCTTCGTGCAGGTCGACGAGCGCTGCGCCACGTCGATGCGCAATGTCTGGGCGGTCGGCGATCTCGCCGGCGAGCCGATGCTCGCCCATCGCGCGATGGCCCAGGGCGTTGTCGTAGCCGAAGTGATTGCCGGCCATCGTCGCGTCTTCGACGGCGCGGCGATCCCGGCTGTCTGCTTCACCGACCCGGAAATCGTGACCGTTGGCTTGTCGCCCGAGGACGCGCGGCGGGCCGGGCGGGCGGTGCATGTCGCCAGCTTCCCTTTTCAGGCCAACGGCCGCGCGCTGACCTTGGGCGCGGAGGATGGCTTCGTGAGGGTGACGGCGCGGGCCGACAACCACCTTGTGCTCGGCATCGCCGCCGTCGGCGCCGGCGTGTCGGAACTCGCAGCCGCCTTCTCGCTGGCGCTCGAGATGGGCGCGAGGCTGGAAGATATCGGCGGCACGATCCACGCCCATCCGACGCTGGGCGAGGCCTTTCACGAAGCAAGCTTGCGCGCCTTGGGCGAGGCGCTGCATGTCTAGTTCTGCTCGTACACGCTGGAATTTGAAAAAGGTGAAGTGACATGGATTTCTCGAACCGCACGGTCGTCATCACCGGCGCCGCCGGCAATCTGGGCCAGGCCTTGGCCAATGGCTTCGCCGCGGCGGACGCGAACCTGGTCCTGGTCGACCTGGACGCAACGCGCCTCAAGTCGGCGTTCGGCGCGGACAGCGAGAAGCGCGCCCTGGTTCCGGCGAACCTCCTGAAGCGCGAGGAGGCGCAGCGCGTGGTGGACGCTGCGCGCCAGCGCTTTCGCAAGGTCGATGTTCTTTGCAACATTGCCGGCGGCTTTCGCATGGGCGAAGCCGTGCACGAGACGAGCGACGAGACCTGGACGTTCCTGTTCGACCTGAACGTGAGGACCCTGCTGAACACAGTACGGGCGGCGGTCCCGGCGATGATCGAGGCGGGCGGGGGCAAGGTCGTCAATGTCGGCGCCGCCGGCGCATTGAGAGGCGGCGCGACAATGGGGGCCTATGCCGCCGCCAAGAGCGTGGTCATTCGCCTGACCGAGTCGATGTCCGCCGAGCTGAGGGATCGCAATATCAACGTCAACTGCGTGTTGCCGACGATCATCGACACGCCCGAAAACCGGGCGGCCATGCCGGATGCGGATCCTGCCCGATGGGTCGCGCCCGCGGATCTTGCCAGCACGATCATGTTCCTGGCCTCGGACGCCGCGCGCGCCATCCACGGGGCGGCCGTGCCGGTCGCGGGCCGAAGCTAGGATCTTCCCGCCGAGCGGCGGGCGAGATAGGCGAGACCCACGAACGCGGGATCGGGGCGGACGATGATCGCCGTCGGAATTTGCGCCAGGTAGGACGACATCCGGCCTTTGGACTCGAACCGCTCGCGAAAGGCCGATCGGCGAAGGAACTCCGCGAAGCGCGGTGCGATGCCGCCGCCGACGAGCACACCGCCGCGCGCGCCGAGGGTCAGGGCGACATTGCCGGCGACGCTGCCCAGGAAGGCGCAGAAGAGCTCCAGCGTCTCGCGGCTGACCTCGCAGTCCCCGCCCAGCGCGGCCGCGACGATCTCGCTGCTGATCCGTTCCGGCACGGTGAGCCGGTCGACGCGGGCGATCGCGTGGTAAAGCTGCACCAAGCCGGGGCCCGACAGCACGCGCTCGATCGAGACGTGGTGAAGCTGCTCGCGCAAGGCGAGGATGATCGCATCCTCGCGCCGGCTCTCGCTCGACAGCGTCGCGTGGCCGCCCTCGGTGACCAGCACGGCCTCGTCGCCGCCTTCGGCGAAGGCCATGGCGGCCAGCCCGAAGCCGGTGCCCGGTCCCATCACTGCCATGGTGCCGTGACGGCCCGGCGTACCGCCGCCGAGGCTGAAAAGATCGTCCGCGCGCAACGCCGGCAGGGCCCATCCCAGCGCCTCGAAGTCGTTCAGGACCTTGGCGTTCTGCAGGTTCAATCCCTGGCGGATGCGCCCCGCATCGAGCGTCCAGGCCGCATTGGTCATCGTGATGCGGCCGTCCACGACAGGCCCGGCCGCCGCGAGCAGGGCCAGCGCGGGTGCGTGACCGCGAGCGGGACCGGCGAGGAACGCACGCACTGCCTCGACCGGCGAGGCATAGTCGGCGACGGGATACGTGACGACAGGACCGACGTCGGTTCCGTCCAGCAGCGCGAACCGCGCATTGGTCGCGCCGATGTCGGCGAGGATTGCGGATGGCGAAGGTGTCATCATGTCCTCTCCCAAAGTGCGCAGGCCGCAGTATCGCGAATCGCAGTATAGAGACCAGACTGGATCCGTCGGCGGAATGTAACCGCCATCGAGAGTTGGCTCAGCCGCGTGGAGCGCTTGCACCGAGTGGAGCAGGAGAGGGTTTGTGCAAGGAACGTCGCCGGGCGGCGTTGCGCACGTCCTCCGTCACCACGCGCACCCGGCTGTTGTAGGCGTGGCGGATATGCTGGCGCGCGGCGTGCTCGGCCCGCTGCGGGTCGCGGGCGAGGACCGCCTCGACGATCTCTGCATGTTCGGCCTGGGCTTCCTCGATCCGATTGTCGTCATGATAGGTGGTGCGGCCCAGCAGCGGCACGAAGTTCAGCAGCGCCCGCAGGCTCTTCAACAAAAAGCGATTGTGCGCGGCGCGATAGATCTGCTCATGGAAGGCTTGGTTTTCGCGTGCATGCGCCCGCGGGTTGGCGGGCAGAGCGCGCATGGCGTCGAGCATGGCCGACAGGATGCGCTGTTCCGTCGGATCGGCATGCTCCGCCGCCAGCGCCGCCGCGGCGCCTTCCAGCCTCTCGCGCGTGGCATAGAACTCGCTGATGGCACGCAGGTCGTAGAGCGCCACTGCGAGGCCGCCATTGGCGGCATGCTCCAGCAACCCCTCCGCCAGCAGGCGGCGCATCGCTTCGCGAACCGGCGTCCGGCTGATGCGCAGCCAGGCGGCGACATCGGTCTCCATCACCCGTTGGCCGGGCTCGAGCGCGCCCTCGCGGATCGCCTCATGCAGCCGCTCGTAGGCCCAGTGGCTGCGGCCCGGCGCACCCGGCCTGCCGTCGTCTTCGGCTTCGCTGAAAACATCGTCCAGTTTCATGGACCAAAATTAGGCTGGCGCCTCAAGCCTTTCAAGGAAAATCATAATACTTGTGTATACATTTGTACCTTGACGCATGCACAAGTGCCGGCCACGATAGATTGCAGATGACACAGAGGCGAGGAAACGAGCGATGGCAGGCGACGGCGAATACGATGTCATTGTCGTCGGCGCGGGAAATGCCGCGCTGTGCGCGGCGCTGTCGGCACGGGAGCAGGGCGGCCGCGTGCTGGTCCTGGAGAAGGCGAGCGAGGAGGAGCGCGGCGGCAACTCCACCTTCACGGCCGGCGGCTTCCGCTTCGTGCATGACGGGCTCGACGACCTGCGCCGGGACGTGCTGGCCGACCTGTCCGATGCCGAGGCGAGCCAGATCTATATCCCGCCGTTGCCGGCGAACCTCTACATGGATGACCTGACCCGGGTCACCGAGGGGCTCACCCAGGAGGAACTGGCCGACATCCTGATCGGTCGTTCGCGCGAGACGGTCGTATGGATGAAGAGCAAGGGCGTGCGCTTCATCCCCATGTTCGGCCGCCAGTCCTACAAGGTGAACGGCATCCACCACTTCTACGGCGGCGTGAACATCGAGGCGGTCGGCGGCGGCTGGGGCCTGGTGGATTTCCTGGTCAAGGCGGCGGACCGCGCGGGCATCGAGATTCGCTATCGCACCGGCTTGCGTAAGCTCTTGCAGGCGAAGAGTGGCGCGATCACCGGCGTGCTGGCCTTCGGTCCGGACGGCTACGAGGAGATCCACGCCGGCGCCGTCGTGCTGGCCTGCGGCGGCTTCGAAGCCAATCCGGAGATGCGCACGCGCTATCTCGGGCCGGGCTGGGAACTCTGCCGCGTGCGGGGCACGAAGCACAACACCGGCGACGGCATCCGCGCGGCGCTGGAGATCGGCGCCCAGGCGTTCGGCGGCTGGTCGACGTGCCACGCGGTGCAGTGGGACATCAGCGCACCGCCGTTCGGCGATCGCGTGGTGCTGGACAACTTCCAGAAGCACTCCTACCCGCTCGGCATCGTCGTCAACATGGACGGGCAGCGTTTCGTCGACGAGGGCGCGGATTTCCGCAACCACACTTACGCCAAGTACGGCCGCGAGGTGATGAAGCAGCCACAGCGTGCGGCCGTGCAGATCTTCGACAGCAAGACCATCGCCATGGTGCGCGACGAATACCGCATCAAGCAGGTGACCAAGGCGGAGGCGCAGACTATCGGGGAGCTGGCCAAGGCGCTCGAGATCGATGTCGAAGGGCTCGTGGGCACCGTCGCCGCCTACAATGCCGCCTGCCAGCCGGGCGACTACAACCCGGCGATCCTGGACGGCAAGCACACCGAAGGGATCACGCCGCCCAAATCCAACTGGGCGCTGCCGATCGACGAACCGCCCTACTACGGCTTCGTCGTGACCTGCGGCATCACTTTCACCTTCGGCGGGCTGCGCATCAATACCCAGGGCGAGGTGCAGGATACCACCGATGCCACCATCCCGGGTCTTTATGCCGCCGGGGAGCTGGTCGGCGGCGTCTTCTACCAGAACTACCTGGGCGGGGCCGGACTGATGTCGGGCTCGGTCTTCGGGCGGCTGGCGGGCGCCTCCGCCGGCCGGCATGCGATGCGGCCCGCCCGCGCGGCGGCGGAGTAGCGTCATGGCCGAGGTCGCAGGCAAAGCCTATCTCATCACCGGCGGCGCGAGCCTGATCGGTTCGCACCTCGCCGATGCGCTCCTCGCCGCGGATGCTTCCGAAGTGCGACTGCTGGACAACTTCGCCCTCGGCACGCCGGATACCATCGCCCATCTGCTGGCCGAACCGCGCGTCAAGCTTGTTCGCGGCGACGTGCTGCGCCTGAACGAGGTGCTGGACGCCAGCAAGGGGGCGGACGGAATCTTCGCGCTGGCAGGCTTTCTGACCATCCCCATGCTGCAGAACCCGGCGCTGGGCGTGCAGGTGAACACCGTGGGGCTGCTGAACACGCTGGAGGCGGCACGCTTCGCCGGCGTTCGCCGCCTGGTGTTCTCCTCGTCCGTGGCCGCCTATGGCAATGCCGAGGCGGACGTCCTGGAAGAGGACGCGGCCACGGTGACCGCGACGCTCTCGCCGGTGAGCGCGGTCTACGGCGTCAGCAAGCTGTTCGGCGAAAGCCTCTGCCGGCTCTATGCCCAGAAATACGGCCTGCAGTTCAACGCACTGCGCTTCACCTCGGTGTACGGCGAGCGCCAGCACGCCCGGGCGGTGAACGCCAATTTCATCGCGGAAACCTACGAACGCGTGCGCAAGGGCGAGGCGCCGATCGTCATCGGCGACGGCAAGGAAGTGCACGACTACATCTACGTCACCGACATCGCCGCCGGCTGCATGGCGGCGATGACGAGCGACAGGCATGGCCTGCTGATGAACCTCGCGACCGGCGTCGATTCCAGCCTGACCGAGGTGGTGCATGCCGTGCTGAAGGTCTGCGGCTCGACGCTGAAGCCGGAGTATCGCGCGGACACCCGCGCGGTCCGTTCCGCCGGCGGCACGCACCTCGGCTTCAGCCGTAAACGGGCGGAATCGGAGATCGGCTGGGTCCCGCGCGTGTCGCTGGAGGAGGGCATTCGGCGCTACGTCCGGTGGCTCGAGCAGCAGCGGCCGCATTCGGACCGCGAGCTTCCGGCTCGGTCATGAGGCGCGCAAGAGGCGCGCGGTCCAGAAGACCATGAACGGAACGCCGGCCCTCGATATCGCCCGCTTCGCGGCGGCGTTGCGGTACGAGGATATCCCGGCCGCCGCCCGCGAACGGGCGCGCATCCAGATGCTGGACGGTCTCGGCGTCGGCCTCGCTGCCAACGCCTATCCGTTCGCGGAAAAGGCCACCGCCGGCTTGCATGCTCTTGGAGGGAAGGGGAACTGCACGGTGCTGGGCCGCCGGGAACGCCTGCCGGTGCGCGATGCGGCGCTGGCCAACGGCATCCTGATCCACGGTCTCGACTTCGACGACACGCATCTCGCGAGCATCGTGCATGCCACGGCGGCCTCCTTGCCGTGCGCGTTCTCGCTGGCCGAAGCACTGGACCGGCACGGCCGCGATCTGCTGACCGCCTATGTCGCCGGCATGGAGACGGCGATCCGTCTCGGCGCGGCGGTGAAGGGCGGCTTTCATCATGCCGGCTTCCATGCGACCGGCATCGTCTCGCATTTCAGCTCGGCCATCGTTGCCGGCAAGCTCCTGCGGCTGACAGAAGACCAGCTCGTGGCGGCCCAAGGCATTGCCGCCAGCTCCGCGTCGGGCGTGCAGGTCTTCCTGGAGGAGGGTGCCTGGACGAAACGCTTCCATCCGGGTTGGGGCGCTGTTGCCGGCATCACCGCGGCGCATCTCGCGCGGCATGGCTTCGTCGGCCCGAGCCGGCCCTACGAAGGCAAGTTCGGCCTGTTTGAAACACACCTGCACGACGGGGCCGCAGCGGTCGACGTTGCATGCCTCGGTGCCGGCCTCGGCACGCGATGGGAGCTTTGCGACACGGCGATCAAGCCCTACCCCGTCTGCCATTTCGTCCATGGCGCCGCCGACGCGGCGATCGCCTTGCATGGCGAGCTGCCATCGCCGCAGGCCATCTCCCGCATCCGGGTGCTGCTGCCCGAGCCCACGCTGCCGATCGTCGCCGAGCCGGTTGCCGACAAGCGGCGGCCGCTGACGGACTATGCCGCCAAGTTCAGCGCGGCTTTCGTGGTGGCGACCTGTCTCGTCCATGGCCGTTTCGGCCTCGCCGAGCTCCAGCCGGAAGCGCTGAAGGATGCCGCCGTGCTCTCGCTGTGCGAACGTACCGACTGCGTCGGCGATCCGGAGACCGCGTTTCCGGCCTATTTCTCGGGCGGTGTCGAAGTGGAGCTCGGCGACGGACGTCGCCTGCGCCGCCATGTACGCGTCAACAGCGGCGCGGGCGAGCGGACGCTCACTGTCGACGAGGCCGCCGGCAAGTTCGCCGCGGCCGCAGGCATGGTCCTGAGCGCCGACCACGCGAGCCGGGCTCGCGACGCGATCCTTGCGATCGACGCGGGGCGCGTACGCCAATTGGCGGAGTGCCTCAGGATCGGCTGAGGATATGCGTTGACAAGGGCCGACGGCCGGCGGTGCACTCGGGTTGAAAATTTACGTGGAGTCCGCACCGGGAGGGACGGCGTGGCGCGCTGGCAATACACCAAAGGTCTGCACGACATCGGCAACGGCTGTTACGCCTATCTCCAGCCCGACGGCGGCTGGGGCTGGAGCAATGCCGGCCTGATCGTCGACGGCGAGCAAAACCTTCTCGTCGACACGCTGTTCGACCTCCGACTCACACGCGAGATGCTTGGCGCGATGCGTGATGCGGTTCCGGCCGCGCAGTCGATCCGCACGCTGGTGAACACGCATTCGAACGGAGATCACACCTTCGGCAACCAACTCGTCGGGGACGCCGAGATCATCACCACCAGGGCCACCGCCGAGGAGATGCTGGAGCGGCCGCCCGAGCACCTGGCGGCCCTCGTCCGCGATCGTGATCGGCTCGGCGACGGCGCCCGGTTCCTGTACGAGATGATGGGCCAGTATTTCCGTTGGGACGATGTCGTCTATACCGCGCCGACCCGTACCTTCGAGGAGCGGCTGGAGCTCGAGGTCGGCGGCAAGCGGGCACAGCTCGTGAAAGCGGGTCCTGCGCATACGCGCGGCGATCTGCTCGTCTACTTGCCGGAGGAGCGGATCGTCTTCACCGGCGACCTGCTCTTCATGGGCGGCCATCCGGTGATCTGGGCCGGCCCGATCGCCAACTGGATCAAGGCCTGCGACACCATTCTCGGTTGGGACGTCGATGTCGTCGTGCCGGGGCACGGCCCGATCACCGACAAGAAGGGCGTCGCCGACTTCAAGGGCTACCTGGACTACATCAATGTCGAGGCCCGCAAACGCTACGATGCGGGGCTGGGCTACTACGAGGCCGCGACGCAGATTTCCCTCGATCCCTACGCCGACTGGATCGATTCCGAGCGGATCATCCTGAACGTCGCCGCCTTGTATCGGGAGTACGGCGCGGTCGAACGCCCCGACATCATGACGCTGTGGGCAGACATGTATCGTTTCCATCGGGCGGGGCTCTGCAACTGCCATCGCCGCGCGCAGCCCGGTCATCTCAAGGCAGGCTGAGGATCGCAGACGCGCATTGTCCTTCGCCGTAGTCAGAGGAGTGCGGTATGTCCATTCTCCAGTCCGAAGGCCCCGACGACATCCGGCATCGCCGCGCTTCGACCTATCAGGTCCTCGTCGAGGACATCAAGGCGCTGGGCGTCGAGCAGGTGTTCGGCCTGATGAGCGACGATACCGCCGTCTTCGCCACCGCGCTCGACAGCGCCGGCATCCGCTTCTACGGCGCGCGGCACGAGAACAATGCCATCGCCATGGCGGAGGGCTTCGCCTACGCGACCGGCGGCCTCGGCGTCGCAGTGATCGGCAGAGGACCGGCAACGGCCAACGGCCTGCACGCCGCCACCTATGCCAGCCGCACCGGCTCGCGCGTCCTGATCATCTCGGGCGACGCCGCCGTGCCGACAGGAGCCGTCAATTCGATCGGTCCGGACTACAAGGGCTTCAATGCGACCGGCGTGTTGAATGCCGCCGGCATCCGGACTTTCGTCGCGACCAGCCCGACCGCGGCCCGCGGCGCTCTGGCGGACGCCGCGGCGGCGGCGCTGCAGGGCGGCGCGGCGGCATTGCTGCTGCCCGTGAACGTGCAATTGGCCGAGATGGATCTCGGCTTCGGTGCGGCCGTACCCGCGCCGAAGCCAGCGCAGCGTGCACCAGCGGCGCCGTCTCCACAGGCGATCGAAGCGGCAGTAGCCTTGCTGCGGCAGAGCCGCAAGCCGCTGATCCTCGCCGGCCTCGGCGCCCACCGGGCCGGTGCCAAGGCCGCCCTGGAGCAGCTCGCCGACCGGACCGGCGCCTTGCTGGCGACGTCGGCCCGCGGCAAGGACATGTTCCGCGGGCATCCCTGCAATCTCGGGATCGTCGGCTCCTTCTCGCATTCGGCGGCCAGGCGGATGGTCGCCGAGGCGGACTGCGTCCTGGTGTTCGGCGCCAGCCTCAACCTTCTCACCATGAGCTTCGGCCACTCGCTGCCCAAGGTGCCGCTGATCCAGGTCGATGCCAGTCGAGGCAGCATCGGCCGCTGGTATCCGGCCGATGTGGCGGTGGTGGGCGATGCCCGGCTGGCGGCGGAGGCGCTCCTCGCGGCGCTGCCTGCCGGCACCAACGCGGCGTCGCCCTTCCGCTCCGAGGGGACGCTGCGTTTCCTCGCCAGCTTCGACATCGCCCGTGACTTCCAGCCGGCCAGCACGCCGCGCACGGTCGATCCGCGTTCCCTCGGCGTTGCGCTCGACAAGCTCCTGCCGGCGAGGCGCAACCTGGTCTACGACGCCGGCAACTTCCTAGGCATCGTGCCCTATCTTTCCGTGCCGGGGCCAGGCCACTTCAAGATGACCAGCGATTTCGCCTCGATCGGCCTCGGTTTCGGCACGGCGCTGGGCGTTGCCAGGGCGCGGCCGGACGAGACAACGGTCCTCGTGATCGGCGACGGCGGCTTTCTCATGACCATGGGCGAGCTCGAGACCGTGGTGCGCGAGGATCTGCCGCTGGTGATCGTGCTGATGAACGACTGCGCCTATGGCGCCGAGCTGCATTTCCTGAAGATGCGCGATCTGCCGGTCGCCAAGTCGGTGTTCCCCGACGTCGACTATGCGCCGGTCGCCGAGGCCTTCGGCTTCCAGGCCGCGACCGTCCGCACGCTCGACGACCTGCAGAAGGCGGCGCCGATGCTGGCCCGGCCGGAAGGGCCGGTCTTTCTCGACTGCAAGCTGAACGCGGCCGTAGCGGCGCCTTTCATGAGCGAGTTCCACGAGTTCGAGACCCGGCAGCACTGAAGCGAAGACACAACCAGTTGGAGGAATCCCCATGGCGCTCGATCTGCTGATACGCGGCGGCACCGTCGTCGACGGCTCCGGTGGCAAGCGCTTCGTCGCCGATATCGGCGTCTCGCAGGGGCGCATCGTCGAGGTCGGGCGTCTGCGCGAACCGGCACAGCGAACGATCGATGCCGACGGTCTGATCGTCTCGCCGGGCTTCATCGACGGCCACACCCACATGGATGCGCAGGTCGCCTGGGATCCATTGGGAAGCTGCTCGTGCTGGCATGGCGTCACGTCGGTCGTGATGAGCAATTGCGGCTTCGCCCTAGCGCCCTGCAAGCCGGCCGACCGCGACTGGTACGCGCGTTGCCTGTCGGCCGTCGAGGACATTCCGACCGAGGCGATGGCTGCCGGCATCGACTGGAGCTGGGAGACCTTTCCCGAGTACATGGCGACGGTCGAGCGCCTGCCCAAGGCGATCAACTACGGCATGTATATCGGCCATTCGGCCCTGCGCATGTACGTCATGGGAAGGCGCGCGCTCGAGGAGACGGCGAGCGACGACGACATGCGCCGCATGGCGCTGCTGGTGCAGGAGGCGCTGAGAGGGGGCGCGCTCGGCTTCTCGAGCTCGCGCGCCACGACGCACGTCACCCCCGACGACACGCCGGTCGCCAGCCGCATCGCCGACTGGACGGAGATCGATCGCATCGTCGCCGCCATGGCCGAGCTCGATGCCGGTATCTTCCAGGTCGGTCCCGACATCGGCAGCGGCCCCGCCCATCGCGCCTTCCTCGACCGCCTGCGGCAGGTGGCGCTCGCGACGCGGCGGCCGATCATGTTCGGCGTGCTGGCGACCCGTCAGGGCGAGGATCCCAATCCCTGGCAGTACCAGACCCGGTACATCGACGATACCGTCGCCGCGGGCGGCCGCATGTTCGGTCAGGGTACGACGCGCTCGATCAACGCGATCTTCTCGCTGAAGTCGTACCTGCCGTTCGACGTGCTGCCGGCCTGGCAGCCGATTCGCGCGCTGCCGCTGGAGGAACAGAAGAAGCGGTTGCGCGATCCGGCGGTGCGCCGGGCGCTGGTGGCGGCCGAAGCCGGGATGAAGCCGCGCGACAAGACCTTCCAGGGCGGCGGCGCGGCCACCACGGACCCGCGCAAGCCGGACTATGGTAACCTCTTTGCGTTGAAGGGCGTGGACTGGGACGACCCGACGGTCGACCAGCTCGCGAAGGCGCGCGGCCAGCATCCCGTCGAGGTGATGATCGACCTGTCGCTCGCCGACGACGACCAGATCTACGTCCAGCCGCTGGTGAACGAGTCGCCGGAAGACGTTCTCGGCATCCTGAGGCACGAGCGAACGCTCGCCACCTTCTCCGACTCGGGTGCGCATGTCTGCCAGGAGATGGGCTCGTCTCTGCAGACGCATTTCCTGAGCTACTGGGTGCGCAAGCGCGGCGCCTTCACGCTCGAGCAGGCGGTCAGGAAGCTGACGCACGACAATGCGGCGGCGTGGGAGCTGCACGACAGGGGGCTCGTCAGGAAAGGCTACAAGGCGGATCTGGCGCTGTTCGAGGAAGCGCGCATCCGGCCCTGCCTGCCGACCGTGGAGAAGGACTTGCCGGGCGGCGCGCGCCGGCTGGTGCAGAAGGCCGAAGGCATCCGTGCCACGATCGTCAACGGCACGGTGACGTTCGAGGAGGGCAAGGCCACGGGCGCCTTCGCCGGCGAGGTGCTGAAAGGCAAATTGGCGTCTTGAGGCTCCAGCTTTCGGGCCGCAGGGAGTATGCTGCGAAACCGACGAAACACATCGCATGCAGAATCCGAAGGCCAAGGCGGCTAGAACTCGTCGGTCTCGGATTGGCGCTCGGTCGGCGTGATTGACCGATCGCCGGTGTAGCCGGGCCAGGAGAAGGTGGGTTCCTGGGCGTGGGTTGAAGCGTTCAAGTAGCCTTTGCGTCGTGGAGCACGTTCACGATGACATGCGCTCGTCTGTTGGGCATCGTCCTGGGTGCCGTCTCGATCTGCTGCGGCGGACAGACGGTCGGATCCGAGCCGTTGCGCCTCGCGCTGGTCATTTCCAACGCGCAGTACAAGTCGTTGCCGCCGCTCGCGACGTGCGAGGCCTCGGCTACGATCGTGCGTGACGCGCTGCGCGGCAAGGGGATCGAGGTCGTCGAACGGCACGACCTGGGACGCGGCGAATTCGACACCGCCATCGGCAGTCTGGCCCGCCGCGCCGGCTCGGCGCCCTCCACTTTCGTGACGCTCTACTATTGCGGCTACGCCGTGGAGTTCAACGGGCGGTCGTTTCTGCTGCCCACCTCGGCCAGTCTCGCGCGCGAGTACGACGTGCTCACGCAAGGCATCATCTCGAAGAGCCTGCTGGACAGCCTGATGCGGGCAAAAGACAGCGGCGGCCTTCTGCTGCTGGACGTCTTTCGGACATCGAGCGCTGCATCGTCGGGCCTTGCCCGCCTGGTCGATCAGGCAACGCCATCGAGCTATGCGGTAATCGGCGCGAGCAACGACGCCGTGCCGGGAGGGCCCACGCCGGCATCCCTGGCGTTGCGCGAGGAGGCGTCCGAGCTGGGGCCGGACGTCGAGCCGTTCACGACCGGCATGCGCCATCGACTGGCCAAGAATGCGTCGGTAACGACACACTTCAGCCTGGCGACTGCCCGTCCCGCGGCGCCTTCCTCGTCCACCGTGCCGGCGACACCTTCGTCCTCATCGACCGCGATAGCGCCGCCGCCGCCGACGCCGCCGGCGGCCCCCACTTTCGCTGCTCCGCAGGCCGCGCCAATGCCGGCTCGTCAGATCATGGCGGACGAGGAAGGGATGTCTGAGCAGGACCGTCGGCTGGTTCAGGTGAAGCTCGCGACGCTGGGCTACTATATTGGCCGGATAGACGCGAACTTCGGTCCCGAAACGCGCGCTGCCATCCGCCGCTATCAGTTCGAGATCAAAGCCGAGATGACCGGACACCTGACGGCCGAGCAGGCGACACGGCTGGTGAACAGCGTGCGGTAGGAGAGCGACATGGGCCTGCGGACCAAGTTCAACCTGGTGATGATCACTGCCTTCCTGATCGGACTCGCGGTGGCGACGCTCCTGGCATGGGAGATTACGACCGAGGAAGCCAAGCGGCAGATGCTGAGCGAGGCGACGCTCCTCATGCGCAGCGGAACGGCGGTCCGCAGCTACACCTCGAAGGAGATCGGGCCCCTGATTTCCGAGCAGATGTCGGTGCGCTTCCTGCCGCATTCCGTGCCGTCCTGGTCGGCTCAGACCGTGCTCAAGGACGTTCACAAGGACTTTCCCGACTATTCCTACAAGGAGGCGGCGCTCAATCCGACCAATCCATCCGACCGGGCCACGGCCTGGGAAGCCGACATCATCAATGAATTCAAGCGCAACAGCGAACTGGCCGAGTTCGTGGCCACCCGCGACACGCCGGCCGGACAGTTCCTGACCTTTGCCCGGCCGTTCCGCCTGACCGACCGCGCCTGCCTTGCCTGCCACTCGACCCCGGCCTCGGCGCCCACGACGATGGTCGACCTCTATGGCAACAGCAACGGCTTTGGCTGGGTGATGAACGACGTCATCGGGGCGCAGATCGTGTCGGTCCCGATGAGCGTCGCGCTCACCCGGGCGAAGCATTCGCTGCTGGCCTTCGTGGCGGCGCTGAGTGCCGTGTTTGCGGGGATGCTGATCATCCTGAACGTGCTGATGCACTTCTTCATCCTGAAGCCGATGCAGGAAATCACCGCGCTGGCGCGCGACGTCAGTGCGGGCAAGACGGACGTGCCGGAATACAAGGTGAAAGGCCGCGACGAGATCGCCTCGCTGGGGCGCTCCTTCAACCTGATGCACCGCAGCCTGCAGAACGCCATCCGGATGCTCGAGGGCGCATGATCAGCTTGTCTTCGGGAGGATAGTTCGTGGCGGATCCGCTCCCGACCACCATTGGCCGCTACGTCGTCGAAAGTCTGGTCGGCATCGGAGGCATGGGCCAGATCTTCAAGGCGCATGATCCCGATATCCGGCGACCGGTCGCCATCAAGCTGATCTCGACCAGGTTGATGAGCGGCGCCGACTCGGACGAGTATATCCGGCGCTTCCGGCGCGAGGCCCAGGCGGCCGCCCGCTGCGCCCATCCCAATATCGTCGCTGTCTACGACTTCGCCTTGCACGAGGGTCAGCCCTTCATGGCGATGGAGTTCGTCTATGGCGTGAGCCTGCGTCAGGCGCTCGACGCTGCGCCCGTGATGGCCGTCCCGGATGCCATCCGCATCATGCTGCAGGTGCTGGACGCGCTGTCGAGCGCCCATGAGCTCGGCGTGATCCATCAGGACATCAAGCCGGCCAACATCATGCTGACGCCGGACATGCGGGTGAAGGTCGCGGACTTCGGCATCTCGCGCTTCGTGAACACGGAGGTCACGAGCATCTCCTCCTCGATGGGGACACCCAACTACATGTCGCCCGAGCAGTGCCACGGCGGCGCGGTCGACGGCCGCTCCGATATCTTCTCGGCAGGCGCCACGCTCTTCGAGATGGTGGCCGGCGCACGCGCGTTTCCGGGCCACAATCTCGCCGATGTCAGCCACCGCATCCGGTTCGAGCGGCTGCCGCTCCTGCCGGCCGCCGTTCGCGCGGCGGCGCCCAGGCTGCAACTCGTGCTGGAGCGCGCCATGGAGAAGCAGCCCGAGGATCGCTTCAGCACGGGACCGGAGATGGCCGCGGCCCTGCAGCAGGTGCTCGCGAGCTTCGGCCGTGGTGACGCGACGGGCGATCAGGGCGAGAGGACCCACGTCTCGCCGATCGGCACACCGACCGGAAGTGCCGCGCCGCCCCCTCCCGATTCGCAGAACGTGGCGCGGTCGGACGCCGGATCCGGCCGACGGCTGTCCGAGTCCCAGATAGATCCCGACACCCTGCGCGCGCTCGAGGACAAGCTGACAGGCTATATCGGGCCGATTGCCCGTGTCCTGGTGCGGACGACGGCAGGCCGCAGCCGATCGGTCAGCGACCTTTGCGCGCAACTCGCGCTCACTGTCGCGGACCCGGCCGAGCGCGAGCGCTTCCGCCGCGACGTGAATTCCCTGATCCGGCCGTCCGCACTATCGCCCGGCGAGCCCGGAGGCTCACGGGATCGTCTGTCCGAGCGCGAGCTGGAGCGGGTGCAGGAGGCCTTGGCCCACTACGTCGGGCCGATCGCGCGGGTTCTCGTGCGGCGCGCAACGGCCGATGCGACGTCGGTCGAGGCTCTTTGGCTCAGTCTGGCCAATCACATCGAGTCGCCGGTGGAGCGATCGGCCTTTCTGGGGCAACGTCATCGGTAGGCCGACGGCACGCCGTCCGTGACAGTAGAGCCATTCAGCCGGGAGCCCTAACCCATGGCGTTCGCCATCCCAGTCAAGCCCGCCAGCTTCCTGACCTACTATCCGCTGGTGACCAGCACGAGCGTGACCATTGGGAGGCCGCCCAAGACCAGGTTCGCCGTTTCCCTGAAAGATCCCGGAGGGTCTCTCCGTGGCGAACTGGACAATTGGGTCACCGAACTCAAGAACGAGGATCCGAACTACACGACATGCTGCATCCAGATGTCCCACGCCATCAACATGGCGTTTCACATGGTCGATCCGACGAAGATGGTGGGTGCGCGCAGCAGCCGCCGCAAGACCCGCTCCTTCAGGATCGCCGCGGCCGCCAACAAGGAGTTCCACTACCTTGCGTCGGTCGATGAGATGAAGGCGTTTCTCGACAGCACCTTCGATGATGGCGAGGAGATCTCGCGCCGTGCCGACGGCAAGCCGGCGTCGCAGCAGGAGGCGAGGTCGTTTGTCCAGGATCGGCCCGGCATCGTGGTGTTCATGAAGAACCAGTCATGGGGCTTCCATACCGAGGTCTGGACGGGCAGCGATTGGCATCAGAACTGGATGAAGGGACGGATGGAGCCCTTCGGCTGGGCTCCGGTATGGTTCTGGGACATGGGCGTCCCGAGCGTGCCGATCGTGTGAGGAGGCAACGACGATGCCTACGCCCTGGGAAGACAGCATCAGGAACCGGAAGGTCAAGCAGCTCACGATCTTCGTGGTGCCGACCCTGAGCAAGCCGTGGCGCAGGGCGTTCGACGACGCGCTGAAGACCTTCAACCAGTTGTCGAAGGTTCACAAGCTCGGCGTCACGATGGCGGCGCCCGCGGATGCGAAGAAGCCCGATCCGGACGGCGAGGACGGCGCCGATGTCCAGTTCGACATGGGGAAGGGCGACATCACCTTCACCGCCCTCGGTCAGGACTTTCTGATCAAGAGTTTTTCCGGTACGGCCATGCACGGCAAGACCGAGGCCGTGCAAAGGCACTTCGGCAGCCAACCCGACCGGATCCGGCGAGCCTTCGTGTTCGTGCCCGAAACGCCGATGATAACCGCCCTCATGAGAGTCGGCCGGGACAAGTTCAACAACGTGCAGCGCGAGGCCGGCCATGGCATCAAGCATTTCATTGCCGCCCACGAGCTCATCCATGTCTGCGGACTGGACAATTCCGACCATACCAAATACGGGCCTGACGCCGATCTGTTCATCGAGCAGCCGCAGCCGCTTGCCGGCCCCTTCGACAAGCCGGACGAGGACAAGCTCGTGCTCCACAATCCGCCGCGGCCCAAGCCGAATGTGATGTCGCCGCCGATTTTTCTGAAGAAGGCGACTGCGGACAAGATCAGGGACATCTGGAAGTGATGCGGCGAGCCGTCGAGAGGCAAGGCGACGATCATTGAGCTGTCGCCTGCGGCAGGCTGGGCTACACTGCAGGTTTCGCGGCGGACGGAGCTCATGAAACTCGGCCTCTTGTTCCTTTCGGCATCTCTGCTCGCATTGTCGACCGGCGCCGAGGCGCAAAGTGACGACAAGGGCTATTGCAGTGAGCTCATCGGCCTCTATCGCCGCTACATCCAGAACTCGCCGGGCCATCAATTCGACATCGATGCCATCAATGCGATCGAGCAATGCCAGAAGGGCAACGTCGAGGCAGGTATCCCGGTGCTTGAGAAGAAGCTGCGCCAGGGGCGGATTTCGCTGCCTGGCAATTTCAAGCCGTAGCGCGCACGGCAGCGTGCCGTCAGCCGCCGCGCGCGGACTCGAGGTCGTATTGCTTCAGGTGATAGTTATCCATTACCCACTTCAGCGTCAGGCCGTATTGGGGATCGGTCGCGTAGACGCCGGTGAGCGCATCGGCGAAGCGGTCGGGATCCTGGGCGAACGCCATGGCCGGCCGATAGGGCGCCGCCGTGGACAGCAACCGGCCGTGCGCCTCGAAAGCCTCCGACAGGCTGGTGAAACGCCGGAACCGGGCCGTCGTCGTGATCACCTTGCCGTCGATCACCTCGCGGGTCTCGCTTTCCACCGCCGGCTCCGTCTGCACCGCCTTTATCCCGAACGGATTGTTGCTGTCGGGCGGCATTGCCGATCCCCAGGCGCTCTCCACGATCCACTGCGCCACGGTGATCGCGGCGGGCACGCCCCAGCGGCGCTGGGAGGCCTTGGCGGCCTCGATCACGTCCGCCGGAACGATGCCGACATGGCCGAACGGCGTTGCCCGGGTCGGCTCCTGGTTCACCAGCGGGCGCGCGGCCAGGGCGTAGTAGGTCGGGCTTCCGGGCGCGACCTGGCCGGTCGGCGGGTTCATGCCCATGATCACGGCCTGGAATGCCTTGATGGCCAGGATCGTGCCCGGGTCGGCCGTGCCCGTCACGGGAACGTCGGTATGGGGCTTGGGCAGCCTCTTGTTCAGGAGCGACTGGATAATGAACACGTCGACCGGGCCGTTGACGGCATCCTGTCCGACGGACGTGAAGATCGGCGGCGCGACGCTGCCCACCTCGTCGGTGCTCAGGATGGTGGGTGACGGCGCAAGGCACATGGCGACATCTTCTTTCGAAGGTCGGGTGAGCGGAGGCAGGATGGCGGGCGTCATACGGCCCGTCAACATGGCCGCCCGCGGCGCACCCGGCGGCGCAGACGATGCCGAGACTTGCAACCGGCTGCCGGGGCGCTCGAAGAAGGCTGCCCAACCGACAGAAAATCCAAATCCGATTGCCCTGCCGAGGGTTCCCCGACTACAATTTTCCTATTGGGACCTATCGGCTGCACGATGATGTTCAGGGAGTCCTTCGCTGCCGTCCGTCTCCCTCCGCTGCAGTGAGCGTTCACGTGACCCTGAAGCTCGTCATGATCCGCTGTCCCGACAACGTGGCGCCGCAAAGGCGCGAGGTCCGCGGCGGCGAGTTTTCGATCGGGAGGGGGCAGGACAACGAGTGGGTCATCGCCGATCCCGAGCGCCACCTGTCGAAGAGGCATTGCCGTCTGGTCTACAGCGCCGGCGACTGGGAACTGCACGATCTCAGCACCAACGGCACGTTCCTCAACCAGGCCAGTGACCCCATAGGCCGTGGCGCCGTGCAGAAGTTGCGACACGGCGATCGGATCAAGTTCGGCCTGTACGAGATCGAGGTCACGATCGACGAAGAGGAGAGGGGTGCGTCCGATCGGGGCATCGCCATGCGCGACTCCGATCTTCGTGCCTATGACGATGGCGGATCGCCGGTGGCCGGCGCCGCGCCGGACGTGCCCGGCTCGCCGATCCTGCCTCCCGATTTCGATCCCCTGGCGCCCGAGCGGGAGCCGTTCGCGGGGCCCACGCAACCGGATCATGCGCCGGCGCTCCAGAGCGCATTCCATCAGGCGCCGGTTCGAGCCGCCATCATTCCGGACGACTGGGATGTCGACCTGCCAGGGGCATCGCGCCCTCGTACCGCGTCGCCGCGCCTCGACGTAGCGCCTCCGCCGGCGTCTGGGCATTCGCCTGCCGTTGCCACGGGTACCGACGCCGAATTGGTGTCGGCCTTTCTGCGGGGCGCCGGACTGAGCCAAACGACCCTGCCGCATCCGGAGAAGACGCTGGAGCGGATCGGCGCCGCCCTGCGGGCGACCGTCAGCGGGCTTCGACAGACCTTGATGGCGCGGGCGAGCATCAAGGACGAATTCCGGATCGTGCAGACGATGATCCGGCCCACCGGCAACAATCCGCTGAAGTTCTCGCTCGATGACGACGATGCGCTGGCAACCCTTCTCGGAACGGGCCGGCGCGGCGGAATGCCGGTCGACGACGCCATCGCGGAAGCCTTCGACGACCTTCGGATGCACGAGTTGGCCACGGTCCAGGCCATGCAGGAGGCGGTGCGCATCCTGCTTGCCCAGTTCGAGCCCGCTTCCATCGAGCGCAAATCGGCGGGCAACGGGCTGCAGATCCATCCCGCCCAGGGCAAGGCGAAGGCGTGGGATGCCTTCGTGCAGCTTCACAAGGGCGTCACCCAGGCGCTCTCGGACGATTTCGACAGCGTGTTCGGCAAGGCTTTCGCCCGTGCCTACGAGCAAGCGGTCGACAAGCTTGGCGCGGGCGGGAAGGAATCATGACGGCCGGCCACTACGGACTGAAAGCAGCATGACCTGGTCCAATCGTGTCGTCTGGCTCGAAGGAATGTTCCTGCGCGCCCAGCACTTCCAGCAGCAGGATCGCTGGCTCGAGGCGCTGGTGCGCGATCGCACCGCATCCCTGCGACCGCATGGCTGGGGCGTCACGGAGGCCGCGATCAACCGCAATCTGCTGGGTGTCGGCCAGTTCGCTCTGGCAAGCGGCAGCGGCGTGTTCGAGGACGGTACCCCGTTCGCCCTGCCGGGCGATGCCGACCAGCCGGCGCCGCTCGACCTGCCCGAGACGACACGCAACGCCATCGTCTATCTGGCGCTGCCGATGCGTCAGGCGGGATCGGTGGAGGTCGCGGCCGACGGCTCGGCCGAGGGCCGCTACGAGCAGCGCAGCTTCGAGGCCTACGACACCCATTCCGGCTCGCCGCAGCCCGCCGAGGTGCAGGTCGGCAGGCTGCGGCTGCGCTACATGCTCGAAACGGAGAACCGTGCCGGCTATCACTGCATCGGCCTTGCCCGCGTCATCGAGGTCGGCGCGGACCGCCGGGTGATCCTGGACGATCAGTGGATCGCGCCGGCGCTCACCTGCGCCGCTGCCGCGCCGCTTGCCGGCCTGATCGCCGAGCTCACCGGCATGCTCAACCAGCGCGGCGAGGTTCTGGCGGCGCGTCTCACGGCGCCGGGCTCGCGCGGCGTGGCGGATGTCTCGGACTTTCTGTTGCTGCAGTCGGTCAACCGCGCACAGAAACTGCTGGCCCACTGGGCGAGCGACGGCGCCGTCCATCCGGTCGACCTCTACGCTGCCCTGGTGCAGATGGCTGGGGATTTCGCGACATTCACCGAGGCGAGCCGGCGACCTTCGGACTATCCGCCGTACCGGCATGCCGACCTGCAACGCAGCTTCGCGCCGGTCGTCGCCGACTTGCGCCGTTCGCTTTCCGCCGTGATCGAGCAGACCGCCATCCAGATCCCGCTGCAGAAGCGCGCCTATGGCGTGCAGGTCGGTCCTATCGTCGATCGCGCGATCCTGCGTTCGTCGAGCTTCGTTCTGACGGTCCAGGCCGACGTACCGACCGAGACGTTGCGCCGGCTGTTCCCTTCGCAGGTCAAGATCGGCGCCGTCGAGCATATCCGCGAGCTGGTGAACGTCGCCTTGCCGGGGATTGCCGTGCGGCCGCTGCCGGTCGCCCCGCGCCAGTTGCCGTTCTACGCCGGCGCGACCTATTTCGAGCTCGACCGCAATTCGGCACATTGGAAGGAGCTGCAATCCTCCGGCGGCTTCGCCATTCATGTTTCGGGGGATTTCCCGAACCTCAACATCGAGCTCTGGGCGATCCGCGGCTGACGGCGGCGACGTGAGGCGAATATGAGCGACAATCCTTTCGCCGAACCTGAAGACGACAATCGAACGGTCATTCGGCCAAATCCCGGCAGACGACGCCCGGCCGCAGCCGAGGCGCCGGCCGACGCACCGCACGGGTCACCGTCGCGACAGGAGGCGGTTGGCGCGCGATCAGCCGTGGTGGCGGAAGGCACGGAAAACATCGCCATTGGCGGCGATGCGCTGGCCGCCGCGGCGGCGCCGTTGCTGCAGCTCATGGCGCGCCTGCGCAACACCTTGACTCCGCCGGATTCCGGCGACCTGCGCGAGCGGACCGTGCAACAGATCAAGGTCTTCGAGCGCGAGGCGCGCGACAAGGGCGTGCCGCTGGAGCAGCTTCGCCCGGCGCACTATGCCCTGTGCGCCAGCTTGGACGACGTGGTCCTGAACACGCCGTGGGGCAGCAGCGGAACCTGGAGCGAGCGGTCGCTGGTCTCGACCTTCCATCAGGAGGTGCGCAGCGGCGAGCGCTTCTTCGACGTGCTGAAGCAGATGCGTGACAACCCGGGCAGGTTCCTGCCGGTCGTGCAGCTGATGTATCTCTGCATGTCACTCGGCTTCATCGGCCAGTACAGGCTTTCCCGTCGCGGCGTCGGGGACATCAACCGGATTCGCGAGGAGACCTACGCCGTCATCGTCCGCCAGCAGCAGAAGGCGACCGAGCCGGACCTCGCCCCCCATACCAGGGGGGTCGACGCGCCCTATCGGCCCGTCCGTTTCCGCGTGCCGCTCTGGGTTGCGGCGAGCGCCGGTCTCGGGATCGTCGCGGCGCTCTTTCTCTGGTTCTCGATCGGCCTCAATGCCGCGTCGGACGATCTCTTCGCGCGCCTGCAGGCGGCGCCGCCCGCGCACATGCCGACGATCACGCGAGTCGCGGCGGTCGCGCCGCCGCCGCCCGCGCCGACGCCGCCGCCGTCGCCACCGGCGCCGACCGTGCTCGACCGGCTGCGCACCTTCCTGCAACCCGAGATCGAGCAGGGCCTCGTCGAGGTGACGGGCACGATCGGGCAGCCGCTGGTGCGGATCACGGCCCGCGGCATGTTCGCTTCGGGCAGCGCCGCGGTGGATCCGAAGTTCAAGCCGCTGCTTGATCGCATCGGGCTCGCGCTGAAGGAGGAGCAGGGGGCGGTGCATGTGATCGGCTATACCGACAATCAGCCCATCCGCACGATCGCCTTCCCGTCCAATTTCCAGCTTTCGGCTGCGCGCGCCCTGGCAGCCGGCAAGATCATGGCGGCGAGCATTGGCGACGCGAGCCGGCTGAGCGCCGAGGGCAGGGCCGGCGCCGATCCGATCGCGCCGAACACTACGCCGGAGGGCCGCGAGCGCAACCGGCGCATCGAGGTCCTGCTCGACCGGAAAGGCGACTAGCCGTGCAGCGGGCATTGCATATTCTCGCTTCCCGTTGGGTGCTGAGCTTCGTCGGAGCGGCCATCCTGGCGCTCCTGGTCTGGATTTTCGGACCCTTGCTCGACGTCCTCGAGGCATGGCTGCCGCGGCTGGCGATCGTGCTGGCGCTGGTGCTGGTCTGGCTGGTGGCCAACCTGCTGATCGATCTGCGTCGCCAGCGCCGCGAGCGCGCGCTCGAGCAGGGCGTCGCCGAGAAGGCGCCGGGGAGCGCTGACAGCGGTGTGGGCGAGGAAGCGGCGGCGCTCAGGGAACGAATGTCGACGGCGCTCGCGTTGCTGAAGAAGGCGCGAGGAACGCGCGGCTATCTCTACGAGCAGCCCTGGTACGTGATCATCGGGCCGCCGGGAGCCGGCAAGACGACGGCGCTGCTGAACAGTGGGCTGAAGTTCCCGCTCGCCGCGGAGATGGGCCAGGGCGCGGTGGCCGGCGTCGGCGGCACGAGGCTGTGCGACTGGTGGTTCACCGATAACGCGGTGCTGATCGATACGGCCGGTCGCTACACCACGCAGGATTCCAACGCGGCGGTCGATCGCGCGGGCTGGGAGGCCTTCCTCGACCTGCTGCGCAAGACGCGGCCGCGCCAACCCTTGAACGGGGTGATCGTCGCGATCGCGCTCAGCGATGTCGCCGCCGCGCCGGCCGACGAACGGGTCGCCCACGCCCGGGCGATCCGCCGTCGTATCAAGGAGCTCGAGAACCGCCTGGGCATTCGCATGCCCGTCTATGCGCTCTTCACCAAGGCCGACCTGATCGCCGGGTTCACCGAATTCTTCGACGATCTCGGCCGGGAGCGGCGCGATCAGGTCTGGGGTGCCACCTTCCCGCTTGCCAAGTCGCAGGCGGGGCCCGTGTCGGAATTTCCTGGCGAGCTGCAGCTCCTCGTCGATCGTCTCAACGATCGCCTGTTCGACCGCCTGCAGGCCGAGCAGAGCCCCGACCGTCGCGCCGTGATCGCCGGTTTCCCGACCCAGATCGCCACTCTCGCCCAGCCGCTGCAGACTTTTCTGTCCGAGGCCTTCGGCGGCTCCCGGCTCGATCCGGCTCCCCTGTTGCGCGGGGTCTATTTCACCTCGGGCACCCAGGAGGGCACGCCGATCGATCGGCTGACCGGCGTCATGGCGCGCGCATTCGGCCTCGACCAGCGACGCGCGGCGAGCCTGCGACCCCAGCAGGGCCGCAGCTATTTTCTCGGCCAGCTCGTCTCGCGGGTGATCCTGGGCGAGGCCATGCTGGTGAGCGAGCCGCCCGCGGCGCGGACACGACGGCTCGTCCTGCGCGCGGCCTCGTTTGCCGCCGTGGTGCTGGCGACGCTCGGCGTTGCGGGCTGGCTCGTCGCCGGCCGGTCGGCGGCAGACCGCGAGGTCGCGGCCATGTCGTCGGCCCTGGCCAACTACGAGACCGTCGCCAAGGGCACGGCCCTCGACCCGGTCAATGATTCCGACCTTCCCCGCCTGCTGCCCTTGCTGGATGCCGCGCGCAATCTCGACAAGGCCGCCGGGACGGGTGGCGGCATCCTGTCCAGCTTCGACCTTTCGCAGGCCGCCAAGCTGCGCTCGGGCGCGGACGCGGTCTATCGGCACGCGCTCGGCTATGCCTTGCTGCCGCGCCTGATCTGGCGGCTGGAAGCGCAGATGCGGGGCAACTTCACCCGACCGGACTTTCTCTACGAGGCCACGCGGATCTACCTGATGCTGGGCGGGCAGGGGCCGCTCGACCGCTCCCTGGTGAAGGAGTGGATGACGTACGACTGGAAGGCCGCCTATTCGGGCGCCTTCAATGCCGCCGTGCTGGCCGGGCTCGGCACCCATCTGGAGGCGTTGCTCGCGCAGCCTCTGCCACCGGTGAAGCTGGACGACGCGCTCGTGGCGCAGGCGCGCACGACGTTCAGCCGCGTTCCACTGGCGGCCCGCGTTTATTCGCGCATCAAGCCTTCCGCGGCCGCACAGGCCTTGCCGTCCTGGAAGCCGAGCGACGTGCTGGGGCCCGCGGGGCTGCACGTGTTCGTGCGGGCATCCGGCCGGAAGATGACCGATGGCATACCGGGCTTCCTGACCGTCGACGGCTTCCACAAGGTGTTGCTGCCGGCCCTGCCGGCAGCGACGCGCGAGGTGCTGGCCGAAAGCTGGGTGATCGGCCGCGGATCGTCGGTCAGCCTCGACGATGCCCAGCAGCGGGAGCTGGCGAACGCCGTGGTCGCGCTGTACGTGGCGGACTACGCCAAGGCGTGGGACGACCTGTTGCAGGACCTCGAGATCGTGCCCTTGCGCAGCCTGCCGCAGGCCGCGCAAGATCTCTACATACTGGCGTCGCCTCAATCGCCGATGAAGGAGCTGCTCCTCGCCGTTGCCCGCCAGCTCACCCTGTCGGAGCCGCCCAAGCCCGCCACCGCCGCCGCGGCGGCGACCGAGGCTGCGGCCAAGGGAAAGGCGGCCGTCGCCGCCACGACGACGAGCACGCCGGCTCTGATCTCCTCGCTGTTCGGTGGGCAGCATGGCGCCGCGCCGGCGTTGCCGCCCGGCCACGAGATCGACCAGCGTTACAAGCAACTGCGCGAGCTGGTCGTCCCGAGTGGAGGCGCACCGATCGATCAGGTGCTGAAACTTCTCAACGACCTGCAGCAGCAACTGGCCAAGATGGCGGCAACGCCGCTCGGAAGCGCGCCGCCGGTCGGCGCGCCCGCCGGGAACGATCCGTCGCTGGCGTTGCGGGCCGAGGCCCAGCGTCAGCCCCAGCCGCTCGCGCGGTGGCTGCTGGCGATGGCCGAATCGAGCACGGCGCTGCGCGGCGGCGGAGCGCGCCAGCAGGTGGCGGCGGCCTACAATGGCGCCGGCGGGCCGGCGGCGCTCTGTCCGCTCGCCGTGAACGGCCGCTTCCCGTTCGTTCCCGGCAGTTCGCTCGAGACGCCGCTCGACGACTTCGCCAAGCTGTTCGCGCCGGGCGGCCTGATCGACGGCTTCTTCAACACCCAGCTACGGCCGTATGTCGACACGACCGGAACGACCTGGAAGCCGCGTCCCGTCGATGGCGTGCAGGCGCCGGTGTCGGCGGCGGACCTCGCCCAGTTCCAGCGCGCCGCAGTGATCCGTGACCTGTTCTTCGCGCCCAATTCCACGACGATCGCCGTGCGCTTCGACATAACGCCGGTGGCGCTCGACGCCGGCGCGTCCCAGGTGAGCCTCGACTTCGACGGCACGTCGGTGACCTACGCGCACGGCCCGTCCCGGTCGACGCAGATCACCTGGCCGGGGCCGAACCGCATCCAGAATGTGCGGCTGATCTTCGACCCGCCGCCCGCCGGCGGAACGGGCGTGCTGTCGGAGACCGGCCCATGGGCGATGTTCCGTCTCTTTGCCCGCGGCACGCTCCGCCAGGCCGACTCGCCCGAGCGCTATACGCTGACCTTTGCGCTCGGCGATCGGTCGGCAACCTTCGAGCTTCGGGCGGCGTCGGTCCTCAATCCGTTCTCGCCCGGCGTCTTGCAAAGTTTCCGTTGCCCTTCGGTGCACGACTAGGCGGGCCATGTCGGCGCTCCCCTTCGATGCAAGCGCAGGTTTGTTCGGCAAGCTGCCGGCACGAGGCGACTTCGTGCGGGAAAACCTGCCGCGCGATTTCACCGATCCCTGGGATGCCTGGTGGCAGCGCGGCTTTGTCGAAATGCAGCGACGGCCCCGGGATGTGTGGCAAGCCGCCTGGCTCGAGGCGCCGGTCTGGCGCTTCCTGCTGCCGCCGGGACTGTGTGGCCGAAACGGCGTCCTGGGACTCTGGATGCCCAGTGTGGACAAGGCAGGCCGCTACTCGCCATTGACGATCGCCGCCATCGCGGCCGGCGACTGGGCACCGCACGCGGGGGCGATGACATCGTTCCTGGACCTGGCGGAAGAGGCAGGTCGGGAGGCACTCGAACACGATCTGCCGCCAGCGGAGCTGCTGCAGCGCATTCAGGCCGCCTTTGTCGCAGTCGACATCCCGACAGGCGAGGCGGATTTCCCGCCGAGCCGCGCCGTCTGGTGGACGGACGGCGGTCCGCGCGTCGCTGCGCGTCGGGAAGTCGGAACCGTCCTGCCCGAAGGAGACCGCTTTGCCCGACTGATCGACGACGGGTGGGCGGCAGCCGACGCTGCGCCGACGTTGGCGAGCACCAGTCCATCGGAACCGTCGTGATGGCCAGCGGCGGGATCGACAGCGACGTCGCCCGCTTCGGGAGCTTCCGCTCCAGTGCGGCGACTCACGCCGGCACCGCCAACAGGCTCAACGAGGACGCCTACATCAACCGGCCCGATCTCGGTCTTTGGGCGGTGGCCGACGGCGCGGGCGGCCATGAAGCGGGCGAGCTGGCCTCGGCCGAGGTGGCCCGCCTCCTGCAGACCATCGATGTCGGCCTTACCGGCAGCGAGATGCTCACGGCGGTGCGGTCGCGACTCGAGGCGGCGCACGCCCGCCTGCATGCGAAAGCCGTGGAACTCGGCGCCGGCGCGATGGTGGCCACGACGGTCGTCGTCGTGCTGGCGCGCGACGATCATTTCGCCTGCCTCTGGGCTGGCGACTCCCGTGCCTACCTGCTGCGCGGCCAGGCGCTCACGAGGATCACCCGCGACCATACCCTGGTGCAGGCCCTGCTCGACAGCGGCGCCATCACCGAAGCCGAAGCCATCGACCATCCGCAAGGCAATGTCATCACCCGGGCGGTGGGCGACGGCAGCGATGCGCTCGAGCTCGACAAGCGCACCGGTCGGCTGATGGCCGGCGACCGGCTTATGCTTTGCAGCGACGGCCTGAGCAAGAGCTTGCCCGAGGAGCGGCTGGCGGAGTTGCTTGCCGGCGATCATGAGACGGGTGCCGAACGGCTGGTCATGGCCGCTTTGGCGGCTCGGGCGATCGACAACGTCACGGTAGTGACGATCGAGTTCGGCGCGGGCAATGGCTCGACCCTCCTCGAGATCGAAAGCGCCGAGGCTGCGGCTTCCGCCGAGCCGGAGATGAAATCGACGCCGGAGCCCGCCTGACAGGGTTGATGGTCAGCCGATCAGCGTGGTGGGGCAGCCGACGACGACGGTGCCGCCATGTACGCAAAGGCTGCCCAGTTGGGCGGCCGGCATGCCACCGACCAGCACCGTGAACGATCCCATCGCGATCGCATCGGGCGGGCCCACGCAGACCAACATGTCGCCGACCCGAGCGGCGGGCAGGCCGCCGATCAGCACGGTCGGGCATCCGGGTCCGGCGATCGGGCCGCCGACATGCGGGACGAGGCCGGTGACCATCGGACAGATGTGCATGTCAGTGAGGCGCGCTGCCGGCAGACCCATCAATCGATCTCCGCTTCGAGGCGCCCCGCGCCGCCGGCGGCGATGTCCCTGGCCGAGACCAGGAAACGGCGCAGTCTCGCCTCGCGCCGCGCGGCCAAGCCGCGGACCGCAGCCAGCGCGACCGCACCGGCGACCGCCAGTCCCTTGAAATGGGGTTGCGGCGGCACTTTCGGCGCCTCCGGTGGCGCCATCGAATCGCCGCTCCAGAAGGCGGCGACGGCGGCCCAGGCCTCGGCGCTGTGGAACCCGGCTTTCTCTGCTTCCTTCATGGCGGCGCGGCGCAACTCGTCGGTCGGGTGGCGCACCCAGGCCTCCGCCGCTTCCCGGACCGTTGTCTCGACTGTCGGTCGGTCGCCGGACGCGGCGGTGTGGCGCGAGCATGCGCACGCCCACCACACTGCCTCGCGCGCCGGCAAGGCGTGGGCGACGAGCCGCGTCGCCTCGACCAGGAGCCCGGCCTGCTCGAGGCGATCCAGCGCCTCGGCGGGATCGTCGCAGCCGCCAAGCGTGGCGGTGCCTTCGGCATCGAGATCCAGGTGCATCAGCAAGGACGAAAGCTCGCGGCTGAGCTTGCTGGAACTCGTGCCGGGCGTGTGCGCGGACATGGCTGGATCGCCTCAGTTGATCATGGTGATGCCGCCCTTCAGCGTCAGCATCGCGGCACCCTCGACCGTCACCATCGTTCCCTTCACCTCCGTCAGGACCTGCCCGTTGATAGTGATCATCATGCCCTTCACCTCGACCCCCGCCTGCGACAAGGTCACGGAGCTCTGTCCGACTTTCAGGGTGATCGTCTGCAGGGCCTCGATCGTGATGGAGCCTGCGTCCGCCTTGATCGAGATGTTCCCGAGCTTCACCTCGGTGGCCTGATTGCCTTGCTCTATCGTTACCGTCTCGTTGCCCTTGACGGTGACGGTGCGATCGTTGTCGACGTCGAGCTTCTGGTCGTTCTCGACTTCCGTCGTCATGTCCTTCTGCGCGTGCAGAAAGACCATCTCCTTGCCCTTGTTGTCGTCGAAAGAAAACTCATTGAAGGCGTCGGTGCCGCCCCTGGTCACGGAGCGCGAGCGGAAGCCGAGCTTCGTCTTCTCGGCCGCCGGGAAGATCGGCTTGTCGTTGCCGTTGTAGAAGCCGCCGATCACGATCGGCCGGTCGGGATCGGCGTCCATGAAGGCGACGGCGACCTCCGTGCCGACGCGCGGGATGAACTGGCCGCCCCACTGATTGCCGGCCCAGGGCTGGACCACGCGCACCCAGTCGCTGCTGTCGGCGGTGGCGTCCTCGCGCCAATCCCACCAGAAGCGGATCTTGATGCGTCCCTGATCGTCGGTGTGGATCTCCTCGCCGGAAGGCCCCAGCACTATGGCCGTGTGCAGGCCCTCCATGCGCGGCCGCGCCGTGGTCATCGGCTGCCGCCAGGGCACCGTATTGGCGAAGGCGGTGAAGCTGTTCGAGTAGCTGCTGGGTTTCTCGCCGCGCCGCGAACCGCTGTCGTCCTCGGCGCGATGGGTAATCTCCCTGACGACGTGCGGCGTCTCCGTACCAGCCTTGTCCCGCAGCTTGAACTTGCCGCCGGCGACGAGGTTCGCCATCTCGCTCTCCGCGTCGGTCAGGGATACGGCCGCCTCGGCTGCTTCCATCCGCCACTTCGCGCGATCCTTCGCCTGCGATGTGTCGCGGGTGAGCGCCGGCCAGTGAAACACCGCGCGATTGGCCGTGCCGCCGTGCTTGAGGATCGTGCCCTGATCGACCTTGAGATTCTTGCCCGGCACCTCGAAGTCGTAGTCCCTCAAGCTCACCTTGCCGGGGGCAAACGCCTCGAGCCGGCGGAACTCGGTCAACTGGTCCGCCGTATCGCCGACGCCAAGATGAACGGTGGCGCCGGGAATCGTGGCGAAGCCGTTGTTGTCGTTGGTCACCACGAGCGTATGGCCGTCCGACGCATGCTCGAAGAAGTAGAACCAGCCTTCCTCCTCCATCAGCCGGGTGATGAAATGCAGCGCGGTCTCGTTGTACTGCGCCGTGGCCTTGCGCTGGGCAGGCTGGGCATAGAGACGAAACGAGGTTCGGGTCACGCCCGCGTCGTCGAGGATCGTCTTGACGATGTCCTCGGCCGTCTTGTTGAAGAACAGCCGGCAATCGCTTCGAATGGCGGCCTGCGCCAGTTGCGGAACGAGGACCATGCGATAGAGCACGTCCACCACACCGCTTTGCTCGACGGGCCCGAACTCGGCGACGATGCCATGGAAGTATCGCGTCGGCCGCTCGCCGTGATTGACGGCGACGCAAGCAGGCTTGTTCAGCATGCCGCGCGCGTCGATCGAGCCGGCCGCAACGGCCTCGACCTCGAAGCGAAACAGGCTGCTGATCGTCTCGTGCGCCTTCAGACGGACCGGCGTCAGCTCGTGCTCGGCGCTGCTGGTGAGCGACAGCAGCGATTTCTTGTCACTGGTCATCGGGGTGCGGCGCGATATTCGGGATGGTGCCCCAGAAGCCAAGCCACGATGGTTCTCCTGTGAGCGTTCAAGGTAGCCCAGCCCGGATCGAAAGGAAACACGAGCGGGGCGCCTCCTAGTCGGGCACGATGTGCAGTCGACGCAGGATCGGCACGCGCTGTTCGACGGCGGTGTGCACGATCGACCGCACGGTATCGCGTTTTTCCGGCGCGATATCCGCGCTCAGGGTTTCAATCCAGGCCTCGGCCTTGTCCTCGCGCTCGCCGTCGAGAAGGCGCGCGGCGATGAATTGCACGAGCGGCGGCGCGGCAAGCCCGGTGCCCAGCCGCGACGAGGCAAGGCCGCTCACGGTCCTGGCCTCGGCAAGCGACTGCACGCGCCGGCCCAGCACGCGATTGAGGCGGTTGGCGGACTCGGGCTGCGCACTGTCGGCGCGCATCGCGATCTGGCACTGTTGGGATGCTACCAGCACGCTCACGAGCTCCACCGGATTGCTCCGCCCGGGCGCCAGGGCGAGCAGGTCGCCGATCTTCGCCGGGCCGCGCAAGGCCGCTGCCATCATGGTCTTCAAGGGCTCCCCCATCTCGGCCAGGCCAGCCGGCACCTGGATTCTGGTCTGCAGCTCCCCAGGCGTGACAACCGGGACCACGGTGAGCTGTGCAATCGCGGCGTCGCGCTCGGCATTGCGCAGGCGCCTCGCACCACGGACGAAGACGTCGTGGCGCAACTGCCGCGGCAGGCACATATCCTTGATCAGCTCGCGCAGGATCGGATCCTTGTGGCGGTCCATCACCGCGCGCTGCTCGGGTGTGAGCATCAGCTCGGGGAAGTTCTCCAGCGGATTGGCGGACGCCGTCCAGTCGAGCTTCGCCTGCGCCATCATGGCGGCGACGTCGGCGTGGAACGACGGCGCCCAGTTCGCGGTCATGTATTCGTGCGACAGGTACTCATGCGACATTGTGGCGGTCGAGTCGACGAGCTCGGCAGCCAGAGCGCTCTCGGTGAGGTACTTGCCACCGGCCTCCTTGATCTCCCGCGCCAGCGCGAGGCCGACTTGCGCCTGCAGGTCGCTGCGACCGGAGGATCGGCGCCCGGCCTCGTAGACAAGCCGCTGCAGTCCGATCGCGCCCTGCCAGGCGGGAAGGGCGTTGTAGCTGACATGGACGAGGGCGCCGGGCCGTGTCTTGGCGCCCAGCAGCCGCACGATGCCCGCCCGCACGTCGCCACCGACCCATGACCAAAGGCCGTGCAGGCTGACGAAATCGGCCGCCGGAACGAGGTCGGCCTCCCGGCTTGCGGCCAACTGTGCAAGGTCGGCCTCCAGGAAGCGGATATTCTCGATGCAGGCTGCGCGCGCGAGGCCGGCGCCGATGGCGATGTGCGCGGGGTTGTAGTCGATGGCAGTGACCTGCCATCGCGGATTTGAGGCGGCGGTCAGAAGGGCGCCGATGCCGCAGCCGCAGCCCAGCTCGAGATAGCAAGCGGAGTCGTCCGGACCCGGGAAATCGACCGCAACATTCCCGCTGAGGCACGCCAACGCCATGCGGGCCGGAGACTGCTGGACATAGAAGCCCTCGATATAAGCGATATCGGCCACGTAGCCGCTGCTCCATGGCTGGGTCATGCGCGTCCTTCGACAATCTCGCCGTCGAAGAGCGCGTCGCCTGCGTCCGTGCGACGAGGCATGGCGGCAGAAGTCGGCAGCCAGGTGTTCCAGCCCAGCAGCGGGCCTGCGCCGCGCGAGGTCGGGGCGTCGGGATGGGACAGAGCCAGCGGCGGGACCGCGTCGCGCGCCAGCACCGGATTGACGGCAAACCCGACTTCGAAGCCGACGAAGGCGCGGACCAGCGAGACCAGCTCGCGCAGCAACGGCCGATCGGGCAGCAGCCGCTCGAAGTAGGCGAGATCGAGCGGCCCGATCCGAAGCACGATCCGAGCCTGCTGATCCCAGGCGCGCACGCCGATGACAGCATCGAGACCCAACTGGCCGAACGCACCCGGAGACACGCCCGTCGGCAGGCGCGTGCGCTGGTCGATCGGCAGGGCCATCCACTCGCCGGCAAACTGCTCGACCTTGACCCGTCGCCCCAGCCAGTCGGAGGCGAGCGCTTCAAGCCGGTCGGCCGAGCGCGGATGGGCGGAAAAGAAGCCGGCGTAGTGACGCAGCACAGTGGCGCCGGCCAGCAGGCGTCCGGCGAGGCCGGGTAGCGCGTACCCTGTCAGCGCCAGCAGCACGTCGGCGATCGGATCGCCGCGTTCGCCTTCCGCTGCGAGCGATCCGGCATCGGCGGCGCGATGCGGACGATATTTGGCCCCGGCCGCCGCGAAGGCGGCAATCATGCGATGCGAGATCAGATCCAGGAAGTCGGTAAGCGAGAACGAGCGTGACCGCTGATCTGCCACGACGGCATCGGAATAGTAGCGTGGCAGCACGCCCACTGGCCCCGTGAGGCCGGTCAGGCCGACGGTCACCCGTGGCGGCGTGGAGGGCGAAGCGTTCACCTGCACTTCGGTGACCTCCGCCGCAGCGTAGGCCGAGCCGGCCGCGCTCGTGAAGTGCGCCGACTCGGCCGGGTCGGCATGGCGGCGATGAAAGGTCAGCAGCCTCACGGCCGCATCGAAGCTGAACCGTTGCGGCTCCGCCTTCAATCGCGCCAGCGGCGCGGCGCGGCGTCGACCGAAAGCAGGCGGCTCGTTCACAACAGCACCTGCCGGCCGGCCCGCGCGGGCCAACTGGCAACGGTTTCGGGTCGGCCGCGCAGGACCACGCGGGTCCGCACGAACGAGTTCACCGTCGCGTGCAAGGCGAGGAAACGATCGAGCACCGAAGCAAGGACATACAATCCGCCTGTCGCCCATGCCTGGTCGTCGAAGGTCAAGGTGACGTCGAGCCCGCGACAGAAGCCGCCGGTGCGCGCTCCCGGCCCGTGCAGTCCGGGAATGCGCGCTGCTCCGGGCTTCGACACGACGCTCAGCAAGGCCCGGATCGCCGCCCGCGACTCGGCGGAATCCCGGCAGTCATAAAGGCGCAGCACCTCGCGCATCGCATCGGCGCCGGTTTCGCCCCCAACCACGCTGAGGTGTCCGAGCGAGAGGTGCGAGACGAGGCGCCAGAACCGATTCTCCTGCTGCGGCAGGCGCAGCGTCGGGCTCGGCGCGGTCAGGCAGGTGAGGCCGGTGACCGCCGCGGCACCTTCCACCAGCCGCAGCGTCGGCCGGCCGCCGCCGAACGGCAACAACGACGGAAGATCTCGGTTGCAGCACAGCGCGTCGATCGAGAGCACCCCGCCGCCTTCGCGTTCGGGGTCGAAGGCCGCGTCGTGCGGCAGCAGGAACACATCGGTACCGCGAATGCCGCCGGTGGTCTCGCGGCGCGAGGTGCCGTAGAAGCCGGCGACCGGCCCGTCCGTTGCGGCGCCGGCATGACGGCGCGTCAACCGATGGAAAGGCTCCCAGGCCCGGAACTCGCCGCCCGGCAGGCTTTCGCGCACACGCTCGACCGACCAGATCTCCACGCTGGCGGGTCGCCGCACATCCGGCTCGATTCGATATTCGATACTCGTGTGATCCAGGGGTACCGGCTCGCAACGCTGCTCGAAGAGATTGACGATGGGTGTGCAGCCCAGCGCCAGGCTGGTCGCCTGAACCGACCGTTCGAGGTCCGGCATCGCGCGGTCGAGGTAGACGAAGATGTCCATGCGATTGCCTGCCGAGACGAGAGTCTTGGCATCGAGACGGCAAATATCGACGAACAGGAACTTCTCGCGGGCGGCGAAGTATTCGCTGAGCAGGCGAAAGCCCGAGAACGAGCGGGCCGGCCAGGGGAAGAGCGCCTCTTCCGGCGCGAAGCCCACGGCCTGCAGGACGTCCGGCGGCAGGATCACCGGCCGCGCGTCCGTGTGGTCGTCGGCGAGCGCGACCGAGAGGGTGTGCGCCAGCAGCAGTTCGAGCAGGGCCGAGCCCTGCTCGCCGGGAAGAAAGAAGCGCAAGCGATCGAGGCCGAGCTCGGTGAACGTCGTGGCCGGATTGGCGCAGCGCAAGCCGATGCGCAGGCAGGACGCGGCCCGCGCAGCCGCCGGGTTGGGCGGCGCCGGCAGCGGCATGCCCGAAAGCCGGACCGTCTCGATCTCCACCGGCCAGAGAGTCAGGGGGTAGGTGGTGCGAAACAGACATGGCTCGCCGGCCACCGGCTCGGTTTCGACCGCGAGGCCGGCGGGCAGATGGGCCGGACCGGGCAGTGCCGGATCGGCCTCGAACCGCGTGATCGCCACCGAGGGCATGGGCGCCAGATAGTGTGGATAGAGCACCGAGAGCAGGCCGTCGGTGAGCTCCGGGAACTCGTCGTCCAGCCGGTGCTGCACGCGTGCGCCCAGAAAGGCGACGCCTTCCAGCAGGCGGGCGACATGAGGGTCGTCGACCGCATCCTTCGTCAGGCGCAGGCGGCCGGCGATCTTGGGATGACGCTCGGCGAACTCGCCGGCAAGGCCACGCAGCGCTTCCAGCTCACGATTGAAATAGGCAAGCAGAGCGTCGGACACCGGTCACGCCTCCTGTTCCAGGACCGTCACATTCTTGCTGACGAGATCGACAACCGTATCAAAAGCAATCGGCTCGGGCGCCGGTTCGGCTCGCAGCAGGGCGTCGATCCGCAGCCGCAATGTGCCGCTGACCTTGTCGGCCGCCTCGATCAGCGTGACCCTGAGATCGACGATGCGCGGCTCGAAGCGGCGGATGGAGGCGTCGACGAGCTGCCGCAGCTCCTCGCGGCGACGCTGATCGTTGAAGGCGCCCGAGGCGAAGTCGGGGAGGCCGAAACCGACCAGTGAACGATCGAGCTGGGCCAGGGCAGGATCCCAGGAGCGCCACTTTCGGCGGGTGTTCAGCAGCTCCTCGAGGTCGCGGCAGATGCTGGCCCGCAGCGTCTCCATCGCCGCCGCCGCGGAAGGAGGCCGGTCCGACGGTGCGGTGGGCTCGGCGTCGAGCAGCCGGTCGAGCAACGGAAGCTGCGGCCTGCCCGCTCGCACGAGGCCGGCGCTTTCCGCTGTGGCAGGCCTTCGGTTGTCGCTCATCCCGCTGCTCCGAAGCTCAGCTTGTCCAATTCGCGCCAGGTGAATGCCTCGTCACCGACAAGGAGCGTCACCGCGCCGAGCCCCCGCGTCGGCCCGTCGCCGCCAACCTGCTGCCAGTCGGTGGCGCGACCCAGGCGCAAGGCGTCCGTCAGTGCCGCCGCTTCGATCGCGACCGGCGGATAGATCGTCGGCAGATAGACATCGCCCTCCGGGCCGTCGGTGATCCGCATCGTCGCCCGGCGCCAGAAGAGGTCGCGCGGCCGTTTCATCCGGTGAAGCTCGAGCTCTGTCACCCGCTCCGGAGCAATCCAGAAATACTTGCCCGTCGTGGTGATGACCTCGAGGCAAGTCGCCAGCAGATCGTCGGCGTCGCGCAGGTCGTCGAACGTCCGGTCGCCGACGCGGCCGCTGGGATGGACCCGCGCCTCCTCGGCCTGGGCGGCGAGTTTCCCGGCCTCGCCCGTGGCGCCGTTGCGCAGCGCCACCACCGCGGCCAGAGCCAGGCGATGGGCGGCGGTGGGCTCGCCCACGAACTCCGGCACCCGACCGTCGCTGAACAATTGTCGCCGTGCGGTCTCACCGCGCAACAACTGACGGAACTCGGCGGCGGCCAGAGCGGCCGTCGGATCGAGCTCGGCGCAGGCATCGAGGACGACGTCGGCGCGTTCGAGATTGCCGGCAAAAAGCAGCAGCTCGGCCAGGAGGATTCGCGCGCCGAGATCCGCCGGCGCCTGGCGCACGGCTGCAGTCGCGGCCGCCAGCGCGTTGGCCAGATTGCCTTCCCGGAACAGACGACCTGCTTCGGCGGCGTGTTGCGCCTGGGGGGGCGAATGCGACATCGATCCTCCTCGCGGCGGCATTGCCGGCCACCTGCGCGTTTGGTCAACCGGCGGGCGCCGCGAACTCGGTGACAAGGTGGAAAGTGGCGGCGACATCGTCGAGCTGGTAATGCGGCCGCAGGTGCATGGTGCAACCGAAAACGCCGGGCTTGCCCGGTCGCTCGGACACCTGCACGGCGCCCTCGACCAAGGGGAAGCGCGCCCGCAGATCGCCCGTGCTGTTGACGTTGGCATCGACATAGTCCTGCAGCCACCGATTGAGCTGCCGTTCGATCTCGTCGGCGGTGCGGAAGGCTCCCACCATGTCCCGGCCCATCACCTTGAGAAGATGCGCGAAACGGGCAGCGCAGAGCATGGCGTTGATCTGCGCCGAGAGGCGAGCATTCGCCTCGGCCGTGGCGGCGGAGGGGCCGGCATAGCTCGCCGGCGTCTGCATGCTGCGCGCGGCGCCGAACACCAGCTCAGACCCGAACGGCAGGACGCCGACCGGCATCAGGCCGGCCTCGACGAGCGCGTGCTCGTGTTGGTGGCTGAATTGGTACTCGACGGGCCGACGTGGCCAGGCAAGGGGAGGTCCGCTGGCGAAAGGCTCGACGGCAAGGCGGGTGACGAGTCCGCCGCCGACCCGGTCGATCTCCACGCCGCGCACATCGGCCGGCCAGCCGTTGTCGGCAAAGGCGCGAACCGCGCAGGCGGCAAAGGCATAGGCGGCACTCATCCAGACGCGCGTATCCGGGGCGGCGCCGTGCTCGCGGTAGCGGAAGCCGTCCAGGCGTCCGGGATCGTCGCTCCATGGGGCGCGTGCCAAGAGGCGCGGCAGGGTGACGGCGATGAAGCGCATGTCGGCGCGTCCTGCGAGGTTGCGCCAGCGCATGTGATCGGGGCCGCTCAGCGGCGCGACGATGTCCCGCACGCCGTCGAGATCGGCGAATGCGTCGACCTCCAGCACGGCCGGGTCAAGCGAGAGCACGACCGGCATGAAGGCCGCGGCAGCGATCGCCGAGAGCTGCCCGAGGGCACCGACGTCGTCGGTCGTCCCTCCCGGCGACACGCGATGGCGAACCGCGTGGTCGATCACCATCAGGCCATACGGTTCGCCCCCGGGCATCCCGAACTCGTCTTCGTAGATCCGGCGGAAGGTGACGCTTTGGTCGAATTCCAGCGCCCGTTCGAGGTCGCGGCACAGCTCGGTCCAGGAGACGGGCAGCAGCCGCACCTTTATGCGACGTCCCGGCTCGACGCCAGAGATCAGCCAGGCAAGCCCACGCCAACGTCCTTCCAAGGCGAGGAAGCGGGGAGCATGCAGCACGGCGTCGAGTTGCTCGCCCAGGGCTGCATCGATGTTGGCGATGTCGCGGTCGAGGGCTGCCCGCAACGCGCCCGTCGTGAGCAGTCCTGCGAGGTCCTCGCCGAACCACGCCCGCAATCCGTCGGCCGCGTCGAGACCGCCATGCAGGAATGCCGCCAGCTCACCAGCCGCGGCGGCGTGCCGGTCGCCGAAAAATTGGCCTGACAAGACCGCTTCGCGCAACGGTCGGCCCGGCCGGAGCGACGGCGCGTGCGGCAAGGCGCCCGGCGTCGCGAGGGGAGCTGCCGGTGCCGCCGGCTCCGCTGTCGTCGCTCGATCGCCCATGGTGTCGCCAGTCGCGCTCGGTGAGGGCGGAGTGCCGGCCAGCAGCCCGGGCCCTCAGGACAGTTGAGGGATGCTCGCCACCATCCGCAGGCTCGTGGTCAGCTCTTCCATCTGCAGCCAGGGCCGCAGATAAGCGACGGCGTTGTACGATCCGGGCTTGCCGGGGATTGCCTTGACCTCGACCTTCGCCTCGCGCAACGGGAAGCGGGCTTTCATGTCCTCGCCGGCATCCTCGTTGGGATTGACGTAGTTCTGGATCCAGCGGTTGAGCCAGGTCTCGACGTTGCCGGCCTCCATGAAGCTGCCGATCTTGTCGCGCGCCATCACCTTCAGGTAATGCGCGAAGCGGCTGCTCGCCATGATGTAGGGAAGCCGCGCGGAAATGGCGGCGTTGGCCGTAGCCTCGGGGCGGTCGTACTTCTTCGGCTTCTGCACGGTCTGGCCGCCGAAGAACACCGCATAGTCCGTATTCTTGTAGTGGCAGAGCGGCAGGAAGCCTTGGTTGGACAGCTCGAACTCGCGCCGGTCGGTGATGCCGATCTCGGTCGGGCATTTCGTGTCGATGTCGCCGTCGTCCGAGGTGAAGGTATGGGTCGGCAGGTTCTCGACCTTGCCGCCGGCCTCGGCGCCGCGGATGGAGGTGCAGAAGCCGTAGCGCGCGAAGGCGTCGGTCAGCCGTGCGCCCATGACATAAGCGGCGTTGGACCAGCAGTAGGAATCGTGCTCCATCGGCCGTCCCTTGCCGTCCGGCCCGACCGGGGCTTCCTCGTAGCCGAACTCCTCGACCGGCTTGGTGGCCTTGCCGTAGGGAAGACGCGCGATGACGCGCGGCATGACCAGGCTGACGAAGCGGGCGTCTTCGCTGTCGCGGAAGCTGCGCCACTTGGCGAACTCGGCCGTATCGAAGATCTTGGCAAGATCACGCGGCTTGGAGAGCTCGGTCCACGAATCGAAGCCAAACAGGCCGGCGGCCGCCGCCGTCACGAACGGGGCGAACGCACCGGCAGCGATGTTGGACATCAGCCGCAAGGTCTCGAGGTCGTCGGGATGGTTCGTCCATTCGTAGTCACCGATCAGCGCGCCGTAGGGCTCGCCGCCGGGCGTTCCGAACTCGTTCTCGTAGATCTTCTTGAAGAGCTGGCTCTGGTCGAACTCGATGGCCCGGCTGAGGTCGCGCCCCAGCTCGCGTTTGCTGATATTCAGGACGCGCAGCTTGAGCGACGTGCCGGTCTCGGAGTTCTGCACCAGGTAGTGCAGGCCGCGCCAACTGCCCTCCAGCTTGAGGAACTTGGGGTCGTGCATGATCGCGTTGAGCTGCGCCGACATCCTGGCGTCGATCACGGTGATTGCCTTGTCGATCGTGCGCGTCAGATTCCGATCGAAGGTGACGGTACCGGCCAGCGCCTGCTCGACAAGGGTCTTGACGAGCTCCTGGGCGCGGTCGGGCTGCGTCTGCTTGGTGTTGGAGATGATCTGGTCGAGCAGACCCGGCGCCGCCTCGGTCGTCGTCGCGGCGGTATCTGACTGTCGGACGCTCTCAGCCATGGGTTAGCCCTCCGTCTTCTTGATGCCGAGTTCGCCCGACAACGACTTGAGGTCATCCTGCGAGCGCAGCACCTGCTCCAGCAGGTTCTCGAGTTCCTGGGATCGATCAGCCTTGCTCATGAGGTCGCGCAGCTTCTCGCGGGTTTGCAGCAGGGCGGCAAGGGCCGGAACCTGCGCGACGACGCGCGCCGGGTCGAAGTCGTCCATCGAGGTGAACTTGAGGTCGACGGCCATTTGGGTGCCATCGTCGGCGAGCTTGTTGTCGACCTTGAGTTTCAGGCCGGGCGCCATGCTCGCCATCACCTCGTTGAAGTTGTCGCGGTCGATTTGCGTGAATTTGCGATCCGCGAGCGGCTTCAGCGGTGTCGTGGGATCGCCCGAGAAGTCCCCCATGACGCCGACAACGAACGGCAGCTCGCGCTGGATCTGGGCGCCCTCGGTCTCGACGTCGTAAGTGATGTGAACTCGGGGCTTGCGCACACGATTCAACTTATCGTGGATGCTGGAACTCATGGCACAGACCCTCCCTTATGCAGGCTACTATGGCCGACCGACCTCGTCCACGGGCCGAGCGTGCAACCTGCGGGTGAGATCGAAGCAAAAATCCTTGTCGTACGCTACGCAAATAGTCCGCCGCGTTGCCTAACCCCCCAAAGGTGTTCTGACGCCTTTGACACTGCAACGCGGCGGCATGAACTATATCATAGCGCATCAGCTTGCGGGTGGCTTCAGAATGATTCCGGAACTCGAGAAGGCCGATTTCGAGACGATCCTGGCGCCGCTGCCCGGCGACCAGCCGACCGGCGTCGATCTCCGGCAGGACTACGCGCCCACGTCGATCTACTTCCGCCTGCGCGACGCTCGCGCCGCGGCACGCGAGGCCGAACGCCAGGCCGAGACGCAGGGCGACGAAGGTGTGACGGCGCTCTGGCGTCCGGTAGCGACGCTCGCGACCGAGGCCCTGAAGTCGACCTCCAAGGATCTCGAGGTGGCGACCTGGCTCACGGAAGCATTGGTGCGGATCGCCGGCCTGCGCGGGTTGATGGCGGGAGCGGCGGTGATTGGCGGGCTTGCCGAACGCCACTGGGACGGGCTGTTCCCGATGCCGGACGAGCAGGGCCTGGAGACCCGGCTCGCCGCCGTCGCGGGCCTTTCGGGCCAGGGGGCCGACGGCACCCTGATGCAGCCCTTGCGCAAGTCTGTCCTGTTCCACCGGCCCGACGGCTCGCCGTTCAGTCTCTGGCAGTATCAGGCGACGCTCGACCTCTCGGCCATCAGCGATCCGGCGCGGCGCGCCCAGCGGCTCGAGGCGGGCGTCGTGCCGTTCGAGGAAGTGGAGAAGGAGGCGCGCCTGGCCGGTGACGCTCATTGGTCGGCGCAACGCGACATGGCGGTCGAGGCCATGGCCGCCTGGAGGGAGATGGAACGTGTGCTCGACGACAAGGCAGGTCCGGACAGCCCCTCGGGCAATCGGGTGCGCGAGCTTCTGGAGCGCGTGCTCGAAATCAGCAGCCGGTTCGCACCGCAAGGTCCAGCGCCCGCCGTCGAGACGACGAGCGACAGCGCGCCGGCGGCCGGCAACGGGGCTGCTGCGATGACGGCGCCGGCGGCCATAGCCGGACGGGAGCAGGCGTTGCGACAGCTCGCCGAGGTCGCGGCGTGGTTCAAGGTCAACGAGCCGAACTCGCCGATCGGATTCACCCTGGACGAGGCAGCGCGCCGGGCGAGGCTCGCCTGGCCGGATTTGGTCGCGGAGCTGGTCTCCGACGAGACCGCCCGTCAGGCGTTGCTGACGAGCGCGGGCATGAAGCGCCCCGACGAGCAGCAGCAATAGCCGGCAGCGGTGCACCGCCGCCGGCAGCTCAGCTCGTCTTCATCGCCAGCAGGTCGTAGCTGACGACATCGCCCTTCTTGATCTGGCCCGAGATGTCGAGCGGCGTCGGCGTCACCATGATGTTGGTGAAGTTCAACGAGAGGCTTTCCGTCGGATTATCGCCGCCCGAACTCAGGGAATAGCCGCTGATCCCGCAATCCTTGAGCTCGAAGGTCAGGAATGTCTCGACCTTGTTCTTGGTGGTCGTGGTCATCTTGATCTCGACCTTGGTGTCGAAGTTCCCGGCTACCGAGTCCTGGTAGAGCTTGGCGGACGAGGTGTCGAACGTCTTGGTGACGACGATCTCGCTGATGCTCGGGGCCGAACTCTCGCGCGTGGCACCGCCGGCGCCGCTGCTGACCCCTCGTCCCACTCCGAATTGAAACGAGTGCAGCTCGATCCAGTTCTTGAACCCTTCCGTCGTTACGCTGCCATTGATGGAACCGAATTTCATGTAGATCGCCACGGCCAGCCTCCAGCTTCAGAAGCGTTTAGACACTATCAACAACTTTGCGGTCTGTTAATGGTGAAGAAGAACAACCCATCCGGCTTGACTGCGGCATGGACGCTGCGGATCGCTTCGCCGTCGGCCAGGCGGGCGAGCACTTCCGCCGACAGCTCGGGCAGCAGGGTGCGCGTCAGGATGTTCTCGACATTGCGCGCCCCCGAGCTGCCTTCGGTGCAGCGCGCCGCGATCCGGTCGACCAGCTCCGGTGCCCAATCGAACGTCGCGCGGTAGGTGTCGAGGACACGCGTGCGAATCCGCTCGAGCTGCATGGCCACGATCTGGCGAATTATTGCATCGGGAAGGGGAAAATAGGGCACCAGCGTCACCCGCCCGAGGAAGGCGGGCTTGAAGAACTTCGTCAGCTCGGGCCGCAGCGCCTCGGCCAGGCCAGCGGCGTCCGGGGCGGTCTCGGGATCGGCGAACAGCTTGGTGATGAGATCCGTGCCCGCGTTGCTCGTCATGATGAGGACGGTGTTCTTGAAATCGATGTCGCGGCCCTCGCCGTCCTTCATGTTGCCCTTGTCGAACACCGAGTAGAACACGTCCTGGACGCCGGGATGGGCTTTTTCCATCTCGTCCAGCAACACCACGCTGTAGGGCCGTCGCCGGACCGCCTCGGTCAGGACGCCGCCTTCGCCGTAGCCGACATAGCCCGGAGGGCTGCCCATCAGCAGGCTGACTTTGTGCTCCTCCTTGAACTCCGCCATGTTGATCGTGGTGACGTTCTGCTCGCCGCCGTAGAGGAGCTGGGCGAGGGTGAGCGCGGTTTCCGTCTTGCCCACGCCGGACGTGCCGACCAGCAGGAAGACGCCGATTGGCCGGCGGGCATCGGTCAGGCCCGCCCGGCTGGTGCGGATCGCCTGCGCGATGGCCTCCATGGCATGGCTCTGGCCGATGACGCGGCGTTCCATGGCCTCGCGCAGATTGAGCACGGTGCGGATCTCATCGGCCTGCATGCGGCGGGCCGGGATTCCCGTCCAGCCTTCGACGATCTCGGCGATCGCCTGGCCGTCGACCACCGGAAAGATGAGCGGCTGCTCGCCCTGCAGCGCGCGCAGGCGCGTCGAGAGCGCGGCGAGCTTTGCGCGTTCGGCCTTGCCGTCGATGGGCGCGGCGCCGTCGCCGCCTCCGGATGCGGCGGCGTCGATGGCGCGCCGTACCGCGTCGAGCTCGGCGACGACGGCGCGTTCGGTCTCCCAGCGCTTTTGCAGGCCGGTCAGTTCCTCGGCCGTGCGTGCCCGCTCGGCGGTCAGTGCCTCGCGCCGCGCGGCGAGGTCGGCGCCCTCCGAGATCTCGCGCTCGACGATCTTCAGTTCGGCGTCGAGCAGGCCGATGCGGCGCTGGCGGTCCTCGATCGGCGCCGGAACCGCATTCTGGCTCATCGCCACGCGGGCGCAGGCGGTGTCGATCAGGCTGACCGCCTTGTCCGGCAACTGGCGCGCGGGAATGTAGCGGGCCGACAGCCGCACCGCCTCGCTGACCGCCTCGTCGAGGATGCGCACTTTGTGGTGAAGCTCGAGCGTCGGCACGAGGCCCCGGATCATGGCGGTCGCCATCTTCTCGGTGGGTTCCTCGATCTTGACCGGCTGGAAGCGGCGGGTGAGTGCGGCGTCCTTCTCGAAGTACTTCTTGTACTCGGCCCAGGTCGTCGCGGCGATGGTGCGCAGCTCGCCGCGGGCGAGGGCTGGCTTCAGGAGATTGGCGGCGTCGTTCTGGCCGGCCGCGCCGCCGGCGCCGATCAGCGTGTGCGCCTCGTCGATGAACAGGACGATCGGCTTGGCGCTCGCCCTGGTCTCCTCGATCACCGACTTCAGCCGATTCTCGAATTCTCCCTTCACGCCGGCACCGGCCTGCAGCAGGCCGAGATCGAGCGTGCGCAAGGTCACGTCGCGCAGCGCCGGCGGCACATCGCCTTCGGCGATGCGCAAGGCGAGCCCTTCGACGACGGCGGTCTTGCCGACGCCCGCCTCGCCGGTGAGGATCGGATTGTTCTGCCGGCGACGGGTGAGGATGTCGACCATCTGCCGGATCTCGAAGTCGCGACCGACGATCGGGTCGATCTTGCCGCCTCTGGCCTGGGCAGTGAGGTCGATCGTGAACTGGTCCAGGGCGGCAGAGCCGCCCGGCCGGGCTTCTCCTCCGCCGGTGGCCGCCGCTTCCGAACCGACCGCCTGGCTCGTGGCCTGCGCCGCCTCGGCCGTATTGGCGCAAAGCGCGAGGTAGTCGGCCTTCAGAGCGTCGGGCGGAATGCGCGCAAGATGGGCCGACGACTCCCGTGCGCGGCGGGCCAGCATCTCGTCGGCCAGCAAGGCCCAGAGCAGATGGCCCGACCGCACGCGGCTCGCGCCTTGCTCGACCGAGGCCAGCAGCCAGGCTTCCTTGACGATGTCCACGATGTCGGGCGAGAGCGCGGGCGCCCGCGCGTTGCCGGTCTTGAGGCGATCGAGCGACCGGTTGAGGTCGGCCAGCAGGCGGGCCGGCTCGATCTCCCACTTGCGCAGGATGGCGGCGATGTCGGTGTCGGGGCGATCGAGCAGGCCGATCAGAAGATGCTCGATCTCGACATTGTAGTGGGTCCGCAGCGAGGTGATCCCGGCCGCTGCTTCCAGGGCGCGACGGCAGACGTCGTTCAAACGTCCGATCAGCGGCTTCAGCTCTATCGCGCGCACGTAGTTCTTGATGCCTCCGAGGGCGGCGCACCGGCTCCCCGCTGAACTATCCTGCAACGTCCGTGCGGTCGACAAGAGGAATCGGCTGTTCCATCGAGCTCCAGCGTCGATCTTGACCCTTTTTCAAGGCGCAACATGAGGTAGAATCGGCGGCAGCGTCCCTTCGATACACGAGACCGGTGCATGGCGGCCGAGACCAACGTAGACGCCAAGCAGAACGAGCACCGCGGCACCCTCGCCGCGGGCACGCGCTTGCGCAACTACGAGCTGGTTTCCATCCTCGGCCACGGCGGCTTCGGCATCACCTACTACGCACGGGACACGACGCTCGGCCGGGAAGTGGCGGTGAAGGAGTATCTGCCGACGTCGCTGGCGCTGCGCGAGGACGGCTCGATGGTCGTGCCGCGCTCGACGCAGCTTGCCGAGGATTTCACGTGGGGGCGCGACCGTTTCCTCGAGGAGGCCCGCATCCTGGCGACCCTGGAGGGCGTGCCGTCCATTGTGCGCGTCTACGATTTCCTCGAAGCCAACGGGACCGCGTACATGGTGATGGGGCTGGCGCGCGGCGACACGCTCGATCAGCGCCTGAAGAGCGTGGGCAAGCTGCCGGCGGCCACCGTCGAGCGCCTGCTCGAGCGTTTGCTCGACGGGCTCGAGCAAGTTCACAAGGCCGGCTTCCTGCATCGCGACGTCAAGCCGGCCAATATCATCCTCGACGCCGAGGACAGGCCGACGCTGATCGACTTCGGCGCCTCGCGGGCGGCGATGGCGGACCGCACCGCGGCGATGACGGCGATCTTCACGCCGCGCTATGCCGCCGCCGAGCAGCTCACGTCGGACAAGCAGGGACCGTGGACGGATATCTATGGCGTCTCTGCGACCGCCTATCACGCGATCACGGGCCACGCGCCGCCCAGCTCCCTGGAGCGCGCGCTGAACGATACTTATGAGCCTTTGACGAAGCTTTCGCCGCCCGGCTTCCCGCCCGGCCTGCTGCAAGGGATCGATGCCGGCCTGGCGGTGCGGCCAAAGGATCGTCCGCAGTCGATTGCCGCCTGGCGCGCTCTTCTCTTCCCGACGAACGCGTTGGCCGGCGATTCGACGGTAGTCGCGGCGCGGCCGAAGGCTCCTGTCGCGACCGAGACGACGGCGCCGGCGACTTCGTCGCCAACTCCTGAAGAGCCGTCGCAAACCGACGGGTCCGGGCGACGGCGGCTGTCTGGTGCGAATCGTATTGCGCTCTATTCGGCGGCGATGGTGGCGGCGCTTGTCGTGGCGGCGGGCGGATATCTTGCCTTCGCGCCCAACGCGCCGCCGGCGACGCCCGCTCCGCAGGCGAAGGCGGATCGGGTCGACGAGGCCGCCAAGGCGCGGTCGGAGGTCGAGGCTCGGCAGAAGGCGGAAGCCCAGCAGAAGGCCGAGGCCGACGCCCGACAGAAGGCACAGGCGGAGGCCGAACGGGCCGCAGCCGCCGAGGCGCAGCAAAAGGCCGCCGAGGCGGCCCGACAGAAGGCCGAAGCGGACGCCCGGCAGCAGGCGCAGGCGGAGGCGGAGCGACAGGCGGCGGCCGCTGCCCAACGGAAAGCGGCTGCTGACGCCCAACAGAAAGCAGCCGCGGAGGCTCAACAGAAAGCAGCCGCGGAGGCTCAACAGAAAGCGGCTGCGGACGCTCAACAGAAAGCGGCCGCTGAAGCCCAGCAGAAGATGGCTGCCGAGGCCGGGCAAAAGGCGGAGGACGAGGCGAGGCGCAAGGCGGAAGCCGATGCCTGGCAGAAGAAGGAGGCCGAGGCCATGAAGAAGGCGGAGGCCGAGGCCAGGCAGAAGGCCGAAGCGGATGCCGCGGCGCAAAAGACGGCGGAAGCGGCGGAGACGGCGCTGGGGCTCACGGCCGGCGATCGGCAGCGGATCCAGGTCGCGTTGACCTCGCTCGGCTTCGACACCCACGGTGCCGATGGTGTCTTCGGCCCGCGTTCACGCGAGATGATCCTCGCCTGGCAGCGTGCGCGCGGCCAGCCTGCAACCAGCTTCCTGACCGCCGCCCAGAAGCAGGCCCTGCTCACGGAAGCGGCGCCGGCGCTGGCCAAGTACGACCAGGATCAACGCAAGGCCGACGAAGCGCGGCGGCGGGACGAGGCGGCGGCAAGAGCGCGAAGCGTCGCCCCGCCGGCGCCTTCCGGCGGCGTTGCCTGCCAGGATGCGTCGGGCAGGCGCATCGACTTTCCGAACGTCACCTCCTGTCCCTATGGGCTGAGGCCTTTGCGCTAGGGGAGATTGCAGACTTGAGTCGGAAAAAGCCCGGTCACCGGCGCGGGAGCCTCGCGACGATCCTTTTCGTGCTGATTGCATTGTGTGCCGGTCGGGCGGGGCTCGCCGAGGAAGCGTGGGTCTTTGCGAGCGAGATCCCTTGCAGCAGCGCGCCGGTCTACGGATTGCCGTTCAACCAGTGCTGGATCTCGAACGTGCGGTCGTTTCGCATGGGCAACGTCCAGAGCTGGCGGCTGCTCTATGCCGATTCGAAAAGCGAATCGGAGGTGGGCCTGTACAGCATCGTGGCGGCGCGCGGATCGGGCGGGCTGCCGCCGGTCGCGCCGGGCGCAGGCATGATCGACTGGATCCGCACGGCCGACGCGCTGAAGAACGTCACGGCGGGCGGCACAGGCTGGGCGATGAGCGGTGGCGCCGCGCGGCAGCCCTATCTCACCTTCCAGAAACCCGGACGGCAGTGCCTGGCCTTCGTGCGCAACGGACCCGGGCAGCGATGGCTTCTCGGCGCCGCCTTCTGCCGCGAGGCCGCAACGGCCATTTCCGCGGACGAAGCCGCCTTCATCGCCGACGCCATCCAGGTGCGGCAGTAGGAGACGAGTCACTTCCGCCCGACGATGTTCCTCTTGAACTGCGGGATCGTCACGGTCGCGTAGTTGCGGAACACGTCTTCCGACAGCGTCGAGATCTTGCCCCAGGGCCGTCGCACGAAGCCGCCGTAGGTGATGATGAACGTGCGCAGGTCGCCGATGCGGACGGTCTGGACCGTTCGGCGCTGGGCAACGCCCGCGGCGATCCAATCCTCGTTGGTGGGTGGGACGCTGCCCAGCACGATCATCTGCTCGCGACCGCTCTGGATCATGCGCCGCCAATCCAGGGGATTGGCGCTGCCCTGCAGGTAACCCACGACGTCCGGCGGGCTTCCCGGCGGATAGTAGGCAAGGAGAGCCACGCGCAGTTGCTGAAACCAATCCATCGATGCCCCCTCCGGTGCTTCGGGGACCGCCAGCGCAGTCCGCGAGGCGACTCGCTTTGGTTCGAGGCCGCCAGATCGCCGGACAGGTCGCGTCGGGTTCCCAGCGGACGCTACCAGCCCCAGAGCAGCCGTCGTGCCACCCAGCCGCGCAATCCGCCTTCACGCCGTACCTTGACCCAGCCGCTCTTGCGCTCGAGCGTCCGCAGCACCTCGCCATAGTCCAGCTTGGCGAGAATACGGCTGCGCGTCGTCGGCCGACTGCGCAAGTTCGCGATCTTGACCTTCACGATATGATAGGGCGTCCCGCCGGTCAGGGGCCGATAGATCCATCCGCGATCGTTCTCGAAATCCCGGACTTCGAGCCAGTCACCGCGTCGGCCGATCACCTCGAGCGGATAGCCTCGGCCCAACAGCCAGTCCGCGGAATACTGCTTGCCCGGTCCTTTGCGCAGATTCACCTCCTCGCCGGAGACGCTCACCATCTGCTGCGCGAAGGCCCGCGGCGCGGCCAGCAGAAGGAGAGAGGACAGAAGGCCTGCCGCGAACCAGAGAAGATAGGACATTCAATGATTTCCTTTCGCCGAAAAACGAGAAGTGGCCGGATAGCGGCGCGCGTTGTCGACCCGACCACCCATTGGCGCAGGAAACTCCATTCTTCAAGCCGGACGCCGACGACTACAGAACCATCGCGCCCGTCACGAAGGCAATGACAAGGAAAATGACGAAGAGCGCGATGGCGATGAAGAACAGCACCTTCGCGATGCCCGCGGCGGCCGCGGAAATCCCGCCGAAGCCCAGAAATCCCGTGACTATGGAGATGACGAAAAAGATAAGGGCCCACTTCAGCATGGCTCGGTCCTCGTCATTGACTGGGGTCGTTCGGGGCGCGAAGGCCGGCGACTCGACGCGTCGAAGTAACCCGCCATCGCCCGCGCAGGTTCCCGCCGGCCGGCTCGATCACAGGTCGCTCTGGCGGCTCAGGGGCTTGCCTTGAGCTTGCGATACCGTCGGATCAGCGCGTTGGTCGAGCTGTCGTGCTCGAGTTTGGGGTCTTTCGTGCTCTCGAGCTCGGGGATGATCCGCTGGGCGAGCACCTTGCCGAGCTCGACGCCCCACTGGTCGAAGGAATCGATCTGCCAGATCGTGCCCTGGGTGAAGACGCTGTGCTCGTAGAGGGCGACCAGCTTGCCCAGCGCGGCCGGCGACAGGGCATCCAGCAGAAGGGTGTTCGAGGGCCGATTGCCTTCGCAGATCCGGTGCGGCACGAGCCAGTCGGGCGTGCCTTCCGCCCGGACCTGCTCGGCCGTCTTGCCGAACGCCAGAGCCTCGGCCTGGGCAAAGACGTTGGCCAGAAGCATGTCATGGTGGCGGCCCAGCGGGTTGAGCGGCCGGGCGAAGGCGATGAAATCGCAGGGGATGAGCCGGGTGCCCTGATGGATCAGCTGATAGAAGGAGTGCTGGCCATTGGTGCCCGGCTCGCCCCAGTAGATCGGTGCGGTGTCGTAGTCGACGCGGACGCCGTCCGCGGTCACGTGCTTGCCGTTGCTCTCCATCGTGAGCTGCTGCAGATAGGCCGGAAAGCGCTTGAGGTACTGCTCGTAGGGCAGGACGGCGACCGTCTGGGCGCCGAAGAAATTGTCGTACCAGATGGCGAGCAGGCCCATCAGGACGGGCAGGTTGCGCTCGAACGGCGCGGTGCGGAAATGCTCGTCCATCTCGTGGAAGCCGGCCAGCATGGCGCGAAAATTTTCCGGACCGATGGCGAGCATGGTCGAAAGGCCGATGGCCGAGTCCATCGAATAGCGCCCGCCGACCCAATCCCAGAAGCCGAACATGTTTGCGGTATCGATGCCGAACTTGGCCACCTCGTCGGCGTTGGTCGACACGGCGACGAAATGCCGGGCGATGGCGGCTTGTGTGCCGCCGAGGCGGCCCAGCAGCCAGCCGCGCGCCGTATGGGCGTTGGTCATGGTCTCGAGCGTGGTGAAGGTCTTGGACGAGACGATGAACAGGGTCTCGTCGGCATCGAGGTCGCGCACCGCCTCGGCGAAGTCCGTGCCGTCGATGTTGGAGACGAAACGGAAGGTCAGGCTCCGGTCGCTGTAGTGCTTCAGCGCCTCGTAGGCCATGACCGGGCCGAGATCCGAGCCGCCGATGCCGATGTTGACGACGTTGCGGATGCGCTTGCCGGTATGGCCTTTCCACTCGCCGCTGCGGACTCGCCCGGCGAAGTCCGACATCTTGTCCAGCACGGCATGGACCTCGCGCACCACGTCCTGGCCGTCGACAAGTATGCGGGCGCCGCGCGGCGCTCGCAGCGCAATGTGCAGCGCCGCCCGCTTCTCCGACACGTTGATCTTGTCGCCGCGGAACATCGCGTCGATGCGGCCGCGGAGCCCGGACTGTTCGGCAAGCTGGAGCAGCAGCTCCAGCGTTTGGTTCGTGATGCGATTCTTGGAATAGTCCAGATAGATCCCCGCGGCCTCGGCCGTCATTCGCTCGCCGCGCGCGGCATCTTCGGCGAAGAGCTGCCGGAGATGCTGGCCTTCCAGCTGCTTGTGATGTGCTTGCAGGGCGGTCCAGGCGGGCAGCTTGGTCAGGGCGGACTTGGTGGTCATGGTCGTTCCTTCATGGACTCGGGCGCGGGGGTCGCCGCCTATCGTAGACGCCAGGGAAGATGCCGCCCAGAGGCTGCCGGTCGTCCCTCCCGCGGCGAATGGAGCCTCCTCCCGGGGAATTCGTCACGAAGAGAGGCGGGGCGCGGCTTTGGCGATGCCAGGTCGGGTTCGAAGGGCAAACGGCCGATGCGCGTTGCGCGCCGCGGCGTCCCACATCAGACGGGGATCGAAGGCTTCGGCGGCGATGATCGTCAAGATGACCACGGCGCAGAAGGCGACCGCCCCGACACCAGGCTCGATGGTGGCGATCACACCGAACTGCACGAGCGCGCCCAGCAGGGATTCCATGAAAATGTCGACCATCGACCATCGGCCGATCCAGGCAACGACGTAGTAAAGGTGTGTGCGCTGACGCAGCAGGAGGTTGGCGCCGGCCTCGGTGCTCACCAGCATGGTGGCCGCCAGCATGAGAGCGAGCCCGATCAGCTTGAATATCGGCACGAGGATGCTGGCGAAGAACACCAGCAACGCCAACGGATATAGCTGCGAGGCGAGCAGCTCCTCGACGCCGCCCAGGATTGTGCTGGGCGCGCCGGCGCCAGCCTGGACGACGCTCAGCACCGGGTAGTAGTTGGCCGGGATGTACAGAATGGCGCCGGCGATCACGAAGGCCCAGGTCCGGTTCAGGCTGTCAGGCTTGCGTGCATGCAATGCCGAGCCGCATCGCGGGCAGCGTGCGCCGTGACCGGCCGGGACGCTTACCAGCCCGCAGGCCTCGCAGCCTACGGCGCCGGGCCGGAAGGCGAGGGGCCGCGGCTCCGTCATCGGCGCGTGGGTCTGGCCGGTACGCTCGATCGCCTCCCACACCGCATTGGGCTCGAGCACGGTATCCGCCCACACGACGACGACCGTCAGGAGACCCAGCGCATAGACGGCGGGTCCGATGTCCATGTGCACCATATCGCCGAGCTTGGTGTAGGCGACGAAGACGCCGAGCAGCAGCACTTCCAGCATCGACCAGGTGCCGATCCTGCGAACGAACAGAAAGACTCCGCGCAGGTTCGGCGGCGGACTGCGCAGCTTGAGGCCCGTCAGTACGTAGATGGCGCCGGCGAATTTGACGAGCGGAGCGAGGCCAGTGGTGAAGACCACCGCGAGGGCCAGCGGCCACAGGCCCTGACGCACCAGTTCGAGCGGACCGGAGACCAGCGACGTCTCATGCACGATGCCCGCAGTCGAGACCTTCATCAGCATCGCCGTCCACACGATCACATAGAGGACGAGGGCGGCAAAGTTGAGAGCGAGGCCGCGGTCGAGCGGGTCGCGACGCGTGCGTCGCAGCAAGCTGCCGCATCGCAGGCACTGCGAGCGCATATCGGGACCGAGTTCGGGCACGACCTGGAACAGGCCGCAGCCCATGCATTCGCGCAATTCGGGACGGGTCACGACGTAAGCAGGGAAGCAAGGCCATCCGTCAACTCGGCCACGGCATCGCTGATGGCGGCGACCTGCCCGGCGACATTGGACGTCGGCGGATGCTTGACGATATGGAAGCTGCGCGCCGCTGAGCGCGTCGGGCGGTTGAACTCGACCGCCGCCTGGGCCAGCAGCTCGAGCTCGCCGGACGAGTCGAGATCGAGCCGCTGGATATTGACCGCCAGCACGGCATTCGGGTCGGCCGAGATGGCGCCGCCCTCGGCATAGATGCGGCTGGCCGGCAGGCGCTGCGACAGGCCGAGCACGAGCACGCGACTGAGCATCGTCGCGAGACTCTCGCCCCACCAGTCGTTCGACATCACGCCGAGCCTGTAAGCCTCGGACGACCGCACGATCTCCTTGCGGTCGAGATAGCCCGCCAGCCCGATGTCGTGGAGCAGCACGACCCCGGGGCCGCCGGTCAGCACCGGCCCCGGCTTCATCGGTATGGAATAGAGCACAGGCTCCGGCGACGAGCAGGCGGCGACCAGGGCGGGCAGGGCGAGCCGGACGAGCGGCCGGCGACCGAAAGTCATCCAGCTATTCCTTTCCAGAACCGGGGCGGCCCTTGATCAGAGCTTCGGGATGGCGCGCCAGAAGGTCGGTCAAGGCGCGCAGCGAACGCGCCGTGTCGTTGAGCTGCGGCAGCAAGCGATCGATCTCCCGGCTGAACCGTGACTCGCTGCCGTAGGCGGTGTTCATCGAAGCGACCAGACGGTTGGCCTGGGCAAGCGTGCTGTCGAGCTTGTTGGCGATGTCCGGCAGGCGGGCAAGGGCTGGAGAGGCGTCGGCATCGAGCTTGCGTGCGACGGCCTGCGCATCCGCCATGGTGGCCTCGAGCGAGGCCAGCGTCCTCTTCAGCTGCGGTCCGTTGACCAGCTCGTCCACGCCCTTCGTCGCGTCCGCGAGGCGCGCGCCGATGGCCTGGAAATCGATGCGATTGATCTTGGACAAAAGCTCGGCCGCCGAGCGTGTGACGGTGTCGAAACCGCCGGCCTGCGCCGACGGTACGACAAAGACGTCGCCTTCGCGCCCGAGTTCGGCCGGCGGCGCGCCGGCGACATATTCGATGGCAACGACCTTCTGGCCGCTGATCAGGCTTTCCGACTGGAGCGTGGCACGGAAGCCGCGCTTGACCATATCGGCGGCGACAGCGCCAAGCGGCACGTTCGACGCCTTTTCCGCCGACGCCACGCCGGCGATGCGCTCGGCTTCGATCTGGTAGTGAACCGGCACGACGATCCGGTCGATCTTCGGGTCGTAGACGAGGCCCACATCGGTGACCTCGCCGATCTTCAGCCCGTGCAGCGTGACATCGGCGCCGACCTCCAGGCCGGCGACCGATCCCTGGAAGATCGACATCATGCTGAGGCGCCGTCCGAAGCCCGCGGCCTTCGCCGCGTCATGGTTCGGATAAAGTGGAAAGCCGTGGTCGGCGGCACTGACCGGAGCCGTGGTGTCGGGCTTGGTATCGAAGGCAATACCTCCCAGCAGCACGGCCTTGACCGACTCCATCTGCAGCTGAAGGCCGTTCGGCCCCATCTTCAACGACAGGCCGGAAGCGTTCCAGAACAGCGAATCGTCGTGCACATACTTGTCGAATGGCTCGCGCACGAACACGTGCACTGTGACCTTGCGCGCCATGTGTCCCAGGTCCCAGCCGAGAACGGTGCCGACCTCGATGTCGCGATAGAACACCGGGGAGCCCAGGCTGATCGAGCCAACCCGGTTGGTCTCGAGCCTGAAGACGGTGCCCGGCGCCGAGACCGGCAGCACCGGCGGATTGGCGCTGCCGTGGAAATGCCGCTGCACCTTGCCCTTCTCGGTCGAAGGAAGCATCCCGATATAGGAGCCGGACAGCAGCGTATCGAGGCCGGAGATGCGGCCGGCGAACAGCTGAGGCTTCACCACCCAGAAGATCGTCTTGTCACTGAGCAGCGGCTCCGCCTCGCGCGTCGTCTCGACCGTGACGACGACCTGCGAGAAATCCGGGGTCACGGCGATCGACTTCACCGTACCCATTGTGACGTCCTTGAACTTGAGCTGCGACTGCCCCGGCTGCAGGCCGTCGGCCGAGTCGAAGGTGATCGTGATGGTGGGTCCACGCTTGGAGAATGTGTCCCAGGCGAGCCAGGCGGCGATCAGGGCGGTGATGACCGGGACGATCCAAATCAGCGGTATGCGCCGCGCCTGACGACTGACCGCCGCCGGAACGGCTTCCGCTTCCCGACGTGTATCCATGTTTGTCCAGCTGGGACTTTCGCGAAGGACGCTGGCCAAGGACCAGATACTGTAAGCCTAGCACAAAAGCCCTGAAATAATTAGCTTTTTAGTCCCCGAAGGTTGCCTTGCGTGCGCATTGTGGGAGCGGCCGAGTTGACGGTGCAAAGATCGACCTAGGCTTGCATGCCCTGGGATTGGAGGTCCGTCTGGTGAGGATATCCGGCTGCGAGTCTGTCTTCAGCCCGGGCGCGTGACCGGCGCCTCACCTTGATCTCGGCATTGCTGCCATCCAGACTCCTCCGATCTTGAACGGCGGGTATCCGCACGTTCTCCGCTTCCTCTTCAGCAGATAGAAGCCGAAAGGCACCATGAAGCATGCGCCCGTGATGGCGTATCCCCAGAGCAGCCCCACCGGTCCGAACCACCGCCCCAAGGTGAGGTTTGCGGCGAACAGCAACGCCGCACCGCTCAGGCTTGCCGGAAGATAGGGATCGCCGCCATGAGCCCGGAGATACGAGACGATCGTGAGATTGGAGTGCCAAATCAGTACCCCGAGCAGGAGAATGACCACCTGATCGAATGGCAGCACTCGCGTGCCGATTTGAAGGCCAAGTTTCTGGAGCAGAAGCACACTGAGACCGACGCCGAGGGCGCCCAGTACGCAGATCGCCATCGAGATCAAGGACGTGGACAGAAGAAGGCCGTCGAGTTCTCGGATGGATCGCATCGCCGCAAGGCGGCTGAACTCGGGAAAGCGGGTGACGACGATCGCGCCGGCGATCGACGACACGGCGGCGGCGAGTTGCCAGGTAATGCCGAGCTGGCCTGCTATCACGGCTCCGTGCATGACATACATCAGGGGTATCACTGTGTAGAAGCTGACGTATTCGGCGATGCTCGAGAGCGCCAGCCGCCATTGGGCCGGGAAGACTTCAGAAAGCCAATCGATCTTGGCGATGACGGCGCCGGGATGTAGCGCTCGCACGACCAGCTTGCCCTGTGAGAAGATAAAGAAGGTGGTCCAAACCAGGCTGCAGGCCAGGGCAATGCTGATGGACCACAGCTCAAGGCCGAGCAGAATGAACAGCCAAAGCACGACACTGTTCACGAAGCTCCGCACCATGCGGCAAAAGTAAACGGATCTCACCTGACCAGCGCCCTCGAGCGGGAACAGCAAGCCGGACAGTGCGACATCCAGGCCTACGAGCCAGCTGAGCGCGACCCACGGCGGCAGCCACTCGATCATAGGAAGGCCATTGTTGGCTCCGAGCAGAAAGGTGCCGCCCAGGCAGAGCAGCCCGCCGACGACCAAGCCGGCGCCCGCGAACCACTTGGCGGCGAACCGGATGAAGCCTGCGACCCGTGGCGAGACGGGGTCCGCCGGATTGGTGGCGAGCGGCGACAACTGCGCGACTTTGACGATGATCACCTGACCAAGGCCCAACTCCGCGACGGTGCGGGCAGCCGCCAAGCTCATGAAGGTGAAGAAGTAACCTTGGGCATACGGAGAGAAGTGGGTTGCAAGGACGACAATCGTCACCGGTCCGGTCAGAACGAGCCATAACCTGCCGATGATGCCGTAGATCGCCGCCAAGTGGGGGCACAGCAATCCCCGGATGCGGTCAACGATCGTTTGGGCTTCCGCGTTCATGGTCTCTCGGCCGCCTGCGTACGCCGAGGGGCCTTTTGCGGGGCAATCCGGGGACCCGTGAGGCGGCGGAACAGGGCTTCCCACTGGTTCAGGATCTCGTCCGGAGCGAAACGGCCCACCGATTCCCGCCCGGCCCGTGCCAATCGGGCCCGCAGGACGTCATCCTTGACGAGGCTTCGGATCGCCCTCGACAGGGCCGGAACGTCGCCCGGGGGCACCAGTATCCCGGATACGCCGGGAGTTACGATCTCGCGCGGGCCGAAATCGCAGTCGAAGCTGACTACAGGCAGCTCGGCGGACATCGCCTCGACCAGAACCAGCCCAAACCCCTCGCTATCCGACGACAGGGCGAACAGGTCGCACTGCCGAAACAGGGCGCGCGGGTTGCTTACGCGTCCAGGCAGGGCGATCCGATGCTCCAGCCCGAGTGACGCAACCAGGCGGGTCAGCTCCTTGCGCAGGGAGCCTTCGCCCACGATGAGCAGCTTCCAGCCGGCGCAGTCCTTTTCGACAAGGTGAAACGCCTTGATCAGCCGATCGAAACCTTTCTCGGGCTCCAATCGCCCCATCCCGACGATGTGCCGAGCATCCTCCGCCAGGAAACCGAAGGCTTCCCGGCGAGGGGCGCAGGTTGGCGGCAGGAAGTTGTAGATCACGCTGAGCTTGTTCGCTCCGAGCCAGGCGTATTGTCGGGCAAGACCTTTGCTTACGACCACGACCTGCGCCATGCGCGGGTAGAGGAGCCGACGCAACGTGCGCCACAAGGCTTGCACCGGTGCATCGTTGAGCGCGGCGACGTTGTGTTCAGTGGCCACCACGGGCACGCCCAGGCCGAGCAATGCCAGCAGGCAGATGATGTTGGTTCGGGTCAGGTAGGAAACGACCACGTCGGGCCGGAGTCGACGGACTTCTGCTCGCAGGCGCACGATGCGTCGGAGATTGTTCAGGATGCCCCGCAGGCGGTTCCCCGACTGGCCCGCTACGCCGAGAGCGATTCTGGAAAGGCGGGCCGACACAGGATACGCGTCGGACGTCTCGCTCTCGAAGGTGAGCACGGTCACTTCGTGACCACGCGCGGCCAGAAGGGCTGCCGTGTCGAGTAGCGCCCGCTCTGCACCGCCGCCGGCGAGCGAAGCGGCGACCATGCAGAGTTTCATCCGATCAGGTCCCTTGTGGCCGGCCTCACGGCCAGTTGGTGACGCGGCCGGGTTCGCACGGGAGGCCTGGCCCGAGGCGCGGTCTGCCGTCCAAAAGATCGTAACGGCGATACCACGAGCCAGAACGTCATGAGCAGGATATTGACCTGGAGGAAGTACGACTCGAAAAGGAAGATGCCGAGGAGATAGGCGGCCAGCCAGGCTTCAACCGGACGGCAGGCCGTGAACACCCGAGCAGCCGTTCTGGCGAGCCGAACGGCGACGAGAAGCATCAGTGGAATGCCGCCCATCAAGGCAAGCTCGAGGTACGCATTGTGTGTGGCGCTCGTACCAGTGGCGATCTCGAGCGGATCGACGTAGGCAGAGCCCATTCCAAGCGGATTCTGCAGCATGAAGTTGAAACTTGTCGCGATGGTCCACCAGCGATCGCTGGCGTTGACAGAGATGCTGCCGGCGTCGAGGAACCGCTCGAGCAGGACGCCATTGCCCCAGTCCGACCCGAGCCCGCCGATCGTAAGGATCCCGAGAACGGTCACGGCCCCGGCAAGCACGAGTGGGAGGCGAATGCCGCGTGCGTGAGACCAGAGCCAATATCCGACGAGTGCCGACGATATCAACAGAGGGCCTCGCGACTTCGTAAGGTAGAAGGTGGCGCCCATCAGCGCCAAGGCCATCACGATGGACCAGCGCGGTGCCCTTCCTTCCTCGATCGCGCCGATGAGAACTGGAACGCCGACCAGCACGCATCCGGCCGCGCTGTTTGGATGCCCGAAGATCCCGTACGCCCTGTAGATGAAGTCGTGAATGTCCTTGCCGTTGTAGATGGCGAGATCAACGAGTTGATCGATCGGCAAATCTTCCGGTGAGAACGTCAAAAAGTCGTGGAGCACCGTCAGCAAGGAGAGCACGACGCCTATCAGAAGACCGTACAGCAAGCGCAGCCGCAGCCTCGGCGTTTCGGCGAGGACCGTGACCAGATAGGCCGAACAACCGCAAAGGATCCAGCGGATGAGCACTCTCTGAACCGGCGGATCAGGGATGCCGGCGAGGGCGTAGATCTCCATGAAGACCCACGGCACGGTCGTCGCCCAAACGAGCAGGATGCCGCGGATGGCCGGATGCAGCCGGGCGGATCTCAGCACGGCCAAGACGAGCAGACCGGCGCCAAACAGGTTTAGCAAGTCCGTTGTCCGCGGTCCGCTTCCATCGGCGACGCCGGGCATAAGGAAGCTGGGAAAAGTGACGAAAACGCCCGCCAACAACGCGCCGAAGGCGGCCGCCCTCGACGAGCCTCTATCCATCGCGGATGGCCTGCTCGGCCGTGCCGATCATAGCGGGCGCACGGGCCGGCACGATGTAAGCTGGGTGGTATTTCGAATGCTTCCGCATATCGACCTGGTTGAGGACGACGCCGGCAAGATTGCAGTTCTGGTACGAGAGGTCCTCCATCTGCTCGCGCGCGAGCCTCCAGGGCGTCTTGTTCCAGCCCACGATGAACAGGCACTCGTCCGCCATCTGCGCCAGGAAGCTTGCATCGGCCACGGTGGCGCTCGGCGGCGAGTCCAGAATGAGGAGGTCGTATCCGGTGCGAAGCTTCGCCAGCAGCGTCGCCATTTCCGGAAGGCAGAGCAGGTTCGCTGCGTAAGGCGCGAGCTGGCCGCCCGTGATGTAGTCGAGCGAAGTAAGGGTATCTTTGCGGATCACCTTGCTCAGTTCGAGACGGTTCTGGAGTAAGTCCGTCAAGCCAGGCCCTATCTTCGCGCCGAACGCGCCATGCAGCGCCGGGCGACGCAGGTCGCAGTCGATGATGATGACGCGCCGGCCGGCAAGCGCTGCGAGACGGGCCAGCGCGATCGCAAGGGACGTCCGTCCTTCCCGGGGCTGCGCTGACGCAACCAGGATCGCGCGCCCCAAATTGCGCGGGCCCAGGAAGCGGGACAAGATGCTCCGGATCGACTCCGTGAATTGCGATTGCGGGCTGTCGATCACCTGCGTAAGCACGGCGGTCTTGGCGCCGAGCTTCGGGATGACCCCCAGCGCCCGAGCGGTAAGGAGGGGTTGCACTTCCTGGGAGCTGCGTATGGTCTCGCCGGTTCGCTCGAGCAGCAGCGCGCAGATGCTGGACAGCGCGACGGAGACCACGAAGGCAAACCCGAGGAACGGGAGCAGCGGCGGGAACGACGGCCGGGTCGGAACGTCCGCCTGCGCAAGGACGTAGGAGTCCGCGATCTGCAGGGCGCGCTGGGATGCAAGCTGGTTGTACTGCGTCAGGAATGTATTGAGGATGCTTCGATTGACCTCGGCTTCCTGTTCGAGCGAAGCGAGTGTAACTTTGGCGCTGCCCGCTTTCTGGATCTGGTCTTTCAGGTTGGCGATGGACTGGACGAGCTGGGCTTCGCGCTCCGTCTGGACCGCCAGGTCGCTTGCGACGGAGCGAACGACGTTGGCGATCTCCGCCTTCAGTTGCCGCTCCCCATCGGCAATGCTCGCCTCGATCTGCCGCAGCTTGGGATAGGACGGCCCATAGGTGGCGATCAGTTGCGACCGCTCCTCTTTCAGGAGGGAAAGCTGCTTGCGCAACTGCTGGATGACAGGGCTTGCCAAGACGTCGGAAAAGGAATTCGGGTTGGCGCGAATCTCGCTCAGACGCGCCTCGGCCTCCTGACGCTTTAGCCGTACCGAGACCAGCTCGCGGTTGGCCTCGCTCAGTTCCTGCGTGTAAAGAAGGGTCTCGCGGCCTTGGACGATGCCTTGCTGGAGTTGTGCCTGGTTTCTGTAGCGCTCGACGGCGTCGTTGGCTTCGCGGACCTTCATCTGCAGCCTGTACAGTTCCCCCTTCAGAAAGTCGCTAACCTTGGTCGGCACGGCAACGCGGTTCTCCATCTGGGTTTCCAAATAGAGACCGACGAGCACGTTCAGGATTTCACTTGCAAGCTCGGGGTTCTCGGACGTGTAGGTGGCCTTCAACACTTGCGAGCGGCCGACTGGCATAACGCGAAGATGCTTCAAAAAGATGTCTGTCGCTTCGGTGAGGACCGAATCGCCGTCGCTCGGACCCTTGCGCGTCGGCAGAAGGAGCTCGACGAAGGCCATGACCGCTGCCTTCGTCTGCCGCCACCGCGACCGCAACGAGCCATCGTTTGGGATGATGCGCGGGTTGAATTCCGGGTTCGTCAGCAGATTGAGCCGGTTGATTGTCCGCTGGACGAGCGTACGCGAGCGCAGCGCTTCCGCTTGCGTGAGCACTGCCTGGGAATCGGTCGGCAAGCGGGACAGGACTGCGGCAATGTCCGCGCCCTCGCGTCTTTGCTCGACCACGATCTCGGATTCCGCCGTGTACCAAACCGGCAAGAGGACAAGCACGGTCGAGAACAGCCCGAACAGGATGACGCTCGATACCGCGATCAGCCACTTCCGCCGCCAGATGCTGGCCCAGATTCGCGCAGTGGACACCCCAAGGCGGCCGTCGGCTTCATTGTACAACCGGTAGTCGATGCGCGAAGAACCGTCCATATCGAAAGCCATCAAGTTAGGGCTGAGACGACTCCAGCCATCGAAGCAGCTTTGGAAGTACAGAGTCGTAGGGCATTTCCACTGGGCGTGATTGTGTCAACGGCGTGACACAGCGGGCTGAAGCGTCCGACGATCGGCGCAATAGCAGGCGCGGATTTCGATGCTGACGGCGCGGTCGGCGTCGGGTCTCCGGCCACTACCCAGGCGCGAGCGCCAGATTGAAATATTGCAATTACTGATCCCTCCACTCGGTTGGGCCAAGTCCATCGTCGCCGCAGAGGCCGATAGGCAACCACCCCGCATCTCTATCGAGGCAGGCTCGGCAGAAGAACATCCGGCTCGGTATCGGAGTATATGGCTGACGCACCGAAGCCGATTCCATGGCGGCTGACCACGCTGTGAAGCTGCTCTCTAAAACGCTCGGATCGGAACTTGTTCGCGTTCGCCCGGCAGTCCTTGGGGTCGATCGGCACTGCAAGGTTTTCAAAGCGCTCGATCGCCTCCAGGAGTGAAGCCGGTGTCTGCTCGTAGAAGAAGCAGCCGGTAGGCCGCCCGACCTCGAGGCCTCGCACGGTTTCGAGCGCCCCTCCTTGCCCGAACGCGATCACGGGCGTGCCGCAGGCCTGGGCCTCGATGGGCGCGATCCCGAGGTCTTCGTTCGCAGCGAAGATGAAGGCCCGCGCCTTCCGCAGGAGCTCTCGAACCTCGCCGTCCGTCCTGCGGCCGAGAAAACGGATGTTGGGTGCATGGCGGGCCCGTTCCCTCAACGAAGGCAGCTCCGGCCCATCGCCGGCAATCACCAGCTCGCTCCCGGATCTGCTCAGGAACGCATCGACCAGCAGGTCGACCCGCTTGTATTGCACGAGTCGTGAGCACGTGAAGTAGTATCCTGCCTTTTCTTCGGTAAAGGTGAAGTCCTCGATGCGGACAGGTGGGTAGAGCACCTCCGCCTGCTTCCCGTAGGTCTTGCGTATGCGTCGCGCCACGTTGCTCGAATTCGCGAGCCAGACGTCCACGTTGTTCACAGTTCGCAGGTCCCACAAGCGGAGCCAATGTAGGACCAAACGAGCGGCGGCGCCCTTCAGCCCGCGATCGAGCTGCTCGAGCCGGAGATAATCGTGCTGCTGGTGCCAAGCATAGCGCAGAGGTGTATGGACGTAGGCGATGTGCAGTTGATCGGGTCCGGTGATGACGCCTTTGGCGACTGCCCAACTGCTCGAGATCACCAAATCATAGTCCGACAGGTCCATCTGCTCGATGGCCAACGGCATCAAGGGAAGATAGCGACGGAAGTGCTTGCGAGCGCCAGGCAGCTTCTGGATGAAGGTCGTAGTTACAGCCTTATTGAGAACTATGCCCCGATCGTCGTCAGACAGCATATCGACAACGGCAAACAGGTCGGCGTCGGGAAAGCACGCGATCAATTCGTGTAGAACGCGCTCCGCGCCGCCGGGCTTGTCAAACCAGTCGTGCACAATCGCGACCCGGCGCGGAAAGACTTGCCCCATCCCCTCTCTACTCCCCGCCGAATCGTACGCGTTTTCACCGAATGTAACTGTGTCAACCACGTGACCCGGCGACTTGGAACAAGGCGATCGAAAGCGACAGCAGGCGAGCATTCGCAACCGACGACCATCGACGACAGAGTTACCCCATTGGGACTACCTTGGTGGGCAGCCATGCAGCGCTTTCGGCCCCGATGTAGAGCTGCGTCGGCGAAAGGCGGCGGCAATGCCTGCGAGGGCGGGACACGCTCCGAACGAAAGTTCTGGTTACGGATTTGTCACGATTGCGCTCCGGTCATCGCCGGGAGCGCAGATATAATGACGCATCTATGCTGCGCTCGGAGCAGGCGATGTCTATCGAGTTCACCAAAGTTGAAACATCGACTCGACAGGGGTTCTACGACACGCTGCTGACGTTCTGGGATCAGCGTTGGGAAAAGCAGTTCCAGCAGGAGTTTCTTGCTTGGCGATATGTACACCGGACGGATGGCGAAACGCTGGTCGCCATGTCCGGCTCCAAGTGCATCGGCCTGATAGACACTTTCATCCGTCCCTACTGCATTGGGGGACAGGAAATACCCGTGCGCGAGCCATGCGATTGGTATTGCCTCCCCGGCAACCGCGGCGTTGGCATGCGCCTCATGAAGTTCCTCATCGCCCAAGGGGAGCCGCTGCTGGGGGTGGGGCTGCCAAAGGCGGCGGTCGCAATCGCGCCGCGGCTGAACTGGACGCATCTGCTCGATGCGCATGACTTCATCCTGCCGATCACCGCGCGCCGCATGGCCGGGGCCGTGCTGCGCAAAGCAAGGCTGGGCGACGGGTCGATCGCAAAGTATCTGCCGCGCAGTATCCGCCTTCGGCCGACCGCGGCATGGACGAGGCATCGGGAGGTCGACGGGGAGGTCGAGGATCTCAGCCCCGATGAGTGGCCCGGCGAAGATTGGCCCGGCGCCGGCAGCCGCAGCGGATATGCCGTGGCACCCGTCCTCACCAAGAGCTACGTCCGGTGGCTGACATCGGGCCCGCCTTCGCTGGGCAAGGTGTTCTGCCTCGCGTTCCGCATCAAAGGTGCGCTGGTCGGGCTCACGATCTGCCGCATCGAAGCAAGCAAGATCGGCCGCAAGGCCAGACTCATCCATCTGCACTCATCCGAGCTGAACGAGAGGACGTTGCGTTGGATGATCGCAGAGAATGTTCATCGCGCGGTCGAGCTCGATGCCGAGAGCGTCCATTGCCGGTCGTCATGTTCGACGACGAAGGCCGCGCTTGCGTCGCTTCACTTCCTTCCCACAGCGAGCGAGGCCGTGATGGTGGGGTTCAATGGCCGGTCGATACCATCCGGTCCTGTGAACATCACTTACCTTCGTGGTGACGACGCCATGATTCCTTCACTGATCGCTGAATGAGCCTGGAGGAGATTAGTTCGGTCCGCTTCGGCGTCTACTTGCAGGGCCGAGGCCTGCGGGACTGGGAATGGAAGTCTGTCGAGCTGCTCCGGGGGGACGGCGCAAGCTGCCTGTTCATCATCGCGCCACCGGATGCAGCGCCCCGTCGCTCGAAGGTTGCGCGTGCCTTGGACGACTTGATCCTTCGGATCGCAGACCTGCCGGCCGGGTCCCGCGCAGAACTCGGGGAACCGGACCCTGAGCGGTATCGGCCATCGACGGTATGCACAGTCGAGCGCACCATCGCGGCTCAGGCGACTCTGTCCCCGGCGCAGCGGCGGGAGCTTTCGGCCCACCGCTTGAAGTTCATCCTGTTCTTCGGTGGCGGCGAGATTCCCGACGGTTTGGCCGGTTGCGCCGAGCTGGGGGTTTGGCGGTTCACGCGATCGTCGGGAGCCGCCGGGGAATACCCTTTCATCCACGGCCTGCACCGGAGAGATGACGTCGTCAGCTTCGGACTGGAGCAGATCGGGGATCAGGCGGACCACCGACGTGTCTTGCTCAACGGGCACTTCCGTGCGCGCGGGGAGCGCAATCGGACGGTTGTCGCCCAGGTTCTGTCAGAGGCTGGCCGATGGCCCCTCCGTGCACTGAAGCATGGCCTGCTCAACGGGGAGCTACCCTGCTCCATGGAGAGCGACCGTGCCGACGGCGGGCCCCGAAGCTCGCCGGTGCTGCTTGTGTCCTTGTTGGCGCGCGACATTCTCCAGCGGCTGTCATCGAAGCTGGCGTCCTACCTCGTCCTCGAGACCTGGAACGTCGGCTTCGTGCGGATGAACTTCCAGGCCTTGCTGGCCGGCGCGCCCTTATCGGATGTCTCGCTGCTCCCGCGGCGTGAGTTGGGTCGCTACATCGCAGATCCGTTCATCTTGTCGACGACGCCGGAGCTCACTCTTCTGGCCGAGGACTACACCGATTTCGGGGTCGGGCGGATTTCGGAAGTGACGGTCCGCGAGCCGTTCGGGACGCCTGAGGTTGGCCTGAAGGTTCGCCTGGAATCCAGGCATCACATGTCCTACCCATTCCTGTTCCGAGAAGAGGGGATCACCTACTGCCTCCCGGAATGCCATCAGAGCAATGCGTCGCTGCTCTACCGCTACGATGCGGGTAAGCTCACGCCCGTCACCGATCTCGTGACGGGCGTGCGAGTGACCGACGGTACAATTCTGTTTCACGACGGACTCTACTGGCTGTTTTGTGGCCTCGAGAACGACAACGACCAGGTCAACCTTCACCTGTTCTTCTCGAAGACCCTGCGCGGGAACTGGTCGCCCCATCCCCTGAACCCGGTCAAGACCGATGTGCGCTCTTCCCGCTCGGCGGGTCCGGTGATCGTGCACGACGGGGCGCTGTTCCGGCCGGCCCAGGACTGCTCGAGGTCCTACGGGTATGGACTGGCGATAAACCGCATCGACCGCCTGACCGTCACCCGCTTCGAAGAAACGCTCATCACCACCATTCGGCCGGAGGCGATATCACGGTCCTGCAAGGGACTGCATACGCTCTCGTTTGCGGGCGATCTGATGGTGATCGACGCGAAGTTCCATCTGATCGGCTTCGAGCCGATCCTGGTCCGGGCCCTGCGTCGAATGAAGCGCATGACTGGACGCCTGTCCCGCACCATCCGGTTATGGTCACAATCGGCTTGACTGTGTGATCCAGAATGTGACGGTGCAGCTCGCCGGGCATTGGGCGAGGCGACTGGCTGCCTCAGGCCTGCTGTTCGGCAATTTCGAGGACCTTGCTGGCGCTGCGCTCCCATGAGAACTGCCGAACCCGCTCGCTTCCGCGCGCGATCAGCTTGGCCCGCAAAACGTCATCCGCCATCAGCAGACGGATGTTGGCTGCGACCGTATCGGGACGGTCGGGATCACAGTACAGAGCCGCATCTCCGCATACCTCCGGCATGGGGGCGGCATGCGAGACGATCACCGGGCAACCGCAAATCATTGCCTCCAGAGGCGGCAGCCCGAATCCTTCGTATCGGGATGGGAACACCAGGCAGAGCGCGCTTTGATAGAGAGCCTTGATTGCCGCGTCCGAAAGATGATCCAGGAAAACGGCGTTGGTTACGGGAACCGTATTCGAGGCCGAGAATGCCCGCGACTTGCCGCCTCCCGCAATGACGAGGATTGGACAGCCGTCGAGCAGGGCGATCGCCCGCTCGACGACCGCCAGGTTCTTGCGCCCCGACCGGCCGCCTACGGCAAGGATATAGCCCTGTTGAGACAGCCCCAGATGGTCGAGCACACTGCGGTCCGGCTCGAGAGGGAGGAAGTGCTGCGAGGCGAGCGGAACCACCGTGATGCGATCGGCTGAAATCCTGAAATGCCGTGCGACCTCGTCCGCGGCGAAGGACGAATCACTGATGAAACGTGCCGACGTTCGGCGCAAGCCAGCATACAGGCCGCGGTACCAAGCCCGGTAGGTCCACTTGAAGTCGCCGGGGTATTCCATGATGGCGGCGTCGTGGATGGCCACCAACTGGCGAGGATGCAGCAGTGGTGCCGAGTTCGTCAGGCTGATCAGAACGGCATCGCGCGCGATGCGCGGGAGCTCGATCTGCTCCCACAAATGACCGGCAAGACGGCCGGCCCGCTCGATCTTCAATATTTTGAGTCCAGACGGCAGCGCCTCTTCGGGGACATCTGGCGGCGCCCACAAGGTCACGGGCGAGAACGCAGCGCGTCCGGTGTGCAAGAGCACGCGATCCATCGCCAGAATCAGCTCGCGGGCGAATCGCTGCACTCCCGAGATCGGCTGGGCAAGGAAACGTCCGTTGATGGCGAGCGCTATCGGGTTCTTGGCCAATCCCACCTTCGGTCGACTGACCGCTCCAAGGTCCGCAATGCCTGGCACACGACACGCAGCAGCAAATGCGGCGCGTTCGGCCACACAAGTCACTACCCCGAGTTGCCTGTCGTGGGCGGTGAGATGATGGTGACATTGTCGAAATTGTTTGGCGCAGGCTGCAGTCGAATTGTAAGAGCATGCTCATGCTTGATCATGTGAACTAGCCGGTCGTGGGCCGATGGGGAGGAGGCCGATGAGCGGGTTCGTCCGGCGATCCTCGCCTGCGGTGAAACCGGCAAAGAACAGGATGAACAGGCGAGCGTTCTCGGTCTTGGCGCTCGGCGCCGGAGCTTCGACGTTGATGCCTGGCGGTCACCCGTCCGCTGCGCCCGGTCGTGTCTCTGCCTTCGTCGATTTTTCGTCTCCGGTCGCGTGCCGGTCGATGAACGGCTTCCTGAACAGCATCCGCTACCCCAATCCGCCGTCCGAACGCATCAGGCCTCTGCAGCCGAAGCTCTGGCGATCGAACGACCTGAGGCAGTACGAAGCCATCCAGTCATGGGGCGCCAAGTTCGAGGGGCCTCTGTCCGACGGGTGGGGCTATCCGCTCAATGGGAACTGGAAGCCACCGTACGAAAATGTCGCTGCTTGGGAAGCTTTCGTACGGCGGATCGCCGAGCTGTCGCGGGGCAAGGAGATCTGCTGGGACATCTGGAACGAACCGGACACTGGCGGAAGCTGGCGCGGAAGCCGAGAATTGTTCTTTGCGACTTGGATACGGGCGGCCAAGGTCCTGAAGGAGACACTGGGTCCGGATACCAAGGTCGGCGGGCCCAGCGTGTCGTCGTTTCAGCCGGCGTTCTTCGAAGCGTTTCTGTCCAGTTGCTTGCGCGCCCGATGCGAGGTCAATTTTCTCTGCTGGCACGAGCTCGAGCCGTGGTCGGACATCGCGCTGGTTGAGAAGAACGTTCGGTACGCGCGGGCAGCGTATGTCGAGAATGGTCGGTTCCACGCATTGAAGCTGAACGAAATCCACGTGAACGAGTACGTCGGCGAGGTCGATCAGTACCGGCCGGCAGAACTGCTCGCCTTTCTGTTCTATCTCGAGCGTGGCGGCGCAGACTATGCCGCCCGATCGTGCTGGGGCATTCACTGCGAGGACAACTCGATCGACGGCCTCATCGATCCTCGTACGCAGGAGCCGCGCGCTCCCTGGTGGGTGCACGCCTACTACGCCGCCGGCTGGGAGCGGCGCGTGCGTGCGGGCTCGGACTTCGGGCATGTCGTCTTGATCGGCCAGGCGCTGCCTGCCGGAGCCAATCGCGTGCAGGTTCTGGTCGGGTATTATGGTCATGAAGGTGCCACGGCGCAGGGCTTGCCTGTCGTCGTTCGCCTGTCCGGCCTTTCCAGCGTCGCCAAGAGCCGCAGAGTTGGCATCGAGGCGCTGCGGATACCCGATGCCGGTGCGCGGACGATCGGCACCCTTCCGGTCGCATATCACAAGACATTGGATGTCCTCGACGACCAGGTTTCGCTCGAGCTCGAAAACATTGGACTCCATGAGGTTTATGCCATCCGCATCGAGGAGGCTTGAGTGAGCCCGACCGTCAGATCGGAGGATCAGTGAGCGAACAGGCTCCTTGTGCGAGATCGCTCTCGGTGCTGATCGTGAACAGCTTGTACGCTCCGTTCGTCGTCGGTGGCGCGGAGGTCGTGACCGAGATGCTTGCAAATACGCTGGCGGAACAAGACCACCGCATTTCGGTCGTGACCAGTTGCTCCCGAGACCAGGATTTCGACGTCGAACGGCGGAATGGCGTCGACGTATATCGGTTCTTTCCGGAGAATCGCTGGTGGCTCTACGAGCGCTTCGCGCCCGGTGATCGAAGATCTGCGATCGACAAGGTCCGCTGGCGGGTCACGGACGCCTGGAACCGGGATGCCGGCGAGAAGTTCGGCCAGATCCTGGATCAGGTCCGGCCCGACGTCGTGCACACGCACAACATCAAAGGCCTGTCGCCGGTCATCTGGCATGTTGCGCAGCGGAAGGGCATCCCCGTCGTCCATACGGCCCACAGCTACGAGCTGATCTGTGCCGACGGCTCGCTCCTCGGTCGGAATGGCGAGAGCTGCGCTCCGCAGTCGCGCTGCATGGTTTGCAGGTTCCACGGTGCGTGGTATCGCAAGCAGGCGGCCGCCATCGACGTCTTCTGCAGCCCCTCGCAATACCTCTTGCAGGCGCATGCCAAGGCCAGTGTTGCATTCAAGCGCTCGGCTCACGTTCGGAACGGCGTCGCCCGGGGAGGGCCGCCGCGAATGAACGGACAGCCGGGGGATGATCGTCCGGTCCGCTATCTCTACATGGGGCAGTTGGCGGCCCACAAAGGGATCGATACGCTCGTCCAGGCGGTCCGCTCGGCACGCGGCTCCGTCTTCACGCTCGACGTCGCCGGCCGCGGTGAAGAAGAGGCCAAGCTGAAGGCGCTCGCCGGGATGGATGATCGTGTTCGCTTTCATGGTTTTGTCGACGGCGAACGAAAGGATAGATTGATCTCGAGCGCCGACGTCCTGGTCTTTCCGTCGATCTGGGTCGAGAACGCGCCGATGTCGATCGCGGAGGCGTTCCGCTACGGATTGCCAGTCATCGGCAGCCGTATCGGCGCTATCCCCGAGTTCGTCGAGCACGGCAGCAATGGCCTGCTCTTCGATACCGGGAATGCTGCCTCCCTGGCCGCCTGCATGATGCAGCTCTCTGAGCGGCCGGACGAATTGCGCCGGATGAAGCGGGGTGCTCGCCGGTCGGGAGACTCTTGGCCGACGCCGGAGACCATGTCTTCAGAGTATGTCGACATCTACCGGTCGTTGATCGGATAACTGAGGTTGCACAGGCGCCAAAGACGTTCAGGAAGATGAGTTCTCTCGACCGACGCGATTGACAATGCGATGGGGCGGAACCGCACTCGGGAGGGCGGGGGCCGTAGCTTGGCTCCTGGCCTATTTGTTCGTCCTGACCGGCTGCTTGGACGATCCGCCTGATCCGAAGCAGATCTTCGGCTTTCGCGATGCAACGGACAGCGATCTGTCGGCAGAGGTGGAAGAAGCGATCGACGTAGCGAACGCGGCCCTCGAGCTCGATGGCCGTTTTGTGCTCAGGCCGATGTGGCGCCCTGGCCGGCCACAGCAGGCCCTGCAACAAGTGCCGGTCTATCTGCTACGCCGTCCGAATGCTGCGATCGACGCTGGTACGGCGACACCTGACATGCTCCGCGCATTCCGCGCCGAGCTGGCAAGGACCGTATCCCTTTCGGGATTCGGAAACTGCGCCGAAACAGATCCCTGCGCCGCCGCAATGTATGCCGGCACCCAGATGGGTCGGGCCGCAACGGAAGTATACAATGGTTCAACGGCCATGGATGCGGCCGCCGCCGAAATCAACTGCCGTTGCGTCATGCTGATCGAGGACAATCTGCGGCAGTTCAAGCTCATCTTTGGTCCATCGGATCAGTATGGACAGGCTTTCGCGCCGCTCAGCGGGTATGTTGCCTGGCTTGCGCTGCACGAAGCGGGGCATCTGAACAGAACCTTTCGGCTTGTTCCTGGCGCGCCTTGGGCAGAGCTCTACCGAAGGACGCAGTCCGGGCTTGCCGAGCGACAGCAAGAGGAGATGAGGGCCGATGCCTACGCAGCGTCGCTGCTCGGCCGGGCATGCTTCGCGCAAGTGCCGCAAAGGTTGCACGCGATTGCCGCCCAGGCATGTTACGGATTGACGATGCAGGCCGCGCAGCTCTGGCTTTACGAAGCCTTCGACAAGACCGACGGAGGCTTGCGCCGCCATTACCTGAACGACGGAAGAACGCACCCGAACGTGCTGATGCGTTTGCTTGCCGCCAACGTCGTCATGATGGATGGCCGAGGCAAGTCGGCCGAGTTGCTGACGAAGTTCCTGGAGAAGCGGGAAGTCGTTGCCCAGCGTCTCCCGAAGTCTCCGAATTTGTAGCGCCAGCAATCCCGACACTTCAGGCCGCATCTGGAGGCGCGGCATGAACGATCATGAATGATTTGATCACGGAGGCGTGTTCTTCGCTCCTGTCAGGTTGCGGCGGATTGTTCGCGTAGAAAATCAAGGAGGGCGGCGCTTGGAATTCGCGTCCGAATCAAGGCGCTACCCGATGCAATGCGCGCGCGCCGGAACGTGCTCTTGTGAACTCTTCCTTGGCCCTAACTTTGTCTCAGGATTCGGCCGATGCATATTGCATACTGAAGGCGACAACAACTAAAAGACTGAAGGGGCCGGGGCTACGGCGCTGGGGGCAGCGCCGTACTGATTTGGGTGGGGTTATGGACGGTTCCACATCGACAGGCGAGGCCGTGCGGACGGCCGGCGCCTCCGACGTCGGCGCGGTTGATTTTCGCAGCAGCAGCATCGCATTGGACGAAGGCTCAGCGATTCGCGAGCGGCTTGCCGGCGCCATAGCTGCCGGCCAGCTTGCCTGCTGCGCACTGCTGATTCTCACCGATCTTCTTGATGGCAGGAACATCGGGCCCGTTTCGACGGGCATCTTCACCAACGGCATGCTGCTGCTGTGCGGATTCGCCTTCCAAGTCGGCATGCGGGCGAGGAAGCGAAACATCTACGACGCGAAGGACATGCTTCTCGAAATGGGGCAGCACGGCTTGCAGGTTGCCGCACTCGTCTTCGTTTCGGTCGTCCTTTCGAACTACCTCAACGATGCTTCATGGGAAGAGCTGAAGCCTGCAAGGATGTTCGTTCTCTTGCTGGCGATCGCCTGGAGCGGACCTGTTCTCCTCGCGCTGAGCGATCTCGTCGGCAATCGTGTTGGCAAGCGCTGTGTCGTGGTGTTCGGCGATGGCCAACCAGCCTTTCTGCTCGCTCAGCAGATCCGCCGCGAGATGGCCCGCGCCCGTGTATGTCTCTTTCCCATGGCGCAGCTCTCGCGCTATGCGGGCGGCACGAGGCGCGTCAGCACCCCGATTTATGCAGATCCGAGGCTCGTCGAGCTGGCGCCCGAGGTGGCTGTGATCACGCCTGTCGCCAGCGATGAGACCATGGACCGCCTCGCTGCAAGACTGGCGCCCCTCTCGCTCGACGTCCTGATGCATATCCCGCATGGCGGCCGCTGGGGTCTTGGACAGATGGTCACCTTCGCCGGCATGCCTTTCGTGCGCATTTTTCCGAAGCCGCTGAGGCCCCACCAGGCAGCATTCAAGCGGGCTTTCGACATCGTGGCCAGCTTCTCCCTCATCGTGCTTCTGTCGCCACTGCTGTGCTGCGTTGCCGCCGCGATCAAGCTGGACAGCCGGGGACCAGTTCTGTTCCGGCAGCCGCGAGTGGGGCGCGGAGGTACGCATTTCACGGTGTGCAAGTTTCGCACGATGCGCACCGAAGCGGCGGACGTGCTCGCTGACCAGCCGACCGTCTCCAACGACCCGCGGGTAACCCGCATTGGCGGCTTCCTGCGAAAGTCGAGCATCGACGAGCTGCCTCAGTTGTTCAACGTCCTTATGGGCAGCATGTCCATGGTCGGTCCGCGGCCTCATGCCATGAACGGCAATGCTTTCAGCGTGGTCGTCGCCAACTACCATGCACGCCACCGGGTAAAGCCGGGCATTACAGGGCTCGCACAGGTCTTGGGTTGGCGAGGTCCGGCCGATACCCGGGCCAAGATCGAACAACGCGTCGCATACGATCTTCGCTACATATCGGAATGGTCGTTCGTCCGCGATCTGCTGATCCTCGGCCGAACGATCTTTGCCCTCTACGGAAAAAACGCATTTTGATCGTTCCACGGCATATTCGTCGCAAGGGTTTGCCTGTCGATGGCTGGCTGCCGGCTGCGGCGGCCAACTGACGCTCCAGACCGCGACGAGCTTCCAGTCACGCGACCACCTGTCGGCGAGGTCGATCGCACATCTGCATCCTATTGCGGAAGCCGAAACCAGGCGCGCGAGCGGCGGCGCTCAAAGACGACTACCCGCAAAGGTCGGGGAAATTACTTACCCGCCGGCGGAGAACGTTCGGTGCGGGTGGTTGGCTGTGGAGGCAGTCCGAGTCGAACCCTTCTCCGGGGAAATTCCCTGCTAACAGGGAATTTTACAGGGAATTTGGCAAACCGATTAGACTCTGACAGTCAGAAAGGCCCGTAACGGCTGCCTTTTAGCCGTGGCAGAGCTCACTTCGAGCTGAGACAGAACAGGGAATATTTGTCGACATAACAGGGAATTTCTGGGCCGGAACTGGGAATCCGAAGGCGGCCAACCGGGAGAGAACAATGGCGATCCGGTAAGCGTCCATTCCTCGCACACTTAGCGGCGGCGGGCTGATTGCGATCTGACTTCCACGGCAACGTATGGCCGAGGAAGAGAGGTCGAGTGGGCAACTGGACGATCGTGGGGACGGCGGAAGAACGCGAGGCGTTCTGGCGGTCGCATCATGAGGCGTGGCGACGCAGCAACCTGAACCAACGCGAGTATTGCAAGGCGCATGGGCTTGTTCTGAAGCGCTTCGAGAACTGGCGGTCGAAGTTCAGGGATGAACCGGAGATGCCGCAGAAGCTGCTGTACCGGCGGGGCGGTCGGCCAAGTCATATGACGATTCCTATGACTAAGGAGGCATCGGGCAGCATGGCGGTGCTTGTTGCTGGAGCGGCGGGTCGCCGCAGGTTCAGCGATGAGGACAAGCGGCGGATCGTTGATGAGGCCTCCCAGCCTGGACTCTCGGTCTCGCAAACGGCCCGGCGCTACGGCATTGCCGTGCGGGTGCTGTTCCGTTGGAAAGAGGCTCTGAAGCCACAGCCGGCCTTCGCCTCGGTGCAGGTGACGGACACGATTCCTATTGTTGAGAGTCCAACCTCGCCGTCGACGCCGGGCATCGAGGTTGAGCTGGCGAGCGGCCGACGGGTGCGCTTCGAGCGCGATGCTGATCCGGAGACGGTGCGCCGGCTGGTGGCGATGCTCGAGGGAGAGGGCCAATGAGCCTGCTGCCGTCGGGTGTGAAGATCCACGTGGCGCTGGGCGTCACCGACATGAGAAAGGGCCTCGACGGTCTGGCGATGCTGGTGCAGGGGGTGCTGAAGCAGGATCCCTTCTCGGGCCATCTGTTCCTGTTCCGCGGGCGCAAGGCCGAGCTGCTGAAGATCTTATGGTGGGATGGCACCGGACTGTGCCTGTTCACCAAGAGGCTGGAGCAGAGCCGGTTCTTCTCCTATGGCCTTTGTCAAGGGTTGCGCGCGCCCTTCAGCAATCGCCCTGTCCTGGACGTCTATGATTCGAACGAAGCGATCCGCAAAGGTGAGAACGCCGGGTTACTGCGACGGTCGCTCAGACTCCTATGCGGGGATTGGATACCCCATGATGACGGTGCGTCGGAGGGCTGCCTCGCTCTGGCCACGGACGTCGGCATCGTTGCCTGTCCAACAAGAATTCGAGGATTCCCTCTACCGTGCCGGCGTCCTCGCTGCTGCGGATCGCTGATGGTTGGCCTCAGGGAGCAAGCGGTACTCGCTGCCCGATCGCCCAGATGAAGCCGAGCAGCTCACGAGCGACTGCGGCCGTCGCGACGACCGAGCGCTTGCCTCGGACGGTTAGCCGTCGGTAAGTCTTGTGCAGGCGAAGCTGCGCCTTCCATGCAATGCCGATGATGTCCTGTGACACAGCAGGGCGATGCGTCTTCATCCATATGCCGACGTGCGGCGTCGTCTTGTACTGCCAGGCTGCTTCGCACAGGACTGAGCGCGCGATAGAGCTGCCCGCTTTGGTGATACCGCGAGGCCTAACGGTGCTGCCGCTGCTGTGCTCCCCAGGAGCTAGGCCGAAATAGGCGACCAGCTGGCGTGGATGCTTGAACCGAGCGAAGTCTCCGACCTCGGCGATGACTGTGGCGGCGACAATCGGTCCGACGCCCCTGAGTGCCTGTAACGCTCGCATCTGTCCCGACCAGGGCGAAGCTGCCAGCAGCTCCCGGATCTGGGTCTCCACCTCGGCTTTGCGCGATTCGTCATGCTCAAGTGCGTTGAGATAGGTTTGGAACGCGATCTGTTGCGCTGGATGATCGAAAGTACGGGTACATAGCCAACGTCGATGCCGCGTGCTCCACGGCTTGCCTTCGAAGCGCAAGTCGCGCCGAAGTAGGAATGCTTGGATGCGGATGCGGTCGCGTCTTACATCCTGGCAGGCAGCGTGCCTCGCTCGCACCAGATCGCGCAGTGCCTCGTGTAGCGGGGTGGGTACCCAGACATGGGTAAGCTCGCCGGCACGAAGCAGCCGTGCGAGAGTGATGGCGTCCCGACGGTCGTTCTTGATGCGGTCTCCGGGCTTGCGAGGCGTCAGTGACGGCGCGCAAACGCGACAGGCGAATCCCAATGCGGTGAGCTGTCGCTGCACGTTGTAACCGCACGATCCCGCCTCGTAGACGAACTCGAGGACGCCATGACGGCGCGCAAGAGTGCGAGCGAGCTTGCCGACAGCAGTCGGTGTGTTTTCGATTGTAGTTACATGCCGAACCTCGCCGATCCTTCCGGCATCGGCAACCGCAACGGAGATGGTCTCCTTGTGCACGTCGAGACCAATGAATGCACGAACCTCTTCCATGCTTCTCCTCCTCCTGGCTTGCCCAGCATTCCTGTCGGGCAGCTCACAGCGTGCGCCGTTGGCACGTGCAAAGGCCATGTCATCTGGCCGATGGCAGATGAGGCGACGGGTTCGGTGATGCTGACGCAGGCGCAGCTGTCGATGCTGATTGAGGGTGTCGTCTGGCGCTCACCGGAGAAGCGGTGGCGACCTGCTGTTGCCGGATAGAGATCATGCGGCCGATTGACTCGCGAACACCGATTGCCGTGCGTTGGTAAGTAGGCGGACGTAGCGTGACGGCGTGGAGGTCGATCTTGCTGCTACCGGCCCGTCCAGCGATTCGACCAGCTCGCCGCTCAGCCGATCCTTGGCGGGCTACATCATCGATACTGCCGGACGTAATTCTCGGTAGGGACAGGCGCATGTCGGTCTTCCTTCTCTGGGTTTCGCGACGATCTCTCGCGGCACGAGCAGGAAAGCCGATCGCGCCTCGATAGATAGTCTGCGTGAACCGACCGTCCCGCTGGCGCGAGGCTATTTGCGCTTGCCGGACTCCGCCGTCTTGACGGGTTTGGCGTAGGCGATCGGGAAGGCCGAGGACGAAACGACGGTCTTGGTCTTGGCTTGCTTGGGCTTCTTGAATTCTCGGTTGCCGCGTCGATGTTGAGCCACGGGATTCCTTTCGGGTGGGGGCGCGAGCATGAGGCATTCGCAACAGGCGGACTGCTTTTCCTCGCCGAGTCCGATTCTCATCGTGTTCCTATTGTGCTGCTGGCGGACTCATCGGACGTCGTGCTCCTGCAACAGCGAAGGGACCACACGGCTGAGATGATCCTTTTCTGCTCTGCTCTGTGCGACGGTGCGGTCCGCGACACACTGGTAGTTGGAGGTTTTACGAAGCGCAGCCTTCTGCTCGGCTGAAGTTTTTCGATCTGCATCGATCCGATTGCATCGTTGCTCATGCGCGATGTTGGCCCGGCCATGACCGGCAGCGATTTCGTCGGCCATACGACGGTATGAGGCGGCACGAGCGTCGCTATCGACGGAGATCATTGGCTCTTCTCCACGTGAGTAAGTCTGTACTGCTTCGGGCAATCGAGATAATGCCAGCTTCAAGACGTATACTGTGCGCTGTTTGCCTAACAACGCCGTCACTTGCATGCGTCGATCGAATGGCTGATGGGCCAGCTCGTTCGGCGCTCGCTCGGTCAGGCCCTCTTTGTGATGGCGGTGATCGCTCCCGCCTGCGCGTCCACGATCATTGGCTTACTGGTTGCCTGGCTGGCCGCTCAGATGGTCCTCGGCCACGAAGTGGCTATGCTCCCGCGCATGATTGCTCGCCAGAAGATCGCTGTGGCTACAGTGAATGCCCTTCAGCATATGCCTCGACCAGACGCATCTTTGCTGATTGGTAGGCAAACCATTCGGCCCTGTTCGAGACCGGGCGACCCGAGATATCGATCTGGGGGACTTCTATACTGTCGAATTCACCCCCTCGGGTCGAGCCCAACCAGCCACTGTAGGCTTCTTGCAATTCACCGCGCAGACGAGAACGCTTTTGGTCCAAGGATTCCATTAAAACACACCATATGTTCGAGTTCGCCACCCGCGGTAACCGCGAAAGACATCGTGGTATCGAGAGAACAGGGTCGACTGGTTAAGCCTCGTCAAGCCGGGGCTTTGAGCAACCAGTAGGCGAGAAAAAGAACGATCAATAGAGCCGGAAATAAAACCGGCGGGACGAGCCAGCTCTTGAAGTTCTTCACAGAGCACCTTGTTGGCGTGGACGCACGATCGTTGTCGATCCAGACCTAAATTCTATGACCCGCGATAGTTGGCTTCGGGCCACATCCTTGGCCGGATCGGAGACACCTGATTGTGGTCGCGTGTCGTTCCACAGGAGATCGGCCGCACCACCGTTTGCAACAATGGCCAGTGCTGCCGCTTCCGCGGCGTCGAATGCGGGCTGAGCCTCTTGATAGTGGCCATAGAAATGACCGTCCCTGGTGACCTCCCAGATCCCGATGCGGCGTTTGACTTCAAATCGAGTGATAGCGCGCCCTTTGAAGGCATCGGCGGCGGCATCGTCGTTGTGCTGCTCGACGGCGCGCAGATGCGACGGCATCGCTTCGCGAGCTTCACCACGCTCGCCGCGCCGGTTCACGATCTGCAGTACCTTCCGGACGAACTGGTCGGTATAAGCATGGGTGTCGGTAAAATCATGTTCATGACGACGCCCATGCTGCGGTTCGCTGAAAACTGCGCCCAGATGAGCGATGAACTTGGGTTCGGCTTGCGTCATGTGCGCGATGAGGGTCTGTAAGATGCGCTCGTTCGCTAGGACCCGTCGTTCCAAGTCGGTGTCTTCAACGTCGCCGCTCGGCCAAGCCGACTGCAGCCTCGCGCGCTCCCTTTCGTGGGCGCCATTGGTTTCGTCCCGACGGCCGATGTTCGCCGGGCCAAAGGCCGGCCGCTTGGGTTCGATTGTCATGAGGTTTCCTTCCTGGGATGCCGCGCGCTGCCTGATCGGGACGGGTCGAAGCGCCTCGTGAGGCTTTGGCTCACATCGAACAAGGATATGGGGCGCGCAAAGAGGGATAGTAAGGGACGAAAGGCGCTTGGCAGGAAATTAATTGTCAATGCTTCGCCCGTCGGGCGCTGAGCGGTTTGCCGCGCCGGTCTTGTGAATGTGACGTCCGGATTAGAGCCCACTCTCTTGCGCGGCGTTGATGGCCTCCAGCGCCTTTGGCCACTGTACGTACTTGCGTCGCATTCTCTGCATATCGACGGCGAGCGCGTCGCATCGCAGATGGAGGACGGCATCCTCGACCCTGCGGTCCGTCGCCTCGTCGACAACTGCGAAGTTCAGCCATTTCCGGCACTCGATGTTGCGTCTAGTCCAAGCCACGATATCGGGCGGCATGTTATCCAGCCGGTCATCGAGCAGGGCACGGCGGTCGACGCAGACGGCGAGCACCGATCCACCGAGCAGACTCAATAAGCCCGCAAGAATCACCAGATAGACAGCCTTTTTCCCCGAACCAGGCGCTCCTCCCTCTTTTTCGACAGCTCGACGGTCGACGTTCGCCGGGCCAAAGGCCGGCTGCTTCGGATCGATTGTCATTGGAGGTCCCCTTCCTGGGGCGGCGTCTGGGGCAGCGTGCGCCTTGTCCAGACGGGACATTCCGAGACGCTGCGTGGCGAGACGATCTATTGCGGCCGACCGATGGATGTTCGCTCGACTTCTGTCGGCCGCTGGCGTCGTGCCTCGGCAATGGCATCCTCCGGATTGGAGTAACGGAACTCTCCGACATGAAAGTAGTCGACCGGGACCCGAGTGATCCCGTACGCGGCCACTTGATCGGCGATGTCCGCGGCGATGGTCGGGCGCTCTTCGCTATGTTGGGAATATGTCATGGCGTCGTTCCTCTCGACTGGCGCGGCAACGAACAGCACGCGTCAGATCAGAATTGTCTCCCCTGCATCCAGGCGCCGACATCCTGCTTCGCCTGCTCGTCCGACATGCTGGCGCGTGTCTTGACCATCGAGCAGAGCTGCCCTTCGGTCTTGATGGTCGAGCAATCGAAGTTGGTCAGGAAGGGCCACTTCTGCTGCGCGTCCTTCATATGGCCGTGTTTGCGCGCCACAACTTCGGCGCTTTCGCCGCCCTGGAATCCAAACATGATGATCTCCGGAGAGCCGGCAGCCCAAAGTTGAATCCGTGTTGGGATGATCGAAGGCTCTCGCTTGTCCGTTAGATGGACATTTTCGACGCGAACTTCAAGGCACACCGCAACTTTGTTTTTAGTTTCCCGGGCCGCGGCACATCAGTCTGCAACCAAGTGTGGAAACAGCCCGGAGATACAGATTCCTCGTCCGGCCGGATTGGTAAGCGGCCCGCCAGTTGCTTCATCAGGGCAGCCACCACTTTCATGCCAATGCCATTGCCTCCGGGTTAGGCCGCCCGTGACTCCCCTGGACAACTTTGCACCGAGCACGCAAAGTCCATGTTGGCCGGCTGGGCCGAATCGAAAGGTGACCGTGACCGGCTCGCCGCTATGCTTTTTCGCGAGTTCGTTGACGATGAGCCCGATGGCCGGGATCTGCGTCGTCGGGATGCTCGCATCGGAGCCATCGAGGAATCGGCGCCAAGAATCATCGAGATGTCACGCAAAGGCGGCGCAGATAAGCCGGTGCGCTCCCGCGGCTTCATCGGCGGTAAAGCCTTGATGCATGCCGCGGCAAGGACGCGAAGTTCAGCGATCGCGAGTCGTCCTATCAACTTGGGGCCGACCAAGCAGCGCAGCTGACCATGTAGCAGATGAAACCAGGCTTCCTGAACATGTTCATGAAATGGCTGACCGGCGGTCGCATCGTGCCGATGAATCTCGGCCAGGCCCGCCTTGGCCTGGGTGATGGACGCCGTGATCTGTTGCGGCCCTCGTTACTTGCCGAAGTTCGCCAGAAGCAGCAGCGTCCACGCCAGCCGCTTCTCGCCCGAGTTGAAGAGCTGATTGATCAGATCCTCCTCGATGCGGCTGTTGCGGGTCAGCAGATAGGCGGTGAAGAGTTCGCCGAACGCCGCTTCTTCGTGAAGGACACGGGCCAACTCGGCTTTGCTCACGCGCGTCAGGCCACTTTCGATCATAGTTGTGGCCGTCGGCAGGCGCAGGGGCTGACCAACCAGGCATCCTTCTCCGCAGAACCCGTCCCAGGATCGCGATGACCGCCTCCTTGTCCTGCCGGGGCGCGACCGCGATCTTGATCCGGCCTTTCTGGACATCGAACACGGCATCCGCCGGGCCGGCCTGCTGATAGACGATGGTATCCTTGGGATGGACGATGTGATGTGGCTCGCGGTGGCGAGAAACGCCTTAGCGTCGAAAGTGGATTTGGCTTGTTTTTGCCATGGCGAACCCCCAATACCGATTTTCAGAACGAGTTTACGACCATGACTGGTCCTCGTCCGGAACGCATCAGCGTTGGACTCATTAAAAAAGGCCGCTGCGGTCAATATTGGACAGACTCCGAGAGACTCCGGAAATTAGTTTAGCCGGACTGGGTGTGGAAGCGTGGACGATCAAGCATCGCCGGTGCGGGCTCGCCATTTGGGTGAAGCGAAACGCACTGGCGTCGGTTTTGCTGAAGCCTGATCGTCCCGCTTGCCTGTTTGGGCTCCCTTGCCGGCAGCACGATTCTTCGCTGTCGGCCGTGGCGCAGGGGGAAGGTGTGGCAAATCTTTCAGGTCAAAACTCGGCACGCTCTTTTTGGAAGAGCGGGGCGAAGGTCGGCGGCGCCCCGATTCACCAGCTGCGGCGGAGCTCGTCATTGGAGCGCGTCGTGCTCTGGGTTTCGAGGCTCGCGTTGCCGGCGATCACCTATTTGTTAGGGCAAGTCCTCTACTGGCTGTGGTTCGACAATCTCGACGTCGACAACCACGTGGGGGTCCTGATCGGAGGCCTGTCGCTCAGCGTCGTCCTCCTACTGGTGCTGGTTCTGACGCTGACCAGCTGGTGCTTCGGTGAGAGGTAGATGGGTGGGTGGCGATGCTTGGTTCGGTAGGAATACCAGTGGCTGGCGTAGTCGACGCCCTGGCCCTGAAATTCAGGAACTTGGGAATGGATCGCGAAGAGGAGCTGCAAACCCTACTGCTGCTCGTCAAGGTCAAAGGACACGTCAGGCGTGGCGAAGACATTATCAAGCTGGGCAATTCGCCGAGCTATTCGACGGTTCTGCTGAAAGGCCTAGCCTGCCGCTACAAGTTGACCGAGAGCGGCCGTCGCCAGATCTTCACTTTCCAGTACCCCGGCGATTTTTGTGACTTCGATCGCTATATCCTGCCGGGACAGGACTACGCGGTGGCGGCGCTGACCGACTGCTCGATCGGCGTGCTTCTTCACGAGGATATTGAGCGGGTTACCGCTCTCTATCCAGGGCTCGGGCTCGCTCTGTGGCGCAGCACGATGGTAGAGGCAAGCATCTTCCAAGAAAGACTGTTGAATGTGAGGTCGCGACCTGCGCTTCCGCGTATCGCCCACCTCCTGTGTGAACTGATGGTTCGGCTCGATGCGATCGGCATCGACGGCACCATCATCCCGATGACCCAGGTCGATCTGGCCGACGCCGCCAGCCTTTCGCCGGTCCATATGAACCGCATGATCCAGGATCTGCGCAAGCGCGGCACTCTCTCGAATAGTACGCGCGCGATCGAGGTTGCTCACAGAAACCAGCTGATGGATATCGGCGAGTTCGACGGACGCTACCTCAATATTCCGCAACTACGGTCACCGAGTATGCATCCGCTGAGGGTCGTGGTTTAGTGGCGACGGGCATTGTTGCGGGACGGGTAACGGAGCATGGTGAGTCATCATGGGTGTTCCTACCGCCATCTGGCTGACGTACCGCGAGGCAGCAGAACGATTGAAGGTCACGCCGGCTACAGTGGCTGACACGGCACGTCGCATGAAGTGGCCGAGCCGCCCTCGGAACGATGACACATCCGAAGTCGAGGTGCCCGGTGAAGTCCTGGCGGAGGCCCCCGAGACGGCGGTTCCAGCCGTGGCAATTGACGCCGTCGCGCTCGAGGCGGCGATCAAAGCGGCCGTGCAGCCTCTGCAGGCCATCATCGACGCCCTGCTCGAGAATGCGCGCGCGAGCCGCGCGGCAGTTGAAGCCCTGATCCTCGAACGGAACGCCGCCCGGGCCGACGCGGCCGAGCTGCAGGAGAACACGACCGTCAACGAGCAGAAGATCGCCGATTTGAAGCCGGCCCTCGAGCGGGAAGTGCGAGACCGCCGAAGCCTTCAGACGCAAGCCGACCTGTCGCGCCAGGCGCACCATGCAGCCAGCGAAAGAGCGGCCAGAGCGAGTGCGTCGAGCTTCAAGGAAGAGCTCCGTCGCGAGGATGTCGAAGCCGAAATCGCCCAGCTGAGGCGTGAGATCGAAACGTTGAAGGCCCGCAAGCGCCGTTGGTGGAGGCCGGGCTGAGCCTGACGGAGAGCGCTTTCGGCGATCTCGGCCTTGATGACGCCGTGTTTCCGACGGCATGCGCGAACCTGCTATTATTTACACCGGGGACGATCGGGTGGCCGTGCAAGCGACCCCGGGAAGGTGGACGCGGATTGCGCCGCCCTTTCGTACATCACCACGGAGACGTCGCCATGGCGGTTCGAAGCCTCGGCAAGAAGCGTGGAGCTTTCTGGTCCATTGAGGATATTCCGTACCACGCGCTGGCGTCCCGCTCGGGCAGCCTCGACCAGCGGCTCTTCTATCTCGTTGCTTCCGCATCCTTCATCGAAATCACGTCGACGCTCTATACGCGCAACCTGGTTGACTACTTCCGACACGACAGCGAGGTCGTCGACTGGCTGGAGCGGGAGTGGGAGAGCGAGGAGCTGCGGCATGGCGCGGCGTTGAAGCGCTACGTCCAGACGGCATGGCCCGATTTCGGGTGGGATGAGGCTTATCGGACCTTTCTCGCCCTGTACAAGCCGCTTTGCACCATCGAGCAACTCGCAGGCACACGGGCCCTCGAGATGGCGGCCCGCTGTGTCGTGGAGACCGGCACTGCCGCGTTCTACCGCATGTTGTCGGAGTCGTGCGAGGAGCCGGTGCTGAGCCGGCTGGCTGCCCAGATCAGCGCCGATGAGGTTCGTCACTACAAGCACTTCTACCGCTACTTCCTGCGCTACCGGGCGCTCGAACGCCCGGGCCGCGCCGCCGTGCTGCGCACTCTCTGGGGCCGACTGGCCGCCGTTGAAGCGGAGGACGCTTTCTGTGCCTACAAGGCCGTGTTCATTGCCTGCCATCCCGACTGCGTCTTCCAGCACAGCGATTACGATGCCTGGCGCGATGACGTCCTGCAGCTCTTGAGACATCACCTGCCTCACGAAATGGCAGTCAAGATGCTGCTGAAGCCGCTCGACCTGCAGGCATGGATAGGACGCGCGATGGTGCCGGTTGTTGCCAGGGCATCACGCCGCTTCCGGGTGCGATAAGCTTTACGCCGGTCGCTGCTATTGCAATGGCCAGGTGAAGAGAATGAGCGGGGTCCCGATTGCGACGACGATGCACGACAGTGGCAGTCCGAGGCGCCAATAGTCACCGAAGCGATATCCGCCGGGACCCATGACCAGCATGTTGTTCTGGTGGCCGATGGGCGTCAGGAAGTCGCACGAAGCTCCAAGCGCAACCGCCATCAGAAATGCGTCCGGCATGAAGCCCAGATTGCGCGCCAGAATCGCGGCGATAGGTCCCATGACGACCACGGCAGGCGCATGGTGCAGGAACGGCGTTACGAGCATTGAGGTAAGCAGAACCAAGGCGACGGCGAGTCCTCCGGGCAAGTGTGCCGCGACGATCGTTAACCCATTCCCAACAAGGCCAGCCGCCCCGGTCGCCTGCAGAGATTCACCGACTGGGATGAGCGCGCCAAGCATCACGACGATTGGCCAATCGATTGCGTCGTAGGCTTCCTTCGGGGTCAGCAGCCGAAGGAGGACAACGAGCACGGCGGCGATGAAAAAGGCCACCTCAACCGGCAAAAGCTTTAGTGCCACCAGTGCCATGGCGGCGAGAAGGATCGCCAACGGCAAGAGTCGTGGCCGCTTCCGCCCTATGGTCAGATAGCGTTCTGCCAGCGGCAAGCATCCGAGCTGGACTATCGCTTCGGGCAAGGTCTTGGCGTATCCTTGCATGAGCACTACATCTCCGATCTGAAACCTGGTTCGGGCCAGCCGGGTCGTGAGCCGTCGCGCCCCTCGACTGATAGACAGCAAGTTGGTTTGGAAGCGCCGTCTCAAGTGGAGGTCGAATGACGTTTGACCGACCATTGGTGATTCGGCCATGACGACGGCCTCCACGGTCTCCAGCTCCTCCTCCTTGGCCAGAAGCAACGACCTGCCGGCTGCGCCGACGAGCTCGAGTTGACCTTGATCAAGAAAAGGCTTGAGTACAGCCGGGTCGGCTTGAAGAACCAGCACGTCATGCTCGAACAGCGTCCAGTCGCCGCTTGGGATGTAGCGCCGGTTGCCTTCGCGGATGATCGCCGTAATCGCAACGCCGCCGTCCCCAAACTCTTCAACATCTTGAACAGTTTTGCCGGCGAATGATGAGGTATTTGGAATCCTAGCTTCGCTCAAATAATCCTCTATCTCGAACCGCTTTACGACTGCGCATTCGGCCGTGCGGCCCTTCGGGATCAATCGCCAGCCGAGGGCGAGAAACACGACCGCAAGAACTGTGAGCGGTAGGCCAACTGGCGCAAAATCGAAGAAAGCAAAGGGATGGCCTTCGAAGTCTTGACGAACAACGGAGATCAGCAGATTCGGCGACGTCCCTATTTGAGTGATGGTACCACCGATGAGCGAACCGAACGCGAGCGGCATGAGGTAAGCCGACGGAGATCGTTCAGCGCGCTCTGCAGTCTGAACCGCGATAGGCATGAAGATACCGAGGGTGCCCACGTTCTTCATGAAGGCGGAGAGGATTGCAACGCACGCGGTCAGTGCTCCAATCTGGGCTGACGTAGAATGAAGTCGGCGCAGTGACCCCCTTATCGCGAGTTCAATGACGCCGGAAATCGCGATGGCGCGGCTCAGGACGAGCACCGATGCAATGATGATGATGACTGGATTGGCAAAGCCGATAAAGGCCTTATCAGCAGGCACAACGCCGGTCAGCAAAGCCGATGCGAGCGCGACGAGTGCCACGATGTCATGCCGCAGGCCACCCCAGACGAAAAGGCCGAGCATCGAGACGACAATCAAGAAAGCTTCGCTCTGATGGAGCGTCATTGGCATAACTTCTCAGTCAAAACGGGTCGGGGGTGTCCTCGCCGGGGTCGTCGTTTTATTTTATTGCACTCCAAGCTTGCCATCCCGTCTGCGATATCTGCCCGTATCGCCCTGGCGGCTGCGATGTCGGCATCTCCGCCTGACGAATCGCCTTTTATGCGCTTGGCCATTCCCCGGCCAAAGAGCGAATAGGGGTCGCCTGGGTTTGCCCGCAGTTCCGCGTCGTAGTCGGCGATCGCTGCCTCGTAACGCTTCATCTTGAAGTATATAAAGCCGCGGGAAGCCAATGTGTTGGCATCGCCCGGCCTGAGGCGAAGGGACTCATTGCCGTCCGCCAGTCCCTGCTCGAGCTGGCCCATCAGCGCCTTCGCAAAACACCGGTTGTTGAGAGCCATGGCACTCTTGGGCGTGAGTCTCAGGGTCTGGTCGTAGTCCTGGATCGCCCGCTCATATTGCCCCATGGCCCGGTAGGAGGTGCCCCGATTATTGAAAGCATCGGCATCCTTGGGGTTGATCGCGATCACATGATCGTAGTCCTCTATCGCGCGATCATACTGACCCTTGTCGTCAAACGCGTTCCCTCGGTTCTTGAACGCCGCAGCCAGGTCCTTTCCGCCGACGTGTCCGCCGGCAATGAGGGCGGAACAAGCCTCGATCGTCTGGTCTGGACTGCTGTTCCCGAAACATTTTTTGCTGAATTCCTCGTAACCTTGCGCAAGCGCTGGCACCCCAATCGCGGCAGACAGCACCCCGGCCAGGATCGAGCGCGTCATGTAAGCCTCCGACGCTTCCTCTGCGTTCGCGAGAGAGCCGCCCACTTGCGAGATCTTGAACCACAACCATATGAGCCGCGGGTCGTTCTCGCGCCTGAATCATATTAACATGCTCTTGGCCGCGCGCGCATTGACCTCTCACCCGACGCTGCAGGGGACGGCGGAGCCAGGGCCGTCCGACCCGAGCGTCCGGCCTTGGCGATGGTGTATGCTGTTGCCGCCGCCGATGGACCGGCGCTGCCCAGCAGTCGATCAGGTCTTGGGAACCGGCGGAGGCGCCAGAAGCTCGGCGCAGGCCCGCGCGACATCGGTGTCGGTCGTCTTGCTGCCGGGCATGAGAGCGAAGCCGCTCTTCTTGACGGCGCTGCCGCGCTCCCATGTGCTTGCCTTGGCGAGATCGGCAATCTTGGCCGAGGCGTCGTCCTGGGCCCGGAACCGCTCGGCGCAGACCGGCGCCAACGCCGTCACGACGGCGTCATGCGCAGCCATTGCCGTATCCTTGCGGGCGGTACTGCCCGTCACCCAGCCACCCCAACCGAAGCCGACGATCGCGCAAGCTATGGCGCCGCCGATGAAGCCCCACACCAGGGGTTTGGTATACGTTGGAAATTGCATGGCGAATCCTTTCATGGCCGGGATGCGGCCGTCCGGTCGGTGCACGCGCGATCGCGTGGCCGACGATCAGCAGAAAGCATAAAGATGGAAGGCGAACGCGTAGTATGCGCCAATCGCGAATGGGAGGGCCGGGATCGCGCATGGGCGGCGTCGGTCAGCGAGCGGGCAGCGGACCCACAACGATAGTCCATGGCAGCCGACTCGATCGTGTTGTCCTTTCGACCAATGACAGGCGTCCGTAAAGCAACTGGGACTTCCGGTCGAGAATACCAATCACGTCTGTGTGCTCAGTTCGCGGTTCCGCGACTTCGCCGGATGCGTACGAACGCGCTGACGATCTTTCGGATCAGGCGGCGTTGAGATGCAAGCCGCCAAAAAGCCAGAGTACAACGAGGACAATCAGAATGAGGCCGAACACGCCACCCAGCCCGCGTCCTCCGTAACGATTGTAGCCATAGTAGCCGCCACCGCCGCCAAGCAGCAGGATCAAGATGATGATGATCAGGATTGCGCTCATTGCCACCTCGGCTTGTGCGAGGCGTCAGACTAGGCGTTGGGACGACGGAAGTCCGTCCGCTTTTGAACACGGCAAGACCGCCGGCAGGTTCTTTTCAGGTCTCGTCGCGCAACACGACGCTCAGCAGGGAGCTGTGGATCTGCAGGTGGCCGTTGTAGGAGATGAACCCCAACTTCCGGAACTTGTTCATGAAATGACTGACCCGCGGGCGGGTCGTGCCGATGATCTCGGCCAGCATCTCCTGGTTGATCGGTGTGGTGATCGGCTGCGGCCCGCCTTCCTTGCCGAAATTTGCGAGAAGGAGAAGCGTTCGCGCCAGCCGCTTCTCGCTCGAATTGAAGAGCTGGTCGATCAGGTCTTCCTCGACGCGGCTATTGCGGATCAAGAGATGGGCCGTGAAGAGTTCTCCGAACGTCGCCTCTTCGTGGAGAACGCGGATCATCTCGGCCTTGTCCACCCGCATCACCTTGCTTTCGGCCATTGCCGTGGCGGTCGCGAGGCGCAGAGGCTGACCGATCAAGCAACCCTCGCCGAAGAACTCTCCCGGCCCCAGGATCGCGATCACCGCCTCCTTGCCCTGCTTGGACGCAACCGTGATCTTGATCTTGCCTGTCTGGATGTAGAAGACGGCGTCCGCCGGCCTTTCCTGGAGGTAGACGACATCGTCCTTGCGATAGTCGGACACCGAGCGACCGTGATTGACGGTGGCGAGAAATGCCTTCGCGTCGAAGGTGGAGGATGTTGCTTTCTTTGCCATGATCGCGCGCCCTCCTGACCGCAGAAGCACTCAGGCACATTATAGGCTTTTGCTCTCGAGCTTGCTCATGAAATGCCCTTTATCGCGAAACCTCGGCAGGATTTCGACTATGCGTCGAAGGAAGGTGTCTCCCGACACCATCAGGAAATAGAGCACCAGGCAGTTGTAAGCAGACCATCGAGGATGGCGCGCGTTCCCGAGAACAGTGCGCCCGTCAGGGCGGGATCCTGGCGAACCGCGATGGCAGGGCCCTCTGCCCCGGAGCGTCCATGGCTTCCTCGGCCTGTTGGATGACTCATTGCAACGCGTGGATTGGCTCGCTTAGGACCACCAGATGGGCTTCAAGGCGCGGAATGCCCTCTGGCAATCTTTTGGCCCAAGTTGCAGCGAACCCCGATAAGGCCGCCACCAGACCCACAAGCCATCCGATAACCAGCAGGATCGGCAAGAGCGCCCCAATGGCGCGAGTGATGTGCATACGCTCAAGGACACGCACAGCAGGCTGTAGAACGAGCTTCAATACGAAGGCCAACACAACGGGAGGATGATCGAACTTGCAACATAAGTCGCCGCCAACACGCCCAGGGCGAAAAGACCGCCGAGGAAGAATGTCTGCGGATTGGACGGCAGCGGCATCTCGACCGGGTCGTCGATCTCTGCTGACGCTGCATCCGGTTCTGGAGCGGGCGGTGAGGCGGCCGATAGCTCGGCGAACGATCACCGTCCGTGACTGCGTCACCCGCCTCCGACTAAAAAACGCGAACGCGCAGAGGTTGGTCAATTCTATACAGACTCACACTCGCAAGCGGGTTCATCCTCTCGGATCAAGTCCGGCTGTGACGCAGCCTGGCATATCCACAACACGGCTATGTCCAGAAACCAAACAATCAGCGCGCGAGGCAATCGACTGCTCGGCGCAATGCAGGTTGCCAGCCTCGGGCGGATCGATCTTCACCTCGAGCCTGTCAAGCTCAAGCTCGGTGCCGTCGTCTGCGAGGCTGGCGGCCTTCTACGCCATGCCTATTTCCCACAGGGCACCGTCCTTTCGCTGTTGACGGTTTTGGAAGATGGCTCGGCAATCGAGACGGCTAATATTGGACGCGAGGGAGCATTCGGTCTCTTCGCGGCGATGTATAGCCGCGTCTCGTTCAATCGATGTCTTGTGCAGCTCGAAGGCGGCATGGTTCGTTGCCCGATCGAATTGCTGCAGTCGGAATTCAAGCGTAGTGAGCACGTGCGCGATCTCTTCGTCAGCTATTCCGAAACGCTGCTGTCGCAGGTTCAGCAGACCGTCGCCTGCAATGCCCTGCATACAACGGAAGAGAGAATGTGCCGGTGGCTCCTCATGATGCATGACCGGGCAGACGGCGAGGCCCTGCCATACACGCACGAGTTCCTGTCGCACATGCTGGGCGCCAATCGCAAATCCGTGACGCTTGCGGCGCAATCGCTACAGGTGGCCGGCCTCATCAGCTATCGTCGGGGGAGGATTCGGGTGCACGATCGGGGTGGCCTCGAAAAGGCGTCGTGTGAGTGCTACGCCATCGTCAAGGAGCGATTTGATGCCTTCTTGACACCGCCCCCAACGGCCGTCCAGGGCAATACAAAGGGACGAAGCGAGAGGTGAGAACCCGCGGGATGCTTTGATCCCATATAACCGAGGTAGCCTGGCTCAGTTCAATGCCCGGTCTGGGTATCCGATCCCGACTCTCGGTGCGCCAAGCTGGTCCATACTTCGGCCATCCGGAGGAAGTGCGACTGCAAAGCGGGATTGCGAACATCGTTCGCCAGCTGCTTGCACTCTGCCGCCAAGCGTAGGCACTCCAAGTCGCGTTTTCGCGAAGATTCCGACTTTGGCATAGCGCACCGCGTTGAAACAGCGACGCTGATTCAAAGCACGGCCTCGCGTGTCCTGTCGGTGGCCTACACCACAAAGGAATGCGGAAAAATATCCGGCGGTAGGTCAAATGCCTCGAATGCCAATTGTGACCGTTTCGAGCGACCCGGAGTGTCGTCGCGACTAAGGCGTCGTGGTGTGTGGATTGACGATGCCGCCGTTGCTGTCGATCCGATTGCCCTGAGCGTCGTAACCGAAGCCATTTTCGTAGTGGAAGGCCTCGTCGCTAGACACTGGCTCGTCCGGCGTCAGTTTCTCCTCCCGATAGCGCCGCGCGTCGATCTCGCGCGACACGCATTGCTCGTAAAGCGACGTGCCCAGAAGTAAGCCATGGTCGGAACAGACGTTGCGTGCGTCTTCGTCCAGACGCTTCACGCAGCGGGCGAGGGCTGCGCTGCCGGCGGCAAAGCCGTAGTCGAGGCAATTACGTTCCGAGGTCGCCGGCGCGTTTGCCATGCTTGCGGGAATCGAGGTCCTGTTTGGCCCGGCGCAAGCGGCAACAATCAGCCCGGCAGACAACGCCACAAACAGGTTGGGACGGAACATGATATTCACCATAGATTTCTTGCGCATAAGACAGCTCTGGAAACGGCCATCCAACTTGACGATGTCGAGGAGAGCTCCCTTGTGACATCGAATTCTTGCGAGTGGGCTCGTCGTAGGAGGAGCATCGGCAAGACGGGCGGACGCAGACATTAGTGACCGACGGCGGCGACCGAGTCTGTTCGCTATTGACCATGGACGCTTGCGTGGAGCGTCAGCCATCGACCCGGCGCAAGATTTCCAAGGCCGTCTGTCCGCCGCATCTACATTGATGTAGCGTTGCCGCATGAGTGAAGCTGCTACATTGTTCGGCACCCTGCGCCAGTCCCAAAATGCCGAGGCGGTGTTGATGCCTGAGCTTGACCTTGACCGGGTCGGCGACCTCGTGGCCTTCGATCTCGTCAATGAGCATTTCTGGTTGCTGCAGGAAGTCATCGTCTCCGAAAGAGGCGCCATCGTCGATGCGGTGATGGCGACCTTCGAGACGCCTGACCGTGCCATCGCCGCCGCCATTCGCATGCGTGAGGCGATGAGCAATCTCGGCGCCGAGCGCCAGCATCAGAATCTGGTCCTGAAGATAGGCATCCACGAGGGGCCCTGTCTCGCCGTCAACGTCAACGATCAGGAGGACTATTTCGGCCAGACCGTTAACGTCGCGTCGCGCGTGCAAGGGCTCACGGACTCGCGCTCGATCGTGGCGACGGGGAAGGTGGTGGAGAATGCCCAGACCCTGGCGCTGCTCTCGATCGCCCACCTGAAGCCGGCTCTCCGGCGCACGGCACTGCGCGGCATTGCGGACGAGGTGTCGGTCTACGATATCCCGTGAGTGACGTGGGCGGGGCGAGCTGAGCGACGCCGCGAATGGCGTCTATCGAGGTGTAGCGTTGTTCGCCCCCCTCGTTATGGCCTGACCCGTCTTGGAGATGTCCTGGCCCGCTCCCGCCGTGGTATGGCAGGCGCCCAGAAGCGGCACGATGCCCAGGAATACAAGCAGCATCAGGGTCGAACGCCGCATCTGTCCCCATAGACAAGGATTCGCCGCGCCACCGCCCGATCGAACACTTCTAGCATCGCTCGGCCGCTACTCGGCAGCCTACATCACCAATACTACCAGACGTAGGTTTCTATAGGGACAGGCACCTGCTACTTCATGGCATCCGGGGTGGTCCCTGGCGTTTGCTACGGGTTTCAGGACCTCTGCTCGAAGAGGTCACTAGTCCCATAATGATTTTGGCGGTCGCCTTGTCGATCGCGCAATGATGTTCGCTGGCCCAGCCGAAAGAGAGATTGTTTTCCTGCGCATTCACAGCGTCGATCATGCTCTCCGCATCGACCGCAGATGCGAAGGCGCAGAACAATCTCGTTCCTTTGGCCGTTCCTTGCGAACTGAGAGCAAAGCCGCCTTCGGGCAGTAAACCCTTGATCAAGAAGGCAACGAGCTCCACGGGTTCTTTCGACACATCTGCGGGAACCTCGATAACAACCAGATGGCGGTCCTTGCGCTCAAGCGTAAACGCAGGCCAGGCAAATTGGGGCATTACAGAAAAACGATTGCGCGCACTGAACGTTCCACCATTTTGGGCGAAGCCCGCGACGACGAAGGCTGTCAGCCCTAGTCGACTACCTCAGTTACGGCATCGCGCTGCCATGCGATCACTGCCATCCCGCAGGCCATGGCCTCGACCATCACCAAATCATACGGCCCGACCCAACCGACGGACGACAGGCGCTCGATGGCCTGGCCGAGTAAAGAGGCCTTTCTCCGTCTCGCCGGAGCGGGGGACATTGCGGTGGTGGCGCGATGGACTTGAGGACGTTGGTCCAATAGTCGCGATCGACTTGATAGATCTTCGCCACGATGCGCAGCTCGCTGCCCGCATTGGCGCGATCGCGGTCGGGCCGTTTCTCCGTGAGACGCGGCCTAGAACAGCAAGATCGTCGCCTCTGCGCAACTGCGGCCGCAGGGAAAGCGGGTGGACGCAAAGCGACTAGGGCCCTTGTATCTGTGATCGCCGGAACGGCGACATCTGTGATCACTAAGCGACGGCCGGCGGCGTCATGCCGACCCAAGGCCTCGAGCGATCTGTCCTTGGCGGAAACCGGCATGCTCGGGCCGTCGTCCAGCACTATCTGCCGCCCGCGGCAGTCGATCACGATTGGCGTTAGCGGCCGGACGCCACGCAGCCGCGCCCACCCATTCCCCGGACACCTTCGCTGCTGATGAAACTTCCGGAGGGCCGGCGGCGTTTATTGCGCAGGATTAGCTCTCACAGGCCGGAGGACACCAATGCGCGTCAGCGATCGCGGCGCGTCCGCAAACAGGGAACTGGTGAAGGAAGTCAATGCCTTGAAGGCGCAGCTCAAGAAGGTTTCCGCGACGATGGAAGCCGAGGCCGGCGACGGTGCTAGCCGAACGCTTGATACGATTGAAAGTAAGGGCAAGCAGGCGATCGATAACGTGATCGAGGCGGCGCAGGACTTCGTCGATGAATATGGCGACGCTGCCCGAGACCGAGTGGATGCGCTAACGAGAAGATCGGCCGAGCTGCGTGACAAGGCAACGGAATCCCTGGTCGAGACGGTGCGGCAGCGGCCGCTGGGGACGCTGGCGGTCATCGCCGGTATCGGCTTCCTGGCGGGGTACATTCGTCGGCGGCGTTAGTTCGAGCTTTTCGAGCTTCCGGCTCGACCATGCTGGGACAGAGGCTTCCGTCCGACAGGCAACTCTCATCGGGGGGGAGTGCTTTCCGCAACGGTCGGTACCCTTCCACGCTTCGCCGTCATGACCGCGAGGCGCGCGAGGCCGCGACGCAGCGACACCCGCCATGTCTGCGAGAAGACTGCGCCATCAAACCCCGGGATCAAACACCTAGTGGACCAAATCTAACATTTCGATTCGCGAGGGGATTCCCGATCGGGCTCGCGTATGCGAGTCAGAGGAATGCACGAGCGAACGAACTTTCAGTTGAATGCCACGGACCGTGGCGAGCTGGAGGCGGTGGTGGCCAACCGCAACAGCCCGCAAAAGCACGTCTGGCGGGCAAGGATCGTTCTTTTGACCGCCGACGGGCATGGCACTGCCGAGATCATGCGTGCCACCGGCAAGGCCAAGACGGTGATCTGGCGCTGGCAGGAACGGTTCGGGGCGGAAGGTGCAGCGGGGCTGTGGCGCGACAAGACACGCCCGTCGCGCATCCCGCCGCTCCATCCCGAGGTGGCCGAGCACGTTGTCGCCATGACGCTGGCAGGGCCGCCGTCGGGGGCGAGCCATTGGACCGGCCCGGCGATGGCCGAGGCGGCCGGGATCAGCGTCAGCTCGGTGCAACGGATCTGGCGCGCCCATGGCCTGAGGCCGCATCTGGTCCGCCAATTCAAGCTGTCCAATGATCCGCAGTTTGCCGCCAAGCTCAGGGACATCGTCGGGCTGTACGTCAATCCGCCCGACCACGCCATCGTGCTCTCGGTCGATGAAAAGAGCCAAATCCAGGCGCTGGACCGCACCCAGCCGGGACTGCCGATGAAGAAGGGGCGCGCCGGCACCATGACCCACGACTACAAGCGCCATGGCGTCACCACTCTGTTCGCCGCCCTCGACGTCCTGGAGGGCAAGGTTATCGGCCAGTGCATGAAGCGCCATCGTCATCAAGAGTTCATCCGCTTCCTCAACGCCATCGATGCAAGGACACCCAGGAGAAAGACGATCCACGTCATCATCGATAACTATGCCACCCACAGCCATCCCAAAGTGATGCAATGGCTCGACAAGCATCCGCGGTTCGCCTTCCACTTCACCCCAACGTCGGCGTCCTGGCTCAATGCCGTCGAGGGCTTCTTTGCAAAGCTCGCGAACAAACGCCTCAAGCGCGGCGTCTTCCGATCTCTTCGCGAACTCAAAGACGCCATCCACTGCTTCCTTCGCCTCCACAATGCAGACCCAAGGCCCTTCATCTGGACAAAGGACCCCAACAAAATCATCGCCGCCGTCAAACGAGGGCACCAAGTGTTAGATTCCATCCACTAGGGGTTCCCGTGCAACTGCAGTCCGTAGTTTTGCTATACGGCAAGTGCGGCGGCGTCGGACTCGCGGAGAGCCGGCGAGGGAGCACCGAGGCGCCTGATCCTATTGTACTGGCGTAAGCTTGAACCGGCATGAGAACCGCTTGTTGAACGCCTCGAACTCCCGCGTCTTCACATTCCCCGTAAGTTCGAGGGAATATGTATTCGCGCCGAGAGATCCCATGAAGGTTGTTTTGACAGAACCATCGGCGGCAACTGGCGTCGAGTACGTCTTCCCGCTATCGGTCTTTACCGAAAGCTCGCTGTCGGTCACGGTGAGATCGTAGAACAACTTTGAGACATCCGCCTCAACGCAGTTCGCGGGCGACCCCACTTCCATAAGCGTCACCTTCGTCCGCCAAGTCTCAGCAAGCACTGGTGGCGATAAGGTGACAATGCCTAGAACGGCTATGGTTGCAAGTGCGCGCATGTTCGACTCCAATGGAGCGCCGTCTGCCCTTGCTGCTGCCTAAATCAACGCGTGCCCTCGGTTGCATTAACAGCAGCCAGACGGCAGAGGCAGCGGCATCTACCCGGCGGAGTTATCGATCACCAACTCTACCAACTTCGCTATCTTCTCGCGTGTGAGATCGCCCGAATTCGAAATGAAAGGTTCAGCATCCGGCGGATACACAAACGCAACGCCCTTTGAGGATCCACTGGCCCCCAAACGAGTCACAACAATATTGCCGAACGCGGTCGTGATGGTTGTGGGCGCGCCGTCACCGATTCTAAACGAAACACCCACTGGCTTGTGGTCGATGTCTATTTGCGGCGCGAAAGAAAACTGATCAGCTCCGAAGTGGTACTCAAGCTCTGCGAGGAACGGCATCACCTGCTGTTCCATTGCTCTCTTGATGTGGACCACGTCGTCCAATCGGCTTTTGGCGCGGTCGGTCGCAACGGTTTGTTGACGTTGCTGCTCCGAGGCAGCAGCGGCAACCTTGGCGGAGAATTTCTGAGCCAGTTCCTGAGCGTTCATACGGCGGCTCCTTGTGGCGCGTATGTGGCTCGCGACGATTAAGAGGCTCCCTCCTCGTCGCGATAAGGACGAAAGCCCGCAATATTGCAAACACCATCCGAACAGATTAGTTGCACAGACTGCCAAAATGTCCGGAGAGCGAGTCGCGCGGCGATCGAAGTGCTGCTCCTGGCACGGGCTGCCGGCCGGACCGACGCGGCCGGCCTCGGAGAGAAAGCGGCTATCAACGAGCCGCAGATCGCCGATTTGAAGCCGGCCCTCGAGCGAGAAGTGCGAGACCGTCGAAGCTTTCAGACTCAAGCCGACCTGGCACGCGAGGCACACCATGCAGCCAACGAAAGAGCGGCCAGGGCAAGTGCATCGAGCTTCAGGGAAGGAGCTCCGCCGCGAGGATGTCGAGGCCGAAATCGCCCAGCTGAGGAGCGAGATCGAAACGCTGAAGGTTCGCAAGTGCCGCTGATGGCGCCGCCCTTTCATACGCCGCCACGGCGATGTCGCCATGGCGGTTTCGATGCCTCACCCGCTGAAGGCACGCCCGGGGGGCTGGAAGGTGCTGGTGCCACGATTGCCCGTGCGACCGGCCAGGGTCGAAGACCGACTGTCCACCGGAAATTGTATGGTCGCGGTCAATACGAGACAGACTCTGACCCGGCCCACTGTGACCCTCCACGAACACCGGCGAGCTCGCACTCTCCCCGCGGCAGTCGCCGTTATAGCCCGTCTGGGTGAGCCCCTCGCTCAGACGGGCGTCTCTTCTTGACGGGCATCTTGTTGGACGCGGTGAGCGAAAGCCAATGGGCACCCTGTCGGATGTCTTCTGGACAGTCCTCTTTGAGACAGACAGGGGCGTTTATGTACCTCACCCTGCGGACATCCACATCGCTGGAGAATGAACATGGACCGCAATTACAGGGCGCTGCTGAGCTGGCAAGAATTTGCCTCGCTGCGTCGACTAAGGTCCGATACAAGGCATCGGACATCAAGCAGACATCGGCAGTTGCTTCTGTCGATGGGCCTGGTCGCCGACGCCGGCGACGAGTTGAACCTCACCGAGACCGGCCGTACTCGCCTCGATGTCGAGGACCGTTGGCTTTCCCGCGAGGGGTCTAGTTCGCATAGTCGCACGACCTGAATCACGTGCCGCAGCCGATCGTGCCGTCCTCGGCTGGTCCGGAATTCGTCAGAGATGGCGGCGATGGTGATTTCTTGGGAACGATGCGGTCTGCAGGGGTTTGCCCGCGTCGGAGGCAACTACGGTCATGCACCGGCTGCTGCCATTGCTGTTGATCCTTCTGCCGATCGGGGCACCTCAGCCCGCAGACGGAGCGCTTCGGCCCCCATGCGACGAGGCCGCGATACCCGCATTTCCGGCAGCCGACGAGCCGCCTGCCGTCGCCGTGTGGCAGGAGAGCGAGCTGCGTCAAGCGCATTGGTCGCCGTCCGATTGTCTCAGGTGGAGCGGGACTACGCGTCTTGCGGGGGCGATTGCTGGCACATTTACTTTCGCGGCCGGCATGGATGGCTTGCTCGATCGGATCGGCGCCTTCTCACACTATCGGTTGATTCCCTACTGGTCGAACTCAAGGCGCGTTTGGGAACCCCTGACGCTTGAGGCCGGGCTTGTCGCAAGCGCGACATCCTCGCCAACCGAGCGAGATCTGCGTGCGGCCGATTTCGTACCTGGCCGCGCCTATGCCTATTTCGAGGTCGACCGCGCGGGGCGCACGACCTATCAGTTGACAGTTCGCGAACGCGGCCCCGAGCGCGCTGTGCTTGCGATTGAGAACACCAGCTCAATTCGCTTTGCATTCCTGCCGCTGTTCGATTCGTCTGCGCTACAGTCGGTAATCTTCCTCGAACGTCGCGGTCCCGACCTCTGGCAGTACTTTCAGGCGATGCGTGCAGGCGAAGGGGCCAGCCTGCTTGCGCTCAGCAATCCCGGCTCCTACGTCAACCGGCTAACCGCATTCTACCGCTATGTCGCATCACGCCCCGATCCGCGCGAGAAGGCAAAGGGCAGGTAGTGCCCTCTTGATCGTCGCTGATCACCTGGCCGGCGGTTAGGGCGCCGATATCGCGCAGCATATCCTTGCCGCCGGTCACCGAAACCGGGCGCCAGCGGCACCTTGAGACCTCTGCGGCGCCTCGCTGCGACGGGCCCGATCAACCGCGACGACCCGGCGTGGTCGCCGCGCCGACGCCGGCGCCCACGACACCGCCCACGACCGCGCCCGGCAGGACACCAATGCCGGTCACGGCGCCGACGGCAGCTCCCGAGCCGGCGCCGATCGCACCACCGGTGACCGCGCGCTGGCCCCACGTATCGCCGCAGGCCGTAGCACCGAGCAGAATTGACATGATGACCATGAACTTGATGGCATGCATTGGATGCCTCCTCCAGACAAGAGCCTTCTTGGGGATAGAGGTAACGCGCCGGACGATCCCCGCCTCCGGCGACGGAGGGGCGACGAAACCTCTGCCGTCCCTCGAGCCGACAATGAAGGTTAAGGAATGTTAGTATTCAGGTTGATGCCAGCGCCGTAGACTATCGGCGGCATTGGATCGACCTCCTTTAGACGCGTTGAGGGTGGGTATCCGATCTCTTGTAGCGGAGAGTGTCAGTGACGACGTCGTCGACCCCTACAGTTGGTCGAGCGTGCCGCAAGCCGGAGATGAATTCGTTGCGCTGAATGCGGAACAACCATGCGGCGAAATTCTCGCCAGGACGAAACGATTTGCAGTCGGCCAGCGCTTTTAATGCGGTCTGCTGGACCAGCGTATCGGCGAGTCCACCGTCGCGGGTCAACGACAGGGCGTAGATGCGAAGGCGCGGCAGCATGCTCTTGAATTCGAGATCGAAATCGTTGGTCGTCATTTGGCTTCTCGACATATGAGTCTCCGATTTCGTATGCATTGCCGCCGATGAACCGACGTGTCGCCGGTCTAGCTCCCTTTCGATTGGCAATTGCGCGGTCCGTCGTTGACGGGTCTGCAACGGACCGCGGAAGAAGCGCGCCTAGGGCGTTGTGCTCTGTGGGCTGATGATGCGTCCGTTGCGATCGATGCGATCGCCCTGCGTGTCGTAACGGAAACCATATTCGTCGCGGAAGGCTTCAATGCCCGTCGTAGCGGTGCGTGTGCCTACATAGGGTGTGGGCGACGGCATAGGGTTGTAGCCCGCGGCGTTGGCTCGTGGTGGTAAGGGCGTTTGGCTGTACTGGTCACGATAGCGTCGAGCATCGATCTCTCGCGTCACGCAGTTGTCGTAGCGTTGCGTGCCTCGCCCGAGGCCATAGCTGTAACAGGCCTGACGTGCGTCTTCGCTCAAGCGTGCTTCGGGGTAGTCGCGATTCGCGCGTCCGGCCGCCCGAGCGCTTGATTCGTTCCGGACACAACGATCGAAGGCCGGGGTGCCGGAGGCAAAGCCATAGTCGAGGCAGTTTCGCTCCGATGCCGTCGGGGTGCTCGCGACGCTTGACGACATGGAAGTCTGCCGGTCGTATGGACCCGCACAAGCGGCCGCGATCAGGCCGACCGACAGCGCCGCAAACAGTTTGGGATTGAACATTTGGATCCTCCTGAAAATTCGTCTGCTTCGATATGCCTTGGAGGTCGCCATACAAAAGGCGGTGTCGAGGAGAGCCTCCTTGCGACACCGGATCCCAGCGGGTGAACTCGTCCTAAGCGAGATTCGACGGGACTGGCGGACGCAGACATCAATGACTAGCAGCAGGACAGGAGTCTGTTCGGTATTGATCACATTCCCGAATTATTCATGGGACGTCGAACACCCCACTACACCCAGACACATCTGAGCAGGCAAGCCTTGTCATCTTCCTGTCGTTTGAAACGACAGGGTCAGTAGTCTGACCTCTGGAAACCGGATCGTTCGAAACTAGGACTTGGCCGTCTTGTCGGTGGTGGTTTTCACGCTCAGCACCCTTCCGCTCGAATTTGCAACGGCGCATCATCAACGATGCCATCAAGAACAGCGCAACTCGCTCGATTCTGGAGGTTACCTCATGTCCGACAAAGAGATGGATTCCGCAGCCTCTTTACGACAGCGCCAGCTAGCGCTTTCGAGGTGGGACAACGAAGGGGGAGCCGGACCTCGTGGACCGCAAGGCGCATCGGTGCCTGCGGAAACGCCGTCCGAGATCCCTCAATTGACGAATGCCCAGCTGGTGCAGCTCCGCATTCGCGTAATAGCGCTGGAGAATTTGGTGATCGCGTTGCTCGCCGAGGCGTCGGAGCGGTAGGTCGGCGTTGCCCGCGAAATGGCGACCTACATCTTGCCGAAGCCGGGCTTCACCCCCCCCAATCCGCTGACGGTTCAGGCCGCGGCTCGCATGATCGATCTTGTTGAAAGAGCCGGTCATTTCCGGGCCGCGACGCCTTCATAAACAGGCCGGGCGTTTGCCCCGCGTTCGACGAAATCACGTTGCCGATCAGATTTTTGGGCATGGGCTGTTCGTCGATAATACCGGGCGCCGGGCTTCAATGTCGGGTCTGGCATCCCCATATCTGCCGTGGTCCGGCGCTCGTTTCGATACCGGCGCACACGCATCTCCGCTCCTGGAGATGCTGGTCCACCCCGAGAAAGGGGCATCCATGACAATCCGATCTCACTACACCGCCGCGAGCTTGATCAAGAGCGGCGCAACCGCCCCTGCCGACGCGAAACAGGACGAAGGGCCGCCCGACAATTGCAAAAGCGAGGATACCGAGTCCGTCGAACACCAGTCGCTGGCGGAACCCGAAAACACCGATCTTGAACGACGCGTTCTTGCCCATGAGCGCATACTCCAGGCGCTGATAGCGCACATGGCGGAGTCCGAACCCGAGTTCGTCGAGAGGCTGGATTCGGTCTTCGGCGGGCCAATGCGGATGAGCCGTCGTGAGCACGACTATACCGATACCGATGCCTACGCCGACCGTTTCATCCGAGGAATCCGGCGGCTCGATGACCCTCCGGAGAAGGTGGCCGCGCCCCGCGCGCCCGATGCGCCACGATCGGCGGACCTCGATCCGGTCCCATACATGGTCGAACAGCCGGAGATCGTCCCGACCCTTCTTCTGTTGGCCCGCAGAGCCGGCGTTTGGGAGGTAACCAAGGATGGCGTTTTCTACGGCCACTATTATGAGCAGCAACCGGCGTTTGACGCCATGAACGCGGCGGCCCGGACTATCGTGGCGAATGGCGGGTCCGCCGACATTTTGCTTCGTGGCGAAAGGCCACGACGGCAGTCGTCGATCGTGCCGGGCCCTTCAGATCCGGTGAGGCCTGTAGTGTAAGCGGCTCGAGGCCTGGACCAAAGGCGGGTCGCGCCAGCTGATCGTCAGCCGATACCGAGGCCGGGTCAGCCGATACCGAGGCCGGACGGTCATCCTGCCACCTTCTCCACGTCGCGGAAGCGCACCAGCCGGCCGGAGGCCTCGTCCCACAGCGTCAGCCATGGTGCGCGCAAGGCGCCAGGGATGCTGAGGGGTCTTATCGGCAACAGGGCGTGCACCGCTTCATGTGCTGCGCGAAGCCGATAGCTCGGTATGCGCGGATTGAGGTGATGAACGTGATGGAAGCCGATGTTGCCGGTCAGCCAGTGCAGGAAGGGCGGCAGGCCGAACCAGGATGAGCCTTGCAGGGCCGCATCGGCAAAGCTCCAGTCACCCTTGGCGGTCCAGCGTGCGGCCTCGAAACGATGCTGCACCGAAAACAGCCACACGCCCGCGATCGAGGCCACGACCATGATGGGCAGGTGGATGAGCAGAACCTCCCGCCAGCCAAACAGCACGACCAGCGCGCCGAAAGCCGCGGCTAGCGCCAGGTTGGTGAGATGCACCGACCATCGCTCGCGTTTCCAGGCCTTCGGCGTGTCGAACGGCAGCCGATAGAGCAGCACGAAGACCAGCGGTGGCAGCAGCACGTTGGCGATCAGGGGATGGCGCGGCAAGCGGTAGAGAATGCGTTGCCGGGGCGACAGCGCCGAATAGGCGCGCACCGTCAGACAGGACGAATAGATGTCGGCGCCGCCGCCCTTGCGGTCGAGGTTGTTCCAGTCAGCGTGATGCAGTCCGTGTTGGCGCCCCCAGTTGGCGAACGGCGTCAGCGTGATCAGGCTGCACAACCGGCCGACCATCGCATTGGCCCGGCGCGAGGCGAAGAATGAACCGTGACCGCAGTCGTGCTGGATGATGAAGATGCGCACCAGAAGGGTGCCAGTCGGCACGGCGAGGGCAAGTGTCAGCGGATAGGAGATCGGGAAGACGAGATACATTGCCACGCACGCGGCAACGAACGGACCGAAGGAAGTCAGGAGCTGCAACGCGCCTCGTTCAGCGATCGGCTGTGCGAAGGCGGCTGCCGCCTGTCGTACCTCGACTCCCGAGCGAACATGAGTCCGTTCGGTCTCCATGAGGGGGTCCTTTTTGCGAGTATCGCCACGCGTTACATGGGGATTCCCGCGCCGGTGCGCAACGTCCTTGCAGACAGAGTGACTTGCTCCCGAGACAAATGCGAATTCGACGGCCTACCCGCGGGGCATGCTAGCATGTCCATGTTGTGAAAGGATTTTCCCAAAACTACGGCGACCGTGAGGTTCTTCAACATCAACCGGGTTTGACTTCATCCAGCCGGTTGGTGGCCTTCGTCCATATCGGTGCCGTCGAGCGCCGGCCTCAATCATCTGGTCGAGGGGCGAAAGATCCAGTTCAACCTGGTTGTCTGGCTTCCCGACTTCACGAGGAGGCTCTGTGCCCGCGACGACAAGAAGCAACGGATTTTAAAAGCCCATATCGCCGCTGCCTGGCATTGCCTGTTGCGCGTTCTTGGCCGACGCTTCGGCCACCATCGCCTCGGTCGTGATCAGCAGCCCGGCGACTGACACCGCGCCCTGGAGCGCTGTCCGGACGACCTTCGTCGGATCGATGACGCCTGCCTTGATCATGTCGACGTACTCCGCCTTCTGGGCGTCAAAGCCGAAATGCACGTCCTTCTGGTCGAGCAGGCGGCCCGCCACCACCGCGCCGTCGAAGCCGGCATTCTCGGCAATCTGGCGCAGCGGTGCCTGCAGGGCACGCCGCACGATGTCGATGCCGACCTGCTGGTCGTGGTTGGCGCTCCGCCTGTTCTCGAGCACGCGGGTCGCATAGAGCAGCGCCGCGCCGCCGCCGGCAACGACGCCTTCCTCGATCGCGGCCTTGGTCGCATGCACCGCGTCCTCGACCCTGTCCTTTTTCTCCTTGACCTCGATCTCGGTGATGCCACCCACCTTGATGATCGCCACGCCGCCGGCGAGCTTGGCCAGCCGCTCCTGCAGCTTCTCGCGGTCGTAGTCCGACGTCGCCTCCTCGATCTGCGCCTTGATTTGGGCGATCCGAGCCTCGATCGCCTTCTTCTTGCCCGCGCCGTCGATGATGGTGGTGTTATCCTTGTTTATGTGCACCCGCTTGGCGGTCCCCAACATGTCCAAGGTCACGTTCTCGATCTTGATGCCGAGATCCTCGCTGATCTCGCGGCCGGCGGTCAGGATCGCCAGATCCTCGAGCATCGCCTTGCGCCGGTCGCCGAACCCTGGCGCCTTGACGGCCGCGACCTTGAGCCCGCCGCGCAGCTTGTTCACGACCAGGGTCGCCAGCGCCTCGCCCTCGATCTCCTCCGCGATGATCAAGAGCGGCCGGCCCGACTGCGCCACTAGTTCGAGTAGCGGCAGGATCGCCTGCAGGCCCGACAGCTTTTTGTCATGGATGAGAATGTAGGGATTTTCGAGATCGCAGATCATCTTCTCGGCATTGGTGATGAAGTAGGGTGAGAGATAGCCGCGATCGAATTGCATGCCTTCGACGACTTCGAGCTCGGTCTCCAGGCCCTTCGCCTCCTCGACCGTGATCACGCCCTCGTTGCCGACCCTGTCCATCGCCTTGGCGATCATGTCGCCGATCGCCTTGTCGCCGTTGGCCGAGACGGTGCCCACTTGCGCGATCTCCTCGCGGGTCGAGACCTTGCGCGAGCGCGCCTTCAGCTCCTCGACCACCCATTCGGCGGCGGAATCGATGCCGCGCTTGAGATCCATCGGGTTCATGCCGGCGGCCACCGATTTGGCGCCCTCGCGCACGATCGCCTGGGCAAGCACGGTCGCCGTGGTGGTGCCGTCGCCGGCCGCATCGGAGGTGCGGGTCGCGACCTCGCGCGCGAGCTGGGCGCCCATGTTCTCGAACTTGTCGGAAAGCTCGATCTCCTTGGCCACCGTGACGCCGTCCTTGGTGATGCGCGGCGCGCCGAAGGACTTGTCGAGCACGACATTGCGACCCTTGGGCCCGAGCGTGACCTTGACCGAGTCCGCCAGGATATCGACACCGCGGATCATGCGGGTGCGGGCATCGCCGCCGAAACGTACGTCTTTTGCTGACATGTTCTTGTTCCTTGTTTGAATGCCTCGACAATTCGATTGGTGTTACACCGCTTTCTTCTTGGCGTTGGCGACACCCGGGTTCTCGATGACGCATCCGATTTCGTTCATGATTAGGAGATCCTCACCATCGAACTTGATCTCGGAGCCCGACCACTTGTCGAACAGGATGCGGTCGCCCGGACCGACGGCGGCGATCTCGCCCTTCATTGGCTTTTCCCGGTCGGTATCAGAAATGATGATCCGCCGGTCGTCTTGCCTTCAGGCAGGGTTAGCCCGGATATCTCAAAGGAGAGAGGTGCATCGGAGGGCTGACTCTGAGAAAGTTGTTTTGCGACAACGACTTTATCCGAGAAAGGAAGCCGCTCCGATGCCGACAGAGTGTATTGCGGATTTGTTTGGATTTGCACCTGTTGAAAGGCGGGCGGTGGTTGCGTCGTTCGACGGCGGGTCGATCACACCGGACGCCGGCGGGCTGTTGCTGGGAGCGACGGATCGGGCGCTCGGACTGATCGATCGGTTAGCCGGCTGCTTTAGGGACTTTCGAGACCCGTCGCTGGTCGAGCACGCGGTGCGGACGCTGGTGGGGCAGCGGGTGTACGGGCTGGCGCTGGGCTACGAGGACCTCAACGACCACGACCATCTGCGCCACGATCGGCTGTTTGCGGTGCTGGCGGGCAAGCTCACGGCGCGCCGCCGGGACTGCGCGCCGGTGGCCGGCAAGAGCACGCTGAACCGGCTGGAACTGAGCGGGCCTGGGCGCTCGCTGTACCACAAGATCGACCACGACCCGGCGGCGATCGAGCGGCTGTTCGTGGCGGTGTTTGTGGAGGCGCACAAGCGGGCGCCGTCGCAGATCGTGCTCGACCTGGACGCCACCGACGATCCGCTGCACGGTGAGCAGGAGGGGCGGTTTTTCCACGGCTACTACGACGGCTATTGCTACCTGCCGCTCTACATCTTCTGCGGCCGTCATCTGCTGGCGGCCAAGCTGCGACGCTCCAACATCGATGCCTCGGCGGGGGCGGCGGAGGAGGTGGCGCGGATCGTGGCGCAGCTCCGCCGACACTGGCCACGGGTGCAAATCCTGCTGCGGGCCGATTCGGGCTTCGCTCGCGAGTCGCTGATGGCCTGGTGCGAGGCCAACGGGGTGGACTACCTCTTCGGCCTGGCGCGCAACGTTCGGCTGGCGGGCGAGATCGAGGCCGAGTTGGCGGCCGCCCAGGCCGAAAGCCGGCGGACCGGTCGGCCGGCCCGCCGCTTCAAGGACTTCCTGTGGTCGACGCGCGACAGCTGGAGCAGCAGGCGACGGGTCATCGCCAAGGCGGAATGGACGCACGGCGAGGCCAACCCGCGCTTCGTGGTGACCTCGCTGAAGGGCGGCAAGGCCCGGGCGATCTACGAGAAGCTGTACTGCGCGCGCGGCGACATGGAGAACCGCCTCAAGGAGTGCCAGGGCGAGCTGTTCGCCGACCGTACCTCGGCCGCCACCATGTGCGCCAACCAGCTGCGCCTGTGGTTTGCCTCGATGGCTTATGTGCTGCTCTGCGCCTTGCGCCGCATCGGGCTCAGGCACACCCGCTTCGCCCAGGCGAGCTGCGGCTCGATCCGCCTGGCGCTGCTCAAGATCGGGGCGCTGATCACCATCAGCGTGCGACGCATCAGGCTCGCCATGGCCTCGGCCTGGCCCAACCAGCGCTCCTTCAAGCAGGCCTGGATCTCACTCGCTGCCGCCGCCCGCTGACGACCCAGACAGCGCATAGGCCACATTCGCCCAGATAGCGTCGCAGCCCGCGGCGTGTTGCCGCTCGCCCGCGTTCACGCCCGCTCCCTCTTCGCCGCATCCACGCGGGCCACCATCTTCGACTGCCCGCCGATCATGACGTCAGAGATGATGGTTTGAGAAATCCGGGTTAGCTCGGCGAACTTCAAGGCGATCGATCGCGCAGCGGCCTGAATTTGGCGTCCCTCTCCAAATTTTTGGAGCATTGGGGGCGGGCGCTCAGGCGCTCGCGATGCAATAGCTGCTAGAGAAATGGTGATATTTGACCAGCGAACAAGCGATATCTGCTTGAAATGATTCAAGCTACTCGTTTTTCCCGTCGTCGCGGGCAGAACCGGCCTTAATCCCGGCCGTCCGCTTCCACGACGGCGGCCCATTCCACGGGATCGACCTGCACCACGTGATGCGTGTCGCTTGTCGTCGACAGCGCGGGCAGATGTAGCAGCGTCGCGGTGCGCCGGAAGGCCACGAAGGACAGGCCAGGAATCTCCTCTTCCTCGATCACAAGGCGATAAGTTCCGGCGGGCTGCGGCGTATCCAGCGCGGACAGCACGAAGGAGTGCCGGAACGTGATCACGGTCTCGGTAGTGCGCATGTCGTCATTATACGCGCCTACGTCATACGCGCCTACGTCTGGTGTCCCAGACATGTTGTTGGCCAAACGGGGACGTCGTACCTAGGCGGGGCGCGAAAAGACGAGTTCCAGCTCAGCTATCGTGGCCATAAAGCAGCAGGCGTTCCAAGTCCATCCGGAGTCCGTCGCGGCGCTAATGGAAGGAGGCCATGACCGCACCTTCGGAATGCTGATCTCCTAGCGGTCTGCTTGCCGGATCGAGAAGTTGCGCCAACTCTGTCCGACGATTATTTCCAGGAAAAGAGCGCGTCGCGCCTTCATTCTTCCATGGGCAGACCCCATATTGGGCAAAGCTGCGCGCAGGGGTGAGTGACGCGCTTTGGTGGTCAGGCCCCGCTCCGGGGATCGCGCCCTCCCCGGAAAGGGGACCAGCATAATGATGGATGCCAATCGTAAGGCGGCGAGCCTGGCGCAAACCGGGCTCGTGGTCAGGCTCGGACCTGCCGTGCGCTGACGGCCGATATGCCAGGCGCGTTCAGATCCTTCGTATCGCGCTACTTCGGGCGCGACAGATTGGACTCTGTCCGCGATGATGAAAGTCCCATCTGCAGCGAGCTGTTCAGTGTTGAGCGACTGGAGCAGCATGCGCAGAGCCTTGCAGCCAGCCAACCTGTTCACTTGGGCAAAGCCGCCGGCAGGTCTCTCGTCTCCCGTCTCCGCGACAACGAACGCGTGTTGCTCGGTGCTTATCGCACGATTGCCGCCACTGCCGTTGAGGGTCGACCCATGGCGCCGGCTGCCGAATGGCTGCTCGACAATTTTCACCTGGTCGAGCAACAGATTCGAGAAGTCCGCACTGACCTGCCGGAGAGTTACTATCGCGAGTTGCCGAAGCTGAGCGACGGCCCGCTCACCGGCTACCCCCGTATGTTCGGACTGGCCCGAGCCTTTGTGGCCCATACCGATAGCCGATTCGACCCGGACACGCTGACGCTTCGTGCGTGCCTATCATGCTGGTTCAGCCGCTCACAATCGGCGAGTTGTGGGCCGTCGCCACCACGCTCCGTATCGTGTTGATCGAAAACCTGCGAAGATCGGCCAAACTCATCGTGAGCCGCTGGTTCGAGCGGGAACAAGCCGATCTCGTCGCAGACCGTCTACTGGGCGTGAAGGATCGCACGCCTGATCCCGCAGCGCTGAGACCGTACGAACGATTGTCCCTGTCTAACGGATTTCTGGTCCAGCTCGTGCAGAGACTGCGCGAGCTGGATCCTGACGCAATACCGGCAGTTGGATGGCTCGGGAAGCACCTGGCGCAGAAGGGAACGAATTCCGACGAGCTGGTGCGCCGTGAGCACCAGCTTCAGGGTGCTGCCAACGTCACGGTCCGCAATATCATTACCAGCATGCGCCTGATCTCGGACGTCGATTGGGCCACTCTTTTCGAGTTCGTGAGTCCCGTCGACGAAGTATTGCGCACAAACGGCGTTTTCGCAGACTTGGATTTCGCTACCCGCAACCTCTACCGCGACGCTGTCGAACAGCTCGCGCAATTGTAGTTATCGGTCGTGTCCCGGATGGTGGTGTAGCTGGGGAGAGCAAGGCCGCGAGCGAGCGCGCTGTTTGATGGCGCCGTAGCGAGGGAGCGGCCTTGCGGGGGTCACCGGCGATTTCCGGTTAGGGTTTGGTTGCGAGCTCCAACCTGCACGCGAGGAACCACCGATGACCGAAGAGATGATGGACCTGCGTTCGCTTGTCGAGAAGGCCCCTGACGCTGACGTTCTGCGCGAGATGATCGCCTTTGCTGCCGAGCGCCTGATGGAGATCGAGGTCGGTGCGCTGACCGGCGCCGCCCATGGCGAGAAGAGCGCCACGCGACTGGCCCAGCGCAACGGCTATCGCGACCGGGATTGGGAGACGCGGGCCGGCACGGTGGAGCTGCGCATCCCCAAGCTGCGCCGCGGCAGCTACTTCCCCAGCTTCCTCGAGCCGCGCCGCATGGCCGAGAAGGCCCTGACCGCGGTGATCCAGGAGGCCTACATCCAAGGCGTCTCCACCCGATCGGTCGACGACCTGGTCAAGGCCTTGGGCATGAGCGGCATCTCCAAGAGCCAGGTCAGCCGGCTGTGCGAGGAGATCGACCAGCGGGTGAAGGCCTTCCTCGACCGGCCGATCGAGGGCGACTGGCCCTATCTGTGGATCGACGCCACCTACGTGAAGGTGCGCCAGGCCGGCCGCATCGTCTCGGTCGCCGTCATCGTCGCCGTCGGCGTCAACGCCGACGGCCGGCGCGAGGTGCTGGGCATGGATATCGGCCCGTCCGAAGCCGAGACCTTCTGGACGGCGTTCCTCAGGAAGCTGACGCGCCGCGGCTTGCGCGGCGTCAAGCTGGTCATCTCCGACGCCCATGAAGGTATCAAGGCAGCGATCTCCAAGATCCTCACCGCCACCTGGCAGCGCTGCCGCGTCCACTTCATGCGCAACGCCTTGGCGCATGCCGGCCGAAGCGGACGCCGCGTGGTCTCGGCCTTCATCGCCACCGCCTTCGCCCAGGACGATGCCGAGCAGGCGCGTGCGCAGTGGCGGCGTGTCGCCGATCAGCTCCGACCCAAGGTCCCCAAGCTGGCTACCCTGATGGACGAGGCAGAGCCCGATGTGCTCGCCTACATGAGCTTCCCGGCACAGCACCGGGTCAAGCTGCACTCGATCAACCCCCTGGAGCGCCTCAACGGCGAGATCAAGCGCCGCACCGAGGTCGTCGGCATCTTCCCCAATGAAGCGGCCATCGTTCGACTCGTCGGGGCCATCCTGCTCGAGCAGAACGACGAGTGGGCCGTCCAGCGCTCCCGCTACATCACGCTGGAAAGCATCGCCCCCGTAAGCGATGATCCTCTCGTCGGGCTGCCTGCTGTGGCTGCCTGATCGATCCGGCTCACGCCGAAGATCGCTGTGCTGACTCAGCGCCAGCTACACCACGTCTCGGGGCACGATCGTAGTTATCGATAGCGCGCTCATATGTCCCTTGTCATCATAGGCGTTGCCGCGATTGTGGAACGCTTCGACAAGAGCTTTAGCATCCAGGTAGCCTAACGATATTAGGTGAGAGCAACTGGCAATTCTCTGATCAGCGGTGCTGCCATGAGAGCACTCTATACTCAGCCTATGGGTATCCTCAGCGAAAGCCGGCACAGCGCCCACAATAGACAGTAGTGCAATTAGGCTTGCGCGGATAATGCGCTGTGCCCGTACGGTTACCTGGCTCCGTGTGCTGAGCAAGCCGGGCGGAGCTTCATCTGCGTCCACCGACGCGGGCGAACCCCCAAGATTGGTGCCGCACAGCATCACGGCGCTCTCCATCATTTTGAAGGTGAGCGGGAACGCGGGGCATTCTTGGTTGTCGTTGATGCCGCTGTCTCTCAGCCGCTGGCGCTCGGTACTCCTTAGCCAGCGATGCCGCAAGGATGCGCGTCTTCGTCGCTCCGGGCAATGATGGATTCGTGCATTGCCTAGGAACCACAGCTTCCAGCAATCGTTTGGCCTCCATGATTGCCTGCGGCTGGGTGGTAAAAGATGGCCTCGTTGCTCCTCGGCCTCAAGGCGACCGCCGCAAACCGCCGAAGCGGGATTTCAATCACATGGAAGCGCGCAACTATGTCCCCACGTCGGTCCAGCTTTCGAAGATGCTTGGTCAGGCCCAGGACAGCGAAGTGTCGATCGGTTGGCTCGTGGAGCAATTGGGTCGGCGATCATTTGGCCTGACCTTCCTTGTGATGGCGGTGGTCGCGTTGCTTCCCGGAGCGTCGACAATCGTTGGTCTGCTGGTTGCCTGGCCAGCCATTCAGATCATCCTCGGGCACGATGTAGCTGTGCTGCCGCGCTTGATTGCTCGCAGGAAGATCAGTGTCGACCGGCTGGCTCGACTCATCAGCATTGTCACACCGCGGCTAGCATGGATGGAGAGCCTGATCCGGCCGCGCTGGCCACGACCCTTTGACATGGCCAAGCGGCTTACGGGAATCGTAGTGCTGCTTCTCGGACTGACGATGATTCTGCCCGTGCCATTCGGCAACGTGCTGCCAGCGCTTACAATCACGCTCCTGGCGCTCGCCTATCTCGAGGAAGATGGCATCGCCTTTCTGGTTGCGATGCTTGCTGCACTTGCTTCCCTCGCAATTGCCGTTGCGACGGTTTGGGGAACCGTTGAGACGATCGATTGGATCGATCCAGCTCGCCCTCGATAAAGTATAGATCTGGCGGTAGGGCCAGCATTATCGCGGTCGCCTTACCGCCTTCCAGCGAGGGGCGAGTCTGCCTGATTGAATATGAGACCTGTCACAGCACGTTTACGGCAAGACGACCCAAGCACTGGCTGGCTCAGCCTGCACCTCCAAGAAATCTTTGAGCAGATTCTCAATTGTGGCCGGTGTGAAGTTCCATTCGGACACATCGGATGCGAAGGTTCGGCCATCCATCCGCGCCTCGGCCAGAAGACCTTCTGCCCAAGCCTGCTGATAATAGCCACGCCGGAGATGGCCAATCGCCAACTCGATATGATGTCGCTCGTAAAGTCCGTCAGCCCGGGCACCGCTTCCGATGGAAGCCAGCACATGGCTAATTGCCACTTCGGCGATTTTCTTTCGTCTATGCGCAGGCAAGGCACCGACGTAGGCGTCGGCACTCCGGTTCACGGTCATTTCGCGCCTCCTAAGATGGAGGTACAGAAGTGGGGGCTAGCACCTATCACTACAAGGGCAGGTACGCCGCCGCCTGACGCTGTGTGGAGCGCTCTTGTGCGTGGAGGCCCGTCAGCGATGCATCGACTGACGTGGGAAGGTTACTGGTGGCCGAAGGAGCGCATGATGTGGACCAGCTGCTCCGCGCTATAGGGCTTCGGCAGGAAGTGGCCGCGCGCCGGAATGTCTTGCTTAGCGACGAGAACCTGGCCCGAGGTCAAAACCAGGTCGACCGGCGGCCACCGGCTCCGAATGACGAGCGCCAGGCGCCGTCCATCCATGCTCCCCGGCATGTTTATGTCCGTAAATACGATCAGGACCAGCGGATTGGTTTCGAGGTGCACGATGGCCTCGTCTGCGGATGCAGCGTCCAGCGTATCGAAGCCGCCGTCCTCGAGAATGGAAATGGCGCTTAGTCGGAGGATCGCCTCGTCTTCGACGACGAGAATTAAAGGCTGGGTCACGGGCGCACCTGTCAAGAATGACGAATCGTCGGACCAGCGAGCGGTGATCTGTGCACGCAAATCCTACAGTGTACTAACTGCCACTGGACTGCTTAGTTGCTTCAATGAGGATACTGATCAGATACTGGTCGCCCTTAGGGCCCCTCGACCAGCCTTTGGATCTTCGGATTCGCATCTAACACTGAGGGCTGACGCCAAGGAACCGAGCGGCGCTCCATGTCGGCAATCACGCGCTCGTGCATCAAATCGGGGACCGAGAAGGCGGCCTAGGGGCGTATGCCATCGCCGCATGCATGTCGCTCGAGGAGACCGCTGGCTGGACGGCAGCGCGGTGGCCGAGGCCGTCGAGTTTCAGAAGCCGGCGGCTGTCCACGCAATCAGGCTCGTCGAGATCGAGAAGGCCGCTTAACAACTGCTCTTGTATCCGATGCAGCAGCGGCTAGACTTACCCATCGTCGGCTGAGGCTATCAGGCGTCGACGGCTGAGAGACAGCGGCACTGGCGCACATGATGCCCCGAGCTCCCGCCTGCGGACAGCGGCGGATTGCACCATAGAGAATCAGACGCTCATTTCGGCCATTCGGCAGAACAGAAGGCTCTGGACCGTACGGCAAGCGGAACTGGACAGTCTCTCAAGCGAAAGGCTCGCCACGTCCCGAGCAGCATTGCATCGCTCGTACGACTTGCAGTCTCGGACCTACAAGTTGGTCGAAGCAGGGAGCGATACTAAGCCGATATCAAAATTTGGGTCAGCAACCACCGCACATCGGTTGCCGCACGTGCCAGGGACGTTACATGACATGCATCGTTGTTAGCCGCCGGCACCTACGCGTTGCGGCAGCTCGTCCAAGCGGCCTTGCGGACCCTTGATTCATATCGGCGTGCCCGCGCTGCAGTGCTCGCAGAACGGCGATTATGGAAATCGCAAAGCTTGCAGCGCCGCTCGAGCAAGTGTAGCAAAAATGCGGCTGCCTGTTTCCCCAAACGTCTGAGCGTTTGCTTAAGCATGACTGCGGATGAGCTGTGCACCGGCCTCTCTACCAAGGCCGACGTGATCGAATGGGCTCTCCGATAACTCAATAGGTGACCCGATGAACTACGCGGGTTTCCTGATCGAGTGGGTTGAGAAGGAGTATCGTGATTGGGTTTTGGCGGTGCCGCGGAAGACCATCACGTTCTTTGAGAAGCAGCAGGCTTAGTCTTTGGGAGACTTTGTGCCCACCTTCCCGGTGTATGGATTGACGTTGCCGCGCGTGCCGTAGTTGTCGCGTGTCGAGCTGTTGGAATTGGTCTGATGGTGGGGTTGCACATAGGTACCGTCGCGCTTGCTGTAGCCCTTCACCGAATGACTACTTGAATTGCTGCCGGTCCCATATCCGCCGTGGCCTCCGCCGCCGCTATGACTGCCACCACCGTGACCTCCACCGCCGCGTGCACTAGCATCGGTTATCGACGCCACTGTCGAAACAAGCCCCAAAATTCCCAAAGTAATTCTACGTCTATTCAATATTCCCCCCAGTAAGAATCCTCTTAAACGAGACACGGTAGCGTACTACCATTTGTAGAATATTCTATACCACTTTCGTGTGTCGGATGTTGCAATCGACAGCAATCATCAGCTCTAGCCGGCATTGTCATCAATGCCATCCATATCGCCAAGCCGGCCAAAGGCAGGCGGATGACCAAGTGATTGGTCATGTAACTACCCTCAGCGTTGGCCGCGTATGCCGGAATCACGGAGAACGTGCTGCGCTGACGGATGCCTCCATCATGCAACGGTCCAAGATCATGCGCGGATCAAAGCCGGGAAAACGAGCATTAGGGTCGGCATATACCTCAGCCACCCAAGTTTGGATGGCCGTTTCAGCTGCCGCTGAGCCTCGATAAACTTGCCCCTGAGGGCCATAGGCTTCGTTTCTTGTGATCAGTTCTGCGGCTGCTGCTTGCGAAAAGCCAGACATCTTGTAGGAGATCGCCTTTGCAATTATCGTCATTTTTGCTTGGCACATCTGCACATGCATCGCGCGCTCTAGCTGTTGGCGCATCCGAACATCAGGCGGTATTGCGGCTTCCCGTCTCGCCTGTTCCTGGGCTGCTGCGACTCTCCGTTGATGGTCGGCATCACTTGTGAAGGTGTAGGCGGTCGGATTTCCGCTTACCGCGAGTCTGCCCGACATCTCCGTTCCGTCGGCGTTGACCACCGTTAAGTGGCAAACGAACAAAGCATCGCCGGTACTCGTCGACGGGAAGTCGACGTTCGTTCTCGGTACGGTGGCGACATCGCGCAGGGTCGCTTTTTCGTAGCCCGGCACCTTATGGAGGCCGTCGAGAATTCGGCTCGCATTGTGCGACGTGTTGCAGGGATCCGTTTCGGCGGGAAGCTGCATGCAATTTGTAAGTGCCGCTAACACAAACAAGGGCACAAAAGTTGACAAGGCCATCTTCGCTGGCCGCCTCAGGAGCCACGCCAACCTTGCACACAATGGCGTTCCCGAAACCGCCTGCGATGGTCGAGGTACCGCGATTGGCAATGAGGGTTGCGATGCCTGTAGCGGGGCATGTGCCACATGTGTAGCGGCATCGCCGACTGCAGGGTGCTGCAACCAAAGCATGGTCGTGTCCTACTGCAGGATGTGGTGCAACTTGATCATGAATGTCGCGGCGAGGTCGATGCTGTCGTCTGCCGCGTCGATCTGTTGGTCGGTCAAGCCGACGTTGATCAGTGCACTGCGATCCAACTCGCCGTGTTTGGCGCGGCATACCTGCGACAAGAAGTAGTCGATCCTGTCTGTCGTCAAGAACACCTTCTTTCCGATCGTGTCGACGAAAATGTCGTACTTGGCGTACGAAGAATCGAAGGGGACCTTGGCGCAGACGTCGGCCTTTGCCTGTTTGGGGCTCGGCAGTGTCGTCGGGGCTGGCGACTGATCACTGGGCGAGGAAGGCGTTTTCGCTGCACCATTGGCTACGATGCCTTGCCGTGCACGCTCTATTGGTAACGCAGCTAGCGCTCCGGCGTGATTTGCTGCGGCTGCTTTTTCAAGCAACTGGAGACGCATCTGGTTCGGATTGGGCACGTCCAGTCGCTTTTCATCGATCATCGTGAACAGACTGGCGGCACAGTCTGCGTCACCCAATGCATACCCGGCCTGGAAGAGTTGAATGGCCCTCGGGTAGTCCTTCGAATCGGAAATGTAGATCCAGCCCAAGTTGTCAAATGCAGCTGCATAGTGAGCAACAACAAGTTGCTGAAAGAGCGCCGCTGCAGCTTTCTTGTCTCGGTATTGTAAGGCACGCGCAAGCTGATACTTGAACCGTAGCTCGGCCGGATGGGCATCCGCAGCTGCTGCGCACGCCTTTATTGCAGCATCCAAATTCGCGTGCAGTTCCTTGAACTGGACGCCGGGAGCGCCTGGATAGCGTTGGGCATCGGTGGGATTTGCGGCAAGCGTATCGCAGTCGTCTTGGGGGGCTCCCCCGCGTGGTATCGAACTCGAACTAGTGCGGGGCAGCGACTTTGCCTCTTCAGTAGAGTGCCCTTGTCCCTTTCCGACGCCGGGTCCCCGCGAGGCCGCTTCCAAAAAGACGACACGGCCTGCAACGCCACAAAGGGCAAGCTGAAGAGAAACAGTGTTCCCCGCTCGCAAGAGCGTTTGGAGGCCGCGAGTCAGCCAACCTCTTGTAACCGCACCGGAGTTCGCGAACGATGTGGGATCGACGTTGATGACTGTCCGTGCACCAGTTTCATCTTCGATCGTGAAGTTCACGATCACGGTGGCTTCGTCCTTATCGAAGGTTCGGATCGTGCCCCGAGACGTGGTGTAGCTGGCGCTGAGTCAGCACAGCGATCTTCGGCGTGAGCCGGATCGATCAGGCAGCCACAGCAGGCAGCCCGACGAGAGGATCATCGCTTACGGGGGCGATGCTTTCCAGCGTGATGTAGCGGGAGCGCTGGACGGCCCACTCGTCGTTCTGCTCGAGCAGGATGGCCCCGACGAGTCGAACGATGGCCGCTTCATTGGGGAAGATGCCGACGACCTCGGTGCGGCGCTTGATCTCGCCGTTGAGGCGCTCCAGGGGGTTGATCGAGTGCAGCTTGACCCGGTGCTGTGCCGGGAAGCTCATGTAGGCGAGCACATCGGGCTCTGCCTCGTCCATCAGGGTAGCCAGCTTGGGGACCTTGGGTCGGAGCTGATCGGCGACACGCCGCCACTGCGCACGCGCCTGCTCGGCATCGTCCTGGGCGAAGGCGGTGGCGATGAAGGCCGAGACCACGCGGCGTCCGCTTCGGCCGGCATGCGCCAAGGCGTTGCGCATGAAGTGGACGCGGCAGCGCTGCCAGGTGGCGGTGAGGATCTTGGAGATCGCTGCCTTGATACCTTCATGGGCGTCGGAGATGACCAGCTTGACGCCGCGCAAGCCGCGGCGCGTCAGCTTCCTGAGGAACGCCGTCCAGAAGGTCTCGGCTTCGGACGGGCCGATATCCATGCCCAGCACCTCGCGCCGGCCGTCGGCGTTGACGCCGACGGCGACGATGACGGCGACCGAGACGATGCGGCCGGCCTGGCGCACCTTCACGTAGGTGGCGTCGATCCACAGATAGGGCCAGTCGCCCTCGATCGGCCGGTCGAGGAAGGCCTTCACCCGCTGGTCGATCTCCTCGCACAGCCGGCTGACCTGGCTCTTGGAGATGCCGCTCATGCCCAAGGCCTTGACCAGGTCGTCGACCGATCGGGTGGAGACGCCTTGGATGTAGGCCTCCTGGATCACCGCGGTCAGGGCCTTCTCGGCCATGCGGCGCGGCTCGAGGAAGCTGGGGAAGTAGCTGCCGCGGCGCAGCTTGGGGATGCGCAGCTCCACCGTGCCGGCCCGCGTCTCCCAATCCCGGTCGCGATAGCCGTTGCGCTGGGCCAGTCGCGTGGCGCTCTTCTCGCCATGGGCGGCGCCGGTCAGCGCACCGACCTCGATCTCCATCAGGCGCTCGGCAGCAAAGGCGATCATCTCGCGCAGAACGTCAGCGTCAGGGGCCTTCTCGACAAGCGAACGCAGGTCCATCATCTCTTCGGTCATCGGTGGTTCCTCGCGTGCAGGTTGGAGCTCGCAACCAAACCCTAACCGGAAATCGCCGGTGACCCCCGCAAGGCCGCTCCCTCGCTACGGCGCCATCAAACAGCGCGCTCGCTCGCGGCCTTGCTCTCCCCAGCTACACCACCATCCGGGACACGACCAAGGTTCGCGCCACAACGCGCCCAGAGGTGGACTGAGATGAGCAGCCGGTGCCGGCCCCAGTAGGCACCAGTTTGCCTATCTCCAGGACCTGCGTGCCTGTCGGGTCCAATGTGTAGGAAGGTTCAACTTGTGAGGGTTGTGCCGCACCTGGTGTACTTTGAGCAGGGGCTTGGCTCACTGAAAGAGGGAGGACCAAAGCCAGTATCATGATTGTGGTGAGCCACTTCGGGCAGGCGACGGTGGTATTGTGAGACGGCGCTACACTTCTGACCGGATTGCGCCCTAAAGGGCGGCGCAATACCGCAATCTCTATGCCGCCGGCCATGTCTGGCTCCCTCCAATCCGCGCCTTACAACTAATATGATGTATATGTACCCTGTATTACCAGTGACAAGACTGTGCGCATCTAGGGATGGAAGTGAGAAAGCCGGTCGGCTGGAACTTGAGGCGCTTACGCGTCGCAAAGCGGCTGACCATCGAGGAACTGGCAGTCCGACGCATGCTTCGACGTTATGGTGATGAACTCAGTGTTTCACTGTGCCCTTCGCCATAGGGCTCAAAAGATCCGGATTGAACGTCATATTAATTGTTTTCCACCGGTCGTACGTCGCGGGGTCTAATGGCCAGGGCTGACAACGCGGATTCATGACGGCTCGCCAGGCTGAATCAGCGGCTGCTCGATAGGCACCTTGTTTATTGTATCGACCGACGTCTTGGACCTCGGCCGAAGCCGGGGTGCCGTCTCGGTTCATTTTGATGACCAGCGAGACGATCACCCCATCGTAACCACCGAAAGAAGACCAACACGGCCTGATCTTGTTTCTGACGGCCTCTATTGAGGCGGCATTCACCGCTTCCTGGTGCGGTTCCGCTTCCATCCGTTGTCGCTGCTGCTTTTCTGCTTGCTGGCGATCCTCTTCAATCTTTCGCCGCACGAAGTCCTCATCGACGTCGCAGCCGGTCGACGCGATCCAGCCGACGTCTCCGTTTCGAACCCATCCTGCGTTCATTAACGCCGACGTGGCGGCCTGCGCAGATGAATAAGGTCCAAACTTTCTTACCGGTATTCGAGCTTTCTCCATCGGAAGCTCCTTCAGTTCCGCGGCAGGGAGAACCATGGCCAAGCAAGCTTGGGACCGGTCGAAAGTGCCGTCGTGAATAGCAAACGTGTTCGTGCCTATCACGACGAACCATCCTTCCTGGGCTGGCCCAGGAAGCGCCTGGGCAAAGAGAAGAACAGGTAGAGCCATTACAAAGACGAGGCTAATGGCGATACGGCATATTGTTTTGTTCATGGCACAGCGGACAGTGCGTTCATTCAGAGATAGGGCTCGTGCGAGCCACACGCGATTGCTCCTGCTGCGATTCATTCGGCGATGCCCATGCTTGAGGCGGTATGCGCACTACAACTAATATAGTGTATATGTACCCTGTATTACCAGTGACAAGACTGTTCGCTTCCAGGCATGGAGGCGAGAAAACTGGTCGGCTGGAACGTGAGGCGCTTGCGCGTCGCAAAGGGGCTGACCATCGAGGAATTGGCGGGCCGAGCCGAGGCAGACGCTTCTTTTGTCGCGCGACTGGAGCGCGGTCAGGTCAATGTCGGCATCCTGATGCTAGAGCGGCTTGCCAAGCAGCTCGGAGCCAAGCTGGTAGAATTCATGGTCGAACCCGAAGCGGGGGCCAAGCCGCCCAAACCCCTCAAAGCGGGCCGCAAGCCGGGCTCCAATAGAAGTTAGCGGAGGCGACAACGTCAGAACGAATTTCATGTCGCCGTGTTGATCTGACCTCAATGGCTCTGATTCATGTCTGACCCAGACCGAACACTGGAGCCGGCCATTGCTCGCGCCCTAAGAGCCCGTCAGGCGCGAATGATCGAGAACAACAAGCCGGAGAATTTTGACAGGCTTGCGCGCTTGATTGCTCCTGCGCCACCGCACTGGCTAAAGGAATTTTTGCAAGGCTGGGTTCCCAGCATTGCGCTGGCCGGTGGTGTTGAGGAGCGCCAACCGACACGAGCAGAAATGTTGGAGGTTTTGGCCGAGGTGTCCGAGGCAGCGGCATTGTTGACACGCGCCTTGGGGGAATCTGCGATCTGTGAGTTTCTCAATGTAGACCCGTCAGTCCCTTTGGATGCGCCAGTGACCTGCCCTGTTTCTTCGGACCACGGATAACTTTAGAGAACTGGCGTCTCCTGGCTCTGTTGTCCTTTCAAGGACGGTGTTGCAACGGGCCGGGGCGCGAAGCCCCCGATGAGCGCAGCGTCCCGGCCCGTTGCGGAAGCGGGAACTGCGTCGGTCTGTTTGAGCTTCGCGGCGAAGGCCGTCGGCGTCAAATAGCCCAGACTCGAATGCGGCCGCACCTCGTTGTAGTGCCGCCGCCAGGATTCGATCACAACCTTGGCCTCGGCGCGCGAGCGGAACCATTCGAGGCTGAGGCACTCGTCGCGGAACTTGCCGTTGAAGCTTTCGCTGACGCCGTTCTGCCACGGCTTGCCGGGATCGATCAGGGCGGTCTCGATCTTCTGGTCGGCCATCCACTTCAGCAGTGCGCGGGCGACGAACTCCGGGCCGTTGTCGGAACGCAGATACAGCGGCGCGCCGCGCTCGCTGATCAGCCGCGCCAGCACCTCGATGACCCGGCCGGAGCGGAGGCGGCCGTCGACCTCGATCGCCAGGCTCTCCTTGGTCCACTCGTCGGTCACGGTCAGGCACTTGAGCTGCTGGCCGTTGCCGATGCTCGCTGTGCCTTGCCTTTGGCTATCGCTCTCCGCCAAACCCTGATCGAAGTACAAGGTGCGCGCCAAGCAACTCAAGGCCAGCAATCGAAGATGGAGCTGGTTTACCAGTACCTAACTGGGCCGCGGTTTCGACAGAGGGTGGAGGCGATCGTCGAGAGGTTTTCCGATATGCAGGCCGACCTCGAGAGAGAGCGGCGCGCCGCGACCAGGCTTTGGGCCAAGAGGGAAGCCCAAATCCGCGGTGTCATTGAGGCGACCATAGGCATGTACGGCGACCTTCAAGGCATCGCCGGACAAGCGCTCGAGGAAATCGAGGGGCTCACATTGCCATTGATCGAGGCTCAACCGTCGACTCCAACAGGATAAGTGTCATGACAATGATCCTTGGGCGGATGGTATCCTCGCCAAGGCCGTCGGCGACTAAGCCAGTGTTGAGACGCCCTTAACCACAGCCGTCGGGAGTGGAGCGGCGAGAGTAAGTGCAGGGGGCTGCATGGATCCACGAGAATTCCTCTGACGCTTGTGGCCAACTGAGTACATTTGGCCACAAGTCCTCGATCAGATCGTCACTGGCACGTTGTTGTGTCACCAGTGAATGACTCGCTGCATCCGATCATTGCAATGGAATGATCGTCGCTTCGTTTTGAACTCTAGGCCCCCGGAGCGGCACGTTCACGCCAGCCATAGGATGGCTCGTTAGCGGTAAATATCGCAATGGCATGATCCGACGATTTGCTTGAGATCGTTGGCACAGCAAGCGTGCATGTGGGACGCCGGCACTGGCGCCGGTCACCAGATGGAGCACGCGATGAGCAAGCAGAAGAAGACCACCAAGGTCACTGGCCGAGCAAAGACCGCAAAGAAGAAGCAGGGGACTGTTGCCGCCGGTACGACCAAAATCTCGCAACTGGAGGCGCTGCTGCGCCGACCGGAGGGGGCGACGCTCGACCAGATCAGCGCCTCGATCGGCTGGCAGGCCCACAGCGTCCGCGGCGCGATGTCGGGCACACTGAAGAAGAAGCAGGGGCTCACGATCACCAGCGACAAGGTACAGGACGGACAGCGCATCTATCGGATCGCTGCCTGAGCTGAAGGCTATGCGATCTGACGGAGATGCCCGGGAGGCCGAGATCCGACGACTGGACGATCTCGGCCTCGACGAGCTGCGCAAGCTCTGCGGCCCGGTGCTGGGGGCGGTGCCGGTGCACCACGGCGTCCACATGCTGCGGCGTCGACTGGCTTATGAGCTGCAGGCCAGGGCGCTGGGCGACCTGCCTTTGGAGACCCAGCGGCGGCTGCGGCGCCTGCATCAGTCCTTCAGGGCCGATCCGCAGCACAAGCCGATGCCCAGGCGCCCCCTCAAGCCCGGCCTAGTGCTGACGCGGAGCTGGCAGGGAGTACTGCACCAGGTCCAAGTGACGGACCAGGGCTTCGACTATCGTGGCGAACGGTTCGCCTCCCTGTCGGAAGTGGCCAGGCGCATCACCGGCACCCGCTGGTCGGGGCCTTTGTTCTTCGGCCTGAAGAGGACACGACCGTGAGTCCCAAGGTCAAACGCTGCGCGATCTATACCCGAAAGTCGTCGGAGGAGGGGCTGGAGCAGGCATTCAACTCCCTCGACGCTCAGCGCGAAGCCTGTGAAGCGTATATAAAGAGTCAGGCCCACGAAGGCTGGAAGCTCGTAAAGACCGCCTACGACGATGGTGGCTTCTCCGGCGGCACGATGGAGCGGCCGGCATTGCAGCGGCTGATGGCTGATCTGCGGCAGGGGCTGGTCGATGTAATCGTCGTCTACAAGATCGATCGGCTGACCCGGTCGTTGGCGGACTTCGCTCGCATCGTCGAGACGCTAGACCGGCAGGGCGCCTCGTTCGTGTCGATCACCCAACAGTTCAACACCACGACGTCGATGGGACGGCTTACGCTGAACGTGCTGCTCTCCTTCGCCCAGTTCGAGCGCGAGGTCACGGGCGAGCGCATCCGCGACAAGATCGCGGCTTCGAAACGCAAAGGGATGTGGATGGGCGGCAACCTGCCGCTCGGCTACGACCTGCAGGACCGCCGGCTCGTGATCAACGACCGGGAAGCCGAGACTGTCCGATACATCTACCAGCAGTACCTAGAGCTTGGCGCGGTCTCCGCGCTTCAGACCGAGCTCCGGCAGCAAGGCATCGTCAGCAAGGCCTGGGTCTCGGGCAGTGGCCGGCAGAAGGGTGGCCTGGGCTACAGCCGCGGCGCGCTATATTACCTGCTGCGCAATCCGCTTTATGTCGGCCGGATCGCCCATCGCGGAGCAACATACGACGGTCAGCATTCGGCGATTGTGCCGCAGGAGCTATGGGATCAGGTGCAGGCGATGCTGACCCGCAATCGCCGTGGCACGCATCGAACCGCAAGAGCGGCCCAACCCTGTCTCTTGGCGGGGTATCTATACGACGATCGGGGCCACCTGATGAGCCCGTCGCACAGCCGCAAGACGACGGGGCAGCGCTATCGTTACTATGTTAGCCAGGCGCTGTTGCAAGGACGGGCGGACGAAGCGGGATCCGTTCGGCGTGTGTCGGCCGAGGCCATTGAATCCATCGTCGACCGGAGACTTTGCGAGGCGCTGCCACCACAGCAGCAGCAGGCATGGTCAAAATCCTCCATCGACCAAAAGCGCATCCGCCTCAGGCATCTGGTCGAGTGCGTCATAATCAGTCGCGACAGCGTCGAGATCAAGGTGACCGAGGCAGGGCGTGAGACGCTGGCAGAGGCTGACTCCGGAGTGTTGAGCATTGTGACCGTGCTGAAGGCAGCAGCGGGAGGAAAGCAGATCGTCTCCCGCCACGCTTCTATGGCGCGAGCCGATCGTTCTCTCGTGAAGGCGATCGTCTGGGCGCGAGATCTGCGCCAGCGTCTGGAGCGGGAAGGCGCATCGCTGGACGAGCTGGCGCGGCAGGAAGGCTGCTCGCGACCCTACGTGAGCAGCATGATCAAGCTGGCTTACCTCGCGCCCACGATCACGCAGGCCATTCTCGACGGGACCCAGCCCGCCTCCCTCACCCTGGCTGACCTGATGAAGCGCGACGTTCCGGTCAATTGGACCGACCAGCGTCGCGCCTTCGGCTTCCTTTAGATCAGCGCAACCACAGTGGCGCTCTAATCGCATCGATTTCGGTTCGCGATGATCAAGCTAGCGATTTATCTCACTCTTAGCATCGTGCAGGCGCTTCTCGACAAGGGCCAGCCAGCTGCCCAGACTTAACCTGTGGATGTAGAGGAGAATGTAACCAATGAAGACCGCCGACATTGACTACCGCGATGGTTCTCTGACCTGCCGCGGCTTTCTTGCCTATGACGAGACGAAAGCCGGGCGCCGCCCCGGAGTCCTGGTCGTGCACGAGGCTTTCGGCCTCGGCAAGCACGCGATGGACCGGGCAAAGATGCTGGCCGGCCTTGGGTATGTCGCCTTCGCCGCTGACATGTTTGGTGAACGCATGCAGGTGACCGAGTTGCCAAAGGCGATCGAGATCATCACAGATCTGCTGGGCAATCCGCCGAAGCTGTTGGCGCGGGCCGGAGCCGCGCTCGAAGTGCTGCGTCAACGACCCGAGGTCGACGCCGCGCGGCTCGGTGGGATCGGTTTCTGCTTCGGCGGTTCGACCGTGTTGCAACTCGCGCGCAGTGGTGCGGACCTCAAGGGCGTCGTCAGCTTCCACGGCGCACTCTCGACCAAGGCGCCGGCTAAAGCGGGAAGCGTCAAGGCGGGGATACTTGCCTGCACTGGCGCGGACGATCCGATGATCCCGGCCGATCAAGTTGTCGCCTTCGAAGAGGAGATGCGTGCCGCCAAGGCCGACTGGCAGGTCATTCAGTATGGCAACACCCTGCACAGCTTCACCAACCCCGAAGCCGACGGCTCACTCAACCCGGCGATCCTCTATAATGAGAAGACTGACAAGCGTTCGTGGGCTGCGATGCGCGACTTCTTCCAGGAGAAGTTCGGAGCGTAGAGTCCACAACGCCCGGCGAAGGACCCTTTCCGCCTGCGAATGTCGATCATGACTGCATCTTGTTGCGTAAGTGCCAGAATGAGGCTCAGAGAGAAAAGGCGGAAAAGGCCCTGGTTTCAGAGAAAGGGGCCCGAAAATGGGCGTACAGACTGACGCCGCATGACGCCAAGTGCCGGAAATGTCGGGATGAATTACAGGCGACCACCCGCGGAGAACATTCCGTACGGGTGGTTGGCTGTGGGGGCAGTCCCACTCGAACCCTTCTCCACGGCAAATTCGCTATTATCAGGGAATTTTACGGCGATTTGAGAGCCAACCTGAGGCCAGAGGGCAAGAAAGTGCAGCAAAAGCGGGGCTTTTTGTCGTGCTGCGCCCGACGTGAGCTATGCAGGAACAGCGAATTTGAAACAGCTTAACAGCGAATTAAAAGGCACGAACAGCGAACGGGAGGGAACGGGACGACGGGACTGGGTGGTATGGGGGTAAGCGTCCATTCCTCGCACACTTGTTGGCCACGGGCCATTTGCGATCTGACTTCCACGGCGAGTTATGCTGAGGAGGTGAGGGCGAATGGGCAACTGGACGGTCATGGGGACGGCTGAGGAGCGCGAGGCATTCTGGCCGGTCGCATCATGAGGCGTGGCAACGCAGCAATCTGAACCAGCACGAGTATTGCGAAGCGCATGGACTGGTTCTGAAGCGCTTCGAGAACTGGCGGGCGAAGTTCAAGGATGAACCGGAGGTGCCGCAGAAGCTGCTGTACCGTCGGGGCAGCCGGCCAAGTCATATGACAGGTCATATGACGGTTCGCATGACTAAGGAGGGGTCGGACAGCATGGCGGTGCTCGCCGCCGGAGTGGCGGGGTGCCGCAGGTTCAGCGAGGAGGACAGGTGGGCGTGGGTTTCATTGCCTCTTTCCAGCGGAACAGCACCCGAACGGCATGCCCAGCGTCGAACATCCCAGGCTGGGACGCGTCGTCGACGATCCGGCGCTTCTCCTGATTGAAATGTCCTGATTGAAATGCGCATCTGCGAGGAAGTGCACGTGGTGGACGCGGGCCAACGGTACCGACCAGCCAGCTGCGGTCACTTGCGGCCGGCGCGCCGCCAACCCGTCATGGATCCGGCCCCGCGCGTCTTATTCGACGCAGTCAAGATTCCTCCTCCGACCTGACCGTCGCCCTGTCCCTCTAGCGGCTTCTAGGTGAATTGCATGAAGAGCGGCTAAGCCGTCATGACTTGGCGTCGAGCGCTTCTTTTCAAACTGGCAAGCTGGGAGCGAAGTTCACGTTCCGTTGTAGGAACGCCCTTTGCTTGGAAGTCGGCATGGACCTTCGCAACGACGTCAGGTTTGTCGAATTGGGCATGGACGACCGCTTCTGCGTAATCATCCGCCTCGGCCCCCGTAAGATCCAGGCGGGCCGCTGCCCATTCGCCGAACATCCGGTTGGCGCGTGCTGTGATCCTGAAGTGGAGATCCTGCTCGTGCCTGAATTGCTCCTCGAACTGCTTCTTGCGGTCCTCAAAGACGGTCATTTCATAAACTCCTCTGTCGATTTTTGGCCTCCTCACGACGCATTCCGGTGATGAAACGGACGCTCTCAAATCAGAGAGAGATCGCCTCGTCGCACCATTCTAATGTAGCCCGTCCGGGCCGCGAGACAAGGCTGCGCTATCACCCGCTTAGGGCGCCGAATGGAATGCCCAAGGACACCCGGCTGATACTGCTTGGATGAGTGCGCATGGCTTCCTGCTACAAAGCCTTTGCCTTCCGAAGTGTTTGCATGCATCCCGGGGCTGTGACACGTCTGCATCCCCTGCATGCCCAAGACGAACGGCAAGGCCGAGCGCTTCATCTAGACCGGCTTGCGTGACTGGGCCTACGAAACGTACGGCGACGGGGGGGCCGACCTTGGTGGTTACACCACTACAACTGGCATCAAGCTCGTGGCAGTATCTCTCGATCGGCAAACTGAAAGCCCAGTTTCCATGAGCAGGTTTGTTGTCGCGATCTTCCCCGACCTACCAAGCGCTCAAGGAGGAATCCGTGCGCTGAAGGACCTCGCATCAGAGGACGTCATCCGGCTGCATGGCGCCGCCACAGTGACGAAGGGGGACAGGGGAAAGCTGACGATGCGTGTGATGGCTGACGATGGTCCGGCAATCACGGCAGCAGGGGCGCTGCTAGGTGGACTAGCTGGTTTGGCGATAGGGCCGCTTGCTGTCGCCATCCTTGCGGCAGGCGGGGCGGTTTCAGGAGCTGCGGCTGGGATAACCCACCGCGCCGCGGGCGAGGCCTTCGCCGAACAGGTGGCGCAGGACCTTCCTGCAGACTCGGCAGCAGTGGTGGCCGAGGTGACCACCGAGGACGTAGCCATCCTGGTCGCCCGCTTGGAGGCGGTTGGCGGGACCGTGACCCGGCAAGATACACTGCCGGCAAAGTAGCGTGGGGTGGAGTGGGCCAGCGTCCGGTAAGTCGCGTGACGGGGTGACAGCGCGTTGAGTTGGGTCGATAGTGAATGCGGGCGCCTAAAGTTCGAAGTTGAGACGGAGCGCCTCTGACCGCGTGCAGGGGTTGCTATGTCAACGGCAGCCCTGTTGGGTCCCCGATCAACCGCAAGCTCGCCGAGGCTTGTGAAACCGATACGGGTGCGGGAGTTGGTCGAAATCTCGTTTGAGGGCTCGCCGATCCAGGACTACTTGCCTATCGATACCGACTACGAGTCCTCTTAGGTCGGCAAGGCCTTCAAGGCAGCAGTCGCAGGTGTAGTGCTTTCTGTAATACCGGAATAGGAGCGCCCCCATTCTCGGCGGACTGAAGAGGGCGATCGACGGGCACTAGAATTTCTCCACGAGAAAGCCGTCCGGTGTCGTTTGATCGCGGATGGAACGTTGAGCATGAATACGTCAGTTAATGGCATGGAAGCCAGTTCCAATCGAGCGCCGGGGAAGGCCGCTGACAAAAGCGCCATGCCGCCACGCAAGTCGTGGGTGGTATTCTTCGTCTTGCTGGCAATCAACTATTTCCTCGTGAGCCTGATTTTCCCCGCGCCTAAAGATCTGGAGTCGATATCGTACACGATGTTCAGGGCCGAATTGGCGAAAGACAATGTCGAGGCGATCCATACGCAGGCAGACAGGATCGAGGGGAAGTTCAAATCTCCGGTCCAGTGGACTCCGCCGACGTCTGAAGGCGAAACCGCCCCCAAGGCTCGCACCATCGACAAGTTCACGACGATCCTGCCCATGTTCGTCGATTCCGGCCTTGAAACGGAACTCATCAAGCGCGGTGTCGACATCAGGTCCAAGCCGATACAGGTCGAGTCCAATCCGCTGCTGACACTTCTGTCGGCCTTTGGTCCTGCGCTCCTGATCATAGGCATCTATGTCTGGCTGTTCCGCCGTGCCGCGAAACAAGGCGGTGGAATGCTTGGAGGATTCGGCGGCCTCGGCAAAAGCAAGGCAAGGCGCTTCGACAAGGAGACGGAAACCAAGGTCACCTTCGACGATGTTGCCGGCATCGAGGAAGCCGAGAACGAACTCGTCGAGATCGTCGATTTCCTCAAGAACCCGGAGAAATACACCCGTCTCGGCGGCACGGCTCCGAAGGGCGTGCTTCTGGTGGGCGCACCCGGAACGGGCAAGACGCTGCTGGCGCGAGCGGTGGCTGGCGAGGCGGACGTGCCGTTCTTTTCGATGAGCGGGTCGGAGTTCGTGGAGATGATCGTGGGGGTGGGCGCCGCGCGCGTGCGCGACTTGTTCCTGGAGGCTCGCAAGCATGCGCCGGCCATCATCTTCATCGACGAGATCGACTCCATCGGCCGGGCCCGCGGCCAGGCGGTGGTCGGGGGTGCCAGCGAGCAGGAGCAGACGCTCAACCAGATTCTGACGGAGATGGACGGCTTCTCGAGCCGGGAAGGGGTGATCGTCCTTGCAGCGACCAACCAGCCCGACGTTCTCGACAGGGCGCTGTTGCGGCCGGGTCGGTTCGATCGCCGCGTGGTCGTCAATTTGCCGGACAAGAACGGCCGCGAGGCGATCTTCAAGGTCCACACACGCAAGATGCCGCTCGCAGCCGATGTCGACCTCGGAGGAATAGCGCAGACGACCCCGGGCGTTTCGGGCGCGGACATCCGGAACCTTGTGAACGAGGCGGCGCTTCTGGCTGCGCGTCGCGGGCAGAACAAGGTCCACCACAAGGACTTCATCGACGCGCTGGAGAAAATCGTGCTCGGGCCGGAGCGTCCCATCATCCTGAGCGAGGCGGACAAGGAACGTGTGGCATACCATGAGGGCGGGCACGTTATCTTAGGGCTGGTCGTGCCTGGTGCCGATCCGGTCCACCGTGTCACCATCGTTCCGCGAGGGCAGGCGCTTGGCGTGACCTATCAGCGACCCCTCACGGACCGCTACAACTATCCCGAAGCTTATCTGCGTGCGAAGATCATCGGCATGCTGGGCGGGCGAGCGGCAGAGGAGGTCGTCTACGGCAGCCGGACGACCGGCGCGGAAAACGACATCGAGCAGGCCACTGGGTTGGCTCGGCAGATGGTCACCCGCTGGGGCATGAGCGACAAGCTCGGCATGGTTCAGCTGGCTCCACGGCAGAACAGCTGGGTCGGCCCTGCCGCGCTCGGCACCAAGCCCTACAGCGAAGACACGGCAAAGCTTGTGGACACAGAGGTCGCACGCATCATCAAGGAGTGCCACGAAGACGCCAAGCGCCTGCTCGGCGAACACCGCGCCAGGCTCGACGCGCTAGTTGCAGCGCTGATGCAACGAGAATCGCTGGACGAAAGGGAGATTCTCAAGGTGACCGGACTACCCGCGGCCCCACTCCTGCCGGATCGTCCAAGAATATTGGACGTGACTGCTGAGCCCCAGCGTGAGCCGCTCACTGATCGGGAGCAGCAATGAATCCCGATAAGATGGAGATAACATGGAAGGGTCTGGTGACGGTGATTTGCCTAGGAAGCCGGTCCGACCGTTCGCTCGGATGACATGAGCGGTGGCCGCGCTGCAACCTTGCGAGAGCAACTGACGGTTCTACCGAGAGATTCAGATCGGTTGGCCAGCGCACCGTACCGCCGAAAGCTAGATCCGCCGGGAGTGCCTGAATCATGGACAATCCGATCTCACTGCTTGCCGTTTGGACAGGAGGCGCGATCTTTGGAGGGCGCTGTTTCCTCGGTCTCCGCAGCCGATTGATGGCGGTCGTCTGCAATTGGAAGCCGCCAGCCGTGCTGGATGGCCATATAACGAAGGCCAAAGCATAGAACAGCACCTACTACGGCCGAAGCTTCCGATGGCAGACGTAGCACGGCGCCAATCACGACAACGGATGCACCTACGAGTGCCGCGACAGCATAAAGGTCGGCGCGCAGGACGACCGGGATCTCGGCCAAGAGCACATCGCGCATCATGCCGCCGCCGATCCCGGTGAGCATGCCGAGCAAGGCGGACATGATCGGATTGAGCCCGAAGGCAACCGCCTTTTGTGCGCCGGCAACGGCAAAGAATGCCAGGCCCGCAGCGTCGAATATCAGGACGGGATTGCTTAGCTTGTTGATGCCGGAATACCAGAAGAAGGTGATTGCGCCAGCGAGCAGCGACACAGCCAAATATCGCCAATCAGCGATCGCCGCTGGTGGAACCGCTCCGATCAACAAATCGCGGGTGATGCCACCAAAATTTCCCGCAACGAACGACAGAACGAGGACACCGAAAAGATCGAGTCGCCGATTGACCCCGGCGCTCGCACCGCTGATCGCGAATACGAAAGTACCCCCCAGATCGAATGCCGACAGAAGCGCATTCAGGCTGATCATCTCTAGCCCCGTGCCATGGTCTTATGGCGAGAGCCAGGCGAGAGAGCCGACCACCAGGGTCTCGATACCGGTGCGCAGCGTCGGATGAATGACGGGTGCGAACTGCGGGCTGTGATTGACCGGCAATTCGTTTATGCGACCCGCTTCCTTGGCCTTCGCATAGGTGGTGGGATCGGTGCCGCCGACAAACCAGAAAACAGAAGGAACGTGCCACTCGCTACCGAAACACCCGAAATCTTCACTGGCCGGTGCCGGCCCAGTGTGCCGGACGCGATCGGCCGGAAAGTATGTACGAAACGCGGCGGCAATGCGCTCGCTCGCTGATTTGTCGTTGACGTTGAGGGGATAGCGGTCCAGCGGCGTGATCTCCGGAGGTCGAGGCGCGCCTGACGCAGCAGCCTCAGCCTTGACGATGCGTTCGATCGCCGTGAGCACGCGCTGGCGCACACCTTCGTCGAATGTTCTGACGTTCAGTTTGATGATGGCTTCGTCCGGGATGACGTTCTCTTTGGTGCCCGCCTGCAGGACGCCGACGGTAAGCACGGCCGCCTCGGTGGCGGCAACCTCACGGGAAATAACGGTTTGGAGTCGCAATACTGTGGCCGCCGCCATGACCACGGGATCGACGCTGGCTTGCGGCATCGAGCCATGGGCTCCACGTCCAAACAGGCGAATTTGCAAACTGTCTGCTGCCGAGGTGATGGGGCCTGCGCTTCCGGCGATCGTCCCCGCTGGCCCGAGCATGACGTGTTGGCCGAGAACCACGGCCGGCTTCGGGAAGCGCTTGAACAAGCCGTCGTCGATCATCGCCTGGGCGCCTTGTGCCGTTTCTTCCCCCGGCTGGAAGACCACCATCAAGGTTCCATGCCAGGCGTCTCGCGTTAGCGAAAACAAGCTGGCGGCGCCCACTAGCCAAGCCACATGCATGTCGTGGCCGCACATGTGGCCGACCGGCACAGACTCTCCGTCTCGATCGGTTGTCTTGACTGTGCTTGCGTAGGTAAGGCCGGTCGCTTCCTCGACGGGCAGTGCATCCATATCGGCACGCAGCATGACCGTCGGTCCATTGCCATTACGCAGCAATCCGACGACGCCTGTCTTGCCGATGCCTGTCGCCACCTCATAGCTCGAAGTTCGAAGGCGGTCTGCCGCCAAGGATGCAGTCCGCATCTCTTGCATCGACAACTCCGGATGGGAATGGACATCCTTGTAGAGCGCCTCGAGATCCGGCAGTAGTCTTTCGAGATTCGATAAGATGAGATCAGCAGAGCGCGCATCGGCCATCGCTTATCTCCTCATCTCGCTACCAGTTAGCTCGGCCGGATCAGATGACGTTTCCACCGTTCAACGTTGGCACGTTCTTGCGCCGACAGCGAGTCCGCTGTGACCTGCTTCCCGTCTCACGTCGGCTGATCGAATCTGTTCCGCTTTTGCTCTCTCGCTGGATGTGGCAACGGGACAGGGCGCGACGCGATCGAGCGCAGCGTCGCGTAGCCTGCCATTGAAGCTCTCAAGGCAGGCATTTTGCATCGGCTTGCCGGCCGCGATGTAGTGCCATTCGATCTTGCGCGCGTCGGTCCAGCGCAGCACGCATTGCTGGTCAGCTCGGTGCTGTTGTCGGAGACGATCATCGCCGACCTGCCTCGCACTACGGTGATGACCTTCAGCTCGCAGATCACCCTGCAGGCCCGACAGCGAGAAGTCCGGCAACGCCGCTAGGCATTCGCTGTTGAAGTCTCGAGCACGTTCAAGAGCCGGAACCGGCGCCCATTTGGGAGCCTGTCGCTGACCAAGTCGCGTAACCGGCGCTGGTTAGCGCGCGCGGCACGACAATCGAAGCACCCGCCCAATGGTCCGCCGTCGCCTACGTCGACGATTCACGCCGGGCCTTCCTCCCGGTAGACCCGACAGACCTTCTTGAGGTTCACCTTCGGGCCTTCCCGCTCCAGCACCCGCACCACGCGCGGGTAGCTGAACCGCCGCCGACGGATCGAGCCAGAGCACGCAGCCGCTCACGCAAAGGCCCGTTGTCGAGCCGCGGCGATTGGTACCGGTAGCTGCTCACGTCCATCCTGATCAGCCTGCAGGCCCGGCGCTGGCTCGATCCGTGGCCCGTCTCGCGAGGTCCACCGCGCGGCGCCGCACTGCAGGCCGCAGAACTTTCCCGAGGCGATATCCTTCTCCAGGGGACCTCGGCCAGCAACTTCAGCTTGCGGTTCTCCTCCTTTAGGCATCACAGGCGTTTGGCATTTGGCACCTGCATTCCGCCAAACCGCGCGACCGCCATTGTACAGCGTCGCTTCGCTGATCCCGTGCTGTCGGTAGAGGTCCGCCGGCTTCGCGCCGGCCTGGCGCAGCCGCAGGATCTCGATTATCTGCTCGTCGCTCAACTGCTTGCGCTTCATGTCCGTTCTCCTCGAACGGACTCAACCCTACTACGTGAGAGTTTCAGGTGAGCAGCTCACGGGCGATCGCGGCAAACAATTGTCTAATAGCGTACCTTCTTAACAGCGCGCGCGTAGCAACGGCGGTGTCTAAGATGTTAACTTAAGCTGCTCGCAGCATGGGGGCTGCGATAATCACCTTAATTTTGTGCCGAGATCGCTTCGCAGTTCGGCGAGCCAGTCATCTACAACGGTTTGCCATCCAGTACCTTCTGATACAGCTATGGATTTAGACTATACTTTGCTTCGATCGCATCACAAATGCGACTACGGCTATCTTGTGGATCGTGGCTACGCTCCTCAATTTGCCGCACGATTTCAGCGAGGTCCTTGTCCCTGACGCTGTCTCGGATCCAGCGCGAATAGTCGCCTCGGCGGAGGTGGAAGAGCCACGTCTCTTCATCGATCCCTCTTCCGATGTGACAAAACAAGCTGAGGTTGGGCGCACTGAGATTGTGCTTCTCGTTAGGGCCACGAAACCAAAAGCTATGCCACTTCAGATCACCTACCGCATATTTTCGGAAATGGCGGATGCGGTCCGCTTTGCCGTGAGTGACGTGCATCGGGAACGGATCCTGTCCGCTCTGGACCAACCAGCAAGTAACGTCTCCTTCGGAATTCGTCAGTTGATCGGGCAGAAGGGAAAAAGGCAGCTTCCCCAATGCGGTCCCGAAATCTTGCAAAGTTTTGAGAGGAGATGGTCCAACCGCAATTGCGACGTCGACCATAGATAAGATCGCGGGTGCGACGTGACTAGGATGGACAGTGATGAGGAGAGTTTCCCCGAGCTTCTGAGGGAGAGAGTGACGCGCATGTCCCCATGTCGCAGGAAGCAGATGGTGGGCTTCATCAAGAACAAGCCAATGCGGCCGGCCGATACGAGCACGCATTGCCTGCAGATTCAGGAAAAGCTCGGTAAAAAAATGAGGACGGTCAAGCAGCGGAACACCCAGAAGATTCACATTCACATTCACATCGGGATCTTGGAGGACTCCAAGAGCTTCGCTGATGCTCGGAGGCCGCCCTTGATCTCCAATTGTCACAAGACTTGGGACCGTTACGTAGTCACCCTCTGGGTCCACGATGCAGACTTGGTAGGATTTTTCAATAAGACGTTCAATAAACCCGGCCGCCAGTGTCGATTTTCCGCTTCCTGAAGATCCAGCCACAAGAATGTTAGGCCCGTAAGGCGGGACCCGGACGACCGTCCGATCGAGCCGCGTGCCAAGCACGATATGACGGTGGATGAGCCGGGCGTCGATCTGCTTGAGATCGTTAACGATAAGTTCGTCAATCAGTTCTGTGACACCTTCTCCAGCGGGTGACTTCGTTATAAATGCAGCGACCTCCTTGATCGCATCAAGCGCGTTCGCAACCGCCACGGGACATTCGGAAAGATTGAGGAGTGAGTGATCGTTTTCGGAGTCGCCTACAGCAACGATCTCATGTGGAGACATGCCTAGCTTACGAAGTGCGTGTTTCGTCCCGAATGCCTTGTTTATTCCGGTTGGAAGAATCATCACCGACCCTCTGTTAAAGGTGATTTTGAGCTCCAAGCCAAGCTCTTGGATGATTCCGAGTATCTTTTCCTGATTGGGCACGTGCGTGGCCACAATGACGCTGCCGATTTCAATTGGAGCAATATTTGCGTCTTTTACTGCCCTGAGAAACCGGTCGGGCAGAGGTTCCGACAGCAGGGTCGTTTCTTGTGTTTTCGGTTCGTAGAGGAGTGCTCCGTTTTCGGCTATGACGTAGCTAAACAAGTCGACGAGTGGGCAAACCGCAAGGAGATCATTGAGCCTTCTGCCAGTTGCCATGATTGCGTGTCGGCCCGATGTGCGCAATCTATCGATGGCCGCGGCGGTGACGCTAGATACCAGCCCATCCGTCGCAAGCGTGCCGTCATAATCTGTGACTAGCGCTAGATACCGCATGCGTTCACCTTCGATGACCGTGTCGAAAGGTAGGCTAGGGGTACTGCGTCGTATGAGCAACGGCGACGGAAATGAGTTGGTCTGCTTTTCGCGCTCAGCGCCCCCTCCGCAAAACGCCCTGGGGCAAAGAATCATCTGTTCGCCGGTTCCGGTGATGGCGCCGACCGCTGGGCCAGCGTCTGTTCGATGATCACAACCGCCAAGTTCAACGACCGCGAACCCTACGCCTACCTCAAGGAAGTTCTGCAGCGCTTGACCAACGGCCATCGCGCCAGCCGCGCTCGACGACCTCCTCCCCTGGATCTGGATGCCCTCCACATGACCCGTGTGCAAGGAGTGGACGCTTACGTAAGCGATCGCACAGGCACGCAGAGCAAGCGTCCAATTCGCCGCCGACAGGGCGCGCGGCCGCCTCCGTTCACGCGTTTCCCGTAAGACGGATGATGGCTCCGACAATGGCGTTGGCCGGCCCTGAAATCAGCCACGCGAGCACATCCAGGTCGGTACCCAGTCGGGAACCGAGCATCGGCAAGATGAACAGCAGACCGATGATGATGGGCATGCCATAGCGCTCCAGTCGCGCGAGCAGTAAGGCCAGCACTCTCGGCAGCAAGCCGACAGCAACGCGGCCACCATCGAGCGGTGGCAAAGGGATCATATTGAAGACCGCGAGGACAACGTTAATGTCGATCCCGTTCTGAAGATTCTGTAGATACCATCGATCCACACCAGCCGGCAGAAAGGCGACGAGGTGCGCCATGAGGCCAGCCGTCGTCGCCAGCAAAAGGTTGGTCGCCGGCCCTGCCACGGCCACCCACACCATGTCGCGACGGGGATTGCGCAACGCATTGAAATTGACCGGAACGGGCTTGGCGTAACCGAAGAGAAACGGCGCACGCGCAAGCAGGAGAACGCCAGGCAGAATAATTGTGCCAAATGGATCGATGTGCCTGAAGGGGTTGAAATCAACGCGGCCCAGGCGCCAAGCCGTGTCGTCTCCGCATCGATAGGCAACAAACCCGTGCGCTGCTTCGTGGAACGTGATTGCGATGATTACCGGCAGTACCCAGGTCGAAGCAATGTAGATCATCAAGCCAGTCTGGCGACTCATTCTGACTCCTGGCAATAACCCCGGCACGAACGTCGGCGATGCTACCCGCGGGCCTCATGCGCGCCGACCCAGATGTGGATCAGCTGACGCGAGATGTTGCGTCGCTTCGACAGCCAGTGCACCGTCTCGCCGCCGATGACTCGTGGGCAACCTGCCGCTTGAAGGCGACGCCGTGCGGGCCCTTCGACCTCCGCCGCTATCGCACCAGGAAGCGGCGCGTTGCCGAGGCAACGACCGGCGCTGCGGTGCGCCCGACCCATGGCGGCAGGCCGAGCGGCTTCAAAAGCATTTTGACCGCCATTTGGTGGGGCAGGTGGCGTTTCACGAGCTGCAGGACATCGTCGCGCCAGGAATCGTAGTCACTACGCTGGAACACGCAGTCGGGATTGCAGGCGAGGAACACGGCCTTGAAGGCGCAGAAGGCGTCCTCTGAGTCGACGGCCGCGAGCCGGTCCCAGAGTGTGCGCAACACGGCCGCGCGGCCCGGCCGTTCGAGAGCCCGGTAACGCAGGAAATAGCGGTAAAAATGCTTGTAGTGACGTACCTCGTCGGCGCTGATGCGCGCCGCCAGCCCGCTCAGCACCGGTTCCTCGCTCAACTCCGACACCGTGCGGTAGAACGCGGCGGTGCCGGTCTCCACGACGCAGCGCGCCGCCATCTCGAGGGCGCGCGTGCCGGCGAGCTGTTCGACCGTGCAAAGCGGCGTGTACTGGTCGAGAAACGTCCGATAGGCCGCCTCCCAATCGAAGCCGGGCCACGCCGTCTGGACGTAGCGCTTCAACGCCGCGCCGTGCCGCAGCTCCTCGCTCTCCCACTCCCGCTCCAGCCACTCGACGACCTCGCTGTCGTCACGGAAGTAGTCGGCCAGGTTGCGCGTGTAGAGTCTCGACGTGATCTCGATGAAGGATGCGGAAGCGACGAGATAAAAGAGCCGCCGGTCGACGCCCACTGGGTCGGATGACAGCGCGTGGTACGGGACATCGTCGATCGACCACGAAGCTTCACGATGCTTGCCGGGGCGCCCGACCGCCATGGCGACATCTCCACGGTAATGCGGTGAACACAGCCGCCACTCGAGCCGGTGTCATCCCCAGCACAGCGCCAGAGAAGGTGATCGAGTGACTTCGGATCAAGACAGGTTGCGAGCGCGTGCCCCTCCGCGCAAGATTAAGCGATGCCCGGTGACAGACCCTTCGATATCGTCAAGGCGTCGAGCGTCGGACAGAGTTTGCAGTCGTGGTGCCGATAAGCAACGTTCAAGATCGGCAAGTTGCCGTTCCTGCTGTCGAAGCAGGCGCCGGATTACCCGGCGGTCATCAGGATCCATTTCCTGCCTGAGGGTGCTGCCAAGGATTGCTACAGTCTGTTTGAGGAAGATTTGGACGTTGAGCATTTCTTCTTACCCCTCCCACTGTCGTTTTTCCTTCGTCGAAATGCGCAGCAATGAATGCCTCGCAAAAGTTGGAGACGTTGATTCAGATCAGGGCGATTCACTCTCTGCAATCCGCGAGGGCCGATAAACTGGCCGCTCTTGCCCAGCGTTCCGCTCCACCGCCGCGCGACCCACATACTGTCGGAAATGTGCGCGACGTCGATCGCGAGAGGGCCGCTCCCCGATCATCCCCGTCTCTGCCGATAGCAACCGTACTCGCTCGCCTTGATAGTCAAAACAGCCCATCTTTGGTTCTCCTGCCAAATAGACTTGAGAGGATACTGGTGGATGGATTGCTTGAGCAGGCTCGGAAAATACCTAGACAGCTCCAGGTAGTTTCCTCGATCGGCGGAGCATGGCTTCGCCCATTCGCTTGTCGATCGCAAAGAACGCTTTAAGTTGAAGGCGAATCGCCTGGTTGCGAAACAGGTGTTGAGACTGGAACGGGCTTCGGCAAGAGGACCTCACCTGAAAACTGGATGATCATGTTGTTGTTGGCAACAACAGTCGTGTCCCTAGTGGTGGTGTAACTGGCGGGAGCAAGGCCGCGAGTGAGCGCGCTGTCGGATTAGCGTCGCGGCAGTCGATGGCTTAGGGCGTCTTATGGATCATTGCCTGAGAGGAGTAGCACTGATGGCGTTGGCGGAGGTTTCGTCCAACCGACAGTGATATTCGCTGGCCCAACCGGAATGGATATTGTTTTCCTGCGCATTTATGGCCTGCACCAGATTGTCGACATCGGTCGGATTGGCAAAGGCACAGAACACTCGCATCCCGTCGACCACGATCTCCGTACTAAGTGCGTAGCCGGCTTCCGGTGCCGTGTTCTTGATTAGGAGATCGACAAGGGCAACCGGGTCTTGCGAAATGGCTCTGGGTACCTCGAGGACTACCAAATGGCGGTCCTTCTGTCTCTGGATGAAGTCCGTCCAGGCAGTCTGCGACATACTTGGGCGGGAAGCCGGCGGCTCACGTTTTCCGATGACGTTCATAACGGTCTCCTTGCTGCCACCTCGCCGGAGAGATCTTGGCCAGCCGCCAATCTATGACGAAGCGCCGCCGGGCACATTGCTCCCGCGCAATGCCGGCGCGAAAGGCGCCTGCAGCATCGTGTTTCAAAGTAGCTCGCATTTTGCCAATACCCGTTACTTAAGTAGTCAAGATAGGGCGTCCAGGAAATGCCCATCAATCAAAAGAACCACGCTCTAGAAGCGCCGTCGGAGCTCCCCGTCGTTCAAAAGATCTCCAGCGCGCAATCGACGAGTTGCTCCAATTTGGCTTCTGTTGCGCCGAGTTCGGTCTGCTCGCGAGCGAGCAGCCGATCGATCAGAAGCGCAGCCATCGTCATCGTGAGGCGCGCTCGCTCTAAGACGATCGGGTGATCACGAGCGCCGCCTAAATCTCACCTGAAGGACGAGACGTGCCAATTCCCTCAGGGTGATACCCTATCTCAGATTCAACCGTTTCTAGTCTGAACCGTAGGATTGCGAACATCTCCGTTGGCGTACGCGCCTGCCGCAACATGTCACGCAGTACTCGGCGACGGAGCAGTCGGCAGGCACTCGCAAGGGTCGGCAGGAATTCCCGAACCGCAGCCCGTGGCCAAACTAGGGTGAGCAGGAGGTCCACCGGTGTGTTGTCGGGTGCATCAAAATCGACGGCTTCCTTCAGTAGAGCAAACGAAGCGACCGGATGTACCAAATCGTCCAGTATCGCATGGGGAACAGCTACACCATTCCCTAAAGCGGTTGAGCTCGATCGCTCGCGATCAAGAAGACCGGCACGGATATGCGCCTCATCCATGTCGGCCCGCTTCGCAAGCCGAGCAGCTATTTTTGATAAAGCCGATTTCTTTCCCCCGGCAGGGAGACGAAACACAATGTCCTCTTCTAGAAGCAGCTCTGTAACCTCCACAGTTAACCTCTCAGATCGAGACTGCCAGACGCCGCTCGGGCCGCAGTCAAGCATCGTCCTGATGCTACAGTACGCCAATGGTGGCAGTGGATTGGAGAATGTGGCTACCCCGGACGCGAGGCTAAGTCTTCGGACGCGCCCGGGCTAAAATCCTGCTTTGAGCTGTCTTGGCTTGAGTATTTGGCTCAGCACAATCATCTTGAAAGGGGAGATGGTGGCGCTACCCGCCAAAATCAAGAACCGCAGACCCGCTATGTAGGTAGGACACGCGGTCCTACATGAAGCAGTTGAATTGACGCCATCGCAGCGAGCTTCCAGGCCAGCACCTAGCTCTTCCCGAGATCGCGTCTTGTCGGCCACCTGAGGGTGCGCACCTGATCAGCTCAGGTCGAAGCGCGAACAGCTGATGACTGGATCCAGGAGCAAGCCCCAGGGCGGGCTATGCCAGTAATCTCAGAGCTACGTCGGCAATCGGTTGGGCGCGTAATCTCATCCGGCGAACATCAAGAAGTACAGGTTGCGAGACAGATCGTACGAGTCAACCCAGTCTGGGAGCGTCGCTGCTGTCGGATCTCAGTAGTTTCCGAGTCTGCCGAATTCGGTGCATCGCTGACTATGGTAGCGGCAGTGCCGGCGCGATCTGGCCTTTGAGTGGGAGCCGGAGGTGCTACACGCTACCGAGAGCGAGAGGTTCTTTGATGGTAAGTGACATTCCGACTGCCACCCCAAGATCTGCACCGATATCTCTTCCGAGAATTAGCGTTAATCCAGATTGGATACGACCGTTCACGGATGCGCCCGCAAAGTTTTACGCGGGCATTTGTAAAGAAGCGTTGAGTCGGACCGCCAATCGCCTTCAGGTTCAGGCGGACTACATCAAGATGCTAGCAGAATGTGACACGCCTCATGGCCTTCTCGCCTGCAATTACGAACTTTTTCAGAGGTCCGCGGCGATCTGGTTTCAAGAGATCGAAAAGGCCTTTGAACCGCTACACACTTCTCTTCTGACGGACCGCTGGAGAATCGATTAGGGCAGTGGTCACTATCGTCACAGGGTTCAACGCCGTGATTGATGGGCTCACCTTATCGAAAGCGGTGCTGCCAAAAGCATCAACTGTGGGACGAGGATCGAGCACGAACACAAAGGAGGGGCGAATGCTGTGGGCGGCGTCACTGATGTGGGGTTGCGTCGTCTCAGGAATCGACGGCAAGGTCGGCATGATTACAGATCTGCTCTTTGATGACACGAATTGGAAGATGCGTTGGCTTGTCGTCAAAACAGGCGATTGGTTTCCTAACCATGATGTGCTTTTGCCTGTTGCCGTTTGGCGATATCCCGATCCCGCTCGACACCAGTTTGCGGTAAACTTAACAGTCCAACAGATTCGGGATAGCCCTCATGTCGAAGACGACCTGCCCGTGTCGCGGCAGGTAGAGGTCCACTCGCCACCCCATCGTGCGACGCCCGCGCCGCATACCGGCTACCCCGTCCTTTCCATGGCCAAACCTAATGATCCGCATCTCCGCAGCATAGACGCCGTCGTTGGGCATCGCGTTCACGCAACCGATGGGCTAATCGGTCACATTGATGACCTTCTCATCTACGACGTCGATTGGAGTGTACGATTCATCAAAGTCGACACAAGGAACTGGGGCCCCGCTTGCAGGGTGTTGCTTCCACCGCGCCTGGTTCGAAAAATTGATTGGCCAGGGCGAGCGGTACATCTCGATGTCGATCGCCGGGCGGTCGAAAACAGGTCGCTTTACGATCCGGTGGTCGGGGACGACGTAGCAGATAAGGAGCTGTTTCTTGCATGCAATGACATCAGATGGGTCAAGGAGTGACCATTCCTGATCGGAGGTAACTCCTGATCGGAGGTAACCAGATGCAACAAAGAATTGCGGCACGTGATATTAAGCTGAAGCGAGCGTATAACCCGCCTTCGACAGGGGACGGTACGCGGATACTGATCGATCGTCTGTGGCCGCGAGGGGTGAAAAAGTCGGATGCAGCCATCGATCGGTGGATCAAGGACATTGCTCCCAGTACGGCGCTGCGAAAGTGGTTCGGACACGATCCTGCACGCTGGCAGGAGTTTCGCCGCCGCTACGCGACCGAGATCCGCAATCATGCTGACCAGCTTGCAGAGCTGCGAGCTGCGGCACACAAAGGGCCGGTCACGCTCGTATTTGGCGCGCGTGACGAACTTCATAACGATGCGGTGGTGTTGAGGGATGTCCTCTTGGGGCGGTAAGAGAACGCAGTCGGGACGCGATAACACGGCGCACGATTGGCACGGGCTGGCTCGTTTCCCGGCACCTGTCTTTTTTTGCACCCGGCCAATGATCAGAAGCTTTGCAAAACGTGCCAATCGTAGAGCTGGTCGAACGCCAAGCGGCAGCGCAGTTTCGTACTACGCGGAAGGCCGCAGCGTATTGGCTTGACGATGTTCAGCGAGGCCGATCGATCTGGTCGTTGATGATCTCCTGCAGGTTTTCGATGCCGAAGTCGGTGAAGGCCATTGTGTGGACGTCGTCGACATGGTGGATCTAGAGCAGACCATCCTCGGAGGTGAGCTGATCGGAGAGGTCCCACAGAAGTTGTTCGGTCCGACCGAGGAGCTAAGCTTTCCGGCAGCGGGATCATCGATGCAGCAATGCCCTGATCACGCGGCTCAGCACCACCGGGTCCACGTCACGGCCAGCGATCAATCGACAGCCGCCGGGCAGCTCGTTCTCCATTCGGCCTGCCATCGGCACAGCTACTGTCGGTGCCGAAGCTTGGGCCGACGCGTCGTTCGTTATGACCTCCGGTACAAATGCCGCCCGATCGTCCGATGCCCTCACATTAGCCCCGTACCGACGGCACCATGTGAACAGCAGGTTCGTATTGAGGTTGTGGCGTCTGGCAACGACCGACACAGATGCCCGATGCTCGAAGCTCTCTGCCACGATCCGCCCACGCTCTTCCTCGGCCCATCGGCGACGATAAGCCTTGCCGTCCTCCGACTCCGATCCTGCTGTCATCGCAAGTGTCCATCCGACCTAAGTGGACCCCTACACTCTCATCAACTCTTAACAAGACGCTAGGCGGCCTTCCTCGGATGCGTACCCTGCGCACCCGGCTGGGTCAGCTGATCCGCGACATCCGCCGCAAGACCAGAGAATAGAGCTTCCAGCCACGCTGCCGTTGCCGCTGGGAGGGGATCTGCGAGGCCCGTGCGAGCGCTTCCTGGAAGGCGTTGTCGAAGGCCCGCCTCCTTCCACGCTCTCGAGGTCGAGTGCACCGGCAAGGGCAAGGTCCGCGGCCGTACGCGTTCGGGGTCAAGGTCTCGATCGTCGCCGCCAACCGCTGCGCGGCCGCCGGCCAGTTCGTGCTGCATGCCCAGTCCTTGTCCGGCAATCCCTACGACGGTCACACGCTTCGCGGCGCCATCAAGCCCGCCCAGCGGCTCACCGGCCTCCACATCGAGCGCGCTTACGTCGACAGGGGATATCGGGGCCACGACGCGCCCTACTCGCGCCGCGTCTTCATCTCAGGCCAGAAACGCGGCGTGGTCGGCGTCATCAAGCGCGAGGTCAGGCGTCGCTCCGCCATCGAACCCCTCATCGGCCACATGAAGGAACAAGGGCACCTCGGCCGCTGCTACCTCAAGGACCATGCCTGCGGCGCCGCAAACGCCGTCCTGACCGCCGTCGGCCACAACTTCCGCCGCATCTTCCCCGGGCTGAGAGAGCTTTTGCCCTCAATCTTCCTCGCCCTGTTGGCCGGCCTCTTCACCCCAACCGAGCCTCAATCCGGATTCTTAACGTTCGACGGGCTATTGAGAACTGAAGCGCCACTGTCCTGTCTGCGCTGGCTTGCACCGAGATCACCCTAAGCGCCCGACTGGCAAGTCGCTGAACGAGCCGGGGGTTATGGCGCTCGACAGGACAGCATCATTGATCGGCGGCGTGCACTCGACGATCTACCATCGTCGCACTTTATGATGCGGCCCCCTTCCCATTGCTAACGAGAGCCGACGCACATCACATAATCACGCAATAGTTGCTCCTCGTGCTCGAATTCCTCGATCATCAGTTCAAGGACGTCCCGAGCGATGGCGAGGCCGATTGGCCGCGAGTCCGCGTCGACGATCGGGATATGCTTGAAACCGTTTGCTTTCATGTTTGACCAAAGGTCTGCCAAATAATCCTTTGGGTGGCAGGATAGAACCTTTCGTGTCATCGCGTTGGCCGTATTCCTACGGCTGAGGCTTCGACGACCGCACAATTCTCGGACGATGTCGGTTTTAGCTATTACGCCGGCCAGCTTCCCGTTGCGATGGCATATGACCACGAGATTCGCCTCCTTGTGGGCAAGAAGCTTGCCGGCTTCAACGAGCGAGGCATTCTTTGGAAGCGTCAGTAATTTTTTTTGTGCCAGCGGCAGCATACTTTCCACGAGCATGGCCATGCCTTTCTCTATCTCTCGCAATTCCTGGCCGCCCTGCGGGCCGTTTGTCTCGCATTCGCGAGAAGGTGTATGTGCAGCGTCGCTCTTCGGAAGCGGCTCCAATTCGGATCTTTCCGATTTCCTAGAGGGAAATATTCGTTGAGCAACTCTAGTCTTCGGGGCACGCACCGGATGACGCGTACGCATTTCCAACTTCCACTGCTTGAAATGGTCTCGGGCCGCCAGTGTTTCCGCTTCAAGCCGCACCGCAATTCGTCTCTTACCGAAGACAGATAGCTCTTGTTCAAATTCGTCCAGCGTCAAATCCTTGTGCAATAAACCCGCATCGTCATAATGGGAACGACGTCCGACCGGTGTCTTTACCTCTACTTTAAGCACCCAATAGTCCCGCTCCCGGCGGGGCTCGATGGTCAGTAACGCATGCTCGATAACAAAATCGAATGCAGGCTCATGATTGGGGGCATCCGAATGGTGCGCCCGATCGCCCTTCCTGAGATACTCTTTCGAGATTGTGAAATATAGTTCGGGTTGCCCCTTCGCGGATTCGATCTCTGCGCGCAGCAGACGAACGACCTCTCTTGCGGATAGTCTTGAGGTGAGAGTCGGGGTTGTATGAATGCTCCGCTCACTTGTCGGTTGGCCTTGCCGGGGGCGCCGCGATGTCCCGGCAGACTTGGCCAATGGAAGCATGGTCGCCAAAAGACGCGCCCGGTCACCCCGGAGCCGTCTCATCGTCATGATCGCTCCTCTTGGTCTTTGTGGCAGCGGCGTAGGCGCTTATCCGCTACCGAGGCCAGGGGCTTCAGGGCCGCCGCGGCTCGCAAAGCTTTCATCTCCTCGAACCGCTTTGTGACGTCACGCAACACCGCCGCCATACCCAGCGTGCGGCCAGTTTTATCGTGGAATGGCAAGATGGTGAACTCTACTGAGATATGTGTACCGTCCTTACGCAATGCTGGAACGGCTAGTACATCATCCGCGCCGTAACGAGATTTGCCGCTGCATACGGCCTCCCTATAACCGCTCCAATGGCGCTTGCGAAGGCTTTCCGGGATGATGATGTCGAGCGACTTACCGATGGCTTCGTCAGCCGAGAAACCGAAGATCCGCTCCGCGCCCTTATTCCAGAAGCCGATTTGGCCTTCGGCATCTGCATAGATGATCCCATCCGGCATGTCGCGTACAAGCGTCCGATAAAACCGGTCGATGTCGGGTTCCATTGCCTAGCGCTTCCTGCCATGCCGAGGCCGCGACTGCACTCGAACTGGCACCAAGGAGATCATGTCGACGCGCCCCGAGGCACAGCTTACAAGCGACTTGACCCGCAGAATCGCTGACAGTGCGCGTGGCCAGCGACCGGTCAAAACAATCCTCATGGCATCCTCCACTAGTTGATGAGCCCATTTCTGCGCAAATCGACGTCGACGTCTGCAATTCAGCGCATTGCGCCGAATCAATGCTGCGCATTCATCCACCGTCGAGCCTAAGCAAGCCATCCTTTTGGTCTGTTGAGACTTGCAATGGAGTTCTGACCGGCATGGTGGCACGTTCAACAATTGAGCGGCAACTACCCGGATCGACAAGGGTCGGATAGGTTATTGGCCGCCATTGTAGGTTGGCGAGGCTGCTGTTTGGTGTCGCGGTCATCAGCCGTTTTCGGCGCTGGGGTGATAGCGCTTGACGCGATGCAGGGTGTTCCTGTCCGTGTGATGCATTTCCCCGCCGGCGGCGGCGAGCTTCAGGAGCAGGTCGGAGGTATAGCTTAAGGTGCCGTCGTCGTTGATTGTGAAGCGGCTCCTGAAATCGCGGATTTCGGCGCGTTCCAGTAGATATTTGTTCTGCAGCACGCCGTAGTGTGTCGCCCCTGGCTTGGCGTCGAATGTCAGGATTTTATCGTGCAATTTGGCGCTGCTGCCCGCGAGGATCGCGATGCCGCGCCCGAACACCACCGCGCGCATGATTTCGCCGTGGGCCTTGTCCCACAGCAGGAAGCCGACCTCATCGTGGAAGGGATCCATCGCTTCCTCGCCGTGGCGCCACGCCGTCATACCGTAGTTGAGGCCCCACAATTCCTGGTGCCCGTTCTCCTGAATCGGTATCGGCCTGAACCAAGCTTTCTCGAAGTATGTGGTCTCGCCTGTCAGGTCGTCCTTGTTGTGGTACGAGAGATCGATCCCCGTATCGCCTTCCCATTCGCCGACCAGTGGCGTTAGCGGCCCCAGCTTCTGTGGGCCAAGGATTTCCTCCGGCATGATAAAATCTCCTTTTCGTGTTTGAGAGGACTCGACTCGCGATCTAGTGAGACATGAAGACCGGAACGGTCATGCTGGCGAGCACCGTCCGGCTGGCGCCGCCGAGCACCATTTCCCGCATCCGGGAGTGGCCGTAGATGCCCATCACGATAAGGTCGGCATCGTGATCGGCGGCACGCGACAGGATCACTCCGCCGACATCGGCATCCGGCGCCAGATCGCGCTGGACCCTGACCTTGACGCCATGGCGCGCGAGCCAGGCGGCCGCGTCGGCGCCCGGTTCGGCGCCGTGGCCTTCTGCCGAAACTGTAGGATTGACGACCAGGATGATGACCTTTTGCGCTCTCTTGAGGAACGGCAGGGCATCGGCCGCGGTACGCGTGGCTTCGCGGCTGGCGTTCCAGCACAGCAGAACGATCTTGCCCGGCGTCCTGGCGCCGATAAACGGCACTACGAGCACCGGCCTGCCGGTCGTGAGCGCTATGGTTTCCGGGAGGTCCGATGGTGTCGCCGTCAGCTCTTTGCCGGCTTGCCCCAGCACGACGAGATCGGCGTAGCGGGCCTGCATAGCAAGTTCGCCTTTGACATAGCCGTCAACCGCCCGCCACTCTGCAGCCAGTTCCTTGCCCTTGGTGGCCTTGGCGAAAGCCGCCGAGGCCTTGGTCTCGTCGGCCTTCACGCCTTCGCCGTAAATCCTGAAGAAGTCGGCCGTAGCGGATCCACTATCGAAGAAGGCGGACGTTTCAAAAGGCCGGCGAACGTGGAGGCCGACAAGGCGCGCACCGAACCGTTGCGCCAGCTCCGCCGCCACGACCAGTCGATGCGACACCGATTTGCTGGCGTCGCAATGAACAAGAACAGTCTTGTAGCTCACTGTCTCCCTCCTGTGCGTGACGACGTCACTGCCATGCTGCCACGGGCGTCTAAACCAACCCGAAGCAACGTTGGTCCGTCTTTGCCATGACGGGATAAACCGCCGTCGCGTGCTAGCGTCTTATCAGGCCGCAGCAGAGCATCAGTAGACTCGGAAACTACGGAGTGTGAATGCGTGTGGAGCAGGTGCCTAAAGTTTTCGAACGGCGTGCGGCACACAGCTGCAATTACGTAGTTTCCGAGGGTTAGCGCAGTGTGCCGACTTTCCTACATTTTGAGTCAGCTACAGGGCGGCATTGTCGCTCTCTGCTGGTCCTGATTTCTCAACTGTAGCGACGGACGCCGCGGAAATCGGTCTGCCAATGGAACACTCAGCTTCGATGCCCCAGCTTGGATCAGAGTTTGATGCTTTCCTGTTTGCTCCGGTCGGTGACGACGAGAACGGAATGGCACTCAGCGTTCTGTCGGCATTAGCGCGGTTGAGCGTCGACCCGTGGTTGGAGGCCGCCAGTTTGGCACAGTTGCCGGAACACTCGGCGATTGAAAGGCTGACCCATTGATCGCGACGTTGCCAAACGGCCCGTCGGTATGTCGAGATGCCGCAAAGGTCGCCGCTCGCCTGATCGCGCTGTTGCCGCGCGGCGCCGATGCCGAGAGGACGTGCCAGCCGCTGCGCGACCTCGATCTAGCATCCTACTCCCGCGCCGTCGCACGTCTGATCCTGATCGACGTGGTATTCATCGTCCTAGTGCTTGGCGCGCAATGGCTTGCGAGGACGCCAACGCAGTCTCCAGGGACTTCTACAACGGCAGCCCACACCGTCCCTGCGCAGATCTCAACGTCGAACCTCGACCGGTGACAAATGATCCAGGTGTTGCCGCGACAGAGGTCTTGAAATAGGTGGGAACCGTGACGATGCCCTCTACCGCAGACTACATTCTAAATCGTGCGCCTGCTGATCGGGGCGATCTCGACAATGCCCGTTTTCCCATTCTTGCCACAACAAAGCTTCTCTTCGTCACTTCCGAGATGAGTGGTTTCCTCCAGGCTGGCGGTCTTGGGGAAATTTCCGCTGCTTTGCCGCGGCAGTTGCGTGCCTTCTGTGATTTGCGCGTCCTAATTCCTGGCTACCGTCAGGTTCGGGCGATCAAGCCAGGCATGGAGATCATCCGCGAGATGCCCCGCACGGCGAGCCTACCTCCGTGGTCGCTTGGCCGCTTTTCGACTGTGGATGGTCTTACGATCTATGCTGCGCTTTGCGACGAGCTTTATGATCGCGAAGGTACGCCCTATGGGCCTCGCGCTGGCGAAGATTTCGGCGATAATGACATTCGCTTCGGCCGGCTATCGCTTGCCGCTGCGGAAATCGCCGCCGGCGAGGCCGATCCAAACTGGAAACCGGACATAATCCACGTCAACGACTGGCCGTCTGCCCTCGCTCCTGGTTACATGCGCTGGAAGGGTCTGACGACGCCCTCTATTCTGACGATCCACAATCTTGCCTATCAAGGTCAGTATGAACCCGAGCGCATGGGTAGGCTCGCTATCCCGGACTTCGCTTTCACCATCGACGGCGCTGAGTTCTACGGCAAGATTTCATTCCTCAAGAGCGGCATTTTCTACGGCTCACACGTCACCACCGTCAGCGAGACCTACGCACAGGAGATCACGACACCAGAGTATGGCTGTGGTCTGGAAGGCCTGCTCAAGACCCGCATGGATGAAGGGCGCCTCACCGGCATCATCAACGGCGTCGACGACAGCTGGAACGCACTCATTGAGGGTGGAAAGACCACAGAGCAGATCGTGCGATCATGGAAGTGCCGCAACGCCGCCGAGATCCGCAAAACATTCGAACTGCCAGATTCACGAGGCCCGCTCTTCTCCATCATTTCCCGCCTCGTTCATCAGAAGGGGATCGACCTATCGTTGGAGGTAGCAGAGACCATAGTATCTAAAGGTGGGCAGCTGGTCATCATGGGTCGCGGCGTGTCGCGTTACGAGGAGCGGGCTGAGAATTTGGCGCGGAAATTTCCGGGCGCGATCGCCGTCCGCATCGGCTTCGACGACCGCGACGCGCGGCGTCTCTTCGCAGCGAGCGACTTCTTGCTGATGCCGTCTCGTTTCGAGCCCTGCGGGCTGAGCCAGATGTATGCGCAGCTTTCTGGCGCGCTGCCGATCGCCCACCGCATCGGCGGCCTCGTCGATACCGTTGAGGACGGATTTTCCGGCATAATGTTCTCACCAGCGACGAGAGCGCGTTTGACCGGTGCCGTGACCCGCGCGTTCGAAGTCTTTCGCTTGAGGCGTCTCTTCTGCCAGATGCGCAAGCATGCCATGGCCAAGAACTTCGGCTGGCATCGCTCAGCAACCCGCTACGCCGACGTCTACGCGCGGGCGCTGGACGCTTGAGCGAATTGCGGCTTTTTGGACGACTTGCGCCGAAGGGGCACCAAACGCAGACCCTGGTCCAGTAGGGTCGATGGAAGGGCATGAACTTCAGGGTCTGTGCGGACGCCCCAAGATACGATTGATGTTGCAGATAATTGCCGAAACGGGGACGCGATTGTGCCGAGGATAACGTGTTTGCCAGATGGGCTGACCTTCGCTTTCGTGACCGAAGAAACCCTTCTGGAAGCGGATCTTCGAGCCGGAATCCGTCACGCGCATGCCTGCGGCGGAGCAGCCAAGTGCTCAACTTGCCGGGTGCGCATTCTCACGGGGCTCGAGAATTGTACGCCACGCACTGAGGCGGAACGGGCGTTATCCGAGCCGCTCGGATTTTCGCCCGAGTTACGTTTGGCATGCCAAACCCGATCACTGGGTGATGTAAAGTTTCGTCGCCTTGTCGTTGATGACGTAGATCTGGCAATCACGAGCCAATTGTCCAAGAAATCGATCGGCTCCTGCGGTGAGGCTAAGCATATTGCCGTCATGTTTTGTGACATTCGTGGATTTACAGCATTTGCGAGGGTGCGCTCGCCGTATGACGTGATGTTCGCTCTCAACCGCCACTTCTACCATATCGGGAAAATAATCGAGGCCAATGGTGGATATATCGACAAGATTATTGGGGATGCCGTGATGGCGATCTTCGGCTTGGGCGGTCAGAGCAACGCGCCATTTCGAAGCGTGAAGGCCGCGATGGAAATGCTGGACGAAGTCGACCGCCTCAAGTCCAGCATGCAGGTCGAGTATGGGCAAGGATTTGATGTCGGCATCGGCATTCATTACGGCGAAGCCGTTGTCGGAATGGTTGGCCCGCCTGCCAGGGAAAGCCTCACAGCCATTGGAGACACAGTCAATATCGCCAGTCGCATCGAGGCAGCAAACAAGGAGGCAAATACCAAGCTCTTGATTTCCTCCGAGCTATACGAACTCGTGAAGCAAAAGGTAATCACTAGGAATTCTATTTGCCTCAAGTTGCCTGGTACGACCGAGACCAGGATATTGCACGAGATTTCTGGGATACAAAAGTTGACCCCAGCTCGAGACGCGGAACGAATTTGAGAACTCTTAGTTGAATCGGGTGATGCGGCTGAACGGAATAGCAGTAGGCGATTTTCAACCTGTATTGAAGAACCTGCGAGCGTGCTCGATGACGCTCAGACGCATGGTCTAACTGACGGTTAATCGTTCGATGATTCCGAGCCGGAGCCAGCTTATAGGAGCGGAGCCCCGAACGATCCCAACCACAGAGTCCACTTCAGCGGCCCAACCTGCGGATGATTTGCCAGCCAGCCCCAACCCCTGGCTCGGCATCACTTGCCGCCCGTGCTCTAAACTGCCGCCGCGCCGTCAGAGACACCTCTCGTCGTCCGCCTAGGGCCTGTTGAGATTTGGGATTGAACTAAACCGCTGGCGCGGTGTTTGGGGTTCTGTATTGGCGTGAGAGCGCTCCTGTCTGAAGGATTGCGGGTTGTCGAAGCCCACCCTTGCAGACAGGAGAACCCCGATGGCCGAGTTGAGCCCTCTTCGCCGCCGCATGACCGAGGATATGACGGTCCGCAATCTGTCGCCGGCGACGCAACGATCGTACCTCCATGCGGTGGCGAAGTTCAGCCAGTATTTTGGTTGCTCGCCGGATCGATTGGATATCGAAGATGTGCGCACCTATCAGGTGCAGCTGGTTGCCCGCGGCATCTCCTGGCCGGCACTCAATCAGATCGTCTGTGCGCTGCGCTTCTTCTACGGCGTGACGCTGGGGCGGAGCGAACTGCCGGAGCGCATCCCGTATGCGCGCGAGCCTCGCAAGCTGCCGTTGGTGCTGAGTGCGGACGAGGTTGTCCGCTTTCTTGAAGCGGTGCCTGGCTTGAAGAGCCGCACGGCGCTGACCACGGCGTATGCCGCCGGGCTGCGGGCCTCGGAGGCGGTGCGGCTGAAGGTCAGCGATATCGACAGCAGCCGGATGATGATCCGGATCGAAGAGGGCAAGGGTGCCAAGGACCGCTATGCCATGCTGTCGCCGCAGCTGCTGACGATCTTGCGAGGTTACTGGCGCCTGGTGCAGCCGCCCCATTGGCTGTTCCCTGGCCGTGATGAGAACCGGCCGATCGATCCGCAAGTCCTGCATGCCGCCTGCCGTTCAGCCTGCAAGGCAGCGGGCTTGGCCAAGCGGGTGACGGTGCACACGCTGCGCCACAGCTTTGCGACTCACCTGCTGGAGGCTGGCACCGACATCCGCATCATCCAGGTCCTGCTCGGCCACAGCAACCTGTCGACGACCGCTCGCTACACCCGAGTGGCTTCCACGACGATACGCAACACGGCCAGCCCGCTCGACCGGCTGCGCCTGGACGTGGTGCCGCCCGGCTGACGGGCACACCTCGTGGCACCTGGGCTGGAGGTGGCGGAGATCTTCCGCCGCCACGGCGAAGCCTATCGTCGAGCCTATGCCGGTCACCTCGGACTGACCGAGCGACGCGTCATGAGCGCCATCGAGCTCTGCCGGACGGCGGCACTTGGCGGTCATGTCGAGCATTGTGCGGACTGTGGGCTGGTCCGCATCGCCTACAACTCGTGCCGCAACCGGCACTGTCCCAAGTGCCAGGGCCTGGCCCGTGCCGCGTGGCTGGCGGAGCGGCAAGCCGAGTTGCTGCCGGTGCCGTACTTCCACGTCGTGTTCACCCTGCCGGCTGCGGCGGCCGAGATCGCCTTCCAGAACAAGGCGACCGTCTATGCCATCCTGTTCCGGGCGGCTGCCGAGACGCTGTGCACGATCGCCGCCAATCCACGCCACCTGGGTGCCGAGATCGGCGTGGTCGCGGTTCTGCATACCTGGGGTCAGAACCTGCAGCATCACCCCCATGTCCACTGCGTCGTTCCCGCCGGCGGGCTGTCGCCCGATGGCACGCGTTGGGTTGCCTGCCGGCCGGGCTTCTTCCTGCCCGTGCGCGTGCTCTCGCGGTTCTTCCGGCGGCTGTTCCTGGAGAAGCTTCGCACGGCATTCGACGCCGGTGACCTCGGCTTCTACGGTGATCTCGCCGGCCTGGCCGATCAGGCCGGCTTCGAGCGGCGTCTCGACGAGCTGCGCCAGCTCGAGTGGGTCGTCTATGCCAAGCCACCCTTCGGCCACCCCGACCAGGTCCTCGCCTATCTCGGCCGCTACACCCATCGCGTGGCCATTGCCAACAGTCGGCTTGTCAGCCTCGAGCAGGGACAGGTCAGCTTCCGCTGGCGGGATTACCGACGCCACGGCAAGGCCAAGATGATGACCCTTGCCGCCAGCGAGTTCATCCGCCGCTTCCTCTTGCATACCCTGCCAGACGGCTTCCACCGCATCCGCCATTATGGCTTCCTGGCCAATGGCCATCGCCGCGCCAAGCTCGTTCACTGCCGACAGCTTCTCGCCGCCCCAACTCCTGAGTCTCCTACGCCAGCCGACTACCGCGAGCGCTATCGACAGCTCACTGGTCGTTCTCTCGACCTCTGCCCATGCTGTGGTGGCACCATGGTGCTGCTCGGGCCGCTGCCGCGCCCTGCTCGACAACGCTTGCTCAGCTGGTTCGACAGTTCATGAGACGCCATCGTTCTGTCGCCATCATCCAAACCCGCACAGCGTTCCATCAGTCGATGGGCGCTCGCCCTTGCGCGCAGGCGCCGATCCTGCACCTCGTCAGCGCGTCGTCCTCGCCGCTGGCGCGGCGATGGCCGCCGCCTGCGCCGCTCCAAACCCGCCTTCCACCGCGTCACCGTCCCCGCCTGCTGTCGCATTCGTCTGCCACTATCGCGGCGGCCTCGACACAATACCCATAGCTCGTGGGTTCCCAGCGGTTCAGTTCAATCCGGCTTCAATGAGGTCGCGACCTGCTGTGACCCAACCATCGGCCTGCGCGACCTCACAGAAGCCTCTAGATTCCCCGGAGAGCTCGAATGTGATTCAAGCTTGCGATGGATCATCTTTTACTGACCGACGCCCAATGGGCGAAGAGGAAACCGCACTGCCTGGGCAAGCTTTCGGACCCCGGGCGCAGCGGGAGTGACAACCGCCGCTTCATCGAGGCGGTGCTGTGGATCGTGCGGACCGGCAGCCCGTGGCGGGATCTGCCGGCCTTCTTCGGCAAGTGGAACACGGTCTTCAAGCGCTACCGCGACTGGACCAAAGCCGATGTCTTCAAGCGGCTTTTCGAGGCCTGCTCCGACGCGCCGGACATGGAGTACGCCATGGTCGACGCCACCATCGTCAAGGTCCATCGCCACGGACAGGGCGCAAAAGGGGGACTCAGAGCCAGGCCATAGGCCGCTCCAAGGGCGGCATGACCACCAAGATCCTGGCGCTGACCGATGCGCTGGGCAATCTCGTGCGCTTCGTCCTGCTGCCCGGCCAGCGCTTCGACACCATCGGCGTGCCGCCGCTGATCGACAGGCTGGCGTTCGGCGGCCTGATCGCCGATATGGCCTTCGACAGCAATGCCATCATCGCCGACCTCGACCAGCGCGGCGCCAAGGTCGTGATTGCCCAGCACCCACGGCGCACTTCCTCTCTGCCCATCGGCCCCGAACTCTACAAATGGCGACACCTGATCGAAAACTTCTTCAGCAAGCTCAAGGAGTTCAAACGCATCGCCATGCGCGCCGACAAAACCGACCAAAGCTTCGCCGCAGCCATCTACCTCGCCGCCGCCGTGATAAACTCACGATGATTCTCAACAGGCCCTAGTCTAGGCGCTCCCCACAAGTCCTCGCCTTTCCCCATCATCGCCAGTGGCGCATTTCGGCGAGCTTAAGCTGGCAGATTTCCGGTCTATCTGTAAGGCAACCATAAGGACCGTCACTTGCCCGACACACGTCAAGGCACTCCTCGACGGACCTCGACGGCGGGATACGGCGGTCCGATCGAGAACTTTGGCGAACTTCCTTGCGCGGGCGACAAGCGCGCACCGACAAGCGAAGTACGAGCCGTTCCCCTTCACTCGCAGATAGCTGGGTTCGGGGTCGCCTGCTTGAGATAGGCGATCAGGTCGGCGCGCTCCTGCGGATCCTTGACGCCGGCATAGCCCATCTTGGTGCCAGGGACCGCCTTCATCGGATTCTCCAGGAAATGGTCGAGCGTCTTCTTGTTCCAGATCACGCCGTAGTTCTTCATAGCCTTGGAGTAGGAGTAGTCTTTCAGCGAGCCGGCCTTGCGGCCGAATAGGCCGCACTGGCGCGGTCCGACGCGGTTGTGCTCCAGCGAATGGCAGGCGAGGCAGCGGTGATAGACCTCCTCGCCGCGCTTGGGATCGCCGGTCGCGGCGACGGCGGCCCGCTCGATAGGCAGTCCGGCGATGAGGAACGCAAGAAGGCTGGCCGCAACGAAAGCTCTCATGGACGGCGATCCCGGACTGGAATCAGGAGACGAAGGCGTCGGGCACGGGATTCTGGCCCAGCGCCTGGCGCAGCACGGCCCAGTGCATCGCCTCGTCGCCCAGGATCGAGGCGGCGGCCTTGGCCAGCTCGCGATCGGTGAGGATCGGAACGGCGCCGAGATAGGCGCTGACCGCACCCTTTTCGAGCGTCGCGGCAAAGCCCAGCACGTCGGCCTCGGTCTTGAGCTTGTCCTTGGGGAAGCCGTAGTCCTTGAGCGGTGTCGCCGGCTTGCCGCCCAGCTTCTGCACCGCCTTGGCGAGCGCCGCAGCGTGTTGCTTGTGATGGCCCTGGAATTGGACCGCCAGCGCCAGCACGGGCTTCTGCAGGAGGCCGGAGTCGGCGCCGAGCTGGTAGGCGGCGATCGCCTGCTGCTCGGCGCCGAGCGCCGAGTTCAGGATCGTGACGTCGTTGTTGGCGGTCTGCGCCGAAGCGGTGCCGATGAGGGCCAGCTTCTCGTTGCCGGCCAGCAGGGCGATGGCGGTCGCCGACAAGCTGAGCTTGCCGAACCCGGAAAAGAAACCTCTGCGACTGGCCGGAGCCAGCTCGGTATGTTGATTGACGACAGGCATACTGCTCTCCTCGAGCTTGGGCAAATGATGACGCGTCTCTTCTCGCATGGGTTCATATTGGAGGAAGGGATGCAGCGCGATAGGCTCGGAAACTACCGAGGTCGGGTGACCTGCCCCCCGTTTCTTATCGGTCAGCAGGTTGAGCCTGTTCCGCTTCTGCCCTCTCAGTTGGCGGTGTAATTGGACGGGGCGCGAAGCCCCGGTCGCGCAGCGTCCCGTCCCGTTACTCTTCGGGTCTGCGCGTAGCGCATACCGCCGGAGGCAACCTGTCCAACCGATCATCCTTCGCTATCGACCAGCGAATAGACCAGGCCACGCTTCGTGGGCCGAGAAAACTACCTGAGGAGTCTAGGTATTTTCCGAGCCTGTCCGCGCAATTTGTTCACCAATATCTTCTCGAGCCTATTGGCAGGAGGACCCAGGTGAAGGGTTGGATTATAGTGGCGCGCCGAGTACGGTATCAGGGGCCTCCGATCCATCCCCCGCTCGTGGCATTCCAAATCGCCCTTCTGGTGGGGCGCGCTCGCGGCACTACCTCGTCTCGTATGGATCATTCTCTCGGCGATCGTAGTTGCTCTCTTCCTCGCCAGCGGATGGCTAGGACGAGAGCTCGTCTTCCGACACCGCGTTGGCATCATGAACAACACCGGTGAGCTGAACGATTGATCGGCGATGACACGTAGGGCTTCGGTTGCGCGATATCTTTTTCCGGGTTGAAGGTGGGTTGAAATGTCAGAAGCGCAGAAGAGGCGCATGGTTCGCGAAGCCGTCGGCATCTTCAAAGACGCCGATACTCTCCAGGCTGCTATCGACGAACTGCTCCAGTCGGGCTTCCATCGCGCCGAGTTAAGCCTTCTCGCCAGCGAACAGGCGGTTGAGGAGAAACTCGGCCACCGGTATCGAAAAGTCAGCTCGCTTGCAGATGATCGGACGATCCCTCGAGCGGCTTACGTCTCACCCGAAGCTATCGGAGGAGCAGAAGGCGCGCTTATTGGTGTACTCAGCTATGTGGGTGCAGTGGCGGCGGCGGGAGCCATTGTCGCGTCCGGCGGCACGCTTACTGCCATTATCGTAGGTGCGGCGCTGACGGGGGGCGCCGGAGGTCTTATCGGCTCGGTTCTCGCCAAGTGGGTCGGCGAAGACCATGCCCATCATTTGCAGCAGCACCTGGATCATGGCGGCCTACTGTTGTGGGTACACGCAAGGACCCAGGCAAACGAAGAGCGTGCCATTAGCATCCTCAAAAAGCATTCCGGTGAACAGGTTCACATCCATGCACTTCCGGAAGCGGTATAGGCAAACAGAGATCGTCGGATCTTCGTGAGTGAATACCCCTAGGACCGTTGAGTGAAACGTCAACCGGGGACAGGCATTTCGACAGGAGATGCTGGTTATCGCTTTCGTGAACGGCACACGAGTGGGTGACGATGAACATGCGCCCTACACGACGCGTAACATGCCCCTGACGAGGAGTCTCACATGATTGATCTCCGCCAACGTCTGGATTTTCCCGCCGCGCCATCGAGCACATTTCATTCTCTTCCTCTATTCGAGAAGAAAGGGATCGGGCGCATTTCACGACTACCAGTAAGTCTTCGCATTCTCCTTGAATCGGTCCTCCGCAACCTCGATGGCCAGCGCATCCGAGAGGAAGACGTCGAAACTCTGGCGCATTGGCAACCAAATGCCGACCGGACAGCTGAGGTGCCTTTTATCGTCGGACGTGTATTGCTCCAGGACTTTACAGGCGTTCCACTTCTTGTCGACCTCGCTGCGATGCGCTCCGCCATCACCCGGCGCGGCGGCGACATTTTGCGTGTACAGCCAGTCGTTCCCGTCGATCTTGTTGTCGACCACTCGGTGCAGGTCGACTATTTCGGGCGATCCGACGCAGTCCGTCTCAATATGGAGATCGAGTTCCGCCGCAATAGCGAACGCTACCAGTTCCTAAAATGGGGGGCACAGGCGTTCAACAATCTGCGAATCGTCCCACCAGGCTTTGGTATCTGCCATCAGGTGAATCTGGAGTTCCTTGCGCGCGGCATCCTCGAGAAGGACGGGACGCTCTACCCCGACACGCTGGTCGGCACCGACTCGCACACCACGATGATCAACGGGCTCGGCGTCGTAGGCTGGGGCGTCGGCGGCATCGAGGCCGAGGCGGCGATGCTCGGCCAGCCCGTATACATCCTCCTGCCCGACGTGGTGGGAGTGCACCTGCACGGTCAACTGCGCGAGGGCGCGACTGCCACAGACCTGGTGCTGCGCATCACCGAGTTGTTGCGCCAGGCGCGCGTAGTTGGAAAGTTCGTGGAATTTCATGGCGAGGGCGCTGCAACGCTGTCTGTGCCGGACCGCGCTACGATCGGAAACATGGCCCCTGAATACGGCGCGACGATCGGCTACTTTCCCGTTGATGAGCAATCATGCCGGTACCTCAGGGTAACCGGCCGAAGCGACTCGCATGTGGAGGCGGTGCGCCGATATTTCCAGGCGCAGGGATTGTTCGGGATGCCGGCGCGAGGTCAATGCGATTACACTTCGGTCCTGGACGTCAATCTTTCCGAAATCGAACCATCGGTTGCGGGTCCCAAGAGGCCACAGGATCGAATCGCATTGGGCCAGCTCAAGCAGAAGTTCCTGACGTTGATCACTGATCCCGATGGTTATGGCAGGTCCGAAGCCGAACTAGCTCGCAGCGTCCCGGTGCAGCTCGGGACCATGGCAAGACCACACCCGGGCGGTGGCACGCAATCGACCGAAACGCTCCCAGATGGTCACGAAACGAATACCAACACACTCACTGAGACGGAGATGGTCAACAACCGGCCGACGCCAAACCGGCCCGGCGACGCAGAGCGACTGCGTGCTGAAACGTTGATTTGCGAGCTCTCTCATGGCGACGTCGTAATCGCGGCCATCACCTCATGCACCAACACCTCGAACCCGATAGTGATGCTCTCCGCTGGTCTCCTGGCGAAGAAAGCTGTCGAGCGTGGGCTCAGCGTCAAGCCATGGGTAAAGACGTCACTCGCACCTGGATCGCGCATCGTGAGTGAGTACCTCAGCAAGACCGGCCTGCAGCCGTTCCTCGACCATTTGGGCTTCAATCTTGTCGGATTCGGGTGCACGACATGCATCGGAAATTCCGGACCGTTGGACCGACAAATCGAGGAAGCACTCACCAAACGCGACATCATCGGCGCCAGCATCCTCTCGGGGAATCGGAACTTCGAAGCGCGCATTCATCAAAGTGTGAAGGCAAATTTTCTGATGAGCCCACCGTTGGTGGTCGCGTTTGCCATCGCCGGACGGATCGATATCGATCTCACGCGCGAACCACTCGCTGTCATCGACGGGCGCGAGGTTCATCTGCGCGACGTGTGGCCGACCGCGGAAGAGATCGAAGCACTCCTCGGAAGCGCGTTCGATCCAGTCGAGTACACGAAAGTTTATGCCGATTATGCCCGCCAGAATTCCCTGTGGACCCAAATACCCGCCGCTGTGGGGACCGCTTACGAATGGAATCCGGCGTCAATGTACATTCGTGAACCGCCATACTTCGATCCATCCATGGCAGCCACCGAGCCCGCGAGGTTCTCAGCTGCGCGCGCCCTTGCCATCTTCGACGACTCAATTACGACAGATCATATTAGCCCGGCTGGCGCGATCAAACCGGCATCACCAGCCGGCAGTTATTTGCGTGATCACGATATCCCAGTCGAGGACTTCAACAGCTATGGCGCGCGTCGCGGTAACCACGAAGTCATGGTTCGCGGGACCTTCGCCAACGTCCGCATCCGGAACCTTATGGTTCCGAGCGTCGAAGGTGGTTTCACCAGCCACCAGCCTAGTGGCGAGCGCATGAGCATCTACGACGCGGCTGAGCGCTACCGTACGGAGGGGGTGCCTTTAATCGTGATTGCCGGACAGGACTACGGTGCGGGCAGCTCGCGTGACTGGGCTGCGAAAGGTACGCGTCTGCTCGGTGTGCGCGCGGTGATTGCCAGCGGCTTCGAGCGGATCCATCGATCCAATCTCATTGGCATGGGCGTTTTGCCTTGCCAGTTCCCCGAGGGCGTTAGCGCACGCACGCTCGCACTCGATGGCACAGAGCGATTTGATCTAGAGCTGGAAGCTCTTCCACATCCACACCAGTCGGCAATCCTGCATATTGAACGTCGCGATGGCTTGCGCGAATCCATATCGCTCGTGGTCCGAATCGACACGCCAATCGAGGCCGCATACTTCTCTGGGCGCGGAATTCTCCCTTTCATGCTTGAGCAATTACTCGCGCAGTCAACGGGGCACAGAGGGCCACCGACGCGGCAGCCGACGAAAGGTTAGTACTGAGGAACCGATGGTGATGTTGCGGAAACTAACGGCAAACCCTGTCAAGGATCACCCCTTCGTCATCAAGTTGAACCGCTCGATACCACTCGATGACGACGATCTCGCGGCGCTGGCCCACCTGCTGGGGCGCAAGATCGTCGTGAAGAAGGCGAAAGACATTATCGTCGAAGGTTACGGGTACAAAGCGTTACATATTGTCGAGCGTGGATTTGCTATCCGATACAAGCTCTTGCACAATGGCAAGCGTCAGATCGTGAATATCATTCTGCCGGGCGACATCATCGGTTTTCCAGCATGCTTCTATGAATACGCGGTCTTTTCGGTCACAGCTGTCGACAAAATGGATCTGCATTACGTTCCGCTCGACGCGTTTACCGATGTCTGTTTGAAGAGAGCGAACATAGCAACGGCGCTCCTTTGGTTCGCTGCACGGGAAGCAGCGATTTACGCCGAACATATCACCGATACCGGACGCCGAGAGCCACTCATGAGGCTCGCGCACTTTCTGCTGGAGATGCTGACCCGCCTTCAGGCCGTCGGATATGCTTCTGAGAACTCTTTTGAAATGCCGCTTTCGCAGGAAGGTATCGGCGATGTCGTGGGGCTGAGCGCCCCGCATGTCAATCGCATGCTTGCCGAACTTAAGAGCGAAGGATTGATCGCCATGAACAGGCACGAGGTAAAGATTCTGGACAGGGCTGCGCTACAGATCCTTGGAGAGTTCCACCCTGCCTACCTTGTACGGAGCCCAATTCGCGATCGGCTGCGTTGACGGCCTCTCAGGTGTAGAGGAGGCCGACCCAGTTGGTCCCGCAGTCCGCGAGCCACTATGAGAACCTGTCGAGCGGCGCTACGACGACGTCCAAACTTTGCTATAGCAATCGTGTTCGGACGATAGAGTAGATGACTACTGGTGGACCAGGCTCGCTCGGCTTTTCATCAGCGTCAAGTCGCGCCTGCGCTTGACGAAAGCGGCCGATGGTTGCTTCCCGAAGCATCGCACAGAGTGATACTGTTATGACTTGATTGAACTAAACCGCTGGCGCGGTGTTTGGGGTTCTGTATTGGCGTGAGAGCGCTCCTGTCTGAAGGATTGCGGGTTGTCGAAGCCCACCCTTGCAGACAGGAGAACCCCGATGGCCGAGTTGAGCCCTCTTCGCCGCCGCATGACCGAGGATATGACGGTCCGCAATCTGTCGCCGGCGACGCAACGATCGTACCTCCATGCGGTGGCGAAGTTCAGCCAGTATTTTGGTTGCTCGCCGGATCGATTGGATATCGAAGATGTGCGCACCTATCAGGTGCAGCTGGTTGCCCGCGGCATCTCCTGGCCGGCACTCAATCAGATCGTCTGTGCGCTGCGCTTCTTCTACGGCGTGACGCTGGGGCGGAGCGAACTGCCGGAGCGCATCCCGTATGCGCGCGAGCCTCGCAAGCTGCCGTTGGTGCTGAGTGCGGACGAGGTTGTCCGCTTTCTTGAAGCGGTGCCTGGCTTGAAGAGCCGCACGGCGCTGACCACGGCGTATGCCGCCGGGCTGCGGGCCTCGGAGGCGGTGCGGCTGAAGGTCAGCGATATCGACAGCAGCCGGATGATGATCCGGATCGAAGAGGGCAAGGGTGCCAAGGACCGCTATGCCATGCTGTCGCCGCAGCTGCTGACGATCTTGCGAGGTTACTGGCGCCTGGTGCAGCCGCCCCATTGGCTGTTCCCTGGCCGTGATGAGAACCGGCCGATCGATCCGCAAGTCCTGCATGCCGCCTGCCGTTCAGCCTGCAAGGCAGCGGGCTTGGCCAAGCGGGTGACGGTGCACACGCTGCGCCACAGCTTTGCGACTCACCTGCTGGAGGCTGGCACCGACATCCGCATCATCCAGGTCCTGCTCGGCCACAGCAACCTGTCGACGACCGCTCGCTACACCCGAGTGGCTTCCACGACGATACGCAACACGGCCAGCCCGCTCGACCGGCTGCGCCTGGACGTGGTGCCGCCCGGCTGACGGGCACACCTCGTGGCACCTGGGCTGGAGGTGGCGGAGATCTTCCGCCGCCACGGCGAAGCCTATCGTCGAGCCTATGCCGGTCACCTCGGACTGACCGAGCGACGCGTCATGAGCGCCATCGAGCTCTGCCGGACGGCGGCACTTGGCGGTCATGTCGAGCATTGTGCGGACTGTGGGCTGGTCCGCATCGCCTACAACTCGTGCCGCAACCGGCACTGTCCCAAGTGCCAGGGCCTGGCCCGTGCCGCGTGGCTGGCGGAGCGGCAAGCCGAGTTGCTGCCGGTGCCGTACTTCCACGTCGTGTTCACCCTGCCGGCTGCGGCGGCCGAGATCGCCTTCCAGAACAAGGCGACCGTCTATGCCATCCTGTTCCGGGCGGCTGCCGAGACGCTGTGCACGATCGCCGCCAATCCACGCCACCTGGGTGCCGAGATCGGCGTGGTCGCGGTTCTGCATACCTGGGGTCAGAACCTGCAGCATCACCCCCATGTCCACTGCGTCGTTCCCGCCGGCGGGCTGTCGCCCGATGGCACGCGTTGGGTTGCCTGCCGGCCGGGCTTCTTCCTGCCCGTGCGCGTGCTCTCGCGGTTCTTCCGGCGGCTGTTCCTGGAGAAGCTTCGCACGGCATTCGACGCCGGTGACCTCGGCTTCTACGGTGATCTCGCCGGCCTGGCCGATCAGGCCGGCTTCGAGCGGCGTCTCGACGAGCTGCGCCAGCTCGAGTGGGTCGTCTATGCCAAGCCACCCTTCGGCCACCCCGACCAGGTCCTCGCCTATCTCGGCCGCTACACCCATCGCGTGGCCATTGCCAACAGTCGGCTTGTCAGCCTCGAGCAGGGACAGGTCAGCTTCCGCTGGCGGGATTACCGACGCCACGGCAAGGCCAAGATGATGACCCTTGCCGCCAGCGAGTTCATCCGCCGCTTCCTCTTGCATACCCTGCCAGACGGCTTCCACCGCATCCGCCATTATGGCTTCCTGGCCAATGGCCATCGCCGCGCCAAGCTCGTTCACTGCCGACAGCTTCTCGCCGCCCCAACTCCTGAGTCTCCTACGCCAGCCGACTACCGCGAGCGCTATCGACAGCTCACTGGTCGTTCTCTCGACCTCTGCCCATGCTGTGGTGGCACCATGGTGCTGCTCGGGCCGCTGCCGCGCCCTGCTCGACAACGCTTGCTCAGCTGGTTCGACAGTTCATGAGACGCCATCGTTCTGTCGCCATCATCCAAACCCGCACAGCGTTCCATCAGTCGATGGGCGCTCGCCCTTGCGCGCAGGCGCCGATCCTGCACCTCGTCAGCGCGTCGTCCTCGCCGCTGGCGCGGCGATGGCCGCCGCCTGCGCCGCTCCAAACCCGCCTTCCACCGCGTCACCGTCCCCGCCTGCTGTCGCATTCGTCTGCCACTATCGCGGCGGCCTCGACACAATACCCATAGCTCGTGGGTTCCCAGCGGTTCAGTTCAATCCGGCTTCAATGAGGTCGCGACCTGCTGTGACCCAACCATCGGCCTGCGCGACCTCACAGAAGCCTCTAGATTCTACTAGCCAATCAGTCAAGATTCTATGGTGGGTCTCCTTCCTGGAGAAGGAACCTCACACAGGCAAGAATTCGATTAAGGCATCGCCAAGATACGTTACTCTTAGATCACTATCCAATCTCGATTCGCGTTCAACCAATATTGCACTCGGATCGTTCGCCGCAGGCATAAATAATAAATCGTTATTGCTTCTTTCCCTTCATGCAAACAAGGCAACGAAAGGGGCAATCATGATAAGGGGACGACCTCCGGGAGCAAAGTTGAGCTCTGTGGCCATGCCGGCACCTCCGGCGATTGCCGCCGCGAAGCTCGCTTACGCGACTGCAAGCCGGGTCATCGAGATCATACGCCAGCCACTGGTCATACTAGATGACAAGTTTCGGGTTGTATTTTCGAATCACGCATTCTGTCGTACCTTTATGATCTCGCGGGATGAGGTCGGCCGGCACATAACGACCATTGGTGATCGTCGTCTCGACGTTGCCAGCTTTCGTGACTTTCTTAGCCTGATCGAGGCGGGCGGGACGGTCGTCGAAGACTATGAAATCGAAGTGGAAAGTCCAGCATTGGGCAGTCGAGTACTGGTGCTGAGTGGGCAGCCAATTTATGACGAACCGACGACGCGTGAAACGCTGGTGATGTTCGAAGACGTCACCGAGCGTCGACGCGCAGACATGAAATTGCTTGCCGACAAGTGGCATTCGGATCGCGCCAGCCTCGGAAAATCACGCATCCTTGCTGCTGCCAGCCACGATTTGCGGCAACAGTTGCAGACCCTCAATTTGATGCGGACGGTTCTGGCCAAGAACATCAAAGACGACGAAGGTTCGAAATTGATCAGGCAGCTCAACAAGACGACCGACGTCATGTTGGGTATGTTGGACACTCTCCTTGAGATAAAACGACTCGAGGCGGGCGTAGTAGACCCCCAAGAAGTCGAATTCCCGATCAACGATCTGCTCGAGCAGCTGAGGATCGAATTCACCTATCATGCTCAGGCTCGTGGGGTTGGCTGGCATGTGGTTCCTTGCGGGCTGACCGTTTGGAGCGATCCGCGCCTTCTGGAACAGATGCTTCGCAATCTGCTGTCGAACGCGATGAAATATACCGAGCGCGGCAAGATCCTGTTCGGTTGTCGACGGCGCGGCGATATACTGCGCATCGAGGTCTGGGACACCGGCATTGGCATACCGGAAGAGCAGCTTCATGCAATCTTTGCGGAGTTCCATCAGCCGGGCAATCCTGCGCATGATCGCACTCTCGGCTTCGGTCTCGGTCTGCCCATCGTGCAGCGTTTGGGGCATGTGTTGGGGCATTCCATCGATGTCCATTCCCGTCCGGGCAAGGGTTCGGTCTTCGCCATCGAGGTACCGCTTCGAGGAAGACAGCAGGAAGCCCCAGCGACCGGCCACGGGTGGCCCGCAATGTTGGACGCTGCTGGCGAAGCCGCGGTGCGGACGGGCGCGCCATCACCGGCTAATCCTAAAGACAGTGTGCTCCGCACAACCATCTTCGTCGTTGATGACGAGGGAGCGCTGCGGGACGCGATGCGCGAGCTACTCCAGGAAGAGGAGTGGGAAGTCGAAGCCTACCCGAGTGGCGAGGCATTCCTCGAGGCCTACCACGCCGACCGAGAAGGCTGTCTCGTTGTCGATGCCAGGATGCCAGGGATGAGTGGCCTCGAGCTGCTCGAACAACTCAAAGCCAAAGGCGGTGGGCTGCCGGCCATCATGATAACCGGCCATGCCGACGTCCGGCTGGCAGTTCGAGCGATGAGAGCTGGTGCCATGGCCTTCCTGGAAAAGCCAGTTCAGTACGGTGACCTGGTCGCCAACATCGAGCGAGCCCTCAATTTAGCACGAAACTCAACCGCGCTCTCCTCGTTGCGCGAGGCTGCCGCGAAGCGGATGGCACGCCTGACCTTGCGCGAGCGGCAGGTTGTTGAGATGGTTGTCGAGGGCAATCCGAACAAACAGATCGCTTACATCTTGGGGATCAGCCAAAGGACAGTCGAGACCCATCGTGCCGCCGCCATGAGGAAGGTCGGAGCGCGGACGCTTTCCGAGCTGATTCACCTCACGATCGACGGATCGCCGCAAGGCATGTGATGACCCTATGCCGGGTGAAAGATAGATTGCAGGACGAGGTCAATCCGCTGTAACCGCGAACGATCGCTGTTTCGCGCATTCCTCGAGCACGAGGAATCGCCAGCCAGTGTGTATCCGGACCTCCGTAGTTTCCGAGTCTGATATGCGGCGGGGTGAGTCGGTATTCTTGAGGCTGCGAATGCCGATGTCGTCGCTGGCTGGCACGGATACGACCAGAGCCGGCGAACGATAAAATGAAGGTCAGAATGGCAGAAACAGAGTGGAACGGAAATGTCCTCCAAAGGCTGCGGCCAAGTGCGTTTGGGAGCGGGGTATTGCAGGGCCTCGACGACTTCTGTTCGCCGATGGGTGACGGCAAAGCCAGAAGAATTGCTTCGCGGCTCGCACGCCAGCCGGCTTTCAATGGCCCTGGCGCTTGAGCTGGCGAAGGTGGGTCATTCTGTCCAGCGTCTCCATATAAGGGTCAAGGTTCACTTCGAAGAGGGAGAGAGCGAAGGGTCCATTCACAGACCTCGAGCGGAAGCACCAGGGCCAGATCTGGCGACGGCAAAATACGCGCAGGGGCGTCAGGAGAACCGTCCAGTATCGTGAGTCTTGTCATGCGTTGACGTCCATCTGTACGCCAAACTCTTTTAAGTAACGGAGGCAAGCATTACGAAGACGATCCAACCCAATCGTCTGGAGCCCTTCAAGGTGCCCCAGGTGCCTGACATCTCTCAACGAGAGCAATACTCATCAGAACAAGGCGTCCGTGCTGCACAACGGCTCTGCGCCCTCGGAGAAATGACCGCCGGGATTGTCCATGACTTCAGAAATATCCTGGCGATCATTGGATCGAGTCTGACGCTTGCCGAGAGGCATTTGGGTGACCCGCAGAGGATAGACGCTTTCATTGGCAGGGCGCAGGACGGTGTTCGTCGCGGCACGAAGTTGACCGCCCAACTCTTAACTTTTGCCAAAGAGCCTGACCCTGTCACACGCGTTAGAAATCTCAACGAGTGCCTGCAGAAGCTGGAATTGTTTCTGAACTCTGGCGTCGGTCCGGAAATCCGAATCGTGCTTCAGCTCGCGCCTGACATATCCGAATGTCTTCTTGATCAGGCGCAGTTCAATGCCGCCATTGTCAACCTTGTGGTCAATGCACGCGACGCGCTGCCCAAGGGCGGCACCATCGAAATCAGCACGGAACGTTGGGCGATAAATACCGTGACGGTCGATGGGCCCCGGCCTGGGCGCTACGTCCGACTCCAGGTCAAAGACAACGGGCAGGGTATGTCTCCAGAAGTAGCCCGAAGGGTGTTTGATCCATTCTTCACGACCAAGGGGGAAAGAGGAACCGGCTTAGGCTTGCCGCAGGTATCTGCTTTCATGCGCCTGATCAATGGCCATGTAAGCATCGCTAGCGAACTCGAGGTAGGGACAACTGTGAGACTCTTCTTTCCAGCGGTGGAAGCAGATGAGGACGATGATACCTCGCGCTGAAAGCTACTTCGCGTTCCAAAGTTGGTTGTAGGGACAGCGCGGAGGAACAGCATGATGCTGCTTTCTGCTACCAGGCGATCCGCCAGGTTCGGTTTTGAAGAGCGTGTTGCGCGACGTTGCTGCCTGCGCGATCTGTGGAACTGCAGTTCCGAGGCAAAGGCGGGCTGTTCTCCTGCATCGAAGAGCCGCATTGCCGTCCATACCGAATACTCCAGCTACTGACCTGAAGGGCACGATCAGATAATCTAAGCGCCAATGATCGCGTTCCTAAGCTTGGTCTTCCGCTTGAGCTGGCCCAATGCGATTCGATCCTGCGGCTTCTTGGACCTGAAACCGATCTCAGTAGTTTCCGACCCTGACGGGTTCGTTGCACTGCAGACTATGGTAGCGGCGCTAGCGTGATCCGCCGTTTGAGCGGTTCCGAAAGGCTCAGCACTCACCAGGCGTCGGGACTGACTAACCGCAGGCGCGATCGATAACAGAAGGCGATTGCCAATGCCCGTGATTCCGCAATCTCCGTCGCTAGAGCCGCTCCGCAGGAGCCTCAGCGACGCTGACGACCGCATCCGCCTGAATCATTGGATGGCGCCGCAATGGGGGATCGTGCCGAGGATCCGCGTCGGACGGCGCTGGATCAATATTGTGTGGGGGTTGCCCGTTGCAGCCGCAGCGCTGCTCTGTCTGATCGCTCTCGCTCAAAGTCTGCGCGAGCTTCCCGGCGTGACGGCCTTCATCCAGCAACATCCCGGCGTTGCTCAGGCCGCGCCGTCAGTTGACTCGGGCTTCCCTTGGTGGTTGCAGCTCCAGCATTTCCTGAACATGGTCTTCATGCTGTTCATCATGCGCGCGGGCCTGCAAATCCTGGCTGATCATCCACGGCTCTATTGGGGGCGCGACTGTACTCCCGGAGCCGACTGGTTCCGCTTCCAGGTGCCGGTGCCGAAAGGCGTCGTTTGGACCGCCAAAGACGATTCGGTCACTCTACCGACATGGCTCGGCATTCCAGGGCTACGTCATACCATCGGGCCGGCTCGGTGGTGGCATTTCTCGGTCAACTTGCTGTGGCTGGTCAACGGTATCGTCTTTTATGTGCTGCTGTTCGCCACCGATCAGTGGCGCAGACTGGTACCGTTGACCTGGGAGGTGTTCCCGGCTGCGCTTTCCACGGCGATCCAGTATGCGTCCTTGAACTTTCCCGTAGACCATAGCTGGACCCGCTACAACGGCCTCCAGCAGCTTAGCTATTTCATCACCGTGTTCATCGCTGCGCCTGTCTCGATCGCCACCGGCCTGATGCAGAGTCCGGCGATCTCCAATACCCTTGGATGGTTCGGCAGGCTATTCAATCGACAAGCAATGCGGTCAGTTCACTTCATTTCGTTTACGTGGTTTCTAGGGTTCATCCTGGCTCACGGCATCATGGTGTTCGTCACCGGCCTGAGACAGAACACCAATCACATGTTCGCCGGCGTCAACGACACGTCTTGGACAGGGTTTCCCCTGTTCGTTGTGGCGATGGTCATCCTCACAGGGACATGGCTCGCCGCCTCGCCCTTTACTATCCGTCACGCTCGTCTGGTGCAGCACATCGGAGCGTTCATGGTCGGTTGGATCATGGGGCTGGCCGAACGATGGGATCCGCGCTCCCAACTCACCGAGAAGGACATATCCCCCTACTTTTGGCCCAACGGCACCATGCCCAGCTCCGAAGAATTCAATGATCTCGCGGCGAACCAATTCGCCTCCTATAGGCTGCGGATCAGTGGCCTGGTCGAAGCGCCCCAGGACTTTTCTTTGGCAGATCTCAAGGCGATGTTAAAGCGGGACCAGATTACAACGCATTTCTGCATCCAGGGCTGGTCCGGCGTGGCCAAGTGGGGCGGCGTTCCCATGCGCGTTATCCTTGACGCGGTGAAGCCAACGTCCGAGGCCCGGTACGCCGTATTCTACTCTTTCGCCGACGGTGCCGACGATGGTCGTTACTATGACGTCCACAAGATTGAGAATATGGGCCATGCGCTGACGATCCTCGCATACGAGATGAACGGAGCGCCGCTCAGCATCCTGCATGGTGCACCATTGCGGCTGCGATGTGAGAACGAGTTGGGATTCAAAATGGTCAAGTGGATCGCCGCGATCGAATTCGTGCATGATTTCGCCGATCTCGGCGCGGGTCAGGGCGGCTACAATGAGGATCACGAGTTCTACGGTTACCGAATGCCGATTTGATTAGGTGTCGTCAGCAATACAGGCGGGTTCTCTTCAAGGACCAGAAGCGGAAACTCACCATCGGATACAACTATCGAAGCAGACAAAAAGGTTGAAGTAACGTTCATCGAGAGGATGTTGCCCTGTGCTCGCAAGCGACTGGCGATGATCGAAGCAAGCGTCTCTTGGGGGCTATCCGAACGCTGCGGGGCATTGCCTCTAACTCGAATTGTGTCTCATGGCGTGGAAGCGATGGCATCGATCTGCCAAAGGCATCTCTTCTGCGACATCTCCGCCGACGATCAGCGGAGGAGCCGGTGGACAAGAAAACGCACATCAACATCGCTTACGCTGTCGCTGCGTTCATCGCCATTCTCCTATTTCAGGGCGGGTTGGCCGCACGACAACAAGTCGAGACCGTTTCCTTCAGCGAGTTCGAACAGCTCCTCAAGGACGGAAAGATCGAGGCCGTCAACGTGCACGGCATTCTTCTCGATGGCAAGCTCAAGAAACCGCTTCCTGATGGTCGCCAACTTTATTCAACAGTCTTGGTGGCACCCGAAGAAAGGCGGCATCGGTGGCCTGACGGCAATTGGCAAAAGCAAGGCGAAGATCTTCGTCGAGAAGGACACCAAGGTCACCTTCCCGGATGTCGCCGGCGTCGATGAGGCGCGCGACGAAACTGGTGGAGACCGTCGATTTTCTAGGAGAACCGAAGCGTCATGCCCGGCTTGGCGCGCGCATACCGAAAGGCGTGCTGCTGGTCGGGCCGTCCGGTACCGGAAAGACCTTGCTTGCCCGTGCCGTAGCCGGCGAAGCAGCAGTTCCATTCTTCTCGATCAGTGGATCGGAATTCGTCGAGATGTTCGTCGGCGTCGGCGCGGCACGCGTGCGCGACTTGTTCGAGCTGGCCCGCAAGGTTGCGCTATGTATCATATTCATCGACGAACTCGACGCACTGGGCCGGGCGCGCGGCAGCGGGCCTTTCGTCGGAGGGCACGATGAGAAGGTGCAGACTCTGAATCAGCTTCTGATGGAAGTCGACGGCTTCGACCCTCAGACCGGCATTGTGTCGCTGGCGGCAACCAACAGGCCCGAAATTCTCGACCCGGCCCTTCTCCAAGCCGGGCGTTTCGATCCGCCAAGTGCTCGTCGATCGGCCAGACAAGCTCGGCCGCATTGCCATACTCAAGTGTACCTCAAGAAGATAGAGATCGCGAAGGATATCGATCGCGGGCAGATCGCGGCACTCACCCCGGGATACTCCGGCGCCGATCTGGCCAACTTAGTGAACGAGGCTGCTCTCTAGGCCACAAAACGTGATGCGCCAGCCGTGATGATGGCGGATGTTACGGTGGGTCTGGAGCGGATTGTCACGGGTCTCGAACGTAAAAGCAGGCTGCTCATTTCGGCAGGAGCGCGAGGTGGTTGCTTACCACGAGATGGGATACGCACTGGTGGCGCTGGCGATGCAGGGCGCCGATCCTGTCCAGAAGATATCGATCATCCCGCGCGGGGTTGGCGCTCTCGGCTACACCTTGCAGCGTCCGACCGACGGCCGCTTTCTGATGTACCGTGGCGAACTCAAGGGCAAGATGACGGTCCTTCTCGGAGGCCGCTCAGCCGAAGCGCTCGTTGTCGGCGAGATATCCTCTGGCGCGGCTGACGATCTTGAAAAAGGCGACGCACATTGCCCGCCCCATGGGTCACGCACTTCGGCATGTCGGAAGATCTGGGGCAGGTAGCTTACGAATCCCGGCACTCTGGCTTCCTGGATGGTCCAGCCTCCGTGACACGGGGACTATAGTGAGCAGACCGCGAGGGAAATCGATTGCGCCGTGCGCGCTCTGATGGACGACGCAGCGACGACTGCAATGCACATCCTGAAAACTCACAGGAAACAACTCGAAGAGGGAGCCAAACTGCTTCTCGACAAGGAGACATTGCTGCCAGACGAGTTGCCACACCTCGTCTTGCACCCCGGGCATCGCAAGACGAAGTCATGATGTGCCCACGGGCGACCGGGTCGCGGCCCGCCTCTGCCGAGAACTACGTCCGGCAATTCTGTCGTGCGCGGATGACGTTGGTAAGCTCTGATAGCAAGGGGTAACGGGTAGGTCGGTCTCACAGTTGAACTGCGCTGCAACACGCGGAGACCTTGAGGGAACACTTTGAGAGTTGCATGCTGGAAGAGAGGGTCACGCTCGTGTATGGGCTAGCGTGACCCCGCCAAGCGTGACATCCGCCACAGTTCCAGTAGCGATGTTCAGCTAAACGCTATAACGGCAATCATCCCCAACACGATCAAGACAAGACTGCTGATTAGCATCGGCAAGAGGCTGCTACCTGAGAATGGATCCTCAGCTCCCATGGGGTTCTTCTTTTCACGGCGCGGACCTTTGATCATGGAGTTCCTCCTTAACTGGCCGGCGCATCGTGTTGCCGCTGCAAGGCGCCACGATCGTGGCGGTTAGTGTCATCACCACATTCATCGTCTTTCGAATACGGTCCAGTCTTTAAATAGGTATCAAAAATGCCTATATAGCATTGCGGATAGGTATTTCAAATGCCAATTTGCTCTAGTCTCAGATAAACGATGCTAAGCGCGACACAGCTCAGAGGCGCTCATGAGAACGGTCAGTCAGTTTACGCGCAAAGCGCAAGGACGGAGGCAGAGCGTCAGGTAATCATTGTCTATTTCAACACCCTCCACTGAGGGGCAAGGCGTGATGTACATTGGAGGGCAATCGAGAGGAGGAATTGAGTGAAGCACGACATGGCAAGCTCGAGACCAGGCTCTAATGGCGATCCATCCAAGCGAGTCGACATCTTCGACCTGATTACCGAATTGCGCGGAAGGCGGCAGCCCTTTGCGGTTGCCACCGTCATCGAGACCGAGGGCTCCGTTTCTGCCAAAACCGCTTCCAAGGCCGTGATCGACGCCGCCGGCAACATGTTAGGCGGCTGGGTTGGGGGAGGCTGCGCTGAGGGTGCCGTCCGCAAAGCAGCCCTCGATTGTCTTGCAGCAGGAAGAACTGCCGTCCTCGATCTCGATCTTGACGACGAGGTACTGGGGACGGGCATGCCCTGCGGAGGGACGATGCGCGTTTATGTCGAGCCTTTCCTCCCGCAACCGTCTCTCTGGATCCTTGGTCACGGAAGAATTGCCGAGTGCCTTTGTCTCATTGGCTCGGAACTTGGCTTTCACGTTGTGGTCGATGACCCGGATGCGGACCGCGAGCATTATCCGGCAGCTTCGCTATTGATCACGGACGATCTCGACTACAGTCAATTGACGCCGGGAACGGCAGACTTCGTCGTTATTGCGACCCAGCACAAGGGCGACCATGAATCCCTGCAAACGGTTCTTCGACGGCATGTACCCTATGTGGGGTTGGTCGCCAGTAAGAAACGCTCGAGGCTCGTTCTTGACTATCTGAGAAAGGAAGGCCTCGACAACGGCAAACTTGCGCGCGTGCACGCGCCGGCGGGATTGGATCTCGGTGCTTGCACACCGGAGGAAATCGCCCTGTCGGTGATGAGCGAGATCGTTCTGCTGCACCGCGGGGGCAGTGGCACGACGATGCGGAAGGAAGCTGGAAAGCGGGACCAATCGGTTGGACAGGCGCTCTCATGATCGGACCGTTGCCGACGATCCCGTTTCGTGTGTCGCGGTCGGCTGAAAGTCGCGTTCGAGTCCATCCTTCCATGCCTGAGATTCGGCGCGGTCCGACTGAGCAACCTTCGATCACTCGGGCATAAAAGGGCGGTCCACTGGTCTTCACGCCGAGGGCCTAGCGTCTAGGGATATGCGTCACGGTCGAGGTCCGACGTCGAAATCTGCGCGGGGGGCTGCGTGGAGTGTCGCTGCAGAAGTCCCTTGAGACTGCGCTGGTGTCCTCGCAAGCGACAGAGCGCTCAGCATAAAGGCGATAAAGATCACATTGATCCAGATCAGGCGTACGACGATGACGGTCCCTGACAACACGCCGGCTTGGGAGCCTGAATCGCGCTCTCACCATTGGCGCTGTCTGGATCATGGCAGGCTTCGTGTTGCACTTTCGCGTACTTGAAAAGAACTTGCGGCGACAGATGGACATCACCGACGCGCTTTCGCGCGAAACGAATCATCGTGTCGGAAACCATTTGCAACTCGTTACTTCATTTTTTAAGACAGCGGGCGCGGGGCAGTCCCAATGAAGAGTCGCGTCATGCGCTCGAACTTGCCGAATCACAAGTGTGATGGTGATTGGAAAGATTCAGCGGTTGTTGTCGCATTCCGAGCCTTCGCAGATGGTTGAATCGAGAGCCTTTATCAAGGTGACCGTCGAGGAGGTGCGCTCAGCACTGCTGGATTCCAATCAAGTTGAGATCACGGTTCAGGCCGATTTCCGCGGAGTTAACCTCCATGCGTGCAATCGTGCTCGGGCCATGTTGCTGGAACTCACCAACAAAGCGCTGAAGTATGCGTTTTCCGACGGGATGAAGGGAATGCTCTTCGTGAGATTCTCCGCCTCAGACAACAAATACACAGTCGAGTTTGAGGACGATGGCATCGGCATTCCTCGTGGATGTTCCCTCGGCTTTGGCACTAGGAACGTGGAAGGCCTCGCACCCCTAATGGGAGGATGACCTGCGGGCCGGCCGGCCAGTCAGACGCGCGGCCAGGAACCAAATGGCGAGCGGTAATCCCGGCATGAGACCGTACGCTCGTGGTGCTGGCGAAATGGCGCGAACGATTGACTCCAGCGCCTCGCGTCGCTCTGTTTTAGCGCGGCGATCCGCCAATCGCCAAGGCAGCAACGGCATCCGCACGTACCCTCCGTTGCACCGGGATCGATCAGGCGCTTGCAATCACGAAGCCCGAGCCGATCCATCACGCTCTCATAGTTCGGCTGTCACCGTACTCTCAGACCAGCCTTCGATGCCATTATCTGGCCGCAGTCGGTAGATGCTGGGACGCCTCAGCTGTCAGATCGCGCTGCGCCTCCCTCGGAAGGTAAGACGTGGCGCAGATCACCGTCCCCCAAGCTAGCAATCAACCAATGTGGAGCGCACTTTGAAGATGACGCAAGCTCAAGTTAGCGCTGATGCGGCAGACTCCTTCGTAGGTTGGCTCGCCGCCCTGTCCGCCTTCATTGCCGGTTTCGTGGTTTTCGGCGTGATGTACAGCTTCGGCGTGTTCTTCACTCCGATGGAGACGGAGTTCCACGCCAGCCGCACCGCGACTTCCGTCTTTTTCGCCCTCACCAGCATGCTGTTCTACTTCTTCGGCTCGGTCACCGGCCGGCTGAGCGACCGTTTTGGTCCGCGGCGCATCGTCTTGGCGGGCGCGGTCATCATGGGGGTCGGTCTGGCACTTACGGCTGCGGCGCCGCGGATGTGGATCGGCTATCTGACCTATGGCGCCGGCGCCGGCGTCGGCGCTTCCTGTGTCTATATCCCGACACTGGCGCTTGTTGGCGGATGGTTCATCCGCCATCGCACAACGGCCCTGGGTTTGGCCGCAGCCGGCACCGGATGCGGAACACTGCTGATACCGCCCGTGGCCGCAGTGCTGATCCAAGCACATGGCTGGCGGACGACCTATGTGCTGTTCGGCGCGGGTTCGTTCATGCTGCTTCTGCTCTGCGCTGGGCTTGCCCGCCAGCCGCCGCTTGGCCAGACGAGCCGGACGACGAAACTGATTGGCGTTGTGCGGTCGCGCCCGTTCACGCTTCTCTATGCGTCCTGGGTACTGGCCACGACAGGCCTCGTCGTGTCGATGGTCTTCCTTCCGCCTTTCGCCCACGCCACGGGCGTCGGCCCGGTCGCCGCGTCGGCGCTGATCTCCGTTATCGGCGGCATGAGCATCCTGGGACGAGGAGGGATCGGCTTCATCACCCGGACGGCAGGCTCGGTGCGGCTATACAAACTCTCTGTGCTGGTGATGGCGGCAAGCTATCTGCTGTGGTTGCCGTTCACCGGCTACGGCTGGCTGGTGGCTTTCGCTGCCATGCTCGGGCTTGGCTACGGCGTCCGGATTGCACTGACGCCCGTGGTACTGATCGAGTTCTTCGGTCTTGAGAATCTCGGCGCAGTGCTGGGTGCGTTCTTTACCGCATCCTGTATTTCGGCCGTATGCGGTCCGCTGGTGGCCGCCCTGATCATCGACCAGACCGGCAGCTATAAATGGGGCGTTGCATTCGCGCTGGCGATGGGGGTGCTTGGCTTCGTCGCGATAGCGCCTCTTGGGTCTCGCGAAACATCTCTCGGGACCGGTCTTTCCGTCCCTGAATAAATTCCTTCGAAGCAATCTGCGACATACTCGGACGGGTAGCCGGCGGCTCACTTTCCCTGATGCTCATCAAAGCGTCCTCGCTGTCTGCTTTGCGGGAAAGCTCTTGGTGACTCGTTAACTTATGGCACATCAGCGCCGGTCACCTTGTTCCTGCACAATACCCGTAAAGTGCGAAAAAGCGTTCGCAACATCGTGCGTCGATACATGTCGTCGCTAGCGACACTATTGCCACCACCATCGACGCGGAACACCGAATGCTTGTCGTGTCAGTGTAAAAGACCAGCGGCTTGCCGTGGACTTGGAGATAGTCATGGGTGGTGGCGAAATAGGCGAAAGTTGACTCCGACTCCACGAACCTCAAGTGCATCAGCGGGCTGTGGCATCGTCGCCTAGTCGAGGAGCGTCCACACAGGCCCACGCTCCTCGAACCAGCGGTGCTCCGAACCGGCGAGCGGGATCAGCTCGTCAACGCAGTCTCGCCCTGGTGCCGAGGCTGATGCACGCGAGCGCGGCGCTTCTTGCGCTCGCACCAGGGCCCGGCTTCGATCATCCAGATCCGGACTGTCTTTCGGCCAAGGCAGAGCCCACGCGGCTTCGGAAGCTTCTCGGCTGCCAGCGTCGTGCCGAAATCGGCGTAGCGCTTGCCGATGATAGAGAGTGCCGCGAAACCAACCTCTTCGGGCTTGCGGCGACTGCTGGGGCGGCTGCGCTGCCTCGAGATCAGCCCATGAACGCCAGACGTTCGATTGGCCTTCAACAACTGCAGAACCTGTCGTCACGCGAGCCCCCCACGAGCTTGGCTGCAACGGCCGCCGTCGATCGTCGATGATCGAGATCGCGCACCACATCCAGTGATCGTGCCCCGAGACGTGGTGTAGCTGGCGCTGAGTCAGCACAGCGATCTTCGGCGTGAGCCGGATCGATCAGGCAGCCACAGCAGGCAGCCCGACGAGAGGATCATCGCTTACGGGGGCGATGCTTTCCAGCGTGATGTAGCGGGAGCGCTGGACGGCCCACTCGTCGTTCTGCTCGAGCAGGATGGCCCCGACGAGTCGAACGATGGCCGCTTCATTGGGGAAGATGCCGACGACCTCGGTGCGGCGCTTGATCTCGCCGTTGAGGCGCTCCAGGGGGTTGATCGAGTGCAGCTTGACCCGGTGCTGTGCCGGGAAGCTCATGTAGGCGAGCACATCGGGCTCTGCCTCGTCCATCAGGGTAGCCAGCTTGGGGACCTTGGGTCGGAGCTGATCGGCGACACGCCGCCACTGCGCACGCGCCTGCTCGGCATCGTCCTGGGCGAAGGCGGTGGCGATGAAGGCCGAGACCACGCGGCGTCCGCTTCGGCCGGCATGCGCCAAGGCGTTGCGCATGAAGTGGACGCGGCAGCGCTGCCAGGTGGCGGTGAGGATCTTGGAGATCGCTGCCTTGATACCTTCATGGGCGTCGGAGATGACCAGCTTGACGCCGCGCAAGCCGCGGCGCGTCAGCTTCCTGAGGAACGCCGTCCAGAAGGTCTCGGCTTCGGACGGGCCGATATCCATGCCCAGCACCTCGCGCCGGCCGTCGGCGTTGACGCCGACGGCGACGATGACGGCGACCGAGACGATGCGGCCGGCCTGGCGCACCTTCACGTAGGTGGCGTCGATCCACAGATAGGGCCAGTCGCCCTCGATCGGCCGGTCGAGGAAGGCCTTCACCCGCTGGTCGATCTCCTCGCACAGCCGGCTGACCTGGCTCTTGGAGATGCCGCTCATGCCCAAGGCCTTGACCAGGTCGTCGACCGATCGGGTGGAGACGCCTTGGATGTAGGCCTCCTGGATCACCGCGGTCAGGGCCTTCTCGGCCATGCGGCGCGGCTCGAGGAAGCTGGGGAAGTAGCTGCCGCGGCGCAGCTTGGGGATGCGCAGCTCCACCGTGCCGGCCCGCGTCTCCCAATCCCGGTCGCGATAGCCGTTGCGCTGGGCCAGTCGCGTGGCGCTCTTCTCGCCATGGGCGGCGCCGGTCAGCGCACCGACCTCGATCTCCATCAGGCGCTCGGCAGCAAAGGCGATCATCTCGCGCAGAACGTCAGCGTCAGGGGCCTTCTCGACAAGCGAACGCAGGTCCATCATCTCTTCGGTCATCGGTGGTTCCTCGCGTGCAGGTTGGAGCTCGCAACCCAACCCTAACCGGAAATCGCCGGTGACCCCCGCAAGGCCGCTCCCTCGCTACGGCGCCATCAAACAGCGCGCTCGCTCGCGGCCTTGCTCTCCCCAGCTACACCACCATCCGGGACACGACCCATCCAGTCGTGCCAGTTTCTTGTTGTTCATGAGCCGGACCGTCACCTCGAGTTGCACTCGGGCAGTGTCATTCCAAACCGGCAGAGAGGTGACATTCTCATCTGGGCGCTACACCCGCACATCGCCTGACGGCGATTATGGAAGGCGCTGGCGATCAGGCCGGAAGGAGGCCTGACGGTCAAAACTGGGCCTCGGTAACTAGCACAGCGGCTGGTTTGGGCAGCAAAATCAGAACGAATTCGCCGGCAAGCAAGAATACGCACAGTGCTACGATCACTATGAAATACAGCGGCACTGATCCGGCATCTTCCGGCATCGACGTACCGGCGGAATCCCTGGTTGGAGCTTGGTCGTCGCGTTTTGACTTCGGCCCGAGCAAGCGCGACGCCTCCTGACCAAAGAAAAACCGTAGGTCATGGCGCCGCTGTCAGAACTGTCGGCCGTAGCGCGGATGCCGGAGCGGGAATGGCGGTCTGATTGGAGGGCAGCTTCAACGCAGCCTTCCTTATGATTTTGCACGGTGCTGGTCGGCGTCGGCGCCATATTGGCTGTTCCCTTGGTTATCGGTCCATTAATATAGGGTATATGTACCCTGTATTGGTAGTGTCCAAACTGGTCGCCTTCGCCGATGGAGGCGAAGAAGCTGGTGGGCTGGAACGTGCGGCGCTTGCGCGTCGCCAAGGGGCTGACGATCGAGGAATTGGCAGGGCGGGCGGACGCCGATGCCTCCTTTGTTGCCCGACTGGAGCGGGGCCAGGTCAACGTCGGCATCGTGATGCTGGCCCGGCTGGCCAAGCCGCTCGGGGCGAAGCTGGCGGACTTCATGGTCGAGCCGGAGGTGGGGGCGAAGCCGCCCAAACCGCTCAAGGCGGGTCGCAAACCTGGCCGCTAAGAGACGGTCAATGATCGACCCTGACGGCAGGCCAGAGGCCCGCTGACCAGTCCGGGCCTGCAACGAGAGGCTGTGGCGCAAACAGTGGTAAATTGATGCCTAGATCGGTGCAGATCCGGCGCACTTCGGATTTCCTTGCGAATCTTGAAGCGAGGCTCTAGGGAGCAAATGTTGCTGCTAGACGAGTTCTAGAAGTCTCGACCGCGGCAACAACGGCCTCTGCGATGGTCTCCGCAGCGACGCCGAGAAGGAGAGCAGACCAATTGGAAAAGTGAGCTGCAGGCCCTGCGCTTGCGAAAGCACGCCGCCATCGTCCGATGTCGGCGAACTTACCTATTGGAGAATCTCCTATGGAAAATACTGTTGAACAATCTGGGTTGGCCCGTCGACATACGCGCGAGCAGATCCACTGTCTTCAATCGAATATGAAGATCTACGGGTTCCTTATCCCGGTCGTCATTGACGGCGACTGCAATGTGACTCCGGGCCACGCCGGCATTGAGGCCGCCAGAAGGCCGGGAACCTCAGGAGAACAGTCGTGAGGAGGCAAAGCGAGTGGATCGAGGTGCCGCTCAAGGACGTCGTGGCACTGTTCGAACAAAACTACAAGCGCGGGCCAAGGCCGAACGAAATTCATTGTTATCATCTCGCCAATGCCATCGCAGTGGTCGTGTCCCGGATGGTGGTGTAGCTGGGGAGAGCAAGGCCGCGAGCGAGCGCGCTGTTTGATGGCGCCGTAGCGAGGGAGCGGCCTTGCGGGGGTCACCGGCGATTTCCGGTTAGGGTTTGGTTGCGAGCTCCAACCTGCACGCGAGGAACCACCGATGACCGAAGAGATGATGGACCTGCGTTCGCTTGTCGAGAAGGCCCCTGACGCTGACGTTCTGCGCGAGATGATCGCCTTTGCTGCCGAGCGCCTGATGGAGATCGAGGTCGGTGCGCTGACCGGCGCCGCCCATGGCGAGAAGAGCGCCACGCGACTGGCCCAGCGCAACGGCTATCGCGACCGGGATTGGGAGACGCGGGCCGGCACGGTGGAGCTGCGCATCCCCAAGCTGCGCCGCGGCAGCTACTTCCCCAGCTTCCTCGAGCCGCGCCGCATGGCCGAGAAGGCCCTGACCGCGGTGATCCAGGAGGCCTACATCCAAGGCGTCTCCACCCGATCGGTCGACGACCTGGTCAAGGCCTTGGGCATGAGCGGCATCTCCAAGAGCCAGGTCAGCCGGCTGTGCGAGGAGATCGACCAGCGGGTGAAGGCCTTCCTCGACCGGCCGATCGAGGGCGACTGGCCCTATCTGTGGATCGACGCCACCTACGTGAAGGTGCGCCAGGCCGGCCGCATCGTCTCGGTCGCCGTCATCGTCGCCGTCGGCGTCAACGCCGACGGCCGGCGCGAGGTGCTGGGCATGGATATCGGCCCGTCCGAAGCCGAGACCTTCTGGACGGCGTTCCTCAGGAAGCTGACGCGCCGCGGCTTGCGCGGCGTCAAGCTGGTCATCTCCGACGCCCATGAAGGTATCAAGGCAGCGATCTCCAAGATCCTCACCGCCACCTGGCAGCGCTGCCGCGTCCACTTCATGCGCAACGCCTTGGCGCATGCCGGCCGAAGCGGACGCCGCGTGGTCTCGGCCTTCATCGCCACCGCCTTCGCCCAGGACGATGCCGAGCAGGCGCGTGCGCAGTGGCGGCGTGTCGCCGATCAGCTCCGACCCAAGGTCCCCAAGCTGGCTACCCTGATGGACGAGGCAGAGCCCGATGTGCTCGCCTACATGAGCTTCCCGGCACAGCACCGGGTCAAGCTGCACTCGATCAACCCCCTGGAGCGCCTCAACGGCGAGATCAAGCGCCGCACCGAGGTCGTCGGCATCTTCCCCAATGAAGCGGCCATCGTTCGACTCGTCGGGGCCATCCTGCTCGAGCAGAACGACGAGTGGGCCGTCCAGCGCTCCCGCTACATCACGCTGGAAAGCATCGCCCCCGTAAGCGATGATCCTCTCGTCGGGCTGCCTGCTGTGGCTGCCTGATCGATCCGGCTCACGCCGAAGATCGCTGTGCTGACTCAGCGCCAGCTACACCACGTCTCGGGGCACGATCCATCGCAGTTGTGCGCAACTGTGATCTTCCGCCCGTAAAGAATGCGGTTGCGTCGTATCGTCATCGGCGGAAGACCTTCGAGGCTTTTTCCAGGCTCGTCGAAGAACAGATCAAGACACACTATCCATGGCTTCGCTTGCCAGGCTTGGTGCACTTGGAGCAGCTTCAAGTGGCACTCGAGGCGGCAAAGGACGAGTTGCTCGCCCCGGCAAACCCGTTGGCCGGGGAAAGGCATGGCGCCGAGTGGCATTGGCCGGCGCGCTATCTCGCTCGATACGTCGAAGAGGCGGTCAGAGCTGCCGACCATCAGAAGAAATATCACAATAAAAAGGTTTCTCGGGCCAAAGGCGGCCCCTTTGTTTTGGTTGTTTGTGGTGCTTTGGAGCTTGCCGGGTTGAGAAGGCCCGAACCCGAAGCCGTCGCTGCTGCCTTAGCCAAATCTCCGCTCTAACCGCAGTCACTTTGGTTGGGCATCTGCGCCGTCGGCGCACGGCTAAATCACGGGCAACAAAACCCGTGAGGTGCGGCTGCTGTGTCCAAACGATTGAATCCCGCCCCCAAATACCATTTTGCAGCGACGGATGGCGTCATTCCTCAGGGGCGCCCTGAAATCGTACGGATCACTGCAATCCGTCCAAATCCGGGAAATCCCCGGTCTCATAGCCGCCAACAGCGCCGGGCCATGGCGCGAAGCCTTAGCCAGCTTGGCTACAACGCGCCGATCTTGATCGACGCGTTCGGCATGATCGTAGCGGGCGAACTGCGCTACGAAGCGTTGAAAATGCTTGGCGTGGAAGAAGTACTCGTGGTGCGCCTAGGTCATCTCACTCCAGAGCAGATCGAGGCCTACATTATTGCCGACAATCGGCTCGCCGAGCTCGCTGGCTGGGATGATCCAAAGCTGGCAAAAGCCCTCAAGAGGCTATGCGGGATCGCCCTTACCTTTGATATTGAAGTTACCGGCTTCGAGACGCCGGAGATCGAACTTCGGATCCAGTCGTTGGACCCGCCCGAAGAGACCGACGCGGACGACGACGTCGAGGTGCCGAACGGCGAGCCCGTCTCAAGGCCAGGCGACCTGTGGCGGCTTGGCCGCAATCATATCCTGTGTGCCAGTGCGCTAGAGACGTCGAGCTACGACACTCTCTTGGCAGGCCTGGTGTGCGACGCCGCAACAATGTCCAGCTCGGCAAGTTCGGGCGCACGCGCACCAACGTCTGGAACTACCCCGGCATGAACAGCTTCGCGCGCCGCGGTCAGGTTCGAGGGCTGGATCTGCACCCCACCGTCAAGCCGTTGGCCATGGTGTCGGATGCTATCCTCGACGTCACTGCCCGCGACGAGATCGTCCTGGATCCCTTCTGCGGCAGCGGCACCACCATCATTGCGGCCGAACGTACCGGTCGGCGCGGCTATGGCCTCGAGCTCGATCCGCTCTATGTCGACACCGCGATCCTGCGCTGGCAGCGCATGACCGGGCACACCGCGGTGCACGCCAGCGGCAAGACCTTCGAGGAGGTTCGGCGGGAGCGGGGAGGTGTCGATGTCGGTCGATGACTCCGACAACCCCCCTAAAAATCCTCCTCAGGGCGGAAACGATCGACCGCGCCGGCCGAAAAAGCGTCGCCGGCGCCGGGTGCCGGAAAGCACCATTGCCATCTTCGATCGGCTGCTCATGCGCCAACGCTCCATGATCCTGAACGGTGTGCAAACGAATCTTCCGACGATCGACGCAATTGCCTTTCAGCTCTGGCTGAAGAGCATGGACGGGGACATCCGTGCCCGCAACGTGCTTCTCAAATGGGAGAAGTTCGCCAGCCGCCGGACGAAGCGCAGACTCGAGGTTCGCTGGGCCGACAACGACGATACCCGCGCCATCCAACCGGCGAAGCCGGGAGATGAGAATGAATGACTATAAGGTCGGCTATGGTCACCGTCGCCAGCGCTTCCTTGGTGAAGTCGTCGACCACGGTCAGGATGCGGAAGCGCCGCCCGCTGGTGAGCTGGTCGGCCACGAAGTCGAGCGACCAGCGCTGGTTGGGACCCTGCGGCAGCGTCAACGGCGCCCGAACGCCAATCGCCCGCCGACGGCCCCGCCGGCGCCGCACCTGCAGCTTCTCCTCGCGGTAGAGCCTGCGGAAGCGCTTGTGGTTCATCCGCACCCCCTCGCGCTCCAGCAACCACTGCAAGCGCCGATAGCCAAACCGCCGCCGCTCGGCCGCCAGGGCACGCAGGCGCTCTCGAACCGCCGTGTCGTCCGGCCTGGTCGATCGATACCGGAAGCTGGTGCGATCCATCCCCAGAAGCCCGCAGGCGCGCCGCTGGCTCAGGCTGTGCGCCGTCATCGTGTGCTGCACCGCCCGTCGCCGTGCCGCAGGCTTCAGAAGTTTCCCGAGGCGATGTCCTTCAAGGCGGCGTTGTCCAGCATCGCCTCGGCCAGCAGCTTCTTCAGCTTGCGGTTCTCCTCCTCGAGCTGACGCAGCCGCCGAGCCTCCGACACCGTCATCGTGCCGTACTTGGTCTTCCAGTTGTACAGCGTCGCTTCGCTAATCCCGTGCTGGCGGCACACCTCGCCAGTCTTCCCGCCTGCCGCATGCTGCCGCAGGATCTCGATGATCTTCTCCTCCGTAAACCGGCTCTTCTTCATCGTCCGCTCCTCTCCAAGCGCGGACTCTACACTTCCAACCGGCTGACTTTCAGGGGCTCAGAGCACATTGGCACAGCAAGCGTGCATGGGAGGCCGGCAGTGACGCCGGTCACCAGATGGAGCACGCGATGAGCAAGCGGAAGAAGACCACCACCAAGGCCCCTAGTGGAAGAAAGGCCTCAAAGAAGAGGCTAGGGCGGGTTGCTGCTGGCACAACCAAACTCGCACAACTGGAAGCGCTGCTGCGCCGGCCGGAGGGGGCGACGCTCGACCAGATCAGCACCTCGATCGGCTGGCAGGCCCATAGCGTGCGCGGCGCGATGTCGGCCACGCTGAAAAAGAAGCAAGGGCTCACCATCAGTAGCGACAAGCGGGAGGACGGGCAACGGGTCTATCGGATTGCTGCCTGAGTGCGGGGTCATGCGATCCGAGGAGAACGCCCTGGAGGCCGAGATCCAACGGCTGGAGGATCTCGGCCTCGACGAGCTGCGCAAGCTCTGCGGTCCGGTGCTGGGGGCGGTGCCGGTGAACCATGGCGCCCACCTGCTGCGTCGCCGCCTGGCCTATGAGCTGCAGGCGAGAGCGTTGGGCGATCTACCGGCGGAGACCCAACGCCGGCTGCGGCGCCTGCATCAGTCCTTCAAGGCCGATCCGCAGCATAAGCCGATGCCCCGGCGCCCCCTCAAGCCTGGCCTGGTGCTGACGCGGAGCTGGCAGGGGGTGCTGCACCAGGTCCAGGTGACGGACCAGGGTTTTAACCATCGCGGCGAGCGCTTCATTTCCTTGTCGGAAGTGGCCCGCCGCATCACCGGCACCCGCTGGTCGGGACCCCTGTTCTTCGGCCTGAAGAAGGCAGGGCCGTGAGTCCCAGGATCAAGCGCTGCGCGATCTATACCCGGAAGTCGTCGGAGGAGGGGCTGGAGCAGGCTTTTAACTCCCTCGACGCCCAACGGGAGGCCTGTGAGGCCTATATCAAGAGTCAGGCCCATGAGGGTTGGAAACTGGTGAAGGCCGCCTACGACGACGGCGGCTTCTCCGGCGGCACGATGGAGCGGCCAGCCGTTCAGCGATTGCTGGCCGATCTGCGGCAGGGGCTGGTCGATGTCATCGTCGTCTACAAGATCGACCGGCTGACCCGGTCGCTGGCGGACTTCGCCCGCATCGTCGAGACCTTGGACCGGCAGGGAGCGTCGTTCGTCTCGATCACCCAGCAGTTCAACACGACGACCTCGATGGGGCGGCTGACGCTGAACGTGCTGCTTTCCTTCGCCCAGTTCGAGCGCGAGGTCACGGGCGAGCGCATCCGCGACAAGATCGCGGCCTCCAAGCGCAAGGGCATGTGGATGGGCGGCAACCTGCCGCTGGGCTACGACCTGCGGGACCGCCAGCTCGTCATCAACGAGCGGGAGGCCGAGACCGTCCGATCCATCTTCCAGCGGTATCTCGAGCTCGGCACGGTCTCTGCCGTGCAGGCCGAGCTCCAGCGGCAGAGCATCGTCAGCAAGGCCTGGGTCTCGGGCAGCGGCAGGAAGAAGGGTGGGGTGGGCTATAGCCGCGGCGCGCTCTACTACCTGCTGCGCAATCCGCTCTATGTCGGCCGCATCGCCCATCGCGGGGCAACGTACGAGGGCCAGCATCCGGCGATCGTACCGCAGGCGCTATGGGATCAGGTCCAGGCGATGCTGACCGGCAACCGCCGGAGCGGGCATCGAACCGCCGGAGCCACCGAACCTTCTCTCCTGGCCGGATTCCTGTATGACGATCGGGGCCATCTGATGAGCCCGTCGCACAGTCGCAAGGCGACGGGGCGGCGTTACCGCTACTATGTCAGCCAGGCGCTGTTGCAGGGGCAGCCGGACGAAGCGGGATCCGTTCGGCGGGTGTCGGCCGAGGCCATTGAGTCCATCGTTGATCGAACCCTCTGCGAAGCGCTGCCGCAGCTGCAGCGGAAGGCGTGGTCGACCTCCTCCACCGAGCAGAAGCGCATCCGCCTCAAGCAGTTGGTCGACCGTATCGTGATCAGCCGCGACAGCGTCGGAATCAAAGTGACCGATGCGGGGCGCGAAACATTGGCAGAGGCGGACTCCGGATCACTGCGCGTCGTGACAGTGCTGAAGGCTGCCATCGGCGGCAAACAGATCGTCTCCCGCCATGCGGTCACGGCGCGAGTCGATCGTTCGCTCGTGAAGGCGATCGCGTGGGCGCGGGACCTGCGGCAGCGCCTTGAGCGAGAGGGCGCATCGCTGGACGAGCTGGCGCGACAGGAAGGCTGCTCGCGGCCCTATGTCAGCAGCATGATCAAGCTGGCTTACCTCGCGCCCAACATCACACAGGCCATTCTCGATGGGACCCAGCCAGCCTCTCTGACCCTGGCTGATCTGATGAAGCGCAACATTCCGGTCGGTTGGGTCGACCAGCGCCGCGCCTTCGGATTCCTCTAATCGTCATATCCACAGTGGCGCTCCGATCGCGGGCTTTCGGGCCGCGATGTCGAGTGCAACTGCATCGTGTTGCGTAAGTGCCAAAATGAGGCCCGGAGAGAAAGCGCCGGACAGGCCGCAGTTTCGGCAGAATGCGCCTGAAAACGCGCGCACGGACTGACGCCGTCTGGGGACAACTACCGGAAAGGTCGACGGAAATAACTCGCGGCCACCCGTGGAGAAGATTCCGTACAGGTGGTTGGCTGGGGGACCAGGATTCGAACCTAGACTAACCGGGTCAGAGCCGGTTGTTCTACCGTTAAACTATCCCCCAATCAGGGCTCAGGCCGGGACCAAGCGCCATCGGCGGCTGGGATTTAGCGATGCCCGGCGCGCTTGGCAAGCGGCTCGCTCCCGGCCGTTTCCTCGGGTACCATCGTCACAAGGAACGACAAAGACGAGTACCGAATGGCCGGGGACGCCACGCCAAAGGGGGGCTGGCACAGCGGCCGTTTCGCGCACACTTTCGCCGCCATCGACCTCGGCACCAACAATTGCCGGCTTCTGGTGGCGAGGGCGTCGGTCTCGGGATTCGAGATCGTCGACGCCTATTCCCGGCCGGTCCGGCTGGGGGAAGGAGTGGCGCTGAACGGCGCGCTATGCGGCGACGCCATCGAGCGCACGCTCGAGGCGCTTCTCGTCTGCGCGACCAAGATCGAGCGCAACGGCGTGACGCGCGCCCGCCACATCGCCACCGAAGCCTGTCGCCGGGCCTGCAACGGCCTCGATTTCCTGGCTCTCGTGAAAGATCGCACCGGGCTCTGCCTCGAGGTCATCTCGCCATCGGAGGAGGCGCGGCTGGCGCTCGCGAGCTGCGAGAACCTGCTCGATCCCGAGATCCCCTACGGCCTGCTGGTGGATATCGGCGGCGGCTCGACCGAAGTCTGCTGGCTTCAGGTGCTGGGCCGCCGCAAGGACAGCGACGCCGTCGTCACCGAGCTGATCGACATGACCTCCGTCCCCTGGGGCGTCGTCACATTGACCGAGGCCTGCGCGGGCGGCCAGTCGCGCGAGCAGCCGATGGGCCGCGCCTGCTACGACGCCATGGTCGAGCGCATTCGCCAGTCGCTGCGTCCGTTCTGCGCCCGCCACGGGATCGGCCGCGCGGTGGCGCGCGGCGACGTTCAGATGATCGGCGTATCCGGCACGGTCACGACCATCAGCGCCCACCATCTCGGCCTGAAGCGCTATCACCGCGCGACAGTGGACGGCTCGCGGCTCGCCCACGAGGCGATCCTTGCCATCTGCGCCCAGCTCGCGCGCCTTTCCGTCGCCGAGCTGACAATGTTCCCCTGCATCGGCGACGATCGCGCCGATCTCGCGCTCGCCGGCGGCGCCATCCTCGAGGCGGTGTGCCGGCAATGGCCGACGCCGATGGTGCGGGTGGCCGACCGCGGCCTGCGCGAAGGCGTGCTGATGGATTTGATGCGCCAGGCCGATCGCGAGGCCGATTCTCACTGGCGCCGCAGGCGCTGAGGTCATGGCAAGCCAAGGCAAGGGCGGCAGCCGGCCGACAGGACGCCGCGCCACCGTGCGCGTCAGGACTGCGCGCGGGCGCACGGTCTCCTCTCAACGCTGGCTGCAGCGCCAGCTCAACGATCCCTACGTCGCCGAAGCGAAGAAGCGGGGCTATCGTTCGCGTGCCGCCTTCAAGCTGTTGCAGCTCGACGACCAGTTCCGTTTCCTGAGGCCCGGCGCACGCGTGGTCGATCTCGGCGCCGCACCGGGAGGCTGGACGCAGGTCGCGGTGGAACGCGTGCAGGCGGCGCGCGGCCATGGCGTCGTCATCGGCATCGATCTCACGCCGGTCGAGGCGGTCGCCGGCGCCACGGTTGTCGCCAAGGACTTCTATGACGAGGACGCGCCCGCCATGCTGACGGACCTGCTGGGCGGGGCGGCCGATGTCGTGCTGAGCGACATGGCGGCTGCGGCCACCGGCGATCCGCAGGTGGACCATCTGCGCATCATGGCGCTCGCCGAAGCCGCGCACGACTTTGCGCGCCAGGTCCTGAAGCCCGGCGGCGCCTTCGTGGCCAAGGTGCTGCGCGGCGGCACGGAGCGCACACTGCTCGAGCAGTTGAAGCGTGATTTCGCCAAGGTCCGTCACGTGAAGCCCGACGCCAGCCGGGCCGATTCGGCGGAGATGTATGTCGTCGGAACGGGCTTTCGGGGGTAATGCGCTCTCCCTTGGCTATTTGTATTTCCGCCAGGCCCTTGCGCACGCAATCTTCAGGATAGGGCGCGCCGGCCTCGGAAAAGGGTGTTTCCTCCGCGATCCGCACTTGGTTTGCAGCCGCCAATGTGTATAAAGGCTCGCCAACCCGGCGGCCCCCTCCCAGCGGGCCGCCTTTTTAGTATCCGGTGCGGAGGTTGGCATGCAGATTCAGGAAGCGCTCACTTTCGACGATGTGCTCCTGAAGCCCGCCGCCTCGGCGGTGCTTCCCGGCCAGACAGATATACGAACGCGGCTTACGCGCACCATCGAGCTCGGCATTCCCCTGATGTCGGCGGCGATGGACACGGTCACCGAAGCGCCGATGGCGATCGCCATGGCCCAGGCCGGCGGCATCGGCGTCATCCACAAGAATCTCGAGCCGGCGGCACAAGCCAACGAGGTCCGCAAGGTCAAGAAGTTCGAATCCGGCATGGTGGTGAATCCGGTCACCATCCATCCCGAGCAGACGCTGGCCGATGCGCTCGCGCTGATGGCGACACACCAGATCTCCGGCATCCCCGTGGTCGAGCGCGGCAGCGGCAAGCTTGCCGGCATCCTGACCAACCGCGACGTGCGCTTCGCCACCGACAACACCATGCCTGTGAGCGCGCTGATGACCAAGGAGAAGCTGGTCACGGTGCACGAAGGAGTGAGCTCGGAGGAGGCGAAGAAGCTTCTCCATCAGCGCCGCATCGAGAAGCTGCTGGTGGTCGATGCCGAGTATCGCTGCATTGGCCTGATCACGGTGAAGGACATCGAGAAGGCCAACCGCTTCCCTGGCGCCAGCAAGGACGAGAAGGGCCGATTGCGCGCTGCCGCTGCCACCGGCGTCGGCGAGGACGGTCTGCGCCGCGCGCAACTCCTGATCGACGCCGAGGTCGACGTGATCGTGGTCGACACCGCGCACGGCCATTCGAAGGGCGTGCTCGAGGCGGTGACACGGGTGAAGAAGCTCAGCAACTACTGCCAGGTGATGGCGGGCAACGTCGCGACGGCCGAGGGCGCGCGGGCCCTGATCGATGCCGGCGCCGATGCCGTGAAGATCGGCATCGGGCCGGGCTCGATCTGCACCACCCGCATGGTGGCGGGCGTGGGCGTGCCGCAGCTCACGGCGATCATGGAAGCATCCGAGATCTGCCACTCCGCCGGCGTGCCGGCGATCGGCGACGGCGGAATCAAGTATTCGGGCGACCTCGCCAAGGCGATCGCCGCCGGCGCCGACTGCGCGATGATCGGCTCATTGCTCGCCGGCACCGACGAGGCGCCGGGCGAGGTGATGCTCTACCAGGGCCGCTCCTACAAGTCCTACCGTGGCATGGGATCGATCGGTGCCATGGCCCGCGGCTCCGCCGACCGCTACTTCCAGGCCGAGGTGGAGAGCACGCTGAAGCTGGTGCCCGAGGGCATCGAAGGCCGCGTTCCCTACAAGGGACCGGTCGGCAACATCATCCACCAGCTCGCGGGCGGCCTGCGGGCGGCGATGGGCTATACCGGCAACGGCACCATCAGGGAGATGCAGACCCGGCGGCAGTTCCTGCGCATCACCGGCTCGGGTCTGCGCGAGAGCCACGTGCACGATGTCGAGATCATGCGCGAGGCGCCCAACTATCGCGGCGGGCTGTGAGGCGCCGTTAGCTAGAATCCGACTGCGGCGCCGTCGCGGCGGCTCTCCGAGGCGCCGAGGTAGGGTCCGCCGTCGGGAAAGCGCCAGATGATCTGGCTCGAGCCGAAGTCGAAGCTCGGCCATTGGGTGCGCGTGAGCTTGTGGCCGCGCGCTTCGAGGCCGGCGGCCGTGTCGGCGGGCATATGGTCCTCGAGCCACACCGTCCTGTCGACCTCGTGGACACGCCAGCGCGGCCCGTCGATCGCCGCCTGCGGGTTCTGGCCGTAGTCGACGATGCGCGAGAAGACCTGCATGTGGCCCTGCGGCTGCATGGCGCCGCCCATCAGGCCGAATGTCGCGACCGGCTTGCCGTCCTTGGTGATGAAGGCGGGAATGATGGTGTGGAACGGCCGCTTGAGCGGGCCGACCTCGTTGGGATGGCCCTTGGTCGTGACGAATCCGGTCGCCCGGTTCTGCAGGGCAATGCCGGTGCCGGGCACGACGATGCCCGAGCCGAAACCGGTGTAGTTCGACTGGATCAGCGACACCATCATGCCCGAAGCGTCGGCCGTGCCGAGATAGATCGTGCCGCCGTCCTTCGGTGTGCCTGGACCGAAGTCCTTCGCCTTCTTCGGATCGATCAGCTTGGCGCGGCTTTTCAGGTACGCCTTGTCGAGCATCTGCCGTGGCGTCACCTCCATAAAGCGCGGATCGGCCACGTAGCGCCAGATGTCGGCGAAGGCGAGCTTCATTGCCTCGATCCTGAGATGCGCCACTTCGGGTCCGTCGCAGTCGTGGCCGGCGAGATCGAAATTCTCGAGGATGCCGAGGGCCATGCAGGCGGCGATGCCCTGGCCCGACGGCGGGATTTCGTGCAGCGTCGTGCCGCGATAGCCGAGGCCGATCGGATCGACCCAGTCGGGCCTGTGCTCGGCGAGATCCTTCTTGCGCAGCGCGCCGCCGGTCTCGCGCGCGTACCTGTCCATCGCGTCGGCGAGCTCGCCACGATAGAAGGCCTCGCCCTTGCTTTCGGCGATCTTCGTGAGCGTTCGCGCCTGATCGGGAAACTTCCAGAGCTCGCCCGGCTTGGGCGCGCGTCCATGGGGCAGGAAGGCCTTGACCCAGCTCTCCTCGCCCTTCAGCCGCTCGATCGCCCGGTCCCACTGGCGCGCGATCATATAGGAGACGCGAAAGCCGTCATGCGCATACTTGATGCCAGGCTCGAACAGGTCGGCGAACGGCAGCTTGCCGTAGCGTCCGTGCAGTTCCATCCAGAGCGACACCGCGCCAGGTGTCGTGACGCTGCCCCAGCCGGTGCTGGGCATCTTGGGCTGGCCTGCATACTGGTCCGGCGTCATCAGCGCGGGCGAATGACCCGAGGCGTTCAGCCCGACGAGCTTCTGGCCGTCCCACAGGATGCAGAAGGCGTCGGCGCCGATGCCGTTCATGGTGGGTTCGACGACCGTGATCGCAATTGCCGCCGCAACCGCGGCATCGACCGCGTTGCCGCCCTTGGCCAGCATGCGCAGGCCGGCGGTGGCGGCGAGCTGCTGGGAGGAGGCGACGACGTTCTCGGCGAAGATCGGCAGCTTCCTGGCGCCGTAAGGGAACTCGTACGTGAAAGACGGCACTCCGAAGTCCTTTCATTTCTTGTTCGAGGCGGAAAGCGCCTCGATGCGCGCCACGAAGCGCGGCGACTGCAGGAACGCGCGATTGCCCGAATCGCTCTTGCCGAACAAGCGCGAGAGATCGAACAGACCGGACCCGGCGATGGCGCCCATCCGTCCGGAGAGCTGCACGTGCTGGCCGAGCCGGAAGGTTTTTAGCGCTCCCACCGCCTGCTCGGAAAGACCGGGCGGCGGCGCCTCGCGGGATCGTGTCGAGAAGAGGTCGGCGAAGGCGCCGGCCATGGCCAAAGCCCAGTCGTTGAAGGCGTAGAGCGAAATCTGCGGCCCGACCTCGATCGTCACGGCGACGTTCTGGGCGTTGCCGTCGATCGTCCTCAAGGTCCCGCACCAGTCGGTGAAAGCACCGATCGCCTCCGCCAGCGTCAGGCTGCGCTTGACGGCATCCTCGATGGCCAGCGGATTGTTGGAAGCCATCGCCGGCTTGGCGATCGCCGCAAGATCGCCCACGAACTTCTTCTGCTGGGGATTGGACTCGTAGCATGAGCTCTCGAAGCAGCCGCCGAGGATCAGCCCGGCGCCACCGAGCAGGAAGCCGCGACGGCCCTCCATTCATGCCGCCCTTGCGGTGGCCTTGGCCCGTTCCTCCTCCTTCAGCTCCTTCTTGGAGAGCTTGCCCACGGGAGTCTTGGGCAGCTCGGGACGGATCTCGAAAGCGACCGGCATCTCGTGCTTGCCGATCTTGCCCTCGAGGTGCCCTTTCAGCTCCTCGAAGGTGAGCGAGGCGCCCGGCTTCAGCTTCACGAACACCTTGGGCGCCTCCTGCCGATAGGGATCGGGGATGCCGATCACGATGCACTCGTCGACCGCGGGATGCTCGTAGACCGCCTCCTCGATCATGCGCGGATAGACGTTGTAGCCCGAGGAGATGATGAGGTCCTTGGAACGGTCGACGAGATAGAGCCAGCCGTCGGCGTCCATGTAGCCCATGTCGCCCGTGCGCAGGCCCTTCCACTGGCTCTCCGGGTGGTCGAACAGGACCTTGGCCGTCTCTTCCGGCTTCTTCCAATAGCCCTTCATGATCTGCGGGCCGATGATGCAGACCTCGCCGACATGCTCCTTGCCGGGCGGCAGGACGCGGTCGGGAGCCTCCATGTCGCGAATTTCGATCAGCGTGCCGGGCATGGGCACGCCGCACGAGCCCGGCCGCCGCACGCTCCGGTCGATCGGGCAGATCGCGCCGGTCGGCGAGGATTCGGTGAGACCGTAACCTTCGATCAGCGTCGCGCCGGTGAGCTTCTCGAAGCTCTGCTGCACCTCGACCGGCAACGGCGCACCGCCCGACATGCAGATCTTGAGCGCCTTCAGGTCGAGATTTTGCGCCCTGGGGTGCTTGTTGATGGCCGTGAACAAGGTCGGCACGCCGGGCAGGAACGTCGGCCTCTTGCGCGTCAGATCCTCGACGATCAGGTCGATGTCGGGACGAGGGTAAAGCAGGAGCTGATTGCCGTTGCGCACCGCGCCCAGCATGATTCCGGAAAGCGCATAGATGTGGAACAGCGGCAGCACGCAGACGACCTTCTCGGTGCCGGGCGTGGTGTAGGGCGTTGTCCAGGCTTCGCCCTGCGCCATGGCCGAGATAACGCAGCCGTGCGTCAGCATCGCAGCCTTCGGCAGGCCGGTCGTGCCGCCGGTATATTGCAGCAGGGCCACCTCGTCCCACAGGTTCTGCGGCGCGGGATGGGCCGTGTGCTTGCCGTCGTTGGCCAGCAGGTCCTTGAAGGACATGTGCCAGTCGTCACGCGGCCAGGGCGAGATCTCCTTCTTTTTGGCGATCGGGTAAAGCCAGTTCTTTGGGAACGGCAGGTAGTCGGCGATCGAGCCCACGATCAGCTTCCTGAGCCGCGTCTTGCCGCGCATCGCAGCCATCTTCGGATAGAGCGCGGCAACGTCGAGCGTCACCAGGATATCGGTCTCCGAATCGCCGATCTTGAACTCGAGCTCGCGAGCGGCGTCGAGCGGACTGTAGTTCACCACCCGCCCGCCAGCCTTGAGGACGCCGAAGAAGGCGATCAGATAGTGCGGCGTGTTCGGCAGGTAGAGGCCGACATTCACGCCGGGCTTCACGCCGAGTCTCTGGAAGCCGGCGGCGGCGCGGTCGGTGGCTTCCTTGTAGTCGCGAAAGCTCATCACCTTGTCGAGGAAGTCGGTCATCGGCCGGTCGGCGTATTGCGCGCAGCTTTCCTCGAACATCTGGTGGATGGTCGTGGTCGGGATATCGATCTCCCAGGCCACGCCGGCCGGGTAGCTCTTCACCCAGGGATATTGCGCCATCGTTCGTTCCTCCCGGCCCGACTATGGCACACGATAGGCATAGGAGTAGACGGTCTCGAAGCCGAGGCCGGCGTAGAGCGGGAGCGCCGCCGCGTTCGCGGCCACGACCTGGAGGTAGGCGAACCGCGCTCCGTGTGTCCGGCCCCACGCGCCGATGCTTTGCGTGAGCCGCCGCGCCAGTCCCTGCCGTCGCGCCTCGGACGCCACCAGGACGTCGAACAGGCCGACATGGTCGCCCTCGACCACGCCCAGCGCGAAGGCGACGAGACGGCCCGCCTGCTCGACCTGGGCGAAACCCACGGGCGGCGCGATGGAGGTCAGCATGCGGGTCATGGTCGGCCGATGGACCGGCGCGACAGGGCTCAGTTCGGCGAATCGGGTCAGCCAGCCGGAGGAGGGGACGGAGGTGATGACGACATCAGGATCGGCGACGAACCGCGCATCGACAGGAGCGATCTGGACCAGGCTTTCCTCGATCCGTCGATAGCCCGCGGCCGCCAGCGCCGCATCCGTCTCGGACGGGGCCAGCGGTGTCAGCCGCCATATCGGCGGCAGGCCGCGCTCGCGATATGGCCGCTCCACCGCCTCCTTCAGCTCCACCGTGAACGGTCCCTCCGGCTCTAACGCGTTGATGGAATTGGCTCTTTTTGTGTAGCCGCCAGCGATGCGCAGCACCCAGCCGGCGCTCGTCCGGGCTTCCAATGCCGGCCACGCGCGAAAGCCGCGGCGTTCGAGCACTCGCACCCGGTCGAGATCGATAGAGGATGACATTCGTGTCGATCTATGCTAGAATTTAAAATAATAAAAACAGTCCGTTAGAATACAAACTGCAAGTAGAGCATGAATTTACGCCTCCCCTCCGGCGATGTTCGTGTCTGCTGGCAGCCCGCCGATCTTCCCTCCTCCCGTTGTATCGGCCTGTGGCTGCCAGCGATCCTTCTCCTGGCCCTTACGCTCGCTGGCTGCGGTGGTTCGGCCAGTCGCAGCTACGGCTACGCCGACAATCCACCGGCAGATCCGACGGCGTTGGTAGCCTGGCGGGAATGGACGCGCTTCGGGCGCTCCACCGTCGTCTATGGCGGCCATGCCGGCGGCTATGTCAATCGCGCCGGTGTCAGCGAGCATAGCGAGCCGCTTTCGAGCCGGGTCGGAGACTATTGGGGAAGCTGCGGTCATCCTGAATGGAACGGCAACACGCGCGGCCGACCGTGGTCGGGCGCGTTCGTGTCCTGGGTCATGAGGCAATCGGGCGCCGGCAGTTTCCCGGTTGCCGGCCGGCACGGCCAGTATCTGGCGGCGCTTTATGATCGCGAATTCCGCGGCCGCAGCACGGCTTTCCTTCTGCATGCTCCCGATGAATATTCACCCAAGCCCGGCGATCTCGTCTGCGACGGCACCGCGGGGCCGAGCTGGCGCCATGCCAGCCCGGCGATGGCGCATCGGCGCATCGACAACACCGCGCGGCATTGCGATGTCGTGACCGACGTCCGCGGCGGCTATATCCAGGCCGTCGGCGGCAACGTGAAGAGCAGCGTCACCATGAGCCTCTATCCGATCGACCGTCGCGGCCGTCTTGCGCCGACACCGGGCAAGCTCTGGATGCTGGTCGTCGAGAACAGAGCGACCTGAGAAGAATCACCCTTTCCCCTGCATGTAGCTCGCCACGCGCTCGGCGATCATGATGGTTGGGGCGTTGGTGTTGCCGCCGATCAGCGTCGGCATCACCGAGGCGTCGACCACGCGCAGGCCCTCGATGCCGCGCACGCGACACTGATGATCGACCACGGCGGCCGGATCGTTGTCCGGCCCCATCTTGCAGGTGCCGACCGGGTGATAGATCGTCTCGCATTTCGCGCGGATCCACTGCTCGATCTCGGCGTCGCTCTTCACCGAGGCGCCGGGCTGGAACTCGTCCGCTCGATAGGGGTCGAGACCCGACTGGGCGAAGATCTCGCGCCCTATCTTCACGCCCTCGATCAGCGTGTCGAGATCCTTGCGCTCGGCGAGATAATTGGCGTCGATTAGCGGATGCTGCTTGGGGTCCTTGCTGGCGAGCCGGATCGTCCCTTTGCTCTCGGGCCTCAGCGTGCAGACATGCAGGCTGTAGCCGTTCCGCTTCATCTTGGTGCGGCCGTGATCGACCACCAGCACCGGAAGAAAGTGAAGCTGAATGTCCGGCGCCGACAGGCCCTCGCGCGTGCTGAGGAAGCCGCCCGACTCGGCGATCGGCGATGTGCCCGGGCCCTTCTTGTGCTTCCAGTAGCGGTAGAGCGACACCAGCTTGTTGGCGGTGTCGTACGTGTCCCTGGTCTTGCAGAACTGCAGGATCGCCGCGTCGACATGATCCTGCAGATTGCCGCCGACGCCCGGGATATCGAACAGCGGACGGATGCCGACCGCCTCGAGATGGGCGGCCGGCCCGATGCCCGACAGCATCAGGAGCTGCGGCGAGTTGACGGCGCCGCCGGCGAGGATGATCTCGCGGCTGCAGCGTGCGACCTCGTCCTGGCCCTTGTAGCTGTAGCGCACGCCCATCGCCTTGTTCTGGTCGAGGATGATGCGCTCCACGAGCGCGCCGGAGACGACATGGACGTTGTTCTTGTTGCGCTCCACCGCCGGCCGCAGATAGGCCGACGCGGTGCTCCAACGCTGCTTGTCCTTCTGCGTCACCTGATAGTAGCCGACGCCCTCCTGGCTCGCGCCGTTGAAGTCCTTGACGCGGGCGTGGCCGGCCTGCTCGCAGGCCTTGAGGAACGCCTCGTTGAGCGGCGTCGGATCGGCCTGGTCGGCGACGTTCAGCGGTCCGCCGGCGCCGTGGAAATCGTCCGCCCCGCGCTCGTTGTTCTCGGCCTTCTTGAAGAACGGCAGCACGTCGTTGTAGCTCCAGCCCGCATTGCCGAGCTGGCGCCAGTGGTCGTAGTCCCAGCCATTGCCGCGGACATAGAGCATGGCGTTGATCGACGACGATCCGCCCAACGTCTTGCCCCGCGGCCAGTACATGCGGCGGTTGTCGCAATGCTTCTGCGGCACCGTCTCGTAGCGCCAGTTGTAGGGCGAGTTCTCGCCGAGGCTCGCGAAACCGGCCGGCATCCGGAGCATGAAGGAGGTATCCTGCGGCCCGGCTTCGAGGATCAGGATGCGCAGCGAGTAATCCTCGGCCAGCCGGTTGGCGATCGTGCAGCCAGCGGACCCGGCGCCAATGATGATGTAGTCGTACGGCCAAGACATGGTCGTTGTTCCTAGGGCAGTCTGTTCTCGATCACGGTGAAGAAGGATCGGCCGGATATGGGCGACAAAAAGCCCGACTCGTCCAGTGGAAAGACGCTGCGAGTCACCGAGTCGTGCACATTGCCGCCGATGGCCTGCACTTGTCCGCGCCTTACCTCGACGACGATGTCGCAATGGCCGGGGCCGCGGTCGAGATTGTCGAGGGTCGTCTCGCCGCCGTCGCGCGAGGCGCAGATCAGGTCGCCGACCTGCGGCTTGCGCTCGTCGAGCCGCCGCGGGACGAAGCCGGCGCCGGGCCGCCGGGCGCGGTTGGCCATGCGCTCGACATAGACCGTATGCCTTGCGCTGGGGCAGAAGAGATCGCGCGGGACGCCCGCACTTTCGATATCCCAGGAGACAAAGGCCGCGGACCACGGGACCTGGCGATTGGCACCGCTGAGGTCTGGACGGCCGACGCTCTTCCAGTAGTCGCCCACCCGTTTCGACGCGAAGGGGTCGCCCTCCTGAAAGCCCAGCCGCTCGATGCGCGCCGGGCCGGCCCTCGTAAAGTCGATGGTCTGGCTGCCAAAGCGGAACCATTCGGCGACCGCGAGCAGCACCATGGATGTCTTCTCGCTCGCTGTCGGCGGCGGCGCCTCGGGATGCCAGGACGAGGCCGGGCAGGGGCCGAGCGGTGCGAGCGCCGAGCGTTGGATTGGCCGCGTCGCCGGCGCGCACGCGGTCACGCCGAGCGCGAGGGCAAGGAACGGAACAAGGCCACGCATGCCGTCCTTACCATCGTCCGAGGCCGCCGATGACGATCGTCGGCACGTTGGCGGTATGGCTGTGGACGGTAAAGACCTGCGTGCCCGCCCGTCGGCCCTCGCGCGGTTCCGACAGCTCGACGCCGGCCTTCGTGAGACGCGCATGGCAGCGCGCGATGTCCGGCGTACGCCAGCTCAGGCCCCAGAGCTGATCGGGCTCGTCGGACAGCCCCCTGCTCGAGTCGTGGGCGATCTCGACGACCAGATCGCCGCATCGGAAGAACAGGAGGCGCGCGTTCCACCGCGGATTGCTGCGATCCAGCCTCAGGTCGAGCCCCAACCGCCCGCCGTAGAACGCGACGGCGCGTTCGGGATTGGGCGAGCGGATCACGACGTGATCCAGTGCCGAGATGGAAGCCGCTTCATCAGGGCCTACAAGCGGCGAAAGCGCGTGGCTCTCCTTGTGCTGGATCAAGGCAATCGGCACCTGATGCGTCGCTTCCGGTGCAAGCACCAGTCGATCGTTCCCGCGCACGCCGGGTACGCCGCGCCGCTCGAGCAGCCGCTCGGCCTCGTCGAGCGACCCGGTCGCGAAGACCATCGCCGACAGATGAGCGGTGGACGCCTCGTCCTCGATCGCGAGTCCGACATTGCCCAGTCGGAACAGGCCGTTCGTCGCCCTCCGCCCGAACAGCGTCTCATAAGCGCCGACCGCACCGTCGAGGAACAAGGCCCGCAGGACGAGATGGTCCAGTGCAGCGATCATCGGAGCGCGCCACTCCAGTGGCGCTCTTGCATGCGCCACTGGAGTGGCGCGCTCCCTCGGGCTCTTGTCATCCGATTCGCTTCAGGTTCGCCTTGTAGTTCTGGCCGCGCTGGACGTAGCTTTCGGCGCTCATCTTGAGACGCAGCGCATTCTCCTCGTTGAGCTCGCGCACGACCTTCGCCGGCGAGCCGAAGATCACCGAGCGGTCGGGGAAGCTCTTGCCCTCGGTCACGACCGCGCCGGCGCCGACCAGGCAGTCCTTGCCGATCACCGACTTGTTCAGCACCACGGCCTGGATGCCGATCAGCGCGCCGTCGCCGATCGTGCAGCCGTGCAGCATCACCTGATGGCCGACTGTCACGTTCTTCCCGATGGTGAGCGGCGCGCCAGGATCGGTGTGCAGCACGCAGTTCTCCTGGACGTTGCTGCCCTCGCCGATCACGATCGGCTCGTTGTCGCCGCGCAGCACGGCGCCGAACCAGATGTTCACCCGCTCGCCCAGAACGACGTCGCCGATGATGATCGCTTCCTCGGCGATGTAGCAGGAGGCCGGGATGACCGGCTTGCGGTCGTTGAGCTGGTAGATGGCCATTTCACTCCCTTCCGTTTACGTAGACCGTAGTTGACGTTTACGTAAACGTTAACTAAGACACTTCCGCTATGCCTGCCGCCGCTCCCGCAGCTTCCCAGACACAGCGCGACCCTCAGCGCATCTATAGCATCGCCGAACTGGCACGCGAGTTCGGCATCACGGCGCGCACCATCCGCTTCTACGAGGACGAGGGGCTGATCAAGCCGCGCCGGCAAGGGCTGACGCGCCTCTATAGTGCTGGCGACCGCACGCGGCTGTCGTGGATCCTGCGCGGCAAGCGGCTGGGCTTCTCGCTCGGCGAGATCAAGGAGCTGCTCGATCTCTACCAGGTCGACCGCACCGGCGTGCAGCAGTTGCGCGAGCTCCTGCGCCGCAGCCGGCTGCATATCGAGGACCTGCAGCGCCGTCGTCGCGATCTCGATGCCCATATCGAGGAATTCAAGGACGTCGAAGCGCACGTGACGGCCGAGCTCAGGAAGCGCGGCATCGATCCCGAAAGCGACTGAGGAGGACCCCATGGCCGTCTACAAAGCGCCTTTGAAGGACATCCAGTTCGTGCTGAACGAGGTGCTGGACGTATCGAGCCTCGCCACGCTGCCGGGCTACGAGGATGCCACGCCCGACACCATCCAGGCGATCCTCCAGGAGGCGGCCAAGCTCTGCGAGAACGTGCTGTTTCCCCTGAACCGCAGCGGCGACGAGGAGGGCTGCACCTACGAGAATGGCGTGGTGCGTACGCCCAAGGGCTTCAAGGAAGCCTACCAGCAGTTCCGAGAGGGCGGCTGGACGGCAACGACCTGCGATCCTGCCTACGGTGGACAGGGGCTGCCCGCGACGGTGGGTTTCGCGATCACCGAGATGATCACGGCGGCCAACCAGTCGTTCGGCATGTATCCGGGCCTGAGCCACGGCGCCTACGAGGCGCTCAGCGCGCACGGCTCCGAAGAGCTGAAGAAGCTTTACCTGCCAAAGCTCACCGACGGCACCTGGTCGGGGACGATGTGCCTCACCGAGCCCCAATGCGGCACCGACCTCGGCCTGATCCGCACGCGCGCCGAGCCGCAGGCCGACGGCAGCTACGCCATCACCGGCACCAAGATCTTCATCTCGGCGGGCGAGCACGACCTCACGGAGAACATCGTCCATCTCGTGCTGGCGCGGCTGCCGGATGCGCCGGGCGGCACCAAGGGCATCTCGCTCTTCCTGGTGCCGAAGTTCGTCCCCACGCCCGAAGGCGAGGTGGGCGAGCGCAACGGCATCCGCTGCGGCGCCATCGAGCACAAGATGGGCATCAAGGCGTCCTCCACCTGCGTCATGAATCTCGACGGCGCCAAAGGCTGGCTGGTCGGCGAGCCGAACAAGGGCATGCCGGCGATGTTCGTGATGATGAACGCCGCGCGGCTCGGCGTCGGCATGCAGGGCCTGGGCATCGCCGAATGCGCCTACCAGAGCGCCGTCGCCTATGCGCGCGACCGCCTGCAGGGCCGCGCGCTCACCGGCCCGAAGAACGCCTCGGGACCAGCCGATCCCATCATCGTGCATCCCGACGTGCGGCGCATGCTGATGACGCAGAAGTCGTTCACGGAAGGCGCTCGCGCGCTGGCGCTCTGGGTCGGCATGCTGATCGACCGGGCGCATCGCCATTCCGACGAGAAGGAGCGCGAGGCGGCGGACGACCTGATCCAGATGCTGACGCCCGTCATCAAGGCCTATTTCACCGACATGGGGTCCGAGTGCGCCAACCTCGCGGTGCAGACCTATGGCGGGCACGGCTTCATCCGCGAGAACGGCGTCGAGCAGCTCGTGCGCGACGCGCGCATCACCCAGCTCTACGAGGGCACCAACGGCATCCAGGCGCTCGACCTGGTCGGCCGCAAGTTGCCGATGAAAGGCGGCCGGGCGGCGCAGCGGCTGCTCGGCGAGATTTCCGGCTTCATCGCCGCCAACAAGAGCGACGACAGGATGAAGGAGTTCGTCGAGCCCCTGGAGAAGGCGCTGGGCCGTGTCCAGGACGCGGCACTCTTCCTGATGCAGAACGCGATGAAGAATCCCGATGAGGCCGGCGCCGCGGCGACCGATCTGCTGCGCCTGATGGCGCTCACCGCCATGGCCTTCATGTGGAACCGCATCGTGGTCGCTGCGCACAAGGGTCTCGCCAATGGCGGCGACAAGGCCTTCTACGAAGCCAAGCTCGCGACCGCCCGTTTCTACATGGCGCGCGTGCTGCCGCAGACGACGTCGCTCAACCACCAGATCAAGGCCGGCGCCGCGACCGTCATGGCGCTGCCAGCGGAGGCGTTCTGACTCTTTTTGGAACCGCGAGCTTTAAGCTCGCTCATGAGCAAGAGCGAGCTGAAAGCTCGGTCCGAAAGAGCCGATGGCGCGCATCTGCTATACACATTGCTCATCGGGATGGAGGGGACGAATGCAGGATCGTCGGATCGGCGACGTGCGGGTCACGCGCATCGAGGAGCAGATGGGGCCGGGCTTTCCGGCCAAGGACTTCTTTCCGGAGTTCGAGGCGGAGGCCTTCGCGGCCCAGCAAGCCTGGCTCGCGCCCGGCTACTATCAGCCGGAGAGCGGGCTCCTGGTCACCTCGATCCACTCCTGGCTGGTGCGCACCGGCAAGTACACGATCCTGATCGACGCCTGCAGCGGCAACCACAAGCCGCGGCCCGGCATGCCGCGCTTCGACATGCTGAACACGAAGTACCTCGACCGGCTGCGCGAGGCGGGCGTGCAGCCGGAGGAGATCGACTTCGTCATGTGCACGCACCTGCACGTCGATCATGTCGGCTGGAACACGCGGCTGGAGAACGGCAAATGGGTGCCGACCTTCCCGAACGCGAAGTACGTGATGTCGCGCGCCGACCACGATCATTGGGCGGCGATGGCGAGGAGGCCGGACACCGAAGCGTATCAGGTCAATACCTACAACGATTCGGTCCTGCCGATCGTCGAGGCCAGGAAAGCGGAGTTCGTGACCGGCGAGCATGGCATGTGCGGCTGCTTCACCCTGAAGCCCGCACCGGGCCACACGCCGGGACAGATACGGGTCGATCTCGAATCGCGCGGCAAGCGCGCGATCTTCGCCGGCGACGCCTTGCACAATCCGGTGCAGGTGCCGCTCTGGCAGTGGAACAGCTGCTTCTGTGAGGACCGCGATCTCGCGCGACGGAGTCGCCATACCCTGCTCGCCGATTGCAGTGAGCAGGGCGCGCTCCTGATGCCCGCACACTTCGCGCCGCCGCACGCCGCTTATGTCAGGGCGGCCGGCGACCGGTTCGCCCTCGACTGGGATTTCGACAATATGCGCGGTCGCGCGAGCTGACTTGTAGGGAAGCGAGCTTCCGCCTCGCTCATGAGCGAGGCTGTTGATATATTTTCGCTGGCGCGTCGTGGACGCGCCGACGATCCCTCAGCATGGTCTCCTCGATGGCAACACCGCAGCGTCCAGTGACGATAACGGTCGGCGATCCGATGCCGCGGATCGTGCTGCCGGCGGCGGGCGGAAGCCTGTTCGATTCCTGGGACCAGACGGTCGGCGGCCGGGTGCATGTGTATTGGCTTGGCGATCCTCTCGCGGCATCGGCCGCGGAGCAGCTCGCCGCGGCGCTCGCCAACCTCGAAACGGAGCTGCACGTCGTGGGATCGACGCCGCCGGCATCTTCGGGCAATGGTGCGTTGTGGCTGCTCGATCCGTCGAACGAGCTCCGCCGGGCTGTGGCGGCGACGGGTTCCTGTGCGGTTGTCGTCGACGCCGCCGGCCGGCTGGCGGCGCTGATCCAGGCGCCGACACCCGGCGGCATCGTGGCCTTGGCGACACAGTTGTTCGAGGCCAGCGCGCCCACCGTTACGCAGGCGCAGGCACCGGTGCTGCTGCTCGACAAGGTCGTCGAGGCCTCGTTATGCGATGCGCTGATCGATCACTGGCGCCGCGGCGAAAAGCTGAGCGACGGCGTCGCTTCGGCCGCCGGTGCCAGTACCGCCAACGCCGATACCAAGCGTCGAATCGACGTCCCGGTCGACGATGCCAAGCTGTACATGCCGCTGCGCGACTGCCTCGTGCGCCGCGTGATGCCGGCGATCCTGCAAGTCTTCCAGACCCGTATCGTGCAGATCGAGATGCCGCGGGTGGGGTGCTACGATGCCGGCTCCGGCGGCTGGTTCCGGCGCCATCGCGACAATACGACCCGCTATACGGCGCACCGCCAGTTCGCTCTCAGCATCAACTTGAACGCGGCCGAAGACTATGACGGCGGCGAGGTGCGCTTTCCCGAGTTCGGCCGCCAGCTCTATCGACCTCCTGCCGGCGGCGCCGTGGTGTTTTCATGCGGGCTGCTGCACGAGGTCGTTCCGGTGACCCGAGGGCGCCGGTTCGGCGTCTTCACGTTCCTGCACGATCAAAGCCGCGACGCTCAGTACCGACAGATGAACGCCGAGCAGAAGGCGCGCGGCGCCGCCGGCATCCGTATGCGCGGCACCGCCGGCGGTTGAACCGCCTACCGCCCTTTCCAGTTGGGCTTGCGCTTTTCGGCGAACGCCTTCGGGCCTTCCACCGTGTCCTCGCTCCTGGTCATGGCGACGAATGCCGGATAGTGGAGATTGTGCATCGCCACCTCGATGGCCGGAGTGTCGAGCGAGCGCATTACCACCTGCTTGGTGGCGCGCACCGACATGGGCGAGCAGGCGAGGATGTCGTTCGCCCAACGCCTGGCGGCCGCCATCAGCTCGGCGTGCGGCACCACCTCGGTGACGAAGCCCAGCTCGTAGCCTTCCTTGGCCGACACGTGGCGGCCGGTCAGCATCATGCCCATCGCCTTCTTCAGCGGGATCATGCGGGAGAGGCGCTGCATGCCGCCTGCGCCCGCCGCCAGGCCGACCCTGGGCTCGGGCAGGGCGAAGGTCGCCTTGTCCGAGGCGACGATGATGTCGCAAGCGAGCGCGATCTCGAAGCCGCCGCCCATGGCCACGCCGTTCACGGCTGCGATCACCGGCTTGTCGAGGTCATGACGGTTGGTGAGGCCGCCGAAGCCCTTGAGCGGATGGACCGGTCGCTTGCCCGTCTTGGCCTGCACCTCGGCGTGGTATTTCAGATCGTTGCCCGCGCAGAACGCCTTGTCGCCGGCGCCGGTGATAATGGCGACCCACAAATCAGGATTGGCATGGAACTCGTCGAAGGCCTCGACCAGCTCCTGGTTCGCCATCGGGTGGCAGGCGTTGTAGACCTCCGGGCGGTTGATCGTGACGATCAAGAGGCGGCCGTCGGTCTCGACCTTGCTGTATTGCCCCATGGCGTTCCTCGTCCTTCCGTTGTCATGAACGGCGGTTTACCGCAGCTCACCATGGCAGGCGACACAAAAGGTTCCGATCATGGCCGGAGCCGGTAACTTGACGATGAAAAGTTCTATTTGGAGCCGGTTCTTGAAGCGAGATCTCAGGATTTTGCAGACGCAACTGCGAATGACGAGGGATCGAAATCCCCTACAAAATATCCTTCTTCTCCCGAGCAGCAGCCGGCGCCACCACATGATCTAGAATGCGCAATACCTGCGGAAAGTCCGGGCCGCAATCCATCGCGCAATACTGTTGCTCGACAGCCACAGGTTGGACGCGAAAATGCCCGGCTCCTTGCACTGCATCAAAAGCGATGTGTATATTCGACGCGGAGTTGGACACACCCAGCCAACGCTCGTCAGCTTACAACGAGGGGAAGAACTCATGAAAAAGGCTTTTGTGGCTGCTGCGGCACTGGTCGCGTTGCCGGTCATGGCCCAGGCCCAAACGCCGTCCGCCGGTTTCTATATCGGTGCGGAAGGCGGTCTCAACTGGATGCTCAACACCAACGCCGGCGCGTTCAACATTTCGCCGCAAACCGGCTGGGCAGCCGGCGGCGTGATCGGCTACGACTTCGTCGGCCCGCGCGTCGAGTTGGAAGGCGTCTTTCGGCAGAATTCGGCGAACATCAACGGCCCGCTGCCGTTTGGCTTCGCCAACACCAGCCGCAATATCAATCAGCTCGGCATCATGGCCAACCTGCTGTATGACTTTGCGCCGGGCGCGGTGATCACACCCTATATCGGCGCCGGTGCGGGTGTCGGCTTCGTCGACGGCTTCGACTTCTTCGGCAACACCACCTCCCTCAGCAACACGGTGTTTGCCTATCAGGGCATCATCGGCCTCGGCTGGAACGTCGACCAGAACTTCCGCATCAACCTCGATGGCCGCTACTACGGCACGACCAACCCGAACACTGCATATGGCAGCTACAGCAACAACAACTTCAGCGTAATGCTGGGCCTGCAGGTCAAGTTCGGTGCGCCAGCCGTGGCCGCTCCGCCGCCGCCCCCGCCGCCGGTTGCGGCGCCGTCGTTCATGGTGTTCTTCGACTGGGATCGGTCGACGCTCTCGCAGCAGGCCCTGAACACCATCCGTCAGGCGGCCGACGCCTACAAGACCAAGGGCAATGCCCGCATCACCGCGACCGGCCACACCGACCGGTCGGGCCCGGAAAACTACAACATGGCGCTGTCGCTGCGCCGTGCCAATGCGGTCAAGGACGCCCTGGTGCGTGACGGCGTACCGGCGACGGCGATCTCGGTCGTCGGCAAGGGCGAGGCCGATCCGCTGGTCCCGACCGCCGACGGCGTGCGCGAGCCGCAGAACCGCCGCGTCGTGATCGTGATCCAGTAAGCGGATCCAGAGACTGATTTTGGCGACGGCCGGGTAACTCCCGGCCGTTTCCTTTTGTTCCTTATGCAGGCGGTGCTTTTCGGGTTGGCGGGGGCCGAAGGGGTCTCTATATCCGGGCGCAGGAGTGTAAATTCATGCCGCAAGTGTTGATGCCCAAGGCGACGGCCGTCTGGCTCGTCGAGAACACGACCCTGACATTCGACCAGATCTCGGCCTTCACGGGTCTGCATCCGCTCGAGATCCAGGCAATCGCCGACGGCGAGGTAGCGGGGGGCATGACGGGGCTCGATCCGACCACCAACGGTCAGCTTACCAAGGAAGAGATCAAGCGCTGCGAAGCCGATCCTGCTGGCCGGTTGAAGCTCAGCGCCCGCGACGTCCCCGAACCCGTCGTTCGTGCCAAGGGGCCGCGCTACACGCCGGTCGCCAAGCGCCAGGACCGGCCCGATGCCATCGCCTGGTTGCTCAAGGTCCATCCCGAGCTCCAGGACAGCCAGGTCGCGAAATTGGTCGGCTCGACCAAGAGCACCGTGCAGTCGGTCCGGGATCGCACGCACTGGAACATGCAGAATGTCCGGCCGCGCGATCCGGTGACGCTGGGTCTGTGCTCGCTGAAGGACCTCAACGATGCGGTCGACCGGGCGCGCCGTAAGGCCGCCCGGGAAGATGCCGCGCGCAAGAAGGCGGGCTTGCCGCCCCTGGAGCCGCCGGCTGGGGCAGAGGCAGTCGACCCCGCCGAAGCCGAGCAGCCCGATATCGCGCCGCTCGATGTGAACGAGCATCACAACTGAGCGGCGCCGACCGTCTCACACCGTCAGCATCACCTTGCCGACATGGTTGGCGCGCTCGAGCTCGGCGTGCGCCGCGGCGGCATCCCTGAGCGGGAAGGTCTTGTAGAGGATCGGCCGAACCTTGCCGCTTTCCAGGAGCGGCCAGACCTTGTCCTTGAGGCCACGGGCCATGCGACCCTTGTTCTCGATGCTTTGCGGCCGGAGCGTCGAGCCGGTGAGGGTCAGGCGATTTACCATCACGGCACCGGCGCTGATCGTGGCCATGGCCCCGCCCTGCAGGGCGATCACGACACAGCGCCCGTCCTGCCTCAGGAGCTGAAGGTTCTTGGGCAGATAGTCGCCCGCCACCATATCGAGCACGACATCGACCCCGCCACTCGACAGCTTCTTCACCTCCGCGGCCCAGTCGCTGTCCTTGTAGATCACGGCGTGATCGGCTCCCAGCTTGCGCACGGCCTCGGCCTTCTCGGCGTTGCGCACGGTGGTGAAGACCGTCGCACCGAACGCCTTGGCGAGCTGGATCGCAGTCGTGCCGATGCCGCTCGCGCCGCCGTGGATCAGCACCGACTCGCCGCGCTCGAGCTGGCCGCGCTCGAAGAGGTTGTGCCAGACGGTGAAATAGTTCTCGGGCAGCGCCGCCGCGTGCAGCATATCGAAGCCCTTCGGAGGTGGCAGGCATTGCGGCGCGGGCGCGACGCAGTATTCGGCATAGGCCCCGCCCGGGGTCAGGGCGCACACTTCATCGCCCACGTTCCAGCCGCTCACGCCGTCGCCCATCGCCGCAACAGTGCCGGCCGCCTCGAGTCCGGGCAGATCGGACGCGCCAGGCGGGGGCGGGTAGGTGCCCGCGCGCTGCGCCAGGTCGGGCCGATTGACGCCACTCGCCGCCACCTTGATCAGGAGCTCGCCGGGCCCCGGGCGCGGCACCGGGCGCTCGGCGGGCACCAGCGCTTCCGGCCCGCCCGGAGTCCTGATCTCGACACACATCATCGTGGCGGGAAGTGCGCTCATGGGCAGCCTTTCGGATCGGTGGGAGCGATGGTAGGTCTCCTTAGCCGCTTCCGTGGAGTCGCGCCATGGCCTTCGATCTCGACGATCTCGATCCCCGCCAGAAGAAGACGAAGCCGTTGAACCTCGACGAGATGAACGTCGAGGACCTCAAGGAGTACGTCGCCGTCCTGAAGGCCGAGATCGAGCGGGTCGAGGCCAAGATCAAGGCCAAGCAAAGCCACGCCTCGGCGGCCGCGTCGCTGTTCAAGAGGTAGGTTCATGTCGCTGAGGGGCAAATCGGTCGTCGTCACGGGCTCGACGAGCGGCATCGGCCAGGCCATCGCCGAGGCTTTCGCTGCCGAAGGCTGCAACATCATGCTGAACGGCTTCGGCGACCAGGCCGCGATCGCCAAGCTGCGCGAGGGCATGGCGAAGAAGAACGGTGTCAGGGTCGAGTACAACGCCGCCGACATGGGCAAGCCGGCCGAGATCGCCGACCTCGTGGCCAGGGGCCAGGCGGCCTTCGGCAGCGTCGACATCCTGGTGAACAATGCCGGTATCCAGTTCACCGCGCCGATCGAGGCGTTCCCGGCGGAGAAGTGGGACGCCATCATCGCCATCAATCTCAGCGCCACGTTCCATGCCATCCAGGCGGCGCTGCCGGCGATGAAGACAAGGAAGTGGGGGCGCATCATCAACATCGCCAGCACGCACGGCCTCGTGGCCTCGGCGCACAAGGTGGCCTATGTGGCCGCCAAGCACGGGATCGTGGGTCTTACCAAGGTCGTGGGCATCGAATGCGCCGATACTGGCGTGACATGCAATGCCATCTGCCCCGGTTGGGTGTTGACGCCGCTGGTGCAGGCGCAGATCGAGGCGCGCGCCAGGGCCGAGAATATTCCGGTCGAGAAGGCGAGCCGCGACCTGCTGGCCGAGAAGCAGCCGCAACTCCAGTTCACCAGGCCCGAGCAGATCGCGGCTCTCGCCCTCTTCCTGGCGTCCGACGCCGCGTCCAACATGCAGGGCGCGCAGCTCGTCTCCGACGGCGGCTGGACCGCCCAGTAGGATCGATCGTGGTCGAAGCCAAGTTCCTGAAGCCTGACACGCTGGCGCTCCATGCGGGCCAGCATCCCGACCCGGCGACCGGCGCCCGCGCCGTGCCGATCTACCAGACGACGTCCTACGTCTTCCGCGACGTCGACCATGCGGCGAGCCTGTTCAACCTTGAGGTCGGCGGCCACATCTACAGCCGCATCTCCAACCCGACCGTGGCGGTGTTCGAGGAACGCGTGGCGGCGCTGGAGGAAGGGTCGGGCGCGCTGGGTGTCGCCAGCGGCCAGGCGGCGCTGCATATCGCCATCGCGACGCTGATGGGGGCCGGCGGCCATATCGTTGCCTCGACCTCGCTCTATGGCGGCACGCGCAACATGCTGGCCCTCACCCTGCCGCGCTTCGGCATCGAAACGACGTTCGTCAATCCGCGCGATCATGCGGGCTTCGCCGACGCCATCCGGGCCGAGACTCGCCTGATCCTGGGCGAAACCATCGGTAATCCGGGCGGCGAGGTCCTGGATATTCCGCGGATCGCCGACATCGCCCATGCGGCGAAGATCCCGCTGATGGTCGACAATACCTTCGCCTCGCCCGTGCTTTGCCGGCCGCTGATGCTCGGCGCCGACATCGTGTTCCATTCGGCGACCAAGTTCATCGGCGGCCATGGCGTGGCGATCGGCGGCGTGATCGTGGAGTCGGGGCGCTTCGACTGGGAGGCGTCGGCCAAGTTCCCGACGCTCACCGAGCCCTATGCCGGCTATCACGGCATCGACTTCGCGGAGGAGTTCGGGCCGCACGCCTTCATCATGCGCGCCCGCGCCGAGGGCGTGCGCGATTTCGGCTGCTGCCTCTCGCCGCAGAATGCCTTCTATCTCCTGCAGGGGCTGGAGACCTTGCCGCTGCGCATGGCCCGGCATGTCGAGAACGCGCGCAAGGTCATTGCCTTCCTGAAAGGCAGCCCGGCCGTCGAGCGCATCGCCTCGCCGGAGCTGGCCGATCACCCCGACCACGAGCTGGCGAAGAAGCTCCTGCCCAGGGGTGCGGGCTCGATCTTCAGCTTCGATATCAAGGGCGGGCGCGAGGCGGGAAGACGCTTCATCGAGCGGCTGAAGCTCTTCTCGCATCTGGCCAATGTCGGCGACGCCAAGTCGCTCGTCATCCACCCCGCCTCCACGACCCATGCCCAGCTCGATGCCACGGCGCTCGCGGCGGCGGGGATCGGCGAGGGCATGATCCGGCTGTCGGTCGGCCTCGAGGATCCCGACGATCTCCTGGACGATCTCGGCCAGGCGCTGCGCGCCTCGCAGAAGGGCTGACCATGAAGCTCGAGGTCGACGGGCGCGCGGTATTCGCGACCACGGGCGGTGTGGCCTTCGATCCGGCCAAGCCTGCGGTTGTCTTTCTCCACGGCGCGGGCTTCGACCGCACCGCATGGCGGCTGCAGACGCGCTGGTTCGCCCATCATGGCAGAAGCGTGCTCGCGGTCGATTTCCCGGCGCACGGCTGGTCGGACGGGCCGATGCTCACGAGCATCGCCGCGATGGCCGACTGGACGGCGGCCTTGATCGACGCGGCCGGACTGCGCGACGCCGCTCTCGTCGGCCATTCCATGGGCGCGCTGGTCGCTCTCGATTGCGCCGCGCGCCATGGCGGGAAGGTGCGGGCGCTGGCGCTCTGCGGTGTGGCGGCCGAGATGCCGGTGCACCCGGAGATGCTCGATTCGGCCAAGGCCAATACGCTGAAGGTGCAGGAGCTGATGACCTTCTGGGGCATGGGTAATGCCCTGCACAAGGGCGGCATGGTCTCGCCCGGCCTGTGGTTGCGGCGCGAATCGCTCTCGGTCCTGGCGCGCAACCGGCCGGATGTGATCCACGCCGACCTCGCGGCCTGCAATGCCTACAAGGACGCTCTCGCGTGCGCTGCTGCCGTCGGATGTCCGACCGTGCTGGTGCTGGGTGACGGTGACCTCATGACCCCCGCCGCCAAGGCCAAGTCCCTTGCCGCCGCGATCGTCGGCGCCAATACGAAGGTCATTCCCGATTGCGGGCATTTCATGATGGTCGAGCGGCCGGACGAGACCCTGGACGCGCTGAGGTCCTGTGTCTGATCGCGTCGCGTTCGTCACCGGATCGACCCAGGGGATCGGCGCGGCGATCGCACGTCGCCTGGCGCGCGACGGCTATCGCGTGGCGCTGCACGGCCGCCGTTCCATTGCAGAGGTCTCCAGCCTGATGGCGGAGCTGCCGGGCTCGAGCTACCACGTGGCCGATCTGGAGAAGGTCGAGCAGGCTGGCGGGCTGGTTCGCGATGTGCTGGCCCGTCACGGTCGGCTCGACGTGCTGGTGAACAATGCCGGCGCCGTTGCGCGCTTTCCCCATGCCGATCTCAAGGCCGCAACGCCCGAGGTCTGGCGGCGCATGATGGACGTCAACCTGATCGCGCCCTGGATGCTTGTAGCCGAAGCGGAGGCGGCCCTCCGCTTGTCGGCAAGGACCGGTCGGCCGGGCTGCATCGTCAATATCGGCACCCATGCCGGCGTGCGGCCCAAGGGCTCGTCGATTCCCTATGCCGTGTCCAAGGCGGCGCTGCACCACGCCACGCGCCTGTTGGCGCTCACCCTCGGTCCGGATGTCCGCGTGAACTGCGTGGCGCCGGGCCTGGTCGACACGGCCATGAGCACGGGCTGGGAAGCCGCCTACGAACTCTGGAACACCAGGGCGCCGATGCGCCGGCCTGCGAAACCGGAAGACATCGCCGATCTGGTGGCCGCCTTGTGCGCCAGCGACTACGTTACCGGAGAGATCCTGATCGCCGACGGGGGGCTGAACCTCACCTGAGGCCAAGCGACGGAGGAGACCATGACCGTGCAGACCTTGCCGCCCGGCTACAAGACCGCGCCGTGGACGCCGCCGGAGAAGATCGACGGCAAGATGCTGGCCGAGGCGAGCGCGCGGCTGATCGAGCTGCTGCGCATCCGGACGCAACCGATCGGCATGAAGCTGTTCGAGGATCCCGCCACCATGGACAATATCCCGGGCGTGCGCAAGCCGACCGAAGGCTTCAAGTTCACCATGTGCCAGATGGTGACGCAGTCGCGCTGGTACGGCTTCACGCTCGGCATCACCGTCGACAACACCCGCGGCGGCAATTGCGGCGGCGTGGTCGGCCTCAACCATCCGGGCGAGGGCTTCCTGTCCGGCGATCACATGAACGGCGTGTGGTTCGGCAACAAGGAAGCATCGGCGGCGCACCAGGCGCAGATGCCACGCGTGCCGCACGGCACCTACAACGGGCTCGTGGTATCACCGTTGCGCTCGGCGCGGCTCGATCCCCCCGACATCTGCCTGTTCTACGGCACACCCGGCCAGATGATCTATTTCATCAACGGCCTGCAGTTTCATCGCTACCGCCGTTACGACTTCACGGTGACGGGCGAGAGCGCCTGCGCCGATTCGTGGGGACGGGCGCTCGCCACCCGCCAGACCTCGCTGTCGCTGCCCTGCTACGCCGAGCGCCGCTACGGCGGCGTCGCCGACGACGAGCTCCTGATGGCCTGCCCGCCCGACGAGTTCCTGCGTGCGGTCGAGGGCATGGGCCATCTCGGCAAGAACGGACTGCGCTATCCGTTCCCGCCCTACGGCGCGGCGATGGACCCGGCCTTCGGCATGGCCAAGAGCTACGGCTGACGTGCTGTTCGCCGTCGCCTGGCCGGTGCTGAGCGAAGCCGACGACACCGCCCTGCGCCGCCTCAGGGCGCACTATCATCCTCGCGAGGCGGGCCTGATCGGTCCGCACTTCACGCTGGTGTTCGGTGTCGGTTCGGAGGGCGAGCCGCGGCTGCGCGAAGCCCTGGGCGGCTTGCGGCACGGGCCGTTCTGGTTCGTGCTCGATCGCATCGTCCGCTTCGACCGGCCGCCGCCGTCGCGAGCGGCCTATCTCTATGCGGTACCGGGCGACGGCGCGGAGGAATTGACCGCGCTCTACGATACCCTGAATCCGGAAGGTGGTAGCGAGCCGTTCGAGCCCCATATCACGCTGGGCCTGTTCGACCGTGCCGCCGATGCCGAGCAGGTGGCTCGCATCGTCGAGCGCCAGCATCTGCCAATTCACGGACGGGTGGAGGAACTCAGCCTGTTACGACGCGACGGCGACGGACTCGCGACGCTGGCGACTGTTCGACTCCAGACCTGAGCGCGGTCAGTGCCAGAGCGGGGGAAGCGGCGGCAGGCGGACGTTGCCAGGCCGTGCCGCGATACCGAATTTGGCCAGCAGGTCGCGCAACTCGCGCGGGACATGCACCTTGGGTCCTTTGGCGGTCACGTCGGCCAGGCGCATCAGACGAGTGGCGATCCGCTGCAGCGTATTGCTCTCGGCCGGGAAGGGCCGCAGCTCGATCGGCTTCGAGGCGTCGATACCCGCTTTGGCCTTCGCCGTCCGAAGGGCAACGTCGAGACCGCCCAACTCGTCAATCAAACCGGCCCGCTTCGCCTCGATGCCGGTGAAGACTCGCCCTCGGGCCGCCGCGTCGAGGCGCGCCGCATCGAGGCCACGCGCGTCGGCGACCTGGCGCGTGAAGTCCGCATAGACCGAGTCGAGCTCGCGTCCAATAGCGACCTGCTGAGCCGGCGTGGGGACGTGGAACGGCGAATACATGCCGGCATTCGCGCCGACGCGCAGCCGGTCGACCTTTATGCCGAGCGTCGCCAGGAGATCGGTCGCCACCGGCCATATGCCGAACACGCCGATCGAACCGGTGATGGTGGTGGGTTCGGCGACAATCGCGTTCGCCCGCACGGCGGCAAGATAACCGCCTGAGGCCGCGACATCGCCCATCGAGGCAATCACCGGCTTGCCGGCGGACCTGGCGCGGCCGACGCCGTCGGCGACGGCATCGGCCGCGGGGTAGGTGCCGCCCGGCGAATCGATGCGCAGCACGATCGCCTTGACCTCTTTCGACTGCGCCGCCGAATCGAGCGCATCGACGATATCGTCCGAAGCAGCCCTGAGATCGTCGCCGAGCGGATCGTTGGCGTTCGTTCCCGAGACGATCGTGCCGCTTACCCTGACGAGAGCCACCACGTCCCGAGGGACGTCCGGGCGATCCTGCCCATTGGCATAGTCCGACAGGGTGACAAGATCGCGTGTCGAGCCCGCATGCTGCCAGACGTCGTCCATGGCGTCGGCGCGATAGCCGATCTTGTCGACCAGCCCTTCTGTCCGGGCCCGCTCCGAATCGAGCGGTGCCGAATCGATGAGCTGCCGCAGCTTCGCCGGCGGAATGCGGCGGTCTCGCGAGACGTCCTCGATGAACCGGCCATACAAGCCGTCGATGAGCTGCTGCAGGTTCTCGCGCGCCGGCGCCGTCATGTCGGCCTGCGTGAAAGTGTCGGGTGCGCTCTTGTATTCGTAGCGCTTGCCACCTTCGACGCGAATGCCGAGCTTGTCGAGGCCGCCCTTGAGGAACGGCGTCTCGATCGCGAGCCCCGCCACGCCGAAGCCGCCGCTCGGTTGCAGCCAGATGCGATCCAGGGCGGCGGCGAGATAGTAGTCTGCGAAATGGTCGCTATCGCTGCCCAGCGACTCGGCGAAGCCAATCGCGAACTTGCCCTTGCTGCGAAACCGCTGGATCGCCTCGCGCAGCTCCTGCACCCGCGCAAGCCCTGCATCCTCGTCGCCGATCTCGACATAAAGTCCGGCGACATGCGGGTCGTCGGCCGCATGCCAAAGCGCCTGCAGCGTATCGACCATGTCGCGCGAGTCGCTCCACAAGCCGCCGAGCACGCCCGATGAGACGGTCTCCGGCGGCAGCCGGCGCAGGTCGAGCGACAGGACCATGCTGTCGGGCAGAGGCTTGACGGCGAGCGGCCCGCGGACGAAGAGAAGGACCATCGCGCCGATGCCAAGCAGCGTGATCGCACCGATAGTGGCCAGCAGGCCGATGATAAACCGCCGCATGGCGGACCCTCCGGTCAATCAGACAGTCGATCAGGGCGTCACGAGATTGGGCCGAAACGCCCGAATGGCGTCAAGCATCGCGCCGGCCGAGGCATCGAGCCCGTTGTCGCGCACCAGAACGGCGGCCGGCACACCCCGCACGGGCCGCAATCCGTCCTCGAGTGTCCATGTCGACAGTCTGAGGTCCGCGGCGACGAAGGCATCCGGGCTGAGGGCGATCTGGAGCTGCGGCCGAAAGGCGAGTCGGCGCAGGCGCACCCATTCGACATCGCTCCAGGCGAAACGCCGGTTGCGGCCGAAGCCGAGCGCGATGCCGTCCCGGTCGATCACGACCTGCGGCTTGCGATCGAGCGACCGCCGGGTGCCGAGATAGCCATAGTAGGCCATCGCGGCCGTCAGCACGGCGAAGAGCACGAAGCGAGGATCCGCCGGCGACAGCCGCGGAGCCTGCTCGGGACGGGCTGCAAATTGAAAAAGGGCGGTTGCCACGATGCCGACGGCCACGATCGCCATGCTGAGATTGTGCAATCGCCCGTACCGGACCTCGGCCGGCCTGCCAGTCGGCATCCGGCGTCAACCGCACTGCGCGCGATGGCGCAGCAGATGGTCGGCCAGCACACAGGCGACCATCGCCTCGGCAACGGGCGTTGCGCGAAGGCCGACGCAGGGATCGTGACGGCCCTTGGTGCGCAGCTCGACATCGTTGCCGAAACGGTCGACGCTGCGGACGGCGCGCAGGATCGAGCTGGTGGGCTTGACGGCGAGCCGGCAGACGACGTCCTGGCCGGTCGAGATGCCGCCCAGGATGCCGCCCGCATGATTGCTGAGGAAGGACGGGGCGCCGTCCTTCATGCGCATCTCGTCGGCATTCTCCTCGCCGCTCATGGCGGCCGTCGCAAAGCCGTCGCCGATCTCCACGCCCTTGACCGCGTTGATGCTCATCAGCCCCTTGGCCAGGTCGGCATCGAGCTTGTCATAGACCGGCTCGCCCAGCCCCGCGGGTAGACCGGACGCCACGACCTCGATCACCGCGCCGCAGGAGCTGCCGCGCTTGCGCACCGCATCGAGGTAACCTTCCCAGACCTGCGCCGCCTGCCGGTCGGGACACCAGAAGGGATTGTCGCCGGTCGCCTCCCAGTCCCACTTGGCCCGGTCGATCTTGTGGGTGCCCATCTGCACGACGGCGCCGCGGATCGTGACGTCGTCCCCCAAAATCTTGCGCGCGATGGCGCCCGCGGCCACGCGCACCGCTGTCTCGCGGGCCGACTGCCGGCCGCCGCCGCGATAGTCGCGTACGCCGTACTTCTTGAAATAGGTGTAGTCGGCATGGGACGGCCGGAACTTGTCCTTGATGTCGCCGTAGTCGCGACTGCGCTGGTCGACATTGTCGATATGGAGGGCGATCGGCGTGCCAGTGGTCACGCCCTCGAACACCCCCGACAAGATCCTGACGGTGTCCGGCTCCTGGCGCTGGGTCACGAAGCGCGACTGGCCTGGGCGGCGCTTGTCCATCCAGACCTGGATGTCGGCTTCCTTCAGGGGAATACGCGGCGGGGTCCCGTCGACAATGCAGCCGATCGCCGGCCCATGGCTTTCGCCCCAGCTCGTGAAACGGAAGAGCGTGCCGAAGCTGCTGCCGGCCATGGCCGCCAGCCTAGTCGTCTTCGAAATCGGCCAGCAGCTCGGAAAGCTGCTTGGCAGACTGCGTCTTGATCATGCCGACGACGTGGTAGCCTGCATCGACATGCATCACCTCGCCGGTCACGCCGCTGCCGAGATCCGACAGCAGGTAAAGGCCGGCATTGCCAACCTCCTCGGTCGAGACGTTGCGCCGCAGCGGTGCATTGAGCTCGTTCCACTTCAGGATGTAGTTGAAGTCGCCGATGCCCGAGGCGGCCAGAGTCTTGATCGGGCCGGCCGAGATCGCATTGACGCGGATCTTCCTGTCGCCGAGATCGGCTGCCAAATAGCGAACGCTCGCCTCCAGTGCCGCCTTGGCCACGCCCATGACGTTGTAGTGCGGCATCACCCGCTCGGCGCCGTAGTAGGTCAGAGTGAGCAGGCTGCCGCCTTCCTTCATCATGGGTACGGCGCGCTGTGCGACGGCCGTGAAGGAGTAGCAGCTTATATTCATGGTGAGCTGGAAGTTGTCGGGCGTCGTATCGAGGTAGCGGCCTTTCAACTGATCCTTGTTGGAGAAGGCGATGGCATGGACCAGGAAATCGAGCCCGCCCCATTTGTTGCCGATCTCGGCGAACACCGCGTCGATGCTGGCGGCGTCGGTGACGTCGCAGGGCAGGACCAGCTCGCTGCCGATCTCCTGCGCCAACGGCCGCACACGCTTCTCGAGGGCATCCCCCTGGTAGGTGAAGGCAAGCTGGGCGCCATGGTCATGGCAGGCTTTGGCTATCCCCCAGGCAATCGACCGATGGTTGGCGACCCCCATGACCAGGCCTTTCTTGCCGGCCATCAATTGTGCGGCTGTCATGCTTGTCGTTCTAGCGGGGCTGGGCCAGCGGGACAAGATGGCGGTGGTGGAAGCCGTTCCACCCCTCCATATTGTGGGTCATGATCCGCGCAAAAGACGATCCGCTTGCCCTCTTCGCCGACTGGTATGCCGAGGCCGAGAAGAGCGAGCCGAACGATCCCTCGGCCATGGCGCTGGCCACGGTGGGGGCCGACGGCACGCCGTCCTGCCGCATGGTGCTCCTGAAAGGCTACGATGCCTCGGGCTTCGTCTTCTACACGAACTACGAAAGCCGCAAGGGTCGCCAGCTCCTGGCGCACCCCAAAGCCGCGCTCCTGTTCCACTGGAAGTCGCTGCGGCGCCAGGTGCGGCTCGAAGGCTCGATTTCACAGACGACGCCGCAGGAAGCGGACGCCTATTTCGCGACCCGCGACCGCGGCAGCCAGATCGGCGCCTGGGCGTCCGACCAGTCCCGTCCGCTGGAAAGCCGCTTCGCCCTCGAGAAACGGGTGGCGGAATTCACGGCCAGGCACGTGATCGGCAAGGTGCCGCGTCCGCCGCATTGGTCCGGTTTCCGGCTGCAGCCGCTCCTCATCGAGTTCTGGCAGGACGGCGCCTTTCGCCTACATGATCGTCTGGAATACAGCCGTCCCGCAGCCGGTGCTCCTTGGTCGACGCGAACTCTGTACCCCTGACCGCCGAGCCGGGTGTCGCTGCACGCCTGATGAGGCAAGCGACCCTGGCGTCGATGTCGGTGGCAACGATCCTGGTCGTCGCCAAGGGGATCGCTTGGCTTGTCACCGACTCGGTGGGCATGCTGTCCTCGCTGGTCGACTCGGCGCTCGATCTTGTGAGTTCGCTGATCACTTTCATCGCCGTCCGCCAGGCGTTGGTCCCGGCGGACGAGGACCACCGCTTCGGCCACGGCAAGGCCGAGGCGCTGGCAGGCGTCGCACAGGCGGGGTTCATCGCCGCCTCGGCCGGCGGGCTGGTGCTGACGGTGGCCGATCGCTTCCTGCATCCGCGTCCGGTGCAGGCGGAGTCGACGGGCCTGCTGGTGAGCGCCTTCGCCGTCCTTCTGACCTTCGCGCTCATGCTTTTCCAGACCCATGTGGTGCGGCGCACGAACTCGATCGCCATCGGCGCCGACAAGGCGCACTACACGACGGACTTCGTCACGAACATCGCCGTGGGCGCAGGCATCCTGGCCGCGAGCCGTCTCGATCAGCCTCTGATCGATCTCGCGGTGGCGCTGGGCGTCGCCGTCTATCTCGTGACCGGCGCCTGGACCATCGGGCGGACCTCGATCGATGTCCTGATGGACCGCGAGCTGCCGGAACAGGATCGCGCACGCATCCTCGATATCGTGCATCGCCATCCGGGCGTGCGCAGTGTGCACGACCTGCGCACCCGCTCTTCCGGCCTGACCCAGTTCATCCAACTCCACGTCGTCTTGCATCCCACCATGTCGCTCGGCCGCGCGCATGTGATCGGCGATTCGATCGAGGCGGCGATCCGCGAGGCCTATCCGCAAGCCGAGGTGATCCTGCACATCGATCCGTGGAACGACGACGAACCTCGTCTGGCGCCGGACTGATGGCAGCGGAGCGCCCCTCGTTCGTCGTGGAGGATCAGTCCGAGGTAATCGGTTTCCTCGAGCGGCGTCTGGCGCCCGCGACGCGCATCGACACGCACGGTGCCGTGGTCTTCCTGACCGATGAGCGTGCCTACAAGCTCAAGCGCGCGGTGAAGTTTCCCTATATGGATTTCTCCACCGCCGATCGACGCTGGGCGATGTGCCAGGCCGAGATCGACATCAACCGGAGACTGGCGCCCGAGGTCTATCTTGGAGTGGCGCCGGTGCGGCGGGCCGGCCCGGATCGACTTGCGCTCGGCGAAGTGGGGGAGTCCGTGGCCGACGCCGTCGATTCGCTGGTCGTGATGCGCCGGTTCGACGACAGCAAGCTGTTCGACCGCCTGGCCGATCAGCGGGCGCTGACGATCGAGATGATGGGAGCGCTGGGCGCGCGAATTGCCCGTTTCCACGACGGCTTGCCGCCAATTCGCGACGGCTTCGGCCGTCCCGACGACTATCGCCAGTCGGTTGCGGCGGATATCCGCCAGATGCGCGAGCAGGGCAAGCGTCTCGACCCGGCGATGAGCGAGGCGCTGGCCGACGCCATGCCAAGGTCGCTCGAGCCCTTTGTCGATCTCGTCGCACGACGAGTCGAGGAAGGCGCGATCCGGCGCTGCCACGGCGACCTGCATCTGCGCAACATCGTGCTGATCGAGGGCAAGCCGGTGCCGTTCGACGCGATCGAGTTCTCCGAGCGCATCGCCAATATAGACGTGCTGTACGACCTCGCCTTCGCGCTGATGGACCTTTGCCATCGCGGTCTGCGCGCGCTTGCCAACCGGCTGCTGAACGAATGGCTGTGGCGCATCGGCGAGCTCGAGGGGGCACCGCATGACGAGGCGTTGGCGCTGCTGCCGATGTTCCTCGCGCGACGGGCTTCGATCCGGGCCTATGTCGATTCCTCGGTGACGGCGGTGAGCGGGGCGGACAATGAGCCGGCCCGCGCCTACCAGCGCGCGGCCCTCGCTTTCCTGCAGCCGGCGCCGCCGCGGCTGCTGGCGATCGGCGGCCTGTCCGGCAGCGGCAAGACGACGAAAGCCCTGCAGCTTGCGCCTGAGATCGGCCGCGCGCCGGGCGCCGTTGCCGTGCGCAGCGACGTCGAGCGCAAGCGGCTCGCCGGCATCGCGCTCGAGGAGCGCATGCCGGCCGGCAGCTATACGCCCGAGGCCTCGGCCGCGGTCTACGGCGCAATGATGGCGCGCGCCGAGCGCCTCCTGCGCGCCGGCCATAGTGTCGTGCTCGACGCGGTGTTCGCCCGGCCGGAGGAGCGACAGGCGGCGGAGGCGGTGGCGGCGACGGCGGGCGTGCCGTTCGAGGGGATGTGGCTGGATGTGCCCAAGGACATCGCGCAGGCACGCGTTGCCGCGCGCAAGGCAGACGCCTCGGACGCGACGCCCGCGGTGGTGGAGCGCCAATTCGGCTACGAGCTGGGCGAGATCAGGTGGAAGCGGCGTTAAGGAAGGTTCATGCCCGTTTCTTCGCCGCAGCGCTGCGCGGAAGGAGGCGGGCGAGGTAACGGCCGGTGTAGCTCTCGGCAACCTTGACGATTTCCTCCGGCGGGCCCTCGGCGATGATACGCCCGCCGCCCGCGCCGCCGTCGGGTCCCATGTCGAGGATCCAGTCTGCGGTTTTGATGACCTCGAGATTGTGCTCGATCACGAGAACGGTGTTGCCGCCCTCGACCAGCCGGTGCAGCACCTCGAGGAGCTTGCGCACGTCCTCGAAATGGAGGCCCGTGGTCGGCTCGTCGAGGATGTAGAGCGTGCGTCCCGTGGCACGGCGCGACAGCTCCTTGGCGAGCTTGACGCGCTGGGCCTCGCCGCCGGAAAGCGTCGTCGCTTGCTGGCCGATATGGATGTAGCCGAGCCCGACCTGCTGCAGGGTCAGGAGCTTGTCGCGGATCACCGGGACGGCCTTGAAGAATTCGACGCCTTCGTCGACCGTCATTTCCAGCACATCGGCGATCGACTTGCCGCGGAAGGCGATCTCCAGCGTCTCGCGGTTGTAGCGCTTGCCCTTGCAGACGTCGCACTGGACGTAGACGTCGGGCAGGAAGTGCATCTCGATCTTGATGACACCGTCGCCCTGGCAGGCCTCGCAACGGCCGCCCTTGACGTTGAAGGAGAATCGGCCGGGCTTGTAGCCGCGCTCGGTCGATTCGGGCAGTTGCGCGAACCAGTCGCGGATCGGCGAGAAGGCGCCTGTGTAGGTCGCGGGATTGGAGCGGGGTGTGCGCCCGATCGGCGACTGGTCGATGTCGACGATCTTGTCGAGATGGCCGATGCCGTCCAGGCCGTCATGCTGGCCGGGATGCTCGCGCGCACCGTTTAGACGCTTGGCGAGCGCCTTGTAGAGCGTCTCGACGATCAGCGTGCTCTTGCCCGAGCCGGAAACGCCGGTGACGCAGGTGAAGGTGCCGAGCGGGATGGAGGCCGTGACGTTCTGCAGGTTGTTGGCGCGCGCGCCTTTCACGGTGAGCCAGCGGCCTTTCCCCTTGCTTGCCCGGGCCGTCGGCTCGCGCCGCGCCTGCGGGATGGGGATCTGGCGGAAGCCCGACAGATACTGCCCGGTCAGGCTGGCGCTGTTCTGCATCACTTCCTCGGGTGTACCTTCGGCAATCACCTTGCCGCCATGCGCGCCGGCACCGGGTCCCATGTCCACGAGGTGATCGGCGGCGCGGATCGCATCCTCGTCGTGCTCCACGACCAGCACCGTGTTGCCGAGATCGCGCAGACGCGTCAGCGTCTTCAGGAGCCGGTCGTTGTCGCGCTGATGCAGGCCGATCGACGGCTCGTCGAGCACGTAGAGCACACCGGTGAGGCCGGAGCCGATCTGCGAGGCAAGGCGGATGCGCTGGCTCTCGCCGCCGGACAAGGTGCCCGAGGTGCGGTTCAACGTGAGATAGGAAAGGCCGACATTGTCGAGGAAGCCCAGCCGCTCGTTGATCTCCTTCAGGATGCGGGCGGCAATTTCGCGTTGCTTGGCCGTGAGCTTGGGGTCGAGCTCCTGGAACCACTTCACCGCCTCGCCGATCGAAAATTCGGTGACCTGGCTCACGTTCAGCCCGCCGATCTTCACGGCCAGCGCCTCGGGCTTGAGACGCGCCCCGCCGCATGCCTCGCACTTCGCCTCGTGCTGGAAGCGCTCGAGGTCCTCGCGCACCCAGGAGGAATCGGTCTCCTTCCAGCGCCGATCGAGGTTGGGGATCACGCCCTCGAACGGCTTGGTCGTCTGGTACTGGCGGATGCCGTCGTCGTAGCGCATGGCGATCGCCTCGCCGGCGCTGCCGTGCAGGATGACGTCGCGTACCTTCTTGGGCAGATCGCGCCAGGGCGTCGACATCTTGACCTTGTAGTGCTTGGCGATGCTCTCGAGCGTCTGCTGGTAGTACTGCCCCGACGAATCGGCCCACGGCGCGACCGCGCCCTCGGCCAGCGACAGGCGATCGTCCGGCACCACCATCTCCGGATCGAAGAACATCTTCACGCCGAGACCGTCGCAGGCCGGGCACGCGCCTTGCGGCGCGTTGAAGGAGAAGAGCCGGGGCTCGATCTCCTCGATCGTGAAGCCCGAGACGGGGCAGGCAAAGCGCGAGGAGAAGATCGTCCGCTCGCCGGTGTCGGCGTTCTCGGCCACCGCAAGCCCTTCGGCGAGGTCGAGCGCCGTCTCGATCGAGTCGGCCAGCCGATTGCCGAGATCGGGCTTCACCACCAGCCGGTCCACGACCACGTCGATATCGTGCTTGTATTTCTTGTCGAGCGCCGGCGCCGCGGCGATCTCGTGGAGGCTGCCGTCGATCTTGACGCGCTGGAATCCCTTCTTCTGCAATTCCTGCAGGTCCTTGCGGTACTCGCCCTTGCGACCGCGCACGATGGGCGCCATCAGGTAAAGCCGCGTGCCTTCGGGCATCGCCTTCACCCGATCGACCATCTGGGACACGGTCTGGCTCTCGATCGGCAGGCCTGTAGCAGGCGAATAGGGCACGCCCACGCGGGCGAACAGCAGGCGCAGGTAGTCGTAGATCTCAGTGACGGTGCCAACGGTCGAACGGGGATTGCGCGACGTCGTCTTCTGCTCGATCGAGATGGCCGGCGAGAGGCCCTCGATCGAATCGACGTCGGGCTTCTGCATCAGCTCCAGGAACTGGCGGGCATAGGCCGACAGGCTTTCGACATAGCGCCGCTGGCCTTCGGCGTAGATCGTATCGAAGGCGAGGGAAGACTTGCCCGAACCGGAGAGGCCGGTGATCACGACCAGCCTGTCGCGCGGCAGGTCGAGGTCGACGTTCTTCAGATTGTGTTCGCGAGCGCCCCGGATCGAAATGTACCGGTGCGGCTCGGCGGCGGGTAAGCGTGACTTGGCCATCTCTGGAGCAAGAATAGGCGATGCGCGGGATCAGCGCATATGGCTATCCACAGCCGAATCCGCCACCCCGATCCGTGTCAGGAAATGTCAGGCGGCTGCCGCCTCCGCTTCGGCCGCCACTCGCGCGGTCGGCCGGTCGTTCATCAGGAGCTGCAGGGTGCCGGCAACCAGGCCGATCAGCACGCCGATCTTCCAGGCGAGGTCGTAGGAGCCCATGAGATCAAAGAGATAGCCGCCGCCCCAGGCGCCGAGGAAGGAGCCGGCCTGGTGGCTCAGGAAGGCGATGCCGGTCAGCGTCGAGAGGAAGCGCAGGCCGAAGATCTGCACCACCAGCCCGTTCACCAGGGGGATGACGCCCAGCCACAGCGTGCCCATGGCGGCGCCGAACAGCACGACCGAGAGCGGCGTCGGCGGGAAGCTGAAGAACAGGGCCAGGGTGATCGAGCGCAGCAGATAGAGCCCGCCCAGCAACAGCCGCTTGGGGTAACGATCGCCCAGCCAGCCGAACAGCCACGAGCTCAGAATATTGAAGCCGCCGATCAGCATCAGGACGATCGCGCTGTAGGAGGCGTCCATGCCACACTGGGCGAGGTAGGTCGGCAGGTGGGTCGTAAGGAACACGAGCTGCAGGCCGCAGACGAAGAAGGCGGCCGCCATCACGAGATAGCCACGATGGCGGCGCGCCTCGCCCAGGGCGTTCGCCAGCGTCAGGTGCCGGTCGGCGGCGACGCCGTTGGGCAAGCGATCGGCGCGGCTGCCGACCAAGGCGGCCGGCAGCATGGCCAGCGCCAGGATGAGGAAGGCCCAGAGGCCGGCCCGCCAGCCCTGATGGTCGAGAAAGTAGGCGGCGATGGGCGCGGTCAACATGGTGCCGACCGAGCCCGCGGCCGAGACGATGCCGAAGGCCAGGGTCCGCCGCTGGGGCGCCACCACGCGGGCGGCGATGTTGGCGGTGATGCCCGAAGTCGTGCAGGCGAGCGCCACACCGATGAAGACGCCGGCGCCCAGCACGATCGGCCCTGTGCTTGTCGCGGTCGCGGTCAGCCAGAGGCCGAGCATGAAGATCAGGCTGCCGGCCAGCGACACGAAGCGCGTGCCGTACTTGTCGGCAAGGGCACCGGCGAACGGCTGGCTCACGCCCCAGGCAACCTGCTGCACCGAGATGGCCAGCGCGAAATCGGAGATGGCGATGCCCAGCTCGTGCGAGGCCGGAGCCTGGAAAAGCCCGAGATTCTGGCGAATGCCCATGGCAAGCGTCATCATCAGCGCCGCGCCGGTCAGCATCGCGTAGGCCTCGCTCCGCGAGACCTTGGAAACGTGGAAGGCGTCCTTCATAGGTAAACGATACGAACGGCCATCGGCCCAGGCCAATGAAATCCCCGAGGGCCGCCATGAGGCCGGCTCACAACGCGACCGGCGACGGGCGGTTCCTTCGGTGCCGAGTCGCCATCACTGTAGAATGCGGGCCATGGGGCCCGAGGGAGATCGGCAATGCCCAACGCGAGCCAGAAGCGCATCTGGTACCAAAGCTTCGTCCATCCGGTCGAGCAGGCGCCGTATGTCGAGAGCCTGCAGGCAACGCTTGCCCGGGTTGCGGGAGCGGATGTGCACTTCGAGGTCCATGGCCTGGATCCACCAGATCATTCCTTTCACCCGTTGACCGAGTTCCGCTGCGCCAACCAGGTCATCCGCAATGCTCTCGAAGCCGAACAGTCGGGCTATGACGCGTTCGTCCTTGGGCATTTCCAGGAACCGGGCCTGCTCGAAATCCGCGGTTGTCTGGACATTCCCGTCATCGGGCTGGGCGAGGCGAACCTGCTGGCAGGGCTCAGCCTCGGCCATCGGTTCGGGCTGGTGACGATCGATCCGATCCTCATCCCCTGGCACGACCGGCAGGTGAGATCCCATGGCCTGGCCGAGCGCTATGTCGGCACCACGGCACTCAAGATGAACCTCCCGTCCTTCATGCAGGCATTCACCGACCAAGCCACCTATGGCCGCGTGCGCGAGCAGTTCGTGGCGCAGGTCAAGCCGCTGATCGCGGCGGGAGCCGAAGTGGTCATTCCCGCCGGCGGCCTGCCTATGCTGCTGTTCGCGCGTGAATGCCCCTTCGTCGTCGATAGCGCACCGATCATGAATGGCATCGCCGTCGTGGCAAAAGCCGCCGAAATGGCGCTCGCCCTGAAGACGATCACCAAGGTCGTGGTCAGTCGGCGAAGCACCTATGCGAAGGCCGCGCCGGAGGCGATCCGCGAGTTCCTGGCGCGCTGAGCCTGCGGGGCCGGTTACAACCTGAAATCGGTGGCTGCCCACAGGGCGGTGGGGCTAGGTTGCCGGCCGTGAGGTAGGTGCGGCGCCCCGCTGCACCGGGAAAGCGAAGGAGGCCCCGATGGCGGGCAGTGTCAACAAGGTCATCCTGATCGGCAATCTCGGCCGCGACCCGGAAGTGAGGTCCATGCAGGACGGCAGAGCCATGGTGAACATGTCGGTCGCGACGTCCGATACATGGCGCGATCGCCAGACGGGCGAACGCAAGGAGCGTACCGAGTGGCACCGCGTGGTGATTTTCAACGAGAAGCTGGCCGAGGTGGCGCAGAAGTACGTGCGCAAAGGATCGAAGGTCTACGTCGAAGGACAGCTCTCGACCCGCAAGTGGACCGACCAAAGCGGCCAGGAGCGCTATACGACGGAGGTCGTGATCCCGCGCTTCAGCGGCGCGCTCACCATGCTCGACGGTCGCGGCGGCGGCGCTGAAGTCGGCAGCGGCGGCATGGAGGACGAAATCGCCGGCGGTTCGTCGAACGGAGGCCGCCCGGCTTCGCGCGCCGGCAAGGCCGAGCTCGACGACGACATTCCGTTCTAGGCGGGTAGCCCCATCGCCCTGAGCTCGGCGGCGGTCTCTGCAGCCGAGCGATGATGGATGGCGCGCATGCCGACGGCGCGGGCTCCTTCCACGTTGGTCAGCACATCGTCGATGAACACCGCCTCGCCCGGCTGGAAACCGCCGGTTCGGCAAACCAGCTCGTAGATGGCGGCATCGGGCTTGGCATGGCCGATCAGGCCGGAGACCACGTAGTCGCGAAACAGCCCGAGGAATGGGTGGCGCTGGCGGGCGGCGCCGCGCAGCCACGGGTCGAGCAGGTTGGGGGCGTTCGACAGCAGAAAAAGGGGCGTCCCCCCGGCATGCAGCCGCTCGACCAGCGCGGCCATCTCGGGAAAAGCATGGTCGCACATCTCGTCGAATCGCCCATAGAAGGCGTCGATCAGCTCCTCCTTGTCGGGATGCAGCGCCTGCAGGCGCCGAGTCGCTTCGGCTGGATCCCCGCCGTGGTCCTGGACGGCGTGCCATTCACGAGTGGCGACCTCGGCGAGGAAGCGCTCCATCTCGGCTGGATCGGCGAACAGCTTCCGGTAGAGATGGCGTGGGTTCCAGTCGATCAGCACGCCGCCGAAATCGAAGACGGCAACGGAGGGGTTTGGGGGGCTTGTTTTCGAGGCCAAAGGCGGGTCTTTCAAAGGGTGGTTTTCACGGTCAATTTAGCCTGTCAAATCAAGACGTTAAAGGCAGCTTCCCAGAGCGATTTTTGTTGGTCTTTCGGGCCTGGTTTGCTACTGTGCAAAACGTCTTCGCCGACCCTCCGGCGGGGCCGATAAAACGAGCAAAAAACCAGGTTCCACTTGAGCGACGATACGACCCTGCCGCCGGCGCCGCCGCCGTCCGGCACGCCTCCGCCGACCCCGCCGCACGACATCGCGCCGATCACGATCGAAGAGGAGATGCGTCGCTCCTACCTCGATTACGCGATGAGCGTGATCGTGGCGCGCGCCCTGCCCGATGCGCGCGACGGGCTGAAGCCGGTGCAGCGCCGTATCCTCTACGCCATGAAGGAGAACGGCTACGATTCGACCCGGCCGTTCCGCAAGTCCGCCCGCATCGTCGGCGACGTGATGGGCAAATATCACCCGCACGGCGACTCGGCGATCTACGATGCCATGGTGCGCATGGCGCAGGATTTCTCGATGCGCCTGCCGCTTATCTCGGGGCAGGGCAATTTCGGCTCGATGGACGGCGATCCGCCGGCGGCCATGCGCTACACGGAGGCGCGGCTTGCCGTTGCCGCCGAATCGCTGCTGGCCGACTACGACAAGGACACGGTCGATTTCCAGCCGAACTACGACGAGCGGGAGCAGGAGCCGACGGTGCTGCCGGCGGCCTTCCCGAACCTGCTCGCCAACGGCGCGGGCGGCATCGCCGTCGGCATGGCGACCAACATCCCGCCGCACAATCTCGGCGAGCTGATCGATGCCTGTTGCGCGCTGATCGACAATCCCGAGCTCACCATCCAGCAGGTGATGGAGCACGTGCCGGGCCCCGACTTCCCGACCGGCGCCACGATCCTCGGCCGCAACGGCATCCGTGCCGCCTATGAACTCGGCCGCGGCTCGCTCGTCATGCGGGCCAAGACCAGGATCGAGGAAATCCGCGGCGGCCGCGAGGCGATCGTCATCACCGAGATCCCCTACCAGGAGAACAAGGCCCGCCTGCACGAGCGGATCGCCGAGGTCGTGCGCGACAAGAAGGTCGAGGGCGTTTCCGAGGTCCGTGACGAGAGCGACCGCGATGGCGTGCGTCTCGTCGTCGAGCTGCGGCGCGACGCCATGGCCGACGTGGTGCTGAACCAGCTCTATCGCTACACGCCGCTGCAGACGACGTTCGGCGTCAACGCCCTGGCGCTGGATGGCGGCCGGCCGCGCCTGATGACGCTGAAGGAGCTCCTGGAGGCGTTCATCCGCTTCCGCGCCGAGGTCCTGACGCGCCGCACCAAGTACGAGCTCAATCATGCCCGCGACCGCGCCCATGTGCTGGTCGGGCTCGCCATCGCCGTCGCCAATATCGACGAGGTGATCGACATGATCCGCCGCGCGCCGGATCCCGTGGTCGCGCGCGAGCGGCTGATGGCGAGGGACTGGCCGGCGGCGGACGTGGCGCCGCTGATCCTGCTGATCGCCGAGCCGGGCCGCGAGGTCTCCGACGAAGGCACCTATCGCCTCTCCGAGGCTCAGGCCCGCGCCATCCTCGAGCTGCGCCTGCAGCGACTTACCGGCCTCGAGCGCGACAAGATCGCGGACGAGCTGACCGAGGTCGCCAAGCTGATCGAAGGCTATCTCGAGCTGCTGGGCGATCGCGACAAGCTGTTCGCCCTCATGCGCAAGGAACTGATCGAGATCAAGGAGCAGTTCGCGACGCCGCGGCGCACCGAGATCGTCGACAACGAGTTCGAGCAGGACGTCGAGGACCTGATCCAGCGCGAGGACATGGTCGTCACCGTGACCCACGGCGGCTACGTCAAGCGTGTGCCGGTCTCCGCCTATCGGGCGCAGCGCCGCGGCGGCAAGGGCCGGTCGGGCATGGCCACGCGCGAGGACGACTTCGTGTCCAGCCTGTTCGTGGCCAACACGCACACGCCGGTGCTGTTCTTCTCGAGCCGCGGCATCGTCTACAAGCTCAAGGTCTGGCGCCTGCCGCTCGGCGCGCCGCAGGCGCGCGGCAAGGCGTTCGTGAACCTGCTGCCGCTCAGCGAGGGCGAGACCATCACCACCGTGATGCCGCTGCCGGAGGACGAGGCGAGCTGGTCGACCCTGCATGTGATGTTCGCCACGGCGCGCGGCGGCGTGCGCCGCAACGAGCTGTCGGACTTCGTGAGCGTGAACCAGAGCGGCAAGATCGCCATGAAGTTCGAGGGCGACGACGCCGGCGACCGCCTGATCGGCGCGGCGGTATGCGGCGAGGACCAGGATGTGCTGCTGGCCACCCGGCTCGGCCGGGCGATGCGCTTCCCGGTGGCGACGGTCCGCGTGTTCCAGAGCCGCGCCTCGACCGGCGTGCGCGGCATCGCGCTCGCCGACGGCGACGAGGTGATCTCGATGTCGCTGGTCGACGGCGGCAAGAGCATCGCGACCGAGGACCGCGACGCCTATCTCCGCCAGTCGCGCGCCCTGCGCCAGCTTGCCAATCTCGACGATGAAAACGGCAACGGCGCAGAAGAGGCGGCAGCGACCGGCGAGGAGCCGGTGACGCCATCCACTGCCCTCTCGCCCGAGCGATTCAGCGCCCTGCGGGACAAGGAGGAGTTCGTGCTCACCGTGGCCTCGTCGGGCTTCGGCAAACGCACCTCGGCGTACGAGTACCGGGTCACCGGCCGCGGCGGCAAGGGCGTGGAGCTCATGAACCTTTCCAGAGGCGGCCAGGTCGTGGCCGCCTTTCCGGTGCGGCAGACCGATCAGATCATGCTGGTGACCGACGGCGGCACGCTGATCCGCTGTCCGGTGGATGGAATCCGCATCGCGGGACGGGCAACGCGCGGCGTGCGCATCGTCAATGTGAGCGAGGGCGAGCGTGTCGTTTCCGCTGTTCGAATCGGCGACGATGACGAAGCCGACGGCAACGGCAATGGCGACGCTGCCGAAACAAACGGTGGATAAGGACGGGCCGTGTCGCTAAGACTTCGCCGCGACGACCGGCGCACCTGCGGTCGGGGAACGAGGGGTAGACATGGCCGCAGAGCGCACCGGAGTGTATCCGGGCACGTTCGATCCCGTCACCAGCGGGCACATGGAAGTCGTGCGCCGCTCGCTGCGGCTCGTCGACCGGCTGGTGATCGGCCCCGCGATCAACATCGGCAAGGGTCCGCTGTTCTCCCTCGACGAACGCATCGAGATCATCAAGGAGGACATAGAGGAGTTCCCGCAGGCCGATCGCGACCGCATCAAGGTCGTGCCGTTCGAGGGATTGCTCATCCATTTCGCCCGGGAGATGGGCGCCACGGTGATCATCCGCGGTCTGCGCGCGGTATCGGATTTCGAGTACGAGATCCAGATGGCGAACATGAACGCCCGCATGGAGCCCGACATCGAGACCATCTTCCTGATGGCATCGGATCGTCATCAGTTCATCGCGTCGTCCCTGGTGAAGGACATCGCGCGGCTCGGAGGCGACACCTCCCAGTTCGTATCGCAGAAGGTCTTCGAGCGGTTGAAGCGCAAATTCGGCAAGGGATGATACCCTTTGGCACCGCGTTGACCGGCGGGCTGGCGCATCTTATACGGGCGCCGCGCCCGGTTCCGGCCTGCGGCGCGACACCGGGGCGAGCCCGTAGCTCAGCGGTAGAGCATCTGACTTTTAATCAGAGGGTCGTGGGATCGTACCCCACCGGGCTCACCACGGGTCCCAGCAAGGAGACAAGCGGCTCATGCCGTCGGTGAACGTCGTCAACGGCAAGCAGATCGTCATCGAGGAGCTCGATCCGGGCCGGCGTCTCGGCCGCTTCATCGTCAAGCCGTTCGCCCAGGTCTGGCATCATCGCGACCTCGTGCAGGCCATCCTCCGCCGCGAGGTGCGCGACCGGTTCAAGGGATCGGTCGCCGGCTGGGTATGGGCGGCGATCGCGCCCCTCCTGGCGATCGCGGTCTACAGCTTCGCCTTCACGACCAACCTGCAGCTCAACCTCGCGGTCGATGTCGGCCCGCGCGTCGGCTACGCGCTGTTCATCTTCAGCGGCATCGTCGTCTTCAACTTCTTTTCCGAGATGGCGTTTCGCGCGCCGATGCTGCTGCACGAATATGCGCACTTCATCAAGCAGACCATCTTCCCCAGCGACATGCTGGCGGTGATCTCGACGCTGCGCGCCACTCTTTATACCGTCATCTCCATCGTGGTGATGCTGGCCTTCCAGCTCGCGGTGGTGCGCAGTCTGCCGTGGACCGTCCTTCTGCTGCCGTTGATGTTCATTCCGCTCATGGCTTTCCTGGTCGGCATGTCGTGGTTCCTGTGCGCGATCGGCGCTTTCACGCGCGACGCGGGTTACCTCATGATCAACGTCGTGCCGCTGTTCATGTTCGCGACGCCGGTCTTCTACCCGCAATCCTCGCTGCCGCCGCCGTTCGACTTCTGGATCTACGCCAACGCCCTTACGGGCTATGTCGAGGTCATGCGCGACATCGTCCTGCTGGCGAAGCTGCCCGATTGGCGCGTCTATGTATGGACGCTGTTCACCTCGGTCTTCACCTTCTACTTTGGCTACTGGTTCTTCGACAGGTATCGGAATGTCATCGTCGACGTCATCTGACATCGTCGTTCAGGCCAGGCACCTCGGGAAGGCCTACCAGCTCTACGCCCGCCGCAACGACTGGCTGAAGCAGGTCATGTTCGGCTGGTGCAAGACCTACTTCAAGCCGTTCTGGGTGCTGCGCGACATCGACCTTCAGGTCCGGCGCGGCGAGAGCGTCGGCATCCTGGGCCGCAACGGCTGCGGCAAGTCCACCCTGCTGCAGGTGATCTGCGGCATGACGCTGCCGAGCCATGGCGAGCTTCGGGTGACCGGCCGCATTGCGCCCGTTCTGGCGCTCGGCTCCACCTTCGATGCCGAGCTGTCGGGCCGCGAAAACGTGATGATCGGCGGCGCCGTGTTCGGGCTGAAGCGCGCCGATATCCTGCGCAAGTTCGATCGGATTGCCGACTTCGCCGGCATCGGCGATTACATGGACCAGCCGGTGAAGCACTATTCGATGGGCATGCGCACGCGCCTTGCCTTCTCGATTTGCGCCCATGTCGAGGCGGAGATCCTGGTGGTGGACGAGGCGCTGGCTGTCGGCGACGTCGCTTTCCAGCGCAAGTGCCTCGACTGGATCGACGAATTCCGCAAGTCGGGCACGCTGCTGTTCGTCTCGCACTCCATGGGCGAGGTGCGGCGTCTGTGCAATCGCGCGATATGGATCGAGGAAGGCCGCATTCGCGAGCAGGGCGACCCGAGCGACGTCATCCGTTCCTATCATCGTGCCCTGCAGATCGAGAAGGACGACATGCACCGCTTCTCGGCGAGCGGGTGATGGGCGATGACCGGCAGCGCCCTGGTCTGGCTCGGACTTGGCTGGTGGGCGGCAAGCACGGCCATCCAATGGGCGAGCGCGGCGCTCGCGCGGCAGCCCGGGGTGCTTCCCGGCCTGCGCCATCGGCCTGAGGATTTCAGCATCGTGGCTCCGCTCAAGGGCGCCGCGGATGCGTCACCGGCGTATATCGCCCGCTTGCGCGCATTGTCGCAGGCGGGGGCCGAGGTGCTGATCTGCGTGGCGAGCGCCGACGATGCGGCGATCGCCGCCACGCACGCCACCTGGCCGGGCGCGTTGCTGCTCGTGGGCGCCGACACGACCTTCAATCCGAAGATGAACAATGTGCGCAAGGGGCTGGAGGCCGCCAGCCGGCCGGTCGTGGCGCTGTGCGACGCCGGAATTGCGCTCCACATGGACGACTTGCGGCGCGCTGCGGCGGCGCTTTCGGACGAGGTCGGTCTGGTGCTGGCCCTGAAGGCGGCCGATGCGCCGGAGAATTTCGCCGCCGAGCTCGAGCGCGCCTATATCGACGGCCATCAGGCGCGGTTCCTGTTTGCCGCCGATCGACTCGGCATCGCCGTGGCATCGGGCGGTGTCACCCTGTTGGCGTACGATACCTTGCAGCGCATCGGCAACTGGCGCGGCTTCAATCGCTGGATCGCCGACGACTATTCCGTCGCCCGCGCGGTGCGCGAACTCGGGCTCGCGACACGGCTCGGCGCTGTCATGCCGCGCCTGCCGCTGGGGCGGCGCCGTTGGCGCGACGTCTGGCTGCGTCAGGTCCGGTGGGCGCGCACGCGCCTCAGGCTGCCGGTATGGCCCCTGGTTCTGTGGGAGCCGGCGATCGGTGGCGCGGTGTCGGGCGTGGCCGGTGCGGCGGCCCTGGCTGGGCTGGGCGCCGGGGCAGCCGCGGTGGCGCTCGGCCTGCTTGTCCACATCGGCCTCTGGCTTGCTGCGGAGAAGTGGTTCATGGCAGGCAGGGGCCTGTCCTTCGGCCCGCGGGCCGCGACGGCCGCGTTCGTGCGCGAGGCGCTGGCGCCCTTCCTGATGACGCAGGCGCTTGCCGGCCGCACGATCGATTGGCGCGGGACCGACCTTGGCGGTCAGTGGCGCCAGAAAGGGGATGGCATGCCGGAGAAGTCCGTATGATCGGAGAACGGCGCATGAATGGCGCGAGTGGCGGTGGATTGGCTGGCGACATCGTTACTGTCGTTCTGCCCGACCGCATCGACTCGGTGACGGCACAGGAGGTGGAGAGGTCGATGCTTGACGCCCTCGTGCCCGGTGCGCGCGTCGTCATCGACGGAAGCGCGGTGGCTTACATGAGCGCAGCCGGGGTGCGGGCGCTGGCGACCGCGCTTCGTCAAGCCGAGGAGCGACAGGCGCGCGTGGTTTTTTGTCGCTTCACGGGGGCGGCCGAAGACTGCCTTGTCGTGGCCGGATTCTCCCAGCTCCTCGACGTCGTCGGCTCGCCCGAGGAGGCGGTCGCCAAGCTGCGTTCAAAGTCGGTGGGAAACCCCGCAGAGCGCTTGCACCCCCATGGTGCCACAGGGTAATTAGCCGGCGGGCTGAGCCAAGACCAAGGAACACGGAGCGGCGCTTGCATGCCGACCGTTCCGGACGGAGATCGCGAATTGACATTCTGGACGTGGCTGCATGCTGTCGGTCGACCTACCGCCATCGTCCTGGGTCTCGGTGTGGCTGTCGCCGGTTGCCAGGCGATTCCCGGCGACGGACCATGGATGAACGGCGCGAAGTCGACAAGCAGCGAGGCGCTGCCGTTCGATGTCATCGATCTCACGCCGACCACCGTTGTCGCGTACAGGCCGCCTGCCACTGTCGATCAGCCCTCCGCGGCCGGCAATCTGTCCGCTGCCGTGCCGATTTCGGTCCAGCCCGGTGACGTGCTCAAGGTGCGAATCTTCGAGCCGTACGAGGGCAGCATCTTCCCCACCATCCAGAGGCCAGGGGCGGATCTCGGCAATCAGCGCGTGACGCCGGACGGAACGATAGAGGTTCCCTATGTCGGCACGGTGAAGGTGGCCGGCTTGGACTTGCGCGAGATCGAACGGCGGATCGTCGAGCAGCTCGGGAGCAAAGCCCAGAACCCGCAGGTCATCGTCGAATACGTGGCCGACCGGAACAATACCGTGATGGTGTCGGGTGAAGTGAAAAGGCCCGGGCGCCTGTCGCTCCTGGAAGGGACGCGCTCGGTCGTCGATGCCATCAACAGCGCCGGCGGCCCGGTGGGAGCCGCCACGCAACTCCAGGTCGTCCTGCGACGACACGGCAGCGTGATCCTCGACAAGCAATATTCCGAGCTGCTGGCCGGCGGCGATATCGGCATCCAGAAGGGCGATGAAATCGTGGTCCGGCCCAATTCCCAGATCTTCACGGTGCTGGGCGCGGTGGCGAGAGCCGGAAACGTTCCCCTGACCAAGCCCAACATGACGCTTCTCGAGGCGCTGGGCGAGGTGCACGGCCTGTCCGACGAGCGGGCCAACAAGACCGGCGTCTACATCTTCCGGATGGGCGACATCCAGGACAATCCGAACGCCCGGGCGCGGGTCTTCCGGCTGGACCTCATGCAGCCCGTCTCCATCTTCGTGGCCCAGCAGTTCGGTATGCAGGCGAACGACGTGATATATGTCACGAATGCGCCACTTTACGAGTACAATAAGATCCTGACCTCGATCTACCGTACGTTCTCGATCGTGGGTATTGCGAAGGGCTCCGTAACGCCGACCGCCGCATTCTGATCGAACGCGGCGGGCGCGGATTGGAGAAACGAGTTCGGATGGCGCGAAAGCAGAAACTGAAATGGGGCGCGACCAGTGCGGTGACCCTGTTCGCGGTCGTCGCCCTGATGATTTGGATCGCGCCCAGCCGCCAGACCAGCAGCGCTCAGGAGGCGATGGCGGCATCGGGGCCGCTCATCTCGCGCGGCTACACCGACGCCCCCGCCGGCACGGCGTCCATTGCGGGCGACTCGGCCGGCGGCGGCGTCCTGCTCGAGCTGCGGGTCGCGGAGGGCCAGAGCGTGAAACGCGGCGATATCGTTGCGGTGCTGTCGGGCTATCCCATTGCCGATGTAACGGTGCGGGTCAACGAGGCCGAACTGGAGAAGGCCAAGCGGCAGCGCGAGTCGATGGTCTCCGGCTACCGGGTGGCCGAGATCGCCGAGCAGGAAGTGGTGGTCAAGTCGGCGGTCGAGGAGAACAAGCTCAAGAACCTCGAGATGCAACGTTCGGGCAAGCCGCCCGACCAGAAGGAGCTCGAGCTCAAGATCTCGCGGCAAAAACTGGAGAGCGCGCAGGCCAGGCTGCAGGTGATGAAGGAGACGCTGGCGACCGATCTCGCCCAGATCGACACCGACATCAGCATCAAGCAGGCCAAGCTCGACAATGCCCGCGCGACCCGCGAGCAGGCTCTCGTGCGCTCGCCGATCGACGGCCTGGTGGTGCAGATCTGGACGCGCCCGGGCGAGCGGGTCAGCCAATACGGCATCGCCAAGATCGTCGACATGAGCAAGATGCGCGTGTTTGCCGACGTCGACGAGGTGCATCTTGGACGCATTGCCGTGGGCGGCAAGGTGCAGGTCACGTTCCGCGGCAGCCCGACGATCTATACCGGCAAGATCTCGCGCATTGCTCCGGCGGTGAAGCGCATGCAGCGTACCGAGCCCGACAACGGCTCGTCGACCGATGCCCGCGTCGTGCAGGTGGAGATCACCCTCGACGATCCGTCCAGCACGCCGCAGGTGCTGGGGCGCGAGACGCGCGTCACCTTCCTCTGATGGCGATCTCCCTGCCTTCGCCTCCGTCGCTGCGGCTGCGCTGGAGGTGGCCTGTCTTTTCGCTGGCGTCGTTTCGGGTCGCCGCCAGGACGGCTGCAGCGATGCCGCTCGGCGCGCAGCAGCTCAAGCGGCAGCGTACCAGCACGCTGCTCTCGCTGGCCGGCGTGACGGCCAGCCTTCTCGTGGTGTTCGCGCAGCTCGGCATCGAGCGTGCCGTGTACGATTCGTCGATCCGGGTGCATCGGGCGGTCGTCACCGACCTCGTCCTGGTGCCGATGGGTTTCAAGTCGCTGCAGCTCAATGCCGACGTGCCGGTCGCGATGACCGACGTCGTCTCGGCCAATCCCTCGGTGGCCCAGGTCCTTCCGGTGTGGTTCGGCGTGATGTCGCTGAAGGGGCCCGGCATGCCGGTCGCCCGCAGGCTCGCCTGGTATGCCATCGACGTCGAGCGGCCGGCCATCGACGTGCCGGGTCTGAGCGAGAACCTCTACAAGCTTCGCGTCACGCGCCGCATCCTGTTCGACCGCGATTCCCGGCCCTACTTCGGCGATCTCGCGACGCTCGCCCAGAGCGGCAAGGAAGTCGCCGTCACGGGGCCGCCGGACAATCGCGGGCTGCTGCGCGAGATGTTCGTCGTGGGCACGGTGTCGATCGGTCCCAATGTCGTGAACGACGGCGCGATCATCATGTCCGAGGCCTCGATGGACGAGCTGCTCGGCCCCTGGTATTCGGACCGGCCGGCCTTCATGGGCGTCCGGCTGGTGCCGGGCGCCGACAAGTTTGCCGTGGCGCAGCAGCTCAACCGCGACCTCGGCGGCCGCGGCGAGGTGATCACGCGCGAAGAGTTCGAAGCGCGCGAGAAGCGCTACTGGTCGCGCGAGACGCCGGTCGGCTACATCACCGACCTGGGCTTCGTCATGGGCCTGATGATCGGCATGGTGTTCATCTACTATGCGCAATACCAGATCATCCGCTTCTATCTGCCCGAATACGCGATCCTGAAGAGCCTGGGCTACGACTGGTGGTTCTTCCTCTGCATGATCGGCCAGATCGGCGCCGCGATCATAACGCCGGCCTACATCGTCGCTTTCACGTTGGCGCGCATCATCTACGGCGTCGCCGAGGCGGCCATGCATCTCGGCATGACGATGGGGCTGCGCGAGATGGTGGTCTCGCTTCTGGCGTCGATCGTCATGACCATCGTTTCGAGCCTCTTTGCGATCCGGCGCCTGTGGAAGGTCGACCCGATCATGCTGTTCGAATAGCCATGTCGGCCGACAGCATCATCGGCCCGCCCGTCGTGGAGGCAATCGACGTCCATCATCACTACGGCGAGGGCGCGCAGCGCGTCGACGTCCTGTTCGACATCAACATGCAGGTCCGCGAGGGCGAGTTGCTGATCGTCACGGGTCCCTCGGGCTCGGGCAAGACGACGCTGCTGACCATCCTCGGCACCATGCGGCGGCCCTCCGAGGGCAAGCTCCGGCTGCTCGGCACCGACGTGGGGGGCCTCGCCAATGCCGAGCTGGACAGGCTGCGCAACCGGGTGCGCTTCCTGTTCCAGAAGCGCAACCTGCTCTCGTCGCTGACGGCGCTGCAGAACGTCATCGCCGGCGTGTCGACGACGGCGCTCACGCATCCGGACTGGGACGAGACCCGCGCCCGCCACCTCCTCAACTTGCTGGGGCTGGGCGACAAGGCCGGGGCATGGCCGGACGAGCTGTCCGGCGGCCAGCAGCAACGCGTCGCCATTGCCCGCGTGATGATCGGCCTGCCGGACCTGATCATCGCCGACGAGCCGACCTCGGCCCTCGATCGCGTCGCCGGCCGGCTGGTGGTCGATCAGCTCAAGGACCTTGCCATGCGCGCCAAGTGCGCGGTGGTGCTGTCGACGCACGATGAGCGCATCTTCGACGTCGCCAATCGCCGCCTGCATATCGAGGACGGCCGCTGCTTCGAAGTGCCGATCCATTACCACTGAACGGTGGGCGGACGTGCTGCTCTTCCTCATCGATCTCGTCGTCGTGCTCTGCCTGGCGGCGCAGCTCGGGATCGCTGCCTATTTCTTCTATCTGCTCTACTGGCTGGCCGGCCTGCCGCGCGCCGTCGAGGCATCGCCGCCGCTGCCGGACGAGCTGCCGCGGGTGCTGGTCCAGATCCCCGTCTACAACGAGCCGATGGTGGTCGAGCGGGCGGTGAGGGCGGCTGGAGCGCTCGACTGGCCGCGCGACCGCCTCAGGATCCAGCTCCTCGACGACAGCACCGACCTCACGTCGGACATTGCCCAGCATGCGATCGCCCGCCTGCATCGCGAGGGGGTAGACGCCGAGCATATCCGGCGTCGCGACAGGTCCGGCTTCAAGGCCGGCGCGCTGGCGGCTGGCATGGCGCTTTGCGACGCGCCCTATGTCGCGGTCTTCGACGCCGATTTCGTGCCCTCCACGGATTGGCTGCGGCGGGCGATGGCGGCGCTCCTGGCCGCGCCGCGGGCCGCCTTCGTGCAGACGCGCATCGAGTGGGGCAACGGCGATCGCAACTGGCTCACGCGGGCGCAGCGGCTGATGCAGGATGCGCATTTCGCGGTCGAGCAGGACGTGCGGGCACGGCGCGGCGTGCCGTTCCAGTTCAACGGCACCGGTGGGATCTGGCGTCGCGCCGCAGTCGAGGAGGCCGGCGGCTGGTCGCACGATACGCTGTCGGAGGATCTCGACCTCGTGCTGCGCACCCATCTCAAGGGCTGGACCGGCGTGTTCCTGATGGAGCCGCACGTCACCGGCGAGCTGCCGCAGCAACTCGCCGATTTCGGCGCCCAGCAGAGCCGCTGGTCGAAGGGCTTTGTCCAGGTGGCGCGCAAGCTTCTGCCGCAGGTCTGGAGCTCCGACTGGTCCGCCGAGGCGAAGTTCGCCACGACGGTCGCGCTCGGCCAGCAGCTCGTCTTTCCCGTTCTCGCGATCGGCATTGCCGCCCTCGTGCTGTCCATCGTCGGCCACGATCGGCTGCTGCCCTTCTTCGGCTCCCTGCTCTGGATGTGGCTCGCGCTCGTGCTGGTCGTGCTGATCGGCATGACCTGGGGCGCCTACCGACGCCTGAAGCGGGGCGGTCTGCTCGACTACCTCGCGACGGCCGCCACCGTGCCCGCGTTGATCGTCTATCTTGCCGTTGCCAATGCCGGGGCTATCGTGGCCGCAGGCCTCGGCCGCAAGACCGAATTCAAGCGAACCCCCAAGACTGGCGCCTGAAATCATGACGATCGTCATTGCTTCTCTGGCGCTTCTCCTCGCCGCCGCATTCGGCATCTGCTGCCTGCTTCTCGCCGCCTTCATCGGCAGCCTGCTCTACATGGTGGTGCTGCATCATCGCCTGAAGCACGAGGGACTGGAGCACGAAGAAGGGCTGCTGCTGACGCCGCTGCCGCCGGACGGCGCGCTGCCGCATGTCGTGGTCCAGGTTCCGTCCTTCAACGAAGGACCCGTGCTGCGGCGCGGCGTCGAGGCGGCGGCGCGGCTCGACTGGCCGCGCGACAGGCTGCACATCCAGATTCTCGACGACAGCACCGACGAGACCGCGGAACTGGCGCGCACTGTCGCGGCCGAATTGCGGAGCAAGGGTTACGACGTCGTCGCCCTGCAGCGCACCGAGCGCATCGGTTTCAAGGGCGGTGCGCTGCACGAGGCCATGCAGAAGACGCCCCACGACTATTTCGCCATCTTCGACGTCGATTACGTGCCGCCGGTCGACTTTCTGCGGCGCTGCATGCGCGTGTTCGTCGCCGAGCCCGATACCGCGTTCGTGCAGGCGCGCTTCGACTTCCTCAATCCACACGAGAATGCGCTCACCGAGATGCAGATGGTGACGCTCGACGCCCATCTCGGCATCGAGCAGGCGACACGCTACTGGGCCGGCCATCCGCTGCCCTTCAACGGCACCTGTGGCATCTGGCAGCGCGCCGCCATCGAGGCCGGCGGCGGCTGGAAAGGCGACACCGTCACCGAGGATCTCGACCTCACCTATCGCGGCTGGGTCAAGGGCTGGCGCGCCGTGTTCCTGACGAGCGTGGCCGTGCCCGGCGAACTGCCGGCCGACACCGGGACGTGGCTGCGCCAGCAGCAGCGCTGGCAGGACGGCTTTCGCCACGTCTCGATGCGGATGTTCCCGGTGATCCTCAGGAGCCGCAGCATGTCGCTTGCCGCCAAGGGCGCGGCGCTGCTGCATCTTTGCATGTCGCTCAATCAGCCGGTGCTGCTGGTCGGCGTGGTGTCCGGGCTGCTGGCGGGCTTTCTGGCGCCGACGCTGGTACCGCTGCTTCTGGCTGTGTTCGGCGTGACGCTGGCCTGGGTTCTGGTCTGTGCCACGACCTTCCTGCGCGCCGGCCATAACTTCCTCCGCGACGGCGAGATGCCGCCGCTGCGCTTCGCGGCCGTGCTGCTGCGCTTCGTCGGCGCGCAGGTCGCGACCGTCGGGCGCAGCCTGTTCGTGCATCTCAAGAAAGCCATCGCGCCCGCCAAGCCGATCGTGTTCGACCGCACGCCCAAGCGCGGCGGCTGAACTATCCGCGTCGCAGGGCCTGGTGGGCCGAGCGCAGGCCGCCGCCCAGGCTGACCGGGCCGTCGAACGGCAGCGGGATCGCCTCGACATGCCGCCGGCGCAGCTCTTCGATCAGTCTTTGGCTCCCGGCCTCGACGATCACCCGACTTTCCTCGAGCACGAGGAGGTTCGTCTGAAGCATGTCCGCCTCGGCAGGGCTCAACATGATCTTGTCGCATGAGCGCAGCGACATCGGCAGGCCGTCGATCAGCCAGTCGGGACAGTGGACCAGCAGGCCGGGCCCGATCAGCCCGAGCGCCCAGTCGAGGTGCAGGACATTCGACCGCAGGGCGACCGGGATCACGCGATAGATGTCGCCCAACAAGGCCTGCAGCCAGTCCACGCCCGCCATATCGGTGGCGCAACCGGACATGCCGACATAGATCTCGCCGCCGTTCGGCAGCACGTCGCCGCCCTCGAGGAAGGGGCCGCCGACTGCATCGGGCGAGCCGAGCGGCACGCTCGACCAGCGGGCGCCTGTGGCTGCCATGCGCTGGACCGGCGCGCGCAGGCCGAAGCGTTCGCGCTGGCGGCACTGCAGGCGCAGGGACGCCTCGATGACACGGTCGCCGATCACGATCAGGGGATCGCGCGCGAAGAGCTGGCTGCCTTCGCCGTTCGGTGCCAGGAAATGCCTTTCCGCATTGTGCAGCCGCTCCGGCCGATGGACGGCGACGCCCTCGCGCTCCAGCAGCGCGGCCAGGCCTTCGATTTGGGCCTCGATGCGCCGGGCGCGCCCGGCGTCGACGTCGATCAGGCGCCGCCCCGAGTGAACCCGATCCAGGGCAGCGGCCTCGGGCGATCGCCAGCGCTGCGAATTTTCCCGGAACAGGACGATGTCCTCGGCCGGCGCGATGCCGACGACCGCCTCGCGCAGGCGGTCCCATTCGTGACGGACGCTGCAGCTCACGCCGTTCTGCCCGACACGATGCGGCCCGCCTCGTTCTCCTGCCGTCGCCGCCGCGCTTCCTTCTCGACCGCGGCGACGAGGGACGGGATGTGTGCGGCGATCTCGTAGAAATCGCTGGCGTAGAGGACGAGCAGGGTCGTCGGCCGGGTGGTGACGATGGTGGCGCTGCGCGGCAAGCGATCGAGCAGCGCCATCTCGCCGAAAAATCCGCCCTGGCCCAGCCGTACCGGATCGCGGGGCAGGCGCACCTCGACCTCGCCCTCCGAGATGAAGAACATCGAATCGCCGGGCTCGTCGCGGCGCACCACGACGAAGCGCGGCGGGTAGTAGCGGACCCGAAGCTTGCCAACGATCTCCGACAGGGTCACCGTGCCGAGCTCGGTGAACATGGGAACCTTCACCACCTGGTCCCATACGCGCAGATATTCGCGGCGGCGGACCTCCTCGGCGAAGCCGGTGGCAAGGATACCGGTCATGAGCGCGAGCACCAGGATGCCGCTCACCATCACGACGGAGCCCACGATCCTGCCGCCGATCGTATGGGGAACGACGTCGCCGTAGCCGGTCGTGGTGAGCGTGACCACCGCCCACCACAGGGAGGAGGGAAGGTCGCCGAAAAGCTCGGGCTGGACGTCGCGTTCGAAGAAATGCGTCGCTGTCGCCGCCGCCACCAGCACGATGATGAAGACGATGAGCACGCTGGCAAGGGTAGCGCGCTCGTTCGAGATGACCCGCGCCAGCGTGGTCATCGCCGGGGCATGGACGCTGAGCTTCAGGATCCACAGGATGCAGAAGATGGAGGCGATGTCGCTGTCGGCCTTGATGGCGCTCAAGGTGATGGCGAAGGCGGGGACGACGGCCAGAAGTCCGATGAGGCCGGTTGCGGAAAAGGCCCAGCTCAGCCGCGCGCGACTGTCGGACAGGCCGCCGTAGCGCGGCGATTCGGGCGCGGACCACAGCCGAAGCGCGTATTCGACCAGGAAGACCGCTGCCACCAGGCCAATGACGACCGCCAGCAGGTGGTCGACGATGTCGGGCAGGCTTTGCACCGACGACAATGCGACGGCCAGCAGGCCCGATCCCAGGACCAACAGGTGGAATGCCCGCCAACGCCGGCCGCTCCGGCTGTCGTCGGAATGCCGCAGCGTTGCATGGACGCGCGCCCGCAAGGTCGAGGTCGTTGCCGCCACGGCGCGACCATAGGCAGTTTGGCTTGCGAATTGCAACGCGACGGCGACTGGTCTCTAATGCCGGCGCATCGGGGAAACAAGAACGGGGGCTTCCATGGGATTGGGACGGCGCGCGGCGCTCAAGGCTGGAGCAGGCGCCCTGCTGATGGCGCCGGCGATTGCACGGGCGGAGGGGCCGCTCAAGCTGCCGCTGGCGACGGTATGGCCGGACAGCAACTTCCATACCGTGAACGTCAAGCGCTTTGCCGCCGAGGTGAAGCAGGCCACCTCTGGTGCGGTCGACATCGACGTGAAGTCGGGTGGCCAGCTCGGCTTCAAGGGACCGGAGCAGTTGCGCGCCGTGCGTGACGGGCTGGTGCCGATGGCCGATATCCTGAACATCCAGCAGATCGGCGACGAGCCGCTGCTGGGGGTCGAGGGCCTTCCCTTTCTGTGCGGATCGGCGGCGGACCTCAGGGTGCTGCACAAATATCTGCGGCCCGAGTACGAGAAGGTCGTTCTCAGGAACAACCAGACCATGCTCTATACGGTGCCCTGGCCGACCCAGTATTTGCATCTCAAGGTCAAGGCCGAGACGATCGACGCCCTGAAGGGCATCAAGATCCGCGTGCCCGACAAGAATGCCCAGGACATGTGCAATGCGATCGGCATGGCCGCTGTTCTCATCCCCTGGGGCGAGACCATCGCGGCCTTGTCCTCGGGGGCCGTCTCGGGTGTCTCGACCTCTTCCGTTTCGGGGGTCGACGGCAAGTTCTGGGAGTTCCTCAAGTTCTTCCACGCGACCAATCACGCCTGGTCATCGGAAATCGTCACGATCAACAACGACACCTGGAAGAAGATCTCGCCGCCCAACCAGAAGGCCATCAGGGACCTCGCCGCGAAGCTCGAGCCGGAGTTCTGGGAAACCTCGGAGAAGGCGGACAAGGACAGCAACGCCAGGCTGATCGCGGGTGGGATGCAACTCGTCGAGGTGCCGGCGCCCATGATGGCCGAGCTGCGCAAGCGTACGGCGCACATGATCACCGACTTCATGAAGCGCGTTCCGGCATCGGAAAAGCCGATCAAGGCGTACCTTGCCGAGATGAAGCGCGCGTGAGCCGGCGCGGCGAGAGCCCGAACGCGGGCGCTCCTCCGGCGCTGCAGATTGTTCTGGATGCCATCGACCGGCTGGGGCGGCTGGACGGCTGGCTGGGCGCCGCCTGCCTTTTGGCGCTCACGTGCCTGATGCTGGGCGAAGTGCTGGTACGATCGCTGTCGGATTTCATTCCGTGGGTGCCGGCCGACATCCCGGTCGCCTGGGAATACAGCTCGTACCTGATGGCCGCCTCCTTCACCTTCGGCGCGGCAATGACGCTGCGGGCAGGCGGCCATATCCGCGTCACGCTGGTGCTGGCGCGGGTCTCGCCGGCGGTGCGTCGATGGCTGGAAGCCGTGCTGGCAGTGCTCGGTGTCGGCTTCACCGGGTTTCTCGCCTACGCGATGATCCAGTTCACGATCGGCTCGTTCATGGCGGGGCGGGTGTCGATCTCCAGTGAATCGCCGCTCTGGGTGCCGCAGGCGCTGGTGACGTTCGGCGTCTGCCTGCTGGTGCTGCAGTTCGTGGCGCGATTCTTCCAGGCCGCCTTCGGCCTGCCGCTCGAAGACCTCGACATGCGTGCGGCCTCCGTCTCCGAATGATCGTCGTCGTCCTCACCATGTTCGTGGTGCTGTTTTCGTTCCTGGCGGGCGGCCTGTGGATCGGCTGGACGCTGGCCGTGACGGGAACCGTGCTGCTCGCGATCTTTCGTGACATTCCCCTCGACAAGCTGCTGGCGCAGTACGCGTGGAACATCCTGACCACGCAGGAGCTTCTCGCCCTGCCGTTGTTCATCATCATGGGCGAGATCCTGTTCCGCACACGGCTGTCGCAGTCGCTGTTCCGGGGCCTGTCGCCCTGGGCGGCCTTGCTGCCCGGACGCTTGCTGCATGTGAACGTGATCGGCTGCTCGATCTTCGCGGCCATATCGGGGTCGTCGGCCGCGACGACGCAGGTGGTCGGCCGCATCTCGCTCGCCGAGCTCATTAAGCGCGGCTATTCGAAGGACGTTGCCATGGGCTCGCTGGCCGGCGCCGGCACGCTTGGTTTCCTGATCCCGCCCTCGAACATCATGATCATCTATGGCGTGCTGGGCGACGTCTCGATCGCCAAGCTCTTCACCGCCGGGTTCATTCCGGGGTTCCTGCTGGCGGCCTCGTTCATGGCCTGGATCATGATCCATACCGTGCTCGAGCCTGGCCTCGTGCCGGCCAGCGAGCGCAAGGTCCGGATCGCGTCGCTCGGCGAGTACCTGACCTCGATTCGCGAGCTCGGGCCGGTCGTGTTCCTCATCCTGTGCGTCCTGGGCTCGATGTATGGCGGGCTCGCCACGCCGTCCGAGGCGGCCGGTGTCGGCGTTCTGGGCGCGCTCATCGTCGCCCGGCTGCAGGGCGAATTGAGGTGGCCGGCGCTGCGCGCCATCGCCATAGGTTCGGTGCAGACCTGCGCCATGATCGCGCTGATCGTGCTCGGCGCGTCGATCCTCGGTAGCGCCGCCGCCTTCCTGGGCATCCCGGCCGCAGTTGCCGAATTCGTCAGCAGCCTCGGACTCTCGCCCTTCATGCTGATCGTGGCCCTCATCGCCTTTTACGTCGTGCTCGGCTGCTTCCTCGATGGCTTCAGCATGATCGTCATGACGTTGCCCATCGTCATGCCCATCGTGAAGGCCGCCGGCTTCGACCCGATCTGGTTCGGCGTCTTCCTCGTGCTGGTGGTCGAGATGGCGCAGATCACGCCGCCCGTGGGCTTCAACCTCTTCGTGATCCAGGGATTGAGCGAGCAGGGGCTGGGTTACATCGCGCGGGTCACGCTGCCCTATCTCGTGATCATGGTCCTTTTCACCATGGCGCTGGCGCTCGTCCCGGATATCGCGCTCTGGCTGCCACGCTATCTCAGCCCATGAGGTCTTGCCGTCAGGAACCGGCGTGGGCGTCGCGCAGCGGCTGCGCGGCCTTGAGCCGGGTGTCGGCAAGCTCGCCGGCGGCCTCGAGGATCGGGTAGGCGACCGACGCCAGATGGCCGTTGATCCGCTTCAGATCGCGGATCACGTCCATGTGGATCGAGCTGGTCTCGATCGATTCGGGCCGTCCCTCGCGCAGGCGGGCGAAGTGGCTGTCGGCGGCCCTGGCCTCGGCCTCGCGGATGACCGCTTTCTCGGCGACCAGGCGGCGCGCCAGCGCGATGTCCCGCGTCGTGAAGACGTTGAGCGCCAGCCGCAGGTTCTCCAGCACGCGGGAATGGAAGGCCTTGAGCTCGGCAAGACCCTCCACCGAGAAGACGTAGCGATTCTTGATCTTCTTGGCCGCAAGCTCCATCAGGTTCTTGTCGATGATGTCGCCGATATGCTCGAGGTTGGTCGTGAAGGTGAGGATCTCGACATAGCGCCGCCCTTCCTCCTCGCCGAGGTCAGTGCGGGAAGTCTGGATCAGATAGAGCTTGATCGCCTCGTAAAGGCTGTCGACCACGTTGTCGGCATGCTCGATGGCGCGAACCGCCTTGGGGTCCGAATGCTCGAACACCTCGATCGACTGGCGCAGCATGTCGGCTACCCGGTCGCCCAGCGCCAGCGTCTCGCGCAGGGCGCATCCCAGCGCCTCGGCCGGCGTGTCGAGGACGTTCGGGTCGAGATGGCGCGGCTTGCCGGGATCGTCCGCCACGGGCTTCGCCGGCAGCAGGCGACGGCAGAGCGCGGCCACCGGCTCGATCAGCGGCAGGAAGACGAGCGCCGCGACCACGCTGAACACCGAGTGGAAGTTGACGGCCGCGCGCGCCACCGACGGCTCCAGCAGCGCCAGCCAGTGCGCGACCGGCACCAGGAACGGCATGAAGGCGACGCCGATCACCAGGCGCGAGATCAGATTGGCCAGCGGCACGCGGCGGGCGTCGATGTCGGTGGCCGACTGGTCCATGTAGGGCGCCAGCGCGCCGCCGACATTGGCGCCCACGACCATGGCCAGCGCCAGCGCCGGGCTGATGATGCCGCTGCCGGCGAAGGACATGATCAGCAGCACGGCCGAGAGGCTGGAGTGGATGAACCACGTCGCGACGGTCGCGAGGATGGCGGCGATCACATATTCGTCCTGCATGCCGGCGAGCGCGGCGATGAAGGAGGGCGAGGTCCTGAGCGGCTCGATGGCGGCCGTAAGGAGCTTCAGGGACAGGAGCATCAGGCCAAGGCCGATGCCGACCCGGCCGAGGTGGTGCGGCTTGTCGGCATCGATCGTCATGAAGGCGATCACGCCGGCCGCGATCAGGAGCGGCGACAGCCAGCCGAGGTCGAACGACAGGACCTGGGAGGTGAGGGTCGTGCCGACATTGGCGCCCAGCATGACCGCCAGCGCGATCGGCAGGGAGATCAGGCCCCGGCCGGCGAAAGACGCCAGCAGGAGAGCCGTGGCCGTGCTGGACTGCAGCAGGCCGGTCAAGCCAAGGCCGCCCACAAAGGCCGTGAAGCGGTTGCGCGAGCAGGCCGCGATGGCGCGACGCAGTGTCCCGCCGAACGCCCGCGTGAGGCCGGTTCGGACCATGCGCACGCCCCACAGCAACAGGGTGACGCTGCCGAGAACGTTCAGGATCGTGTCGACGCCGTGCATGATTTTCGCAACCTACGCCTCGTGGGTGAACGATGAAAGTTTTTTGACCGTCGCGCCAAAGGTGCGCTGGACGAACCGGTCGCCCGCGCCGATCATCGCGCCGAAACACGGAAGGACCCGACATGTCTCCGGACAGCGCACGTGCGATTGACGGCGAGGTGATCGTGAACGGCCGTCGCTACCGACTGCCGCGACAGCCGACGGTGGTCGTCTGCATCGACGGCTCGGAACCGGGCTATATCGAGCGTGCGGTGGAAATGGGGCGGGCGCCGTGGTTCGGCAAGGCCCTCGAGACGGGCACCAGCCTGATTGCCGACTGCGTCGTGCCCTCTTTCACCAATCCCAACAACCTCTCGATCGTCACCGGCCGGCCGCCCTCCGTGCACGGCATTTGCGGCAACTATTTCCTCGATCCCGAGACCGGCCGCGAGGTGATGATGAACGACCCGGAGTTCCTTCGGGTCGAGACGCTGTTTCCGGCCCTCCAGCGCGCCGGCTGCCGGATCGCCGTGATCACGGCGAAGGACAAGCTGCGGGGTCTGCTGGGCAAGGGCCTTTCGCTGGGGCCGGGGAAGGCCTGCAGCTTCTCGTCCGAAAAGGCCGACCAGGCGATACTGGCCGAGAACGGCATTGCCGACGTGCCGGCGCTGGTCGGCCTGCCCGTGCCGGACGTCTACAGCGCGGGCCTGTCGGAATTTGTCTTTGCGGCCGGCGTCAGGCTGATGGAGCGCGACCGGCCCGACATCATGTATCTCTCCACCACCGACTATATCCAGCACAAGTACGCGCCCGGCAGCGCGGCAGCGAACGACTTCTACGCGATGATGGATGGCTACCTGGCGAGGCTCGAGGCGATGGGCTGCACGCTCGTTCTGACGGCCGATCACGGCATGAACGACAAGCACGATCCGGACGGTCGGCCCGATGTCCTCTATCTGCAGGACCTGGTCGACCAGTGGCTCGGTGCCGGCCGGGCGCGCGTCATACTGCCGATCACCGACCCCTACGTCGTGCACCACGGCGCCCTGGGCTCGTTCGCTGTCGTCTATCTCCCGCAGGCGGCGTCCGCGGACGAGGTGGCGGGGAAGCTCAAGCGCCTGCCGGCCATCGAGGCTGCATTGAGCCGAGAGGAGGCGGCGCAGCGCTTCGAGCTGCCGGCGGATCGCCTGGGCGACCTTGTCGTGATCTCGACCCGGCACAAGGTTCTCGGCACGTCGGCATCGCGGCATGATTTGTCGGGTTTGGGCGAGCCGCTGCGCAGTCACGGCGGGCTCTCCGAACAAAAGGTGCCACTGATCTGCAACAGAAAGCTGGCGGCGGGCGCGCCGCCGCGGCGATGGCGCAACTTCGACGCGTTCGATCTGGGGCTGAACCTCGTCGCCTGAAGGTGATAGGCTCGAGGCCATGAGCACACAAACCTACACCGGAAGCTGCCATTGCCAGGCGGTCTCGTTCGCCGTCGCTGTCGACCTCGACCAGGCGCTGCAGTGCAATTGCTCGATCTGCACCAAGCTGGGTGCCGTCTGGGCGTTCGCGCCAAAGACCGCGATGACTGAAGTCCGGCGCCGAAGCGCTGGGCGATTACCAGTTCGGCCAGAAGCGGCTGCATCATCGTATCTGCCGGCGCTGCGGCATCGAGAGCTTTGCCGAAGGAACGGCGCCCGACGGCACGCCGAGCGTCGGCATCAACCTCCGTTGCCTCGACGGCGTGGAGGTCGAGAACCTCAAGCCGCGCCAGTACGACGGGCGCAGCCTCTAGCTCAGCTTTCGCGGGAGAAGAGTCATGGCAGCAAGTCAGGCCGACAAGGCCGCGAAGTTCCGTGCCCTGCATGAAAGGCCGGGTGCCTTCGTCATTCCCAACCCATGGGACGGCGGTTCGGCCCGCCTGCTGGCCGGGCTGGGCTTCGAGGCACTGGCGACCTCGAGCGGCGCCAAGGCCGGCGTGCTCGGCAAGCGCGACGGCAGGGTGAGCCGCGAGGAGTCGCTCGCCAATGCGAGGATGATCGTGGAGGCGACCGACCTGCCGGTGGCCGCCGATCTCGAGAAAGGCTTCGGCGACGGTCCCGACGCGACCGCCGAGACCATCCGGCAGGCCGCCGCCATCGGCCTGGTCGGAGGCTCGATCGAGGACGCGACCGGGAACAAGGACACGCCGCTCTACGATCTCGAAACCGCGGCGGTGCGGGTGAAGGCCGCGGTCCAGGCGGCGCGCTCGCTCTCGATACCCTTCGTCCTGACCGCGCGCGCCGAGGGCTTCCTGCGCGGGCGGCCGGACCTCGACGACGTGATCAAGCGCCTGCAGGCCTTCGAGGCAGCCGGCGCCGATGTGCTGTTTGCGCCGGGCCTGCCCGATCTCGCGGCGGTGAAGAAGGTCTGCGGATCCTTGAAGAAGCCGTTCAACTTCATGGTCGGCATCAAGGGACGGTCGTTCACCAAGGCCGATCTCGAGGCCGCCGGCGTGAAGCGCATCAGCCTCGCCACCTCGCTCTATCGCGCCGCCATGACCGGATTGCTCGACGCGGCCAAGGAGGTGAAGGAGCGGGGCACCTTCGGCTATCTCGACAGCGCGCTCTCGACTCCGGATCTGAATGCGTTCATGAAGGAGTGATGGATACAGTCCTGAATCGAGTTTCCGACACCGTGGCCGCGATCGAGCATTTCGATGTCCTGATCGTCGGCGCAGGCCTCTCGGGCATTGGCGCCGCCTGGCACCTGCAGAAGGAGTGTCCGCGAAAGAGCTATGCGATCCTGGAGGGACGCGAGGCAAGCGGCGGCACCTGGGACCTGTTCCGCTATCCCGGCATCCGCTCGGACTCGGACATGTACACGCTGGGCTACCGCTTTCGGCCGTGGCGGGACGCCAAGGCGATCGCCGACGGGCCGGCGATCCTGAAGTACATCCGCGAGGTCGCCAGCGACCATGGCATAGACGCCAGGATCCGCTACCAGCATCGTGTTGTCGCTGCGTCCTGGTCGACGCCCGACGCGCGCTGGACGGTCGAGGTCGACTACGGCGCCCAGCGGGAGCGGCGAGTGCTGAGCTGCAACTTCCTCTGGATGTGCAGCGGCTACTACGACTATGCGGCGGGTTACCTGCCGGACTTTCCGGGCATGGACCGGTTCAGGGGCCGCATCGTCCATCCGCAGAAATGGACCGACGACATCGACTACGCGGGCAAGCGGGTGGTCGTGATCGGCAGCGGCGCCACGGCCGTCACCTTGGTGCCGGCCATGGCCGATACCGGCGCCGCCCACGTCACCATGCTGCAGCGCTCGCCGACCTATATGGCAATGCGGCCGTCGAAGGATGCGTTCGCCATCAAGTTGCGCCAGCGCCTGCCATTGAAGCTCGCCTATGCCATCACGCGATGGCGCAATGTGCTGTACGGCATGTATGTCTATCAGATGTGCAAGCGGCGGCCGGAGACGGTGAAGCGCTTGTTGTTGGGAGGCGTGCGCAAGGCGTTGCGGCCGGACTACGATATCGCTACGCACTTCACGCCGCGCTACAATCCATGGGATCAGCGGCTCTGCCTCGTGCCCGACGCCGATTTCTTCCGCGCTATCCGGCAGGGCAAGGTGTCCGTCGTCACCGATCATATCGACACCTTCACCGAAAGCGGCCTCAAGCTGAAATCGGGCGCCGAGCTGGCCGCCGATCTGATCGTGACTGCGACCGGGCTCGTGCTGATCCCGCTGGGCGGCGTCAAGCTCGCGGTCGATGGCCGGCCGGTCGAGCCGTCGCAGACCTTCATCTACAAGGGCATGATGTATTCGGACGTGCCCAATCTTGCATCGGTCTTCGGCTACACCAACGCGTCCTGGACGCTGAAGGCCGACCTCGTCTGCGAGTATGTCTGCCGGCTCCTCAATCGCATGGATCGCGGCGGTTACCGCTATTGCATGCCGCACAACAGCGACCCGACGCTCGAGGCCGAGCCCTGGGTGAACTTTTCGTCCGGCTATATTCAGCGTGCGCTCGAGCACCAGCCCAAGCAGGGCTCGAAGCGGCCGTGGAAGCTCTACCAGAACTACGTGCTCGACCTCATGAACCTGCGCTTCGGCGCCCTGCGCGACCGGGCGATGATCTTCGCCCGATAGACTGGCCTGCTTTCGGATCGACGCTCAGGGCTCGTTCTGGCTGATCGTCAGGGCGTGCACGCTGCGGCCTTTGCCGACCAGCGCCGTCTTGCCGTCCGGGGTCAGGCCGACGACGCGCTCGCCGTCGAACGGCAGGCTGAGCCGCTGCGTGCCGTCGGGCGCGTCGAGCACGAGGCGGTCCGCTCACCCGCAGGAGGCTGCCATCGGCCAGCAAACCGGCGAACCGGCCATCGCGGCTTTCCAGGCTATCGTCGCTGCCGAGCTTCCAGACCAGCAGGTGCGGCGGCAGATTTGCGGGCGCATCGTGCAGGACGATCGTTTTGCCGTCGGCCGAGATATCGAGGGATGGAGCGCTGAGGCCCGAGGCAGCGAGCTTGCGTTGCCGGATCGGGCGCCCGTCGCGCGACCACGCCGCCAGCCGGCCGTCCGCGGTGTAGATCGCGATCACGCCGGCGGAGGCGACCGCCGCCTCGGGAACGAGCTTCTGCTGGTCGCCGAAGGCCATGCGGCCGAGCACCCGGCCGTCGAGGTCCAGCATGAGGAATCCGGAGCCGTCCGGCATGGGCCGCAGCAGGCGATCGTCGAGCAGCAGCGTGGCGGCAAGTGCGGTGTCCTTCGGCCCGGCCGGGAATCGCATGGGCCGGCCGATGCGATTCCACGCTTGATCGAACACCTCGAACTGTCCATCGGGGGCCAGCACGCCGACCTTGCGCCCGCCGGGAGAGACGAACAGCCGTGGCGGCGCCGCGGCGATGGCGGAGCCGGCTCCAGACGGCTCGTTCTTCCAGAGCCGAAGGGCATCGCGGCTTTCGCTGCCGTCGAGCCGCCAGACCTGCAACCGGCCGTCGGCGTGCAATGCCGCAATCTGCGTGCCCCCGGCAATTGCGCGTGCGGCGACGGGCAGACCGAAATCGCCGAACGGGCGCTCGAGCCTCCGACCATCGCCGTCGAGCAGCACCAGCCCTTCGGCGGCGGCAACGGCAATGCGGCTGCCGTCTGCACTTGCTGCAATGCGCCTGGAACCGGCAGGCGCGGCATCGTCTTGGCGAAGGCCGCCGTCAGGGTCGAGGAAGCGCATGCGATCTGCGAAGAGGGCCACAAAGCCCCGCCGGCCGGGCAGGGCAGCGAGATCGAGCGGCTCGTCGTTGGCGTCGACGGCGTGCGGGCTGCCGAGCCGGCCGGAGACGACGGGCAGGATGTCCACCCCGTCCGGAGCAGGATAAACGACGCCCAAGGCCTGGCCGTCGTCGGAAAAGACGTGGCGCCTGACGTAAGGTCGCTGAATGTCCGGCTGCATCAGCCGCACGCCGCCTGGTCCGACCACACGGAGGTCACCGCAGACGCCGGCGAATGCCAGAAGCTGCTCGTCGGCCGAAAAGGACGGCGCGCGCTCGATGTCGTCCGGCGGGCAGATCTCGCCGGCGGCGGGCGGCTGGCCGAGCGTGATCGTGGGGCCATTGGGCCGGCCATCGGGCGCGAGGAGGCGCAGCGTTCCGGAAAGGCGCAGGGCGAGGTTGCGGCTGGCCGGCGCCACGCCGATGCCCCCGATGGGCTCGGCAAAGGTCGCGAGCAGGTTCGGCTCACGGCCGTACAGAGGCCAACTCTCGAGCCGGCCGTCGTCGCCGCCCGTGACGAGGTGCGTCTTGTCGAGCCATGCCACCGAGGTGAAATGACCGGGCAGGGTGCGCGCGAGCGCGACGCGGCCTCCGGCGCTCGCGCGGACAAGATGCACTTCGAGCCGCCGATCCTCGTCCGATCTCGCCAACAGCAACATATCGGTGTCGCCGGGGCGGAAGGAGAGGAAGGCAATGCTGGCGGGGTCGAAGACGGGCAGGCTGGCTTGCGCACCAGCGGAAGAGACGCTCGCCAGGACGGCAAACACGCTCGCCGCCAGAGCCCACATGCCACGCAGCCGATCACCAGAGCGGAACATCCGCCTCTTCTTCTCCCCACCGCTTCGGCAAGCCTAGGCGGCTCAGAGGGAGGCGACAAGAGCGCGAGCTCAGGCAACCTGTCGATAGTCGAGCCCGGCGAGAGCCGGAATGGGATCGGGCCCGATCTGGCGCAGCAGCGCCGCGAGGTCATAATGGAAACGCTCGCTGGCCATCAGTCCGTCGCGGAAGGTTATCGCGACCAGAAAGGGCTGGACGATCGGCCGGTCCGACGGGGCGAGGCCGAGGAAACGGCCGACATGGCGGCCGTGCCATGTCGCTTCGGCGAAGTAGCAGTCATCGTCGGTCCAGTAGCGGCGCTGGCCTGGGCCGCGCTGGACCTCGACATCGAAGGTGGTCCACCATTGCCGATAGTGGGCGGCGGCGCCTGCCCGGCCGTGCCAGGTCTGGCCGGTGGCGAAGTCGTCGAAACGGCATTCGGGGTGAAGAGTGGCCAGCGTGGCCTCGAGGTCATGGGCGTTCTCGGCCGCGAGCTGGCGACCGAGCAGGTCAGCAAGGGTCTGGTTCATGGAGCGGTCTCCAGTGTATTCGAGTTCGGATGAGTTATCAGAAGGCTGATATGAACCGCAAGTCCTCGGCGTCCCTCTCGGCCCAGGCCATTCCCGCTCCCGGCGAGGGCAAGCGCGGTCCCGAAGGCCATCTCGGCTATCTCCTGCGCCAGGCGCATGCTTCCGTGCGCGGGGCGATGGACCGTGCGCTCGCCGGCCTCGACCTCACGGCGCCGCAGTTCACCGTGCTCACGATGATCGCCGCCTATCCCGGCGTATCGGGCGCCGATCTCGCCCGGCTCACCTATCTCACGCCGCAGACCATCAACGTGATCGTGGGCAATCTCGAACGCGACGGCGCCATCGAGAAGAGCGCGCATGCCACCCACGGCCGCATCCTGCGGTTGCACGCCACGGCCAAGGGCCAGGCGCTGCTCAAGCGTTGCCGCTCCCGCATCACGGCGATCGAAGCGGAGATCGCCGGCCTGCTCGGCAAGGACGAGGAGCGCATCGTGCGCCGCTGGCTGAGTGCCATAGGCGAGAAGCTGACCGGGAGCGGCCGATGACGCACGGCGACGTGGCGATCGTCGGCGGTGGTGCGATCGGTTCGTCGATCGCCTTCCATCTCGTGGGCGACGCCGTGTTTGCCGGCAGGGTAACGGTTGTCGAGCGCGACCCGGGCTACCGGCAGGCGTCCTCGGCCCTGTCGGCGAGCTCGATCCGCCAGCAGTTCTCCACGCCGCTCAACATCCATCTCTCGCGTTACGGCGTCGAGTTCCTTCGCCGGGCACCGGACCTGCTAGGCGTGGATCTGGCGCTGAACGAGATGGGCTACCTTTTCCTCGCCGATGCCGGTGGCGAGGCAATGTTGCGGGCCAACAATGCCCTGCAGCGGGCCGAGGGCTGCGCCGTCGAACTAGTGCCGCCCGCCGGGCTTGCAAAGCGCTTCCCCTGGATCTCGACCGACGGCCTGGCGCTCGCCTCGCTGGGCACCGCCAACGAGGGTTGGTTCGATGGACCGTCGCTGACGATGAGCCTGCGCCGCGCCGCCAGGGAGCGGGGCGCGGTCTACATCGCCGACGAGGCGGTGGGGCTGGGGCCGCATCGGGTCGACTTGCGCACCAACGGGCGATTGGAGGCGGAAACCATCGTCATTGCTGCGGGCGCCTGGTCGGCCGGCGTGGCGGCGCTGGCCAGAATCGCGCTGCCCGTCGAGCCGCGGCGCCGCTCCGTGTTCGTGTTCGACGTGCGCGAGGCGCCGGGACCGACGCCGGTCACGATCGATCCGTCCGGTGTCTGGTTTCGACCCGAAGGCCGTTTCTACATTGCAGGAACGACACCCGCCGAAGGCAATGATCCTGCGGGCGCACCGCTCGAGGTGCAGCATCAGGAATGGGACGAGATGGTATGGCCGGCGCTTGCAGCGCGCGTGCCCGCATTCGAGGCGGCCAAGGTCGTGAACGCGTGGGCCGGCTACTACGAATACAACACCTTCGACCAGAACGGCATCGTCGGGCGCCACCCGGAGATCGGGAGCATCATCTTCGCCACGGGCTTCTCGGGCCACGGCCTGCAGCAATCGCCGGCGATCGGGCGGGCGGTGGCGGAGCTCATCGTGCATGGCAGCTACCAGACCCTTGATCTTTTGCCGTTCGGCTATGAGCGGATATCCGCAGGCCGTCCTATCCGCGAACTCAGCGTGGTGTGATAGGCTCGTCCTGCTGAGGAGAAGGGAGAGTAACGTGCCCGATCAAGCCTTGGTCAATTCGGACCTGCAATCCGCGCTCGCCGAGGCGCGTCAGGCCTACATCGACCGCAATCCCAAGAGCTTCGCGCGTCATCAGGAGGCCTGTCAGGCAATGCCGGGCGGCAATACGCGCACGACTCTTCACAACGCGCCGTTCCCGCTCACCGTCGTGCGCGGCGAGGGGTGCCGTCTCTGGGATGCCGACGGCCACGACTATATCGACGTCCTGGGCGAATATACCGCCGGCATCTACGGCCATTCCCATCCCGTGATCCGGGCCGCCATCGATCGGGCGCTCGATCACGGCTGGAACTATGCCGGGCGCAACGCCTACGAGGCGCAGCTTGCGCGGTTGATCGCCGACCGAATTCCCTCGATCGACCTCGTGCGTTTCACCAACTCGGGCACCGAGGGCAATATGATGGCGCTGGCGGGCGCCAGGGTCTTCGCCCAGCGCTTGGGCCGCACCCGGGCCACCAAGGTGATGGTGTTCAAGGGCGGATACCATGGCGGAGTGCTCTATTTCGTGAGCGGCGGCAGTCCCGTGAACATGCCCTACGACTATGTCGTCGCACCCTACAACGACATCGAGGGAACGCGCGCGCTTCTCGCCGGGCATGGCGAGCAGATCTTCGCCGTCCTGGTCGAGCCGATGCAGGGCAGCCACGGCTGCCTGCCGGGCGACCCGGCCTTCCTCAGGATGCTGCGCGAGGAGACGAAGGCCCGCGGCATAACATTGATCTTCGACGAGGTCATGACCTCGCGCCTGTCGCCCGGCGGCCTGCAGGCCAGGCTCGGCATCGTTCCCGACATGACCACGCTCGGAAAATATATCGGCGGCGGCATGTCGTTCGGCGCCTTCGGCGGACGACGCGACATCATGGAACTGTTCGACCCGACCAGGCCGGACTCGCTGCCGCACGCCGGCACCTTCAACAACAACGTGCTCACCATGGCGGCGGGCGTGGCGGGCTATGGCGAGGTCTATACGCCCGAGGCGGCGGAGGCGCTGAATGCGCGCGGCGACAAGATCCGCGAGCGGCTGAACGCCATCTGCGCAAAGAACGAGGTCGCTTTCCAGTTCTCCGGCATCGGCTCGATGATGACCGCGCATGCGACGACGCGCCCCATCAGGACGGCGGCGGATATCGCGAGCTCCAACCAGGACGCCAAGGAGCTCTTCTTTTTCGACATGTCGGCCGCCGGCATCTGGATCGCCCGCCGCGGTTTCGTGGCGCTCAACATCATGATCGGCGATGCCGAGGGCGACCGGTTCGTCGGCGCCGTCGAGGAGTTCGTGACGGCGCGCAAGGCCCTGTTGCGGCCGCAATGAATCCCCATATCGCGGCATGACCGAAACCAGCCATTTCCCCCAGCCCGTCTCCGGCACGGTGACGCCGCGCTTCGGCGACGTGGCCACCTTCATGCGCCTGCCCCTGTTCCGCGATCCTGCCGAGGTCGAGATCGGCCTGGTGGGCGTGCCCTGGGACGGCGGCACGACCAATCGGCCGGGCGCCCGCCATGGGCCGCGCCAGATGCGCGACCTCTCGACCATGATGCGCCGCGTGCATCACGTCACGGGCATCGCGCCCTACGAGCTCGCCAGATGCGGCGATCTCGGGGATGCCTCGGTGAACCCGGCCAGCGTCGACGATTCGCTGGAGCGCATTGCGAAGTTCTACGCTAGGCTGCATGCGGCCGGCACCATTCCGCTGTCGGCGGGCGGCGACCACCTGATCACGTTGCCCATCATGCGCGGCATCGCCAAGGAGCAGGCGCCGCTCGGCATGGTGCATTTCGACGCCCACAGCGATACCTGGGATACCTATTTCGGCGGCTACAAATATACGCATGGCACGCCGTTCCGCCGCGCCGTGGAAGAGGGGCTCCTCGATCCCAGGCGCGTGGTGCAGATCGGCATCAGGGGATCGCTCTACAAGCGCGACGACAATGCCTGGGCGGTCGAGCAGGGCATGCGCGTGATCACCATCGAGGAATATTTCGACCTCGGTGTCGAGAAGGTGATCGCCGAGGCGCGCCGCGTCGTGGGCCATGGCCCGACCTATGTCAGCTTCGATGTCGATGGCCTCGATCCGGCCTACGCGCCGGGCACCGGCACGCCCGAGATCGGCGGCTACACACCCCATGAGGCGCAACGCATGCTGCGCGGTCTGCGCGGGCTCAATCTGGTCGGCGGCGATGTGGTCGAGGTCTCGCCGCCCTTCGACATGAGCGGCAACACCGCGCTCGTGGGCGTCACCATGATGTGGGAGATCCTCTGCCTGCTTGCCGAGTCCGTGGGTAAGCGTAAGGGGCGGCTTTAGCGCCGCCTTTGGCGAAGGAACCCGGCTCGACGTTTCGCGTTACCCTCGGTCCGAAGGCCAGTCGCTCTGGCTTGGGTTGGTACCTGCTCTCGACAATTCACCGGCGTAGGCCGTCCTTACAGCCGACCGTGACAGGGGTGCCCATGTTCGCCATCAGGGAGCCAGCAAAGCCGACAGCGACGAGCAGCAAGGTTGTCGATCAGTTCGCTGTTCAGATCTTTCCGTTTTTCAAGGACGTCCATCACGTCAAGGAATATTTCGACGCGCACGGCACCAGAATTGCGTTCGACGTCGATTATGCTGATCAATTCTTGCGGCCAGACGACCGGGTCTTGGAGATCGGAGCATTTCCATACTTCTTGACCCTGCCTCTGGTGAGCCGGGGCTACGACCTGACGGCGCTCGATAAATGCGGAAGCCTCCAATACCTTCCATCGATAGCCGACAAATTCAAGCTGACGGTCCTCGACTGTGATCTGGACACCGAGCCAATCCCAGCGGCAGACTCGGCGTTCGATAGCGTGATCATGAACGAGGTGTTCGAGCACCTGCGCATCAATTTGATTTCGTCGATGCGCGAGATCCATCGGGTCCTGCGCCCCGGCGGTCGCTTGCTGCTGTCGACGCCGAACCTGCGGTCGGTGCGCGGCATCTACAATTTGCTGCGAAAGGAAGAAGCCTACTGCTCCATGGGCGGCGTCTACGACAACTTCGCCTTTCTCGAGCAACTGGGCATCATGGGTCACGTGCGCGAATACACCCCGAAAGAGGTGAGAGATTTTCTGCAGCGGATCGGCTTCGAGATCGAGGGAACGATCTATCGAGGAGAATATGCAGGCGGTTTGTTGTCGAAGCTATCGCAGGCGTTCACGCTGATGTATCCGCAATTCAAGCCTTTCTTTTCCGTCGTTGCGCGGAAACAAAGCGCATGACGGCCACCCGATATCAGACCGGCGAGGACCCGGTTCCTACGGCACCGCGGGCAGATCGTTGGCGATAGAGAACACGTCCTCGCCGCTGTAGACGAAATCGCGGTCGAGCGCACTCACGCATCTCAAAAAGGGCAGCGCCGTACCCTGTCTGGGGAACAGCCAGTCGTGCAGTTCGGCAACGATCACGGGCGTCCGGGCGACCCAGCCAGTATTGCGCGCGAAGACGTCCTGTTCGCCGCCTTCGATGTCGATCTTTGCCAGGAACGGGTAGAAGCCTGTCTCGCGGTATTCGTCATACAACGCATCGATCGTGACGCCGGGAATGAGGTCGCCGGCCTGGCTCTTCTCGGTTCGGAACGCCCAGCTGCCGCCGCCGGTGTCGACCACTGCGACCTCTCCAGCCTCCGCCGCCAGGGCGGCCTTGAGACACCGGATGTTGAGTCCTTGCGTATTCTTCACCAGCAGATCGAAATTGCCGGCTTCCGGCTCGATCGCGACAACCAGCGCCGTGGGAAAGGTGAGGGCGAAGAAGGCGGCACTGACGCCGATATTGGCCCCGGCGTCGATGATCAGCGGACGCAGTCCGTCGCGATGCCGCTGTTCGATAAGGGCGCGTATCTCGGTGAAGCGCCTGAGCATCGTCAGGTCGTAGTCGCCGCGCGCGAAGATCTGCCAGATGACATGCTCGTCGGACGTATCGGCGCGGTAATGCATCTTGTGCCGGCGAGCGGGCGTCTCGACCGTCATCGCACCCGACTCTCCGGCCAGCGCCTGACGACGGTGCCGGACTTGCTTGACGAGCGCGCAGTCCGGGTCGCGCTGTCGGAGAAAGGTGCGGCGAACCAGCTTCTCGATGCGGGCGGGGACCGTCGGGGTCAGCGCGAAGCCTTTGACGGTCATGGCTTCCATCGGCACGTAGAGCGCCTCGTCCGCCGCCTGTTGCATCTGAGCTGAATTGTCTGGCGTCGATATCGGCTGCCCGACGGCAAGAGCGCGCTCGCGCGGACCGTCCGGGGCCGAAGGTGTGGTCGTCATGCGCCGGCCTTTCGATAGTGGAGAATCTGCGAGGAGATATGCCCGATCGACATCAGGGCGCGACGGCTCTGCGGGATGCAGCCGAAGCTGAGCAAGGTGACGGCAAGGGCTGCACAGCCGCAGAGCATCAGCGCCACGATCGGCGATGCCGCCTCGACGCCCGGCAAGTGGCGGAGGACGGACACGGTGGCGAAGACGGCACAGCCGGCAACGACCGACGGCACGATCGACCGATAGAGGTCTGCGATCGTCACCGGTCCCTTGCGTCCGGCCAGCCAGAAGGACACGGGGACCCGCACGAAGGTGCTGCCGAGGGCGAAGCTCGCGGCGACGCCAACGGCGCCGAACGGCAGGCCAATCAGGATCGAGACCAGGCTGACGGCCGAACCGAGTGCAGCAACCTTGAACAGTTCGGTGGCCCGATCCTGTGTCAGAAATAGCAGCCCGGTGATGACGGCCACAGGCAGCAGCGCGGCCGCGAGGCCGAGCCAGCCGACGATCGGGCCCGAGTCGCGCCACTGCGCCCCGAGCAGCAGAACGACGATCCAGTCCGATGTCACGACCATCAACGCCGCCGCCGGCACCGTCAGCATTGCCAGCTTCTCCGACAGCGACAGATAAGCGCGTCGATAGCGCTCGGGATCATCGTGCAGCCGGCTGAGCGTCGGCATGCCGACGCTGTAGAGTGGCACCGTGACAGTATTGATCGGACTCATCAGCAGCTTGTAGGCGCGCTCGTAGAAACCGAGCGATACCGGCCCCCAGTACCAGCCGATCAGAACCTGATCGATGTTGCGGGCCAGGATATTGATTATGCCATTGCCTGTCACCGATCCGCCGAAAGTCAGCAGGGATTTCATGCCGGGACAACGGCGCGGCCAGCCTGGCCGCCAGCGCGACATGCTCCACGAGGCGAGCATCGCTGCACCGCTGTAGGCGAGGCGCTGCGCCACCAGCGCCCATATTCCAGCGCCGCCCAGCGCGGCCACGACCGCGGTCGCCATGCCCAACAGTTCGGAACCGACGTCAATCGAAGCTGCGGCGCGGAAGCGCATCTGCCGGCGGAGCAGCGCCCAGTGCTGCGTGGTCGCGCCGCTGATAACGAAAGCCAACGCCAACCAGCGAGCGATGTCCGTCAGCTCCGGCTGCCCGTAGAACTGGGCAAGAAGCGGCGCGCCCGCGAACAGCAGGAGTGCGACGGTCGCGCCGATCGCGCTGTTGATCCAGAACAGCGCCGTGACCTGCTCGTGCGTGATGTCCGTCTTCTGGATGGTGGCGGCCGACAGGCCGAAATCCTTGATCTGGTCGAGCACTTCGGTCAGGGCCGCGATCATCGCCATCAGGCCGAAGACCTGCGGCGGCAGCAGCCGGCTAAGCACCATCACCGTGCCGAACTGGATGGCGACCTTGACGCCCTGCGCGCCGAAGGTGATCGCGCCGCCGCGCAGCGATCGTCCTACCAGGTCCGCCTGCAGATGGTCGACACGAAGGGGCTGGTCGTTACTGCGTTCCGCCACACCCGCTCCCCATCGCGCCATGATGCAAGCAAGCCGGCCTTCTTCGACGTTCAGGCAAAAGGCGAAGTACCCCGCATCGTTCCGTGATCAACTCGCGGCCATCAACTGCGGCGGCGACGCGAATCGATACCCGACACCCCGCGCGCACCCGACCAAGAAGATACCCAGGGCGACAAAAATGCTTCCGGCGCCCTTCTTGTTGCGCAGAATGTGATAGGCGGTTCGCGCCACCTCAGCGAAGGCGATCCCGTCCAGATGCAGGGCAAACTTCATGAACACGGCAGCATGGCCAAGAATATAGGCACGCGCCAATGACTGGTACTGCGACAAGGACAGCCAATTGTCATGATAGATCAGGGGAGTAGGCACGAAAATCAGCTTCATGCGCTGGCGCAGTGCCCGATAGACGAATTCGGTGTCCTCGCCGGATTTCATGTGGGTGCCGGCGCCCAGTGACTCGATGAACAAGCCGATGCGGCAGAATACATCCTTCCTGAAGGACATGTTGTTGCCCGAGCCGAGCGCCTGCTGGGGCACGATAGGTGCGTCGACGGTTCGCCTTTCGTGAACATCGATCAGGCAGGGGCAAAACATGCCGGCTGTCTCTTCCCCGTAGGCGACGACGCGCCCGAAGACGCCCATCACCGACGGATCGCGCTCGAACTCCGCGGCGACCGATGACAGCCAATTGGAATCGCATATGCAGTCGTCGTCCACAAACGCGACGATGTCGGCATGGGCGGCCCTGATGGCGATGTTGCGAGCGCGGGAGAGACCGACCGTGGTTGTTCGGATGTAAGTCACGCGGGGGTCGCGAAACGACTCGACCCTCGTGCGGGATTCCTCGTTCGTACTCTGGTCGACGACGATCAATTCAAAATCGCGATAGGTATTTCTGAGAATGGATTCGATGGCTCTGTGCAGCTTGGTTTGACGGTTTCTTGTGCAGAGCAGAACGGAAATGGACTGGGGCATGGCATCTACCTACCGTCGAGCGGTTGCCGTCGAGATGAAGGAGGCCGAGAAGACGCGCCGCAGAAAGTCGGCACTTCGCTGGGGATGCATCGAAGATGCCGCCCTCGAGAGGGTTGAGGGCGGCGGTTGAGAGGGTAGCCGGGCCGTGGTGACGGCCCGGATCAGTCCGGCGAGGACGATCAGCCTGTATCGGCCGGTTGTTGCCGCAGCCCTAAGATGACACATGCGCCGAGAGATGTCGCCGGAAAGTTCCATTCATCGACGACAGAAACGCAGCCGGCCGCTTATGGTTACATAGGATTCATTAAATCGTGCTCGAATATCACGGCTGATGAACTTGCACGATAAGGTTAAATTAGCCGCCGGGACTTACGACGCGAGCTCCAGGATCTCTCTGACTTGCGCGGGCTCTGCAATGCGCCGCGGGTTGCGCGGCACCCAAGGCGTTCCCATTGCCTGCCGGGCGATGCGGTCGAACTGGTCCGATCCGACCTTCACCTCGCCAAGACTGCGGGGCATCCCCAGTCCACGGATGAAAGCATCGAGCACATCGCCCGCATCCTCACCCGGATGCCCCATGGCCGTCGCGACCAGCGCCTGTTTGTCGGCATTGGCCGACCTGTTCCAGCGCATGACCGAGGGAAGCATGATGCAGGAAGTGTGCCCGTGCGGGATGTCGAAGACGGCGCCCAGCACATAGCCGATGCCGTGACTTGCGCCCATTGGGACGCCGCTGACCAGCGGCGTCATGGAAAGCCAGGCGCCGATCTGGCAGTCGAGCCGCGCGTCCATGTCGCCCGGATCGCGCTTCACCCGTGGCAGGCCGCGGGCGAGCAGCTCAAGACCGTGCAGTGCGGCGGCATCGCCGTAGGGGCTGGACTCGTTGGAGCAGATCCCCTCCACGCAGTGGTCGACCGCGCGAATGCCCGTGGAGAGGAACAGCCACATAGGCGTATGCCGCGTCACCATCGGGTCGAGCACGACCGCTTTCGGCACGATGTCGGGATGGCGGAACAGCTCCTTCACCTTGGTCCGCTCGTCGGTGACGCCGGATATCCGGGAGAATTCGCCGGCCGAGAGCGTGGTCGGCACGGAAATCTGGCGCACCGTGGGCGATTTCACCGGCGCTGGCGCCCGCACACGGTCGAGCGCCTCTGCCGTCGTGACGTCGTTGGCGAGGCAAAGCTGCACCGCCTTGGCGCCATCGGTGATCGAACCACCGCCCAGGGTGACGATGAGGTCGGCCTTTGCCGTGCGGGCTTGTTCCGCAGCGGTGATCACCGCCGAGCGCGGGGTATGGGCGGGCATCCGGTCGAACGTGCCGACGCAGTGGTTGCCCAGCGCGCCGCGCAGCTTGTCGATCTCGTCGGTCTGCCGGTTGAGCGTGCCGCTCACCATCAGGAACACGCGTTCCGCGTGGTGACGACGGGCGATCTCGGCCACGGTCTCGGCGGCCGGCTTGCCGAAATGAACTTCCTCCAGCCTGCTGAAGACGACCTGTCCGGCTTGCGGCATGGCATTTCTCCCGGTCGCGCTTTTCTTGGCTCAGGGATTGCGCTGCTGATACCTTAGCGGTCATGTCAGGCACACGAAACGGCGCCATCGCGCGCGCCGAAACCTATTTCGACACCGGCGGCTTCCTGGCCGACCTGCAGCGCCGGGTGGCCATTCCCACCACCAGCCAGGAGGCAGGCTCGATGCCCGCACTCCAGGAATACGTTGCCGGCGAGATGACCCGCTCGTTGCAGCCGCTCGGCTACGACTGCAGCGTCTACCCCAATCCGCGCCCCGACTATGGGCCGCTCCTGATCGCGCGCCGCGTCGAGGATCCGGCCAAACCGACGGTGCTGACCTATGGCCACGGCGATGTGATCCGCGGCCAGGAGGATCAGTGGCGGCAAGGCCTGTCTCCCTGGAAGATCGTGGTCGAGGGCGATCGCCTTTACGGGCGCGGCACCGCCGACAACAAGGGGCAGCACACGATCAACATCGCGGCGCTCGCCTGCGTGCTGGAGGAGCGCGGGAGCCTCGGCTTCAACTCGACCGTCCTGATCGAGACGGGCGAGGAGACCGGCTCTCCCGGGCTCGCCGACTTCTGCCGTGCCAACAAGGCCGCCCTGAAGGCCGACGCGCTGATCGGCTCGGACGGACCGCGGCTCGACCATCGGCGGCCCACCATCTTCGGCGGCACGCGCGGCACCATGAACTTCAACCTCAAGCTCGCCCTGCGCGAGGGCGGCCATCACTCCGGCAACTGGGGCGGCTTGCTCGCCAATCCCGGCATCGTCCTCGCGCATGCGCTCGCCACCGTCACGGACGAGCGCGGGCAGATCAAGGTGCCGGAATGGCGGCCCAAGACGCTCACCAACTCGGTGCGCGCCGCGCTTGCCGACGCGCACGTCGATGCGGGGGACGATGCGCCGGAGATCGATCCCGAATGGGGCGAGAAGGGGCTGACACCCGTGGAGCGCGTGTTCGGCTGGAACTCGTTCGAGGTACTCGCCTTCAAGACCGGCAATCCCGATCGGCCGGTCAACGCCATTCCGCCAAGCGCGATCGCCCACTGCCAGCTCCGGTTTGTCGTCGGCACGGACCCCAACGACATCGTGCCGGCGCTGCGACGGCACCTCGAGCGGCACGGTTTCGGCCAGATCGAGGTCGAGCCGGCGCGCGACGTGGTCATGAACGCAACCCGCCTCGACCCCGAGAGTCCGTGGGCGAAGTTCGCCGCCGCGTCGATCGAGAGGACCGCCGGGCAGAAGCCGACATTGCTGCCCAACCTCGGCGGCTCGCTGCCGAACGAGGTGTTCACGGATATCCTCGGCATGCCCACCGTCTGGGTGCCGCATTCCTACGCGGCGTGCTCCCAGCATGCCCCCAACGAGCACCTGCTGGCGCCAGTGGCACGCGAGGGGCTGCGGCTGATGACAGGCCTGTTCTGGGATCTGGGCGTCGAGGGGCGGCCGAGGTGACTGCTTCCTTTCGGGGAGTCTGTAGCAGAGAGGAGGAAACAATGGCTGGTGTAGGAACGGAGAAAGTCTTCGAGAACGACAAGGTCATCGTCTGGAATTTCGTGCTCGCGCCGGGCGCGGAGACGCCGATGCATACGCACGAGCACAGCTACATGTGGTATTCCATCGACGGAGCGCCCTTGCAGATCTTCGACGAGCACGGGAAGGATCTGGGTACGCTCGACATTCCGACAGGTGCCATCTACTCGCTCAAACTCGACAACGGCTTCCTGGAAGTTCTTTCCGAACACGGAAAGGGAATGCGCGTGCCCGCCAGGCACAAGGCGAGGAATGTCGGTCCCACCGCCTATCGGGAAGTGCTGGTCGAATACAAGTGACCGGTTCGGCCATCCGATCGTGAGGCAGCCCGACGCCGCCATCGCGGTGTCGGGCTGGCCTTTCGCCTGACATTGTTCAATCCCGCTGGCATGGCGCGACCGCCTCTGACAGGCTCCGCCCTGGAGGAGAGCCTATGTCACGCATTCCGTACTACGAAGTCGACAACGCCACCGGCAAGCATGCCGAGTTCCTGGGCAAGCTCGGCACGCAGCTCAACATCTACCGCATGCTGGCCAACTCGGAGTACGGGCTGAAGGGCTTCGTACGCATGGGCAATGCGCTGCTGCATCGCTGCGAGCTCGATCCCGGCTTGCGCGAGCTCGCCATCCTGCGGGTAGGGCGCCTGAGCCGGGCCGCCTATGAGGTGTTCCAGCACGAGCGCATCGCGCGCGAGGTCGGGGTCGCGGAGGAGAAGATCGCCGCGCTGCGCGACGCCACGATCGAAGCTCCCGTCTTCTCCGATCACGAGAAGGCCGTGCTGCGCTTCACCGATGACGTCGTTCGCAACGTGCGCGCGTCGAACAAGGCATTGAAAGCGGTCGAGGCGTTCCTGTCGCGCGGCGCGCTGGTCGAACTCACGCTCACCATCGGCTATTACATGATGGTCTGCCGCTTCCTCGAGACGACGGGGGTCGACGGCGAGGAAGGCCAGGCCGAGTGGCTGAAGACGGCGAAACTGTAGGCGTGGAGTTCTATCGATGGCGTATCGCGTTCTGATCGCGCAGTTCATGCACGAGACCAATACCTTCAGCAAGCTGAAGACCACGCTCGACGACTACCGCCGCCGCTGGCTGATCGAGGGCGAGGCGATGGTGCCGCACTTCAAGGGCACGCGGAACGAGGTGGGCGGCTATATCGATTCGGCGGCCGAGTATGGCTGGGAGCCGGTCTATGCGGTGGCCGCGAACGCGACGCCCTCGGGAAAGCTCACCAGGGAAACCTGGGAGACGATCCGAGACAAGATTCTGGGCGCGGCGAAGCAGGCGGACAAGCTCGACGCCGTCTGTCTTTCGCTGCACGGCGCCATGGTGAGCGAGACCGAGGACGATGCCGAGGGCGCGCTCCTGGAGGCGCTGCGTCGTATCGTCGGGCCTGACGTGCCGATGGTGGCGACCCTCGACCTGCATGCCAATGCGACGGTCAGGATGGCGAGCAACGCCAATGCGCTGGTGTCCTTTCGCACCTACCCGCATATCGACGGCTACGAGCGCGCCGTGCAGGCGGCCGCGCTCGTGCAGGAGGCGCTCGAGGGCCGGAAGAAGCCGCGCTGCTTTCTCAGCCAACCCGCCATGCTCGAAGGCGCGGATCATGGCCGGACGACGCAGCCCGGCCTGATGCGCGACCTGCTCGCCAGGGCCGATGGCTACGAGAAGGAGCCCGGCATCGACGTCGTTAGCATCCAGGTCGGCTTCACCTGGTCGGATATCCCCTATACCGGCCCGTCGATCGCCGTCAGCCACGAGCCGTCGGCGCAAGCGCGCGCCAGGGAGATCGCGCGGGAACTGATCGACGAGATCTGGCGCCGCCGCGACGAGACGACGGCCGACTACCGGCCGGTGTCCGACGGCATCGCCGCGGCCCGTGCCAGGAGCGACAAGAAGGGACCGCTGGTGATCGCCGACGGGACCGACAATCCGGGCGGCGGCGGCTACAACGACACCACCCCCGTGCTGCAGGCGCTGATCGACGCCGGGATCGACAACGCCGCCATCGGCACGATCTACGATCCTGTCACGGTGCAGCAGGCGATGAAGGCCGGCGTCGGCGCCGAGATCACGGTGGCGCTGGGTGGCCGAACGGATCCGACCATGGGAGCGCCGGTGAAGACCACCGCCGTCGTGAGGATGCTGTCGGACGGCGTGTTCAGGAACGACGGGCCGATGAATGCCGGCGTCGAGAGCAACATGGGGCCGACGGCCGTGCTGCGCATCGGGGGGATCGATGTCGTCACGATCTCGAACCGCATCCAGACCACGGACCTGCAGGTCTTCAAAAGCCAGGGCATCGATCCGCAGGCCAAGGACGTGCTGGTGGTGAAGAGCGTGCAGCACTTCAGGGCCGCCTACGGGCCGATCGCGCGCGAGATCGTGCTGGTCGATTCGGGCGGCATCTGCTCGCCCGACATCTCGCGGCTGAAGTTCACCAAGCTGCGCCGCCCGATCTGGCCGCTCGATGGCGTGAACGACCCCTACGCCGGCGCCCGGTCAGGTTAGACGTCCGGCTTGCCGATGGGCAGGCAGTTGTAGAGGCTGTCCACGATCGCCGTCGCGTTCTCCAGCGTGAAGGGCACACTTGGCCTGTAGCCGACCGGGCAGACGGTGAAGTAATAGCCCTGGATCGTGCCCTGCACGACCTGCGAGTCGAACCAGCCGCCAGGCGGGACGTCCGCTTCCCGGACGTTGCCGCCGTCCTGGTCCATGAACTTGATGGCGACCGGCCGGTTGCAGTCGTTGCGCGTGCCGATATGTCCGCCTTCGGGCTTCCATTCGGTGCACGCTTCCATGTGGGCGCGCGATGACGGTTGGGCGATTGCGCCGCCAGCCGCGGCCGCGAGCGGCAGCGCCGACAGCAGCACCAGTGCGCGGATCACTTTTTCTGCCGGAAGAAGGTCGTGAGCACGAAGCGGCGTCCTCGGATCACGGGCAGCGCCTCGTGCAGGACGGAACAGGAGAAAACCGCGGCCGCGCCGAGCGGCGGCGAGATCCGCACGCTCGAATATTCGGGAAAGACCAGCTCGCCGCCCTCGAAGTCGTCGTTGAGGTTGAGCGACACGGCGAAGGCGCGGTCGGCGGTGGTCGGCGCGCCGTTGTCGCGATGGGCCGAGAAGAAGTGATGCCCTTCGGCGCTGTAGGACAGCACGACATGGGCATCGAAGGTGAATTCTCGGTCGAAGGCGAAGGCTTTCGCCAGCTCCGGCCCGATGCGATAGGCCAGCCGATCGGAGATCGCCTTCTGCATCATCGGCTCGACGATCATGTAGTCTTCGGTGCGCTTGAGCTCGGCCACGCCGACATTGCCGTAGCGGCTGGAGACGCCGCTGTCCTGATGGTCGCCCTTGTGCCAGAGGCGGATCACCTGGCCGCAGAAGTCGGGCTCGAAGACGCGCGGCAGCACCAGCACCGGCGCGGCCGGGCATCTGATGGACTGGTCCGCGCCGCCATCGCTTCGGATGCCTTCGGCGAGGCTCGCGATCGATTCGGCCGCCGCGAGAAGGGGACGGCTGTCGTACGTGGCGGCCACGCGCTGGTTGGGATCGAGCACGACCACGCGCGTGCGCAGGCCAGCCGCCAGACCAAAGCCGACACCGCCCTGACCAAGGAAGGCGGGCATGAATTTCCGGTCGGCATCGCAAAGCAGGCAATGGCCGTCGGTCTCGCCGCCGAGCTTGCGCCACACGGAAGACGCCGTGGCCGGTGCCGTTGCCGTCACGGCGACAAGCCCGGCGGAGGCTTCCTTGCAGGCCGTCGCCAGCGTCGCGAAATGGCCGGGATCGAGCGTGTCGAGATCATCGGCGACGACCAACGCCACCGGCTGGCCGGTGAAGGACCAGACGAACTTGCGATACTTGCCGTCGAGCCCGGGCAGCGCGAAGTCGGGAACACGATCACCAGGGCGAAGCAGGAGCGCGTTGGCCATCGGATTCTGGGTCAGGAAGGCGGGCAGGAAATGGTGGGCGCGGTAGGGATTGAACCTACGACCCCACCCGTGTGAAGGGTGTGCTCTCCCGCTGAGCTACGCGCCCGGAAGGCGCGCGTATAGGGCCTGCGGGCCGGGCCGTCAACGGCTGGCGATCCGGCTCAAGGCCTGTGGCAGGGCGTCGAACCGCTCGATCACCGCCTCGGCGCCCAGTTCGCGGGCGGGCCGCTCGGTGTAGCCCCAGCTCACCAGCACCGCCGGCAGGCCAGCGCCGTGCGCCGCTTCCACGTCATGGATGGAATCGCCGATCATCACCGTCCGCGCGGGGTCGCCGCCCATGCGCTCGACCAGCATGAGGATATGCCTGGGATCGGGCTTGCGAACGGGAAAGGTGTCGGCGCCGGCCAGGTCGGCGATCGGCGGCATCAGCTTCAGATGCTCGAGGATCGTGCGCGAGGGAGCCTCGAACTTGTTGGTGCAGACGCCCTGCTTCAGGCCCAGCTTCTCGAAGTGGCCGACCACCCGCGGCACGCCGTCGAAGGCGACGGTGTGGCCAACGGGGTCGGCTGCGTAGTAGCGGACGAACTCGCGTGTGACGGCGCTCAATGCCTTGTCGTCCAGCACCTTGCCGTGCCTGGCGAAGGCCTTGGCCATGGTGACCTTGCTACCCTGGCCCATGAAGATGCGCACATCCTCCTCGCTGACCGCCGGCAGGCCATGGTCGGCCAGCACATGACTCACGGCGAGCTGCATGTCCTTGGCGCTGTCGATCAGGGTCCCGTCGAGGTCGTAGACCACGGTGTCGAAACGGGCGGCAATGAGGGCGTCGACGGCGGCTTGCATGCTACCTCCTTAGCACATCCGTCTTGCGGGACCGCCAGCCCCATGGCATCGACCCGGGCATGAAATCACCCATTGCCGTGGTGGTCCTGGCGGCGGGCGCCAGCACACGCATGAGATCCGCCGTTCCGAAGGTGCTCCACCCGCTGGCCGGCTGGCCGATGCTGCGGCATGTGCTGGAAAGCGTGATGCGGCTGAAGCCCGCACGGATGGTCGGCGTCGTCTCGCCGGGGGCGAAGGCGGTCGCCGCCGCCTTTGCCCCGCATCCGACGGTCGTCCAGCGCCGACCGCTCGGTACCGGCGACGCTGCCAAGGCCGCCTTGACGGCGCTCGAGGGCCACGATGGACCAGTGCTGGTCGTCTATGCCGACACGCCGCTGATCACGACGGCGACACTGCGGCGGCTGGTCGAGGCCTGCGATCGTGCGAAGGCGGCGGTCGGCGTGCTCGGTTTTCAAGCGAGCGATCCGTCGCCTTATGGCCGCCTGATCGTACGGAATGGCGGACTCGACAGGATCGTCGAAAGCAAGGAGGCCGACGAGGCCGAGCGCAGGATCGACTTCTGCAATTCCGGCGTAATGTGCCTGCAGGGCACGCTCATGGCACGGCTTCTGGGGGCGATCCGCAGCGCCAATGCGAAAGGTGAATTTTATCTGACCGACGCGGTTGCCGTCGCCCGCGCGGCGGGCCACCGCGCCCTCGCCGTCGAAGGCGACGAAGCGGAGTTCCAGGGCGTGAATTCGCGGCTGGAGCTTGCCAGGGCGGAGCGGACGCTGCAGCAGCGACTGCGACTCGCGGCGATGGAAGCGGGCGTCACGCTCATCGATCCCGAGAGCGTGTGGCTTTCGGCCGACACGCGGCTCGCCGCCGACGTGACCGTCGAGCCGAACGTGCGCTTCGGACCCGGCGTCACGGTGGCGTCCAACGCGGAAATCAAGGCGTTCTGCGATCTCGAGGGCGTGCGCATCGGCAAGGGCGCCAGGGTGGGACCGTTCGCCCGCATCCGCCCGGGCTCCGAGGTGGCCGACGATGTCCATATCGGCAACTTTGTCGAGCTCAAGGCCACCAGGATGGGACGCGGTGCCAAAGCCAATCACCTCGCCTATCTCGGCGACTCCGACATTGGCGCGGCGAGCAACATCGGCGCCGGCACGATCGCCGTGAACTACGACGGTTACGGCAAGCACCGCACGGTGATCGGTGCCGAGGCCTTCATTGGCTCCAACAGCTCGCTGGTGGCGCCCGTGCGCGTGGGCAAGGGGGCAAACGTTGCCGCCGGAAGTGTTATCACGGAGGACGTACCCCCCAAGGCCCTGGCCCTTGGTCGGGCACGTCAGGTCATAAAGAAGGGACGTGCCGGCCCGCTTCGTGCGAAACTGAAGGCCCGCGCGGCCGAGGCCAAGCGGACAAGGCAGAAATAGCAACCCTGCGTCCGGACGGTCTCCCATGTGCGGCATCATCGGAATCATCGGCAAGGCGTCCGTCACTCCGCTGCTGGTCGATGCGCTGAAGCGGCTGGAATATCGCGGCTATGATTCGGCCGGCGTGGCGACGCTGGTGAACGGCCATATCGACCGCCGCCGCGCCGAGGGCAAGCTGGCGAAGCTCGAGGAGCGGCTGGCCCGCGAGCCGCTGCCGGGCACGATCGGCATCGGCCACACGCGCTGGGCGACCCACGGCAAGCCTAGCGAGCGCAATGCCCATCCGATTGCGACCGATCGCGTGGCCATCGTGCACAACGGCATCATCGAGAACTTCCAGGAGCTGAAGGACGAGCTGCTGGCTGACGGTCGTCGCTTCGAAAGCGACACCGACACCGAAGTGGTCGCCCAGCTCCTGACCTCCATGCTGGAACGGCAGATGACGCCGGAGGCGGCGATGGGCGAGGCGATGGGACGCCTGCGCGGCGCCTTCGCCCTCGTGGTGCTGTTCAGCGGCCGCCACGACATCCTCATGGGCGCCCGTCGCGGCAGCTCGCTGGCGGTCGGATACGGCGACGGCGAGATGTATGTCGGCACCGACGCGCTGGCGCTCGCGCCCTTCACCAAGCGCGTGAGCTACCTCGAGGACGACGACTGGGTCGTGCTGACGGCCAACGGCTGCAATGTCTACCAGGGGCATACCGAGGTGAAGCGCGAGATCCGCCAGAGCGGGATCTCGGGGGCGATGATCGGCAAGGGCAACCATCGCCATTTCATGATCAAGGAGATCTACGAGCAGCCGGCGGTGATCGGGGACACGCTTCAGACCTACCTCGACCCTGCGACGCGCTCCGTGACGCTGCCGGCCCTGCCGTTCGACTGGAACAAGGTGAGCAGGCTTACCATGACGGCCTGCGGCACGGCGTGCTTCGCCTGCCTGGTGGCCAAGTACTGGTTCGAGAAGCTCGCGCGCCTGCCGGTCGAGGTCGAGGTCGCGTCGGAGCTGCGCTATCGCGAGCCGCCGCTGCCGGAAGGCGGCGTCTGCATCGCAGTGTCGCAATCGGGCGAGACGATCGATACGCTGGCGGCGCTGCGCTACGCTAGGTCACAGAAGCAGACGATCCTGTCGGTGGTGAATGTCCCCGAGAGCGCGATCGCGCGCGAATCGCACATCGTGCTGCCGACCCTCGCCGGTCCGGAGATCGGTGTCGCCTCGACAAAGGCCTTCACAACGCAGCTCACCGTCCTGCTGACGGCCGCCATTGCCGCCGGCCGGGCGCGCGGCGTGCTGGGCGAGGCGGACGAAGCGCGGCTCGCGCATGCCCTGATCGAGCTGCCGGCGCAGGTCAACGAAGCCCTGAACATGGAAGAGCAATACCGCCGGATCGCCGAGGACATCCTCGCCGAAGCGCGCGACGTGCTCTATCTCGGCCGCGGCGCGTCCTTCCCGGTGGCGCTGGAAGGCGCGTTGAAGCTCAAGGAGGTCTCCTACATCCACGCCGAAGGCTATGCCGGCGGCGAGATGAAGCACGGCCCGATCGCCCTGATCGACGAGCTGGTGCCGGTCGTGGTCGTGGCGCCGAGCGATGCGATCTTCGAGAAGATCGCTTCCAACTTCGAGCAGGTGAGGGCGCGCGGCGGCAAGCTGGTGCTGATGACCGACGCGGCGGGCGCGGCGCGCCTTGGGTCGGAGGCCGTGGCGACCATCACGCTGCCCGCTGTCGATCCCGTCGTGGCGCCGATTCTCTATACGGTCCCGGCCCAGCTTCTGGCCTACCACACCGCGGTGGCCAAGGGTACCGACGTCGACCAGCCGCGAAACCTCGCCAAGAGCGTCACCGTCGAATAGCTGGACGGCAACGTCCGCTGTCGACAGGGAAAGGGCGTCTCAGCGCGTTCCCTGCGGCAGGCCGGGCGCCAATCCCTGAGGTAGCGGGGCAGGCTTCGGCTGGGCCGGCGCCGGAGCGGGCGCGGGCCGGGGCGGCTTCGCAGGAGCCAGGGTCTGCACCAGCGCCCTGAGCTTGGCGCCTTCGGCCGCCTGGGCCTTCTTGAACTCGTCCTCGTTCAGGAAGTGGTCCTTGTTGAGGTCGAGCTCGATGAACTGCTTGACGGCATTCGCGGTCCATTCGACGCGATCGAGCACGCCGTCCTTGTTGGTGTCGATCTCGTTGAACTTGTGCAGGGCGATCTGGCGACGCATCTCGTAGGGGGGCAGGCCCTTGGCCTTCGGGCCATCCGGCGGGCCGGCCACCACCGCGAGGAATTCATCGCGCGTCACCTTGCCGTCACCGTTCTTGTCGAGGTGATCGGCCTCGCGCAGTTGCATGTCGATGAAGTCGTTGATGGCCACCAGGCCCTGGCGACGCTGGGCCTCGGCCTGCTGGCGCTGGGCCGCCGCCCGCTGCATGGCCTGCTGGACGATCAGCCGGAGCTCCGGCTCGGTGACTTTGTTGTCCCGGTCCGTGTCATACTGATTGAACTCGGCGTGGACCACGGCCTCCGCCTCGGCGCGCTCGACGAAGCCGTCGCGATTGGTGTCCAGGTTCTGGAACTCGGCGCGCGCGCGCGTGCGGCGCTCCTCCAGTGACGGCAGTCCCTTGCCGTCATGAGAGAACGGCGGTTCCGCCACTTTCAGGAACTCGTCGAGCGAAAGCTTGCCGTCCTTGTTGGTATCGAGCTGCTCGAACGTCTTCATTCGGTACTTCAGGAATTGCTCGCGCGTCACTTCCCCTTTGTTCGCCGTGTCGATCTCGTGGAACCACGCGGGAAGGGGGATCGGGGCGTTGTGTCCGTCTTGCGGCGTTGCGTTCGCCGCCGGTGCGGACGGTCCGAGGGTCCCCGGCGCCGGCGTCGGGGAAGGAGAAGGAGCCGCCGGCGCAGTCGCCTTCGGCGTCGTCGGATGGGCCGGTGCCGGCGTCTGGGCGGCGGCTGGAACCGTCACCGCAACGGCGGCGGCGAGAGTCAGACAGAAGGCGCGTTTCATGGGCGGAAAGCTGGCGAGTCCTGAAGGGGCAATCCGTATCGGCGGCAACGCGACCGGTGTCAACGTCCGCGCTGCAGCACTTTCCTGCGACGCAATCGCGCCAAAAGCATGGCTCAGTGCCATTTGAGTTGCTTCGATCGTCCGGATGGGCCATCGTGCGGGCTCTGCAGGCTTCGGAGAAGGGCCGCAAGTACTTGGGAGGCAAGGGTAATTCCGCGTTGTGAGCATGCTGAAATATGCGAGCAGCGGAACCACTGTACACATGGCAGAACCGTCTTCTTCCAACGGCTCCGCGCTCCTCAGCGTGCGCGATGTTTCGGTCCGCTTCGGCGGAATCGTGGCGCTGGACGGCGTCACGTTCGATGTTTTCACGGGACAGGTCGCCGGTCTGATCGGCCCCAACGGCGCGGGCAAGACCACGCTTTTCAACTGTCTCAGCCGGCTTTATACGCCGAACAGCGGCGACGTCCTGTTCGAGGGCAAGTCGATCCTCGGTCGGCCGCGGCACGACATCCCGCAGATCGGCATTGGCCGCACCTTCCAGAACGTTGCCCTGTTCGACCGCTTGTCGGTGCTCGACAACGTGAAGGTCGGCTGTCACAGCGTGAGCTCCACCAGCTTCTTCGACAACGCCCTGCGGCTGCCCAAAGTCCGGCACGAGGAACAGCGCATCGAGACGCGCGCCCGCGAGCTGATCGAGTTCATGGATCTCGTGCCGTATACCAATGCCCTGGCGGGCCCGCTGCCGTTCCCCATCCGCAAGCGCGTCGAACTGGCCCGCGCGCTGGCGTCGAGCCCCAAGCTCCTGCTGCTCGATGAGCCGGCCGCCGGCCTCAACCACGACGAGATCGAGGTGCTCAAGGGACAGATCAAGCGTGTCCGCGACACCCAGCACGTGACGGTGCTGCTCGTCGAGCATCACATGAGCCTGGTGATGTCGGTTTCGGACAAGGTCGTGGCGATCGACTTCGGCAAGAAGATCGCCGATGGATCGCCCGCCGAGGTGCAGCGCGATCCCGAAGTGATCCGCGCCTATCTGGGGACTTCATGATGGCGGCGCTGCTGGAAGTGAAGGCGCTCAAGGCTTTCTATGGTCCCACCCAGTCGCTCTACGACGTGAATTTCGAGATTCCGACCGGAGGAATCACGACCCTGCTCGGGGCGAACGGCGCCGGCAAGACAACGACGCTGCGCGCCATCTGCAACATGGTGCGGACCGACGGTACGATCCGCTTCGATGGGCGCGACATTCGGGGCAGGGCGACCGAGGAGATCGTGCGCCTTCGGATCGCCCACGTGCCCGAGGGACGCGGCACGTTCACCTCGCTCACTGTCGACGAGAACCTGCGCATCGCCGCCTATACGCGCAAGGACAAGGCCGCTGTAAAGGCCGAGCTCGAACGCGTTTTTGCCTATTTCCCGCGCCTGAAGGAGCGCATCCAGCAGCAGGCCGGCACGCTGTCGGGCGGCGAGCAGCAGATGCTGGCGATCGCCCGCGCTCTGATGCTGAAGCCTCGGCTGATGCTGCTCGACGAGCCGTCGTTCGGCCTAGCGCCCTTGATCGTCCTGGAGATCTTCCGGATCCTGAAACGCATCAACGACGAGGAGAAGGTGAGCATCCTGCTGGTGGAGCAGAACGCGGCGCTGGCGCTCGAACTCGCCTCGCATGCCTACGTTCTCGAGACCGGCCGGGTGGTGATGTCGGGCTCGTCCGAGGTCGTCAAGAACGACGAGAATATCCGCAAGTCCTACCTCGGCTACTAAGGCACGGAGACCCTTAGCGATGGAACAATTCCTCGAACAGCTCGCCTCCGGCCTCGCCAACGGCGCCATCTATGCCTGCGTGGCACTGGCGCTGGTGATGATCTACGTCTCGACCGACCATCTCAATTTCGCCCAGGGCGAGATGGCGATGTTCAGCACCTACATAAGCTGGCAGTTGATGCAGTGGGGGCTGAACTTCTGGGTGGCCTTCGTCGGCGCCGTGGTGATCTCGTTCGTGATGGGGGTGGTGATCGAAAGGGTCATCCTCCGACCTCTTCACAACGCGCCTGTCCTGTCCGTCGTGGTCGTCTTCATCGGCCTGCTCGCGATCTGCAACTCGATGGCGGGGGCGATCTGGAGCTACCTGATCAAGGAATACCCCTCGCCGTTCCCCAAGAGCGCCTTCGGCCTGGCCGGCGTCATCGGTCCGCACCAGCTCGGCGTCGTCCTGGTCACGCTGATCGTGCTCGGCTTCCTGTTCGCGTTCTTCCGCTTCACGCCGCTCGGCCTTGCCATGCGGGCGGCGGCGCAGAACCCCCAGATGGCGCGCCTGGTCGGCGTGCGGGTGGACTGGATGCTGGCGCTGGGCTGGGGGCTCGCCGCCGCGGTGGGCGCGGTGGCGGGCATCATGGTGGCCCATATCGTCTACCTCGATCCCAACATGATGGGCGGCATCCTGCTTTACGCCTTCGCCGCGGCGCTGATCGGCGGCATCGGCAACCCCGGTGGCGCTGTCGCCGGCGGCTTCATCGTCGGGGTGCTCGAGAACATGGTCGCCTATACCGGAAACCAGATCGAGAAGCTGACCGGCGTCTACATCATCGGCAACGGCGAGAAGCTCACCGTCGCGCTGATCATCGTGATCTTCGTGCTTACCTTGAAGCCGGCCGGCCTGTTCGGCCGTGTCGTCGTGAAGAGGGTGTAAGATGCGGGCGCACGCCAGCAGAAAATGGGTGGCGGTGCTGGTCGCGCTCGCCATCGTGATCCCGCTCTTCCATCCGCTGATGCCGGACCTGGTCTCGAACTACCGACTGTTCCTGGTCAGCACCATGATCATCGCCTCGATCGCGGTGCTCGGTCTCAACCTGCTGACGGGCTTCAACGGCCAGATCTCGCTCGGGCACAGCGCCTTCTACGCGGTCGGCGCGTACACCGCCGCGATCCTGATGGACAAGCTCGACTGTCCCTACTACCTGACCCTGCCGGCGGCGGCAGTCCTGTCGTTCATCGTCGGCTACCTGTTCGGCCTGCCGGCGCTCAAGCTCGAAGGGCACTATCTGGCGCTCGCTACCTTCGCGCTGGCGCTCGCAGTGCCGCAAATCCTGAAATACAAGTGGCTCGAGGACCTGACGGGCGGCGTGCAGGGCATCGTGCTGCTGAAGCCCGAGGTGCCGTTCGGCCTGCCGCTGACCGAGGACCAGTGGCTCTATTACTACTGCCTGATCGTGATGCTGATCCTCTACTGGGCCGCGGCCAACATGCTGAACAGCCGCAGCGGCCGGGCGATGATGGCGATCCGCGACTACCCCATCGCGGCCGGCACGATGGGCATCAACACCGCGCTCTACAAGACCGTGACCTTTGGCATCAGCGCCGCCTATACCGGCATCGCGGGCGCCCTGTCGGCGTCGGCGGTCGCCTTCGTGGCGCCTGACAGCTTCAGCTTCTTCCTGTCGATCAAGTTCCTGATCGGCTTGGTCGTGGGCGGCGTCGGCTCGCTGACCGGCTCGGTCATCGGTGGTATCTTCTACGTGCTCGTCGACAATTCGGCGCAGGCGCTTTCGACTTTCGTCAAGAACGACATAGGGCTGCAGTTCGATCTGTCGGCGTATACCGTCTTCGGTATCCTGCTGATCGTTCTGATGTACCTGATGCCCATGGGTATTGCCGGCGGGCTTTTCGCGCTGATCCGGCGGCTGCGCCGCAGCTAGGTCGTTATCAAGGTTCCACTTTTAGCGTGAGGGTAGTGCATGGAGTAAGAAAACAAGGAGGCCTATATGTACAAGACCAACAGGCGTGCGTTCGTGGCCGGCGTATCGGCCGCGGCGATTCTTTCCGGTACCCGGGTGGCGTTCGCTGAGAAGAAGTACGACGAAGGAGCCAGCGACACCGAGGTCAAGATCGGTCACACCAATCCCTACAGTGGGCCGGCGTCCTCGTACGGCGTGATCGGCAAGCTTCATCAAGCCTACTGGAAGGCGGTCAACGACCGGGGCGGCATCAACGGCCGCAAGATCAACTTCATCACCTACGACGACGGCTACAGCCCGCCAAAGACCGTCGAGATGGTGCGCAAGCTTGTTGAAGAGGACAGGGTGCTATGCACCTTCAACACGCTTGGCACGCCGTGCAACACGGCGATCCACAAGTACATGAACCAGAAGAAGGTGCCGCAACTCTACGTTGCGACCGGCGCGTCGAAATGGGGCGATCCCAAGCACTTTCCCTGGACCATGGGCTACCAGCCCGACTACCAGACCGAGGCGGTCATCTACGCCAAGCACATCCTGGCCAACATCAAGAATGCCAGGATTGGCGTGCTGATGCAGAACGACGACTACGGCAAGGACTACTTCGAGGGCTTCAAGAAAGGCCTTGGCAAGGATGTCGGCCAGATCGTCAAGCATGCCAGCTACGAGACGACTGACCCGACGGTCGACAGCCAGGTCATCCAACTCAAGGATTCCGGCGCCAATGTCTTCTTCAACATTTCGATTCCGAAGTTTGCCGCGCAGGCGATCCGCAAGGCGGCCGACATCGGCTGGAAGCCGATCCAGTATCTGAACAATGTGTCGGCGTCGGTCGCCGCCACGATGAAGCCGGCCGGCTACGAAAACTGCCAGGGCATCATCAGCAGCCAGTACCTGATGGATCCGACCGACCATCAGTGGGACACGAACGCCGATATGAAGGGCTGGCATGATTTCATGGCCAAGCGCATGCCGGGCGCAAACACCGCGGATGCCGCCTACGTCTATGCCTACTCGGTAGCGCATCTGATGGAGGAAACGCTGAAGAGATGCGGTGACAACCTGACGCGCGCCAACCTGATGAAGCAGGCGGCAGGCTTCCAGAAGTTCCGGGTTCCGTTGTTGCTGCCGGGGATCACCATCAATACCAGCGCGACCGACTTCTATCCGATCCAGGCGATTCGGCTCGCCCGGTTCAACAAGGAATCGTGGGACCAGTTCGGCGACATCATGCATGCGGAGAGCAGCTGATCGAACAGCCCGGATGGGGGCCGCCGGCCATGTCGGCGGCCTTCGTCACTAAGGAGGGAGGACGAGGGCAGGCAGGCGTAGGTTCGTGGACGGCATGTCGGCACGTGACCGGTTCGCCGAAGCGATGTCCGTCAAGAGCATCTGACCGGAGGAACGGTCAGTTTGGGAAGGGGGTTGCACGTTCCGCAGCCGCCGATTTCAAGGGAGGAAAGAGTGAGAACCAGCAGGCGTACGTTTATCGGCAGTGTCTCGGCTGCCGCCATAGTCTCGAGCTCCGGTATCGCGTTCGGCCAGAAGAAGTACGACGAAGGCGTCACCGATACCGAGATCAAGATCGGCAACACCAACCCCTATAGCGGCCCGGCTTCATCCTATGGCGCGATCGGCAAGACCATCGATGCCTACTGGAAGAGCGTCAATGCGGCCGGCGGCATCAACGGCCGCAAGGTGAACTTCATCTCGCTCGACGACGGCTACTCGCCGCCCAAGACGGTCGAGGTCGTGCGCCAGCTCGTCGAGCAGGAGAAGATCTTCGCCCTGTTCCAGTCGCTCGGCACGCCGTGCAACACGGCCATCCACAAGTACATGAACCAGAAGAAGGTGCCGCAGCTCTACGTCGCGACCGGGGCGTCGAAGTGGGGCGACCCCAAGCACTTCCCCTGGACCATGGGCTTCCAGCCGGACTACCACACCGAGGCCGTGATCTATGCCAAGCACATCCTGGCCAACGTCAAGGACGCCAAGATCGGCGTCCTGATGCAGAACGACGATTTCGGGCGCGACTATTTCGGTGGCCTCCAGCAGGGCCTGGGCAAGGAAGCCAACCGGATCATCAAGCACGTGACCTACGAGGTGACCGATCCGACCGTCGACAGCCAGGTGATCCAGCTCAAGGACTCCGGCGCCAGCGTCTTCGTCAACATCTCGGCGCCGAAGCAGGCCGCGCAGGCGATCCGCAAGGCGGCCGACATCGGCTGGAAGCCGGCGCAGTACCTCGTGAACGTCTCGGTCTCGGTCGCGGCGGTGATGAAGCCGGCGGGCTTCGACAACAGCCAGGGCATCCTCACCGCCTTCTACCTGAAGGACGCGACCGACAAGCAATGGGACTCCGACGCCGAGATGAAGACCTGGCGCGCCTGGATGGACAAGTGGATGCCCGGCGCCAACAAGGCCGATGCCAATCACGTCTACGGCTATACCGTGAGCACGCTCATGCACGAGACGCTGAAGCGGTGCGGCAACACGCTGACCCGTGAGAACCTGATGAAGCAGGCTGCCTCGTTCCAGAAATTCAGGATACCGATGCTGCTGCCCGGTATTCTCGTCAATACCAGCCCAACGGATTTCTACCCGATCCAGGCGGTCCAGCTTGCGCGCTTCAAGGGCGAGAGCTGGAGCCTGTTCGGTGAGATCATGCACTCGGAGAGTGCATAACTCCGGTTTCGAGGGGCGAACTGCAAAATCTGTCGAAAGGCCGTCGAGTCCTCGACGGCCTTTCCTTTGCCGCTTCCTTTCGCCGCTTTCCTTTCCCGCGCCTTTCGGAGAAAAGTCGCGCATCTTTTGGTGTTTGGGAGGGTAAAGTCAGTGAAGACGAACAGGCGTACGTTCATCGGCGGCGTATCGGCCGCCGCTTTGTTGTCCGGCTCGGCGTTCGCGGAGAAGAAGTACGACGACGGTGCGACCGACACCGAGATCAAGATCGGCAACACCTTTGCCTATAGCGGTCCCGCATCCGCCTATGGCGTGATCGGCAAGGGCATCGACGGCTACTGGAAAATGGTCAATGACCAGGGCGGCATCAACGGTCGCAAGGTCAAGTTCATTACCTTGGATGACGGATACAATCCGGCGAAAACAGTCGAAGCGGTCCGCCAGCTCGTCGAGCAGGACAAGGTCTTCTGCACCTTCAACATACTCGGGACACCGCCCAACACGGCGGTCCACAAGTATCTGAATCACAAGAAGGTGCCGCAGCTCTACGTGGCGACGGGCGCCTCGAAGTGGGGCGATCCCAAGCACTTCCCGTGGACCATGGGCTATCAGCCCGACTACAACACTGAGGGCCAGATCTACGCCAAGCACATCCTGGCGAGCATCAAGGACGCCAAGATCGCGATCCTGATGCAGAACGACGACTTCGGTAAGGACTATGTCGACGGTTTCAAGAAGGGACTGGGCGGCGAAACCAACCGGATCGCCAAGATCGCTAGCTACGAGGTGACCGATCCGACCGTCGAGTCGCAGATCATCCAGCTCAAGGATACCGGCGCCAACGTGTTCTTCAACGTGGCGACCCCGAAGTTCGCCGCTCAGGCGATCCGCAAGGCGGCAGACATCGGCTGGAAGCCGGCGCAGTACATGACGAACGTCTCGGCCTCGGTCGCCGCGGTATTGAAGCCAGCGGGCTTCGACAATGCCCAGGGCATCATCACGGCGGCCTACCTGAAGGATCCGACTGACAAGCGCTGGGCGGACGACGCCGAGCTGAAGGTGTGGCGCGACTGGATGACGAAGTACATGCCCGGCGCCAACCAGGCGGATGCCAATTACGTCTATGCCTACAGCGTCTCGTTCCTGATGCACGAGACCCTGAAGCGGTGCGGCGACGCGCTGACGCGCGCCAACCTCATGAAGCAGGCCTCGAGCTTCAAGAAGTTCCGCGTGCCGTGCCTGCTGCCGGGCATCACCATCAACACCAGCCCGACCGACTTCTATCCCATCCAGTCGGTGCAGCTCGAGAAGTTCAAGGGCGAGACCTGGGACCTGTTCGGCGAGGTCATGTCGGCCGAGAGCACCTGAATTTCCTGTGCTCGCAGCAACGGGAAAGGCCGCCGGGTTCCGGCGGCCTCAGACCGCTGACAAACCCCTGGCATTTGCCAGGGGTTTTTGATTCAAGGCGGTATGCTGAAGAAGGCGCTACCGCAACAGATCGAACTCGAACTCGTGGCGATCGAGGGTCTGGTTCCGAAGGATCACCTGCTCCGCAAGATTGAAGCGGTGATCGATTTCTCGTTTATCCATGAGCGTGTGGCGGGGCTTTACTGCCCCGACAATGGGCGCCCGCCGCTGGATCCGGTGGCGATGTTCAAGGCCCTGTTCATTGGCTACCTGTTCGGGATCCGCTCCGAACGGCAGTTGGTGCGCGAGATCGAGGTCAACATCGCCTATCGCTGGTTTTTGGGGCTGAAGCTGACCGATCCGGTATTCGACGCCTCGACGCTGTCGCAGAACCGACGCCGGCGCTACAACGACACGTCGGTCGCGCAGGACATCTTCGATGCGATCGTGGAGCAGGCGATCCGTCACGGCCTGGTCGATGGCACGGTGCTGTACACCGACTCGACGCACCTGAAGGCCAACGCCAACAAGAACCGCTATGACGTTGCCGTGGTCGCCAAGTCGCGTTCGGACTATTGGGATGCGCTTGATGCAGCGATCGGGGAGGATCGTGCCGCGCACGGCAAGAAGCCGCTGAAGGACAAAGCGCGCCAGCCGATCGAGAAGGAGACCAAGGTCTCACGCACCGATCCGGAGAGCGGCTACATGGTGCGTGACGGCAAGCCGAAGGGCTTCTTCTATCTCGACCACCGCACGGTCGATGGTCGCCTGGGCATCATCACTGACACCTATGCGACGCCCGCCAACGTGCATGATTCCATCGTGTATCTCGGCCGCCTCGACCGCCAACGCCGCCGCTTCGACTTCAATGTCGGCGCCGTCGGCCTCGATGCCGGTTATGCGACCACTGGCATTGCCAAGGGCTTGGAGGAGCGCGGTGTACTGGGCGTGATCGGCTATCGCCGACCGACGCCGCCGCGATCCGGCATGATGCCGAACAAGGCCTTCCACTATGAGGCAGAGGTGGATGGCTATCGGTGTCCGCAGGGCCAGCTTCTCACCTACGCCACCACCGATCGCACCGGATATCGACACTACACCAGCGATCCGGCCATTTGCAGAGCCTGCCCGTTGCTCGCTTCCTGTACGTCCAGCGCCAACGCAACGCGCCTGATTACCCGTCATGTCTGGGCCGAGGTTCGCGAGCGCACCGACGCTCATCGGCTGACCCCTTGGGGCAAGCGCATCTACAAGCGACGCAAGGAGACGGTCGAACGCTCCTTCGCTGATGCCAAGCAACTCCACGGCCACCGCTATGCCCGCTTCCGTGGTCTCCTCGCCGTGGCCTGCCAGTGCTTGCTGGCTGCCGCTGCCCAGAACATCAAGAAAATCGCTCTCGCAATGGCGCCTATCCCCGTTCCGGCCTGATCCGATCAAATTCCAACACCATCAACAAAAAACCCCGCTGAAAAATCGACGGGGTTTGTCAGCGGCCTGAGGCCGCCGGGTTCCGGCGGCCTTTTTGCTTGGCGGCACAGCGCGACTCAGGGGCTTTTCAATCCGCGCTTTTGCAGCGACGCTGCTTCCGCATAACGATAACCCAGGAGGTGACGTTGAAGACCAGTCGGCGTGGTTTCATTGGCGGCGTTTCTGCTGCCGCCATCGTATCGTCGTCCAGCGTGGCGTTGGGTCAGAAAAAGTACGACGAGGGCGCAAGCGATACCGAGATCAAGATCGGTCATTGCTGCCCCTATAGTGGGCCCGCTTCCGCCTACGGCGTGATCGGCAAGTCGCATCAGGCCTTCTTCAAGGCGATCAACGAGGCAGGCGGCATCAACGGCCGCAAGATCGACTTCATCACCTACGACGACGGCTACAGCCCGCCGAAGACGGTGGAAGCCGTCCGTCGGCTGGTCGAACAGGACAAGGTGCTGCTGCTGTTCCAGACGCTGGGAACGCCGACCAACACGGCGATCCACAAGTACGTCAACCAGAAGAAGATTCCGCACCTTTACATATCGACCGGCGCATCCAAGTGGGGTGACCCCAAGCACTTCCCATGGACCATGGGCTTCCAGCCCGACTACAACACCGAAGGCCAGATCTATGCCAAGCACATCCTGGCCAACGTGAAAGACCCCAAGATCGGCGTGCTGATGCAGAACGACGATTTCGGCAAGGACTATGTCGACGGCTTCAAGAAGTCGCTTGGCAAGGACGCCGACAAGATCGTGAAGCACGTCACCTACGAGATCACCGATCCGACCGTTGACTCGCAGATCATCCAGCTCAAGGACTCGGGCGCGAACGCACTCTTCAACGTTTCCACGCCGAAGTTCGCGGCCCAGGCGATCCGCAAGGCGGCAGACATCGGTTGGAAGCCGGCACACTACATGACCAACGTGTCGGCGTCGGTCGCCGCGGTGATGAAGCCGGCCGGTTTCCAAAACAGCCAGGGCATCATCACGGCGGCCTATCTCAAGGATCCGACCGACAAGCAGTGGGAGAACGCGCCCGACATGAAGACCTGGCGCGCCTGGATGGCCAAGAACATGCCGGGCGAGAACACGTCCGACGGCGCCTACGTCTTCGCCTATGCCGTGGCGACGCTGATGGTGGAGACGCTGAAGAAGTGCGGCGACGACCTGACGCGCGCGAACGTGATGAAGCAGGCCGCCAGCTTCCACAACCTGCAACTGCCGCTGGTGCTGCCGGGCATCACCGTCAACACCAGCCCGACGGACTACTATCCGCTCCAGGCGGTCCAGCTCTCGCGCTTCAAGGGCGAGACGTGGGATCTGTTCGGCGACGTGATGCACGCCGAAAGCAGCTGAGCCTGCCTTTGCAGGAGCGGTCGAAGGCCGCCGGTTCCCGGCGGCCTTTTGCCTGATGCTGCGCCATCACAATGCCGCTTTTCCGCCAGACGGTTCGATGACCGGGGAGTCGAACGCAATGGAGGAAATATGCGTACGAACAGGCGCGGCTTTCTCGGAGGCGTCTCCGCCGCCCTTCTCCTGCCGGCTGCCCGGACCGCCTGGGCCGAGAAGAAGTACGACGAAGGCGCCAGCGACAGCGAAATCAAGGTCGGTCACTTCTGCCCGTACAGCGGGCCGGCCTCGTCCTACGGCGTGATCGGACAGGCTCACCAAGCCTACTGGAAAATGGTGAACGAGGCCGGCGGCATCAACGGTCGCAGGATCAATTTCATCACCTACGATGATGGCTACAGCCCGCCCAAGTCGGTCGAGGTGACGCGCAAGCTGGTCGAGCAGGACGGGGTGCTCTGCCTTTTCAACACGCTGGGCACACCGACCAACACGGCGATCCACAAATATATGAACCAGAAGAAGGTGCCGCAGCTCTACGTTGCGACAGGCGCTTCCAAATGGGGCGACCCAAAGCACTTTCCCTGGACGATGGGCTATCAGCCCGACTACCGCACCGAGGCCGTGATCTACGCCAAGCACATCCTGGCCAATGTCAAGAATCCCAAGATCGGCGTGCTGATGCAGAACGACGACTATGGCAAGGACTACTGGAACGGGTTCAAGGCCGGACTCGGAAAGGAAGCGGATCGCGTCGTCAAGCACGTGACCTACGAGACCACCGACCCGACCGTCGATTCGCAAATCATCGAGCTGCAGGGCTCGGGGGCGAACGTCTTCTTCAATATCTCGATCCCGAAATTCGCCGCCCAGGCGATCCGCAAGGCGGCGGCGCTCGGCTGGAAGCCGATCCAGTATCTCAACAATGTCTCGGCGTCCGTGGGCGGCGTGATGCAGCCGGCGGGCTTCGAGAACTGCCAGGGCATCGTCACCGCGGCCTATCTCAAGGATCCGACCGACAAGCAGTGGGACGGCAGTGCCGACATGAAGACCTGGCGCGATTTCATGACCAAGCACATGGCGGGCGCCGATCCGTCGGACGCGTTCTACGTCTATGCGTTCTCGGTGGCGACCTTGATGCACGAGACGCTGCGCCGCTGTGGCGACATGCTGACCCGGGCCAACGTGATGAAGCAGGCCGCCGGCTTCCACAAATACCGCGTTCCGCTCCTGCTGCCGGGCATCACCGTCAGCACCAGCCCCACCGACTACTACCCGATCCAGGCCGAGCAACTCGCCCGTTTCGAGGGCAAGACCTGGAAGCTGTTCGGCAATGTCGTCGAGGAGGAGAGCGTCTAGAGGCGGTCGCGCCCGCGCTACAACCGCGAAGGAAAGGCCGCCGGCGACGACGGCCTCTCCTTCGCCGTTCAGCGGTCTGCCTTGGCTGCCTGGCCGGGCTTGCGCCGCAAGGCTTGGCGGCATTCGGCGGTGTCGGTGCGGTCGTCCCGGTTGAGGTCGCAACGGGCGAAATTGCGGCTCGCCTGGGCCATGAACTCGTCCTTGGATACGGCCCCGTCCTTGTCGCCGTCGAGCCTGTTGAAATAGGCGGCCCGACGTCGGAGCTGGCGTTCGGTCGGGGTGGCGTTGCCGCCAGCGGCCGATGCGCGTGCAAACAGCTCGTCCTGGCTCAGCTTTCCGTCGCCATTGGCATCGAGCTGCTTGAACCGGGACTCCTGGCCGGCATTCCATTCGGCACGATCGACGGTGCCGTCGCCATTGGCGTCGTACCGCATCACGCCCTTGGTGGCGCGTGTTGGCTTGGCTTCGGCCGGTTGGGTGTCGGGCGCTGCGAAAGCCGGGCCAGCGACAAGGAGAGCCGCAGCCAGGGAAACAAGTTTCAGCATTGTTTTCAACCTATAATTGTATTATTGACGATAAAAACACGTATAGGTTCTCTTACCCACATATGCAAGGGCCGATATAGTCGGAGCCGCGACCGAACCATCGCCGTGTCGTGGTTTTGTTCTCGGGGTTCCCAATGGCGTACGACTACGACCTGTTTGTCATCGGTGCCGGGTCCGGCGGCGTGCGTGCCTCGCGCATCGCGGCTGGCCACGGTGCGCGCGTCGGCATCTGCGAGGACTACCGTGTGGGCGGCACCTGCGTGATCCGCGGCTGCGTGCCCAAGAAGCTGCTGGTCTACGGGTCGAAGTTCGCCCACGAGTTCGAGGATGCGCCCGCCTACGGCTGGTCGGTGGGCGAGGTCACCCATACCTGGGCCACGTTGCGCGACAACGTGCAGAAGGAAGTCGACCGGCTGAACGGCGTCTACCTCCGCCTGCTGGACGGGGCGGGGGTGAAGCTGCATATGGGCCGGGGCCGGCTTCTCGACCGGCACACGATCGAGGTCGGCGCCGAGACCGTCACGACGGACAAGATCCTGATCGCGACCGGAGGGCGGCCCGAGGTGCCGCCCATTCCCGGGCATCAGTTCGCGATCACCTCGAACGAGGCGTTCCACCTTCCCGACCCGCTGCCCCGGCGGATCACGATCGTGGGCGGCGGTTACATCGCCGTGGAGTTCGCCGGCATCTTCAACGGTCTCGGCTGCGAGGTCGATCTCGTGATCCGGCGCGATCGTGTGCTGCGCGGTTTCGATGACGAGTGCCGGACCTTCGTCCACGAGGCGCTGGCCGCGAGCGGCGTCAGGATACGGACAGAAACCCAGATCGCACGCATCGAAGCCGCAGACGGCAAGGCCCCGTTCCGGCTGCATACGCCGAACGGCGGCATGTTCGAGTCCGATCTGGTGATGTACGCGACCGGCCGGACGCCCAACACCGCCGGCATCGGCCTGGAGAAGGCGGGCGTGCAGCTCGACAAGGCGGGCGCCATCGCGGTCGATGAATGGTCGAGGACGACGGCCGAGAACATCTGGGCGGTGGGCGACGTCACCGATCGCATCAACCTCACGCCGGTCGCGATCATGGAGGGACACTGCTTCGCCGACTCGGTGTTCGGCAACAAGCCGCGCAAGCCCGACCACCGGAACGTGCCGTCGGCTGTCTTCTGCCAACCGGAGCTCGCCAATGTCGGTCTGACCGAGGAGGAGGCGGCGCGCACGCTGGGCGAGCTGCGCGTCTACACCGCGGCCTTCCGGCCGATGAAATACACGCTGACGGGCCGTCAGCAGCGAACCTTCATGAAGCTGATCGTCGAGGCGGCGACCGACAAGGTTGTCGGTGTCCACATGGTCGGCGACGATGCGGCGGAACTGATCCAGGGTCTTGCGGTCGCCGTGAAAGCCGGAGCAACCAAGGCCCAGTTCGATGCCACCGTCGGCATTCATCCGACGGCCGGCGAGGAGTTCGTCACCATGCGCACGGCGCGCCCCGAGCCCGAGCCGCGAAAGGCGGCAGCCGAGTAGGACCGGCGTCGGCGGTGCCATCTGGCGTTTTATCCACAGCACGTATAAGTTCACCGACCCCGGGGGGCCGCCCTTCGGCTTCGGGAGCAGGAGGAGCAAATGACCGCGATCCAGGGACCGTCCCCGACGGCCGGAAAGGCGCAGTCCCGCAGTTCGAGCGCCGCCGACTGGACGCCAACGAGCTGGCGCGGCCGGCCGGCGCAGCAGATGCCGGTCTATCCGGACGCCGCCGCCCTGGCGGGCGCGGAGGCGCGGCTGCGGCGCTACCCGCCGCTGGTCTTTGCCGGCGAGGCGCGCAAGCTCAAGGCGGCGCTCGCCAAGGTCGCGGCGGGCGACGCCTTTCTGCTGCAGGGCGGAGACTGCGCCGAGAGCTTCGTCGACTTCTCGGCCAACAATATTCGCGACACGTTCCGCGTGCTCCTGCAGATGGCCGTCGTCCTGACCTACGGCGCCGGCGTGCCGGTTGTGAAGGTCGGTCGCATGGCCGGCCAGTTCGCCAAGCCGCGGTCCTCGAGCACCGAGAAGGCGAACGGCATCGAGCTGCCGTCCTATCGCGGCGACAACGTGAACGGCTTCGAGTTCACCGCCGAAGCACGCCGGCCGGATCCCGAGCGCATGGTGCAGGCCTACAACCAGTCGGCGGCGACGCTCAACCTGCTGCGCGCCTTTGCCCAGGGCGGCTATGCCGACCTGCACGAGGTCAATCGCTGGAACCTCGACTTCGTCCGCAATTCGCCGGCCTCGGCACGCTACCAGGACCTCGCCGCGCGGCTCGACGAGACGCTGAACTTCATGGCTGCCTGCGGCCTCACCTCGGCCACGACGCCGCAGATCGCCGAGACCGACTTCTTCACCAGCCACGAGGCGTTGCTGCTGCAGTATGAGGAAGCCCTGACGCGAGTCGATTCGACCTCGGGCGACTGGTACGACTGTTCGGCCCATCTGGTGTGGATCGGCGACCGCACGCGTCAGCCTGACGGGGCGCATGTCGAGTTTCTGAGAGGCGTGCGCAACCCCTTGGGCTTCAAGGCGGGGCCGTCGCTGTCGGTCGACGATACGCTGCGCCTCATCGAGACGCTCAATCCTGCGAACGAGGCCGGCCGCATCGTCGTCATCGTGCGCATGGGGGCGGACAATGTGGCTTCCAAGCTGCCGCCGCTCGTGCGGGCGGTGAAGCGCGCCGGCCACTCGGTGGTGTGGTCGTGCGATCCGATGCACGGCAACACGGTGACCGCGGCCAACGGCAAGAAGACCCGCCACTTCGACGCGATCCTGCGCGAGGTGAAGGAATTCTTCGCCGTCCATCGCGCCGAGGGCACGCATCCGGGTGGCGTCCATTTCGAGATGACCGGCCAGGAGGTCACCGAGTGCATCGGCGGCGCGGTCGATATCAGGGTCGACAACCTGGTGGAACGCTACGAGACGCAATGCGATCCCAGGCTCAACGCCAGCCAGGCGCTGGAACTGGCCTTCCTGCTCGCCGAGCAGCTCAAGGCCGAACGCCTGCAGGTCCAGAGGGCCCGGCCGGGCCTCTGATGCCGGCCAGGCGCCACGAACAGGAGCTCAGGGCCGGGGAGAGCCGATGACGCATCCGAGCAACGGCGAGATCGAGCGCTACACCGATCACTACTTCAATCGCACGAAGCAGGTGATCGGCCGGTTCGGCGACAGCCGCGTGACCTACGCCATCTTCATGCGCCGTCCGGTGGTGTTCGCGCCCAGGCTCGCGCTCGACTGGCTGAAGGAGACGGTCAAGCGCCGCAAGGCCGATGTCGAGATCGATCTTCGCTACAGCGAGGGCAAGTGGGTCGGTGCCGGCGAGCCCATGATGTACATCACCGGCTCGTTCTTCCATCTCGTCGATCTCGAGACGATCTTCCTGCAGAAGCTCGGTCCGGCCTGTGTCGCCGCCTACAACGCCTGGACGATGTGCGCCGACATGCCGAAGGCGGCCTTCCTGGCGATGGACGCCCGGCACTGCGCCGGCCACGAGATGGCGGAGATGATGGCTTACGCAGCCTCGGTGGGCTCGGCCCGTGCCAAGCGCAAGGTCGGAGCCACGGGCTTCATCGGCAACGCCACGCACGCCACGGCGCATTTCTTCGGGCGCAACGAAGGGCTCGGCACCATGCCGCATGCCCTGATCGGCTATGCGGGCTCGACGGTACGGGCGGCCGAGATGTTCCACGAGACCTTTCCCGGCGATCCCATGACGGTCCTGGTCGACTATTTCGCACGCGAAGTGTCCGATTCGCTCGAGGTCTGCCGCCGTTTCCCCGAGCTCGCTGCCAAGGGCATGCTATCCTTCCGGCTAGATACGACGGGCGGTCGCTACATCGAGGGCCTCGATCCCGCTACCTCCTATGCGGTTCTGGAGCGCTTCTCGCCCGATTCGATTCGCGGCTATCGCAGTGAGGCGGAGCTGCGCTATCTCGTCGGAACGGGCGTCTCGGCGGCGGCGATCTTCCATCTCCGCGACTCGCTGGACCGGGCGGGCTTCAAGGCGGTGAAGATCGTGGCCTCCTCGGGCTTCGGGCCGGCCAAATGCCGTATCATGGCCGAGGCCAAGGCGCCGATCGACGTGGTGGGGACGGGATCCTTTCTGCCGTCGAACTGGACCGAAACCTATGCCACAGCCGATGTCGTCGAATATGACGGCCAAAAGCGGGTGAAGATCGGCCGCGAGTTCCTCCATCGCACGCGCGACGGGAACGCCAGCCGGCCACTGTAACGATCCTGGCTGTGCCCGCTCACCATTTTGCCTTCCCGGCCTACCTGGCCGGGCTCGGCGCCTGGTTCGTGCCTCTCGGTATCCAGATGGTGCTGTTCCCGTGGCTGGTCGCGGTCGTGCTGCGCATGGATGCCTTCGCCGTCGGCGTGGCGCAGACGGCCATCATGGCGCCATCGCTCCTGTTCCTGCCGCTCGGCGGTTCGGTGGCCGATCGCGGCAATCCGCGGCGCCTGCTGCTCTGCTATCACCTGGTCTATGCCGTACCACCTCTGGCGCTGGCGCTGGTGCTGCTGGCGGACGGGCTGAGCTATCCGCTGCTGATCGCCTACGCACTGGCGGCGGGTTCCATCAGCGCTTTTGCCGTGCCGACGCGCGATGCCTTGCTGCCGAGCGTCGCGGCCGACATCGGTCTGCCACGTGCCGTGGCGCTGGCGACGGCGCTGCAGTTCGGCGGGCAGCTCGTTGGCATCGCCTTCGCCTCGGTGGCGGATCGCTCGGGGGCAGTGCCGCTTCTCATATTGCAAGCGCTGCTCGTGCTGCTCGGGGCGGCGGCGGTATGGCGGTTGCCCGATCCGCCGGCACATCCGCCGGCGACCCATCCAGGCTTTTGGCACAGCATGGTTGAAGGCGTCGTGGCGGCGGGGAAGTCGGACCAGATCTGGCCGGTGCTGTTGCTCAATTTCGGAGTCGGCGTCTTCTACGTCGGGCCGTTCATGGCCGTCCTGCCGCTGGCGGTGCGTGACCACTACCAGGGCGGTGCCGCCGACCTCGCCTACGCCAATCTTGCCTTCTGGGCAGCCACGATCATCGCCAGCGTCGCCTTCGCCGGCCTTGCGCGACGGCTCACCCTGCGTGGACGGCTGATCGGCTGCGCCGTCATGACGGGGGCCGTCGTCCTCGCATTGCTCGCAATCTTGCCGTCCTTTCCGCTCTTCGTGGCGCTCAACTTCGTCTGGGGCATCGGCGCCGGCATCACGATGACGCAGAGCCGCACCGTGGTGCAGATCGTGGCACCGCCCACTCATCGCGCGCGGCTTTTGGCGCTGTTTCAGCTTGGGCTGAGCGGCGGCGGTCCGATCGGCGCTTTCCTGGCCGGGTCGATCTGCGCGGTCGGCGGCATCAAGATGGCAATGATTCTGCCCGCGATCGCCATGGTGGTGCTGATCGCCGTCGTCCTGGCCCGCTCCCGCCTGTGGTCGATGCGGACGGTAGAATAGCTACTCGGCAGCGGCGCGGCGGTCGAGGCCGAGCGTGCGCCACACGTCCTGCAGGGCAGTGACCAGATCGGCGATGTGCTGGTCGGAGTGCAGCGGGGTGGGCGTGAGCCGCAGCCGCTCCGTGCCGCGTGGGACGGTCGGATAGTTGATCGGCTGCACGTAGATGCCGTGGCGATCGAGCAGCAGGTCGCTCGTCTGCTTGCAGAGCGCGGCATCGCCCACCGATACCGGCACGATGTGGCTCGCCGACGGCGTGACCGGCAGCCCCGCGGCGGCCAGTCGCCGCTTGAGCGTCGCGGCGCGCTCCTGGTGGCGCAGGCGCAGCTCGGGATGGCTGCCGACATAGCGGACGCTGGCGAGCGCGGCCGCTGCGATGGCAGGTGGCATCGATGTCGTGAAGATGAAGCCCGAGCCGCAGGAGCGGATGAAATCCACGGTCGCTGCGGTCGAAGCGATGTAGCCGCCGACGACGCCAAAGGCCTTCGCCAACGTGCCCTGGACGATGTCCACCCTGTCCAGCACCCCGTCCCGCTCGGCAACGCCGCCGCCGCGTTCGCCGTACATGCCGACGGCGTGGACCTCGTCGAGATAGGCGAGCGCGCCGTAGCGGTGAGCGATGTCGCAGATCTCGCCGATCGGGGCGATGTCGCCGTCCATGGAATAGACGGACTCGAAAGCCACGATCTTGGGGGTCGAGGGATCGGCCGCGGCAAGCAGCTCCTCGAGATGGCGCGTGTCGTTGTGACGGAAGATCTTGCGCACCGCGCCCGAATGGCGGATGCCGGCGATCATCGAGGCATGGTTGAAAGCGTCGGAATAGAGCTCGCAGCCCGGCAGGAGGGCGCCGAGCGTCTGCAACGTCGTTTCGTTGGCGACATAGCCGGAGGTGAAGACGAGAGCCGCCTCCTTGCCGTGCAGCGCCGCCAGCTCGCGCTCGAGCGCCGTGTGCAGGGTATTGGTGCCCGAGATATTGCGTGTGCCGCCGGCGCCGGAACCCTGGGCACCGATCGCGGCCTGCATGGCCTCGAGCACGCCCGGATGCTGCCCCATGGCCAGATAGTCGTTGCTGCACCACACGGTGACATCGCGCACGGGCGTGCCATCGCGATGCAGGCGCGCCCGCGGAAAGCCGCCGACGACGCGCTCCAGCTCGGCGAAGACGCGATAGCGGCCTTCCTCGCGCAAGCGGTCGAGGTGCCCGGCAAAGAAGGCTTCGTAATTCATCATGGTCACGGCGCCGGCGATCTTAGTCGGCTTGGCACGGTGTCATCAGGCACATTTTGGTCGCGGAGGCGGGATTGCGGACTTCGGTTGCGAATGATTCGCAACTACGGAAGGACGGCGGCGACGAGAGCGGCGCTCAGGAAGAGCGAGATGGTGATCAGCGGCAAGGCGCCCAGCCACCGTGTCTGTTCCGGCAGGCCTTCCCAATAGCGCAGGGTGGAAAAGGCGGCGGCCAGCGCCATCAGCACTCCCGCCAACCAGAAGGCGAGGGCGAAGACGAACGCGATATTGATGTCGTTGTCGGGCCTGGTGCCGCTCGCAAGGCCGGCAAAGGTCGGGATGACCGATGCGGCGAACAACGCCACCGCCCAGATCGCGCGGTGGCGAATGCGCCGGTTCGTGCCGACAGGCGGGCTCCAGTCCGGATGCCCGCCCGTTTCAGCCGAGGGATCGGCCACGTCAGCCCTTGGTGAGCCCTTCGGCGCGCAGATCGGCCAAAGCGGCATCCAGCGCCTGCCGCAGCCGCCCGAAAAGATCGGCCAGCTCGCTCTCGTTGATGATCAACGGCGGGCAGATCGCCACGCGGTCGCCCATGTTGCGGATGAACAGGCCGCGCTCGACGGCGTGGTTGTAGACGCGGTTGCCGACGCCGACCGCGGCCAGGTCGAACGGCGCCCTGGTCTTCTTGTCGGCGACGATCTCGAGAGCGCCAACCATGCCGATGCTCATCGCCTCGCCTACCAGCGGATGGTCGGCGAAGGACTGGATGTGTTTGCCGAATACCGGGCTCATGCGCTTGGCGTGGCCGAACAGGTCGATCTCGTCGTAGATCTTCTGCGCCTCGAGGGCGACCGCGGCGGCCACCGGGTGACCGGAGTAGGTGAAGCCGTGGCCCCAGGTACCGATCTTGTCGCTCTCGCTCATCAGCGCCTGATAGATCTTGTCGTTCACCATCACCGCCGAGATCGGCAGGAACGAGGCCGACAAGGCCTTGGCGCAGGTCAGGATATCCGGCTTGATGTCGAGTGTCTGGCAGCCCCAGACATTGCCGGTCCGCCCGAAGCCGCAGATCACCTCGTCGGCGACGAACAGCATGTCGTACTTGCGGCAGACCGCCTGGATCTTCTCGTAATAGCCCTTGGGCGGCACGATCACGCCGCCTGCGCCCATGACGGGCTCGCAGATCATGGCCGCGACCTGGTCGGCGCCACCTTCCTTGAGGATGAGCTGCTCCAGCTCCTCTGCGCAACGCGTGGCGAACTGCTCCTCGGTCTCGCCGTCCTTGCCGAAGCGGTAGTAGTGCGGGCAGCTCGTGTGCAGGATCCCCGGGATCGGCAAGTCGAATGAACGATGGTTGTTCGGCAGGCCGGTGAGGCTGGCCGACGCGACGGTGACACCGTGATAGCCCTTGAGGCGGGAGACGATTTTCTTCTTCTGCGGCCGGCCGAGGGCGTTGTTCATGTACCACACCATCTTGACGACGGTGTCGTTGGCCTCGGAGCCGGAGTTGGCGAAGAACACCTTCGACATCTCCACCGGCGCCATCTGCTTCAGCTTCTCGGCGAGGTTGATCGCCGGCTCGTGGCTGCGCTGGTTGAACGCGTGATAGAAGGGGAGCTGCTTCATCTGCTCGTAGGCGACCGTCGCCAGCCGCTCGTTGCTGAAGCCCAGCGCCGCCGACCAGAGGCCGGCCATTCCCTCGATATATTCCTTGCCGTCGTCGTCCATGACATAGACGCCGCGTCCCCGCACGATCGTCAGCGGGCCGGACGCCTCGTGCTTCTTGAAGTTCGTATAGGGATGGAGGTGATGCGCAATGTCGCGCGCGGCATTGGAGTTGCCGCGGAAACTGCGGGAAACGTCGTTCATGGCTGCACCTGCAAGGAAACGCGAGAAAGGCACGATAGGAGGGCGTTTGGGGCCTGTCCAATGGATGTCTATTGGCCCCTGACGTGAAAATTTTTGTGGAATTGACGCGCTCACATCGCCAGTGCAGTTTGCCGGCCGTGCGCCGGCGCGCCGTGGCGGGGAACTCGGGGCCGGGAACGGCCGGCCGCGCATTGGAGGGGAGTTTCAACGATGAAGTTCAGCTTGCGGCATTCCATGGCGTTGACGGCTGTCGTCTGCGCCGCCTTCGCGTTCGCCCAGCCGGCGGGCGCCAAAACCTTCCGCTGGGCCAACTCGGGCGACGTGAGCTCGATGGATCCCTACGCGCGCCAGGAGACGTTCCTTCTGACCTTCACGGCCAATATCTATGAAGGTCTGACCCGCCGCGACAAGGATCTGAAGCTCGAGCCGGCGCTCGCGGTCAAGTGGGGCCAGACCGACCCCACCCACTGGTACTTCGACCTGCGGCCCGACGTGAAGTTCAGCGACGGCACGCCGTTCACGGCCGACGACGTCGTCTTCTCGATCGACCGCGCCAACGGTCCGGGGTCGAACATGAACGGCAACTTCTCGACGCTGAAGTCGATCAAGAAGGTGGGCGACCTGCGGGTCGAGGTCGAGACCACCGTGCCCGACCCGCTGCTGGCCGACAAATGGTCGTCGATCGGCATCATGTCCAAGGCCTGGTGCGAGAAGAACAACGCCGTCCACGCCGCCGACATGATCAAGAACGAGGAGAACTACGCGACCCGCAACGCCATGGGCACCGGCCCCTTCATGCTCAAGGAGCGCCGGGCGGGGGAGAAGACGGTTCTGGTCGTCAATCCCAACTGGTGGGACAAGCCGGTCCATAACCTGACGGAGGTGATCTTCACCCCGGTTCCCAACGCAGCCACCCGTATCGCAGCGCTGAAGGCCGGCGACATCGACATGACCTACGAGGTGCCGCCGGCGGACACGGAAAACCTCAAAAGGGACCCCAACATCAAGGTGATGCAGGGTCCCGAGACGCGCATCGTCTATCTCGGCTTCGACGAGGAGCGCGACGAACTGGTCGAATCCAACATCAAGGGCAAGAACCCGTTCAAGGACAAGCGGGTCCGCGAGGCGATGTACCGCTCGATCGACATCGAGGCCATCAAGCGGACGGTGATGCGCGGGCAGTCCTTCCCGACCGCGCTCATGGTGGCGCGCGGCATCAACGGCTACACCGCCGATCTCGACAAGCGGCCGTCGCTGCTGAAGCCGGACGAAGCCAGGAAGATGCTGGCCGACGCGGGCTATCCCGACGGCTTCGAGGTCGGCATGGATTGCCCCAACGACCGCTATGTCAACGACGAGAAGATCTGCCAGGCAGTGGTGTCGATGCTGGCCAAGATCGGCATCAAGGTGAATCTGCGGGCCCAGACGCGCAACCTCTTCTTCGCCAAGATCCTGCGCAGCACCAGCGACGGCAAGCCCAACAAGACCAGCTTTTTCATGCTGGGCTGGTCGCCCGGGACGACCTACGACGTCCACAACGTCTTCGAGCAGCTCCTCCAGACGCCGGACATCAAGCGCAAGAAGGGCCTCTACAACGTGGGCGGATACTCGAACAAGAAGTTCGACGAGCTGGCCGACAAGATCGAGGTCGAGACCGACAAGGCCAAGCGCGACGCCATGATCCACGAGGCCACCAAGATCTACGTCGACGATTACGCCTATATCCCGCTGCACCAGCAGGCGCTGGTCTGGGCGATGCGCAAGAATGTCGACCTGGTGCAGCCGGCCGACAACACGTTTCCGCTGCGTTTCGTGAACATCAAGTAGGATTGCCACTGGCCGGCTCCGAGTCGCGCGACGCGGTCGGAGCCGGCGCTTTCGTCAAGACATGCTCGCCTTCATCCTGAGACGCCTGATGCAATCCGTCGCCGTGCTGCTGGCGGTCGGCATGGTGTCGTTCTTCCTCTTCCGCTATGTCGGCGATCCGATCAACGCCATGGTCGGGCAGGACACGCCGGCGGTGGAACGCGAGGCCCTGCGCCAGAAGCTCGGTCTCGACGATCCGGCCCCGGTCCAGTTCGTGCGCTTCATCACCAATGCCGCGCATGGCGAGTTCGGGCTGAGCTACCGCACGTCCGAGCCGGTGAACCGCATGATCCTGGAACGCCTGCCGGCGACGCTCGAGCTCTCGTTCTGCGCCGCGCTGTTCGCGCTCCTGGTGGGCGTGCCGATGGGGGTCTATACCGGCCTCTACCCGCGTCACTGGACCAGCCGGCTGCTGCAGGCGGTCTCGCTGATCGGGATCTCGCTCCCGACCTTCCTGATCGGCATCCTGCTCATCCTTTTCTTTTCGGTCATTCTGCGCTGGCTGCCGTCCTTCGGCCGCGGCGAGACCGTGGCCATCGGCTGGTGGACGACCAATTTCCTGCGCTGGAAGGGACTCGAGGCGCTGATCCTGCCCTCGATCACCCTCGGCCTGTTCCAGCTCACCCTGCTGATGCGCCTGGTGCGCTCGGAAATGCTCGAAGTGATGCGCACCGACTACATCAAGTTCGCGCGCGCCCGCGGTCTCACCAACCGCGCGATCAATTTCGGCCATGCGCTCAAGAACACGCTGGTTCCCGTCATCACCGTCACCGGCCTGCAGCTCGGCTCGCTGATCGCCTTCGCCCTCGTCACCGAGACGGTGTTCGCCTGGCCGGGCGTCGGCCAGCTCTTCATCCAGTCCGTGCAGTTCTCGGACATCCCGGTGATGGCGGCCTATCTGATGCTGATCGGGCTTTTTTTCGTGATCATCAATCTGGCCGTCGATCTGCTCTACTTCGTCGTCGACCCGCGGCTGCGCGGCCAGATGGGCATGCGTTCGGGCGCGCACTGACATGGCAGGCCGCGCCGCGTTGGCCCAATGGCTGCATCAGGCTGCCGACAGCGACATCTGGTGGAGCTTCAAGTCGTCGGCCACCACGGTGGTTGCCGCCGTCGTGACGCTGCTCATCATCGCCATGGCGTTCCTCGCGCCGGTGATCGCGCCGCACACGCCGTTCGATCCGGCGACGCTCAGCCTCAGCGACGGACTGAAGCCGCCGGTGCTGATCTCGCCCGACGGCGACTGGAGCTTCCCGCTCGGCACCGACGATCAGGGCAGGGACGTGCTGTCCTCGATCATGTACGGCACGCGGCTGTCGCTGATCGTGGGCTTCGCCTCGGTCATCGTGGCGATGGTGCTCGGTATCGCGCTCGGCCTGGTGAGCGGCTACTTCGGCGGCACGACGGACGCGGTGATCATGCGGATCGCCGACGTGCAACTCACCTTTCCGGCGATCCTGGTGGCCCTGCTGATCGATGGCCTGGTTCGCGGCCTGATTTCGTCGCAGCGCCATGACGAGATCGCCACCTTCGTCATCATCGGCGCGATCGGACTCTCGTTCTGGGTCCAGTACGCCCGGACCGTGCGCGGCTCGGTGCTGGTGGAGAAGAACAAGGAATATGTCCAGGCGGCGCGGGTGATCGGCCTGTCGCCGGCCGTGATCATGGTCCGGCACGTCCTGCCCAACGTGACCGGGCCGGTGCTCGTGATTGCCACCATCAATCTTGGCCTCGCCATCATCACCGAGGCGACGCTTTCCTTTCTCGGCGTCGGCCTGCCTTCGACCGAGCCGTCGCTCGGCACGTTGATCCGGCTCGGCAACGAGCTCCTGCAGTCCGGCGAATGGTGGATCACCGTGTTTCCCGGCATCACGCTCGCGGTTCTGGTCCTGGCGGTGAACCTGCTGGGCGACTGGCTGCGCGATGCGCTCAATCCGAAGCTGCGCTGATGGCTGTCTCCCGCAAACCCTGGTCGAACGAAGCGCCGCTGCTCGAAGTGAAGAATCTGCGCGTCGAGTTCCCGACGCGGCGCGGCACGCTCGTTGCGGTCGATGACGTGTCGCTCGAGATCGCGGCTGGCGAGGTGCTGGGCGTCGTGGGCGAATCGGGCGCCGGCAAGTCGCTCACCGGCAATGCCATCATCGGCCTGCTCGAGCCGCCTGGCCGGGTGGCCGGCGGCGAGATCCGGCTCGAGGGGCGTCGTATCGACGACCTGCCCTACGAGGAAATGCGCAAGGTGCGCGGCGCGCAGATCGGCGCCATTTTCCAGGATCCGCTGACCAGCCTCAATCCGCTCTATTCGGTCGGTCGACAGCTCGTCGAGACCATCCAGACGCATCTGCCTTTGTCGGCGGGCCAGGCACGCAAGCGCGCGGTCGATCTCTTGAAGGAGGTGGGCATCCCCGCCGCCGAGCAGCGCATCGACCACTATCCCCACCAGTTTTCCGGCGGCATGCGCCAGCGCGTCGTGATCGCGCTGGCCCTTTGCGCCGGCCCGAAGCTGATCGTGGCCGACGAGCCCACGACGGCGCTCGACGTCTCCATCCAGGCGCAGGTGATTGCGCTTCTCAAGCGCCTGTGCCGCGAGCACGGGACAGCGGTGATGCTGGTCACCCACGACATGGGCGTGATCGCCGAGACAGCCGACCGTGTCGCCGTGATGTATGCCGGCCGCATCGTCGAGATCGGGCCGGTGCGCGAGGTGATCAAGGATGCCAAGCATCCTTACACCGAAGGTCTGATGGGATCGATTCCCAGCCTCGGCCATCGCACCGAACGGTTGACCCAGATCGACGGCGCCATGCCGCGCCTCACCGAGATTCCAAGGGGCTGCGCCTTCAATCCGCGCTGCCGTCATCGCGGTCGGCGTTGCCTGGCCGAACGTCCCGACCTGATCCCGACGGGCAACGGCAGTGCCGCCTGCTGGCTGCACGATGCGAATGGCGTCGGCGATCCTGTCGCGGAGGAATTGGCCCATGCCTGACGGCGGAGCCAGGCCGTTCGTCCGCATCGAGGGGCTGAAGCGGCATTTCGACGTCTCGCCGCCGTGGCTGGTGCGGCTGCTCGAAGGGCGCGGGCGTCAGATCGTCCAGGCGGTCGACGGCATCGACATCGACATCGCCAAGGGCGAGACCTTTTCGCTGGTCGGCGAATCGGGTTGCGGCAAGTCGACCGTGGCGCGGCTGGTGGTGGGACTCTATCCCCCTTCGGCGGGGCACATCGCGTTCGACGGCGACGACATTACGCGGCGGCGCGGGCGGGCGCAGACCTCGGCCTTGCGCCGGCGTCTGCAGATGATCTTCCAGGATCCCTACGCCAGCCTCAATCCGCGCTGGCGCGTGTTCGACATCGTTGCCGAGCCGATCCGCGCCTTCGGGCTGGCGCTCGACAAGGCCGACCTCGAGAAGCAGGTGGGCGATCTCCTGCGCCAGGTGCGGCTGACGCCAGCGGACGGGCGCAAGTATCCGCATGAGTTCTCGGGCGGCCAGCGCCAGCGCATCTCCATCGCGCGGGCACTGGCGAGCCGCCCGGAGTTCCTGGTGTGCGACGAGCCGACCTCGGCCCTCGACGTCTCCGTGCAGGCGCAGATCCTGAACCTGATGATGGATCTGCAGCGGCGGTTCGGGCTGACCTACCTCTTCATCTCGCACAACCTTGCCGTCGTCTATCACATCTCCACGCGAGTGGGCGTGATGTATCTCGGCCGCCTGGTCGAGCAGGCGCCGACGGACACGCTGTTCAAGCGTCCCAAGCACCCCTACACGCGCATGCTGCTCGACACGATCCCCGATCTCGACATGAGCGGGCGGCAGCGCGTTCCGGTCGCCGGCGAGGTGCCGAGCCCGATCGATCCTCCCTCGGGCTGCAGCTTCCATCCGCGTTGTCCCTTCGCCAATGAACGCTGCAAGCGCGAACGGCCGCTGTTGCTGCCGATCGAAGGCGGCGCGGTGGCCTGCCATGCCGTCGAGGAGGGACGGCTCGCGGTCGAACAACGCAGCTACGCCGCCGTCCGCTAAGTCGCGGCAATTGGCTGCAGGGAGCGTGATGTGCGGTGCTGCACACTTGCCGTGCTTGACCCGCTGTCGCCGTTGCTTACGATCCGCACCTATATTTTTTGGAGAAGTCCATGCCGGTTATCAACCGCATCGCCTCGTTTCACAGGGACATGACGGCGTGGCGGCACGACATTCATCGCCATCCCGAGACGGCCTTCGAGGAAGTGCGGACGTCCGACATCGTCGCGGAGAAGCTGAAGTCCTTCGGTCTCGAGGTGCATCGCGGCCTGGCCAAGACCGGCGTGGTCGGCGTGCTTCGTTCCGGGACCTCCAAGCGCGCGATCGGCCTGCGCGCCGACATGGATGCGCTCGACGTGCACGAGACGAACGAGTTCGGTCACAAATCGACCGTTCCGGGCAAGATGCACGCCTGCGGCCACGACGGCCACACGGTGATGCTGCTGGGGGCCGCGAAGTACCTCGCCGAGACCCGGCACTTCGACGGCACCGTCTACTTCATCTTCCAGCCGGCCGAGGAGAACGAGGGCGGCGGCCGCGTCATGGTCGAGGAGGGGCTGTTCGAGAAGTTCCCGTGTGAGGGTGTGTACGGCATGCACAACATCCCGGGCATTCCGGTGGGGCGCTTCGCCGTCAGGCCGGGGCCGATGATGGCGGCCTACGACATCTTCGAGATCGTCGTGAAGGGCGTGGGCGCCCATGGGGCGATGCCCCATCACGGCGTCGATCCGGTGGTGGTGGGCGCCCATATCGTGACGGCCTTGCAGTCGATCGTGGCGCGCAACGTCGATCCCATGGACACCGCCGTCGTCTCGACGACCCAGATCCATTCGGGCGATACTTGGAACGTCATCCCGCAGGAATGCGTGCTGCGTGGCACCGTCCGCACCTTCAAGAAGCCGGTGCAGGACATGATCGAGAAGCAGATCGAGAAGATCGCGCGCAACGTCGCGGCCGGCTTCGGCGCCGATGTCACCAGGTGGCGCTACGAGCGCCGTTATCCCGCCACCGTGAACAGTCCGCAGGAGACCGAGTTCGCGGCGGAGGCGGCCACGGCTCTGGTCGGGATGGACAATGTCAACCGCAATCCCACGCCGGCGATGGGCAGCGAGGATTTCGCCTGGATGCTCCTGAAGAAGCCGGGTTGCTACATCTGGATCGGCAACGGCGACGGCGAAGGAAGCTGCATGGTCCACAACCCGGGGTATGACTTCAACGACGAGATCCTGCCGCTCGGTGCGTCCTACTGGGCGACCCTGGTCGAGCAGCAGCTCGCGCGCCAGTCGGTTCCCCAAGCAGCGGAATAAGGGTCGCGTCCGACAAGTTCGTTGTGGCCGTGTCAGCTCATCCTTATGCCGGTGGCCGGATCGGCCTTGCGACGATCCATGCCAAGGAGCGCGCCATCGCTCCTCCGTTCCGTCGCCTGATCGATGCCAAGGTCGTCGTCGCGCCCAATCTGAACACCGACATCCTTGGCACGTTCACGGGCGAGGTTCCGCGACCCGATGCCCTGGTCGAGACATCCCTGCTCAAGGCGGAGCTCGTGTTCCGCACCATGGATGTCGACTGCGCGATTGCGAGCGAGGGCAGCTACGGGCCGATCGACCGCTTGCCGTTCAACGCCGGCGGCCTCGAAATCATGGCCTTCGTCGACCGCAGGCGCGGCATTCGCCTCGTGGAGACGATGACGACACACCGCACCAACTGGCGCCTGATGGCCTTCGAGGCCGGTGATCCCTCGGTGCCGCAGGCGGTGAAATCACTGGGTTTTCCCGACTATGGCGTGTTCGTGATCCGCGGCAGCGTCGGCGGCTACACTGTCAAGGACCTCGCTACCGTCGACGATGTCGTGGCGGCCGTCGATCGGGAGGCACGGCGCTCGGAGGACGGCAAGGCGCTGGTGGTGGCCGACATGCGGGCCCATCGCAATCCGACGCGCATGAAGGTGCTGCGGGCGCTCGCGTGGCGGCTCGCCAGGCGGTTGGCGACGCTCTGTCCGAGATGTGGGGCGCCGGGCTTCGGACACATGCTGTCGCCCCGCGGCCTGCCCTGCGAGGCATGCGGCGAGCCCACGCACTGGATCGACTTCGAGGTCGACGGCTGCGCCTGCTGCGGCCATGCTGTCGCTCGGCCGCGCAGCGACGGTCGACGGACGGCGCCCAGGCTTTCCTGCAGCGCCTGTCACGGCTGACCGTCGACGGCGGTCGCGCTGCCAAGGAGAAAGAGAGAATGCGCGCTTCGGTCGAAGTGACCCGACCGTTGCCCGGTGCGGCGTTCGGTGCGGTCGCGCGCCTTGCGCGGCCGCTTGCGGCCGGGATGCCCGACGGCTTGCCTCAGCTTCTCGCCGAAGCCGGCGGCCTGCTGCTCATTCCCGGAGCGGGCGAAGTCGGCCGCACGCCGGAGCTGCTGGTGCAGCTCAGCCGACTGTTCGGCCCGGAGGTCGAGGACTACCGGTTTCTGCCCACCGGCCGCGCCATGGTGCACGAGACGCAGCCGGAAATCTTCCTGGTCACGAACACCGTGGCGGGCGCGCGACCGCCACCGGCTCGGCCCGAGCCGCCATTGACGGCCGATGGATTGCTGCCGGTGCAATACCCGCACCGCAAGGGCTGGCATACAGATCAGAGCTATCGTCGGCCGCCGCCGGACATCTCGCTGTTCTATGCCGTGATGCCGGCGGACAGGAGCCGCGGGCAGACTCTCTTCGCCAGCGGCATCCTCGCCTACGAGGCCTTGCCGGCCCGCCTCAAGGAGAGGGTCGAGACGCTGCAAGGGCTGCATGCGCGGCCGGGCACCGGGCGTGGCCGCAAGGACGCGCTGGCCGGCAAGCTGCCCGGGCCGTTCGCGCCACACGAGCGCTCCCAGCCGCAACCGGTTGTCCGCGTTCATCCGGTCACCGGCCAGCGGGCGCTCTATCTCTGTGAATATGGCCAGATGGATTGGTTCGAGGGACCGTTTGTCGGCATGCAGGCCGGCCCGCATGGCGACGGTGCCGCGCTGCTGGACGAGCTCATGAGCCACTACACGAGACCGGAATTCGTCTACGTCCATGAATGGACGGCGGGCGATCTCCTGGTCTGGGACAATCGCTGCCTGATCCATGCCGCCACCTGGTACGACGCCGACAGGGAGCAGCGGCTGATGTGGCGCACGACGGTGCGCGGCAATCCCGGAGCGCTCTATGCCGGCGAGCGGCGGAGCTGGATTCCGCAGGAGGCGGCGTCCGCCTAAAGACGCCGCTCGCTGCGCGGGTCGAGGGCTTCCTGCAGGCCGTCGCCCAGGAAATTGAAGGCAATCACCGTCAGGAAGATCATGACGCCCGGCAGAAGCGCCAGCAGCGGCGCCTGGCGCAAAAGGTCCTGCGCGCCGGTCAGCATGTTGCCCCAGCTAGCCGCCGGCGGCTGCGTGCCGAGGCCGAGAAAGGACAGGGTCGATTCGAGCAGGATCAGGCTGCCGATCGACATGGTGGTCGCGACCACCAACGAGCCGGCCGCATTGGGCAGGATGTGGCGGAACATGATGCGGACGGGGGATGCGCCCAGCGCCCGCGCCGCCCGCGCGAAGTCGCGTGTCTTGAGCGAGAGCGTCTCGGCGCGGACCAGCCGAGCCGCGGTCGTCCAGCCGGTGAGCGCGACGATGACGACCAGGCGATAGAGCGAGAAGGTCTCCGACTGCGCGATCTCCGGGGGAATGCCGAGCTTGCGCGGGTCGATGGCCGCCAGGACGATCAGGAGTGGCAGCAGCGGAAGCGCGATCACGCCGTCGGTGAGGCGCATCAGGAGGCCGTCGAGGCGTCCGCCGAGATAGCCCGCGACGACGCCGATCGCAGCCCCCAGGACAGCCGAAAGGATGGCACCGGCGAAGCCCACCAGCAGTGAGATGCGACCGCCGTCCAGCAGACGCTGGAAGAGATCGCGACCCAGCTCGTCCGTGCCGAGCCAGTGACGGGCGGAGGGTGGCTGGAGCCGGCTGAAAAGATCGGTCATGGCGGGATCGACGCCACGCAGCCGTGCGATCAGGGGTGCGGCCAGCGCCAGCACGAGCAGGACGACAAGGAAGCCGATGGAAAGCTCGGCCAGGCGGTGGCGCAGCAACCGGCGCCAGACGAGGAGCGTGGGACCGGCGGCGATCACGGCGCGCGGCCCGAGAGCGAGACGCGTGGATCGATCCAGGCCAGCAGGAGGTCGGCCAGCAGGTTGCCGGCGACGGTGGCAAACGTTGCGATCAACAGTCCGACGAGGGCGAGATTATAGTCGTTGTCCAGGATCGCCTGGTAGATCGTCTTGCCCATGCCGGGCCAGGCGAACATGGTCTCGGTGATCAGGGCGCCGGAGAACAGCGCGCCGAAGGAAAGGGCCAGAACGGTGAGCACCGGGGCAAGCGCGTTGACGAAGGCATGGCCCAGCAGCACCCGCCGCTCGGACGCGCCCTTGGCGCGCGCGGTGCGGACGTAGTCCTGGCGCAGGACCTCGATCATGGCGCCGCGCATGAAGCGGGTGTAGGTGCCGACCTGGGCCAGAGTCAGCGTGAGGACCGGGAGGATGGCGAACCGCACCTTCTGGTCGAGAGCCGCCAGCCAGCCTGTTCCCGCCCGCAACTCGGCCATTCCCCCGGCCGGCAGCCAGCCCAGCGTCACCGCGAACAGCGTGATCAGCAGCAGGGCGAGCCAGAAGGTCGGGACGGAGATGCCGGCAAAACAGAAGAGATTGACCGTGTAGTCGGCGCTGCTGTGTGGTCGATTGGCGGCCCATATGCCTAGTGGCAGGGCGATCGCGACCGCGAGCAGGAAAGCGATGCCGGCCAGCTCGACCGTATTCAGCAGCCGGGGGCCCAGCACGGCAAGCACCGGCTGACCGAAGGAGCGCGAATAGCCGAAGTTTCCGCTCAGCGCTTGCTGTGCCCAGGCGAGGTAGCGTTCGGTCAGGGGCTTGTCGATGCCATAGACGGCGCGCAGTCGCGCCGCATCGGCGCTGGTCATCCTGGGATCGCCGGAAATCATGAGATCGATCGGATCGCCCGGCATCAGCCCGATCAGCAGGTACACGACCACGCTCATGATCGCGAGTGTCACCACGATCTCGACGGCGCGGAAGGCAAGGTAACGGCCCACGCCGCTATCCCTCCCAGCGCCATTGCTCGACCCACAAGGTCGAGCTGTTGAGCTGTCCGGTCGGACGGACGCCCTTGAGTTGCCTGGGGATCACGAAAGGATCGACGCGGAAGTAGAGCGGCAGGACGGGCAGGTCGTCGGCATACAAGCGCTCGATCTGCGCGAACAGCGTGCGTCGCTTGTCCGGGTCGAGCTCGCGCTCCGCACCGTCGAGGGCCTTGTCCATGACCGGATTGGCATAGCCGGGATAATTCTGCCCGCTCCAGCCGTTCTTTTCGGTCGGGATCTCGTCGGAATGCAGGGTCGAGCGCGGCACCCCTTCGGGCTGTTGCACCCAGGCATACATGGCAAGACCCGTGAACCTGCGATGGTTCAGCGTATCGGAAAAGATACGCGGCGGGAGCGCCTTGATACGAAGCTCGATGCCGACTCGGCGGAGCTCGCTCTGGATCACCTGGGCGATCTGCTCGCGCACGCGGCTGCCCGCGGTGGTGATGAGCTCGATCGAGAACGGCCGACCACCGCGGTCGACACGCACACCGTTCGCCATGATGGCGAAGCCCGCTTCGTCGAGGAGGCGGCGCGCGGCGGCCGGATCGTAGCCGTAGTGCCGGGCGGCGGGGCTGTACATGGGATCGAGGGGGCTGACGTCGCTGTCGGCGACCGGTTGCTTGCCCTCGAACAGCTTGTCGGAAATGGCCTGGCGGTCGATCGCCATCAGGATCGCGCGGCGCACGCGCCGATCCGCCAGGAGCGGATTGTCGAGATTGACGTCGATGTGCTCGTAGAACAGGCTGGGCTTGTAGATGACTTCGTATCTGGTCTTGTATCGTTTCTCGATCGCCAATGCCTGCTCGAGCGAGAGGCCAAGCTCTCCCGGCACATAGTCCACGTTGCCGGACAGGAGGTTGGCCTCGAGCGCCGAGCTGTTCTCGATGAACTTGAAGACAATCCTCTTGAAATAGGGCGTCTTTCCCGTCCAGTGCGCGTTCCGCTCGAGCGCGATGCGGCTGCCCGGCACCAGCTCGCTGACGCGATAGGGACCGAAAGCGAGGCCCGGATTGGTGGGATCGGTGTCGTAGGCGGTGCGCTTGCGATACTCGGCCGGGCTGGCGTCGAAGATCGGCTTTTCGATATGCGTCGGCACGACGACGAGACCGATATCGTTGTAGTCGAAAGTGACCCGATCGACCGTTGCGGTGAAACGGCGGTCGTCCTTGATATCGAGCTTCAGGATCCGTTTGTAGCCCTCGGCCGAAGCTACCCCTGACAGAGGATGCTTGCCGACCTCGAGGGTGAAGGCGACGTCCCTGGTCGTGACCGGAACGCCGTCGCCCCAGGCAAGCGGCCTGATCTCGACATCGATCTCCATACCCTGCCGGCCGTCCGGCAGCTTGATCGTCCGCGCCGTCCCGTCCTTGAGGCTGGGCAGCCGCGTGCAGGCGAGGCACACGAGCTTCCAGTCGGCGTCGTAGGCCGTGAACGGCCGCAAGGTCATGCCCTGGATCAGGGTCCTGGCCAACATCGAGCTGATGAGCGGGTTCATCGTGCCCGGCGCCTGGGTGGTCCCGAGGACCAGATCCTCCTTGCTTGCGGCGCGGGCCGCAACGGCAGCCATGGAAGAGGAAAGCGCAAGTCCAACGAGGGCGCGACGACCGAACATCCGCGCCAAGCTCGCATTGGCGGCGGCGGACCTCAAGCGGGGCGCGCGCTTTCGCCTGGTGCCGGACGATCAGGCGTCCTGCGCGTTGGCGGGATGCTAGCGGCCGAGGCCACTCGGCCGCGATGTCGGCGGACGGCCGCCGTGGCTCGCCGACCATTGCTCCGGTGCTTCGAGGAAGGCCCTGGTCTCCGCGAGCCCCTTCTCATCGAAGTACTTGTGCTTCTGCGCCGCTTCCAGCGCATCCCACCAGGTGGCCAGTGCATGCAGCTTGACGCCGGCCACGGCCAGCGTCTCGATGCTCTGCGGGAAGATGCCGTAGTGGAAGATCACGAAGCAGTCCGTGACCTTGGCCTCGGCCTTCTTGAGCGCGTCGATGAAGACGAGCTTGCTGCCGCCATCGGTCGCCAGATCCTCGACCAGAAGCACACGCTTGCCAGGCTTCAGGTCGCCCTCGATCTGCGCCATGCGGCCGAAGCCCTTGGGCTGCTTGCGGACATAGATCATGGGCTTCTTGGCCAATGCTGCCAGGAAGGCGGCAAAGGGGATGCCCGCGGTCTCACCGCCTGCCACGACGTCGATCTTGTTCCAGCCGATCGCCTTGGCGATGGCCTTCAGCGCATAGCCCATGATCTTGGCTCGCGCCTCGGGATAGGAAATCAGCTTGCGGCAATCGATATAGACCGGGCTCGCGCGGCCCGACGTGAAGATGTAGGGGTTGTCCGGCCGGCAGTGGATCGCTTCGATGTCCAGCAGCAGCCGGGCGGTCTCCCGGGCCTCCGCAGTGCCTGTGGAACGTGCCGAATTTGCTTTCCCGTTCAAGGCTCTAGCACTCGATTTGGCGGCCGATGGAGCGGGCGCCGAGATGGTCTTCCTCTTCGTCGCCATGCTGCTTGCTCCCCCCGCCGCTTGCGACAAAATGACGGCCGTGTGTTTAGCGTTCATCCACAGGACCGGCAAGGGCAGCGACGGTCGGACGCGCGTTCGTGGCAGTGGGCATTGGTTGGTTTCTGATAAGGACTTATCTCTATCGTCGAGGATTCCGATGATGAGGCATCCCGTTCCCGGGTCGCGCCTTGGCCGAGTGCTCATGGCCCGGCGTCGGCTGCTGGCGTCGGTGGGGGCGGGCCTCCTGCTGTTCGCGCTGCTGCCCGAATCCCTGAGGCTGATTACCCGGCTCCTGATGGCCTGGGACCTGACGGCGGCCATCTATCTCGGCGTCGCTTTCGTGATGGTCGCCCGATCGAATGTCGAGACCTGCCATCGCCACGCAGCCCTCTACGACGAGAGCGACTGGGCGATCGTCATGATCGTGGTCGGGAGCGCGGCAGCGAGCTTTGCCGCGATCTTTGCCGAGCTTGCCGTCCTCAGGTCTGCCCACGCCACGCCGTGGGCCAGCCTGTTCGTCACAGCAGCAACCGTCATCCTCTCCTGGACCTTCACCCACGTGGTCTTCGCCTTGCACTATGCGAACCTCTACTACCGTCCCGGCGAGACCGGCTCGTCGGGCGGGCTGAGATTTCCCGGCGATCGGCCGCCGGACTACCGCGACTTCCTCTACTATGCCTTCGTCATTGGCTGCGCGGCCCAGACAGGCGACGTCGACACGATCTCACATGCCATGCGGCGGGTAAGCCTTTGTCATGGCATCGTGGCTTTCGTCTTCAACACCGCCATCCTGGCGCTCTCGATCAACGTCGGAGCGAGCCTGCTCTCGTGACGTGTCCGTTGCACCTCGACCTGCCGCCGGCGTGATCGCTCACGCCCAGTTCATCGAGCAAGCGACTGGCCAACCGGTCGTTCGGGGGCCTACAATGACGACAGAGATATGGGAGGGGGACATGGCAGAAAAGCAGAAATCCGATGCTGGGTCGCCGGGCGCCACCATCGCCGTCGCGCCGGCCGGCAATGGTCTCACCGCGGGGCCCGATGTCGTGGGCGTGGACAAGATCCGCGACCTGCTGTTTGGCAATCAGATGCAGGACTACGACCGCCGCTTCTCCAAGCTCGAGGAACGGTTCCAGCAGCGGTTCAAGGAAATCGAGTCGGAGACGGCGCGCAATCTGAGCGCTCATGATACGAACGCGAAAAAGCAGGTCGATTCTTTGGCAAGCCAGCTTCGGGAAGAAAAAGACCTGCGCGCCGATGCCGACAAGGAGATCGAGCGATCGTTGCGCGAGCAGAACCAGGCGCTGGAGAAGCGGCTGCGCACGATGTCGGACCAGTTGAGCCAGCTCGAGCGCGACTTCGCCGACCGCCTGACACGGGAGGTGCAGACGCTGCGTGACGAGATCAAGCAGCGCAACGAGGACGTCCATCGCACGATAGAGAAGATGTTCGCAGAGCTCTCGAACGTAAAAACAGATCGGAACCTGCTGGCCGGACTCTTCGTGGAAGTGGCCAAGTGCCTGAATCTGGACAATGGTACGAAGAGCGCAGGCAAGGGCGCCGGCGAGGCGTCGCGCGGCTGGCCGGCCGGCTGACCGCTTTGCGAGATGAACCCCTCTGCCGCCGACAAGCTCGAGTGGCTGTTCCGTCCGCCCCCGTCCGATAGCGGGATCGACCGGAAGGCTCTGGCCGGCCTGCTGGTCGAGCTGGCGCGCACCGTCGAGCCGCGGAGTGCGCCGCCGGCCGACGTGTCGGTGCCGCTCGATCCGCGGCTCCAGGAACTGCGCCGTCTGCTGGTCGGGCACGAGATCGAGGTGCTCGGCCGGCTGCGCGAGGTGGTCGAGGATCCCGAGCAGCTCGGCGCGGCAGTGGGCCGTGTCCTGCCGACGGCGGTGGCCTCGAGCGACGCACGGCTGGGCGAGGTGCTGGCGCCGGCACTGGAGAAGGCGACAGCGAGCTCGATTCGCAACGATCCCCGCACCCTGATCGACATTCTCCAGCCGGTGATCGTTCCCGCGATCCGGAAGTCCGTCGGGGAAACGATCGACAACACCTTCCAGTCGCTGAACGAATCGCTGCGGCAAAGCCTTACCTGGCGCGGGCTGCGCTGGCGCCTGGAAGCCTGGCGGACCGGCAAGACTTTTGCCGAGGTGGTGCTCAACCACACGCTCGTCTACCAGGTCGAGCATGTCTTCCTCATTCATAGTCACACCGGCCTGCTGATCTCGCATGTCGCAGCGGAGGACGCGGCGAGCCAGGATCCGCAGCTCGTTTCCTCGATGCTGACGGCGATCCAGGATTTCGTCCGGGATTCGTTCCAGGGGGCCGGCCAGCAAGGGGTCGACACGCTGCGGCTCGGCGACCTCCGCTTGTGGTGCGAGGCTGGAACGTTCGCGATGCTCGTCGCGGTGATCCGGGGCAACCCGCCGGAGGAGCTGCGAGGCAAGCTGCGCGATGTTCTTGGGCGTATCCATGAGGAGCGCCGCCACACGCTCGAAACCTTCGACGGCGACAGCTCCGGCCTTGGCGATATCGAGGCGCGCCTGGGCGAATGCGCGGCGCTGCGCCAGGAGGGCGCGCCCGCGTCCAGGGCCGGTTTCCCGTGGTACGTCTTTCTGCTTGCGGCGCTGCTCGTGGGAATTGCCGGGGGCGTCGGGATCTGGCGATGGGATGTCGCGCAGAAGATCGCGCAGGAGCAGGCTCGGGTAGCCGAGGAGCAGGCGCGCATCCGCGCTGCCGAAGCGGAACGCCGCGCGGCCGAGCTGCGGCGCTGGTCGGACTATGTCGACCGGCTGCGGGCCCAGCCGGGCATCGTCGTCACCGAGGCGGCCGAGCGCGACGGCAAGTTCGTGGTCGCCGGCTTGCGTGATCCGCTCGCTGCCGATCCGACGGCGATCTTACACCAGTCGGGGATCGATCCGGTCAAAGTCGTCAGCCACTGGCAGCCTTATCAGGCGCTCGAGCCTGTCTTCGTGCTGCAGCGGCTGGAGGCGTCGCTTGCGCCGCCACCCAGCGTCACGCTCTCGATCGCCGGCGACCGCATTGTCGCGAAGGGATCGGCGACACCGGTCTGGCTCGCGCGCGCGCGGATGGCGGCGCGCATGATGCCGGCCGGCGGCCCGCAGCTCGACATTTCAGGGGTGCAGGACATCGCCGAGGGCCTCTTGGGCAAGCTGCGCGACTCGATCCAGGCGCACGAGATCCGCTTCAACACCAACGAGTCGCTGCCGGCACCCGGACAGGACGCCGAGCTTGACCGGCTTGCCGCCGGGATCAACGAGCTGACGGGGCTTGCGGCGAGCCTGCATATGATGGCGCGCATCAGGCTCACCGGCCATTCCGATGACACCGGTCCCGGAACCTACAATCTGTCGCTCAGCATTGCCCGGGCGGGCGCCGTTCTGGCATTGCTGAAAAAGCGCGGCGTCGCGGCCGACCTGATCACGATCGGCGGCGCCGGTCAGCTCGATCCGCTCAACGCCGGTGATTCCGACAAAGCCCGGTCGATGAACCGCCGCGTCTCGGTGGCGGTCCGGCTCGAGGACGAGCCATGACGGCGACCGTCCAGAGGAAGATCTGCATGCTGGGTGGCTTCTCGGTCGGCAAGACGAGCCTCGTCAAGCGTTACGTCCAAAGCATCTTCTCCGAGGCCTATCTGACCACGGTGGGGGTGAAGATCGACAAGAAGACGGTGACGCTGGGTGATCGGACCGTGCATCTGATCCTGTGGGATCTCGCGGGCGAGGACGACATGGCGTCGCTCCGGATGAGCTATATGCGCGGCTCGGCCGGTTATGTCCTGGTCGCCGACGGTACGCGGCCGGCGACGCTCGAAACGGCGCTGTCGCTGCGCAGGCGCGTCGAGGCGGAATATGGCCCGCTGCCCTTTGCGTTGCTGATCAACAAGAACGATCTCCGTGAGCAGTGGGCGGTCTCGGACGCCGATCTGGAGGAGCTTCGCCGCGGCGGCTGGTGGGTGCGGTCGAGCAGCGCCAGAACGGGCGAGGGCGTCGACGACGCGTTCACGGATCTCGCCAGCCGCGTCGCGGCCTGATCCATGGAGACCCTGCCCGCGCAAGTGGCCGAGCGGCTGCAGACATTGACATTGGCCGACCGGGCGATCGCCTGGTTCCACATGGACGATACGCTCGTGCTCGTGGGCGCCGGCGGGGACCTCGAGGCCTACGGGCTGGGGGAAGTGCGCCTCGGGGCGCCGGCTCCCGAGCAGGCGGTGTTTCTCGAGGGCCTGCTGCCGCTCGTCGAGACGCCCTATCTGGTGCCATCGGTCGAGATCACCCAAGGCCGCGTCGCCGATCTCCATTTCTGGAGCGAGCAGAGCGGGACCTGGCTGGTGCTGCTGGAAGTCACGTCCGAGCGCGACATGGCGCGGCGCCTGCAGCAGAAGGCCTATGACATGACGCTGCTGCAGGAACGGGAGGCATCCCTCAACCGGCGTCTGGAAGCGGCCAATGCGGCGCTGCTCGCGACCCAGCGCGAGCTCGAAGCGTCACGCGACGAGCTCGCACGCTGGAACAAGACGCTTGAGGAGCGGGTGGCGGCGCAGGTAAGCGAACTCGAGCGGACAAACCGCCTGAAGCGCTTCCTCGCACCCTCGATCGCCGAGCTGATCGTGTCGTCGGGCGACGAGAACATCCTGAAGCGCCATCGCCGCGACATCGCCACGCTGTTCTGCGACCTGCGCGGCTTCACCGCCTTCTCCGAGAGCGCCGAGCCGGAGGAGGTCAGCGACCTGCTGCACGACTATCACGCCACGCTGGTGCCGCTGATCCAGTCGTATGAGGGCACGCTCGACCGTTTCGTCGGCGACGGGCTGATGGTGTTCTTCAACGATCCGCTGCCTTGTCCCGACCCGGCCGAGCGCGCCGTCGGTCTCGCGGTGGCGATGCGGGAGGCGGTGGCGGCGCTCGCGGCGGCGTTGCGCAAGCGCGGCTACCAGATCGGCTTCGGGGTCGGCATCGCGCAGGGTTTCGCGACGCTCGGCCAGATCGGCTTCGAGGGCCGCTTCGACTACAGCGCGATCGGCACGGTGGTGAACACGGCCGCGCGTCTCTGCGATGCCGCGGCGGACGGCCAGATCCTGGTGACGGCGCGAGTCGCCACCGCCGTCGGCGATCTCGCCGAGCTGGCCGACATCGGCATGCTCCAGATCAAAGGCCTCAGCCGTCCCCTTGCCGTGTCCAACGTGGTGGCGCTCAAGTCTGCCGAGCACAAGGTCGTCTGGCTCAATCGCCAGACGCGGTGAGGCCGAAGAAGCCCGCGCGCATCCGTCTCTAGCAGGCTGTTGAAGAAGTGGTCCATCGGCGTGCGGTGAAGGAGATTTCATCGCCGCCGTGGAAGCAGATTTGGCCGATGAGGGTGCCGTCGGACTGCAACTCGGCCCATCCGTCGCCGCAGGCCTCATCCATTTCGTCGTTGCCATCCCAGTTGAACTCGACGGCATCGTGGTCACCGCCGCCGGCAAAGGTGCCGGTCACGCAGCCGAAGGCGAACTCGCCGCGAGTGGGCTCGAACAGGATGTAGGCCGGCCCCATCATGTCGGGAATCATCCGTGTAGTCCGGCATCTCCACGATGCGCCACTTGCCCAAGACGCTCATGCCGGGGGCGCCAGGAGCTTGGGCAGCCGGATCAGGTTGTAGGCGGCCAGGCCCAGAGTGAACGCGGCGTCCACTCGGGCGCGCCCTCGGAGCTTGATCCTGGCCAAGCCTGCCGAGCCTTTGATCCAGCCGAACACCTCTTCGATCCGCTTATGACAGCGCTGGCTGACGCCATAGCCGGGATGACGGGTCGTGCGCCGGTCGATCGCGGTGACGCGCGGCTTGCCCGTGATGCGCACGTGGCCATCGATGGCGATGTGCGGCGTCACGTTGTGGCGGCGCAGATCGCCGATGAACTGTCGAACGTCGTAAGCCTTGTCGGCTCCAAGCGTGATCCGCCTTCGACCAGGCCTGCTGGCCACCAGCTGAAGCGCTGTTTCCCGCTCGGCCGTTCCCGTCGCCAAGCTTATGCCGCCGTCCACCGCCAGACCGTGGCGGTTCTCCATCAGGACGTGCCCCATGTAGCAGAGCTTGGCCGCCTGACCGTCGCCCTTCCTGTAGAGCCGGGCCTCGGGGTCAGTGGTGCTCCGGTGCGTCCCGTTGGAGCGCTTCTCCTTGTGGAAGTCGCGCTCGGCATTGCGGCCCGGGCCTGAGCTGTCGTTATCCCGGCCGTCCTTGCGGCGGAAGCTCTTGATCGAGGCCCACGCCTCAATCAGCGTCCCGTCGACCGAGAAGTGGTCGCTCGACAACAACCGCTTCACCTTCGGCTGGGCCAACACCGCCTGCAGGAACTTGGCCGCGATCTCTCCGCCCAGCAGCCGGTCGCGGTTCGTCGTGAAGCTCGAGTGATCCCACGCCGGATCGTCCACCCCCAGGCCGACGAACCAGCGAAACAGAAGATCGAACTCCACCCGCTCCATCAGCTGACGCTCCGAGCGGATGCCGTAAAATGCCTGCAGCAGCATCGCTCGCAGCAGCCGCTCCGGCGGGATCGACGGTCGCCCCAGCCGACGCGGGTAAAGTGCCTCGAGGTCCTCGTTCAGCGACACCAGGGCCGCGTTCGCAATCTCCCGAATCACCCGCAGCGGATGGTCTCGACGAACCCGCACTTCGAGATTCACATATGAAAACAGTGACCCTGACCTGACGTCCGAACCCCGCATGCCGATCCTCGATACTCACCGTGTCGAGTGAATCATGCCTGATCCCGTCTCGCTACAGACTTCTTCAACAGCCTGCTAGACGAGTTTCCGGCCGCTGATGGCGCCACCGTCATTCTTCTTGAGACCCATGAAGATGACGGACGAGGCCATGGTCATGATCCCGAGCACGATGAAGGCCTGGTGGACGCCGTGGATCAGGGCGGTCGGATCGGACCGGAGCGAGGCCGGCACGAACATCGCGGCGATCAGCGATGCCGAGGCGATGCCGAAGCTGATCGACATCTGCTGCCCGGTGCTGGCGATGGTGCTGGCCGCGCTGGTCTGCCGGGCGCCGACATCGGCATAGACCAGCGTGTTCATGCTCGTGTACTGGGTCGAGGTGAAGAAGCCCAGGATGAAGGCCTGCAGGGCGATGCGCCAGGCCGGCGTGCCGACATCGATGGTCGCAAAAAGCATGATCAGCACGCCGAGCGTGAGCGTGTTCACCACGAGCACATTGCGGTAGCCCAGCCGTGCGAGGATTCTCGGCACGATCACCTTGAGACCCATGGCAGCCAAGGCTTGCGGCATCACCAGCAGGCCCGACTGGACCGGCGAATAGCCGAGGCCGACCTGGTAGAGCAGGGGGAAGAGGAACGGCAGGCCGCCGAGCCCCAGCCGGCTGAAGAAGCTGCCGGACACGGCGGCGCGGAAAGTGCGCAGGCGGAACAGGCTGAGCTGCAGCAAGGGAAACGGCGTGTGCGTCGCCTTGATGCCGTAACCGGCCAGCAATGTGCCGGAGAGGAGCAGCAGACCCGCCATCTCGATATCGCCGAGGCTGTTCTCGCCGAACACCTCGAGCACGTAGGAGAGGAGCGAGATGCCCGATCCGAACAGGATCAGGCCGACGATGTCGATCGGGTGGGTGCTGGATTCGCGATAATCGGGCAGGAATCGATAGACAAGGAGGAGGCCGGCGAGGCCGACCGGAATGTTCACGAAGAACACCACGCTCCAATCGAGATAGTGCACGATCAGGCCGCCCGAGATCGGTCCCAGCATCGGGCCGATGAGACTCGGGATCGAGACGAAGCTCATCGCCCGAATCAGCTCTGACTTGGGAAAGGTCCGCACCATGGTCATGCGGCCCACCGGCACCATCATGGCGCCGCCCATGCCCTGCACCACGCGGCAGGCCACGAGCATGGCGATGTTCACCGAGAGGCCGCACAGCAGCGACCCCAGCGTGAAGAGCCCGATGGCGCAGGCGAAGACCCGCCGCGTGCCGAATCGATCGGCCATCCAGCCGCTGATCGGAATGAACACCGCGAGGCTGAGTGTGTAGCTGGCGAGCACGGACTTCATGTCCAGCGGTGTCACGTGCATCGCCTCGGCGATCGCCGGCACCGCGGTGTTCAGGATCGTCGTGTCCAGCGACTGCATGAAGAAGGCCACGGCGACCAACCACGGCAGCAGGCGCTTTATGGTGTCGGTTGGAGGAGCGGGAGCGGTCGTGGTCGTCATGTCAGTCGATGGAGGGGAACGATCCTTGTCCGTTGGCAGCGAATACTCTTTCGCCGAAGGCCGGAATGAGAGGGCGCCCGCCTTCGCCGTTGGTCATCAATGCCAGACCGAAGCTGCCGTCGGCGACAAAAGTAAGCACCGAACGAAAGCCGGCATTCACACCATAGTGATACAGCAACGGCGGCCGGCCGCTCTGCGGATGCACGAAAATGCCGAGGCCGGTTGGACCGTCCCCGACGGGGCGCGCCATTGATCGGGCAAGATTCCGGCTGATCAGACCGCCTCCACGCCAGCTTGCCGAAATGACGAGGGCGAGGCGGGCGAGGTCGGCCGCGGTCGACCAGAGCCCCGCCGCGGCGAGCTCCGGATAGACATGACAGCGTCCTGGTAGCGGCCGGCCTTCGAGATCATGTGCCGTCGCGGCATCGGATTCGGATTGCGGCAACGGCTGGGCGAAGGAGCTGCGGGCCATGCCGGCAGGCCCCAGGACGAGATCGGAGGCGAGATGCTGGAATGGCCGACCGGCCGTATCCATGGCGAGTTGCTGCAAAACCATGGTGCCACCGCCCGAATAGCGGAAGGCCTGGCCTGGCTCCCATTCGACTCGTACGGGCGGCGTGTTGGCCGGCGGCGCTCCCTCCAGGATCTGCGGCAAGCTCGGCAAGGTCGCGCCGACCGCGTAACCGGGAAAGCCCGGCACATTGGTTCCGGCCCTATGGCTCAGGAGCAACCGCGGCGTGACCGCCTGCGCACGACGGCCCGGCAGCTTCCATGAATGCAATGCCTCGTTCACCGGCTGGTCGAGGTCGACCGTACGATGGTCTGCCAGATGCAGGATCACCTGGCCAGCGACGACCTTGCTGATGGAAGCGGCCTGGAACAGGGTCCGAGCGTCGGCGCCCAGTGTCACGCGCTCGGCGACCTTGCCGTTGCGGACGAGAGCGACGCTCGCTGCTGGCACGTGATGGCGTGCCATGAGCAGGCGCAGGTCGTCGGCCAGCTTCGCCTCCGCCTGGGCCGAAGCCCGCGAGGGCAGGAGCGACGTCGCGCCGCCGAGGAGGACGAGGCGGCGCGACGTCATGAGGCTAAAGGGCTGCGCCGCCCGCCCACGGCGACATGACCTCGTTCATGCCCGTCAGCTCGCGGGTCGTCGGGTCGCGCACGATGCAGCAGGGATTGGCGAAGCCGAGAGGCGAGATCTGGTTGGTCACCTCGACGATCGGAAGCTTGGCCGCGATCGCCTTCTTCACGTCATCGGGCAGATCGCGATTGACCCGGATCGGCCCCACGCCCGACACGTCGATGCGCGGCTGATGGAAGGCCGTTTCGACGTCCAGTCCACGATCGACCAGCATCATCGAAAGCTGCGTGACGGCTGGCACGATGCGCCGTCCGCCCGAGGCGCCGATGCAGAACCAGGGCTGTCCATCCTTGACGACGACTACCGGGCAGATGTTGCAGAGGGGCCGCTTGCCGGGCGCGATCGAGTTCGGCCGGTTGGGTTCGGGATCGAACCACAGCATGCCGTTGTTCATGGTGATGCCGGTCCTGGGCAGCATCACGCCGGAGCCGAACAGCGACATCAGCGTCTGCGTGAGCGCCACCATGTTGCCTTCGCTGTCGGCGGCGCAAAGATGGGTGGTGCAGGTGTTGGTCGGCTTCTCGCCCAGCGTCTTGAGCCGTTCCTCGTAGGCGTGATGCATCGCCTCGGCGACGCCCGTGAAGAATGCGGCATCGGGCGCGCCCTTGCCCTTGGTCCGATCGCCCAGCAGCTCGAGCGTGCGGCGCAAGGTCGGGCCCGCCGTCAGCCCGCCTGCGACGTTGACCGTGATGCCGTGATGTTCGAAGGAGAGCGGCTCGACGATCCTTGCGTCGTAGCTCTTGAGATCGTCGTAGGAAATGGCGGATCCGCCTGCCTGCAGATCGGCGACGATATCCCGGGCGAGGCCGCCTTCGTAGAATTCGCGCGGTCCTCCGTCCGCCAGCCGTCGCATCGTCTGGCCGAGATTGCCGAGCTTCAGGTAACGCTTGGTGCCTTGCCAATCGTTGGTCGGCACGCGGCCATCGTCGCACAGGTAGCTCGCGCGCGATGCGGGAAACCTCGAAAGATGCTCCGCCCCGTTCGCGATCATCACCTGCATATACCAGTCGAGTTCCATGCCGCGTTCGGCAAGCGTGATGCCAGGCGCCAGTGCGTCCTTCCACTCGATGGTGCCGAAACGCTCGAGGGCCTTGCCGAGGCCGGCGACCATGCCCGGAACGGCGATCGCGTGGTAGCCGACCTCGTTGCGCTGCTCGAGGATGTCGGGCCAGGCGAAGGGGTTGGCCGGACCTGGGCCCACGATCCGGTAGGCCGCGGGATCGAGCTTGCCGGCCGAGATCGGACCGTAGTCGATCGTCCAGGCGCGCTTCTCCTTTGCGCTCCAGATGGTCATGAAGCCGACGCCGCCGATGCCGCTCATCCACGGCTCGATGGCGCCGATCGCCATGCCGGTGGCGACCGCTGCATCGATCGCGTTGCCGCCCTTGCGCAGAATATCCACGCCGACCTCGGCCGCCCGGCAGTTCTGGGCAACGACGACCCCCTTGCCACGCACCGCCCGCTTGGTGATCTTCACTTGCCGTGTCAGCGATTCGCTCATCGATCCCTCTGCGTTGTTGCCTGCTGACTGTAGCGGGGCCTCATTTGGCCACAAACCCCGATAGACTGCTCTGCGGACAGGCCATGGACGGAACGCGGGTGTGACGGAACTCGGCCAGATCGACCTGCGCTCGCTGACGGCGGGCCACAAACGCACGTGGGATGCATTCGTCCAAGCCGCCGCTCCATTGATCCATGCCGTGGTGCGCCGGTCTCTCAACTCGCACCGGCTGGGCGAGGACGATGTGCTGGATACTGCCCAGAACGTATTTGTGCGCCTTTGTGCCAACGACTTTCGGCTCTTGAAGACGTATGACCCGGCGCGTGCCGGGCTTTCCACCTGGCTCGCCGTGGTGGCCCGCTCGGCAGCGGTCGACTTCCTGCGGCGGCGACGACAGGCCACCACCGCAATCGACGACATTCCCGAAGCGGCTCTGGCGGTCGAGGATCGCCATGTCGAGAAGCTCAGGATTCCGGATGGCCTGCTCACCGAGCGGCAGACCCTGATCCTGAAATTCTTGTACGACGAGGAGCGGGATGTGGCCGAAGTTGCACAGCTTCTGAAGATCGATGCGCAGACCGTCCGGAGCACCCATCACAAGGCGCTTCTGCGTTTGCGTGAACATTTCCGCGAGGACGCGCCATAGGTCGGGGATGATGGCGGTCAGTATGGCGTAAGGTAGTGCAGGAGATTTCCATGACTACGGAACGTAGCTCGAAAAGTGACCGGGAGCTGTGGCGCAGCCTCGCGCTGGACCACGGCCCGTCGTCTTCGGCGGCCGTCTCCGATCTGGATTTCGCGGCTTGGCTGGATGGTCGTCTGCCCGAGGCAGAGGCGGCGCGTATCGATGCGGCTGTCGCGCGCGACCCTGAATTGCGCGTCGCTGCGGTCGAGTTGGCAGAAATTCTGGGCAAGCCTTTGCCGGCCCCGCCGTCGCGCCTGGTCGTTCGCGCGCAGGCGTTGGTGGGCTTCGCTGCAGAACGTTCCGCTGGGCGCCATGTGCACACGGGGGTTCTGGCGCCTCTGGCGGCGTTCCTTTCTCCGTTCGGCTCGTTGCAACGCGGCCTCATGGCTGGCCTCGCCATCGCCGTGGCCGCCGTCGGCTTCGTGATGGGTGGTGGCCTCGGTGAATCCTTCGCCGCGCAGAAGTATGCCTCGGTAGAGGATTCGTCTGCCTTCCTCGGTCCCCTCGGCGCCGATGCGTCGCATCAGTTGAACGATCTGTTCACGGACAGCATCTGAGATGTCGTCGCGGTTCACCCAGATCCTGCTCGGCCTGTCGCTGCTGCTGAACTGCTTCGTCCTGGCGGGCTTCGTCTACAGGACCTGGATCGCACCACCGCCGTTTGCCGAGGCAGGGCGGCGCCCACCGCCGCGCGGCGGTCCGCTGGAGATGCTGGCGCGCGACGTGAAGCTCGACGACTCGCAGCGTCGGGCCCTGAACGATTTGTTCGATCGCTACGCCGGCGAACGCCACGACCGGTTTCGCAAGTTCCAGGCGATCCGGCAGGAAATGGCCGGCGAACTCAAGAAGCCCGAGTTCGACATGGCCCGGATCGACGCCCTCGTGGATCGCATGGCGGCGCTGCGAACGGAGTCTCAGAAGCAGAACTTCGCTGCGCTGGCCCAGCTCGCCGACCAACTTCGCCCCGATCAGCGCCAGCAACTGCATGCGATCCTTGCCGAACGGTTCGGAAGCTCGCCGCGCTGGCGTCCACCGCCACCGGACGAGGCTCGTCCGAAGCCCGGTCCGGCGCCGGCCCATCCTCCGCAATAGGAGGCCCATATGATGGTGCGTCTCGGTCGACGTGGTTTCGTGGGCGGGGCGGTTGCCCTTTCCGCCGCACTGTGGATGCCGCGGCCGGGTCGGGCTGCATCGGCGATGGGCTTCGACGTTGCCCGCCACTTGCTGTCGCGGACAGCCTTCGGAGCGACACCGGCCGAGGTCGAAGCGCTGGCTTCCATGGACTTCCCCGCCGCAATCGAGCGGCTGTTGGCGACCGGCCATCCGAAGACGGCGACGCCTGCGCCGGGCTGGGTGGATGAGACCCTGTCCGCTCTTCGCGAGCTGCGGCGGAAAGCACGGGCGGCGGCCGGCAAGACCCAGGACGGGAAGCCGGTGAACGAGGCGGCCCGGCTGGTTCGGGCGCACGGGCAGGAGCTCAGAAGCTGGTGGATCGGCGAGATGCTGGCGACCAACCAGCCTCTGGTCGAGAAGATGACCCTCTTCTGGCACAACCATTTCACCTCCTCGATCCAGAAGGTGCGCTACGTGCCCGCCCTGTATCGCCAGAACGTGCTGTTCCGACGCGAGGCGCTGGGCAATTTCGCCACGCTTCTGAAGGCGGTGGCGCGTGATCCCGCGATGCTGATTTACCTCGATGGCGTGCGCAACATGGCGCGCCAGCCGAACGAGAATTTCGCGCGTGAACTGCTCGAGCTGTTCACGCTGGGGGAGGGCCACTACAGCGAGGCCGACATCAAGAGCGCCGCCCGCGCTTTCACCGGCTGGTCGATCGACCGCGATAGCGGCCAGTTCGTGGACCGCATGCAGCTCCACGACGACGGAGAGAAGACCTTTCTGGGCCAATCGGGGCATTTCACCGGCGACGACATTCTCGCGATCCTGCTGCGTCATCCGCGGACGGCGGAGACGATCGTCGAGAAGCTTTGGCGCGAGTTCGTGTCGTTCACGCCCGGCCCTGCGGAGGTCAAGCACCTGGCGGCCGTCTTCCGCGGCAACAATTACGAGATGAAGCCGCTTCTGCGGGCGCTCTTCCTGTCGCCGGCTTTTCGTGATCCGGCCAATCGTGGCGCCCTCATCAAGTCTCCGGTCGAGCTGATCGTGGGAACGGTGCATGTGTTCGGCCTGCCGGTGCCGGATCCGACGCCGCTGGTTCGGATGACCGCGGGACTGGGCCAGGCCTTGTTCGCACCTCCCAACGTCAAGGGATGGCCGGGCGGCGAGAGCTGGATCACGACGAGCACGCTGCTTCTGCGCCAGCAATTCCTGCGCCGGCTGATCGAGGCCACGACAGTGTCGTCCCTCGATGGCAACATGGCGATGGCCCGGCGCGGCCGTCGCGCGGATCGGATTCAACAAATGCCGGAGGCGACGATGGAGTCCTATCCGGTCGAGGGTCGCTCCTTGCGCGGCGCTTCCGGCGAAGCGCAGCTGGGGCCGACCTTGACCGGCGTCGACAAGGGCACGCTCCTGCGTGCGCTTCTCCCGCGCAAGCCCATCGATGCCGCGGCGGTCGAGGCCGGATCGCCGGGCGCTGTCGTTGCGGCGGCGCTGCTCGATCCGGCCTATCAGTTGAAATGAGGAGGATCATGATGGATCGACGCCATTTCCTTCTCGGTTCTTCCGCTCTTTCGGTCGTCCTCGCGAGCCGGTCGGCCTTGGCCGAGCAGCGCCGCCGCGTGCTGATCCTGGTCGAGCTGAAAGGCGGCAATGACGGGCTGAACACCGTCATCCCGTATGCCGACCCTCTCTACCATCGCTTCCGCCCCGGCATCGGCGTGCCGCGTGACGCGACAATGCAGCTCGACGAGCGTGTCGGCCTGAACCGGAATCTCGAGCCGCTGATGAAAGCCTGGAAGGCGGGCGACTTCGCAATCGTCCAGGGAGTGGGCTATCCCTCGCCCAACCGCTCGCACTTTCGCTCGATCGAGATCTGGGACACCGCGTCGGCATCGGACCAGGTCCTGAGTGAAGGATGGGTGTCGCGTGCCTTCGAGGGCGTCCAGCTTCCTCGCGGCGCCGGCGTCGACGGGATCGTGGCCGATACCAACGCGCTGCCGATGACGGGGCCGGGACTGCGCACGATCGTCATGCAGGATGCCGCGAATTTCCTGCGGCAGGCCGCGGCGATGAAGGCGGAGAAAGATCCCCGTGACGATACCAATCCCGCCCTGCGTCATCTGCTCGAGGTGCGGCACGAGGTGAACGCCGCGGCGGCAGGGCTGCACGACAAGCTTCACGACGGGCCGGTGCCGGCTTACGCTTTCGCGGCGGACAACGGCTTCGGCCACCAGCTCGATCTCGCGACGCGCATCGTGATGGCGCATGTGCCGGTCGTGGCGATCAAGGTGGCGTTGATCGGCTTCGACACGCATGCCAACCAGGTGCCGACGCAGGACCGGTTGCTCGGTTTTCTCGCGTCCGGTCTCGCTACGCTCCGCGAGAACCTGATTGCAGCCGGCCTCTGGAACGACGTGCTCGTGATGACCTATTCGGAGTTCGGGCGGCGGGTCCGGCAGAACGCCAGCGGCGGCACCGACCATGGCACCGCAGCCGCGCACTTCGTCATGGGCGGCAAGGTGAGGGGCGGTCTCCACGGCGCCTACCCATCGCTGGCCGACTTGCAGGACGGCGACCTCAAGTATGCCGTCGACTTCCGCAACCTCTATTCGACGCTGGCCCAGGGCTGTTGGGGGCTGCGGCGCGATTTCGGCCAGCGTCAGGCGCGCCCGCTCGATCTCATCGCCTGAGGGCCGCGCCGGCCCAGCAGCTCGTCGCGTACCGAGCCGCGCACGGGCTCGACGGGGACGAACCACGCGAGCAGGGCGGCCAGCACCTTGATGACAACCGGCAAGACCACATACACCACGATCAGGGCGAAGGTTCCGTATTCGCGGCGCGCCGGATCGAAGCCGAGCATGGCCGCCACGGGCAACGAGCCGGCGGCGCCGATCGCCGTCGCAAGCTTGGTGGCCAACGCCCACAGGCCGAAGTATGTGCCCGTCTTGCCGCGCGTATCGCCGCCTTCCGGCGCATCGATGATGTCGGCCAGGATCGACGGCGGCAGACCATAGTCGGCGCCGATCCCCATGCCGGTCACGACGGAAAGAGCCAGGAACCAGTAGAAGTCGCCGGGGCCGACGAACACGGCCAGCGCCATGGCACAGGCGGTGAGCAGCATGCCGAAGAACCATGCCGCCATCTTGCCGACGCGTCGGGAAGCGATCAGCCACAACGGCACGCTGGCAGCGCCGGCGATGAAGTAGACGAGCAGGATGGTCCCCGCCTGCACCTTGGTGCCCACGAGCACGTGCTCGACGTAGAACAGCATCACGGTGACGGCGACGCCCAGTGCGGAGCCGTTCACGACGAAGATCAGCAGCAGGCGGCGGAACAGGCGGTTCTTGAGCGGGGCGAAGAAGGCGATGAAGGCATTGCGCTCGGCATGGACCACCGGCGGATGGACCGATGGCCCCGCGCCGAGCAGCGTCGGCAGGGAGAACACCAGGGCGACGGGGATGAACAGGAGCCCCAGGATCGTGTAGCCGTGCGCGTCCTCGAACAGGCTCGTGAGAATGGTGGGCAGCACCACCGCGATCGTCATGCCGATCAGGCCGAACACCTCGCGGCCAACGGTGACCTTCGTTCGCTCGTTGTAGTCGTCGGTGAGCTCGGCGCCATGCGAATGGTAGCTGATCGACACGCCGGAATAGCCGAAATGGACCAGAAGCAAGGCGGCCACCAGCCATATCGCCATCAGGCTCTCGTTGCTCTGCCACGCGCCCGGCGGGGCGAACAGCATCAGGAAGCCGCCGGCGAGGACAGGCACCATCAGGCCGACGAAGGTGAGCCGGCCGCGCGGGCCGCGGTGGGTGAAGCGGTCGCTGATCAGCCCGATGACCGGGTCCTGGATGGCATCGACAACGCGGGCGAAGATGAAGATCACGCCCATGACCTCGAGCGGGACCCTGAGCACCTCGCCATAGAAGTGGCTGACATTCAGCACGACGGGCAATGCCGCCATCGCGAGCGGAAGCTGGAGCGTCGAATAGGCGATCAGACGGTCGAACTTTATTCGGGCACTCCCGGTGGCGCCGCTGCCGGTCGATCCTCTATTCACCCACAAGCCTTCCCATTCTTCTTCCTTGCCTTGCGCAGGGGCGCCGCGTCGCCGCTGGTTATATAGGTCGGGCCGCCGCCTGCCAAAGGGCTTGCGGTGTCAATTGGCGGGTATCCGCCAATCCGGGCCAGGGGCGGAGCTACGAGCTGGAGCAGGCGGGAGCCTGGTGCATCTGCAGTTTCTGCAGGTCGGCGCTCACCTTGATGAGGCCGGTATCGACCGTCAGCCGGTCCAGAACGCCATTTTGATAGACATTGGCGCTGACCGAAAACAGCGGTCGGTGATCCTGTTCGCGGCCTCGGGTGAACGCCATGAACACCGGCCAGGAGTGCTCGGCTGGCACCGCCACCGGCTTCTGGGCCGGCGGTTCCGGGCGCAGCGCGTCGGGATCGAGTTCGGTCACGTCGACCAGGAAGGCATCGCCGAAGATCTCCGCATCGAACATGAGCGCGGGGAAGGCGGTGGCCTTGGCACGCAGGCGATCGACCAGGTGGCCGATGGCGGCGACCGGCATCAGGGTCGCTGCCGGAAGGACCAGGTGTGTCGGTCCATTCGGCGCCGTGATCTCCAGCCGGAGCTTGCCGTCGGCGCGTTCCACCTTGCCCGTCGTGGTGCGTTGGTCATCGTTCTGTATCTGCACGAGGCGATAGCGAAAGCCGGTGCCGTCCCGGGGCTCCTTGCCGTCGAGCTTCGAGGCGAGACTGAGCTTCCAGGTCGAGGTGAGGGCAATCTCCGTGGAAATATTTCGTCTGATGTGCCAGCCGCTGCAGTCCAGCGTGATATCCTGGACCGCGATGCCGATCCGCGGGCCGTTGGCGGCAGTGCCCAGGCGCAGGACGTATTCGGCCCGATGGGGCTGTAGCTGCGCGGCCGCTTCCTGTGGGACCAGGAGCGCCAAGGCCATCAACAAGCACACACCTCGACTCATCGAGCCACCTTGCGTAGAGGACTGCGGAAGGTCAATCGTACCGGCGATGAGATGGCGTGACTTCGTGGCGTTGCGATGGCGGGGCCGGGCCGGTGTGCCGCTTCCCGCAGCAGCCGGCGTGCAGGCCGATCTGGTCGAGGTGTTCAAGGGAGCGCGCCGCCTGGACCTCAAGCGCGGCGGGACGGTCATCAGGAGCTATCGCGTGGCGCTCGGCTTTTCGCCGCAAGGACACAAGGAGCGGGAAGGGGACGGCCGCACGCCGGAAGGTGTCTATCGCATCGATGCCCGCAATCCGCGCAGCGCGTTCCATCTGTCGTTGCGGGTTTCCTATCCCGACGCGGCCGACGAGGCGCACGCGATGAAGCTCGGCGTGCCGCCCGGCGGCGACATCTACATCCACGGCCTGCCCAACGGACTGCGCAAGCTTTTCGTCCGTCATCCGCTCAAGGACTGGACCACCGGCTGCATCGCCGTCAGCGACGCCGAGATCCGGGAGATCTGGTCGCTGGTGCCGACGGGTGCCCGCGTGATGATCCATCCATGACCGGTCTTGCGTTCCTGTGCGCCGGCGAGCGACTGGAAGCCCTGCCGATGGGGGCGCTCCATTGGCCCGGTCGGAGGCTGATCGCGGTTGCCGACCTCCATCTGGAGAAGGGTTCTTCCTACGCCGTCAACGCGCGCAAGCTGCTGCCTCGCCACGACACTCGCCAGACGCTGGTGCTGCTGGGCAAGCTGATCGACACGCTGCGGCCCGAGACGGTCGTTTGCCTCGGCGACTCCTTCCATGACCGCGAGGCGGTCGACCGGTTGCCCACAATCGAGCGCGCGGAGATCGAGCGCCTGACGAGGCTCGCGCGGTTCGTCTGGATTGCCGGCAATCACGATCCGGCGCCTCCTCCCGACGGCTGGGGGCACGTGGCGGAGGAGATCGCCGATGCGCCGCTGGTTTTCCGGCACGAGGCGCTGTTCGGTGCGGCCGATGGCGAGATCTCGGGGCACTATCATCCCGTCGCGGCGCTTACCGTCCGGGGCCGCGGCCTGCGGCGGCGCTGCTTCCTGACCGATGGTCGCCGCGTGATCCTGCCTGCCTTCGGCGCCTATGCCGGCGGGCTCAATGCTCTGGATCCGGCGATCGCCCAGCTTTTTCCCGACGATTACGACGCGCTGGTCGTCGGCCGGGACACCGTGCGCCGTCTCTCCTGGCGCCAGCTCCGGCCGGACGCCACGCTGGCATCCCTCGCGCGGGTGCGCGAGGTGCGGTGAAGATCGGCCCTACCGGGGCAATTCGTATTTCAGGGTGACTTCGCCGAGACCCTCGATCCTGCCGACGGCGGTGCTGCCGGGCGGTACGAACTGGCAGGCGACCATGCTGCCCGAGGACACGATCATGCCCTTCTTGAGCCGCTTGCCGTGCTCGCCGAGCTTGTTGGCGAGCCAGGCCAGGGAGTTGTAGCAATGGCCCATTACGTCGCCCGAATGGCCGGTGCGCACCACCTTGCCGTCGAACGAGATCGAGCCTTCGAGATCGGCGAGGTCGAGGTCGCGCCAGCCCTTGTTGGCCTTGCCGAGCAGCGATCCGCCGTTCCAGCCGAGATCCATGATCAGGGCGAAGGCCGAAAGCCGGCTGTAGTCGGCGCCTCGGTCCTCGATCAGCTCGAAGCCGGCGCGGGCGTCGCCAACATAGGGCGCGATCGTCTCCTTGTCGTAGGCGCGCCCCTTGGGCGCCGGCACATCGGCGTTCACCGTCAGAACGATCTCGAGCTCGACGCCGAGACGTGTCCACCGGTCGGCGCGCACCGAGGCCTTCTCATGAAAGACGCGCTTCTTGCGGATCGGCCCGTAGGCCGGGCTGCGCAGGCCGGTCTGCTCCCAGATCTGCGGCGCCGTAAGGCCGATCTTGTAGCCGACGACCGGCCCCTGCTTGGGAACGAGCTTCTTCAGGAAAGCGTCCTGGACCTTGTAGGCGGTGCGCTCGTCCTCCGGCATGTACTGGGCGGGCCACCAGCCCACCGTCGCACGGGCCTTGTCGACCGACTGCAGCCAGCTCGCCACCTTGGCGACGCTCATAGCCATGGTTTCCTCCCCTTGCCTGTCGTCCAGCGCTTCGCATAGTGCGCCCATGGCGGTCAACGCGTTCCACAATCTTGGGCCGGTGCGCGCAGGAGCACTGGTCGGTGTCGTGCTGGCCGGCGGGGAGGGGAGACGGATGGGGCCGGGTACGCCCAAACCGTTGCGCCTGCTGGCCGGCAAGCCGATGGTGGCCCATGTCGTCGAGCGCCTTGCGCCGCAGGTGATGGATCTGGTCGTGGTGGCCAACGATCCCGCGTCCGAACTGCGGGCGCTCGGTGTTCCGGTCATTCCCGATCCGATCGATGTGCAGCGTCAGGCGCGGCGCGAGGGCCGGCGGCTGGGGCCGCTGGCCGGCATCCTGGCCGGGATGGAATGGTCGCTCGAACACCATCCGCATTCGGGCTGGATCGTGACGGCTCCGGCCGACGTGCCGCTCCTGCCGCTCGATCTGACGGTGCGGCTTTGCGGGCATATGCATGTGCCCGAGCCGGAGGTGCTGGTGGTGCGCCACGGGCGGCGTCGCGAGCACACCTTGGGCGTCTGGTCGGTGACGCTTGCCGCCGATCTGCGACGGGCCGTGCTCGAGGAGGGCGTGCGGCGTGTCGAGGACTTCGCCCGCCGGCGGCGCTTCGCCGAACTCGTCTGGCCCGGAGGCCGTGCGGGCGCGTTCCTGAACGTCAACACGCCCGATGATCTCAGCCGGGCGGAGCGTCAGGTGAGGTCGGATCGGCGGGCACGAGCTCGATCACGTTTCCGTCAACCATGACCTTCCCGGCGTTCTCGAAATTGACGGTCAGTCGATGGCCGATCATCGACTGGATCTAGCCCAGGCCCCAGTCGGGACGATCCGGATGGCGCACGAAGTCGCCGGGCGACAGCAGGACGTTTCCAGCTTTTTCGGGCATGTTCGGCTCGGCTGTTCCTCGGGATCGATCTTTCCGTGACCTTTAAGCGTCTTGTCGCTGCGGTGCAGCATCAAAGTCGAGGCGGGTCCTTAATGCCCCGGCCTGAGGAAAGTTTTCTCAATCCGGGCTTTGCTGCAGTGCACGACAAACGGCACGGCTGGAGTGCGAACGAACTTGCGGGAGGAAAGTTGCTCCCTATACTCCGCGCGCCTTTGAAGGTCCGCCTTCCCCCGAGGCGGACGTGTAGTCGCTGCGAGTGGAGTTGCCGACGATGTCGATCACGTTGCCGCAGAATTACCGGCCGACCGACCGCGAACCTTTCATGAATGCCATGCAGCAGGAATATTTCCGGCAGAAGCTGCTGAAGTGGAAGGCCGAGCTGATCGAGGAATCCAACCAGACATTGCAAAACATGCAGGAAGAAAGTCTTGCCCAGCCCGATCTGGCCGATCGCGCCACGGCCGAGACCGATCGTTCCCTGGAGCTCAGGACCCGTGACCGTTTCCGCAAGCTCATCTCCAAGATCGACTCGGCGCTGAAGTCGATCGACGAGGGGACCTACGGCTACTGCGAGGAGACCGGCGAGCCGATCTCGCTGAAGCGCCTGGAGGCCCGGCCGATCGCGACACTCTCGGTCGAGGCGCAGGAACGCCACGAGCGGCTGGAGCGCACCCGACGCGACGAAGGCGCGGACTGAAGAAAGAGAGAAGGGCCTGCAGCGAGCAGGCCCTTCTTTTTTGCTGGCACGCGGTGCTTTGCTACGCCGAAGCCTTCGCTTCCGCTTGCAGTTCCTGCCGCCGGAGCGCGCGGCCTGAACGGCCGCCGCCCGGCTTGCCGTCGCGCCACACGATCGCGCCGTTGCACAGCACCGTATCGATACCCTTGGCGGGAGAGATCGGCTTGTCGAAGGTGGCCGTGTCGATAACCGTCGCCGGATCGAAGATGCAGAGATCGGCGTAGAAGCCCGGCTTCACCTCGCCACGCCTGGTGAGATGGAAGCGCTGGGCCGAATAGGACGTCATGCGCCGTACGGCATCTTCCAGCGGGAAGAGCTTCAGATCCCGCGAATAGTGGCCCAGCACGCGCGGGAAGGTGCCCCACAGACGCGGATGGGGATGGGTGTCGAAGGGAATGCCGTCCGAGCCGATCATCGCCCCGGGATGGGCCATCGCGGCCTGCACGTCCTTCTCGTCCATCATGAAGTAGATCGCCCCCGCCGGTTGCAGGCGATCCGCTGCCTCGTAGATCGAGCAGCCCATCTCCCTGGCGATGTCCTCGAGATCGCGGCCGCTGACCCCTTGCACGGTGTCGGACCAGGTGATCAGCACCTTGTCGGCGCGATCGAGCATCTCCTTGCGCAGGATCGTCGAGCCCGCGACATAGGGATAGACATCGAAGGCGATCTGCTGCTGCTTCATCGCTTCGGTGAACTTGGGCAGCGTCTCCTTCATGCGGCCGAAGTTGCTGCGTCCCGAGCATTTGTGGTGCGAGACGATCACCTCGGCGCCGGCGCGGCGGCCGATCTCGAAGGTCTCGTCCATCGACTTCAGGATATTGTCGCCCTCGTCGCGCATGTGCGCGGTGTAGACGCCACGCCACTTGCCGAGCGGCTTGGCGACCTCGGCGACCTCGTCGGTCGAGGCAGCCATCGCCGGCGGATAGAAGAGGCCGCTCGACAGGCCGATCGCACCCTGTTCCAGGCTCTGGTCGAGCAGGCCGCGCATCACGCCGATCTCGGTCGAGGTCGCCTGGCGGGCGAGATCGTCGCCCATGGCATTCATGCGCAGCGTCGAATGACCGATCAGGAAGGCGCCGTTGATGGCCGGCTTCGCCGCTTCGACCTTTCCGGCGAATTCGCCGAACGTCCTGGCGACATTGGCCTGCTTCTTCACGATCAGCGTCAGGAAATGGCCGATGTCGGAGCGCGTGAACGGCGCGGCCGAGGCGCCGCAATTGCCGCACACCACCGTAGTCACGCCCTGGCTCGCCTTCATCGCCATCGTCGGATTGTCGATCAGTGCGGTGTCGTCGTGCGTGTGCACGTCGATGAAACCCGGCGCCACGACCTTGCCGGCGGCGTCGATCTCGTTGTCGCCCTTGAGCGCCCCCGGCGCTTCGACCGCGGCGATGCGGTCACCCTTTAAGGCGACGTCGGCGGCGAACAGCTTCCTGCCCGTTCCGTCAGCGACCTGGCCGTTGCGGATGACGATGTCGTAGCTGGGCATGATCTACTCCTGGGCTGCATTGCGGCTGAGCCGCATGTCGAGGTCGAACGGATAGAGCGGCCGCTTGATCCTGGTGTACTTGAAGAGCTTGAGATCCGAGGCCGTGCAGCCGTCGCCGTCGCACATCACGATATGCCTGGCGATGGGCTCGAAGCCGGCGCGGAAATGCTGGCGCGACTTGATCAGCACGAACTTCTTGGCGCGCGGGTCGATGCCGCAATGGGTGAAGACGCCGAGATCGTAGGGCTCTGCGCGCTTCTCGGACACGACGATCTGCATCTTGCCGGTATCGAGCACGGCGGTCCGGCCCATACGGATGGTGGTCCCGGTCGCCATCGGGCCGGTCACCACGAACTCGCCATCGGTGATGGCCTTCACCTTGCCGGTGATCTCGAGCGGCTTGCCCTTGAGGCCCATGGCCGGCATGTCGATCTTGCCGCCGAGCTCGAGAGTGACCTCGGCGCCGACGCCGGCCTTGATCATCTGTGCGACGCACGCGGGATCGCAGATCGGCCCGGCGCAGGCATCGTCGAGGTCCTGCCTGATGGCTTCCTCGATCACGCTCATCACGTCCTGGGTTCCGCCGGACGCGGTGTTGTCGCCATGGTCGGCCATGACGACCGGCCCTTCGGCATAGGACTTGGCGCGCGCGACCTGCACCGACAGCGGCTCGGGATGGAACAGGAAACCTTCGCGCTTCTCCCAGGCCGTATCGAGGATCCGGTTCAAAAGGATCTCGCCCTCGGCGGTCCGCTTGTCGCAGACGATCACGGAAGAGAGGGCGAGGTGCGGAATGTCGGCCTGCGGGAAGCCGCCGAACACCGAGGCGTTCAACACCTGGCCGCCGTCCTCGGCCTCATTGGCCATGCCCATCAGCGTCTTCATCGGCTCGCGCGAGGGCGTGTGGACCAGCGAGCTGCTCATGATCGGGCGATTGCCCCATACCATCCGGGGCTCGACCTCGCCGGCAAGAGCCCGCAACAGCGTCCGGCCGGCGCGCCGGGCCGTGTCGGCCATGTCGATGTGCGGATAGGTGCGATAGCCGGTGATCACGGTGGCGCCCTTGATCATGGCGTCGGTCATCTGTGTATGGAAGTCGAGCGCCACGGCGATCGGCACGTCGGGCGCGACCTTGCGGATTCGATTCAGGAGCTCGCCCTCGCCATCGTCGTAATGCTCCGCAACCATGGCACCGTGCAGGGCGAGCAGAACGGCGTCGCAGCCCTTTCCGACCTCGTCGACGATGGCCGTCGTCATCTGCTCGTAGGCGGCCTTGGTCACCAAGCCCGACGGATGGGCGGACGCTGCCATCGGAACCGTGAACTCCGCGTCCGCCTTGCGTGCGATTTCGATGAAACCGCCAAGCGAGGTGTTGGTGCCTTCCGCCTCGTCGATGGCCGGCTGTCCGCTCAGGGCACCGGCGCGAGAGAAGGATTCGATCGGGGTTGGCAGAGGCGAAAACGTATTCGTTTCATGCATCATCATTGCGACGACGAACTTTTTCTTGGCCACGATCCCTCCTTGTGCAACGCGCTGGTTACCCTAATGAACATTCCTCGCAGCGCCGGCATCATTAGCCTTGCAACAACTGCAATCCTGCCTCCCGAAAGCATTGTGCGTTGCAAAAAAGCAACACCATGGTTCTTACCTTGGGAATGGTTAAGCATGTGAACCAAAGGCTCTTTTTGGCCCTTGAATTCCGTTCGCAGGTGCACCATTGTTCGGGGGCAGCAAACGCCGCCTCGGCGGCCTCTATGTTTGCTGTATGCCCGTCTTGGGCGTTTCCTCCCTAAACTCGGGCCGTGCTTGTCACGGCCCTTTTTTTGTCCGCAGCAGACCTTTCTACTCGGCTGCCAGCGGTCGCGGCAGAAGCATACTGAGAGCTGCCTGACCGACTTCCTCGAGGAACCCTGCCATCAGCTTCTGCAAGGTCATTGCCGTCGGCAGCTTCTCATGGCGTGCCTCGTCCATGTAGAGCGCGCGATTGATCTCGATCTGCAGGGCATGCCGGCCGAGCGCGGGCTCGCCGTAGCGCTGGGTCGTGAAGCCGCCCGCGTAGGGCTGATTGCGCAGGACCCTGAACCCCTGCCGGGCGAGCCAGCGCTCGGCGACATCGACGAGGCCCGGCGCGCAGGCTTCGCCGTGATTGTCACCCAGGACGATGTCGACCCGCTTGTCTCGATCGCGGATGCCGGTGCCCGAAGCCGACGACGGCATCGAGTGAGCGTCGATCAGCAGAACCGCGCCGAACAGGGCGTGAACTTGCTCGACCAGGCGCGACAATGTCGCGTGATAAGGACGCCAGCAGGTCCCGAGCCGACGTTCGATCTCGGCCGATGGCACACGCCCCCGATAAATGGCTTCGCCGCTCGCCGCCACGCGCGGGATCATGCCGAGCCCTGCGGCGACCCGTGTGGTGCGATGATTGAGCGGCCGTGGCAATGGGCCTTCGAACATCCCGGGATCGAGCTCGTAGGGCTCGCGATTGGCATCGACGTAGGAGCGGGGGAAACGCGCCGCCAGCAGCGGCATACCGAGAGCGGGCGCCGCGGCGAAGAGTTCGTCGACGAAGGCGTCTTCCGCCCGCCGCAGGGCGGCGAGGGGTACGGCGGCGGCCGCGAGGAAATCGGCCGGATAGAGGTCGCCGCTGTGCGGCGAGGCAACGATCACCGGCAGGCTCTGGCGAGCCGGCATCCTACAGTCCAACGGCTCTTGATCGACCGAAAAAGCCGGAAGTTCCATCTTCAAGTCATAGCGTGCAAGGCAGGGAACGTCACCTGTCGTGCACTTGCCAAGGCGGAAAGGCCGATGTAGACGACCGCACCCTTCGTCAAGGGGCCGGTGATGGGCGCGTAGCTCAGCGGTAGAGCACTGTCTTGACATGGCAGGGGTCACAGGTTCAATCCCTGTCGCGCCCACCATCGCCGACCACAACCCCTTGACCGACTTTTTCTCCCTCTACTCCCACGACTTCGTGCGCGTGGCCTGTTGCGTCCCGCGTACCCGCGTCGCCGATGCCGGCTACAACCTCAATGAAACGCTGAGGCTCGCCGCGCGGGGCCACGCGACACGCACCGCGGTGATGGTCTTTCCCGAGCTCGGACTCTCGTCCTATGCGATCGACGATCTGCTCCTGCAGGATGCGTTGCTCGACGAGGTCGAGGCATCGATCGCCAAGATCGTCGAGGCGTCGGCGGACCTGTTTCCGGTGCTGATCGTCGGCGCTCCCCTGCGCCTCGCCGGACGTCTGCACAACACCGCCGTCGTCGTCCATCGCGGCAAGATCCTGGGGGTGGTGCCCAAGACCTATCTGCCGAACTATCGCGAGTTCTACGAGAAGCGGCACTTCGTCTCGGGAGCGAACCTGATCCGGCAGGAGATCACGCTGGCCGGCCAGACGGCGCCGTTCGACACCGAGCTTCTTTTCCGGGCCTGCGGCATCGACCTCACCTTCCATGTCGAGATCTGCGAGGATATCTGGGTGCCGGTGCCGCCCTCCAGCCACGCCGCCCTGGCTGGCGCCGAGCTGCTGGTGAACCTGTCGGCCAGCAACATCACCATCGGCAAGGCCGAGGCCCGCCAGCTCCTGTGCGGTAGCCAGTCCATGCGCGCCATCGCAGCCTATGCCTATTCCGCCGCCGGGCCCGGCGAATCGACGACGGATCTCGCCTGGGACGGGCAGGCCGCGATCTACGAGCTGGGCGATCAGCTGGCCACGACGGCCCGCTTCGAGAAGGAGTCGACGATCGTCCAGGCCGACGTCGATCTCGGCCGCATCCGCCAGGAACGGCTGCGCAACAACGGCTTCGCCGACTGCGCGCTGCAGGAACGCGAGCGCGTCTCGCGCTTCCGCACCGTGTCGTTCCCGTTCGAGCCGCCGACTGAAAGCGTGGCTCTCGACCGGGCGATCGAGCGCTTTCCGTATGTGCCGTCGGATCCGGCCAAGCTGCACGAGAATTGCTACGAAGCCTACAACATCCAGGTCCAGGGTCTGGCGCAGCGTTTGCGGTCGAGCGGTGTGCTGAACGCCGTTATCGGTGTTTCCGGCGGGCTCGATTCCACCCAGGCGCTGATCGTGACCTGCCGCGCGATGGATCAGCTTGGCCTCGACCGCAGGAACGTGAAGGCGTTCACCATGCCGGGGTTCGGCACATCCGACAAGACCTACGCCAATGCCTGGCGATTGATGAAAGCCCTGGGGGTCACGGCCGACGAGATCGACATCAAGCCGGCCGCCCGGCAGATGCTGGGCGATATCGGCCATCCCTTCGCCAAAGGCGAGAAGCTTTATGATGTCACGTTCGAGAACGTACAGGCGGGCCTGCGCACCGACTATCTGTTCCGTCTGGCCAACCAGCACCGCGGCCTGGTCGTCGGGACCGGCGACTTGTCGGAACTCGGCCTGGGCTGGTGCACCTACGGCGTGGGCGATCACATGTCCCACTACAATCCCAACGGCTCGGTCTCCAAGACGCTGATCCAGCACCTGATCCGCTTCGTTGCCGCGTCCGGCGACGTCGACGAGGACACCGCCGCTGTCCTGCACGACATCCTGAACACCGAGATCTCGCCGGAGCTCATTCCCGCGGGCGACGGCGGCGCGATCCAGTCGACCGAGAGCTCGGTCGGTCCCTATGCACTGCAGGACTTCAACCTGTTCTACCTGACGAGACTGGGATACCGGCCATCGAAGATCGCTTTCCTGGCCTGGAATGCCTGGCACGACGCGAACAGGGGGGCATGGCCGGTCAATCTTCCCCAGGGAACCCGCCGCGCCTATACGCTGCAGGAGATCAGGCGCTGGCTGGAGCTCTTCCTGCAGCGCTTCTTCAGCAACCAGTTCAAGCGCTCGGCGTTGCCCAATGGACCGAAGATCTCGTCGGGAGGATCGCTTTCGCCTCGGGGTGACTGGCGGGCGCCTTCGGATGGCAGCCCGGACGTCTGGCTGGCGGAACTGGACGCGACCGTTCCCAAGGGCTGACTGTCGGCCACGGTTTCTCCCACCTTCGGTCGGTCACGGAGGAGGAGCGATGCAATGCCGACACTTTCCATCTCGTCCGAGCAGGTCTGCTATCTGATCGTGAAGATGCGCGAGTTCGACGTGCAGGACGTCGATACCGACCCGGACGATTCGTCGAATCCGTCCGACGATCGGATGGTGTCCATACTCGAAGATCATGCGGACAATCCGATCGTCCAGGAACTCCAGGCCGCCATCGACGCGCTGGCGGACGAGGAGAAGGCCGACCTCGTTGCGCTCCTGCAGCTTGGCCGCGGCGACCGCGAGATCGACGAATGGCAGGCGCTGCACAACGAGGCGATGCGCGAGTACGCCGAGCACGCCGCGGGCTATCTGCTCGGCCAGCCCCAGGCGAGCGACTATCTCGAGGAGGGTCTCGCCCAGTTCGGATTCTCCTGTGCGGATTTCGAGATCGGCCGCCTGTGACTCCGACATGCCGGGGCTTCCGCGCCTGCTGTTCTGAAAGTACAAAGGGGCATCGGGTCTGGAGGAATGCCCATGCCGCTCAAGATCAGGAAGACGGTGCAGCAGATGGTCGACGAGGCCAACCGCGACATCGAGACGGTGCCGGTCGCCGAGGCGATGAAGCTCGTGGGGCAGCCCGGCGTCACCTTCATCGACATCCGCGATCCGCGCGAGCTGTGGCGCGAGGGCACGATCCCCGGCGCCATCAATGTGACGCGCGGCATGCTGGAGATGTGGATCGATCCGGAGAGCCCCTATGCCAAGGACTACTTCCAGACCGGCAACAAGTTCGTCTTCTTCTGCGCCGGCGCCTGGCGCTCGGCGCTCGCGACCAAGACGGCGCAGGACATGGGCCTGACGCCGGTCGCCCATCTCGAAGGCGGACTCGGTGCCTGGAAGAAGGCCGGAGGACCTATCCAGAAGGTCGAGCCCAAGAGGTAGGCGCGTCCGATGAGTCCGGATCAGTCATCTCCGGCCGATCTGCTCGTCCCGCAACCGACAGCGGCGGACTTTCCCGAGTTCGTGTCGATCCCGGTCCGGGTGGCGCGGAACGCCGCTCGATGGCCGGACAAGACGGCGGTGAAATGCGGCGACGAGAGGCGGAGCTGGCGCGACTTCGATCGGCGCGTCGACAAGGTGGCCTGCGCGCTAACGGGCATGGGGATCGGCAAGGGCGACAAGATTGCAATCCTCGCCGCCAACTCGATCGAATATCTCGAGACCTTCATGGGCGGCCTGCGCGCGGGGGCCTGCGTCGTGCCGCTCTCGACCATGGCCGCCGCCGATGCGCTCGAGAAGATGCTCGACGATTGCGACGCCAAGCTGCTGTTCCTCTCCGACCGGTATCGCGCGCTGGTCGAGCCCTACGAGGAGAGACTCGGCAAGCTCGTGCCGGGCGGCCGCATCGCCTACGACTTCGAGCGCCAGGGCTGGCACGGCTTCGAGCGCTGGCTCGCTCCGGCCGGCGAGACGGCCTTCGACCTGCCGATCGATCCGCTCGACGACTTCAACATCATCTACAGCTCGGGCACGACCGGCCTGCCGAAGGGCATCCTGCACAGCCATGCGATGCGGGACATCCTCGCCGTTCGCTTCCAGGCCTTCGACTACGGTCCCGACACGATCTCGCTTGCCTCGACGCCGCTCTACTCCAACACGACGCTGGTCGCGGTGCTGGCGACCATCGGCATCGGCGGCACGACGATCCTGATGCCGAAGTTCGATGCGGTGCAGTTCCTGGAGATCGCCGAGCGCGAGCGTGTGACGCATGCCATGCTGGTGCCCGTGCAGTATCAGCGCCTCCTGGCGCACCCAGATTTCGGCAAATACGATCTCGGTGCCTTCAAGGCGAAGCTCTCGACCAGCGCGCCGTTGCGCGCCGAGGTGAAGGCCGAGTGCTTGAAGCGCTGGCCGGGGCGGCTGATCGAGATCTACGGCCTCACCGAAGGCGGCGGGAGCTGCACCCTCGAGGCCAATCTCCATCCGGACAAGCTGCATACCGTAGGCAAGCCCGGCCTCGGCAGCGAGATCGTGGTGCTCGACGAGCAGGGGCGGGTGCTGCCGCAGGGCGAGGTGGGCGAGCTCGCCGGCCGCGCCCAGCTCATGATGAAGGGCTACTACAAGCAGTCCGACAAGACGCGCGACCTTTTCTGGCACGACAAGGACGGCCGCCTGTTCTTCAGGTCCGGCGATATGGGCCGGATCGACGAGGACGGCTTCGTCGTCCTGCTCGACCGCAAGAAGGACATGATCATTTCCGGTGGCTTCAACGTCTACGCGGCGGATATCGAGGTTCTGCTGCTCAAGCATCCCGACGTGGTCGATGCGGCCGTGATCGGCGTTCCGAGCGAGCAATGGGGCGAGTCGCCGATGGCGCTATGCGTGCGCCGTGAAAGCGCTGCCGCCACCGAAGACGAGATCAAGGATTGGGCCAACGGCCAGCTTAGCAAGACGCAGCGACTGGTCGCTGTCGAGTTCCGCGAGGAGCTGCCGCGCAGCACCATCGGCAAGATCATGAAGCGTGAGCTGCGCGAGCCCTACTGGGCCGGGCGCAGCGCAAGGATCTGAGGTCATGACCGAACCGACACTCCGCTCGTCCCACCTGTTCACGCTGGCGCTCGATGTCGATCCGAATTCCGCGGATCTCGGCGAGACGCCCTACGGCCGGCGCCGCATCGCGACCGTGAAGGGCGGGCATTTCGAGGGAGAGGAGCTCAAGGGGACGGTGTTGCCATCGCCCGGCGGCGACTGGCTGCTGCAGCGGCGCGACGGCATCCTGATGCTCGACGTGAGGCTGACGCTCAGGACACACGACGACCATCTGGTCTACATGCACTATCGCGGCATGCGGCACGGGCCAGCCTGGGTGATCGAGCAGCTCAACAAGGGTGAGAAGGTCGATCCCGGCCAGTACTATTTCCGCACCACGCCGTGGTTCGAGACCGCTTCGGAGAAGTACCGCTTTCTCAACCGCATCGTTTGCGTGGCCACCGGCCGGCGCGATCCCGCCGGCCCGGTGTACGAAGTTTTCCAGATCCTTTGACCTCGATGCGCACACCATGACAATCCTGTGTCATTCCGAGCGAAGCGAGGAATCCTTGAGCGGCGCTGCGAAAGATCCCTCACTGCGCTCGGGATGACACGGAACGGCTAAGGTATCTTGCTCAGCACCGGCAGGATGTATTCGCGGAACTTGGCCGGGTTCTCGCTCATGGGAAAGTGACCCACTTCCTTCATGATCTTCACGTCGACGCCGGGGATCTGCCGCGCGGTGCGCAGCGTGTCCTCGGGCGTGCAGGAGAAGTCGTACTCGCCAGTCAACAGGTAGAGCGGGCAGATGTTCGTGTCGATCGACTTCGCCTTCTCGCGCAGATCGCCATCCACCCGGTAGAAATAGAGATCGCCCTTGAACACGCCAGGGCCGCCCTGCATGTACATCCAGAGCGTCTCGTGGCGATGGACCGGCGGACTCTGCGGCGCGATCAGGCCGGATACCAGCGCCGCGCAGACCTCGCCGCCATGGATGTCGGGCCGATGCAGCCAAGACGTGTCGTACCAGGGCTGCTGGAAATCCGCCGCTTCGAGGGCGATCAGCGCCCGGAATTCCCTGGCATGGGCGATCGCGAGGTTGAGCACGATGCGGCCGCCGATCGAGCAGCCCATCACGACCGGCCGGTCGAGCTCCATCGCGCGGCAGAAGGCACGGATGGCGGCGGTGTAGCCCTCCGTCGTGAGACGGTATTCCTGGCGTTCCCATCCGTCCGGAGGCGTCGACTTGCCATGCCATGGCAGATCGAATGCCAGCACGCGGAAACGCCGGGTGATCTCGGGCTCGGCCATCAGATGGCGATACTGACGGCCGTCGGCGCCGGCCGTGTGCAGGCAGACGAGGGGAATGCCCTGGCCCGCCTCCTCGAAATAGAGGCGGTGAGGGACGCCGTCGATCTCGGTGTGCAGATAGCGACCGACCATGGGATCGAGCCTGGGCGCCACGGTCAGCCTCCTCCCGGCGCCCGCCGCGGCAGTGCCAGCAGGTCCTTGAAATATTGCAGGTTCTGCAGCAGCGGACGCAGATCGCCTTCCATCGAGGCCACACCCCGCTTGGCAAGGGCGAAGAGGTCGTGCCAGCCCGGGTCGGGGGTCGTCTTCCAGTAGTTGATCCAGGCCTCGTCCGTGGCGCGCACGGTGAAGGCGGTCGAGCGCATCAGCCTCTGACCCCGCTCGAGCGCGGCCAGCGCGCCGTCGCGGATCGAGAGAAAGAACGGCTCCGCCCCGATATCGATCCGGCAGTCGACGGAAAGCCAGCGCCCGCGGCGCAGCAGGTCGGGGTCGGCGGACAGCAGGGCCGGCAGGTCGGCGAAACGGTCCGCGGGCGACATCTCAAACCACCCGGTCGGCCCGCAGCTTCTCGATGTCGGCCGGCCCGTAGCCGAGCTCGCGCAGGATCTGGTCGGTGTGCTCGCCGAGCTTGGGCGCGCGCGTGCGGATGGAAAGCGGCGTGCGCGAGAGCTTCACCGGCTCCTGCAGCACCGGCACCGGCTTGGCCGCGCCGGGGAACTCCATGTGGTGGAAGAAGCCGGCCTGCTGGACATGCGGGTCGTCGAGCGTCTGTTGCGGCGTATAGACGGCGCCCGCCGGGATGCGGTTGGCTTCGAGCTCGGCCAGGGCCTCGGCGACCGTGCGCCCGCCGCACCACTTCTGCATGATCTCCGACAGGGCTTCGCCATTGTCGCCGCGTGCGAGATCGTCCTTGAAGCGCGGATCCCTCGCGAGACTCTCGTCGCCCATCAGCTTGCACCAGCGGACGAACAACGGCTGGCCGATGGTCATCGCGTAGATCCAGCCGTCCTTGCACTTGAAGGTATCCGATGGCCCGGCGGTGAAGCCGCGGTTGAGCGTCGCCACCCGATTGAGACCGAGCATCGCCTGCTCGATCAGATGACCGTTGGCGATGTTGATGGCGGTGCGCAACAGCGCTGTCTCGACCTTCTGCCCCTTGCCGGTCTTGGCGCGGTCCATCAGGGCCGCGAGCACGCCGACGGTGCTGAGCAGCGCCGAGCTGAAATCGACATACGGCGTGTTGGCGCGGGTCGGCACCTTGCCGTCGCCCGAGAGATACATGGCGCCCGACATCGCTTGGCCGATCGTGTCGAAGCCGACGCGGGTCGCATAGGGGCCCTCCGAGCCGAAGGTCGAATTGGTGGCGAGGATGATGCGTGGATTGATGGCCGAGAGGGACTCGTAGTCGATCCCCATCTTCTGCAGGTCTTCATAGGGCAGGTTCGCGATCACCACGTCGGAGACGGCGACCAGCTTCCGGACGATCTCGCGGCCGGCGGGCTTCATCGGGTTCAGCGTGAGGCCGAGCTTGTTGCGGCCCATCTGGAGGAACATGGCGCCTTCGCCGCCTTGCACGACCGGCGTCACCCAGCGGTCCTCGCTGCCGTCGAGCTTCTCGATGCGGATCACCTCCGCGCCGAGATCGCCCAGCATGGTGCCGCAGAAAGGACCGGCGATGTACCGGCCGAAATCGAGAACGCGAATGCCTTCCAGGACCCCTGCCATCAACTTCCGCCTCGCTGCTGATCAGGCCGCGCGAACGCGGCGGACGAGCAATAGCGCGACAGCGAGGGTGGGGACAAGAATGGCCAGGGCCAGAAGCTCCATCGCCGCATTGCCAAGCGGCATGAAGCCGCCGCCGGGCGTGGCGAGAACCAGCCCGCCCACGATCAGCAGCACCCGGACCGGCCACTCGAGGATGCCGACGGTCTGCAGGTTGCCGATGCCCGCCTGGTAGCCCTGGATGCCGCCGCAGATGAACATCGTGCCGATCAGCGCCGTCACGACGAGGTAGACGGCCTCGAGGTAGGGCACCGGACCGCCCGGCGCCGCCTGCAACACGAGGGCCGGATTGGCGACGAAGAAGAACGGGATGAAATAGATGATGCAGCCGACCCACATCGATTCCCAGCCGGTCTTCATCGCCGGCGCTCCGGCGATGCCGGCGGCGGCGAACGAGGCGATGGCGACCGGCGGCGTGATCGAGGACAGCATGCCCCAGTAGAAGATGAACATGTGGACGGCCATCTTGTTCATGCCGAGCTTTTCGAGCGCCGGCCCGACCAGGATGGCGAGGAAGATGTAGCAGGCCGTCGTCGTGAGGCCGAGGCCCAGGATCAGGCTGGTGATGGCGCACATCGCGAGCAGCAGGAGGGCGTTGCCGCCGGCCAGGGCGAGGAGATCGTTGGCCAGCGAGGCGATGACACCGGTCAGCGAGAAGGCGCCGATCAGGAGGCCGCAGCCCGCCAGGATGCCGACCAGCTCGACGAAGGTCCGCCCGTTGGCCTCCAGGAAGCGGGCGTAGCGCGCCAATCCCCAGCGCTTCTCGCCGAACGCCTCGTTCAGCACCACCAGAAGCAGCATGCCGCCCAGCATCGGCATCAGGAGCGCGTTCATCCAGGCATCGAAGAGTGCGTCGGCCGGTGTGGCCGCCGGCAAGGCGAACACCTTGGCGAGATCGTCGCTGCGCGCGGTCATGACCGCGGTCGCGATCACGGCGACAACGAGGTTGATCGTGTTGACCGGCCGCCAGCGGCCCGGCTGCTCCCATTGGTTCAGCACCAGCAGCAAGGCGGTCGCGTAGAAGGGCGCATGGCTCTCGCGCTTGAAATAGAGCAGCATCACGATCAGCACGACCACGACGAAGGCGAAGTACCAGCCCTCCCGGAAAGTCTGCCGGAGGCTCGGCAGCTCGCGCCTTTCGAGGCCGCGCAAGCCGTGCCGGGCGGCATAGGCATCGACCTGCATGAACAGGCCGGCGTAGTAGAGCAGAGCCGGGATGATTGCCGCGATGGCCACCTCGGCATAGGTCGTGCCCATGAACTGCGCCATCACGAAGGCCGTGGCGCCCATCACCGGCGGCGCCAGCACCGCGCCGGTCGAGGCGCAGGCCTCGATCGCTCCGGCATAGGAGGCGCGAAAGCCCGTCCGCTTCATGGTCGGGATGGTCATGGTGCCGGCGGTCAGCACGTTGCTGACGATGCTGCCCGACATCATGCCGAGCAGCCCGGAGGCGAAGATGCAGACCTTCGCGGCGCCGCCGCGGAAGGTGCCGCAGAGGGCGAAGGCGAGGTTGATGAAGAATTTGCCGGCGCCGGTCATCATCAGCGCGGTGCCGAAGACCAGGAAGCCGATCACCACGTCGGCGAAGGCCTGGATGGGAATGCCGAGCAGGCTCTCGGTCGAGAGCATGTGATAGGCGGTGGCTTGCTGCAGCGTCGATTGGTTGCCCTTGAGCGGCCCCAGCCACTCGGCGCCGGCGAACAGCGGATACACGGTGAAAGGCAGGACGCTCAGCAGCAGGCTCCAGCCGCCGGTCCGGCGCAGCGCCTCCATCAGCACCATCCACATGAAGTAGCCGGACCAGATGATCGGCTCCGGCGGCTCGCCGAACTCCCATCCGAGCTCGGCCGCCTTGCGGATGTTGAGCATGAGATAGAACGAGACCGCCGCGGTGCCGGCGAACAGGGCAACGTCGTACCACGGGATGCGCTCGACCGACGCCTTCGGGTTCCCCGGGAAGATCACGAAGGTGAAGGGCAGCATGCAGAGGATGAGCAGGTAGAAATATTCCGTGTTGAGCGGCGTGAAGCCGACGAAGAAGCGCAGCCCGAACTGCTGATTGATGCAGAGGAAGATCGTGACCCCGGTCAGGGCGACCAGCGCCCAGCGCCAGGCGCCGGCGAGGGTGCGGACCCGCAGGGTCTCGGCTTCCGCCGGACCGGCCTGATGAGGGTCGTCGAACACGACCTTCGCCTTTGCGACATCCGCCATCTCGACGTCCCCCTTCAACGGCGCGGCATCACTCGAAGACGACGTCGAGCCCCGCCTGCTGCAGCGTCTGCTTGCGCCGGGCGAGCCAGGCCTTGCGGAAAGCCTCCCGGTCGTCCGGCGGATTGGACTCGAGATGCTCGGCCCATGCCTTTGTCAGACGATCCTGCCGCGCCACCAGCGCATCGTTGTGCTTCTGCACCTCGGCCGTCCAGACACCGGCCTCCTTCAGCGCCTTGATCGCGCCATCGTGGAACGGCACCACCCAGTCGAGCTTCTGCCGCTTGACCTCGAGGCCGGCCGCGCCGGGAGCGCCGTCCTTATAGAGGTCGTAGTCGGCGATCATGGACCGGGTGATGGCGTAGGCGAGGTCCGTTGGCAGCCTGTCGTAGGCCATGAAGATCGGATAGGGGAAGCCCGCCATCTCGGCCGGCGCCTGCGGCGACAGCCCGGCGGAGCCGCAGGTGACCATGTGCGGCGAGATGAACGGGCTCACCTTGCGCAGGCGCGCCCATCCCGCCTTGTCGCCGTGCGGGGTGCGCATCCAGACGAGGCCGCGCGGCGAGCTGTCGACCTCCCTGGGCTGGGCGGAGAGGGTCGAGGCGAAGGCGGCGTCGGCCTCGTTGTTCAGCACGCCCTTCCACATGGCGCCGTAACTCGCGAACTCGACCAGCTTGACGTCGGCCGCCGAAAGTCCGCCGAAGGCCAGCATGCCAAGCGCGTTCTGGTTCAGCGCCGGCGAGCCGACCACCATTCCGACGCGCTTGCCACGCAGCCCCTTGAGCTCGGTCACGCCGGTATCCTTGGCCACGCCGAGCGCCGCACCGTTGCAGTCGTTGGAGTGCAGGAGCTGGCGCAGCCTTTGCGGGCCCCAGTCGCGCAGCCCGAACTCGAACACGCCTTCCTGGGCGAAGTAGGTGCCCGTCCCGTTGGCCGCGACCTGCGCCCTGCCGGCCTTGACCGGCGCCAGCCGGGCCACATCGTTGCCCGCGGGCAGAACGCGCAGGTCCGAGCCGTGGCGCTGCTTGAAGGCCTTGCCCACAGCGACCGCGATGTTGAAGCCGGAGGAGCCGGTGTCGTAGGCGGTGAACGTCAGGGTCGCAGGCAGCTTGGCATCCTCCGCCTCGGCGCTTGCAATCGTTGCCGACAATGCCACCAGCGCCAGGGCGAGGATTCGGATCATGCCCGCCTCCTATTCGAAGACCACGTCCATGCCGGCTTTTTTCAGCGCCTCGGCCCGGGCCTTGAGCCAGCCCCCGGCGAACGCCTTGTCGTCCGACGGAGCCGAGCCGCGATAGGCCTTCCAGGCATCCATCATGACCTTCTGGCGGGCGATCAGTCCGTCATTGTGCTTCTGCGCGGCATCGGACCAGACGCCCTTCTCCTTGAAGGCCTGGATCGCCCCCTCGTGGTACGGCACCACCCAGGTGAAGTTCTGGAGATCGAGCGCCATCCCGTCGGCGCCCGGCGCTCCCGCCTTGTAGCCGTCGTAGGTGTCGATCATGGTCTTGGTGATGGCGTGGATCGTGTCGGCCGGCCTGTCGGCATAGGTCATGAAGATCGGATAGGCGTACGACGCCATCGTCACCGGATGATCCGGCGACAATCCGCCGGCGCCGCAGGTTGCCTTCTGAGCCACGAAGTAGGGCGCCCGCTTGTGGATGCGCGCCCAGCCTTCCTTGTCCTCGGTCGGCATGGCCGGCCAGGTGATGCCGCGCGGCGAGCTGTCGGCCTCCTTGGCCTGACCCGAGATGGTCGAGGAAAGCGCCACGTCGGCCTCGTTGTTGATGATGCCCTTCCACATGGCGTTGTTCGACGAGAACTGGACCAGCGTGACGTCCTTCTCGGTCAGGCCGCCGAAGGAGATCAGCGCCAGCACGCCCTGGGTGAGCGCCGGTGAGCCGACCACGATGCCGACCCGCTTGCCCTTGATGTCCTTCACTTCCTTGACGCCGGTATCCTTGGCGACGGCGAGCGAGAGCCCGTTGCATGCGGTGGCGGCCATGATGAGCCGCGCCGGCTGTGGGCCCCAGCTCTTCGAGCCGAACTCGAACATGCCTTCCTGGGCGAAATAGGTGCCGATGCCCATCTGCGAGATGACGGCGCGATTGGCTTTGACCGGGGAAAGCCGGCCGGTATCGTTGCCCGACGGCAGGATGCGTACGTCGGACGAATGCGCCTGCTTGAACTGTTGCCCGATCGCGACGGCGATATTGAAGCCCGAGGAGCCCGTGTCATAGGCCGTCCACGACATCTCCTTCGGCATGTCGGCGAAGGCCGGGATCGCAAAGTTGGTGAATGCGCACAGAGCGGCGCCCGTCAGGGCCTGCCGTAGCTTCATGGACTCCTCCCTCGGTGCGCCTTGTGGCCGGCGCTAGAAGGGGGTCATGTTGCCAAGGGTACAGTCGTTGTGCAATCGAAGAACTCGTTGGGCTTGAGGAAGAACGCCAGCACGAGACAGCCCTCGTCGGTCCAGGCATCGTGCCGGCTGCCGGGGCGGCGCCACACATAGTTGCCCGCGGTGCAGACGCCCTCATGATCGATCAGCGATCCTTGCAGGACGTAGCTCTGCTCCAGGGCCACATGTTCGTGGAGCGGCAGCCGAGCACCTGGCGCCCAGCGCATCAGCACGGTCGACATGCCGGTCGCCTTGTTCTCCATCAGCACCTTGGACTCGATGCCGGGAAAGCGCGTCGGCATCCACGGCAGGCCCGCCACCGCGACGTAGGTCGAGTCCGGCACGGTGCCGGCCGACCCCGTCTCGGCGTTCATGCCGCCGCCTTCTGTGCAGCCTTCTGCTTGGCCGCCTTGAGCGTGCCGCCGCGCATCACATGGCCGGGCAAGGGGCGTCCCACGATCTGCTCGGCGAGTTTGGCCACCTCGATCAGCCGCTCGACGTCGAGGCCGGTCTCGATCCCCATTTCCTCGCACATGTAGGCGAAGTCCTCGGTGCAGATATTGCCGGCGGCGCCCTTGGTGGCGGCGAACGGGCAGCCGCCCAGGCCGGCGACCGAGGCGTCGAACTTCGTGACGCCCAGCCTCAGCCCGGCATAGGCTGAGGGCAGGCCGGTGCCGCGCGTATCATGCAAATGCAGCGAGATCTCGAGCTCGGGCCACCTGTTGCGGATGGCGCCGATCAGGCGCTCGACCGACTGCGGCGTCGCCCATCCCATGGCGTCCGTGAGCTTCACGCCCGTCAGCTTGAAGCCGGCCAGCTCCGCTTCGTCGAGGATCTGCTGGCAACGCTGCAGGATCAGCTCGGTCGACAGCTCGCCCTCGTAGTTGCAGCCGAACGCGCCCAGCACGACACCCCATTTCACCGGCATGCCGCGATCCTTGAATGTCTTGAGCGACAGCCGCTGCTCGACCAGCGAATCGGCGACGGACTTGCCGATGTTCTTGCGCGAGAAGGTCTCCGACGCGGTGATGCGCACGCTGCCCTCAACATCGAGCGGGCCGCGCAGCGCGCGCTCCAGGCCCTGCTGGTTGAGATAGAGCGCGCTGTAGTGGATGCCAGGCTTGCGATGGATCGCCGCCGCCACCTCCTCGGCGTCCGCCATGGTCGGCACGCGCTTGGGATTGACGTAGGACACGCAGGCGATGTGGGTGAGACCGGTTTCCGCCAACGCCTCGATCAGGCGCACCTTGTCGGCGACCGGGATCATCTTCTTCTCCGATTGGAAGCCCTCGCGAGGGCCTTCTTCGTCGATGGTCACGCGCTTGGGCAGGTCGGCCATGGCTACACTCCTTCGAGGATCAACCTTCTTCTTCCTGGAACGCCTTCTCGCGGGCCCGCTTGATGTTCGGCAACGCCATCAGCAGCAGGAGGATCGCGGTGGCGATCAGCAGACCGAGACTGATCGGCCTCGTGATGAAGACTGACGCATCGCCACGCGAAAGCAGCATGGCGCGTCGGAAATACTCCTCCATTTGCGGCCCGAGCACCAGTCCGAGCAGGAAGGGTGCGCCCTCGCATCCCAAGCGCGAGAAGATGTAGCCCATGATGCCGAAGATCGCGACCTGATACACATGGAATGTGCTGTTCGCGAGGCTGTAGGCGCCGATGGAGCAGAACAGCAAGATCGCCGGCGCCAGGAAACGGTAAGGCACCGTCAGCAGCTTCACCCACATGCCGATCATCGGCAGGTTGATGATGACCAGCATCAGGTTGCCGATCCACATCGAGACGATCATGCCCCAGAAGAGGTCCGGCTTCTTTGTCATCACCTCGGGCCCCGGCTGGATGCCCTGGATGATCATGGCGCCGACCATCAAGGCCATTACGGCGTTCGACGGGATGCCGAGCGTCAGCATGGGGATGAACGATGTCTGCGCCGCCGCGTTGTTGGCCGATTCCGGCGCCGCCACGCCCTCCACCGCACCCTTGCCGAATATCTCGGGAGTCTTCGAGATCTTCTTCTCGAGCGTGTAGGACGAAAAGGCGGCCAGGGTCGGGCCGCCGCCGGGCAGCACACCGAGGATCGAGCCGAGGCCGGTCCCCCGGAGGGCGGCCGGGATGGCACGGCGTATCTCCTCGCGCGTCGGCCACAGCGACGCGACCTTGATCGTACCCGAGCGTGTCAGCTTGCGTTCGAGGTTGACGACGATCTCGGCGATGCCGAACAGGCCCATCGCCACCGGTGCAAAATCGATGCCGTCGCTCAACTCCGGAATGTCGAAGGTGAAACGCTGTGCACCGGTGTTGACGTCGGTGCCGACCAGCCCGACCAACAGGCCGAGGAAGACCATGGCGATCGCCTTCATGACCGACCCGCTCGCCAGGATGACCGCGGCCACGAGGCCGAGCGCCATCAGCGAGCAGTAGTCCGACGGCCCGAACTTCTGGGCCATCTGGGTCAAGGGCTCGGCGAACAGCACGACGATGACGGTGCCGACCGTGCCGGCGAAGAAGGAGCCCAGCGCCGAGACCGACAGGGCGGCGCCCGCGCGTCCGTTGCGGGCCATCTGGTAGCCGTCGATGCAGGTGACGACGGACGAGGACTCGCCGGGCAGATTGACCAGGATCGATGTCGTGGAGCCGCCGTACGCGGCGCCGTAGTAGATGCCCGCCAGCATGATCAGGGCGGAGACCGGCGGCAGGTGGAAGGTGATGGGCAGCAGCATGGCGATGGTCGCCGTCGGGCCGATGCCCGGCAGCACGCCGATCAGCGTGCCGACCATGCAGCCGATGAAGGCATAGAGCAGGTTCTGCAACGAAACAGCGACCTGCAGGCCGAGCGCAAGGTGGTCGAACATGGCCATGTCACCAGATCCCGTTCACGATGGCGACGTTCATGCCGAGCCCGACCTTGAAGACGAGGATGCAGAGGATCGCCAGGACCACGATGTTGCCGATGACTTCGGTCAGCTTGAATTCGCTGCCGCCGAGCGAAGCGAGGAGGACGAGCGCGATCAGCGCGGGGAGCAGACCGGTCCTCTCGAACAGCAGCCCAAAGACGACAACGCCGATCGTCACCATCGCGATCGGCCGCAATCTCGGCGTTTCAACGGGCTCGCCGCCCTTGAGCATGGCGATGCCGGCAATGATCAACCCGAGCACCATCAGGATATAGCCCAGCATGTTCGGGACGTATCCCGGTCCCATGCGCACCGGCGTTCCGACGGCAAGATGGCGGCCGAAAAAAATCGCCGCCAGGCCGAAGGCGATGAACATCACCCCGGACAAGAAGTCCTTGCTCAGGAATCGACTCAAACGATGCCTCCCCGTCGTCTACATATCGCGATATTGGGTCCGGTGACCGGGACCTGCCTGACACTCCGGCAACCTCACCCAGCCGCAAGTTGCGTCGCCGATATGCATGTCAGCAGCGGCTCCGTCCAGCCTTTCGTCCACGAGGCGCGGCGCGGCCGCAAGCGGTAGCCAGCGCCCGCTGTGTCGCATGCCGGCATGCAAACGGGCAATGATCGGCAGTCGTGCAGGACCACGATTCCGCGCTGGTCGGTCGTTCAGCCGGCGGTTTTCGGCGTATTGCATGCCTGCGAACGGACGAGCAAACTCCGCCCGGGTAAACGCCCGTTCAGGAGCTCTTGGTGGCGAGAAAAGGCGCAGATTATATCGGCACGATGGCGGTGCAGGAGAAGCACCGCTTCGACGTCCAGGCCCTGGTCCGCTTCATGGCGGCCCGGGTGGCGGGCTTTGTGGAACCCTTGCAGGTGGAGCAGTTCAAGGGTGGGCAGTCGAATCCGACTTATCGCCTGACCGACGGCGGAGGCCGCCGCTACGTCCTGCGCCGCAAGCCCCCAGGCAAGCTCCTGCCCTCGGCCCACGCGGTCGATCGCGAGTTCCGCGTCATCTCGGCCCTGAACCGGACCAACGTGCCGACTCCGCGGGCGTACGCGTTGTGCGAGGACGACAGCGTTATCGGAACGGCGTTCTACATCATGGAATATTGCGACGGCCGGGTGCTGTGGGACCCGTTGCTGCCGGAGGTCCCGAAGGAGGGCCGGCTTGCCATCTACAGGGCGAAGTTCGAGACGCTCGCGAAGCTGCATGCCGTCGACTATGTAGCGTTGGGCCTGGCGGACTTCGGCCGTCCGGGCAGCTATGTGGCACGGCAGATCTCGCGCTGGGGCAAGCAGTACAAGGCGTCGGAGACGGAGAAGATCGAGTCGATGGACAAGCTTCTCGACTGGCTGCCGGCGCATCTGCCGGCCGGCGACCAGACGGTGCTGGTGCACGGCGACTATCGCCTCGACAACATGATCTTCCACGCCGCCGAGCCGCGCGTGCTGGGCATCATCGACTGGGAGATCTCGACCCTGGGCGATCCCCTGGCCGAGCTGTCCTATCTCTGCATGCTGTGGCGCACGCCCAGGGATTGGGGTGGCCTCGACGGCCATGACCTCCAGGCCCTCGGCCTGCCGACCGAGCGGGAGATGGTCGCCTACTATTGCGATCTGTCGCGGCGAGTTCCGCCCGACCCTGGTCTTTGGGAATTCTACATGGCCTACAATCTCTTTCGCGTCTCCTGCATCAGGCAGGGCGTGTATGCGCGGTCGCTCGACGGCACCGCGTCGAACATCCGGGCCGCGGACTCCGGCAAGCTGGTACGGCCGGCCGCCGATCTCGCCTGGAGGCTCGTGTGCGACATGGCCGGAGCCACGCCATGATCCGGCGCAAGACGGCGCGGAATGCCTCCACGGCGTCCGCGGCGATCGAGCGCGAGGGCCGGCCGCCGGTCGAGGCGATCCGCACCGCCGCGTTCCGCCAGTTCGCGGAGCGCGGCTACCCGGTCGTCACGGTGCGCGACATCATGAAGGCGTGTGGCCTGACCCAGGGCGCGCTGTACAACCACTTCCGCTCCAAGGACGAGCTGCTGCACGACATCATCGCCTCGACCCAGGCGGAGCTCGAGCGGGTCTGCCGGCAGGCGGTCGCGGAGGCCGGCGAGGATCCGCAGGCCAAGCTCGCGGCCTTCGTGCGCGCCTATGTCGTGCGCCACTGCCGGCTGCGGGTCGAGGCGCTGGTGGCCAACCGCGAGCTGGGTTGGCTCGATCCCAGCCGCGTCGCCGACATTCGCCGTTCGCGGCGCGCCATCCGCGATGTGCTGGTCGGCATTCTCGCGCAGGGCGTGGAGCGCGGCGTGTTCGCGCCGCCCAAGGTCGACGGGCGGGAGGATCTCAAGGCGGTCGCCATGGCGTTGCTCGACCAATGCACGCACGTCTCGATGTGGTACGGTCCGGGCGGCCGTCTGGCCGAGGAACAGATGGCGGCGCTCTACGCCGAGATGGCGTTGCGCTCGGTGGGAGCGAAGCGGCCGGCCGCCTGAGATAGGGAGACATCCGCATGTCCTTGCGCGCCGCGACCTTCGTCTTCGCGCTGTCGGTTGCGGCTTGCATGTCGTCGTCGGACGGTGCGCCGTCGCTCGCGCCGCCTGCCGATCGGCCGATGGCCGGGCCGGCCACCTCCGTGCCGGCGACCGGCTGGCATGCGATGCTGGTCGGTGGCGACGACAGCAGTCCTGCTTTCGACAACGCCGTGGATACGTTGCGGGAGCGGCTTGCGGCGCTCGGCGTGCGCACCATTCGGACCTTCACGGCCGACCGTACGGGAGGCGCCGGCCTTGCGACCTCCACCAATGTCCGCGACGGGCTGCGCAACGTCGGCGGCGACGCCTGTTTCGTCTACATCACCAGCCACGGCGAGGAGCGCGGCTTCGTCCTGCGCGCCGACCGACGGGTATTCGGTCCGTCCGTGCTTGACCGTGACTTGGAGCAGAGCTGCGGCAGCGTTCCCACCGTGCTGGTCGTCTCCGCCTGCCACAGCGGCGTCTTTATCAGTTCGGAGACACGCCGGCCCAACCGCATCATCCTGACGGCCGCCGCGGCCGACCGCACCAGCTTCGGCTGCGGCGCCGACGACGACTATACCTACTATGACCAGTGCTTCCTGCAGCAGATCGACACTGCCCGCACGTGGCGCCAGGTGGCGACTGGCACGAAGTCCTGTGTCGAGGTGCTGGAGCGGCGGCTGGGGGTGCGTCGGGAATCGCGACCGCAGGCCTTCTTCGGCGCCGCGGTCGCCAATCTGCATTTGCCGGGACGATAGGTCTTATCCGCCGATCACCGCCACGAAATCGCAAGTGAGGTGACTGGGACTGTTGGCGTCGAGGAAGAGGGTATGGCGCGCGGGACGCGACTCGGCATCGGGAAACATCCTGGTCCATTCGCCGTTCAGCGCCTTGCGCCCGGTCGCGGGATCCTTCATCCAGAAGTTGACCTTGACGATGTCGTCCACCGTGCCGCCTGCCGCCTCGACGCACAGCCTGATCTGCTTGAAGACGTTGGTGACCTGCCCGTCGAGATCGGCCGGCATCGCGCTGGTCTCGGGATCGCGACCGCTGATGACGCTCGACATCAGGATGTTGCCGATGCGGCTCGCATTGGGGATCGGGTTCTGGTGCTTGAATCCCGGATAGCTGACGCTCTTGCGCTTGGCCATTGCTTGTTTCTCCTGTTGCAATTCCCGCGGCTCGTGATTTGGTCGGCCAGCATGGCATCAAGAAGTATCTGAAGCGACTGCAAAGGAGGAAACGATGGCGCTCGTGGAGTATGAGCGGGATGGAGCGATCGTCACCCTGACGCTCAACCGGCCGGAGAAGCTCAACGCGTTCAGCGACGAGCTGGTCGGCGTGCTGGGCGAGGCGCTGCATCGCTTCGATGTCGACGACGAGGCCGAGATCGCCATCCTGCACGGCAACGGCCGTGCCTTCTCGAGCGGCGCCGATGTCCATCAGCGCCAGCTCCGCTCGCGCGAGGAGTTCCTGAAGCTCGGCGGCCCGCAGGGGCGCGGCACGCATTCGGCCGACCTGCTGACGAAGGCCGTCAACTGGAAGCCGGTCATCGCCGCGCCACATGGTTACGTCCTGGGCCTGTCAGTGGGCATCGTGCTCGAGTGCGATCTGATCGTGGCGGAGGAGGGCACGCGCTTCCAGATCACCGAAACCTCGCGCGGCCTCGGCGCGGGCAAATATTGGGGCCTGATGCAGTTCCGCGGCGGTGGCGCCTTCACAATGGAAGCGGCACTGACGGGGCGCTTCTTCACCGCCGAGGAGGCCTTCGCGGCCAACCTGATCAACCGCGTGGCGCCCAGGGGCAAGCATCTCGACGTAGCGCGGGAGCTTGCCGAGGAAGTGATCGGGAACCCGCCGCTCAGCGTGCGCTCGACCGTGAGATTGAGGCGCTGGTACATGGACCGCATGAGCCGCGAGATCATGCATCAGACCGCGCCCGAGCGACTCTATCTCACCGAGGACTTCCAGGAGGCCGCCAGGGCCTTCACCGAGAAGCGCAAGCCCGCCAGGTTCAAGGGGCGGTGATATGAGGACGAGCGGCGACCGCATCCTCACCAGCCATGCCGGCAGCCTGCCGCGGCCCGACGATCTCATCGAGGCCAACCGGCAACGCGAGGCGGGCAAGGCGGACGAGGCCGAGTTCCAGGAGGCGTTGCGGCGGAGCGTGGCGGACGTCGTGCGTCGCCAGAAGGAGGCGGGCATCGCGGTGCCCGGCGACGGCGAGTACGGCAAGTCGATGGGCCACAAGGTCAACTACCGCGCCTGGTGGAGCTATTCGTTTCAGCGCCTGGGCGGACTCAAGGTGGCCGGGCTCGGCCTCTACGACTTCCCGGTGCGCCGTTCGAGCCCGGGCAACGTCGTCCTGTCGAGCTTCGGCGATCGTCGCGACCGCCTGCGCTTCGCCGCGGCCTATGCCGATCCGGAGTCGGGCGTCTCCACCGGGCCGCGCACGACCGACTGGCCGGTCTGCGTCGGCCCGCTCACCTATACCGGCCAGGCGGCCATCGCGGCGGACATCGCCAACTTCAAGGCGGCGCTCGCCGCCAACGACATCAGCGAGGGCTTCATGACCTCGATCGGTCCGGGCAGCGCCTCGCGCATCGGCAACGAGCACTACAGGAGCGACGAGGAATTCGTGTTCGCCTGCGCCGAGGCGATGCGCGAGGAGTACAAGGCGATCGTCGATGCGGGTCTCATCCTGCAGATCGACGATCCGGCGATCGCCGAGAACTTCGACCAGATCAACCCCGAGCCCTCGGTCGAGGACTATCGCAAGTTCACCATGCCGCGCGTCGAGGCGCTGAACCATGCGCTGCGCGGCCTGCCGCAGGATCGCATCCGCTTCCATCTCTGCTGGGGAAGCTGGCACGGACCGCATACGACCGACATCGCCATGCGCGACATCGTCGAGGTGATGCTGAAGATCGATGCCGGCGCCTATTCCTTCGAGGCGGGCAATGTGCGCCACGAGCACGAATGGGCGGTATGGAAGGAGACCAGACTGCCCGACGACAAGCTGATCCTGCCGGGCGTGGTGAGCCACGCCACCAACGTCGTCGAGCATCCCGAGCTGGTGGCCGAACGCATCGGCCGCTTCGCGCGGCTGGTCGGTCGCGAACGCGTCATCGCCTCGACCGACTGCGGTCTCGGCGGCCGCGTCCATCGTGACATCGCCTGGGCCAAGCTCGAGATGCTGGCGCAAGGCGCCTCGATCGCGAGCCGCCGGTTGTGGCAGTGATCGTCTTTTGGACCGCGGGCATCCCGCTCGCTCATGAGCGAGCCGCAGGCTCACGGTCCACAAGAGCTTCTGCCATCTCGCGCAGCTTGTTGCGCTGGATCTTGAAGCCGTTGGCCGAGGGAGTCCTGGGGAAGTCGTCGACCGCGAAGACGCGCAACGGCACCTTGTAGTTGGCGAGGCCCTGCTTGCAATGGGCGATGACGGCGCCTTCGTCGAGGCCGGCGCCCGCCGCCAGCGTCACGAAGGAGACGGCACGAACACCTTCGGGCCGGGCGAGTGCGATGGTCTGGCAAGCCTCGATGCCGGGCAGCCTCTGGATGTGGGTCTCGATCTCGAGCGGATTGACCAGGAAGCCCGAGAGCCGCAGCACGTCGCCCATGCGGCTCAGGAACGTGAACCCCCCGTCGGCATCGAGCTCGCCCAGATCGCCGGTGCGGACATAGCCGTCGGCGGTGACCGTCTCGACCGTCGCCTTCTCGTTGCCCCAGTACCCCACCATCAGCGACGGGCCGGCGCACTCGATCATGCCGGGCTGCCCAGGCTCCAGCAGCGCGCCGCTTTCGGGGTCGCGTATGCGCACATGGGCGAGCGGCGATGTCGGCATGCCGCCGCCCTTCTTGCGCCGGACTGTCGGGGCGTCGAGAGGCTGTGCCGCGTACAGCGCCTGCACCTCGCTCATCCCGTAGAGGCCGCGCAGGATCAGGCCGCGCCGCTCCGCCGTCTCGGCGATCGATTCGAGCGCGGTATTGAAACCGGCATAGCCGGCCCATCGCACCGAGGGCATCGGCCTCTCGCCCGGCATGCGTTCGAGCAGACGGGAGAACATGTCGTCGCTGCCGAACAGCGTGGTCGGCCGATGGCGCTCGATCAGCGCGGCGATCGTATCGATGTCGTACGACTCCACCAGAACGCAGGGCTTGCCGGCGGCGAGCGCGGTGAGCGTCTGGTTGAAGCCGAAAACCCCGCAGAGCGGCATGATGCTCAGCGACAGCGTGTCGGCGGCCGCGAGACCGAAGGCGCGGGCCACTTGCTGGGCGTGGCCTGCGATCGCGCCCTGGCGATGGGCCACGAACTTCGGCGCGCTGGTGGTGCCGGAGGTGGTGAAGATATTGCAGACGGCCCTTGCGCCGGCATCGCTGGGGCCGCGCCGCGGCCGCGTCAGCAGACGGTCGAAAGGCACCCGCCGCAACCGCTCGACTGCGCCCGGCGTGGCGGCTGGCGTCTCGCCGACGATGACCAGCGCCTCGAGCGCATCGAGCGCCTGCGGCTCGATGTCGGCCAGGATCGAGAGGAAGTCGATGTGGCGGAAGCCGGGCGCACAGGCGAGCACCTTGGCGCCCGACCGGCTCACGATGTCGGCGACCTCGACGGCGCGATAGCGCGTGTTGACGGCGACGGCGATGGCACCGAGCCGTGCGCAGGCGAAGTAGAGCAGGAGATAGGCCGGCACGTTGGGCAGCCAGAGCGCCACACGGTCGCCGCGGCCGACGCCGAGATCGGCCAGGCCCTGCGCCACGCGCAGCGCGCGCTCGGCGAGCTCGGCAAAGGAGATCGTGCGGTCGCCATGCAGAAGCGCAGGCATGTCCGGTGTCTGCCCGGCCCAGTCGGCCAGCAGAGCCCAGACGTCCGAAGCAGGCTTGTCGAGCGGCATGCGGGCGGAGCCTACCTCAAGGCGGGGGCTCTGCCGAGGAGGCACCTCGTCGCCGAGTCTCCGACGCGCTATGTAGGGACGAAGCCACGGAGGAAGAAATGAAGCTCGCCTACTCAGCCGCCAGCCCCTATGTGCGCAAGGTGACGGCCTGCGCCATCAAGCGCGGCATCGACGACAGGATCGAGCGGCTGAAGATCGGCACCACCGATCCGGCGCTGCTGCAGTACAATCCGCTGTCCAAGGTGCCGACGCTCATGACCGACGACGGCATGGCGATCTACGACAGCCCGGTGATCTGCGAATATCTCGACAGCGTCGGCTCGGCGCCCAAGCTGTTCCCGGCCGCGGGCCCCGCGCGCTGGCGGGCATTGACGCAAATGGCGCTGGGCGACGGCATCCTCGACGCCACCCAGCCGCGCCGCCGCGAGCTCACGCTGCCGCAGGACGAGGGCCGCAAGAGCTATATCGAGCTGCAGCAAGGCAAGGTGAAGCGCGCCGTCGACCTCCTCGAGAAGGAGGCTGATACGCTGGGCGCGCTCGCGACCATCGGCGAGATCACGATCGGCTGCGCGCTGGGCTATCTCGATTTCCGCTATGCCAACGAGCCATGGCGTCCCGGCCATCCCAAGCTCGAGGCCTGGTATGCAAAGGTGGTGAAGCTGCCGCCACTCGCCGAGACCATGCCGGTGGGATGACGGCAAACGGGCTTTGGCCTAGGATCGCGCAGGATTTCGCCTCGGCATAGGAGCAGCCTATGAGCGACGACGTCGTCCTGAAGCCCGACACGGTCGCCAAGCCCAAGGTCCAGCAGCCGCGCCTCTACAAGGTCATCCTGCTGAACGACGACTACACGCCGCGCGAATTCGTCGTGCAGGTTCTGAAGGCGGTCTTCCGCACCAGCGAAGACCAGGCCTATCGCATCATGATGACCGCGCATCAGAGGGGGGCTTGCGTCGTCGCCGCCTTCACACGCGACGTCGCCGAGAGCAAGGCGAGCGAGGGCACCGACATGGGCCACCGCAAGGGCTATCCGCTCGCCTTCTCGACCGAGCCGGAGGAGTGACGACCGAACGGTCGTCACTTCAGATCGGCGCAGAACTCCTGGATGCGGCGGCAGCCCTCGCGCAGGCTCTCGATGTCGGTGGCATAGGAGATGCGGAAGTAGGGGCTCATGCCGTAGGCCGCGCCCTGCACCGTGGCGACCTGGCGCTCCTCGAGCAGCGCCGTCACGAAATCGGTGTCGGTCTCGATCTTGCGGCCGGCCCTGGTGGTCTTGCCGATGCAGCCCGCGATGTTGGGGAAGACATAGAACGCGCCCTCGGGCTTGTGACAGGTGATGCCCTTCGCGTCGCGCAGCCAGCCGACCACGAGGTCACGCCGGTTCTGGTAGTCGGCCACGCGTTCCCCGATCAGATCCTGCGGGCCGTCGAGCGCGGCCGTGACGGCGGCCTGGCCGATCGTCGAGACGCCCGCGGTCGCCTGGCCCTGCATGTTGGTCATGGCGGCGATCATTGCCTTCGGACCACCGGCATAGCCGACGCGCCAGCCGGTCATGGCATAGGCCTTGGAAGCGCCGTTCACGGTCAGGGTGCGGTCGCGGAGCCTCGGCTCGACCTCGGCGATCGAGCAGAACTCCTTTCCGTCGTAGGTGAGATGCTCGTAGATCTCGTCCGCCATGACCAGCACGTGCGGATGCGCCAGGAGCACGTCGGCGAGCGCCCGCATCTCCGTCCGCGAGCAGATCGCGCCGGTCGGGTTGTTGGGAAAGTTCAGCACCACCCATCTGGTTCGGGCCGTGATCGCCGCCTCGAGATCGGCCGCGCGCAGCTTGAACTGGTTGTTCTCGGGACAGGAGACGGAGACCGGCATGCCGCCCGCGAGCTTCACCTGGTCGGCGTAGCTGATCCAGCCGGGGGCGGGAATGATCACCTCGTCACCCGGATTCACACTCGCCATCACGGCGTTGTACATGATCTGCTTGCTGCCGTTGCTGACCATGATCTCGTCGAGCGCATAGTCGAGCCGGTTGTCGCGCCTGAACTTGCGCTGCACGGCCTCCTTCAGCGCCCGCGTGCCGTCCTGCGCCGGATATTTGGTGTCGCCGGCCAGCGCCGCCTTGTGGGCCGCCTCTATGGCGTGCTTGGGGGTCGGGAAGTCCGGCTCTCCGGAGGAAAGCCCCACGATCTTGACCCCTTGCGCGCGCATCTCGCGCACCTTGCGGGTCATGGCGGCGGACGCGGAAACCTTGACGCTCTTGAGACGCTCGGCGGGCTCGAACATGGATCCTTCCGGATGGGCGCCGACACTTAAGCCCCCGGGTCGGCGAGCGCAACCGGCGTTCGCGATGGAGAAGCCTTTCGTCGGGTGAAATGCCGGATGCGCTGTCAGCTCGCCCGCTGCGCGAAGTCCGGCAGGACCTCCGCCTGGTAGAAGCCGATGGCCCGCTTCTGGTCGTTCTGGGCGACATGGACGTTCACGACCGAGACACCGCTTCGGAACAGCTTGTCGATGGCTTCGATGTGGGTTTGGGGGTTGGTGCCGCTGCACCATTCGCCCGCCACCTGATGAAGCTCGTCAAAGCGTTTCTCGATTCGGGCAAGCCTGTCGCCGCGATCTGTCATGCACCCTGGCTGCTGATCCAGGCGGATGCCGTGCGGGGCCTTGCGCTCACCTCCTACACGTCGATCCGCAAGGACGTCGAGAATGCCGGCGGGAAATGGGTCGACAAGGAGGTGGTCGTCGACAAGGGCATCGTCACCAGCCGCTCGCCGGACGATCTGAAGGCCTTCGTGCCCAAGATCATCGAGGAGGTGAGGGAAGGCCGCCACCAGCAGCGCAAGGCGGCCTGATTCCTAACCCGACACCAGACCGGCGGCGAGGATGCCGGCGATGCAGACCGCCTCGTCCTCGTCGCCCGTGCCGCCGCTCGCGCCGGCCGCGCCGAGCAGGTTGCCTTCCGGGTCCTTGATCAGCACGGCGCCCGTCTGCGGCAGGAACTTGCCATGCGCGGTCGCGGCGAGCGCACCGAAGAACTGCGGATTCTCCTTGGCGCGCTGCAGAAGCGTGCGACTCGAGGCGCCCATGCCGACCGCGGCCCAGGCCTTGCCGATCGCCACATCGTTGCGAAACATGCTGGCCTCGTCCTCGCGCTGCAGCGCCTTCACGTGACCGCCGTCGTCGAGCACCGCGACCGCGAGCGGCTTCACCCTCATCTCGCGCGCCTTGGCGAGCGCTACTTCGATGATCTTGTTCGCTTGAGCCAGCGTTAGCTTCGACATGCCTCGACCTCATTCAAATGGCAAGCCGGCACTCTACCCAGCCCCGGGCCCGGAACCAGGATTGTCGGCATGCGTTTCCCTGCCATGGCGGCCGACGTCCGCATCGGCATCTCGGGCTGGACCTACAAGCCCTGGCGGGGTGCGTTCTATCCGCCCGGTCTGGCTCGGAACAAGGAGCTGGCCTACGCGGCGTCGATCTTTCGCAGCATCGAGATCAACGGCACGTTCTACTGCATGCAGCGCCCTGAAAGTTTTGCGCAATGGGCGGACGATACACCCGACGATTTCGTGTTTGCGGTGAAGGGGCCACGCTACCTCACGCACATGCTGAAGCTGCGCAATGCCGAGGCGCCGCTCGGCAACTTCTTCGCCTCGGGCGTATTGCGGCTCGGCGACAAGCTCGGCCCGGTCCTCTGGCAGTTTCCGCCCAGCTTCCGTTTCAATGCCGAGAAGCTCGAGACCTTCTTCAAGCTCTTGCCACGCGATAGCGACCATGCGGCGGAATGCGGCCGTCGGCACGATCATCGGCTGAAGGCGCGCGCCTGGCTGCGAAGCGACGGGCGACGGCCGATCCGCCACGCCATGGAGATCCGGCACGAAAGCTTTCGCGATCCCGCCTTTGTCGAACTGCTGCGCAAGCACGACGTGGCGCTGGTCTGCGCCGACACCGTCGACTGGCCGCTGTTGATGGATATCACCACCGACTTCGTCTACGTGCGCCTGCACGGCTCGACCGAGCTCTACAAGAGTGCCTACAGCCGCCCGGCCCTCGAGCGCTGGGCCGCGCGGGTCACGGCATGGCGCGATGGCCGGGCGATGACGGATGGTCACTTCATCACCCCCCGGCAGCCGAAGGCGAGGCCGCGCGACGTGTTCGTCTATTTCGACAACACCGACAAGCTGCAGGCGCCGAAGGATGCGCTCTCCCTGATGCGGCGGCTGGGGCAGGGCTGACATGGCGTCGCAAAAGGCATCCGCGGCCAAGCTCGCCGAAGTGGCGGGCCAAGCGAAGGCTTGCACGCGTTGTCCGCTCTATCGCAACGCCACGCAAACCATCTTCGGCGAAGGGCCGGTCGGCGCGAAGTTGATGCTGGTGGGCGAACAGCCGGGCGATCAGGAAGATATCGCCGGCCATCCGTTCGTCGGGCCGGCAGGCAAGATCCTCGACCGTGCCCTGGTCGATGCCGGCATCGACCGCACCCAGGTCTACGTCACCAATGTCGTGAAGCATTTCAAGAACGAGCCGCGCGGCAAGAAGCGGCTGCACAAGAAGCCCAATCGCTACGAGGTCGAGGTCTGCAAGGTCTGGCTCGCCCGGGAAGTGTCGTTGGTGAAGCCCGGTCTCGTGGTGGCCATGGGCATGACCGCCGCCGAAGCCCTGGCCGGGCGGCCGATGACGCTGGCCCGCGAGCGGGGCAAGGAGATCGGCTTCGACGCGGGGCAACGCGGCATGGTGACCGTCCATCCCTCCTCGATCCTGCGCGTCCCCGACCGGGCGGCGCGGCACAAGGCCTATGCCGGCTTCGTGAGGGACCTGAAACAGGCGCTGAAGGTCCTTCAAGCCGCTTGAAATCATTGGGAAATTCCCCTTTGCGGCGGCAGAAGAGGGTTGACGCCTGCCTTCCGGCTCCCTATTTTCCGCCCGCTTTCGGAATTCACCCCGGCCCGGCCGGGGCTTTTTGTTGAGAAGAGCCATGAAGATCCGCCATTCGCTCAAGTCCGTGAAGGCCCGCCACAAGAACTGCCGCATCGTGCGCCGCAAGGGCCGCGTTTACGTGATCAACAAGACCAATCCCCGCTTCAAGGCGCGCCAGGGGTAGCCGGCAGCCTGATCCGACGAATTCGCAACGTGCACTAAGCGGCGGAGGCTTTGGCTTCCGCCGCTTTTTCATTTGGCGTAAGGAATCGGCCATGCATATGCCGCTGCTCGATCCCGACATCCTCCGCCGCCGCGCCGAGATCGTGGCAGCGCTGCGGGCGATCGTCCCCGGCGAGGGCGTGATCGACGATCTCGACGCCATGCGGCCTTACGAGTGTGACGCGCTGTCGGCCTATCGCCAGATGCCGCTGGTGGTCGTGCTGCCCGATACGGTTGCCCAGATCTCCTCCATCCTGCGCTATTGCCAGGAGCACAAGGTGAAGGTCGTGCCGCGCGGCGCAGGCACGTCCCTGTCGGGCGGCTCGATGCCGGTGGGCGATGCGATCCTGTTGGGCATGGGCAAGTTCAACCGCGTGCTGGAAATCGACTACCCCAATCGCTGCGCGCGCGTGCAGCCGGGCGTCACCAACCTCGGTGTCACCAAGGCGGTGGAGCACGAAGGCTTCTACTATGCTCCCGATCCCAGCTCGCAGATCGCCTGCTCGATCGGCGGCAATGTCGCCGAGAATTCCGGCGGCGTGCACTGCCTCAAGTACGGGCTCACCACCAACAACCTGCTGGGCATCGAGATGGTGCTGATGAACGGCGAGGTGGTGCGGCTGGGCGGCAAGCATCTCGATGCCGGCGGTTACGATCTCATGGGCTTGATGACCGGCTCCGAGGGGCTCCTGGGCGTCGTGACCGAGGTGACCGTGCGGCTCCTGCGCAAGCCCAGCACCGCGCGCGCCGTGTTGCTGGGCTTCCCGACCGAGGCACAGGCGGCGGACTGCGTCGCGGCCGTCATTGCCTCGGGCATCATCCCGGGCGGCATGGAGATGATGGACAGGGACGCGGTCAAATGCGCCGAGAACTATGTCGGCGCCGGCTACCCGCTCGATGCCGAAGGGCTCCTGATCGTCGAGCTCGACGGGCCCGCGGTCGAGGTCGACCATCTCGTGGCGCGTGTCGAGGAGATCGCCCGGGATCGCGGCGCCACCACTTGCCGCGTGAGCCGGGACGAACAGGAGCGGGTGCTGTTCTGGGCCGGCCGCAAGGCCGCCTTCCCCGCGGTGGGGCAGATCACCCCGGACTATATGTGCCTCGACGGCTCCGTTCCGCGCGGGCGGCTGGTCGAGGTTCTGGCCGAGATGCGCGGGATGTCGAAGAAGCACCGCCTGCGCGTGGTGAACGTGTTCCATGCCGGCGACGGCAACCTGCATCCGCTGATCCTGTTCGACGCCAACGATCCCGAGGAACTGCGCCGCGCCGAAGCGTTCGGCGCCGATATCCTACGGCTGTGCGTGCGCGTGGGGGGTGTGCTTACGGGCGAGCACGGCGTCGGCATCGAGAAGCGCGACCTGATGGGCGAGCAGTTCACCGAGATCGACCTCGACCAGCAGATGCGCGTGAAATGCGCCTTCGACCCCGATCACCTGCTCAATCCGGGCAAGGTCTTTCCGCGGCTGCGCCGCTGCGCCGAGCTCGGTCAGGTCGTCGTGCATCACAGCAAGATCCCGTTCCCCGACATTCCACGGTTCTAAAGCGTCAGCGACCATGAGCGGCACGATCAAACCGCGCGACGCGAGCGAGCTGCGGCAGGCGGTCGAATGGGCGCTGAACGAGGGGGCCACGCTCGAGATCCTGGGCGCCGGCAGCAAGCGCGCGCTCGGCAAGCCGACGAAATGCGACCACGTGCTGGATATGTCGGGCATCAACGGGATCGTCGACTATGCGCCGGAGGAACTCGTGATCACGCTGCGCGCCGGCACGTCGATGCGCGAAGTCGAGGCCTTGTTGGCCCAGCGCAACCAGATGCTCGCCTTCGAGCCGCCGGACCTCGGACCGTTGCTGGGCGGTCCGCCGAGCACGGGAACGCTGGTTGGCGCCCTCATGGGCAATTTCGCCGGCCCGCGCCGCCTCTCCGCGGGCGCCGCGCGCGACCATCTGTTGGGCTTCAGCGGCGTCAACGGCCGTGGCGAGGCGTTCAAGTCGGGCGGGCGCGTGATGAAGAACGTGACGGGCTACGATCTCTCGAAGCTGATCGCCGGCTCGTGGGGAACGCTGGCGGTGCTCGACGAGGTTTCGGTCAAGGTCCTGCCCGCCCCCGACCAGACGCGCACACTGATCCTGCGCGGCCTCGATGACGCGACAGCCGTACAGGCGATGTGCAGCGCTATGGGCAGCCCGCATGAAGTCTCGGGCGCGGCGCATGTGCAGGCCCGAACGGCCTTGCGCGTGGAAGGCGTCGCGCCATCGGTCGAAGCGCGGCTGAAAGGCTTGCGCGAGCTGCTGGCCGACACGAATGCGGCGATGGAGGAGCTGGGCACGCTCGAAAGCCGGGCCTTCTGGCGCGAAGTTCGGGATGGGACGCCGCTCGAAGTCGATGCCGACTGGATCGTCTGGCGCCTCTCCTGTCCGCCCACCGACGGTCCGGCGGTCATCGCTCGCATCCGCGCCCAGCGTCCGGATGCCAGATCCTTCTACGACTGGTCGGGCGGCTTAGTCTGGCTCGCCCTGCCACCCAGCTCCGATGCGAACCATCTTCTGGTGCGCGGCGCTCTTGGACCAACCGGCGGCCACGCGACGCTCATCAGGGCGTCCGAAGCGGTGCGCGCGGCCGTGCCGGTGTTTCAGCCTCAGCCGCCGGCGCTCGCGACCCTGGCGCAGCGCGTGAAGGAAAGCTTCGATCCCAAGGGCCTCTTCAATCCGGGGCGGATGGGGTAGGGCGTGCAGACCAATTTCACCCTCGCCCAGCTGGCCGATCCCGAGACGGCGCGCAGCGAGCAGATCCTGCGCAAATGCGTGCATTGCGGCTTCTGCACGGCGACCTGCCCGACCTTCGTGCTGCTGGGGGACGAACGGGACTCGCCGCGCGGGCGCATCTACTTCATCAAGGCGATGCTGGAGGGCAATCGCGCGCCGACGGCATCCGAGGTGCGCCACATCGATCGCTGCCTCTCCTGCCTGTCCTGCATGACGACCTGCCCCTCGGGTGTGCACTACATGCACCTGGTCGATCACGGCCGGCACCACATCGAGAACACGTACAGACGCGTACTGTCCGATCGCCTGCTGCGCCGGCTGCTGGGCTTCCTGATGCCGCGCCCGCAGTTCCTGCGCTGGGTCACGGTGCTCACCTGGTTTGCCAAGCCCCTGGCGGCGGTGTTGCCCGCCGACAGCGGCGACCCTGGCGGGGCGACCTTCTGGCGGCGCGTGAAGGCCATGATCGAGGCCGTGCCGTCGCGCGTGCCGGTGCCCTCGGCGGTCGACCGGCCGCAGACCTTTGCCGCTGAAGGCTCGCGCAGGCAGCGCGTGGCGCTGATGCCGGGCTGCGGCCAGCAGGTGCTGGCGCCCGAGGTGAACGAGGCGACGGTGCGGCTGCTGACGCGCCACGGCATCGAGGTGGTGAACGTGGCGGGCTCGGGCTGCTGCGGCTCGTCGGTGCAGCATATCGGCGACAACGCGCAGGCGCTGGAGCTCGCCAAGCGCAATATCGTCGCCTGGCTGAAGGAGGCGGACGGTCAGGGGCTCGATGCCGTCGTCATCAACGCGTCCGGCTGCGGTACGACGGTGAAGGACTATGGCTGCATGTTCGAGCATGATCCGCTGTGGCGCGACAGGGCACGGCGCGTGGCGGCGCTCGCCAAGGACATCAGCGAGCTCATGGTGGAGGTCGGTCTCGCGAACGTGACCCCGAGGCCGCTCACCGTCGCCTATCATTCGGCCTGTTCCATGCAGCATGGCCAGAAGGTGATCGAGCAGCCCATGAAGCTCCTGCGCGATGCAGGCTTCCACGTGAAGGAAGTGCCCGAAGGTCACCTCTGCTGCGGCTGGGCCGGCACCTACCAGATCCTGCAGCCCGAACTGTCGCGCCGGCTGCGCGATCGCAAGGTCGTCAACATCGAGAGCCTGCAGCCGGATGTGATCGCCGCCGGCAACTTCGGTTGTGTCGGCAACATCGCTTCCGGCACGGGCATTCCCGTCGTGCATACAGTCGAGCTGCTGGACTGGGCCACCGGCGGGCCCAAGCCGGCGGCGATGACCTGAGGCGATGACGCCCCTTCGCGCTTGCCTTGCCGGCCTCCTCGGCCTGATGCTGGCGGCGGGCGCTCACGCGCAGATCTCGAACAGCGACAGCGGGAGGGCCGCCATGCTCGACACCTTGTTCGCCAAGCTGCAAACCACCGCCGATCCCCTGGCCGCCCAGGCGCTCGAGCAGGCGATCTGGGAACAGTGGACCATGGTGCCCGATCCCGACCAGCGGCGGCTCATGCTGCGCGGAATGGCCGAGATGCAGCGGCAGGACCTGCAAGCCGCGGTCGCGACCTTCACGAAGCTGATCGAGATCGCGCCCGACCTGTCGGAGGCCTGGAACAAGCGCGCCACCGTCTACTGGCTGCTCGGCAATTTCGATGCGTCCATTGCCGATATTTGCGAGACGGTGAAGCGCGAGCCGCGACACTTCGGCGCCTATTCGGGGCTCGGCATGATCCGCGCGCAGATGGGCGAGCCGGCGCGCGCGGCGGCCGCTTTCGAGCTCGCACGGAAGTACAACCCGCATATCGTCGGCATCGACGAGGAGATCGCCCGGCTCAAGGCGCAGGCGGGTTCGGATACGGTCGAGGATCCGCTGGGTTGCGGCGAGCGCACCGCCGGAAGATAGTGCGCAAGCTCATCAGGAGGAGTTGAGGTGATGGCGACGTTGTATGTCGGCGGCCGGCTGTTCGACGGCGAGAAAGTGCAGGACGGCCAGGCGGTGCTCGAGGAGGGCGGCAAGGTGAGCCGCGTGGCGCCGGCCGGAGAGTTCGCGGGCTTCGCCGGCGAGAGGGTCGACACGTCGGGCGGCACGCTGATCCCGGGCCTGATCGACTGCCACGTCCATTCGCTGTCGGGCGCCGAAGGCAATCCCGGTGTCGTGCAGGACCGCATGAGCGCCGCGCAGCTTGCGGTGCGCGGCATGGAGTTCATGCGCGCGACGCTGGAAGGCGGCATCACCGCCGTGCGCGACTGCGGCGGCAAGGACTATATCGAGTTCGCGATCCGCGACGCCTACAACAACGGCCGTTTTCTGGGCCCCACGATGCGCTGCGCCGGCCGCATGATCTGCATGACGGGCGGCCACGGCAACCGTACTGGCCGCGTCGCCGACGGGCCCGACGAGGTGGTGAAGGCGGTGCGCGAGCAGATCCATGCCGGCTCCGATCTGGTGAAGATCATGGCGACCGGCGGGGTGATGACGCCCGGTGTGAATCCCGAGGACGCGCACTATTCGCCCGAGGAAATGAAGGCCGGCATCAGCGAGGCGCATCGTTTCCACAAATGCTGCGCCAGCCATGCGCAGGGCGCGCTCGGCATCCTGAACGCGGTGCGCGGCGGCATCGATTCGATCGAGCACGGCATCTTCATGACCGAGGAATGCGTGAACGAGATGAAGGAACGCGGCGTGTGGCTGGTCCCGACACTCGCCGCCGTGAAGAACATCCTGAAGGGCTATGACGACGGCGACCGCTCGATCCCCGACTATGTGATCGAGAAGGCGCGCCGCGTCTTCGATCGCCACATCGCCTCGGTCAAGATGTACTACAAGGCGGGCGGCCGCATCGCCATGGGCACCGACGCCGGCACGCCGCACAACCGGCATGGCGAGAACGCGCGCGAACTCGAGTTCATGTGCGAGATCGGCATCTCTTCGCGCGATTCGCTCTTCTTCGCCACGGCGAGCGCGGCCGACCTCGTGCGGCTGGTCGACCAGGGCCGTATCAAGGAGGGGAACTCGGCCGATTTCGTGCTGTGCGATGGCGATCCGCTGGCCGACATCAAGCGCGCGGCGCGCAAGGAGAACCATCGTCTGGTGGTGAAGCGCGGGCAGGTGGCCAAGGACAATCGCGCCGCCTTCGCGACGGCAGCGGTACGCGTGGCCGCCGAGTAACCGACCGGAGCGCCGCCCAGGCCCGAGCGAGCCCTTGGACTACGTCCTTCTGATCCTCCTGGGGCTGGCCTGGCTGCTCGGTACGCCGGTCGTGGCGCTCGTGGCGCTCGTCCGCACGTCGGGCCTGCGCGACCAGAATGCACGGCTGGCGGCCGAGATCGCGGCCTTGCGACGGGAGATCGCGCAACGCCCGCTCTCGGCCGAGCCCGCGGAATCCTCAGAAATTGCGCCGCCGGTCGAGGCGGCGCCTTTGCCGCCGCCGTTCGTCGCCGAACCAGTCGAGTCCGCGACGGAAGAGGTCGCCGAAGCTGCGCCTCCGCCGCTGCCTGCTGTCGAAGCGCCTGGCACGGCACCGGCCAAAGCCGGTTGGGAGCAGCGGCTGGGCGCGCGCGCCTTCGTCTGGGTCGGCGCGGTCACGCTTGCGCTCGCTGCCGTCTTCCTGGTGCGCTACTCGATCGACGAGGGCTATCTCTCGCCCGAGGTCCGCGTGATCCTGGCGGCGCTGTTCGGCTTCGGCCTGATCGCCGGCGCGGAGAAAGTGCGGGCGCGCGACGATCGCGTGGCGCAGGCCATGACGGCGGCGGGCGTCGCCGCGCTCTATGGCGCGCTTTTCGCGGCGGTGGCGCTCTACGGGATGATCTCCCCTGTGGCAGCGGCTGGAGGCGCCGCGGCGCTCACCGCCTTTGCCATCGGCCTGTCCCTGCGCCACGGCATCTTCGTGGCGGCGCTCGCTTTCGTCGGCGGCTTCCTCAGCCCGGCCATCATCGGGAGCGCCGAGCCGAATGTGCCGGTGCTGTTCGGCTATCTGCTCGCGATTGCCGCGGGCACCCTCGGGGTCATCCGCTATCGCGGCTGGTGGTGGCTGGGCTGGGGCGTGCTCGCGGGAACACTGGTCTGGACGGTGGTCTGGATAGCGGCCGCGGCGGACGGTCTTCCATGGGTCGGCGCGTTCCTGGTCGCGGTGGCCGGCCTGTTCGTCTGGACCACTTGGAAGCGCCTCGGCGAAAGCGAGAATCCGCCGGCCGATGTCGCCGCCCTGGTGTGGGCTGCGTTGGGTGGCACCGGTGCGCTCCTTGTCGCGATCATCGTGCGCGACGGTGGCCAGCAGAACGCCGGCTGGCTCGCGCTGGCCGTGCACGGCGTCGGTGCCTACGCTCTCGGCCGCTGGACGCCGCGCTTCCAGTACCATGCCGCCCTCGCGCCCGCGCTGTCGCTCGCGGCGCTCGCCCTGTGGTGGCTCACGATGTCCGGCGCGAGCCTGGGCTGGGACGCCGATCGCTTCGCCTGGTTCGCTATCCTGTTCGGCGGCCTCTACGCAGCGGGCGCCTTCGCGCTGATGTGGAACGCGTCGCGGCCGGGATTCTGGGCCGCCTTGTCGGTCGCGGCCGCCCTCACGCATTTCCTGTTCTGCTGGTACGTTCTGCGCGGACTGAAAACCGCGACCCCATGGGGCCTGATCAGCATCGGTCTCGCCGCACCGTTCCTGGTGGGCGCCGAGCGGCTCGCGCGATGGCGGGACCGCATGACGGGCGCCACGGAGGCGCTGGGCTTCCTCTTGGCCGGCGTTGCCTTCTTCATCGCCGCCGCCATCCCGCTCGAACTCCGCCACGAATGGATCACCGTGGCCTACGCGATCGAGCTCGCCGCCGTTGCCGCCATCGCCGCGACCCTCGACCTGGTGGCCATGCGCCGGATCTGCTGGGCCCTGCTGGCGGTCGTGGTCGTGCGTTTCGTGCTCAATCCCTGGGTGCTCGATTATCCCCTGGGCGTGACCCCGATCCTGAACTGGATCCTGTGGGGCTACGGCATCTCGATCGCGGCTCTTGCCGTCGGGCTGCGCTACCTCCGGCGCATGCGCGACGAGCCGCTCACCCGTGCGACAGAGGCAGCCATCGCGCTGCTCGCCTTCATGCTGGCGACACTGGAGGTCCGTAGCCTCTTCCAGCATGGATCGATGGACGCTTTCGGCACGTCGTTCATGGAACGCGCCTTCTATGTCCTGGTGTGGGGCGCTTTCGCGCTCGCGTCTCTGTGGCTGGCGCGCTGGCGGCAGGATGTCGTCGCCCTTTGGGCCTGGCGCGTCAGCGGGCTCCTTGCCTTGGGCATCGCACTCGTCGCGCAGGTAATCGTCGCCAACCCGATCTTCGACTCGGCCGATGTCGGTCAGTGGCCCATCCTGAACGGCCTTCTGCTCGCTTATGCCGTTCCGGCGGCGATGGCGGCCGTGGCGCGCCGCTGGATGGCCGATGTCGAAAAGGACGAGAGCGTGGGCGCCTTGGTGACGGTGGCGGCGGGCATCCTCGCCTTCGTCTATCTTTCGCTCGAGGTCCGCCATTTCTTCGATCCCGACTTCCAGCGGCCCGGATTGGAAGCCGAAGGCGTCGAGCTTTACGCCTATTCCATCGTCTGGCTGCTGTTCGGCGTCGCTCTGCTGACGCTGGGATTCGTGCGCCGCTCGGCCGTCCTGCGCCATGCCGGGATGGCGCTGGTCTGCATCGTGGTGCTCAAGGTCTTCCTGATCGATCTCGCCGGGCTGGAGGGGCTGCTAAGGGTCGTCTCCTTCCTCGGCCTCGGCGCGGCGCTGCTCGGTCTCGGATTCGTGTATCGTCGTCTCGGCTTCGATCCAGCGTCAGGGAAGTAGACACAGGAAGTACAAATGCGCTTTCCCGAGTTCGAGTACAGCCTCGACGCCCTGCGGGCGCTTCAGTTCGAGCGGCTGAAGGCGGCGCTGGCGCACGCCTACGCCCATCAGGCGCCCTACCGCGCCAAGTGCGAGGCGGCCCAGGTGCACCCGGACGACCTGCGATCCTTGGACGATCTCCCGCGCTTCCCGTTCACCGACAAGGCCGATCTGCGCGAGGCCTATCCCTTCGGCATGCTGGCCATCCCGCGCGAGCAATGCGTGCGCATCCACGCCTCCAGCGGGACGACCGGACGGCCGACGATCGTCGGCTATTCGGCCAAGGACATCGAGACCTGGAGCGAGCTCATGGCGCGCTCGCTCCATGCCGGCGGCATTCGGCCGGGCGACATTCTGCACAATGCCTACGGCTATGGCCTGTTCACCGGCGGCCTCGGCTTCCACTACGGCGCCGAGCGGTTGGGTTGCACGGTGGTGCCGATGTCGGGCGGCTTCGGCGAGCGCCAGGTCCAGCTCATCACCGAGCTCGGCGCGCATGGGGTGCTGATGACGCCCTCCTACATGATGGCGATCGCCGACGAGTTCGACCGTCTCGGCGTCGACCCGCGCCGGACGTCGCTCAAGGTCGGCTTCTTCGGCGCGGAGCCCTGGACGGAAGGCATGCGGGCCGAGATCGAGCAGCGCATGGGCATCGATGCCGTCGACGTCTACGGCCTGAGCGAGGTGATGGGCCCGGGCGTCGCCTGCGAGTTCGCCGAGACCAAGGACGGCCCCACCATTTGGGAAGATCACTTCCTTCCCGAGATCGTCGATCCCGAAACCGGCAGGCCGGTGCCCGATGGCCAGCCCGGCGAGCTCGTCTTCACTTCGCTGACCAAGGAGGCGATGCCGGTCATCCGCTATCGCACCCGCGACCTGACGTGCCTGCAGCCCGGCCAGGCGACGGCGATGCGGCGCATGGCCAAGATCACCGGTCGCAGCGACGACATGCTGATCGTCCGCGGCGTCAACCTGTTCCCGAGCCAGGTCGAGGAGCAGATTTTGCGCGACCCGGCGTTGACCGGCCACTACGTGATCGAGCTTACGCGCACCGGCGCTCTGGACGATCTCGTTGTGAGGGTCGAAAGCCGGAGTATCCTCGACGGCGACGACCATGCACAGTGCAGGGCGGGTCTGGTGCGGCGGCTCAAGGGAATGTGCGGCCTTGCGGCCATGATCGAGATCGTGAGCCCCGGCGCCATCGAGCGGTCGATGGGCAAGGCGCGGCGGGTGATCGACCGCCGGCCGAAAGCGTAGGCGTTACAACTGGCCGGTCGCCAGCTTGATTCGTGCGCCGATCAGAGCCGGGTCGAAGGGGTGCCGGATTGTCTGGTCGGGCAGATCCGACAATACGATCGTGCCGTTCGCATGGGCCCGCGCGGCATGCGGGTCGGTACCGACAACGACTGCCAAAAAGGTCAGGATCGTGGCGGCAAGGACGAGATAGTCCGCCCGGTTCAGCGCCGGTCGGGAACGGGCAGGGGCTTTCGATCGATCGCTTTCCAAGATCGCCTCACGCAGTGCCTTCTGGAAGGATTACGACGGAACCGTCGACATCATCCCCACAGGCGTCAGATGTAGGCGATGCGCAGCGTGTTGGTAGCGCCGGGCGTTCCGAAGGGCACGCCGGCCGTGATGACCAGCCGTTCGCCCGGCTGGGCGAGCTTCTCCTTGCGGGCGATCCTTACCGCGCGCTGAACCATATCGGAGAAGCTGTGCGCATCCTCGGTCTGCACGGGGTGGATCCCCCAGGCGAGCGTCAGCCGCCGGGCGGTGTTGAGGTTGGGGGTGAGGCAAAGGATGTACACGTCTGGCCGCTCACGCGCGGCGCGCAGCGCCGTCGAGCCGGTGTTTGTGTAGGTGACGATCGCCGCTGCCGTCAGCGTATGGGCGCACTGGCGCGCCGCCGCGCTGATCGCATCGGCAGTGGTCGCCTCGGGCTCGCGGCGGCTGGCGGCCATCAGGCGACGATAGAGCGGGTCGGCCTCCACGCTCTTCAGAATGCGATCCATGATGGTGACGGCCTCGATCGGATAGTCGCCGGAGGCCGACTCGGCCGAGAGCATCACGGCGTCGGTGCCGTCATAGACCGCGGTCGCGACGTCCGAGGCCTCGGCCCGCGTGGGCGTCGGGGAGTGCACCATCGAGTCCAGCATCTGGGTGGCGACGATCGCCGGTCTGCCGGCGGCGCGGCAGGCAGCGAGGATGCGCTTCTGCAGCGGCGGCACGGCTTCGGGCGGCATCTCCACGCCGAGATCGCCGCGCGCCACCATGATGCCGTCGCTCTGCTCGATGATCTCGTCGAGATGCTCGATCGCCATCGGCTTCTCGAGCTTGGCCATCACCGCGGCGCGGCCGGCGACGAGCTTCTTCAGCTCGGCGATGTCGTCCGCGCGCTGCACGAAGGACAGCGCCACCCAGTCGACGCCGAGCGACAGGCCATAGTCGAGATCGCGCCGGTCCTTCGTCGTCATGGGCGAGAGCGGCAGCATCAGGTTGGGCAGGTTCACGCCCTTGCGGTCGCTGATCGGGCCCGCCACCTCGACCGCGGCATCGATCGTCGTGTCGCTGTGCGCCAGGATGCGCAGCCGTACCTTGCCGTCGTCGATCAGCAACAGACCGTCAGGCCTGGCGGCGCGGAATATTTCCGGATGGGGCAGGGGAATGCGCTTGGCCGTGCCCGGCTCGGGATCGAGATCGAAGCGCAGCTTCTGACCTTTCTTCAGCTCCATCGGCCCCTTGGCGAAGGTGCCGAGCCTGAGCTTTGGTCCCTGAAGGTCCATCAGGATGGCGATCGGATGCCTGTAGTGCTTCTCGAGCGCTCTCAGGAGCTCGACGCGCTGCTTGTGGTCGGCGGCTGTGCCATGGCTGAAGTTCAGTCGGAAAACGTCGGCGCCCGCCTCGAACAACGCCTGCAGCCGCTCGGGGCTGGACGAGGCCGGCCCCAAGGTGGCGACGATCTTGGTGAAACGCTCGCGCCTCATGCGGTCAATCTAGCGCGCGGGGGGCGACACTTTGAGGGCCTTTTTTTGTTCGTTTTCAACAGGTTCTCTTGCCCCGGACGGCGTCAATTGAACGTCACGGTCACCGTGATGGTGTCGCTGTAGGGGCCTGGCGCGCGCCATTGCAGCGCGGGCAGGCGACCGTATGTGGTGTAGTTGCGTCTGACGTTGGTGCAAAGGACACAGGTGTAGCTATCGGAGACCGTGCTGGTGCCGCCGGTACCATTGCCCCAGACCGTCGTACGGCCCGCGGTCGTGTAGATCTGGTAGGACAAGAACGAGGTGCCGCTCTTCAGGCGTCGATTGAAGCCGCTGCTCGCGTTGAGGCCCTGGTTGAGTGCGATGGAATAGTTCACGGTTTGGGCGGCGGCGCTGCAGGTGACCGAGACCGTTCCGGCATTGTCGGTCGGACTGGCGGTCGACGGAATATAGGTACCGAAGCTGACGCCCGTGGCCGACGTCGTGCAGCTTGCTGCCCATGCGGGTGCCGGCAACAGAAGAAGGGACATTGCCAGGAAGGCCAGTCGCCTCATGGCACGGGCTCGCGGCAGGGGATCGGCCCGATGGTTGGGATGTCGCCGGGCTTGGGGGAGAAGGCGAAGGTGGCGCGGCAGCGCTGGCCGTTGCGGCGCTCGACGACGAGCTCGTTGCGGGGCTGCAGGTCGACCAGGTAGACCTCGCCGTCGTAGCCGACCGGGGCGGTGGCGCGGCTCGACTGCAGGGTGGCGATGCTGCCGAGGGGGATCGGCCGGCCGGCCTCGTCCTTGAGCCGCACCAGAGCGCCGTGGCTGGTCTTGATGGGGAAGCGCACGACGACGCCGGAGCGGTCCTGCGGGCGGACCTCGCGGGTGGTGTAGGGCACGGTGGCGTCGACCGGCACGTCGGTCGGGTCGATCGAGAGGTGGTTGAGCTCGAAGGCGCGCAGGTCGGGCACCAGCACCTGGCCGGCGGCGTTGGTGACGCCGGCGTCGCGGTTCTCCTGCTGCACGTGCACGCCCGGCACGCCGTCGGTGTCGACCACGGCGAAGCTGTCGTCGATGCGGTTGGAGGCGAACAGCCCGCCGCCGGCCCAGGAGACGGCGCCGCGGGCCTCGGCCTGGAAGGTGGTCTGGCCGGCCAGCCGGTCGACGCCGCCCAGCGCCAGGCCCCAGGGCGACTTGTACTGCAGCTCGGCGAACTCGTGGTCGGCATTGACGTCGGAGCCGCCGCCGAACAGGCGCCAGCCCCAGTCGCCGATCACGTCGGCGGTCTGGCTGGCCTGCAGCTGGGCCGCGCGCTCCTGGTTGGTGGCGCTGGCGCTCAGCCCGGCCGAGCTGCGCCGGCCCAGCGGCACGGTGAGGCCGACCATCACGCCGCGCCCGCCGTAGCCGGCGAGATCGTCGTAGGCGGTGGCGTAGAGCGAGACGTTGTCCAGCACCTGGGCCGACCAGGTGGCGGAGACGAGGTGCGTGCTCTGGGCCGGCTGGAGATAGAAGAACTGGCCGTAGGCCGAGACCGTCTGCACCATGGCGGCGGCGCGCTCGATGCCGTTGTAGGCGACGCTCAGCGAGCCGTACTTGCCGAGCGCCAGGCCGGCGCTGGCGTTGATCTGCAGCTGCGCCGCCGGCTGGCCGTTGGCCGCGGCGATGTCGGCGAAGTTGAAGCTGGCGAAGGTCGCCGAGGCGGCGAGGTTCAAGGGCTGGCCGAGCCGCTGCAGGCCGACCGTGACCTGGCCGCCGGTCCCGCCCGAGCCGCCGCTCACGGCGGCGGCGAGGTTGACGGCGGCGAGGTCGAAGGCGTTCCAGACCAGCCCGGCGCCGCCCATGAAGACGCCGTCGGTGCCCTCGGCATGGGCCTCCACGGTGAAGGCGTCGGACAGGCCGCGCCGCCAGGTGGCCGCGCCCGCGGCGGCGCCGTAGTCGTTGCTGATCAGCCCCCAGTTGCGCCGCACCAGCCCGCCCTCGAGCGAGAAGGTCTGCAGGCCGGGGGCCAGCAGCGAGGCGCTGGCGTAGAACGGCAGCTCGGTCGTCACCTGGCGGCCGAGCGCATTGGTCACGGTCATCATCACCGTGCCGGCGCCGGTGATGACCGGCAGCTGCGGCACTTGGAACGGGCCGGGCTGCACCTCGCGGCTGAGCACGCGGTTGCCGTTGACCAGCACGTCGACCGTCGAGGGCACGGCCACCGTGCCGCTGACCACCGGCAGCGGGAAGGTGACGAGGTCGGGCCGCATCGAGAAGTCGGACGTGACCTGGCCGCCGCCCAGCCGCACCGGGCGGGTCCAGCTGAGGCCGCCGCTGATGAAGTCGCCGGCGCGGTAGCGCATCAGGTCGTCGGGGTCGGAGTAGACGTAGGTCGAATCGAGGCGGATCGCCGAATAGCCGCTGAGCCCCGCCGGGTTGCCGCCGACATAGGCCAGCAGGCCGTTGGACAGCACCCCCCAGGGCGAGAAGGCGCGGAAGTCGAACAGGCCGCTGCCCACCCCCGGGGTGCCGGGGCCGAGCCCCAAGGGATTGGTCGAGCTGGCGGTGACGTCGTAATTGAGGGTGGCGCCGATGCCGCTCTCGACCGTGCCGCCGCTGCCCGGCGTCGTGCCCGCCACCTCGAGCAGCTCGGGCAGCAGCCGCTTGGGCCCGGCCGTGACGTGCAGGGTCTGGGTCGGCGCATCGAGGCGGGCGGCGAAGTCGGGGAGGTCGGCGAGCTTCACCAGCTTGTCCGGGGTCTCGGCGGTGGCCGCGGGGACGCGAAAGCCCAGCTCGCGCAGCGCGTCGCGCCGGGCGTAGAGCGCGCCGTCGCGCTGCACGAACTCGCCGATCTTGCCGGTCGGATAGCCGTTGACCACCACCTCCAGAAGCAGCGTCTCGTCGGCCAGCGCCGGCCTCGGCCGCGCCATCATCGCCGACAGCACGACGATCGCTGCCACCAGCGCCGCCCGCAGGATCGCCCCGCCGTCACCGGCCATTCACGTCACCGGCCATTCACGTCACCGGCCATTCACGGCAACCGGCTGGTCGATCGCCCCGTCCGCGCCGCTGCCGGTGAGGCGCAGGGCGCCGCCCGGCGGCCGGCCGGCCAGGCGCCAGCGCCGCGTCGTGCCGGCCAGCAGATAGGGCGAGACGTTCTTCGTCTCCACCGCCACCGTCGCGCCGCCGGCCGCGCGCAGCGCCAGATCGTGCACCTTGAGATGGCGGGTGCCGTCGTTGACGCCGACCAGGAAGCTCTGCCCGCCCGCGCTCTCGACGTGCCACGTCACGTGCGGCGCCACCCGCGCCTGCGGCAGGACGAAGATCGGGATCGAAAGACGCAGCGCCACCTGCACGATGCCCGGCGCCGCCGGCGGCGGGATCTGGTCGACCAGGATGCGGTAGGTCGCCTCGCGCTCGGCCGGCAGGCGCCGCAGCACCAGCCGGATCACCTGGCTCGCCCCCGCCGCGATCGTCCCCAAAGGCGGGCTGGCCAGCAGCGCGTCGGTGTCGTCCAGCTCCACCTCGCCGTTCTCGTTCTGGCGCCATCCGTACGCCCGCACCTGAAACGACGTCTGACCCGCGCTCATCACCCTCAGAACCGCCGCCTTCTGCCCCGGCGCCAGCTCGATCGTCACAGGCAATACCGTCAGCGCCTGCGCCTGCGCAGACACTGCACCCGAACCCAGGACAAGCGGCGCAGCCATGAGGGCGAGCGCCATCGCACGCAAAACTCTTGCAAGCGCGTTCATCGACAGGCTCCTCGAGAGGGGAAGGAGCTTCGCGGCCTCGTTGGGCCGCAGCGGCAGTTGTGTCGCCTAGAAGCTCACCGTGGCCGTGATGGTATCGGTATACGCGCCCGGTGCGGGGAACTGGCCGGCCGGAATGCGACCGTAGACGGTATTTGCCTGCGCAGCACCGTTGCCGGTGCCGGTCAGCGTGTCGGTGCCGACTGTCTGGCCCCAGTTCTGCGTCCGCGCCGCGTCCCGGAAAAGCGCATAGTTGAGCTGGGCCGCTCCGTTCAGCATGCAGCGCGTGGTCACTGTCGCGCCGGGGCAGGTCCCGGGATTGAGGCCGATGTTCCAGGCCGACGTGTTGGTGCAGGTCACGGTTATGGTCGACGTGGCGTCTGTCTGGGTGCCCGTATAGGTGCCGAACGACAGATTGGTGGCCGATATGTTGCAGGTTGCCTGGACGGTCGCCGTCACCGTGAAAGTCGCCGTCGCCGTCCCCGCTTCGGCGAGCTCGCTGGGCCCGCCGATTGCCGCGATCGCGGCCAACGCCGATCCGAAACCAATACGATCAAAATGGAGCAGTCGCATCGGCCTCCCCATAAATTATTTCATCGTAAAGGCAGCAATATCGAGGTCTTAGCTACCATCCTTAAGGTATGATGTGAGTTTGCGTCAGCCGGTGACAAATTTGTGGCTGCCCGGAGACGCCTGTCGCTCGGCGTCAGGCGGCCAGCGCCTCATGCGGCTGATCTATCGCTTGAGCGACGACACTTTGAAGTCGCCGGCCTGCTCGTAGACCTTCACGACTGCCGCGTCGTCGAGCCGGCCCCAGCCAGCGCCTGCCGCGGCCAGGAAGAGCTGATGCGCCGCTGCCGCCATGGGCAAGGGAAGGCGATGCTCATGGCCGGTGCCCAGCACCAGCCCGAGATCCTTGACGAAGATCTCGATGGCGGAGAGCGGCGTGTAATCGTCGTCGAGCATGTGCGGCACGCGGTTGCCGAACATCCACGAATTGCCCGCGCTGGCGGAGATCACCTCGTAGACGGCACGCGTGTCGGCGCCGGCCTTGGCGGCGAGCGCCATGGCTTCGGCGGCGGCGGCGATGTGCACGCCGGCGAGGAGCTGATTCACGGTCTTTACCAGCGATCCAATGCCCGGTGCATCGCCCAGCCGAAAGACCTTGGCCGACGTCGCGGCGAAGATGCTCTCGGCCGCGGCAAAAGCGCGGGGCGACCCCGACGCCATGAAGGTGAGCTCGCCCGACTCGGCGCGCGCCCGACCGCCCGACATCGGCGCATCGAGCAGGTCGTGCCCGGCCCCGGCGAGACGTTCGCCGAGACCTTTGGCAAAGGCGGCCGGCACGGTGGCGCATTGCATGACGAGTCCATCCTTGCGCAGCGCGGAGGCGGCGCCGTCCTCGCCATAGAGCACGGTCTCGACCTGCTTGTCGTTCACGACAGCGATGACCACGATGTCCGCAGTGGCTGCGGCCGCGGCCGGCGTGGCGGCGATCGTGCCGCCAGCCGCGGTGAAGGCGTCGCGCGCCGCGACGCTGGGATCGACCCCCACCACCTTGTGGCCGTGCTTGAGCAGGTTCTTCGCCATGCCGAGGCCCATCGAGCCCAGGCCGATGAAAGCGATGTCGGGTGTGTTCTTGTCGTTCATGCCGAGGCCTCGATGCCGTACCTGGCCGCCCAGCCGAGACCGGCGGCGGTGGTCGTCCTGGGCTTGTATTCCAGCCCGACATAGCCCTGGTAGCCCAGGCGATCGAGCACATCGAGCAGGTAGAGATGATTGGCCTCCCCGATATCGGGCTCGTTGCGGTCGGGATTGCCGGCGATCTGGACGTGCGCGGTGATCGGGAAGAGCCGTTCGGTGCGCTTCGTGAGGTCGCCTTCGGTCACCTGCAAATGATAGAGGTCGAGCTGCAGCCTGAGGTTAGGCGCCCCGACCTCGTCGATGATCTTCGTCACCTGATCGGTGGTGTTGGTGAAGTAGCCGGGAATGTCGCGGTGATTGATCGGTTCCAGCACCAGCGTGATGCCGCTCTTGGCCGTGCGGTCGCAGGCCTTCTCGAGATTCGAGACGAAGGTTCGATGCATCGCAGCCGGGTCGGCGCCCGGTGCGATCATGCCCGACATGACGTGCAGCGTACGGCACTCCAGCACCTTGGCATATTCCAGCGCCCTCTCGAGAGCGGCGGCGAACTCCGATTCGCGACCGGGCAGGGCGGCAAGACCGCGTTCGCCCTTGCTCCAGTCACCCGGTGGTAGGTTGAACAGCGCCTGCGTGAGCTTGTGCTTCCTGAGCTCGGCCGCGATCTCGGCCGCCGGTACCTCGTAGGGGAAAAGCATCTCGACGGCAGTGAAGCCGTGGCCGGCGGCGGCGGCAAAGCGCTGCAGAAGGGGCACCTCCTGGTAGATCCAGGAGAGGTTGGCGGCGAGCTTGGGCATTTGGATATCAATCAGGAGGGAAAGGCTTCCTCGATCTCGCGGACCTGGGAGGCGGAAAGCGTGCGGGTCTTGAGACCCTGCAGCAGCAGGTGGAGCTTGGCCGTTTCCTCCAGCTCCTCGATCGAGGCCGACGCGGCGGAGAGCGACGTGCCGGCCACGACCGGTCCGTGATTGGCCAGCAGGACGGCGCGATGGCCCTTGGCATACCCACGAATGGCATCGGCGAGCTTGGGATCGCCGGGCCTGAAATAGGGTACCAGCGGCAACTTGCCCACGCGCATCACGAAGTAGGCGGTGAGCGGCGGCAGCGTGGTCTCGGCGTTGTGATGGCACGACCGGTCGAGGCAGGAGATCGCGACCGCATGCGTCGAATGAAGATGCACGATCGCACCGTCGCCGGGACGCACGTCGTAGACCGACCGATGCAGCAGCGCTTCCTTGGTCGGCGGATCGCCGGCCACGTGCTGGCCCTCCGCGTCGAGCCTGGAAAGCCGCGCGGGGTCGAGTTCGCCCAGGGAGGAGTTGGTGGGCGTCATCAGCCAGCCGCCATCGATGCGCACACTGATATTACCGGAGGTTCCCGGACAGAGGCCGCGTGCGGCAAGCTTGGCGCCAAGCGCGCAGATCGCCTCACGCGATTTCGCTTCCCTGCTCATAGTCTGGCGAAGGCCTTGGTGAAGAAGTCGGGCGCGCCGAAATTGCCCGATTTGAGCGCCAGCAGCAGCGGCCTCTTGCCGACCGAGGCTGTCCATGGCACGCCGGGATCGATCTCTGGGCCGATGCGCAGTGCCGTGACGCCGAGGGCGCTTACGACAGCGCCCGAAGTCTCGCCGCCCGCGACCACCAGCCGGCCGACGCCGGCCTCGACGAGACCGCGTGCGAGCGCCGCCATCGTCTTCTCGATCGCCTGGCTCGACTGCTCGACACCGTACTTCGCCTGCAGCGCCTTCACCGCCTCGGGCTTGTCGCTGGCCGAGAGCAGGATCGGTCCGTTGCCGAGCTTGCCTCTTGCCCAGGCGAGCGCCTTTTCGCCGACCGGTTCGCCGCGGCAGATGGCGTCGGCATCGAGCGCGAGATGTGCGCCTTGGAAATCGGCGATCTGGCCCAGGGTCGCGGCGGAACAGGAGCCCGCCAGCACCGCCGAGGCGCCGGCAATAGCAGGCAAGGCATCGACACCCGACTTGTGCGCCAGCAGCCCGCGGCGGCGGTAGGCGGCAGGGAGCCCCAGCGCCACGCCCGAGCCGCCGGTGACGAGCGCATCGTCGCCGACCGCCTCGCCGATGATGCCGAGATCAGGGTCGGCCACGGCATCGACGACCACATGACGCACGCCGTCTGCCGCCAGCTTGTCGAGCGCGTCGCGCACGCTTGCCGATCCCGCTTGCACCTCCTCGAGCGGCACCAGCCCGACCTTGTGCTTCGTCTGCCGCGCCAGCACGCGCACGAGGCTCGAGTCGGTCATCGGCGTCAGCGGATGGTGTCGCATATGCGTGTCGGACAGCAGCAGATCGCCGACGAACAGATGGCCGAAGAAGATCGTACGGCCGTTCTCGGGGAAGGCGGGGCAGTAGATCGCCTGCCTGGCCTTCAGGGCCTCGAGCAGCGCGTCGCCGACCGGTCCGATGTTGCCCTGGTCCGTCGAATCGAAGGTCGAGCAGTATTTGAAAAAGAAGCGCACGCAGCCCGCGTCCTGCAGCGCCCGCAGCGCCTGAAGCGATTGTGCGACAGCGTCCCTGGCCGCGATCGAGCGCGTCTTGAGGGCGACGACGATCGCGTCGACATCGTCGGGCACGACGCTGCGGGCCGGCACGCCGATCGTCTGCAGCGTGCGCATGCCGCCCTTCACCAGCATGCCGGCGATGTCGGTGGCGCCGGTGAAATCGTCGGCGATGACTCCGAGGACGGCCATGGCTGGACGTTAGGCGATGACGGTTGCCGGCATCCAGAACTTTCGGCGCCGGGCGCGCCGGCGACTCTCGTCCTCGCCGTCGTAGTGGTGCAATGGCGGGGCGGGGTCGAAGGTGTCCCGGATATCGAGCGCGTTCACATTGACGATGCCGATCGAGCGGCCGTTGTCTTCCATCGCCGCACCGACGTAGGTGCCGCACCTCGTGCACAGCAGGTAGTCCGTGATGCCGAGGCCGAAGCGATAGCGTCCGATGTCCTTGTCGGCGCCGCGGAACTCCACCGAGCCGGCAGGATCGCCCATCGTGCGCGCGCCATGGCGGCGGCAGAACGAGCAGGCGCAGCGCCCGACGTGCATCTCTTCCGGGCGTTTCGGAGACTCGAATCGGATCTGGATGGCGCCGCAATGACAGGAGCCGGTGTACTGGGTCATGGAACCACCAGGGTTGCGCGGAAGTCGTTGACGTTGGTGCGGGTCGGACCGGTGACGAGGCTGTCGCCCAGCATCTCGAAGAAGCCGTGACCGTCATTGTCGTCCAGCATGGCCACGGGGTCACGGCCCTTCGCCCGGGCGCGGTCGAGCGTGTCGGGCGCGAAGAGGGCGCCGGCAATGTCCTCCGCTCCGTCGACTCCGTCCGTATCGGCGGCGAGGCCCCAGATTTCTGGCGCACCGCCGGCTGCAATGGCTTCGCTCAGCAGGTATTCCACGTTGCGCCCGCCGCGCCCCTTGCCGCGCACCGTCACCGTCGTCTCGCCGCCGGACAGGATGACCGTCGGTCGGCTCCTCGACTTGATCAGATCGAGCGCCTCGCGGCCATGTGCGGCGCCGAGCGCACGCGCCTCGCCTTCGAGATTGTCGCCCAGCATGACGACGTCGCAGCCGCGCCGGCGTGCGACCTCGGCGGCCGCCTCGAGCGATCGTCTGGGCGTCGCCACCAGGATGGTCTCGACGTTCGCGAGCCTTGGATCGCCGGGCTTTGGCGTCTCCTCGATCCTGCCGGCGGCGCCGGCTTCGAGATGCGCACGGATCGGGTCGGGCGGAACGATCTCGTATTTCGCGAGGACGGCGAGTGCATCGGCGAACGTCGTGCGATCGGCCACGGTGGGACCCGAGCCGATCACGCCGGGATCGTCGTTCGGCACGTCGGATATCAGCCAGCTCAGCACGCGCGCCGGCTGAGCGGCGACGGCGAGCCGACCGCCCTTGATGGCGGAGAGATGCTTGCGCACCGTGTTCATCTCGACGATGTTGGCGCCCGATCTGAGCAGGGCACGATTGACCTGCTGCTTGTCCGCCAGCGTGAGGCCGGGCGCGGGGAGGGCGAGCAGCGCCGAGGCGCCGCCGGAAATCAGGCAGAGGACGAGGTCGTCGGCGGAGAGACCCTTCACCTTGTCGAGGATGCAGCCGGCAGCGGCGCGGCCCTTTTCGTCCGGCACAGGGTGTGCGGCTTCGACGATCTCGATCTGCTTGCACGTCTCGCCATAGCCGTAGCGCGTGACGACCAGTCCTTCCAGCGGATGCGGCCAGCGGTCCTCGACCGCCCGCGCCATCGCCGCACTCGCCTTGCCGGCGCCGATCACCACCGTCCGTCCCTTCGGGGCCTGCAACCTGTCGATATAGGGCGCGAGGCAGGTAGCAGGGCGGGCGGCGGCGAGCGCCGCCTCGAACAGATCGCGCAGGAGCGCGCGGGCATCGGCATCTTTCATTGGCGCGATCTTCGCACTATAGGGGCGCGATGCAACCGCTGCTCGGGCCGGGCGATCCGCCGCCGTTCTCCGTCCACAATGAACAAGGCAAGGCGCCGCTCCTCCTGCTCTGCGATCATGCGAGCAGGGCCGTTCCCAGAGCGTTGGCCGGGCTTGGTCTTCCCGCAAGCGCGCTTTCGCGCCACATCGGCTGGGACATCGGCGCCCTCGACGCCGCGCTCGAGCTTTCCGCGCGCCTCGATGCGCCGCTGGTCGCCTCGGGCTACTCGCGGCTGGTGATCGACTGCAACCGTTGGCCGGGCGGAGACGGCTCGATTCCCGAGATCAGCGACGACACCGAAGTGCCGGCGAACAGGGGGCTGACCGAAGAGCAGATCGACCAGCGGGCGCAGGCCTGTTTCTGGCCCTATCACCACGAGGTCGACCGTCGGCTCGACTCCATGACCCGCAACGGTCGCGCAGTCTGTCTGTTGGTGGTTCACAGCTTCACGCCCGAGATGAACGGCTTCAAACGGCCTTGGCACCTCGGCGTCCTGTGGAACGATGATCCGCGACTGGCCCAGCCCCTGCTGGCGGAACTGCGCCGCGACCGGGCGCTGGCGGTTGGAGACAACGAGCCCTATTCGGCGCGCGCGTCCTACGAATATACGCTCGCGGCCCATGCGCGCCCGCGCGCCTTGCCCCATTGCTCGCTCGAAATCCGCCAGGACCTGATCGGCACGCCCAACGAGGCGCGCGGATGGGGCGGGAAGCTCGCCTCGCCGATCGGCGCCGCCGTTGCGGCAGCGCTCGCGTAAGCCTATATCCCGGGCAAATTGTGCACGGCTCAGGAGATCGTCATGGATGACAAGACCCGCACCGAACTCGAAGCCGCCGCCTTCCGCCGTCTGGTCGCGCATCTGCGTGAGCGCACGGACGTCCAGAACATCGACCTGATGAACCTCGCAGGCTTCTGCCGCAATTGCCTGTCGCGCTGGTATCGCGAGGAGGCTGAAAAGAAAGGCATCCCGATTCCCGACCCCAAGGCGCGCGAAGTCGTCTACGGCATGCCGTACGACGAATGGAAGGCGAAGTATCAAAAGGACGCTTCGGGCGAGCAGAAGAGGGCATTCGACAAGGCGCAGCATCGGCACGGCTGAACGGTCGGTGCCGTCCCCGTTATCCCCACCTTTCATGGCGTCGACGTCATTGAGCGGGCAGGGTCGCCGCTTCTATGGTCCGGGCCCATAGGATCGAGGAGTGGTGGACATGCCGGACGGGAGCGCTGTTTCGAAGAAGGTCAAGGCGGGGCCGATCTCGGCCGACCGGCTGAAGAGCTTCATCGAGCGCATCGAGAAGCTCGAGGAAGAGCGCAAGGCGATCGGCGGCGACATTCGTGACGTCTACAGCGAGGCGAAGGGCGTGGGCTACGACGTCAAGACCATGCGCAAGATCGTCTCCCTCCGAAAGATGGACGCCGCCGACCGCGACGAGCAGGAGACGCTGCTCGACACCTACAAGCATGCGCTGGGAATGGTCTAGTTAGGGACGCCCTGAGCCGGGGTCGCCGAGGGCGGCCATCGTCTGCGGCGCCGAGAACATCGCCGCGGCGTCGTGGCCGACGCCGGGCACTTCGACCAACGTCCAGTGGATCGGCCAGCCTCGCTGTTTCGCCACTTGACGTGCCATTTGAAAGGCATTGCGGCCACGCGCCAGTCGGTAGGGGCCTTGTGCCATGGCCTCGGGACTGCGCGCCAGATTGTGCGTGCCGATGTCGGCGCCGCCCAGGAGAACGACCAGTGGCCGGGCGAGATAGGCGCGCAACTCCTCCTCGGCTGCGGACAGCGGTTCGACGTTGAGAAAGCCGAATGGCGCGGCGGCGGTCAGGCTCGGCATGACCCAGGTGGAGGGATTGGCGACGACGATGCGCGCCGCATCGGTCGCCGTGAATGCGGCCACCCTGTCCACGAACTGCGCGCCGGCCGAGTGACCGAGCAGGACATAAGGCATTCGCGGTGAGCCCACGGCGGCTCGCGCCCAGGCGACGAGCGGGGCGACGAGATCGACGGTCCGGCTGCCGGCGGCGGCCATGACCTCCTTCCGCACGACTCCGCCGTACTGATAGAGATCACGCGGGAAGCGTTCCTTGTCGAACAGAGGCGCGAGCACGACGGCGCAGAGACGATCGGCCAGTGGTCGGGCACGATCGCGGTAGGGACCAGCGTCGCGCTTCACGCCGTGGAAAACGAGCAGGAGGAGACGAGGCGAGCAGTCGGCTGGACGATAGGTGAAAAGCTCAAGCGAAGCGCGGGGCAGCGCCACTGCTTGCTCACTTTCGCCGGGACCGATTCCGGTGCGATCCTGTCCGCGCGCCGTGCCGGCCGCCGCGGCGGTCGTCACGGCGAGCGCGAGCAGGCATCGCTTCATCGAGACCCTCGCCATTCAGTACCAGATGTTCATGGCGAGGCCGTGGCGATCCCTCGCTTCGAGCGGACCGAGGCGTGTCGCCTTGCCCGAGGCGATGAGCGTCGCCGTGCGGCAGACCGCCATAGCGTCGAGGATGTCGTCCCGCGCCGCGCCGGGCAAGCGATCCACGGGGCACTTGAAGCCGTGCCTGGCGAGGAGGTCCAGCCGTTCCTGCCGGCCCTCGGGTTTGCGCTTCTTCGACAGCACCGGCCGGCCGCCATTCATGCGGGCGAAGGCGAGCTCGGGATGGGCTTCGTAGACGACGTGGCGCAGCGCGTGATTGGCGCGCAGCAAATCGTCGACCTCGCGCAGCTTGGGAAAGAGATGGAACGTCTGCTGGTTGAGGCCGCTTCCCAAGGCCTTGCTCGTCGCGTTGGCCTCGGCGTGGGTCAGGCAAGCGAGCGCCGGGCGGCAGGGCGTGGGGAAGACCGAGCTTGCCTTGCCGGGCAGCAAGGCACGGGCTTCGGCCTCGCAGGCGCGGCCGGGGCGCGGTGTGTCGCAAAGCCCGATCGGCATGTCGACGGCCAAAATGGAAAGGCCCTCGCACGCATCGGCGAGGGCCTTCACGACCTTGATATCGAACGCGCCGTCGTCGTTGCGCCGGCAGACCACCCAGCCGGTGGGGCAGCCGTCGGCGCCGGCGACGATCAAGCGAAGATCACCACTTGGCCATCTTGGCCTTGAGGTTTGCGTCCAGTGTATCGAGGAAGTCCTGCGTATTGAGGAACGGATGCTTGGGGTCGATCAGGATCGCGAGATCCTTGGTCATCTTGCCGCTCTCGACCGTCTCGACGCAGACCTTCTCGAGCGTGTCGGCGAACTTCACGACGTCCGGCGTGCCGTCGAACGTGCCGCGGTACTTGAGCCCCTGCGTCCAGGCGAAGATCGAGGCGATCGGGTTGGTCGAGGTCGGCTTGCCCTTCTGGTGCTCGCGGTAGTGGCGCGTCACCGTGCCGTGCGCCGCCTCCGCCTCGACCGTCTTGCCGTCCGGCGTCATCAGCACCGACGTCATGAGGCCGAGCGAGCCGAAACCCTGGGCCACGGTGTCGGACTGCACGTCGCCGTCGTAGTTCTTGCAGGCCCAGATGAAGGCGCCTTCCCACTTCAGCGCCGAGGCGACCATGTCGTCGATCAGGCGGTGCTCGTAGGTGATGCCCTTGGCCTTGAACTTGTCGGCGAACTCCTGGTCGAAGACCTCCTGGAACAAATCCTTGAAGCGGCCGTCGTAGCGCTTGAGGATGGTGTTCTTGGTCGAGAGATAGACCGGCCAGCCGCGCATCAGGCCGTAGTTGAACGAGCTGCGGGCGAAGCCGATGATCGATTCGTCGTTGTTGTACATGGCCATCGCCACGCCGCCGCCCGGGAAGTCGTAGACATCGTGCTCGATCTTCTTGCCGTCGGCGCCCTGGAAGGTGATCGTGAGCTTGCCCTTGCCGGGCACCACGAAATCGGTTGCGCGATACTGGTCACCGAAGGCATGGCGGCCGATCACGATCGGCTTGGTCCAGCCCGGCACCAGCCGTGGCACGTTCTTGCAGACGATCGGCTCGCGGAAGATCGTGCCGCCGATGATGTTGCGGATCGTGCCGTTCGGCGACCGCCACATTTCCTTGAGGTTGAATTCCTTCACCCGCGCCTCGTCGGGCGTGATCGTCGCGCACTTGACGGCGACGCCGTACTGCTGCGTCGCCTTGGCCGAATCGACGGTCACCTGATCGCTGGTCTTGTCGCGATATTCGACGCCGAGATCGTAGTACTTCAGGTCGATGTCGAGGTACGGCAGGATCAGCTTGTCCTTGATGAACTTCCAGATGATGCGGGTCATCTCGTCGCCGTCCATCTCGACGACCGGATTCTTCACCTTGATCTTCGGCATCGTGCTTCCTTTCGAACCCCAAAATCCAACGCGCGCGGCGTTTTAGCGAAGCGGACCGCACGCGGCAAGTTGGCCTCCGGCACGGTCTCAGAGGCGATCCAGCTCCTTTTCCGGAACGGGCGCGCGCGGCATCGCGGCCAAGGTCGGCAACACGTGGTCGAGGTCGCTGACGAACACGACGTGGTCGAGATGGGCGGGCGAGGCGAAACCGCCATCGACCACGCCCTGCAACAAGGCGGCAAGAGGCTCCCAGTAGCCGTCGACGTCGAGGATGGCGATGGGCTTGGCGTGCAGCCCCAGCGTCCGCCAGGAAAGAACCTCGAAGAACTCCTCGAGGGTGCCGATTCCCCCCGGCAGGACCACGAAAGCGTCGGCGCGTTCGAACATCTGCAGCTTGCGCTGGTGCATGTTCTCCACCACCACCGTCTCGCTCAGCTCCGGGTGTCCCGCCTCGCGCTCGAGCAGAAACCGGGGGATAACACCGATCACCCGTCCGCCGGCATCGAGGGCGGCATTGGCAAGGACACCCATGAGGCCAACGCCACCACCGCCATAAATGAGTGTCCTTCGCTCGCGCGCCAGGATTTCGCCCAATTTGGCGGCCATGTCGCGCGCGACGCGGTCCTTGCCGAAGCGGGCGCCGCAAAAGACGCAGACGGAGGTGGGAAAGGGCTCGGACACGGTCGGATTGGTCTCGAAAACAGGGATCCGACGCCTTTCCGGACCCGAGCGGCATGGTATCATTTCGCCCAAGAAAGGGACGGCGCCAATAGCGGTCGGTCGTCGCACCGCTGGGAGTCAAATGTCACGCACTGTTTTCGCGCTGGTGGCGATCGGCGCGGCGGTCATCGCCATTGCCTTGGGAGTCGCTTGGCAGAGGAAGATGAGCGACCGCGAAGCCATGAACCAGGCCAAGGCGACCCAACCGTCGGCACCGCCGGCGGCGCCCGCCGTTCCCGCGCCGGCGCCGGAGGCCAAGTCGGCGCCTGCCCCGACGTCCGCCGTCATGGCGCCGAGCTTCGATGTGGCGCGCATCGATCCCGACGGACGGGCTGTCATCGCCGGCCGTGCCGCCCCGGGGGCGAAGATCGTCCTGCTCGACGGCGGCAAGGAGATCGCCCATGGCGAGGCCGACAGCCGCGGCGAATGGGTGCTGCTCGTGCAGGAGCCGCCGCTCGGTCCCGGTCAGCACGAGCTGCGGGTGGTGCAGCATATCGAGGGGCGGGCGCCTGTCACCTCCGAGCAGGTCGTTGTCGCGGTCGTGCCCAAGCCCGTCCCCGGTTCCAAAGACCAGACACTCGTCATGATCGCGCCGCCGGGCTCGGTTCCGACGCTGGTCCAGCCGCCGACCACGGCCGGGACGCCGAAATCGGGAGACCTTCAGCTCTCGACACTGGACTACGACGAGCAGGGCCAGACGACCGTGACGGGCAGGGCGGCGCCGGGCGGCCATGTCCGCGCCTATATCGACGACAAGATGGTCGGCGAGGGAACGGCGGACAAGGAGGGGCGCTGGAAGTTGACTCCAAAGGCGCCGATCGGGATCGGCAAGCACACGCTGCGGCTCGACAGGCTGGGGGCGGACGGCAAACCGATCGCCCGTCTCGAGATACCGTTTGCCCGGCAGGAGGCGGTTTCGGTGGCGGGCGACAGCCGCCAGCTCCATGTCGTGCGCGGCGACAATCTCTGGAACATCGCGCGCGCCCACTATGGCGAAGGGCTGCGCTACACTGTCATCTTCAACGCCAACAAGGACCAGATTCGGGACCCGAATCTGATATATCCGGGCCAGGTCTTCAGCCTGCCCAAGGTCGACTGAGGGCATCCGGTCCGACGAGCGCGTCCATTCATGCTGGCCAATTTCCTGATCCCCGTCCTCGACGACGGCTGGCGCTTCATCGCCGTTTTCGCAGCGGTGACATTCCTCGCCGCGCTCACCGGCATCGCCTGGCTGTTCTGGCCGCTGATGGCCCTGACCTTGTGGTCGGTGTATTTTTTCCGCGACCCGCCGCGCAGCGTCCCGCAGGAGGACGGCCTTCTGATCGCGCCGGCCGATGGCTTGGTCCAGATGGTCGCCGAGGCCGCGCCGCCGGCCGAGCTCGGTCTCGGCGACCAGCCACTGACCCGCGTCTCGATCTTCTTGAGCGTGTTCGACGTGCATATCAATCGCGCCCCTTGCGCCGGCATGGTCGAGACGATGGCCTATCGGTCCGGCAAGTTCCTGAACGCCGCCGCCGACAAGGCGAGCGAGGACAACGAGCGCATGGCGATCGCCTTCCGCCGCGCCGACGGTCGACTGATCGGTTGTGTCCAGATTGCCGGCTGGGTGGCCCGGCGCATCGTCTGCTCCGTGAAGCCGGGCCAGACGGTGGCGGCGGGCGAGCGCTTCGGCCATATCCGCTTCGGCAGCCGCACCGATCTCTATCTGCCGCCGGGCGCTCGTCTGCTGGTGGCGGCGGGGCAGCGCATGATCGGTGGCGAGACGGTGATGGCCGAGCTCGACCCGGCAATCGGCGCGCCGAGATCGGCGATCGAATTCTAGGGGACCGTAGAGGGACCACCATGGACAGGGACTATCGCAGCCGCCGCGGACTGCGCGGCTTTTCGGTCAACCGGCTCATTCCGAATGTGCTGACGCTGGCGGCTCTTTGCTCAGGGTTGACCGCGATCAGGTTCGCCTTGCGGGGCGAATTCCGCCTGGCCGTGATCGCGATCATCGTGGCGGCGATCTTCGATGCGCTCGATGGCCGGGTTGCCCGGCGTCTGGGGGTCACGAGCCAGTTCGGGGCCGAACTCGACTCGCTGTCCGATTTTCTTTGCTTCGGCGTTACCCCGGCCCTGGTGCTCTATCTCGCCTCGCTGAAGGATGGCGGCGCGCTTGGCTGGGTGGTGACCCTGATGTTCCCGATCTGCTCGGCGCTGCGTCTTGCCCGCTTCAATACCGGCCTGCTGGCCGACACTCCGCCGCCCGCCTGGACCGGGTCCTTCTTTACGGGCGTGCCGGCGCCGGCGGGTGCCTTGCTGGCGCTGATCCCGCTGGTGGTCAGCTTCGAAGCCGAAGCCGCATGGCCTCGGCATCCGCTGGCGGTTGGGGTGACCCTGGTTGTGGTCGGCGGCCTCATGGTGAGCCGCCTTCCGACATTTTCATTCAAAAAAGGGCGGATTCCCCGTCACCTCGTCCTGCCCTCGCTCCTCGCCGCAGCATTGGTCATGGGCGTCATGGCCAGCTCGCCCTGGATCGGGCTGTCCCTGCTGGGGCTTGTCTATATCGGACTCATCCCCTTCAGTTGGCTGGCCTATCGCCGACAGGCGACGCAGGAGCGGGCGGCGCCTTCGGCCGATGTGGTGTCGTTGCGCCGCGTCGACAATCGCCCTAATTTTGAAGAATGATAATTACATCAATCACTTATTTATCTTTCTTCATCTTCCTCATGAGATTTCATTGACTGTAAAGATTGATTTAAATAGTATTTATAAGTCTAGGAATAATCATACAAAAATGGAGATCCCCCTCATGTTGTCTCTTTTCCGTCGATTGATGAAGGATGTCGAAGGTGCGACGGCGATCGAATACACATTGATCGTCTCGCTCATCGCGGTTGCGGCCATTGCCTCTATGCGGACAGTCAGTGGCAAGGTCAGCAACGTGCTGAGCAATGTCAGCGGCGTCATGAGCTGAGTGAGCGGACATAGGCAGCTCACGATGGGCGTCCCCAGCAGTGGGACGCCCTTTTCTTTGAGCTACCATTAGCTGTGATCTTCGATAAATTATTATTTAGATTGAAAGGATTACAGGCTTGATTTAAGGTTAACAAAGAGCTATCGTGCGCGACGATTTCTTTGTTGTTTCACGCCTTGACCATATTTGGCTGTCGCTGAAGGTTTGAATCAAGAATACTTCGTAAGTGATTTTGAAAGAACAACAAAGAGATTTTGGGGAGAGGCAGTGTCGTACCGCGGCAGGTCTCGAATTGGGGGTGGGATGTCGCTGTTGGCGTTTTTGCAGGCTTGTTGCGTGGCCGCCTTTGCCGTCCTGCTGATTGCCGCCGGCTGGCAGGATTTGCGCACCATGCGGATCGCGAACGGCCTGTCCATTGGCATCGCCGCGAGCTTTGCCCTGTGGGCAGCGGCCGGAATGGGCCTCGGTCACCTCGTCCTGGCGCAGATCGGTTGGGCGTTCGCTTGCGCCGCGGCCGTCTTTGGCCTTGGTGCCTTGGCCTTCGCTGTCGGCGCGATTGGCGGCGGGGACGTGAAGCTGCTCGCGGCCGCCAGTTTGTTTGCCGGCCCTGCCCATCAGATCGACTTCCTCACGGTCACCGCGCTCGTCGGCGGATTTCTCGGCCTCGCCATTCTTGCCGGCGCCCGGGTCGGTCCCTCCGACCGCTCCGAAAGCGCCGTGCGTGGGGGCCTACCGTACGGTCCCGCGATCGCTGCCGGCGGCCTGTGGGTTGCCGCTTCGCTCGTGACCGCCTGATCGCGGGGACGAAATGAACAGCAAGCGCATCGTCTTTCTGTTGCTGGCCGTCATCGTCGCCGGCATGACGGCTTTCCTTGCCCGCGCGTGGCTTCAGGGCGAGCGCGCGGCGATCCTGGCGCAAGCGCAAGCCGGCGCCCAACGGAGCCAACCGGCGGCGACCGCCCATAAAGTGCTGGTGGCGAAGGGTCCGATCGGCAGGGGCCACATCGTCAAACCGGACGACCTTCGCTGGCAGGCCTGGCCGGGCGGGGATCTGGCTCCCGCCTATATCCTCGAAGGCAAGCGGCAACTGACCGATTTCGTCGGCGCCGTTGTCCGCAACCCGATGGGGCCGGGCGAGCCCGTCACCGAAACCAAGCTGGTGCTTGCCGGCACCCGCGGCTTTCTGTCCGCCGTGCTGCACCCCGGGATGCGCGCGGTCAGCGTGGCGATTTCGGCGACTTCGGCCGTCTCGGGCTTCATCTACGCGGGCGATCGCGTCGACGTTCTTCTGACGCAGACGCTGAACTCGCCGCAGGGTCAGCACAAGGCGACCGAGACCATCCTGCGCAATGCCCGTGTGATTGCCATAGACCAGAAGGTCGACTCGGCGCCGACCGACAAGCCGGACCTTGCCAAGACGGCCACGCTCGAGCTCACGCCCAAGCAGACCGAGATCGTCACGCTCGCGGTGAAGATGGGCGACTTGTCGTTGGTGCTGCGCAGCCTGCAGGAGAACGACGACAGCGAGTCGGTGACCGGCGAGGATGCGCCGGCCGAGCCGGGCGACAGCTATACCCGCGACGTGCAGGTCAGCCGCCTGATCAGCGACGGCCCTCCACCCCAGCCGCCGGCGCACACAGTGTTCGTTCTGCGCGGCAGCGGCCAGAGCAAGCAAAACCTCGACGACGGCAACGGCGGTTCCGGCAGCGAGGAAGGCCAAGAAGGAAAGCCCGCCGACAAGAAGACGCCGCGTACGACGACGTTCACCCGAACCTACAGCGTGTCGCCATGATAACGATCCCCTCCGTTGCACCGGCGTCGCCCAGGTGGCGCCATGTCGGCGCTTCTCTGGCGCTGGCAGCCTCTTTTGCTTTCGTCCTGCAGCCTGCCATCGCACTCGCCCAGTCGCCGGACAGCGAATCGGCGTCCCAAAGCCATGCAACCAAGCCGAAGCCTCACACCAAGCAGGCCGCGAAGAAGGCTTCGCGGCACGCGGCGAACGACTTCGTCTCCGACGATCTCAACCGGCGCGAGGCGGAACGCGCCGCGCTGGTCGTGCGCGAGCTGACCGGAGAGGCGGCGCCGGCTGCCGGCCCTTCCGGATCCTCGAAAGCTGCCGCCAAACCGACCCACGCGTCCGTTCCCGCCGTCGCGACGGCTGAAAAGCCCCAACGCACGGCAAAGAAGACGTCGAGGCATGCACCCAACGACTTCGTCTCCGACGACCTCAACCGGCGCGAGGCGGAGCGCGCGCAACGGGTCGTCCACGAATTGACCGAGGCCGCGGTTCCGGCGGCTGCAACCCCGACCGTCATGGCGCAGGCCACGTCTGGCGCGACCGACCAGCCGGAAATAATGCACGGCGGTCCTTCGGCGAGTGTGGCGCAGGCCCCGGCGCACACGACCGAGCGGCCCGACGTGCTACGCGGTGCCCCGGCCGACACGGCGCGGACGCCATTGGCCACCGATGCGAAATCGGAATCTCCGCCTCTTCCATCGACGGCCCAGCCGGTGCCCCAGCTCGCGCAAGCGCCGGCGCCTGCGCCCGTGCCGATCCAGCCGCCATCGGGTACAACCACGCCGACCACGCCGCCGGCCGTCGTCGGGGGCGCGCCGGGCCGGGCTTTCGGGCAAAGCCAGGTGGTGCCCCCGCAGCAGCCGACGCTCAGGCTCGAGGTCAACAAGGGAACGGCCGTAAAGCTGCCGGGCCCGGCCTCGACCGTGTTCGTGGCCGCTCCCGACATTGCCGACGTCCAGGTGAAGTCGCCCGGCATGATCTATGTCTTCGCCAAGAAGCCCGGTGACACCGTGCTCTATGCCGTCGACAGCCAGGATCGGGTGCTGCTCAATACTATTGTCAGCGTGACCTCGCCGCTCAGCCGCATCAAGGGCGCGCTCGATTCGATCCATCCTCACAACGGTGTCACCTTCGACAACCAGGGCGAGACGATCGTCCTGGGCGGCACCGTCCGCTCGGCGCAGGTGGCCGAGGACGCGCGGCGCCTTGCGTTGCAGCAGGTCAACGGCAACGCGTCCAAGGTGATCAGCAACATCCAGGTCGATGCGCCGACCCAGGTCCAACTCCAGGTGAAGGTCGCGGAGGTCAATCGCGACTCCCTGAAGCGTGTCGGTATCAACTGGCAGAACATCAGCAATGTCGCCCTGTTCGGCACGGGATGGGCCTCGGCCGGCTTTGCCATCAACACGATCCAGAATACAGGCGGCGCCGCTTCCGGCCTGATCAGGCTGCAGACCAACGGCGGTCTCACGTCACTGATCGATTTCCTCGCCACGCAGGGCCAGGCCACGATTCTCGCCGAGCCCAATCTGATCGCCATGTCCGGGGAGAACGCGAGCTTCTTGGCAGGCGGTGAAATCCCCGTGATCGCGCCGCAAGGCGGGATCACCAATACGATCGCGGTCACCTACAAGCAGGTCGGTATCAGCCTCAATTTCACACCGACGATCATTGGCGACCGCATCAACCTCAAGGTCGCACCGGAGGTGAGCCAGGTCACCACGACCGGACAGGTGAGCGTGCCGATCTCCCCCACGGCGTCGATCATCGTGCCGGCGATCCAGACGCGCCGCGCTTCCACCACTGTCGAGCTCGGAAGCGGGCAGAGCTTCGCGATTGCCGGCCTCATGCAGCGGACGACGAAGCAGGACATCCAGAAGATGCCCTGGCTCGGCGATATTCCCGTGCTGGGCGCGCTCTTCAAGTCCGACGCCTATCAGCGCAACGAAACCGAGCTCGTCATCATCGTCACGCCCTACTTCGTCCAGCCGACGAACGACCAATTGCGCACGCCGCTCACCGCGCGCGTGCCGCCGACCGACGCCGATCGGATCATCTATGGGCGCTTCAACAATCCCACGCCGCCGCAGCGCTTGACGGTGGGCCAGCAGTCGGCCGGCCCAACGGCCGGCTTCAAGCTCAATTAGGAGGGAGTTCGATGCGCTCCATTCTCCTCGTCCTTCTCGCCGCATTGGCGCTTGCCGCCTGCGAAAATCCGGTCGCGCAGGAAGCAATGGTCGACACGCGCACCACGCCGACGCGTGCCGATACCATGCTGGCGATTGGCTTCCGGCCCGGCTCAGGCCAACTCGATGCCGGCCAGGTGCGCGAACTGCAGACCATGGTGGCGGCCGGCCGCGCTGCCGAACGCGACGAGTTCGTGGTGGTGACCGACGGTTCGGGCGGGCCGATCCAGCAGGCGCGTGCACGGCAGGTCATGCACCGCCTCTCGAACGCCGGTGCGCGCTGGGTGGGTTCGACGGTCGAGCCGGCCATGACCATGGGGCCGGACAAGGTGGTCGTGGTCCGTTCCGAGTACCGGATCGCCGAGCGCGACTGTCCCAACTACAACCCGTCCAGCATCGCCAACGTCAACGAGGCGGTGATGGGCGGCTTCGGCTGCGCAACGGCCTACAATTCCGGCCAGATGCTGGCTCGTCCGCGCGATGCGGCCGTCGGCCGCTCGCCCGGACCTGCCGACGCCACCGTCAATGCCGCGGCTGTGCAGCGCTATCGCGAAGGCAAGGTGCGCACGGCGGAAGCCGGCGGCGGCAGCGGCGGCGGCGGGGTGGGCGGCATCGGCGGCGGCTCGGGCGCCACCGGCATGTCCGGCAACTGACGAGGAGAGCATGGCTTCGGCGGGAACGCAGCGCCGGCTGGCGACCACAGACGCGGCGGAAAGACCGGCAATAGCCGCGATGGCCTTCATCGGCGATTCCGTCGCCCAGCGGAGGGTGTCGACCGATCTCTTCGGCATGACTTTGGGCAAGGCGAACGTCCGCGAAGGCTCGATCGCCACTGCGCTGGCCATCAGCGAGTGGCCCCGCGACCTCGATTTGCTGATTGTCGATCTCGCCGATGCCGGCGATCCGGTGGCCGACGCGGCCGCGCTGAAGACCGCCGTTCCCGGCAACTGCATCGTGATCGGCCTCGGCCGGATCAACGACGTGGCGCTCTATCGCGATCTCATGGCTGTCGGTTTCAGCGACTATCTTGCCTTGCCGCTCGCCGAAGGCGCCATGGGGCGTACGGTGGAGCGCGCGTTCGAGATGCGCGAGCGCGGCATCGGCACGGGGGCGGCGAACGGCGCTGCCGCAACGAATGCCAAGCCGCGCACCTTGTCGGTCATCGGCTCGCGCGGCGGCGTGGGCGCGACGACGGTCGCCATCGCGGTTGCCGGCATGCTGGGCCATCGCCTCAAGGAAGACGTCCTGCTGATCGATTTCGACCTGCATTACGGCTCGCTCATGCTGGCGCTCGACCTCGAGGCGATCGATGCGCTGCGCGAAGCGCTCGACCAGCCGGACCGCGTCGACGCGACATTCATCCAGCAGGTCGCGCAAAAGAAGGGCGAATATCTCTATGCGATCGGCGCCGAGGAAGCGCCGACAGGAAGCTTTCAGGCCCGCCCACATGCGGCGAACGACTTCCTTCGCGCGGTGCATCGCCGCTTCCGTTGGGTGGTGGCCGACGTGCCGCGCGGCGATCCGGCGATCCAGCGGCAGGTGATCGAAGCGTCGACCGATGTTCTTCTCGTCACGGACATGTCGCTGCCGGGCGTGCGCGACGCGATGCGCCTGCAGCAGCTCGTCCACGACATCGCGCCGGGCGCCCGCTTGTATCTGGCCACCAGCGGCGTGCTCGATGCGCGACGCTCGGCCGTCAAGGTTGCCGACGTCGAGCGGACGCTCGGCCGCAAGGTCGACTGCCAGGTCTCGGGCGACGTCGCGGCCGCCCTGGCGGCGATCAACTTCGGCAAGCCGGTTGCGGACGCCGTTCCCAACAGCGCGATCGTGAAATCGCTGAAGCCCCTCGTCGCTGCCTTGGACGATTCCTCCAGCTCGGCAGGGCCCGCATCGGCGAGCGTGCTGCTGCGGCTCGCCCACTCGCTCAAGAACCGGAAAGGCAAGAAATAGGGCCGGAACATGTTCGGTTTGCGCAGCAGGAGCACCGCGGCGGTTTCGGAAGCCCGAGCCGATGCGCTCGATCGCCTCGGCCGGCGCGCGCCGGAACGCCGCCCCGACAGCGCCGCCGCGCCGATAGACCGTTCCGCGCGGCTCGACGCCGCTGCGGCGACACTGGCCGAGGCCGTCGGGCCAGGCCTGCAGGCGCTCGTCAAGGCGGGTGCGCCGGCCGGCGAGATCACGCGCCAGGCGGGGCTGCAGACGCAAAGCCATTTCCATGGCCATGGTGTCATCCTTGCGCCGCTCGAGCTGCGTGGGTTCGTGACCGATGTCCTGAGACCGGTGCTGCCGGCCACCAACTTCGCCGCACCGGCGTCGCCGCCGGACACGGACGAAGCACCCGTGGAAGCGACTCGACCGCGGCCGGTCGCGCTTCCCGAGCCCGCCGCATCGCCGCTTCCCGCGCCGTCTCCGGCCCGGCCGCGCGAAGCGCCACGCCCCGAGCCCGACGACAGGTCGATGAGCCGGCTGTCACGCAGCAAGGTCGAGCAGGCTCGCCGCATCGTCCAGTCGCTGGTGATCGGCCGCATCGATCTCGCCGCCGCGGTCAGCCTGCCGCGCAAGGAGCTGGTGCGGCAGTTGGAGGATCTGGTCTCAGAGCTGCTGGCCGAGCACAAGCTGCAGCTCAATCGGCCCGAGCAGGACGATCTCGTCTATCAGCTCGTGAACGACATGCTGGGCCTCGGGCCGCTCGAGCCGCTGCTCGAGGACGAAGGCATCACCGACATCATGGTCAACGGTCCGCGGCAGATCTATGTCGAGAAGCACGGCAAGCTCGAACTGACGTCGGTGACATTCGAGGACAACGCTCATCTCCTCAACATCTGCAATCGCATCGTCAGCCGCATCGGCCGCCGCGTCGACGAATCGAGCCCGATCTGCGATGCGCGCCTGCTGGACGGCAGTCGCGTCAATATCATCATCCCGCCGCTGGCGATCGATGGCGCATCGGTGTCGATCCGCAAGTTCGGCAAGCGGCAGATCGGCTTCGACCAGATGGTGCAGCAGGGCAACATCTCGGCCGCCATGGCGACGCTCCTGCGGATCGCCGCGCGCTCGCGGCTGAACATGATCGTGTCGGGCGGCACGGGGTCGGGCAAGACGACGATGCTGAACGCCCTCTCGGGCATGATCGACAACGGCGAGCGCGTCGTCACCATCGAGGATGCGGCCGAGCTGCGCATGCAGCAGCCGCACGTCGTTCGCCTCGAGACCCGGCCGGCCAATCTCGAAGGCAACGGCGAGATCACGATGCGCGACCTCGTGAAGAATGCGCTGCGCATGCGGCCCGACCGGATCATCCTGGGCGAGGTCCGCGGACCGGAGGCGATCGATCTCCTGCAGGCCATGAACACGGGTCACGACGGCTCGATGGGCACGCTGCACGCCAACCGGCCGCGCGAGGCCCTGACGCGCCTGGAGAACATGGTGACGATGGGCGTATCCAGCCTGCCGCCCAAGGCGATCCGCACCCAGATCGCCGGCTCGCTGCAACTGATCGTGCAGATCAGCCGCATGCGCGACGGCATCCGCCGTGTGACGCACATCACGGAGGTGATGGGCATGGAGGGCGAGGTCATCATCACGCAGGATCTTTTCACCTACGAATTCAAGGGGGAGGCGGCGGACGGCACGCTGAACGGCGCCTTCAAGAGCTCCGGCCTGCGCCCCCACTTCCTGCCGCGTGCCGCCTATTACGGCCTCGACAAGGTGCTGATGGAGGCGATCGCTTGAACGCGCTGGCAGATCATGGACTCGGCATCGATATGGTCGTGGCCTACATCGCGCTGGGGATCGGCATGACGATTCTGGCGCTTGGCGTCGTGTTCGGCGGCTTCTTCGCCGAGCGGCGACTGCGCGACCGCCTGGAAGAGCTCAAGTCGCGCACCCGCTCGGGCCATCGCGCGATCCAGATGGCGACGCTGCGCCGGGCCGAGAATGTCGGCCGGCTCGCCACCGTCGACAGGCTGCTGTGGCGCTGGCTGCCCAATGCCGGCAGCATTCGTCGCAAGCTGCAGGCGTCGGGCATGAAGGTGAGCCTGGGCGAATTCGCCCTGGCTGCGCTCGCTCTCGCCCTGGCGGTGGCCTTCGTGCTGAAGGTGTTGCTGGGCCTGCCGTCCCTGGTGGCCTTTCTGGGCGCGCTGGCGATCGGAGCAGGCGTGCCGAACTTCGTCGTCGGACGCAAGGCGCGCCGGCGTGGCCAGAAGTTCAATCTGCTGTTCCCCGAGGCCGTGGATCTGATGGTCCGCGCCCTGCGCGCCGGCTTGCCGGTTCAGGAGGCGCTCGGCAACGTGGCGCGCGACATCAAGGACCCGGTGGGATCCATCTTCCTGCAGGCACAGCAGGAGATCCAGCTCGGCGTCCCGATCGAGACGGCGCTGTGGCGCGTGGCGCAGACGGTGCAGACCGACGAGTTCAATTTCCTGATCGTCGCCATGTCGATCCAGCGCGACACGGGCGGCAACCTTGCCGAGACGCTGGCAAACCTGAGCGCTCTCCTGCGCGCCCGGCAGCAGCTCAGGCTCAAGATCCGCGCCTTCACGTCCGAGGCACGGGCGACGATGCTGATCATGTCCGGCCTGCCGTTCGTGGTGTGCGGTCTTCTGCTGGTGGTCTCGCCCAGCTACATCAAGCCGCTGTTCACCACCACGACCGGGCTCACGGTCGCCGCCGCGGCCGGCTGCAGCATGGCCATCGGCATCTTCATCATGAACAAGATCGCGACCATCAAGGTGTAGGCGGCGATGCCCTCAGGCGGATCGGACCAGAACTTCATGATCGTCATGGCGGTCGCGGCGCTCGTCTCCTTCTGGGCGCTGTGGCTCGCGGTCACCTGGCAGCCGCCGATGGAGGCCCGTCTCAAGGCGCTGCGCACCCGGCGCATGAAGACGCGCAGCGAGCAGGCGAGCGGTACGCGACCCTCGCCCAAGGCCGCGTCGATCGGCTTCATGCGCGAGATTGCCGACAAGCTCAATCTGCTGCGCGGCGCTGCCGCCGACCAGACCACGCGCAAGCTGCGCCTCGCCGGCTTCCTGTCGCGCGATGCCGCGGTGGTGTACGTCTTCGTCAAGCTCGCGCTGCCGCTGACGCTCGGCTTCGTGATGATCCTGCTGACCTCGGTGACCGGGCTGCTGAAGGTGCCCGACAACCTGACCCTGCCGGTCAGCATAGGGGGCGTTCTGGCAGGCTTCGTGCTGCCCGATCTCTACATCAAGAACGTGACGACCAAGCGCCGGGATACGCTGAACCTGGTCCTGCCTGAAGGCCTCGATCTGCTGACCATCTGCGTCGAAGCGGGGCTCAGCATCGACGCCGCCTTCCGCCGCGTGGCGAAGGAGATGGCGGGATCGATGCCGGAGCTCGCCGCCGAATTCGAGATGACAGCGATCGAGCTCACCTATCTGCCCGACCGCCAGCAGGCGCTCGAGAACATGGCCGAGCGCTCCGATTCGGCCGCCATGGCGGCTCTCGTGAACGCGCTCCGTCAGACCGAGAAATACGGCACGCCGCTTGCCAACTCGCTGCGGATCCTGAGCCAGGAATTCCGTCAGACCCGGGCGGCGAAAGCGGAGGAGAAGGGGGCCCGCATGCCGGCGCTGATGACGGTGCCGCTGATGGTCTTCCTGCTGCCGACCCTGATCATGGTGCTTCTGGCGCCGGCCATAATGTCGATTTTTGCCTTGACCTGACGGCCACAGTTTTCTTACACTTAGCGCATATTTCTATTTTTTTAGTCGAAGCGTACATTCCCTTCGGGGGTTTATTTTGTGCCTCTCAAAGGCACGCACCAATTTTGGGGGTTAATAATGTGGGGATCGTTCTCGCGCATGCTTGGGGCTGCGCGTTCAAAGGCCAGGAGCCTCGTCCGGGATGAGGCCGGTACCATCGTCATGTACGCCGTTGCCGTTCCGGTCTTCGCCGGGGTGGTGGCTGTCGGCGCCGAGACGGGAAACTTCTACCGCGTCAAGCGGCAGATGCAGAATGCGGCCGACGCTGCCGCGCTTTCCGCCTCGATCGACAGCGTGGCGGGCAAGTCCTCGGCGGCCATCGCGACGGACGCGCTGTACCAGGCTCAGCGCAACGGCTTTACCAACGGCGTCGACAACGTCACGGTGACCGTCAACAGTCCGCCGCTCTCGGGCCCCAACGTCAGCACGCCCGGCGCGGTCGAGGTCGTCATCAGGAAGTCGTCGCAGAGCTTCGTTTTCGGCAATGCGCTGAATGCCTTCCTGGGCCAGTCCAGCAATCCGTTCAACCTGACGGCCCGCTCGGTGGCGGCCAGGAGCAGCTACACCAAGTCGGGCCAGACGACGACGACGACCACGAACACCAGTTACGAAGGCTGCCTGGTGGCGTTGACTGACAAGCAAGAGCAGGGGATCAGCTTCAGCTCCTTCAACAATTTCAAGTCCGACTGCTCGGTCCTGTCCAACGGCACGGCGTCGACCAACGACAAGAACGCTTCCATCTACTTCACGTCGTTCAACACGGCGAACTTCAACACGATCTGGTCGCGCGGCTCGTTCTATCAGGCGAGCTCGAACAAGCTGACCTACAATTCGCTGATCACCAATCAGACGACCAAGGTCGTGGATCCCTACGCCTCGCTGCCGGATCCGACCCTGGGCCCGTCGAGCACGGCGTGCACCTACACCAACTTCAAGGCGCCCAGCGGCAGCTCCGTCACCCTCTTGCCGGGCACCTACTGCGGCGGCCTCGATATCGAAGGAGGCGTCAGCACCGTCTACTTCATGGCGGGCACCTACTACATCGCCAACGGTGATTTCTTCATCACGAGCGTGAACAATATCTCTTGCTCGAACTGCGTCGACGGCAGTTCCGGCGTCACGATCGTCCTCACCCGCACCTCGGACTATCCCACCTCCGCAATCGGTGGCTTCAAGATCACGTCCGAGAACAACGTGACGCTCAGCGCTCCGCCGAGCGGCCCTTACAAGGGAGTTCTGGTCTACCAGGATCGCAATGCCGACGTCGGCACGATGACTACGACCTCCAAGATCTTCACCTTGTACTCGCTCAACAACGCGAAGCTGGCCGGGGCGATCTATTTCCCGAACAATCGTATCGACCTGTCGAGCCTCAACAACGCCGGCAACAGCACGCAAGGCTGCACGGTATGGATCGGCCGCTACGTCAAGTTCTCGTCGTACAACAACAACTTCATTGCCGGCTGCAGCCTCTTCGGCACCACGCCGGCAGGCATTCAGACGACGACGACCACGACCGGCACGGGGCCCGTCACCGTTACGACGAGCCGAGTGGTGGAGTAAGGGCCACGTCATGCGCCATCCTCTCGATGGGCTCCTGCGGCGGTTCGCGCCGCAGGACGGCGGCAATGTCCTGATCGAGTTCGCGCTCGCCTTGCCGGTCCTCTGCCTCATGCTGGTCGGCGGTTTCGACATCGGCCGCTATGCGTTGCAGAAGTCGGCCATCGCCCAGGGCGCCCGCGCCGGCGCGCAGTACGGGGTCTTCAACCCGACCGATTCGGCCAACATCAATGCGACGGCGCAGAGCGCGTCGGGCCTCAGCGGCGTTACGGCGACCAACACCGTCTTCTGCGAATGCACGGCGGGAACGTCGATCTCGTGCTCGACGACCTGCGGCTCCGGCCAGCCGCCGACCAAGTACATCACCGTCAGCACGAGCAAGGGATATTCGTCCGTGGTCGCGCGGTCCACGGTCGACTTCGGCATCTTCGGAAGCTGGACGCCGCCCACGTCGATGTCGGCGTCCGTGACGATGATCGTTCCTCAATAAGGCCAGCTCAAATGACCTTGCCGGGCAAGTTTGGCCAGCTTTGGTCCGACAGATGTGGCGGCGCCGCCCTCGAGTTCGCCATGGTGGCGCCGGTGTTCATCGGATTGACGCTGGGCGCGCTCGAGCTCGGGCGCATGTACTATGTCCGCCAGAATCTGGAATATGCGACCGAGCAGGCCGCCCGCTACTACAGCCTGAATCCGAGCGCGTCGACGTCCGACGTGACGAGCAAGTTCGACGGTTTTTTGGTGGGCAATATCGCCAGCAACGCGACCGTTTCCTATGCCGACACGACCAACTGCAACGGCAACGCCTATGTCGTCTGCACGACGGTCACTGCCACCTACCCGTTCTCCTTCACCAGTTCCTATCTCGGATTCGCACCCACGACCCTGACGGCGAGGTCGCGGGCCGTTCGCCAGCAATGATCCCATAAAGCCAAAGTATTGCGGTTTTTGTTGCTGAAGGACCCAATATTTTGATATCCTTTGCCGGCTCCTACCGGAGCGGGGGTGTTTTGGGATACGAATGAAGCTGGCGCCGTTCATCACTGCTGGCCTTGCGCTGTTGTTGACGGCATGCGGGCTCGGGGCGTCGATCGAGGCGCCGAAAGGCGACAGCTATACCGCAGCGCTTCAGGAAGCCGACGCCGCCCGAAAGGCCGGCGAGCTCGACGTGGCGGTTCCGCTCTACGGCCGGGCGTTGCAGGCCAATCCCGAAGGGATGGACGCCAAGCTGGGGCTCGGCCAAAGCTACCTTGCGCTCGGTGCGGGCGAAGAGGCGGCCGCCCAGTTCCGCGATGTATTGGCCAAGCGCGCCGGTGACACGGTCGCCCGTCGCGGCCTTGCCGCCGCACTGATCACGCAAGGCCAGCCCGAGCTGGCCGAAAAGCAGGCCGAGCAAGCGTTGGCCTCCGACGGTCACGATTATCGCGCCCTCAACGTCCTCGGCGTTTCGCTCGACATGCAAGGCCGACACGCCGAGGCACAGGCGCGCTACCGGCAGGGTCTGGCGCTGGCGCCCGACGACGTGGCGCTGCACAGCAACATGGGATTGTCGCTCGCGATCGTCGGCCAGGCCAGGGAAGCGATCGGCCAACTCCTGCCACTTGCGAGCGGTCCGAAGGCCGACGGGCGAATCCGCCAGAACCTGGCCTTCGCCTATGCCATGGCCGGCGATTTCGAGAATTCCCTGCAGGTCAGCCGGCGGGATCTCGACGAGGCGCACGCCCAGCGCCAGCTCTCCTATTTCATGCGGCTCGAGGCCCTGTCGATCCAGGCACGCAGCGCCGAGATGCGACGCAACCCCCAGTTTTTCCCGCAGTCTTCGCCGACTCGCGGGACCTGACCTCAGCCTTGCACCGAGAAGCCGCCATCCACGGTGATGGCGGCGTCGGTGACGAAGTCCGAGGCGCTTGCCGCCAGGAAGACGGCGATGCTGGCGAAATCGTCGGCAACGCCCCAGCGTCCGGCCGGCGTACGTTTCAACACCGATTCGTGGAGGCCTTGCACCTCCTGTCGCGCGCGCCGGGTGAGGGCCGTGTCGATCCATCCCGGCAGGATCGCATTGAGCTGGATATTGTCGCGGGCCCAGGCGGTCGCGATCGCGTCGGTCATCTGCACCATTCCTCCCTTGCTCGCGGCATAGGCGGCCGCGAACGGTGCGCCGAAGATCGACATCATCGAGCCAATGTTGATGATCTTGCCGCGTCCGCCTCGCTTCATCGCGGGATTAGGCAGCATGGCTGCAGAGAAAGACGCTGGTGAGATTGCTGTCGAGCACCGTGTGCCATTCGGCGGCTCTTCGACCGCGGCCGCATTCTTCGCCGAATCCCCGGCCAGCGACGACGATCGTCGCGCCGGCTCTCACCATAGCGGTGGCCGCCGGAACCGCGAGCGAGGACGCCCGTTACGTCTTGGCTGCCGTGGTGGTGAGATGGAGTTCGCTGGCTGGCGGCCGGGCTGACCGACGGACGGCGAAAAGGGGAAGGGCGGCGGCTCCGGAGCCGCCGCCCTTCTTCCTTTGCCAGGAAGTGCTATTTCTTTCCGGTCGAGCCAGGCCCCCTGTCCGCCTTGGCATCCCGCTCGATGAGCGCCAGCAGGTCGTCGGGCAGCGGTTCGCTCGCGATCTCGTCGTACATCGCATGGAGCTGCTTCTGCAGCCAAATGTCGAACGGTCGGTCCGCTGTCGACTTCGTCTTCCCACGGGCCGGTTCAGCGGTTCGGCCCCTGGGTGGTTTTTCGTCATTCGCCATCGTTCTCGTTCCGCGGAAGGAGGACCACCCCCAAGGTTCCTGTCCGAGGCATGCAGCTCTCCGGGTGAGAATGCCCATCTCTTGCTCGTTCGTCCACGGTGGCTTGCGGCGTCTCAACGTCCGGCAGTGCTGGCCTTGCCGTACTCGCTGACGTGGCGGCGAACGGCAGGCTGTCCGGCGGGGGTCGCTCGCTGCCTGGAATCCCCTTCCAGCAGGAGCCGCTCGAGCGTGTCGCGCGCGCGCGAAATCCGACTCTTGACGGTGCCTACCGAAACACCGGTATGCGCCGCGATGACCTCGTAGGACTGGCCCTCGAGCACGGCCAGCAGCAGCGCCTCGCGCTGGGTCGGGGCAAGCTTGCCGAACGCCGACATGAACTCGCGCATGACCAGGCGGCTTTCCTGATGCGGTTGATGCGAGAGGCTTTCGGCAATGGCCGAATCCACCGGCACGGACGGCCGGGCGCGGCGCAGGCCGGAGATGAACTCGTTGCGCTGGATACGGAATACCCAGGCTGACAGATTCGTCCCCGGCTCGAAGCTCTGCCGGCCGGTCAGCGCCTTGATCACCGTGTCGTGCACGAGGTCGTCGGCCGCATCGCGATCGCGCGTCAACGACAGGGCATACACGCGTAGCCGGGGAAGAATCGCCTTCAGTTGTTCGTGGAAATCTCGGAGGTCCTGGTGGTTGTCAGTCTTCTTCGACATTTCGGCAGCCATGAGTTTCTCCGGTAGAACGACAGTATCGAATCAATGCCTGGCAGTGGGAAAGGTTACAGCCGGACTGGCGCTTGGGAGGTAAGTTGTTGATTTAAGATGAATTTCCTTCTTCGAGGATATCATCCGACTTTGCTGGCAAGCTGTTTGCGTGCCCGCGACACACGGGCCTTCAAGGTCCCAACCGAGCAATCGCACAGGGCCGCCGCCTCTTCGTAGGAGAAACCGCCGGCGCCGATCAGAATGAGCGCTTCGCGCGACTGGGGGCTGAGTTTCCACAATGCGGCCGACAGCTCCTTGAGCTGAAGCGACGCCTCCGGATTGTCCACGGCGGCAAGAGGAGCGGCGGCGCTGTCGTCGATCGGGGTCGGTCGCCTGCGTTGGGCGCGCAGGTCCGAGTAGAAGCGGTTGCGCATGATCGTGAACAGCCAGCCCTTCAGGTTCGTTCCCTCGGCGAACTGCCCCTGCTTGTCGAGGGCCATCAGGATCGTGTTCTGGACCAGCTCGTCCGCGGTCTCGCGCTCGCGGCACATGAAACGAGCAAAAGCGCGCAGATCCGGCAGCAACGCCACGATATCGTCCTTAATCATCGACGAGAAAGCTCCGGCCGCACGGTACGACGAGCAAACAAACTATGTGGGGCATGATCCGGGTGGTGCAAAGGATTTCCGCCGGCAACCGGCTTCGCGACGATCGCGTTAAACCCCTCCAACGGCTCTTGCACACAGGAGGACAGGATGAACTGGGATCGTATCGAAGGGAATTGGAAGCAGTTCACCGGCAAGGTGAAGGAGAAATGGGGCAAGCTTACGGAAGACGATCTGACGACGATCAACGGCAAGCAGGATCAGCTCGTGGGGCGCATCCAGGAGCGCTACGGTCTCGCCAAGGACGAGGCGCAGAAGCAGGTAAACACCTGGATTGGCGGCCTGTAGGGACTTCCGGCGCGTCCGACCATTCGACGCCGGACGCGGCAGGAGTGCGTCCGGCGTTGCTGCGTGGAACCGAACCCGTCCGATCGCGTTAGTTCGGCACTTCCGCCGGAGGCGATAAACCTGACCATACCCCCGAAGCACCGTCGCCGGGCGCATCCGCGCGGGTCGGGGCGTCGAGTCATGGGTTGTCTGCCGGCGTCCGGCGCGTACTCTACGGGCGATCACCGACAAAGGGGGCAATAGTGGCACAAGGGCCTACGACAACGAAGGACATGTCCGAAGCCATCACGAGGACGCTGCCGTTCCTGCGCCGCTATGCCCGCGCCGTCACGGGCTCGCAACAACGCGGCGACGAATGGGTCCGTCTGTGCGCCGAGGTCGCCCTGCAGCAGCCAGAGCTGGTCGCCAAGATGGACGACACGAAGCTCGGCGTCTTCGCGCTGTTCCATCGCCTGCAGCAGCCGTTCGGCGGGCTCGACGAACCGGGCGAAACGGGGAGCGTGAGCGGCCGCCTGAAGGAGTCGCTGACCGAGATGGCGCCGCTGCAGCGGCGTGTCCTGCTACTCACGGTGCTCGAAGGATTCACGGTGGGCGACGCCGCCCATATTCTCGATATCGACATCGACACGGCGGAGAGGAGCCTGCAGGAAGCGCGCCGTGAGCTGCAGCGCGTGGCCTCGGTGCGGGTGCTGGTGATCGAGGACGAGGCGGTGATCGCTCTCGACGTTGCCGATATCGTCCGCAACGCGGGTCATGAGGTCGTGGGCATCGCCGCAACGGAAAAGGCGGCGGTCGAGCTGGCCAAGAAGCACTCGCCGCACCTCGTTCTTGCCGATATCCAGCTCCGCGGCGCCGACAGCGGGATCACGGCGGTGAAGGAGATCATGCGGGCGATGGACGTGCCGGTGATCTTCGTGACCGGCTACCCGGAGCGGCTGCTGACCGGCACGCAGATCGAGCCTGCCTTCGTGATCTCGAAGCCGTTCGATCCGGACCTCCTTCGTGCTGCGATAGCCCAGGCGCTGGACACCGTTTCGATCTGAGCCCGGGCCGTTCCGATGGCTCGGTGGTCGCTGCGCTCGAAGCTGATGGCGGCGGTCGTGGCAGCCCTGGTGCCGGCGGTCGGGCTCGCCGCATGGAGCACCTACGACGACCTCATGGAGAGGCAGACGGCGCGCGATGAGGCCGTTTCCGCGGCAGTGGAGCAGACCGCGGCGCGCCACCGTGAGCTGATCGAGGGGTCGCGACGGCTCGTCCTGGCGGCTTGTTCCGCCGACGTCGTCCAGAAGGTGCTGAAGCCGACGGCGACGGCAGGTGATGTCGATGCCTGTGAAGGCTATCTGTCACGCGTGCTGAAGAGCTTCCCGAACGAATATTCGGCGATGATGGTCACCGACGCGTCGGGCATCGCGCGTTGCTCGACTTCGCCCGACGAGGTTGGCCTGAGCTTCGCCGACCGCCAGATTTTCCGCCTCGTGCGCGAGAGAGGGGGCGTCTCCATTGGCGCCTTCGCCGCAAGCCGCGTGGCGCCCCACACTGTCATTCCGATGGCGATGCCCATCACGGCCGGCGACGAGTTCCGCGGCATGTGCTCGCTGACCATCTCGTTGCAGCTCTTCTCCGAGCTGTCCGCCGGCGGCGATGCCAAGGGGCCCATTCCCGTCGTGCTGGTGGACCAGACGGGTGCACCGGTGGGCGGCAACGTGCAGATGACCCTCGCGATGCCGGTCTCGACACGCCTTGCATCCGCCATTGCCGCAGATCAGCGGCGTTTCAGCGATTTCGGGCAGGACGGGTCGTTCTACCAGTTCCACATCATCCCGCTCGCCGGTCACGCCATATTCGCGGTGGCGGCGATGCCCCTCGGGCAGGGCATGTCCTCGCTGCTGCTCGAGTTCGCTCGATTCGGCCTGATCGCGCTCGCGGCCGGCCTCGTCGTCCTGGCCGTATGGCTCGGCGCCGATCGCTGGTGCGTGCGTCCCTTGCGCTATATCGGCGATTTCGCCGGCCGGGTGGGTCGAGGCGAGGATGTCCACTTCGTGCCGCGGGGTTCCTGGGCAAGGGAACTCGCGACGGTCGGCGAGGGCGTCGGGCGGATGGCCGAGGCGATCGCCAGCCGAGAGGCCGACCTCAAGGCCGGCCTCGAGCAGCGCGACCACATGCTGCGCGAGATCCATCATCGGGTGAAGAACAACCTGCAGATGATATCGAGCCTGCTGAACCTGCAGGCCGGCGAGATCCGATCGCCGCGCATCCGCCGTTTCTTCGGCGACGCGCAGAACCGAGTCCTGACCCTGTCCATCCTGCACCGCCACCTCTACGAACGATCGAGCTGGTCGCTGGTCGACTTCCAGCAGTTCATCAGCGATCTCGTCCGCCAGATCTCGGTTCCGCGCCCGGGACTCGAGCGGCCCGCCGTGCGCTACCATATCCGTGCGCCGATCATGGCCGTCGGGCCCGATGTCGCCATACCCGTCGGGCTGATCGTGACGGAGGCGGTCGGCAGCGCCCTAAATCATGACTTCAGCGGCGTGAGCACGCCGGAGATCCGTATCGATGCGGCAGAGAAGGACGGGCGAGAGGTCGAGCTTGCGATCGAGGACAACGGGCTCGATAGCAGCCAGGCCTCGATCGGTCCGAACGTGCGCGGAAGCTTCGGCCTGACCCTGATCCGTGGGCTTGCCATGCAGCTCGGCGGCGAGGCCCGCATATCCGGCCGCGACGACGGGGGAACGCGCGTCGTCGTGATTTTCCCCATGGCGACCGACGGCGGGCCCGATGGCTAGCCCCCGCCGAAGCGTTCGCTCGACCGGCCTTGTGATCGGCCTCACCATCGCCGTCCTCGCGGCGACAGGCGCATTGCTGACCGTGAGCCATTCGCGCTCGGCGGCCGAGCAGCAGCGTTTCGTCGTCAAGAACTACGAGACCATGGCCTTGATGCGCGACGCGCTCGTCGTTCTGCAAGATGCAGAGATCGGGCAGCGCGCCTATCTCCTGACCGGCGACACCGCCAATCTCGGACCCTATGAGCGGGCCCGGCCGCGCATGGATACCGCGCTGCGGCAGATCGAGGCGTCCACTGCGGACGATCGCGACGCGTTGCGCCAGGTCGACGAATTCCGCACCGCCGCCAACGAGAAGCTGGAGGAGCTCAACGCGGGCATCGTGGCCTACCAGCTGTACGGCCATGAGGTGACCCTGCCGCCCGGATCGGGCCGGGCAACCACGGACCATATCCGGCAGGTCGCCGAGGCCTTCATCGAAGGGCAGCGTCTCCAGCTCTCCCGGCGACTGGCCATGTTGAAGTCGGAGCAGGACCAGGCCGACCTGGCCGGGCTGATGGTGTTGGGCGGCGCTTTCGTCTGCCTGCTGGCCGGGATGTTCATCATTGTGCGCGGCGGAGAGAGGCTCGAGCAGACGCAGCACCAGCTTGCCGCGCGTTCGCGGCTGCTGCAGGCGACCTTGGAGACGCTGCGCGATCCCATCTGCGTGCTCGACGCGCAAGGAGTCGTGGTCGCATGGAACGAGGCGTTCGTACGGCTCGCCGGCTGGGATCGGCTGCGCGAGCCGACGCTGAGACGGGAAGATCTGCTGTCGCCGCGCCTGCCGGCGATGCGCGCCTTGCTCGAGCCCCTCCTGGCCGGAGCCGAGGCCGCCAGCCAGAGCTCGACCATGCGTGTCTCCTACGAGGGCCGCGACTACGAGGTCTCGCGCGGCGAGATGGCCGACGGCGGGGCCGTGGTGCGCTGCGTCGACGTGACCGACAAGCTGCGTGACGAGGCGGCCCTTCGCCAGGGCCAGAAGATGGAGGCCGTCGGCCAGCTCACCGGCGGGATGGCGCACGATTTCAACAACATCCTCCAGATCGTCCAGGCCAATCTGGATCTGATCAAGGCGGACATGCCGTCCGATGCCGCGGCGCTGGCGCGCCTGCAGAGCGCCTCCACGGCGGCAGATCGTGGCGCGCGGCTCACGCAGCAGCTGCTGGCCTTTTCGCGGCGTCAGCCGCTGGCGCCGCGACCGACCGCGGTCGGCCGGCTGGTGGCGGATCTGTCGAGCTTGTTGAGGCACGCCCTGGGCGAGCGGATCACTCTGGAGGTCGTTGTCGCTCCGGCGCCATGGAACGCCACGATCGATCCGGGGCAGCTCGAGAATGCGCTCCTGAACCTTGCCATCAATGCACGTGACGCCATGCCCGACGGCGGGACGGTGCGGGTCGAGGTATCCAATGCCACGCTCGATCGCCGCTACGCCGCGCTGCATCCCGAGGTGACGCCCGGTTCCTATGTCGTGATCGACGTCGCCGACACCGGCACGGGCATGTCGGCCGACGTGGTGGCCCGTGCATTCGATCCGTTCTTCACGACCAAGCAGGAAGGAAAGGGCACCGGCCTCGGCCTCAGCATGGTCTATGGTTTCGTGCGGCAGTCGAACGGCCACATCCGGATCGACACGGCAATCGGCCAGGGGACGAGCGTGAAGCTCTATCTGCCGCGCACGCTGGACGCCGTGGTCGAGGCTTCGGGCGAATCCGCGGATCCGGCGGGCGGCAGCGCGCGCATCCTGGTCGTCGAAGACAACAAGGACGTCCGGCTCGCGGTGGTCGACATGCTTTCAGGCTGGGGCTACCGCGTCGTCGCCGCGGAGAGTCCCGATGCCGCATCCGAGATCCTCGAACGGGATCGCGCCTTCGATCTGCTGTTCACGGACATCGTCATGCCGGGAACCATGTCGGCGATCGAGTTGGCGGATCTGGCGCGGCGCCTCAATCCGGCGATCGCCGTCCTGCTGACGTCGGGCTACGCCCGCGATCTCATACCGACGCACGCTGGGCCTGTTTACCAGATGATCGCCAAGCCCTACCGCGGCGAGGAGCTGGCGGCCAAGATCCGCGCCGTCCTCGCCGGCCGCGAGCCCTCGGCCGCACCGGCGGCGGCGCAACCAGCCGCATCCCCGGCAGCGGCGCCGGCCGTGGCCAGGAGCGAGCGGCCGCGGCGCGTGCTGCTGGTCGAGGACGAGGTCGTGCTGCGCATGTCCACCGCGGACATGCTCGAACGGCTGGATTGCCTCGTTACCGGCGTCGGCAGCGGCGAGGAGGCACTGGACCTGCTGGCCGGGGGCGGCAATTTCGATCTGCTGCTGACCGATCTCGGCTTGCCCGGCATCAGCGGCGAGGAGCTGGCGAAGGAAGTGCGGGCGCGCTTTCCCGATATGCCGGTGGTCATCGCCAGCGGCTATGGCGCCACCGCCTCGGGACCGAGCGATACCCGCTTCATCAGCAAGCCCTATTCGTCGATCGACCTCCAGCAGGCGCTCGACCATATCGCCCATATGTCACCCTCCGCGTGATCGGGCGCCGGCAAGCAACCTCGACCGGCCCATGCCGTTAGTGGACGACAAAACGCAAAGCGTGCGGCGCCATCGCCCGTGCGCAAAGAGGAGGTTTGCATGCGCTTGATCGCCATTCTCGCCGCCGGAGCGCTCGCGGTGCTGCCGGCGGCGGCCAATGCCCAGTCGAGCTCAAGTTCGAGCTCGACCTCGACCACGATTTCGGAGCCCGATCTCCATACGATGTGGCAAAAGATCAAGGGGTCGTGGACGCAGACCAAGGGCGCCATCAAGGAGCAATGGGGCAAGCTGACGGACGACGATCTGATGGAAATCCAGGGGCGTCGCGAGAAGCTTGTCGGCAAGATCCAGACCCGCTACGGCATCAGCCACGAGCAGGCCGAGGCGCAAGTGAGCGGCTGGGAACAGAAGTACCACAGCATGTGACGGGGATTGTCATGATCCCCGCTTTTCGATCGGCACCACTGGTTGCCATCGCCGTCGCGCTTGGCGCCGTGAGTGCCGCGCTCGCCCAGGACATGCCACAGGTCCGCGACAGCCGGACGGGCAAGGTCTGGACGCCGGAACCTGTGACTGTGGAGACCCCGGGAGATGCCTCCCGGTCGCCTTCGTCCTATGCCAACAGGGCGTTCGACCCGAATGCGCAGAACGTTCAGGTTGCCGGCGTCGTGGTCCAGCATCCGCGCGCACAGTTGATGGCAACGGTGCCGATCACAGCCGGGCCCGCGATGCCGGTCGTGACGCTCGACGTGCCGTCGCTGCAAGTCGTGCCGGCCCGGCATTGGCTGTCGATCCTCTATCTCACGAACAACAGCGCCAATACCGTCAACGCCGTCGTCGGATGCCACTTCACCAACGGCGGACGCAAGGTCGAGGACGTGCGGGTGGTCGTCCCTTCGGCAGGTCCCGGCGAGCGTCTGGGCCTGCCGGTGCGCGGCCCGCGCTACGACGTCTTCGTCGACCGCGTGAGTTGCGACGTCATCTCACCGACCTGACGCCGGCGCGGCGATGGAATGAAGGGCCGGCAGCGGTTGCGTCGGCCCTTTTCTTGGTGCGCCAGGCATGGCGCGTAGGTGCGAGGGCACGATTTGACCGAGTTGGTATCCGGTCGAAGACTTGGAGGTGGAAGTCCTTCACGGGCCCTGGTGATGGGAACCGTTAGCCGAACGGCAAGGGCGTCATCGTGAGATGGGGTCTGAAGGAAGCTGCAGGCAAAGTGCCGGCCTGACGAACAGGAAGCGCATATGAGGCGTCCGCCTCTGGGCGAGGGAGCCAAGAAGCCCGAAGCCCGAATATCACCCGGAAGGGGCGGGCGTAGATGCGCCAGGTAGATGGCACGAAGGTCACGCGCATTACCCTGGGAGATCTGCCGTCTTGCCCCTGGCAACAGGTGTGCTACCGGCGCTGCGAGGCGGCGGGATGGGGCGGCAGGAGTCAGCAGAGGCCGTAGTAGTCGGCGAACCGGGTCGACAAAGGGCCGAACATCAAGTGCCGGAGGGAGGTCGGTCTTTCGATGGTGACAACAGACGCAGGCGATAGCGCTGAGATGCGCCATGCCCGCCCCGAGGGTAGCGGCCGGCAGCCGCGAGAGCAGGGGACGGGTGCGTCAACCACCACGGCAAGACCGCGACCTTCCCATCCGGAGGAGGAGATGCGGCTGATGGAGAAGATCGTCAGCCGAGAGAACATGATGGCGGCCTACCATCGGGTGATGACGAACAAGGGCGCCGCAGGCATCGATCGGATGACTGTGGAGCAGTTGGCGCCGCACCTGAAGGAGCACTGGCCGCGCGTCAGAGAGGAACTGTTGGACGATCGATACAGGCCCAAGCCGGTGCGTGGGGTCGAACTCCCCAAGCCCGGCGGCGGGATGCGCCAACTGGGCATCCCGACGGTCCTGGATCGGCTGATCCAGCAGGCGATGCATCAGGTGCTGATGCCGCTGTTCGATCCGGGCTTCTCAGCGTCCTCGTACGGCTTCCGTCCGGGGCGCAGCGCGCACGACGCGGTGCTTGCCGCGCGGGCGCACATGGCCGATGGCCGACGCTTTGTGGTCGACCTCGACCTGGAGAAGTTCTTCGACCGGGTGAACCACGACGTGCTGATGGCACGGGTGGCACGCCGGGTCGAGGACAAGCGGGTATTGCGGCTGATCCGCCGCTACTTGCAGGCTGGGTTGATGACGGGCGGGTTGACGACGGTACGGACCGAAGGCACGCCGCAAGGTGGGCCTTTATCCCCGTTGCTGTCGAACATCCTGCTCGACGATCTCGACAAGGAACTCGAGCGACGGGGCCATGCCTTCTGCCGCTACGCCGACGACTGCAACATCTACGTGCGGACGAAGGCAGCCGGCGAGCGGGTGATGGCGTCGATCACACGGTTCCTTGCCGAACGACTGCGGCTGAAGGTCAACAGCGCCAAGAGCGCGGTTGACCGTCCTTGGGTACGAACGTTCCTGGGATACACCGTGACGTCCCACAAGCAGCCGCGCCTTCGGGTGGCGGCCAAGAGTGTGGGCCGGCTGCGGAACAAGCTCAGGATGACGCTACGCCAAGGACGCGGACGAACCCTGGCCCGGACCGTCGAGGACCTCGCTCCAATCCTGCGTGGCTGGATGCAATACTTCCGGCTGGCGCAGGCAAAGGGGGCCTTCGAGGACCTCGATGGCTGGCTGCGGCGCAAGCTGCGCGGCCTGCTGTGGCGGCAGTGGAAGCGTCCGCGTACACGCGCCAAGCGACTGATGCAGCGCGGCATCGATCAGGCTCGGGCGTGGCAGTCCGCCACCAACGGACGCGGCCCCTGGTGGAATGCCGGGGCCAGCCACATGAACAACGCCTATCGTGCCGCCTTCTTCGCCACCCTCGGCCTGCCGTCGCTCCAGCAACTGCATCATCGCCTCACCCGCGCTTGACGAACCGCCGTATACGGAACCGTACGTACGGTGGTGTGGGAGGGGGAGGCTGTGAAGCCTCTCCCTACCCGATTGGGAACGCTACCCGGCCCAATGGAGGAACTGCGATGTCGGTCAAGCACAACGCTTCGCTCTTCCGCTACGAAATCGAGACGGAGCATGGCCTGGCCGTGGCGGTCTACCGGCAGCAGGGCGACAGCGTGATCTTCACGCATACCGAAGTGCCGCCGGCCGACGAGGGGAAGGGCATCGGCTCGAAGCTGGTGCGGGCGGCGCTCGACGATGCCCGTCGCCGCGGCTTCAGGATCGTGCCCGCCTGCAGCTTTGTCGCCGCCTTTGTGCGGCGTCATCCCGAATATGCGACGTGAGCCCGACTAGCGCTGATGGCCGTTCGGCTTGCAGGCAACGCGCGTTCCACCGGCCAGCGCAAGCTGACCGCGGCGCAGCAGGGACATCAGCGCGCGCCGGGTCTGCATTTCGTTGAAGCCGCGATCTTCGAGCCGCAGCTCCAGGTCCTTGATGGGCACGTCATGGCTGTCATGGCCGCCGAGGATGGCGATCTCGTCCAGCAACGCACCTTCTGCATCGGTCAGTCTGTGGGCAGGCGGACTCATGCGATGACTGCGAACGATGGGATCAACGGGGGAGGAGGAACACCCAGGCCAAGCCCAGGGCGATGATCGCTCCGACGAAGGAAGAGACGAGGACGAGAAGGACACGGCCGCTCACGACGCCGCTGCGCGCCTCGACCGGAGTGGATTCGCGTTGCACGGGAGCCTCCGTTGGCCTGTTCAAGGGGACTCAGCAGAGACCAACGTCACTCGGGAAGGCCGGTTGCGATCTCCGGTGGTTTTTGGCGGGCTCGACTTCCGGTCCGCTCGGCGCAACCGCGCGATGAAGGGCGCGTTACAACGCCGCGTCCCACTGTCGCGGGCAATACCGCGACCCAATGCAACGGAGGTCGTCATGTCGATCCGTGTCCTCGCCGCGGTTGCCGCGCTCGCGCTGGCGGCGGGCTGCTCTTACACCGAAACCCGTACAGTGGCCGCTCCGACACCCGCAGACGATTCGTGCCTGGTCTACGGCTACAAGCCCGGCACGACGGCCTACAATGTTTGCGTGGAGCGCGAGGCCGCGGCGCGCCAGCGTGGCCGCATGGCTGCCAGCTACTCGCAGGCGCAGATCGTGGCGGACTCGCAGGATGCTTGCGTCTCGTACGGGCTGGTGCGCGGCACGCCGGGCTACGACCGGTGCGTCCAGCGCGAGATCGCCTATCGACGTCCTATGTAGCTGGGCAATGTCATTGCTCGTTCTTCGCCCCGGCGAAGAAGGCGCGTAGCCGATCGCGAGCCGCGTTGCCCGAGGCGCGGTCCCAGCAATTGACGATGGCCACCCGGAAGCCGCCGGGCGGCATGGCGTGACGCTCGATGGCCAGCCGTTCGTGGAAGGTGATCTGCAGGCTCGATATGCCGGCCATGCCTTCGACCTCCCGCTGCAACCCGGCTGGTGGATGCCGGTAGCGGGGCCCGTGCGGCATGAACAGCACCACACTGTAGCCCGGCCGGGCCGTCCCCTCGCGGAACGACCATGCGCCCTCCGTATAGAGACGGACAAGCGCCTCGACCCATCGGTCGCCACCGTAAAGGTCGGGCCACTGGTCGGCGAAGCGCAGATGCACCTCGATGATGCGCCCGCCGATTGTCTCCAGATTCACCATGCCGGTATAGCCGGCGAGGTGGCGCCGGCACCAGGGTGCGCACCACTGCTCGACGGCCTCGTCGGCATCCGGCCGCACTTCCCAGTAATCGAAAGTGCCGGCGCCGCTCGCGATGCCGCGGGCGTGGCGCCACCACTGCGGCACACCATCGACCAGAGCGACATCGCTGCTGACATGCTCGCCCTCGAGCAGCGTCGACCAGAAATGACCTGGCTGGTAAGCATCGAGATAGTCGGCCTGCGACGCGAGCACGCGGCTGCCGACGCCCATTCCCTTGAGGTTGTAGATCGGCTTGGAGAAAACGGGATAAGCATCTGGCGCGACCCCGTGCGGGGCGGCCTCGAGCCCTTGGCTCATCGCGACTGCGAGCTTGTCATAGACCCAGCGATGCCCGGGATTCCACACCCAGGCATCGCTGTCCTCGGTGGGAATGCGCACATGCTCGGGGCAAGAGACTCGCTGGAAATACTGCATGCGCCATGGATCGATTTCGCAAACCGGCACGTGTAACCCTTTGCTGATTGTGGGCGAAGGTAACACAACTGCGTTCGCAGCGGCCGCCGCAACCGGTTATTCTTCGGTCGCGTTAGGACCCGGCGGAGGTGTCGTGTCAAATCTGATGACGCATGCCGAACAGGCGCCCGACCTCTCGCGCGTGGACCGTCTCCTTGCCGTGCGCGGCCTGAGCGAACAGCTCGCCGCGCCGCTTTCGCCGGAAGACCAGACCGTGCAGTCGATGCCCGATGCCAGCCCCGCCAAGTGGCATCTCGCGCATACGACTTGGTTCTTCGAGACCTTTCTCCTGCGACCGCACGCGACCGGCTACGAGACCTTCGAGCCGGCCTACGAATACCTGTTCAACTCGTACTACGAGGCTGTCGGTCCACGTCATCCGAGAGCGGAGCGTGGCATGATCACGCGTCCCGGTGTGGACGAGATCCTCGCCTATCGCCGCCACGTGACGGCGGCGATGGTCGACCTGATCGGGCGCACGGGCGACCGGCACATGCCCCTGATAGAGCTCGGCCTTCATCATGAGCAGCAGCATCAGGAGCTTCTGCTGATGGATATCAAGCATCTGCTGTCGCTCAATCCGCTGGAGCCGGCCTACCGACCGGCGGGACGCAGCAGAGATGGCGAAGGGTCGCCGGCCGGCTGGCTCGAGTTCGAGGGTGGTTTGTCGTCGATCGGCCATGAGGGGAATGGATTTTCCTTCGACAACGAAGGACCGCGGCATCGCCTCTGGATCGACCCTTTCGCGCTGGCGACCCGCCTCGTGACGAACGCGGAGTATGCCGCCTTCATCGCGGAGGGCGGCTACCGCCGGCCCGAGTTCTGGCTGTCCGCCGGATGGGACTGCGTGAAGCAGCGCGGTTGGGAAGCGCCGCTCTATTGGCAAAAGGACGGCGCGGGCTGGAGCGCGTTCACGCTGCACGGCCGCCGCCCTCTTCGTGGCGACGAGCCGGTCTGCCACGTGAGCGCCTACGAAGCTGCGGCCTACGCCAAATGGGCAGGCAAGCGCTTGCCGCGCGAGGGCGAGTGGGAGGTTGCTGCCGCCGCCGTGAAGCTCGAGGGCAACCTGATGGACGGCGGGCTGCTGCACCCTGCACCCGCGCAGGGGAGTGGTCTTGCGCAAATGATCGGCGACGTCTGGGAGTGGACCGCCAGTCCCTATGTCGCCTATCCGGGCTATCGCGAACCGCCTGGCGCGGTCGGCGAATACAACGGCAAGTTCATGGCCAACCAGATGGTGCTGCGCGGCGGCAGCGCGGTGACGCCCGCCGGTCATGTCCGCAGGACCTATCGCAATTTCTTTCCGCCGGACGCCCGATGGATGTTTGGCGGCATCCGACTGGCGGAGGATCTCCGATGAATGGCTTGGTGCTTGAGGTCGATCGCGCCCAGACCGCCGATCGAGAAGACTTCCGCCGTGCCGTCCTGGATGGCCTCTCGCGCCGGCCGCGGGCTATTCCGGCCAAGTTCCTGTATGACGCCCGCGGCTCGGCGCTGTTCGACGAGATCTGCGATCTGCCGGAATACTATCTGACGCGCACCGAGACCGCGATCCTGCGCGACCATGCGGGCGACATCGCCGCTCTCGCCGGACCGGACTGTGCCTTGATCGAGTTCGGCAGCGGCTCGAGCGTGAAATCGCGCCTGCTGCTCGACGCGATGAAGCCCGCGCTCTATGCGCCCATCGATATCTCGCGCGAGCATCTCGACCGTTCGATCGTGCATCTGCGGCGCGACTACCCGTCTCTGCCGATCGAAGGCGTGTGCGCCGACTACATGACCTTTGCCGGCCTGCCGCCGCTTTCCGCATCATCGTCGCGACGTATCGGCTTCTTTCCCGGTTCGAGCATCGGCAATCTCGAACCTCATGAGGCGCTCGCCTTCTTCCGCAGGGCCTGGGCCCTCCTTGGCGAGAATGGCGCGCTGGTGCTGGGCGTCGATCTGAAGAAGGATCCCGGCCTGCTGCACGCTGCGTACAACGACAGCGCCGGCGTGACAGCGGCGTTCACGCTCAATCTCCTGCGGCGCATGAATCGCGAATTGCAGGCGACCTTCGACCTCGGCCGCTTTGCACACGAAGCCTTCTACAATCCGGTCGCGGGCCGGATCGAGATCTACTTCCGCAGCCTCGGCGAGCAGACCGTCACGGTCGCAGGCCGTCCTTTCGCCTTTGCCGATGGCGAAAGGGTCCACACCGAATATTCGTACAAATACGACATCGCCCAATTGCGGAAGCTGACGCAGGCCGGCGGTTTTCGCCTGGACCGGGTCTGGACGGATCCGGACCGGTTGTTCGCCGTCGCCTACCTCACCGCCTTTGCCTGACTACTCCCGGAAGCAGGCAGCCCGCCCTCGAGTTTCCTCGAGAGCGGGCGGTAGCGGTCGAGCGGGGAGGGTGGCGTCGCTGAGCGGGGGGCAGGGGCGGCGCCAAGGACTCGACCTATCGATCCAACGCTATCACTTCCAAAAAGGTTGCCGGCGGGGTCGGCTAAAGTTGTGCCGCCGCGCGCATTGCCGCCGGACAGTCAATTCCAATGCATTGTGAGCGGGTTAGGATCGAATCCTAAGAGGTCTCCAGAGCCTTGCGAGCGCGCTCGATGTTGGCCTCGTGGGCTTGCAGCATCTCCTGGAGGTCGCGATGGAGGGCATCGTCCCGCACCTTGGGCAGCATCTCGCCCAGCTTGCGCACGACCCAGGCCTGGCCGCGATTGAGGAAGGCGATGCGCTCGCGCAGGTCCTGGATGGCCAGCGCCTTTTCCTGGAAGGCGCCGACTTTGGCCGAGGCCGGGGCGCCAAGCGCCTTGAGCTGCTTGAAAAGCATGGCGCACCAGCGCGCCTCGTCGTGATGGACGTCGCGCAGAAGCGCCGCGAACGGCGTCCCTGCCGCTGCCTCGGCGCTGCGCAGCGCGACGCCGGTGCCGGCGCGTTCGGCCTCCAGCAGCTCGTTCAGGAAGGCCGCAATCTCGTCTCGACTGGCGAAGCCCATGTAGGTGTCGTCGGCCTCGTGCGCGAGGCAGGCTGGCGAGCTCGGCTGGTTCTCGGGATTCCTGGTCATGACGGATGCCACCAGCGGCCCGCCAGCACGACGCCGGCCGACAACAGCCGCTCGTCTCCTATCATGCGCTCGCCGACCGCGTCGGCATAGTCGAACGTTCCGCTCTTCAGATCGATCACGGTGGCGTCGCCGATAGCGCCTGTCTCGAGTGTGCCCAGATCCGGTCGTCGTATGGCCGACGCCGCGCCGACGGTGGCGAGCTTGACCACCGTGGGCAGGTCGACGCCCAGGCACAGGAACTTCGACATGGTGGTGAGAAGGTCGAAAGCAGGTCCGTCGATCGAGAGCGCATGCACGTCCGAGGATATCACGTCAGGCAGGAAGCCGGCTGCCAGCATGCCGCGGGTCGTGCCGAAGCCGAACGAGCCACTGCCATGGCCGATGTCGAAGATCACGCCGCGCTGGCGTGACGCCAGAATCTCCGCGCGCACTTTGCCGTCCGGCCGCACCGGGGCATTGGGGAACGGCCGGAAGCAGTGCGTGAGAATGTCGCCTTTGCGCAGCCGGCTCACCACCTCGTGGCGAGCCGGCGGCGGCGCGTCGAGATGCGCCATCAGCGGCAGGCCCGTCTCCTCGGCCACGTCGAGTGCGATATCGAGCGGCATGATGCCCGAGTCCCCGCTCGCCGATCTGCCCACGCGCACCTTGATGCCGAGCACCAGGTCCTTGTGCTCGCGCGCCACGCGCACCGCCTCGCGGGCATCGAGCAGGCGCATGTCGGCACCCTCGCCGACCATCACCGTCCTCGAGAAGGCGAAGATGCCGGCGAAGGAGACGTTGAGAAAGGGCAGGATGCGCACGGGCGAGCGCTCGATGACATGCCGCCGGAAGCCGTGGAAATTGCCCGGGCCCGCACTGCCGGCATCGACAAAGGTGGTGACGCCGCCAGTGCGCGCCAGCAACTCGGCCTCGACGCCGAGCGAGGTGCCGCCCCAATAGACGTGCGTATGCAGGTCGATCAGGCCGGGGCAGACGATCTTGCCCGCGATGTCGCGAACGTCCTTGCCGGCCAGTCCGTCGCCGATCGCCGCCACCTTGCCGCCGGCGAAGGCGATATCCGCCGTCTTGTCCAGTCCCTGCGACGGATCGACGATGCGCCCGCCCTTCAACACCAGATCGTTCATTCCTTCTCACCCTCTCATCGCGCGGCCCAGCGAACCGGTCCGCGGCAGTGAAACATCTTCCAGCCCGAGCCAGTCCGCCATCAGCCGCAGCTCCTCGCGCAATGGCGCTGCGACGTGGCGCGCCTCGACGCCCGGCTCGAGATGTGCGGCGTGGACCAGCAAACGGCTGCTGGGACGATCGGCCTTGAGATCGACACGCGCCATCAGCCGATCGTCCAGCAGAAACGGCAGCACATAGTAGCCGTGCTTGCGCTTGGCGAGCGGCGTGTAGATCTCGATGCGATAGAAGAAGTCGAACAGCCGGTGCGTCCGGGCGCGTTCCCAGATCAACGGATCGAAAGGCGCGAGCAGTGCGCGGGCCTCGATCCGGCGCGGTTGACGGGCTGTCGGATCGAGATAGGCCGGCTTGCTCCAGCCCTCGACCTCCACCGGCAGCAGATCGCCCGACTCGACCAGCTGGCCGAGCCGTGCCCTGGTATCGGCGACGCCGAGGCGGAAATAATCGCGCAGATCGCCTTCCGTGGCGACGCCCAGTGCCCGCGCCGACATCCGCAGCAGCGCACGCTGCGCCTCCTCGGCGGCGGGTGTCGGCAGGTCGAGCACTTCCTCGGGGAGGACGCGCTCGGTCAGATCGTAGACGCGCTCGAAGGTGCCGCGCCGTGTGGCGGTCGTGACCTCGCCGGCGAAGAACAGCCACTCGAGGGCGAGCTTGCCGTCGTTCCACCCCCACCACGGCCCGCGGCGCTCGCCGCCATTGGAGAGTTCCGAGGCGGCGAGCGGGCCGCGGTCGGCAAGCTCGCGGCGGACCTCGCCGATGAAGGCGGCCTTCTCTCGCCGGAATTCGTGCAGCTTGCCTTTGCCGTCGCCGGCATTCGCCGCCGCGCGCTGCATGCGCCAGCGAAAGAGAGGGTGGGAGGAGAGCGGCAGCAGCGACGCCTCGTGCGCCCAGAACTCGAACAGCCGGCGCTGGCTCTTGCGGCCCCAGGCGGCGCGGTCGAGATGCTCGGCATCATAGTTGCCGAGGCGCGAGAAGAGGGGCAGGTAGTGCGCCCGCGCGAGCACATTCACCGAGTCGATCTGCAGAAGCCCGAGCCGCTCGATGGCGCGCTTGACATGGCCGGCATTGCTCCCGCCGTTGGGGCGAGAGACCCCAAAACCCTGTGCCGCGAGCGCGATGCGGCGCGCAGCGGCGGCCGATAGTCTGTGACGCTTCACCAGGAGACCTTATCTCGAAAAGGCGTGGATTGCCTGCTCGTCGCGCGACCATGCCACGGACGGATCAGCGTCATCCTGAACGGCCAGCCGGGGCGGCGGCATGGGCGACCGCGTTGTTCTATGCGCCGGCATGAATAAATGCAGCCGACGGCTTGAAGTATTGCCCCTCGACGGTGTGCCTCCTATTGTGACGCCCGTCCCCAACTTCGTATCAATCATTCATACCAAGCATATCAAGCAAAGGCGGAAAGAAGATCGCGCCTGATGTCGAGCATTGCTTCCCGCGCCGTTATCGTCACCGGCGGCAGCCGAGGCTTGGGCCTCGGGCTGATCGCCGACCTCGTGGCCAATGGTTATCGCGTCGCGACCTGCAGTCGAAGCTCGTCGCGGGAACTCGAGGATCTCGTGGCGACCGGCAGGGTGCTGTGGAAGAAGGGCACCGTGGGCGAGGCACGCGACGACGATGCCTTCTTTTCTGCGGCCGAGGCCTGGGCAGGGCCGGATGGCATCTGGGGCCTGGTGAACAACGCCGCCGTGTCGAGCGAAGGAATCCTGGCGACATTCCCCAACGTCGATTCCGAGCAGATCATCCAGACCAACCTCGTGGGCGCGCTTTATATGGCTCGCCTTGCTGCAGGCCACATGCTGCGTCGCACGACAGGCGGCCGCATCATCAACATCTCTTCGATCATCGGCCTGCGCGGCCACACCGGGCTCGCTGCCTATTCCGCCTCCAAGGCCGGCATGGACGGCATGACGCGTGCCCTCGCGCGCGAGATCGGCCGACGGCAGATCACGGTGAACTCGATCAACCCGGGCTATCTCGACACCGACGCTTCCTCGTCATTGCAGGAAGTGCAGCGCCGCCAGATCGTCAATCGCACCCCACTGGGGCGCCTGGGCCGCGTCGAGGACGTGTCGCCGGTGGTTCGCTTCCTGTTGAGCGACGATGCCTGCTTCATCACCGGTCAGTGCCTGGTTGTAGACGGGGGCGTGACCTGCTGACGGGCTGCTGGCGCTTTAGTTTCAGGAGCCGCGCCGCATTGCCGCCGAGGATCGCCGCCTTGTCGGCGGCCGTGAGCTTCGCGTCGCCGACGAACTGCACCGGCTCGTACATGCCCATGTCGAACGGATAGTCGGTACCCATCAGGATGTGGTCGCTGCCATATGTTCCGACGAGATACTCGAGCTGGCCCGGCTCGAACACGATCGTGTCGAAATACATCTTCTTGAGGTAGTGGCTGGGCTTGTGCTCGATGCAGAGTCGGCAGTCGCTGCGCGCGCCGTGCGCGTGGTCCATGCGTCCGGCATAGGCCGGGAGGAAGCCGCCGCCGTGGGCTACGCAGATCTTCAGCCCGGGATAGGTGTCGAGCACACCGGCGAAGATCAGGTGGCTCACGGCCACGGTCGAGTCGAGCGGGTTGCCGATGACGTTGCTGAAATAGTGCTGCGCGAGCCGCCGACCGTCGGTGAAGCCGCTGGGATGCAGGAAGATCAGGATGCCGAGCTCCTCGGCCTTGGCGAAGACCGGCCGGAACTGTTCCTCCGAAAGCTCGGCGCCGGCGACGTTGGTGCAGAGCTCGACCCCGCGCAGGCCGAGTTCCCTGACCAACCGCTCCATCTCGGCGACGGCGAATTCGGGCGCCTGCATTGGCACGGTGCCGAGACCGACCAGGCGGTCGGGGTGCTTCGCCACCGTGGCCGCGATGTTGTCGTTGATGAGACGAGCGACGTCGCGGCCGACCTCCGGCGGCGTCCAATAGTAGTACTGTGGCGGCGCCGGCGAGATCGCCTGGATGTCGACGCCCATCTTGTCCATGTCGGCGAGTCGCCGCTCGACCGACGTGAGCTGCGGCCGCACGGTCTCGGCCTGCGCCTTGTTCACCGCCCGCGTCGCCTCGTTCGAGAAGCGCACCTGCGGCTCGTCATGCGTCAGGCCGGCCTGCGCCACGAGTTCCACCGCGGCAGGGCTTAGAATGTGACAATGGATGTCGATGACCGGCCCGGCGGTCTTGCGGACAGCGCGTCGGGCCGCCGGAAGATGTGTCCCAGGTCGAGGCGAACAGGTATAGAGCATGGTTCCCTTCCGGTTGTCGGCAGCATAGTGGTCGACGTTATGAACGATTTTCCACAATGTATATCGGGGTATGTCGGATCGTCCTTGCGCAAAGAGGCCGGAAGTGCGGCCAAGGCCGGCGTACATCATCTCTGCGATGAGGCCGGTTTCGGGCCCCGGCCTTAGGGTGAGCGCAGGATTATGATCCTTGATCGGTTGTTTGGACGCAGGCCGGAAACCCTGCTGGGGGAGATCCCTCCCGGTGTGGCCGTCTACGCCATCGGCGACGTCCACGGTCGCTTCGATCTGCTGCAGGACTTGCTGGCGCGTATCGTCGATGACGCCGACCGGCATGCCGACGTCCGTCGCAACCTGATCTTTTTGGGTGACTATATCGACCGCGGGCCCGAGAGCCGCAGTGTCGTCGAGGCGCTCCTGCAGGACCCGTTGCCCGGCTTCGCGACGATCCGTCTGATGGGCAACCACGAGGAGGCCTTCCTCGCCTTCCTCGACGGCAAGACCGATGGCCTCGACTGGCTGGCGTATGGCGGCCTCGAAACGCTGATGTCCTATGGCGTGTCCCTGCGCCATCTGCCGCGGACCGAGGACGCGGTGGGGGCGCTTAGGCGGTCGGTGGCGGCGTCTGTTCCCGCGAGTCACATCGAGCTTTTGCGCCGCTGTGCTCTCTATCAATGTGTGGGCGATTACTTGTTCGTCCATGCGGGCGTCCGCCCCGGCGTGCCCCTCGAACAGCAGACGCCGGCCGATCTGCTGTGGATCCGCGACGACTTCCTGCGCAGCAAGGTGCCGCTGCCGGAGCACGTGGTCGTGCACGGTCACACGATCTGCGACTTCCCGCAGGATCGGCGGCACCGCATCAACATCGACACCGGCGCCTTCGCCAGCGGTCGGTTGACCTGTCTGGTGCTGCGCGGGGCGGGCCGCCGATTCATCTCGACGACCGATCGCTGACGCCCCGTTGCTACAGCCTCCACAGGGTGACGCCGGGCGGCACCGAGGTTCGGTCGAGAAGGGCGGGCACGTCGTCGACGAATCCGCCGGGTTTCAGGATGCTGCCGATCGCCGTCGACGCCGCGCCCAGAGGCTTGAGGTCCGGATGCTTGCTGGGATCGATCGAGTCGGGACGGTAACCATATGAAAGTCGGCGTCTCGCAGGTCTTCTGCAGTCTATGTGAAACGCAATGTCGGGGCATGCAAATCGGCGTCCCGGACTTCGCCGGTCCGGTCCCAGCCTTTCGAGAGTTCAGCAATACAGCCGCCGTCGGCATCGAACGCGACAACTGACGCTCCTGCCTTGGCGAAGGTCGCTTCAACAGGCAGGCAAACACAGCCCAAACCCGTCACAGGAATGCATTGTTCGGTGCGCCTGTCCGCCCTTACCCGGCGCCGTCAGAACTCTCGACATGCTGCCAAATGTCACTAGACGGACCTGGGAATGGCTACAGTTGAGGCGAATCCGCCAGCTTTTCCGACTACTTAGTTGGGCTGGCGCGTCAAACCAGTTCTCTTTGGCCGCGGTTCATATTAAAGTCTTTGCACACTACGAAGTGCAGGGAACTGTGATGAAAATTGGGGAGACTACCAGTCGTCTCTTGCCCTTCCCCTCAGGGCAGAGCGTAAGGGCCTTGGCGCGGTTGGCAAAACGTTCCTTGTGCTGGGAGATCGCGGCGCTCGCGATCGTCGGCTGGAGTGGGAGCGTCCTTGCCCAGACCCCGTACGGGACCGCAGCGCCCGAACAGCGATATGCGCCGCCGCCGGGTCAGGATTTTCAGAACCCGCGGGAGGCGGCGGCCGAGAACTACAATCCGCCGGGAGTGAGAGTGGGCTCCTTCCTTCTCTTCCCCACGCTCGAGTTGGACGAGGCCTATACCGACAACATCTATGCCTCATCATCCCAACGAGTCGGAAGCTTCATCCAGCTCGTGAATCCGAGCCTGCAATTGCGCTCGCAATGGGGACAGCACGCGCTGAACTTCTTCGCCCGAGGCAGCTTCGGCTTCTACAGCGCCGATGCGACCCAGAATTATCAGGACATCCAAGCCGGCTTCGATGGTCGCTACGACATCACTCCGGAGTCCAATTTCTATGGCGGTGCGACTTACACCCGTGCACACTACTTCCCGGGCACCCCAAATGCCGTGATCGGCCCCTTTCCGGTCTCCATATACAACCAGTACACGGCGAACGCCGGCTACTTTCAGCAGTTTGGGCGCTTTCGGGCCCGCCTGGACGGTCAATTCGACGCCTACGACTACCTCAACAACGGGCAGGGTCCTAACCAAGGCTTCAGTTTCAATAGCGATTTCAATCGCATCGAGCTGCGAGAAAGCCTGCGAATTGGGTACGAATTCCTGCCGGGCTACGAGATCTGGACGAGAGGCGGCCTAAATCAGCGGCGTTACCAAAACAATCCGGACTCCTCCGGTCTTTTTCACAATTCGTCCGGCTTCGAGGTCGTCGGCGGCTTTGCCGTCCAGATCAGCACCATCACCTCGTTCGAGGTATTCGCCGGCTATATTCAGCAGAACTATGTCGATCCGGCGTTCCCCACGATCAGCGTCCCGACCTTTGGCCTGACCGGCTACTGGAGCCCGCTCCGGCAACTGCTCGTGAAGCCGTATATTCGCCGGACTATCGACGAATCGTCGTTGTCGACCGCATCGGCCTACATCAACACGAGCGGCGGTCTGGACGTGAGCTACAATTTCCTACCCAACGTCCGCCTCGACGGCCATGCCGATTATTCGGTAGCCGATTACCAGATCGCCGTCGGGGAACAGGGCCGCTATGATCAATACTGGACGATTCGTGCCGGCGTGACCTACCAGCCGACGCCCAATTTCTTCATCGGGCCGAGCTACCAGTTCATCCATCGAACATCCAATCAGGTCGGATTGGACTACGACGCCAACCAGATCATGCTCCGCTTGGGCGCGCAGCTCTGACAGCGCTCCGTCGATTAGGCTGCGGATCGCTGCGCGGATGCTGACACTGTCGTCCGCGCGGTAGGCGGCGGCGATAATGGTCGCCCACCCGCCTCGCTTGGCGCCTGCGACGACATGGCAGCGGTAAACGGCGACCTTACCAATACATACTGTTTGTATGTAGATCGGTAAGCGAGGAACGTCGTGACGAACCTGAATCCGTCTGCGGTGTCGATCCTGCACGCCGTCCTCGGCATGGGGCTGCTTTCGCTGGTCATGGCGGGCTGGATGGGAGCAACGCGCCTGCCGGCGATGCGCCGGGCAGGCCTCTGCCTGCAGGACGCCGCCCACACGGTCGACCTGCATGCCCGGCTTCCGTCAGCCGCACGACGCGTTTAGGACAACTACAATCATCTGTTCGAGGCGCCGACCGTGTTCTACGCGGTGGCGCTCGTGGTGGTGGTCGCCGGAATCGCGGATCCCCTGTACGCAGGCTGCGCTTGGGCGTTTCTCGTCCTTCGTGTCCTGCACTCGGTGGTGCAGGCGACGGTCAATCTCGTGCCGCTGAGGTTGCTGCTTTTCGTCCTTTCCTGGGCCGCGCTCGTCCCCATGATCGTCTGTCCGCTATGGACGCTTTGAACGGCCTTGGCCTTCGGTCTCGATCGACCTTCGACCAAGGTCGCATTGACGAGGCAACAATATACCGCACAACTTGTGCAGCCTGAGACAGTCGGTCTGACGGGACGGAAAGGGCTGGCCTCGGGACGTGGAGTTTCGCAATTCGAGCTCAAGACTCGGATGCACGCACAGGAGGAAACAGAGATGACACAGCGTGTCCATTCCAATGCCTTGTCGCGGCGCGGGCTGCTTCAGGCGAGCACGGCTTTGGCCGGCGCGTCGCTGGCCGCACCGTTCCTGGCGCTTCCCGCACTCGCCGAGGACCATCCGGCGATCGGCACCTATCCGGCCGGTTCGAGCGGCTCGTCGGTCTTTGTCGGCATCACATGCCCGCGTACCGGCACCTATGCGGTGCAGGGAGAGGACGAGATCAAGGGCTGCGAGCTCGCGATCGAGCATATCAACAGCGGCCACCCGCTGATCAAGGCGATCTCACCCAAGACGACGAAGGGCGTGCTCGGCAAGGAAGTGAAATACGGCATCGCCGATGATGGTGCAAAGCCGAACAGCGCGGTGCAGAATATTTCGCGCTTCATCACCGAGGACAAGGCGGTGGTGTTCACCGGCGGCACCTCGAGCGCCGTCGCGGTGGCGCTGAACAAGCTCGCGCAGCGCGAGAAGGTGCTCTACATGACGAGCATCTCCGGCTCCAACGATACGACCGGCAAGGATTGCGTGCGCTACGGCTTCCGTGAGTGCTTCTATGGCCAGACAGCCGCGGCAGGCGTCGGTCCGGTGCTGCTGAAGGCGTTCGGCAAAGGCAAGAAAGCCGCCTATCTGACGCCGGACTACACCTACGGCCACACCGTCCAGAAGTCGATGGAGGAGTTCCTCAACAAGAACGGCGGCTGGACGACCGCGACCAACCAGGTCGCGCCGCTCGGCGCGCCGGACTACAGCTCGTATCTCCTGAACGTCGTCAATTCCGGCGCCGACTTCCTGCTTAACATCAACTGGGGGCACGACGCGGTCCTGTCGATCCAGCAGGCCAAGCAGTTCGGCGTGCTCGGCAAGATGAAGCTCGTGGTGCCCTACCAGACGCCGTTCCTGGCGCGCGAGGTCGGTGCCGAGCTGACGCAGGGCGTCTATGCCGCGACGGATTTCTGGTGGAGCCTCGAGGACAAGTACCCCCTGGCCAAGATGTTCGTCGAGGCCTTCGACAAGAAATACGGCTACAAGCCGGAATGGGGAGCCAACGCCTGCTATCTGCAATTCGCCTTCTGGGCGAATGCCGTGGAGACGGCCGGCACTTTCTATCCGCCCGAGGTGATCAAGGTGCTCGAATCGGGCGCCAAGCTGCAGTCGACGGTCGGCGAGGTGCATTTCCGGCCCGAAGACCACCAGCTCGTCCGCCCCGTGATCATCGTCCGCGGCAAGAAGCCCGCCGACATGAAGAACAAGGAGGACTTCTGGGAGGTTCTCGAGGTTCTGCCCGGCGAGCCGCTGATGCAGAAGCCCGACGCCTTCGGCTGCAAGCTCGGCGCCTACACCTGACGTTCGCGGCGGCGTCCGTGTTAGCGTACGGGACCGCCAATTGGGGTTGACGGTGTTTACGTGGGCTAATCTCGTCTCGCAAATGTTCAACGGCCTGGCGCTGGGGGCGCTGCTTGCGCTCATCAGCTCCGGGCTGACGATCATCTACGGCACGCTCGGCGTGCTGAACCTGGCGCACGGCGCCATGTTCATGCTGGGCGGCTACGCCGGCTACGTCGCATTCGACGCGACCGGCTCCTACATCGTCGCGGTGATTGCCGGCACGTTGTTCCTGCTGGTGGTGGGCGTGGTGATGGAGCGGGTGGTCATACGCCATTTCTACAGCCGCCCGCACGAGGATCAGCTCCTGGTCACATTCGGCCTCGGCATCTGTTTCGTCGAGGCGGTCCGTTTCTTCTTCTCGAGCCTGACGAAGACCGTGCCGGCGCCGCCCTTGCTGTCGGGCATCACCTCGCTCGGCTTCATGTTCTACCCGACCTACCGCCTGGCCGTCGTCGGCATCGTGGCGGTGGCCCTGATCGTTCTCTACTTCGTCCTCTATCGCACGCGTCTCGGCATGATCGTCCGTGCCGGCATCGAGGACTCGGTGATGGTCGATTCGCTGGGGATCGACGTCCACAAGGTATTCATGGTCGTGTTCGGCATCGGCGCGATGGCCGCGGGCTTCGCCGGTATCGTGAATGCGCCGGTGGTGTCGCTCACGCCCGACGTCGGCGAGGCGATCCTGGTGCAGACCTTCGTCGTGGTGGTGATCGGCGGCGTCGGATCTTTCCCGGGCGCGGTGCTCGGCGGCCTGATCGCGGGCGAAATCATCAGCATCACCTCGATGATCGATCCGGGCTACGCCTATGTCATGCTCTTCGCCGCGATGACCCTCGTCCTGCTGGTGCGGCCACACGGCCTGCTCGGCGCGCGAGGTCGCGAATGAACGGTGGCGTCTGATGTATGGTCGGCGTCGCTCCCTGGTCGAGCTGCTGACTGCGATCGGCCTGATCGCGGCGCCGTTCGTGTTGCCCTATCTCGATTTCGCCCCCAACACCGTGAACCGCATCCTGGTGTGGGGCCTGTTCGGCATCGGCTTCGACATCCTGTTCGGCTACACCGGTCTCCTGTCGTTCGGCCAGTCGGCGTTCTACGGCACGGGCGGTTTCGTCGCCGCCTACCTGCTCACCCGGGCGGGCTTTCCTCATGTGGTGCTCGCGCTGGTCATCGGCATGATCGCTGCCGCCGTGGTCGGCTACCTGGTCGGGCTGATCGCACTGCGGCGCACCGGCATCTACTTCGCGATGATCACGGTCGCCATCGCCGAGGTGTTCTACTTCGTGGAGTTCAATCCGCTGGCGGCGTGGACCGGCGGCGAGAACGGCTTGCCGGGTGTTCCGGCGCCGAGCCTTAATCTCGGCTTCTTCTCGCTGCACTTCACGACGGGCTGGTCGCTCTATCCGTTTCTCGCCTTCTTCTACTTCATCGGCATCGTGATAGCGTTGCGCATCGTCCGCTCGCCGGTCGGCGCGATCCTGACCGCGATCCGGGAGAACCCGCTGCGGGCAGCGGCGGTCGGCCACAACGTCCATGCCTACAAGCTGACGGCCTTCGTCATTGCCGCGGCCTATGCCGGCCTGGCCGGCGGCCTGCTGGGCGTGCTGCAGGCCTTCATGCCGCCCGAGGCCTTCACCTTCGACACGTCCGGCCAGCTCGTGATGCAGACCGCGATCGGCGGCCGCGCCACGCTGTTCGGGCCGTTGGTCGGCGCCGCGGTCTGGCTTTATCTTCAGGATTTCCTGCAGGCGACCGTCGGCCTCGGTGCGGCGTGGAAGCTGGTGCTGGGGCTGGTGTTCGTGCTGTTGGTCTGCTTCCTGCGCCAGGGCATCATCGGCGGCCTGAGGGACCTCTACCGGCTCGGCTCCAGGCGGGGCGGGCCTGCGAGCGAAGCCCCCGAGGAATCGGTTCCGGCGGCGATGTCGGTGGGCGCCGCGGCGACGCCGCTGCCGGTCCATCATCGCGTCGCCGAACCGGCCGCCGGCCCGATCCTGAAGGCGACCGGCGTCAGCAAGCGCTATGGCGGCCTGCTGGCCAACAGCGACATCGACTTTGCCGTCGAGCAGGGCGAGCTGCGCGGCATCATCGGCCCCAACGGCGCCGGCAAGACGACCTTCTTCAAGATGTTGACCTGCGAGGTCGAGCCGACCTCGGGCAAGATCGAGTTCGCGGGTCGCGACATCACCGGCATGGGCGTTACCGACGTCTGCCAGCTCGGCCTCACCAAGAGCTATCAGGTGAACCAGCTCTTCTCCCGCCTGACGGTGCGCGAGAACCTGCAGATCTCGGCCCTTGCCGACTTGCGGGGCAAGTTCCGTCTCGACCTCTTCCGCAATCCCCTCCGCATCCCGGGGCTTGGCGACCAGATCGAGCACACGCTCGAGCTCGTGAACCTGGCGCACCGCGCCGACGTGCCGGTCGCGCAGCTCGCCTATGGCGAGAAGCGGCGGCTGGAGATCGGCCTGGCGCTCGCGACATCGCCCAGTCTTCTGCTGCTCGACGAGCCGTTGGCCGGCATGAGCCCGCAGGAGCGGGTGGAGACCGTGAAGCTCCTGAAGTCGATCCGCCAGGGCCGGACCATGATCGTCATCGATCACGACATGGACGCCCTGTTCGAGCTGGCCGAGCGCGTCACGGTTCTGCAGGAGGGGCGTGTCCTGACGGAAGGCACGCCGGACGAGATCAAGGGCAACCCTGCCGTGCGCGAAGCCTATCTCGGAGGCGTGCTCGAATGAGCCTGCTCGAGGTCCAGGGACTGAACTCCTACTACGGCGATTCGCACATCCTGTTCGACGTCGCACTGCGTGTGGAGAAGAACGAGGTCGTGGCGTTGCTCGGCCGGAACGGGGCGGGCAAGAGCACCACGCTCAAGAGCCTGATGGGGGTGGTCACGCCGCGCTCCGGCAAGGTGATCTTCGACGGCCACGATATCGTCGGCCGCAAGAGCCACACCATCGCTCAGGCCGGCATCCAGCTCGTACACGAGGAGCGACGCATCTTCGGCAGCCTGAATGTCGAGGAGAACCTGATCCTGGCCGGACATACGGCGCCCGGACGCTGGCCGGTCGATCGCATCTGGGAAATGTTTCCGCGCCTGAAGGAACGGCGTGCGAGCCGCGGCACCGATCTTTCCGGCGGCGAGCAGCAGATGCTGGCCATCGCCCGCGCGCTGATCCGCGACCCCAAGATCGTCCTGCTCGACGAGCCGTTCGAGGGGCTGGCGCCGGTGATCGTGCATGATCTGATGAAAGCTTGTCGAAATCTCGCCGCGGCGGGCCAGACGATCGTGATCGTCGAGCAGAATCTCGCCGCGGTCCTTGCTCTCGCGCAGCGCGTCTACATCCTGAACAACGGCCACATGGCACACGAAAGCCCGGCCGCCGAGATCAAGGCCAATCCCGAGATTCTGCATCGGCATCTGGGCGTATAGGGCGAGGCGGCGAGCCGGTAGACCTCGGGCCGGGAATTTCCCATCTTGAGGCTATGCCCATGCTCGTCCTGCCGTTCCTCGACGCGCTTGCCCGCGACCTCGTCCAGCCGGCGGACGGGCCGACCGTGGACTTCACGCAGCCGCCGGGCGAGGCGGCCCTCGTTCCGGCGGATTCGGTATCGTGGCGGATCTTCAAGAACCCCGTGGCGCTGTTCGTCGGCGGCGTGGCGGCGGTGATTCTCGAGCTGGCCGATCCGGCGGTGCGCACCGGCGTCTGGGAGCATTCTTCCTTCCGTCGTGATCCTGTGCATCGCCTGCGTCGGACCGGACTTGCCGCCATGGTCACCGTCTATGGCGCCGGGAGCGCGGCCAGGGCGATGATCGGCCATGTCGTGCGCCTGCACGAGACGATCGTCGGCCGGACGCCGGCCGGCGAGGCCTATCGCGCTCGACAGGGAGGAGCTCGATCGGCTTTGCGAGGAGGGATTGACGGCGGCACGGCTCTACGGGGCGGTCAATGCACCAGCATCGCATGCGGCGCTGGAGCGGCTCTTCGAGTCCAAGCGCGACAGGCTCGAAGCCTCGCCGATCGTGTTCGAGTTCCTGGACATCATGCGGCGGGCGCCGGTCTTTCCCCTGGCATTGCGGCCACTGCAGGGCGCGCTGGTCCGCGCTGCGGTCGACCTCGTGCCTGGCTGGGTGCGCGAGCGCCTGGGCTTGTCGGCGTCTCTCGGCTTGCGCGTAGGGCAACGGCCGCTGGTCCGGCTGGCCGGGGCGCTTGCCGATCGGCTCATCCTGCGTTCCAGTCCGGCCGTGCAGTCCTGCCTCAGGCTCGGGCTGCCCGCGGACTATCTTTATCGACATCGACGGAGCGGAAAGAAGTGATCGCGAGACCCGCTGTCCTCTACGGCATCAAGAATTGCGATACGATGAAGAAGGCGCGCGCATGGCTCGACGCCAACGGCGTGGCCTATACCTTCCATGACTACAAGGTGCAGGGCATCGACCGCGTCCGCCTCGAGGGCTGGGCGAAGAAGGTGGGTTGGGAGGCACTGCTCAATCGCGCCGGGACGACCTTTCGCAGGCTGCCGGAGGCCGACAAGGAAGGTCTCGGCGAGAAGACGGCCCTCCGTCTGATGTTGGCTCAGCCTTCGATGATAAAGCGGCCCGTCCTCGAAGCCGGGGACGGGATTTTGGTCGGCTTCACGCCAGCCAAGTATGAAACCTTACGGTAAAATTTATTTTTTGAATCAAATAATTAAAACAGACACTTGACGTGAAGAATCAAAATCAGGAAGGTGACGGCCAATCCGGCCGCGTAAATGGCCGCAACAAAATTGCCAGCGGCCGCCCGGCCGCCTCTCCCTCTCGAGGTTCTGGCCATGAAAACAAAAGCTTTCGCCCTGATTCTCGTTCCTCTTGCCCTTTCCCTGTCCGCCTGCGGCGATAGCTGGGGTCAGCGCGCCGTGACCGGCGGCGCAATCGGCACGGGCGCCGGTCTCGCGGTCGGTGCGCTGGCCGGCTGGCCCTTGCTGGGCCCGGCGTTGGCCGGGGCAGCGCTGGGCGCCGGCATCGGCGCCGTCACGACGCCTGGCGGCGTCAAGTAGCGTCGCGGAGCTAAGCCAGCAGCAGCCTCAGCTTACGGTCGAAGACGCGCAGCACGTCTTCGAGACTGTCCCCGTGCGCCAGCTTGCGCGGCCCGTTATAGACCATGTAGGCCCCGCCCGGGCCGTGGCCCGGGACCTTGGCGATCGCGAACAAGGGTTGCTCGGCGGTATGACGAAAAATCGAGAAGATGGCCATGCCCGGCCGGAAATCGATGGCATAGTCGCGCCATTCGCCCGACGCCACCCGCAGGCTGTAGAGATTGAGCAGCCGGGACAACTCTCGGCGATCGAAGGAGACGATCCGGCGCGCCCTCCGGTCGGCGAGGCGGTAGAGATTGGTCATGCGGGCAGCGAGGGGGTCATGCCGTCTGGGCGAATTGTTGCAGATGGTTTTCCGAGGGTAAAGCCACCGATCCCCAGCGTGCGGCGTTCCATGGTTTGCCAAAGGTCGGGGTGACCGCTATGAACCCGCTGAAGCTGTTGATTTTCCGCAATAATCGGGAGTCTCGCGTGTCCGATCAGGCCGCCTTTCAGGAAATCGACGACGCCGTCCGGCAGGATGACCTCAAAGCCTGGTGGAAACGCTACGGGACTTGGGTGGTGGCCGCGGGAGTGGCGCTCGTCGTCGTTGCCGCCGGACTGGTCGGCTGGCGGCAGTATCAGAACGCGCAGCGGGCCACGGCGGGAGCAGCCTATGCCTCGGCCCTCGCCCTGATCGGCAAGGACAATGCGGCGGCCCGCGCCGCATTCGACAGGCAGGCCGCGAACGCGGCCGAGCCCTATCGCTCGCTGGCTGCCCTGATCGCGGCGCAGATGCGCGACAAGCCCGAGGAGCAGGTTGGCACGCTCCGCGACCTCGCGCCGAAGCTGCCGGGAGAACTGTCCGAGCTTGCGCAGGTGATCGCCGGCTATCGCAGCATCGACACGCCGAAGGCCGACGAGACGGTCGCCGCTCTCGGGCCCATATCGGGCGTCGATCACGCCTTCCATGGCAGCATCCTCGAGCTGCAGGCGTTGCAGGCTTTCCGCAAGGGCGACGCGAAGCGGGCCAAGGAGCTGTGGGCCGAGATCATCAAGGATCCGGCTGCTTCGTCAGGCACGGTGCAGCGCGCACAGGCGATGCTCAATCTTTCCGACGAGCAGGGAACCAAATAGGCGATGTCGACCGTGCTGCGCTTCTGCGATCCTCGAGTCCTTCTCGCCGCCACTCTCCTGTCAGCTTCCCTCACCGGATGCAGCCTGTTCGACAAGAAGGGGCCGCCGCTTCCGGGCGAGCGCATCGCCGTGTTCAACGAACGAAGCGAGGTCGAACCGGATACCGACATGGCCAACGTGCCGGTCGTCCTGCCGGCGCCGGTCGTGAACGATGCCTGGCCGCAGTCGGGCGGCTTTGCCGACTATGCCATGCAGCACCTCGAGATCGATGCGCAACCGCGGATCGTCTGGACGGCCGACATCGGTGCCGGGACGACCTCCGACCGCATCCTCACCACGCCGCCCGTCATCGCCGACGGCAAGGTGTTCGTTAAGGATGCCGAGAGCACCGTATCGGCGTTCCGTGCCGACACGGGGCAGCGGCTTTGGAGCGTGACCCTGAAACCGGAGGATGCGCGCGACGAGGGCGAGTTCGGTGGCGGTCTCACCTGGTATGGCGGACGCCTGTTCGTGACCACGGGCTTCGCCAGCGTGTTCGCCCTCGATCCGAATACCGGCGGCGAGATCTGGCGATCGAAGGAAAGCGCGCCGATCCGCGGCGCGCCGCTTGCCTTCGCCGATCGCGTCTTTGCCATCACGCTCGACGGCAAGCTGCATGCGCTGGCCGCGGTCGACGGCGCCGACCTGTGGTCGTTCACGAGCCTGCAGGAGGTGGCAGGCTATGTCGACGGACCGAGCCCGGCCGGTTTTGGCGACTATGTCGTCGCTCCCTTCAAGTCGGGCGAGCTGGTCGCGTTCCATCCTGCCAACAACCGCTCGATCTGGAACGATTCGCTGGTGGGACGGGGCGCCGAGGCGCGGGCCTTCGGCAATCTCGCCGACATCCGTGGGCGGCCGGTGATCGATCGCGGCCAGGTGTTTGCGATGGGCTCGGCCGGCCAGATCACGTCGATCGACCTCGCCAGCGGGCAGCGGCGGTGGGAGCGCAACTTCGGCGGCAACCAGACACCCTGGGTCGCCGGGCGCTTCCTGTTCGCGATCACCAGCAGGGCCGACGTTGTCGCGATGGATCGCGACAGCGGCAAGGTGAAGTGGGTGACGCCGCTCACGCAGTATTTCGACGAGAAGCGCCAGAAGCTCATTCTCTGGGGCGGCCCGGTGCTGGCGGGTGACCGCCTGCTGGTAACGGGCACGACCGGCGATCTGCTGGCGCTTTCGCCCTACACCGGCGAGGTCATGGGCAAGATCAGCCTCGGCGCCCCGACCCGGCTGGCCCCCGTGATCGCCAACCGGACGATCTATGTCCTGACCGATTCGGGCAGGCTCATTGCGCTTCGCTGAGCACGATCACCGTCCTGACCGGGCAGGGTCCCGGGTCGCCATCGTCGGCCGGCCCAATGTCGGCAAATCGACACTGTTCAATCGCTTGGTCGGACGCCGGCGTGCCATCGTCGATGACACGCCGGGGGTGACGCGCGACGTGCGCGAAGCACCCGCGCAGCTCGGCGATCTCGCCTTTACCCTGCTGGACACGGCAGGATGGGAGACTGCCGGTGGCGAGGCGCTTGAAGCGCGCATGCGCGGCTTCACCGAGCGCGCGGTCGACGCCGCGGACGTGGTCCTGTTCCTGATCGATGCGCGTGCCGGCATCCTGCCGCTCGACGAGGCTTTCGCGAGCTGGCTGCGCAAGCGCGCCGCCAAGGTGATCCTGGTGGCCAACAAGTGCGAGGGCCGCGCCGGGCAGCAGGGCCTGGCCGAGGCGCATGGCCTGGGCCTCGGCGAGCCCATCCCCGTTTCCGCCGAGCACGGCGAGGGGCTGAGCGATCTGCACGAAGCGCTCGCCAAGCACATCGCGCCCATGTCCGAGGAAGGCGCGGAAGAAGAGGCGCCGGACGAGGCGGAGGCCGAGGGCCTGGGCGACGCCGAGCGCGCCGGGCGCCCGCTGCTGCTCGCGATCGTCGGCCGGCCCAATGTCGGGAAGTCGACGCTGCTCAACCGGCTGGTCGGCGAGGAACGCGTGTTGACCGGGCCGGAAGCTGGCATCACCCGCGATGCGATTCGGGTCGAATGGCAGTGGAAAGGCCGGCCGGTGCGCCTGGTCGACACTGCCGGCATGCGCAGACGCAGCCGCATCGAGGCCAGACTGGAGGCTGCATCGGTCGCCGACACGCTCGACACCATTCGCCTGGCCGACGTGGCGGTGGTCGTCCTCGATGCCGCCAACATGGCCGAGAAGCAGGATCTCGCCGTCGCCGGCTGGGTGATCGAGGAGGGCCGTGCACTTGTGATCGCGGTCAACAAGACCGACCTGCTGGCCGATGATCGTAGCGCGGCCGCCAAGGCATGGCGCAGGCTACGCGACCGGCTGGAGGCCTCGTTCGCCCAGGTGAAGGACGTGCCGATCGTAGGCCTCTCGGCGCTGAACGGCCGCGGCGTGGAGAGGCTGATGCCGGCGGTGTTCGGGACCTACGAGGTCTGGAACAGACGGGTGCCGACGCCCAGGCTCAATCGCTGGCTGCGCGAGATGGAGACGCTGCATCCGCCGCCGCTGGCCCACGGCCGCCGCATCCGGCTGCGCTTCATGACGCAGATCAAGACCCGGCCGCCGACCTTCGTGCTGTCGGTGAGCCAGCCCGCGGAGCTGGGGGACGACTACCTGCGCTTCCTGGTCAATCGCCTGCGTGACGATTTCGGCCTGCCTGGCGTTCCGATCCGGTTGACCATGCGCAAGCCGAAAAATCCTTATGTCGGCCGGGCGAAGAAACGGTAGCGCTACACCGCCCGATCGTCCGCCACCCACTCGCCGTTCAGGATGCAGGAAGGGAGCGCCAGCCGGATCAGCACCTCGGCATGGGCCTCGGGCGGCGGCAGGTTCGCCGGATCCTCGCCCGGAAAGGCCTCCCTGCGCATCTTGGTGCGCGTCGGGCCGGGATTGTAGAGATTGGCCCTGACCGGCGTATGGGCGATCTCGGCGGCGTAGACGCGGATCATCATGTCGAGTGCCGCTTTGCTCGCGGCATAGGCGCTCCAGTAGGGCACGATCCGCCGCGAGATGCCCGACGTCACGAAGATCGCACGCCCGGCGTCGGACAGGCGCAGCAGCGGATCGAGGGAACGGATCAGCCGCCAGTTGGCGGTCACGTTCACCGCCATGACGCGTTCGAAGACAGTGGGATCGATATGGCCGATCGGCGAGAGCTGACCCAAGATGCCGGCATTGCCGAGGAGCACGTCGAGCTTGCCGAAGCGCTCGTAGAGCGCGGCGCCCAGCCGGTCGATTCCGGGACTGTCGGTGACGTCGAGCGGCACCAGCGTGGCGTTGCCGCCGGCCGCCTTGATCTGGTCGTCAACGGCTTCCAGCCCGCCCACGGTGCGGGCGACGAGCACGCAATGTGCGCCCTCCCGGGCAAAGGCCAGCGCCGCGGCCGCACCCAAGCCCCGCGACGCGCCGGTCACCAGCGCGATCCGCCCTTGCAGTCTCATCGGCTCACGCCGGTTCGGCGAGGAAGGAGAGCTGGCGATCCTCGTCGGCTTCAGCGAGGTCGTCGAGCGGGATCGGGTAGTCGCCCGTAAAGCAGGCGTCGCAGAACGAGGGGTTGGCGTTGTTGCGTCCGCCGGGCATGCCCATGGCGCGATAGAGGCCGTCGATCGAGATGAAAGCGAGCGAATCGACGCCGATGAACTTCGCCATGCCGGCCACGTCGTAGCGCGAGGCGAGAAGCTTGTCGCGCTCGGGCGTGTCGATGCCGTAGAAGCAGGGATTGGTGGTGGGCGGCGCGGCGATGCGCATATGCACCTCCCGCGCGCCGGCATTGCGCACCATTTCCACGATCTTCATCGACGTCGTGCCGCGCACGATCGAGTCGTCGACCAGCACGACGCGCTTGCCCTCGATATAGGCGCGATTGGCGTTGTGCTTCAGCCGCACACCGAGATGGCGGATGTTGTCCGCCGGCTCGATGAAGGTCCGGCCCACATAGTGGTTGCGGATGATGCCGAGCTCGAACGGGATGCCGGACCGATGGGCATAGCCGATGGCGGCTGGCACGCCCGAATCGGGCACCGGCACGATGACGTCGGCCGGCACGGGGCTTTCCCTGGCGAGCTCCATACCGATCCGCTTGCGCGCCTCGTAGACGCCCACGCCCTCGATCCGGCTGTCGGGCCGGGCGAAGTAGATGTGCTCGAAGACGCAGAAACGGCGCTGATGCCTGGGGAAGGGCTTGATCGAGCGCAGGCCCTGGCCGTCCACGATCACGACCTCGCCGGGCTCCACGTCGCGCACGAAGCGGGCGCCGATGATGTCGAGCGCGCAGCTTTCCGACGTCAGGATCCAGGCGTCCTCCAGCCGCCCGATGCAGAGCGGCCGCACGCCCAGCGGGTCGCGCACGCCGTAAAGCGCTTCACCCGTCAGCATGAGCAGCGAATAGGCACCCTTCACCTTGCCCAGCGCATCGATGATGCGGTCGACCACCGTCGAGTAGGTCGAGCGGGCGATCAGGTGGTTGATCACCTCGGTGTCCGTGGTCGACTGGAACAGGCAGCCCATGCGCACCAGTTCCTTGCGCAGCAGGTAGGCGTTGGTGAGATTGCCGTTATGCGCCAGGGCCAGCCCGCCGAAGTCGAAATCGGCGAAGATCGGCTGGATGTTTCGATCCGACGACCCGCCCGTCGTGGCATAGCGGTTGTGGCCGATCGCCGAATAGCCCTCGAGCTTGGCGATGACCGATTGGGCGCCGAAGATGTCGCCCACGAGGCCGGCTGCGCGGTGATTGTGGAAATGCCGACCGTCGAAGGTGACGATGCCGGAGGCCTCCTGGCCGCGATGCTGCAGGGCATGCAGGCCGAGCGCGGTGTGGGCGGCGGCATCCGCAGTCCCGTAGATGCCGAACAGCGCACATTCCTCGTGGAACTTGTCGAGGTCGTGGTGTGGGCGGGCAGGGGTCACGGCGGCGTTATATCTGGGAGCAACGCGCCGCGCCATCAAGGATAACTTACTGCGACTGATTGTTGTCTGTCGGCGCGGAGTCGGGTGTGGATGGCGTGCTCTGCGGCGAGGGCATTGGCCCCAGATTCGGCATGGAATCGACCGGTTTCTGCTGCAGGCGCGTGCGGAAGCCCGGCGGCAGATAGGGTTCGACGAAATTGGCCATGTCCTTGATCATCGGGAAGGTGGCGCCGCCCTCGACCGGCGGCGGAAGCGCCTTGGGGCCGAGATAGCTGTAGAAAAGGAAGGCGGTGCCCATGACCACCCAGGCGCAGAAGGCGCCGAACCCGGCGCCCAGGATGCGGTCGGGCTTGGCCAGCGGGCCGCCGCGGACCGAGCGGGAGAAGGCGTTGGTCAGCATGACCAGCACGATCAGGGCGCCGACGAAGACCACCAGCATCGAGACGAAGTAGGCGAGCTCGGGATTGGCGACCAGCTGCTGGACCTGGGGCTGGATCAGGTTCGAGAAATGGACCGCGATCCAGCCGGCGGCGACCCACGAGGCGATGAACAGGACCGAATGTGCGAACCCCGAGGACATGCCGATGGCCGCGCCGAAGATCGCGACGGCAATGACGGCGACATCGAACACCGTAAGGCCAAGCTGCTCCATCGCCCCTCTATCCCCTTTGTCTTTGCTCTTCCGTCACCTAGTCGCGCCTGCGTTCCGGGGCGCCGTCGCGCCGCGATCGCTTGAGGGGCCGATCGGCCGGTTGAAAACGTCTCACAAGGTCGGCCAGATGCTCGATTTCGTCAACAACGATGCCCTCGGCCGGTCGCGACGGGACGCCCGCGCCGGTCTGGCTGCGCGGCACCAGCGCGGTGCGAAAGCCGAGCTTCGTCGCCTCGCGCAGCCGCGCCTCGCGCTGGCCGACGGGACGCACCTCGCCGCCGAGGCCGATCTCGCCGAACACCACCATGTCGGGCGGCACCGCCTCGTCGGCGAGCGACGACACGACCGCCGCGGCGACCGCGAGATCGGCTGCTGGCTCGCCGATGCGCAGGCCGCCGGCAACGTTGAGATAGACGTCATTGGCGCCGATGCTGACGCCGCAGCGCGCCTCCAGGACCGCCAGCACCATGGCAAGCCGATTCGAATCCCAGCCGACCACGGCGTGGCGCGGCGTGGCGAAGGATGACGGCGCGACCAAGGCCTGGATCTCCACCAGCACGGGCCGCGTGCCCTCGATGCCGGCGAACACGCAGGCGCCCGAAACCTGTCCGCGCCGCTCGGCCAGGAACAGGGCGGAGGGATTGGCGACATCGGCAAGCCCGCGGTCGGACATCTCGAACACGCCGATCTCGTCCGTCGGGCCGAAGCGATTCTTGACCGTGCGCAGGATGCGGAACTGGTGCCCGCGCTCGCCTTCGAAATAGAGCACCGTGTCGACCATATGCTCGAGCACGCGGGGGCCCGCGATGGCGCCGTCCTTGGTCACGTGGCCCACCAGCAGGACGGCGATACCGCGCCGCTTGGCGAGCTCGACCAGCGCCTGCGCCGAGGCGCGCACCTGGGTGACGGTCCCCGGCGTGCTCTCGACCGTGTCGAGCCACATCGTCTGTATCGAATCGATCACAGCGACCTTTGGCGCGTCGGGGCGCTCGAGCGTGGCGACGATGTCGCGGATCGAGGTGGCAGCGGTTAGCTGGACAGGCGCGTCGTGCAGGCCCAGCCGCTCGGCTCTCAGCCGCACCTGATCGAGCGCCTCCTCGCCCGAGATATAGGCGCAGGCCGTGTGTTGCCTGGCGAGCGCGGCGGCGACCTGCAGCAGCAGGGTCGACTTGCCGATGCCGGGATCGCCGCCGATCAGCAGCGCCGAGCCCACCACCAGACCGCCCCCGCACACGCGATCGAACTCGGCGATGCCGCTCGTGTAGCGCGGGGGCTGCGGCGTCGAGCCGGTGAGACCGGCGAACTCGAGCCGCCTTCCCTTGCCGCCGCGCGACAGGCCGCCGCCGGCCGGTCCCGGAGCGGGGGCCGCTTCCTCCACGATCGTGTTCCATTCGCCGCAGCTCTCGCAGCGGCCACTCCATTTGCTGGTGACGGCGCCGCACGACTGGCAGACGAAGCGCTTCAGCGGCCGGGCCATCCGAGCTCCCAGGCCATGAGCGCCCCTGAAGCGGCGCAATCTTCCTGCTTCGTCCGCAAGGCCCGGCTGCGCGAGCGGCGTGCTCCAGTGATGCTCACAGTTTCCGCACCTGCATCCGGATCGGGCCTTCGGCGCGGCCATGGATGAACTGGTCGACATAGGCGTTGCCGCAATGATCGATCTCGTCGACCGGCCCCTGCCAGATCAGCCGGCCCTCATGGAGCATGGCGATGCGGTGGCCGATCTTGCGGGCGCTGGCCATGTCGTGCGTGATCGAGATCGCGGTGGCGCCGAGATCGCTCACGCATTTCACGATCAGCTCGTTGATCACGTCGGCCATGATCGGATCGAGGCCGGTGGTCGGCTCGTCGAAAAAGATGATCTCCGGCTCGCGGGCGATGGCGCGGGCGAGCGCCACGCGCTTCTGCATGCCGCCCGACAGCTCGGACGGGAAGAGCTCGCCGATCTCCGGCTCCAGGCCGACCGCGCCCAGCTTGGCGACGGCGACCTCGCGCGCCTTGGCCGGCGCCATCCCGTCGCTCTGGATCGGGCCGAAGGCGACGTTCTCCCAGACGCGCAGCGAATCGAACAGCGCGCCACCCTGGAACAGCATGCCGAACTTGCGCATCACCGCCTCGCGCCTGCGGCCATCGAGCCCCGCGGTCTCCTCGCCGTCGATCCTGATCGAGCCGGAGTCGGGCCGCATCAGGCCGATGATGCATTTCAGCAGCACCGACTTGCCGGTGCCGGACCCACCGATCACCACGATCGATTCGCCCTGCGCGACATCGAGGTCGATGCCTCGCAGCACCTTCTTCGGCCCGAAGGCCTTGGTGACGCCGCGCACGGAGATCTTCGGGGAAGCCATTGGCTCTAGCGGGCGAAGAAGGCTTCGGTGATGAAATAGTTGAAGGTGAGGATCAGGATCGAAGCCGAGACGACAGCGTTGGTCGTCGCCATGCCGACGCCCTGGGCGCCCCCCTTCGACGTATAGCCGTGATAGCAGCCCATCAGCGTGATCAGGAAGCCGAATACGGCCGCCTTCACGAGGCCGGAGAACACATCCTGGAACTGCAGGAAGTCGATCGTGTTGCGCAGGTAGGTGATGGCGTTGAAATCGAGCTTGTAGACGCCGACCAGATAGCCGCCCAGCACGCCGATGATGTCTGCGATCAGCACCAGCAGCGGCATCGTCACGATGCCCGCGATCAGGCGCGGCGCCACCAGGTACTTCAAGGGATCGGTCGACAGCGTATCGAGCGCGTCGATCTGCTCGGTGACCCGCATGGTGCCGATCTCGGCGGCCATGGCGGCGCCCACACGACCGGCCACCATCAGGCTGGCCAGCACGGGCCCGAGCTCGCGGGTGAGCGACACCACCACCACGTTGGGGATCGCGCTCTCGGCGGAGAAGCGGGCGAAGCCGGTATAGCTCTGCAACGCCAGCACCATGCCGGTGAAGATGGCCGTCAGCCCGACGACGGGCAGCGAGTAGTAGCCGATCTCCAGCATCTGCCGCGCGATCTGCCGGCGATAGTAGGGCGGCTGCACGGCCCGGCGGATCGCCTCGCCGGCGAAAGTGGTGACGGCTCCGATGCCGGCCAGGAAATCGAGCGTCACGCGACCGAGAAGCGTGATCAGGGGGACGTTCACGGGCCGCTCTCCGATCTGTCGTCGATATAGAGCCGGGCGTAGCGGCGGCCGAGCGCCGTCATGATCTCATAGGCATTGGTGCGGGCATGGTCGGCCAGGTCTTCGGCCGTCGTATGCTCGCCCAGCACCTCGACGGTGGCGCCGGGAAGGCAGGCGGTCTCGGGCACTTCCGTCACGTCGATCGTGACGAGATCCATGGAGATGCGGCCGATCACGGGCACGCGCCGGCCGGCGATGTGCACATGAGCGCGATTGACCAGATTGCGGAAGTAGCCGTCGGCATATCCAAGCGCGATCGTTGCCACGCGGGTCGGCCGGGCGGACCGCCACGCGGCACCGTATCCAACGGTCTGCAGAGCGTCAATCACACGGGTCTGCAGGATGCGCACGTCGAGTCGCACCGTGGACAGCATGGGATTGGGCTGCCCGGGCAGAGGATTGATGCCGTAGAGCGCGGCGCCGGGCCGCAGCAGATCGAAATGATAGTCGGGTCCGAGGAAGATGCCGGACGAGTTGGCGAGCGAGGCGGGGGCGCCCGGCATCGCGCGAACGAAGGTACGGAAGCGCGAAAGCTGCTCGCCGTTGACCGGATTGCCGGGCTCTTCCGACACCACGAGATGACTCATCAGCAGCGCCAGGCGGAGCCCGCGCAGGCGGCCCCGCTCGTTGATCAGCACCTGCGCCTCCTCGGGCCCGAAACCCAGGCGGTGCATGCCGGTATCGATATGGATCACGGCGTCGAGCGCGCGGTTGTAGCGCTGGGCGGCGGCGCGCCAGGCATTGAGCTGGCCGAGCTCGTTCAGCACCGGCGTGAGGCCGTGCTCCACGAAGTCGGGCTCCGTGTTGGCCAGCAGGCCGTTCAAGACGTAGATCGGCGCGTCCGGCACCACGGCGCGGAGCGCGATGCCCTCCTCGATATGGGCAACGAAGAAATGACGGCAGCCTTCGGCGGCGAGCCGCGGCCCCACGATCGCGGCGCCCGTGCCGTAGGCATCGGCCTTGAGCACCGCAGCGCATTCCACCGGATGGCCGACGGCGCGGCCGGCATCGCGCAGGCCACGCCAGTTGGCGGCGATCGCCGCCAGATCGACGGTCAAAATCGCGCCCGCCCGGCGCGTCGCGTCGGAGTCGAAGGAGGCAGACACCGACGACCTAGAAGGCCGGTGCACCCGACCGATCGTCGTCGGCCGGCAGATTGCCGAACTTGGTGAACTGGCCCTCGAAAGCCAGTCTCACGATGCCCGTCGGGCCGTGGCGCTGCTTGGCGACGATCACCTCGGCCTTGCCGTACTGCTGCTCGCAGCGCTGTCGCCACGCATCGTGCCGCTCGTTGAAGCGCTGATCGCTCTCCTCGGCGCGCCGCTGGGGTTCGTCGCGCATCAGGTAGTATTCGTCGCGATAGATGAACATGACGACGTCGGCGTCCTGCTCGATCGAGCCCGATTCGCGCAGGTCGGCGAGCTGCGGACGCTTGTCCTCGCGCTGCTCGACGGCGCGGCTGAGCTGGGAGAGCGCCAGAACGGGCACATCGAGCTCCTTGGCGAGCGTCTTGAGGCCACGCGTGATCTCCGACACTTCCTGCACGCGGTTCTCCTGACGCGTCCGGCCCGAAGGCGCCAGCAATTGCAGGTAGTCGACGATCAGGAGCCCCAGGCCGTGCATGCGCTTTAGCCGGCGGGCGCGCGTGCGCAGGGCGGCGATCGACAGGGCAGGCGTATCGTCGATGAAAAAGTTCAGATGCTCGAGTTCATTGGCCACCGACAGGACCTTGTCGAAATCCGCACTGATGAGCTCGCCCTTGCGGATCTTCTCGGAAGGGATCTCGGCCTGCTCGGAGATCATGCGGGTGGCAAGTTGCTCGGCCGACATCTCGAGCGAGAAGAAGCCGACCACCGCGCCATCCACCGCCTTCGCGCGCCCGTTCGCGTCGTGCTCCTCGCGGTAGGCCCTGGCGGCGTTGAAGCCGATATTGGTCGCCAACGAGCTTTTGCCCATGGCCGGCCGACCGGCGAGGATGATCAGGTCGGACTTGTGCAGACCGCCCAGGAGCTGGTCGAGCTGGAAAAGGCCGGTCGCCACACCGGTGAGCTGGCCGGCCCGGTGATAGGCGGCCTCTGCCGCCACCATCGCCTCGGTCAGCGAAGCGCGAAACGGTTTGAAGCCGCCTTCGATCTGACCGACGCTCGCAAGGTCGTAGAGCTGCTTCTCCGCCGTCTCGATCTGCTCCATCGCGCTTTCTTCGAGCGTCGGCTTGAAGGCGCCGTTCACCACATCGTGCCCGAGGGCGATGAGCTGGCGGCGGAGATAGAGGTCGTGGATCACGCGGCCGTACTGCTCGGCGTCGATGACGTGCACCGAGGCAGCGGCGAGATTCGCCAGATATTCGGCGCCGCCCGCCTCCTTCATGGCCTCGTCCTGCTCGAGGTAGGTCTTGAGCGTGATCACGCTCACGACCTGTCCCTTCTCGATCAGGCGAGCGATGTCGTCGTAGAGCTTGCCGTGCAGGGCGTTGGCGAAGTGCTCGCCCTTCAGGAACTCGCCGACTCGATGGTAGGCCGCATTGTTGACGAGGATCGATCCCAACAGCGCCTGCTCCGCCTCGAGATTCTCCGGCGGCAGGCGGATGTGCGGTTCTTCGACGCCCGGGAGGAGGGCGACTTTTCGATCTTGCTTGGGCTCCATGGAAGAGCCTTTGCCATTAGAGAGGGGCAAACTCTAGACAGAAACGCGCTTGGCCGCCACTGCCTGCCCACAGGTGGAAAAAAGCGGGGTTTACTCGGCCGCCATCGAGTGAGCGGTAGCCCTGCGCTCCGTATCCACCATATAGTCGCGGGTCAGCGGCACGGCATCCAGCTTCCGGGCGATCTGGATCTGGAAGACCATCTGGTTCATGTACCGGAACGCCACTTCGCAGCCGGCGAGATAGAACTCCCACATGCGGCAGAAGCGCTCGTCGTAGCCGGCCATCTGCTTGATGCGTTCACGATTGGCGTTGAAACGGGTGCGCCATTGGCGAAGCGTTCCCGCATAGTGCAGGCGCAGGACCTCGATATCGGTCACCCAGAGCCCGACCTTCTCGATCGCCGTCAGCACCTCCGACAGGGCGGGCGTGTAGCCGCCGGGAAAGATGTACTTCTTGAGCCAGGTATTCGTGCCGCCGGGCGGCTCCATGCGGCCGATGGCGTGCAGCAGCATCACGCCGTCCTCCTTGAGGAGGCTCTTCACCTTGCGGAAGTACTCGATGTAGTGGGCGACGCCCACATGCTCGAACATGCCGACGGAGACGATGCGATCATAGCGTCCGTCCTCCTGGCGATAGTCCAGCAGCTTGAACCGCACACGATCGGCGAGACCGCCTTCGAGGGCGCGTCGGCTCGATACGGCGAGCTGTTCCTTCGAGAGGGTCACGCCGGTGACGTCGACGCCGAACTGCTGGCTGAGGAAGAGTGCCATGCCGCCCCAGCCCGATCCGATGTCGAGCACGTTCTGGCCGGGTTTCAGAAGCAGCTTGGCCGCGATATGGCCCTTCTTGTCGAGCTGGGCCTGCTCGAGCGGCTCCTCGCCGGTTCTGAAGTAGGCACATGAATACTGACGGTCGCGGTCGAGGAAGAAGTCGTAGAGCTGATCCTTCAGGTCGTAGTGATGGGCGACGTTGCGCTCTGCCGTCCCGATGGGGTTGTACTGCTCGAGGACGCGTACGAGGCGCTGGAAACCGTACGACCAGCGAATGAACGGCGTCGTCTCAAGCGAGGCCATGTTGCGTCCCAGAAGGTCGAGCAGGTCGTAGATGCCGCCGCCCTCGACCGTCAGCTTGCCTTCCATGAAGGCCTCGCCGAAGGCAAGGCGCGGCCGCAGCAGCAACCGGAGCCCGGTCCAGCGATCGTGCACCCGCATCGTGACCTCGGGACCCGGCCGCCCGCCCCGGATGCGATGCGAGCGACCCGCCGCATCGATGATCGTCAGTTGGCCTTCCCCCAGTACACGGGAAAGAACCTTGGCTAACAGCATCGTGGGACCACCTCACAAATTCGCGAAAAGCGTCGATTCCTGTCGAATCGCCACCTTGTCGCCGCAAATGTTAATCCCATCGCCCTTTTCAATGCAAAGGCCTCTCGAAAGAAAATTGCTCAGCCTGTCGTCAGGTTCCTCCAGGACAAAATAAAACGCCTGCCGTCGCGGGCGTGCGACGGCAGGCGCATCTCGGTGCGGAGAAAAGCGACCGGCTGGTCTGCTCGCCTACTTCTCCTGGTCCTTCGCTTCCTCCTCGCCGGTCGATCCCTCGGCCGCCTCGCCCTCGGTGGGCTTGGCTTCGAACAGTGCGGCCGCCTGCTCGGCCGCGCGCTGGGCGGCCTCCGCCGCCTCGAGCGCGGCGCGCTCGGTCTCGGCCACCAGCGTGCCGCCCTTGGCGAGGAAATCGGCCTCGTCGGGAGAGCGCGCGACCAGCGCCATGATCTCGACCGTGACCTCCGGATGGAGATGGACCTTGATCGCATGGGCGCCCAGCGCCTTGATCGGCTTGTCGAGCTCGACCTGGCCGCGGGCGATCTTCACGCCTGCGGCATTTGCCGCCTCGGCGATATCGCGCGAGGTGACCGAGCCATAGAGCTGCAGCGCCTCCGACGCCTGGCGGATCAGCGTGACCTTGAGGTCCTTCATCTTTGCCGCTGCCGCCTCGGCCTCGGCCCGGCGCTCCAGGTTCTGGGCCTCGAGGACCTTACGCTGCGATTCGAAGTAGGCGATGTTGTCCTTGGTGGCGCGCAAGGCCTTCTTCTGCGGCAGGAGGAAATTGCGGGCAAAGCCGGGCTTCACCTTCACAACATCGCCCATCTGACCGAGCTTGGGCACGCGCTCCAGCAGGATGACGTTCATCGGCATGATGCGCTCCTCAGGAGATCACGTAAGGCAGGAGCGCCAGGAAGCGGGCGCGCTTGATCGCCTGGGCAAGCTCGCGCTGCTTCTTGGACGAGACCGCGGAGATGCGGCTCGGCACGATCTTGCCGCGCTCGGAAATGAAGCGCTGCAGGAGCCGCACGTCCTTGTAGTCGATCTTTGGGGCGTTGGCGCCGGAGAAGGGGCAGCTCTTGCGCCGGCGCGTGAAGGGTCGACGTTGGGCGCTCATTCTTCGTCTCCCGTCGTGGCGGTGGCCGCAGCACTGTCGTCGCCGAAGCGCGGACGCTCGCGCCGGGCCGGCCGGTCGCCCCAGCCGCCGCGGTCGCGATCGCCCGATGGCCGGTCCGATTTCTCGCTGGCCCGTTGCATGACGGCCGACGGGCCTTCCTCCAGCTCGTCGACGCGAACGGTCAGGTAGCGAAGAATGTCCTCGTTGATCGACATCGTGCGCTCCAGCTCCTTCACCGCGGCGGGCGGCGCATCGATGTTCAGCAGGGTGTAGTGACCCTTGCGATTCTTCTTGATCCGGTAGGTGAGCGAGCGCAGGCCCCAATATTCCTTCTTGGAGACGGTGCCGCCCTGGTTCGCGATCAGCTCCGCGAACTGGTTGGTGAGGGCCTCCACCTGCGTCGCCGGCACGTCCTGGCGCGCGATGAAGACATTTTCGTAGAGTGCCAACTGAAGCTCCTTATGGCTGTTAGCGACCCGGCGTTCGTCGCGGCCCGCAAGGGTCCGACCGGCAACCGCCCGGATCTAGCCGGCCCCTTCCCCGGACAGATTTGCCCCGGATCGGGTCGGCAAGGAGACGGGGCCGACTTAGGCCCCGAAGTGCGGGCGGTTATACAGGCAAATTCCCCTGAATCAAGCCGTTCCGGGCACCGTCCGAGTGAGGTATAGGGACGCCGCTTTGGGGCCGAGGACAAGGCCAGGACGGGGGGAAACCTGATGAGTCGCGCTTTTGTGTTTCCGGGACAGGGATCCCAGGCCGTCGGCATGGGGGTCGATCTTGCCGGGGCCTTCTCGACCGCACGGGACGTGTTCGGGGAGGTCGACGAGGCCCTGAAGCAGAACCTGTCCAGGCTCATGCGCGAAGGGCCCGAGGCCGATCTCGTCCTGACCGAGAATGCCCAGCCCGCCCTGATGGCCGTGAGCATGGCCGTGATCCGGATTCTGGACGCGGATGGCGGCAAGCCTCTGGCCACACTTGCATCCCATGTCGCGGGGCATTCGCTCGGCGAATATTCGGCGCTCGCCGCCGCGGGCGCGCTGAAGCTTGCCGATGCGGCGTGTCTTCTCAAACTGCGCGGCCAGGCGATGCAGAAAGCGGTGCCGGTGGGCGAGGGAGCAATGGCGGCCCTTCTCGGGATCGACCTCGAGCCGGCACAGCAGGCATGCGAGGAAGCGGCACAGGGCGAAGTCGTCGCCGTGGCCAATGACAATGGCGGGGGTCAGGTCGTCGTGAGCGGCCACAAGGCGGCGGTGGAGCGCGCGATCGAGGCAGCCAAGGCCAGAGGATGCAAGCGCGGCATGCTCCTGCCGGTCAGCGCTCCCTTCCATTGCCCGCTGATGCAGCCCGCCGCCGATGCGATGCGGGAGGCGCTGGAGAAGGTGGAACTCGCGACGCCGAGGGTGCCGCTGGTCGCCAACGTTCTGGCGTCCGAGATCACCAATCCCGAGGAGATCAAGCGGCGTCTCGTCGAGCAGGTGACCGGGCTGGTGCGCTGGCGGGAAAGCGTGCAGTACATGCGCTCACAGGCAGTCGATGTGCTCGTGGAGTGCGGCTCGGGCAAGGTGCTGTCGGGACTGGTGAGGCGGATCGACAAGGACATGACGGGGCTGGCGTTGAATACGCCGGCCGACATCGAAGCCTTCCTGAAAACCGTGTGAGGAGTGGAACGCATGTTCGATCTCGACGGCAAGGCGGCTCTGGTCACTGGAGCGTCGGGCGGAATCGGCGGGGCCATCGCGCGTGCGCTTCACGCGCAGGGCGCGACCGTGACGCTGTCGGGCACCCGGGCAGACGCTCTGGAGCAGCTCAGGGGAATGCTGGGCGAGCGTGCCCACGCCATCGCCGCGCGGATGGACGACCCGGGCGATATCGAGCGGCTCGCCAAGGAAGCGGAAGCGGCGATGGGCAAAGTCGACATCCTTGTGAACAACGCCGGCATCACGCGCGACAACATCTCCATGCGCATGAAGGACGAGGAATGGGAGAAGGTGCTCCAGGTCAATCTCACCGGCACTTTCAGGCTCACGCGCGCGGCGATTCGGGGCATGATGAGGCGACGCGCCGGCCGTGTGATCAACATCACCTCTGTCGTCGGCGTCATCGGCAATCCAGGCCAGGCCAACTATGCGGCGGCCAAGGCCGGGCTGATCGGCATGTCGAAGTCGCTCGCCCAAGAACTCGCCTCCCGGGGCGTCACCGTCAACTGCGTGGCACCCGGCTTCATTGCCACGCCCATGACGGATGTCCTGACCGAGGAGCAGAAGGCGATCATCCTCGGCCGGGTGCCGGCAGGCCGCCTCGGCACGCCCGCCGAGATCGCCGCCGCCGTGGTCTTTCTGGCCAGCGACGAGGCCGCCTACGTCACCGGGCAGACCCTGCATATCAACGGCGGCATGGCGATGATCTGAGGGGGAGTCGGGCACAAGTGCCTGATTCTGTGGGCTTTCCGGCGCTAGCCTTGGCCGGGGAGCTATGTTAGGAGAGCCGGAATTCGTCGTCCCCTTCGGCGAGCCGGGATTCGAAGAACACGGAAGGACAATAAAATGAGCGATATTGCCGAGCGCGTTAAGAAGATCGTCGTGGAGCATCTCGGGGTCGAAGCGGCCCAGGTGAAGGATGACGCCAAGTTCATCGACGATCTCGGCGCCGACAGCCTCGACACGGTCGAGCTGGTGATGGCGTTCGAGGAGGAATTCGGCATCGAGATTCCCGACGACGCCGCCGAGAAGATCCAGACGGTCGGCGACGCGATCGGCTTCATCAAGAGCAACGCCAAGTCCTGACCAGCGCCGGTTCCCGCGGAAGGAAGGCGAATGACGAGGCGGGTTGTCGTAACCGGCATGGGGATGGTGACGCCGTTGGGAGACGGCGTCGATGCAAATTGGCGCCGCCTGCTGGCGGCTGAGTCGGGCATCCGCGCGATCCAGGCGTTCGATACCGCCGATCTTGCGACCAAGATCGCAGGCGAAGTGCCGGTCGGCGATTGGGCCAACGGTCACTTCGATGCAGACCGCTACATGTCCCCGAAGGACCAGCGGAAAGTCGACAGATTCATCATCTTCGCCATGGCCGCCGCCAAGCAGGCGGTCGAGGATTCCGGCTGGAAGCCGCAGGACGACGAGGGGCGCAATCGCACCGGCGTCATGATCGGCGGCGGCATCGGCGGCCTGCAGACGATCTACGAGACCTCGCTCATCCTCAAGGAGCGCGGCCCGCGACGCGTCAGCCCGTTCTTCATTCCGTCGGCCCTGATCAACCTCGCGTCGGGCCAGGTCTCGATCGAGTTCGGCTTCCGCGGCCCCAATCATTCTGTCGTCACGGCATGCGCCACCGGCGCCCATGCGATCGGCGACGCCGCGCGACTGATACAGTTCGACGATGCCGACGTGATGGTGGCCGGTGGATCGGAAGCCGCCATCTGCCGCCTCGGCATTGCCGGCTTCAATGCCTGCAAGGCGCTTTCGACCGATTTCAACGACACCCCGACCAAGGCCTCGCGGCCGTGGGACAAGCGGCGCGACGGCTTCGTGATGGGCGAGGGCGCTGGCTGCGTGATCCTGGAAGAGTACGAGCACGCCAAGAAGCGGGGTGCGAGGATCTACGCCGAGATCGTAGGCTACGGCCTGTCGGGCGACGCCTATCACATCACGGCACCGTCGGAGGACGGAGACGGCGCCCAGCGCGCGATGAAGGCAGCGCTGAAGCGCGGTCGCCTCAACACCGATCAGATCGACTACGTGAATGCGCACGGCACCTCGACCATGGCCGACGTGATCGAGCTCGGCGCGGTCAAGAAGACCTTCGGCAACGATGCCTACAAGCTCTCGATGTCGTCGACCAAGTCGGCGACGGGGCATCTGCTCGGCGCCGCCGGCGCCATCGAGGCGATCTACTCGATCAAGTCGATCATTGACCAGGCCGTGCCGCCGACGCTCAATCTCGACGAGCCCGACGACGGCTGTGACATCGATCTCGTGCCCAAGCAGGCGAAGCAGCGCAAAGTCCGATATGCGCTCAGCAACTCGTTTGGCTTCGGCGGCACCAATGCCTGCCTGATCGTCGGCGCCATCTAGTCCTCGGAGGCTGGGTCATGCTCAGCTTTTTCCGCTGGGTCCTGTTCTTTATCGCCCTGTTCTTGACCGTGATCGGCGGCGCGCTTTTTTTCGGCCATGAGATGCTCGTCGCGCAAGGGCCGCTGGAGACGACGAAACGCATCGTGATCCCGCGCGGTGCAGGGCCTGCGACCATGGCGAGAGTGCTGCATCAGGAGGGCGTGATCGCCCACCCGCTGCTGTTTCGCGTGGCGCTGATGATCGATTCGGAGCCCAAGCCCATCAAGGCCGGCGAATACGAGGTGCCCGCCCATACATCGATGCAGGGCCTCGTCGAGTTGCTGCAGGCGGGCAAGCTGGTGCAGCGCCGGCTGACCGTTCCCGAAGGAATGACCACGGCCGAGATCCTCGATCTCGTGCGCAAGGCGGAAGCGCTGACCGGCGAGATCACAGTGGATGTGAAGGAGGGCGATCTTCTTCCCGAGACATACTTCTATTCGCGTGACGACACGCGCGACGGCCTGCTGCTGCGCATGAAGGAAGCGATGGAGAAGACGCTCGACGAGGCCTGGCGCAAACGCACGCCGGGCCTGCCGCTCGCCAATCGCCGCCAGGCCCTGATCCTGGCGTCGATGGTCGAGAAGGAAACCGCCGTGCCTGCCGAACGAAGCAGGATCGCCGCGGTCTTCCTCAACCGCCTGCGGCTCAAGATGAAGCTCGAAAGCGATCCGACGACGATCTACGGCCTGACCGACGGCAAGAAATCGTTCGATCGCGAGCTCACCAAGGCGGATCTGCAGTCGCAGTCGCCTTACAATACCTACGTCGTCACGGGACTGCCGCCTGGTCCGATCTGCAACCCGGGGCGAGCGTCGATCTTGGCGGTGACCCATCCCGCGCACGACCGGTCGCTCTATTTCGTCGCCGACGGGCAGGGCGGCCACGTCTTTGCACGCACCGTCGCCGAACACAACCGCAACGTCGAGCGCTGGAAGGCGATCCAGCGCGAGCGCCAGGAGCAGGCTACCCCGCCGACGGCCGGCAAGCCGTGAGCCATGCTGGCCCTGTTCCTCGCCCTTGGCGTGCTGGCGGCCATGGCGCTGGGGATCGGCTGGTTCCTTCGCGCCAATCCCTTGACCGTGGCGCGCAATTTGCGGCGCCTGCTTCTTGTACTCGGCATCGTTGCGGCGGGGATGGCGCTGGTGTTCTCGGTCCGGTTCCTGCCCGAAGTCCTGCCCGAGCTGCTCGGGCTCGTCGGCCTTGTCGGTGCCGCGCTCCTCCCCCGGCTGCTGCGGCATCGGCCATCCGACGGCTTCAGCTCACCGGGCGGCCGACAGCGGACCGAAGTGCGCACCGCGTTCCTGCGCGCCTGGATCGACCATGGAACCGGCGAGGTCGGCGGGGCGGTGCTGGCGGGCCGATGCGCCGGCCGGACGCTCGATAGTCTGTCCGACAGCGAGCTTCTCGAGGTGCGGATCGAAGCAGCGTCGGATGCGGACTCCATGCGTGTTCTCGAAGCCTATCTCGACCGACGCCTGGGGCCAGGCTGGCGCGGCGCGCAGCAGCAATCGCCGAAGGCTGGTCGAGCCGACATGACACGCGACGAGGCGCTTGCCGTTCTCGGCCTCGCCGAAGGCGCCACGGCGGACGAAATACGCGCGGCCCATCGCCGCCTCATCCAGAGAGTGCATCCGGACGTCGGCGGCAGCGCCGATCTTGCCGCCCGCATCAACCGCGCCAAGGATATCCTTCTTGGGTAAGCACTCAGGCTAAGCACCTTGCCCGCCTGCCCCGGCTGTGGCATCAACCGCCGCGCCCCATCCTCAGGGCGATACGTGGCAAATCATTGATCCTGCTTGAAAATATAACGCTGGATGAGGTCGACGAGCATGGCGCAGCGCGTCCGTAAAGCCGTTCTGCCGGTCGCCGGATTGGGCACCCGCTTCCTGCCTGCGACCAAGGCGATGCCCAAGGAGATGCTGACGGTCGTCGATCGTCCCCTGATCCAGTACGCGATCGAGGAATGCCTGGCGGCAGGCATCGACGAGTTCGTGTTCGTCACCGGCCGCAACAAAGGGGCACTCGAGGACCATTTCGACCATGCCTACGAGCTAGAGGCGACGCTCGAGCAACGGCGCAAGGCAGCCGAGCTGAAGCAGACCCAGGCCGCCACGATCAAGCCCGGCAATGCCGTCTTCACCCGACAACAGAAACCGCTCGGCCTCGGTCATGCCGTCTGGTGTGCCAGGCATTGGATCGGCAACGAGCCGTTCGCCGTGCTTCTGCCCGACGAGCTGATGGTGAGCTCGCCCACCTGCACGGCCCAGCTTGTCGCCGCGCATGAAAAGACCGGTGGCAACATTGTCGCCGTGATGGATGTGCCGCGCGAGCAGACCAAGAGCTACGGCATCGTGGCGGTCAAGGAAGAGAGGGATGGGCTCGCCGAGATGACTGCCATCATCGAGAAGCCGAGGCCGGAGGATGCGCCTTCGACGCTCGCCTGGATCGGCCGCAGCATCGTGCTGCCGGAAGTGTTCGGCCATCTCGACAGACACGAGACCGGCGCCGGCGGCGAGATCCAGCTGACCGACGCCATGGCCAAGATGATCGGCAGCACGCCTTTTCATGCCATGCGCTACACCGGCGGTCGCTACGATTGTGGCAACCGGCTGGGCTTCCTCGAGGCAAACGTCGCCGTGGCGCTGCACCGTTCCGACACTTCCGCCGAGACGCGGGCATTGCTCGCGCGTCTGCTGAAAGGCTGACCGATGCGCATCGCCATGATCGGCTCGGGCTATGTCGGCCTGGTCTCGGGCGCCTGCTTCGCCCAGTTCGGCCATGACGTCGCCTGCGTCGACAAGGACGCCGACAAGATCGACCGGCTGCGGCGCGGCGAGATACCCATCTACGAGCCCGGCCTCGATCGGCTGGTCGCCGACAACATGCGCGCCGGCCGCCTCGAATTCGGGCCCAACCTGGCCGACGCGGTGGCGAGGGCGGATGCCGTCTTCATTGCCGTCGGCACGCCGACCCGCCGAGGCGACGGGCACGCCGATCTGAGCTACGTCTATGCCGCGGCGGCCGAGATCGCCAGGGCGATCACGCACTACACGGTGGTGGTGACTAAATCGACCGTGCCGGTGGGAACCGGTCGCGAGGTTGCGCGCATCATCCGCGAGGCCCAGCCTGCCGCCGAGTTCGACGTGGCGTCGAATCCCGAGTTCCTGCGCGAGGGCGCGGCAATCGAGGATTTCATGAAGCCGGACCGCGTCGTGATCGGCGTCGAAAGCGAGCGCGCCCGCGAGGTGATGGCGGCGATCTATCGTCCGCTGAACCTGATCCAGACGCCGATGGTCTTCACCAACATCGAGACCGCCGAGGTCACGAAATACGCCGGCAACGCGTTTCTGGCGACCAAGATCACTTTCATCAATGAAATCGCCGATCTCTGCGAGAAGGTCGGCGCCGACGTGCACGACGTGGCGCGCGGCATCGGCCTGGACGGACGGATCGGACGCAAGTTCCTGCATCCCGGGCCGGGCTTTGGCGGCTCGTGCTTCCCCAAGGATACGCTGGCCCTCGCCTATACCGCCCGCGAGGTGGATGCCCCGCAAACGATCGTCGAGCAGGTGATCGAGGTGAACAATGCGCGCAAGAAGCGGATGGCGCGCAAGGTGATCGAATTCTGCAGCGGATCGGTTGCGGGCCTCACCATCGGCGTGCTCGGCCTCACCTTCAAGCCCAACACCGACGACATGCGCGATGCGCCGTCCCTCGACATCGTTCCGGCGCTGCAGGCCGCCGGCGCGAAAATCGTGGCGTTCGATCCCGAGGGCATGACAGAGGCCGGCCGGATCCTGCCTGGCGTGACGTTCGTCAAGACAGCCTACGACGCGGCGGCCAATGCCGACGTTCTGGTTGTGATCACGGAGTGGCATGAGTTCCGCGGACTCGATCCGCGGCGTATTAAGAAGGCGATGCGCCAGCCCCGCATCGTCGACCTGCGCAACATCTTCGATCCCGAGGAAATGCGCAGCCTCGGCTTCACCTACGAAGGGATCGGCCGGCCGCGGCCGCGTCCGTAGACCCTACGCGTTCTTTCAGCGGAGCCTTTTCGATGAGCCAGACGGGCCACAAGTTCGATTCGACGATCCTGCGCGAGTACGACATCCGGGGAATCGTTGGCACCACGCTGCACGCCGCCGATGCGCGTGCCATCGGGCGTACCTTCGGTTCCATGGTCAGGCGCAAGGGCGGCAAGCGGGTCGCGCTGGGATATGACGGCCGGCTGAGCTCGCCCGAGCTTGCCGCCGCCTGCATCGAGGGGCTCTCCGCCGCAGGCCTGCACGTGATCAATATCGGGCTTGCCGCGACGCCGATGCTCTATTTTGCGGTCTGGCACCTCGACGCCGACGGCGGGATCCAGATCACGGGTTCGCACAATCCGCCGGACTACAACGGCTTCAAGATGATGATGGGCAAGAAGTCGTTCTACGGGTCGGATATCCAGAAGCTCGGCGAGATGGCGGCGAAGGACGATGTCGAGACGGGCCGCGGCACGGTCGAGCAGAAGAGCGTACTGGTCGACTACGCGGCGCGGCTCCTGAAGGACGTGAAGCCGGGGCGCAAGCTCAAGGTCGCTTGGGACACCGGCAACGGCGCAGTCGGCGTGTCGATCCGCGCCGTGGTCGACAAGCTGCCGGGCGAGCATTTCGTGCTGAACGAGCAGGTCGACGGCACTTTTCCGGCGCATCATCCCGATCCGACAGTGCCCAAGAACCTCGAGCAGCTCGTGGCCGAGGTCCGGCGCCGTGGCTGCGATCTCGGCATCGCGTTCGACGGCGACGGCGACCGCATCGGCGCGATCGACGGCAAGGGCCGCATCCTGTGGGGCGACCAGCTCATGATCCTGTGGGCCCGCGACGTGCTGAAGAGCCGGCCGGGGGCCACCATCATCGCGGATGTCAAGGCAAGCCAAGCCCTGTTCGACGAAATCCTGCGCGCTGGCGGCACGCCCTTGATGTGGAAGACCGGCCATTCGCTGATCAAGACCAAGATGGCCGAGCTCAAGGCACCACTCGCCGGCGAGATGAGCGGCCATGTCTTCTTCGCCGATACCTTCTACGGTTTCGACGATGCCCTCTACTGCGGCCTTCGTCTGCTCAATATCGTCGCCAACGAGCGCGAAAGCCTGGCCGAGATGCGCGACAAGCTTCCGCAACTCGTCAACACGCCGGAACTCCGGTTCGACTGCGCCGAGGACCGCAAGTTCAAGATCGTGGAAGAGGTCAAGGCTCGGCTGACGCAGGCCGGCGCCAAGGTGAACGACATCGACGGCGTGCGGGTCAACACGCCGGACGGCTGGTGGCTCCTGCGCGCCTCCAACACGCAGGCCGTCCTCGTGGCCCGTTGCGAGAGCGCGAACGAGGCGGGCCTCGACCGGCTGAAGGGCGACCTCAAGGCGGCGCTGGCGGCAAGCGGCGTCAGCCTGCCGGACGAGGCGGCCGCAGGACACTGATGCGGTTCTTCTTCTACGGCACGCTGCTCGACCACGACGTGACGGCGCTGGTGCTGGGCCGGCGCCTGCCGCCTCGGGCCTTCCTTCCCGCGACCCTGCACGGCTACGCGCGGCATTGCGCCAGGGGTGTGACCTATCCGGTGATCGTGCGCGATCCCAACGGCACGGTGCCGGGGGCCGTCGTATGTGGCCTGAGTGCGATCGATGTCGAGCGGCTGGCGGCCTACGAAGGACCGCGCTATCGGATTGCGCCCCTGACTGTCGAGATCCACGGGCGTTTGACCACGGTGTCCGTCTTCGAGCCGCTGGAGAAGCGATTCGAGCCTGTCGACGGCGCGTGGGATCTGACGCTCTGGCAGCGCCGCTACAAGCGGGCCTTTGTCGACCGGATCAGGCGCGTGCTCAGCGCGCACCCTGTGTATTCCACGCGGTGACCTCGATCGCCGCGCAGTAGATCTTGTGCTGTTCGAGGCGCTTGCAGCCGTCGATGGCCTCGGTCTGGGAAAGATTGGTGACACGCGCACGGTGGAAGGTCTTTTGCGCCAGCGTCACTTCGTCGATCGAGGTGGCGGCATCGCCCATGAGGTCCGAAAGGATCGACGCCGCCCGCTGCAGCGCCCGCTCGGCCGAGCGGGAGTCCGAGAACGAGCCGACCTGGATCACCCAGCTTCCGACCGGAGGTGGTACCGCTTCGGTTGGCATGGTGGCGTCGGTGCTGGCGACCCGAACGGTGCTGGTGGAACGCAGCGCATTGGTCGTTGGCGCCGGTTCGGCCCGAACGACCTGGCCGATGCGCGGAACGTCCGGAATTGCCGTGCCTGGAACGAAATTGGCGGCGGCATAGCGCGCCGAGGGCGGTACCCGGGGCGAGGTCCAGGGCGGAAGATGCATCGTCCGGGCGGCGGCAAAGCCGCGATCCATCAGTTCAGCCATCAGCCGGTCGCGCTGCCTCGTGCTGTCGCCGCCCATGACGACACCGATCAGCCGTCGGTTGTCCTGGACGGCCGACATCACGAGGTTGAAGCCGGACGCGGCCGTATAGCCCGTCTTCAGCCCGTCCGCCCCGGGATAGTTGCCCAGCATGTGGTTGTGATTCTCGAGTGGATGGCCGTGATACAAGTAGCTCTGCACCGAAAAGATCGGATAGTAGTGTGGGAAATCCCGCAGCAGCGCATTGGCGAGCTTCGCCATATCGCGCGCGGTCGTGACCTGCTTGCGGTTGGGCAGGCCCGAGGCGTTGTAGTAGACCGTCGACGTCATGCCGAGCTGGCGGGCCTTCTGGGTCATCAGGCGGGCAAACTGATCCTCGCTGCCGCCCAGCGCCTCGGCCAGCAGGACGGCTGCATCGTTGGCCGACCGCGTCACCAGGCCCATGATCGCATCGCGAACGATGACGGTGCTGCCGGCCACCATCCCCATCTTGGTGGGCGGCGCATTCGCGGCGTTGCTCGATACCCGCAGGGCATCGCCCAGCGACAGGCGGCCGGAGTCGAGCGCTGAAAAGGTTAGATAAAGCGTCATCAACTTGGTGAGCGACGCGGGATACCGCAGGCTGTCGGGTTGATCGGATGCAAGCTCGCGGCCGCTGGTGGCGTCCACGATCAGGTATGCGTCTTTGGCGACGGCGGGCTTGGAAACAAGCCGATGCGCGCGCTTGGGCGCGGAACGTGACTGGGTCGAATGCCTTTGCGCATCGGCGTCGGCCGGCAACAGCGTCGAAAGGAAGAAAACGGCGACGACGAGCCAGGCGAGGCCCGCCGCATAGCGCCTGAGGGAGGGGGTCATCTCAAAAACGCCATACGAATTGCAACGATTTCTTGTGCCGAGCCAGAGGCTTAAGGCAATTTTTTGAAGATTACTAAAGTTGGCGGCGCGACGCAACTTTTCTGCGGTCGCGCTGTTGCCGCAGTTGGCTCGAAAACTGCATCGCGCTTTGCAATGGAGGAAGCCCGTGAAGACGAGGATTTTCACCGTGGCATCGGCCTTGATCCTGTTCGCAGCCGCGACGGCGTTCGCTCAGCGGGCCGACCGCAATGTCGATATGCCGATCGTTCGCAGCTTCCATTGGTTCTCCTACGTCGGAGGCGATGACATTCGCGCTGCCTGCCGGCCGGGCGGCCGGAGCCGCATACGGCTCGTCTACAATGCGCTGTGGGAGGAGCAGGTCCGCACTTACGAGATTTTTTTGCAGCCCGATGGAACCGCCGGCCTGGAGATCGGCGTGCTCGCCGATCAGGGCGACGTCAGCAATATCCTGGCCGGAAGCGGCACCGACGTCCTGAACCCCTGGCGTATGAAGCGTGGCCAGCGCCTGCTCGATGTCGCGGAAACACGGCATCTTATGGACCTGCTGCAGGCCAGCGCCGCCTTCGGGCCGCCGCGTGACGGCCTGCGCCTGCCCGACAACGATTTCTGGTGGACGGTCGCGTCCTGCCGCAACGGCGTCTGGGGCTTCCAAGCCTATCACTATCCCACCGACGGTTTCGCAAATGTGAAGTTTGCGGAGCAACTTTTTGCCTTGGACAACGTGAAAGTTCCTGTGAACCGTCCCCGCAAGCTGGAGCCGGCTGAATTCCGCCGGGGAATGGACGACGAGTCGGCGCGCCGCGGGCGTGGCGACCGCTGGGTGCTGGTGGTGGGGAAGGACGGATTGCGGCCGAGGTAGCGGAATCGCTTGGTGTGCCTATATAATAATTCGCTGGTGGCTTGGATAGGGGACCAGTTCGCGACAATGCTCTGTTCCGGTTCAGCAAAAGACGGGCGCGTCGGCGCCGGCCGGCTGGGTGGACCCCAGGAGCCGCCGGGCGGCGCGCCGCCCCAGCCGCCGCGTCGGGAGGACGGGGAAAGGGACAACGAGGGCCGCACCGGCGCGCTCACGCTCACGCGTACGCGCACCAAGAAGCCGTCGATGTACAAGGTGTTGATGCTCAACGACGATTACACGCCCATGGAGTTCGTCGTCGACGTGCTGCAGCACATCTTCCAGAAGAATCGCGAAGAGGCGACCCAGATCATGCTTCACGTCCATCAGAAGGGCGTGGGCGTGTGCGGGGTCTATACCTATGAAGTCGCCGAGACGAAGGTGACCCAGACGGTCGACTACGCCCGCAAGAACCAACACCCGCTGCAGTGCACCCTGGAGAAAGAGTAAGCAACGATCCGTTTTTTGGTCGAGGTGTTCGATGTCCATGTTGTCCAAGAACCTCGAGAAGTCCCTCCATCGCGCCTTCGCGCTGGCCGGTGAGCGGCGGCATGAATACGCGACGCTCGAGCATCTGCTCCTCGCGATGACGGAGGACGACGACGCAACCCCCGTGCTCAAGGCATGCGGAGTCGACATCGATCGCCTCCGGCACGACCTCGAGGCCTTTATCGACAATCGCCTGAAAGGCATCGTCACCCAGACGCCGAGCGAGCCTCTGCCGACCGCCGGCTTCCAGCGCGTCGTCCAGCGTGCCGCGGTGCACGTCCAGTCCTCGGGCCGCAAGGAGGTGACCGGAGCCAACGTCCTGGTGGCGCTGTTTTCGGAGCGCGACAGCCATGCCGTGTCTTTCCTCGAGAACCAGGGCATGTCGCGGCTCGATGCCGTCGACTACATCAGCCACGGCAAGGCCAAGGTCCCGGGCCGGGCACGCACCCGCCGCGTCACCGGCGCGGAGGAGGAGAACGGCGAAGCCGCCGTCAAGCAGGGCAACGAGGCGCTGACGGCCTATTGCGTGGATCTCAACCAGAAGGCACGCGAGGGCCGGGTCGATCCGCTGATCGGCCGCGAATACGAGGTCGAGCGCACGATCCAGGTGCTGTGCCGCCGGACCAAGAACAATCCGCTCTATGTCGGCGAGCCGGGCGTCGGCAAGACGGCGATCGCCGAAGGCCTTGCCCGCAAGATCGTCGAGGGCGATGTCCCCGACGTCCTGAAGGAGTCGGTCATCTACGCGCTCGACATGGGTGCGCTGCTTGCCGGCACGCGCTATCGCGGCGACTTCGAGGAGCGGTTGAAGGCCGTCCTGGCCGAACTCAAGAAGAAGCCGAACTCGGTGCTGTTCATCGACGAGATCCATACGATCATCGGTGCCGGCGCCACGTCGGGCGGGTCGATGGACGCGTCGAATCTCCTGAAGCCCTCGCTGCAGTCGGGCGAGCTGCGCTGCATCGGCTCGACGACCTACAAGGAATACCGGAACTACTTCGAGAAGGATCGCGCGCTCGTCCGGCGCTTCCAGAAGATCGACATTCCGGAGCCCTCGATCGCCGATGCCGTCCTCATCATGCAGGGCCTCAAGCCGGTCTACGAGAAGCATCACCACGTCGTCTACACCGACGACGCCATCAAGGCCTCGGTCGAGCTGTCGGCGCGCTACATCCACGACCGCAAGCTGCCCGACAAGTCGATCGACGTGATCGACGAGGTGGGCGCGGCCCAGATGCTGCGGCCGCAGGACGCACGAAAGTCGACCATCGACGTGCCCGACATCGAGGAGATCGTCGCCAAGATCGCGCGCATCCCGCCCAAGAGCGTGTCGAAGGACGACACGGAGATGCTGCGCAACATCGATCGCGATCTCAAGACGGTCGTGTTCGGCCAGGACAAGGCGATCGATCAGCTCTCGGCGGCGATCAAGCTCGCGCGCGCGGGCCTGCGCTCGCCGGAGAAGCCCATCGGCTCGTATCTGCTCGCGGGGCCGACGGGGGTCGGCAAGACCGAGGTCACGCGCCAGCTCGCGCGGCTCCTGGGCCTCGAGCTGGTCCGTTTCGACATGTCCGAGTACATGGAACGGCACAGCGTCTCGCGCCTGATCGGAGCGCCGCCCGGCTATGTCGGCTTCGACCAGGGCGGCCTGCTCACCGACAAGGTCAACCAGCATCCGCATTGCGTGATCCTGCTCGACGAGATCGAGAAGGCGCATCCGGACGTGTTCAACGTGCTCCTGCAGGTGATGGACTACGGCAAGCTCACCGACCACAACGGGCGGACCGTGGACTTCCGCAACGTCATCCTCTGCATGACCACCAACGCCGGCGCGGCGGATATCGCCAAGCCCGCGCTGGGTTTCGGTCGCGAGGCGCGGCAGGACGAGGACGACGACGCGATCAATCGCCTGTTTGCGCCGGAATTCCGCAATCGGCTCGACGCGGTCATCAAGTTCGCCAATCTCGGCCCCGAGAGCATGGGCAAGGTGGTGGACAAGTTCGTGGCCGAGCTCGAGGTGCAGCTCGCCGACCGCAAGGTCTTCATCGAGCTGTCCGATTCGGCGCGGCGGTGGCTCGCCGAGAAGGGCTACGACCGGCTGTTCGGCGCCCGTCCTCTGGCCCGCATCATCCAGGAGCATCTCAAGAAGCCGCTCGCGGAGGAGGTGCTGTTCGGCAAGCTCGCCAACGGCGGCGGCACGGTCCGCGTCGATGCCCAGGGTGAGGGCGCGGCGGCCAAGCTCGTCTTCACTTTCCTGCCGCCCGAGCGTGGGGCGCTGCCTCCGGCCAGCCAGGAACCAGTGCTCGCTGACTGATGTTCCGGCCTCTTTGGCTAGCCTTCCGGGCCGCGGTGCTGGCCACCGCGGTCTTCTGGGTGGCGACGCTCCTCGTCGACAAGCTGCACTGGCAGGCTCCGCTCGGCCTTACTCAGCAGCTCGTGTTCTTTGTCGTGTTCTTCCTCGGGATCCTGATGATCGAGAAGAAATGACGCCGGCCGGCGTCATTTTTCGTTCTCCTTCCGGAACGGCGAGTACTGCTGCAGGCCGTCGATCTCCTGCTGCACCGCCGGCCGCTCGCGCCTGAGATAGTCGTCGACCGCGCGGCGGAAGCCGGGGTCGACAATCCAGTGGGCGGAATAGGTCGGCACCGGCAAGTAGCCGCGCTGGATCTTGTGGTCGCCCTGGGCGCCCGCCTCGACACGCTGCAGGCCGTGGGCGATCGCGAAGTCGATGGCTTGGTAGTAGCAGGCCTCGAAATGCAGGAAGGAATGGCTTTCGAGACAACCCCAGTAGCGGCCGTAAAGCGTGTCGTCGCCCACGAGGTTGAGCGCGCCGCCGACCGGCCGACCATCGGCCTCGGCCATGATCAGCACGACCTTGTCGGCCATGGCGGCGCCCAGGATGTCGAAGAAGGCGCGCGTCAGATACGGCGAGCCCCATTTGCGCCCGCCGGTATCCATGTAGAAGGCGAAGAAGGCGTCCCAGTGTCGAGGTTCGATATCGGCGCCGGTCAGCGCCCGCAGCGCGAGCCCTTCGCGGCGTACCGACTCGCGTTCCTTGCGTATCGCCTTGCGCTTGCGTGACGCGAGGGCGGAGAGAAAATCGTCGAACGTCCGATAGCCGGCATTGTGCCAGTGATACTGCTGGCCCATGCGCTGCAACCAGCCATGGGCCCCGAACCGCTTCCAGTCGGCTTCGCTGCAGAAGGTGGCATGCACCGAACTGATGCCGTTGTCCTTGGCGATTTTCGCCAACATGTCGATCATGGCGTCGCAGACGGCGTCGGCCAGCGGGCCCGGACGGACGAACAGGCGCGGGCCGGGAACAGGGGTGAAGGGGATCGCGATCTGGAGCTTGGGATAGTACCGGCCGCCAGCGCGCTCGAAGGCCTGGGCCCAGCCATGATCGAAGACGTATTCTCCCTGGCTATGCCCTTTCAGGTAGAGCGGTGCGGCACCGAGCAACGTTCCGTCCGCCGCCTCTGCCAGCAGGTACTGCGGCTGCCAGCCCGTGCGACGGCCAACCGACTTCGAGTCCTCCAGCGCCTTCAGGAAGGTATGCGTCAGGAACGGATTGCCGGCCACACCCGGCGCAAGGGCGCAAGCATCCCATTGCGCGGCATCGACCGCCGCAAGCGAATCGACAACGCGCAGGCCGAGGGTCGGTGAGTCATCCGGCATGGGCCAAGCATAGCGCGAATCTTGCCCTCATTGAGGCCCGATCGGTCGCGCAGTACGCGCAAAAAAGTCCGACAGACCAAGGGTCGCCGGACACACAATCAAATTACTTTGCCCCTGCCGACGGGGCGTTGCAAAGGTTTCATCCCCGAATCTGAAGGTGGCTTCCGGTGGGGCCATGAGGGCACCCACACGGAAGCCGAAAGGCGTCGGTTAAAAGGGGCCAAAGTTGAGCTCTGGCCTACGCCCTTCCCTTATTCTTGGTTCTTGTTGTTACTGCTTCTTCTTCTTAGCAGCCTTCTTCTTAGCAGCCTTTTTCTTAGCAGCCATAACTGTCTCCTATGGTTAGCTATGAGGTCCCCAACCGCGAGGTCCCCGGGGTACGCGGGTACGCTACGTCACGCATGCTCAACTGCATCCCGTGGTGCCGCCGCAGGTCGTGCACTTGAGGCACGTCCCGTTGCGGACCATGGTGAAGTTGCCGCATTCCGGACAGGCATCCCCTTCGAAGCCCCTGAGCCTGGCCTCGACAGCCGAGCTCCGGGGTGAGGAGGATGCCCCTCCAGTCGCGACGCCGACGACGGCCGCCTGGGCGACATGCGCCGAAGCGACGGCTGGGCCGTCCGTCAGTCCGATGGGCTCGGAGCCGGCGGCGACCGCCTCGTTGGCGAGCGCGGCGCCGGCCATCCGGCCGTTCAACAAATGGAGGTTGCTGCGCATGTAGCCGACGCTGGCGATGCGGCTGACCGCAGCGGCGGCGGCCTGCGCGGCGTCGGTGCCGTCGACCGGCAGACCGTCATCGACCAGGCCGCGGCCGACACCGTCAGGCCGGAGATCGGCCTGCTCGACATGCGCCAGATCGTTGCGGCCGAGATAGGAGATCGCCAGCTCCCGGAAGATGTAGTCGAGCAGAGAGGTCGACATCTTGATGGCGTCGTTGCCTTCGACGATGCCGCTCGGCTCGAAGCGGGTGAACGTGTAGGCCTCGACGAATTCCTCCAGCGGCACGCCGTATTGCAGGCCAATGGAGATCGCGATGGCGAAGTTGTTCATCAGGCTGCGGAAGGCGGCGCCTTCCTTGTGCATGTCGATGAAAATCTCGCCGACCCGGCCATCCTCGTACTCGCCGGTGCGCAGATAGACCTTGTGGCCGCCGACGACGGCCTTCTGCGTGTAGCCCTTGCGCCGTTGCGGCAGCCGTTCGCGCCCACGGCGGACCTCGCGCTCGACGATCCGCTCCACGATCCGCTCGGCAACGATGGACGCGCGGGCGGCCGGCGGCAGCTCCAGAAGATCGTCGTTCGCGGCCTTGTCCTCGCCCAGCGCCAAGGCGGAGAGCGGTTGCGACAGCTTCGAGCCGTCGCGATAGAGCGCATTGGCCTTGAGACCAAGCTTCCACGACATCTCGTAGGCCTTGCGGCAGTCCTCGACCGTTGCGGCATTCGGCATGTTGATCGTCTTCGAGATCGCGCCTGAGATGAACGGTTGTGCTGCAGCCATCATGCGTATGTGGCTTTCTGCAGACAAGCAGCGCTTGCCATCTCGTCCACAGGGATTTGCGCAGTCGAAAATCGCGAGGTGCTCGCGCTTGAGGTCGCGTGCGCCCTCGATCGACATCGTCCCGCAGGCATAAACGTTTGCCGATGCGATGTCGGAGGAAGAGAAGCCGAGCCGCGCCAGCAGATCGAGTCCCGGATCGGCGAGGGCGGCGTCATCGAGCCCCAGCACCGAGCGGCAGAAGTCGTCGCCCAGCGTGTAGCGCGAGAAGGCGAACCGAATGTCGAAGGCCGTGGCGAGGGCCTTGTCGATCCGCGCCAGCACCGCCGCATCGAAGCCGCGCACCGCGAGCGTCTCGTGGTTGATGGCGGGGGCCGACCTCAGCGTGCCGTGCCCTACCGCATGGGCGACGATGCGCGCGATAGCGGCTTCATCGTACCCCAGCGTGCGCAAGGCCAGCGGCACGGTGCGATTGATGATCTTAAAGTAGCCTCCGCCCGCCAGCTTCTTGAATTTCACCAACGCGAAGTCGGGTTCGATGCCGGTCGTGTCGCAGTCCATCACCAGTCCGATGGTGCCGGTGGGAGCGATCACCGAGACCTGCGCATTGCGAAAGCCGTGCGCCTCGCCCAGCGCAAGGGCGCGATCCCAGGCGCGCCGGGCGGCCGACACCAGGTCAGGATCCGGGCAACCGGCGGCATCCAGCGCGACGGGGAGCGTCGACAGGCCCTCGTAGGCGGCCTCGTTGCCATAGGCGGCGCAACGATGGTTGCGAATGACGCGCAGCATGGCCGAGCGGTTCGCCGGGAAACCGGGGAAGGCGCCCATGAGCTTGGCCATCTCGGCCGACGTGGCATAGGCGGTGCCGGTGACGATGGCAGTGATGGCGGCCGCTATGGCACGACCTTCCGTCGAATCGTATCCCAGGCCCGAGGCCATGAGCAGCGCGCCGAGATTGGCATATCCGAGGCCGAGCGTGCGGTAGCGATAGGACAGCTCGGCAATGCGGCGCGACGGGTACTGCGCCATCATCACCGAGATCTCGAGAACGACGGTCCACAGCCTCGTGGCGTGCTCGAGCGCGGCGATGTCGGTCGCCCCGTCGCTGCGCCGGAACCGCATCAGGTTCAGGGAAGCGAGATTGCACGCCGTGTCGTCGAGGAACATGTATTCCGAGCACGGATTGGAAGCGTTGATGCGCCCCGACTCCGGACAGGTGTGCCAATCGTTGATCGTGGTGTCGAATTGCACGCCCGGATCGGCGGAATGCCATGCGGCCTCGGCGATGCGATCCCAGAGGGCGGCGGCGGAGACTGTCCGCGCGACCCGGCCGGTGGTGCGTTCAGTCAGCGACCATTCGCGGTCGGCCTCGACCGCCCGCAGGAAGGCGTCGGTAACCCGCACCGAGTTGTTGGCGTTCTGTCCCGCCACGCTGGCATAGGCTTCGGATTCCCAATCGGTATCGAAGGCCGGGAATTCGATGTGGCGATAGCCCTGCCGGGCGAACTGTATGACCCGATGGATGTAGTTCTCGGGAATTTCAGCGGCCCGGGCCGCGACGATCGCCTGGCGCAGACAGGGATTGCGCCGGGGATCGAACGCATCGTCGCCGCGGCTGTCATTCTCGATGCAGGCGCGCATGACGGCGTTGAGATGGCGGCTGGCGAGGCGCGATCCGGCGACGAGGGCTGCCACCTTCTGCTCCTCGAGCATCTTCCAGGAGACGAACTCCTCGATGTCGGGGTGATCGACGTCGACCACCACCATCTTGGCGGCGCGCCGCGTCGTGCCACCCGACTTGATGGCGCCGGCCGCGCGGTCACCGATCTTGAGAAACGACATCAGGCCGGATGATCTGCCGCCGCCCGAGAGCTTTTCGCCCGCCCCACGCAGGCGCGAAAAGTTGGAGCCGGTGCCCGAACCGTACTTGAACAACCGCGCCTCGCGGACCCAGAGGTCCATGATCCCGCCCTCGTTCACGAGATCGTCGGCGACGCTCTGGATGAAGCAGGCATGAGGCTGCGGCCGCTCATAGGCGGAGTCGGAAGGGTAGGCGATGCCGTCGCGATGGTCGACGAACCAGTGCCCCTGATCGGGGCCGTCGATGCCGTATGCCCAGTGCAGGCCAGTGTTGAACCATTGCGGCGAATTGGGCGCACACATCTGCGTCGCCAACATGAAGCAAAGCTCGTCGTGGAAGGCGCGCGCATCCTCCTCGCTGTCGAAGTAGCCGCCCTTCCAGCCCCAATAGGTCCAGGCGCCAACCATGCGAAGGAACACCTGGCAGGCCGACCGCTCGCCACCGAAGCGCTGATCCACCGGCAAGGCGGACAGCGCCTGGATATCCGGCGCCGAGCGCCAGAGCCATTCGGGAACGTCATGTTCGGCGATGCGCACGAGGCGGCGCGGCACACCGGCGCGGCGGAAATATTTCTGCGCCAGCACATCGGTCGCAACTTGCGACCACTCGGCTGGGACCTCGATCCCTTCCTGGCGGAAGACGACCGTGCCATCAGGATTGCGTATTTCGGAATCGGCAGCACGAAACGCCACTCCTTCGAATGGCGAATTTCCTGCTCGCGTGTTCCGACGCTCAAAGCGCATCGACGATCCCCCGTGCCAGCTTCCCGTCTTCGTCCCGTCGCGGGATGTGCTCTCTCGGTTGAAATGAGCACGCAGATATGGGCACACGATGATAGTAAATTACAAAATCTTGTGTGCGCAACTATATTTTGTAGACCAGTATGTTGATGATACTAGATGATGCAAGAACGCAACAAGGGTCAGGATCGACGACGAATCGCATGACGACAAACGATGAAGCACGAGCCCACATGCGTCGCGTTGCGCGTCCCCTGAGGCGCGCGTACAAGCGCGCGATCCTTCTTCGAGAGAGTGATTGATGACCTTCGGCACCTGGCTGTTCACCAAAATGCGCGGCGAGCTGGTTGGCACTGATGGCCAGGGCAATCGCTACTATCAGGACAGGCGGGTGATCCCCGGACGGCGTCGCAAGCGCTGGGTGATCTACAAGGGCGAGGCCGAAGCTTCGCGCGTTCCGCCCGACTGGCACGGCTGGCTGCATCACACGACCAACGCACCTCCGCCGGCCAACGGGCTGCCGCGACAGCCGTGGCAGAAGGAACACGAGCGCAATCTCAGCGGCACGGATCTCGCCTATCGTCCGCCGGGGTCCACCCTCGCGACTTCGGGCGAGAAGCCGAAGCCGGCCTACGAGGCGTGGCGTCCCGGCTGATTTTTCGGCGTGGTCAGGAAGTAGCGGGGGGAGGCAGCGCGTGGGCCGCAATGTCGTGGAGACGATCGTAGGCGCTGTCGTGCTCATCGTGGCGGGCGTGTTCGTCTTCTATGCTTTCGCGAAGTCGGGCCAGTCCAGCGCGGACGGCTATGAGCTTGTGGCGCGCTTCGGCCGGGTGGACGGGCTGAAGCGTGGCGCAGATGTCACCCTGAGCGGCGTCAAGGTCGGCACCGTCACGGCCATCGACCTCGACAGCAAGACCTACCAGGCGGTGGTCCGCATGGCCGTTTCCTCCGGCCTGCGGCTTCCCGACGACACCAACGCCAAGGTCGTCAGCGAATCGCTCCTGGGCGGCATGGTGGTGGCGCTCGAGCCGGGCGCGGACACGAAGACCTTGCCGTCGGGAGGCGAAATCACCAATACCCAGGATGCCATCTCGCTGACAGACTTGATCGCCAAGTTCATGTTTGGCGGAACAGGAAAGAAGTGATGAACGCACGGTTTCCGAAAACGTCGCACACATGGCGGCAATCCGACGGCACGCCGGTCTCCTGCCTCGAAAAGATCAAAGTCCTCAACCAGAACATCCAGGAGATCGAAACCCTCTGCGCCGATGCACTCGAGGATGGAGTTCTGATGGGATGCGATCCCGGGCAGATCAAGGCTGCGCTGCACGAGCTGATCGACGGACTGGTCGTTCCCCACGCCGCGAAAGGGTGAGCGTGCGTCCACAGGCTGCCCTTGCCACGCTGGCTGCTGTGATCGGCGCGACCGCCTGTGCCGCTGCGGCTGCGGCCCAGACAGCACCGGCCCAAGCCCCGACACAGGCCGCCTCGGAGCAGCCGTCGTCTTCTTCTTTCGACAACAGCCCGACCTTGCGGGCGATTCCCGATGGGCCCGGCAAGCCGGTCGCCGAGTTGCAGGGGCTCGACAAGGTGACCGCCCGCACCAAGCGCTTTATCGCGCCGGTGGGTCAGTCCACGACCTTCGGCACGCTCGCCATCACGGTCGGCGATTGCCTGGTCAATACCCCCGACGCGCCGCCCGAAGCGGCCGCCTATCTCACCATCGTCGACCACAAGCCGGGCCAGCCGGCGCAGAAGCTGTTCGCCGGCTGGATGTTCGCCTCGACGCCGTCCATTTCCGCAATGGATGACGGTGTCTACGACGTGCGGGTGCTCGCCTGCACCAGGGAGCAGGGATCCTCACCCGTCAAGTCGCCCTGAAAGACGGCCTCGCGACCGACCGCGTCGGCCAGCCGCTCGCGGAACTGGTCGCGCGGGATTTCGACCGCGCCGAAACTGCGCAGATGCTCGGTCATGAACTGGCAATCGAGCAGCCGGAAGCCGCCCTTGATCAGCCGAGCGACGAGATGGACCAGTGCGACCTTGGAGGCGTCGCGCTCGCGGCTGAACATGCTTTCGCCGAAAAAGGCGGCGCCGACCGACACGCCGTACAGGCCGCCGACGAGCCGGCCCTCGCGCCAGGCTTCGACGCTGTGGGCGTGGCCTCGCCGGTGAAGCTCGCCATAGAGCCTGACGATCGGCTCGTTGATCCAGCTCTCGGGGTGGCCCGGCCGCGGCTCGGCGCAGGCGCGCACGACCTCGACGAAGGCCTTGTCGGCGCTGATCTCGAACTGGCCGGACCGTACGGTGCGCGCGAGTCGTCGGGGCAGGTGGAAGCCGTCCAGCGGCAGCACCGCCCGCAGGCGCGGATCGAGCCAGTAGAGCTTGGGATCGTCACGGCGCTCTCCCATGGGAAAGACGCCGATCCGGTAGGCCTGCAGCAGGAGCTCGGGCGTGATCTCCAGCATGGCGGTGCTATTTCTTGAGGCCTACCAGCTTCTCCAGCCAGTGGATGTCGTAGTCGCCATTGACGAATTGCTGTTGGCCGATGATGCGCTGGTGCAGCGGGATCGTCGTTTCGATGCCGCCGATCACGAATTCCTCGAGCGACCGGCGCAGGCGCATCAGGCATTCGTTGCGTGTCGGCCCGCTCACGATCAGCTTGGCCACCATCGAATCGTAGTAGGGTGGCATGATGTAGCCTGCGTAAAGACCCGAATCGACGCGCACGCCGAGCCCGCCAGGCGGGTGGTAGTCGGCGACGCGGCCGGGGCAGGGCACGAAGGTCTCGGGATTCTCGGCATTGACGCGACACTCGATGGCATGGCCCTGGATCGTGATGTCGCCCTGCTCGAGCCCGAGCGGGGCGCCGTCGGCGATCCGGATCTGCTCGCGTACTAGGTCGATGCCGGTCACCGCCTCGGTGATCGGATGCTCGACCTGCAGGCGGGTATTCATCTCGATGAAGTAGAATTCGCCGTCCTGGAACAGGAATTCCATCGTGCCCGCGCCGCGATACTTGAGCCTGCGCACCGCGGCGGCGGCAAGCTCGCCGATGCGACTGCGCTGCTCGGGATTGAGCGCGGGCGAAGGCGCCTCCTCCAGCACCTTCTGATGGCGGCGCTGCAGCGAGCAGTCGCGCTCGCCGAGGTGAATGCCATTCCCCTGGCCGTCGCCCAGCACCTGGATCTCGATATGGCGGGGACGGCCGAGATATTTCTCCACATAAACAGAGTCGTTGCTGAAGGCTGCCTTGGCTTCGGCCCTGGCGAGCGCATAGGCTTCCGCCGCTGCGTCGGCGTTCTCGACAACTTTCATGCCGCGGCCGCCGCCGCCGGCCACGGCCTTGATCAGCACCGGCCAGCCGATCTTGTCACCCAGTGCCACGATCTCTTCGAGCGATCCGACCGGGCCGGGCGAACCCGGCACCAGCGGCAGGCCGAGTTCCTGTGCGGTCTGCTTGGCGACGATCTTGTCGCCCATCATGGTGATGTGCTCGGGTGTCGGTCCGATGAAGGTGAAGCCGCTCGCCTCGACCGCTTCCGCGAAACGCGCATTCTCCGACAGAAACCCGTAGCCGGGATGAATGGCGTCGACGTCGGTGATCGTCGCGGCGGAGAGGATAGCCGGGATGTTGAGATAGCTGTCGCGAGCCGGTGGAGGGCCGATGCAGACCGACTGGTCCGCCAGCCGGACATGCATGGCGTCGCTGTCGGCGGTGGAATGGACGGCGACGGTCTGGATCCCCATTTCGCGGCAGGCGCGATGGATGCGGAGCGCGATCTCGCCGCGATTGGCGATCAGGACCTTTTCGAACATTGTGACCGAGAGCCGCTATTCGACGATCATCAGCGCCTGTCCGAACTCCACCGGCTGTGCGTTCTCGATCAGGATCTGGCTCACCGTACCGGCCTTGGGCGCCTTGATCGGATTGAAGGTCTTCATCGCTTCGATGATCAGGAGCGTCTGCCCCGCCGCGACCTTGTCGCCGACATTGACGAAGACCGGCTTGTCCGGCTCTGGAGCCAGATAGGCGGTGCCGACCATGGGCGACTTCACGGCGCCCGGATGGGCGCCCAGATCCGCGCCGTTGCCGAGCGACGACGGTCCGGCCGACGCGCCGCCCGGTAATGCCGCAGGAGCAGCGGCGAAAGCCACCGGCGCGGCGGCGGCCATAGTGACCTGGGGTCGCGCTACTCGGATCCGCCGCTCGCCGTCGGCCAACTCGATCTCCCCGAGATGGGTTTCCTCCAGGATCTCCGCGAGCTTGCGGACGAACTCGGTATCCATCTCGAACTTGGCCATGAAGGAGGCTCCTGAAGATTTCAGCGGCCGAGCAGACGCGCCAGCGCCTGCAGGGCGAGGAGGTAGCCCTGGCTGCCCAGGCCGGCGATCACGCCCACGGCGGCGGGACTTATATACGAGCGGTGGCGAAAGCTTTCACGCTTGTAGATGTTCGAGATATGCACCTCGATGGCCGGTACCTCGGCGGCGTTCAGGGCGTCCAGCAGGGCCACCGACGTATGGCTGTAGGCGCCGGCATTGATCACGATGCCGCTGTTCTTTTCGCGCGCCGCCTGAATGAGGTCGACCAGGACGCCCTCGTGATTGCTCTGGGCGAACTCCACCTCCAGCCCGAGGCGTGCGGCCTCGGCCCGGCACGTCTTCTCCACGTCCGCCAAGGTCTCGCGGCCGTAGATCTGCGGCTGCCGCTTGCCCAGCATGTTGAGATTGGGCCCGTTGAGCACCAGCACGGGTTTCGCCGCCGGCGGACGTCGGGCGGCCCTGGCCGCCAAACTTGCCTCCCCATCCTTACAAGACGCGGGTTTATAGCATGGCGGGACTCGGCCACAAGAATGCCGGTCGGGGACAGTTATGACGCGATGCGCAGGGCCTGGGCGTGGGCGAACAGGCGCCCGGCCAGCGACTCGAACTGCCGCCGCTCGTCATCGGTGAGCGCTTCGTAGAGACGCTTTTCATAGGCAAGCGCGATGGGCACGATGCGGGCGTGCATGGCGCGGCCGCGGGCCGAGAGCTCGAGGGAGGCGCGCCGGCGGTCGTTGCGGTCGGTCGCCCGTTCGACCAGTCGCCGCTTCATGAGGCCCGCGACCGCCCGGCTCACGGCCACCTTGTCCATGACGATGCGCTGCCCCACATCGGATGCAGTGAGGGGGGCGAAGCGGCCCAGCGCCGCCATCACCCGCCACTGCGTCACGGTGAGCCCGAACGGCCCGACGTAGAGATCGTGCAGCGATTCGCTCACGAGCTGCGCCAGGACGGAGAGCCGGTAGGGCAGGAAATTTTCCAGCTCCAGGGCTTGCGGTCGGTTCGTCATAATAGTTACATATGAAACTAATTGTTCGTTCGGTCAAATTCGGGAGGACGGCATGACAGGCATCACCGATCTCGAGACCGATCCCGTCAATCCGATGGGAACGGACGGATTCGAATTCGTCGAGTACACCGCGCCCGATCCGGAGGCGCTCGGCCGCCTGTTCGAGAGCATGGGCTTCGTGCGCGTCGCCCGGCATCGCTCGAAGGACGTGTCGCTGTTCCGACAGGGCGACGTGAACTTCATCGTGAACGGCGAGAAGGAGAGCTTCGCGCAGGGCTTCGCCCGGGTTCACGGCCCCAGTGTCTGCGCGATCGCCTTTCGGGTGAAGAACGCGGCCCGCGCCTACAAACGCGCCCTTGGGCTCGGCGCCTGGGGCGTCGAGAACAAGGTGGGGCCGATGGAGCTCAACATTCCGGCCATCAAGGGGATCGGCGATTCGCTGATCTACCTGGTCGACCGCTACGGACCGAAGGGCAGCATCTACGATGTCGACTTCGAGTTCCTGCCTGGCGTCGAGCCCGGCCCGGCGGGCGTCGGCATCACCTATATCGATCACCTGACCCACAATGTGCATCGCGGCCGGATGGACGAGTGGGCGGAGTTCTACGAACGGCTCTTCAATTTCCGCGAGATCCGCTACTTCGACATCGAGGGCAAGCTCACGGGCCTGAAGTCCCGGGCGATGACCAGCCCGTGCGGCAAGATCCGCATCCCGATCAACGAGAGCACAGACGACAAGTCGCAGATCCAGGAGTATCTCTCGGCCTATCACGGCGAGGGCATCCAGCACATCGCGCTCGGCACCGGCGACATCTACCGCACGGTCGAGGCGCTCAGGGACAAGGGCGTGCCGTTCCAGACCGTTCCCGACACCTACTACGAGCAGGTGGACCAGCGCCTGCCCGGACACGGCGAGGATCTGGACCGGCTCGCGGCCGACCGCATCCTGATCGACGGCGCGCCCACCCAAGGTGGCGGGCTCTTGCTGCAGATCTTCACCCAGACGGTGATCGGGCCGATCTTTTTCGAGATCATCCAGCGCCGCGGCAACGAAGGGTTCGGCGAAGGAAACTTCCGGGCGCTGTTCGAGTCGATCGAGCTCGATCAGATCCGCCGAGGCGTGCTCAAGGCGTAGGACAGAGGAGGAACTCATGGCCAGGAACTGGATTCCGCTTCGCCAGGTCGAAGGAACGGCGTCGCGCCAGGCTCACGTGCGTCTGCCCGAGGGCACCTACGAGCGCGAGATCAGCAAGGAGGGGTTCTTCGGGCCGTCGGCCCAGTTCCACCACAGACACAAGCCGACCGATTGGATCGCCTTCGAGGGGCCGATCCGGCCGCGGGCGCTCGATATGAACAAGCTCGTCAAGGTGCATGCCGATCCGTGGCAGGCCGAGCTGGTGATGGGCAATTCGCATCTGCAGATGCGGATCTGGAAGCTCGACGACGCGATGACGGCGCTCGCCCGCAACAGCGACGGCGACCAGCTTCTTTTCGTGCATGAGGGGGCGGGCGAGCTCTTCTGCGACTATGGCCATCTCGAATATCGCGACGGCGACTATATCGTGATCCCGCGCGGCACGATGTGGCGCCTCGCGCCCGGCAAGCCCACAACCTCGCTCATGATCGAGGCCACGAACGATCATTTCACGCTGCCCGAGAAGGGGCTGGTCGGCCGCCATGCGATCTTCGATCCGGCGATGCTCGACACGCCGCATATCGACGACGCCTTCAAGGCGCAACAGGACGAGCGGCGTTGGACCGTATCCGTGAAGCGGCGCAACGCGGTTTCGTCGGTCACTTTCCCGTTCAATCCGCTGGATGCCGTCGGCTGGCACGGCGATCTCAGCGTGGTGCGCATCAACTGGCGCGACCTCCGCCCGCTGATGAGCCATCGCGCCCATCTGCCGCCGTCGGCGCATACGACCTTCGTGACCGGCCGGTTCGTCGTCTGCACTTTCGTGCCGCGGCCGCTCGAGAGCGATCCCGAGGCGCTGAGGCTGCCGTTCTTCCACAACAACGACGACTTCGACGAGATTATCTTCTATCACAAGGGAAGCTTCTTCAGCCGCGACAACATCCATCCTGGCATGATGACCGTCCATCCGTCGGGCTTCACCCACGGACCGCACCCCAAGGCGTTCGACGCGGCCACCAAGGGCGGCAAGACCGAGACGGACGAAGTGGCGGTGATGGTCGACACGCGCGATGCGGTCGACATCGCCGCGATGCCGGCCGGTGTCGAGTTCGAGGACTACGTGTCTTCCTGGCGGCCGGCCGACCTCAAGCAGGCAGCGGAGTAGGCCGGCCCGCGATGAAGCTCGGAACGCTGAAGCAAGGCGGCCGCGACGGCACGCTGATCGTCGTCAACCGGACGCTCACGCGCGCCGTCCGCGCGACCAGCGTCGTGCCTACCCTGCAGAAGGCAATCGAGGATTGGGCCGTCTTGGCGCCGCAGCTCGCCAAGCTGTCGGAACAATTGCATGCCGACAAGGCGCCCGGGGCCTTCGATCTCGACACCGCGGCACTCGCCGCGCCGCTGCCCAGGGCCTACCAGTGGGCGGACGGCTCGGCCTACGTGGTCCATGTCGAGCTGGTGCGCAAGGCGCGCGGTGTCGAGATGCCACCCTCCTTCTGGACCGACCCGCTGATGTACCAGGGCGGCTCCGACTCCTTCATCGGTCCGAACGACGAAATCGAGCTGGAGGACGAGGCCTGGGGCATCGATTTCGAGGGGGAGATCGGGGTCATCGTCGACGATGTGCCGATGGGCACGCCGGCCACGGCGGCGCGCCGGCACATCAAGCTCGTGACCATCCTGAACGACGTCTCGTTGCGCAACGTGATCGTGACGGAACTTGCCAAGGGTTTCGGCTTCTTCCACGGCAAGCCAGCCACGGCCTTCGCGCCGGTGGCGGTGACGCCCGACGAGCTGGGCGATGCCTGGGATGGGGCGAAGCTCGATCTGCCTTTGATCTCGATCCTCAACGGCAAGGAGTTCGGCCATCCCAACGCGGCCACCGATCTCACCTTCGATTTCGGTCAGTTGATCGCCCACGCCGCCCGGAGCCGGCATCTCGAGGCGGGGACGGTGATCGGCTCGGGCACGGTCGCCAACCGGGATCCGTCGGCCGGCTGCTCCTGCATCGCCGAGCGGCGCGTGCGCGAGACGATCGATACCGGCAAGCCCAACACGCCTTTCATGAAGTTCGGCGACCGCATCCGCATCGAGATGCTCGACCGCGCTGGCCAATCGATTTTCGGCGCCATCGATCAGAAGGTGGTCCGCTACACGCCGCCCGCGTAGGCCATGCTAAGGTATCAGCGGGAGGCTCCATGAAGCTCATCGGGTATTTTCGGTCGTCGGCCGCGTTTCGCGTGCGAATCGCCCTCAACCTCAAGGGGATCGCCGTCGAGCATGCCTTTCGCCATCTGCGCAAGGGCGAGCAGCGCGCCCCCGACTATGCGGCAATCAATCCCCAGAAGCTGGTGCCGGCGCTGGTGCTCGATACGGGCGAGGTGCTGACACAGTCGCTGGCGATTCTCGAGTATCTGGAGGAGACGCGCCCCGAGCCACCGCTTCTGCCCAACGATCCGGTGGGCCGGGCGAGGGTGCGGTCGCTTGCGCTGATCCCGACGGCGGACATCCATCCCATCCAGAACCTGCGCGTGATGGCTTATCTACGGCAGACATACGGGCAGTCCGAGGAGGCTGCCTTCGCCTGGTCGCGCCACTGGATCGAGACCGGCTTCGAAGTCTACGAGGCCATGGTAGCGAACGATCGCCGTACCGGTGCCTTCAGTCATGGCGATCGGCCGACGATGGCGGATCTTTGCCTGGTGCCCCAGATCTTCAATGCCGGCCGCTTCAAGGTCGATATGGCCAGATACCCGACCTTGAAGCGGATCTTCGACAACTGCATGAAGCAGCCGGCCTTCGAGGCCGCTCAACCTTCGAAGCAGCCCGACGCCGAGCCGTGAAGAAGAGTCTCGTCGCGGTCCTCGCCGTGGCCGCGCTCGTCGGTCTTGGCGTGGCGGGCGTGCCGGTGGCGGAACGATACGCGGCAGGCCGGATCAAGGCCGAGATCGAGCGTGACGGCCAGGCCTCGGTGGGCGCCGTCGAGGTCGGGCTCATCGACCGCAGCGTCGTGTTGAGCGATTTCCGGTCGCACGCCTTGGGTGACCTGGCGGTTCGGCGTTGGGAGTTGCGCGGTATGGCCGAGTCGCTCGGAGACTTGCTGGCCGGCCGCACGCCGCTCGCCAACTTCAGGCTCGGCGATCCGCTGCGCGCCGACCATCTCGAGCTGGCCGACCTCCATATCGCCAATCCCTCGACCGGCGCGACCTGGACCGTCGGCTCTCTGGTGATCGACGGCCTCGATCTGGCCGCCTACGACGCAGATATCGCGGGGCCCCGTCATCCGGAGATCCTGGCCGCGCGCATCGCCGGAGCGCTCAGCTTGCAGCATGCCGAGGCACGGAACGCGAGCCATACGCTTGCCGCGACCGGCGATGCCGTCTTCGTGCGCAGCGCCGCCATCCATCGGGTGGATCGCGGCCATATCGGTGCGCTTGCCATCGCCGATATCGAGGCGACGCCCAAGGGCGCTGCGGAGGCGTCCCTCAAGGTCGACGACATACGGATGAAGGAGATCGGACTGGGGCGCATTCTCTCCCAGATCGAGAAGAATGCACGGTATCCCGATAGTTCTCTCGGCCGTGTCGATATCGGCTCGGCCAGCGCGACCGGCTTCGGCGGCACCTTGCTGTCGAGCAACGGCGTCTCGCTCGAAAGCATTTCCCTCGAAACGGTGCGCGAGGAGGTCGGCGCCAGTCGATCGCGGCTGCGCGTCGAGGATCTCGCCCTGCGTCCGGCCGCGAATCCGACCGGTGCGCGGCTTGGCATCCTGCTGCAGGCCATGGGGCTTTCGGAGCTCAAGCTCGGCCTCGACTGCGCCGGTGTCGAGCGGCGTTCGAAGGGGGAGCTTGCCATACGGCAATGCACCCTTTCCGCTGCCGATCTGGGCGAAATGACCTTGTCCGCCGAGCTTACGGGTGCAGATGAGACCTTCTGGCGCGCGGTCGACAACGGCACCATGGTTGCCCTGCCGCAATCCTCGATTGCGCTCGCGTCGGCCAGACTGGTGCTGTTCGACAGGGGGATGATCGATCGATCCGTGCGCGCCCTGGCGGCGGCGACGAACCAGTCATCGGCGGTTGCGCGTGCCAATCTGGCGCACGACATCCGCACCTATCAACCACCCGATATCCTTATCACCCAGGATATGACAAAGCTCCTCGATACGGTTGCCCGCTTCGTCGAGGAGGGCGGCACGCTTACCCTCGCTGCCAGGCCCGATCCGCCGCTCGGCCTCGCTGCGGCAAGCCGGCTGAGCATCGCCGGCCCCGATCTCGTGCACCTGCTGGGACTCTCGGCGACGCTTTCGCGCTAGACTTAGAGCCTATCCGGAAAGAACTTGAGTCGGAAGAATCTGTTGTGATTCATTGTTCGGCACTCTGTGGTTTGAGACAGGTGCCAGATGTGGACGACAGAGCATCGTCGGGCTCATGAGCGCAAGGCGCTGCGCTACCCCAGCGATTTGACGGATGCGGAATGGGCACTGGTGGCGCCGCTGATTCCCCCCGCCCGCCGTGGCGGGCGGCCGCGCGACGTCAATATGCGGGAAGTGCTGAACGCCGTGTTCTATCTGCTGTCGACCGGTTGCCAGTGGGACGCCTTGCCCAAAGACCTGCCGCCCAAGAGCACGGTGTACGACTATTTTGCGCTCTGGCGCTCGGATCGGACTCTGCTGCGCCTGCATCAGGCCCTGTATGTCCAGGTGCGCGAGGCGGCGGGACGCAAGCCCGAGCCGACAGTAGCAATCCTCGACAGTCAGAGCGCCAAAGCGGCGCAAAAAGGGGGGCCTCGATCGATCCGCAAGGCTACGACGCGGGCAAGAAGGTGACCGGTCGCAAGCGACATATCGTCGTCGATACGCTCGGCCTGTTGCTGAACGTCGTCGTCCATCGCGCCAATGTGCAGGATCGCGACGGCGTCCGCCGGCTGCTGCGCAACGCAAGACGCCGCTTTCCCTCGATCCTCAAACTCTTCGCTGATGCCGGTTATCAAGGGCCACGCGTCGCCCAAGTCGTTGCCGATATCGGCTCCTGGCAGATCGAAATCGTCAAGCGCACCGAGGCGCACAACTTCAGCGTTCTGCCCAAGCGATGGATCGTCGAGCGAACCTTCGCCTGGATCTCTCGCAACCGCAGGCTCGCTCGTGACTTCGAACGCTACGCCTGCACCGTCGTCGCCTTCATTCGCCTTGCCATGATCCGACTCATGCTCAGGCGCTTGACCAGGCCAATACATTGTTCCTGAATCACAACTTCTCGGATCGGCTCTTAGACTAGCCCTTGCGGGCCTCGGCGATCAGTTGCTTCAGCGTGTCGGCGTCGACCGCACCCGGCACGAACTGGTTGCCGATCACGAACGCCGGCGTGCCGCGCACATCGAGTGCCTGGGCGAGGGCCTGGTTGCGCTTGAGGATGTCGTCCAGCTTCGGATCTTCCATGTCCTTCTGGAGCCGGGCCACATCGATGCCGACGGACGTGGCGATCTGCAGGATCCGGTCGAGGTCGAGCTTGCCGTTGAACGACATCAACGCGTCGTGAAAGGCTTCGTGCTTGTGCTGGTTGCGCGAGGCGAGCGCAGCCAGGGCGGCCATGCGCGACGCTTCTCCCAAGATGGGCAGATCCTTGTGGACGAGCTTGACCTTGCCGTCCGCCGCGACGACCGATTTGACGGCCGGGAAGGAGCGCTTGCAGTAGGGGCACTGGTAGTCGCTGAACTCGACGATGGTGACGTCACCGTTGGGATTGCCGGAGATCGGGCTGTCCGGATCGCTCGTCAGCTCCTTGCGATGTTCCTGGATGGCCTTCTGGACGGCCGAGTCGCGCTCGACATTCTGCTTGCGCTCGAGAGCCTGCATGGCCTCGACGAGGACCTCCGGATGGGTCACGAGGTAGTCGTGGATGCTGCGGTCGAGGTCTGATCGGCTGGCGTTGCCTTTGTCCGCGACGGCGGGCGAAGAGGCGGTGACGGCAACGGGTGCCGTCGCGTGGCCGGCGACGAGCCCGCCGACCGCGATCAGGATGGCGCAAAGAAGGAGGAGAGGGAGACGCATTGGATGCTCCTGGAGGAGGGGAGGGGATCGACGCCGCTCAACGTCGGCTCGGTCGCGAGTCGATGTAGGCCTTGATGTCCTGTGCACGCTGCCAGGCGGGCGTGCCCGGCTTCAATTGGCGGACAGCGCTGTCGGCAAGCGCCTGCGCCTCGGTCGGCTGTCCGCGGCGGATGGCCATTTCCGCCCGGGCCAGCGAGGTCATGCCGTGATTATTGAGCCGCGCATAGCCGATCGACATCAGTCGCCAGAACTCGAAGCTGTCGCCTTCGCTTTGTCGGGCGACTTCGAGGTTGCGGACGGCCTCCTGGTCGTTCGCCGCATTGTTCGTTCCGAGCAGCGCGGTCGCGAGCTCGACCTTCAGGATGCCGGCGCCGGGCAGGAGCTGGACGGCCTTGCGATAGGCAGGCACCGACTCGGCGACGTGCCCGTTCTCGTACAGCATCTGCCCCTTGAGCTCGTGGAAATACGGATCGTTGGGATGTTCCTTGAGTAGTCCGTCGATGGTGAGCAGCGCCGATCCCAGTGCGCCGGTGCGATAGAGCGCGATGGCGCGGGCGTAGCGTGCTGGAACCGCGCGGTCGCCCTCGTGGTAGCGCTGCAAGGCTGCGTTGGGCGCGGTGAAGCCATAGAGCTTCGCGACCATCCGCGCGTGCATCTCGACGAACTGCGGCGAGTCTGGGACGTTGGCGTAGGGCGAGCGCGCGGTTGCCCGGTCGAAGGTCGCGATGCGCTCCGGCGTGAGTGGATGGTCGGTCAGATAGGGGTCGCGTCGGCCGATCTGCAGGCGCTCCTGATGCTCCAGGATGCGCAGGAACTGTGCCGTCCCCTTGGGCGATTGGTGGGTGCGCTCGAGATAGGTGATGGCGGCCTGGTCGGCGGCGGCCTCCTGCGCCTGCGAGTACTGCAGATAGGAATAGAGCGTGCCGGGGATCGGCGTGCCGCCCGGGCCGGTCGGTCCGCCGCGACCCATGCCGCCGCCGGCGGCCGCACCGCCGGCCATGGCGGCGCCGCCCAGCAGCATCTCGAGAATCTGCAGCGTGCTCAGCCGGCGCAGTTCCTCCTGCTGGCGCGCGAGATGGCCGCCCGCGATATGACCGGTTTCGTGCGCCAGCACGCCGATCAGTTGATTGGGCGTTTCGGTGCGCATCAGCAAGCCGGTGTTGATGAAGATCCTTTGCCCACCGGCGACGAATGCATTGAGGCTGTTGTCCTGGACGATCATGATCTGCACCGCCTCCGGATCGAGTCCGGCGACGCGCCAGATCGGCGTCAGGAACGTGCGAATTGTGTTCTCGATCTCGGCGTCGCGGACGAGATTGAGGCGTTGACCTTGCTGCGCACTCGCGGCACGAAACGGCGCCAGCGCGAACAGCGCGAGAGAGAAGAGGGTGATGATGCGTCTAAGCACGGGCGGCACGCGTTGCGCGCAGGCTAGGAACACGGGATCAAGTCGTCAATTGCGCAGCCTGGCGCTGTGCGCGCTGCTTTTGCTGTCGGCTTGTGGCGGAAATGAGACAGATCGACAGAACGCGCTCAATCCGGCGGGCATGGCGCCGCCGAAGGCAGGCTACAGCAACATCTTCGGACGCACCGAGAAGTTCGCTGCCGTGTCGGCGGACGAGGGACAGGCGGCCGAGGCGGGTCGGACCATCCTGCAGGAAGGCGGCAACGCGACCGATGCCGCAGTCGCGATGTATTTCGCCATGGCCGTTACCCTGCCCTCCGCGGCGGGCCTCGGCGCGTCCGGCGTCTGCATCGTGCACGATGCCAAGACGAGGGCGGCGGAAGCCTTCGTTTTCGCGCCCGTTGCCGCCCCCGGGCCGATCAACGGCGTATCGTTCACCGTGCCCAATGCCGTGCGGGCGATGGCCCTCATGCAGATCCGCCACGGCCAGGCGCGTTGGGAGCTCGACCTTGCGCCCAGCGAGAAAATGGCGAGCCTGGGCGTTCCGGTCTCGCGCGCCCTCGCGCGTGACCTGGCAGCGGGTGCTGCGTCCCTGAACGACGATGCGCGGCGCGTCTTTGCCCGCAATGGCACCCCGCTCGGCCAAGGCGATCGTCTCGTTCAATCCGATCTCGCCACCACTCTGGTCGCGATCCGGCGCGGCAACGGCGTCGACTTCTTCCAGGGCAACTTCGCCAGACGCCTGTCCGATCAGATTGCGCAGCTTGGCGGCAGCCTTCCGGTCGAAGCCTTGCGCAATGCCGTGCCAAAGGCGGTGACGCCGCCGTCCGAAAGCGACGGCGGCTATCGCGTCTATGCCGCTCCGCCGCCGATGGCCGGTGCGAGTGCGCTGGCCGGCTGGAAGGGCGAGCCCGCGCCGGCTGCCGCGACGCCGACCGATTCGGGCGGCTTCTCCGGCCTCGCCGCCGTGGATGAAAAAGGCAATGCGACGGCCTGCAGCTTGTCGATGGGGCGCCTCTTTGGCACCGGCCTGATGGCGCCAGGGACAGGCATGCTGCTGGGAGCGCCGACCGCGGACAGCACGGCCGTGAGCCCGGTCGTGATCGGCAACCCCAACAACGGCGAGTTCAAGTTCGCCGGCGCGGGCGGCGGCCTGCCGACCGCGAGCTATGTCACCGGCGCCATCGCCCGGGCTGCCGTCGAGGGCGGACTTCCTGTGCTGAGTGCGCTGGCCAGGAACGCGGGCCGAGGCGGCTACGTGAACGCCCTCGCCTGCCCCAACGGCATCCGAAGCGGCGGCGCGACGTGCCAGGCCGGAGCGGACCCGGCCGGGTTGGGCGCCGCGCTGATCGCGACAGCGCAGTGACGCCCATGTCACGCTCCGCATCGCGTCGTTCGGGCGCCGTCGATCCGTTCATCGTCATGGATGTCATGGCGGCGGCGGCCGAGAAGGAGGCAGCCGGCGACACCGTCATCCATCTCGAGGTGGGCCAGCCCAGCACGCCGGCGCCCAAGGAGGCGTTGATCGCGGCGCACGCCGCGCTCGACAGCGATCGCATCGGCTATGTCGCGGCGCTCGGCCTGCCGGCGTTGCGCGAACGAATCGCGCGACACTATCGCGATACCTATGGCTGCGAGGTTTCGCCCGAACGCGTGATCGTCACCACCGGCTCGTCGGGCGGCTTCCCGCTCGCCTTTCTTGCAAGCTTCGACGCTGGCGACCGCGTGGCGCTGGCCGCACCAGGCTATCCCGCCTATCGCAATATCCTGGCCGCACTCGATCTCGAAGCGGTCGACCTGCCGACCTCGGCCGCCGACCGATTCCAGCCGACCGTCGAGGCGCTCGAAAAGGCGGGGCCGATCGTCGGCCTGATCGTGGCGAGTCCCTCCAACCCCACGGGCACGATGGTGACGCGCCGCGAGCTCGCGGCCATCGCCGAATGGTGCGAGCGACGCGGCGTGCGACTGATCTCTGATGAGATCTATCACGGCATCGTCTACGAGGGCGAGGCAGTCTCCGCTGCGGAGGTGTCGGAGCAGGCGATCGTGGTCAACAGCTTCTCCAAGTATTTCTCGATGACCGGTTGGCGCGTCGGCTGGCTGGTCGTGCCGCCGGAGCTGGTGCGGCCGATCGAGCGTCTGTCGCAGAACTTCTTCATCTCCGTGCCGACGCTCAGCCAGCACGCGGCGATCGCCGCCTTCGATTGCCGCGACGAGCTCGACGGCCATGTCCGTCGCTATCGCGCCAATCGCGACCTGCTGCTGGCCGGCCTGCCGGCGGCGGGCCTCGACCGGCTGACGCCGGCCCAGGGGGCGTTCTATCTCTATGCCGACATCTCGCATCTCACCAACGACAGCCGCGACTTCTGCAAGCGCATGCTGCAGGAGGCCGGTGTCGCGACGACGCCGGGCGTGGATTTCGATCGGCTGCGGGGGGCCGGAACCCTGCGCATCTCCTTCGCCGGCTCGACGCCGGAAATGGAGGAGGCCGTGCGTCGTCTGAAGGCCTGGAGGATGAAATGAGGATCGCAATCGTGGCGCTGCTGGCAACGATCGTCGTCACGCCGGCCTGGGCGCAGACCGGTCCGAGCTTCGACTGCTCGAAGGCGTCGACGGCGATCGAGAAGACGATCTGCGGCCGGCCGGAACTGGCCAGGGCCGACCGGGCGATGGCCGGGGCATACGGCGCCCTTGCCGCGAAGCTGACCGGCGCTGCAAAGGACCACTTGATGAAAGATCAGGCGCACTGGATCGCCTCGCGCGACAAGGCCTGCACCGGCGGTGCCGAAGAGATCGCGCGCTGTCTCGGGCAGCGCTACGCGGCGCGCCTGGAGAACCTCCAGGCGTTCGGCCAGGAGACCTATCCCTTCATCAGCGGGCAGACGCTCTTCAAGGAAGGGAAGGTCGGCAAGGTCGGCTACGCCATCGACGCCGCCTGGCCGCGGTTCGACGGCACGACGGCGGACTTTTCGGCATTCAACCGCCATCTCGCCGATCTCGCCCGCAAGGCGGGCGACGAGGCGATCCCCGATCGTCATGCCGGAGCCGATGCATCGTTCGAGCAGACCTGGACCTACGATCAGTACTTCACACTGCAGCGGCCGTCGGCCGATGCCGTCGCCGTGGCGATCAGGTTCTACGGCTATACCGGCGGTGCGCACGGCATGAGCGGAACCACCGCCTATCTTGTCGACCTGCGCAGCGGGCGGGCCGTCCCGCCCAGCGCCGTCTTCGCCAGGGGCGACGGCTGGCTCAAGGTGCTCGTGCCGTTGGTGCACGACGATCTCAAGAAGCAGTTCGACGCCGGCAAGCCGGGCTTCGAGGATGCGATCACGCCGGACAAGCTCGCCAAGCTCCTGCACGAGGCGGATCACTACTACTACCGGCGCGACAAGCTCGAGCTGATCTTCGACGCCTATGTCGTTGGACCATACGTGTCCGGCCCGTTCACCGTCGACATCCCCTACGCGACCCTGAAGCCGCTTCTGGCCGCCGAAGGGCCGCTCGGCAGCCTTCGCTAGTGGAGCTTGCGGCGGTCGCGCAGCGGCGGGGCGGCCGACGCGGCCGTTGCCTGCCGACGCTCCTCGACGGCGGGGACGGGAGCGGAGTGGTGGCCGAGGATGTGCCACCTGTCGTTCAGGCGAACGAAGCTGTTGGTCGCCATGAGCTGGCCGTTGGCCAGGATCTCGCGACAGACGACCAGGGCGAGACCGCTGCGGCCCACGATCCATTCGTCGGTGCAGCGCACGCGCGGCGACTCCGGATGGCGCATGATGGCGCGCCAGCTCGCCATGATTGCCGCCCGGTCGAGCAACGGCGCCTGCCCGGGATGCAGGCAGACCATCGCCCCGGTCGGTGCCCACAGCAGATCCATCGCGTCGTGGTCGCGATCGTTGAAGGCGCGGTAGAAGGCGCGATTGGCGGCCAGGACCGCCTCGCGCTCCTCGTCGTCGAATTCCGCCAGGAGCAGCGGCAGGCGGGGCGAGCGGCGCGGCATTCGATCTCCGAAACTCCGTGGTTGCGCGCCGTAGCTTTAGCCGACAGAGAGGAGCCGTCCAACTGTCGAGAACGACGATGTCCATTCCCAAGCTCGAATTCCCGCCGTTCCATCTGCCCAGCGAGGCCGAAATGCTGCGCGAGGAGGTGCGCACCTTCCTCGAGGAGACGCTGCCCCGGATCAAGACCGAGGACCGGTTCGCGAGCTGGAACACGCCCTCGCCGGAGTTCAGCCGCGAGATGGGCAAGAAGGGCTGGATCGGCATCACCTGGCCGAAGAAGTACGGCGGATCGGAGAAGAGTTTTCTCGATCGCTACGTTGTCACCGAGGAGCTGCTGGGCAACAGTGCGCCGGCCGGCTCGCACTGGGTCGCCGACCGGCAGTCCGGCCCGCTGCTGCTGCGCTTCGGCAGCGAAGAGCAGCGCCAGGCGATCCTGCCACGCATCACCAGGGGCGAATGCTTCTTCAGCATCGGCATGAGCGAGCCCGACTCGGGTTCGGATCTCGCCTCGGTGCGCACGCGTGCCGAGCCGGTGCCCGGCGGTTTCCGCGTCAACGGCACCAAGGTCTGGACTTCGGGCGCGCACCGCAATCACTACTGCATCGCACTGGTGCGCACCTCCGGCCAGCATGGCGACCGCCACAAGGGGCTGAGCCAGATCCTGGTCGATCTCAAGACGCCCGGCGTCACCATCCGGCCGATCATCAATCTCGCCGGCCGGCACGACTGGAACGAGGTGACGTTCAGTGACGCCTTCATCCCGGAGAGCTGCCTGATCGGCAACGAGGGCGACGGCTGGCTGCAGGTGACGAGCGAGCTTGCCTTCGAACGGTCCGGCCCGGAGCGCTTTCTGCAGAATTTCTATGTCCTGCGCGAGCTGGTGCGGGTGCTGGGCCGCCAGCCCGCGCGCCGGGTGGCGTCCGTTCTCGGCCGGCTGGTCGCCCGTCTCTGGACCCTGCGGCAGATGTCGGTTGCGGTCGCGGGCATGATGCAGGGCGGAAAGTCGCCCGCCATCGAGGCGGCGCTCGTCAAGGATCTCGGCACGATCTACCAGCAGGACCTGCCCGAGGTGGCGCGCACCCTCGCCGAGTCGGATGCCACCACCGAGGAGGACATGGCCGACTTCCTCGATATCGCGCAGTACGCCACCATCATGGCGCCGAGCTACACCATCCAGGGCGGTACGACCCAGGTCCTGCGCGGCATTGTCGCCCGTGGTCTGGGATTGCGGTGAGAAAGGAGATGACGACGATGGATCGTGAAACGCGCGATATGCTGCTCGAGACCGCCGATCGCTTCTTCACCAACCGCTGCGGCCGCGACGTCGTGAACGGCGTGGAGAAAGGCGTCTGGCCGGTCGATCTCTGGAAGGAGATCGAGGAGATGGGCCTGCCGCTGATCGCTGTCGACGACGACAGAGGCGGTACGGGCGGTACGCTGGCCGACATGCTGGCGGTGCTGCGCCTTGCCGGCGCGCATGCGGTCCCGGTCCCGCTCGCCGAGACGGCGCTGGCGAACCTGCTGGTCTCGGTGGCCGGAGCGACGCCAGCCGCAGGGCCCGGCACGCTGGCGCTCGGCACCTTGGCGCTCGCCGGCAACCGTCTGAGCGGCACGGTCGGGCGTGTTCCGTTCGCGTCGGTCGCCCAGCGGTTCGTCACGGTCGTGCCGGCGGCGGACGGACCGAAGGTCGCGATCATCCCGGCGGGCAATGCGACGGTCACCGACACGCCGAGCCATGCCGGCGAGCCCTACGGCACGGTGAGCTTCGAGAATGCCGCCTGCGAATTCGTCGGCGCCTCGCCTGTCGGCGCCGACCGCGCCTACGAGCTCGCCGCGCTGATGCGCGCGATGCAAATGGCAGGCGCCGCCGACAAGGTGCTGGCCACCGTCGTCGAATACTGCAAGCAGCGCGTCCAGTTCGGCCGGCCGATCTCGACCTTCCAGGCGATCCAGCAGATGCTGGCCGAGCTTGCGAGCTATGTCGCCGCCATTGTCGCCTCGGCCGAGACCGCAGCCCGCGATGCCGACGAGAGCGGCCTGGCGGAAGGCGGCAGCTTCTCGATCGCGGCGGCCAAGTGCCAGGCCTCGGACTTCGCCCAGCGCGTCGCCGCCATTGCGCACCAGTCGATGGGCGCCATGGGCTTCACCCATGAGCACATCCTGCATCACTACACGCGACGGCTCTGGGTGTGGCGGCGCGATTTCGGCAGCGAGACCTTGTGGGGCGAGAAGATCGGCTCGGCTTACGCCAAGGCTGGCCCGCGGGCCTTGTGGCCGGCGCTGAGTGCCAGCAGGTTCGCGGCATAAGTTCCAGACCTCAATCGCCGAGCGCGGCGAGACCGGCGTCGATATCGGCGGAGCTGAGCTCCCAGCTGTTGTCGAAATTGGCGACGATCTCGCGCATGAAAGCCTGATGCAGGGTCTCGGCGCGCCGCGGGTCGCCGAGGTGGTCGACCAGGAGAGCGAAAGCGAGCTGCGCGGGCTCGGGGCCCTCGTAGCTCCATTCGAAGCCGTTCCTCGACAATGTCTTGAGGTCGGTGCGCGGATCGAGCGGCTTGCCGTCGACCAGCACCTGGATGCCGTCGATCGTGCGATCGCCGGTGTAGGTCTTCATGACGCCTTTTTCCCGGCCTTCGCGTCGGACGGATGGCGCACGACCTCGGGAAAGATCCAGAGCGAGATCACCGTGAACGGCCCGAGAAAGGCGACCGCCCATTGCGGGCCGGTCTGGCCGAGATGGCCCATGTAGAACCAGCCGGCGACCGCGACGAGCGCGACCGTCAGGGTGAGCGGGAATTTGACCCGGAAGGGCATGGCGCGTCCTCCTCCTGCCTCACTGCGCAGGTCGCAGCTTGGCGGTCTCTTGCGGGCGCGGTGTGCGCGCGGTCTTGCGCATGTCGGTTTTCACGTACCTCGTGTCGTAGCCGTTGAACAGGGTGCCGATCAGGCCGCGGTCGAGGTCGGAGGTGCCGAACGCCCAGTCCATGATGGGGAAGGTGAGGTTCATGTTCCGCTCCATCATGATCGACTGCGCATGATGGGCGACGTGATGCCGACGCAGCGTGTTGACGAACGGCATGTGCCGCACGAACGCATTCTCGTCGACATGGCAGCAGAAATGCATGAATTCGTAGATCAGATAGACCGACGTCGTGGTGGCGATGAAAAGCCAGCCGACATTGGCGCCGAACAGCTGCCCCAGCACGATGGCGCCCGGAATGGACATCAAGGTGAAGGTGGCGAGCGCATAGGGCGGGAAGAAGGTCACGCGATAGTCGAGATGGTCGGCGAAGCGCATCTCCCGGTCGGTGAAGAACTGGTGATGCATCAGCGTATGGCGATTGTAGACCGCGCGGAACACTGCGTTCTGCGACGGGCGATGCATCACGTAGCGATGCAGCCACCATTCGAAGAAGTTGCAGAACAGGAAGGTGAGCGGCACGATGAGCCACTCGAGCGGCGTCACGCGGTGGAGATTCGCGACGTAGATGTAAAGCGCCGTGAAGCCGATGACATAGATGATCGCGATATGGAGATGACCATTGTACCAGCCCGACACGCGCTGGCGGTAGTTGGCGCGATACTGCCTCTGTCGGTCGGACATCGGGCTCGAAGCCAGTTCCATGGTCGTTTCCTCCGGGTGTGCATCTGATATATCAGCTGCATGTCACGAGGTCAAAGAGGCCGATCTCCTGCTGAATTGGATCACCGATCGGATGCCGCGGCCGGCCTTCAGGTCGTCGAACCCGCGGTTGATCTCCTCGAGGCGGAGGCGGCGCGTCACATAGGGGTCGAGCTGCAGCTTGCCGTCGAGGTAAGCCCTTGCAAGACGAGGGAAATCGCGGGCCGGACGCGCGCCGCCATAGCTGCTGCGCACGATCCGCTTCTCGCCCATCAGCGAGCCCCAGCGGAAGGCGACGTCGTCGTTCACACCGGCCTTGCCGAGCCATACGATCTGGCCGCCGGCGCGGCAGGCTTCGGCGGAAAGGCGGAAGGCGGCCCCGTTGCCCGCCGACTCGAGCACGCAGTCGACTCCACGGCCGCTCGTCAGCTTGCCGGCGAGCGCCAACGCATCGTCGTCGGGGACCGTGGCCGCATGAGTGGCGCCGACCTGCTGCGCGAGCGCCAGCCGCTCGCGATTGCGGTCGACGGCAAGGATGGTGGTCGCGCCGGCGAGGCGCGCGCCTTGCACCGCCGAGAGACCGACCGCGCCGCAGCCGATCACCATGACGGTATCGCCGTAACCGAGTTTCGCGACATTGATCGCGGCGCCCACGCCCGTCATCACTCCGCAGCCGATCAGGCAGGCGCGATCGAGCGGCATGTCGGCCGGCAAGGCGATGGCGCAGGCATCGGTGACGATGGCGTATTCGGCGAAGCCCGCGATATAGAACATGGTGCGCAGCGGCGCGCCCCCCAGCCTGAGACGCGTCGTGCCGTCGAACTGGACTGCTTGCGGGCCGTGCCCGACATAGGTTTCGCACAGGATCGGCTGGCCGCGCTCGCAATGGAAGCAGTGGCCGCAGTGCGGGTTCCAGGAGAGCACGACGCGCTCGCCGCATCGTCCCGGAGCCACCGCGCTGCCGATCTCCTCGATGACGCCCGCGGTCTCGTGGCCGAGCACGATCGGCATGGGGTAGGCGAGCTGCCCCTCGATCACCTCGAGATCGGTATGGCAGAGGCCGGCGGCGGCGATGCGCACCAGTACATCGTCGGGCTGCAGGTCGACGGCTTCGATCGTCTCGATCGCAAGCGGCGTGCGTGGCGCGCGCAGAACGGCGGCACGGAACTGCATGATGCTCATCCGATCGATTTGCGCGAGAAATCCTGGATGTAGTCGATGAGCCGGTCGGAGGCGACGGCGGCGGCATCGGGATCGCCGGCGGCCACGGCGCGCGCGACAGCGGCATGGAGCCGGGCGGCGAGCGGCATGTCGGCCACCTGCTTGTAATGGACGTACCAAAAGCGCCGGGCGAGGCCGTTGATGATCCGCATCGCCGCCGTGGCGAATTCGTTGGCCGCCGCCTCGAGCAGCAGCAGGTTGAAAGCGCGGTCGAGACGCATGAAGGCCATGTCATCCTGGCGTTCGGCCGCTTGCTCCATCACCTCGGCGATGGAGTCGAAGCGGTTGCGGACCTCTGGCGGGCTGCGCTGGGCGGCGGAGCGCGCGAGCAGCCGCTCGATCTCGCGGCGCACTTCCAGCAACCGCAACTGCGCCGCCACATCGATGTCGGTCACGATGACGCCGCGGCGGGGCAGGATCTGGACCAGCCCTTCGCTCGCCAGCCGCTGTAGCGCCTCACGCACCGGGGTGCGTCCGAAGCCGAGACGGGCGCTGAGGCCCGCTTCGCTCACGACGCTGCCGGGCGGGATTCGCAAGGTGACGATCTCCTCCTCGAGCGCGCGCCAGGCGCGTTCGGTGAGGGAGCTTTCCTGTGATTCGAGAGAAGGGGTCGCGCGCCGTGCGCTGCGCCTTGCGGACTTCGGTCTGGCGATCCGGATCTGTTCCAACAGTGACACTCGCGTTGTATGTCACTGATATATCAGCGGTGGCCGGCCAGCGCCAACCCGCCGCGCGCGAGTCCGGTTACGGCTCTAGTGAGTTGTCCGTGCGCTTTCCATGCCGTTTGGGCGGACGACCTTGAAGGTCCGGTCGCCGATCAGGGCAGACACCGCGATCGTCTTGGTGATGCCGGTCGCCAGTTGCTCGATCCGGGCGTGGGGAATGCCGACATAGGGCTGGATCTGGCAAACCCGCCACAGGTCCTGCTCTGGTGCGGGCGCACCGAAGGTGAAAACGCAGCCTGTCGACAGTTCGGGCGGCCGGCCCAGCCTCGATTTCAGGAAAGAGACGACACCCATAACCTCTCCCCACCTCACTTATTAAATGAAGAATATCACATAACCATGCATAAACAAATAACTTTTATTGGGAGCGATATGGTTTGCTTTTCAACTTTTGTACGCGATCAGGAGCGCACCGGCGGCAATCAGGGCGACGCCGAGCCAGTTGAGAGCGGCAAGCTTCTCGCCGAGGAAGACGACGCCGGACACGGCCACGAGGACGATGCTGAGCTTGTCGATCGGTGCCACGCGCGCAGCATCCCCGAGCTTGAGGGCCCGGAAGTAGCAGAGCCACGACGCGCCCGTCGCGAGGCCGGACAGGACAAGGAACGTATAGGTGCGCGTGGAAACCGAGTTCGGCGCCTGCCACTGGCCGGTCGCGGCGACCAGCACGGCCACGACGCCCAGAATGACCAGCGTGCGGATCAGCGTCGCGAAGTCGGAGTTGATATCCTCGACGCCCACCTTGGCGAAGATCGCGGTGAGGGCGGCGAAAGCCGCAGACAGGAGCGCCCACGGTAGCCAACCGGCGAGGAGTCCCGACTGCATGAAGCCTCCTGGAGCGCTTTCATCCCGAACACCGCCCGCAACGCCGGCGATGTTGCAAAAGGTCTCCCACTGCGTCCGGACGACATGGGGTGCGACGTTGCCGTCAGCGTCGCCACCAGCCGCGCTTGGGATTCGCCGGTGGCGTGTCGGCCGAGATCGTCGGGACTACGACCGACGGGGGTGGCGGCTCGGTCGAAGGCTCGGCCTGCACCGGCACCGGCTGCGGCGCTGCCGCGACGACCGGCTCCGGCGGCGGCGCGATCGACGGCGCGGCTGCCGGCGCGATGCTGTCGGCCAGCGCGGCCGGAGAGTCGTAAACCGGTTGCTCCACGGGCATGTGGCCGCCCGCCATCTGTTCCACCGGCTGGCCGTTCATGGGCGTCAACGGTGTGGCAGGCTGGTCCGTGGGCGACGCATCGGTGTCCATCCGCTGCTCGCCCGTATGATCGGCCGCATCGCCGTCGCCATTCTCGCGCCGCCGGCGTCGTCCGCCGCGACGGCCACGCCGCCGTCGCCGCTCGCCGTCGGCATGCTCGCCCTCCGCATGCTCGCCCTCGGCATGCTCTTCGGACGCCGTGACGCGGTTCTCCTCGCCTTCGGCCCCGCCTTCTTCGGGCAGGGAGCTTTCGCCCGCGTCGGCTTGCCGTTCGGCACCGTTGCCGGCCCCGGCATGCTCGCCCTCGGCCTCGCTTGCGGCATGATCCGACTCGTCGCGCCGCCCGCCGCGGCGGCGACGCCGCCGGCGTCGCCGGCTGCGGCCTTCGCCTTCTTCCTCGCCGGCGCGTTCGGCTGACGCCTCGTCGCCTTCGCCCTCGGCGGTCGTCTCGCCTTCGACGGCGTCGTAGCTGGCGCGCGCAAGCTCCGGCGCCGGCCGCTGATCGTCGGCGCGGCGCGTGCGCACACGCTCGATCTCGCAGTCGGCGGCGTGCATCTCCTCGTCCGCCTCGACGGTGACGTCGAAGCCGTATCGCTTCTCGATCTCCGACAGCGTGTGGCGCTTCTGGTTGAGGAGGTAGAGCGCCACATTGGGCGGCACGCTGACCACGATCTCGCTGGCGCGCCGGCGCACGCCTTCCTCCTCGATGGCGCGCAGCGCGTGCAGCGCCGCCGACTCGATCGAGCGAACGCGACCCGTGCCGGCGCAATGCGGACAGATCTCGGTCGAATGCTCGAGCAGCGAGGGCCGCAGCCGCTGGCGCGACATCTCCAGCAGACCGAAGGCCGAGATACGGCCGATCTGGATGCGCGCGCGATCGGCGCGCATCGCCTCCTTGACCTTGTGCTCGACCTGGCGCTGGTGGCGCGTCTCCTCCATGTCGATGAAGTCGATGACGATCAGGCCGGCGAGGTCGCGCAGGCGCACCTGGCGGGCCACTTCCTCGGCCGCCTCGATGTTGGTGCGCAGCGCCGTCTCCTCGATGTTGCGCTCCTTGGTGGAGCGGCCGGAGTTGACGTCGATGGCGACCAGCGCCTCGGTCGGGTTGATGACGATGTAACCGCCGCTGCGCAACTGCACCACCGGCGAGTGCATGGCGTCGAACTGGCTTTCGACCTGATAGCGGTGGAAGAGGGGGATCGGCTCGTCGTACAGCTCGACCTTGTTCGCCTGGTGCGGCACGAGCTGGCGCATGAACTCGGACGCCGCCTGGAAGCCGGCCTCGCCTTCGACCAGCACCTGGGCGATATCGGTGTCGTAGACGTCGCGCAGCGAGCGCTTGATGAGATCGCCTTCCTCGTAGATCAACGCCGGCGCCGTCGACCGCATGGTGAGCTCGCGGATCGAGTCCCAGAGTCGCGACAGATATTCGTAGTCACGCTTGATGTCGAGGTTGGAGCGCTCCAGGCCCGCGGTGCGCAGGATCACGCCCATGCCCTGCGGCACGTCGAGCTGCGCCAGCATCTCCTTCATGCGCTTGCGGTCGTTGGGATTGGAGATCTTGCGCGAGATGCCGCCGCCGCGCCCGGCATTGGGCATCAGCACGCAGTAGCGGCCGGCCAGCGAGAGGTAGGTGGTGAGCGCCGCGCCCTTGTTGCCGCGTTCCTCCTTCACGACCTGAACCAGCAGGATCTGGCGGCGCTTGATCACCTCCTGGATCTTGTAGGTGCGGACGGGATGGCGGCGGCGGCGCTCGCGCGTCTCGCGCTCCTCGCCGGCCACGTCGTCGCCACCCAGCGTCTCGACGGTGATCTCGGGCTGCGGCGCTTCGGCAGGATCGGTCACCGGCGCCTCGGTCGCGCCTTCGGGATGGACTGCCGCCGACGGTTCGGCTGCCTCGACCGGCACTTCGGCTGACCCTTCGGCCGAAGGCTCCTCGGTCGGCCCGGCGACGCGGTCGACCGCGACGGCCGCCGGTTGCGCGCTCTCGAGGACATCGACCGGCACCGGCTCGCCGGGTGCCTCGAACGGCGGCGGCTCGCCGGGTGCCTCGAACGGCGGCGGCTCGACCATCGACGCAGGTTCCGGGTCGACGACGGGCGCATCGCCATCGGGCGCCTCGGAAGAAACGGCGATCGGATCGGATTCCTCCGCGCCGTTGCCGTTGCCGTCGCTCTCGCCCTCGGCAAGCGGCACTTCGAGGGGCAGGCCCTCGGCCGCGGCGACTGCCTCGGCACGCTCGGCGCGGACCTCCTCGATGTCGGTCCGGTCGACCTTGTTGGAAGGCGGCTCCTGCTCCTGCTCCTGCTCGGCCTCCTCGTGCAGGCGCTGCTGCTCGGCGATCAAACGTTCGCGATCGGCGATAGGGATCTGATAGTAGTCGGGGTGGATTTCCGAGAAGGCGAGGAAGCCGTGGCGGTTGCCGCCATATTCCACGAACGCCGCCTGCAGCGACGGCTCGATGCGGATCACCTTGGCGAGATAGATGTTGCCTTTGAGAGGCTTGCGCGATGCGGTCTCGAAATCGAATTCTTCCAGACGCGTTCCGTCGACGACGACCACCCGCGTTTCCTCGGGGTGGCTGGCATCAATGAGCATTCGCCTTGCCATGGGCTCGCTCCCGAGGCGTCAAGTCCCGCCGGCGCGAGCAACCAGCGGCCATTGCCGCCTCTTTGGCGCGAGGGGAGCGGTGCGCCATCGACCCGTCGAACGGCCAAACACCAGGCCAAGACGGGGAAGCATCGCGCCGCCGGACCGTACGGGTCCTGCCACCTCGAGGTTTCCTGATAGCCACCGCCTGCCTGACAATCCCGCGGACCTTGCCCTGGGGAGGGGGGCCGGCGGGCTTGCCGTCGGAGCGCGGCCTCCACGGGAGGGCGCTTCGAACGACGGCGACTGCTCGCGGATCGCAACATACGGGGTTCGGCAAGAAGCGACAACCCAAACGTTGATGGCGTGCAAATCGTCGCATAACGTTCTGAAAAATATTGTCTTTGCTGATCTTTTCATGTTTTACTTTAAGAAAGCCGCATAACAACTGAACCCCTCTGACCGACTGGCGCTGGCCATGACTGACGTTCGCCGTCGCGATCTGATCGCCGCCTCTCTCGCTGCGGCAACCGTGATCATCGGCGCCAATTCGGCGCTCGCCGGGCCGCGGAAGTCGTGGAAGAAGCCGGCTGCGCCTGCCATCAGGCGCCACGGAAAGGCGACCCCGAAGCCCAAGATCATCGTCCTCGACGCGGGCCATGGCGGCAAGGATCCCGGGGCGCTCGGCGTGCACGGCACGCAGGAGAAGCGGGTGGTCATCAAGGTGGCGCATTACCTGCAGGGCCAGCTCCAGGCCGGCGGCCGCTATCGTGTCGTGCTCACCCGTACGGGAGATACCTTTATCCCCCTGCGCGAGCGCGTGGCGCGGGCCGAGGAGGTCAAGGCCGACCTCTTTCTGTCGATCCACGCCGATTCGCATCCCGACTCCAGCGTGCGCGGCGCCTCGGTCTATACGTTGTCGGAAGAGGCGAGCGACCGCGAGGCCGAGGCACTGGCGGCAAGAGAGAATGCCTGTGATCTCGCGACCCTGAACCTCAGCCGACACACGGACAGGGTGGCACAGACGCTGGTGGCCATGTCGCAACGCGGCACGGTGAACGACTCCCGCCGCTTTGCCGAGACCATCGTCGACACCTTCGGCAAGAACGGCGTACGCCTGCTGCGCCACAGCCATCGGGAGGCGGGCTTTGCCGTGCTGACCTCGCCGGATATTCCGGCGGCGCTGGTCGAGCTCGGCTTCCTCTCCAATCGTTACGACGAGAAGCTGCTTACCGTCGCACGCCACCAGGCGGCGCTCGGCCGCGCGCTCCAAGCCTCGGTCGATGCCTATTTTGCGGCCGCATCTGCCACAAGAAAGGCGTAACTGCCCGCAACTATCTTTCGCTGCGTTGCGCCGCATCGTCCCCGGCATGGCGGGGGCGACACAAAGGCCCTTGGCTGCGCAGGGACGAAAAGACCTGTAGAAGGTGACTGTGATTCGCTTCGTCAAAGTGCTGCTGGCCTTCTGCCTGGCCGGCCTGATCGTCGGCGTGGGAACCGTGGCGGGCCTGTTCTGGCATTTCAGCCATGGCCTGCCCGACCACAAGCAGCTTGCCGACTACCAGCCGCCCACCGTGTCGCGTCTCTACGCCGCCGATGGCCGGTTGCTGGCCGAGTTCGCCCGCGAGAAACGGATATTCGTGCCCGTTGCCGCCATGCCCAAGCGCTTGCTCGAGGCCTTCATCGCCGCCGAGGACCAGCGCTTCTACAGCCATCCCGGCGTTGATTTCATCGGCATGGCGCGGGCGGCGATCACCGATCTCGCCAATCCCGGCAGGCGGCCGGAGGGCGCCTCGGGCATCACCCAGCAGGTCGCCAAGAACTTCCTGCTCTCCAACCAGGCGACGATCTCGCGCAAGATCCGCGAGGCCATTCTCGCCTTCCGCATCGAGCAGGCCTATTCCAAGGACCACATTCTCGAGCTCTATCTCAACGAGATCTATCTCGGCGCGGGCAACTACGGCGTGGCGTCGGCGGCGCTGAACTACTTCGACCGGTCGCTGGGCGAGCTCAGCCTGTCGGAGATCGCCTATCTCGCGGGGCTGCCCAAGGCGCCCAACCGCTACAACCTCGTGCGCAACCCGCAGGAAGCATATGCGCGACGCGACTACGTGCTGGGCCGCATGCGCGAGGACGGCTACATCACCGCCGCCGAGGAGAAGGCGGCGAAGGCCGAGAAGCTGCACTACCGCAAGCGCGGGCCCACAGAGGTCGTGACCGCCGACTATTTCGCCGAGGAGGCGCGGCGCAACCTGCTCGCCGCCTATGGCGACAAGGGCCTCTACGAGGGTGGCCTCACGGTCATGACCTCGCTCGATCCCGCGATCCAGGAGACGGCCGACAAGGCGTTGCAGGCCGGTCTCATCGCCTATGACCGCCGGCACGGCTGGCGCGGGCCCTACGCCCGCATCGCCGACATGGGCCCGGACTGGCAGGAGGAGTTCGCGCGCATCCAGCAGCGCCGGCCGCTGTACGGTCCCTCGACGTGGCAACTCGCCGTCGTGACCAAGGTCGACCCGAAGGAGGCGGTCATCGGGGGCCTGCCCGAGGACGGCGCGAACACCGGCACGGGCAGCGTGCCGTTCGCCGAGATGCGCTGGGCCTGCAGGACGGGCCCCGAGCAGACGGTCGGGGCCTGTCCCAGCCGGCCCGCCAACGTCGTCCATGTGGGCGATGTGATCGTGGTGGAGAAGGTCGAGAAGGACGCGCAAGGCAAGCCCTATCCGCCCGACACCTATGGCTTTCGCCAGGTCCCCAACGTGAACGGTGCGGTGATCGTGATGGAGCCGCAGACGGGCCGCATCCTCGCCATGTCGGGCGGCTGGTCCTACGGCATGAGCCAGTTCAACCGGGCCGTGCAGGCGCAGCGCCAGCCTGGCTCCTCGTTCAAGCCCTTCGTCTACGTAGCGGCGATGGACGCCGGGCTGACGCCGTCCACCCTCGTGCTCGACGCGCCGTTCGAATACAACCCGGGCTATGGCCAGCCGATCTGGCGGCCCGGCAATTACCAGAACGAGGCGCCGCTCGGTCCCGCCACGGTGCGCCGTGGCCTCGAGCAGTCGCGCAATCTCATGACAGTGCGCATGGCGCAGCAGATCGGCATGAAACGGGTGGTCGATGTCGCCCGCGAGTTCGGCATCGCCGATAACATGGCGGCCTATCTGCCGATGGCGCTGGGCGCCGTCGACACGACGCTCTTGCGCATGACCATGGCGCACGCCGAGCTCGCCAACGGCGCGCGCCGCATCACGCCGAGCCTGATCGATCGGGTGCAGGACCGCGAGGGCAAGACGATCTATCGCCATGATCCCCGCATCTGCGAGGGCTGCGGCGAGGCGCCGGCCGGCCAGAAGCCCGCGCCGCCGCGCATCGTCGACCCACGCAAGCCGTTCCACGATCCGGCCTCGGTCTACCAGGTGGTCAACATGATGCTGGGCGTGACCACGCGCGGCACCGCCGCCCAGCTTGCCAAGCTCGGCCGGCCGATCGCCGGGAAGACCGGCACCACCAACGATTCCAAGGACACCTGGTTCTTCGGCTCCACGCCCGACCTCACGATCGGCGTCTATGTCGGCTTCGACGATCCGCGCACGCTCGGCCGCATGGAGACAGGCAGCGGCACCGCGGCGCCGATCTACGAGCGCATCGCCAAGGTGGTCTACAAGGGCAAGCCGCCCACGCCCTTCCGCGTGCCGCCGGGGCTCAGGCTCGTGCGCGTCGATCACGACACCGGTCAGCCCGCCTGGCCCGGCGATCCCAATGCCATCGACGAGTTCTTCAAGCCCGGCACCGAGCCCTTCGGCGACAACCAGCAGCAGGTGCTTGACGGCTCCGCCTCGATTTCGGGTATAGACCCGTCAGAGGGCGGTGCGATGTCGTCCGGCGGCGGTCTGCCGCGCGGCACCCTCACCGGCACCGGCGAAACTTATTGATTGTTGGAGAGCGCCACTATGGTGGCGCAATCATGAGCGCCACTGGAGTAGCGCGCTCCCCTGAAGGAAGAGTTGAGACATGCGCGCCGAAGCTCAGGCCATGGTGAACGAGATCGAGGAGTCGCTGGCGCTCCTGAGGAGGCGTCTTTGACTACGACCGTGCCGTCGTACGTCTTGCCGAGCTGAACGCGCGCGCCGAGGATCCGGCGCTGTGGAACGATCCGAAAGAGGCCCAGACCGTGATGCGCGAGCGCACGCGGCTCGAAGGGGCCATCGCCACCATAAAGGAGCTGCGCGCGGCGATCGACGACAATGTCGGCTTGATCGAGATGGCCGAGGCCGAGAAGGACGAGGCCATGATCGCCGACGCGGAGCGGTCGCTCGCCGAGGCACGCACGGCAGCCGCGAAGGCGAGGCTCGAGACGCTGCTGTCGGGCGAGGCCGATCCCAACAACGCCTATGTCGAGATCAACGCCGGCGCCGGCGGCACCGAGGCGCAGGACTGGGCCGAGATGCTGGCGCGCATGTACACGCGCTGGGCCGAGCGGCGCGGCTTCAAGGTCGCCTGGCTGGAGGAGAGCGCGGGCGAGGAGGCGGGCATCAAGTCCTGCGCCTTCAAGGTCGAGGGTCACAACGCCTATGGCTGGCTGAAGACCGAATCGGGCGTGCATCGCCTGGTGCGCATCAGTCCGTTCGATTCGAACGCGCGGCGCCAGACGTCGTTCGCCTCGGTCTGGGTCTATCCCGAGGTCGACGAGAACATCGACATCGAGATCCTCGACAAGGACCTGCGCGTCGACACCTATCGCGCGTCGGGCGCGGGCGGCCAGCACGTCAACAAGACCGATTCAGCGGTGCGCATCACCCACCTCCCGACCGGCATCGCCGTCGCCGTCCAGCAGGAGCGCAGCCAGCACCAGAACCGCGCCAAGGCGATGCAGATGCTGAAGGCGCGGCTCTACGAGGTCGAGTTGCAGAAGCGCGAGGCCGAGCGGCTCGAGGCGGAGGCCAACAAGACCGACATCGGCTGGGGCCATCAGATCCGCTCGTATGTGTTGCAGCCCTACCAGATGGTGAAGGACCTGCGCACCAACGTCGAACGCAGCGACCCCCAGAAGGTGCTGGACGGCGACCTCGACGAATTCATGGCCGCCTCCCTTGCCGCGCGCGTCGGAGAGGGCAAGGATAAGGCGGCGGCGTGATGCCGATCCCGGCGTCGCCGACCGGAGGGGCGCTTCCATGTCCGACGGATTGCTGGGCTTCGACGCGGCCGCGGTCTACGCGCTCTGGCAAAAGGCTTTGGAGCGCCGGCATAGGGACCCCGAGGGCGCAATCGGCGCCGCGCGCACGCTTCTGGAAGCGGTATGCCGGCATGTCCTGAACGAGAGGGGAGTCACCTCCCGTGCGGCCATGGATCTGCCGGCCCTTATGAAGATGGCCGTCGAGCAGCTCGATGTCGCCCCGACGCTGCATGTCCAGGCGGCATTCAAGCGCCTCCTCGCCGATACGGCGAGCGTCATCGAAGGGCTCGGCGCCCGCACGAAGCCCTCGGCGCGACACGCCCAGCTCGCGGTCAACATGGCGGGAGCGGCTGCGCTTTTCATCGTCGAGAGCTGGGAAGTCCGGGTCGAGGAGGAGTTCCTGGAAATGATGGACGACAGCAAGGGCGGTTGAGCAGACGCCTCACCGGGGCAAGGTCAGAGCCTGCCCTTGCCTTCGTCCGGCGTCCCTGCCCGCAGGGCGGCGACGATGCGCTCGACCAGGCGGCCCAGATCCGCATCGGACGGGCTCCATCCGAGATCGACGGCTTCGTCCCACGCGAGGATCCCCGAGACGAAGAACCAGAGCGCCGCCGGCCCCGGCTGCCGTGCGCGGTCGAGAATTTCCCTTCCGTGCGCCTCGAAAGCGTTCGCCAGCGTCATGAGGCGCATCGCCAAGGCGTCATGGGCGGCGTCGAATTCCGTCCATCCAGCCGGATTGCCTGCGTGACCTTCATCCTTTGGATAGATCATCATCGCTCGGTCTCCTCGATCGCCCTCGTTGTCGGATACGAGAGACGTGGCGGCGACTTTGGGGGCGTCGCCGAGGCTTTATGAAGGCTCCTGCGTCGTCGTGCAGGAGGAGGGCGAGTTGACCCCATCCGACGTTACGTACACACTGTGTATGTAAATCATGCCGCGCTATCTCACCGAACAGGACATCGCCGACTTCCGAGCCGAGCTGTGCAAGATCGCGACCGAGCGGTTCGCCCGCCACGGCTACGAGGGCGTTACCATGCGCCAGCTTGCCGAGGCGCTGGGCTGCAGCCCGAAGACGCCCTATCGCTATTTCAAGGACAAGGCCGATATCCTGGCGACCGTGCGGGCCCAGGCCTTCGGCCGGTTCGCCGACGCACTCGAGAAGGCGGCTGCGGCCGCACCGGATGCGGCGAGCCGCGGCCGGGCGATCGGCCAGGCCTATCTCGATTTCGCGCTCAGGAACCCGCACGCCTATCGCATCATGTTCGATATCGATGCGCCGATCGACGGCGCGCATCCGGAGCTCGGACCGCAAGCCGAGCGGGCGGCGCGCTATATCACGCGTGGCGCCGAGGAAATGGCCCGGGCGGGCGTGATCGAGGTCGACCCGACGCTGTTCGGCTGGGCGATGTGGGCGTCGCTCCACGGCATTGTCATGCTGCATCAGTCGGGCATGCTGGCGCACGGGCCGGACTACAGGGCGCTGGCCGCCTTCCACGGCACGACGATGATGAAGGGCGCAGCCACGCCCGGGCGGAAGAACAAAGGGAGCAGGCGATGACAGCGGGCGTCACCTCGGGCGAGCGCTTCCGAAGCTGGGCCGAGATTCAGGCCAACGCCGCGCGCGGTGCCGGCGGCTTCGCGGCGCTGGGGATCGGCGAGGACGACAGTGTCGCCCTGATGCTGCGCAACGACTTCGCGACCTTCGAAGCCAATATCGCGGCGAGCCAGCTCGGTGCCTATGCCGTGCCCATCAACTGGCATTTCACGCCCGACGAGGCAGGCTACATCCTGCGCGACTGTGCGGCCAAGGCGCTGGTGGTTCATGCCGACCTGCTGGCGCAGATCGCGCCGGGCATCCCGGCGGGCATCCAGGTTCTGGTCGTCCCCACGCCGCCTGAGATCGGCGACGCCTATGGCGTGCCTGCCGAGAAGCGCATGCCGCCGGCCGGCGTGCAGGCCTGGGATGCGTTCGTTGCGGCGAGCGCGCCCAACACGGCGCCACCGAGGCTGTCGCGCGGCAGCATGATCTATACCTCTGGCACGACCGGGCGGCCCAAGGGCGTGCGGCGCCAGCCCAGCTCGCCGGAGCTTCAGGCGGCAGCGGCGGCGGAGGTCGCCCGCTACTGGGGCCTGGTGACCGATCCCTCGATCGTGGTGATGATGAACGGGCCGATGTATCACTCCGCGCCCGCGGCCTACGGCATGAGCAGCGCGCGGCTCGGCCTGCCGGTCGTGCTGCAGCCGCGCTTCGATGCCGAGGACATGCTGCGGCTGATCGAGAAGCATCGCGTCAGCCACATGCACATCGTGCCCACCATGTTCGTGCGCCTGCTGCGCCTGCCGGCCGAGGTGCGCAAGCGCTACGACCTTTCCTCGCTGCGCTGGATCACGCACGGTGCGGCGCCCTGCGCGCCTGCGGTGAAGCGCCAGATGATCGAATGGTGGGGGCCGGTCATCAACGAGTACTACGGCGCCACCGAGACCGGCATCGTGGTCTGGCACGATTCTCACGAGGCGCTCAGGAAGCCCGGCACGGTGGGCCACGTGGTCGAGGGCGGCCTCCTGCGCATCGTCGACGAGCAGGGCCGTGACGTGGCGCAAGGCGAGATCGGCGAGATCTACCTGCGCGGCCCCCATCTGTCGGAGTTCACCTACAACAACGACGACGCCAAGCGCCGCGAGGTCGCGCTGGGCGATCTCGTGACGGTAGGCGATGTCGGCTACCAGGACGCCGACGGCTACGTCTTCCTGTGCGACCGCAAGCGCGACATGATCATCTCGGGCGGCGTGAACATCTATCCGGCCGAGATCGAATCGGTGCTTATCCAGATGCCGGGCGTACGCGACTGCGCGGTGTTCGGCATTCCCGACGACGAGTTCGGCGAGCAGATCTGCGCCCATGTCGAGCCTCTGCCGGGCGCCACGCTCGACGGCGCGGCGGTGCGCGCGTTTCTCGGCCGGCATCTCGCGCGCTACAAGGTCCCGAAGGTGGTCGAGCTGAGCGCCCGCCTGCCGCGCGAAGATTCGGGCAAGATCTTCAAACGCAAGCTTCGCGCGCCATATTGGGAGAAGGCGGGACGCAGCATCTAGAGGAGCGCGATGGCCGACGACGACGCGACCCTGATCGGCAGGCTCAGGAGCAAGCTGATCGACGCCAAGAAGAAATGGGCCGAGGACGGCCGCCTGCTCACCGGCGAGGAGGCGCCGCCGACCCGGCGCCTGCCGCCCGGCCAGCGTCGGGTGGACAACTGGCCGGTGCTCGATCTCGGCGTGCAACCCGATATCCCGCTCCACGCCTGGCGTCTTTTCGCCGATGGCGCGGTCGAGCAGCCGATGAGCTGGAAATGGGGCGAGTTCACCGATCTGCCCAGGACCACGCTCACGACCGACATCCATTGCGTGACCGCCTGGTCGCGCTACGACAACAGGTGGGAAGGCGTGAGCGCGCGCGAGCTGATCGGGCGCGTCAAGCCGAAGGCGGAGGCGCGGCACGTCGTCTTCCATTCCTACGACACCTACACGACCAACGTGCCGCTCGCCGATTTCGCGGCTGCCGACGTGCTGCTCGCCTGGAGCTGGAACGGCGAGCCGATCAGCCGGGAACATGGCGGCCCGTTGCGCGTCGTCATTCCGAAGCTCTATTTCTGGAAGAGCGCCAAGTGGATCAAGCGCATCGAGTTCTCGACGCTCGACAAGCCGGGCTTCTGGGAGGTGCGCGGCTACCACAACTACGGCGATCCCTGGCGCGAGCAGCGTTACGATGAGGAGGCGTGAATGGCATCGGCGCACGACTTCACCTTCACCACCATTGACAACAAGCCGCTCGACATGAAGAGCTTCGCCGGCAAGCTCGTGCTCGTGGTGAATACCGCCTCTTTCTGCGGCTTCACGCCGCAATACGGCGAGCTGCAGAAGCTGCACGAGACCTACGGACCGAAGGGGCTCGTCGTCCTCGGCGTGCCGTCCAACGATTTCGGCGCGCAGGAGCCCAAGACCGAGCCCGAGATCGCCCAGTTCTGCGAGACCGCCTACGGCGTCACCTTCCCGATGACTTCCAAGCAGAAGGTGGTCGGCGTCGACGCCCACGGCCTCTATCAATGGATCTCGGGGCAGGCGGGCGAGGCGGTGGCGCCGCGCTGGAACTTCCACAAGTACCTGATCGGCAAGGACGGCCAGCTGCTCGAATCCTGGCCGAGCCGAGTCAGCCCGACCTCGAAGGAAGTCACCGGCGCGATCGAGGCGGCGCTTTAGCGGCCGAGCGCTTCCCGGATTTTCCCGAACACGTCGTGGAACATCCCGGTTGTGAGGCGGCCGGTGTTCGTGTTGTAGCGCGAGCAGTGATAGCTGTCGGCGAGCTGCAGGCCGGTCGGCAGGGCATGCAGTCGGCCGTGCACGAAGGGGTAGGCGCCGGCCGGGCGAACGGTGAGCGCGCGCAGGATCTGGTCGTGCGCGCCCTTGCCCAGCGCCAGGATCGTCTTGAGGTTCGGCATCACCGCCAGCTCCGCCTGTAGGAAAGGCCGGCAGGCCGTGAACTCGGCCGGCAGCGGCTTGTTCTCGGGCGGCAGGCAGCGCACGGCGTTGGCGATGCGGCAATCGACGAGCCGCAGCCCGTCGTTCGGGTCGGCCCGGTAGGTCCCGCGGGCAAAGCCGAACTCCAGGAGCGTGGCGTACAGAAGCTCGCCCGCATAGTCGCCGGTGAATGGCCGGCCGGTGCGGTTCGCCCCCTTCATGCCGGGCGCGAGACCCACGATCAGCAGGCGCGCATCGAGGTCGCCGAAGGAACGGACAGGCGCGTTGCCCCAATCGGGGTATTTGCCCTGCAGCTCGTGACGGAAGGCCACGAGCCTGGGGCAACGCGGACAGTCGAGCGGCGGCTCGTCGAAGCGAGGCGCGGCCACAGCGTCGTTGGCTAGGCCGTGCGCATCAACTGATCGCCGTCGTCGAGCGAGTCGGTGTTCGGGGTGTTGGAGACCGCCGGCCGCGCCGCACGCTCCGACGGGTTGCGCGCGATGAGCGGGGCGAGCTCCGACAGCTCGATGAAGTCGTCGGCCTGGCGACGCAGCTCGTCCGCCACCATCGGCGGCGCCGACTTGATGGTGCTCACGACCGAGACCCGCAGGCCCTTGCGCTGCACCGCCTCGACGAGGCGGCGGAAATCGCCGTCGCCGGAGAACAGGATCACGTGGTCGAGGTGCTCGGCCATCTCCAGCACGTCGATGGCCAGCTCGATGTCCATGTTGCCCTTGATCTTGCGCCGGCCCATGGCGTCGGTGAATTCCTTGGTCGGCTTGGTCACCATGGTGTAGCCGTTGTAATCCAGCCAATCGATCAGCGGCCGGATGGGCGAATATTCCTGATCCTCGACGAGCGCGGTGTAGTAATAGGCGCGCACGAGTCGGCCCTTCTCGCGGAACACCTTGAGGAGGCGGCGATAGTCGATGTCGAATCCGAGCGCGCGCGCGGCGGAATACAGGTTGGCGCCGTCAATGAAGAGCGCCACGCGCTCATTCTCGTAGAAATTGCCTTTCATGGCGATTTATCCTTTGTTGAATATACGCAGAGGGAGCGAACGAAATTATAAGCGAGAGGAAGCCGATAATCTACAGCTCTCCTCCATAGCTTTAACTTTAGGTGACTATCCCATTGATCACAACCAGTTAAGGTTGGAGCCTGTGACAAATTTGGGGCACGTGCCGATCTATGTCGGGCTGGGAGCCAACCTGCCACATCCTGAATTCGGCTCCCCCAAGGCGACCTTGGAGGCGGCCCTGAATGAGCTGGGCCGGCGAGAAGTCGTCCTCGAGCGCCTGTCGCCATGGTACCGCAGTGCCCCGGTGCCGGCGTCGGACCAGCCTTGGTTCGTGAATGCAGTGGCAGAAATCTCCACAGGTCTGTCGGCAGACGCCCTTCTAGCCCAAATGCATGCCGTCGAGGAGGCCTTCGGCCGAGTCCGATCCGTGACCAACGCCGCTCGGCGTATCGACTTGGATTTGCTGGATTTTCGCGGCCAGATCGCGGTCGGCGGCCCGGGCAGGGCGACCCTGCCGCACCCGCGGCTCGCCGAGCGTGCCTTCGTCCTGCGGCCACTAGCCGATCTTGCCCCCGGTTGGCGGCATCCCGAGACCCAGATGTCGATCCAAGCCCTTGTCGCGGCCCTTCCTTCAGACCAAATGATAGAAAGGCTCTGAGCAGGCGGTGCGGGCCCTTGTCATTTGACCGAGGGTGCGTATAACCCGCCACTCCCGGGAAATCAGAGGTCTCCATGGCGCGTGTCACCGTCGAAGACTGCATCCTGCAGGTGCCCAATCGTTTCGAGCTCGTGATGTACGCAGCCCAGCGTGCACGCGACATCTCGGCGGGCGCCCAGATCACGCTCGACCGCGATCGTGACAAGAATCCGGTCGTCGCGTTGCGCGAGATCGCCGAGACCAAGCTCGACCAGGCCCAGCTTAAGGATTCGTTGATCTCGGGCATGCAGAAGCATGCCGACATCGACAAGCCCGAGGAGGTCAACGAGATGGCCGAGCTCGAGCAGGAGCTGGCGGCAGCGCTGGCGCAGGGCGGCGCCGAGGCGGCGCAGCCCAAGGCCCTGCCGATGGCCGAGGAAGACGACGTCACGGAGTAGGGCATCACCCGGCGGGCACCACGGCCCGGCTATTCGTGCAAACAGCGTGCAGAGGGCGCAATTCGCACCATATAATGTGCGATTGCGATGATCCGTCAGTTCGAGCTCGTTGAACGCGTGCAGTCCTACGATCCGGATGCGGACGAGGACATGCTGAACCGCGCCTACGTCTACGGGCTCAAGAAGCACGGGACCCAGCTTCGTGCCTCCGGCGACCCGTATTTCTCCCATCCGGTCGAGGTGGCCGGGATCCTGGCCGAGATGAAGCTCGACACCTCGTCGATCGTCACCGGCCTTCTGCACGACACGATCGAGGATACCGACGCCACGCGCGACGAGATCGCCGGCATGTTCGGCGAGGACATTGCTCGCTTGGTCGACGGCGTGACCAAGCTGTCGCGCCTGGAGGTGCAGTCGGAAAGCACCAAGGAAGCCGAGAACCTGCGCAAGCTGGTCCTTGCCATGTCGTCGGACATCCGGGTGCTGCTGGTGAAGCTCGCCGACCGCCTGCACAACATGCGGACCCTGAAATACATCAAGGATCCGGCCCGTCGGCGCCGCATCGCCCGGGAGACCATGGACCTCTATGCGCCGCTCGCCTCGCGCATCGGCATGGAGAACGTCAAGCGCGAGCTCGAGGAGCTGGCCTTCGCCGAGCTCAATCCCGACGGCCGGGCTTCCGTGCTCGCCCGTTTGGGCTACCTCCGCGAGAAGGGCGAGCAGGTCGTCCCGCAGATCGAGGTCGAGCTCACCGAGACCCTGAGAGAGGGCGGGCTCGAGGCGCAGGTCTCGGGCCGCGAGAAGGCGCCCTATTCGATCTGGCGCAAGATGCAGCAGAAGAACGTGTCGTTCGAGCAGCTCGCCGACATCATGGCTTTCCGCATCATCGTGGCCGACGTGGCGCAGTGTTACCAGGCGCTGGGCCTGCTGCACGGCCGCTACCAGGTGCTGCCGCAGCGCTTCAAGGACTACATCTCGGTGCCCAAGCCCAACGGCTACCGCTCGCTGCACACCGGCGTGATCGGCCCGTTCGGTCAGCGCATCGAGATCCAGATCCGCACCGAGGAGATGCAGGACCAGGCCGAGCGCGGCGTGGCCGCCCACTGGATCTACAAGCAGGGCGGGCCGTCGACCGACGCGCCGCAATATGCCTGGCTGCGCAGCCTGATCGAGATTCTCGACAAGGCCCCCAATGCCGAGGAGTTCCTCGAGCACACCAAGCTCGAGATGTTCCAGGACCAGGTGTTCTGCTTCACCCCCAAGGGCAAGCTGATCGCTCTGCCGCGCGGCGCGACGCCGATCGACTTCGCCTACGCCGTGCACAGCCAGGTCGGCGACACCTGCGTCGGCGCGAAGATCAACGGCCGTATGGTGCCGCTCAGGACGCAGCTCTCCAACGGCGACCAGATCGAGATCGTGACCTCCAAGGCGCAGACCCCGTCGCCGACTTGGGAGCGGTTCGCCGTCACCGGCAAGGCCAAGGCGGCGATCCGCCGCTTCATCCGCACGCGCCAGCGCGAGCAGTACCTGCAGCTCGGCCGCTCGCTCCTCGACAAGGTCTTCCACGAGGAGGGCTACGAGGCGACCGAGAAGGGCCTCGCGGACGTGAAGGCGAACTTCAAGCAGGCCACCACCGACGATCTGGTGGCGGCGGTCGGGGCGGGGCTGGTCGGCGCGCGCGAGGTGCTGACGGCGGTCTATCCCGGCCTGAAGCAGAAGCAGCAGCGCAAGGGCGGTGCCGACGTCGTACCGATCTCGCGCGCGCGCAAGGCCGCGCGGGCGCGCGAGGCGCAGGCCAAGCGCGAGACCGGCCGGATCGCCATCACCGGGCTTATTCCCGGCATGGCCGTGCATTTCGCCCGCTGCTGCCATCCGCTGCCCGGCGACCGCATCGTCGGCATCATCACGACGGGCAAGGGCGTCACCATCCATACGATCGACTGCGCCACGCTCGAGAGCTTTTCCGACGCGCCCGAACGCTGGATCGATGTCGGCTGGGACGCCGCCGGCGACGGCGAGGCGGCCTATACCGGCCGGCTCAAGATCACCGTCGCCAACCAGCCCGGCAGCCTGTCGAGCCTGTCGACGGTGATTGCCCGGCACGAGGGCAACATCTCCAACCTGCGCATCGTCAACCGGTCGATGGATTTCTTCGACATGGTGATCGATGTCGAGGTGTCCGACGTGAAGCACCTCGCCGACATCACCGCGGCGCTGCGCGCCACGCCCGCCATCAACGCCGTCGAGCGCGCCCGCAATTGAACGTCCTTGCGCTTACGCTTGTGAAGCGTTTGTCTGTTTGTCATCCTGAGCGAAGCGAAGGATTTCGCGCTCGTTGCAGAGAAGTCCGATGGACAGAGCGCAAGGTCCTTCGCTGCGCTCAGGACGACACGAGGTCGCGTTAGCCAGCCATGCCTTCCCCTCATCTGCGCCTCGGCGTGAACATCGACCACGTCGCCACCGTGCGCAATGCGCGCGGCGGCAGGTTGCCCGATCCGCTGCGCGCCGCCCGGATCGCCGCCGAGGCCGGCGCCGACGGCATCACCGCCCATCTGCGCGAGGACCGGCGTCATATCGTCGATGCCGATATCGAAGGCCTGATGCGCGAGCTTACGATCCCGCTCAACCTCGAGATGGCGGCGACCCCCGAGATGGTGGGTATCGCGCTCAGGCACCGGCCGCACGCGGCCTGCATCGTGCCCGAGAAGCGCGAGGAGCGGACCACCGAAGGCGGGCTCGACGCGGCCGGCCAGCACAACCACCTGAAGCCGATGGTGGCGCGGCTGCGCGATGCCGGCATCCGCGTCTCGCTCTTCATCGAAGCCGATCCGCGCCAGCTCGAGGCGGCGGTGGCGCTGGGCGCACCGGTGGTGGAGCTGCATACCGGCCGCTACTGCGAGCTGGAAGGCGACGCGCAGCGCGAGGAGCTTGCCCGCCTGCAAAAGGCCGCGGCGCTCTGCGGCAGGCTCGGCCTCGAATGCCACGCCGGGCATGGGCTCAGCTACGCCGATGTCGGCCCGGTGGCGGCGATCCGCGAGGTGCGCGAGCTCAATATCGGCCATTTCCTGGTCGGCGAGGCGATCTTCGTGGGGCTCGCTCCGGCGATCCGCGAGATGCGCCGCGTGATGGACGCGGCGCGTGCGGCGGAGCAGGCCGCGTGATCGTCGGCATCGGCAACGACCTCGTCGACATCCGCCGCATCGAGAAGTCGCTCGAACGTTTCGGCGACCGCTTCGTGCAGCGCGTCTTCACCGAGACCGAGCAGCGGCGATCCGAAGGACGCGCGACGCGCGCGGCAAGCTACGCCAAGCGTTTCGCCGCCAAGGAGGCGTGTTCGAAGGCGCTCGGCACGGGGTTGCGGCGCGGTGTCTTCTGGCGCGATATGGGCGTGATCAACCTCAAGGGCGGCAAGCCCACCATGGCGCTGACTGGCGGTGCGCTTGCGCGGCTGCAGGAGATCACGCCCGCCGGAATGTTGCCGCAAATCGATCTGACGTTGACAGACGAGTTCCCTCTCGCCCAAGCGATCGTGATCATCTCGGCCAATCCTCCCGCATGACCGCGCAGACTCTTTGATGCTCGCGCGATTTGCATTGCTGCGCCGCCGCGAGGCCGAAAGGCGGGAAATCCGCTCCCGTGCGGCGTCGGGAGGCGGAGACAGCGCCTTCCTGCCCTGCTATAGGCGCGGCTCGTCCAGACTGGAACGGCGATGACGGAAGTGGTCGAACGGCGCAAACGCGGACAGGAAAAGAGCAGCGGCTTCGGCGAGACCGTGCGGACGGTCGTGTATGCCGTGCTGATCGCACTGGTTGTGCGAACCTTCGTGATCGAGCCGTTCAACATACCGTCGGGGTCGATGATCCCGACGCTTCTCGTCGGAGACTATCTCTTCGTCTCCAAATATTCCTATGGCTACAGCAAGCACTCCTTTCCGTTCTCGCTGGGTCTCTTCCCGGGCCGCATCTTCTTCCATTCGCCCAAGCGCGGCGACGTCGTGGTGTTCAAGTATCCCGGCGACCAGGGCCAGGGCCTGAACCGCACCGACTACATCAAGCGCGTCGTCGGTCTCCCGGGCGATCGCATCCAGGTGACGAACGGCGTGCTCCACATCAACGGCGCCGCCGTGAAGCGCGAGCGCATCGGCGAGTACACCAAGGGCGGCGGCTTCCAGAAGGGCGTGCTCTATCGCGAGACGATGCCCGACGGCGGGCCGACCTATACGGTGCTGCAGTATTCGGACAGCGGCCCGTCCGACAACACGCCGGAGTTCCTGGTGCCGGCCAACAGCTATTTCATGATGGGCGACAATCGCGACGACTCGCTCGACAGTCGCACACGACTCATGCTGCGTGACATCAGCGGCGCGCCGCGCGAGCGCGACCAGCTCGGCTGGTACGTGCCGGCGGAGAACCTGGTCGGTCGCGCCGAGTTCATCTTCTTCTCCCACGACCCGTCCGAGGCGGGCTGGCTGGAACCGTGGAAATGGCCCGAGGCGATCCGCTTCAGCCGCTTCTTCATGGCCATCCACTGACACCTGGCGACGTCGATCTGGCGGCGCTGTCGGATAGGATCGGCCACGTCTTCGGGCGTCCCGAGCTCGCTGCCGAGGCGCTCACCCATCGCAGCGCCCTCGACCGGCAGCCCGAGCTGAAGGCGACCTTTCCCCACGGCAACGAGCGTCTCGAGTTCCTGGGCGACCGCGTGCTTTCCCTGGCGATGGCCGACCTCCTGCTGCGCCGCTTTCCGCACGAGCGCGAGGGCGGGCTGGCGCGCCGTCATGCGGCGCTGGTGCGGGCCGAGGCCCTGGCGGCGATCGCCGGATCGATCGGGCTCGGCGCGCTCATCCGGCTGGGCGAGTCCGAACGCGCCCACAAGGGCGGCGTGCGGCGCAACATCCTGGCCGACGCGCTGGAGGCGCTGCTGGGCGCCGTCTATCTCGATGCCGGCTTTGACGCGGCCGCGGGCTGCATCGAGGCGTTGTGGAGCGAGCGGCTGGAGAGCCAGGCGGTGGCGCCGCGCGACGCCAAGACGGCGCTGCAGGAATGGGCGCAGGCGCGTCGCCTGCCGCTGCCCACCTATCGCGAGATCGGTCGCGAGGGACCCGCCCATGCGCCGGTCTTCGTCGTCGATGTCGCAATCAAAGGCCACGAGCCCAGCCGCGGACGCGGCGGCAGCAAACGCGAGGCCGAGCGGCTGGCCGCGGTCGCATTGCTCGAACGGCTCGATCGGCCATGAACGCCTCGGCCACGCGCGCGGGCTTCGTCGCCGTCGTCGGCGCGCCCAACGCCGGCAAATCGACGCTGGTCAACGCGCTCGTCGGCGCCAAGGTGAGCATCGTCTCGCCCAAGGTGCAGACCACGCGCATGCGGGTCGTCGGCATCGCCATGACCGATCTCGCCGACGGCGCGCGCGCGCAGGTCGTTCTGGTCGACACCCCCGGCATCTTTCGCGTCGCCAGGCGCCGGCTCGAGCGCGCCATGGTGGCAGCCGCCTGGCAGGGAGCGGAAGACGCCGACGCCGTGGCTCTGGTCGTCGACGCCGAACGCGGCATCGGCGAGGAAACGCGGGCGATCGTGGAGAAGCTCGGTCAATCGCGCAGCCGTCGCTACCTCGTCCTGAACAAGATCGATCTCGTGCCGCGCGAGAAGCTGCTGGCGCTGGCGGCCGAGCTCAACACGCGCCTGCCGTTCGAGCGCACCTTCATGGTGAGCGCGCTCAAGAAGGACGGCATTGCCGATGTGCTTGCGGCCCTTGCGGAAGGCCTGCCGGCGGGGCCGTTCCTCTATCCCGAGGACCAGGCCGCCGACCTGCCGCTGCGCCTCCTGGCGGCCGAGGTCACGCGCGAGCAGGTCTTCCTGCAGCTCCACCAGGAGCTGCCCTACGAGGCAGCGGTCGAGACGGAAAAATGGGAGGAGCGGGCCGACAGCTCGGTGCGCATCGACCAGACGATCCACGTACAGCGCGACGGCCAGCGGGCGATCGTGCTGGGCAAGGGCGGGGCACGCATCAAGCAGATCGGCGCTCGCGCGCGGCAGGAGCTGGCCGAGATGCTCGGGCGGCCGGTGCATCTCTTCCTGCACGTTAAGGTGAGCGCGCGCTGGGCCGAGGACCCGGCCCACTACCGCGCCATCGGCCTCGACTACGAGACCTGACGGCTCCTGTCCATTTGAACGGAATGAAAAAGCCGGTCATATCCCGCGCATGGAATGGAACGACCGCGCCATCGTGCTGGCGAACCGGCCCCATGGCGAAACCGGACGGGTGGTCTCGCTGCTGACGCGCGACCATGGCCGCCATGCGGGTTTCGTCCATGGCGGCGTTTCGCGCCGGGCGAGGCCGGTGTGGCAATCGGGCAACCTGGTCGAGGTCGAATGGCGGGCGCGGCTCGCCGAGCAGCTCGGCACGTTCACGGGCGAGCTGCGCGAGGCGCATGCCGCGCGCGCCCTCGACGACGCGGTCGAGCTGGCGGGGCTGGCGGCGGCCTGCGCCGTCGTCGACGCCGCGCTGCCCGAGCGCGAGCCGCATCCGGCGGTGTTCGACGGCTTCCAGGCCTTCCTGGCCGCGCTCGGCCATGCCGGCTGGCCTGCCATCTATGTGAAGCTGGAGCTCGGCCTCCTGCAGGAGCTGGGCTTCGGGCTCGATCTCGAGAAATGCGCGGTGTCGGCAACCACGCGCGATCTCGCCTATGTTTCGCCCAAGACTGGCCGTGCGGTTTCGCGCGCGGCGGCCGAGCCTTACAAGGAGAGGCTGCTTCCCTTGCCGGCCTTTCTGTCCACCGGTGGCTTACCGGAAGATGACAACGAGCTGCGCCAAGGTCTCGATCTTGCCGCCCATTTTCTCGAGCGGCACGTATTTTGGCCACACAACAAGCCCTTGCCTCCCGCGCGGTCGAGATTTATGGAAGCCTTGCTCCGCTAGAACAACGATGGCTGCAGCGCCGATCGCAGCCGCTTCCCCTCTACGTCCCGGTCGATGGCCAAACGCAGCACCAACGTCGTTCCGCTCGCCGCCGTGAAGCCGGTGCAATTCGGGCAGGCGCTCCAGGAGCGCTACCTGTCCTATGCGCTGTCCACCATCATGTCGCGCTCGCTGCCCGACGTGCGCGACGGTCTGAAACCGGTCCATCGTCGTCTTCTCTATGCCATGCGGCAGCTCCGGCTCGATCCGAACAGCGCCTTCAAGAAGAGTGCGCGCGTGGTCGGCGACGTGATCGGCCAGTACCACCCGCACGGCGATCAGTCGATCTACGATGCGCTCGTGCGCCTCGCCCAGGAATTCTCCGCCCGCTATCCGCTGATCGAGGGGCAGGGGAACTTCGGCAATATAGACGGCGATAATCCGGCGGCGATGCGCTACACGGAGGCGCGCCTTACCGAGGTCGCGGAGGCGCTGCTGGCGGGGATCGACGAGGACGCCGTCGACTTCCGGCCGAACTACGACGGCTCGGCGCAGGAGCCGGTCGTGCTGCCCGGCGGCTTCCCCAACCTGCTCGCCAACGGCGCGGCCGGCATCGCCGTCGGCATGGCGACCTCCATCCCGCCGCACAACGCGGGCGATCTCTGCGACGCGCTCCTGCATCTGATCCGCACGCCCAACGCGCGTATCGAGACGCTGGTCGATCTGGTGAAGGGTCCGGACTTTCCGACCGGCGGCCTGCTGGTCGAGCCGCGCGAGTCGATCGTCGAGGCGTACAGGACCGGGCGTGGCGCGTTCCGGCTGCGCGCGCGCTGGATCAAAGAGGAGCTGCCGCGCGGCCAGTATCGCATCATCGTCACGGAGATTCCCTACCAGGTCCAGAAGGGCAGGCTGATCGAGCGCGTCGCCGAGATCATCACCGCCAAGAAACTGCCGATCCTCGAAGACGTGCGCGACGAATCGGCGGACGACGTGCGCATCGTGCTCGATCCGCGCACCGGCAACGTGCCGGCCGAGCTCCTGATGGAGCAGCTCTTCAAGCTGACCGATCTCGAGATCCGCTTTCCGCTCAACCTCAACGTCCTCGACAAGGACAACACGCCGCGTGTGATGGACCTGCGCCAGGCGCTGCAGGCCTTCCTCGACCATCGTCGCGAGGTGCTGATCCGGCGCTCGACCTTCCGGCTGGCCGAGATCGAGCGGCGGCTGGAGATCCTCGATGGCTACCTCATCGCCTATCTCAACCTCGACAGGCTGATCAAGATCATCCGCGAGGAGGACGAGCCCAAGCCGAAGATGATCAGGGCCTTCGGGCTCACCGACCTGCAGGCCGAGGCGATCCTGAACATGCGGCTGCGCGCCCTGCGGCGGCTCGAGGAGTTCGAGATCAAGGGCGAGCACAAGAAGCTCACCGCCGAGCGCAAGGAACTGAAGGCGCTTCTCAAGGAGGAGAAGCTGCAGTGGCAGGCGATCGCGGCCGAGGTGCAGGAGATCAAGAACAAGTTCGGCGGCAAGACGGTGCTCGGCCGGCGCCGGACCGAGCTGGCCGACGCCCCCACCGAGGTCGAACATGCGGTCGAGGATTTCGTCGAGCGCGAGCCGGTCACGGTGGTGCTGTCGGAGAAGGGCTGGATCCGCGCCGCCAAGGGCCATCTCGACGACAAGGCCGCGGCCGAGCTCAAGTACAAAGAAGGCGACCAGGCCAGGTTCGCGGTCCATGCGCAGTCGACCGACAAGATCCTGGTGTTCGGGACCAACGGCCGGTTCTACACGCTGCCCTGTGATCGGCTGCCTGGCGCCCGTGGGCATGGCGAGCCGGTGCGGCTCATGATCGAGCTCGGCAACGAGCAGGACATCGTCCAGCTCGAAGTGCTGAAAGGGGGGCGCAAATTCCTGGTCGCGTCGGACGCCGGCCGCGGCTTCGTCGTGCCCGAGGACGAGGTCGTGGCGCAGACCAGGAACGGCAAGCAGGTCCTGAACCTCGCCGACGGCGAGAAGGCGGTGGTCTTGTCTGTCGTGCCCGGGGGCGCCGATTCGATCGCGGCACTGAGCGAGGGCCGCAAGCTCCTGATCTTCCCGATCGAGCAGGTGCCCGAGATGGGCCGCGGCCGCGGCGTGCTCTTGCAGAAGTCCAAAGCCGACCAGCTCTCGGATGCCCAGGCCTTCAGGCTGGCCGACGGCTTGCCCTGGGCCAGTCGGTTGATCCCGGCGGCCGAGCTCAAGTTCTGGCGCGGCGAGCGGGCGCAGGCCGGCCGCATGCCGGAGAAGGGCTGGCCTCGCGCCACGCGTTTCAGGACCTGAGCGGATGGAGCCGGCGCTGATCTGGAAGACGCTGGTGATCGGCGTCATCGAGGGCCTTACCGAGTTCCTGCCGGTGTCCTCGACCGGGCATATCGTCCTGTCCGAGATCGTTCTCGACTTCCAGGGCCCTCCCGGCAAGGTGTTCGATATCGTGATCCAGCTCGGCGCGATTCTCGCCGTCTGCGTCCTCTATCGCGCCAAGCTCTGGGCCACGGTGACCGGCGTGATGGAGCGCGAGCCCAGGGCAATGCGCTTCGCCGGCACCGTGCTGATCGCCTTCCTGCCCGCCGCCGTGGTGGGCGTGATCGCCTTCAAGTACATCAAGGAGCTTCTCGACAGCCCCATGGTGGTGGCCGTCGCCTTGCTGCTGGGCGGCATTGCGATCCTGGTGATCGAGCGGCTGGTGCAGCGGCCGCGCATCAAGTCGGTCGACGACGTCGATTTCAGGACGGCGTTCTGGATCGGGGTCTGCCAGTGTCTCGCCATGTGCCCCGGCGTGTCGCGATCGGGCGCCACCATCATGGGCGCGCGGGCTTTTCGCGTGGACCGTGCTACGGCCGCGGAGTTCTCCTTCTTCCTCGCCATGCCGACGATGATCGGGGCGGGAGTCTACGACCTTTACAAGAACTGGAACGATCTGAGCTGGAACGGCAGTGCCGTGATCGCGCTGGGCTTCATCGCCGCGTTCCTCTCGGCGCTGGTCGTCGTCGGTCCCTTCGTGCGCTTCATCAGCCGACACGGATTCGCGGCCTTCGCCTGGTACCGCATAGCGATCGGCGCTTTGGCGATCGTTCTCCTGCTCCTGCATTGATACTTCCGGCGCCTCGGAGCGCGTGCCATAAGCCGGCACCGTTTTGGAGCAGTCAGGAGTAGTAGATGCAACGGCGTAAATTTCTCCTCAACGCGGGCATCGGGGCCGCGGCGACGGCGGCCACCGGCGCAGTGGCGGCGCCTGCGATCGCCCAGTCCATGCCCGAGCTCAATTGGCGTCTGACCTCGAGCTTCCCCAAATCTCTGGACACGCTCTATGGCGGGGCCGAGCGCTTCGCCAAGATCGTGGCGGAGGCGACCGACAACAAGTTCCAGATCCGCATCTTCGCCGCCGGCGAGATCGTGCCCGGCCTCCAGGTCGTCGACGCCGTGCAGAACGGCACGGTCGAGATCGGCCACACCGCCTCCTACTATTTCTTCGGCAAGGACCCGACTTTCGCCCTGGGCACGGTGGTCCCGTTCGGCCTCAACACCCGCCAGATGAACGCGTGGCTGACCGAGGGCGGCGGCAGCGACATGCTCAACGACTTCTACAAAGGCTACAAGATCCACGGCATCGCGGCCGGCAACACGACGGCGCAGATGGGCGGCTGGTTCCGCAAGGAGATCCATACCGTGGACGACCTGAAGGGCCTGAAGTTCCGCATTGCCGGGCTCGCCGGCAACGTGATGGCCAAGCTCGGCGTGGTGCCGCAGCAGATCGCTGGCGGCGACATCTATCCGGCGCTGGAGAAGGGGGCGATCGACGCGGCCGAGTGGGTCGGGCCGTACGACGACCAGAAGCTCGGCTTCGCCAAGATCGCGCCGAACTACTACTATCCCGGCTGGTGGGAAGGGAACGCGGCGATCCATATGTTCATCGGCCTCGACAAGTGGAATGCCCTGCCCAAGCATTATCAGGCGATCGTCAAGGCGGCATGCGCCGATACCAACAACTGGACAACGGCGAAGTACGACGCCGACAATCCCAAGGCGCTGCGCAAGCTGGTCGCAGGCGGCGCCAAGCTGCAGCCCTTCTCGCCGGCCATCATGGACGCGGCATTCAAGGCGGCCAACGAGGTCTATGCCGAGCTCACGGCGAAGAACGCCACCTTCAAGAAGGTCTACGAATCGATGATGGCGTTCCGCAAGGACGAGGTGCTGTGGTTCCGGGTGGCGGAGAACACCTACGACAATTTCATGGCCCGTCAGTCGGCGGCCAACAAGCTCTGACGTCAGGCATCGAGCTGGAGAAAGCCCCGCATCCGCGGGGCTTTTCTTTATGGGCCCGTGGCCCCGCCACTTTTCATCCTCCCTGCGCTATGTCATAACTCCGGCCGCTTGCGTAGCGAAATGCTCGACAACAAGCGCAAGGTTGAGGGAGGAATAGTTCAATGCAACGTCGTAAGTTCCTGCGTACCGCGGGGGTGGGAAGCGCCGCCGTCGCCGCAAGCGCCACTGTGGCCGCGCCGGCGATCGCGCAGTCGATGCCCGAACTCAAGTGGCGCATGACCTCGAGCTTCCCCAAGTCGCTCGACACGCTCTATGGCGGCGCCGAATATCTGGCGAAGGTCGTCTCCGACGCGACGGACAAGAAGTTCGAGATCAAGGTTTTCGCCGCGGGCGAGATCGTTCCCGGCCTGCAGGTCGTCGATGCCGTGCAGAACGGGACCGTCGAGATGGGCCATACGGCATCCTACTACTACTATGGCAAGGATCCGACCTTTGCGCTCGGCACCACGGTGCCGTTCGGCCTGAACACGCGTCAGATGAATGCCTGGAGCCGCTTCGGCGGCGGCGAGGACCTGCTGAACGACTTCTACAAGGGCTACAAGGTCTACGGCATGGTCGCCGGCAACACCGGCTGCCAGATGGGCGGCTGGTTCCGCAAGGAAATCAACACCGTCGACGATCTCAAGGGACTGAAGATCCGCATCGGCGGGCTGGCCGGGCAGGTCATGGCCAAGCTCGGCGCGGTGCCGCAGCAGATCGCGGGCGGCGACATCTACCCGGCGCTGGAGAAGGGCACAATCGATGCGGCCGAATGGGTCGGGCCGTACGACGACCAGAAGCTCGGCTTCAACAAGATCGCGCCGCACTACTACTATCCCGGCTGGTGGGAAGGCACCGCCGCGCTCCATGTCTTCGTCGGCCTCGACAAGTGGAACGCACTGCCGAAGAACTATCAGGAGATCCTGCGCGCCGCTTGCGCGGCCGCCAATTCCTGGATGACCGGCAAGTACGATGCGCAGAACCCGAAGGCGCTGCGCGAGCTGGTCGCGGGCGGCACCAAGCTGCATCCCTTCTCGCCGGCCATCATGGAGGCCTCGTTCAAGGCGGCCAACGACATCTATGCCGACATCATGGCCAAGAACGCCAATTTCAAGAAGGTGTACGATTCGATGACGGCGTTCCGCAAGGACGAGGTGCTGTGGTTCCGGGTGGCGGAGAACACCTACGACAACTTCATGGCCCACCAGTCGGCTGCCAACAAGCTCTGACGGTCACGCGTCTTCGACGAAAAGCCCCGCATTTGCGGGGCTTTTTTCCGGGTCGGCTACTTGAAGATCGGGGCGGCGTTGTCCTCGGCCGGTGGCGGCTGCAGATCGATCTTGATCTTGTTCAGATCGACCTTCTCCGCCGGCTCGAGGAAGAAGGTGACCGACTTCGGCACGGAAATCACCAGCACCACCATGAAGAGCTGAAGCACCACCCACGGGATCGAGCCCCAGTAGATGTCCGAGCTCTTGACTTCCTTGGGGGCGACGGAGCGCAGGTAGAAGAGTGCGAAGCCGAACGGCGGATGCATGAACGAGGTCTGCACGTTCACGCACAGCATCACGCCGAACCAGATCAGCGCCGCGTCGTGTCCGACCACCGGTTCGAGGATCTTCTGCGCCACCGGCGCCAGCATCGGCACGATGATGAAAGCGATCTCGAAGAAGTCGAGGAAGAAGGCGAGGAAGAAGACGAACAGGTTGACGACGATCAGGAAGCCCCAGACGCCGCCGGGCAGGCTCGACATCAGGTGCTCGACCCAGCGGTTGCCGTCGACGCCCTGGAAGGTGATCGAGAAGCAGGTGGCGCCGACCAGGATGAAGGCCACCATCGCAGTGATGCGCATGGTCGCTTGGAAGGCCTGCACGATCAGGTCGCGCAGCTCCTTGACCTCCCAGGCCCGCCAGCACAGCCAGACGATGGCCGCGAACATGACCGTGAAGGCGGCCTTGAAGGCAAGCGATTCAAAGGCGAACAGGCCGATGAAAAAGCCGACCACGGCGGCGGCGCAGCCCGCGCCGAAGGCCCACTTGTCGAACATGGTCAGCGGCGCGTTGCGCACCACGGCCAGCACGATCGCGCCGATCGTGCCCATGGCGCCGGCCTCGGTTGGCGTCGCGAGGCCCATCATGATGGTACCGAGCACCAGGAAGATCAGGACGGCGGCGGGGATGATGCCCCAGGCGCACTTGATCAGCAGCTTCCTGCCGAACAGCGAGCGCGGCACCGGGGGCAGCGCGGCCGGCTTCACGATCGAGAGATAGAAGGTATAGCCGATGAACAGCACGATCTGCAGGATCGAGGGGCCCCACGCTCCGAGATACATGTCGCCCACCGAGCGGCCGAGCTGGTCGGCCAGCACGATCAGCACCAGCGAGGGCGGCACGAGCTGGGTGATGGTGCCCGAGGCCGCCAGCACGCCGGTGGCGTAGCGCATGTCGTACTTGTAGCGGACCATGATCGGCAACGTGATCAGCGCCATCGCGATCACCTGCGCTGCCACCGTGCCGGTGATGGCGCCGAGGATGAATCCCACGATGATGGTCGAATAGCCGAGTCCGCCGCGCACCGGGCCGAAGAGCTGGCCCATCGATTCCAGCATGTCCTCGGCCAGCCCGCATTTCTCCAGGATCGCGCCCATGAAGGTGAAGAAGGGGATGGCGAGCAACAGCTCGTTCGACAGGATCGAGCCGAACACGCGGCCCGGAATGGCCTGCATGAAGGGCAGGGTGAAGTAGCCGAAGTCGATCGACAGGAAGCCGAAGAAGAAGCCGACCGCTGCCAGCGAGAACGCGACCGGATAGCCGATGATCATGAACACCACGAGGCCGGCGAACATGAGCGGCGGCATCCACTCGAGCGGGATGATCATTGCGTCGGCCTCTCGTAGTGGGCCTCGAGGCTCTCGACGGGAATCCCGATCAGGAAGGCGATGCGCTTGATGAGCTCGGAGACGCCCTGCAGAGCCACGAGCAGGAAGCCCAGCGGCAGCACTGCCTTGATCGGCCAGCGGAGCAGCCCGCCCGCATTGGACGAATGCTCACCGATCGCATAGGACTGCATGAAGAAGGGCCACGAAAGCCACGCCAGGATGAGGCAGGTGGGCAGGAGGAAGATCAGAGTGCCCAGGATGTCGATCCAGAGCTGTCCTCGCCGGCCCAGCATCATGTAGAGAAGGTCGACGCGTACATGCTCGTTGCGCTTCAGCGTGTAGGCCGCACCGAACATGACGATGACGGCGAACATGTACCACTGCACCTCGAGCCAGGCGTTCGAGCTCGTGTCGTAGGCGTAGCGGACCATGGCGTTGCCGCCGCTGACGAGACAGGCCAGCAACACCAGCCAGTTGCAGACGACGCCGATCTTTTCGTTGACTATGTCGACAACCGCGCTGAACTTCAGCAGGAAGCGCATTGCTCTCCCCGACTACCTTTTTCGTTCTTCTGAGCCCGTTTCGCCCCCCCGAGGCAGGCGCTCTCATAACGTGGTCCTTTCAGTCCCGCTAGGGCTTCGCGCGATTGTGAAAGGGGCGGGGGTGCGTCAAGTCGATCCACCCGTGGCATCTGCCTAGGGAGTGGGCAGTTCCATCCAGCCTTCGGGGCCGAAGAATTCGAGCGGCCGGAAGGAGCGCTTGTAGGCCATCTTGCTCGAATCGGCGATCCAGTAGCCGAGATAGACATAGGGCAGACCGCGCCGCGCCGCCGCGCCGGCCAGCCACAGGATCATATAGGTTCCCAGCCCGCGGCGCGGGTTCTGGGGGTCGAAGTAGCTGTAGACGGCCGATACGCCGCTCGACAGCCAGTCGACGAGGCAGGCGCCGACCAGCCGGCCCTCGGCCGAATCGTCGCGGAACTCGATGATGGCGGTGTCGACCGGGCTTTCCTCGACCATCGCCCGGTAGTCGTCGAAATCCATGTCGGCCATGTCGCCGTCGTGATGGCGGGCCATGACGTAACGCGAGAAGAGGGCATATTGCTCGCCGGTCGCCAGCGCCTGGGTCTCGACGGCATGGACATGCTCGTTGCGCCGCTGAATGCGGCGCTGGGCCCGGTTCGGCTCGAAGTCACGGACGCGGATACGGACCGGCACGCAGGCGCGGCAGCCGTCGCATAACGGCTTGTAGACGAAATGATGCGAGCGCCGGAAGCCGGCATCGGTCAGCGTGTCGTGCTGGGAGATCGCATCCGGACCGCTGAGCTCGGTGACGAGCTTCGTTTCCAGCCGGTGCGGCAGGTACGGACAGCGCATCGCCGGCGTGGTGCGGAAAAACCGCAGGGTCTGGAGGTTCTGGCGGATGAACATGATCGCTCGTCGAGAGTGTAGCGCGATCGGCCGCGAAGGAAAGCCGTAACGACGCTATTTCATTTCATCCCTGCCGGCGGCCGGACAGTCGGCGGAAGGGCTGGAGCGCCAGGCGCACCAGCTTCGGCAGCAGCCAGATCAGGCCGACGACGAACGCCGCCAGGACACAGAGGAAGACGAGCGGATGGAGGAGGGCGAGCATCAGGCCGGCGACCACTAGGCCGTCGGTCGTCAGCGAGGCGGCGATATTGCTGAGCGGCTCGGGCGAGGTGTTGATCAGGGCGCGCGAGCCGGTCTTGGCGATGTGCGTGCCGGCGGCCAGCGTGCCGCCGAGCAGGCCCGCGATCACGGCCGCCTCGGGACCGAGCTGGTCGGCGGCGCCATAGGCGAGCAGGGCGCCCGCCGGCACGCGCACGAGGCTGTGCAGCACGTCGTTGGCGCTGTCGACGAAGGGTATCTTGTCGGCGAGGAAGTTGAGCACGAACAGGAACCCGGCCACGCCCAGCACCCACGGTGAGGCCAGCGCCTGCAGATCGGGCGGCAGGGTGACCAGGCCGAGTTTCTCGGCGCCGCCCAGGATCAGGACGGCGGCGTAGGGGTTGAGGCCGCTCGCCCAGCCCGCGCCGAGCGCGACCGCCACGGCAGCGAGCGTGTCGCCGCTCATGCGGCCCCGCTTACAGGGCGCGCCGCGCCTTTAGCGCGGTCGCCAGCGTGCCCTCGTCGAGCCAGTCGAGCTCGCCGCCCACCGGCACGCCATGGGCGAGGCGCGTCAGCGGCACCTGGGTTCCGGCCAGGCGCTCGGCCAGGTAGTGGGCGGTGGTCTGACCGTCGACGGTGGCGTTGGTAGCGACGATCACCTCACGGATGCCGCCTTCCTGTACGCGTCGCAGAAGGCCGCCGATATTGAGCTCGTCCGGGCCGATGCCGTCGAGCGCCGAGAGCGTGCCGCCCAGCACATGGTAGCGGCCGGCGAAGATCTTGCCGCGCTCCATTGCCCAGAGGTCGCCGACATCCTCGACCACGCAGATGAGGCCCGCGTCGCGGCGCGGGTCGGCGCAGATCGAGCAGGGATCGACGGTGTCGAGGTTGCCGCATACCGAGCACGGCCTGATGGCGCGTGCCGCATCGGCCAGCGCCGCGCTCAGCGGCTGCATCAGCACCTCGCGCTTCTTCAGAAGATGCAGCGCCACCCGCCGCGCCGACCGCGGCCCCAACCCCGGCAACCGCCCCAGGAGCTGGATCAGCCGCTCGATCTCCGGCCCGTTCATATATCATGCTCCTCTCCCCCGGAGGGTGAGAGGTCGGGTGAGGGGGCGTGAGCGACGACAGCATCAAGAGAGCGCGCGAATTGCGCCGCGACAGCAGTCGTGCCGAGCGCATCTGTTGGGAGATGTTCCGCGACCGTCGTATGGCAGGTGTCAAATTCCGGCGCCAGCATCCGATTGATCCGTACTTTGCCGACTTTGCCTGCATATCCAGGAAACTGGTGATCGAGATAGACGGGGAACACTACGCCTTTCAAGTCGACGCCGATATTCGACGAACGAAGGCCATGGAGCGCGAAGGCTGGCGAATCCTCCGCTTTTGGGCGAACGAGGTCATGCAAAACCCGGAGGGAATCTGGAGCACAATCCAGTTGGCGCTTCATTCTCCCGCTTAGAATCCCCCTCACCCAGCCTCTCCCCCTCGGGAGGAGAGGTGCATGACCCTCGAGCATCAGAGCTTGAAGCCGGGCGGCAGGGGAAGGCCGCCGGTGATGGAGCGCATCTGCTCCTGGACCGTCTGCTCGACCTTGCCGCGCGCGTCATTGGCAGCGGCGACGATCAGGTCCTCGACCACACCCTTCTCCTCGGGCTTGAAGAGGGAAGGATCGATCTCGACGCGGCGCGTCTCGTTCTTGCCGTTGACGGTGACCTTCACCAGGCCCGCACCCGAGCTGCCTACGATCTCCATGCGCTCGAGCTGCGCCTGCAGCTCCTGCACCTTCTGCTGCACCTGCTGGGCCTGCTGCATCAGGCCGCCCAGATCCTTGAGCTTGTCGAACATCAGTACTCGCTTTCGGGGATGTCGTCGTCGACCGGATAGTCTTCCGCCGCCGGCGGTTCGTCATCGGCGGTCGGCGCGTGCAGTCCGGCGACCAGCGACGTCTCCTCGCCCTTGCGCCGCACCGTCTCGAGCCTGGCACCGGGAAAGGTCTTCAGGATCGCCTGCACGATGGCGTTGTTCTCGGCCTGGGTCCGGAGCGCATCGCCGCGACTGGCTTTCTGTGCCGCGAGCGTCGGCTTGCCTTCGTCACGCGAGACCGAGGCGATCCAGCGCCGGCCGGTGACGTTGCCCAGGAACCCGCTGAGCCGCGCTGCCAGATCCTTGGGCGCCGCCGGCTCGGGCCGGAACTCGATCAGGCCCGGTTCGCACCGCACCTCGTGAACGTGATGCATCAGGTGGTGCACCAGCCGAGCCTCGCGCTTCGTCTCCAGGAGCGCCACGACTTCGGTGAAGGTCCTGGGCGCGGGCGTTGCCGGTGCAGGTTGGGAGGCGACCGCCGACGCGGGCGCGGCGACACGCGCCGCCGCGGCTCCGCCGCCACCGGGTCGAGGCGCAGGCCCGCTGCCGCCGTTGGTCGCGCCCGCCGGCACACCGCCGCCGTTCTGCAGCGTCTTGAGAACGTCTGAAGGCGAGGGCAGCTCTGCGACGTAGCAAAGCCTTATCAAGGCCATCTCGGCCGCGCGCACGGGCGAGGGCGCGTTGAGCGTCTCCTTCAGGCCTTTCATCAGGAGCGTCCAGGCGCGCGTCAGCGAGGCCATCGACAGCTTCTTCGCCATCGCGAGCCCCTGTGCGCGCTCGCTGTCGGCCGAACTGGCGCCGGCTTCGGGCGCCACCTTGAGCCTGGTCACCCAGTGCGTGAGCTCCAGCAGGTCCTGCAGGATCACCACGGGATCGGCGCCCGAATCGTGCATCTCGCCCAGTGCCGCAACCACGGCAGCCGCATCGCCGCGCATGGTCTTCTCGAAGAGGTCGAGCACGCCGTTGCGGTCGGCGAGGCCCAGCATGTCGCGCACCTGGTTGGCGTCGACCACGCCGCCGCCATGGGCGATCGCCTGGTCGAGCATGGAGAGCCCGTCGCGCACCGAGCCGTCGGCGGCGCGCGCCAGCAGCGCCAGCGCCTCGGGCGAGATCTCGACCTTCTCGGCCTCGGCGATCTTGGCGAAGTGCGCGACCAGCACTTCCTGCGGCACGCGCTTCAAGTCAAAGCGCTGGCAGCGCGACAGTACCGTCACCGGCACCTTGCGGATCTCGGTGGTGGCGAACAGGAACTTCACATGCGGCGGCGGCTCCTCCAGCGTCTTCAAAAGCGAATTGAAGGCCTTGTCCGACAGCATGTGCACTTCGTCGATGATGTACACCTTGTAACGCGCCATTTGCGGGCTGTAGCGTACGCCATCGAGCAGTTCGCGCATCTCCTCGACCTTGCTGCGCGACGCTGCGTCCATTTCGATTACGTCAATATGACGATCCTCGCTGATCGCTCTGCAATGCTCGCACACGCCGCAGGGATCGACGGTCGGGCCGCCCTTGCCGTCGGCGCCGACGCAGTTGAGTGCTCGGGCGATGATGCGGGCGGTGGTAGTCTTGCCCACGCCGCGCACGCCGGTGAGCATGAAGGCATGGGCAATGCGACCCGAGGCGATGGCGTTGCGCAGGGTGCGCACCATCGCCTCCTGGCCGACCAGGGTGGTGAAATCGACGGGACGGTATTTGCGGGCGAGGACGCGATAGGGGAGTTGCTCCTGCTCCCCGGAGACTGTGGTGGCTTTCGCCATGGCGCTCACCCTCGATGCGCCGCGGCCCTTCTGGCCGGGCGGTCGTCGCGCCCGGGCGGCCCGGCCCGGCGACGGCGCGCGCAAGGCAACGGGTGAGGGACCGGCATGACCCGAAGCGAATTCGTTACGGCTGCTTCCTTCCGGATCTGACCGGGTTGGCGACTGCTCCGCCCACACCGGCCCCTCGAGGCGGTTATATCAGGAGTCGGGGCGGCCGGCGCAAGGGCCAGATCGGGGCCGAATCGGGACGAATAGCGGCGCGATTTCCCCCGCAATGAGCGCGCTTGTGGCGGTCGGGGGGAACGGCTAGGTCCTGTCCATGTGTCCTTCCCATGATGGCGATTCGCCGGTCGTCGAGCCCAACCCGGCAGGAGACGACCCGAACGTCACGCTGCGCGCCCTGAAGCAGCGTATCCAGCAGCAGGAGATACTGGCTGAGCTGGGCGTGGTCGCCCTGCATGGCGCAAGCCTCGACAAGCTGCTCACCGAGACTGCCCGCCTTGCGGCCGAGGGCCTGAGGGCGCAGTTCAGCAAGGTGCTGGAGTATATGCCGGCCGAGAACCGGTTCCTGGTCCGCGCTGGCGTGGGCTGGCAGGAGGGCGTCGTCGGCCAGGCCACGATCGGCGCCGACCTCGAATCGCCGGCGGGCTTTGCCCTGCGCACCGGCAAGCCGGTGATCTCCAATCATCTCGAGAACGAGGAACGCTTCAGGACGCCCGAGATCCTGCGCCAGCACGGCATCCATCGGGCGATGAACGTCATCCTGCAGGGCGACGGCCGACCGTTCGGCGTGCTCGAGGTCGACAGCCGGTCGGACGAGAAGTTCGTCGAGCAGGATCTCGCCTTCCTGCAGGGTGCCGCGAACATCCTGGGCATGGCGATCGAGCGCGAGCGCCACCAGCAAAGTCTCGAGGCGGCGCTGGAGCGTCACCAGGTGCTCCTGAAGGAGATGAGCCACCGGGTGAAGAACAGCCTGATGATCGTGTCGAGCCTGCTCCATCTGCAGGCCAGCGACGTCGGCGATGCGACCCTCACGGCTCATCTCGAGGAAGCGGCGCACCGGGTATCGGCGGTGGCGAAGGCGCACGATCGGCTGATCCATGGCGGCAATGTCGAACGCATGGATCTCGGCAAGTACATCGAGACCATCGGCAAGGATCTGGATGCGAGCGTCGCCCATTGCGTCATCCATATCGAGGCGTGCCACGGCATCGAGATTCCGGCCGACCGGGCGATATCGGTCGCCATGATCGTGAACGAGCTGATCACCAACGCGGCGAAGTACGCCTACAAGGGACGGACGGGCGGCGAGATCTGGGTCTCCCTAACCGAGAACGGCGATAGCGCGCTCACCATCTCCGTGCGCGACCGGGGCGACGGGCTGCCCCCGGGTTTCGACCTTGCCAGGCCAAAGGGGCTCGGCATGCGCATTGTTACGTCCTTCGTGCAGCAGTTGAAGGGCACCCTGCAGATCCGCGACCGCAACCCCGGTGTCGAGTTCGTGGTCAGCCTTCCCCGACCCGCGCCGGCGCGTTAGGTCGCGCGGCTCAACTCCGACAGGCCGGCAATCCATCCGAGACGCCGCCGCTTGACTCGGCGAACGTAGCGTACAACGATTTTCGAAGAACATTCGACTTATTGAGGATCCTCTCATGGATTTTGCGCTGCCGGCCGACCTCGTGCGCTTCCAGGAGCGCGTGCGGCAGTTCGTGCAGGAAGAGCTGCAGCCGCTCGATGCCGAGGTCGAGGCCACCGGCCGAGTTCCCGAACGGGCGCTGGAGGGACTGCGGCGCCTGGGGCTGTTCGGCACCAACACGCCGAGGGAATATGGCGGGCTCGGCCTCTCCATGCTGGGAAGCTGTCTTGCCATCGAGGAGCTCGCCAAGGCGCATGTCGCCTTCTACTTCCTGAGTGGCGTCAACGTGCATATCGGCTCCAAGCCGGTCGAGCTTGCCGGCAGCGAGGCGTTGAAACGGCGCTGGCTGCCCGAGCTGGCCTCCGGCCGCACCATCGCGGCCTTCGCGCTGACCGAGCAGGAGGCGGGCTCCGATGCTGCGGCCATCAGAACGACGGCGCGCCGAGACGCGACCGGTGACTACGTGCTGGAAGGCGCCAAGACCTACATCACCAACGCACCGGTGGCGGGCCTCTTTACCGTGTTCGCCACGGGCGATCCGGCATTGGGCGCCAAGGGCATCGCCGCTTTCCTGGTCGAGGCGGGCACGCCCGGCCTGCAGATCGGCCGCACGATCGAGATGGCGGCCGGCCGCGGCTCGGCCCATGCCGAACTGATCCTCGACGGCTGCCGCGTCCCGGCGGGCAATCGGCTGGGCGAGGAAGGGACGGGTTTCGCCCTCGCCATGCGCTGTCTCGACGCCGGCCGTACCCATTGGGGAGCCTATTGCGTGGGCGCCGCGCAGCGGCTGCTCGATCTCGCCGTCGAGCGCGCCTCGGCCCGCGAGACCTTCGGTCGCCGTCTGCGCGAGCATCAGGGCATCGAATGGATGCTGGCCGACATGGCGGCGGCGCTGCATGCGGCGCGGCTGGTGGCCTATGAGGCGGCCTGGCGCTACGACCAGAACGGACCAGGCGAGCGCACGCGGGCGGCGGCGACCTCCAAGCTGATCGGGGCCGACATGGTTCAGCGCGTGGCCGATGCGGCGCTGCAGATCTTCGGCGGCGCGGGCTATTCCAGGGAGCTGCCGGTCGAGCGCATCTGGCGCGAGACGCGCGTGGTGAGGATCCTCGACGGCAGCTCCGAGATGATGCGCCGCATCGTGGCCCGCGACCTCTTCCGCGCGGCTGACCGGCGCAACGCGGCGCGCTGATCGTGAGCCCGTCCCGGCTGAAGCTCGCCCAGCAGCGCAGCCGCGACCGGCGCGAGCGGATCGTGTCGGCGGCGACTCGGCTGTTCGGCCGCCGCGGCATTGCCCGGACATCGCTCACCGACGTGGCCAGGCTCGCCCGCGTGCCGCTGCCGAGCCTCTACGACTATTTCAAGGACAAGCAGGACCTCGTGGCGGCCGTGCCCGAGGCCAGCTATCTCGCGCTCTACGAGCGGCTCACGGCGGGCGTTGCGGGCAGCGGCGCCGGCGGCCGCCGCCGGCTTCGCGTCACTTATCTCACGAACCTCGAATACATCCGCGACAATCCGGACTGGGGCCGCGTCTTCTTCCTCGAGATCTGGCCCAGCGTCATGGTCGGGCAGGGCCGGATCCGCAAGGCCGTGGACCGCTACGGCCTGCACTATGTCGAGCTGATCCGCCGTGCCGTCGCCGCCGGCGAGTACCGCAGGGACCTCGATCCCTATCTCGCCATGTCGCTGCTGCTGGGTGGCCTGTGCCAGCTCACGGCGGTCTGGCTGCTCTATCGCCAGCCCTACGATCTCGTCGCCCGGGGCACGGAGCTGTTCGATCTCGCCGAGGCTTCGTTCCTCCGCAGGTAGCCGATTGCCCGGCGGATCCGGGTCGTTTCAGGAGCTCCGCTGCGGCACCACGGAGATGTCCACCGAGGGGCGCAGCTCGGCACAGACCTTCAGCACCTCGTGGATGTTGCTGGCCATGAACTTGTCGAACGGGGTGCCGTCGGTCGCCCCGTTCTCGTCGATCGCGGTGAAGGCTTGCTGCTTGAGAATATAGTCGAACCGGGATGCCCACTTGCGCGCGCCCAGCCGCGCGGTGGTCGAGCAGTTGTCGACCATGTAGGAGACGCCCTTGTAGTCCATGTAGGGATTGAGCGAATCGACGGCCTCGATGATCGATTCGTTGGCGATCTCCGAATAGGGATGGCCGCGGTCCTTCAGGAGGTCGACTTGGGCCATCATGCAGGCGAGATAGACGCCGGCCGTATCCGGATTGATCGGCGCATAGTTGCGTTCGCGGTTGGCGCGCACCTTCTCGCCGACCACCCACATGTCGGTGCCGTCGATCCTGCCCATCGGGTAGGTGCCGTGGCGGCGGGTGGCCTGGATGACGCTCCGCACTTCATTGCCCGAGGCAACGTCGTCGTAGATCTCCTCCAGGATCTCGCGGCAGGGATGGTAGGCGGCGTTGAAGGCCCGGCGGAAGGCCGCCTTCTCCTGGTCGTCGAGCTGCTCGTAGACGGCCTTGAGGCCAGAGCGCGATATGGTCTTGCTGATCGGCCCGGTGATCGACTCCGAAGTGTTCAGGTAAGCATCGTCCTTTGCCATGCCCTGGCCGACATAGCGCGCATAGAGGCTCTCGGCGATGCCATGCACGGCGCCGAGCAGGATGCCGCGCTCGCCGAAGATGTCGGACTTGTACTCCGATTCGAGTGTCGTCTCGAAGGTGTAGGGCGAGCCCAGCGCGACCGACCAGGCGAGGGCGTAGTCGGTGGCCTTGCCGTTGACGTCCTGCTGCACGGCGAAGCTTGCATTGATGCCGGCGCCGTTGACCTCGCGGCCCTGTTCGTAGAGCCGCCGCACCGACGGGCCCATGCCTTTGGGGCAGACGGCGATCACGTTGATGCCCTTGGGGAAGTCCTCGCCCTGCGCCTGCAGGTGGGAGAGAAGAAAGCCATGGCTGAGGCCGAGCGTCGTGCCCGGGCGGAAGGCGGCAAAGATCTTCTTGTAGTTCTCGGCGAAGGCGGCGTCGGAGATCAGCAGCAGCGACATATCGCTCTGGCGGATCACATCGTACATCTCGCCCAGCGTACCGCTCTCCTTGGTGAAGCCGACGGCGGCGGCTTGCCTCATCGACGACGACCCCTCGCGCAGGCCAACCTTCACCCGGATGCCGGAGCCTTCGAGAGACTCGCGCAGGTTCTGCGCCTGCGCCGGGCCTTGCGAGGACCAGCCAATGACGCCGATCTGGCGGATGCCCTCGAAGGCCTTGGGCAGAAGCGGGAACAGGTGGCGGCCGCCGGCCACGATGGTTTCCTCGCGGTCGGCCATCCTGACGGTGCGGGTCTCGAATACCTTCGAGGTGAAGCTCATCGGCGGTCCCCTATTGCTGCGGCTCCTTATGGAGAGGGCATGCAGCCCCGGTCAAGCGCGTGCGCTGCTGCCGCGCCACCGCCGACGCTTCGTTTCTGCGGAGAGCTTAGCCGATGAAGCTGACCGCCTCGCCGGTCGCCAGGGCGCGCTGCGTGGCCAGCGACAGGCCGAGCGCGGCAAGCGCGTGCTCGGCACCGAGCAGCGCCGGATCGGCCTTGGCGCGAATGCAATCGACGAAACGCCGCAACTCGGCTTCGTAGGGATTGACCGCCGGTAGCACGATCGGTCGAGGGGCGCTTCCGCCCTCGGCAATCGTGAAGGTGTTGCGTGGCGGGCCTTCAGCGAACACGGTTTCAAGCTCGAGCGCCGCCTCCTCGAACAGCGCGCGAAAGCCGACCCGGAACGGCGCGCCGATCGGCATCAGCCCGCTGGCGGCGATCGTGGCGCTCCGTCCGTCACTGTAGCTCAGAAGCGCGACGATCTCGCCGCCGCCGGCGGCTGCGAGCCGGGCCGGCCGGCCCATCAGCCAGTTCGAGACGTCGAAGTCGAAGGTCATCAACTCTGTCGTCGGATCGCCCTAGTGGTTCTTGTGATCGGGCGCGGCAGGCCTGAGGTAGGAGCCCAATCGCCAGGTCGACAGGCTGAGCAGCCGCCCATGCGTGCCCGTCTCCACGGCCGTCCCGAGATGCCGGTAGGCACCGATCGACCGCATGAGCGGCCCGACCTGGAGCAGGCGGCCGGACCTGCGCGCCGCATCCCTCATGGCTTCGGCCTGGTCCATCGTGAGGGCCATCGGCGTCTCGCAGAAGACATGCTTGCCATGATCGAGTGCGGCGATCGCGAACTGCGGATGGAGTGCCGACGGCAGGCAGATGTCGATGGCGTCGACCTCGCCGTCCTCGATCAGCGCCCGAGCGCCGGTGACGGCCCTGACATTGCCGAGGGCGGCGACTTCCCGGGCTTTCTCGACATCGCGTGAAAAAATGCCGACGACCTCGACATCGGTCATGGTGGTATAGGCCGCCGCATGCGTTGCACCCATTGCACCGGCGCCCAGGATGCCCAGGCGAACTTTTCGCAATTCGTCTGTCGCTCCCTGCGATTCTCGCGGAGCGTATCACAAACCGACGGGCGTCTAATCCAGGCCCTGGCCTTCGTCGCGATAGGCCCAGCACATCTCGGGCGGCAGGGTGAGCGGGATCTCGGCGTTGGAGTCGTGCCGTGCCGCCGTGCCGAGCTCCAGGGCTTCGAGCCGCTGGCCGCCGACCTCCAGGTCATAGACGGTCTGCGTGCCCTGGTAGCGGCGTTCGAGCACGCGGGCCGAGAAGACGTTGCGCTCGGCGCGCTCGCCGAGGCGGATGTTCTCCGCCCGGAGCGCGATGCGCGCCTTGTCGCCCGCCGATAGCGGCTGTGGCGTCCAGGCCTCGATGCGGCCAGCCGGGCCGAGATCGATGGTCGCCGTCTCGCCGCTGCGCGCCAGCACCTGTCCCCGCAGCACGTTCGAGGCGCCGGTGAAGTTGGCGACGAAGGCGTCGGCCGGCCGGTTGTAGATCTCGCCGGGTGGCGCCATCTGCAGCAGATGGCCGTCGCGCATCACGCCGATGCGGTCGCCCAGCACGACGGCCTCGGCCTGGTCGTGGGTGACGTAGAGCCCGGTCATGCCGGTCTGCTTCAGGATGCGCCGCAGCTCGTCGCGCAGGCGCAGGCGCAGCTTGGCGTCGAGATTGGAAAGCGGCTCGTCGAGCAGCAGCAGTTGCGGCCGGTAGACCAGGCTGCGGGCGAGCGCGACGCGCTGCATCTGGCCGCCGGACAGCGAGACGACCGGCCGGTCGGCATAGTCGGCGAGGCCGACCAGTTCGAGCGTGTCGTTCACCTTGGCGTTGATGTCGCCGCCGCCGTTCTTGCGGCGGTGTTTCAGCGGATAGGCCACGTTCTGGCGCACGGTCATGTGGGGCCAGACCGCATAGGACTGGAACACCATGCCGATGTCGCGCTCGCGCGGGCTGACGAGCAGCCCGCGCTCCGGCTCGGAGACGACGCGATTGCCGATCGAGATGCGGCCGCCCGTGGGATGCTCGAGCCCGGCGACGCAGCGCAGGGTCGTGGTCTTGCCGCAGCCGGAGGGACCCAGCAGCACGACGATCTCGCCCGCCGGCACGTCGAAGCTGACGCCGTCGACGGCCGGCCGGCCCACGCCGAAGCGCTTGCTGAGATCCTCGATGCTGAGGGCGGCGCTCACTGGCGATATCCGTAGGTCTTGTTCCAGTCCTCCAGCCACGCCGCGCGCAGCTTCTCGAACTCGTCGAACTTCGGCACCCAGACCTTGACCGTCTTGGGATCCCAACCCTTCGGGAAGGCCGGCGGCTCTTTCATGGAGGTAATGTTGCCGAGTTTCTCGATCTGGAAGGTCTGGCCCTCCCGCGACAGTCGCCAGTTCATGAACAGCTTGGCGGCGTTCGGGCTCTTGGAAGTCTTGGGAATGCCGTCGGCGTAGGGGATGATCGGCACGCCTTCGGGCGCGAACACCGTCTCGGCGGGCGCGCCTTCGACGATCTTGGTGTAGATGATGTTGTAGAGCAGCGGCGCGATCGAAACCTCGCCGCGCACCAGCGCATCGGAGGTCGGCGCTCCCGACGGGTAGAGGGCGATGCCGAGCGCGGCCTGCTTTTTCCAGTAGTCCTCGCCCAGCACCTGGCGCTCGAACATGATGCGGGTCCAGGTGGTGCCGCCCGACGGGCCGACGACCTGGCCGATCTGCTTGTCCTTGTATTCGGGCTTCAGGAGATCCATCCAGGTCTTCGGCGCGGTCTTCACGAGCTGCGTGTTGTAAGCGATCGCCCAGCCGAGCGTGACGCCCGGCCACAGCTTCGGCGAGACGAGCGCGTCCGGACGGTAGTCCGCGGCGTTGGGCGGCGTGTAGTCCTGGAAAAGATCGGCGAGCTCCAGCATCAGGCCGCGATCGGAATGGTTGATGACGTCGGCCGCGAGCTTGCCGGCGGCCGCCTCGGTCTTGATGCGCGTGATGAGCTGGCCGCCCGGCGCACGCACCATCGCCACCTTGATCTTGGGGAAGCGCTTGTTGAAGGCCTTGATGACCTCCTGCTCCGTCTCGGCGAAGTTCGCCGTGTAGTAGGTGAGGCCGCCCTCCTTCTCGGCCGCGTCGATCAGCTCCTTGGATCCGAACGTGTCGTCGGCCCATGCCGGCAGGCCGGCGAAGCTCGTCGCGGCTAGACCGGCCGCGCCGGTGATCATCGTTCTACGCTTCATGACGATACTTCCTCCTGTTGTCGTCCGTTCAGCCGACGCGCGCGCTGCCTTGCGCCGAGCCGCGTGAAAGCCAGTTGGTGAGCCCGAGCAGCACCGCGAGAATCACGGTCTGCACCAGGCTGAAGGCGGCCGTCTTGCCGGTATTGCCGCCTTCGTAGTAGTCGAGCAGCAGCACGGCCATCACGGTCGTGTCGCTGGTGTAGAGAAAGAGCGACGAGCCGAGCTCGCGGATCGCCAGCACGAACAGGAGCGTCATCGAGGCGACGACGCCCGGTCGCGCCAGCGGCAGCACGATGGTGCCGATCGTTCCCAGAAGCCCGCGGCCGCAGATCCAGGCCGCCTCCTCGAGCTCCTTGTGGATCTGCAGGAACGAGGTGGAGAGTGCCTTCACCGTATCCGGCATGAAGCGGGCGACGAAGGCGAGCGCCAGGATCCAGATCGTGCCGTAAAGCCCGCCGGGGAGACCGATCCAGGCCCAGAGATAGGCGACGCCCACGACCAGGCCGGGGATGGCCACGGGCACGGTAGCCAGGAGGTCGATCAGCTTCCGCCCCGGCACGTGGGTGCGGTTCACCGTGTAGCCGATGGCGAAGGCCAGCGCGCCGCCGACCAGCGCCGTGATCACGCCGACCTTCAGCGTGTTCCAGATCGACAGCATGGTGAGCGGATTGTCGAACACCGCGTTGAAGTGCGCGAGGCTGTAGGCCTTGGCGTCGAACAGCGCGTCGAAGTTCTTGAAGAACAAGAACTTGCGGAAGGCGGCGATCACCAGCGCGATCGTCGGCAGCACCACCACGACGAACAGATAGACGAGGGCGAGGCCGAAGGTGAACCAGCGCCAGGGTCCGAGGCCGAGGCTGCGTGGCCGGAAGGCCTTGCCGGCGACGGTGGCGAAGCTCTTGCCGCTCAGCACCTTCTGCTGCGCCCAGACCATGATGGCGGTGACGACCATCAGGAGGATCGCGACCGCCGCGGCGGTGTTGTAGAGCGGCGGGCTCCAGGCGGTGAGCTTGAAGATGTAGGTGGTGAGCACGTTGATATTGGCCGGCGCGCCGAGCGCCGCAGGCACGCCGTAGATGCCAAGCATCACCACGAAGGAGAGCAGCGTGCCGGCCAGGATCGCCGGCGCGATCAGCGGAAAGGTGACGGTGAAAAGCGTCGTGAAGGCCGAGGCGCCCGCCACCTCGGAAGCCTCCTCGAGGCTCGGATCCATGTTGCGCAGCGCCGACGAGGTGAACATGTAGACGTAGGGGGCGTAGTAGATGCCGAAGACCAGGATCAGCCCCGACATCGAATAGAAGTCGAAGCGGAAATCGACTCCGATCCACTTCAGCACGATGTTCAGCAGGCCGGTCTTGGGCGAGCCGAGGATGCTCCAGGCGACGCCCGCCACCAGCGGCGGAACGAACAGCGGGACCATGCTGGCGCCGGCGATGAACCGTCTTCCCGGCGTGTCGGTGCGCACGACGATCCAGGAAAAGAAGAGTCCGATCAGCACCGCGAGCGCCGTGCCGCCGCCGCACGCGACCAGCGCGTTGAAGAAGGCGAGATGGACGTTCTCGTTGCCCAGCACCTCCAGGAAGCGGGCGATCGAGGGATGGAACGCACCGAAGCCGTCGACCACGGGATTCGAATCGCTCAGCGCGCCGAACACCAGCATCGCCAGCGGATAGATCACCAGGAACGTCAGAACGATCAGCAGCGCGCCGACCCAGAGCGGCGCAGCCAGCCGGCGGGTCGGACGTTCGAGGCTTCCGGTCGCAGGCAAGGCGGCAGCATTCGTTGCCGTCAAACGATCAATCCTCCCGATCTTCTGCGGACCGATGCCCGCGGCGCTTCATTGGCTGTGCACCGTAGCCTATCGCCTGTTGCGGCGCTACGCGTGTTTCGTCAGCCGTTCCTTGCGCCGGGTGCAGTGTCGCGCAAATAGGTGAGGGCGGCCTGAACGCCGCCGGGCTTGTGCGGCACCTTGGCGAGACCCAGCGCCATCTCGACACCGGAGAGCGTGGCCATCAGCATCAGGTCGTTGAAGTCGCCGAGATGGCCGATGCGAAAGACCTTGCCGGCAACCTTGGTGAGGCCTTGGCCGAGCGACAGGTTGAAGTTCTCCAGCGCCACCCGGCGGAACGCGTCGGCATCATGGCCGTCGGGCATCAGGATCGCCGTCAGGGAGCCGGAATAGGCCCTGGGGTCGTCGCACAGGATCTCGAGGTTCCACGCATTCACCGCCGTGCGCGTCGCTTCGGCATGGCGGGCATGGCGTGCGAACACTGCGTCGAGCCCTTCCTCCAGCAGCATGTCGCAGGCTTCGCTCAGGCCGTAGAGAAGGTTGGTGGCGGGCGTGTAGGGGAACCAACCGTTGGCATTGGCAGCCAGCATCTCTTCCCAGGCCCAGAACGATTTGGTCATCTTCGACGCTTTGGAGGCGGCGATCGCCTTGTCGCTGACGGCGTTGAAGGAGAGCCCGGGCGGCAGCATCAGGCCCTTCTGCGAGCCGGCGACCGTGACATCGACGCCCCAGGCATCGTGGCGATAGTCGATCGAGCCCAGGGACGAGATCGTGTCGACCAGCAGCAGGGTAGGGTGTCTCGCCTGATCGATAGCCCGCCGGACGGCGCTGACATCGCTCACCACGCCGGTCGAGGTTTCGTTGTGGACGATGCAGACCGCCTTGATGGTGTGGCCCGTATCGGCCTTCAGGCGCTCTCCGATGGCGACCGGGTCGGCTGGCTTGCGCCAATCGCCGCCCATGAATTCCGGCTTGAGCCCGAGCCTGTCGGCCATCTTCTTCCACAAGGAGGCGAAGTGCCCGGTCTCCCACATCAGCACCGCATCGCCGGGCGAGAGGGTATTCACGAGGGCCGCTTCCCAAGCTCCTGTCCCAGATGAGGGAAATATTATAACTGGCTGTTTTGTCTGGAAAATATGTCGAGCTCCACTCAACACTTTCTTGGCCAGCGCGTTGAACTCCGGTCCGCGGTGATCGATCGTTGGATGATCCATCGCACGCAGGATCCGGTCTGGCACGTTGGTCGGCCCCGGAATCTGCAGGAAATGCCGTCCGCTGGGATGGGAGTTCAGGCGCATCTGTCGATCCTCCGTCAACGTGCTGATTGCATTTTGTATACAACATGCCAAACTGAGTCCAGCCATGGACGGATCGAACTTTCAGATCGCGCGGCTGACCCTGCCTGAAGCGGCGGCGGAGCGGCTGCGCGCCCTCATCATCGAAGGCGAGCTGGCGCCTGGCGCGCGCCTCAACGAACGTGAGCTGAGCCAACGGCTGGGCGTCTCGCGTACACCGCTGCGCGAGGCCTTCCGCATGCTGGCGGCGGACGGGCTCCTGGTGCAACTGCCCAATCGCGGCGCCCAGGTCGTGGCGCTGTCGCCCGAGGATGTGCGCCACGCTTTCGAGGTGATGGCTTCGCTCGAAGGGCTGTCGGGGGAGCTCGCGGCGAACCGCGTCTCCGACAGCGACCTCGTCGAGCTGCGGACATTGCAAGCCGAGATGGAGAGGGCGCATGCCGGCCACGACCTGCCGACCTACTACCGCATCAACCGCGCCATCCACGACCGGATCAACGCCATCGCCGGCAATCCGATCCTGACCCAGACCTTCCGCACCTTGAACATTCGCCTGCACGCGCTGCGCTTCCGCTCCAACCTCGTGCGGGGCAAATGGGATCAGGCGGTCGCCGAGCATCGCCATATGATCGACGCGCTGGCGGCGCGCGACGGCGCACGGCTGCGCGGTATCCTGGTGCGGCATCTCAAGGCCAAGCTGCAGGTGGTGCTGGAAACGATGGACGCCGCATGACCTCGCTCGAGCAAGCCCTGCGCCGCACGGTCAAGGGCGATGTCCTGTTCGACCGCGCGTCGCGCGGCCGCTACTCGACCGACGCCTCGATCTATCAGATCGAGCCCATTGGCATCATCGTGCCGCATGACGAGACCGACCTCGCCCTGGCGCTCGATGTGGCGCGGGATGCCAAAGCGGCGATCCTGCCACGCGGCGCCGGCACGTCGCAGTGCGGCCAGACGGTGGGCGAGGCGCTGGTCGTCGACTTCTCGAAGTACATGCGCAACGTCGTGGGCTTCGACAAGGAGCGGGCCGAGGTGGTCGTGCAGCCGGGCGTCGTGCTCGATCAGCTCAACGCCTGGCTCAGGCCGCACGGCCTCTGGTATCCGGTCGACGTTTCGACCGCCGCCCAATGCACCCTGGGCGGCATGGCCGGCAACAATTCCTGCGGCAGCCGCTCGATTCGCTACGGCAACATGGTGCACAACGTCGCGGCAATCGATGCGATCCTGGCCGACGGCACGCGCGCGCGGTTCGATTCACGGCGGCCGGAGGACATGCATCCCACCGTGCGCGCCATCGCCGACAAGGTGGCGGCACTGGCCTTCGCCGAGCAGGACGAGATCGCGCGCCAGTATCCCAAAGTGCTGCGGCGCGTCGGCGGCTACAACCTCGACATCTTCTTCCCGCAGTCGGAGCGACCCTACACGACCGACAACTCCGTGAACCTCGCACATCTCCTGGTGGGCAGCGAGGGCACGCTGGCGGTCACGGAACGGCTGACGCTGAGACTCTCGCCGCTGCCGAAGCACAAGACGCTGGGCGTCGTGAACTTCCCGAGTTTCTACAAGGCCATGGAGAGCGCCCAGCACATCGTGACGCTCAAGCCCACGGCCGTCGAGCTGGTCGACCGCACGATGATCGAGCTGGCCCGCGCCAATCCGGCGTTCCGGCCCGTGATCGAGGCGGCGCTGATCGGCCAGCCGGAAGCGATCCTGCTGGTCGAGTTCGCGGGGGAGGAGCGGGAGGCGCAACTGCGCGACCTCGGACGCCTGGTCGAGCTGATGGCCGATCTCGGCCTGCCGGGCAGCGTCATCGAGATGCCCGAGCCTGGCCCGCAGTCGGCACTGTGGGAAGTGCGCAAGGCCGGCCTCAACATCATGATGTCGATGAAGGGCGACGGGAAGCCGGTCTCCTTCATCGAGGACTGCGCCGTGCCGCTCGAGCATCTGGCCGACTACACGCAACGCCTCACCGAGGTGTTCGAAAAGCACGGCACGCGCGGCACCTGGTACGCGCATGCCAGCGTCGGTACGTTGCACGTGCGGCCGATCCTCGACATGCGCCGCGACGGTGCCGAGAAGATGCGCGCCATCGCCGAGGAGGCGTCGGCCCTCGTACGCGAGTACAAAGGCGCCTATTCGGGCGAGCACGGCGACGGGCTGGTGCGCTCGGAGTGGGTGGCGTGGCAGTTCGGTCCCCGGCTCACCAAGGCCTTCGAGTCGATCAAGGCGCTGTTCGATCCCGAGAACCGCCTGAACCCGGGCAAGATCGTGCGGCCGCCGCGCATGGACGACCGCGCGCTGTTCCGCTTCAAGCCGGACTATCGGAACATCGATTACAGGCCTGCACTCGACTGGTCGGCCTGGAACGTCCAGAACGACCCGCGCACCGAGGCGCTGACCAACCCCGGCAGCGGTGGCGATGCGAGCGGCGGCTTCGCCAAGGCCGTCGAGATGTGCAACAACAACGGCCACTGCCGGAAGTTCGACGCGGGCACGATGTGCCCCTCGTTCCGGGTGACGCGCGACGAGATTCACCTGACCCGCGGCCGCGCCAATACACTCCGGCTCGCGCTGTCGGGGCAGCTCGGACCCGACGCGCTGACCTCGGATGCCGTGGCTGCGGCGCTCGATCTCTGCGTGAGCTGCAAGGGCTGCAAGCGCGACTGCCCGACCGGTGTCGACATGGCGCGCATGAAGATCGAGGTGAAGTCGGCGCGGCGGGCGAGCAAGGGGCTTTCCCTGCGCGACAAGCTGATCGGCGATCTGCCGGCAATGGCGCCGTGGGCGCGGCGCCTGCCGGCGCTCTTCAATCTCGCGGCAATTGCAGGACCCTGGCTCGGCTTCGCGAGGCAGCGGTCGCTGCCGAGATGGCGGCGCGACACGTTCCTTGCGACGACCGATGTCGATGCGGTCGACGCGACGGTCGTGATCTTCGCCGATACCTTCTCCAACTATTTCGAGCCCGCGATCCTGCATGCGGCGCGGCGCGTGCTGGAGGCGGCGGGGCACCGTGTCGCGGTCGCCTGGCCGGAGCTCGGTTCCCGCGCGCTCTGTTGCGGGCGCACCTATCTCGCCACCGGCCAGGTCGACAGGGCGCGCGACGAAGCCCGGCGGCTTCTCGAGGCTCTGTCCCCGTTCGTGGCGCGCGGCGTACCGGTGGTCGGGCTGGAGCCGTCTTGCCTCTTCACCATGCGCGACGAGTTCCTGGGACTGGGGCTTGGCGACCAGGCCAATGCGACGGCAACGAACGCTTTCCTGTTCGAGGAATTCCTGGCGCACGAGAAGACGGCCGGTCGCCTCTCGCTTGCACTGAAGGCACTTCCCGAGAAGACGGCCCTGCTGCACGGCCATTGCCACCAGAAGGCTTTCGGCGCGATGAGTGCGGTGCAGGAAGTGTTGGCGCTGATACCCGAGCTCGCCGTGAAGCCGATCGAGTCGAGCTGCTGCGGCATGGCCGGCAGCTTCGGCTACGAGGCCGAGCATTACGACACCTCGATCGCCATGGCCGAGCTCTCCCTGCTGCCCGCCGTCCGGGCCGCTGCTGCCGACACCCTCATCGTCGCCGACGGCACCTCCTGCCGCCACCAGATCGCCGACGGCACGCGTCGGCATGCGCTGCACGTCGCCGAGGTCCTGGAGAGGGCTTTGGCTCCATAGCCTCCTCCCTGCGCGCAGCTGTTTGTGCTGGAGAGGCAGGAGAGATTGCAGCCGGGACGCTGCTGTGGCACGGTCCGCGCCGCATGGAAAGACCGCGAAACCCTTATTCCAGCGCGGAAATCGACCGCGCCAGTCACGAGCGCGAGAACGAGGAGAGGATCATCGAGCTGGCTTCCTCGGGCGTGGCGCGGTTCGTGCCGATCGACACCGAGCGGAACCTGATCAGCAAGGCGGCTGGCAATCCGGAAGCCGTCTTCCTGCAGGGCATGATGGCGCGTGCCGTGGCGAGCACGGCCGAGCATCATATCTTTCTCGGCTACGTCGAGGGCACACCCTATTTCGCTGTCGATGTCACCGGCAAGGAAACGCCGCTCGCCGAGCTGGGCGAGTTCGTCGACCTGCGGCAGGTGGGCGCGCTCCTGTTCGCGCGCGAGGGGTCGATCCTGGCCTATGCCCGCGGCATGACCTACTGGCACCGCCGCCATCGCTTCTGCGGCGTCTGCGGCTCGCCGACCAGGGTGATGCGCGCCGGCCATGTCCGTGTCTGCACCAACGAAAGCTGCAAGACCGAGCATTTCCCGCGCACCGACCCCGCCGTCATCATGCTGGTGCACCGCGGCGACAAGTGCCTGCTGGGGCGCGGCAAGCAGTTCCCGCGCGGCATGCATTCCACGCTCGCAGGCTTCGTCGAGCCGGGCGAGAGCTTCGAGGACGCCGTCGCGCGCGAGGTCTATGAAGAGGTGAGGGTGCGCGTGCGCAACGTCACCTACCGCTCCTCTCAGCCCTGGCCGTTCCCGGCCTCGGTCATGATCGGCTTTCATGCCGAGGCCGAATCGCTCGAGATCGAGGTCAACCAGGACGAGCTCGCCAGCGCGCGCTGGATGAGCCGCGAGGAACTCCGGCCCGAGAACCTGCCGAAGGACGGCTCGTTCTTCATGCCGCGGCGCGACTCGATCGCCCGCCGGCTGATCGAGGAATGGCTGGGCCACGAAGCCGGCCCGTCGATCGCGGGCTGATGGATCAAAAGTCGGGAGCGTCGATGACCGCCAAGCTTTTCACGCCGATCGACCTTGGCGGCGTCACGCTGCCCAACCGCATCGTCGTCTCGCCGATGTGCCAGTACTCGGCGGTCGACGGCAGCGCCCAGGGCTGGCATCAGGTCCACTACGGCATGATGTCGATGTCGGGCGCCGGCCTCCTTTGCTTCGAGGCCACGCATGTCGAGCGGGAGGGCCGCATCACCCGGGGCTGCCTCGGTCTCTACAGCGACGAGAACGAGGCGGCGCTGCGGCCGATCGTCGAATGGATCCGAGGATGGATGCCCAATGTGAAACTCGGCATCCAGCTCGCCCACGCAGGCCGCAAGGCGTCGGCGCAGCGTCCGTGGAAAGGCGGAGGGCCGCTCACCGGTGCCGACGCGCCGGATCTGCCCTGGACGACCGTCTCTGCGTCCGCGGTCCCCTATGACAGGGGCTGGCACACGCCGGTTGCTCTCGACGAGGTCGGCCTGAAACGCGTGAAGGAGGCCTTCGTCGCGGCGGCGAAGCGCAGCCTGCGGCTGGGCTTCGACCTGATCGAGCTGCACGGCGCCCACGGCTACTGCCTGCACCAGTTCCTGTCGCCGCTCAGCAACCATCGAACGGACGCCTATGGCGGCAGCATGGAGAAGCGCCGGCGCTTTCCGTTGGAAGTCTTCGAGGCCTGCCGGCAGCTCGTACCGGCCGACAAGGCGCTCGGCATCCGGCTCTCGGCGACGGACTGGGTCGATGGCGGGCTCACTATCGAAGACACGATCGAGACGGCGAGGCAGCTCAAGGCCCTCGGCTGCGACTTCGTCGACGTGAGCTCGGGCGGCAACGCGCCGGCGCAGAAGATCGCCGTTGCGCCGGGCTATCACGTGCCCTTCGCGGCGCGCATCCGCAAGGAAGCCGGCATCAAGACCTGGGCGGTCGGCGTCATCACCGAGCCGGAGCAGGCCGAGCATATCGTGGCCTCTGGCGAGGCCGACTGCACCGCCCATGCCCGCGCCTTCCTGCTCGATCCACGCTGGGCCTGGAACGCGGCACGGACGCTGGGCGTCGAGCCGCCGCCGTTGCCTCTGCCGGCCGTGCGGGCGACGACCATCCTTCCCTTCAAGCCGCAGCCCGCTCTCGCCCGCGCCGCGGAATAGGGACGTCGATATCGCCACGGTTCGGCATGCGTATCGCGTCGGCTTGTCTCGGCGGCCGCGAGCGTTAGTTTAGGCGCAATGACTGTTCCGGCGCCGCCTCCGGCGGATCGCATCCTGCGCGCCATCGTCTCCACGGTCGTGGCGATGACGTGCTTCGCCATCCTGAACGCGATGTCGAAGACGCTCTCGACCTCCGGCTATCCGGTGATCGAGGTGATCTGGGCGCGTTATATTTTCGCTTTCGTCTTTATGCTGGCAATGTTCCTGCCACGCAACGGCAAGGATCTGTTCACCATCCGCCGGCTCGATACCCAGGTGGTGCGCGGGCTGCTGCTCTTCTTCTCGTCGTATTTCTATTTCCACGGCGTGGTCTATCTGCCGCTGGCGACGGCCGCCTCGATCTCGCTGTCGAGCCCGCTGATCGTGACGGCGCTGTCCACGCGCCTGCTCGGCGAGCCGGTCGGCCCGAGGCGCTGGGCGGCGGTCGGCGTGGGTTTCCTCGGTGCGCTCATCATCGTCCGGCCAGGGCACACCGATTTCGACTGGCATATTCTCTGGGTGGTCGCGAGCACTGTCTGCAGCGCCTTCTACCAGCTCTTCTCGCGGCGTTACGGGCAGACCGAGCGGCCCGATGCATCGGCGACCGTCGCCACCATCGTCGGCACCGTCGCGGCGAGCCCGTTCATGCCGTTCGAATGGGTGATGCCGGCCTCGCTTTGGCACGTCGTCCTGTTCGTCGGCATGGGCGTGATGGCAGGCACCGGCCACTACTTTCTGACCATAGCCTACAGCCAGGCGCCGGCGGCAGTGGTCTCGCCCTTCAACTACACCCAGCTCATCGGCGCGGCGGTGCTTGGCTTTCTCGTGTTCGACGAAAGCCCGGACATATGGACCTGGATGGGGGCGGCCGTGATCATCGCCTCCGGCCTTTATATCGGCTACCGCGAGCGCGTGCGCTACCGCGCGAAGCTCACGCCGAAATCCTGACGAATCGCGCGACATAGAACCCGTCGAGGCCGCCGCGCTCGGGCCACATCGAGGGCAGGGTGCGCACGTCGCCGGCCGGGGTGATCGCCTCGGCGAGGCCCGGCAGCTCCTCCGGCCGGATCTGCACGCGTTTCAGCCGCGGCGAGCGCCCGAGCAGGGCGTCGATCCGTGCCGGCCCCTCGTCCTCCTGCAGGGAGCATACGGCGTAGACGAGCGTGCCGCCGGGCTTCACCAGCTCGGGCGCATGCAGCAGCAGGCGATCCTGGGTGAGCGTCAGGCGGCCGACATCCTCCTGGTCCTTGAGCCAGGCGATGTCGGGATGGCGGCGCAGCGTGCCGGTGCCCGAGCAGGGCGCATCGATCAGCAGCGCGTCGAACCTCTCATCGGGCGTCCACTTGCCGGCGTCCGCCGTCACCAGCTCGGCCTTCAACCCGGCGCGGGCGAGATTGTCGGCGAGCCGGGCGATGCGGCGGGCGGAGATGTCGACAGCCACGACGCTGGCCCCGGCAGCGCAAAGCTGCAAGGTCTTGCCGCCCGGCGCGGCGCAAAGATCGGCGACCCGCTTGCCTGCAATGTCGCCCAGCAGCCGCGCGGGCAGGGCGGCCGCCGCGTCCTGGACCCACCACGCGCCTTCGGCGAAGCCCGGCAAATCGGTAACGATCCCGCCGGCCGCGCGCCGGATCGTCCCCGTGGGCAGCACCTCCGCATCGAGGCGGCCGGCCCAGAAAGCGGCGTCGGCCCTTGCCGTGAGATCGAGCGGTGCTTCGATCAGGTGGGCGGCGGCGATGGCACGGGTCGTTTGCTCGCCGTAACTCGCCGACCAGCTCTCCCACAGCCAGCGCGGCGTGTTGAGACGCGCCGGATCGCGGTCGCCCAGCAACGCCACGCCCTCGCGCGCCACGCGGCGCAGCACGGCGTTGGTCAGTCCCTTGAGATGCGCCAGGCGCAGGCTTTCGACCAGCCGGACCGAGGTATCGACCGCGGCGTGCGCGGGTGTGCCGAGGAAAAGGAGCTGGGCCGCGCCGAGTCGCAGGACGTGACGGGCCGGCGCATTCGCGCCTCCCAGCGGCCGCTCGATCAGGCTGCCCAGGACCTCGTCGACCTCGCCCAGCCGCCTGAGCGTGGTGGCGAGCAGCAGGCGCACGAAGGCCCGGTCGCGAGGATCGAGCGCGGTGAACCCCTCGTGTCGGGCGAGCGCATCGTCGAGCGGCTGGGCCTTGTCCAGGCAGGCGATCAGGACCTCGAGCGTGACGCGCCGGGAGGCGAGGGCGGCATCCATCGCCCCGCGCTATAAACGCGGTTGGCGCACTTGTCATGGCCCGGTATGTTGGCGGTACAAACAAATAGGAGGAAACGGCCAATGAGAAAAGCAACCGTCGCCTTGGCCCTCGGCCTGGTCGCGGCTGCCGGCTTGCCGGCCGCCGCCCAGGACAAGACGGTGAACCTCAAGATCTCGATCTGGCTGCCGCCGGCCCATCCGCTGGTGCCGGCGACGAAGGCCTGGGCCGACGACATCGAGAAGCAGTCGGGCGGCACCATCAAGAGCACGATCTTTCCATCGCAGCAGCTCGGCAAGGCGTTCGACCATTACGACATGGCGCGCGACGGCATCGCCGACATCACCTACGTCAACCCGGGCTACCAGCCGGGCCGCTTCCCGGTGATCGCGGCCGGCCAGCTTCCCTTCATGTTCGCCGACGCCAAGAAGGGGACGGCGGCGCTCGACGCCTGGTATCGCAAGTACGCGCCGCAGGAGATGAAGGACACACATCTATGCTTCGCCTTCATCCACGACCCGGGCGCCTATCACGGCCGCAAGAAGGTGGTGCTGCCCGAGGACATCAAGGGCATGAAGATCCGCCCGCCCCAGAGCACGATCGCGCAGATGGTGACCATGCTGGGCGGCACCAACGTGCAGGCCTCGGCGCCCGAGGCGCGCGACGTGCTGGAGCGCGGCGTGGCCGACGCGATCTTCTTCCCGTGGGGCTCCATGTTCCTGTTCGGCCTGGACAAGGTCACCAAGTACCACATGGACGTGCCGCTCTACACGACGACCTTCACTTACTCGATGAACAAGGCGAAGTACGATTCCCTGTCGCCGGCGCAGAAGAAGGTGATCGACGACCACTGCACCACCGAGTGGGCGGTGAAGCTCTCCTCGCCCTGGCACGACTTCGAGGCGGCGGGCCGCGATAAGATGAAGAAGGCGGCAGGCCACGAGGTCTACGAGCTCACGCCCGACCAGCTCAAGGCCTGGAAGACGGCCGTCCAGCCGCTGCAGAAGCAGTGGGCCGACGCCGTCACCAAGGCCGGCGGCGACGCCAACGCGATCTACAAATCACTCGAGGATTCGATCGCGCAGTACAAGGCGGGATTCTGACCAGACCCGAACGGCCATTCGTGTCGTCCGAGCGTAGCGAAGGATCCTTTGCGGTGCCGATCGAAGATCCCTCACTGCGTTCGGGATGACACCGCTCATGCGATAGCCTTGTCCGGAGGAAAAAGGGCAAGGGAAGGGAGTACGCCGTGAAGCGCAGCGTGATGGACCGCATCATCGACACGATCGAGGCGATCGCGGCGGTGTTCGTGGGGCTGGTCGCGGCCGACATCTTCATCTCGGTGATGCTGCGCCGCTTCTTCAGCGCGCAGATCCCCGATTCCTACGACTTCGGCCGCATGCTGCTCGGCATCCTGATCTTCTGGGGCATCGCCGCCACGTCCTACCGCGGCACGCACATCACGGTCGATCTCGTGTGGGCGCAGGCCAATCCGCGCTGGAAGCGCATCATCGACGTCTTCGCGACCCTGGTGCTGCTGTTCGTGGTGACGGTGCAGACCTACACGCTGTTCGACAAGGTGCATGCGACCTACGTCGACCACGTGCTGACCTTCGATCTGCGCCTGCCGACCTGGCCGTTCTTCGCCGTCGCCTGGATCGGCGACGTCTCGGCCGTGGTTCTGATTGCCATCCGCACCTTCCAGCTGGTGTTCCATCCCGAAGACATCCACGACACCCGCTCGGCCGTCGAATGAGCGCCGACGCCGTCGCCATCGTGGGCTTCGTCGTCCTGTTCGCGCTGATGCTGCTGCGCGTGCCGGTCGGCATGGCGATGGGGCTGGTGGGCGTGAGCGGCTACGCCTATCTCAGCGGCGGCGGGCCGGCGCTGAAGCTGGTCGGGCTCACCTCGATGCGCACCGTCACCGACTACCAGTTCGGCGTCATCCCCATGTTCCTGCTGATGGGGGCGTTCGTGTCGCACTCCGGCGTGAGCCGCGAGCTGTTCCGCGCCGCCAACACCTTCATCGGCCATCGGCGCGGCGGCCTGGGGCTTGCGACCATTCTCTCGTGCGGCGGCTTCGCGGCGATCTCGGGCTCGTCGGTCGCGACGGCGGCGACCTTCTCGACCGTCGCCTATCCCGAAATGCGGCGCTACGGCTACCCGCAGAGCTTCGCGACCGGCGTGATCGCCGCGGGCGGCACGCTCGGCGCCATGCTGCCGCCCTCGACGGTGCTCGCCGTCTACGGGCTCATCACCCAGCAGGATATCGGCAAGCTCTTCATGGCCGGAATACTGCCCGGCATGCTGGCCATGTCGATGTATCTCCTCACCATCGGCACGATCTGTCGCGTGAGGCCCGACTTCCTGCCGATCGCGCCGCGCTCGTCGTGGAAGGAGAGGATGGCGGGCCTGCGCGACGTCTGGGCGCCGCTCGTGCTGTTCGTGTTCGTGATCGGCGGCCTCTATGGCGGCGTCTTCACGCCGACCGAGGCCGGCGGCGTGGGAGCCGGCGGCGCGTTTCTGCTCGGCGTGCTGCGCCGGCGCCTGGGGCGGACGGAGATCCGCGCCTCGCTGCTGCAGGCGACACGCACCGCCGCGGCCGTCTTCACCGTGCTGATCGGCGCGCTGCTGTTCGGCTACTTCCTCACCATCACCCAGGTGCCGCAGAAGGTGACGGAGTTCCTGACCAGCCTCGGCATCGGCAGCTACGGCGTGCTGGTCCTGATCATGCTGATGTATCTGCTGCTGGGCTGCCTGATGGACGCCATGGCCATGATCATCCTGACCGTGCCCATCATCTTCCCCGTGGTGACGCATCTCGGCTTCGACCCGATCTGGTTCGGCGTCATCATCGTCATGACCGTCGAGCTGGGGCTGATCCATCCTCCGGTGGGCATGAACGTGTTCGTGATCAAGAGCGTGATCCAGGACGTCACGTTCTCGTCGATCTTCAAGGGCGTGCTGCCCTTCATCGCCACCGACATCCTGCGACTCGTCATCCTGATCGTGTTTCCAGTCATCGCCCTCTGGCTGCCCGGTCACATGTAGGACCGCATCATCGACGGCTCAGCTTCGTCAGCAGCGTGGCCAGGGCCTTGCGCTCGAACGCCCACAAGCAGCCGGCAAGGACCATGCTGCCGACGAGCAGCTCGAGCCACCAATATCGGTCGAGTGCTGCCGGCAGGGCGGCGATCGCCAGCGCCACGACGCTCGAGCTCAGGATAGGCGGCAGCACGATCGGCAGCACCGGATGCCAGAAGATGGCGGCCTTTTTCCTGGCGATCAGCCCGAGGACCAGGATGAGGGCCTCGGTCGCCAGGGTGATCGCCACGGCGCCCCATGGACCAAATCGCGGAATCGCGATGGCGTTGAGCGCCAGATTGGCGATGGCCCCTGCGGCGACGATCTTGAACTGGAGCTTCCCATAGCCCCACGGCACGAAGTTCGCGGAAATGCCGTAGTTCAGGAACTGGAAGCCGATGCCGACGCAGAGCCACTCGAACAGCGGACCGGCTTCGTCGAACGACGGTCCGTACATGAGGGACACGACATGCCGGCCGACCGCCCAGCCAAGGGCCGCGATGGGCAGCCCCATCCAGGCCAGCAGGCCGAGATACTCGCGCGACAGCTTGCGTGACTCTTCGGCGGACGTGCGGCTGCGTGAGAAGACCGGAAAGTAGGCGTTCCACAGCGCGGCGGTCACGACCGACGAGACCATCATCAGCCGGTAGGCGGTGGCATATTGGCCGACCGTCTCGTCACCGTGCGTGACGCCCAGGATAAGGGTGCTGCTGTTGAAGTAGATCAGCACCGCTCCCTGCGCCAGAGCGAGCGGCCAGGCCTCTCGAAGCAGCGACCGCATACCAGCGAGGCGCGGACGCGGGCGCATCGGCATGAGGCCGCGGCGCGCGGCGTACCAGAAATTGAACGCGGCGCCGAGCAGTGGCGCGGGCAGGCAGAGTGCCGCGTAGAGATAGACGTCGCCCGGGCGGTGGATGAACAGCAGGAGAGCGGGGAGCTGCAGGGCATTGAAGACGAGGTTGGCGATGCTCGGGGCCACCATCCTTTCGTGCGCCTGCAGGACCCAGCCGACATTCCACGCGGTCACGAAGAGGCTGACGCCCTGGATGACCAGCAGAAGGTCGATCTCGGGCCCTCTGAAATCGAGCGCGGCGATGACCAACACCAAGCCATACACCGCGACCGCGAGGATCGTCTGCAATGTCAGGATCAGGGAAAGCAGGTCCTGCGCCTGGGCCGGCGATCTCGCGAGCTCGCGCTGGCCGACGGTCGTCAGACCCGGATTGACCAGGATGCCGAGATAGCTCAGGGCCGCGAGCGTCCAGCTCACCTGGCCGATCGGCGTCGGCCCGAGCACCCGGCGGACGTAGATGTTGACCAGGATGGTGATGAGCAGGCCGAGGACGCTCGTTCCGGCCAGAGTCAGGAAGTTCGTCGCTATGCGCCGCCGATCGGGCGCGACGTGAGGGGAGGCCTCCGCTTCGACCGTCGCGTCAATCTCTTCGCTGATCGCGTTCATCTTCCATCTGCGCAAGGGGCGGGCATCGTTGCAGGCGACGAATTTGAGACAAGTGTTCAAGCTGTGGCTGGATCACCAATAGGTCACGCCCGCCAAATCCATCGACGGCCACTATGGCGACATGATTATCGTGGACTCGGCGCTGCAGGAACGCGCGCGCTCTGGCCGGCCAATTCGGGTCGGCATGGTCGGAGCGGGATTTATGGGCCGCGGCGTGGCTCTGCAAATCCACACGGCGGTGCCGGGCATGACGCTTGTCGCGATCGCCAATCGACGGCTCGAACCGGCGAGGCGCGCCTATGTGGAAGCAGGTCAAGACGCGCCTCGAACCGTCGAGACCGGCAAGGCGTTGAGCGAGGCCATTGCCGCGGGCCAGCCCGCGATCACCGAGGACTGGCGCCTTCTTTGCGCGGCCGACGAGATCGACGCCGTTCTCGAGGTCACGGGCTCGATCGAGCATGCCGCCCACGTCGTGACCGGGACGATATCCAACGGCAAGCACGCGATCCTGATGAATGCCGAGCTCGACGGCACGGTCGGACCGCTGCTCAAGCGCCGGGCCGATGCCGCCGGCGTGATCTACACCAATGTCGACGGCGATCAGCCCGGCGTGACGCTCAATCTCTTTCGCTTCGTGCGCGGGATCGGCGTCCGGCCCGTCCTCTGCGGCAACATCAAGGGGCTGCAGGATCCCTATCGGACACCCATCACCCAGGAAGGCTTCGCGCGCAAGTGGGGGCAAAAAGCCCATATGGTTACCTCGTTTGCCGATGGATCGAAGATTTCCTTCGAGCAGGCGATCATCGCCAATGCCACCGGGATGACCGTGGGCCGGCGCGGCATGTACGGCCCAACTGTCCCGGACGGCACGCCACTCGAGGAGGCGGTCCGCCAGTTCCACGCCGAGCGCTTCATCGACGGACCGGGCATCGTGGACTATGTCGTCGGCGCCTCACCCGGTCCGGGAGTCTTCGTGCTGGGCACCATCGAAAATCCGCTCCAGCGCCATTACCTCAACCTCTACAAGCTGGGCGAGGGGCCGCTCTACTGCTTCTACACGCCCTATCATCTCTGCCACTTCGAGGTTCCGACAACCGTCGCGCGAGCGGTGCTGTTCCGGGATGCGACGATCGCGCCGGCGGGCCCGCCTCGCGTCGACGTCGTGGCGACGGCCAAGACCGACCTGAGAGCGGGCGACGTGCTGGACGATATCGGTCATTTCATGACTTATGGCCAGTGCGAGAAGGCGGACATCGCGCGGAGCGAGCAGCTATTGCCGCTCGGTATCGCCGTCGGCTGCAGGCTGCTGCGAGACGTCGCGAAAGACGAAGTCCTGGGCTATCGAGACGTGGAATTGCCGCGAGACCGTCTTGTCGACCGGCTGCGAGCCGAGCAGGACGCCCTGTTCGCGCCGGCGGGTAAAAGCCTTGGACGACACGATTCAGTCACAGCTTAGTCACCGTCGTTCGTGCAGTCAAACTGCGACCAATAAGATATGACATTGGCTCGCGATGACTAGTCGGTCCGAAGAGCTGGACGCCACGACATCGGGCGCGCAACTCTTGATTGAGACACCGATCGCGGGCGGGCGCCGGATCGGCGCGGGCGTCATTCCGCCGGAATCGGTCGAGGCGAAGCGTTCCTGCACGGCGGGCGGTGCGCCGCCGCGCATCTTACCGGTGGATGACGGGCCCCGCCCGTTCTGGTCGGTAATGATCCCCGTCTATAATTGTCCGGACCGCTACCTGCGGGCGACCCTGCTCAGCGTGCTGTCGCAGGACCCCGGCCCATCCGAGATGCAGATCGAGGTCATCGACAATTGCTCGACGGAGGGCGATGTCGAGAAGCTCGTGCAGGAGATCGGCGGCGGCCGCATCGCCTTCTTCCGCCAACCCATGAACCTGGGGATCGTCGGAAACTTCAATTCGTGCGTGCAGCGCAGCCGCGGCCAGTGGGTTCAGATCCTGCATGGCGACGACGTCGTCCGTCCGGGTTTCTACGCGCGCACGCGGGAGGGCATCGAGCAACATCCGGAGGTCGCCGCCGCCTTCTGTCGGCTGATCTACATCGATCAGGACGGCCACTGGCTCGGAATCTCCGACCTCGAGATTCCGGCGCGAGGCGTGCTCGACCCCGGCTTCGCCGACCGGGAGCTCATCGATCAGCGCATCCAGTTCGTGAGCATCGTCGTGCGCCGCTCGACCTACGAGGAGCTCGGCGGGTTTCGGGCGTCGCTCGCGCATTGCCTCGATTGGGACATGTGGAAACGGATAGCCGTACGCAAGCCGATCTTTTTCGACCCCGAGCCATTGGCCTGCTTTCGTCTGCACGCCGGTGCCGACACGAGCCAACTGGTGACCTCGGGAGAGAACGTGGCCGACGAGCGGCGTTCGATCGACATATCCTGCGCGTGCGACGTGCCGGCCACGCGGCGCAGCCAGATCAAGCGCGTCGCGCGGCGGGCGGCCGGTGTCCGGGCCGCGCGTCTCGCGCGCCGCCTGTGGAAGGCCGGGCATGCGGCCGCGAGTCTTCGCCAGGCCATCGAGGCGGTCCGCTGCAGCCGCTCGCCGGCTGTGCTCGCCCGGGTCGCGTACTTCATGGCATCGGCGATCGTCCACTAGTCGAGTTGAGGGGCAGGGTGTTCGGGTACGACTTCGGAGGGGCTCGATGAAGGTCGTCATATTGGCTGGCGGGTATGGGACCCGTATCAGCGAGGAGAGCGCGATACGGCCCAAGCCGCTGGTCGAGATCGGCGGGCAGCCGATCCTTTGGCACATCATGAAGATCTATTCGGCCTACGGCCTCAACGAGTTCGTGATCTGCGGCGGCTACAAGGTCAACCTGATCAAGCAGTATTTTCGGGACTACGCGCTGGCCCGCTCGGACGTCACGTTCGATTTGCACCAGGGCAAGGTCCATACGCATCGCAGCGAAGGCGAGCCCTGGCGGGTGACGGTAGTCGACACGGGCGAGAAGACGATGACCGGCGGGCGCATCAAGCGGATCCGGCCTTATCTGAACGAGGAGACTTTCTGCCTCACCTACGGCGACGGAGTGGCCGATATCGACATCAGGGAGCTGGTCGCGTTCCACCGCAAGGCGGGCGTGCTCGCCACAGTGGCGGCGGTCAAGCAGCCGGGTCGCTTCGGCTCGCTTCACCTGTCGTCGGGAGAGGACCGGGTACGGGGCTTTCGCGAGAAGGCGCACGAGGACGGCGACTTCATCAACGGCGGTTTCTTCGTCCTTGAGCCGCGGGCCATCGACTACATCGAGGGCGACGACAGCGTGTGGGAGCGCGAGCCTCTCGAAACGCTCGTGGCCGAGGGCCAGGTGGCCGCCTACCGTCACCGCGGCTTCTGGCAGAACATGGATACCCTGCGAGACCGCAACGTCCTCGAGGCGTTCTGGGCCAGCGAGAAACCGCAATGGAAAGTCTGGTGAGCACGGCCCCGATGCCGACCCCCGGCCGCGAGCGGCAGGCGGCGCCCGGCAGGATCCTGGTGACCGGCGCGGACGGCTTCATCGGCTCGGTCCTGACGCCGCTTCTGTTGCGCCGAGGGTACGATGTGGTCGGCCTGGACACCGGCTTCTATCGCGCCGGCCTGCTTTACCACGACGGCGAGAACCGGCCGGCCACGCTCAGTCGCGATATCCGGACCCTGACCCCGGCCGACCTGGAAGGCTTTGACGCGGTGGTGCACCTGGCCGAGCTGTCCAACGATCCGCTTTGCCAGCACAATCCGAAGAAGACGTTCGAGATCAATCACCTCGGATCCGTCGCACTGGCCAGGGCGGCCAGGGAGGCCGGCGTTTCCCGCTTCGTCTATGCCTCCTCCTGCAGCATATACGGTGCGGCATCGGAGGACGGCCTGAAGACCGAGGATTCCCCGCCCAATCCGCAGACCGCCTACGCCGAATGCAAGATGCTCGTCGAGCGTGATGTCGGGCGTCTCGCCGACGACCGTTTCAGCCCGACGTTCCTGCGCAACGCGACTGCCTTCGGCGCATCGCCGCGCATTCGCTTCGACATCGTCCTGAACAATCTCGCCGGGCTCGCCTGGACGACGGGGCGCATCACGATGACCAGCGACGGCATGCCCTGGCGCCCGCTCGTCCACGTGCAGGATATCTGCGCCGCCATCGTCGCGACGCTGACGGCCGAGCGTGAAGCGGTATCCGGCCAGATCATCAATGTCGGCGACAACGACCACAACTACCGCGTTCGCGAGATCGCCGAAGCCGTCGGCGAGGCTTTCCCCAACTGCAGGATCGAGTTCGGCGCCAATGGCGGCGACAACCGCAGCTACCGCGTCTCGTTCGACAAGATCGGCCGGCTGCTGCCCGATTTCCGTTGCCGCTGGAACGCACAGCGGGGCGCGCGGCAGATGCGCAAGCTGTTCGAGCACATCGCAATGGAGGCGGCGGTCTTCAAGGCCTCGCCGTTCACCAGGCTCAGCGAGCTGCAGCGGCTGCTCGACACGCGACAGATCGATGCCGACTTCTTCTGGCGGCCTGTCGATCTTTCATGAGAGCCGGACGGGAAAGGGGCCTTCGATCGCGCGGTGCGCGCGAAATCCTTGAAGTGCGCCCCCTCGAATAGTGATGCGGCCGCCCTCCATCTCCGTGGATGAATACGGCCGGTCGTGAGGCTACTGTGCGGCCCGAAAGGATCCCCGCATGAAACGAGTAGGCTCTTTCCTCGGCGACTGGTGGCGCCTCGTCATTCCCTATTTCAAGTCCGAGGAGTGGCCGATCGCGATCACGCTGCTGGTGGGGGCGATCGCGCTCACCTTCGCCGGCGTGGGCCTCGAGGTCCTGTTCAACGACTGGAACCGTCGCTTCTACGACAGCATCCAGAACAAGAACGAGGCGGTGTTCTGGAAGGAGATCATCTTCTTCTCCTGGCTGGCTGCCCTCTACATCATGGTGTTCGTCGCCCGCGCCATCGTGAGTCCCTACCTCAGGCTGCGCTGGCGGAAGTGGCTGACGCGCCATTACCTCGCCCACTGGCTCGACGACCGCGGCTATTACCGAATCGAGCTCATGCGCTCGGTCGACAACGTCGACCAGCGCATCTCGGAGGACCTGAACCAGCTCGGCCAGTACACGATGACGCTGCTGCTCGGGCTGTTGAGTGCGGTCGCGACACTGGTCTCGTTCCTGTTCATCCTCTGGGAGCTGTCGGGGCCGCTGTCGCTGGCGCCGATCGGCATCGACTTCACGATCCCCGGCTACATGGCCTGGGTCTGCCTGATCTATGCCGTGGTGGGCAGCTACCTCGCGAACCTCGTGGGCCGGCGCCTTATCCCGCTCAACTTCATGCGGCAGCGCTATGAAGCCAACTTCCGCTTTTCCCTGGTGCGGGTGCGCGAGAATGCCGAGGGCATCGCCCTCTATCACGGCGAGCAGCGCGAGGACGATGCACTGAACGCGCGGTTCATCGACGTGTTCAACAACGGCTTCCGCGTACTGATGACCCAGGCGCAGCTCGCCTTCTACCAGTCGGGCTATGCCCAGCTCGCGATCGTCTTCCCCTATGTCGTCACCGCACCGCGCTTCTTCGCCGGCGCGATCACCTTTGGTGTGATGACCCAGACGGCCTCCGCCTTCGGACAGGTGCAATCGGCGCTTTCCTTCTTCATCGACAACTACACCTCGCTCGCCGAACTGCGCGCGGTGATGGACCGCCTCAAGGGATTCCAGATCGCGGCGGACGAGAAGCCCGCGACCGCGATCGACGTCACGCCCCAGGCGGGCCGTTCGGACGTGGCGGCCGAGAAGCTGACGCTGGCGCTGCCGACCGGGCAGGCGCTGCTCGAGGACCTCGACCTGCCGCTCAGGAAGGGCCAGTCGGTGCTGGTGCGCGGCGCCAGCGGCACGGGCAAGAGCACGCTCTTCCGCGCGCTCGCCGGCATCTGGCCATTCGGCAGTGGACAGGTGCGCGTGCCCGAGGGAGCGCGCGTGCTCTTCCTGCCGCAGAAGCCCTACATCCCGATCGGGACCTTGCGCGACGCCATAAAATATCCCGACGAGCATTCCCGCGCCTCCGACACGGACATCGCCGAGGCCCTGCGCGCGACCGGGCTCGGCCATCTCGTCGACCGGCTCGACGAGGTGGCCCACTGGAACAACGTCCTGTCGGGCGGCGAGCAGCAGCGCCTGGCCGCCGCCCGGGCGATCGTCTTCAAGCCGGACTGGCTCTTCATGGACGAGGCGACCGCGTCTCTGGACGAGGCGGCCGAAGCAATGGTCTACAGCGAGCTGAAGAGACGGCTGCCCGACACGACCATGGTCTCGATCGGCCACCGCCCGACGCTCAGGAAGTGGCACGACCGCCTGCTCGAGCTGAAGCGTGAGCCGGGCCAGGTCGGCACGCTGGTCGAGGTACCGGCATAGCGAAATGCCCACGACCTTCGTCCTTCGTGGTGGCATCCTTGCCTTTCCACAGCCCAGAAGGAGCCCGGACGATGAGCAAGCATGTTCCCGACACGGCGGCCGCCAATGCCGCGCTCGCGACCACACGCGAGGCCTCGCGCAAGGACCATCTGCCCTATGACATCCGGCACGTCGACGATGTCGAGTGGGAGACGATCCGCTGGCCGGGCGAGACCGGCAAGATGCTGTTCCATCCCAGGCCCGAGCGGCCGACCGAGCCCAATGCCGGCATCCTGCGGCTCGAGCCGGGCGCGTACCATCCCGAGCACTATCACGGCTTCGCGCAGGTCTGGTACGTGCTCGAGGGCGAGTTCACCATCGGCGGCACGCTCTGTCGGCCGGGCTCGATGCTGTTCCATCCCGATCCGCACTTCGAGGGCGAGTTCCGCACCGAGACGGGCGGCGAGATCCTGATCGTGCAGTATCCCGGCCCGACGACCGGGGAACGGCCGATCTATGCCGGCCGCTTCAACATGGCAGAGCGCAAGACGGTCGCGGAGGAACGAGTCGACCTCTGATCATCGATCCTTCTTCCGGACCGCGCGCATCTTGCCCGCTCATGAGCGGGCTGGAAGCCCGCGGTCCAATGATGATCAGCGAAGGCTGGCGTTGATACGGTCCAGCGCCTGCGGGCCAGGGCAGAGGTCGGCGGTCTGCAGCGAGTTCAGCGGGACGTCGACCGTGTTCAGGTTGGCGTGCAGATCGGTCGGGGTCGGGTCGACATAGAGGAGGCCGGTCACGACCTCGCCCGCGGCGAGACCTTCCTGGACGCGCTTCATGGCCGCGATCTTGTCCGAGGGGTCGTAGTCCTCGCCGAGCTTGCGCAGCCGGAGAAGCGAGCCGTCGTGCTGCTGCACGGTGGTCGCGGTGCCGGGCGCATAGTCGGCGATGATCTCCGCCCGCCCCTCGATGAAATCGAGCCGGTTCAGCGCCTCGTTGTGCTCGCGCACGTACTCGTAGCTCTTGGTCGAGCCGGCGTGGTTGTTGAAGGCGACGCAGGGGCTGATGACGTCGAGGAACGCCGCGCCCTTGTGCATCATCGCCGCCTTGATGAGCGGCACGAGCTGGTGCTTGTCGCCGGAGAAGGAACGGCCGACAAAGGTGGCGCCCATCAGGATCGCCATCGACACGAGATCGATCGAGGAGTCGGAGTTGGCCACGCCCTTCTTGCTGATCGAGCCTTTGTCGGCGGTGGCGGAGAACTGGCCCTTGGTGAGGCCATAGACGCCGTTGTTCATGACGATGTAGGTCATGTTCACGCCACGCCGCATGATGTGGGCGAACTGGCCGAGCCCGATCGAGGCCGAATCGCCGTCGCCCGATACGCCCATGTAGATCAGGTCGCGGTTGGCGAGATTGGCGCCCGTCATCACCGATGGCATGCGGCCGTGCACGGTGTTGAAGCCGTGGCTCGCGCCGACGAAGTAGGTCGGCGCCTTGGAAGAGCAGCCGATGCCCGAGAGCTTGGCCACCTGATGCGGCAGGATATCGAGCTCGTAGCAGGCCTGGATGATGGCGGCGCTGATCGAATCATGACCGCAGCCTGCGCACAGCGTCGAGACGGCGCCTTCGTAGTCGCGCCGGGTGAAGCCGGCCTTGTTCTTGACCAGCGAGGGATGATGGAGCCTGGGCTTGGCGATGAAGGTCATGACGCAGCCTTGTCGAACGATACCACCTTGAACTGGCCGAGCTTCTTGGCGATGTCGGCCGCGATGAAGCGCGCCGTGATCGGCGTGCCGTCGTAGTGAAGGACGGAGACGAGCTTGCGCGCATCGAGCGTGAACTCGCTCATCAGCATCGAGCGCAGTTGGCCGTCGCGGTTCTGCTCGACGACGAACACCTTGTCGTGCTCGTGGATGAAGTCCTCGACCGCTTGCGAGAACGGGAAGGAGCGCACGCGCAGCGCATTGACGTGGTGGCCATCGGCCTCGAGATGGTCGAGCGCCTCCGCCATGGCGGGGCTCGTCGAGCCGAAATAGATCACGCCGTAGCGCGTGGCCTTGGGCGAGGAGTAGCGCAGCGGCTGCGGCGCGATCCGGGCGGCCGTCGCGAACTTGCGCTGCAGCCGTTCCATGTTGCGCACATAGACCGGTCCCTCCTCGGAGTAGCGCGCGTACTCGTTCTTGGTCGTGCCGCGGGTGAAGAACGAGCCCTTGGTCGGATGCGTGCCGGGATAGGTGCGGAAGGGAATGCCGTCGCCGTCGACGTCGAGATAGCGGCCGAAGGTCTTGCCGGCTTCCAGCTCCTCGGCCGTCATCACCTTGCCGCGGTCGAACACCCGCTGCTCGTCCCATCGGAAGGGCCGACAGAGCCGGTGGTTCATGCCGATATCGAGGTCGGTCATGACGAAGATCGGCGTCTGCAGCCGGTCGGCGAGATCGAGCGCCTCGGCGGTGAACTCGAAGCACTCCCTCGGATCCTCCGGGAACAGCAGCACGTGCTTGGTGTCGCCGTTGGAGGCATAGGCGCAGGAGAACAGGTCCGACTGCTGCGTGCGTGTCGGCATGCCGGTCGAGGGCCCGCCGCGCTGCACGTTCACGATCACCGCCGGCACTTCGGCAAAATAGGCGAGGCCGATGAACTCGGTCATCAGCGAGATGCCGGGGCCCGAGGTCGCCGTGAAGGCGCGGGCGCCGTTCCAGGCCGCCCCGATCACCATGCCGATCGAGGCGAGCTCGTCCTCGGCCTGCACGATCGCGTACTTCGCCTTGCCGGTCTCCTTGTCGTGCCTGAGCCGCTTGCAATGGTTGCTGAAGGCCTCGGCCAGCGAGGAGGAGGGGGTGATGGGATACCAGGCGCAGACCGTGGCGCCGCCATAGACCGCGCCCAGCGCCGCCGCGTTGTTGCCCTCGACGAAGATGCGATCGCCGACCGCGTCGGCGCGGCGGACCTTGAGCCTCACCGCATCGGCGTCCAGATGCTGCGCCGCCCAGTCGCGGCCGAGCTGCAGCGCCTTGACGTTGGAATCGAGCAGCTTCTCCTTGCCCTTGTACTGCTCGCTGAACAGCCGCTCGATCTCCTTGGGATCGATGTCGAGCAGGACCGAGAGGGCGCCGACATAGATGATGTTCTTGAAGAGCTGGCGCTGACGGGCGTCGGTGTAGGTGGCGTTGCAGATCGCCGTCAGCGGCACGCCGATCACGTTGACGTCGTCGCGGAAGGCGGAGGACGGCATCGGCTTGGTGCTGTCGTAGAACAGGTAGCCGCCGGGCTCGATCTCCTTCACGTCCTCGGCCCAGGTCTGCGGGTTCATCGCCACCATCAGGTCGACGCCGCCGCGTCGGCCGAGATAGCCCTTCTCGGTGATCCGCACCTCGTACCAGGTCGGCAGGCCCTGGATGTTCGAGGGGAAGATGTTGCGCGGGCTGACGGGCACGCCCATGCGCAGGATCGCCCGCGCGAACAGCTCGTTGGCCGAGGCCGATCCGGAGCCGTTGACGTTCGCGAACTTGACGACGAAGTCGTTAACGGCGGTTATTGCCTGCGGCATGCCTGCTCCGCGTGAGTCATCTCGATATAGTACTTGCGCATGTCCCATGCGCCGGTCGGGCAGCGCTCGGCGCACAGCCCGCAATGCAGGCAGACGTCCTCGTCCTTGACCATGACACGGCCGGTCTTGAGGTCGTTGCCGACATAGAGATCCTGGGTCGGGTTCAGCGCCGGCGCGTTGAGCCTCGAGCGCAGGTCCTTTTCGTCACCGTTGTCGGTGAAGGTGATGCAGTCCATCGGACAGATGTCGACGCAGGCGTCGCACTCGATGCAGAGCGTGCCGGTGAAGACGGTCTGCACGTCGCAGTTCAGGCAGCGCTGGGCTTCCTGGAAGGCGAGCTCGGGATCGAAGCCCAGCTCGACCTCGGCCATGATGTTCTTCAGCGCCTCCTGCTTGGCGCGGTGCGGGACCTTGAAGCGACGGTCGATGGTGGGCGCGTTGTCGTAGCTCCACTCGTGGATGCCCATCTTCTGGCTGACGATGTTGACGCCGGGCGGCGGCCGCTCCTCGACCTTCTCGCCCGTAAGCAGCTTGTCGATCGAGATCGCCGCGTCGTGGCCGTGCGCCGCCGCCCAGATGATGTTTTTCGGCCCGAATGCGGCGTCGCCGCCGAAGAACACGTTCTTCACCGTGCTCTGCAGCGTCGCCTCGTCCAGCCTGGGCAAGCCCCACCTGTCGAACTCGATGCCGGCGTCCTTCTCGATCCAGGGGAAGGCGTTCTCCTGGCCGATCGCGACCAGCACGTCGTCGCATTCGAAGAACTGGTCGGGTTCGCCGGTCGGGACGAGGCTGCGGCGGCCCTTGGCGTCGTACTCGGCCTTCACCTTCTCGAACAGAACGCCCTTGATCCTGCCGTTGTCGTGCCGGACCTCCTTGGGGACGAGGAAGTTCAGGATGGGGATGTCCTCGCCCATCGCGTCCTCCTTCTCCCACGGCGAGGCCTTCATCTCCTCGAAGCCGGAGCGGACGATCACCTTCACGTCCTCGCCGCCGAGGCGCCGCGCGGTGCGGCAGCAGTCCATCGCGGTGTTGCCGCCGCCCAGCACGATCACGCGCTTGCCGACGCTGGTCGTGTGGCCGAACGAGACCGAGGACAGCCAGTCGATGCCGATATGGATGTTGGCGGCGGCTTCCCTGCGGCCTGGCACGTCGAGCTCGCGGCCACGCGGCGCACCGCAGCCGACGAATACCGCATCGTAGCCGTCGGCCAGCAGCTTCTTCATCGACTCGACGCGCTGATGGCGGAACTCGATGTTGCCGATGTCGGTGATGTAGCCCACTTCCTCGTCGATCACCGATTCGGGCAGCCGGAAGTGCGGGATCTGCGTGCGGATGAAGCCGCCGAGCTTGGGGTCCTGGTCATAGATCACGATCTCGTAGCCCATCACGGCGAGATCGCGGGCCACGGTGAGCGAGGCCGGCCCGCCGCCGACGCAGGCGATGCGCTTGCCGTTTCGGGCCGGCGCCTTGGGCATCAGCTTGGCGATGTCGTCGTCCTTGTAGTCGGCCGCGACGCGCTTCAGGCGGCAGATCGCGACCGGCTCCTTCTTGCCCTTGACGAGGGTCTCGTCCTCGACCCGGCTACGCCGGCAGGCCGGCTCGCACGGACGGTCGCAGGTACGGCCGAGGATGCCGGGGAAGACGTTCGACTTCCAATTGATCATGTAGGCGTCGGAGTATCGTCCGTGGGCGATCAGTCGGATGTACTCCGGAACCGGCGTATGCGCCGGGCACGCCCACTGGCAGTCCACCACCTTGTGGAAGTAGTCGGGATTCGTGATGTCGGTCGGCTTCAAAACTGAACTCACTTCGGGCTGCCCACGGCAGCGGCCGAGCTTGGATGAACGACGATTTACTCTAACGCAAACAGGGTGGGCATTGGGGAGATTCACACACCGTACGTCAAGAATTCTATATGGGATCCGGTTGTCTGAAAAACGGCAATTCCCCAGAAAGCAAAAGGACTTATGACGTATTCGGTTGGCGGTGGCGGAACCGGCCGGGCGAAGCGCCGGCTGCGCGGCGAAACATCGCGCTGAAGGCGCTGACACTTTCGTAACCGAGGTCGAGAGCGACCCGGGTGACGGGCTCGCCGGCGCCGAGACGGCCCATCGCCTCGAGCACCCGCGCCTGCTGGCGCCACGCACCGAAGCTCATGCCGGTCTCGCTCTGGAAGCGGCGGGCGAGGGTCCGCGGGCTGACATTGGCGACCGGCGCCCAGTCCTCGAGCGGGCGCGAGTCCCCTGGGCTTTCGAGCAGCGCCTGGCAAACGGCGCGCAGGCGCGGATCGCGCGGCATGGGAAGCTGCAGCGGCAGGAACTGCAGGCCGCGCAATTCCTCCAGGATCAGGGCCACGACATGGCCGGCCGGCCCGCTCTCGTCGTACTGAACCGGCAGCTCGGTGGCGCGCACGATCAGCTCGCGCAGGAGCGGCGACACCGGCAGCACGTGGCAGCTCTTCGGCATGGCGACCGCCACGTCGGCGCGCAGGTAGAGCGTGCGCATGGTGACGTCCGCCAACATCTCGATGCCATGCTGGACACCCGCCGGCATCCAGAGCGCGCGCTGCGGCGGCACCATCCATACGCCGTCGTCGGTCGCCACCCGCATCGTGCCCGTGGTCGCGTAGATGAGCTGCGCGCGCTCGTGCCGATGCGGCATGATCCTGAACCCCGCCACGAAATCTTTCGGCATCGCCACGACCGCCCGCGGCACGTGTTGATAGTCGGCGGGGTTGGTGGAGCGGATCGGTCGTGTTTGGCCATCTTTCGACATAAGTTGGCATTTTAGCGCAAGACAGCCACAGGCGCTCTTCCTAATCTCTCGTCGGGAGACCCCTGATGAAGTTCAGCAGTCCGACCTCGCTTCTGCTCAATCTCGGCCATGCCCTGGACCACTGGGTGCTGGTGATCTTTCTCTATACGGTGAGCGTGATCGCCGGCGTCTGGGGAGCCGACTGGCACGAGCTCACGCCCTACGCCTTCGGCGCCTCGTTCATGTTCGGCGCGGGCTCCATCGTCTCGGGCAAGCTCGGCGACCAATGGGGCCGGCGCGCCATGATGATCATCTTCTTCGCCGGCATGGGGCTCTCCTGCCTGCTGATCGCGCTCTGCAACAACAAATGGCAGATCGGGCTCGCCATGACGCTGATGGGCGCGTTCGCCTCGATCTATCACCCGGTCGGCATCCCGATGCTGGTGCAGCGGGCGGAAAAGCCGGGTCTGGTGATCGGCGTAAACGGTCTTGTCGGCAATCTCGGCATCGCGATCGGCTCCAGCCTGTCGGTCATCCTGGCCACCCACTACGGCTGGCAGATGGCCTATATCGTGCCGGGCATCGTCGGGATCGCCGCCGCGGTCCTGTTCGCCGCCTTCGTGCCGCAGGAGCAAGAGGCGCCGGCCAAGCGCAAGTCCAAGATCCTCGACATGCCGCCCAACATGATGGCCCGCGTCTTTTTCATCATGACCTGCGCGGCCGTGTCAGGCAGCATCGTCTTCAACTTCACCACCAACTCGAACGGGGAGATGCTGAAGGCGCGGATTGAGGAGCTGGCGGCCAATCCGTGGCTGCTGAGCATCGTGCTGGTCGGCGTGTTCACCATCGCCTCGATCGCCCAGATCGCTGTCGGCATGCTGATCGACCGCTTCCCCCTGAAGACGGTCTATCTGCCGATCCTGGTGACCCAGATCCCGTTGTTCGTGCTGGCGGCCTACGCCGAGGGCTGGGCGCTGGTCGCCGTGACCACGCTCTTCATGGTGTTCGTGTTCGGGGCCATTCCGTTCACCGACGCCATGATCGTGCGCTACGTCGACGACCGCTTGCGCAGCCGCGTGACGGGCATGCGGCTGGCGATCGGCTTCGGTGTCAGCTCCCTCGTGGTGGCGGCGATCGGTCCGTCGGTGAAAGCGGCGGGCTTCCCGACCCTGCTGATGGCGCTCGCCGCCGTCGCCGCCTGCACCGTGCTCGCGATCTCCTTCCTGCCCGACGAACGGCAGGTCGCCGCCGCCGCGCTCAAGCCGGCGGAATAGGGGCCGCCACTTCCTGCGATGGTTGCGGCTGCACTTGCGTCGCCCCACGGCCGACACGCAGAGTGGCGGTCCTCGGGCAGGGAGGAAAAGCGAAATGACCGCAGGCTCCGCCGTTCCCGTGCCGGCGACGCATCTCGACACGGCGCGCGATGCCGAGGCGGCGACGCGCAAGGCCAACGAGGCGATGGCCGCCCGTCTGCCGTTCGCCGACCAGCGTGACTTCGAGGCGGCGAGGCGGGGGCTGATCGCCGAGGTGCCGGACGGCGTGGTGCAGACACCGAATGGCACCGTGCTCTGGAACCTCAACGAATACGCTTTCATCGACGGCGAGCCGGCGCCTGCGACGGTGAACCCGAGCCTGTGGCGCATGGCACGGCTCAATCTCGGCAATGGCCTTTTCAAGGTGACGGAGCGCGTCTACCAGCTCCGCGGCTTCGACATCTCGAACATGACCGTGCTCGAAGGCGACGACGGCCTGATCCTGATCGACCCGCTGACCACCGCCGAGGTCGCGCGCGCGGCGCTGGCGCTCTATTTCGCCCACCGTCCGAAGCGGGCGGTGGTTGCGGTGATCTACACCCACAGCCACGTCGATCACTATGGCGGCGTGCGCGGCGTGATCGAGGAAGCGGAGGTGAAGGCGGGCCGGGTCGAGGTGATCGCGCCGGCGGGCTTCATGGAGGCGATCTCGGGCGAGAATGTGCTCGCCGGCCTGCCGATGATGCGCCGGGCGCAGTTCCAGTTCGGCCATCTGCTGCCGCGCGGGCCGCGCGGCCAGGTCGATGCCGGTCTCGGCAAGGCGATCGCGCGCGGCACGCCGGGCCTGATCGCGCCCACGCGGACGATCGAGCATGCGGTCGAGGAGCACACGATCGCGGGCCTCCGGATCGTCTTCCAGCTCGCGCCCGAAACCGAGGCGCCGGCCGAGATGCATATGTTCTATCCCGATCTCGGCGTGCTCAACATGGCCGAGAACGCCTGTCCGCTCCTGCACAACTTCATTCCCTTGCGCGGCGCGGTCGCGCGCGACCCGCGCATCTGGGCGAAGTACATCGCCGACGCGATCGAGATGTATGCGCCGCATGCCGACGTGCTGATCGGCCAGCATCACTGGCCGACCTGGGGTCGCGATGCGATCCTCGACCACCTCGAAGCGCAGCGCGACCTCTACAAGCACATCCACGACCAGACGCTGCGCCTGATGAACAGGGGCTGGCGACCGGCCGAGATCGCCGAGGCGATCGACCTGCCGGCGGGCCTCGCCGAACGCTGGTCGGCGCGCGGCTATTACGGCACCGTCAATCACAACGTGAAGGCGGTCTATCAGCGCTATCTCTCCTGGTACGACGGCAATCCGTGCAACCTCCATCCGCTGCCGCCGGCGCCGGCGGCGAGAAAGCTGGTCGAGTACATGGGCGGCGCGGCGGCGGTGATCGCGCGCGCCCGCGAGGACTTCGCCAGGGGCGAGTTCCGATGGGTCGCCCAGGTGATGAAGGAGGTCGTGTATGCCGAGCCCCACAACCGCGAGGCGCGCGCGCTGTGCGCCGACGCGCTGGAGCAGATGGGATACCAGGCCGAGTCGGCGACGTGGCGCAATGCCTTCCTCTATGGTGCGCAGGAACTGCGGCACGATCCGGTGCGCATGCCGCCGCGCGCGCTCCCGGCCGACACGCTGGCCGGCCTCAGCACCGACATCTTCTTCGACATGCTCGCCATCCGGCTCGATCCAGCCAAGGCCGCCGGCCGGACGATGGTCCTGAACTGGCATTTCACCGACCGCGCCGAGCAATTGGCGCTGACGCTTCGCCACGGCACGCTCACCCATCGCCTGGGCTCCAGTGCCAGGAACGCGACGGCCTCGATCACGACGACGCGCGCCACGCTCGACGCGATCATTCTCGGCCGGCTGACGCCGGCGGACGCGCTGGCTTCCGGCGCCTTGCGGGTCGAAGGGGAGGCCGGGCAGGCGGCGGCGCTGCTCGCCATGCTCGATCCGCCGTCGCCGATGATGTTCGACATCCTTACCCCCGGCGAGGGCCGTCCCTAGTTCCGGCCGGCGCTTGACATTCCGGCAGGCGGCCCCTGTGATGCCGGCCAACAAGAAGCGAACAAGCGCTGACTACAGGGAGAAACGCCATGTCCAAGGGCAACGTGGGGCGTCTCGTAAGCGTAGTGGTTGCGGCTCTCGCGGCGTTGGGTCTGGCGGCATCCTCCCAGGCTCAGCAGAAGAAGATCAAGATCGGCGTCGTCTATGACCTGACCGGTCCGTTTGCCGGCGGCGGGTCGGAACTCCAGTACGACGGCGCCAAGATCATGATCGACTACTTCGTCAAGCGGGGTGGCGTCGAGGGCTATCAGATCGAGCCGATCTATGCCGACGCCCAGAGCAAGCCCGACGTGGCGATCAACGAGGCAGTGCGGCTGGTCGAGCAGGAGAAGGTCGACATGCTGCTCGGCTTCTACTCCTCCGCGCAGTGCGTACCGACGGCGGCGAAGGTGGAGCAGCTCAAGAAGTTCATGTGGATCACCACGTGCATCTCGAGCGCCGTGCTGGAGAATCGGCATCTGCACTATGTCTTCCGGCCCCAGGTCAGCGGCAATCTCTACGGCGTGGCCGCGACGGACATGATCGCCCACTACTCGAAATCGAAGCTCGGCAAGGATCCCAAGGATCTGCGCGTGGCGATCGTCCACGAGGACGGCGCCTACGGCGTCGACGTCGGCAAGGGCGATGCCGCCGGTTCCAAGAAGCACGGATTCAAAATCGTGCTGAACGAAGGCTATTCGATCACCGCTCCCGACCTGTCGTCCCTGGTCACCAAGCTCAAGCGGGCCAAGCCGGACGTGATCTTCCATACCGGCTACAACCCCGACATCACGCTGCTGCTGCGCCAGGCGCGGGAGCAGGGGCTGAAGGTCGGTGCCATCGTCGGCCAGGGTGCGGGCTACAGCGTCTACGACAAGCTCAAGGAAGGTCTGGGCAAGGACGCCAACTATCTCTTCACCATCGATCCGATCTCGATCTGGCTCACCAATCCCAAGAGCCTGGACCCGAAGCTGCCGCCGATCATCAAGCTGATCGGCGACGAGTTCGAGAAGATGAAGCCGGGAGCCTCCAAATCCGCTCATATCGGCATGGCCGCCAGCAACACCTATCTCTTCTTCACGGAAGTGCTGCCGCGCGCGATCAAGAAATACGGCGGCATCGACGGCGAGGCGCTGCGCAAGGCGGCGCTCGACGTCGATCTTCCGGAGGGGGGCACGATGCTGGGCTTCGGCGTGAAGTTCGCGCCGCAGGACGATGTCCTGGCCGGCCAGAACATGCGCGCCTTTCCGGTTGTCACCCAGTACATCGACGACAAGGCCTACGTGGTGTGGCCGGAGAGCCAGCAGCAGCGCGAACCGGTGCTGCCGCTGCCGTCCGGCACGACCTACAGCTACAAGTAGGCGGGACGGCATCCTGCGCGCGGGCGGGCCGTGCTCGTCGTCAGCAATCTGGTCAAGCGTTTCGGCGGCTTCACGGCCGTCGGCAACGTCTCGTTCAAGGTCGATCAGGGCGAGATTGTCGGCCTGATCGGCCCGAACGGCTCTGGCAAGAGCACGATCTTCAACATGCTGTCGGGCACCTTTCCGCCGTCGGCGGGCTCGATCCGCTTCGAGGGGCACGAGCTTTCCGGCCTGGCACCGCACACCATCATCAACCGCGGCATCGGACGGACCTTCCAGATCCCGCGGCCCTTTCGCCGGCTGTCGATCTTCGACAATGTCGAGCTGGCCGGCTACTTCGGCCAGAACCGGCACAGCCGGGCCAAGGCGACGGAAGCGGCCGAGCGTGCGCTGGCGCTGGTCGGCCTGCCGACCGACCGTCGCGCCGCCGTCGACGGCCTGGGCGCCGCCGGCCTGAAGAAGCTGGAGCTCGCCAAGGCGCTGGCGACCGGCCCCAAGCTGCTGCTGGCCGACGAAAGCCTGGGCGGTCTCGACGAGAAGGAGATGGACCAGGCGGCCGACATGCTGCGCCGGATCCGCGACGAGCTCGGCATCACCATCATCTGGGTCGAGCACATCATGGGCGTCCTGATGCGCGTAGTCGACCGCGTCATGGTGCTCGATCACGGTGAGAAGATCGCCGAGGGACTGCCGGGCGCGGTGGCGAGCGACCCGCGGGTAATCGAAGTCTATCTCGGCACGGATGCCGAGGCGACCCAGGCCGCGGCGGCCACGAGGCATCGCTGATGGGATCGCCGATGCTCGAGCTGAAGCGGATCGATGCGGGTTACGGCAGCTTCCAGGCGCTGTTCGGGATCGATCTCGAGGTCAAGGCGGGGGAGGCGGTCGGCGTTGTCGGCCCCAACGGCGCCGGCAAGACCACCTTGATGCGGGTGATCTCGGGCCTGATCCGCCCGCGCGGCGGGTCGATCGCCATGCAAGGGGCCGATGTGCTCGCCACCGCGCCGCACCGCATCGTCGGTCTCGGCATCGCCCATGTGCCCGAGAACCGCCGCCTCTTCCCCGGCCTCACCGTCGAGGACAACCTCAGGATGGGCGCCTTCATGCGCGAGGCGCGCGCCAAGCACGACCGGCGGCTGGAGTTCGTGTTCGACCTGTTCCCGCGCATGAAGGAGCGCCGCCATCAGCTCGCCGGCACGATGTCGGGCGGCGAGCAGCAGATGTGTGCCATCGGCCGCGCGTTGATGAGCGACCCCAAGCTCCTGCTGCTCGACGAGCCGTCGGCCGGCCTCGCGCCGGTCGTGGTGCAGCAGGTGTTCGAGCTGGTGAAGCGCATCCGCGCGAGCGGGCTCACCGTGCTGATCGTCGAGCAAAACGTGCAGCAGGTGCTGAAGGTCGTCGACCGGGCCTACCTGCTGGAGGCGGGCACGATCCGGATCTCCGGCAGCGCCGCCGACCTGCTGCGAAGCGACACCATCAAGCAGGCGTATCTCGGTGTGTAGCTCGACCCACATTCCCGCCCGGAATGGGTGTCATCCCGAGCGACAGCGAGGGATCTTTGATCGACGCCACGAAAGATCCCTCACTTCGTTCGGGATGACACGAATGGGTGCCTGGTGATGCAGGACTTCCTCGATATCTTCGACATCTACCTGCTCGAGGCGGTGCTGAACGGCATCCTGCTGGGCGGTGTTCTGGCGCTGCTGGCGCTCGGTCTGAACCTGGTGTTCGGCGTGATCGACGTCATCTGGATCTGCTACGCCGAGCTGATCATGATCGGCATGTACGGCATGTACTATCTCGTCGCCGCTTTCGACGTGTCCTACTGGCTTGCCGCGCCCTTGTGCATCCTGCTGGTCGCCGCGCTGGGGGCAGCCCTGCACCTCCTGGTGATCGAGCCGCTGCTCTCGGCGCCGCCGATCAACCAGTTGCTGGCCACCGGCGGCGTGCTGTTCTTCCTGCAGAGCTTCGCCACCGTCGCCTTCGGCATCGACTTCCGCAACATCGGCATCCAGCTTCCGGTGCTGGGCATCGGCGAGATGCATTTCAGCTACGCCCGGCTGCTCGCCTTCGTCGCCGCCCTGGTCGGCATGGTCGCCGTCTACGTCTTCATGAAGAAGAGCTACGTCGGCACCGCGATCCGCGCCATCGCCCAGGATCGCCAGATCATGATCCTGATGGGCGTGGACACGCGCCGCATCTACCTGATCACCTCGGCGCTCGGCGGCGCGCTGGCCGGCCTCGCGGCCTGTCTCCTGGTTCTACTCTATGACGTGCATCCCTTCATCGGCCTCTCGATCGGGCCGATCACCTTCCTGATCTGCGTCCTGGGCGGCCTCGGCAATTTCATCGGCGGCTTCGTCGCGGCCTTCGTGTTCGCCGAGATCATCTCGCTGGGCGGGCTCTTCTCCGACCTGGAGTGGGGCTACGTGCTGGCCTTCGGCTTCTTCATCCTGATGATGTTCGTCAGGCCGCGCGGCCTGCTGGCGAGGCGGTCGTGAGCGCCCGGTACGGCGCCTGGCCGGCGGCGGCCGTGATCCTCGCGGCCCTGCCGTTCGTCCATCGCGATCCCTATCACCTCCACATCATGGTGCTGATCCTGATCTGGTCGTTCGCCTACACGTCGTGGTCGATGATGGGCCGGTTCGGTCTCACGTCGCTCGGCCACGGCGGCTTCATGGGCGTCGGCGCCTATGTGACGGCCCTGCTGTGGAACCATCTCGGCGTCTCGCCCTGGCTCGGCATTCCGATCGCCCTCGTGTGCGCCGGGGTGCTCGCGCTGGTCGTCGCCTATCCCTGCTTCCGCTTCCGCATCACCGGCCACTATTTCGCACTGGTGACCTTGGCGCTGTCGGGCATCGTCCTGCAGGTGATCACCGCCGCGCGCGACTATACCGGCGGGTCGCTGGGCTACACGCCGCAGGCCGCGACCGGCAGCAAGCTCGTCGCCCTGCAGTCGAGCGACAAGACGGTCTGGTACTTCGCCGCGCTGGCGGTCTGGGCAGCCGGCCTGCTGATCTGGTTCTGGGTCGACCGCAGCATGGCGCGCCACGCCCTGGAGGCGATCTCCGAGGACGAGGACGCCGCCGCCGCCGCGGGCGTCAACGTCACGGCCGAGAAGCTCAAGATCACCGTGCTGAGCGCGCTGATGACGGCGCTCGCCGGCGCCGTCTACTGTCAATATCAGATGTTCATCTCGCCCGACACGGTGAGTGGCATCGCGGTATCGCTGCAGATGGTGTTCGCGGCCGTGGTGGGTGGGCTCTATGTGGCGCTCGGGCCGACGGTCGGCGCCGTCATCACGATCCTGCTGGCGGAGGTGCTGCGGATCGGCTTCGGCACCAAGGCGGTCGGCTGGGACAACCTGATCTACGGCGCCCTGCTGGTGGCGTTCATCATCTTCCTGCCCAAGGGCATCTTGGGGAGCCTCCTCGAGCGGTTCAGGGCGCGGCCGGGCGGCGCCGCAGCGTCGCGATCGCAAGCGGCGCCGCTCGGCCGCGCACCGTGAGCGTCGGCAGCGGCTCGGCCGCGAGATCGGTCGGCACCGTCGCGCGTTCCAGCAGATCGGCCGACGCCAGGACGTCGTGGCCCAGCGCCTTGGTCGCGTCGAGCAGCCGAGCGGCGACATTCAGCGTGTCGCCGACATAGGCGATCTCGCGCCGTACATCGCCGATTTCGCCGGCGACGATCTCGCCCCAATGCAGGGAGGCGCGGAACTGGGGCACGACGCCGAACCGCTTCCTGTACTGCTCGCCGTTGGCGGCAATCATGTCCTGGGCGATGAAAGGGCAGGCCACACAGTCGCCGCCGGCGATGGCGTCGTTGCCCGACCACGTCAGGATCGCCTCGTCGCCGACATACTTGTGGATCTCCGCGCTGCATTCGAGAGCGGCATCCGCGACATCGCGAAAGAAGGCATTGAGCAGTTCATGGAAGCGGATCGGCCCCAACCGTTCGGCCAGGCCGGTGGAATCCTTCATGTCGATCAGGACGAAGGCGCGCTGCTCGCGGCGCGGATGCACGTAGCGACCGGTCAACAGATTCTTGAGCGTGCCGAAGCCCAAAAGGCTGCCCATTTCGAACACGAGATTGGCGAGAATGGCCATTGCGATGGAGAACACCACCGAGGATCGGAAGGTGTCGTTGAAGACCTCGGGTATGTCGTCGACCAGCAGTCGTACGATCACGAGCCCGCCGATGATCACGACGATGTAGAAGAGGACCCTGAAGCCGAAATAGACCAGCAGCGGCTGACGTCGCAGGCGTCGCAGCAGGCGAAGGCGCTGGCCCTTGACCTCGAAAAGCAGGATTGGCGTCGCAATGACCAGCGAGTTGACGACGCCCATGATGGCGGAATGTGGCGTCGGATCGCCGACGGAATAACCGAAATAGGCGCTGATCGCGGCAAATGCGACGCTGAGCCAGAGAATGATCCGCCATTCGCGACGGCTGCGGCCGGATCTCATGCGTCAGGGCGGCGCTCCAGGGCCCGCCGAAAAGTGTCGTGATCGACATTGCCGCCTGAGCAGACAACCGCGACGGCGCGGCCGCTCACCGGCAGCTTCCCGGCAAGCGCGGCCGCCAGCGCCACCGCGCCGCCCGGCTCGACGACGAGCTTGAATTCGCGAAAGGCGACCTCCATGGCGTCGAGCACCTCGTCGTCGGTGACCACCAGGCCCGGTCCCAGCAGCTTCCGCGCCAGGGGGAAGGTGACATCGCCCGGTTCGGGGGCGAGCAGGGCATCGCAGATCGAGCCCGAGAGCCTGGCGTTGCGCTGCTTGCGGCCGACGGCCAGCGAGCGCGCCATGTCGTCGAAGCCCGCCGGCTCGCCCGCATGGACCGTGGTCGAGGGGCTGAGGCCCTTGACGCCGAGCGCCACGCCGGTGGCGAGCCCGCCGCCGGAACAGGGGGCGGCAACGGCGTCGAGCGTGACGCCCAGCTTCTTGGCCTGCTCGGCGAGTTCCAGACCCGCCGTGCCCTGACCGACGAGGATCCAGGGATGATCGTAGGGCGGCACGACCGTGGCGCCGGCTTTCCGGGCGATGCCGAGCCCGATCTCCTCGCGGCTCTCTTTCACGCGGTCGTAGAGCACGATCTCGGCACCGCTCGCGCGGGTGTTCGCGACCTTGAGCGCCGGTGCGTCGGCTGGCATGACGATGGTCGCCTTGACGCCCATCAGCCGCGCCGCCTCGGCCAGGCCCTGCGCGTGGTTACCCGACGACCAGCCGACCACGCCCTTCCTGCGATCGGAGTCGCTCATGCAGGCCAGGAAATTGTAGGCCCCCCTGATCTTGAAGGAGCCGGTCCGCTGCAGGCACTCGGCCTTGACGAACAGCCGCCCTCCCAGTCGTGCATTGACGCGCTGGCTCTCGAGAAGCGGGGTGCGGACGACGATGCCCTCCAGACGCCGCCCGGCGGCCTGGACATCGGCGAAGGTCGGGGACGAGGACATCAGGCGATACCGAGAAGGGAAGGGAGCCGGGAGAGATCCTTGATCTGCGCCGCCAGCCGGCCCGGCAGGCCGTCGTCGGGGGCGTTCATGCGATTCACCCACACCGTGCGGAAGCCGAAGTGGGCGGCGCCATGCGCGTCCCAGCAATTCGACGAAAGGAAGCAGACCTTGTCGGGCGCGACGCCGAGCCGCGCCTCGACCAGTCGATAGACCCGGGGATCGGGCTTGAAGACACCGACGGCGTCCACGCTCAGGACCACCTCGAACCGGTCGGCGAGACCCGATGCCCGCACCATCGGATCGAGCATCTCGGGATTGCCGTTGGACAGGATCGCCAGCCGCCTTCCCGCGCCCTTCAGCCTGTCGAGCGCGGCCGGCACCTCGGGAAAGGGCGCCAGCGCCAGATAGGCCGACAGGAGCTTTTCGCGCACGTCCGATGCAGCGATCCCCTGCGCCACCAGGCAATGATCCAGGGCCTCGCCCGTCACCTGCCAGAACTTGTCGTAGGCGCCCATGCTGTTGCGCAGCCAGGTGTACTGGATCTGCTTGTCGCGCCACATTCCAGTCAGCGCCTCCGCCTTGGCGCCGATCGCAGCGCGGTGACGGGCGACCGCCGAGTTGAAGTCGTAGAGCGTGCCGTAGGCGTCGAATACGCAGAGTTCGATGCCGTTCATATCCGTGCCCATGAATTGCTCCCGGCCGTCGATGCCCGTAGGCTGTCCGGCATGTTCGTCGCCATCGTTCAGATCCCCATGACCAAGCGTTCGCGCGAGGCCGCGGTCGAAGCGGCGCGCAAATCGGCGCCGACCTATAGCGCGCTCGGCGCCAAGGGGCTTCTGCGAAAATACTACATCAATGGCGAGGCCGGCGGCGGCGGGGTCTATCTCTGGGAGTCCGAGGCCGCCGCGCGCGCCTGGTACACGCCGGACTGGGAGAAGCGGATGGAGGCCCGGTTCGGCGCGAAACCCACCGTCACCTACTACGACAGCCATGTCGTGGTGGACAACGAAGCGGGAAAGGTCCGGGTCGAAGGAGAGCGCTGATGCAACGCCGCCGGCTGGGACGCACGAACCTCGACATATCCCTGCTGGGCTTCGGCGCAGGCGCGGTCGGCGGCCTGATGACCAAAGGCGCGGCGCTGGATCAGGAGCGGGCCATCACGCGTGCCGTCGAGCTCGGCATCAACTACGTCGACACCGCACCGCTCTACGGCAACGGCGAGTCCGAGCGCAATCTGGGGCGCGTGCTGAACGCTCTGAAGCCGGACATCGTGCTCGGCACCAAGGTACGGCTGAAGGCGGCGGATCGCACGCGGATCGGCGACTTCATCGTGCAATCCATGGATGAGAGCCTGCAGCGGCTGGGCCGCGACCATGTCGACCTGTTCCAGCTTCACAACCCGCTTGTGGCGGCCGACGGCGACGATCGGCTGGCGGTCGACGTCGCGCTTGCCGAGGTGGTGCCGGCGATGCAGCGCGTGCAGAAGGCGGGCAAGACGCGCTTCATCGGCCTGAGCGGCGTCGGCGAGACGCCTGCGCTGCTGAGGGCCATCGAGTCGGGCGCCTTCGACACGATGCAGGTCGTCTACAATGTCCTCAATCCCAGCGCCGGCGGGCCGATGCCGCGCGGCGCGCCCGGCCAGGACTATGCGCACCTGCTGGATCGCAGCCGTGCGATGGACATGGGAACGATCGTGATCCGCGCCCTGGCGGGTGGGGCGCTGGCGGGAACAACCGAGCGGCATCCGCTCGCCATGCAGGACGTGGCGCCGATCGGGTCGGCGCCGAGCTTCGTCGCCGACGTCGCCCGTGCCAAGGCGCTCGAGCCTCTCGTGAAGCAGGGCGTTGCCAGCAGCCTGACGGAACTCGCGCTCCGCTTCGTGATCGCCAACCCCGACGTGACGACGATGCTGGTCGGCTACTCGACCCTCGATCAGCTCGAGCAGGCCGCCGCCGCGGTGAACAAGGGCCCGCTGCCGGAGGAGACCCTGTTGCGACTCCGGACGTAGCAACGCACTCAATGATCCCTCGCTACGCTCGGGATAGACATGGAATCTCGGGATAGACATGGAATCTGGTGTCCTCCCGAGCCGAAGGCGAGGGATCCCTCGTGTCAGGACCGGCCCATCGCCGGCTCGAGCATCTTGAAGGAGCCGCTCAGCCGGTCGCGATAGACGCCCACGCTCTCCATGATGCGCTGCACGTAGTTGCGGGTCTCGCGCAGCGGGATCATCTCGATCCAGTCGACCATGTCGATCTTGCCGCCGCGCGGATCGCCGATGGTCTGCAGCCAGCGCGCCACGCGGTTGGGCCCGGCATTGTAAGCGGCAAGCGCCAGTTCGTAGGAGCCGCCGAAGCGCTGCAGCATCTCGGCAAGATACTGGCTGCCGAGCGCGACATTGTAGGCCGGATCGGCTGTCAGCTTGGATTGCACGAAGGGCAGGCCGAGGCGGCCGGCGACATCGCGCGCCGTGCCGGGCATGAGCTGCATCAGGCCGAGCGCGCCGGACGGCGAGACCGCGGCCGAATTGAAGGCGCTCTCCTGTCGGGTCACCGCGAGCGCCAGCGCCCGCTCGATCGAACCCGTGGCGCCGAGATCGACGACGGGGAACGAGGTGTCGAACAACGTGACGCCGCTTGCCGTGGCGTGACGCGCGATCGTGAGCGCGACATCCGGCCGCTTCAGCTCGACCGCCAGGTTGGCCAGCAGCAGCGTCTCGCCCGGGCCTCTGACGGCCTGTGCGAGCTTCAGCAGGAAGGGTCGCGTGCGCTCCGAGTAGCCGGACTGCCCGATGTAGCGCGCCACCGTCACCAGCTCGCGCCCGGACAGGGCCTGCAGGTCGGTCTGCGACGCCACGGGGTCGGTCGGCAGGCGCGCGGCGCCGCCGGGCAGCTTGCGGGCGGCGAGCTGGCCGTAGAACGTCTGGCCGTAGTCGGCGGCGCGCGCGTACCACTGGCGCGCCTCCCTGCCGCGGCCGGAGGCCTCGTAGGCCCGGCCGAGCCAGTAGGCGGCGCGGCTCTTGGAGATGTCCGTCGACACGCCGTCGTAAAGCGTCTGGAAATGCTTCAGCGCCTCGGCCGGCTTCCTGAGATGGCGTAGCGCAATCCAGCCGGCGAGGAACTCCGCCTCGGCGAAGGCCACACCCTTCGCCTGGCCGTGCTGACTCGCGATCGCATAGGCATCGGCTGCCCGGCCGGCCGCCAGGAGATCGCGCGCGATCTGCTGACGCTCGTTCCACCAGGCATCGCTCTGGTTCGAGTCCTGGGCCAGCAGCGCCCGAGCCTGGTCGAGCTTGCCGGTGCGTCGCAGCCAGGAGAGCTGCTCGAGGCGGATGGTCGGATCGGCGAGCTTGGCCGCTGGCACGCCGCGCAGGATGGTGACGGCGTCGGCGGCGCGCGTGGCCATCGCCAGCCGAGCCTCCGCCACGGGCCGATAGTCCGGCGGCAGCTTCGACAGGAGATCACGCGCGATCTGCGGCCGGTTCTCGCGCAGGATGCGGTCGAAGCGCGCGATCTGGTCCTCGCCCGACAGATACTGGCCGTAGCGATCGAGGAACTCGGTCTCGTCCGAAGGCTTGAAGGTCGCCGTTCGCCAGCTCTCGCGTGCGAGGCGCGGCACGTCCTGGGGGCTGACGGCGCTCGCTGCCTCGAGCCGACGCAGGGTGCCGGCGCTGGTGAGCGGCGGGAAGGCGGTGAAATAGCGCCAGACGTCGTCGGGCGGCGTCTCGGCCGTGATGCGGTCCTCCGCGCGGCGGCGCAGCACTTCGGGCTCGGGCCAGTCCGGGTGGTCGCGCAGGAAGCGCCAGGTGGAGGCGAAATCGGCCTCGGTCTTGGGCGCGGCCCGCAACACCGACCAGTCGACGATCTCCGCGAGAAGGGCGTTCTTGAAATTGGCGACGGCAGGACGCGCATCGGCATAGCGTCCCTCGTCGATGGCCTTGAAGGCGACGGCCAGCGCGGCCGCCTCGGCTTCGGTGAGCGGCTTGCTGGGAGCGATCGCCTGGGCCATCTCGCTGGATGCTGCCGGCGGCAGGACGCTATGGCCGGCGCCGCCGCTGACAATCGGGATTTCCGCTGTCTTCGGGGCGGTCGGCCGCGCCGGTCGGCTCGCACCGCCGCCAGTCGAGGGAACGTAGCGGACGCCTGTGTCGGACGATCCCGATCCCGTGGAATTCCCGCTCTCGCCGCGCAAGATGGTGACGCCGGCGTGCTGGGCGTAGACGGAACCGCCGGCGAGGCCCGCCAGCACCAGGAGAATGGAAGATCGGGGAACTTTCACGCTAGGAATCGTAGGCAGGTCGTTGCGGCATCACAATGGCAAGTTGCTCACCTTGCCGCGTCCCACAGTGAAGCATAGACTAGAGACTTCCCTGAAATTCGGAGGAAAGCCATGTTCGCCGGATCGCTCGTCGCGTTGATCACCCCGTTCAAGAACGGGTCGGTCGACGAAAAGGGATTCGAGAAGTTCGTGACCTGGCAGATCAAGGAAGGCACGGATGGACTGGTACCGTGCGGCACGACGGGCGAATCGCCGACCCTTTCCTATGACGAGCACAAGCGCGTCATCGACATCTGCATCCAGACCGCCAGGGGCAGCGGCGTGCCGGTGATCGCCGGTACCGGATCGAACTCGACCGAGGAGGCGATCGATCTCACCAGGCATGCCAAGGAGGCCGGCGCCGATGCCGCCATGCTGGTCGTGCCGTACTACAACAAGCCGACCCAGGAGGGCATGTACCAGCACTTCAAGGCGGTGGCTGAGGCGGTCGACATCCCGATCCTCCTCTACAACGTGCCGCCGCGCACCGGCTGCGACCTGCAGGTCGACACGGTCGTGCGCCTGTCGCAGATACGGAACATCGTCGGCATCAAGGATGCGAGCTACGACATGGCCCGCCCGACGCTTACCCGGTTGCGCGCCCGGAAGGGCTTCGTCCAGCTATCCGGAGAGGACGCGAGCGCCATGGGCTTCATGGCCCAGGGTGGCGATGGCTGCATCTCCGTCACGGCGAATGTCGCGCCGCGCCTCTGCGGCGACATGCACGACGCCTGGAAGGCGCGCGACCTCGACAAAGTGTTCGAGATCCAGGACCGGCTGATGCCCCTGCACAAGGCGCTGTTCGTGGAGACGAGCCCGGCTCCGGTGAAATACGCCTGCGAGCTGATCGGCCAGGCCAGCGCCCGGCTTCGGCTGCCGCTGGTCGAATGCACCGACGCCACCAAGAAGCAGGTGCGCGACGCGATGGTGCATGCCGGCCTGATCAACTAGTCGCGCCCAACCAGGCGACGGGCGGGTTCCCTTGGCGAAGAAACCGGAGCTGGGTCACACCGTGGTGGCCCAGAACCGCAAGGCGCGGCACAACTACTTCATCGAGGAGACGATGGAGGCAGGGTTGGCGCTGACCGGGACCGAGGTCAAGTCGCTGCGCGGCGGCCGCTCGAACATCGCCGAGTCCTACGTCACCGAGCGCGGCGGCGAGGCCTGGCTCGTCAACGCCCACATCCCCGAGTACACCGCCGGGAACCGCTTCAATCACGAGCCGCGCCGGCCGCGCAAGCTGTTGCTGCATCGCAAGCAGATCAACCGTCTGATCGGCGCCATCCAGCGCGAGGGCCGGACGGTCGTGCCGCTGCAGGTCTATTTCAACCCGCGCGGCCGGGCCAAGATCGAGATCGCGCTGGTCACCGGCAAGCAGGCGCACGACAAGCGCCAGGCGATCAAGGAGCGCGACTGGAAGCGCCAGCGGGCGCGGCTCTTGAGCCGCGGCTAGGAGGATCATCATGAGCACCGTCCTGATCACCGGCGCCGCGCGCGGCCTCGGCCTCGACTTCACCAGACGATATGCCGCCAAGGGTTGGAAGGTGCTGGCTTGCGCGCGCAAGCCGGAAGCGCTCGAGGCCGTCAAAGGGGATATCCATCATCACCCGCTCGACGTCACGGACTACAAGGCGGTGAAGACCCTGGCGAAGAGGCTGTCGGGCGAGGCGATCGACGTGCTGATCTGCAATGCCGGCATCAGCGGCGAGCGCGGCGATGCCGCCCAGACGCTGGGCTCGCTGGATCCCGAGCTGTGGCGCAAGGTCTTCGAGGTAAACGCGCTCGCGCCGCTGATGATGGCGGAGGCCTTCGCCGACCATGTGGCGCGCTCGCAGCAGCGCAAGCTGATCGCCATCACCAGCATCCTGGGCAGCATCGCGAAGAACGACGGCGGTCGCTACATCTATCGCGCCAGCAAGACGGCCCTGAACATGGAATGGAGCTGCCTCGCCAGGGATCTCGCCGGCAGGGGCGTGATCTGCGTCGCCCTGCATCCCGGCTGGGTGCAGACCGACATGGGCGGGCCGAGCGCGACGCTCACCATCGAGCAGAGCGTGCCCGGCATGATCAAGGTGATCGACGGCCTGAGGCCGGCCGACAACGGCCGCTACCTGCAGTACGACGGCACGGAGCTGCCATGGTGAGAGGATCTCCGTCATCCCGCTTGTCTCGCCGTGTCATCTCGAGCGACAGCGAGGGCTGACACTGGTATTGCGTGAACGGACGGCTGGGGACCAATGCTGCTGACGGAAGAACAGATCCTGATCCGCGACACCGCCCGCGCCTTCGCGCAGGAGCAGGTGCTGCCGCACGTACGCGCATGGGAGACGGCAGGGGAAATCCCGCGCGGCCTCCTCGCCGAGATGGGCCGGCTGGGCTTCATGGGCATGTGTGTGCCGACGGAATGGGGCGGGGCGGGAGCGGGCATGGTCTCCTACGTGCTGGCGCTGGAGGAGATCGCGGCGGCCGACGGCGGTCTTTCCACGGTGATGAGCGTCAACAATTCGCCCGATTGCGCGGCGTTGCTCGCCTATGGGTCGCCCGAGCAGAAGGAGAAGTGGCTGAAGCCCATCGCGCGCGGCGAGATGCTGGGCGCCTTCTGCCTCACCGAGCCGCAGGCGGGCTCGGACGCCTCCAATTTGCGGACTCGCGCCGAGCGTCGCGGCAACGGCTGGGTGTTGAACGGGGTGAAACAGTTCATCACTTCTGGCCGCACCGCCGACGTGGGGCTGGTCTTCGCGGTCACCGATCCGGCCAACACCAAGCGCGGCATCTCCTGCTTCATCGTGCCCACCCGCACGCCGGGCTATCGCGTCGCATCGGTCGAGAAGAAGCTCGGCCAGAAATCGTCCGACACCTGCCAGATCGCGTTCGAGAACTGCGAAGTGGGCGCCGATGCGATGCTGGGAGCGGAAGGCGAGGGTTATCGCATCGCGCTCGCCAATCTCGAGGTCGGCCGCATCGGCATCGCGGCGCAGGCGGTCGGCATGGCGCGGGCCTCGTTCGAGCTTGCGCGTGCCTATGCCGGCGAGCGCGAGGCGTTCGGCACCAGGATCGTGAACCATCAGGCTGTGCAGTTCCGCCTCGCCGACATGGCGACCAAGGTCACGGTCGCCCGCCAGATGGTGCTGCATGCAGCGTCCCTGCGCGAAGCCGGCCGTCCCTGCCTCACCGAAGCCGCAATGGCCAAGCTCTATGCATCGGAGATGGCGGAGGCGGTCTGCTCGGCCGCGATCCAGATCCACGGCGGCTATGGCTATGTCTCCGACTATCTGGTCGAGAAGATCTGGCGCGATGTCCGGGTCTGCCAGATCTACGAAGGCACCAGTGATGTGCAGCGGATGCTCATCGGGCGCGGCTTGGCGGCCATCTGATTGCGCACGGCTTGTGCATTTATCGGTCGCATGCAAAGCTCAGTCCAGGTGAAATAAACGGCAACGGGGTTGGTTGGGAAGGAGAGACGCCGCGGATGATGGGCCGTGCGCATTAATCTTCGGGCAATTGGTTGGACAACGATCGCCGCCGTCATGACGGCAGCGACACTGGCCTGGGCCGACGATGGGAAGCCCGTCGCACCCGGCGGCCGCACGTTGCAGATGCAGACGGCGTTCAATCCCAACCTGCCGGGGGCGGGCGAGGGGGTGCGGGTCTTCGCCCGCACTTTGAAGCACATCTCCGGCGGCGCCCTCGGCATCAAGATCATCGAGCCAGGCCGCGTGGCCCCGACGAAGGACATGCTCGACGCGATCGTGAGCGGCGACCTCGAGGCCGCCTTCACCTGGTCGGGCTATGCCGCCGCCAAGGCGCCGGTGCTGGCGCTGTTCGCCACCGTGCCGTTCGGACCGGGGCCGGAGGAGATGACGACCTGGATCCTGGAAGGCGACGGCGGCCGGCTGCATCACTACGCCTATGACAAGCTGGGTGTGGCCGGCATCCCCTGCGGCATGCAGGGTCCAAAGGGCGGCGGCTGGTTTCGCGGCGACCTCGACACCGCGCAGGACTTCAAGGGGGAGCGTCTGCGCTATGGCCACATCGCCGCATCGGTGATCGAGCGCATGGGGGCGACGGTGGTTCCGGTTCCGGCTGGGGACTTCTTCTATCAGCTCCAGCAGGGCCACGTGGACGGCGGCGAGATGTCGACGCCCGCCATGGATGCAGCGCTCGGCTTCGACAAGCTCGGCTTGCCCTACTACCTGCCGGGCTGGCAGCAGCCCTCCGCGGTGCTCGACTTCCTGATGCGCAAGGACAAGTGGGATGCGCTGCCCAAGGCCGAGCGCGCCCAGATCGAGACTTCATGCCGGGCCAACATCACCTGGATGCTGAGCCGCTCCGCCCACACCCAGGCGCTGGCGCTGGAGAAGCTGCGCGCGTCGGGCGTGACCATCAAGCAATGGTCGCCGGAACTGCTCGACGCCTTCCGCAGGAACACCGAGGCCGTGCTGAAGGAGAAAGCCGCCGCCGATCCCGAGTTCGCGGCCGCCTGGGAGAACCAGAAGAAGTTCGTCGCGCGCGGCGCCGACTGGCGCAACCTGTCGCGCCTGCCATAGCCGCTGGCGCGGGCGGCCTTGCACCGGACGTTGCGTCCGGGCAGGTTGGCTTTTGCCATGACCGTCCTTTCGTCCGGGGTCGATCCCCGTTCCGACAGCTTCAAACGCAATGCCGATGCGATGGGAGCGCTCGTCGCCGACCTCAGGAGCCGCACGGGGAAGGTGCAACTGGGCGGCGGCGAGGCCTCGCGCAAGCGTCATGTGGCCCGCGGCAAGCTCCTGCCGCGCGAGCGGGTGCGGGCGCTGCTCGATCCGGGCTCGCCATTTCTCGAACTGTCGCCGCTTGCCGCCCTGGACATGTACGGCAACGAGGCGCCGGGCGCGGGCGTCATCACCGGCATCGGCCGGGTGAGCGGCGTCGAGTGCGTGATCGTCTGCAACGACGCCACGGTGAAGGGCGGCACCTACTATCCGATGACGGTGAAGAAGCACCTGCGGGCGCAGGAAGTGGCGATGGAGAACCGCCTGCCGTGCCTCTACCTCGTCGATTCGGGCGGCGCCAACCTGCCGCAATGGCCGGAAGTGTTTCCCGACAAGTCGCACTTCGGCCGGATCTTCTACAACCAGGCCAACATGTCGGCGCAGGGCATTCCGCAGATCGCCATCGTCATGGGCTCCTGCACCGCCGGCGGCGCGTACGTGCCGGCGATGAGCGACGACACCATCATCGTACGCAGGCAGGGCACGATCTTTCTCGCCGGGCCGCCGCTCGTGAAGGCGGCGATCGGCGAGATCGTGAGCGCGGAGGATCTGGGCGGCGCCGATGTTCATGCCCGCACCTCCGGCGTCGCCGATCACTATGCCCACAACGACAGCCATGCGCTCGGCATGGCGCGGCGCATCGTGGCCAACCTCAACTGGAAGAAGCAGCCCTCGGTCGCGCTGCTGCCGCCGGTCGAGCCGCGCTTCGCCGCCGAGGAGCTCTACGGCGTGGTGCCGCCCGACGGGCGCACGCCGTTCGACATGCGCGAGGTGATCGCGCGCCTGGTCGACGGCAGCGAGCTCGACGAGTTCAAGCATCTGTACGGGACAACCATCGTCACCGGGTTCGCCCGCATCTGGGGCTATCCCGTGGGCATCGTCGCCAACAACGGCATCCTGTTCAACGAATCGGCGCTGAAGGCCGCGCATTTCATCGAGCTCTGCGGCCAGCGCGGCATTCCGCTGCTCTTCCTGCAGAACATCACCGGCTTCATGGTCGGCCGCAAGTACGAGGCCGGCGGCATCGCCCGCGACGGCGCCAAGATGGTGACCGCCGTCTCGACCGTGGCGGTGCCGAAGTTCACGGTGATCGTGGGCGGCAGCTACGGCGCCGGCAACTACGGCATGTGTGGCCGCGCCTACAGCCCGCGCTTCCTCTGGATGTGGCCGTCGGCGCGCATCTCGGTGATGGGCGGCGAGCAGGCGGCGAGCGTGCTGGCCACCGTGCGGCGCGACAACATCGAGGCCAAGGGCGGCCAGTGGTCGAAGGACGAGGAGGAGGCCTTCAAGAAGCCGATCCGCGAGCAGTACGACCGCGAGGGCCATCCCTACTACGCGACAGCACGGCTGTGGGACGACGGCATCCTCGATCCGGTCGACACACGCATGGCGCTGGCGCTCGGCCTGTCCGCGGCGATGAACCAGCCGATCGGGCCGAGCAAATTCGGCGTCTTCCGGATGTGACCGGCCAATGGGCGCCTCCATTCACACGGCCGTCGAAGACGGCATCGCCATCCTGACGCTGAAGCGCGACAAGGAGATGAATTCCCTCGATGCCGCCACGGCACGGGCGGTTTGCGACGCGATCGCGGCGTTCGCGTCCGATCCGGCGGTGCGGGTGCTGGTGCTGGCCGGCGAGGGACCGGCCTTCTCGGCCGGCGGCGACTTCAACTGGGTGCTGCAATGGCCAGGCCTCGCGGAGAGCGAGCGGCGGATCGGCGCCGAGGCGATGATGGGCGCGGTCCAGGCCGTCTACGACTTCCCCAAGCCGTCGATCGCGCGCGTCCACGGCGCGGCGGTGGGCGGCGGCATCGGCCTGATGCTGGCCTGCGACTATGCGATCGTCGCTTCGACCGCGCGGTTCGGTCTCACCTCGGCGCGCAACGGGCTGCTGGCTGCGATCGCGATCCCGGTGCTGATCGAGGCGGTGGGGCCGCGCGTGGCGCGCCAGCTCCTGATCCATGGCGGCACCTTCGACGCGGTCGAGGCCGAGCGTCTCGGTCTGGTCGATCGCGTGGTGGAGCCCGAGGCGCTCGAGGCCGTGAACACATTGGCGCGGGAGCTGAAGCTCGGCGCGCCTTCGGTGCAGGCCCTGGTCAAGAAGCTCGTGCCGGCGATCGACGCATTGCCGCACGACTCCCGGTCGGCGGCGGTGCTCAGCCGGCATGTCGCCGAGCAGTGCGTCACGGCGGAAGCACTCGAAGGCATGCAAGCGTTCCTGGACAAGCGCAAGCCGAGGTGGGCCGTCTGATGTTCTCCAAGATCCTGATCGCCAATCGCGGCGAGATCGCGTGCCGCGTCATCAAGACGGCGCGCCGCCTCGGCATCAAGACGGTGGCGGTCTTCTCCGATGCCGACGCCGATGCGCGGCATGTCGCCATGGCGGACGAGGCTGTCCATATCGGGCCGTCGCCGGCGCGCGAAAGCTATCTCGTGGCCAACCGGATCATCGACGCCGCAAAGCGCACCGGCGCGCAGGCAATCCATCCCGGCTACGGCTTCCTGTCGGAGAATGCGGCCTTTGCCGAGGCCTGCGCCGAGGCGGGCATCGTCTTCATCGGTCCGCCGCCCGCCGCGGTTCGGGCCATGGGCTCCAAGAGCGAAGCCAAGAAGATCATGGAGAAGGCGGGCGTGCCGCTGGTGCCGGGCTACCACGGCGACGACCAGGCGCCGGAGCTCCTGGCGAGGGAAGCGGCGCGCATCGGCTTCCCGGTGCTGATCAAGGCCTCGGCCGGCGGCGGCGGCAAGGGCATGCGCGTGGTCGAGGGCGCGGGCAAGTTCGCCGACGCGCTGGCCGGCGCCAAGCGCGAAGCCAAGGCGTCGTTCGCCGGCGACCATGTGCTGATCGAGAAGTATCTCACGCGGCCCCGCCATATCGAGATCCAGGTCTTCGCCGACACGCACGGCAACTGCCTCTATCTCTTCGAGCGCGACTGCTCGATCCAACGGCGGCACCAGAAGGTGATCGAGGAGGCGCCAGCGCCCGATATGGAGCCGGCGCGCCGCAAGGCGATGGGCGAGGCTGCCGTCGCGGCGGCGAAGGCGATCGGCTATGTCGGCGCGGGCACGGTCGAGTTCATCGCCGACCAGGACGGCACCTTCTACTTCATGGAGATGAACACCCGCCTGCAGGTCGAGCATCCCGTGACCGAGGCCATCACCGGGCAGGATCTCGTCGAGTGGCAGCTCCTCGTCGCGGCCGGCGGGAAGATGCCGCGCACGCAGGATCAGCTCCGCATCGATGGCCATGCAGTCGAGGTGCGACTCTATGCCGAGGATCCGGCGCGCAACTTCCTGCCCTCGACCGGCACGCTCGTCCATCTGCGTCTGCCGCCTGAAGGCCCGCACGTGCGCGTCGATACGGGCGTGCGCGAGGGCGATACGGTGACGCCGTTCTACGATCCCATGATCGCCAAGGTGATCGTGCACGACCGCGACCGGACCTCGGCGCTTCGCCGCATGGCGGCGCTGATGGGCGAGACCGAGGTCGTGGGCGTGACCACCAACGCGGCGCTCCTGAAGACGCTCTGCGCCCATCCGGCATTCGTGGGCGGCGAAGTCGATACCGGCTTCATCGAGCGCCATCGCGAGGAACTGTTCGCGAAGACCGCACCGGCCAGCGATCGCACCTTTGCCATCGCGACGCTCGCGCGTCTCGCCGAGTGGCGTGAGGAGGCGCCGCCCTCCGCCGGCGATCCCTACTCGCCGTGGAGTGCCCAGAACGGCTTTCGCTTGCTCGGCGAGGGCTACGACGAGGTGCGCTGGAAGGACGGCGAGCGAGAAGTGACCGTGAGGGCGCATCGCCGTCGCGACGGCGGCATCGGCCTCGAATTGCCGGATGGCACGATGGAGGCGCGGGTGCGGCGGGCGGAGGATGGGCGGCTCGCGATCTGGCTCGCGGGCGAGACCTTCACCGCCGCCGTGGTGCGGCGGCGGGCCAACGATGGCGGCATCGACTACACGCTGTTCGCCGACGGCGGCCTGCGCCGTCTGCGCCTGGTCGATCCGCTCGACGTCACTCAGTACGAGGCAGCCGGCGTCGCCGAGGGCTCGGTGCGCTCGCCGCTGCCGGGCAAGATCATCGACTTGCGCGTGAAGGCCGGCGATACGGTGAGCAAGGGCCAGCCGCTCCTCGTGCTCGAAGCCATGAAGATGGAGCACACGCTTTCCGCACCCGCCGACGGCAAGGTCAAGGCCGTCCGTTACGCAATCGGCGAGCAGGTCGCCGAGGGGGCCGAGCTGGTCGAATTCGAGGCCGACTGAGCCCATCGGCGCGCGCCACTAACAAGAAGCAAGCGCAGGCCCCCATCAGTGTCGTGTCATCCCGAGCACGGCTGGGGATCTTTCGCAGCACCGACAGTGGCTCTTATGGACCGCCAGCCTCCGGCTCGCATTCATGAGCGCGCAGGATGCCGCGGTCTCGAAGATTGGCACGGGAATGGCGCGCGCCGATGACGTGTCAACGGCTCTTGCGGGCGAACAGGTCGAAGGTCAGCGACCGCAGCCAACAGTGGCCTTCGTCGCGGTGATAGCGTTCGTGCCAGTACTGCGCGATCTCGATGCGTGGCAGGCTGATCGGGCAGTCGAAGGCGACGAGGCCGAGCGGGCCGGCAAGGCGCCGGACGAGGTTGGCTGGCAGGGTGGCGACGCCGTCGGTCTCCGCCGCGACGATGGCGGCGGCGACGAAGCTCGGCACCCGCAGCAGAACGTTGGCGGACGGCACTTCGCCGGCGAGCGCGATCTGCTCGGCGCGATGCGCGGCGTGGCCGGTCTCCGAGGCCGTCACGAGAATGTGCGGCTCGGCCAGGAAGCCGCCGCGTGTCCGCATCCTCGCCAGGCGCTTGTGGGATTTGCGTGCGACGCTCAGATAACCGTCGAAGTAGAGCCTCTGACGCCGCAGGTGCCGGGCCGCGCCGGGGAAGGCGCCGAGCGCCAGGTCGGCGTCGCCGGCCTGCAATCTGGCCTCGAGCTGGTGCGCCTGCAGCGGCACCGCGCGGATGCCGATGCCGGGCGCGATGGCCGCGATCCGGCCGACGACCGGCGGCAGGAAGTGGATCATGCCGACGTCGGTCAGCAGCAGGCCGAACAGGCGCTCCGACCGCGCCGGATCGAAAGTGGCCACTCCACGATGCAGGTTGTCGGCCGCCGCCAGCAGCGCCTGCAGCCGCGGGGCGAGCTCCAGCATGCGACTGGTCGGCTGCATGGCCGGGCCCTCGCGAACGAACAGGGGATCGGAGAACCGCTCGCGCAGGCGCCGCAGCACCTTGCTGGCCGCAGGCTGGGTCGTGCCGACGAGCTCGGCCGTGCGGGTGAGGCTGCGCTCGTGCAGCAGCGTCGCGAGGAGGTGCAGCTCGGTCAGATCGAAATCGGTATATGCCATAGTAGACATGTCGATCATTCCCAGTGGATCATGGCGGAAGTGACGCCCCGGGCATACCCTCCTGTCAAATGCCGGAAGGCCGGCCGAGGAGGAAGCCATGGGCAAGTTCATCGTCGAGCCGCATTTCCGTCTCCAGGAGTGGGTCGCCGAGGAGAAGGGCTATTTCCGCACCGAGGGTCTCGACTACGAGTTCCGTGAGCTGATCCGCTCCACCGGCGGCCAGCATCACAACAAGGGTGCGCAGGGCGCGTTCCAGAGCATCGAAAAGGGCCGCGAGGCCGATGTGAGCTGCGCCTGTCACTGGACGGTGAACGTGGCGGCCTCCAACGGTCACGCCAGGCTCTATGCCGATGCCTATTCGGTGGCGCCGGCGGGGATCTTCGTGCCCGCCGACTCGTCGATCCGGTCGCCGGCCGACCTCGCCGACGTGCCGATCTCGGTCGGCTTCCAGTCGGGCAGCCACTATTCGACCATCCAGGCGCTGGAGCAGTACCTCGACCGCCGGCAGATCGCGCTGACTTTCGAGGACGGCATGCTGTTCCGCCGCCTCGAGCAGTTGCTCGACGGAGGGAGCCGGGCGGCGGCGTTGTTCAGTGGCCCGTACTATCTCGCCGAGCAGCTCGGCTACCGCAAGGTGATCGACACCACCTTCATGATCGCGGCCATGATCAACGGCTCACCCGATCCCGAGGATGTGCGGCGCTATTTCCGCGCGCTGAAGCGCGCGCAGCGCGACATCGACCTGCGGCCGGAGCGCTACACGCACTACTACGTCAAGGAGTTTCCCGAGCGCTATCACGCGCTCATGGATACGCGGCGCTGGGGGCCGGGCGAACGGATCGTGTTCGAAACCTACACCAAAGAGGTCTACGAGGAGTCCTTCGAGTGGATCGCCCGGCACGAGATCTTCGCCGAGGGCCGCATGGGCTCCGGCGACTACGACAAGGCGACGGTGTCGTTCGCCTCGGCACAGTAGCGAAAGATCCCTCACTGTCGTTCGGGACGACACGTTCCTTGTTGCGGAAGATCGTGTCATCCCGAGGCGAGGGCGGGGGATCTTTCCAGCCGCTCGCTACTGCAGGAACTTGAGATACTGGCCGACGAAGTCGCAGCCGACATCCTTCGAATAGGCGTCGATCAGCTTCTTCGTGATCGTGCCCGGCGTCTTGCCGTCGCCTACCGGCGCGCCGTTGAAGCTCTTGACGGGCAGGATGCAGAGGCTGGTCGAGGTGAGGAACATCTCGTCGGCGTTGGCGGCGTCGAACAGGTCGATGTCGCCCTGCGTGCAGGCGATGCCGAGCCGCTTCGCCATGTCCATCGTCATCTGGCGCGAGACGCCCGGCAGGACATAGCGCTCCGACGGCGTCAGGAGCTGGCCCTCGCGCACGATGAAGATGTTGGAGCCCAGCCCCTCGGCGAGATTGCCGTGCTCGTCGAGCAGGATCGCCCAGGCGTCGGCGTTCAGCGCCTTCACCGGCTTCTCGGCCATGATCATGTTGAGGTAGTTGTGTGTCTTGGCGCGCGGCGAGAGCATCGAGGGCGCGGTGCGCCGCACCGTCGTCGTGATGACCTCGGCGCCGTCGCGATAGAGCCGGGCGCGCCGGGCCAGCGGCAGCGGCAGGACCTCGATCACGACATTGGGGCCCGTGTGCTCCCAGCCTTCGTCTCCCACCGCATCGACGCCGCGGCTGACCCGCTGGCCGACCCACCAGTCGCCGATCGCTGGCCGCAGATGCTCGTTCCTGGCCACGACCTCCTCGCTGTGCGTCACCATCTCCCTGGGCGACAGGCCAGGATCGATCTGCAGGTAGCGCAGCGAACGGTAGAAGCGGTCGATGTGCTCCTTCAACCGGAAGGGACGACCCTCGAAGGTGCGGGTCATGTCGAACGCACCGTCGCCGTATTTCCAGCTCCGGTCGCGGAACGGAATCATCACCTGGCCTTCCGGCATGAACACGCCGTTGAACCAGGCGATGCGTTGGTTGCTGAGCTGCTGTGCCATGACCGCCTCCTCGGGGCCGAACGCTAGCACGCCGCGCGCGGACGTCGATATGCGTCTGTCGGCTGGCTCGCCTGCGCGCGCAGGTGGCCGAGCAGCCACTGCGCATGGGCGGGCAGGGCGCGGGCGTCCTTCACGCACAGACGCAGACGACGCAGCGCCCAGGGATCGGTGAGAGGCACGATACGAATCGACATCGAGCGGCGGCAGCGAACGGCGGCCGCCTTGGGGACGACCGCGATGCCGATGCCGCCTTCGACCAGCCGGCACACGGCGTCGAAGCCGGGAAGACGCACGCGCAGCCTGAGCCGGCTGCCGGCGCGCGCCGCGTGGCCGTCGATGTGGTCCTGCAGGGCGGCACCCTCCGGCAGGCCGACATAGTCGTGGGCCAGCGTATCGGCGAAGGCAATGCGACGGCGGCGGGCCAGCGGATGCCTCGTCGGCGCCACGAGGACGAGCCGGTCCTCGGCGAAGGGGAAGGTCTCGAGCTCCGAGGCCGGGTCGACGGCGTCGGCGACGATGCCGATATCGGCGGCGCCGCGGGCGATGCTGCGCACGATCTCCGGGCTCGACCGTTCCTCGATCGCGAGATCGACGGTCGGATGGGCCGACAGGAAGGGTCCGAGCAGCGCCGGCAGGAATTCCTGCAGCGCCGCGGTGTTGGACAGCAGCCGGACGCGGCCGCGCAGGCCCTTGGCGAAGGCACCGAGCTCGCCGCGCATCAGCTCCAGTTGCCGAGTCACGATGCGGGCGTGATGGACGAGCGCGACGCCGGCCGGCGTTGGGTTGACGCCGCGCCGCTTGCGCTCGAACAGGGGGGCGCCCAGCACCTGCTCCATGTCGCGGATCCGTTCGCTCGCGGACGCCAGCGCGAGGCCGCTGCGCGCCGCGCCGTGGGTGATGCTTGCCGCCTCGGCCACGTTCAGGACCAGGCGCAGGTCGGTCAGGTCGAATCGCATGCGCGGTAGCTACGCTACGCCGATCGTCTGCCTTCGGCCAGACCGAAGGCAGATCTCGCACCTTCCGCATTGTGCCGCGCGCGAGCAGAAGCGACGGTCCGCGCCCATGACGGCGGGTGTCTGGTTTCTCTTCGGCTCGATCTTCCTGCTGGCCGGCCTGGTCAAGGGCGTGATCGGCATGGGGCTGCCGACGGTGGCCATGGGTCTGCTGGCGCTGGCCCTGCCGCCGGCCGAGGCGGCGGCGATCGTCGTCGTGCCGTCGCTGGCGACGAACGTCTGGCAACTCGCGGCAGGGCCGCGCTTCGCCATCCTTGCGCGGCGGCTCTGGCCGATGATGCTGGCGGTGACCGTGGGCACGATCGCGGGAGCGGGCGTCATCGCCGGCGATGCATCGGGGCTGGCGGAAGCTTGTCTCGGCGCGGCGCTGGCGCTCTATGCCGCGGTCGGGCTGTCCGGCGTCAAGCTCGCTGTGGCGTGCGGGCGGGAGGCGTGGCTCGGGCCTGTGGTCGGCGCAACGACCGGTCTCGTCACCGGAGCGACCGGCGTTTTCGTGATCCCGGCGGTGCCCTATCTCCAGGCGATCGGGCTGGAGAGGGACGAGCTGATCCAGGCGCTGGGCCTCTCCTTCACCGTTTCGACGATCGCGCTCGCTCTTGGCCTGCTGCGCGTGGACGCCTGGCAGACCCACTCGATCGGCCTCTCGGCGCTGGCGCTCGTTCCGGCGCTCGCCGGCATGCAGTTGGGCCGGGCGCTGCGGCGGCGCATCGCTCCGGCGCGGTTTCGCACTGTGTTCTTCGCCGGCCTGCTGCTGCTCGGCCTGTATCTCGCGCTCCGGGGATTGGCGTAGAATGACGCCAACCCGGAGTGAGAACGATGAGTTACCCCAAGCAGGTGCGGCTGGTCGAGGTCGGTCCGCGCGACGGCCTGCAGAACGAGGCCAAGCCCGTGTCGGTCGAGGCGAAGGTGGCGCTGATCGACGCGCTGTCGGCGGCCGGCCACACCGCGGTCGAGGCGGGGAGCTTCGTGTCGCCCAAATGGGTGCCGCAGATGGCCGACACTGACCGGGTGATGGCGGAGATCGAGCGCAAGCCCGGCGTCAGCTATCCGGTGCTGGTGCCCAACAAGCAGGGCATGAACGGCGCGGTCGAGGCGCGCTGTGCGGAGATCGCGGTCTTCACCGCCGCCTCCGAGGCCTTCTGCCGCAAGAACACCAACTGCTCGATCGACGAGAGCTTCGAACGCTTCGCGCCGGTGATGGAAGCCGCGCAAAGGCACGGCATGAAGGTGCGCGGATACGTCTCGACCGTCATCGCCTGCCCTTATGACGGCAAGGTGTCGCCCGCCGAGGTCGCCGAGGTCTCCGAGCGGCTGTTCCGGATGGGCTGCTACGAGGTGTCGCTCGGCGACACGATCGGCGTCGGCACGCCCGCAGAGTGCGTCGCCATGGTCGAGGCGGTGGCGCAGAAGGTGCCGCGGGAGAAGCTGGCGGCGCATTTCCACGACACCTACGGCCAGTCGCTGGCCAACATCATGGCGGTGATGGAACGCGGCATCGCCGTGTTCGACACTGCCGTCGCAGGGCTCGGCGGATGCCCCTACGCCAGGGGCGCGTCGGGCAATGTCGGTACCGAGGACGTGATCTATCTCCTCAACGGGCTCGGCATCGCGCACGGCGTCGATCTCGAGACGGTCGCGAAAGCCGGCCGCGCCATCTGCGCCGAGCTCGGCCGCGAACCCGCCTCCAAGGTCGCGCAGGCCCTGAAAGCGAAGGCGGCGGTCTAGCTTAGCTAGCCGAGCAACGTGCCCGCGCCGGGGCGCTTTGGCCCTGACACCGTATGAGCTCAACTGGAGTTGCGCGCCCCGATGAGCGTTCGGAGGAGCGCGCCACGAACGAGAAACAAGATCAGGCGCCGACCAGTGTCGTGTCATCCCGAGCGAAGCAAGGGATCGTTTATCGATGCAGCCAAAGATTCCTCGCTGCGCTCGGGATGACACAGCCTGTTGCGATCTTGGGCACCCGTTTCAATTCCGAAGGGTCGACGCTGCCAGTGACCAACTCCAGTGGCGCAATCTTCGGATGAGGTGGCCCAAGACGAGCGGCTGCACGAACGTTCAAGACCGCCCGACTTGCCGGTGCCACATCGGCAGCCATGGAGAGTCTACCCGGCTTCCTGGTGGCGGCGCTTGCACTCGCCGGCAGTCCCGGCCCGGCGACGCTCAGCCTCGCCGCGGCCGGCGCCGCCTTCGGAGCGCGCCGGGCGGCAGGCTATCTCGTCGGGGTCGTGCTGGGCATGGTGGCGGTGATGATCGTCACCGCAGCGGGCCTCGTCGGGTTGCTCCTGGCCGTGCCGGGCGCGACACTCCTCGTCACGGCCGCGGCAGCGGCTTACTTCCTCTGGCTTGCCTGGCACATTGCGGTCGCCCCGCCCTTGACCGACACGGGCAGCGAGCGGCGGCCACCGCACTTCGCCGGCGGGTTCGGCCTGTCGCTGATCAATCCCAAGGGCTATGCGGCGATGGCGGCGCTGCTCTCGGGCTTCGTGCTGGTGCGCGAGCGATTCGAGCTCGATGTCATGCTCAAGATCGCCGTGCTCACGTCTCTGATCGCGGCGGTGAACGTGGCGTGGCTGCTGGCCGGAGCCCTTTTGACGCGCTCCTTCCGCGATGCGCGCACCAATCGGATCGTCAACGTCGCCTTCGCTGTCGCCTTGCTGGCATCCGTGGCGCTGGCGCTGCTGGCGTAGCTCACGGTCGGCGCAGGACCTGCACGGTGACGGCGCTCGAGCGCCCCGCCTGGTCGACCACGGCGATGCGCGCCTGACCGCTGCCGTCGGGAGTCCAGGTCGCACCGTCGAGCGGCCGGCCGTCGATCAGCCAGCGCAGTCGGCCATCGCCGCCGTGAGCCGAAAGCGAGACCGCCTCGTGCACGTGCAGCTCGAGGCGGGCGCCGGCTGGCGGATAGGCGATGCGCGGGCCGCCGGCCATGTCGGCGGTCGGCCCCAGCCTCTGTAGGCGCGGCGGCAGGTCGTGCCAGCTCGCGACGCGCAGGACATCGTCCGGCGGAGGAATTGCGCGATTGTCCTCCGCGGGCAGGCGATCGAAGGCCTTGAGCACGATCGGCAGAGCGGCGAGGCGTCCGATCTGCCCCGGACGTGTCGTGCCGTCGGCGTGTCCCACCCAGACCACCACCGTCCAGTTGGCCGTGAAGCCCACCGCCCAGGCGTCGCGGAAGCCGGCCGAGGTGCCGGTCTTGTAGGCGATGCGCCGCTCGCGCAAGGCCACGGGCAGCGAGGCGAAGCCGTCGGGCAACGGCGCGTCGACGAGGATGTCGGCGACGTACCAGGCCGCCGCCGGGCCGAGCAGGCGGACCGGCGCGGCAGGCGGTGCGTCGCGCCGCACACGAGGTGGCGCGAACAGGCCGCCATTCGCCAGTCCGGAATAGAGGCCGGCCATTTCCAATGGCGATATCGCGAGGCTGCCCAACGCCATGCCGAGCGAATCGCCGGGATCGCCGCGCGGCAGAATCGGATTCGCGCCGGCCGCGCGCAGGGTGGCGAGGAAACGCTCGGGTCCGACGCGCTCGAGCGCCAGCACGGCCGGCACGTTCAGCGACTGCTGCAACGCCCGGCGCACCGTCACGGCGCCCATGTGGCCGTGATCGAAATTGCGCGGCTGCCAGGCCTTGAAGCGCACCGGCACGTCCTCGATCAGCGATTCGGGATGCAGCCGGCGATCGTCGAAGGCGAGGGCATAGATCAGGGGCTTCAGTGCCGACCCGGGCGAGCGATGGGCGCGCACCAGATCGACCTGGCCGGCGCGACCGAAGTAGTTGGCCCCGCTCACCCAGGCGACCACGCCGCCGGTGCGATTGTCGACGGCGACCAGTGCGATGTCGGCGTCGTCGGGCGTCTGATGACGCTCCTCGCGCACCAGCCGGGCGAAGGTCTCCTGCAGGTCGAAGCGCAGGGTGGTGGGAACGACCGTGCCGGGCGACGAGGCGGCGAGCCGCGCCGCGAGATGCGGCGCGGCCATCGGCAGGGCGAGCCGGCGATCTGGTACCGCCTCGCTTTCGGCGCGCTCGAAGGAGGCGCGATCGATCGCACCATGTTCGAGTCCACGTACCAGAACCCGGTTACGGCCGAGATGCGCGGAATTGGGGGCGCGATCGGGCCGGCGCCGCTCGGGCGATTGCGGGAGCGCCACCAGCAGCGCCGCCTGCGCCGCGATGAGCTGCCGCGGCTCCTTGCCGAAATAGGCGAACGAGGCGGCGCGCACGCCTTCGAGGTTGCCGCCCATCGGCGCCAGCGTGAGATAGATCGCCAGGATCTCGCGCTTGGAATAGCGCCATTCGAGTTGCAGGGCGCGCGCCGACTGGATCGCCTTGGCGAGCAGGCTGCGCCGGCGCGGCTCGAGGAGCCGTGCGGCCTGCATCGACAGCGTCGAGGCGCCCGAGACGATATGTCCGCGCCCGATCCACTGTCCGGCGGCGCGGACCATCGCTATCGGGTCGACGCCCCAATGCTCGTCGAAGCGGCGATCCTCGTAGGCCTTGAGCAGCGCGAGATAGACCGGATCGACGTCGTCGACGGTGGTCCTGAGCCGCCACTTGCCGTCCGCCGTGAGAAAGGCGCGCAGCAGGCGCCCGTTGGCATCGACGATTTCGGTCGATCGCATGCGATAGCGCGAGAGATCGGGCGGGAACAGCCGGTCGAGGACAAGCGCCGACGTCGCCGTGAGCGCCATGGCCAGTGACAGCCCGATCGCGGTTCGCTTTGCTGCCGTACAAGCTTTCGGCGTCATCCCGAGCGCAGCGAGGGATCCTTGTTTCAGGCGGCGAAGAAAGATCCCTCGCTTCGCTCGGGATGACACGGCTGAAAGAAGATCGCCAATGTGGCTCATCGCGGCGCGATCGTCACACGGCCCATCGCGGTGCGGCCGTAGAAGCGCGGCGCATACATGTCGGAGACCTGCGCGGCGGGAAGGGCGAAGCTGCCCGGCGTGACGGCGCGCGCGATGTAGGCGACGTGGAAGCCGTAGCCGGGCATTTCGCCCGGATAGTCCCACCAGTTGCGGTAGGGCCGCTTGCCGAGGTCGAAGGCGGCGAAGAAGCGGTCGTCGCGCGCCTCGGTGATGCGCGTCGGCGTGAGCTCCGACAGGAACGGGAAGGATTTGACCGTGTCGTCGTTCAGCACCGATTCGATCTCCAGTCCCGCCGGCAGGAGGTCGAGCAGCACCGCCTCGTGGTAGCCGCCCTCGAGGTTGCGGCCGTCGAGCGAGACGATGACGCGGTCGTTCTGCCGAAGATGCGCGAGGTCGGCCGGCTGGCCGTCGAGCGTGTAGTAGCTGCGCTCGACCGAGAGACCTTGCGCCGCGGCCGGCTGCGGATCCTTCGGCACGCCGCGGGCCGTGACCTGCAGCCAGACCGGCTTGTCGCCGTCGTTCCGTATGTGCAGGCCGCGCGCCAGTGACGCGGCATCCGGGTTGAGCACCGCCGGCTCGCTGGTCGACTTCTTCGACTGGCCGTCGACCGAATAGGCAAGCTCGCCGCCACCGCCCAGCGCCCTGGCGGCCAGCACAAGCCAGGCCTGCTCCTGGGTCGTGGTCTGGTCGACACGCGCCGCGAGACGCTCGCGTACCGAGCCCACGACCGCGGCCAGACCCTCGCGGCCGGCCGCCTCCGAGGCGAGCGCCAGCAGGCCGGCCCGGTCGCGCAGCGACGAGCCGTAGTAGTCGTGCGGATCGCGGTCGTTGAGGTGGCTCTGCGCCATGCCGAAGGCGAGCCGCGCACGGCCGGGCTCTCCCACGAGATTGAGCGCGGCGGCGAGTTGGGCCCAGGCCAGGCCGCCGCGGATGTCCTTCGCGTGCGTGTCCTGGAAGTAGCGGACTCGGCCGGGATCGGCGAGACCTGCCTTGGCCAGCACGTACCAGGCATAGGCCTGCGCGTTGGCCGACATCTTCTCGGCCGAGCGGTTGAGCCAGGTGAGGCCGCGTTGCAGCGAGGCGGCCGGCACCGCCATCTGATGCTCGCGCGCCCGCACCAGGAAATCGAACGCATAGACCTGCAGCCATTCCGCCGCCGGCGTCGAGAAGGGGCCCCACATGCCGAACGAGCCATCGCTCATCTGCATGTCGACGATGCGATAGATCGCATCCTGCACGCGATCGGCGATCCTGGGATCGGCCGGTCCGTAACCGAGCAGGGCGACGTCGTTGTAATAAAGCAGCGGCAGGGCGCGGCTGGTCGTCTGCTCGATGCAGCCGAAGGGATACTTGTCGAGCGCGCGCAACAGCGCCGCCACGTCGATTCCCGGCACGCGCGACAGCGCCACGCTGACCACCGGCGTTCCGGCGGCGAACCCCGATGTCAGCTCGCGATCGACGACGAGCTCGCGCCCGGGATCGAGCTGCGTCACGGTGTCGACCGCGCTCGGCGTCTGCGCCGCCCGCACCTGGATGTCCCAGTCGCGGCGGACCGAGAAGCCGTTCGGCCCGGAAACGGCAACGGCGACCTTCCCCAGCCCCGTCTCGCCCGCATGCAGGGGCCAGGTGGCGAGAACGCGCTGGTTGGCCTCGAGATGGCGCGTCTGTGCAATCTGTCCATCGAACGACACCGAGCCGCTCGCTTCGAGCGTGACCTTGTAGTCGCCGGGCGCGCCCTCGACATTGTGCAGCGACAGCGCGAGCCGCCCCCGGTCGCCCGGTGCGAGGAAGCGCGGCAGGACGACGTCGGCGGTGACGGCATCGCGCACGATCAGCTTCGCCTCGCCCGAGCCGACCTTGTCCTTGTCGTAGGCCACGGCCATCAGCCGGAGCTGGCCGACGAAGTCGGGAATATCGAGCGCGATCTTGGCGTCGCCCTTGTCGTCCAGCTTCACCGGCCCGCTGAACAGGGCCACGGTGCGCGTCGGCACGATGTCGAGGCCGCCGATGTCGCCCGAGTCGCCGCCGCTGCGGATGCGTCCCAGGTCGTCGGCGCGCGTGTCGAGCAGGCGGCCATAGTCGTCGCGCATGTCGAGGCCGAGACGGCGCTTGCCGAAGTAGTATCCGGCCGGATCGGGCGTGCGATAGCGCGTGAGCTGCAGGATGCCTTCGTCGACCGCGGCCAGGGTCACGAAGGCTGCCGGTCCCTGTGCATTGGCGACATGGATCGGCACCTCGATCCTCTGCCGCGGCTCGACCTTCTCGGGGGCGTCGAGCCGGACCGCGAGCGTGCGCGGCGCCGGGTCGAGGCCGAGCCAGACCGCACCGACGGCACGTGTCGGCGTGTGGTTGGACGGCGTGGCCAGCGGGCGCCAGGCTGTCACCAGCGCGTAGACGCCGGCGCCCCATTCGGCCTTCACCGGCACCTCGACGGTCGTTCCTCCCGGCGCAACCTTTGCCATGATGGTGTCGACGATGCGGTCGGTGGCGATGGCGATCAGCGCCTCGCCGGCGAACGGCGCTTCCAGCCGGACCTTCGCCGTATCGCCCGGCTTGTAGCTCTGCCGGTCGCTCGCGACCTTGAGCATGTCGGGGGCGGGCTCGCTGTCGTCGCTGCCGCCGTACCAGCCGACATAGAAGCTCATGCTGCTCGCCGCCTGGCTCTCGCGGTCGCCGACCGTGAGCTTGTACGAGCCCCAGGGCAGCCGCCGCGACAGGCGCACCGGCTTCCCAGCGTCAAGGGCCAGCGTGTCGGCGGCGACGGTCCGCTCGCTCACGATGGTCTGCCAGTGCCATCGCCCCTCGCTCTGGTACCATTGGTAGGAATAGGTGATGCGCTCGATCTTGTAGTCGACCGCGGCGCGCGGGATCTGTTTGCCCTCGGCGTCGACCGCGACGAGGTCGAACTCGGTGTCGGCGCCTTCCGTGGCATAGCGGCCGTCGAAGGTCGGGCGGATGCCGATATAGACGTCGCGCGTGCGCAGCGGCAGGGTCTTGTCGGTCTTGGTGGCGCGACCGTTGCCGGGCTCGAACACCCGCACCTCGACCTGTGCCTTGAGCGGCAGCGCCGTGTCGGGAACCTTCTCGCCCGACCATTCGAGCGTCGACTTGCCCTTGTCGTCGGTGTCGGGCGCGGTGAGAGTGATGAGCGGCGGCTCGAACTTGCGCTTCGCATTCTCGAGACCGAACGTATAGGGGATGAAAGCAGGGAAAGGCTGATCGTCGATGCTGACGCGCAGGTCGCTTTCGACCGTGAGGCCCGCGGCCGGCGCACCATAGAGGAAGTCGGCGGCGATCCTGAAACTGTTGGTCCTGCCCGTACGCAGCAGCGGCGCGTCGGTGTCCAACTCGACCTTGAGCTTCTCGGGCACGAAATCCTCGACCGAGAACTCGACCCGGCCGACCGGCGGCGCCTTGGGATCGATGCTGGCGGTCACCGACCAGCGGCCGCGGCGCGAGGATTTGGGCAGCGGGATTGCCTGGTAGAGCGCGCCCGAGGCGCCGAGGGCGAGCGTGTATTTGGTGAACTCGGTGCCATCGGGCCGCTTCACCGACAGCGTCACCGGGATGTCCTTCAGGGCGTGCGCCGCCTCGTCACGCAGCATCGCCATGAGCTGGACCGTCTCGCCCGGCCGATAGACGCCGCGCTCGGTATAGAGGAAGGCATCGACCGGCCCAGGCTGGGCGCGGCCGTCGACGCCGCGGTCTGAAAGGTCGAAGGCCGCCTTGGTGAGTTCGAGGCGCGAGAATTCCTGTTTCGCCGGATCGGTCACCATGACGGCGACCGGCTCGGCGGCGCCGCGACCCTTCAGGAGACCGGCGGCGAAGGTCGCGCGCCCGTCGGCGGCGGTGACGGCCCTGGCAATGGGCTCGTTGCCGCGCGAGAGCAGGGTGACGTCGAGGCCGGGCAGCGGCGTGGCGCTCTGCAGCGAGCGCGCGAACACGTCGAGGCCGTCGCGGCCATCGAAGGTGGTGAGCGCGATGTCGGTATCGACCACCCACATGCCGGCCAGGGCGCCCCTGGGCATGTCGTCGTCATAGTCGCTGCCTGCTTTCGGCGGCGGCTGGGCGGCGTCCCACACCACGACGAAATAGGCACCGGGCTTCCAGCCCTCGATCGTCTCACGGATCGGGAAGGCGGTGACCGAGGCCTGGTTCAGGACGTTGCGCACCTCCATGGTTCCGCGCCATTGCAGGGTGCCGTTGTCGCCGTTCAGCCACGAGCGCAGCGTCCAGCCTTGCGTCGTCGGCTTGCCGCCGGGGAAGTTCGAATCGGCATACTCGCTGATGAAACGGTCGAGGCCGCGCTCGTTCACGCGATAGACCGCGATGCCCACTTTGCTGACGTTGACGGTGGTGACCGGCAGGCCGACGGCAGCGCCGCGCGGCAGGATGAAGCCGCGGCCGGGCAGCGACACCACCGCGGGGCGGGCGCCGAGCGCCACATCGACCTTCTGCTCGGCGTCGAGCTTGCCGCCGTCCCTGGCCGGCAATCCCGCGAGCAGCCGCACCGCGTAGTCCCGGCCATAATCCAGGCCGCCGATGCAGAGCTTGTCGTCCACGACGTGCAGCGCCGTCTTCGCCTCGGGCGCGATGCGGACATAGTCCTCGTACCGGACCGAGCCGGTGCCGGCGAGCGGCTTGTTGAAGAAGAGGCAGGCCTCGCCCTCGACCTTGGAGCCGTCGATGCCGAGACGCCGGTAGGCAAAGGGCTCGTCCGGCGCGGCGGCGGGCTTGGGCAGGGCCACGGGCGCCGTGTCTGCGCTGTTCGTCGCGGTCGGCGGCGTCGACGCCTTGGCAGGCGCCTCGGTGGACGCGACGACCGGCGGGGAGGGACGATCGATCGAGTCGCCAGGTCGGCCGATCAAATAGCCCGCGATGCCCGAGCCCAGCATCAGGACGACCACCAGGGCGACAAGGGTCGATCGCGACATGAATATACTCCCCTACAATATGACTCGAAACTTTATCGCGTCGATTGTGGAAGCGCTGTGGGTGGGAGCAAGCCCGCTGTGAATAAAGTCGCGCTGTGGCGCGGAGGACACGCCTGCTAATCAGCGGCCATGGTCCTGCACCTCATCAAGCTCGCGGTCGGCGTCGACGATCTGGCCCACATGAAGAAGCTCCAGGCTGCCCGCCGCAAGCAGCGCCGGCAGGGGCCGCGCTCGCCGCACTGGGTCTATACGCGTCACATGCCGCGCCGGACCGAGGAGCTGCTGGCCGGCGGCTCGCTCTACTGGGTCGTGCGCGGCGTCATCCGCTGCCGCCAGGAGCTGGTGGGCTTCGACGAGGACTTCGACAAGGAGGAGGCGCACAAATACTGCCGCATCAAGGTGAGGCGTGCGCTGATCCCGACTGCGCCGCAGGCCTGCAAGGCGTTCCAGGGCTGGCGCTACCTCGATCCCGACCGCGCCCCGCCCGATCTCGCCGAGGGCGATACCGGCGACATGCCGATCGAGATGGCGGCCGAGCTGAAGCGATTGGGGCTGCTGTAGGCTTATCGGAGCGCCACTGGAACAAGAGACAAGAGCAGGCGCTCAGCCAGTGTCGTGTCATCCCGAGCGCAGCGAGGGATCTTTTGCAGCGCCGGCAAAGGATCCCTCGCTTCGCTCGGGATGACACGGCCTTGCCAAAAGTACTTCTTCATCCACGAGGGTCCGCTCCTGGCCGGTGACGAACTGCATGAGCGCCGCGGGAGCGCGCCACTCCCTCGAGGTCACCGGTTGGTGAGCTTGAGCTCGATGCGCCGGTTGCGGGCGTTGTCGGTGGCCGAGATCGGCTGGTACTGGCCATAGCCCGCGGCCACGAGGTGGTCGTAGGGGATGCCCTGCTTGTGCAGGAACTTCACGACCGCGATCGCGCGCGCCGCCGACAGCTCCCAGTTGGAGGGAAACTCGGCCGTGTTGATCGGCTTGGTGTCGGTGTGGCCGTCCACCTGCAGCACCCACTGGATGTCCTTCGGGATCTTGGCGCCGATCTCGAGCAGGCGCTGGGCGACGCTGGCGAGCTGCTTCTCGCCGCCGGGCTGCAGGTCGGCGGAGCCCGAGGGGAACAGCACTTCCGACTGGAACACGAAGCGGTCGCCCACGATCTGCACGTCGCGCTGCCCCGCCAGCGCCTGGCGCAGCTTGCCGAAGAACTCGGAGCGGTAGCGCGCCAGCTCCTCGACCTTGCTGGCAAGCGCCCGATTGAGCTTCTGGCCGAGATCGACGATCTGCGCCTGCTGGTCCTTGGCCTTGGCGTCGGCGGCGTCGAGCTGGGCGCTGAGCTTGGCGAGCTCGTCCTTCACCGACGCGAGCTCGGCGGCGAGCCGCACGATGTTGGCTTTCTGCTCGGCCGACAGCTTCTCCTGGTCGCTGAGATCGGAGAAGAGCTTGCCCTTCTCGTCGTTGGCGGCGGCGAGCGCCGCGGCGAGCCGCGTCATCTCGAGCTTCTGCCGCTCCGACTCCTTCTGGAGGTCGAGGCTCTTGTCTTCCGCCACCTTGGCCGCCTGCTGCAGCGCCACGTTCGAGGTGCTGAGCTTGTCGCGCTCGGCCTTGAGCTGGCTGATCTGCAGGGTGAGCGCCGCCACGTCCTTCTGCAGATCCTCGGCCGACTTCTTCTGGAAGGAGAGCTGGTCGGCGAGCGTGCTCACCTGGCGGTTCAGCGCATCGATCGCCGAGTCGCGGTTGGACACGGCGTTCGACAGGGTGAACTGCGCCACGCTGAAGACCGAGATCAGGAAGATCATCACCATCAGGAGCGTGGTGAGCGCGTCGACATAACCCGGCCAGGTATAGTCGGCGGCGCCGGCGCGGCGGGCGGAGATGGCGGCCATGGCCGATCAGTCCTCGCCCGGCCGGTCGGCCGGCACGGCGGCGAAGGAGTGGCCCGGCGAACGGGCGAGTGCCACGGTGCGGGCCAGCAGGCGCAGCTCGCCGCGCAGCTCCTCGGCGAGCGTCGCCCGATCGCGCGCGCTTTCCTCGACCAGGCGGGCGAGGTTGGTCTCGATGTTGCGTCGATGCGCGGCGATGGCCTCGCGGTCGGCGTCGGGCACGCGCTCCGCGAGCCGCGCCAGCGCACCCCGCACCTCGTCGGCCTGGCGTTCCAGGCGTTCCTCCATGTTGCGCTGGTGCGCGGCCATGGCCTGCCGGTCGGGCTCGGGCAGGGGCCGCTGGACCAGCCGGTCGACGGCGACCTGCAGCTCCTCGATCACGCGCGGAAGCTCCTCCGACGCGGCGGCCCGGTCGGTAAGGCGCGTCACGGCGCCGCGCAGCTCGATCGCGAGCTCGGTGAAGCGGGCCAGCAGCGTCTGCTGGGTGCGCACCGTCTCGGCAAGGGCGGCCAGCCGCTCGACGAGCGTGGCGTAGCCGGCCACGGTGGCCTGCCGGCTGTCCTCGATGCGCTTCAGGGCGCGGACGAGACCGTCGACTCCCTCGGCATTGCGTTCGAGCAGGGCGCCGATATAGGCCGGCACGGTCCCCGGGCGATCGCCGGCGGCGAAGGCGGGATCGGACAGGCTGGTGGCGCGCGCCAGCCATTCCTCGAGCTCGATGTGGAAGCGGCCCTGGGCCTGGCTCGCCTGCAGCTCGAGGAAGCCCAGCACCAGCGAGCCCGAGAGGCCGAACAGCGAGGCGCCGAAGGCGGTCGACATGCCCTTCAACGGGCCTTCGATGCTTCCCTGCAGCATCGAGAACATCTTGAGCGGATCGCCGGCCGAAACGTGCAGGTTGGAGATCGCGTCGGCGACGGCGCCGATCGTCTCCAGCAGGCCCCAGAAGGTGCCGAGCAGGCCGAGGAAGATCAGCAGCCCGATCAGGTAGCGCGCGAGCTCGCGCCGCTCGTCGAGCCGGGTGGCGATGCCGTCGAGCACGGCGCGGGTCGCGGTGGGCGAGAGGCGGAAATCCTGCCGTTCGCCCAGCATGGCGGCCAGCGGTGCCAACAGGTTGATCGACTCGGTAGGCACAAGCGCGGCCTCGACATCGCGATGCTGGTAGCGGCGCATCCAGTTCACTTCGGGCCAGAGCAGGATCACCTGGCGGAAAACGAAGAAGATGCCGAGCAGCAGGACGCCCATGATCACGCCGTCGAGGATCGGCGTGTGCAGGAAGACCCGGATCAGATCCTCGTGCAGGACATAGGTGAGGCCCGCCACCGCGACGAGGAACAGCAACATGCGGATGAGGTAGGGGAGAGGGGTGCTCATGGCATCGGCTGCAGGATGGCAGGCAAGAGAGTGTCACACGCCGAATGCATCGATATCGACCGAGGCCGTGGGCACAACCGATTGCCTTTCAAGGCGTTTTTTCTCCTCCGAGCATACTCAATGCAGACTGACGCCTCAACCGGCGAGGCCGAGATATCCGCAACCTGCGAGAGGGCGATGGCGATAGTAGGGCGGACGATTCTGGCTGTCGGTCGAAGAGCTCTCTAAGCTTGCGCCCACAAGACGGAGGAGATGCCAGGATGGCGGCCAGATGGACCGGAGCTTTGGTCTTCGCGGCGCTTTTGGGGCTATCGACGGCGGCGCCGGCGGCCGACATCGCGGGCATGCGGGCGGCCATCGATCGCGAATTCGACGCCCAATATTCCCACATCGACGCGCTCTACAAGGACATCCACAGCCATCCCGAGCTCAGCTTCCGTGAGACTCGCACGGCGGCCAGGCTTGCCACCGAGATGCGAGGCCTGGGCTTCCAGGTGACCGAAGGCGTCGGCAGGACGGGCGTGGTCGCGATCTATGAGAACGGGCCCGGCCCCATGGTGATGGTGCGCACCGAACTCGATGCCCTGCCGTTGCAGGAGAAGACCGGGCTTTCCTATGCCAGCACGGCCAGGCAGCTCTGGCGCGGGGCCGAGACTCCGGTCGCCCACGCCTGCGGCCACGACATCCATATGTCGGTGTGGGTGGCGGTGGCCAAGACCCTTGTCGACATGAAGGACCGGTGGAGCGGCACGGTCATGTTCGTGGCCCAGCCGGCGGAGGAGGGTGGCGGCGGCGCGAAGGCGATGATCAACGACGGCCTCTTCACGCGCTTCAGGAAGCCGGACTACGGCTTCGCGCTGCATGTAGGTCCCGGACCCTACGGCCACGTCTGGTATCGAGCGGGTGCCATCAGCTCCACCTCCGATGGTCTTTTCGTGCGCTTCCTCGGCAAGGGTGGCCACGGCTCGCGCCCGCACGTCACGATCGATCCGGTGATGATGGCGGGGCATTTCATCGTCGACGTGCAGAGCGTGATCAGCCGCGAGAAGGATGCCGCGAAATTCGGCGTCGTGACGATCGGCTCGGTGGAGGCCGGCCATGCGGGCAATGTCATCCCCGATGCCGCCGTGCTGCGCGGCACCATCCGCTCCTACGACGAGGCGACGCGCGCGAGGATGATCGAGGGCGTGGAGCGGACGGCGCGGGCCGTGGCCATGATGGCCGGCGCGCCGCCGCCCGAAATCAAGATCACGCCCGGGGCGAAGGCGGTCGTCAACGACGCGGCCCTTGCCGGGCGCAGCGGTGCGGTGCTGAAGGCGGCGTTCGGCGACAAGGCTGCACTGGTGTCGCATCCGGGCGCGGCCAGCGAGGACTACTCGGAATTCGTGCTGGCCGGCGTGCCGTCCTTCTACTTCGCGCTCGGCGGCCTCGATCCCAAGGAGATCGCCGAGGCGAAGGCGAACCACACGCAAGTGCCGGGCAACCACTCGCCGGAATTCGCGCCCGTCCCCGAGCCCACGATCCGCACCGGCGTCGAAGCGATGAGCCTCGTCGTGCTGGATGTGCTGCAGAAGAAGTAGGAGCCAGACGCCAGGGAGTCTGCGCGCCGCGGCCTACTTCAAGGCCTCGACCATGGCGTCGCGCAGGCTGGCGTTGGTCGCCAGCAGCGACGGGCTGCCGAGCGCGTAGGGCTGGCCGGCGACGTCGGCCACCATGCCGCCCGCCTCGCGCACCAGCAGCAGGCCGGCCGCGACGTCCCACGGGGCGAGGCCGAACTCGAAGAAGGCGTCGAAGCGGCCCGCTGCCACGAAGGCGAGGTCGAGCGACGCCGCGCCCCAGCGGCGGATGCCGGCGGTTCGGCCCATTGCCGTCTCGAGCCGGCGCAGATAGTCCGGATGGTCGCCGCGGCCGATATGCGGGATGCCCGTGGCGACCAGGGCGCGCGCCAGCTCCTTGCGGCCCGACACGCGCAGGCGGCGCGAGCGTGCGTTGGGCGTGTCGATGAAGGCGCCGTTGCCCTTCTCGGCCCAGAACAGCTCGTCGGAGATCGGCTGGTATATGACGCCGGCGATGATCTCGCCGTCACGCTCCAAGGCGAGCGAGATGGCGAAGTGCGGCACGCCGTGCAGGAAGTTGGTCGTGCCGTCGAGCGGATCGGCGATCCAGCGGTTGCGGCCGTCGCCCCTGGTCTCGCCGCCTTCCTCGCCCAGGAAGCCGTACTCGGGCCGCGTGCGGGCAAGCTCGGCGCGCAACGTCCGCTCGGCCTGCAGGTCGGCGCGGCTCACGAAATCGCCCGGACCCTTCTCCGACACCTGCAGGTGCTCGACCTCGCCGAAGTCGCGCTTCAGAGACTTGGCGGCCGCGAAGGCGGCGCGGATCATCACGGTGATGGTGGCCGAGCGCGGCGCGAGCGACCGCCGCTCGGGCGGCCCCGAGCGCTCGCGGCCGACATTCAGCGGCGCGCGGCCGACACGGGCGACGGGCTGGTCGCGCTGGGGACGATCGGGGGGCGACGCCATCGGACTGGTCAGTCCTTGGCGCGTTCCATGTAGCTGCCGTCCTCGGTGTTGATCACCAGCTTGGTTCCGACCGCGATATGCGGCGGCACCATCACGCGGATGCCGCCTTCGACGACGGCCGGCTTGTAGGACGAGGAGGCGGTCTGGCCCTTCACCACGGCGTCGGCCTCGGTGACGGCGAGCGTCACGGTCTTGGGCAGCTCCACGCCCACCGGCGTTCCTTCGTAGGTCGACACCACGACCTCCATGCCGTCCTGCAGCCAGCGCGCCTGGTCGGGATCGAGCACGTCGTTGCCGATGGTGAGCTGCTCGAAATTCTCCTTGTCCATGAACGTGTAGCCGTTGTCGTCCTTGAACAGGAAGGTGCACTCGCGCTCGTCGATATGGACGTGCTCGATCATCTCGCCCGAGCGGAAGCGCTCCTGCAGCTTGTTGCCCTCGCGCAGCGCCTTGGCCTCGATCGACACGAACGCGCCGCCCTTGCCGGGCGTGATGTGCTGCACCTTGGCCGCCACCCAGAGCTTGCCGTTGTATTCGATGACGTTGCCGGCACGGATGGAATTGACGGGGACTTTCATGGCCTTACCCGGACTTGCCGCTCGCGGCGGATGGAATGGAATGCGGCCTCGTCCGCGGAACGCGGGGCGAGGCCGGCGGCGGGCTTTTATCAAAGCCCGGCTGGAGCCGCAACCGGGCCCGAGCCGCGGCTCAGAGGCCCAACGCGGCCTGCTTTTTCTTCGGCAGCGCCGCGGCGATCACGGCATGGGCGCGGCGGAGATAGGCCTTCATTTCTGACGTTGTCAGGATGGCCGGGTCATCCATCGCGACCCACTTGGCGCGGGCAAGATAGGGCGCAGGCCTGAAGCCGTCGCAGCGGCTCAACGCCTCGTAGTGCTCCTCCGGGCATTTGAAGCAGACCCGGCCGACCGAATGCTCGCGCGGCGCGATCAGGCAGAACATCCTGCCGCCCACCTTGAAGACGGTCACGCCCTCCCACTGCACGGTGCGCGTGGCCGCCGGCAGCGAGGCGCAGAACCGGTCGATCTCCTTCGGCGTCATCGCGCCACCCTACACGCCGGCCGTGGCGCGTGCGATGGTCGGGCATGAACGAGTGGCGTCCCGACAAGCTCGCCCGGCGTCTGCCCAACCTCCAGGCGCGCGCGCGGCTGCAGGCCGCGATCCGGCAATGGTTCATCGACCAGGGCTTCGTCGAGGTCGAGACGCCGATCCTGCAAGTGGCCCCCGGGGCGGAGGTGCACCTCTCGGGCTTCGCCACCGACTGGGAGACGCCCGACGGCGAGGAGGAGCAGGTGCGCTGGCTGCACAGCTCGCCCGAGTTCGCCATGAAGAAGCTGCTGGCCGGCGGCCTGCCGAAGCTCTTCCAGTTCGCGCGCGTGTTCCGCAACGGCGAGGGCTCGGCGCTGCACCATCCCGAGTTCACCATGCTGGAATGGTATCGCGCCGGCGCGGGCTACGAGACACTGATGGAGGATTGCGCGGCGCTGCTGGCGCTCGCCGGCGTGCGCGAGCTGCGCTGGGAGGACAATCGCTGCGATCCGACGGCCACGCCCGAGCGGCTGACCGTGGCGGAGGCCTTCGACCGCCATGCCGGCGTCGATCTCCTGGCGACAGTGGGCAATGGAGAGAAGCTCGCCGGGCAGGCGGGCATCGCCATGCACGCCGACGATACCTGGGACGACGTCTTCTTTCGCATCATGTTCGACCGCATCGAGCCCAAGCTCGGCATGGGACGGCCGACGATCCTCTGCGAATATCCGATCACCATGGCGGCGCTCGCCCGGGCCAAGCCGGGCGATCCGCGCGTCGCCGAGCGCTTCGAGCTCTATGTCTGCGGCGTCGAGCTCGCCAACGGCTTCGGCGAGCTCACCGACCCCGCGATCCAGCGCGCGCGATTGCAGGCCGACATGGACGAGAAGGAGCACCTCTACGGCCTGCGCTGGCCGATCGATACCGACTTTCTCGCCGCCCTCGACCACGGGCTGCCCGCGAGCAGCGGCATCGCGCTCGGCTTCGACCGTCTGGTGATGCTGGCGACCGGCGCTGCGCACATCGAGGACGTGCTGTGGCTCCCGGTCCGCTGATCATTGGACCGCGCGCATCCTGCGCGCCTGCCCTGAGGTCATCCGAAGGGCTCATGGGCGGGCTGGAAGCCCGCGGTCCTATGACGGTGCGGCGAGCAGCGTGTTGAAGGCGCGTACGGCGGCTTCGGGGCCGTCCTTGTGGTTCCAGATGCCGCTTCCCACCGCGAGGAAGTCGGCGCCGGCCGCGACGAGGGAGCGGGCATTGTCGGGGGTGATGCCGCCGGTCGCCACGCAGGGGATCTCGAACAGGCCGCTCCACCATTCGATCGTCTCGAGGTCGGCCGCATCGAAGGCGACATAGTCGGCGCCGGCGTCGGCGGCCTCCATCGCCAGATGGCGGGAGGCGGGGCAGGCGACGCCCACCTGCCGCTCGCGGCCGACGATGCGGCGCGCCTCGGCATAGGCCTCGACCCGGACCTGCACGCCATCGGCGTCGAGCTTCAGTGCCAAGTCGGGCCGATCGGCGAGCATGAAGGCCACGCCGCGTTGCTGGCAGATCGGCCGTAGCGTGTCCGCCGTCCGTGCGATCGCCGCATCGTCGGCCTCCGCCAGTCCCAGCAGGAAGGCCGCCACGTCGCCGCCCGCGAAGGCGGCGCGCATCTCGTCGGCGAAGAGCGTCGGACGATCGATGCGCGGAGGCGAGACGAGGTAGAGCCGGCAGCTCTCGGCGGCCGGCACGGATTACATCTTGCCCTGGTAGATGCCGATGATCTTGTCCAGCATGTCGAGCGCCTCCTCGCGCGGGCGCTGGAAGGTGTTGCGGCCGATGATCGAGCCGTTGGCGCCGCCGTCACGCAAGCCGCGGATCTCGGTGAACAGCCCCTCGAGGTCCTTCGCCTCACCGCCCGAGAAGACGACGATGCGCCGGCCGTTGAAGGTCGCCTGCATCACGTGCTTGATGCGGGCGGCGAGCGTCGAAATGTCGATCTTGGCCTTCTCGAATGCGGCCTTGGCCTCCGGCTGCCACAGGACGCTGGTCGGCGGCTTCACCTTGATGACGTGCGCGCCCAATAGCGCCGCCATATGGGCGGCATAGGCGCAGACATCCATCGCGGTCTCGCCCGCCTTGTCGAGCTTGCCGCCACGCGGATAGGACCACATGACGACGGCGAGGCCGACTGCCTTCGCCTCCTCGGCGAGCTCGCGGATCTCCTCCATCATCTCGTACTGGTCTTCCGAACCGGGATAGATCGTGAAGCCGATGGCCGCGCAGCCGAGCCGCAGTGCGTCGTGCACTGAGCCAGTGACGGCCTGGTCCTTGTTGGTCGAGAGGGAATTGGCGCTGTTGAGCTTGAGGATGGTCGGAATCGCACCCGCGAAGGTATCGGCGCCAGCCTCGAGCGCACCGAGCGGAGCCGCATAGGCGTTGAGGCCGGCATCGATGGCGAGCTGGTAGTGATAATGCGGGTCGTAGGCCGGCGGGTTGGGCGCAAAGGAGCGGTCGGGGCCGTGCTCGAAGCCTTGATCGACGGGCAGGATCACCATCTTGCCGGAGCCGCCCAGCCTGCCGTGCATCAGCATGCGGGCGAGGTTCGCCTTGGTGCCGGGGCAGTCGCTCTCGTAGTTGTCGAGGATCTTCTTCACGGTGCGGGTGATCTTCACGGGCTCGCTCCCATTGGTCCTTTGGGCCTCAATCGGCGCGGTGATAGCGGCGCGGGGCCGCGGGTTCAAGCCCCGCCCGGTCAACTACCTGCCACGTCGTTGCCCGGCCGCCGCGGGGTGGCGAGATAGGATGATAAACTCGGCGAAACGGACGGCGTGACCATTGTGTGCCCTGCCGCAACAACGGATGGGAATGTTCTCGATGCAAAATGACGGTCGTGTGTCCTGGACGGGGCGGCTTCCGTTCTTCTACGGCTGGATCGTCGTCGGCGTGGCCTTCGTCACGGTGGCGCTGGGGGTCACGGCGCGCACCGCCTTCTCCCTGATGTTCCCGCCGATCGTCGACGAGTTCGGCTGGGACCGCGGCCTCGCCGCCGGTGCCTTTTCGTTCGGCTTCCTCGTCTCGGCCCTGATGAGCCCGGTGGTGGGCCGCCTGATGGACCGGCGCGGCCCGCGCTTCGTCATCGAGATCGGCGTGCTGCTGACGGCGGCCGGGCTGGTCGCGGCGACGCGCATCGAGACACCGTGGCAGCTCTACGCAACGCTCGGCGTGCTGGTCGGGGCGGGCGCCAACTGCATGACTTTCACGGCGCAGTCGCAGTACCTGCCCAACTGGTTCGTGCGCCGGCGCGCGCTCGCCATCAGCATCGCCTTCTCCGGCGCGGGCTTCGGCGCCATCCTGATCCTGCCGTGGATCCAGGAGATCATCCTGCACCAGGGCTGGCGGAGATCCTGCCTGACGCTCGGCGTGATGACGCTTGCCGTTCTGCTGCCGCTCAATCTCCTCGTGCGCAAGCGGCCGGAGGATATCGGCGTCGAGCCCGACGGCGACGGCCGCCGCGTCGGCGCCGCGCCGCGGCCGTCGAACATCGTCGATCCGGCGTGGGCCGCGATCGAATGGACGACGGCGCGGGCGATGCGGACGGCGCGTTTCTGGTGGATCGCGCTCGCCTATTTCTGCGGCGGCTTCGTCTGGTACGCGGTGCAGGTGCACCAGACCAAGTACCTGGTCGAGATCGGCTTCAGCCCGATGGAGGCGGCATGGGCGCTGGGGCTGGTGGCGATGGCGGGCGTGCCGGGGCAGATCTTCCTCGGCGCGCTGTCGGATCGCATCGGCCGCGAGATCGTCTGGAGCATCACGGGCATGGGCTTCGCGATCTGCTACGCCGCTCTGCTTGCCCTGGCGGCCGGCCCTTCGCAGCCGCTCCTCTATGTGATGGTGCTCTCGCAGGGGCTACTGGGTTACGCCATGACCTCGGTTATGGGTCCGATCGTGGCCGAGATCTTCGAGGGCCCGCATTTCGGCTCGATCTTCGGCGTGCTGACGGTGGCGCTGATCGGCGGCGGCGCGGCGGGACCTCTGATCGCCGGCATGGTGCACGACCGCACCGGCGGCTACGGCGATGCCTTCATCCTGTCGATCGCCCTCTGCTTCCTGTCGATCATCGCCATCTGGCGGGCCGCGCCGGGCAGGGTGCGCCTGGTGGCCGGCCGTGCGCGCGCCCGCGCGCTCGCCGACGCAAAGACCGCCTCCTAAGGTCGAGCCTCTCACTTGCGACCCCTTCGGCGCCCTTCCTTTCCGTTCGATTCAGGTCTGCGCCGGAGCACTGTCCGCAGGATGGCAACGAAGAGCAATGCGGAGACCGGCCAATGGAACCAGATGCTGTGCAAGCCGGTGAAAACATTGATCAGAACCAGAAAGGCCGAAACGGCGAGAGCCACCACGATGGGGCGAGGAAGGCTCGCCAACCAGTCCGACACCGGGCGCATTGACGTGGATGGCTCGTGTTCCTGGCGACTCGATGCAGCGCCGGCTTCCGAGGGAACGGGGCTTTCGTCGATCGGCAAGCTGTGTCGCCCGGCCGCTTTGCCGCCCATGGTCACCCGATAGCTGGTCACGGGAGCGACATTCTTCATCTGTTGCTGGCCGAGAGAGTCGAAGCCAAGGGACAATTTGTTGTGCACCTGCTCGTAGACCGAACCGGAGATCACGACGCCGCCGGGCTCGGCAAGCTCCTGCAGCCGCGCCGCGATGTTGACCCCGTCGCCATAGATGTCGGAGCCGTCCACCATCACATCGCCGAGATTGATGCCGATGCGAAACCGCATGCGGTGCTCGTGGGGCAGGTCCGGATCCTGATTGGAAATTTCCTGCTGGATCTCGACCGCGCACTGCACGGCCTCGACGACGCTGGCGAACTCGGCGATCACGGCGTCGCCCCAGGTATTCACGATCCGCCCGTCATGGCGCTCCACCAATCCCCCCATGGCGGTGCGGTAGCGGCGCAGCGTTCCCAACGTTCCCGCTTCGTCTGCCTCCATGAGGCGGGAATAGCCGTGCACATCGGCGCACAGGACGGTGGTCAGCCGCCGTTTCACCTTGTCGTCGGTCATCGCCCACATGGTAGCTCCGCCAGCCGCCAATGGCATGAGGTATCGAGTCTGGCGCTACTGCGCTTTAGTCTTACTGCGTCACAAGTTCCGGGTCGTTGATGTTTGTTTGATGGTTATTGCGCAGCACGGACATCGTACGAGGCGCCGGACAATCGCTGCGGCCAGTCTTCGCCGCAAGGTCGTGATCGAGTTGGGAATGTGACGCTCGGTTCTAAGCGGCGGATCCGCGGGGTCGATAATTGTCGGGAAGGCGAGGCGCTTGGAAAGCCGTGGAGGAACGCAGTCCTGAGGGGGGAATCGTCTCCCGCTCGGAGATCAGGTATCCGTAAGCGGCGATGCAGAGCGTGGCGTGATGGTGGAAGCCGCGCCAGCCTCGCCCTTCAAAATGCCCGAGGCCGACTTCCTGCTTGAGGTCCTGGTAGTCACGCTCGATGCGCCAGCGCAGCTTGGCGAGCTCGACGAGACGGGCAAAGCCGATGTCGGAAGGCAGGCTCGAGAGCCAGTATTTGGTCGGCTCCTTCTCGCCTTTGGGCCATTCGATCAGAAGCCATTCTTCCGGCCAGGGCTCGCTGCGATTGAAGTCCCGATGGGCGATGCGAATGCGCAGCCGGGCAAAGCGCGATTTGAGCGGCACATTCGTGCCTTCGCGCCAGGTGATCGTTTTCCAGGCCTTGGTCGGAAGGCCGAAGGCCAGGTCCCTGACCTTGACCGGTCGGTGCTCGGCATCGCGGCGCAGCCGCTTGGTGGGCCGTCCGCGGCCAGGCACATAAGGCTTGGGCGGCAGAGGACTCGTGCCCGGCGCCCATACCGTGGTGCTCGACAGAATGCCGGCAACATAGGACAGCTCGAGCGCCCTGAGAGCCGTGCGCAGCGCGATGTGGGTACCGTAGCCCGCATCCATCAGCACCGCTCCGCGTGGCAAGCCCGCCGCGCAGGCCGCACGAATCTGATCGAGCGCGATCTCGATCTTGGTCTGAAAGCCGATCTCTGTCGGCACGCCCGCCTTCTTGCGACGCACGGGATCGCCGGCCCAGGCCTCCGGCAGGTAAAGCCGATAAGCCACCGGCAGGCTGGCATGGGCGTTGGCCAGCGACAATGATACGGCGACTTGGCAATTGTCCTGCTTGCCAAGTTGTCCGCAATACTGCCGCGCCACTCCCACCGAGTGCATGCCCTTCTTGGGAAAGCTCGTGTCATCGATGATCCAGGCCTCGATCGGTCCCGCACGCTCGATCACGGGCAGCACTATGGTCCGCACCTTGGCCAGGACCTTCTCGTCCGACCAGCCGCCCTCGCCGACAAAATGCAAAAGCGACTGATGCTGCGCTGCCGTCCGCTCCGGCGCAGTCACCGCCGCCAGCGGCTCCACACTCTTGCGCTCGCAGGGCATCAACAGCCCCGTGCAGTAGTCCCGCAGCGGCTTGGCACGGTCCGCGTGACCGATCACCCCAACAAGATCATCAACGTAGGCTGCAAATCGCGCCTCGCTGCCCGCTGACCGGCGATCCATTCAAGCTCTCCTTCCTGAACGAATCGCCAAAAGCTACGCCAATCTCCGCCGCGCACGCCCTGTGGCTTTCTGACTCAGTAAGATTAGGGCCGGCCCCCGCGGAAGGCAAAATAGCGTTCACTCGTTCAGGCCCTTGCCCGGATAGGGATGCGTCGCCTTCCAGTGGTTCGCGATGTCGATGCGGCGCGTGATCCAGACGCCCTGCCGGCCCTGCAGATAGTCGAGCAGCCGCCACAGGCCGGCGGTGCGCGCGGGGTGGCCGGTCAGGCGCATGTGCAGGCCGACCGACATCATCCTGGGCTGCGCCGCGCCCTCGCGATAGAGCACGTCGAAGGCGTCGCGCACCAGGGTGAACCACTGTTCCGATGTGGTCATGCCGGCGGCATACTTGCCGTCGTTGTTGGTGAGCGAGTAAGGCACGACGAGATGCGGCTTGCCCTGCACCGTCTGCCAGAACGGCAGCTCGTCGCCGTAGTAGTCGGAGTCGTACGTGAAGCCGCCTTCCTCCACGAGGAGACGGCGCGTGTTGACGCTCGGTCCATAGCGGCAGTACCAGCCGACCGGTCGTTCGCCGACGGTCTCGGCGAGCGACTTCACGGCCCTGGCGATGTGCTCGCGCTCCTCGGCCTCGCCGAGGTCGAAATGCTTGACCCAGCGCCAGCCATGGCAACAGACGTCGTAGCCCGCCTGCCGGATCGCCTCGGCGGCCTTCCGGTTGCGCTCCAGCGCCAGCGCGCAGCCGAACACGGTGAGCGGCAGGCCGCGCTCCTGGAACGCGCGCATCAGGCGCCAGAAGCCGACGCGGCTGCCATACTCGAACATGCTCTCGCCGGCGAGGTCGCGCCCTTTCAGCCCCGTCGACGAGCTGGTCGATTCGGTGAGGCCGGTCTCGGTGTAGCCTTCGCCGTCCTGGATCGAGGGTTCGGAGCCTTCCTCGTAGTTGATCACGAAGTTGACGGCGAGCCGCGCGCCGTTTGGCCATTTGGGATCGGGCGGCGCCGCGCCATAGCCCAGGAAATCGCGGGTCGGTTGCCAGCTCATGTCGGTCTCCTCACCAGCTCGGCGCCCATCTGACGGGCGATGTCGGCGATCTTTTCGTTCAGGGGGGTCATCGAGATCACCTTAACACCGGCGCGCAGGCATGCGAGCGCCCAGCCGGGCGCATCGCCGCAATCGACGACCAGCGTGAAATCGACATCCGCGAACTCGCGCCGCGCGCGTTCCTGCAGCGCCGCGAGATAGCCCGCGCCGTAGAAGGCGGCCGCATCCTCTGAAGTCACCAGGATGGGCGAGACGCCCTCGGCGCGCGCCGCTTCCAGCGCGGCCGAAGTCGTGCGCCAGTCTCTGACGAGGATGACGGGACTCCCCATGAGGAAGGCATTATCCGTCGGGTGACGGTTGTCAGGGAATCCGGATCGTGAAGGGCGCGACCGGCACGAACTCCTCGTCGCCCTTGCTGCCGTCGCGCCACATGAAGACGGCGAAGCGACCGGGGCGGTCGAGCACGGTCAGCCCGTGATGCCAGGTGTTGGGCCTGTAGGTGACGCCCTGACGACCGTCGGCGAGGAAGGCGCACACGGCGCCAAGATCGGGGCCACCATTCTTCGCATGCGGCGCCACAACGACCAGCCAACGCCCGACATCGAGCGGCAGGAAGGTCTGCGAGGAGAATTCGTGCCGCTCCAGCAGCTCGGCGCGCAGCGGCCGGTCGCGGGTCTCGGGCTTGAAGCTGACGGAGAGGCTGGGCCGCGCCGTCGGGCGGAGATTGCCCAGCGCCCGCTCGTAATAGAGGCGACCCGGCTCGCCCGGCGCGTCGATCACGTCGCCGAACGGGGCGAAGACGTCGCGAGCGAGGGGCTGCGGAACGATCTCCATGGCGAGCCCCCGACGTGAGCTCAGCCCAGCTTGCCCATGGCGACGGCGGTGTCGGCCATGCGGTTGGAGAAGCCCCACTCGTTGTCGTACCAGCTCATGACGCGCACCAGCGTGCCGTCCATGACCTTGGTCTGGTCGAGATGGAAGGTCGACGAATGGCTGTCGTGGTTGAAGTCGATCGAGACGTTCGGCTGGTCGGTCCAGCCCAGGATGCCCTTGAGCTGGTTGGCAGCGGCGAGCTTCACCGCCTTGTTGATCTCGTCCTTGTCGGTCTTGCGCTTGGCGACGAACTTGAAGTCGACGACCGAGACGTTGGGCGTCGGCACGCGGATCGCCACGCCATCGAGCTTGCCGTTCAGCTCGGGCAGCACCAGACCGACCGCCTTGGCCGCGCCCGTCGAGGTCGGGATCATCGACATCGCCGCGGCGCGGGCGCGGTAGAGGTCCTTGTGCATGGTGTCGAGCGTGGGCTGGTCGCCGGTGTAGGCGTGGATCGTCGTCATGAAACCCTTCTCGATGCCGACCGCATCGTTCAGCACCTTCACGACCGGCGCCAGGCAGTTGGTCGTGCACGAGGCGTTGGAGACGACCTTGTGGTCCTTGGCGAGCTTGTCGTGGTTCACGCCGTAGACGACGGTGAGGTCGGCATTGTCGGCCGGAGCGGAGACCAGCACCCGCTTGGCGCCGGCGCTGAGATGGGCCGAGGCCTTGTCCTTGGCGGTGAAGATGCCGGTGCATTCGAGCGCGATCTCGACGCCGAGATCCTTGTGCGGCAGCTTGGCGGGGTCGCGCTCGGCCGTGACCTTCATCTTGCCGCGGCCGACATCGATCGTGTCGCCCTCGACCTTCACCTCGTGCGGGAAGCGGCCGTGCACCGAGTCGAAGCGCAGCAGGTGGGCGTTGGTCTCGACCGGGCCGAGATCGTTGATCGCCACCACCTCGATGTCCTTGCGGCCGGACTCGATGATGGCCCGCAGGACGTTGCGGCCGATACGACCGAACCCGTTGATTGCAACCCGAACTGCCATGTCTTCCTCCTATTGCGCCAGCCGGCGCGCCGCCGCGGCGATCGCCTCGGCCGTGATGCCGAAATGCCTGAAGAGATCCGAAGCCTTGGCCGATGCGCCGAAGGTCTTCATGCCGACGAACTCGCCTCTCGAACCCAGCCAGCGCTCCCAGCCGAAGCCGCCGGCCGCCTCGCAGGCGACGCGGACGGTGCCGTCGCCGCCCATGACTTCATGCCGATAGCTATCGCTCTGATGCGCGAAAAGTTCCCACGACGGCATCGACACGACCGCCGCATCGAGCCCGTCCTTCGCCAGAAGATCGCGGGCCGCGAGGGCAAGATGCACTTCCGACCCCGAGGCGATCAGCCGGATCGGTGCGGTCGCCTGGCCGGCGAGGAGATAGGCGCCACGCGCACAGAGATTGCTGTCGGAGGCCCCGCGTAGGGTCGGCAGGTTCTGGCGCGTCAGCGCGATGACACTGGGCGTCTTCCTCGATTCGAGCGCGAGCTGCCAGCATTCGGCCGTCTCGATCGTGTCGGCCGGCCGCAGCACCTGTAGGTTCGGTATCGCCCGCAGGGCGGCCAGATGCTCGATCGGCTGATGCGTCGGGCCGTCCTCGCCGAGGCCGATCGAATCGTGCGTCATCACGTAGATGACGCGGATGCCCATCAGGGCGGCGAGCCGGATCGATGGCCGGCAATAGTCCGTGAACACGAGAAAGGTGCCGCCGTAGGGGATGATGCCGCCGTGCAGGGCCATGCCGTTCATGGCCGCCGCCATCGCATGCTCGCGAATGCCGTAGTGGATGTAGCGCCCGCCCGGATCCTGCGCCGTCGCCAGGCGAAGGCCCGCGGTCTTGGTGTTGTTGGAGCCGGTGAGGTCGGCCGAGCCGCCCACCGTGTCGGGCAGCACAGGGTTGATGACCTCGAGCGCTTCCTGGCTCGACTTGCGCGTCGCCCACGACGGCTTGTCGGCCGCGATCCGGGCCTTGAAGGCCGCGACCGCCTCGCTGACCGCCGCCGGCAGCTCACCCTTCTGGCGCCGGTCGAACTCCGCGCGATCGCCGGCATTCATCTCGGCATGACGCTTGAGCCATTTGCGCCGCACGGACTTGCCGCGCGCGCCGACCTTGCGCCAGGCGGTGAAGATCGGCTCGGGAATCTCGAAAGGCGGTGCCGTCCAGCCGAGCTTCTGGCGCGCCCCGGCGACTTCCTCCTTGCCGAGCGGCGAACCGTGCGTGGCAGCGGTGCCGGCCTTGGTCGGCGCGCCATAGCCGATCACGGTCTTGCAGGCGATCAGCGAGGGCTTGTCGGCGACGTTGCGGGCGCGGCGGATCGCCCGCGCGACCGCGTCTTGGTCGAGCCCGTCGACCGACTGCACGTGCCAGCCCGCGGCGGCGAAGCGTTTCTTGTGATCCTCCGACGTCGAGAGCGAGGTCGGGCCATCGATGGAGATGCCGTTGTCGTCGTAGAGCACGATCAGGCGGCCGAGACCGAGATGGCCGGCGAGGGTAATCGCCTCTTGGCCGACGCCCTCCATCTGACAGCCGTCGCCGGTGATCACGTAGGTATAGTGATCGACGATGTCGGCGCCGAAACGATCGCGCAGCAGCCGTTCGGCGAACGCGAAGCCGACCGAATTGCCGAGTCCCTGGCCCAGGGGGCCGGTCGTCGTCTCGATGCCGCTGGCATGGCCGTACTCGGGATGGCCCGCGGTGCGGCTGCCCAGCTGGCGGAAATGCTTCAGCTCGTCGAGCGTCATGTCGGCGTAGCCGGTGAGATAAAGCAGCGCGTAGAGCAGCATCGAGCCGTGGCCGGCCGACAGGATGAAGCGGTCGCGGTCGGGCCAGTGCGGATCGGCGGGATCGAACTTCAGGAACTTGGAGAACAGCACCGTGGCGACGTCGGCCATGCCCATCGGCATGCCGGGATGGCCGGACTCCGCCTGCTGCACGGCATCCATGGCCAGGGCCCGGATAGCGTTCGCCATGTCGCGAGGTGCAGCGGTTTGTGCGGTCATCAGATGCTGTCGCCGTAAGGATTTTTTGAACGGCGCGCAACATGACGGCGGCCCCCATCTGCGTCAATGCGCAAAACCTTATACGTGGCCAAGATGTTGCGGGACTCGATGCTCCACAGCCGCCAGATGTTGACCGCCCGGGGGCACTCCACTTATCCTTGACGGATGCAGCAGATGCCGTCGGGCGAAGATCTTCGATCCGCCGCTGGGGGAGCCATGTCCAAGGCAGGCAATGCCAAGGATCGCGTGAACGAGGCGCTCAGCCGGCTGGAGTCGATGATCGACGAGCGACTAGGGGCCGAGCGTGCGCGCTCCGAGGAGCTCGCCCATCGTCTCGGCAAGCTCGAGCAGCAGCATGAAGAGCTGAGAAAGGTCGCGGGCGAGGTCGAAGGACGGCTCGAACGCGCGATGGAGTATATCCGCTCGCTGCTCGCCGCCGATCAGGAGTGAGTACCTGGACGGGCCGCGCCGGCGGGTTCTTTTCAACAAACAGGCGTCGCATCGCGGGCCATACGAGGGTAAAGTCACGTTCCCCTCAAACGCCGAAACAACGGCGCAATGAACAGGAACAATGACATGCCCGAAGTGTCGATCAATATCGCCAACCGGACCTATGAACTTGCCTGTGGCGCGGGCGAGGAGCGCCGGGTCCAGGAACTGGCTGCCTATGTCGACGAAAAGGTGACGGAGCTGCGCAAGCAGCTGCCGGGCGCGCCCGAGATCAAGCTGATGGTGTTTGCCTCGCTGCTGCTCGCCGAGGAGAGTCGCGAGGCGCGCGGCATTGCCAGGCAGGCCGCGACGGCGCGTGCCTCGGCGACCGACGATTCCGAGACGCTGGCCACCGCGCTCGAGGAGCTGATCACCTCGCGCGTCGACAAGATGTCGAAGAAGATGAGCGGGGCGGCGTAGCCAGAAGCATGAACGAAGGGTCCCCGGCCTCGCCTCGGTGGCATTGCGGTGCCCGGCCCGAGTGCCTAGATTGGGCCCGGGGCGGAGTTCTGCGCGGCGCGAGGTTCGCTTAAAAATCCCGGGGCCAATAAAGATCTCCTGGGAGCTGTCCCTGGCCTTGGCCGTGGCCTTGGCCACACGGCGCCCACCTGCTTTTGCAGGCCTTGGAGATTTTTACGACCACGGCCTATCGTGGAGCCGCCCCACCTTCGTTCCATTCCCGACATGAGCCTGATCGACGACAAGCGCATCCTGCGCGGCACCATGCTGGCGTGGCGCGGCACTCTGGCCGAAGCCGATCGTGCGGCGGCTGCCGAGGGTCTTCTCGCGACCTTCCGGCGCGAGCGGCCATTCGAGAAGGCGGCCATCGTGTCCGGCTTCTGGCCGATCAAGGAGGAGATCGACATCCGGCCGCTCCTGATCGAGCTTTTCAATCGAGGCTGTCAGCTTGCATTGCCGGTCGTGATGGGCAAGGGACAGCGGCTCCTCTTCCGCGCCTGGCGGCCGGGCGATTCGCTCGAAGCCGGCGTGTTCGGCACGCTGCAGCCATCGGCCCGGCGCGAGACGATCGAACCCGAGGCGCTGCTGGTGCCGCTGCTGGCTTGCGATCGGGAGGGGTGGCGCCTGGGCTATGGCGGCGGCTTCTACGACCGCACGCTCGCGGCGCTGCGCGCCAGGGGCAAGGTCATTGCCCTCGGTGTGGGCTTCGATGACCAGCTCGTTCCGAACGTGCCGCACGGACCATCGGACCAGCGACTGGATTGGCTGTTGACCGATCGGCGCGCTTGCGCCTTTGTCTGACGGATGAAGGTCCTTTTTTGCGGAGACATCGTCGGACGGTCGGGACGCGAGGCCGTGATCAAGAATGTGCCGCGTCTGCGCGAGCAGCTCGGCCTCGATTTCGTGGTGGCCAACGGCGAGAACGCCGCGGCCGGCTTCGGCATCACCGCACGCATCTGCGCCGACCTGCACAAGTGCGGCGTGGACTGCATCACCACCGGCAATCACGTATGGGACCAGCGCGACATCGTCCCCTACATCGCCCAGGACAAGCGCCTCCTGCGGCCGGTCAACTTTCCGCCCGGCACGCCCGGCTGGGGCGCCAATCTGTTCGAGACGCCGCGCGGCCAGAAGGTTCTCGTCGTGAACGTGATGTGCCGGCTGTTCATGGAGCCGCTCGACGATCCGTTCCGCGCTGTCGATGCCGAGCTCGCGAAGTACGTGATGGGCCGTTCGGCGCACTTCATTCTGGTCGACGTCCACGGCGAGGCGACCAGCGAGAAGCAGTCGATGGGCCATCATTGCGACGGCCGTGCCTCGGCGGTGCTGGGCACGCACAGCCACATTCCGACCGCCGACCACTGGATCCTGCCGCAAGGTACGGCATACCAGACCGACGTCGGCATGTGCGGCGACTACGACTCGGTGATCGGCATGAAGAAGGACGTCGCCGTGCAGCGCTTCATCAAGAAGGTGCCCGGCGAGCGCCTCTCGCCGGCGGACGGGGAGGGGACGCTGTGCGCCGCGCTGGTCGAAAGCGACGACAAGACCGGTCTGGCCCGGTCGATCCGACCGGTCCGGATTGGCGGCTGCCTCTCGCCTACCGAGTGACTTTCAGCATCTTGTATGCCGCAAGGGGGCTCCATACCTATTACAGGTAGCTTGAAGAGGGCCGTTGACGGTCTGGGGAAAAAGCGGCATCCTTTTGATGTTAAACGATTTTTCGCCGCACTGGCGAACTGTCTTCAAGGTTAGAGGGGGCGTCGGAATCTAGGTTCCGACGTTTTTTAGCGGGGGCTTCGGCCCCCGCCTTTTTTTGTGCCGCACGTGCTGGCGTGTCTCTAACAGTCCCAAAGCCCACGAGAAGTGGTATAGGCGGCCCATCACCTCACTGAATCTGGTTGTCGGGCGATGGCTGGCCATTCGCAATTCAAGAACATCATGCACCGCAAGGGCAGGCAGGACGCCCAGCGGGCCAAGATCTTCACCAAGCTCATCCGCGAGATCACGACTGCCGCGCGACTCGGCACCGCCGATCCGAACGCGAATCCCCGCCTGCGGGCGGCGATGATCGCGGCGCGCGAAGCGAACATGACGCGCGATACGATCGACCGTGCCATCAAGCGTGGCTCGGGCAACGAGGCCGACGCCAACTACGACGAGGTACGCTACGAAGGCTACGGTCCAGGCGGCGTCGCGGTGATCGTCGAGGCGCTCACCAACAACCGCAATCGCACCGCCGGCGAAGTGCGCTCGATCTTCGCCAAGCACGGCGGCAATCTCGGCGAATCGAACAGCGTGTCCTTCATGTTCGATCATATGGGCGAGTTCCGCTATCCGCTGGATGCGGGTACGGCGGACGACGTGATGGAGAAGGCGATCGAGGCCGGGGCCGACGACGTGGCGAGCGGCGAGGGCGAAGGCGCCGCGCACGAGATCTACTGCACGCAGGACAGCTTCAACGCCGTGCGCGAGGCGCTCGAGAAGTCGCTCGGCCAGCCCTCGTCGGCCAAGCTCATGTGGCGGCCCAAGACGACGACGCCGATCGAGGGCGATGCGGCGCAGACGCTGCTCGACCTGATCGCGGCGCTGGAGGACAACGACGACGTCCAGAACGTCTACGCCAACTTCGAGCTGTCGGACGACGCTCTGGCGAGGTTCGCGGCCTGAGCGGCGCGATGAGACTGATCGGCCTCGACCCCGGTCTGCGATTGACCGGCTGGGGCGTGATCGAGGTCGAGGGCAACCGGCTGCGCCACGTGGCGCACGGTGTGATCAGGGTTGTGGGCGAGCGGTCGCTGGCCGAGCGGCTGTGCGAACTGTTCGACGGTGTGGCGGCGGTCGTGGCGGCGCAACAGCCGGCCGAGGCGGCGGTCGAGGAGACTTTCGTGAACGTCAATCCCGGTTCGACGCTGAAGCTTGGCCAGGCGCGCGGCGTGGTGCTGCTGGCGCCGGCACGCGCCGGACTGCCGGTGTTCGAGTACGCCGCCAACCTCGTCAAGAAGTCGGTGGTCGGCGTCGGCCATGCCGACAAGCGGCAGATCGCCATGATGGTGGGGCGCCTCCTGCCCGGCGTCGAGGCGACGGCGGACGCGGCCGATGCGCTCGCCGTCGCGATCTGCCATGCCCATCACCGCGCCGCCAAGCGGCTGGAGGCGGCGCTGTGATCGCCAAGCTCAAGGGCACGGTCGATTCGATCGGCGAGGAGAGCGCGGTGATCGACGTGAACGGCGTCGGCTATCTCGTCTCCGCTTCCGCGCGCACCTTGCGCGATCTCGTCGCGGGCGGTTCCGCGTCCCTCCTGGTGGAGACCATCGTGCGCGAAGATGCGATCGCGCTCTACGGCTTCCTCGAGACAGCCGAGCGGGACTGGTTCCGCATTCTCACGACGGTGCAGGGCGTGGGCGCCCGGGTGGCGCTCTCGATCCTGTCGACGCTGTCGCCGCAGGAGATCGCGCGCGCCATCGCCGCCCAGGATCGCGCCAGCCTGAGCCGCGCGCCCGGCGTCGGCCCGCGGCTCGCGGCGCGCCTTGCCACCGAGCTCAAGGACAAGGCGGCGGCTTTCGGCGTCGCCCCGGCCGCGCCGCAAGCCGGCGGGACGGCACCGGTGCCGGCCGCCACGGGTTCGGTCAACGAGGACGCCGTCTCGGCGCTGGTCAATCTCGGCTACCGCCGCGTCGAGGCGTTCGGCGCCGTGGCCCGCGCCACCCAGCGGCTCGGCACTGACGCGAAGCTCGACGCCGTGATCCGCGCCGGCCTGCAGGAGCTGGCGCGATGAGCGACGCGGCGGCAGAGCGCCTGGTTGCCGGCAAGCGGGCCGAGGAGGATGCCGCGGAGCTCGCGCTGCGCCCGCAGACGCTCGACGACTTCGTGGGCCAGAAGCAGGTGCGCGAGAACCTCAGGATCTTCATCGCCGCCGCCCGGGCCCGCAAGGAGGCGCTCGATCACGTGCTGTTCCATGGGCCGCCCGGTCTCGGCAAGACGACGCTGGCGCAGATCGTGGCGCGCGAGATGGGCGTGGGCTTTCGCGCCACCTCCGGCCCGGTGATCCAGAAGGCGGGCGATCTCGCCGCGCAGCTCACCAACCTGCAGCCGCATGACGTGCTGTTCATCGACGAGATCCACCGCCTCAACCCGGCGATCGAGGAGATCCTCTATCCGGCGATGGAGGACTTCCAGCTCGACCTGATGATCGGCGAGGGGCCGGCGGCGCGCTCGGTCAGGATCGAGCTGCCGCCCTTCACGCTGGTCGGCGCGACGACGCGCTCGGGCCTGATGACACGGCCCCTGCGCGAGCGCTTCGGCATTCCCCTGCGCATGGTGTTCTACGAGCCGGCGGAGCTCGAGACGATCGTGCATCGCGCGGCGCGGGTCCTGAGGATGGAGATGGCCGCGGACGGCGGCGCCGAGATTGCCCGGCGCTCGCGCGGCACGCCGCGCGTCGCCAATCGCCTGCTGCGCCGCGTACGCGACTTCGCCGCCGTGGCGGGGCACGGTGTCGTCGACGCCCGGGCGGCCGACGAGGCGCTGACGCGGCTCGAGGTCGATGCGCGCGGCCTCGACGCGATGGACCGCCGCTACCTCGCCTGCATCGCCGAGAACTATGGCGGCGGCCCGGTCGGCGTCGAGACGCTTGCGGCCGCGCTCTCCGAGCAGCGCGATGTCATCGAGGACGTGATCGAACCCTACCTGATGCAGCTCGGCCTCCTGATGCGGACGCCGCGCGGCCGGCTGCTTTCGGAGGCGGGCTACCGTCATCTCGGCCTCGCCCTGCCGAAGGAGCAGAAGCGCCAACTCGACTTGCTCGCGACGGGCGGGCAGGCGGACGAGGCGTGAGCGCCCCCGCGGCTCCGCCCACCTCGGGGCGCATCGTGGAAGGACGGCACATCCTGCCGCTGCGCGTCTACTACGAGGACACCGACGCCGCCGGCATCGTCTATTACGCGAACTGGTTGCGCTTCCTCGAGCGCGGCCGGACGGAGATGCTCCGACTCCTCGGGCAGGAGCACAGCGCGCTGCGCGCCGAGAGGGACATCAACTGGGTCGTGCGCCGCTGCGCCATCGACTATCTCAGGCCGGCGCGGCTCGACGACGCGATCGAGATCGTCACCTCGTGCGGCGAGCTGCGCGGCGCGTCGCTCGGGATGCGCCAGGAGGCGCGATATGCCGGCGAGGCGCTCGTGCGCGCCGAGCTGGTCGTCGCCTGCATGAGTTCGGCCGGTCGCCCGGTCCGGCTGCCGAGCGAGATTCGGCAGGCGCTGCAAGCGGTTGCGCAACCGGACCCGCCCCGCTCACGCCATATTCGGATATAACGCTCTGCAACGGACGGAGATCACCAATGGACCCGATATCGCAGGTCGCCAGCACCCCCCTTGGCGGCAGCAGTCCCCCCATCGACATGTCGATCTATGGCCTGTTCCTGCAGGCCGACTGGGTTGTCAAAGCGGTCATGATCGCGCTCCTGCTGGCGTCCTTCTGGTCGTGGGCCATCATCTTCGAGAAGATGATCCGCCTCAGGGCGTTGAAGCGCAGCGCCCAAGCGTTCGAGGATACCTTCTGGTCGGGCGTGTCGCTCGAGGACCTCTACGACCGCGTGGGCGGCAAGCCGGACGATCCGATGTCCAGCATCTTCTCGGCCGCCATGCGCGAATGGCGTCGTTCGGTGTCGAAGGGACTGGCGGCCAGCGCCACCGCGAGGGCCGGCCTGCGCCAGCGCATCGAGCAGGTGATGAGCGTCACCATCCAGCGTGAGATGGAGGCGATCGAGAAGCGCCTGGGCTTCCTCGCCACGGTCGGCGCCAACGCCACCTTCGTCGGGCTGTTCGGCACGGTGTGGGGCATCATGAACAGCTTCGGCCATATCGCCGTATCGAAGAACACCTCGCTTGCGATCGTGGCGCCGGGCATCTCCGAGGCGCTGTTTGCGACGGCGATCGGTCTCGTGGCGGCGATCCCCGCCGCCGGTGCCTACAACATCCTGTCCGGCCAGGTGCAGCGCTATGCCTTGCAGCTCGAGGCGTTCGCCGGCGAGTTCATCACCATCCTGTCGCGCCAGCTCGAGGAGCATTCCTGATGGCCGGCATCGTTCCTTCCGCGGGCGGTCGCTTCCGACGGCGACGGTACGCGCCGATGGCCGACATCAACGTCACGCCCATGGTCGACGTCATGCTGGTGTTGCTGGTGATCTTCATGATCACCGCGCCGCTCCTGCAGGTCGGTGTGCCGGTCGATCTGCCCAAGACCAGCGCCCAGCAGGTGGGCGGCAAGGACGAGCCGCTGGTCGTGTCGGTCAACGCCAAGGACGAGGTCTTCCTCGGTGAGACGAAGTACGACGTCGACGAACTCGCTGCCAAGCTCAAGGCCGTGCACGAGGAGAAGCCCGACCAGCGCGTCTTCATCCGTGGCGACAAGTCGATCAACTACGGCCGCATGATGCAGGTGATGGGCATCGTCATCGATTCGGGCTTCCGCCAGCTCGGCCTCCTGGGGGAGCAGGCCGAGCCTTCGGCGTCGAAGGCGGCTGCGCCGGCGCATCCGGCGAAGCGGCGCTGACCGGCGGGCCGAGGCACGATGTTCGGCCGCTCCAACACCAGCATCGAGATGCGCACCCCGGCGCTGCTGTCACTGGGCCTGCACGTCTTCGCGCTGGTGGCGGCGATCGTGAACTTCGATTTCTTCAGCCGGCCGGAGATCGAGCCCGAGCCGATCATGGTCGACTTCGAGGCGATCGCGCCGCACGCCGCCGCGCCCGTGATCGGCAATCCGCCGCCGCAGCCGAAGGACGCCAAGATCGACAAGGAGACGACCAAGGCGCCGCCGCCCAAGACCGCGGAGCCGCCGCCTGCGCCCGAGAAGCCCAAGCCGGACGAGGCCAAGGCCATTCCCGTCCCGCCCGCGCCGATGGAGAAGCCGAAGCCCAAGCCCGAGCCGGTCGAGGACAAGATCGCGCTGAAACCCAAGGAGCCGGAGCCGCCGAAGACCGAGAAGCCGCCCGAGCCGCCCAAGCCCGCACCCAAGCCGGAGGTGAAGAAGGTCGAGCCCAAGCCCGCGCCGCCCAAGCCGCATCCGCCGAAGCCCAATGTCGACAACCTGGTCGACAGCATCCTGAAGAACCAGCAGTCGCGGACCAAGATCCAGACGCCGGAGCAGCAGCCCAAGCCGGTGGAGCAGGTGACGCGCCAGGCCTCGATGGCGCCCAACCTCGCGGCCGTGGTGTCGGCCAGCGAGATCGAGGGCGTACGCAACAAGATCAGGCCGTGCTGGAATTCGTTCGGCGGCTCGAAGGAGGCCCCGATCGTGACGCTCGTCGTGCAGATGAACCAGGACGGCACGCCGGTGAATGCGGAGGTGAGGGACACCGGCCGCTACAACAGCGATCCCGTGTTCCGCGCCGCGGCCGACGCGGCATGGCGGGCGGTCATGAACCCGCGCTGCCAACCCTGGCCGCTGTCGCCCGACAAGTACAACGCCTGGCGCACCATCACCTTCCACTTCGATCCGCGCGACTACTGACCACGGTCGCGCTATAGAGACTGCCTCCCCCAACCACCATGAGGTTCGACATGATGCACTTCAGACATCTGCGGACGATGCTGTGCGCGGCGGCCCTGGCCGCGCTCGCGGTGCCGGCCCATGCCCAGCTCACGATCGACATGACGAAGCCGAGCTTCCAGCCCGTGCCGATCGCCATCGTCGACTTCGCGGGCGATCCGATGGGCGCGCAGATCGCCGAAGTGATCCGCAACGACCTGCAGAATTGCGGGCTGTTCCGCTCGATCCCGCCGGGATCGTTCATCGAGCGCAACGTCAACGTGAGCGCGGCGCCCAACTTCGCCGACTGGCGCGGCATCGGCGCGCAGGGCCTGGTCGTCGGGCAGATCTCGCAGGTCGGCGGCAACATCAAGGTCGATTTCCGCCTGTGGGACGTCGTGGTCGGCCAGCAGGCGACCGGTCTCTCCTTCACCAGCCAGCCGAGCAACTGGCGACGGCTCGGCCACATCATCGCCGACGCCGTCTACAAGCGCGTGACGGGCGAGGAAGGCTACTTCGACACCCGCGTGGCCTATGTGTCCGAGACCGGGCCGCTCAACAACCGCACCAAGCGGATCGCCATCATGGACCAGGACGGCGCGAACAACCGCTACATCACCGACGGGCGCACGCTGGCGATCACGCCGCGCTTCTCGCCGACGCTGCAGGAAATCGTCTACATGGCCTACGCCGACAACAACTCGCCGCCGAAGGTCTATCTGCAGAACGTCGATTCCGGCCGCCGCGAGCTCCTGGGCAACTTCCCGGGCATGAGCTTTGCGCCGCGCTTCTCGCCCGACGGCACCAAGGTCGCGATGAGCCTGTCGAAGGACGGCAACACCGACCTCTACGAGATGGACCTGCGCGGCCAGAACCTGCGGCGTCTCACGAACACCGCGGCGATCGACACCTCGCCCTGCTACTCGCCCGACGGCACGCAGATCGTGTTCAACTCCGACCGCGGCGGCAGCCAGCAGCTCTACGTCATGGGCGCGGGCGGCGGCGGGGAGAAGCGCATCAGCTTCGGCGACGGCCGCTACGCCACGCCGGTTTGGTCGCCGCGCGGCGACTACATCGCTTTCACCAAGATCATGGGCGGCAGCTTCGGCATCGGCGTGATGCGGCCCGACGGCAGCGGCGAGCGGATGCTGGCCAGCGGCTTCCTGGTCGAGGGCCCGACCTGGGCGCCCAACGGCCGTGTCCTGATGTACTTCCAGCAGCAGCCCAACTCGGGCGGACGCGCCGGGTCGGTGACGCTTCACCAGATCGACATCACCGGACGCTTCGGACGACAGGTGCCGACGCCGACCGATGCGTCCGATCCGGCATGGTCACCCTTGATTCCGCAATAACGGGAGATATGATCGATATGTTGACCCGGGCGTAAAACGCTCGGGTCATCACGTTTGGGAGCGGTGGAACTGAGTGGGAAACCGAGAGGAGCGTGTCGTGCAAGCGACGCGAAAGGACTAGATGCGCACGATGAAGGCACTCGCTGCCGTAGCGGCAATGGCTCTGGTTGCCGCCTGCAGCAACAATACACAACAGGCCGCCGTTCCGGCCAGCACGACGGTGACCCCCGGCTCCGTCGCCGACTTCAAGCAGAATGTGGGTGATCGCGTTTACTTCGACACCGACATGTCGGGCATCCGTCCGGATGGTCGCGCCACGCTGGAAAAGCAGGCGACCTGGCTGAAGCAGTACACGAACTATCCGATCACGATCGAAGGCAAGTGCGACGAGCGCGGAACGCGCGAGTACAACCTGGCGCTCGGCGAGCGCCGCGCCAACGCCGTGAAGCAGTTCCTCGTGGCCCAGGGAATCCCGGCATCGCGGATCCACACCATCAGCTACGGCAAGGAGCGCCCGGAAGTGCTCGGCTCCGACGAGGGTGCCTGGGCGCGCAACCGTGTCGGCATCACCGTCCTGCAGTAGGCGGATGCCCGAAGTGAACTCGACGCCGGTCGCTCAGCGACCGGCGTTTCCATTTGTGGGCCTGCCCGTCCTGCCCGAAAATGGCCGGGTTTGACCTAAAACTGGCGTCCGACATGAAGATCTTTTCTCCCCGGCTCCTGATCCTGGCGCTCGCCTTGCCGTCGGCGGCCGCGGCGCAAAGCGGCAGCAACGTCTATATCGAGGACCGGCTGAACCAGCTCCAGCAGTCGATCACCATGCTGACCGGCCAGCTCGAGCAGCTTCAGTACCAGAACCAGCAGCTTCAGCAGCAGATGGAGAAGATGCGGACGGACTACGACTTCCGCCTCGACCAGATCGAGAAAGGCGGCAAGGGCGGGTCCGGGCCCGCGGGACCGGCGCCGTCGCGGCCCGCGGCCCCTTCGCCACCGTCATCGGGCTCGACGTCGCAGCACGCGGCGGCGTCCTCCACCGCCTCGGCCGACCAGCTCTATCACGCCGCCTTCAAGCTCCTGCAGGACGGCGACTATGCCGGCGCCGAGCGCGACTTCCGCGCCTTCGTGCAGCGCTATCCCAAGCATGTGCTGGCGGGCAACGCCCAGTATTGGCTGGGCGAATCCTACTACGCCCGCCGCGACTACCAGGACGCGATGACCGCCTTCGCCGAGGGCTACAAGGTCTACAAGACCAGCCAGAAGGGGCCCGACAATCTGCTGAAGCTCGGCATCACCCTGGCGGTGCTCGGCCGCAAGACCGACGCCTGCGCCGTCTTCGCCCGCTTCACCAAGGACTACCCGCACGCGACCGACCTCCAGAAGCGGCGCGTCGATCAGGAGCGGCAACGGAACAATTGCAGTTGAGCAGGCGGCCGGCCGCAATTGGCGGCGACGAGTTCGCCGCCCTGATGATGGCTTTCGGGCCGTTCGAAGCCGATCCGGTGCTGGCCGTCGCCGTGTCCGGCGGCCGCGATTCGCTTTGTCTCGTCTTGCTGGCGCAAGACTGGGCGGCCGCCCGTGGGGGCCGAACGGTGGCCTTGATCGTCGATCACGGGCTGCGCGCCGAGTCGGCTTCGGAAGCCGCCGCGACCCGCGACCTGCTCGCCGGCCGTGGCATCGCCGCCGAGATCCTGCACTGGTCCGGCGAGAAGCCGGCGAGTCGTCTGCAGGAAGAGGCGAGGACGGCGCGCTATCGGCTCCTGTTCGAAGCCTGTCGACGTCACGGCATCCTCCATCTCCTGGTCGCCCATCATGCCGCCGACCAGGCCGAGACGGTCGCCATGCGGATGGCGCGGGCGAGCGGGCCGGACGGGCTGGCGGGCATGGCGGCGGTTGTCGAGCATCGACAGGCGCGCCTGCTGCGGCCGCTGCTTTCGGTGCCGCGGGACCGTTTGACGGCTACGCTTCGAGAGCGCGGCATCCCCTGGATCGAGGACCCGTCCAATGCCGATCCTCGTTTCGAGCGCGCGCGGCTGCGGGCGCGGCCGCAGGTTGCCCTGCCGCAGAAAAGCGCGGCGGGCCGTGCGGCGCGTGAGCGCATCCTGGCGGAGGATGCCGTAGCGATGCTGGAGGTCGAGCCGCCGGCCACCGTCGTCTTCGACCGGGCGGCTTTTGCCTGTCTCGGCCGGCCGCGGGCCGCGCGGCTCCTCGGCCGGCTCATCCAGGCCGTGGCGGGGCGGCCCCATCCGCCCCGCCGAGACCGGCTGGACCGCGCCCTTGTGCGGCTTTCGCGGGCGGCGGACCGTGGCAAGTCGGGAAAGAGCCAGGATTTCACCTTGTCTGAATGCCGTCTGAGGCTGAGGCAAACGCGGGGGGATCGCCGGCCGCGCTGGATTGTGACGCCGGAAAATGGCAGGAAAGGCCGTGAAAGCGCCGATCAGCCGCTCGTTCCGGCGGCATTTTTCGCTTGCGGCACACACGGTACGCCCCATCTAGAGTGAAAACCCCAGTCATCGGACCGAAATCGTGAACCCGTTCAACCGTAACGCCGCCTTGTGGATCGTCATCGTCCTGCTTCTGGCGCTGCTCTACAGCGTCTTTCAGGGAGGAACGACCCGGGCGGCCGGGAACGCCATCTCGTACTCCGATTTCGTCCGTGCGGTCGAGCAGCGGCAGATCCAGGACGTCCGCATCTCCGGCAACACGATCACAGGCACCTTCCGCGAGCCGCGCAACGGCATGCAGAAATTCTCGACCTACGTTCCGAGCACGCCGCCGGACGAGCAGCTCATGCCCATGCTGATCAAGAACGTCGATCGCGTGGAAGCGGGGCCGGCCGAGGAGGGGGTCAATATCGGCAGCATCTTCGTCAGCTGGCTGCCGGTCCTGGTCCTGGTCGGAGTCTATATATTCTTCCTGCGCCAGATGCAGAGCGGCACCGGCCGCGCCATGGGCTTCGGCAAGTCGCGGGCACGATTGCTGACGGAGAAGCACGGGCGCGTCACCTTCGAGGACGTGGCCGGCATCGACGAGGCCAAGGGCGAACTGGAGGAGATCGTCGACTTCCTCAAGGATCCGCAGAAATTCCAGCGCCTCGGCGGCAAGATCCCCAAGGGCTGTCTGCTGGTCGGGCCGCCGGGCACCGGCAAGACGCTTCTCGCGCGCGCCATCGCGGGTGAGGCGAACGTGCCGTTCTTCACCATCTCGGGCTCCGACTTCGTCGAGATGTTCGTCGGCGTGGGCGCAAGCCGCGTGCGCGACATGTTCGAGCAGGCGAAGAAGAACGCGCCGTGCATCGTCTTCATCGACGAGATCGACGCGGTGGGCCGCCATCGCGGCGCCGGCCTCGGCGGCGGCAACGACGAGCGCGAGCAGACGCTCAACCAGTTGCTGGTCGAGATGGACGGCTTCGAATCCAACGAGGGCGTGATCCTGATCGCGGCCACCAACCGCCCGGACGTTCTCGATCCGGCGCTGTTGCGTCCGGGCCGCTTCGACCGCCAGGTCGTGGTGCCCAACCCCGACATCGGCGGCCGCGAGAAGATCCTGAAGGTCCATATGCGCAAGATTCCGCTCGCGCCGGACGTCGATCCGCGGGTGCTGGCGCGCGGCACGCCGGGCTTCTCCGGTGCCGATCTCGCCAACCTCGTGAACGAGGCGGCCTTGCGCGCCGCCCGCGTCGGCAAGCGGCTCGTCACCATGTCCGATTTCGAGTACGCCAAGGACAAGGTGCTGATGGGCACCGAGCGGCGCTCGATGGCGATGACCGACGAGGAGAAGAAGCTCACCGCCTATCACGAGGCGGGTCACGCGCTGGTGGCGCTCCACGTGCCCAAGACCGATCCGCTGCACAAGGTGACGATCATCCCGCGCGGCCGTGCGCTCGGCGTCACCATGCAGCTGCCGGAGCGCGACCACCTCAGCCACACCAAGCTCTACCTCGAGTCGCGGCTGGCGATCCTGTTCGGCGGCCGCATCGCCGAGGAGATCATCTTCGGACCGGAGAACGTCACCACCGGCGCCGCCAGCGACATCCAGGTCGCCACCCAGATGGCGCGCGGCATGATCACGGCCTACGGCATGTCCGACAAGCTCGGGCGCGTGCGGTACCAGGCCAACGAGCAGGAGGTGTTCCTGGGGCATGCCGTGACGCAGACCCAGAACGTGTCCGAGGCCACCGCCCAGCTCATCGACCAGGAAGTGCGCCGGCTCATCGAGGAGGCGGAGACGCAAGCCCGCAAGATTCTGACCGACAATCTCGAGGATCTGCACACGATCGCCAATGCGCTGCTCGAGTACGAGACGCTGAGCAACGACGAGATCGGCCAGATCCTGCGCGGCGAGACCATCGTGCGCGACGACACCGGCGGCGCCGGCCCGGCCGAGCGTCGGCGCCGCGCCTCGGTGCCGAGCAGCAGCGGTTCCGCGCCCGGCACCTCCCCCGGCGCCAGCCCCGAGCCGCAGCCGGGCGTTTGATCCGAACCTTTGCGGACCTCACGCTCGATCGTCCGAGGATCATGGCGATCGTGAACGTGACGCCCGACTCCTTTTCCGACGGCGGCGATCGTCTCGATCCGGCGCGGGCCATCGATGACGGCCTGCGCTTCGTCGCCGAGGGCGCCGACATCGTGGACGTGGGCGGCGAATCGACCCGGCCGCGTGCGTCGCCGACTCCGCCGGACGAGGAATTGCGGCGCATCCGGCCCGTGGTCGAGGGACTTGGACGGCAGGGCGTTCTGGTGTCGGTCGACACCCGGCGGGCCTCGGTCGCCCGTGCCGCACTCGATGCCGGAGCGCGGATCGTGAACGATGTATCGGCCCTGCGCGACGATCCGGACATGCTGCGGCTGGTGGCGCAGCGTGAGGCCGACGTGGTCCTGATGCATCGGCGCGGCCTGCCGGAGAATGTCTTTGCCGGTCCGCCCTATGAAAACGTCGTCGAGGATGTCCGCAGGTTCCTGCTCGAACGCGCAGCCGCCTGCGAGGCTGCCGGCATGAAGCGCGGGTGCATCGCGCTCGATCCAGGCGTGGGATTCGGCAAGAGCGTCGGCCAGGAGCTGGAGCTGATCGCCGGCGCGGGGCGGCTGGCCGAAGCGGGCTACCCGGTATTGATCGGCTGCTCGCGAAAGAGCTTCATCGGCAAGCTCACCGGCATCGCCGAGCCGAAGCGGCGCGACCCTGCCTCCATCTGGCTCGCCGTCGAGGCGGCGCGCCGCGGTGCCTCGATTCTCCGTGTCCATGATGTGGCCGGCACCCGGCAGGCTCTCGCTGTCTCGGCAGCGATGCGATAAAATTCACCCGTCATGTCTCGCTCTCTCTTCGGCACCGACGGCGTGCGCGGCCGCGCCAACAGTGCGCCGATGACCGCCGACACCGTCATGCAAATCGGCATGGCGGCAGGCCGGGTCTTCAACCGCGGCAGCCACCGCCATCGCGTCGTGATCGGCAAGGACACACGCCTCTCGGGCTACATGCTCGAGCAGGCAATGACGGCGGGCTTCCTGTCGGTGGGAATGGACGTGCTGCTGCTGGGGCCGATCCCGACGCCGGCCATCGGCTTCCTGACACGGTCGATGCGGGCGGATCTCGGCGTCATGATCTCGGCTTCGCACAATCCCTACGAGGACAACGGCATCAAGCTGTTCGGGCCCGACGGCTTCAAGCTGTCCGACACGGTCGAGGACCAGATCGAAGCGCTGGTCGGCGAGCCCTCGGCCATTCCCGTCGCCGGCCCGGCGGCAATCGGACGGGCCAAGCGCCTCGACGACGCCGAGGGCCGCTATATCGAGGCCGTGAAGGGGTCGGCGGCGCGCGGTCTCGACCTGACCGGCCTCAAGATCGTTGTCGATTGCGCCAACGGCGCTGCCTACAAGGTGGCGCCGACGGTACTGTGGGAGCTGGGCGCCGAGGTCATCCCGCTCGGCGTCTCGCCCGACGGCTTCAACATCAACGACAACTGCGGCTCCACCCATCCGGCGACGCTGCAGGAGTACGTGGTGGCGCACGGTGCCGACATCGGCATCGCGCTCGACGGCGACGCCGACCGCGTCGTGCTGATCTGCGAGAAGGGCAATCTGATCGACGGCGACCAGTTGATGGCGACCATCGCCGATCAGTGGAAGAGGGATGGGCGCCTCGCGGGCAACGGCCTGGTGGCCACGGTCATGTCCAATCTCGGTCTCGAACGGTTCGTGGCGGCGCTCGGCCTTGCGCTGGTGCGGACCCAGGTCGGCGATCGCTACGTGCTGGAGCGCATGCGGGCCGGCGGCTTCAATCTCGGCGGCGAGCAGTCCGGCCACATCATCATGACCGACCATGCGACGACGGGCGACGGCCTGATGGCCGCGCTGCAGGCGCTGGCGGCGATGACCAAGTGCGGCAAGCGCGCGAGCGAGACCTTCCAGGCCTTCAAGCCGGTGCCGCAGCTTCTGAAGAACGTGCGCGTCGGCGACGCCAGTGCCGCCTTGAACGCGGCCAGCGTGCTGTCGGCGATCGCCTCGGCCGAGGAGAAGCTCGGCAAGGCCGGGCGCGTGCTGGTGCGCAAGTCGGGCACCGAGCCGATGATCCGCATCATGGCCGAGGGCGACGATTCGGAGCTCGTGCGCAGCGTCGTCGATCAGATCGTCGACGCCATTCCGCGCCAGGCCGCCTGAGAAGGAAGATGAAAGGCCGCGTCCTGATCGTAGCCGGCTCCGATTCGGGCGGCGGCGCCGGCATCCAGGCCGACATCAAGGCCGTGACGGCGATGGATGCGTTTGCCGCGACCGCGATCACCGCACTCACGGCGCAGAACACGCTGGGCGTTCAGGCGGTCGAGGCGGTGACGCCCGCCTTCGTTGCGCGGCAGATCGAGGTCGTGCTGACGGACATCGGCGCCGACGCCCTCAAGACCGGCATGCTGCACAGCGCCGAGGTGATCCGCACGGTGGCCACCGCCTTCAGGGCGCATGCGGCCGGCGTGCCTTTGGTGATCGATCCCGTGATGGTCGCCAAGGGCGGACACCGCCTGCTGCTCGCCGAGGCCGAGGCCGCGTTGCGCGACACGTTGCTGCCGATGGCGGCCGTGTTGACGCCGAACCTCCCCGAGGCCGAGGTGCTGGCAGGCTTCGCGGTGCGCGACGAGGTCGACATGATGCGCGCCGGCGAACGGCTGGTCGCGCTGGGCGCCAGGGCCGTCCTGGTGAAGGGCGGACACCTCGAAGGCGATCGCGTGATCGATCTGCTGTTCCACGACGGCAAGGTCGACCGCTTCGAGGATGCGCGGATCGCGAGCCGCTCGACGCACGGCACCGGCTGCACGCTGGCCTCGGCGATCGCCGCCGGACTGGCGCAGAAGCTCGGCCTCCACGATGCCGTGGCCCGTGCCCGGAGCTATGTCCGCAAAGCCATCGAGACCGCGCCCGGCTACGGCCAAGGGCACGGCCCGCTCAACCACGCGGTGACGGTCAGACCAGACTGGTGAAGCAGTGCGTCACGGCGATGGTGCCGTCCTCAGTCTCGACACTTTATGAGCGCCACTGGAGTGGCGCGCTCCTTTGAACGCTCATCGGAGCGCGCAACGGACAAGAACCAAGCAGTGTCGTGTCATCCCAAGCGCAGCGAGGGATCTTTCGCAGCGCCTACAAAGGATCCCTCGCTCCGCTCGGGATGACACAGCCTTACGAAATGGCACTTGTTCATTCCTGAGGTCGATCAGAACGGGGCGCCGAAGCGTTCCAGCCGTTCGAGCACCACGGGGATGCTGTCGTCGGTGACGTTTGCAAAAGCGAGCCGCACGAAGCGATCCTGCCCCGCGCCGAACATGTCGCCCGGGATGGTGAGCAGGTTCTCTTCGTCGGCCAGGCCTTTCGCCACATCAGTAGAGCGCCGGCCGGGGAAAGGGTGTTCGACGTAGGCGAAATAGGCACCGATGCTGACCAGTCGCCAGCGGTTCGAGCGGCCGAGGCCGGCGCCGAGAAGATCGGCGCGCGCCTTGAGAGCTTCGGTGTTGTTGCGCGCCCATGGCAGCAGATGCCGCAGGCCGTAGAGGGCCGCTTCCTGCGCCAGCCGCGGTGGGCAGATCGAGACGCAGTCCATCGCCTTCTCGATCTCGGCCATCAGCCCTGCGCCGGCGGTGACGCCGCCGACGCGGTACCCCGTCAGGGCGAACACCTTGGAGAAGCTGTAGAGATGCACCAGCGTCTCGCGCCAGCCCGGGTCGCCGAACAGCGCGTGCGGCCGCGTGCCCTCGGGCAGGAAATCCTTGTAGGTCTCGTCCAGCACGAGGACGATGCCGTGCCGGCGCGCGAGCTCGTAGAAGGCATGGACGGTCTCGGCCGGATAGACGGCGCCGGTCGGATTGTTGGGGGTGATCAGTACGATGGCGCGGGTACGTGGTCCGATCAATTTCGCGGCATCCTCCGGATGCGGAACGGCGCCCGAGCCGGGCCGGAAGTCGAGCGGCACCGGCTCGACACCCTGCATGCGCATCCACATGTCATGATTGAAATAGTGCGGCCGCGGCAGGATCACCTGATCGCCGGCCTTGGCGATACTCATCAGGGCGAGGCAGAAGGCCTGGTTGCAGCCCGACGTGATGCCGACCTCGTCGGCGCCGATGCGGGCATCGTAGAAGGAGGAAAGATGCGCGGCATACTGTTCGCGCAACGCGGGCACGCCCAGAATGGGTGTGTAGCCGTGCACCGCCGTGTCGAGCAGCAATGCGCCGAGATGCCGGCGCAACTCCAGTGCCGGCGGATAGCCGGGCACGGCCTGGCTGAGATCGATCAAGGGCCGGTCGGCCGGGAAGGTCCGCCCCAGCACCCAGCGCTTGGTCTCGCCGATCGGCGAGGGATCGACCGCCACAAGCCATGGATTGGCGGCCGGCCGGCGGCGGGGCGGCTCGGGTCTCGGGCGGGCGGCGTCGGTCGGCTCGTCGGGCGATTTCACGGATTCTTGAGGCAAGATCGCTTCCTCTCCTTGTGTCCGGGGCGCGGAGCATTCCGGTGCCCCTGGCCGGTGTCAAATGACGCAGCGGCCATTGTCCGCTCCTAAAATGCATTGCTTGCCTTCTGTCTTCTGCATAGCATCCGTAGCAAGGCTTCGTCTGAAAGCCGTCGCGCGTGGCCAACGCGCGTAGAGTGGTCGCCGCTTGGCCGGCGTAGAGGAGGAAATCGTATGGGCTTCAAGAAAGTCAGTCGTCGTCGTTTTGTGGGAGGCACCGCCGCCCTCTCGACCGCCATGGTGGCGGCGCCGTTCGTGCGCGGCGCTTACGCGGCGGGCAAGCTCTCGTTGGGATTGTGGGATCACTGGGTGCCCAACGCCAATGGCGCCACCGAGAAGCTCATCAAGGAGTGGGGGGAGAAGGAGAAGGTCGAGGTCCAGATCGACTTCATCACCTCGCAGGGCAACAAGCTTCTGCTCACGACCGCCGCCGAGTCGCAGGCCAAGTCCGGCCACGACATCATTGCCATGAACACCTTCCTGCCGGCGCGCTATGCCGAGCAGCTCGTCCCGGTCAACGCCGAGATGGACAAGCTCATCGCCGACAACGGCAAGGTCAACGACACGGTCGAGTATCTCGGCAAGATCGGCGGCAAGTGGCTGGCCATTCCGGCGACCATCGGCAGCCAGATCAAGGGGCCATGCTCGCGCATCGACTACATGAAGGAATACGCCAAGATCGACGTGCAGGCGATGTATCCGGCCGGCGCCGAGCCCAAGGACAAAGACTGGACGCTGGACGCCTTCATGAAGGCGGCGGAAGCGTGCCACAAGGGCGGCCATCCGTTCGGCATCGGTCTCGGCACGACGTCGGACTGCGTCGATACGATCGGGGCGATCTTCCATTCGTTCGGTGCCGTGCTGGTCGATGCCAAGGGCGAGATCGTCGTCAAGAACGACCAGGTGCGCCAGGCGCTCGACTGGTACAAGAAGCTGATGGCGTTCCTGCCGGAGGACGTGCCGGCCTGGGACGATTCGTCGAACAACAAGTTCCTGGTGTCGGGCCAGGCGTCGATGATCATGAACCCGCCGAGCGCCTGGGCGGTGGCCAAGCGCGACGCGCCCAAGGTCGCCGAGAATTGCTGGACACACGGCTTCCCGTCCGGTCCCAAGGGCCGGTTCGGTCCCTTCTTGCCGTTCTTCTGGGGCATCTGGAACTTCAGCAAGAACGTGCCGGCGGCCAAGAGCCTGCTGATGTACATGTCGCAGGCTTCGTCGGCCGAGAAGATGGTCGAGGCGAGCGGCGGCTACGATCTGCCCGCGTTCGAGAAGCTCACCAAGTTCAAGGTCTGGGCCGAGGCCGAGCCGCCGAAGGGCACGCTCTTCCACTATCCCGACCCGTACCACCACCAGACTCTGTCGATCGCCGCGGCGCCCGCCCCGCACAAGATCGCCGAGCAGATCTATAACCTGGGTCTGCAGACCCAGATGGCCGTTCGCTACTTCAAGGGTGAGCCGCTGGAGAAGACCCTGGACTGGGCATCCAACGAGCTCGAAGGCTTCATGCGCAACTAGCGTGAAGCAGAAGAGGGCGCCGTCCGGCAAGACGGCGTCCTCGCCATATTGAAGCCCCGACACACACGCGTACGGAGCCTTCCATGGCCGACATCGCCGCCCCCAACGCAACCGCCGTCGCGGGAAGCCGCTCGGGGTTGCACAAGCTCATGCAGCGCAAGTCCACGATCGCCTTTCTCATGGCGCTGCCGCTGATCCTGCTGATCGCCATTCTCGTCGTCTATCCGGCCGGCTACGCCGTCTATCTGGCGATGCTCAACAAGTCGATGAGCAAGTTCGTCGGCCTGGGCACCTTCGAGTTCATCCTGAAGCGCCAGATCTTCTGGGACGTGGTCTACCAGTCCTGCCTGTTCGCCATCACCGCCGTGATCTTCAAGGCGATCATCGGCTTCATCGTGGCGCACCTGGTGCACAACATTCCGCTCAAGGGCCAGCGCAAATGGCGCGGCATGCTGCTGGTGCCGTGGGTCATTCCGCCGGCGATGAGCACGCTCGCCTGGCTGTGGCTGTTCGATCCGTCCTACAGCGCCTTCAACTGGATCCTGGCGCATTTCGGTGTCGGGCCCATCCCCTGGACCGGCGAGGCCGGCTGGGCGCGGTTCTGCGTGATCCTGGTCAACATCTGGGCCGGCGCCCCGTTCTTCATGATCATGTATCTCGCGGCGCTGAAGTCGGTGCCCGAGCAGCTTCACGAGGCGGCGGCGATCGACGGCGCCTCCTGGCTGCAGCGCATCTGGTACGTGAACCTGCCGATGATGCGCAACATCATCGCCATCACGGCGCTGTTCTCGCTGATCGTGACCTTCGCCAACTTCGACATCGTGCGCGTGCTGACCGCTGGCGGTCCGCTCAATGCAACGCACATCTTCGCCACCTGGGCCTTCAAGGTCGGCATCGAAAGCGGCGACATCCCGCAGGGCGCTGCCGTGTCGCTGTTCATGGCGCCGATCCTGGCGATCGCCGCCGCGTTCATCCTGCGCGACATCAGCCGACGGGGGAGTGAAGTCTGATGGCCAACGCCACAATCGCAGCCGGGACCGCCAGGCACCCCGTCAAGTACCGCAGCATGAGCCGCGACCGGCGCTGGGCCATGCGCTGGTCGTACTTCTTCCTGGTGCTGTTCGTCATCTTCTTCCTGACGCCGCCGCTCTACATGCTGATCACGTCGCTGAAGAGCAGCGGCGAGATCTCGGCGGCGATCAATCCGTGGTGGGTGTACGAGCCGACGCTCAGCAACTACCAGGAGCTGCTGGGTCAGAACCAGTACCTGGTGTTCTTCCGCAACTCCGCCATGGTCTCGGTCTGCGTGGTCGTCATCACCATGCTGATCAGCGTCACCGCGGCCTTTGCGCTGGCGCGCATGAAGTTCTGGGGATCGGCCACGCTCGCCACCGGCGTGTTCCTGACCTACCTGATCCCGGACACCCTGCTGTTCATCCCGCTGTTCAAGATGTTCGCGTTCGTGCGCGACACCACCGGCATCGAGCTGATGAACCACTGGTGGACCCTGATCATCATCTATCCGACGCTCACGGTGCCGTTCTGCACCTGGATCATGATCGGCTACTTCGCCTCCATCCCGAAGGAACTGGACGAGGCGGCGCTGATCGACGGCGCGAGCTGGATGCAGGCGCTGACCAAGATCTTCATCCCGGTGGCCATCCCCGGCATCATCGCCGCCACGATCTTCGCCTTCACCGTATCGTGGGCGCAATTCCTCTATCCGCTGGCCTTCACGACCTCGACCGACCAGCTGGTGCTGCCGGTCGGCATCGTGACGACGCTGATCAAGGGTGACGTCTTCAACTGGGGCCAGATCATGACGGGCGCGCTGCTCGGCGCGGCGCCGCCGCTCATCATCTACGCCTTCCTCATGGACTACTACATCGCGGGTCTCACCGCGGGCGCCACAAAAGGGTAGGTTTCACTCATGGCTCAAGTCACGCTGCGCAAGGTCATCAAGAAGTACGACGAGGTGATGGCCGTCCGCGGGGTCGATCTCGACATCGCGGACAAGGAGTTCATCGTCCTGGTCGGCCCGTCGGGCTGCGGCAAGAGCACGACGCTGCGCATGATCGCCGGGCTGGAGGAGATCTCCGGCGGCGATATCGCGATCGGCGGCGACATCGTGAACGACGTTCCGCCCAAGGACCGGGACATCGCCATGGTGTTCCAGAACTACGCGCTCTACCCGCACATGAACGTGTACGAGAACATGTCGTTCGGGCTGAAGCTGAAGCGCCGGCCGCGCGACGAGATCGACCGGCGGGTGAAGCAGGCGGCGCAGATCCTCGACATCACCGAGCTGCTCGACCGCAAGCCCAAGCAGCTTTCCGGCGGCCAGCGCCAGCGCGTCGCCATGGGACGGGCGATCGTTCGCGATCCCAAGGTGTTCCTGTTCGACGAGCCGCTGTCGAACCTCGATGCCAAGCTGCGCGTGCAGATGCGCACCGAGATCAAGAAGGTGCACCAGAAGGTGCGCACCACAACGGTCTACGTCACGCACGACCAGGTCGAGGCGATGACGCTCGCCGACCGCGTCGTGGTGATGAATGCCGGCCTGATCGAGCAGGTCGGCTCGCCCAACGATCTCTACCACACGCCGACGACCAAGTTCGTGGCCGGCTTCATCGGCTCGCCGGCGATGAATTTCATTCCGTGCCAGCTCGAGCAGGCGGCCGGCGCCCTGCGCATGCGGCTGAACGACAAGCTCTCGATGCCCGTTCCGGCGTCGCGCACCGCTCGCTATGGCAGCTTCGTCGGAAAGCCCAATCTCGTGCTCGGCCTGCGGCCCGAGCACATCATCGAGACGCGCCCGCATATCGAGCCGAATCAGCACGACTTCGACATGACGATCGAGGTGGTCGAGCCGATGGGTATGGAGACGTTGGTCTACTTCACGATCCAGGGCGTGGAAGTCTGCGGCCGCGTCAATCCGACCGCCGGTGCCGTGGCCGGCCAGCCGATGAAGCTGCGCGCCGACCTCAGCAACATGCACCTGATCGACGACACCACCGGAAAGGTGCTGTGATCGGCCGATCGAAGCCGGCGGTCGAAGCGTAAAGGGGGAGTTCCATGAGTGCGTTGACGGGCAAGGTCGCCTGGGTGACCGGCGCAGGGTCGGGCATTGGCCAGGCGGCGGCCGTCGCGCTGGCGAAGGAAGGCGCGACCGTCGTGCTGACCGGTCGGCGCCGGGAACCGCTGCAGGACACGGCCGGCGCCATCAAGCAGGCGGGCGGCAAGGCCGTCGTCAAGCCGGGCGACCTGATGAAGGCGGCGGCCGTGACGCGCATCGCCGCGGACATCGACAGGAAGTTCGGCCGTTGCGACATCCTGGTGAACAACGCCGGGCTCAACATCCTGGAAAGGAGCTGGAAGCAGCTTTCGCCGGCAGGCGCCGAGCAGGTGATCGACGGCAACCTGTCGAGCGCCTTCTACTGCACCACCGCCGTCCTGCCGCTGATGCGGCGGCACAAGGATGGCGTCCTGATCCATACCTCCTCGGTTGCCGGCCGGCAGCCGAGCCTGCTGAGCGGTCCGGCCTATTCCGCCGCCAAGCACGGCGTGGTGGCGATGAGCCACACCATCAACATGGAGGAGTGCGTGAACGGCATCCGCTCCTGCGTGGTCTGCCCGGGTGAAGTGGCGACGCCGATCCTCGACAAGCGGCCGGTGCCCGTGACCAGGGAGGAGCGCGCCCGCATGGCGCAGTCGGAGGACGTGGGCGATCTCATCCGCTACATCGCCTGCCTGCCGCCGCGCATCGTCATCAACGAGGTGATGATCAATCCGACCTGGAACCGCGGCTACGTGGCCAATCTCCAGCGCGGCAAGGCGTGATCGCACGCTCGTCATTTCAGGAGTGCGCATGGGTACGGTGACGATCAAGGCGAAGGCGCTCGAGGCCTTCGTCGCGGATATCTTCGTGGCGGCAGGCTGCTCGAGGGAGGAGGGGGAGCGCATCGGCCGCTATCTGGTGAGCGCCAACCTCTGCGGCCACGACAGCCACGGCGTCGTGCGCGTGCCGCGCTACGCGAGCCAGAAGAGGAACGGGACCGTGGTAGCCGACGTGACGGTGGACGTCCTGGTTGACACGCCGGTGATCGCCGTGGTCGACGGCAAGTACGGCTTCGGCCAGACGGTGACGCCGCAGGCGGTGCGCATCGGCATCGACAAATGCAAAAGGGCCGGACTCTCGGCCGTGACGCTGCGCAATGCGGGCCATGTCGGGCGGGTCGGCGACTGGGCCGAGATGGCGGCGGCCGAGGGCCTGGTTTCGATCCATTTCGTCAATGCCTCGGGCAGCGTGCTGGTGGCACCCCATGGCGGCGTCGACCGCCGGTTCTCGACGGCGCCCTACTGCGTCGGCGTCCCGCGCGCGGGCCAGGAGCCGCTGATCCTCGACTTCGCCACGTCTGTCGTCGCCGAGGGCAAGGTCCTGGTGGCGAGCCAGGGCGGCAAGAAAGTGCCGGACGGCGCCCTGATCGGGCCGGACGGCCAGCCGAGCGCCGATCCACATCTTCTCTACGGTGACTACACGCCGACCGGTCCACGCGACCACAGCAAGGGCAAGGGCGCGATCCGTGCCTTCGGCGAGCACAAGGGATCGGGCCTCGCCTTCATGTGCGAGCTCCTGGGCGGCTCGCTTTCGGGCACCGGCGCGACCGATCCCGGACGCGGCCGCTTCGCCAACGGCATGCTGTCGTTCTACGTCGATCCCAAGGTGCTCGACCCACAGGGCTTCTTCCCGAAGGACATCGCGCGTTATGTCGATTTCGTGAGGAGTTCCCGGCCGGCGACGGCCGGCGGCGAGATCCTCCTGCCCGGCGAGGCGGAGGCAAGGAGCCGCGCCAGGCGCCTCGTCGAGGGCGTGCCGCTGCCGGACGACACCTGGGCCGCCATCGTCGAGACGGCCCGCTCGGTCGGCCTCGACGAACGGCGCATCCAACAGGCCACGATGTAGCCGGGACGACGCCGGAAGGACCGGCAACGGCGTGGCGGGAGATGCGCCGGCAGCACTCGGGGGTTGCCGCCGGCGCGTGCTGGGGCCCACGTGGTGGAGGGAGGGCCACAGCGGCGGGCAAGATGACCTCACCGACAGAGCCAGGGCCAGTGACCATTGACCGCCGGCACCCCGAAAACGGGCGGAAAGCCTGCGTCAAAATTGTGGCCACGCACGTTCTCACATCTGTGTTTCGAGACAGCGTCTATGAGGGGGACGTCCGGCCGGCGCGTCAGCGACGGCGGTCCTGGATGAGATGATGCGAGCTTGATGCACCGGCGATACATAACGGCCCGCGAGGCAGGGATCGACCATCTCTACCACTTCGCGGCATTCGACATGGCGCGCCTGTATCCCATCGTCGCGTTCAACCGGCTCTACTTCTCGCGGCCCGGCGGTTTCGGCGATGCCTGGGATTGCCGGCCGTCCTTCGATCTCGGCCGCATCGACGATCCTCACTGGCGGGAAGAGACCGCGCAGTGGCTCGAGCAGCTCTACGATCACGGCCTCGCCGAGCTGTCGTCGGTGGCGCGCGAGCGCTTCAGGATATTGCTGCGCGAGAATGGCGAGATCCTACGGCGGATGGTGACCGAGGCGAACGCCATGGCCGACTGGATGAACGACGTCTTCCGCATCTTCTGCTTCTCCGCTCACGCAGATCATCCGCTGAGCTGGGCGCACTATGCCGACCGGCACAAAGGCATCTGCCTCGAGTTCGAGACCAGCACCGTGTTCTTCGCCGAAGCGGCACAGGTCAGCTACCGGGACGAATATCCGGCGATGCCGCTCAAGATCAGGCAGGAGGAGGATGCGCTGCTGCCGATCCTGGCCAAGCCCAGCCACTGGAGCCACGAATCGGAGTACCGGCTGATCGCGCAGGAACGGGCGAGAAAGCTCAGCCACCAGACCCTGATCGCGGACGATCACTGGGTTCGATTCCCGGGCCAGAGCCTGAAGTCGATCATCGTCGGCTGCATGATGGGGAAGAACGAGCGCGAAACCCTCAAGGCGCTGGTCAAGCAGTCGTCCACGCCGATCGCGCTCAAGAAGGCCGTCAAGATTCCGGGCAAGTACGCGTTGCAGATCGTTCCGTTCTGCTGACGTTACGTCTCGGCCACGTTTACGGGCATCGCAGCATGGCCTTCCGGCACACCGTGCCGTTCTCGTCGGTGCCGCAGGACTGCCCGTCCTTCACGCCCCTGTCGTAGGCGGCCTGCGCCTCGCGCTGGGAGATGATCGCCTGCTCGATGCCGGCCTGCATCAGGTCGTTTGCGTCCTGCACACGCGCTCTCAGCGCCTCGGGGCGATCCGGCGTCTGCAGCAGCCGGGCCCATTTGACGCCGGCGCAGTAGGCGGCCGTCGCGGCGGTCTGCTTCGAGACGCCGTCGGCCTGCGCCGGGCTGCTCATCGCCAGCAAGCCGACGCACAAGAGTCGCTTCATCGCGGGCAACGTCACACCCCCGGCGCCGTCCGGCAACCACGCAAGCGGTCGGTCACAGCTTTGTCCGCGTCGTGACAGGAACGTCACTGGAGGCTCCGGCGTCATCCGGTTACTCGTGACGCAAGGATAGCTTTGGTGGATCGGGAATGGAACCTGTCGGTCTGTCGGTGGAGGATGCGAAGGCAGTGCGCCTGCTTGCACAGCAGGCCCGTCTCATTGCGCAGCAGATGCTTCTGGAGTCGGCCAGAGCCCGTCTTGCCGACTATGCGGCCGCTCTGGAGCGAAGGGCAGCCGAACTGGAACAGCGGGCGCGTCCGATCAGTCGTCCCCGGTCGGACCGCCAGCCGAGCCCGACGGAGCTCGGTGCGAGCACGACCGCGCAGGCCTGAGCCGTCTCCGGCTATTTCGGCACTGCCTTGGCGTCGAAGGAGGCCAGGACGGCTTTCCCGCATTCGCCAAGGATGGTCATGGTGCGCTCAACCGCCTCGGTGCCGATGACGAATGGATGAACGCCGTCGACGGCTCCGGATTTCAATTTCGCGATCTTGTGCTCTGTGCCGTCCAAACCGGAATGGTTGGACAGGAAGATGTCGATATTCGACGATTTGGCCATATCCCTGAACCGCCCGGTCAGTCGATATCGCTCATGACGACCTGGGCGTGGTACTTCTCCTGCAGATACTTGGCCCCGCCGTAATGGTCCCCGTGGGCGTGGGTCACGTTGATCTTCTTGATGGAGGCGGGATCGAGGCCAAGCTCCTTCAGGCCGCCCTCGATGTCCTCGCGCGCCTCCTGTTCGTTGTTCAGGGAATCGAGCAGGATGATGCCGCCGTCGGTCGTGATGGCCCAGGCCGACACCCACTTCGCGCCGACGAAGTAGAGATTGTCGAAGACCTTCGTCGGAGGCAATCTACCTTGGTCGATCGACTTCGCCAAACCCGCGTGAAGTCCACTTTCCGGGATGACGAGGGGCTTGCCAATGCTGTTGCAGCCAGACGTCACCGCCTTGAGATCACCCCCTGCGAGATTCCTGGCGATCTGATCATGCTTCGCCGCCAGTGCCGAATCTCCACCGTCCGCGCCATGGGCGGAGGCAATCATGCTCGCGGAAAGGAACAACGCTGCAGCGGCACCTATCCTGGTTCGGATATGCATCTTGCCCTCGAGTGTCGTGTTCCCAATGATTTAGGGCCGATGGTCGACGAGCAGACGCGCGGTCGCAATCGAATTGACGACTGAGGAGCGGCCCTCCCGAGGCATTGGGGTTGGAGCGCCGCTGCGCAGCTCATGTCTGGTTGGCGCTCCCAACGGGAGTCGAACCCGTGTTTCAGCCTTGAGAGGGCCGCGTCCTAGGCCTCTAGACGATGGGAGCGAGGCAGGCGGAGACTGATAGTCGAATGCTTCGGGCGGCGCAAGCCTGCGGTCAGGCGGGCTTGCGGCCGGCGATGCGGGAAAGGACTCCCGGAACGAACGGGTGGACGGCGACCTCGGCGAAGCCTGCGTCCTGCAGGTAGCCCTTCACCTCCGATTCGGTGTGGGCGATCCCGGTGCTGCCGAACACCCCCTCGTTGAGCCCCCACAGCGCCGCTGAAAGCGGTCCCCGCCGGTCGTCGTGCAAGGTCTCGCCCACCAGATGCATCTCGCCGCCGGTCACGAGGGCGGCGAAGGCCTTGCCGACCACGAGCCGGATCAGCGCCGGCTCGTATTGCGGCAGGTTGCTCGCCATCACCACGACATCGACCCGTTGCGGGAAAGGCGTCGTGGTGAAGTCGCCCGCCAGCGTGCTCACACGGTCCTGAGCCTTGTTGGCCGCGATGTATTCGTTGGCGACCACGGTCACCGGCGGCAGGTCGAGCACGATCGCCTTGAGTCCCGGATAGGTCTCGGTCGCCACGATGCTGTAGGCGCCCGAGCCGCCGCCGAGATCGAGCAGGAGCTTGCGGCCGGCAAGGTCGACGCTGCGGCTGAAGAGGCGCGCCGCGCCCATGCCGATCGAGTAGGTCGCGGCGTGGTAGCGCCGCGCATCCTCGACCGTGAACTCGGTATAGGCCCCCAGACGGTTCTCGGTACGGCTGCGCAGCCGCTGGCTCAGTTCGCCATACGCCGTCCAGCGCGGCTTGGTGAACAGGATCCACGGACCGGCATAGCGGTCGCTGTCCTTCACCAGAAAGCGCTGCACGTCCGGCGCATTCGAGAAGCGCGCGTTCCTGTCTGGCCCGCTGCGTTCGAGCAGCGTCATGGCGACCAATGCCGTCGACAGCCGCTCGGCGTTGCGCTCGCTGATGCCGACCGCTTTTGCAAGCGCGGGGATCGTGTCGTGACCGCGCGCGATCGCCGTGAAGATCTCGAGCTCGACCGCGGCCATCAGCGCCGCGCTCTCCCAATAGGCCTGGGCGATCTTCTGCAGTCGCGTCGTGTCGAGCCGGGTCTTTGGCGGGGGCGTGTCGGGCATGCCATTTCCTCTCAGGTTGCATCATCCTAGCGTACGCGCCTAGGATTCGCCGATTCCGCCGGGAGGAACGCCATGGACATGCATGTCGCGCAGGATCTGCCGCTCACCGGCATCGACGTCTATGCGCTGCCTCCGGAGCAGGGCGAATGGGTCCTGCGCCGCCAGCTCGCGGCGGCCTATCGGCTGGTCGACCATTTCGGCTGGACGGAGCTGATCTACGGCCATCTCACGGCGCGCGTGCCCGGCGAGGCGCCGCATTTCCTGATCAACCCTTACGGCCTCAACTATGACGAGGTGGCGGCCTCCAACCTCGTGAAGATCGACCTCGACGGCAGGATCGTCGAGCCGAGCCCGCATCCGGTGAACTATGCGGGCTTCGTCATCCACTCGGCGGTGCACATGGCGCACGCGGTGCGGCACCGCGTCGTGATGCACACGCATACGCGGGCCGGCATGGCGGTGTGTGCCCTGAAAGAGGGGCTGCTGCCGATCTCGATGGTGTCGACGGCGTTTCATGGCAAGCTTGCCTATCACGACTACGAGGGGCCGAGCCTCGATCTGGACGAGCGCGGACGGCTGCTGGCGAACCTCGGTGAACACCAGGCAATGGTGCTGCGCAACCACGGCCTGCTCGTCACCGGCCGCTCGGTGCCGGAAGCCTTCCTGCGGCTCTACCGCCTCGAGCGCGCCTGCCAGATCCAGGTCGATGCAGCGGCGGCCGGCACACTGAACGTCATGGGCGACAATCTCGCCGGCAGGTCCGGCGCCGATATGGATCGCTTCTCGGAGATGGAGTCGGCCGCCGGTGTCGGCGACCTCGAGTTCGCCGCCCTGATCCGCAAGCTCGACAAGACCGATACGAGCTGGCGGAGGTAGGAATCACCGTGCATCGGTGTCATCCCTCGCTGCGCTCGGGATGACACGGATGTCGTTTGTAGAGCCGCCGGCCCGTCACCCAGGTCTCGTCGACGGCGCGATCATCGCCGACCATCATGATGCCGAACAGGAGATCGGCAGCCTGCTCGACGGTCTGCGGACCCGTCTCCCCGAGAGTCAGGGACTGACGCCAGGCTTGCGCTTGCGGTCCGCCGTTCCAGTCGAGCACGACGAAGTCGGCTTCCTTGCCTGGTGCGAAGTTGCCCACGAGATCGTCGACGTAGAGTCCCTCGGCACCGCCCAGGGTGATCGACCAGAAGCCGCGATAGGGCGACACCTTGTTGCGCTCCGCTTCCTGCGGCCGGTCCTCGAGGCCGGCGGCATTGCCCATGCCGACCTTGTAGGCCTCGTCGAGGACGCCCAGCAGCGAGAAGCGGTTGCCTCCGCCGACGTCCGTGCCCCAGGAGAGTCGCACGCGCGATCGGGGATCGGTGGCGCGCCCGAGCCTGAAGAAGCCGCTGCCGAGGAAGAGATTGGAGCAGGGGCAGAAGGCGATCGCCGAGCCGCTTCGGGACAGGCGCTCGAACTCGTCGTCCGACAGCCAGACGCCGTGGCCGCCGGTGAACTTCGGGCCGGTGAGGCCGTACTTCTCGTAGATCGCCAGATAGTCCGTGCAGCCCGGATGCGCGCTGCCGACCTCGCGCACCTCGGTGCGGTCCTCCGAGATATGGGTATTCACCCAGCAGTCGGGGTGCTCCTGCTTCAGCCGCTGGCAGGCGGCGAGCAGCGCCGGCGTGGCGCCCAGGGCGTAGCGCGGTGTGATCGCGTAGAGATTGCGGCCCTGACGGTGATAGCGGGCGATCAGCCGCTTGCTGTCCGCGTAGAACGAGTCGGCCGAGCGCATGTACTCCGCCGGCGCCTGGCGATCGATGCCGGTGAGGCCGGCGATGAGGCGCATGTTGCGCCGCGTCGCCTCGTCGAACAGCGCCTCGGTCGCGATCGGCGCGGTCGTCGTGAAGGCCTGGCAGGTCGTGGTGCCCGAGGCCAGCAGATTGTCGAAGAAGTGCCGCGCCGCCTCGCGGGAGTAGGCGAGATCCTCGTACTTCAGCTCCTCGGGAAAGACCCAGCGCTGCAGCCATGGCAGGAGCTGCTCACCGAACGCACCCAGGATGCGCGTCTGCGGAAAGTGGATATGACCGTCGATGAAGCCCGGCAGGATCAGCCGGTCCGCGATATGGGTGACGTCGAGGCCGCGATGGCGCTTCGCCGTGCTTCCGTACGTGCCGAAGTCCACGATCCGGCCGTCCTCGACCACCAGCAGACCGTCGGGCAGAAAGCGCGCCGCTTCCTGCTCGCGACCGACATGCTTCCAGGGATCGTCGACGAAGTCGAAGAAGGCGCCGCGGATGCCGATGGTGGTCATCGGGCAACAAAAGCTGTGTCATCCCGAGCAAAGTGACGGATCTTCGATCGGGTATCGCGAAGGCCCCCTCGCTGCGCTCGGGATGGCACCGGAGATATTGTCGAGATACGGTGCAAGATGCGAAAGCGTCAGTGCCGTCGCTCGAGCGCCGGCGGCTGGTGCGCGGTCACGGCAGGGGCGGGGCCGTCGAAGCGCTCGATCTCGATCAGGCAGGTCTGGGCGATGCAGCCCTGGCTGAGCTTCGAGGCGCCGATGTCGAGGGTGAGGGCGTTCGGATTGCCGTGCTTCTCCAGCGGCCGGTTCGAGCCCGCATCGGCCGGGTCGAACCACGCACCGGTCGAGAGCCGCACGACGCCGCGCCGGATCCGGTCGCTGAGGCGCGCGGCGGCGAGACAGGCGCCGCGGTCGTTGAACAGGCGCACCAGATCGCCGTCGGCGATGCCGCGCGCGGCAGCGTCCTCGGGATGAATTGTGATCGGCTGCCGTCCCTTGATCTTGGTCGAGCGGGAATGCGGGCTGTGGTCGAGCTGGCTGTGCAGCTTGTCGGCCGGCTGGTCCGACAGCATGTGCAGCGGATAGCGCCGGGCGGTCTCGGCGCCCAGCCACTCGATCGGTTCCAGCCAGGCCGCGTGCGGTGGACAGTCGTCGAGGCCGAACGAGGCGATTCTTTCCGAATAGATCTCGATCTTGCCCGACGGCGTCTTGAGCGGATGCTTCTCGGGATCGGCGCGGAACGCCGCCAGCATTACCGGCTCGCGCGGCTCGCCCTTGGCCTCGGCGAGGCCGTCGCGCCAGAACTGCGCGAACGGCGGCAGGGTGACGCCCGTCCGGGCCGACTTCGCCCGCGACTCCTCGTAGAGATGTTCCAGCCATTCGCGGCTCGAGGTGCGCCCCTCGGAGTGGGCTTCGGCCACACCCAGGCGGCGGGCGAGCGCCTGGAAGATCTCGTAGTCGTCGCGCGCCTCGCCCAGCGGCTCGCGCGCCTTCTTCATGGCGATGACGTAGGGCTCGCGGCTGCCGTAGCCGATATCGTCGCGCTCGAGGCTGGTCGTGGCCGGCAGCACGATGTCAGCCATCTTGGCGGCCGGCGTCCAGAACTGCTCGTGGAAGATGATGGTGTCGGGCTTGCGCCAGGCCTGGCGCAGCCGGTTGAGGTCCTGGTGGTGATGGTAGGGATTGCCGCCCGCCCAGTAGACCAGATGGATGTCGGGATAGGCATGACGGCCGCCGTTGTAGTCGAACGTCTCGCCGGGATGCAGCAGCATGTCGGTGAAGCGCGCGACAGGAATGAACTCCTTCACCGGGTTGACGCCCTGCGGCAGTGTCGGCCCGGAATATTTGGGATGCGGGCTGCCCATCAGGTTGACCGGCCCGTAGCCCACGCCGAAGCCGCCACCGGGCAGGCCGATCTGGCCCAGCATGCAGGCCAGCGTCACCAGCGCCCAGAAGGGTTGCTCGCCGTGATGGCTGCGCTGCAGAGACCAGCCGATGCTGACCGTCGTGCGGGTCGCCGCCATGTCGCGCGCGAGGCTGCGGATGCGCGCGGCCGGGATGTCGCAGATCTTCTCTGCCCATTCGGGTGTCTTCGGCAGGCCGTCGGTCGCGCCCTCGAGATAGGGGACGAACTTGTCGAAGCCCACGGTGCAGCGGTCGAGGAAGGTGCGATCGTAGAGCCTTTCCGTGTAGAGCACGTGACAGAGCGCCAGCATCAGCGCGGCGTCGGTATTGGGCCGGATGGCGAGCCATTCTACGGCGCCGCCGGTGTCGAGGTCGTCGCCGGTCGGTGTCACGTTGACGAAGCGCACGCCCTTGTCGCGCATCGCATGGAGGCCGCGCTTCACATGGTGGCGGGTGGCTCCGCCGGCATTGATCTGCGCGTTCTTGCGCGGCACGCCGCCGAACGTGACGAACAGCCTGCAGTGCTCGGCCAGCACATCCCAGCCGGTGTGCATGGCCTGCAGCTCCTCCATCGTCGCCACAATGTGCGGCATCAGCACGCGGGCCGCGCCGAGGCTGTAGGAATCCTGATGGCGCACGAAGCCGCCGTAGCTGTTCAGGAAGCGCTTCACCTGGCTCTGCGCATGATGGAAGCGGCCGGCGCTCGACCAGCCGTAGGAACCGCCGAAGATTGCCCGGTTGCCGTAGGTTTCCTTGATCCGCCTGAGCTCGCCGGCGACGAGGTCCAGCGCCTCGTCCCACGGCACCTCGACGAACGGCTCCTGGCCGCGCCTTTCCGAGGTGGCGCCAGGGCCTTTCTCGAGCCATCCCTTGCGGATCGCCGGCCGGCGCACGCGCAGGCGCGCGACCTCGTCGGAGAGCATGTGCAGGCCGATCGGCGAGGGATCGGGATCCGGCGAGAAAGGATGCAGCCGGACGGCGGCGCCGCGGTCGTCGTATTCGACCTCGTAGACGCCCCAGTGAGCGGCGGTAAGCGTACGCTGATGGGTCATGGCGGTACCTTGAAAGGACTAGGCGGCCTTGGCGATGGCCAGGAATTTATCGACCTGGGCGACCTCCGTGTCGAAGGCCGTCACCAGCCGGAACGCCCGTTCTCCCGGCCGGTCTGACGGCCAGGGATGGTACTGCGCACCGGCGTCCTGCAAGGCATCGTGCATATGCGCCGGCAGGACGATGAAGATCTCGTTGGCGTCGACCGGGTAGAGGAGCGACGTGCCCTTGAGCGGCGTGAGGCCGGCGACCAGCCGGCGCGCCATCGCGTTGGCATGGCGGGCGTTGGAAAGCCACAGGCCGTCGGCGAAGTAGGCATCGAGCTGGGCCGACAGGAGCCGCATCTTGGAGAAGAGGTGGCCGCCGCGCTTGCGCCGGAACTCGAACTCGCGCGCCAGCTCGCTGTTGAAGAACACCACCACCTCGGCGCCCATGGCGCCGTTCTTGGTGGCGCCGAGGCTCAGCACGTCGACGCCGGCTTTCCAGGTGAGCTCGGCCGGCACGCAGCCGACGAAGGAGAGGGCGTTGGCAAAGCGGGCGCCGTCCATATGCAGCCTGAGCCCGTGACGTCGCACCGAGGTCGAGATCGCGGCGATCTCCTCGGGCGCATAGGCGGTGCCGCATTCCGTGACCTGGGTGATGCTGACCGCCGCCGGCTGCGGATGATGCACGACGCCGTAGACCGGCTCGGCGAGAACGGAAGCAAGCTTGCGCGCATCGATCTTGCCGGCCGGTCCGTCGATGCGGATGAGCGCCGCCCCCGCGGTGTAGAATTGCGGTGCGTTCGCCTCGTCGACCGCGATGTGCGACGCCGGATGGCAGAAGATCGCACCCCAGGGCGGAGCGCAGCAGGCCAGCGCCAGCACGTTGGCGGCGGTGCCGGTGGCGACCGGATAGGCGCTGAGGTCCGGCTTCTCGAAGATGTCGCGCAGCCGGCTTTCGACTTTCTGCGTCCATTCGTCGGCGCCGTACGAGAAGGCATTCCCGGCGGCGAAGGCGCGCGCCACCGCCTCGATGATCGCCGGGTGGGCGCCAGCCTCGTTGTCGCTGCGAAAGTTCATCGGGCGTCCTGGATCGAGATGGCGGTCAGTGGGCCGTGCCGGGCGGGAAGGCGATGGTGCCCAGCAGCGCGCCGGTGCCCGGGTCGACGACATAGGCGGTCGAAAGGCCGTTCTGGTCCTCGACATGGACGACCAGCCGGTCGCCGACCGCATTCATCGACACGACCTGCGCGCCCGACGGCAGCGCGATGCGCTGAGCGAAGGTGGCGCCCGCTGGCGAATGCGAGGTATTGGCGCTAGACATGCGGCGGGCGATTTCGGCCGCCACGACGGTGAAGCCCACGATGATCAGCAGGCCCATCACGATCACCAGCACCTTCAGCCAGAGCGGGGCATAGGCCTGGGAAGAACGGGCCGGAGCAGGGGACGCCAAGAGAACTCCATGAGCGAAGCCGGTCGCCACATCGTGACCGTCGACGAACGCACCGCCGGCGAGCGGTTGGACCGCGCGCTGACGAGCGCCCTGCCGGCCCTCACGCGCAGTCGCGTGAAGGCGCTGATCGAAGGCCGCCGCGTGGCGCTGGCGGGCGGCGCGACGATAGAAGAGCCGTCCCGCAAGGTCAAAACGGGCGAGCGGTTCGTGGTCGATATTCCGGAGCCCGAACCGGCCCAGCCACAGCCCCAGGCGCGCGAGCTCGACATCCTCCACGAGGATGCCGATCTGCTGGTGCTGAACAAGCCGGCTGGGCTGGTGGTCCATCCGGCGCCTGGCAATCCCGACAACACTCTGGTCAACGCCTTGCTCGCCCATTGCGGCGACAGTCTGTCGGGCATCGGCGGCGTGCGCCGGCCGGGCATCGTCCATCGGCTCGACAAGGACACGTCGGGGGTGATGGTCGTGGCCAAGAACGACACTACCCATCGTGCGCTGTCGAGGCTCTTTGCCGTGCATGATTTGACCCGGATCTACCAGGCCATCGTCTGGGGCGCGCCGAGTGCCAAGAGGGCCACGATCGAGGCCGCGATCGGCCGGCATCCGATCGATCGCAAGCGCATGGCCGTGCGCCGGAGCGGTGGCAAGCAGGCCGCGACCGACTACTGGGTCGAACGGCGCTTCGGCCCCCCGCTCGAGCCGTGGGCCAGCCAGGTGAGCGCGCGCCTGCATACAGGACGCACCCACCAGGTGCGGGTGCATCTGGCCCATATCGGCTGTCCCATCGTCGGCGATCCGACTTACGGCCGCACCCGCGGCCGTTCGCGGAACAGCGACATCCCGCTGTCGTTGAAGAGCTTTGGGCGGCAAGCGTTGCATGCCGCGGTTCTGGAGTTCCGACATCCCGGCACCGGGCGGGAAATGCGCTTCGCCACGGAAATGCCACAGGACATGAAGATGCTCGTGGCCGAACTGAACGACGTTAAGTTATCCTCATAATTCTTGAGGGAATTAGTAGGATTTTTGGATTGACCGAACGACTACCCGACTAATAGACTCGGATTTAGCAGTCGACGGGCAAGAGTGCTAAACGCCCGTTCACACAGAAAGGGGGAGTCCCCAATGAGTGCTGTGTCCGCAAACCTTCCCGCCCTGCCGTCGGCCCTGTCGCCGGAGGGCAACCTCAGCCGCTACCTCCAGGAGATTCGCAAGTTTCCCCTGTTGGAGCCGCAGGAAGAATTCATGCTTGCCAAGCGCTGGCGGGAACATGGTGATTCCCAGGCCGCGCACAAGCTGGTGACGAGCCATCTTCGCCTCGTGGCCAAGATCGCGATGGGCTATCGCGGCTACGGCCTGCCGGTAGCCGAGCTCATCTCCGAAGGCAATGTCGGCATGATGCAGGCGGTGAAGCGGTTCGATCCGGACCGCGGCTTCCGTCTCGCCACCTATGCCATGTGGTGGATTCGCGCCTCGATCCAGGAATACATCCTGCACAGCTGGTCGCTGGTGAAGATGGGCACCACGGCGGCGCAGAAGAAGCTGTTCTTCAACTTGCGCAAGCTCAAGGGCCAGATGCAGGCGATCGAGGAGGGCGACCTGTCGCCCGAGCAGGTGAAGAAGATCGCCACCCGTCTCGGCGTGCCCGAGGAGGAGGTGGTGAACATGAACCGCCGCCTCGCCGCGCCCGACAGCTCGCTCAACGCCTCGGTCAAGGCCGAGGGCGACATGGAGTGGCAGGACTGGCTGGTCGACGAGTCGCCCAACCAGGAGGCGCGCCTGGCCGACAGTCAGGAACTCGGCCAGCGCCAGCGCATGCTGGCGGCGGCGCTGAAGCAGCTCACCGACCGCGAGCGGCACATCATCGTCGAGCGCCGACTGATCGACGAGCCTCAGACCCTCGAGGATCTGTCGGCCAAGTACGGCATCAGCCGCGAGCGCGTGCGCCAGATCGAGGTGCGCGCCTTCGACAAGCTGCAAAAGGCGATGAAGAACATGGTGGTCGAGGCGGCCGCCGAGTCCTCGCGCAAGGCCGAGGCCCATTCGGCGGCGCGATAGTCCCGGCCGACGGCGGCGTCCTCAGCGCTTGGGCACGCCGGCGCGGAGCAGCCCGTCGCCCAGGCGATTCATGAACGACGGCGGGAACGGCCAGGCCCGTCGCGCCATCTCCACCGTCAGATCCTTGTCCTTGCGCAGCAGCGCGACTGCCGCGCGCCGCGCCTCTGCGCCTGCGCCCATGAGCGCGGCGCCCGCGACGGCCACGCGATCGGCCCAATAGGATTGCGGCACGGCGGCGGTGCCGTCCTCGATCCATCTTACGGCGCGCTCGTAGCGGCCGGCATTGAAGTGGACGCAGCCGATGCCGATGAAGATCAGGTGGCGCACCGGCTCGAAGGGCATCAGGCGCAGCGTCATCCTGAGCTCGCGCAAGGCGCCATCGTCGTCGCCGGCATAGGCCGAAAGCCAACCGCGGCGCACCCAGCCCCAGGGCGACCAGGGCTCGATGGCGAGCGAGCGCTCGATCAGGCGGTCCGCATCGGCGAGGCGCCGTGTCAGCGTCATGGCGCCGGCACAGAGGCTCAGGGCAAGGCCGTCGTGAGGTGCGAGGCGTCTGGCTTCGGCGGCGAGCCGCAAGGATCGTTCCCGATCGAGCTCGGGCGTGCGATCGAAATTGTGCGCCGCGCGCTGGCTCCAGCACCAGGCGGCGATGGCCTTCGGCAGGGCGAGTTGCGGGGCCAGTTCCTGGGCCCGTTCGACGTCCGCGATCGCAGCGCTGCAGGCGGCCGGCCCAACGTTGAAGGCCGAGGCCATGGCGCGCCAGCTCAGGCGCAATGCCTCGTCGTCGATATCGTCCTGGCCGCGGGCGCTCCGGCCGGACCGTGCCGCCTTCAGGGTCTGCGACGGCAGCTCACCGAACTGCTGCCGGTAGTAGGCCGCGAACCGGCCGAGCTGCGTGAAGCCGCTCGCCATGGCGACGTCGGTCACGTTCGCATCGCGAGCGGCCGAAAGCAACTGCTGCCGCGCGCGAGCAAGACGCAGGCGCCGCATCCAGCCGAGCGGCGTGGTGCCGAGATGGCGCCTGAACTGCGCCTCGAGCGTTCGCGGCCGCATGCCGGCGACGGCGGCGAGGGTTTCGAGCGGGACCGGCTCTTCCAGCCGCCCGTTCAGCCACTCGAGCGCCCGCGCGAGACCCTCCGGAACATCCCTGCCGGAAGCCGGCTCTCGATGCGTCGACTGCTTCGGTCGCTCACCCATGTCTGCCTCCCTGTCGGCCGGTCACGGGTCGTCGGCGGATTCTGCACGATGCGGCGGTTGCTGCATAGCGGCGACGGAGTCGCGCCGCCACTCTCCCGGTCGAACGTCGAGGGAAGGAAACGCCATGTCCATGACCATGACCGCTGATGCCCCCACATCCACGCCCGATCTCGGCGCCATCAAGGCGCGTCAGCAGGGTGTGTGGTCGTCCGGGAACTATGCGCTGATCGGCGCCACCCTGCAGATCGTCGGCGAGTCGTTGTGCCAGGCGCTCGACCTGCATGCGGGCCAGCGCGTGCTGGATGTAGCGGCCGGCAACGGCAACGTCACCCTTGCCGCCGCGCGCTGCTGGTGCGACGTCACCTCGACCGACTACGTCCCGGCCCTGCTCGAGCACGGCAAGAAGCGGGCTGCCGCGGACGGCCTCGCGGTGCGCTTCCAGGAGGCCGACGCCGAGGCGTTGCCCTTCCCGGATGCGACGTTCGACGCCGTGGTCTCGACCTACGGGGTGATGTTCACGCCCGATCAGGAGAAGGCGGCCGCCGAGATGCTCCGTGTTTGCCGTCCCGGCGGAAAGATCGGCCTGGCCAACTGGACGCCCGCCGGCTTCATCGGCCAGGTGTTCAAGCTCGTCGGGCAATACGTGCCGCCGCCGGCAGGGGTCAAATCGCCGATCCTGTGGGGCACCCGGGAGCGTCTGGCGGAGCTGTTCGGCGCGGGCGCCCGGTCGATCTCGGCCGAGCCGCGCAACTTCATGTTCCGTTATCGCTCGGCCGAACACTTCATCGACGTGTTCCGGAGCTATTACGGTCCGGTGCTGAAGGCGATGGCATCGCTGGACGATGCCAGGCGCAACGCGCTCTCCGCCGATATCACGGCGCTCATCGGGCGCCTCAATCAGGCGAGCGACGGCACCATGGTCGTGCCGGGCGAGTACCTCGAGGTGGTGATCGCGAGGAAGTGACGCCGGCGAGCGTCACATCGACCTGGCGTAGGCCACGAGCTGATCGAGCACGGTGCCCCAGCCCTGGTGGAAGCCCATCTCCTCGTGCTTCTTGCGGCCGTCCTCGTCGCGATGGATGGCGGTCGCGACATAGTGCGTGCCCTCGCCGCTGGGCTCGATCTCGACGATGGCGGTGAAGAACGGGTTGGCCGAAGGCCGGTAGCCGGGCAGAAGGGCGTCCGTCCAGATCAGCCGCTTCTGCGGCACGACCTCGAGAAAGCAGCCGGCGTTGTCGAACTCCTGCCCCTCGGGGCTGCGCATGACAAAGCGGAAGACGCCGCCGGGCCTGAGATCGATCTCGCAATGGGCCACCGTCCAGGGCTTGGGCGTGAACCAGTGGCGCAGATGCTCGGGCCTCGTCCACGCCTCCCAGACCAGCGCGGGCGGCACGTCGACGACGCGCTCGAGCACGAGGTCGAGCTTGGGATCGACTTTATGGACCGTCATGAACGTCTCTCCTTCAGTTCCAGGAGGTAGGCGTCGAGCTGGTCGAGGCGCTGCTCCCACAGGTTTCGTTGCCGAGCCAGCCAGTCCTCGGCCTGACGCAGTTTCTTCGGCATCAGCCGATAGGTCCGCACGCGCCCGGTCTTGCGGGAGCTCACCAGGCCGCAATTTTCCAGCACCCGCAGATGCTCGACGAACGAGGGCAGCGCCATGTCGAACGGCGCGGCGAGCCTGCTGACCGACTCCGGTCCGCGCGCCAGCCGCTCCAGCACCAGCCGGCGCGTCGGATCGGCGAGGGCCTGGAAGACGGAGTCGATCGCTGGTGCCGAAGCAACCATGCGGCCCTCTTAATGTGCATAGATACTTAGGTCAAGTCCTAAGTATTCGCGCGTAGCCGATGCGCCTGAAGAATCGATCGATCTCCGCCGTGGCGCGGTCGGGCGTCTCGTAGTGCACGAAGTGGCCGGCGTCCTCGGCGACGCTCGCCTCGACATCCTCGAAATAGTCGCCGACCATGTCGATCCAGGCGCTCTTCAGGACCGGATCGTGCCGGCCCCAGAAGACACGCGCGGGCTGCCTGATCTTCGGCGGCTTCGGCGCCGTGCCAGCCATGACGGCGAGCCGTGCGGCGTTCTGGGAGATGTACCAGTTGAAGCCGCCCTGCAGGTTGCCGGGCCGCAGGAAGTTGTCCACCCATCGCTCCAGCACGCCATCGAACGCATCCTCGCGGTGCGACCAGTGTCGCAGGAAGTGCCCGATATAGGCGCGGCAGCTCGCGCGGCTCGCGCCGACCAGCTCGGGCGCGAATGGCATCTGATGGAAGGTCTGGTACCAGATCTCGTTAATCTGCTGTGGATCGCGCCAGCGCGCGCCGATGCCGTGCGTGCCGCAATTGAAGAAGAACAGGCCCGCCACCTTGTCAGGGTGGTTGAGCGCGAGCCGCTGCATCACGTAGCCGCCGACGTCGTGGCCGACGAACCCTGCATGCTGCAGGCCGACCGCCTTCATGAGGGCGGCGATGTCGTCGGCCAGCACGTCGGGACCCGCCCGATCGGAGCGGCCGTCGTCGGGATTGCCGCTTTGGCCGAAGCCTCTGAAATCGGGTGCGATCAGGGTGTAGCGATCGGCCAGGCGCTCGAACAGCGGTTCCCAGGTCGCCCAGAATTCCGGCCAGCCGTGCAGCAGGATCAACGGCGGGCCGGCGCCGGCCTGCGCGACGTGCATCGTGAAACCACGGATCTCGATGAAGGTGTGCTTCACGGCGGGCATGGGTAAGCTCGAGCAGGAATTGGGAGGACATCATGACGAGCCCGGCCATTCGCTACGAAACGCCGACACCCGCGATCGCGCGCATCGTGCTCGACCGGCCCGACACGCGCAACGCCCAGGACACGGCGTTCCTCTATCAGTTGAACGAGGCCTTCGATCGTGCCGCCGCTGACGACCATGTGAAGGTGATCGTGCTGTCGGCCAACGGCCCGCATTTCTCTTCCGGCCATGACCTGCGCGAGGTCGACGGGCACGGCAACATGAGGAAGCACGAGACTGTCGGCACCTGGGGCGGCTTCGGCAAGCCCGGCGCCGAGGCGCAGTACGCACGCGAGCAGGAAATCTATGTCGGCTTCTGCGAGCGCTGGCGCAACATTCCCAAGCCGACCCTCGCCCTGGTGCACGGCAAGGTGATCGCCGGCGGCCTGATGCTGATGTGGCCATGCGATCTCATCGTGGCGGCCGACGACGCCGAATTCCTCGACCATACGGTGGCAATGGGCGTGGGCGGGGCCGAGTTCTTCGCCCATCCGTGGGAGATGGGCGTGCGCAAGGCCAAGGAGTTCTTGTTCACCGCCGACTGGATCAAGGCCGATGAGGCGCATCGGCTGGGCATGGTGAACCATGTCGTACCGCGTGCTGAGCTCGAGACCTTCGGCATGGCGATGGCGGAGCGGATCGCCCAGAAGCCGCTCTTTGCACTGCGACTGGTGAAGCAGGCGGTCAATGCGGCGCAGGATGCGCAGGGCCGCGTGAGCGCCATGCAGACCTCCTTCGCGCTGCATCATCTGGCGCACGCCCACAACATGATCGTGCACGGCAAGCTGGTCGATCCGACCGGCCTGATGCCGTCCATCAAGAAGCACGAGAAGGCGGCGGACTAGAGATCCCTCGGCCTGCGGCCTCGGGGTGATACCCATTTCGCGGTGACGCACAGCGTCGGCCCCACCAACGGTGTCATCCCGAGCGTCTGCGAGGGATCTTTGCCTTGGCGCGCCACGATAGCGCCCGCTATTCTCCGTCGAGCCACAGAGCCTGAGGCGATCACATGACCACGGCGAGCGAAGGCGCGGAACTCACCCAGGTCGGGCCCGGTACGGTGATGGGCCATCTGATGCGGCAGTACTGGCTGCCGGCGCTGATGTCGTCGGAACTCGAGCGCGACGGCCCCCCGACCAGGCTGATGCTGCTCGGCGAGAAGCTGGTCGCCTTCCGCGACAGCGCGGGCCAAGTGGGGGTGATGGACCATCGCTGTCCGCACCGTTGCGCCTCGCTGTTCCTCGGCCGCAACGAGCAGGGTGGCCTGCGCTGCCTCTATCACGGCTGGAAATACGACGTGGCCGGCAACTGCGTCGACATGCCGAGCGTGCCCGAGCATCAGGACTTCAAGCACAAGGTGAAGGCCAAGGCCTATCGCACGATCGAACGCGCCGGCCTCGTCTGGGTCTATATGGGCGGGCGCGCCGAGGCGCCGCCGCTGCCCGGATTCGAGATCCTCGACATGCCGGAGGAGGAGATCAACGTCAGCCTCATCCAGCGCGACTGCAACTGGCTGCAGGCGCTCGAGGGCGAGATCGACACCTCGCATTTCGGCTTCCTGCACGGCGGTCACGTCGATCCCGACGACGTGCCCGAGAGCGATCCCTTCTACTACACCATCACCAACCGCGCGCCGCAGTACCATGTCGCCGACGCGCCATGGGGTACGCAGTATGCCGGCTACCGCGCCGCGGGTCCCGGCCGCACCTACTGGCGTTTCGCCAATTTCCTGTTCCCCTGCTGGTCGCAGGCGCCCAACGGCGAGTTCGACAGTCACATGCATGCGCGCGGCTGGGTGCCGCTCGACGACGGCCACACCATGTTCGTCTTCATCTGGTGGAAGAAGGCGCGGTCGGCGATGAGCCTGCCGCAGCCCGCGTTCAAAGACGGCCGGCCGATCGGCGGCACCGGGCGCGGCGGGCTCAAGTTCCTGCCCAACACCACCGACTGGCTCGGCCGCTGGCGCATGGCGATGAACGAGGGCAATGATTGGGGCATGGACCGCGAGGCGCAGCGCCGCAACACGATCTACAGCGGCATCGACGGCATCCATCTGCAGGACCAGGCGATCACCGAAAGCATGGGACCGGTCACGGACCACGACTTCGAGCATCTCGCGCCGTCGGACCAGATGATCACCCGCACGCGTCGCCGCCTGCTGCTCGCTGCCCGCGCGTTGAGGGACGAGGGCAGGCTGCCGCCCGGCGCGGAGGACGGCAGCCTCTATCGCGGCGCCCGCAGCGGCTACTTCACCAGCGCCGATCAAAGCCCGTGGCGCGACGTCTACGCCTCGACGCTCGCGGCGGCCATGCATCCGCCCGTGCCGTCCGCTCACGCAGCGGAGTAGGAGCGCGCGCAGGTTTGCGCGGCTGGCAATCAGCTCCTGACCATCACCTCGATCAGGGTCGGACCGCTCGCCTTCAGCGACTTCGCGAGCGACGCCTCGAAAGTCTCGGCCGTGTCGACGCGCTCGGCAGCGACGCCGAAGCCCTTGGCCAGCGCGCAGGCGTCGATCGGCGGGTCCTTGAAGTCCATGCCGATCGGCCGGTCGTTGCCGTGGAACAGCTTCAGCCGGTTCTTCAGGATCTGGTAGCCGCCGTTGTTGCAGATGAGGAACGTCACCGGCAGACGGAGGTTCGCGGCGGTCCAGAGCGCCTGGATGGAATACATCGCACTGCCGTCGCCGATCACCGCCACGACCCGGCGCTCGGGCAGGGCGATCTGGACGCCCACCGCGGCGGCGATGCCCCAGCCGATGCCGCCGCTCACATTGCCGAAGAAGCTGTTGCGGTCGCGATAGGGGAAATAGGACGTCAGGGTGCCGGCGCTGGTGATGCCCTCGTCGACCACGACGGCGTTCCCGGGCAGCGTCTCGCCGAGCTTCGCCATCACCCATTCGGCGGCCAGCGGCTGGCCGGAGACGGGCCTGGCCAGCGCCTTCAGCCGCTGAGCGCGTTGGGCGCTCCAGTTCTTCGAGGCGAGGGCCGCGAGGTTCGCCCGGGCCTTCTCCGCCAGCGCCGCGCCGCCCAGCTTCTTCAGAAGCGGCACCAACGCCTTCAAGGTCTCCTTCACATCGGCGCGCAGCGCGATTTCGGCCGGGAAGTTCTTGCCCATCTCCCAGTCGCGCAGGCCCAGCATCGCCACCTTGGTGGTCTCGGGCAGCGGCTCGACCTCGCTCCACACCGACATCTTCAGCACATCGGAGCCGACGCAGAACATCAGGTCGTACTCGGAAAGGATCTGCCGCACGCGCTTCTGGTCGCGGTTGAGGGCGCCGAGATAGGCCGGATGCTCGCTGGGGAAGTGCGCGCCGTAGCCCACGGTCTGCTGCAGCACCGGCGCGCCCAGCGTCTCGGCGAGCGCGGCGGCCTCGGCGAAGGCATCGGAGGAGGCGATCTCCGGACCGGCGAGGAGGACGGGCTTCTTCGCCGACAAGAGGCGCCTGGCCAGATGCTCCAGCGCGGCGTCCGATGGACGCACCGCCGTGTCGACGCGGGTCGACGCGCCGAGATCGATCGCCGCCTCGTTGTTCAGGATGTCGCCGGGCAGCGAGATGAACACGGGTCCAGTCGGCGCGGTCGTGGCCACCTTGGCGGCGCGGCGCAGGATGCGCGGCAGATCCTCGATGCGATTGACCTCCGTCGCCCATTTCACGACCGGCGTCGCGATCGGCACGAGCGGCGCATAGAGCAGAGGCTCGGTGAGGCCGTGGCCCTGCTCCTGCTGGCCCGCCGTCACGATCATCGGCGTGCCCGACATGTAGGACGTGTAGATCGAGCCGATCGCATTGCCGAGGCCCGGCGCCACATGGACGTTGCACGAGACCAGCTTGCCCGAGGCGCGGGCGTAACCGTCGGCCATCGCGATCACGATCGCCTCCTGCAGTGCCAGCACGTAGCCCATCTCCGGCGCCGACGAGAGCGCATGCATGATCGGCAATTCGGTCGTGCCGGGATTGCCGAACATCTTCTCGACACCTTCGTCGCTCAGCACGCGCAGAAAGGCATCGCGACCCGTGATGGTGTTGGTGACGCGGGCGTCGGGCATGGTTTCCTCCCTGGGGTGGGCGAGGGTAGCGCGGTCCCTTCGGGCTGGAAACGACTTGCGACGCCGGCAGGATGGTTATCGCCGCGATGCGAAAGGCGGCATGGGGTGCGACGATTGTCAGCCGTCGCAGGCGGGCGTTATCCTTTTGCGAGGCCATCTTCCAGGGAGGAAGCCATGGACGGATCGAAGCCGGTCGCACTGGCCGATTACGGCGCCGAGGAAGCGGCGATGCAGGACTATCTGCGGGAGGGCGAGCAACGCGCCTTCGCGCTCGGCAATCGTGGCCCGATCCGCTTCACATCGTCGGGCGCTCTCCATTCCGACATTCTCGATGCCTATTGGCGTTGCGGCTTCTACGTCTTCGAGGGGGTGCTGAAGCCCGACGAGCTGGCCGACATCGAGCGCGACGTGAAGGACATCCTCGATCGGCTCCCCGTCGAGAAGGATGCGCCCCTCGACGCCAAGGGTCGGCCGGCGCTGGCGGCGGACTGCACGGCGCCGACGCTCTTCTGGTCCAAGCCGCTCGGCGATCCGTTCGGCGGCACCGATCTCGCCAATGGCCGTCATCCCGTGAAGATGTTCGAGCCCAAGGCGGCCGCCGATGCCCCGAAGGAAGTCGTCTATCTGATCCTGGGCTCGCTGCAGTTCTCGGAGGCGGCACTTCGCCTTTACGGGCATCCGCAGCTTCTCGCCATCGTCGCGGCGATCAACGGTCCGGATTTCACGCCGTTCAGCGATGCGATCTTCATCAAGGAGCCCGGCCGCGGCGCCTCGGTCGCCTGGCACCAGGACGGTGTCACGCACTGGAACAGCCCCGACTGGGACGAGGGCAGCCACGGCTTCAACATGATGGCCCAGCTCTATGGCTGCACGGCGGCCAACGGCGTGTGGGTCGTCCCGGGCTCGCACAAGCTCGGCAAGCTCGACATCAAGGCGCTGGTTGCCTGGGCGGGCAGCGAGCGTCTGCCGGACGCCGTGCCGATGATCTGCAAGCCCGGCGACGTGGCGGTCACCAACCGCCAGACCCTGCACGGCTCGTTCGCCAATACCAGCAAGGATTGGCGCGTGACATTGAACATGGGCTTCCATCGCCGGAAGTCGGTGCTCGGCGTGAAGGGGGGCGGGCTGCACAACAAGGAGGCGGTGTACGACGCCGACCGCATCCGCGAGCGCGCGCGCCTCATCGGCTATGCCATCGATGCGCGGCGCCGGCGCTTCCCGCACGAGACGCCCTTCGTCTACAAGCCGCACGCCGACGAGGGGCTTACCTATCGCTGGGACGCGCAGGCCAAAGCCGACATCAAGGACTACAACCTCCTCGATCTCAGCATCTGACGATTCATGCTCATGCGGACCGCGCGCATCCTGCGCGCTCATGAGCGGGCTGGAAGCTCGCGGTCCCGAAGATGGTCACCGTCCGTAGGTCGCCGTGAAGGTCGCCTTGCCGAGCGTGTGGAAGTGGAGGTTGAAGCCGACGACGGCGGCCGAGGAGTCAGCCGTGACGTCGAGCTTGGGCAGGTCGACGGCGAACAGCGTGAACTGATAGCGGTGCGGCTTGTCGCCCTTGGGCGGGCAGGGGCCGCCATAGCCGGGCGCGCCGAAATCCGTGCGGGTCATCAGCGCGCCGGCCGGCAGCCCGGGCGCACCGGGCTTGCCCGCTCCCTTCGGCAGCGCCTTGGTGTCCGGCGGCATGTTGACGACGACCCAGTGCCAGAAGCCGCTGCCGGTCGGCGCGTCGGGATCGTAGACGGTGAGGGCGAAGCTCTTGGCGCCGGCCGGTGCGCCGCTCCACGAGAGCTCGGGCGAGACGTTGCCGCCGGTGCAGCCGAAGCCGTTGAACACCTGTTCGTTGGGCACCGTGCCGCCCGGCTTGATGGTCGTGCTGGTCAATTTGAAGTCGGCAGCCTGCGCGGTGCCGAAGAGCGCGGCGGCGAGCGTGAGCGCACCAGTGATCACCATCGTCCTCGACATGACGTTCCCCTCGATTGCATTTAATGGTGTGATGACACGCGACGCGACCGGTGGAGCCTAGCGCGTTAGAGATATGCGCGCACGGCCGCTGGCAGAGGCTGGGTCGATGAGTTAACGTTCATACAGCGCAGGAGAAGGCACTTCCGTGACATGGAAGTGCAGCAAGAATGAAATCCGGGAGGTGCATTCGCAATGGCGGTCAGTGCATCTACGAGAGAGGAACGCGGCCCGGTCGGCGCGCTGCTCGCGCAGCTTCTGCGGAAGCCGACGCAGGAGCAGATCGTTTTGCTGATCACGCTGGCTCTGCTGGTCGTCTTCGGCCTGACGCTGCCGGGCTTCGCCGCGGTCAGCAATCTCCTCAATCTCGTGCGCAGCATCTCCATCCTGGGCATCCTCGGCCTCGGCATGGGGCTGATCGTCATCAGCCGCGGCATCGACCTCAGCGAGGTCGCGATCATGGCCGGCTCCTGGTCGGTGGCGCTGATCAACATCCAGCACGGCATGCCGGTCTTCTGGGCGGTCGTGACGGCCTTGCTCATCGCCGTCGTGATCGGGGTCGCCAACGGCGTGATGGTGGCCTTCGTTGAGGCGCCGGCCCTGTTCGTGACGCTGGCGGCCGGCTTCGTGATCTACGGCGCGGCCTTCTGGTATGCCCCGTCGTGGGTCGTCTATGCTCCCAAGCCGGATGATGCGCCCTATCTTCTCTATCTCGGGCACAACCGGCTGTTCGGCATTCCGGTGCCGATCATCGTCTTCGCGCTGGCCGCGATCGGGATGCATCTCTTCCTGTCGCGCACCTCGACCGGCCGTTTCATCTACGGCCAGGGCGACAATCCCGAGGCGGCGCGGCTCACCGGCATCGCGCTACGCCCGCTGATCGTGCTCGAGTATGTCCTGGTGGCACTGCTGGCCTGGCTCGCCGGCCTGGTCTGGATTGGCACGACTGGCAGCATGCAGATGGGGATCGTGCAGGGGACCTATATCTTCGATGTGATCCTGGTGGTGGTGCTGGGCGGCATCAGCCTGGTCGGCGGCCGTGGCGGCGTGTTCAGCGTGGTGGTCGGCTGCGCCCTGATCGGCACGCTGTTCAACGCCTTCACCATCATGGACATCAACAGCGAGGTGCAGAACATCATCAAGGGCCTGGTCCTGCTTGGCGCCATCGTCGTCGACAACTGGCTGCACCCCCGGGACGAGGAGACCGCGCGCCAAGGCGAGTGACAGCAGGACATCCAACGATCAACGGCAACGCAGGGAGGAACGAAGCATGTCGTACAAGTCATTGCGATCGATGGCAGTCGTCGCGTTGGCCGGCCTCACGGCCATCGGCGTGCCGCTTGCCCTCGCCCAGGAGCAGGGCACCAAGACGGCGCGGGAGCTGCGCGCCGCCTTCGACAAGGACGTCAAGGGCAGGACGATCGCCTTCCTGCCGATTGCGCTCGGCGTGCCGCTGCAGGACGAATGGAACCGCGTGCTGAAGACTGAGGCCGAGTGGCGCGGCATCAAGTACGTGGTGCGCGACCCCAACAACAATCCGTCGGCGATGCAGCAGGCGCTGACGGCGCTGGTCAACGACAAGCCCGACGTGCTGATCGTGCAGAACCCCAGCGTGACGCTGCTCATGAAGGAGCTGAAGCGCGCCGAGAAGGAGGGGATCCACGTCATCCAGATCAACATGTCCTCGAACTACAAGTCCGACGCCTTCGTCGGCGCCGACTGGTTCGAGGTCGGCCGCATGATCGCCGACGACGTCGTCAAGCAGTGCGGCACGGGCAGCGGCAAGTCGGGCAAGGTGCAGATCGTCCAGGGCGAGCTGGCCGCCGCCGCAAGTGTCGACCAGATCGCCGGCATCATGGAGGTGTTCAACAAGGACAAGGCGATCAAGGTTGTCTCCAACCAGGCCGCCGCCTGGGACGCCAACAACGCCCTGAACATCACCGCGACGGTGATCCAGCAGAATCCCGATCTCTGCGCCAGCATCGGCTTCTGGGGCATCATGGAGTCGGGCGCCGCCCAGGCGATCCGCAACGCCGGCAAGATCGATCAGGTCAAGGTCTATGCCTCGGGCGAAGGATCGCAGCTCGATTGCGAGCAGGTGAACCGCGGCAACTTCTACAAGTTCCTGAGCTACACCGCGACCCAGCAGGGTCACGAGCTCGTGAATACTGCGCTTTTGCTGATGCAGAGCAAGGAGAAGCCCGGGACCGTGCATCGCGCGCTCTATACGCGGCCGATCTGGCTCGACAAGAGCAACGCGAGCGGTGCCAACTGCTTCGCCCTGCCGCAATCGGGATCGTCCTCGCCGGTGCCGCTGGCGCCGTCGGCCGAGAACAAGAAATAGCCGAAGCGTCAGGAGACGGTGTCATCGCGGGTATCCATTGGTGTCGTCCCGAGCGAAGCGAGGGATGACACCATCTTCTGCGACTGACCTCTTTCGCCCTATGCGATAGCTCTGCTGACTGGAGAGTACCGATGTCGATCGCCAGCATGGAGAACAGCTTCGGAATGCGGCTGCGCGCCAGCCTGTCGCCGCGCCTGCTCCTGTCCGAGCTGCTGATGAAGCAGTGGTTCGAGCCGGTGATCCCGTTCACCGTGATGGTGGTGCTGGTGGCGGCCTTCGCCGCGACCATTCCCAACTACACGAACCTCGAGAACATCCTGTCGCTGATGCGGCTCTATGCCGAGTTCGGCTTCGTTGCGCTCGCGATGGCCTTCAGCCTGATCAGCGGCGGCATCGACTTGAGCGTCGGGGCGATCTTCGCCGTCTGCAACTTCGCCGCGCTCTATTTCCTGTACGTGCTCGAGCTGCCGGCGTGGGCGGCCGTGTCGGCGACGCTGGCGGTCGGCATGCTGATCGGCGCGGTCAACGGCACGCTGGTCGGCTATCTCAAGGCGCGGCCGTTCCTGACGACGCTCGTGACCCTGATCATCCTGCGCGCATCGGTGAACCTCCTGAACGAGCGCTTCGCAACCGTCTTCGCCACCGGCTCGGTCGACAGCGACGCGTGGGACTATCTCGGCATCGGCGACGTGTTCGGCGTGCCGATCAATGCGGCGACGCTGATCGTCGTCCTGCTGATCGGCCATCTGTTCCTCAGCCGCTCGCGCTTCGGCTGGCATCTGACCGCGATCGGCGCCAACCGCAAGGCCGCCCGTCATGCCGGTATCCCGGTCGAGCGCATGCTGCTGCTCACCTACATGCTGTCGGGCATGCTCTGCGCCTTCGGCGGGGTCTTCTATGCCGCCCGCCAGACCAGCACGGACTCGACCACCGGCGTCGGCTGGGAGTTCCAGGCGCTGACGGCGGTCGTGCTGGGTGGCGTGTCGCTCGCCGGCGGCAAGGGCACCGTATGGCGGGCCATGATCGGCGGCGTCATCATCTTCCTGCTGACCAACGGCCTCGTGCGCATGGGAATCCCGGGCTACGTCACGTCCGGTGCCATCGGTGTCATCCTGCTGGCGGCGGTCGGCATCGACGTGAAGTGGGCCAAGAACCGCGGCAAGGCGGTGCAGAAGATCTATGTCAATCCGGCGCGCGTGCCGCTCGCGCCATCGCCATCGATCCTGTCGGGCAGCGGCTCGCCGTGGGCCCAGAACGACCGTCTGATCAAGGCGGAAGCCATCGGCCTCGACCAGGTGGAGGGGCCGGAGGACGTGATCGTCGACCGACAGGACCGGGTCTACGGCTCGACACGCGACGGCAATATCATCCGCTTCTCCGGGCCGAACTTCGAGCGTCGCGAGGTCTTCGCCCATATCGGCGGCCGGCCGCTCGGCATGCAGTTCGACAAGGACGAGAACCTGATCGTCGCCGTCGCCGGCATGGGCGTCTACGGCGTGCGGCCCGACGGGGAAGTCTACAAGGTCACCGACGAGACCAACCGCACCTGGTACAAGCTGAACGACGACAGCCGGCTGCGCATGGCCGACGACCTCGATATCGCGCCCGACGGCAGGACCTATTTCAGCGACTGCACGACGCGCTACGAGATGACGACCAACTCACTCGACATCATGGAGGGACGGCCGAACGGCCGGCTGGTCTGCTACGATCCCGCGACGCGCAGGACCTGGACGGTCCTGAACCACTTCTACTTCCCCAACGGCATCTGTGTCAGCCATGACGGCAGGTCGGTGCTGATCGCCAGCACCTCGCTCTGCAAGGTCTTCCGGCTCTGGCTGCAGGGGCCGGACAAGGACAAGCTCGAGGTGGTGCTCGACCGGATTCCCGGCAATTGCGACAACATCAATCGCGCGTCCGACGGCAACTACTGGCTGGCGCTGGTCGGCATCCGCACACCGGTCTTCGACCTCGCCATGCGCAAGCCGGGATTCCGCCTGCGCATGGTGAAGCAGGTGCCGACCGACGAATGGCTGGCGCCCGGCCTCAATCACGGCTGCGTGGTGAAGTTCACCGAGCAGGGCGAGGTGCTGGAGGCGTTCTGGGATCCGACCGGCATCTCGCACTCGACACTCACCTCGATGCGCGAGCACAAGGGCTGGCTCTATCTCGGCGGGTTGGAGAACAACCGCATCGGCCGTATCCGGCTTGACGGCGCCGATCCGACCTGGACCGGCTATGAGGCCTACTGGGGCAGCAAGCGGCGCGACAGGAGCTGAGCGATGGGCTTCTTCACCTTCTTCCTGCGCGACATGGAGCAGATCCTGTTCCCGAACCGGGAGCAGCATGCCATTCCATCGATGGACGGTGCGCTCGGCCCCAACGATCGCCTCGATGCCTGCACGCCGGTCGGCGAGCCGATCCCCGGCGCCGATTGCGTGGTTGAAGGGCCGGACGGTGCGCTCTACGTCTCCGGCGGCCGGCAGGTGCTGCGGCTTTCGGGCGAAGGCTATGCGGACCGTAGCGTCTTTGCGAGCTTCGAGGCCGATGCCGGCGGTCTCACTTTCCATCCCGACGGCCGGCTGCTGGTCTGTGTCACAGGGCAAGGGCTCGCTGCGATCGATGGCAAGGGCCGTCAGAGCTGGCTCAACCAGGCGGTAGACCAGCCGCTTCACTGCCTGACCAGCGTCGCGGCCGCGGCCGACGGCAGCATCTTCATGACCAACGGCAGCAGCCGGAACCTGCCTCGGGACTGGTGCACCGATCTGATGCAGAAGAACCGTCTGGGCCGCCTGATCGCCTGCGGCCCCGGCTTCGACCGGCCGGACGTGCTGCTCGACCGCCTGCACTACCCGCACGGTCTCGCGGTCGCACCGGACAGCAGCCTCTGGTTCACCGAAAGCTGGAACCATCGGCTGAGCCGCGCCCCGTTGCAGGGGCGCGGCATCGGCGCCGTCTCCGTCGTCAACGGCAACTTGCCGGGCTATCCCGCACGACTTGCTGCGGCCAGGGCCGGCGGCTTCTGGCTCAGCCTCTTCGCCGTGCGCACGCATCTTGTCGAGTTCGTGTTGCGCGAGGACGATTTCCGCGAGGAGATGATGCGCACCGTCGATCCCTCGCTCTGGGTTGCGCCGGCGCTGCACACCACCGGCCATTGCCTGGAGCCGATGCAGTTCGGCTCGATCAAGGCGCTCGGCATCCAGAAGCCGTGGGCGCCGCCGCGCTCCTACGGGCTCCTGGTGCGCATCGACGAGGAGGGTGATGCGGTGTCGAGCCTGCACAGCCGCGTCGGCGGCCATCGCCACGGCATCACCGCCGCCTGCGAGACACCGCAGGGTCTGGTCATCGTCTCCAAGGGCAGCGGGCAGGTGCTGATCGACGGCACGGGAGGCCGCGCATGAACGACGCCGCCACGATGCCCATGCCTTCGGCGTCGCCGGCCGCGGTGCGCGAGCCGGTGCTGCGGATCGCGCACGGCAGCAAGGTCTATGGCGGCGTGCATGCCATCGAGGACATCGACTTCGATCTCTACCCCGGCGAGGTGCATGCGCTGGTGGGCGAGAACGGCGCCGGCAAGTCGACGCTCTGCAAGGCGATCGCCGGCGCCATCAAGCTGACTTCCGGCGAATACTACGTCGACGGCAAGCCGGCTGCGTTCGAGCGGCCGGGTGATGCGCTGGCTGCAGGCATCTGCATGGTCTACCAGGAGACCAGCCTCGTGCCGACCATGACGGCGGCGCAGAACATCGAGCTCGGCAACGAGAAGCTGCTGACGCGCTTTCGGACGCTGAACATCCAGGCCCAGCAGCTCCTGCAGTCGCTCAACTTCCACATCGACCCGGCGACGCCGGTCGCTCTGCTGGGCACCGCCAAGCGGCAGATGGTGGAGATCGCGCGCGCCGTCTACAACAAGGCGCGCATCATCATCTTCGATGAGCCGACGGCGAGCCTCACGCCCGAAGAAATCATCCATTTCTTCAACCTGGTGCGCGACCTGCGCCGCCGCGGCGTCGCCATCATCTACATCTCGCATGCGCTGGAAGAGAGCCTGCAGATCTCCGACCGCATCACCGTGCTGCGCGACGGCAAGCTGGTCGTGACGGCCAGGACCGCCGACATGACGCGCGAAAAGCTGGTCCACCACATGGTCGGCCGCGACATCGCCCAGACGCACTATGCCCGCGCCGCCCGGACGGCCAATGGCGGCAAGCCGCATGTGCGCGGCGAGAAGATGCTCACGGTCGAGAACGTCACCATGGGCATGGTGGTGAAGAACATGTCGTTCTCGGTCTATGCCGGCGAGGTGGTGGGCATCGCGGGCCTGATCGGCTCGGGCCGCACCGAGATCGCCAAGATCATCTTCGGCGCGCTGAAGCGCAACCTGATCAACGGCGGCACGATCAAGCTGCGCGGCAAGCCGGTGCGCTACCGCGTCCCGAAGCAGGCGATAGACGCCGGCATCGCCTACATCACCGAGGATCGCAAGCTCAACGGCTACTTCGAGACCATGGTGGTCGACGACAACGTCTACCTCGGCAAGCTCTCGACGCGCACCGGCTGGCGCTTCCTGCTGTCGAAGCTGATGCGCAACGAGCTGGCGAGCCACTGGGTCGAGCGGCTGAAGATCAGCGCCTTGCAGCGCAAGGCCAAAATCGTCGAGCTCTCCGGCGGCAACCAGCAGAAGGTCGTCGTCGCGAAGTCGCTGGTGCAGGACCCGCAGATCGTGATCTTCGACGAGCCGACGCGCGGCGTCGATGTCGGGACCATTCCCGAGATCCACGCCCAGATCCGCCGGCTGGCGGAGGAGGGCAAGGCGGTGGTGGTGATCTCCTCCTACCTGCCCGAGGTGCTGGCCATCTCCGACCGCATCCTGGTTGCTCGCCTCGGCCGCATCGTCGCCGAATTCGACGCCGCCGACGCGACCGAGGACAGGATCATGTACGCCGCCATCCATTGAATCTTCCGGACCGCGCGCATCCTGCGCGCTCATGATTCGAGCGAGCTGGAAGCTCGCGATCCGGAAGGCCCTAGTCCCGGAAGGGATCCGTCATCAGGATCGTGTCCTCGCGTTGCGGGCTGGTGCTGAGCAGGGCCACCGGGCAGCCGACCAGCTCCTCGATGCGGCGTACGTACTTGATGCAGGTCGCCGGTAGCTCGGCGTAGGCGCGCGCGCCGTGCGTGCTCTGTTCCCAGCCCTCGAAGGTCTCCCAGACCGGCCTGAGCTTGGCCTGCGCGCCCATGGTGAAGGGGAAGCGCTCGATCCGCTGGCCATCGAGCTCGTAGCCGACGCAGACCTTGATCTCCTTCAGCCCGTCCAGCACGTCGAGCTTGGTGAGCGCGATGCCGTCGATGCCGTTCAGCTTCACCGCCTGGCGCACCATCACGGCGTCGAACCAGCCGCAGCGTCGCCGCCGGCCGGTGTTGGTGCCGAACTCGTTGCCGCGATCGCCCAGGAGCTGGCCGATCTCGTTCCTGAGCTCGGTGGGGAAGGGCCCGTCGCCCACGCGCGTGGTGTAGGCCTTGGCGATGCCCAGCACATAGCCCACCGCGCCGTTGCCCATGCCCGAGCCGATCATCGCCTGCGCCGCCACCGTGTTGGAGGAGGTGACGAAGGGATAGGTGCCGTGGTCGATGTCGAGCATGGTGGCCTGCGCGCCCTCGAACAGGATGCGCTTGCCCGCCGCGCGCAGCGTGTCGAGCCGCTCCCAGACATCCTCGGCGAAGGGCAGGATCCTGGGCGCGAGCTCGAGCAGGTCGGACAGAAGCTGCTCGGGATTGACCGTCGGCTTGCCCAGTCCCTGGCGCAGCGCATTGTGGTGCGCCAGCAGCGTGTCGACCTTGTGCTTGAGCTGGTCCGGCTCGGCGAGATCGCCGACGCGGATGGCGCGGCGGCCGACCTTGTCCTCGTAGGCGGGGCCGATGCCGCGCCGCGTCGTGCCGATCTTGATGGTGCCCGGCACGTCCTCGCGCCAGCCGTCGAGGTCGCGATGCAGCGGCAGGATCAGTACGGCATGGTTGGCGATCTTGAGATTTTCCGGCGTCACCGACACGCCCTGGCCCGAGACCTTCTTCAGCTCCTCGAGGAAGTGCCAGGGGTCGACCACGACGCCGTTGCCGATGACGGAAAGCTTGCCCGACCGCACCACGCCCGAGGGCAGCAGGGCGAGCTTGTAGGTCTGGTTGCCGATCACCAGCGTGTGGCCGGCATTGTGGCCGCCCTGGAAGCGCACCACGACTTCGGCGCGCTCGCTGAGCCAGTCCACGATCTTGCCCTTGCCCTCGTCGCCCCACTGGGCGCCGATCACCGCCACGTTGGCCATTGCCCCGTCCGTCCCGATGCCCCGGCCTGCAGACACGAAAACGCCTCCCCGGGCCGGTGCCGGAGAGGCGTGAGGCTGGATAGCACTTTGGCGAAGGGGCGCGAAGAGGAAAAGCAGCCGCCCGGTGCGGCCGATCGGCCGCAGCACCTATTGCTGGATGACCTGGTCCTTGTCGTCCTTGTGCTCGGCGGTCGAGGGATGGCCGCTTTTGGGCTGGGTGATCATCGTCGTGCCGTTCGGGCCGATCAGCATCATGATCGGATTGTCGTCCTTGTCCCTGGCCCTGACGATGAAGGAATTCGGAACCACCTCGACGTCCTTGAAGCCCTCCGACTGAAGCTTGTCGCGGATCTTTTGCGGCAGGCTCTGGGCGGCACCGTCGTCCTTGGTCCGGGTCGACCCCGGACTCGTCGCCCGCGGACTCGTCGACGGGGCGGCCGATTGCGCCCAGGCCGGAGCGGAGACGAGGGCCCCGGTGGCGAGGGTTCCGGCGGCGAGGGCGGCAAGGAGAATGGATCGGAACATGGAGTTCCTCCTTGGGATGGGCACCTTCTGTAGGAACGGCGCGCAGGCCGGCCGCGTTCCGCCGGGTCGTCATTGCGCCCGGCCGACCTATATGATGGTCGTGAGCGGCAGAAGGCCTGTACATCGATGTTCGAGGAAACGCACTGGGAGGAGCTTGGCCGCGACGGCTACACGATCGTGTCCGGCGTGATCGACGCTGGAACCCTGCGCGCCGCCCAGGAGGCCGCGCGGCACCTGAACGCGATCCATCCCGATGGTGGCTGGGAAAGGAGCCGCAACGAACTGTGGCGGGAGGTCCGGCATTGCCACCGGCCCGAGTTCATGGCGATCGCTGCGGCTGCGCTCGACCCCCTGGCGCTCGAGATCCTGGAGTCCGCGCCGCCGCTCGACTTCGTCCAGCTCGCCTCGACGATGCCGGGCTTCGCGACCAAGGGCGGCGTCGGCCGGCATTTCCATCTCGACGGCGGCAAGGACCAGGCGCTCGACGTGTTCAACATCCTGTTCGGTGTGGCGCTGACGGCGGTGACGTCGGACACGATGGGCGGCTTCCACCTGCTGCCGCGCTCGCACGAGAAGTATGCCGCCGAGTTCCGCCGCCATCTGGCCGATCCCGCCGTGCACTGGGGCCAAGTCAAGCTCGACTACCAGCCCGTGCTGCTCACCGGCGCCAAGCTCGTCGTGCCGCGCCTCGAAGCGGGCGACATCATCGTGACCCACAGCTTCGTGGCGCACGGCACGTCGAACAACACCTCCGACGTCCGCCGCGACATGCTCTTCCAACGCCGCGCCGCCGCGCCGCTGTGGGACCCGGCGCGCCAGGCCGACGCACGCGCGACATTCATGCGCGATTCGTGGGCGTTCTTCAGAACGCGTCCCGTCACGAGGTGACACCGCCGTCCGTTCGACAGGCGGCATGCCAAAACCCTGAACAAGAAGCAGTTAATCGACCGCCGCGTTCGGTGTATCTGCGGGGCCCATTTGTCTGCAATTGAGTTCGGGGACGACCAAGAAAATGCTCGATGAGAAGCTTCAGCCGATTTTCGCCGATGTCCTGCGCCGCAATCCGGGCGAAGAGGAGTTCCACCAGGCAGTGCGCGAGGTGCTGGGCAGTCTCGGCGCGGTCGTCGCCAAACATCCGGACTATGCCGAGGATGCGCTGATCGAGCGGATCTGCGAACCGGAACGGCAGATCATCTTCCGCGTGCCGTGGGTCGACGACAAGGGCCAGGTGCAGATCAATCGCGGCTTCCGGGTCCAGTTCAACTCGGCGCTGGGGCCGTTCAAGGGCGGCTTGCGCTTTCATCCCACGGTCTATCTCGGCACCGTGAAGTTCCTGGGCTTCGAGCAGGTCTTCAAGAACGCCCTGACGGGCATGCCGATCGGCGGCGGCAAGGGCGGCTCGGACTTCGATCCCAAGGGACGCTCGGCCGGCGAGATCATGCGCTTCTGCCAGTCCTTCATGACCGAGCTCTACCGCCATCTCGGCGAATATATCGACGTGCCGGCCGGCGACATCGGCGTCGGCCAGCGCGAGATCGGCTACATGTTCGGCCAGTACAAGCGCATCGCCAATCGTTACGAATCGGGCGTGCTGACCGGCAAGGGCCTCACCTGGGGCGGATCGCAGGTGCGCACCGAGGCAACCGGCTATGGTGCGGTCTATTTCGTCGAGCGCATGCTGCGCACGCGTGGCCATGGCTTCGACGGCAAGAAAGTGGTCGTCTCCGGCGCCGGCAACGTCGCGATCTACACGATCGAGAAGGTGATGGAGCTCGGCGGCCGCGTCGTCGCCTGCTCCGATTCCAACGGCTACGTCCACGACGAGGCCGGCATCGACCTCGATCTGCTGAAGGAGATCAAGGAGGTGAAGCGCGGCCGCGTCGCCGACTATGCTGCCGCGCGCGGCGCCGGCGCGACCTACATGCCGCAGGGGCGGATCTGGGACGTCCCGGCCGACGTCGCCATGCCGTCCGCGACCCAGAACGAGCTGAACGGCCAGGATGCCCGCACCCTCGTGAAGAACGGTCTGCTGGCGGTGGGCGAGGGCGCCAACATGCCCTGCACGCCGGACGCGGTGCAGGTGTTCCTCGAGGTCGGCATCCTGTTCGGGCCGGGCAAGGCGACCAATGCCGGCGGCGTCGCGACCAGCGCGCTCGAGATGCAGCAGAACGCCTCGCGCGATTCCTGGAGCTTCGAGGACACGGAGGCGCGTCTCGCCCACATCATGCACGGCATCCACGACCGATGCGCGGAGATGGCCGACACCTACGGCGCCCCCGGCAACTACGTCCTCGGCGCCAACGTCGCCGGCTTCATCCGGGTGGCCGAGGCGATGCGCGCGCTGGGGATCGTGTGAGCCGCAGTCATGCACGCTCCGAGCGCTCAGGGGAGCGCGCAGCGCCAGTTGCGCCCGCCTTGGGCGGCTACTGAAGGGATCATGAGGGGCGAAGGCAAGAGGATCGCGGCACTGCGCTCCTGCGAGTGGGCTGCGAGTGCCGTCAGGGTACGAAGGGCGCCGCCGACATCAGCGGCCCCTTTCTGGGGCCGGCGTTGCGGCTGACAGCGAGCTCTTCGGGCGTTGGCGGAGGTTCGTTGTCGGTCGCTGCGGCGGCGAGCCCACGCCTCAGCAGGATCCAGCTTTCGCTTTCCGACCGAAGAGGGAAGTGCCGCTCGAGATAGGGTCGGTACATAGCCAGCGCCTGTTGCGTCCAGAGGCCGTAGGTCGAGAACTTCGGAATCAGCACGCAGTCGACATCGGCGAAAAGCTTTTCCGGAGACCGCTTGGGGGCGTCCGGTCCCGACCACAGATTGCCGCCGCGCGGCGGTGCGAGGCCAAGCATGAAGGGAAACGGGTCGACCTGGTCGACAACGACGATGCGATCGTGGCGACCGGGCGCCTTGCCGAGCAAAGCCACGGCATCGAGCAGCGTCTCGACATACTCGCTGGACGACAGCTCGTAGCCGGGAGAAGCGACCCGGGCGCGGTTCAACAAATGGTAGTCGGGTCGAGAGCCCGCGAAGGCGGCGAGCAGGCCGGATGGTTCGGCCGGAGCGGCAAGACCGCGCAGGTTCGTGCCGCGAAGCGTCCGCAGGCCCTGGCCCGAGGCCTCGATGTTGTAACTGGCGAGACTTGCCACTGACGTGCCGACCGAAAGGAGCGGGAAGATCAGAAGCGCCAGCAGGAGGCCCATGCTGCCGCCGCGACGGCGCTGCAGATGAAGCTCGCGCAACAGCGCGTAGAACAGGAAAGCGATGACGACCGCCGCCGGCAGGCCGTGAACCTGTGCGTTCTGTGACAGCAGCGCCGCCCCTCCGGCAAGGATGAAGCCGGTCGCCACTGGCAACCGGAGCGGTGCATCCTTTCGCCGCCACATCCAGAGCGCGACCGCGAGGGCGGCAAGATAGGGGGCGTACTCGGCCTTGTATTGGAGGAAGTTGTCGAAATAGTCCGTGGACACGCCCCGCATTTGTCCAGCGCCGGCCGCGGCGAACAGGTCGGCCCAGTAAGCGCGGTTCACGGGAGCTGCGGCCAGCGCGAACGCGCCCAATCCGAGGGCATACCAACCTCGCGGCGCAGCCCGGACGTGCGCGCAGACGAGCCCAGCCACCGGCAGTGCCGCGATCCCCACCAGGAAGTAGGTCATCTTGAGATAGAACATCGCGGTCAGCAGCCCGGCCGCGACCGCGATATCCGTGGCATCGCCCCACCGCCAGGGCCGCGGCGGCAGGAACAGGATGAGGAACAGAACGCTGATGCAGCTCCAGCCATATCGATTGTACGACATGGCAAAGGTGTGCGCGGTGGGCTTGTCGCCGACATTCGCGGGCATCAGGGCGAGCAGGCAAACGAACATCACGAAGATCGCCGCTGGCAGCGGCGGCAGGCGTCGCAAGGCTACGGCCGCTGCTGCCACAAAAAGCGCGACGGCCACCAGGACAGAGCCGGCCAGAAACGCACGTGGCCCGACACCGACAAGGCGGAAGCCGACATCCGTCAGCAGGAAGCTGAGTTGGCCCACCGGTCCGTGGAAGTCGACGTGAGGAATGTGACCAAGATGCAGATGCCAGGCACCCGCGAGATTGAACAGCAAGTCCCAGGTCATCTCCTCCGACAGCACGACCGGTGGAGACAGGAGCGCCCAGATCGCGGCCGCAACGGGCAACGCCGCGAGCATCAGCACCTTCGCCGGCGAGGCGGCGAACAGCAGCCAGGTCGACAGGAAACCGTCTATTGTTGGATTGGCCGCAAGGCACAGAGGCAACGAATCGCGTTCGCCGGCAACCGCCGTCATGCTTTCAGCCTCCGTTCAGATAGGTTGTGTGGCGGTTAAACCGACGATCCGCCTAACACGCGCTCCAGCGGGGACGCTGTGACATTCTTGAGGCACGACGTCCGCTGGACATCGTCGCCGAACTTCGAGGACAGCGAATCGAGCAAGTCTCAATGCTAGTGGATGGAATCTAACACTTGGTGCCCTCGTTTGACGGCGGCGATGATTTTGTTGGGGTCCTTTGTCCAGATGAAGGGCCTTGGGTCTGCATTGTGGAGGCGAAGGAAGCAGTGGATGGCGTCTTTGAGTTCGCGAAGAGATCGGAAGACGCCGCGCTTGAGGCGTTTGTTCGCGAGCTTTGCAAAGAAGCCCTCGACGGCATTGAGCCAGGACGCCGACGTTGGGGTGAAGTGGAAGGCGAACCGCGGATGCTTGTCGAGCCATTGCATCACTTTGGGATGGCTGTGGGTGGCATAGTTATCGATGATGACGTGGATCGTCTTTCTCCTGGGTGTCCTTGCATCGATGGCGTTGAGGAAGCGGATGAACTCTTGATGACGATGGCGCTTCATGCACTGGCCGATAACCTTGCCCTCCAGGACGTCGAGGGCGGCGAACAGAGTGGTGACGCCATGGCGCTTGTAGTCGTGGGTCATGGTGCCGGCGCGCCCCTTCTTCATCGGCAGTCCCGGCTGGGTGCGGTCCAGCGCCTGGATTTGGCTCTTTTCATCGACCGAGAGCACGATGGCGTGGTCGGGCGGATTGACGTACAGCCCGACGATGTCCCTGAGCTTGGCGGCAAACTGCGGATCATTGGACAGCTTGAATTGGCGGACCAGATGCGGCCTCAGGCCATGGGCGCGCCAGATCCGTTGCACCGAGCTGACGCTGATCCCGGCCGCCTCGGCCATCGCCGGGCCGGTCCAATGGCTCGCCCCCGACGGCGGCCCTGCCAGCGTCATGGCGACAACGTGCTCGGCCACCTCGGGATGGAGCGGCGGGATGCGCGACGGGCGTGTCTTGTCGCGCCACAGCCCCGCTGCACCTTCCGCCCCGAACCGTTCCTGCCAGCGCCAGATCACCGTCTTGGCCTTGCCGGTGGCACGCATGATCTCGGCAGTGCCATGCCCGTCGGCGGTCAAAAGAACGATCCTTGCCCGCCAGACGTGCTTTTGCGGGCTGTTGCGGTTGGCCACCACCGCCTCCAGCTCGCCACGGTCCGTGGCATTCAACTGAAAGTTCGTTCGCTCGTGCATTCCTCTGACTCGCATACGCGAGCCCGATCGGGAATCCCCTCGCGAATCGAAATGTTAGATTTGGTCCACTAGGAAGCCGCCGCTCTTTGCCCGACAGCGGCGGTCGCCGCCGCCGGCTCGTTCGCGCGCAGGAAGGTCCGGATGTGGCGCAGCGCGAGCGGGATGCGGTCCTTCGGGTCCTTCCAGGGATAGAGGCTCACCTGCGCGTTGGGTGCGAGCATCGCCGACTCCATCGCCACGGCGAACGGATGCGGCGGGATGTCGTCGGGCAGGACGAGGATCGGCGTGCGGCAGGCGCGCACGAAGTCGCGCGTCACGGTGAACACGAAGTCGGCGCGGTCGCGGTACATGCTGGTGAGAAAGGCGCTCACACCGTCCATCGTGATGTCGGGCCGGCGCGCCGAGAGGGCAGGGCCCCAGCCCTTCATGTTGTTGTCGTAGAACTGGTCGGGCAGCTCGGGGCGGTGGCCGCTCGGCTGCGCCAGCACGGCGGCGGCGACACGGTCGGGGGCGCGCTTCAGCAGGTTCCAGATGAAGGGGCCGCCGATGCAGAAGCCCATCACCAGGAACTGCCGGATGCCGAGATGATCCATCAGGCCGATATGGTCGTCGGTGTAGGCGTCCCACGGCCGGTCGATCTCGAGCGGTCCCGCCGATTGCCCCGGGTTTGCGTTGCGCAGATCGGCAGCGATGCAGCGATAGCGATCGCTGAATTCCTTCATCGGATTGAACGGATGATTGCCGTCGAGGCCGGCGATCGTCGAGTTCAACCCGCCGCCAGGGATGACCAGCAGCGGAAAGCCCGAGCCCACCTCCTTGTAATGGATGCGGACATTGCCTCTCTCGTAGAACGGCATGGCGGACCTCCCCCGGCAGCACGATCCGGCGATGCTAGCCCGGATTTCCCGAACCGTCTCCTGAGAAGCCGGTCAGAGCGGCACGGCCTCGCCGTCGATCAGCGCATGCGTGCAGCGCAGGCGCTTGGCCTCTTTGCGCGGATCGGCGGCGGCGCCGACGGCGCGCACGACGGCATAGCCCCTGGCCTGCCACGGCTCGGCTTCGCGCCACGCAGTGCCCTGCGGCAGGTAGAGCCGCGGCCGCTCCGGCGCGCCGTCGGAGGCAGCGAGCACCGCGTCCATGTAGAGCGTGAAGCCGGTGGACGGCTCGCTCACGCCGTCCTCCGGATAGCCGGCCGAATAGCGCCCGCCGCGCGCAACTTCCTGGCGTTCCTTGCGGGCGAACACGGAGAAGGAGACGCCGGTCTGGTATTCGAGGCCGCGATACTCCACCGGATCGAGCGTGAGCGGCAGCTCCGCATCGGCGGCGCGCACCAGCGCCACGACCTCGGCGAGGCGTCGGGCCTCGGCGGCTCCCGCCGCCGGCAGGTCGAGCTTCTTCAACTGCGCGATGGCCGCTTCGGCGCGCCCCGCCGCGCGCAACAGGCCGACGAAGACGCCCGCCGTCTTGCGGTCGTTGCCGAGCGCCTTGCCCACGGCGGCCTCGTCCTTGCGGTCGAGCGCGCGGCGCAGGCGGCGCAGCGGCTCGCCGTCGATCTTCAATCCGCCGGCCACGGCCGCGACCAGGGTCGGCAGGTTGAGATCGACCGTGAGGTCGCCCACGCCGATCGCGTGCAACGCGTCGACCGCGAGCAGCACCGCCTCGGCATCGGCCTCGGCCGTGTCGACGCCGAACAGCTCGGCGCCGACCTGGGCGAACTGGCGCTCGGGCTTCAGCGCGCTGCCGCGCACGCGGATCACGTTGCCGCCATAGGAGAGGCGCAATGGCCGCTCGAGGTGCTTCAGCCGCGTGACGGCGATGCGCGCCACCTGCAGGGTCATGTCGGGCCGCACGCCCATCATGCGCTGCGAGACGGGGTCCATCAGCCGGAAGGTCTGCGAGGCGAGCGCGGCGCCCGGGCCGCCCAGCAGCGACTCCTCGAACTCGACCACCGGCGGCTTCACGCGCTCATAGCCGAAGGCGGCGAAGCGGGCGATCGCGACGTCGATGGCGTGCGCCTCGCGCGCGGCGTCCGGCGGCAGCAGGTCGGCGAGGCCGGTTGGGAGAAGGCCGCGATGCTCGTTGTCGTTGGCGCTCATGGATGGGCTTGATAGCGCATTGTGCGTGAGAAAGGGAGAGAAGGAGCGACTCGCATCGTCCGCCTTCATGTGCAAAGGTCCGCCGCGGACGCAGAGGAGCGACTTGAATGACGAAGTCATCTGCCGCAGCCCGCGACCTTCCCTCGATGTACGCGCACGCAAGCAGGCTGGATGCCGGCTCGGTCGCGTTGCGGGGCGGGCTTTCCCCCGATCTGCTGCTTGCCGGCCTGCTGCTGGCATTGGCGGCGCTCATGCTGCTGCCGGGCGCGCTCGCCCTGCCGATGGAGCTGTGGGACGAAAGCCGCACCGCCAACAACGCCATGGAGATGGCGAAGCAGGGCGGATGGCTGGTCACGACCTTCGGCTACGTGCCGGATCACTGGAACACCAAGCCGCCCCTGATGATCTGGGCGATGGCGGCGCTGCTGCGCACCGGCATGGACTCGATGCTGGCGATAAGGCTGCCGGCGATCGTGGCCGCGATGGCGAGCGCGCTGCTCGTCTACGTCGCCTGCCGCGCCCTGCTCAGGGACCGGCTGGCCGGGCTCGTCGGCGGGCTGCTGGTCGTGTGCTCCGTGCTGTTTATGGGCGATCATGTCGGCCGCACCGGCGACTACGACGCTTTGTTGTGTCTTCTGAACCTGGGCTTCGTGCTCTGCGCCGGTCTCTATATCGACGGGAAGACGGCAAGACCGGGTATCTGGGTCGCCGCTGCGGCGGCCCTGCTGGTTCTGGCCGTCCTGACCAAAGGTGTCGCCGGCGGCCTCGCCGTGCCGGGGCTGATGGTCTACGCGGTCGTGCGCCGGCGCCTGCTGGCCGTGCTGGCCGACTGGCGTCTCTGGCTGTCGGCGGCCGCCGCCGCCGTCGGTCTCGCGGGTTGGCTGGCGCTGCGCGAGCGGCTCGACCCGGGCTATCTTGCCGCTGTCTGGAACAACGACGTTGCGGGCCGCATGTTGACCACGCTGGACGCGCACGAGGAGCGCCGCACTTACTATGTGCGGCTTCTTCTGCGGCAGTTCGAGCCGGCGATGCTGCTGTCGCCGACGCTCCTGGCGATGCCCTGGGACCCCGATCCGAGACGACGGCGGCTATGCCTCCTGATGGGCCTCGCCGCCCTGTCGTGGCTGGTGGCCCTGAGCGTCGCCCGCACCAAGCTCTACTGGTACGCTGCCCCCATCGTTCCCTTGCTCGCGGTCGCCATCGGGATCTCGACCTCGACCTGGCTCCGCGGCGAGCGCTCGTGGCCGCCATCCGTCGTCCTGCGGCGCGTCGCGGTCGGCCTGCCGATCCTGGCCGCGCTGGCGGCCTCCTTCTGGTACCTGAACCTGCGTCCGCCGTCGGCGGACAGCCAGTATGCGCCCAACCAGGTCTGGTACGGACCGTTCATGGCGCAGGTGCGTGCGCACCACGGTCTCGACGGGGTCGTCATCCTCGACAGCGGCGTGCCCAACAATGGCGGGTTCAGTCGCTACAATCCGATCGCCCGCTTCCTGATCGAGGACGCCGAACGCCGCGGTGAATATATGCGCCTGCAGACCACGACGGAGAACCTGCCGACGGATGTGTCGGTCCTGAGCTGCGATCCGCAAATGCGCCAGTGGCTGGCCCGGCACCGATCCTTCACGCCCGTCCATGCCGACGGTCGTTGCGTGTTCGGACGCCTGACCCAGGCGCAGCGGCTCGAAACGGAGAAGCCATGAGCGGCACGTCGATCGTCGAGACCGGCCGGCCTTCCCTGTCCGTGGTGGCGCCGTGCTTCAACGAGGAAAGCGTCCTGCCGGAGTTCCTGAAGCGGGTCGGCCTGGTCCTGGACGGGCTGGGCGGTTCCAGCGAGATCGTGCTGGTCGACGACGGCTCGCGCGACGACACCTGGCCCATCCTGGCCGCCGCGGCGGCCGAGGACAAACGGATCGTCGCGGTGCGGTTGATGCGCAATCACGGCCATCAGCTCGCCCTGACGGCGGGTCTCTCGATCTGCCGCGGCGAGCGCATCCTGATCATCGACGCCGACCTGCAGGATCCGCCCGAGCTCCTGCCCGAGATGATGGCGCTGATGGACCGGGGCGCGGACGTCGTCTACGGCCAGCGCCGCCAGCGCGAGGGCGAGACGCTTTTCAAACGCGCCAGCGCCGCCACCTTCTATCGTCTGATCGGCCGCATGACCGACGTCGACATCCCGCGCGACGCCGGCGATTTCCGGCTCGTCACACGGCGCGTGCTCGATATCCTGCTGGCGATGCCCGAACGGCACCGCTTCATCCGCGGCATGGTGGCCTGGATCGGCGGCCGCCAGGTGCCGCTCGTCTACGACCGCAAGCCGCGGCTGGCCGGCGACAGCAAGTATCCGCTGGGCAGGATGGTGCGCTTCGCCGTCGACGCCATCACGGCGTTCTCGGTCGTGCCGCTGATGGCGTCGATGACCATCGGCTGGATCATGGCGGCGGTCGGCTTCGCCTTCTTCGTCTATTCGATCGTCGGCTGGCTGCTGGGCGCGACGCTGCCCGGCTGGACGTCGCTGATGGCGGCGCTGGGGCTGCTGGGCGGCATGCAGTTCCTGATGCTGGGCATCATCGGCGCCTATCTCGGCCGGCTGTACGACCAGAGCAAGGGGCGTCCGCTGTTCATGATCCGCGACATCGTGGGCGGCGGGCCGTGAGCGGCGCGGAGTTCGACCGCCACGCCGAAGCGTACGACGGCGGCCTCGACAATCCCGTCAAGCGCATGATGGGCGACTCGGCCGACCAGTTCATCGGCGTGAAGGCGCGCTGGCTTTTGCGCCGCGAGGCGGCGCTGAGGGACGGCACGCTGAGCCTGCTCGACTACGGCTGCGGCGCCGGCGACCTGATGCGGGTGCTGGCCGATCTCGGCGCCCGCGCGCGCTTCACCGGCTGCGACGTGTCGGAAGGCATGCTGGCCGAGGTGGCCAAGCGCTGGCCGTCGCGGCACGGGGCCGCGCCGGCGCTGGCCGCGCAGCAGGGCGCGCGCACGCCGTTCGCGGACGGCCAGTTCGACATCGCTACCATCAGCGCCGTGCTGCATCACGTACCGGTGGCCGAGCGGCCGGCGGTCTACAGCGAGCTCGCCCGGGTGCTGAAGCCCGGCGGACGGCTCTATGTCTTCGAGCACAATCCGCGCAATCCGCTCGTGCGCTATGTGATCGCCCGGACGCCGATCGACGAGAACGCCATCCTTCTCGACGCGCGCGAAGTGCGGTCGGGGCTCCGGCAAAGCGCATCCTACGTTCTCGACACCGACTATCTGATGTTCATGCCGCCGGGCATCGCCTTCCTGCGCGGCGTCGATCGCGCGCTGGCGTGGCTGCCGCTCGGGGCGCAATACGTGGTCGCCGGCCGCAAGAGCGGGTGATGCGCGCGCCGTCCCTCGGCTGGCAGCTTGCGCTCGCCTTCCTGCTCACGCTCGCCTTCCTGGTCGGCCTGATCGGCTGGCTGCAGAACGTCCACATCCTGACCGCCAACGGCATGTACAAGAGCATCGAGGCGGAGCCCTGGATCCACGATTTCGCCCAGGCGCGGCTCGACTATGCCAACTATCTCTACTTCCCGCTCTATGGCGCGCTCTGCAAGCTGCTCGATGCGCTCGGCATCCTGCGCGGCGTGGCGTGGAAGCAGTTCGCCTATCTCAATGCCTTCTGGGCGAGCCTCTGCATCGTCTTCGTCTACGCCTTCTTCCACCGCCTGACCGGCAGCATCTTCGCCACGGTGCTGGCGACGCTGTTCCATCTCGGCACCGGCTTCTTCCTGCTGCTGTCGGTGATCAGCGAGGACATCATGCCGGCCTACACGGTGCTGATGGGCTCGATGCTGCTGGCCGGCCTGTGGTTCGACCGCCCGACCCATGCGCGCGTGGCGGCGGTGGCCATCGTCTTCACGTTCGCCTGGCTGATCGAATGGCGGCTGATCTTCCCGACGCTGTCCGGCCTGCTGCTGGCGCTCGTGATCGCGGACGTTCCGATCCGTCGCCGGCTGGCGCTGATCGCCACGCTGCTGGTGTCGATCGTGGCCGTCACCGGCATCGTCCAGCAGATCTGGGAGGGCCACAACGGCGCCATGGGTCTGTTCGACATCCTGTGGACCGGCAAGGGCGTGGGCACCGGCTGGGGCGGCCTCGTCTGGGCCAAGGTCTGGATGATGCTGTCGGGTGTCGGCAACTACTTCCTGATCACCGGCAGCTATTTCGACCCGGAATCGGCGATACGCGGCGCGCTGGCGCTTTCGCTGTCGACGTTGCTTCAGTTCGCGATCTTCGTCGTCGGCATCGTGATCCTGTGGCCGCAGCGCAAGGACCGGCGGTTGCGGGCGATCGCCGCGGTCTTCCTGGGCACGCTCGCGGCCGGGCAGGTGATGAACTTCTATTCCCAGCCGCAAGACCCGCAGATGCAGGTCAACGTCATGCCCTGGCTGACGGTGATGTGGGCGCTGATCGTCGCCGTCGTGGCGGCGAAGCGCGCGCGGGGGCAGGGGCAGGGGCGGCCATGGGCGATGGGCGTGCTGGCGATCCTCTCGCTCGCGCCGCTGGTCTGGAACGTCGCGTCCCTGTCGCGATGGCGCGGCACCGATGCGGCCTCGGTCGCCGCGCTGGCCGATCTCGAGCGGGCCTTTCCGCCCGACCGCACGGTGTTCCTCTACTGGGGCTTCGAGCCCATCGCCACCTGGCAGTACGCCTTGTGGAGCCACACCTGGGACTGGGACTTCGTGGCGCCGCCCGATCCCGCACCCTCCGACCGGCCGCGTTTCAAGTGGATCGCCGTCAACGCCGGCGCCATCCGGCACGTGCAGTGGACAGGAGCGGAGCACGCGGCGGCGCTCAAGCAGCAGATCGATCTCGCCCTCGAGCTGGGATACCGCGTCGCCGTCTCGAACTTCTGGGACTGGAGCGAGCCGCAATTGGCGCAGCATCTCGGCGGCTTGGCCGCTGCAAACCGGGCGCATGCCATCTACACGATGCTGCACGATACCTACGATGTCCGGCCGGTCTACAAGAACGCGTTGATCGGCCAGTACTACGAGCTGCGCCGGCGCAGCTAGTGGATGGAATCTAACACTTGGTGCCCTCGTTTGACGGCGGCGATGATTTTGTTGGGGTCCTTTGTCCAGATGAAGGGCCTTGGGTCTGCATTGTGGAGGCGAAGGAAGCAGTGGATGGCGTCTTTGAGTTCGCGAAGAGATCGGAAGACGCCGCGCTTGAGGCGTTTGTTCGCGAGCTTTGCAAAGAAGCCCTCGACGGCATTGAGCCAGGACGCCGACGTTGGGGTGAAGTGGAAGGCGAACCGCGGATGCTTGTCGAGCCATTGCATCACTTTGGGATGGCTGTGGGTGGCATAGTTATCGATGATGACGTGGATCGTCTTTCTCCTGGGTGTCCTTGCATCGATGGCGTTGAGGAAGCGGATGAACTCTTGATGACGATGGCGCTTCATGCACTGGCCGATAACCTTGCCCTCCAGGACGTCGAGGGCGGCGAACAGAGTGGTGACGCCATGGCGCTTGTAGTCGTGGGTCATGGTGCCGGCGCGCCCCTTCTTCATCGGCAGTCCCGGCTGGGTGCGGTCCAGCGCCTGGATTTGGCTCTTTTCATCGACCGAGAGCACGATGGCGTGGTCGGGCGGATTGACGTACAGCCCGACGATGTCCCTGAGCTTGGCGGCAAACTGCGGATCATTGGACAGCTTGAATTGGCGGACCAGATGCGGCCTCAGGCCATGGGCGCGCCAGATCCGTTGCACCGAGCTGACGCTGATCCCGGCCGCCTCGGCCATCGCCGGGCCGGTCCAATGGCTCGCCCCCGACGGCGGCCCTGCCAGCGTCATGGCGACAACGTGCTCGGCCACCTCGGGATGGAGCGGCGGGATGCGCGACGGGCGTGTCTTGTCGCGCCACAGCCCCGCTGCACCTTCCGCCCCGAACCGTTCCTGCCAGCGCCAGATCACCGTCTTGGCCTTGCCGGTGGCACGCATGATCTCGGCAGTGCCATGCCCGTCGGCGGTCAAAAGAACGATCCTTGCCCGCCAGACGTGCTTTTGCGGGCTGTTGCGGTTGGCCACCACCGCCTCCAGCTCGCCACGGTCCGTGGCATTCAACTGAAAGTTCGTTCGCTCGTGCATTCCTCTGACTCGCATACGCGAGCCCGATCGGGAATCCCCTCGCGAATCGAAATGTTAGATTTGGTCCACTAGAACGGGAAGGTCGCGGAATGCGGCGGGAGACGGGCATCGGCGATATGCGCCGCGTCCGTCGCTTTCGCGTCCGCGGCCTCCTTCGCCGCCCGCGGATCGTAAGATCCCCTATCGCTCCCTGCGGGATCGATCTTCTTCTTGCCGAAGAGCCCGATGATCCGGCGCCACAACGTCATGTCGCTCCTCCAAAAAAGAAGCGTCAATAAAAAAGGGTCAGCTGCAAAGGGTTGGGCCGCAAGAGGCAGATGGTCATGCCCGTCCGGCGGGAGCGGCAAACGGTACACATTGACGATTTTCCGGCCCGCGACTATAGGGGCGGCGGGCCACGCTCCCCCACCGGAGCGCAGCTCTTCTGCAAGGGAGAGGTCATATGAAGCCGAACACACGTCCGGCGCGCCCCGATTTCTCGTCGGGGCCCTGCGCCAAACGTCCGGGATGGACTCCGGAAGCCCTCAAAGACGCCGCCGTCGGGCGGTCCCATCGCTCCAAGCTCGGCAAGAAGAAGATTGTCGAGGCGATCGATCGCACGCGTGCGCTGCTGGGCATCCCCGCCGACTACAAGGTCGGCATCGTGCCGGCGTCGGACACCGGCGCGGTCGAGATGGCGCTGTGGTCGCTCCTGGGCGCCCGGCCGGTCGACATGCTGGCCTGGGAAAGCTTCGGTGAAGGCTGGGTGACCGATGTCACCAAGCAGCTCAAGCTCAAGGATGCGCGCGTGCTCAAGGCCGGATACGGCCAGATCGTCGACCTCGAGACGGTCGACTGGACGCACGACGTTGTCTTCACCTGGAACGGCACCACCTCGGGCGTGAAGGTGCCGAGCGGCGACTGGATCGCCGACGACCGCGAGGGGCTCGCGATCTGTGACGCCACCTCGGCCGTCTTCGCGATGGACCTGCCGTGGCCCAAGCTCGATGTCGTCACCTGGTCCTGGCAGAAGGTGATGGGCGGGGAGGGAGCGCACGGCATGCTCGTTCTCTCGCCGCGCGCCGTGAAGCGGCTCGAGACCTATTCGCCGGCCTGGCCGCTGCCCAAGATCTTCCGCCTGACCTCGGGCGGCAAGTTCTCCGAGGCGATCTTCAAGGGCGACACCATCAACACGCCGTCGCTGCTCTGCATCGAGGACGCGATCGACGGCTTGCGCTGGGGTGAGAGCGTCGGCGGACTCGAGGGCCTGATGGCGCGATCCAACGCCAACCTGGCGGTGCTCGAGAAGTTCGTCGCCAGCCGCAACTGGCTGGGCTTCCTTGCCGCCGACAAGGCAATCCGCTCCAACACCTCGGTCTGCCTCAGCATCACCGCCTCGTGGTTCACGGCGCTGCCGGCCGACCGGCGGGCCGCGGCGGCCAAGAAGATGGCCGAGCTGCTCGAGACCGAGAAGGCCGCCTACGACGTCGGCTCCTACCGCGACGCACCGCCGGGCCTGCGCATCTGGTGCGGCGCCACGGTCGAGACGAGCGATCTCGAGGCGCTGCTGCCCTGGCTCGACTGGGTCTATGCCGAGATCGAGCGCGAGTTCGGCAAGGCCGCCGCTTAAGAACCCGAGGGAGCGCGCCACTCCAGTGGCGCTCGAGACTCATGAGCGCCACTGGAGTGGCGCGCTCCGACGAAGGAGACACTCGAAATGGCCAAACCCAAAGTCCTCATCTCCGACGAGCTCAGCCCGCGTTCGATCGAGATCTTCTCCGAGCGCGGCTGCGACGTCGATTTCAAGCCGGGGCTGAAGCCCGCCGAGCTGCGGGCGATCGTGGGCAACTATGAAGGCCTCGCCATCCGCTCGGCCACCAAGGTCACGGCGGAGGTGCTGGCCGAGGCCAAGAAGCTCAAAGTCGTGGGGCGGGCCGGCATCGGTGTCGACAATGTCGACATCAAGGCGGCGACCGCCCGCGGCGTGGTGGTGATGAATACGCCGTTCGGCAACGCCATCACGACGGCCGAGCACGCGATCGCCCTGATGTTCGCGGTGGCGCGCCAGGTGCCCGACGCCAACGCCAGCACCCAGGCCGGCAAGTGGGAGAAGAACCGCTTCATGGGCACGGAGCTCAGCTTCAAGACGCTGGGCCTGATCGGCTGCGGCAATATCGGCTCGATCGTGGCGGAACGCGCCCTCGGACTGAAAATGCGCGTGCTCGCCTACGACCCCTTCCTGTCGGACCAGCGCGCGACCGAGCTCGGGGTGGAGAAGGGCACGCTCGACCAGGTGCTGGAACGGGCCGATTTCATCACCGTGCACACGCCGCTCACCGAGCAGACCAAGAACATCCTGAGCCGCGCCAACCTGATGAAGACCAGGAAGGGCGTGCGTATCGTCAACTGCGCGCGCGGCGGCCTGGTCGACGAGCTGGCGGTGCGCGATCTCCTTGTCTCGGGCCATATCGCGGGCGCGGGCTTCGACGTCTTCACCGAGGAGCCGGCCAAGCAGAACGTGCTGTTCGGCGCGCCCAATCTCGTCTGCACGCCACATCTCGGCGCCTCGACGGTGGAGGCGCAGGAGAACGTGGCGTTGCAGGTCGCCGAGCAGATGTCGGACTACCTGCTGACCGGCGCGGTCGTGAACTCGCTCAACATGCCCAATGTCACGGCCGAGGAGGCGCCCAAGCTCGCACCCTATCTGAACCTCGCCGAGAAGCTCGGCTCCTTCGCCGGCCAGCTCACCGACACCGAGATCAAGGCGGTCTCGATCGAGTACGAGGGCCAGGTCGCGGCGCTCAACATCAAGCCGTTGAGCCAGGTGGCGTTGATGGGCGTGCTGCGCCCGCAGCTCGATACGGTGAACATGGTGAACGCGCCTGCCGTCGCGCGCGAGCGCGGCATCGACGTTGCCGAGGTGAAGCACGAGCGCGACAGCGACTACCACTCGCTGATCCGGTTGTCGCTGACCACTGAGAAATACACGCGCTCGGTCACGGGCACACTGTTCGGCGGCCGCCATCCGCGCGTGGTCGAGATCAAGGGCATCGACATCGAAGCGGAGTTCGCCCCGCACATGCTCTACATCACCAACGACGACAAGCCGGGCTTCATCGGCCGGCTGGGCACGATCCTGGGCGAGAACAAGGTCAACATCGCGACCTTCCATCTCGGCCGCGACAAGCCCGGCGGCTCGGCGATCGCGCTCGTGCAGGTCGACCAGCCGATCTCGCCGACGCTGCTCGCCAAGATCGCAGCCGTCGAGGGCGTGGTGCAGGCGAAGGTGCTCGGATTCTAGTATCGGGGACAGGGCTCATTGCATTTGGGTCGGCATGAGAAAACGTCCCTCGATTCGGCCGGGTTATCAAAGCCATGATATCTTGGAATCAATGGAGGAAGTCCGATGCCCCGTATCAGCGAGATCACGGAAGATGGCGGCGATCCGACGCTGAAATCGATCTTCGACAAGCAGCGCGAGATCTTCGGCGATCTGCTCAATCCGACGAAGGTGATGGCGCACTGTCCGCCGATCCTGAAGGCGGCGCAGCAGCTCGGCCAGGCGATCGCGCAGTCGGGACAGCTTCCCAAGGGAATGCTGCCGCTCGTCTATCTGCGTGTGGCGTCCATCAATGGCTGTCCATTTTGAATTGACATCAACTCCGTCAGTTTGACGGAAACCCCGGGCGGCCTGGACAAGGTGGCGGAAGTCCTGACCTGGCGCGAGAGCAAGCTGTTCAGCGCCGCCGAGCGCGCCGCGCTCGACTATGCCGAGCGCATCACCCACACCGACCAGCAGGTCGACGATGCCCTTTTCGCCGAGCTCAGGAAGCATTTCACCGAGCCGCAGATCGTCGAGCTGACGGCGGCGGTGGCGTTCGAGAACTTTCGCAGCAAGTTCAACCCGACCCTCGGCATCGAGGCGCAGGGCTTCTGCGTCGTTCCGAAAAGACCGGCGGCATAGCCGCCGGTCGTTCGCCGAACGTCATTCCATCTCGATCTTGAGCGCTTTCAGCTTCTTGCCCCAGTAGTCGTGTTCCTCGCGCACGAAGGCCGTGAACTCGGGACGACTGCGCGCGGGCGCCAGCTCGAGGCCGTCCTTGGACAAGGCGGCTTCCCACTTCGGATCCGCCATCGCCTCCTTGGCCGCCTTCTCGATCTTGTCGAGCACGGCATCGGCAGTCCTGGCCGGCGCGAACAGGCCATGCCAGCTCGTGACCACCACGTCGATGCCTTGTTCCTTGAGCGTCGGTACCTCGGGCAGGGACTTCACGCGCTTCTCGCCGGTCACCGCGAGGGCCCTGAGATTGCCGGCCTTGATCTGGCTGACGGCCGGCGGCAGGGAAGAGAAATTCATCGTGATCTGTCCGCTGATCACGTCGGCCAGCGCCGGGCCGGTGCCCTTGTAGGGCACATGGGTCAGCTTGATCCCGGCCGCCTCGGCGAACAGCGCGCCGGCGAGATGATTGTTGCCGCCCACCCCCGACGACGAGAAGGTGAGCTTCTCGGGCTCCTTCCTCGCGAGCGTCACGAGCTCGGCCGCCGAATTGGCCGGCACCTTGGGATTGATCGCCAGCACGTACTGGTAGGCGGTGGTCTGGCAGATCGGCGCGAGCGCGGTGATGGTGTCGATCATGCCCTTCTGGATGTGCGGATTGATGATCACGTTCGTGCCGACGGCGTAGAACAGCGTCTGGCCGTCGGGCTTGGCGCTCGCGACCACGCGCACGCCCAGGCTGCCGGCGGCGCCGCCCTTGTTGTCGACGATCGCCTGCTGGCCGATCAGCGGCGACAGGATCTGCGCCAGCTCGCGGGCGTTGATGTCCGCGCCGCCGCCGGCCGCATAGCCCACGACCATCGTGACCGGCCCGGTGGGCCAGCCGGCATCGGCGCGCGCCACCGACGGCAGCAACAACGTGCTGGCGCCGGCGGCCAATGTCCGGCGTCGTGTGAAATGCTGCATGGAGTAACTCCCCGTATCGAGATCAGTTCTTGCCGAAGACGTAGCGTCCGGCCGACTCGCCGGCAAGCTTGCCGAGCACGGCGCCCGACACCAGGCCGGTGCCGCCGGGATAGTTGTGGTAGAAGAGCCCGCCCACCAGTTCGCCTGCCGCGTAGAGGCCGGGGATGGGGTGGCCGTCGATGCTCTCGACCTCGCCTCGGGGCGTGATCTTGAGCCCGCCGAACGTGAAGGTGAGGCCGCAGGTCACGGCATAGGCTTCGAACGGCGGCGTGTCGATCGTGTTGGCCCAGTTGCTCTTCGGCACGGCGAGGCCGCGCGTGCCGCGGCCATCCTTGACCGCGGGGTTGAACGGCACGTCCGTCATGACGGCGGCGTTCCATTCCTCGATCGTCTTCAGGAACTGCTGGGTATCGACGCCTTCGAGCTTCTTCGCCAGCTCCTCGATCGTTTCGGCCCGGACCTTGGTGACGCGCTTGATGCGATACTCGTCGCGCAGCTTGTCGAGTACCTTGGAATCGAAGATCTGCCAGGCGAATTGCTGCGGCTGGGCGAGAATGACCGCGCCGTACTTGGCATAGGTGTAGTTGCGGAAGTCGGCGCCCTCGTCGACGAAGCGCACGCCGTTGGCATTGACCATGATGCCGAGCGGATAGGAGTGCTTCTGGAAATTGTCGCCGACATCGAGGTCGCCGAACTCGGGCGCGTTCATGTCCCAGCCGACGGCGTGGCCGCCTGACCAGTTGCCGTGCGGCTTGGCGCCGATCGCCAACGCCATGTTGATGCCGGCCCCAGTGTTGAAGCGCGTGCCGCGCACCTTGGCGAGGTCCCAGGTGGGGCCGAGATAGCGGGTGCGCATCTCGGCATTGCTCTCGAAGCCGCCGCAGGCCAGCACCACCGCCCTGGCGCCGATCCGGATCTTGCGGCCCTTGTGGCGGGCGACCACGCCGCGCACCACGCCGTCCTCTTCAATCAGCGACACGGCCGGCGTCTCGTAGTGGATGGGGATGCCGGCCTTGACCGCGGCATTGTGCTCGAGATCGACCAGGCCCGGGCCGCCGCCCCAGGCCTCGACCGCCAGGCCACCCCAGAACTTGTACTTGCCGTTCACCTTGAAGGCCTGGCGGCCGTAGGAGGGTTGGAAGCGCACGCCCTTGGAGCGCATCCATTTCAGCGTCTCGAAGCTCCGCCCGATCAGGATATCGGTGAGCTCGGGATCGCAGCGATAGTTCGTCACCCGGCCCATGTCGTCGAGATACTGGTCGGCGCTGTAGCTGCCGAAATCGACGTCGCGCTTCTCGTCCTCGGTGAGATCGTAGAGCTGGACGAGGTCGTCCACTCCGTGGAACACGACGCGCATGGCGCCGGCAGTGTAGGTGCTGTTGCCGCCGCGCTCGGCCTCCGGGGCGGCTTCCAGCATGGCGACCGACGCGCCCGCCTCGCGCGCCGCCAATGCCGCACACGCCGCCGCGTTGCCCGCCCCGACGACCAGAACATCGACCTGAAAATCGTCCACCTGTCTCTCCCTGGCTGGGCGCTGCTCGATCTTGGCATCATATTTGCATTACGATAGCGCAATGGGTGATCGCTTCGACCGTCTAGGGGGCCGGCATGCCAATGTCGAGACCCTGCTGCGCAGGCCAGGTATCGGCCACAACAACGGGCCCACCTTCGACATGTCGTGGGAGGCCTGGGTCTGGCGCCGCGCGTCGGCCAAGGCATGGAAGACTCCCAATCCCGAGGTCGCGAAGATGCGGGTGCGGCGGGCGGAACGGCTCGGCATCACCTATCGGGAATTGACCGCGACGCTGATGGACACCGGCGTCAATCTCGGGGCGGCCGTCCTGCCGCTCTCGCTCGCCGCGCGGGTGCGCCGCGGGCCGAAGGGCGAGATCGTTGTCGATCCGCGCAACTCGGTCGCGGCCCTGGTCGGCAAATTCGGCGGTCGGCTGTTCCTGCTGGGCGATATCGATGCCGTGCCCACACTCGACGCGGCGGAACGGGACGGTTTCCTCGCTCTCGTCAATCGCGCCTTCGACGGCAAGGTCGAGGCGATCGGCTGGGGCCATGACGGCCCGGCCATCCGCACCCTGCTCAAGGCGAACGCCGTGCCCCACCAGGAGGCTTTTCTTGTCGGCGCCGGTATGGGACACCGGGTGCTCGGCGAGACAGCCGGTCTGCCGCTCACAAAGGATATCGATACGTGGTTCTCGTAGGAGCGCGCCACTCCAGTGGCGCTCATGACAAGAGGCGCCCCTGGAGCGGCATGCTCCGATGAGCATGGAACCCCCTCTCAAAGGCGTCCGCGTCGTCGAGCTTACGCATACGATCCTCGGTCCGTCGTGCGGCATGATCCTGGCCGATCTCGGAGCCGAGGTGATCAAGGTCGAGCCGGTGGACGGCGACCGCACCCGCAAGCTGCGCGGCTTCGGCGCCGGCTTCTTCGGCTACTTCAATCGCAACAAGAAGAGCCTGGCGCTCGATGCCGACGCGCCCGAGGGCCGCAAGGTGCTGGAGAAGCTTCTGCAGTCGGCCGATGTGCTGATCGAAAACTTCGCGCCGGGTTCCATGAGCAAGCGCGGGCTCGGGCCCGAGCATCTGGAGAAGATCAATCCGCGCCTCGTCTACTGCGCCCTGAAGGGTTTCCTGCCGGGTCCCTACGAGAAGCGGCCGGCGCTCGACGAGGTCGTGCAGATGATGGGCGGGCTCGCTTACATGACCGGGCCCAGCGGCCGGCCGCTGCGCGCCGGCACGTCCGTGGTCGACATCATGGGTGGCATGTTCGGCGCCTTCGGCACGGTATTGGCGTTGAAGCAGCGCGACCGGACGGGGAAGGGCGGGCTGGTCGAGAGCGCGCTGTTCGAGTCGGTCGTGTTCATGATGGGCCAGCATCTCGCCATCACCGCCATCAACGGTGCCGCGCCGCCGCCCATGCCCGAACGCGTGAGCTCGTGGGCGGTGTACGAGATCTTCAATACGGCCGACGATCAGCAGGTCTTCATCGGCATCACCAGCGATGGCCAGTGGAAGCGCTTTTGCGAGGTCTTCCGGCAGGCCGAGCTCGCGGCCGATTCCCGCCTTGCCAGCAACAACCAGCGCATCGAGGCGCGGCCCTGGCTGGTGCCCAAGGTCGCCGAAATATTCAAGGGCTACACCAAGAACGAGATCGAGAGGCTGGCGCTCGAGGCCGACATCTCCTTCGCGCCGGTGGCGCGGCCGCAGGACCTGTTCGACCATCCGCACCTGCTGGCCAACGGCTCACTGGCGTCGACGACACTGCCGGGCGGCGTCAAGACGCGCCTGCCGCTGCTGCCGTTCCAGATGTTCGGCTGGCGGCCGCCGCTCGTCAGCGATCCGCCCGAGATCGGCCAGCACAACGAGGCGGTGCTGGCGGCGATCGGCTACGACGAGCGAGGCATCGCGGCGCTAAAGTCGGCCGGCATGCTGGGACCGAGATGACGGGCGTTGGCGTGAGGCAAACGATGGAAGCGTTTGCCTTGTCGCCGCTATTCACAAGCGATCCGTTGAGCCTTCGGAACAGAGCTGGAACACATGTCAATAAGTTTAATTCTTTCAGGCCATTAAATCGCCCCTTGATGGCGTGAACAAAATAGGTACATTGACGCTGTTTTCCGGCGGACTTATCCGCATTGCCGCCCCGGATGCGGGCGTGGGACAAGGAGGAGGCAGCCAATGTCGGCAGCGCTGAAACTGGTCGAGAAAGAGGGCATGGAGAACAAGAACAAGGCGCTCGATGCAGCCTTGGCGCAGATCGAACGCGCCTTCGGCAAGGGGTCGATCATGAAGCTCGGCCAGCGCGAGGCGCTGGAGATCGAGGCGGTGTCGACCGGCTCGCTGGGCCTCGATATCGCGCTGGGGATCGGCGGCCTGCCCAAGGGGCGCATCGTCGAGATCTACGGCCCCGAAAGCTCGGGAAAGACGACGCTGGCGCTGCATTGCGTGGCCGAAGCCCAGAAGAAGGGCGGCGCCTGCGCCTTCATCGATGCCGAGCATGCGCTCGACCCGGTCTATGCCAAGAAGCTCGGTGTCGATATCGACAATCTGCTGATTTCCCAGCCCGACGCGGGCGAGCAGGCGCTCGAGATCGCCGACACGCTGGTCCGCTCCGGCGCCATCGACGTGCTGGTGATCGACTCGGTCGCCGCCCTCGTGCCGCGGGCCGAGCTCGAGGGCGAGATGGGCGATGCGCTGCCCGGCCTGCAGGCCCGCCTGATGAGCCAGGCGCTGCGCAAGCTCACGGCCTCGATCTCCAAGTCGAACACGCTGGTGATCTTCATCAACCAGATCCGCATGAAGATCGGCGTGATGTTCGGCAGCCCCGAGACCACGACCGGCGGCAATGCGCTGAAGTTCTACGCCTCGGTCCGCCTCGACATCCGCCGCATCGGCGCGCTCAAGGACAGGGACGAGGTGGTCGGCAACGCCACGCGGGTGAAGGTGGTGAAGAACAAGGTGGCGCCGCCGTTCAAGGTCGTCGAGTTCGACATCATGTACGGCGAAGGCGTGAGCAAGGTCGGCGAGCTGATCGATCTCGGCGAGAAGGCGGGGGTGGTCGAGAAGTCGGGCTCGTGGTTCTCCTACGACGGCCAGCGCATCGGGCAGGGCCGCGAGAACGCCAAGAATTACCTCAAGGAGCATCCCGAGGTCGCCCAGGCGATCGAGCAGAAAGTCCGGGCCAATGCCGGCATCGTCGCCGATGCGCTGATGGACGGCGGCAAGAGCGACGAGGACGAGGACGACTAGGCTTTCTCGACCGGACTTCAAAGCCTCTGTCTCCGGTCGCGGGCGGTGCTGTTCCCCACGCACAGCACCGCCCCTTTCATTCCGGCGGCAACAAAAGAACGGGAAGAACCGCCCGTTCCTTCTGTTGACGGCCCTCCCGGCGCCCGCCAACATTTCATCGCGATCAGCTGCGAGCGCAGTAAGGTTTGGCTGCAGCGTAGCGTCCGAATTCGGTACATCGCGCCAACCGTCCCTGCCTCGTTCGAGGACGCTTTCGGGCGTCACAGACCAGCGGGGAGGTCGTCATGGAACGTCTTGCCGGTCGTGCCGATTTTGTTCGGCAACTTTCAAAATTTTTCTCGATCGTGGCAGCCGCCGTGGCGGCAACGGTCATTGTTGCTGCTGACGTGCCTGGGCAACAGGCCAAGGGATCGGTCGAGCACATAAAGACCGTGACCTCGGCAATCGACGAGAGCGCGATCCGCGCCAATGCGGCAACGTCGAAGGACTGGCCAACGGTCGGCCTGGACTATGCCGAAACGCGCTTCAGCCGGCTCAATCAGATCGATACCGAGAACGTGAAGAATCTCGGCCTGGTGTGGTCCTACAGTCTCGACTCGTCGCGCGGCGTCGAGGCGACGCCGGTCGTCGTCGACGGCGTCATGTACGTCACCGCGCCATGGAGCATCGTCCACGCCATCGACGCCCGCACCGGCAAGAAGATCTGGACCTTCGATCCCGGCGTGTCGCGCGAGATCGGCTACAAGGGTTGCTGCGATGTCGTGAACAGGGGCGTGGCCCTCTACAAGGGCAAGGTCTTCGTCGGCTCCTATGACGGCCGGCTGATCGCGCTCGATGCGGCGACCGGCCAGAAGATCTGGGAGAAGGACACGATCATCGACCATTCCCATTCGTACACCATCACCGGCGCGCCACGCGTGGCCAGGGGCAAGGTGATCATCGGCAACGGCGGGGCCGAGTATGGGGCGCGCGGCTATGTGACAGCCTACGAGGCCGATACGGGCAACCAGGCGTGGCGCTGGTTCGTGGTGCCGGGTGATCCGAGCAAGCCCTACGAGGACGGGTCCATGGCCGCCGCGGCCAAGACCTGGGATCCCGCCGGCAAATACTGGATCAACGGTGGCGGCGGCACGGCGTGGGACAGCATCACCTACGACCCAGACCTCGATACGGTCTATGTCGGCACCGGCAACGGCGCCCCGTGGAACCGCAACCTGCGCAGCCCGGCGGGCGGCGACAATCTCTATCTCGCCTCGATCGTGGCTCTCGATGCCGACACCGGCAAGTACAAGTGGCACTACCAGGAGACGCCAGGCGACAACTGGGACTACACGTCCACGCAGCCCATGATCCTGGCCGACATCACGATCGACGGCGCGCCGCGCAAGGTCATCCTGCACGCGCCGAAGAACGGCTTCTTTTTCGTGATCGACCGCACCAACGGCAAGTTCATCTCGGCGAAGAACTTCGTCGACGTGAACTGGGCGACGGGTTACGACGCGAGCGGGCGGCCGATCGAGGTTCCCGAGGCCCGCTCGGCGGACAAGTCGTTCGATTCGATCCCCGGTCCGTACGGCGCCCACAACTGGCATCCGATGTCGTTCAATCCGATGACCGGCCTCGTCTACCTGCCGGCGCAGAATGTGCCGCTCAATCTCACCGGCGAGCCGAAGTGGACTCACAACGCCAACAAGCCGGGCGAGTTCGGCGGCGGTCTCGGCTGGAACATCGCCTTCGCGCTGAACGCCGCGCCACCCAAGAGCCTGCCGTTCGGCCGGCTGATCGCCTGGGATCCGGTGAAGCAGAAGGAAGCCTGGCGCCAGGAATATGTGTCGCCCTGGAACGGCGGAACCCTGACGACCGCGGGCAATCTCGTCTTTCAGGGCACGGCCGACGGCCGGTTCGTCGCCTACAATGCCACCACCGGCGAAAAGCTCTGGGAGGCGCCGACGGGCACCGGCGTGGTCGCCGGCGCTTCGACGTACCTGATCGACGGCGTGCAGTACGTATCGGTGGCGGTCGGCTGGGGCGGCGTCTACGGCGAGGCGGATCGTGCCACCGAGCTCAACAGCCCGGGCACGGTCTATACCTTCGCCGTGGGCGGCAAGGCATCGCCGCCGGCCTTCACCAAGTACCAGATGGAGAACCTGCTGGCAGGCGTTAAGTACGATCCGGCCGATGTCGGGCCGGGCACGCTGCTCTACGTCTCCAACTGCGCCGCCTGTCACGGCGTGCCGGGCGTGCAGAAGGGCGGCAATATCCGCAATCTGGGCTATGTCGGCTCGGACACCATCCGGAACCTCAAGGAGGTCGTCTTCAACGGTCCCTTCAAGTCGCAGGGCATGCCGGATTTCACCGGCAAGCTGAAGGACGAGGATGTGACGAAGATCATCGCCTTCATCCAGGGCACGGCCGACGCGATCCGACCAAAGGAGGCGCCCGCGCCGGCGGCGAAGAAATAGCCGCCCCTACTTCGAGCCGAGCTGCCGCAGGAAGCGTTGCACCCAGTCCGGCCCGGTCCGCATGACGCGGTCGGCGGATCGCGTCCGGCTCCAGGCCGTGAGCAGGGCGAGCGGAAACCAGGTGTCGGCGTCGTCCTGCAGCTTGCGCGCGGACGAGGAAAATTTCGGCACCGCAAGCGGCGCCACGCCTTCCTGGTTTGGCCCGGCACAAAGTTCCGCAGGCGAGGTGACCAGGTATTCGCGGCAGACCAGTGGCCGCTCGGGATGAATGGAGCAGCTCTCCTCCTCGAGGAAAGGGCAGGGCAGGGCGAGCGCAAAATAGGCGGCTGACAGCTCGCGGTCGGTCTTGCCGGCCCGCTTTTCCGGATCGAGCAGCACGTCGCCGAGGCCAGCCCGCGCGAGCGTGGCCTCGGCTTCGGCGAAGCGGGCTCTGACGGCCGCACGGCGCTCCTCGGGCAAGGCCTCGATGACGGCCAGCAGCCTCTCCCCCTCGGTACGCGAGATCGGCACGAGCTGGCGACAGCAGGCGCCGCAGCCCTTGCGGCAGGAGACGGCCTTGCCCATGTCCCGGGCGCGCTGCTCGGCAGCCTCGACCACGGCGTTCACCAGTCCCTGCAGGGCCGGCACCACGGCCGTCGCCGGCACGGCGCCAGCCGGCACGGTCATCGGGTGGGCAAGCCGGATCTCGCCGACGGAGAGGCGCAAAGTGGCCGAAACTTGGCCCGAATCGACCATAAGACCGCTATCCCCCCGTTATGGACTTGGGCGAGGCGTGCACGCTACAAGGACCGCACTATGGCAAGCGTCAGCGACGTCCGTCGCACATTCCTAGAATACTTCCGCGAGAACGGCCACGAGGTCGTGAGCTCGAGCCCGTTGGTGCCGCGCAACGATCCGACGCTGATGTTCACCAACGCCGGCATGGTGCAGTTCAAGAACGTCTTCACCGGGATGGAGAAGCGGCCCTACGCGCGCGCAACGACGTCGCAGAAGTGCGTGCGCGCCGGCGGCAAGCACAACGATCTCGAGAACGTCGGCTACACCGCGCGCCATCACACCTTCTTCGAGATGCTGGGCAATTTCTCGTTCGGCGACTATTTCAAGGAGCTCGCGATCGAGCTCGCCTGGAACCTGATCACCAGGGAATTCGGCCTGCGGCCGGACCGTCTGCTGGTCACGGTGTTCAGCGAGGACGACGAGGCGGCGCGCTACTGGCGCAAGGTCACCGGCTTTCCCGACAGCAGGATCATCCGCATCCCCACGTCGGACAATTTCTGGGCGATGGGCGACACCGGCCCGTGCGGCCCGTGCTCGGAGATCTTCTACGATCACGGCGAGGGGATCCCCGGCGGTCCGCCGGGCAGCCCGGACGAGGACGGCGACCGGTTCATCGAGATCTGGAACCTGGTCTTCATGCAGTTCGAGCAGCAGACGCCGGAGCTGCGCGTGCCGCTGCCGAAACCCTCGATCGACACCGGCATGGGGCTGGAGCGCATCGCCGCCGTCCTGCAGGGCAAGCACAACAACTACGACATCGATCTTTTCCGCGCCCTGATCGAGGCGGTGGCGCACGAGACCGGCGTCGATCCCGACGGTCCGCAGGGGGCGTCGCACAAGGTCATCGCCGATCACCTGCGCGCGACCTCGTTCCTGATCGCCGACGGGGTGCTGCCGTCGAACGAAGGCCGCGGCTATGTCCTGCGCCGTATCATGCGCCGGGCGATGCGGCATGCCCATATCCTCGGCGCGACGGAGCCGATGGTTTACAAGCTGGTGCCGACCCTGGTGCACGAGATGGGCGACGCCTATCCCGAGCTCGGCCGGGCGCAGGCGCTGATCACCGAGACGCTGAAGCTCGAGGAGACGCGCTTCAAGAAAACGCTCGGCACCGGCCTCAAGCTTTTGGAGGACGAGAGCCGGAATCTGTCGGCCGGCGGCATGCTCAAGGGCGACATCGCCTTCAAGCTCTACGATACCTACGGCTTCCCGCTCGACCTCACGCAGGACGTGCTGCGGGCGCGCGATATCACCGTCGATACGACGGGCTTCGAGAAGGCGATGGACGAGCAGCGCGCCAAGGCGCGGGCGGCGTGGGCCGGATCAGGCGAGGCGGCCTCCGAGGCCATCTGGTTCGACGTGCGCCAGAAGGTCGGCGCCACCGAGTTCCTGGGCTACGACACCGAGCGCGCCGAGGGCAAGGTGACGGCGATCATCGTCGAAGGCAAGGAAGTCCCGTCGCTGAAGGCCGGGCAGACCGGCTGGCTGGTGGTCAACCAGACGCCGTTCTACGCCGAGTCGGGCGGCCAGCTCGGCGATACCGGCCGCTTCGTCGGCCCGGCCGGGGAGGCCGAGATCGCCGACGTGCAGAAGATGGTGGGCGATCTGCACGCCCATCACGCGAAGGTCGCCAAGGGCGAGATCAAGATGGGCGACGAGGTGGTGATGACGGTCGACGCCATCCGCCGTGCCCAGTTGCGCGCTCACCATTCGGCGACCCATCTGCTGCACGAGGCGCTGCGCCGCCATCTCGGCACGCATGTGACGCAGAAGGGCTCGCTGGTGGCGCCGGACCGGCTGCGCTTCGATATCAGCCATACGAAACCCATCTCGCAGGAGGAGCTGCGGCGGATCGAGGACGAGGTGAACGAGCGCATTCGCCTCAATACGCCGGTCGATACGCGTCTGATGACGCCCGAGGAGGCGATCGCGGCCGGTGCCATGGCGCTGTTCGGCGAGAAATACGGCGACGAGGTGCGCGTGCTGTCGATGGGCGGCGTCGACGGCGAGAGGTATTCGATCGAGCTTTGCGGCGGCACCCACGCCCAGCGCACCGGCGACATCGGCCTGTTCCGCATCGTCGGCGAGGGCGCGGTGTCCGCGGGCGTGCGCCGCATCGAAGCCCTGGCTGGCGCGGCCGCGGAGGAATATGTGCGCCATCAGCTCGACCTCCTGAACCAGGCGGCCAGTGCATTGAAGGTCCGGCCGGAGGATCTGCCGGCGCGCCTTGCCGCCCTGATGGACGGCCAGCGCAGGGTCGAGCGGGAACTCTCCGACGCGCGCAAGGCGCTGGCGCTGGCGGGCGGCGGTGGAGGCGCCGGCAGCGCCGCCGACGACGTGCGCCAGGTCGGCAAGGTGAAGATGATCGGTCGCGTCCTGAACGGCGTACCCGGCAAGGATCTCAAGGGCATGGCCGACGAGTTCAAGAAGAAGCTCGGCTCGGGCGTGGTGGCGCTGATCGGCGTCGATGATGGCAAGGCATCCGCGGTCGTGGGCGTCACCGACGACCTGTCGAAGACGCTGAGCGCGGTCGAGCTGGTGAAGGCTGGCGTGGCGGCACTGGGCGGCAAGGGCGGCGGCGGCCGGCCGGACATGGCCCAGGGCGGCGGTCCCGATGCGACGAAGGCGCCGGATGCCCTGAAGGCGATCGAGGCGGCGCTCGGAGGCATGGCATGAGGAGGGAGGCGCTTCTCGGCGTTGCCCTGGCTTTCCTGCTGACGAGCTGCAACCAGCCCGGCGCCGAGGATGCCCGGGCCAGAAACCCGGAAAAATACGACAAGGATCGCTCGCTCTGCGCCGCCCAGGTCGACGAGGACACCAAGGCTCGGCGGCGGGTCGACGCCAGCCGCCGCGATATCTTCCAGGACGAGCGCAATCGCTACGGGCAGGGCGCGCTGCCGCAGGCGATGGACAACTATAGCGACGCCAAATCGACCGACCGGCTCATCGCCAACTGCATGGAGGCCCGTGGCTGGCCCAAGCCGTCCCAGCAATGGTGGCAGCGACTTTGGCGCTGACCGGCATCGGCATCCATTTTGCGATCGGTCCTGGCCCGGCGTCAGCGCTTGCGGTCGAGCTTGCGATCCTTGCCGCCGGACTCCTTGGAGTCCTCTTCGTCGGACGATGGCTCGACAAACGACACGGGGTCGCTGGCCGGGAAGGTGTCCTCCAGGGCCTGGTCGAGCTTGTCGTCGAGCTTACGTTTGGTCTTCGCGGAGGTCGGCTTCTTCGACGGCATCGCGTTCCCCATGGAAGTTGGTGAAGTCAGGCCGCGCCGAAGCAACGTCTGCGTGGCGGGATTGTTGCGCTGCCGCGTCTGCCCTCAATCCGCCGCGAAAGGGCCGGCAAGTGGGCGCTTCGACCTTCTTCGATATCGTGGGAGGAGACGAACCGTGATCCGACCTCTTTCGAGCGCCATCCTGATGCTGGCCGTTGCCGCCTGCGCCACCGTGCCGATGGCCGACCGGCAGGCTGACCAAGAGGGCAAGCGGTTCGATCCGCCGGGTCAGGGCGCGGCGGCGGTCTATGTCTACCGGCCGGGCTGGATGGCGCTGGCCAGGACGGTCGATGTGGGGGTCGCCCCTGGCCGTCACGCCGATCTCGCCGTGAACACCTATGTCCGGCTGGACCGCGCGCCCGGTCGAATCGACCTCGTCTGCAAGACCGACAATGTCGCCGAGCGCCAGGTCGATGTCGCTGCCGGCGAGACGCGGTATGTCGAGGTGGCCATGAACGGCGGCTTCTGGGGCCCGCGCTGCTCGATCGAGGAAGTTTCAGTGCGCGAGGGGCAGGCGGCGGTATTGCGCTCCCGGCGCGTGCCGTTGCAGTGACCGCCTATCGGCCGCTGCCGGCCTGCGCCCGCGTCGCCAGCACATAGGATGTCGCCTTGACCAGGGAGTCCTTGCGCACCGCGTTGGTGATTTGCGCCTCGCCGCTGCGGTCCATGGTGGCCATGAGCTGGATGAGCCTGTCGTTCTGGCCGCTGCAGTTGGCGGACGCGGCCCGCGCGATGGTCTCGGGCGCGGAGTGCCCGTCGTCCAGCGACCTCGCCTGGTTCGACAGGCAGGTATCCCGCATCGCCCGCTGCTGATTGATCGAACGCGAGAGATGGCCATCCTCGTAGGCTGGCGCGCAGGCGGTGAGGGCAAGAGCGGTAACGGCCGAGACCGGCGAAACAAGGCGGAGCAGACGCATGCGCGCCCTTCTAGGCGGTCGGCGTCGTTTTGACCAGCCTGCTACTCGGCCGCCTGCCTGAGCGGCGCCGGCTCGTGCCATCGGGCGAGGAGCTCGGCCTGCTTGCGCTTGGCCTTCTCGAGATGGGCCTGCTTGACGTGGCCGTAGCCCCGGATGTCGTCGGGCACCGAGGCGAGCTCGACGGCAAGCCCATGATTGGCCGGCGTGAGATCGGCAAGCAGCGCCCCCACGAGCCGCTCGTATTCGCCGATAAGTGCGCGTTCCTGCTTGCGCTCGTCGGTTCGGCCAAACGGGTCGAACGCGGTTCCACGCAGGAACTTGAGTTTCGCGAGAAGGCGGAACACCGGCAGCATCCAGGGACCGTATTCCCGCTTCACCAGATGGCCGGTCCGCGGGTCGCGGCGCGCGAAAAGCGGCGGCGCCAGATGGAACTTGAGCCTGTAGTCGCCTTCGAATTGCCGGTCGATCCGTGCGGCAAAAGCCATGTCCGCATGGAGCCGCGCGACTTCGTACTCGTCCTTGTACGCCAGCAGCTTGGCGTAGTTGCGCGCGACCGCCTCGGCGAGGCGGCTATCGTCGGGCGTGATCTCCTGCTCCGCCGTACGCACCCTGGCAACGAGCGACCGGTAGCGTTCGGCGAGCGCGGTATTCTGGAAGGCGGTGAGGAGCCTGGTTCGGGAAGCCACGATCTCGTCGAGCGTCGCCACGGGGCGGCCGAAGGCCACGACATGGTCCGTTGCCGGCGGCGCCACGAGCTTCTCCACGGCGGCGGGATCGGCGGCGGCTCGACGGCCCCAGCGGAAGGCGGCGAGATTCATCGGCACCGCCGTGCCGTTCAGCTCGATAGCCTGTTCCAGCGCTTCGTGGCCGATCGGGATCAGGCCCTTCTGGTAGGCATAGCCCAGCATGAAGAGGTTGGTCGCGATCGAATCGCCCATCAGGCCGGTGGCAAGCCGCGTTGCCTCGAGGAAGTCGCACGCCCCGGCGCCGGCCGCCGCCTCGATCGAGAGGCGCAACGTATGGGATGGGAAGGCCAGATCGGGACGGCGCGTGAATTCTCCCGTGATCGTCTCGTGCATGTTGACAACGAGGCGTGACACGCCGGGCTCGAGTCTCGCGAGCGCATCGGGGCTGGCGCTGACGACGAGGTCGCAGCCCAGGAGCAGATCGGCCCCGCCGGCACCGAGGCGTACGGCATGCAACGCTTCCGGGGAGGCACCGATCCGAACATGGCTCACCACCGCGCCGCCCTTCTGCGCCATGCCGAGCTGGTCGAGCACGGTCGCGCCCTTGCCCTCGATATGCGCCGCCATGCCGATGAGCGCACCGATCGTGACGACCCCGGTGCCGCCGATCCCGGTGATCAGCACACCATAGGGCTCGTCGCCGACCGAAGGCAGCCGGGGCGCGGCCGGGATCGGCGGCTCGGCCGCGACGGACGCCGACTTTTCGATTTGCGCCTTGCCGTGCCGCAGCCGGCCACCCTCGACCGTCACGAAGCTGGGGCAGAAGCCGTTCACGCAGGAGAAGTCCTTGTTGCAGGAGGATTGGTCGATCGCACGCTTGGTGCCGAACTCGGTCTCGACCGGCGTGACCGAGAGGCAGTTCGATTGCACCGAGCAATCGCCGCAGCCCTCGCAGACCGCCTCGTTGATGAAGACGCGCCTGGCCGGATCGGGATAGGTCCCGCGCTTGCGGCGCCGGCGCTTCTCGGCCGCGCAGGTCTGGTCGTAGATCAGCACCGAAACGCCCTTCCATTCGCGCAGCTCGCGCTGGACCTCGTCGAGCTGGTCGCGGTGATGGAAGGTGACGCCGGGCGCCCACTGTGTGCCGGGGGGATATTTGCGTGGCTCGTCGCTTACCAGCGCGATGCGGCGCACGCCTTCGGCATGGACCTGCTGGCTGATGGTCCAGGGATGGACGTCGCCATCGTGTGGCTGGCCACCGGTCATGGCAACGGCATCGTTGTAGAGGATCTTGTAGGTGATGTTGGTCCCGGCGGCGACCGCCTGACGGATCGCAAGGTAGCCCGAGTGGAAATAGGTGCCGTCGCCCAGGTTCTGGAAGACGTGGGGCATGTCCGTGAAATGGCTGGCGCCGACCCAGGAAGCGCCCTCGGCGCCCATGTGGGTGAAAGTCCTGGTGTTGCGCTCCATGCCGATCGCGAGCGTATGGCAGCCAATGCCAGCCATCGCCATCGAGCCGTCCGGCACCCTGGTCGAGCTGTTGTGCGGGCAGCCCGAGCAGAAATAGGGGACCCGGGCCATGCCGGCTTCGTTGCGCAACTCGCGCCCGGCAAGCCGCGTCAAGCGCTCGAAGCGCTGGCGCGTGCGGTCTGCAAAGGCGTCGAGGCCGAGCCGGGCCACGAGGGCAGACGCGATCTCGAACGGCGTCAGCTCGCCGTCCGACTTGAGCAGCGGCTGGCCGCGCTCGTCCCTTTTGCCGACGACGGCAGGGCGGCGATCCGCCGGCGTGTTGAACAGCGCGTCCTTGAGCTGCGGCTCGATCAGCGGCCGCTTCTCCTCGACGACCAGGATCTCGCGCTTGCCCTCGCTGAAGGCGAGGGCGCCCTGCGTCTCCAGTGGCCAGACCAGGCCGACCTTGTAGATTGCAATGCCCAGTCGCTCGGCTTCCGTCTGGTCGATGCCGAGCTCGTCCAACGCCTGGCGCACATCGAGATAGGATTTGCCGACAGTGACGATGCCGAAGCGCGCATCCGGTCGGCCAAGCATCAGCCGGTCGAGGCGGTTGGCCCGCCAGTAGGCCAGCGCCGCCGGCTGCTTCAGCGTGATCAGCCGCTTCTCCTGGCCGAGCCAGTCGTCGGGCCACCGGATGTGCAGGCCGTCCGGCGGCAACGGGAAGTCGGCGGGGGTGCGGATCTCGATCCGGTGCGGATCGACATGCACCGAAGCGGACGAATCCACCGTCTCGCTCACCACCTTGAAGCCGATCCAGAGCCCCGAGTAGCGCGACATCGCAAAGGCGTGCAGACCGAGGTCGAGATACTCCTGCACGCTGGCGGCATGGATCACGGGAATGCCGGCGGCGATGAAGGCGGGTTCGCTCTGGTGGGCGAGCGTCGAGGACTTCGCCATGTGGTCGTCGCCCGCAAGCGCGACCACGCCGCCGTGCCGCGAGGTGCCGGCGTAGTTGGCGTGCTTGAGGGCATCGCCCGACCGGTCGACGCCGGGGCCCTTGCCGTACCAGATGCCGAAGACGCCGTCGTAGCGGGCGCCGGGGTAGAGATGGATCTGCTGCGTGCCCCAGAGGGCGGTCGCGGCAAGATCCTCATTCAGCGCCGGCTGGAATTCGATATGGTTCTTCTTGATGAAGCGCTTGGCCTGCCAGAGCGTCTGGTCGAAGCCGCCGAGCGGGGAACCGCGATAGCCGCTGATGTAGCCTGCCGTATTGAGCCCGGCCGCCGCGTCACGCTGGCGCTGCATCATCGGCAGCCGGACCAAGGCCTGCGTGCCGGTCAGATAGACCCTTCCGCGCTCGAGCGCGTATTTGTCGTCCAGGGTCACCGCAGGGGACAAGGCAACCTCCCTGATCGTCTGTTCTGTCTTGCTCTTCACTTACATGGTGACGGTAGTGACAGATTGTTACGCGTTTCAATCGCCAACGGGAGCAGGGTTGCAAAAAGACGTTTTGCTATTGGGCACCTTTTGAATCGTATCCCCTGTTTCAAGGTTCCGTCCTGTCTTGAAACGTTGTAATCACCCGAGCGCAGTGTTCGTCTGGCTCCAAGCGCATTCTTCATGACCATCCTGATTACCGGCGTCGCCGGCTTCGTCGGCTCGCAAGTGGCGCGGGCGTTGCTGGCGCGGGGCGAACGCGTCGTCGGCATCGACAATTTCAGCCCGTACTATGACCCGGTGCTGAAGTTCGCCCGTGTGAAGCCGTTGCGGGACAACAAGGCGTTCACTTTCCTCGAGCTCGACATCGCCGATCGGGAGCCGCTGCTGGCGCTGGCGAAGCGACACTCCGAGATCGACCGCATCGTCCATCTGGCCGCCCAGCCGGGCGTGCGCCAGTCCGTCACCGATCCCTATGTCTATGTCCAGACCAACGTGGCGGGTCATCTGGTCGTGCTGGAGCTGGCGCGCCGATTCCCCGGCCTGAAGCACTTCGTCTATGCCTCGTCCTCTTCGGTCTACGGTGCCAATTCACGGCTGCCCTTCAGCCCGGCGGACCGGGTCGACCATCCGGTGTCGATCTATGCGGCCACCAAGCGGTCAGGTGAGCTGATGACCGACGCGTATGTGCATCTGCACAAATTCAAGGCGACGGGCTTGAGGTACTTCACGGTCTATGGACCGTGGGGCCGCCCCGACATGTCGCCCTGGGTCTTCGCCAAGGCGATCCAGGAAGGCCGGCCGCTCAAGCTCTATCACCTGGGCTTCGCCAAGCGCGACTTCAGCTATATCGACGACATCGTGGCCGGCACGGTCGCCGTGCTCGACAAGCCGGCCCGCGAGCCCGGCCATCGGCTCTACAATCTCGGCGCCGCCCACAGCGAGGACATCGTCCACATTATCGAGCTGTTCGAGAAGGCGATCGGCCGGAAGGCGGTGACCGAACTCAAGCCCGGCGAACCGGGCGACATGCTGGAAACGGCGGCCGACATCACCGAGACGACGCGGGATTTCGGCTGGACGCCCAAGGTCGCCGTGGAAGAGGGCATCCCGGAATTCGTAAAGTGGTTCAAGGCCTATAACGGTTTGTGAGCGTGACCGTCCGGCTCGCCTTCTACATCTGCTCTTCTGCCGAGCGTCGAGTCGGCCCTTTGGGTCATAGGCCATAGCCCGAGCCTGCGATGATGGTGCTTCTCGAACTCAAGGATCTGCGGCGCGCCTTCTACGGGCTGGAGGTGCTGCGCGGCGTCGATTTCTCGGTCGCGGCCGGCGGCATCACCGGGCTGATCGGCCCCAACGGCGCGGGCAAGACGACGCTGTTCAACGTCGTGTCGGGGCTCGTGCCACCCGATGCCGGGTCGATCCGGTTCGACGGCCGGGAGATTGCCGGCCTGTCGCCCGACAAGGTGAGCCGCGCCGGCCTCGTCCGCACGTTCCAGGTGGCGCGCGGCTTTCCCCGGCTCTCGGTGTTCCAGCACCTGATGCTCTACGGTCGCGATCAGCCCGGCGAAAGCCTGTGGCAGGCGGCGGTCGGCACGCGTGCTGCACGCGAGCGCGAGACGGCGCTGGCCGAGCGCGCCTGGGAGATGGCGCGCTTCCTGCGGCTCGACCGGCTGATCGACAATCCAGCGCTGGCGCTGTCGGGCGGCCAGAAGAAGCTGCTCGAGATCGGCCGAGCCCTGATGGCCGAGCCCAAGCTCGTCCTGCTCGACGAGCCGACCGCCGGGGTCAATCCGACCCTGCGCAACGAGATCGGCGAGCGGTTGCTGGAACTGCCCCGGCGCGGCGTCTCGGTGCTGCTGATCGAGCACGACATGGGGTTCATTGCCGAGCTCTGCGACCCCGTGATCGTGATGGCCGAGGGGCGGGTGCTGGCCCAAGGCAGCTTCGAGGCCGTGCGGGCCGACCCCCAGGTCCGCGAGGCCTATCTCGGTCGGCGGGCGGCATGACCAGCTTGCTCGGCGTCACCGATCTGCGCGGCGGCTACGCGGCGGCCGACGAGATCGTGAAGGGCGCGACCCTGCGCGTCGAGGCAGGGGAGATCGTGGCCCTGATCGGCCCGAACGGCGCCGGCAAGTCGACGCTGCTCAAGCTGATCGCCGGTCTGCTGCGACCGCGCAGCGGCCAGGTTCGGCTGCGCGACCGCGAGATCGCGGGCCTCGATGCGCCGGCCATCAGCCGGCTCGGCCTCGCCTTCGTCCCGCAGGAGCGCAATGTCTTCGGCGCCATGACGGTGGGCGAGAACCTCGAAATGGGCGGCTATCTCGATGCGGCTCACTTGAGACGCCGCCGCGACGAGCTCTACGAGCGCTTTCCGATGCTGGCCGAGAAGCGGCGTGCGGCGGCGCGGACCCTGAGCGGCGGACAGCGCCAGATCCTCGCCATGGCGATCGCCCTCATGAACGCGCCGACCCTGCTGCTGCTGGACGAGCCCACGGCAGGCCTCAGCCCCCGCGCCGCCGAGGATCTGTTCGGCACCATCGTCGGCCTGAACCGCAGCGGGGTCGCGATCCTGATGGTGGAGCAGAACGCGCTGGAGGCGCTGGCCGTCTCGAACCGCGCGTATGTTCTAGTCCAGGGCCGCGCCGAGCGGGAAGGACGGGCCGAAGAACTCGCCTCGGATCCGACGGTCCGCGATCTCTTCCTCGGCGGCAAGGCCCAGCCTATGCTCGGCGATCAAGCTGGGGGACTTTCATGATGCGCATCGCTTTCGGCCGTCGCGCCGCTCTTTTGTCGGGGGCAGCCGCTCTCGCCGCTCCATCGGTCCTGCGCGCCCAGGCCGATCCGGTGAGGATCGCGACCCTGACGCCGCTCACCGGCGCCGGCGGCCCGTATGGACCGGTCATGGCCAAGGTCGCCGCGTCGGTCGTCGAGGAGGTGAATGCGGCGGGCGGCGTGCTCGGCCGCAAGGTCCAGCTTCTGAGCGAGGACGACCAGACCAATCCCGATGCCGGCGTGCGGGCGGCGCGCAAGCTGATCGACGTCGACAAGGTGGCGGCCATCATCGGCACATGGGCATCGTCGGTGACGACCGCCGTCGCCCCGCTTTGCTGGGAGAGCAAGACCTTCCTCTGCACTGTCTCGGGCGCCGACTCGATCACCCGCCTGCCGCATCAGGGCTTCCTGGTGCGCACCCAGCCCAACTCGACGCTGCAGGTCGCCCGCTCGGGCCAGTTCATGCTCTCGCTGGGCGCGAGGAAGATCTACACCATGATGCCCCAGACGCCGTTCACCCAGACGACGTTCGAGCTGATGGGAAAGCTCGTGTCGAAGGCCGGAGGGACGCATCAGGGGCTGGTGTACGACGACAAGAAGACGACCTATCGCACCGAGGTCGATCAGGTGCTGCGCACCAATCCGGACATGATCTTTGCCGCCGGCTACACGCCCGACACCATCGTGCTCCTGAAGGATCTCTATCGCGCAGGCTACAAGGGCAAGATCATCGGCTTCGGCTATTCCATCAACCAGAAGCTCGTCGACCAGATCGGCCAGCCGGAAATCGTCGAGGGTGTCTACACCTATTCGCCGTCGCCGGACGAGGGCAGCACGGCCTACGAGCGCGTGAAGAAGGCGACCGGCCTCGCCAGCCCCGACCCCTATACCTGCCAGGTCTACGACCACGCCAATCTCGTGCTGATGGCGATGCAGCAGGGCAAGGCCGCGACAGGCGTCGCCATCAAGGACAATATCCGCAAGGTGTCGCAGGGCGGCGGCAAGGCGGTCGACAATGCCGTCGACGGCCTGAAGGCGATCGCCGCCGGCCAGAAGGTGGACTACAGCGGTGCGTCGGGCCCGTGCGATTTCGACGACAAGGGCGACATCATCGACTGCAAGTTCCGCTACGAGCAGATCAAGGGTGGCAAGTTCACCCTGGTGAGGATCGCTTGATCGGCACAATCGATGTTCATGTGGACCGCGGGCTTCCAGCCCGCTCGTGACCATGAGCGGGCGGAAAGCCCGCGGTCCGGAAGACAATGAGCCTCCTTCTCCAGGCGCTGGTGAACGGACTGGTGTCGGGCACGCTTCTGGCGGTGCCGGCCATCGGCTTCACGGCGATGTTCGCGGTCCTGCGCTTTCCCAACTTCTCCGTCTCGGGCATCGCGACCCTGGGCGCCTTCGCCGGCTATGTCGCCTATGGCGCCGGCTTGCAGCTCGTCGGCTCGCTGGCGATGGCCTTTGTCGTCGCTGGCGCCGTCGGTCTGTTCTTCGACCGGGTCGCGCATCTTCCGCTGGTGAAACAGGGCGCCCTGCCGGCCGCCATCGCCTCGATCGCCTCGGGTCTCGTGCTGGAGAACGTGGTCCGGCTCGGCTTCGGCAACGATCTGCGCGGCTTCGACCGGCCGATCGCCCGCGACCTCAGGATCGCCGACATCCGCGTGAGCCCGCAGCAGCTCGAGACCATGGGCATAGCGCTGGCCATCATGCTGGCCGTCTTCGCGGCTCTTGCCTTCACGCGCATCGGCAAGGCCATGCGCGCCTCGGCCGACAATCCGGAACTGGCGGCACTGAAGGGCATCCGGCCGCAGCGCGTGGCCATGATCGCGAGCTTTGTCGGCATGGGCCTGGTCGGCATCGGCGGCATGCTCCTGGGGCTCGACAGCTCGATCGATCCCCTGACCGGCACGCGCATCCTGCTGTCGATCTTCGCCGCGGCGGTGCTGGGCGGGCTCGGCAGCCCGACCGGCGCGGTGCTGGGGGCCTTCCTGATCGGCATCGCCGAGGAACTGTCGGTGCTGATCGTTGGCTCGCCGTATCGGACGGCGGTGGGCTTCTTCGCCATCCTGATCGTACTCACCATCCGGCCGCGCGGCCTGCTGGGCGAGCGGGCCTTCTAGCGATGCTGAACTATCTCCTGTTCATCGCCACCATGGGCGGGCTGTACGGCCTGTTGGCGCTCAGCCTCAACCTGATCTGGGGCGGCGCGGGGATGGTGAATCTCGGTCTCGCCGGCTTCTTTGCCGTCGGCGCCTACGCGTCGGCCCTGATCACGACGGCGGGCCATGCACCGATCCTCGCCGGCTGGACGCTCGCTCTGATCGCCGGCGGCCTCGCGGGCGTGATCGTCACACTCTCGACGACGCGGCTGCGGGAGGACTATCTCGCCATCGTGACGCTGGGCTTCGCCGAGGTGGTGCGCCTGGTCGCCGCCAACGAGATCTGGCTGACCCGCGGCACGGATGGCATCTCCGGCATCCCCGGGCCAGGCAAGGCGGCTCTCGGCCAGGACTTCAATGCCGTCTATCTCGCGATCGTGCTCGCTGTGCTGGCCGGGGTGTTCCTCCTCGTGCGGCGCATTGACCGATCGCCCTATGGGCGCGTGCTGCGGGCCATTCGCGAGGACGCTCAGGTGGCGCAGGTGGCAGGCAAGCCGGTGCTGCGCTTCAAGGTCGAAGCCTTTGCGCTCTCGGCCGCCATTGCTGGTCTCGCCGGCGCACTCTATGCCCACTTCACCTCCTACATCGCGCCCGATCTTTTCCTGCCGCTGATCACGATCTATATTTTCCTCGCCGTGGCGGGCGGTGGAACGGGTCGGCCCGCTGGCGCCCTGGTCGGTGCCTATCTCCTGATGCTGCTGCTCGAATCGGCGCGCTTCGTCGTCGAGCTGATTCCTTCCGTCTCCGCCGTGCAGCGCGCGGCCCTCAAGGAACTGCTGATCGCGGTCGCCCTGATCCTGGTCCTGCGTCTGGCGCCGGGAGGTCTTCTGCCGGAGCGCATCGCGCCGGCTCCTCGACTGAGTACACAAGGAAAGCCATGACACCCTTCGATGCCTGTCTTGCCGCCCTGCGGCAGCCCGGTCCACCCGAGAAGCTGTTCGCCGCAGTGGACCGTGCGCTGGCCGAAACGGTCGGCCACAAGCTCTTCACGCTTCTCTATGTGGCGCCCAACGGCCGGCGGGTGAAGCGCCTCTACACCAACATGCCCAAGGACTATCCGGTCGGCGGCTACAAGGAGATCACCGATTCGCCCTGGCACCGCCAGGTGATCCTGGGCCGACGCGCCTGGGTCGGCCACGACGCGAAGGACATCGCCTGGGCTTTCTTCGACCATGAGCTGATCGTCTCGCTGGGCTGTGAGTCGGCGGTGAACGTGCCGGTGGTCTATGCCGGACGCGTGCTGGGCACGCTCAATCTGCTGGATGCGGCGGGCCACTACGAGGAAAGCGACGTGGCTCGCATCGAGCCGTTCGCGGCCCTGCTGATCGGTCCCTTCCTCGACGCCATCGCCGCCGATCCCGGATGAGGCGCTTCATCCTGACCGGCACGCCGGGGGCGGGAAAGACCGCGATCCTGCGCCAGTTGGAGATCGAGGGATTCGGTGTCGTGGAGGAGGCGGCGACCGACGTCATTGCCCTGGAACAGGCACGGGGCGTGGCCGAGCCCTGGCTCACGCCGGATTTCATCGACAAGGTGGTGAATTTGCAGCAGGCGCGAGTCGTCCGAGCCGCGTGCCTGCCCGGGGACATCCAGTTCCACGACCGGTCGCCGGTTTGCACGGCGGCACTCGCCCGGTTTCTCGGCGCCCCGCTCCCGGACGCCTTGTCTCGCGAGCTTCGACGTCTCGAGGAGGAGCGGCCTTACGAGCAGCGGGTGTTCTTCGTCCAGTCCCCCGGCTTTGTGACGCCGACCGAGGCGCGGCGGATCAGCCTGGAGGAGGCGCGCCGTTTCGAGGCGCTGCATGAACGAACCTACGCCGCGCACGGGTTCGAACTGATCCCAATCGCGCCGGGAAGCGTGCTGGATCGGGTAGCCGCGATCCGGCGCGCACTCTAGCCTCGCGCCGGGCGACGTCCCATATCTCCTCATTCGAGCAAGGAGTTGGTATCGATGAATGCTGTGCTGGGCGATCTGCCGACATGGAACCTCGCCGACCTATATTCGAGCCCGGCCGGTCCGGACCTGCAGGCCGACCTGAAGCTCGCGGCCGAGGAGGCGGACGCTTTCGCCAAGGCTTACGAGGGTCGGATCGCCGCGCTCGACGGGGCAACGCTGGGCGCAGCCATCGCGCAGTACGAGGCGCTGCAGGATCGGATGGGCCGCATCGGCTCGTACGCCTCACTCTACTACGCGCAGGACCAGGCCGATCCCGAGCGCGGCCGGTTCGCGCAGGATGTGTCCGAACGCCTGACGGACATCGGGACCAGGCTCGTGTTCTTCCGACTCGAGATCAACAAGCTCGACGACGCCGATCTCGCCGAGAAGCAGAAGGCGCCGGCGCTGGCCAAGTACGGGCCGTGGCTGCGCGATCTGCGGGTGTTTCGCCCGCACCAGCTCTCCGACGAGATGGAAAAGGCGCTGCATGAAAAGCACGTGGTCGGTCGGGCGGCGTGGTCGCGTCTGTTCGACGAGACGATTGCCCGACTGCGCTATCCGTTCCGCGGCGAGATGCTGGGCGAGCCGCAGATCCTCGACAAGCTTTTGGATAAGGACCCGCAGGTGCGCCGCGAGGCGGCCAAGTCGTTCGGCAAGGTGCAGGGCGACAACATTGCGATCTTCTCTCTGGTCACCAACACGCTCGCCAAGGACAAGGAGATCGAGGATCGCTGGCGCAGGTATCCGCGCCCGCAGTCGGCAATGAACCTCACCAACGTGGTCGAGGACGAAGTGGTCGATGCACTGGCCTCCGCCGTGAAGGCGGCCTATCCGCGGCTGGCGCATCGCTACTACCGGCTCAAGGCCCGATGGTTCGGCGTCGACAAGATGCCCTACTGGGACCGCAATGCGCCGCTGCCGGAACACGATGACCGCACGATTCCCTGGAACGAGGCCGAGAAGATCGTGCTCGACGCCTACAACGCCTTCTCGCCGGAGCTCGCCTCGGTCGGCCGCCGATTCTTCGGCACGGGCTGGATCGATGCGCCGGCGCGGCCGGGCAAGTCGCCCGGCGCCTTCGCCCATCCCACCGTGCCGTCGGCGCATCCGTACCTGTTGCTGAACTACCAGGGCAAGGTGCGGGACGTGATGACGCTGGCGCACGAGCTGGGCCATGGCGTGCATCAGGTCCTGTCGGCGCGGCAGGGGGCGCTGATGGCCGATACGCCGCTCACCCTTGCCGAGACGGCCTCGGTGTTCGGCGAGATGCTGACCTTCCAGTCGCTCCTGAAGACCGCTCCCGACAAGAATGCGCGCAAGGCGATGCTGGCTGGCAAGGTCGAGGACATGCTGAACACCGTGGTGCGCCAGATCGCGTTCTACGATTTCGAGTCGCGCCTGCACCTGGAGCGCCGCAAGGGCGAGCTCACGCCCGACGCGATCGGCGAGCTCTGGCTTGCCGTGCAGCGCGAGAGCCTGGGGCCGGCCTTCACCTTCGACGACGAGTACAAATACTACTGGTCCTACATCGGGCACTTCATCCATTCGCCTTTCTATGTCTATGCCTATGCCTTCGGCGATTGCCTGGTGAACTCGCTTTACGCCGCTTACCAGTCGGGACAGGCCGGCTTCGAGGGCAAGTATCTCGACATGCTGAAGGCGGGGGGCGTGAAGCGGCACAAGGAGCTGCTGGCGCCATTCGGCCTCGATGCCACCGATCCTGCCTTCTGGGGCAAGGGACTGGGCGTGATCTCGGGCTTCGTCGACGAGCTCGAAAAGCTCTAGGTATGGCGGACGAGGGCGACAGTCTGGGTGGCCGGCTCGGCCGCTATGCCCGGGTCGGCGCGTCGGTGGGCGGCCTGGCGGCGCGGCTCGCGGGCGAGCGCTATCTCGGCCTCTCCCTCGACCGCGACCGTCATGCCGCCGAGCTCCGGAGCGCGCTGGGCGGCCTCAAGGGTCCGCTGATGAAGGCGGCCCAGCTCCTCGCCACCATTCCCGATGCGCTGCCGCCGGAATATGCGCGCGAGCTGGCGCAGCTCCAGGCCAATGCGCCGGCCATGGGCTGGCCTTTCGTGCGGCGGCGCATGGCGACCGAGCTGGGGCCGGACTGGCCGGCCAGGTTCGCCCGCTTCGACAAGGAAGCGGCCTTCGCCGCCTCGCTCGGCCAGGTGCATCGCGCCGTCCTGCCGGACGGCCGGAACGTCGCCGTGAAGCTGCAGTATCCCGACATGGCCTCGGCGCTGGAGGCCGATCTCAACCAGCTCAAGCTGGTGTTCGCGGTCGGCCAGCGCCTCGATCCGGCGATCCGCACCGACGAGATCCATGCCGAGATCACCAACCGCCTGCGCGAGGAACTCGACTACCGCCGCGAGGCGAGGCACATCGATCTCTACCGGCACATGTTGCGCGATGAGCCGAAGGTGCACGTGCCGGAGGTCGTCGCCGAATATTCGACCGACCGGCTGCTCACCATGAGCTGGCTCTCCGGCGAGCCGCTGCTCGACTGGAAGAAGCATTCCCAGGAGGAACGCGACGCGCTCGCGGTCAACATGTTCCGCGCGTGGTACGTGCCGTTCTATTTCTACGGCGTGATTCACGGCGATCCGCATCTCGGCAACTACACCGTCCGGCCGGACGCCTCGGTCAATCTGATGGATTTCGGCTGCGTGCGCGTCTTTCCGCCACGTTTCGTGCGCGGCTCGATAGAGCTTTATCGCGCCCTGATGACGGATGACGAGGATCGGGCCGTCGCGGCCTACGAGGATTGGGGTTTCGGGGGAGTGTCGCGCGAGATGATCGCCGTGCTCAACCGTTGGGCGGCGTTCCTGTATGGCCCGTTGATGGACGACCGGCCGCGCCGGCTCACGGAAGGGGTGGCGGAAGGCTTCGGTCGCGACATGGCGCAGAACGTGTTCGGCGAGCTGCGCCGAATGGGCGGTGTGCGGCCGCCGCGCGAGTTCGTGTTCATGGACCGTGCGGCGATCGGGCTCGGCGCCGTCTTCATTCACCTGCGTGCCTCGATCAACTGGCATCGGCTGTTCGAGGGCCTGATCGAGGGCTTCGAGCTGGAGACACTGGCCGGCAGGCAGCACCAGGCGCTCGCGGCGGCGGGCCTGGCATGAACATCCTGGTGACCGGATCGTCGGGCTGGCTCGGCCAGCATCTGGTGCCGCGGCTGAAGCGCGGCGGCCACCGTGTGACCGGACTCGACCCGGTGCCGGGCCCGCACACCGACGTGGTCGGTTCGGTCGCCGACCGTGCGGTCGTACGCGCCGCGATCCGGGACAACGCGATCCAGGCCATTGTCCATGCCGGGGCGCTGCACAAGCCGCACGTCGCGATCCACGACAGCTCGCGGTTCATCGCGGTGAACGTGCAGGGCACGTTGAACCTTCTCGAGGAGGCGACGGCATCGGGGTCGACTGTCGATCGCTTCGTCTTCACCTCGACCACCTCGCTCATGATCTCGCGCCAGATTCGCGAGGCCCACAAGCGGGGCATCCACCGCGCTTTCTGGATCGACGAGGAGATGGCGCCGCTCGAGCCACGGAACATCTATGGCATCAGCAAGCTCGCCGCCGAGCATCTTTGCCGGATGGTGCACGACAGCTCGAACCTGCCGGTGATCATTCTGCGCACGGCGCGCTTCTTCCCCGAGGAAGACGACATGGCGCACGAGATCATCCAGTCCGACGCCAACATCAAGGCCAACGAGTTCCTGTACCGGCGGCTTACCGTCGAGGATGCCGCCCGCGCCCATGTGGTTGCGCTCGACCGCGCGCCCCAGATCGGCTTCGACACCTTCATCATCTCGGCGCTGACACCGTTCAGCCCGGACGATTGCGGGCAGCTCATGGATTATGCGCCGCTTGTGGTCCATCGCTACTTCCCGCGCTACCGCGAGATCTACGCACGGCGCGGCTGGACGATGTTCGACTATATCGACCGCGTCTACGATTCGACCAAGGCGATGCGGCGGCTGGGCTTCGTCTGCGCCACGGACTTCGGCGACATCCTGACCCAGCTCGACCGCGAGGACGGCGTGGCGCCGGCCGTCAGCCGCGTACCCTGGGCATCATGATCAGGTCCCAGGGGCTCGGCACGTCGCCGTGCGGGACCCAGACGAGGGCAGGGGCGTCGAGCGCAAAGGCCTTGTGCAGGGCGTGCTCGAGCTGACCGGCATCGGTCGCCTTGAAGGAGGCGACGCCGAAGGCGTCGGCGAGTTTCACGAAGTCGGGATTCTCGAGATCCGAGGCGATCAGTCGGTTGCCATAGCGTTCCTGCTGGATGCGCCTCACGTTGCCGAAAGCGCCGTTGTCGAACACCACGACCACGACGGCGATGTTGTGACGCGCGGCGGTGGCGAGCTCGCCGACCTGGTAGAGGAAGCCGCCGTCGCCCGCGATCGCCAGCACCTTGCGGTGCGGCATGGCGACCTTGGCGCCGAGTGCGGTGCCGAAGCCCCAGCCGAGATTGTCCTGGTAGCCCGGCGACAGGAAGGTGCGCGGCTTCTCGATCGGCAGGGCGACTCGCGAGGCAAAGCCGATTTGCGAGACCTCGTCGACGAAGATGCCGTCCTCAGGCAGGGCATTGCGGATCGCCCTCAGGAAGCTCGCCTGCGGCTCGAGCCGCGACAGGCGATCGGCGAGCCAGGCCCGATGCCGCCCGATCTCCTCTGCACGCGAGGGCCGCTTGCGGTTGTGTCGGGGCAGCGCGTCGATCAGGGCGCGCAGTTGCGTGGCGGCGTCGCCGATCAGCGCCACATCGGGCCTGCGCAGGCGATCGGGCTCGTCCGGGTCGATATCGATGCGCACGACCTTGAGCTTGTCGTCGATGCCCCAGTTGGCGTTCTGGATGAAGAAGCGCGTGCCGACGGCGAGCACGGCGTCCGCCTCCTTCCACAGGCGATGACCGACCGGCATGTCGACCGCCAGCCGATGCGAGCTCGGAATCACGCCGCGGCCGCGGCGGTAGGAGCTGACCGGCGCCTCGAGCATTTCGGCGATGGCGATCACTTCGGCCGACGCATCCTGCGCGCCGCCGCCCAGCACCAGCATCGGCCGCTCGGCTTCGCCCAGGATCCTGGCCGCCGCCTCGACCGCCTCGGGGTCGATGGGATCGATCGGCAGCGGCAGCGGCGCGTCGGGCAAGGTGACCTCTGCGCGCTTCGCCCAGGTATCGAGCGCGCATTCCAGCGCGACCGGGCGCTGACGGCCGGAGGCCGCCTGCCAGACCGCGTGCGAGACAAGGGCGGGCGCCTCCTGCGGGCTCCTGATGCGCGCGGCCCATTTGGTGACATGGCGCATCAGGCCGAGCTGGTCGTGGATCTCGTGCAGATGGCCGTGGCCGCGATCGATGTCGGCCTGCGGGATCTGGCCCACCAGACCGATGACGGGCGCATTCATCCCGTAAGCGGTCAGGAGCGCCGCGCCCGCATTCAGCAGGCCGGGCCCGGGCACGACCGCGAAAGCCTGCGGCTTGCCGGAGGCGAGCGCGGCGCCCAGCGCCATATAGGCGGCCGTCTGCTCGTGTCGCGGATGGATGACACGCAAACGGTCGCCGGCATAATAGAAAGCATCGAACAGGGGATCGTTGTGCAGGCCGGGCAATGCATAGACCGTGTCGAGCCCGTGCCGCAGGAGAGTCTCGACAGTGGCTTCGGCAGTGCTGATGCGTGGCATCCAGCAAATCCTTTCGCGGCACGGCAGATGGCACCCGCTCGTCTAGAGACTTGCCGGGACGGGATCAAGCCACCCTCTGCGCGCGACACCGATCGGGCGACGTGATGCGTCTTGTCCTGTGTGTCGCCGTTGCGATCGCGGCAGTCGCCATCGCGCTGGCGTTGCTGTCGTGGATCGCGCAACGCCGTCTGGAGTCCCTCGGCGAGTCGTTCGTGACGAGCGATCCAGCGCGGTTGCCGGCGGTGGAGGTTGCGCTGGTTCTGGGTGCGGCGCCGATCGGGCCCGAGGGCGGACCGAACCGCTACTTCGAATATCGCCTCGATGCTGCCGCCGCTTTGTGGCGCGCGGGGAAGGTCAGGTATCTGCTTGCGAGCGGCGACCTTCGGTCACCCGACTACGACGAGCCGACCGCCATGCGCGTGGGTCTGATCGCGCGCGGCGTGCCGGGCGAATGCATCTATCGCGACTTCGCCGGGGTGCGAACGCGCGATTCGATCCTGCGGGCGCGGGAGATCTTCGGTCAGAGGCGGCTGGTCGTCGTCTCGCAACCTTTTCATCTCGCGCGGGCGATTTTCCTCGCGCGGCAGGAAGGGATCGAGGCGTGGGGCCTGGCCGCCCGTGATGTCGACCGGCCTTACAGCATCCTCACCACGCTGCGCCGCTACCCATCGGCGCTGCGCGCCTACTACGACGTCTGGCTCGACACGCCGGCGCGCCAGAGCGGCAAGCCGGTCGTCATCGGAGTCGACCCTCCGACCTAGCCGCCATGTCGCGCAGCTCCGGCACCGGCGAGACGACGGGCTTGCCGGCGAAGTGGGCGTCGAGGTTGGCCCGCACCAGGGCGGTCATGCGCTCCTGCGCATGTTCGGTGCCGCCGCCGAAATGCGGTGTCATGACGAGGTTCTCGAGGGTCATGAACTCGTCGCGTACGTGCGGCTCCTCGTCGAACACGTCGAGGGCCGCCCCTTCGATCACGTTGTTGCGCAGCGCCTCGGCCAGCGCCGCCTCGTCGACGGCCCAGCCGCGTGTGATGTTGACGACGTGCCCGCGTGGTCCCAGCGCTTTCAGCACCTCCGCATCGATGATGTGCCTGTTGGAGGCGTCCGAGCGCAGCGCGACCATCAGGATATCGCACCATTCGGCGAGCGCGACGGCGTCGGGAAAATAGGCGTAGTCGACATCGCTTCGCTTGTTGCGGTTGCAGTAGCCGATTTCGACGTCGAAGCCCTTCATGCGCCTGGCGATTTCCATGCCGATTGCGCCGAGGCCCAGGATGCCGAATTTCTTGCCCGTGAGCCCGGAGATGGCGCCGAAGCGGTTGGGAATCCGCTTGGTCCATTCGCCGCGGCGGATCATGCGGTCGGCGCGCGCGATCCGGCGATGCGTGGCGAGCACGAGACCGACGGCCATTTCGGCCACATCGGGCGCGTTGGCGTCGGCGCCGTGCGTGACGATGATGTTGCGCCGCCGCGCCGCCTCGAGGTCGATGCGCTCGTAGCCCGTACCGTAGCAGCAGATTATCGAGAGGCGCGGCAATGCCGTCATCAGCGCATCCGAGGCGCCGACGCTGCCGGTCGTGACCAGCGCCTGCACGTGCGCGGCGGTCGCTGAAGGCACCGATGTCGGATCGGGTCGATCCATGTGGCCAGCGATGTCGTAGCGCTCGGCCAGTGCTCCGAGGGTTCGCCTGGTGAAGGTGAAGCCGGTGAGGAGGGTCGGGCGATCGGCCATGATCGGCGTTCAGCATGACATGCAGCAACATCGGCCGTAAATGCGCGAGTCTCACGCGGCGAAAAAGCGGCTTGGCAAAAATGCATTCGCTGGGCATGTTCGCTGCCCCGAATTCCCATCCGCGCCTCCAACGGACCAACAGCGCTCCATGAAAATCGTCATTCTGAAAGAACGCAGGCCGCACGAGACCCGCGTGGCCGCGACGCCGGAGACCGTCAAGAAGCTGAAGGCGCTGGGAGCCGAGGTCACCGTCGAGGCGGGGGCCGGAAGCGCCGCGGCCTTCACCGACCAGGCCTACACCGATGCCGGCGCAACTATCGTGCCGGACCCTGCAGCCGCGGTGGCGGCGGGCGACATCGTCTTCAAGATCCAGCGGCCCATGTCGGCCTCGGAAGGGCTCGACGAGATCGGACTGCTGCGGGCCGGACAGACGCTGATGTCGCCGATCGGCGCTCTCACGAACCATGAACTGGTGCAGGCGCTGGCCGCCAGGGGCGTGACGGCGTTCGCGCTGGAGTTGATCCCGCGCATCACCCGCGCGCAGTCGATGGACATCCTTTCGTCGCAGGCGAACCTCGCCGGCTACAAGGCCGTCCTTCTGGCGGCGAACAATTTCGGCCGCATCTTTCCGCAGATGATGACGCCCGGCGGCACGCTGGCGCCGGCGCGCGCCTTCATCATGGGCGTGGGCGTCGCGGGGCTCCAGGCGATCGCCACGGCGCGCCGCCTCGGCGCCGTGGTCACGGCGACCGACGTCAGGCCGGCGACCAAGGAGCAGGTGCAGTCGCTCGGCGGCAAGTTCATCGCCGTGGAGGACGAGGAGTTCAAGGCGGCGGAGACGGCGGGCGGCTACGCCAAGGAGATGAGCGCCGACTATCGTGCCAAGCAGGCGGCGCTCGTGGCCGACCACATCAAGGCGCAGGACATCGTCGTCACCACGGCGCTCATCCCGGGACGCAAGGCGCCGGTGCTGGTGACCGAGGACATGGTCAGGACCATGAAGCCCGGCTCGGTGATCGTCGACATGGCGGTGGAGCAGGGCGGCAACTGTCCGCTGTCGGAAGTCGGCAAGGTGGTCGAGAGCCATGGCGTGAAGATCGTCGGTCCGGCCAATCTGCCGGCCGAGCTGCCGACCGATGCCTCGTCGCTGTTCGCCCGCAATCTCCTGAACTTCATCACGCCCATGGTCGACAAGGAGACGAAGGCATTGAAGATCGATCTCGACGACGAGGTCGTGAAGGGCACGCTCGTCACGCGCGACGGACAGATCGTGCATCCCTCCCTCAGCCAGAATCCAGGCCAGAACTAGGAGCAGCCATGGACGACAGCATCGCGGGCGAAGCGGCCAGGATCGCCAGCCAGACGCAGGACCTCGCCACGCATCTCAGGAACCTCGCGCAGCAGATCACGGATCTCGCCGCGCAGACGCCGGCCGGCGCGCCGGAAAGCGGCCACATGCCGTTCGTGGCGCTGCTCACCATCTTCGCGCTCGGCTGCTTCGTCGGCTACTACGTGGTCTGGCGCGTGACGCCGGCGCTGCATTCGCCGCTGATGTCCGTCACCAACGCGGTGTCCTCCGTGATCATCGTCGGCGCGCTGCTGGCCGCCGGGCTGCGCGGCCTGGGGGCGGCCCAGCTCTTCGGCGCCGTTGCCGTGACCCTCGCCGCCGTGAACATCTTCGGCGGCTTCATCGTCACGCACCGCATGCTGTCGATGTTCAAGAAGAAGCAGCCGGTCAGGAAGTAGGCGAGGCAGCGACAGTGATCACCCATGAACTGGCCGCCTACGGCTATCTGATCTCGGCCATCTGCTTCATCATGGCGCTGCGCGGACTCTCCTCGCCCACGAGCGCGCGCGGCGGCAACCTCTACGGCATCGTCGGCATGGTGGTGGCGATCGGCGTCACCGTCGCCTCGCCCGGCGTCGTCTCGCCCTGGCTGATCGTGATCGGCCTCCTGATCGGCGGCACCATCGGCACCGTCGTGGCGATGCGCATCCAGATGACGGCGCTGCCCCAGCTCGTCGCCGCCTTCCATTCGCTGGTCGGCCTCGCGGCGGTGTTCGTGGCCGGCGCCGCGTTCGTCTCGCCGGAGGCCTTCGGCATCGGCACGCCGGGCCATATCTACACCCAGAGCCTGGTCGAGATGGGGCTCGGCACCATCATCGGCGCCATCACCTTCACCGGCTCGATCGTCGCTTTCTCCAAGCTCCAGGGCCTCGTCTCGGGCGCCCCGCTGGTGTTCCGCGGGCAGCATCCGCTCAATGCCCTGATCGGTCTCGTGCTGCTGCTGCTCCTGATCTGGTTCGCCATGGACGGCCATCCGGTGACGTTCATGCTGCTGATCCTGCTGTCGCTGGCGGTCGGCTTCCTGCTGATCCTGCCGATCGGCGGGGCCGACATGCCGGTCGTGGTGTCGATGCTGAATTCCTATTCGGGATGGGCGGCGGCCGGCATTGGCTTCACACTCGGCAACACGGCCCTGATCGTGACCGGCGCGCTGGTGGGCTCCTCGGGCGCGATCCTGAGCTACATCATGTGCAAGGGCATGAACCGCTCGATCTTCAACGTGATCCTGGGCGGCTTCGGCACCGATTCGAGCGCCGCGGGAGCAGCGGCCGCCAAGACCGACAAGCCGGTAAAGGCGGGCTCGGCCGAGGATGCGGCCTTCCTGATGGAGAATGCGAGCTCGGTGATCATCGTGCCGGGTTACGGCATGGCGGTGGCGCAGGCGCAGCACGCGCTGCGCGAGATGGCCGATATCCTGAAGGCGCGCGGCGTCAATGTGCGCTACGCCATCCATCCGGTGGCGGGCCGCATGCCGGGCCACATGAACGTGCTGCTGGCCGAGGCCAACGTGCCCTACGACGAGGTGTTCGAGCTCGACGACATCAACCGCGGCTTCGCCTCGACCGACGTCGCCTTCGTGATCGGCGCCAACGACGTCACCAACCCCGCGGCCAAGACCGATCCCAAGAGCCCGATCTACGGCATGCCCATCCTCGACGTGGAGAAGGCGCAGACGGTGCTGTTCGTGAAGCGCGGCATGTCATCGGGCTATGCCGGTGTGGAGAACGAGCTCTTCTTCCGCGACAACACCATGATGTTGTTCGCCGACGCCAAGGTGATGTGCGAGAACATCGTCAAGGCGCTGGAAGGCTCGGCCCACTGAGGTGCGAAGAAGAAGGCCGCTCCTTTCGAGAGCGGCCTTCGTTTTGGTTTGCGTATCTCAGCGGGTGTGCGGCGAGATCACGTTGCCGCGGGCGTTCAGCCGATCGCCGCAGCTGTCGTATTTGAAGCCGTACTCGTCGGTGATGGCGACGCTGTGCGACCCGGAGGCGCCGCATCCCATCGCCGGAGATTCCATCGGCGCGGCGGCCTGCTGGTTGTAGCCGCGGCCCTGGCCGTAATAGGTGCCGCGGTCGTAATAGCGATTGCCGGCGGCCGTCTGGCCGGCGTTCATCTCCTTGGTCCTCTGCTGCATCATGGTGCTCGATGTCGTGGCGTCGCTCGGCGTGTTGCCGACCGAGGGCTGGGTGCCGACATCGCGGGTCGGGGCGGCGCCGCTGGCGCCTCCCGGACCGCTGTTGGGGCCGGACGGCATCCAGTTGCCCTGGGCCAGGACCGCCGAGCTGGACAGGACGATCGCACAGGCTGTCATCAGCGAGATCTTCGTCATCGGGCTTCTCCTTCGAAAATGCCGACAACAGGAGAACGTCGCGCCGACGACGGCCGTTGCCGGCGCGTCTGCCGGCTTTTTCCCGGTTCGTTGCGCGGACTCTGCACGAGTCCGGGCTTGGGGAGCGCAAAGGGCCGCCGTACCATATCGGGCGACCGGATCGTCCGGCGGGGGAGGACTTGCGTCATGCACCACAACCTCATTTCCGGCGACAATCACATCGACCTTACCTATTGCCCGCCCGATCTCTGGTCGTCACAGGCGCCGGCCAGATGGAAGAAGAATGCGCCGCGCGTCGAGGAGCGCAACGACGGGCAGCACTGGTTCGTCGACGACAAGGACCGCGGCATGTGGAACGGCGTCGGGCCGGGCTTCCTGCCGTACACAAAGGGCTCGTTCGGCCATATCGACGAGATGAAAGAGGCGGGGTTCGAGTGGGACAGCTACCCCGGCGCCCGGCCACGGCCGACCACGCCGGAACTGCGCCTGGCCGATCTCGATCGCGACGGGCTCGACAAGGAGATCATCTACGGCTGCCTGATGGTGAACGATCTGATCGAGGAGGCCGAGCTGCGCGCCTGGGTCGACGCCCGCTACAACGACTGGGCGGCCGACTTCGCCCGACGGTCTGATCCGAACCGCGTGTTCCCGCTCGCCATCATTCCCAACACCGATCCGGCGACCGCGGCCGCCGAGGTGCGACGCTGCGCGCGAATGGGACTCAAGGGCGGCGACCTCGCCTTCAAGCGCATGAGCCTGCCGCTCTACCATCGCGACTGGTACGTGCTGTGGGAGGCGGCGGCCGAATGCCGCTTCCCGATCTCCTTCCACTCGACTGGCTTCAAGGCGCTGCGTGCACCGGATACGCCGGAGATGGAGAAGCAGCTCGCGATCCAGTGGCGGCTCGTGCGCTCGGCGCTGTTCCAGCTCGATACGATGGAGGTGCTGGTGTCGCTGCTGGCGTCGGGCGCTTGCGAGCAGTATCCCGACTTCAACTTCGTGCTGGGCGAATCGGGCGTGACGTGGCTGCCCTACGTGTTCGACCGCCTCGACACCGAGTACAATGACCGTGCGCGCAGTCTCGGCTTCAGGATGAAGCCCAGCGACTATTTTCGCCGCCAGGGCTACGTCACTTACCAGCAGGACAAATATCTCGAGCCGATCGTGCCGCTGATCGGCGAGGACAATATCATCTGGGGCGCCGACTACCCGCACCCCGATTGCATCTGGCCGAACTCGCGCGAGACTCTGGCCAAGAATCTCGCCGGCTTCAGCGAAGGCGTGCAGAAGAAGATCGTCCACGACAACGTCGCGCGGCTCTACGGCCTGAACTGATCTCCATCGAGCAAAACCCCCGGTCATGCCGGGGGTTCGTCTTCGATCTCCACGTGAAGGAACGGGCTAGTAGCCCTCGCGCTCCATGCGCTTGCGCATCAGCTTGCGGGTGCGGCGGATCGCTTCGGCACGCTCGCGGGCGCGGCGCTCGGAGGGCTTCTCGTAGTTGCGGCGGAGCTTCATCTCGCGGAAGATGCCTTCGCGTTGCATCTTCTTTTTCAGGACGCGGAGCGCCTGATCGACGTTATTTTCGCGGACGAGAACCTGCACTGCGATCGCTTCCTTTCAAGTTCGAGGGCCCGGACAAGTTTCAGGGCCCGGGAAATTCGGGAGGGCGGGTAGGTATCACACGCGGCCGGCCTTGGGAAGCCCCGCCGGCAGGCCTATATTCGCCCCATGAGCGAGGCGAAATCCCCTCCGGACGACCCCGATACCGCGCTCCGTGACCGGCTGGCGGATGCGGTCGGCAACGAGGCGGCCTTCGACGGCTGGAGTTGGACCTCGATCCGGGCGGCCACCCGGATGCTCGACCTGCCGGCGGGCGAGGCGGAACGCCTGTTCCCGGGCGGTCCGCTCGACGTGCTGGCCTATGTGAGCGAGCGGGCGGACCGGCGCATGGTCGCGGATCTGGAGACGGAAGGGGTGCTCGACCTCAAGATCCGCGACCGTATCCGCGAGGCCGTCCGTATCCGGCTCGAGCGCCATGTCGGCAACCGCGAGGCCGCGCGGCGCGCGCTGGCGCTGCTGGCGCTTCCCTTCAATGGACCGTTGGCGCTGCGGCTGCTCTACCGCACGATCGACGCCATGTGGTACGCCGCCGGCGACACCAGCACCGACTTCAACTTCTACACCAAGCGGGTGACCCTGGCGGCCGTCTATTCCTCGACCCTGCTCTACTGGCTGAACGACCGCTCGCCCGGCAGCGAGGCCACCTGGGACTTCCTCGAGCGGCGGATCGACAACGTGATGCAGATCGAAAAGCTGAAGGCGCGCGCCCGTTCGTGGCGACCAGGCGATCGGGTCCGGACCGTCGCCCGCCGGTAGGGATCACTTTCTCGGCATAACATAGGTTACGTGGCCCATCTTGCGGCCGGGGCGGGCCTTGCCCTTGCCGTAGAGATGCAGCCGCGCCGTCGGCTCGGCGAGGTAGCGCGCCCAGTCGTTGGCCTCGTCGCCGATCAGGTTGATCATGCGCGAGGACGCGAGAAGGTCGACGGCGCCCAGCGGCAAGCCGCAGACCGTCCGCACGAGCTGCTCGAACTGGCTGGTGGCGCAGGCATCGATCGTCCAGTGACCGGAATTGTGCGGCCGCGGCGCCATCTCGTTGGCAAGCACGCGTCCGTCCCTGGTCACGAACATTTCGAGCGCGACCAGGCCCACCAGGTCGAGGCTTTCGGCCAGCCTCAGGCCATAGTCCTTTGCCTGCTCTTCGACCGCGGATGGGAGGCCCGAGGGGACCGCGGTCGCGCGCAGGATGCCGTCTCGATGCTCGTTGCGGCCGATCGGGAAGCAGCGCGCCTCGCCGTCGAGGCCGCGGGCGACGATGGCGGAAATCTCGCACTCGAAATCGACCAATGCTTCGAGGATGCATTCCCGCCGGCCGAGCTTGTCCCAGGCCGCGAACAGATCCTCGCGGCTATGAACGCGGATCTGGCCCTTGCCGTCGTAGCCTTCGGTCGAGGTCTTGAGGATGCCGGGGAGGGCGGTAGCGCGGGCGATATCGCCTTCGCCCGCGATCTGTTGGTAGTCGGCCGTTCCAAGCCCCGATTTCCGAAAGAACTCCTTCTCGCGCAGCCGATGCTGGGCGAAATGGATGGGCTTGATCCCCGGGCGGACCGGCCTCCGACGTGCGCACTCGGCGACAGTCGCTTCGGGCACGTTCTCGAACTCGTAGGTGACGACGTCGACCGCGTCCGCAAAGCGGGCGAGGGCGGTCGCATCGTCATAGGCGCCCGAAATGTGAGCGGTGGCCACGTCGCCGGCGATCGAATGGGCTTCCGGGGAGTAAACGACCGACCGATAGCCGAGTCGGGCCGCCGCCATGGCCGTCATCCGGCCCAACTGGCCGCCCCCCAGGATGCCGATGGTCGATCCGGGCGGCAGGGCTTTGGTCGCCATCGAACCATGGGCCTCCGAGCCCGGTCTGCTCTCCCCAGAATCTCTCATGTCAGTGCTGTTTCGACGTCTCGTCCGCCGGCTTCTCGGCAACCGTACCGGTCTGCCGGGCGCGCCAGCGCTCGACGGCGGCCATAATCTTGGCGTCGCCAAGACCGATGATGGACGCCGCCAGGATCGCCGCATTGATGGCGCCCGACTTGCCGATGGCGAGCGTGCCAACCGGAATGCCGGCCGGCATCTGGACAATGGAAAGAAGGCTATCCATGCCCTTGAGCGCCGCGCTTTCGACTGGCACGCCCAGCACCGGCAAGGGGGTCATCGAGGCGGTCATGCCGGGAAGATGGGCCGCGCCGCCTGCGCCCGCGATGATCACCTTGAGACCCCGATCCTTGGCCTCGGCGGCGTAGGCGAAGAGACGGCGCGGCGTGCGATGGGCGGAGACGATGCGGGCGTCGCAGGGGACGCCCAGGGCTTCGAGCGTGTCGGCGGCATGCCGCATGGTGGCCCAATCCGACTGGCTGCCCATGATCAGGCCGACCAGGGGACGGCGTTTGGCGGAAGATTTGGCCATTTGGCGTTCGGGGGCGTCTTCAGGCGATGATGTCGGGAATGAGCTGGCTTTCCAACTTCAGAATCTGGTCCTTGAGGCCGAGCTTGCGCTTCTTCAGCCGCTGGAGCTGGAGCTGGTCGAAGGGCGCCTTCTCGATCAGCCGGTCGATCACCTCGTCGAGGTCGCGATGCTCGCTCTTCAGCGCTGCCAGCTTGGCCCTGAGCGCCTCTGTGTCCTGCGGTTCCGAAGGCCTGTCGTCGTTCATGCCTGGCGCACTCGTCCTCGTGGACTAGCCACACGGATGCGCGCCGTGTACCCCTTCGGCCGCCCAAAGGGAAGCATAACCCTACCTCCAATGCCGGATTTTCTGCCTCACCCCTTCTGGAACTTCTCGCTCGAGCTCTATGGCGGCGACGGCGTCGCCGAAGCTTGCCTCGACCTGCAGGAGCGTCGCGGCTGCGACGTCAACATCTTGCTGTTCTGCTGCTGGCTGGGCGCTTCCGGGCGGCCGACCCTGACGGCCGAGCGGCTGCGTACCATCCTCAGGGCAAGCGATGCTTGGCAGGCGGCCATCGTGCGGCCGCTGCGCGAGGTGCGAAAGCTGCTGAAGGATCAGGCCTGGACCGCGGCGTTGCCCGAAACCGTCGATGCAACGCGGCGGCGCGTGGCCGATGCCGAACTCGCCGCCGAGCATGCCGAGCAGCTCAAGCTTGCGAGCCTCCATGCGCCGCCTGCCGACCGGGATCGTCCCCTGGAGAAGCGCCTGCGGTCGGCGGTGGGAAATCTGGGAATCTACGCCCTCTGTCTCGGCGTGACGCCCGACGATAAGGATCGCCGGGCGGTGGCGGCGCTCGTCGCGGCGACCTTTCCCGAGGCGACGCGCGACGAGATCGCGACCGCCGTCGGTCTTCGGGCTGCAGGCGCTCCCATCGGCTCTTAGTGCCAGCGCCTGACCTTGCCGGTGTCGAGATCGAACAGGTCGAGGATGCGGCCGACCGTGTGGTCGATGATGTCGTCGATTGTCTTCGGCCGGTTGTAGAAGGCGGGCACCGGCGGCGCGACGATGGCGCCCATCTCGGCGAGCGTCGTCATGTTGCGCAGATGAATCGCGTGAAGCGGCGTTTCGCGGGCAACCACGACCAATTTGCGGCGTTCCTTGAGCACGACGTCGGCGGCTCGTGTCAGCAGGTTGCTGGTGATGCCGTGGGCGATCTCGCTCAAGCTGCGCATGGAGCAGGGCGCCACGATCATTCCCATGGTCCGGTATGACCCACTCGAAATCGCTGCGGCAAGATCGTCGATCTTGTATGCCACATCCGCGAGCCGCCGCACGTCGCTCACCTTCAGGTCGGTCTCGTGTGCGAGCGTGAGCTCGGCGGTGCGCGTCATGACGAGGTGAGTTTCCACGGGCAACGCCTTCAGCGCCTCGAGCAACCGGACCCCATAAATGACACCGGAAGCGCCAGAAATGCCGACGATCAGGCGAGGCGACGTGTCAGTCATGCTGACCATCCTATCTGAATTTTGCACAGCCGCACGACAGCGGCCGATTTGCCGTGACTCGGGCGTCGGACAGAGGCAGAGTTTTGAGGTCCGTAACCAGCTCGGAGGTGTCTATGAGCGCCGTAGACCATATCGAAGCGCTGAAGGCCAAGCATGCGATGCTGGAGCATGCGATCGATGAAGAGAATGCCCGTCCGCACCCCGATGACGAGGCGATTTGCAGCCTCAAGAAGCGAAAATTGCAGATCAAGGACGAGATTACCCGACTGATCTCAGAGAAATCCCACTAGCCCTCCCTTCCCTATCGAGCAAAGCCGCGCCGAGCGGCGGTCACCGCAGCTTGTGCAGGTTCACGGTCCAGGTGGTCGGACCGAACGTGCCGCGCGAGTAGCCGCTGCATTGCGCAACGTTGTCGGCGCCGCGACGGCAGACGAGCTGGTCTGCAAACCAGTGCGAACCGTCGTTACAGGTCGTGTCGCGATCGTGCAGCCGAAGTGTCTGGCCGTCGAACCGCGCCTGGGCGGCGGTTCGGCAGGCGACGCGACCGCGCCGCCATTCGAGCTGGCCATAGCCGTTCGCATCGAAGCAATAAGAAGAGACGCCCGGTTCGAGCTGCATGCGCTCGTGGCGGAAGGGATCGCTGCGCCAGCAGCCCTCGAGGAAGGAATAGTCCCGCGTCGGGCCGGTCGGCAGGCGCAGACGATTGTCCGACGGTGCGCGCGGCGGCGGCACCGGCTTGGCGGGCGGCGCGATTGCGGCCTGGCTCGGCGGCCTGGGGGGTGCCGGCGGCGCGGGCGGCTTGCAGTCGGCGATCCGCTTCTTGAGCTCGCCCTCGATGGTCGACATCTCGATCTGCAGGGCCTTGGCGCGCGCCTGTTCGTGCGACAGCGAGGCCTTCAGGATCGGCCGCGGGTCGGCCGGAGCGGCCGGGGGCGGCGATGCCGCGGGCGGTTCCCGGGTGGCGAGGGCAAGGGCGGGCGTGGCCGGCAGCAGGTCGCGCAGCATCCAGACGCCGACGAGCAGCAGTGCGAGAAGCGGCAAGGCCAGCAGCATGGTGCGAAACCAGGGAATCGGGGTTGGTCCGACGATCGGCGCCGCCACCGGCAAGGGCTTCGGCGGATCGAGCACGGAGCGTCGCGTGGCGGCGGGTCTCGCGAGGGACGGCGGCAAAAGGCTGCTCGCCGCCTCCTTCTCGTAGCCCCAGCACACCACGACCGGTCGGCCGCCCACGAGAAAGACAAAGGATTCGGCCGGCCGGCGCGCGGCAAGCCGCAGCGACCGCCCAACCGCGCCGGTGTCCTCGCCGCTGCCGGCGCCCGCCAGGCTCTGCCCGAGCCGGTCGATGGCGATCAGGCCGCGATCGACCTGCGACAGGATCTCGCCGCGTTCCTTGGGATCGAGGTCGGCGACATTGCGGACTTCGCCGGCCCAGTTCGCGTACCAGTCGATGCCTTTGCCGTCGGCATGGAGCTGCGGCTCGGCCAGGAGATCGGCGATCTCGTTGCCCAGCCGCCGGCGGACGATACGGCCGAGCTGGATGGCCGAGTTGTGGAGCGGCTCGCCGCGCACGCCCAAGGGCCGCACGCCGCTGCGCGTGGTGACGATAAGCGTACTCTCGCCGGGCATGGAGCGGCAAGCTTAACCGGCCGATTGTGGCGGGGCGATGGTGCGGCCCGGTGTCAGACCGCCTTTGCCCAGTCGCGCAGCACGAACTTCTGCACCTTGCCGGTCGAGGTCATGGGCAGGTCGCGAAACACCACGTGGCGCGGACACTTGTAGTGCGCGAGATGGGCGCGGCAGTGGGCGAGGATCTCGTCGGTCGTGACGGACGCCCCCGGTTTCAGCACGACGAATGCGCAGGGCGTCTCGCCCCACTTGTCGTCGGGTTTGGCCACCACCGCGACGTTGGCGACGGCAGGATGCTTGATGATCACCCCCTCGACCTCGATCGTCGAGATGTTCTCGCCGCCCGAAATGATGATGTCCTTGGAGCGGTCGCGCAGCTCGAGGTAGCCGTCCTCGTGCAGCACGCCGAGATCGCCGGAATGGAACCAGCCGCCCTCGAAGGCCTCTCGCGTGGCCTTGGGATTCTTCAGATAGCCCTTCATGACGAGGTTGCCGCGGAACATGACCTCGCCCATGGTCTGCCCGTCACGCGGCACTTCCGTCATTGTCCTGGGATCCATCACCGTGACGGCGTCCTCCGCGGCATAGCGGACGCCCTGGCGAGCCTTGAGCCGGGCGCGCTCACCGGGATCGAGCGCATCCCACTCGCCATGCCAGGAGCATATGGTCGCCGGGCCGTAGACCTCGGTCAGGCCATAGACGTGCGTGACGCGGAAATTCTCCTTCTCCAGCGCCTCCAGCACGGCGGCCGGCGGTGGCGCGGCCGCCGTCATGAACTCGACGCGGCGTGCGAGCGGCCGGCGCTCCTCCGGGCTGGCGCCGATGATGAACTGCATGATGATCGGCGCACCGCAGAGATGCGTCACGTCGTGGTCGGCCAGCGCATCGAAGATCGTCCTGGCCGACGCGCGGCGCATGCAGACCGACGTTCCGGTCACGAGCGCCAGCGTCCAGGGGAAGCACCAGCCGTTGCAGTGGAACATCGGCAGCGTCCAGAGATAGACGGGGTGCAGCCCCATCGCCCATTGCGTGGCATTGCCGTAAGCCGAAAGGGCGGCGCCGCGGTGGTGGTAGACGACTCCCTTGGGGTTGCCGGTGGTGCCGGAGGTGTAGTTGAGCGAAATCGCGTTCCATTCGTCGCCGGGATAGTCCCAGGCATCGTCGGGATCGCCCGTGGCGATGAATTCCTCGTAGGTGGTGTCGCCGATCTGGGCGCCGTCATCGCATTGAGGGTCGTCGATATCGACCACCAGCGGCTGCGCCTTGGCGATGCCCAGCGCCTCGGTCATCACGCGATGGTACTCGCGGTCGACCAGCAGCACCTTGGTCTCGCTGTGGTCGAGGATGAAGGCGATCATCGCCGCGTCGAGCCGGGTGTTGAGCGAGTTCAACACCGCGCCGGTCATCGGCACGCCGAAATGCGCCTCGTACATCTCGGGGATGTTGGGTGCCATGATGGTCACCGTGTCGCCGACGCCGATGCCCACCTTCTCCAGCGCCGAGGCGAGCCGGCGGCAGCGCGCGTAGGTCTCGGCCCAGGTCTGGCGGCGTGGCCCGTGCACCAGCGCGAGATGATCGGGATAGACCGAGGCGCTGCGCTCCAGGAACTGCAGCGGCGTGAGTGGCGCATGGTTGGCCGGCGTCTTGTCGAGGTCGCGCTCGTAGATATTGGCGCTGAGCAGGTGGGCCTTGTGCGGCGCCGGGCGCGACGTCGGCAGGCGGGCGACCGCGGCCCGGTTCTTCACCGGCCGGCGCAGCACGATGGGCTTGGGCGCCGGCGCAGCCTTCGGCGTGATCTTCGTCGTACCGCGCGCGGCCTTCGCGGCCGGCTTCTTCGTCTTGGCGGTCTTCCGCTTCGTCGGCCGCTTCGCCTTGCTCTTGCCGGTGCTCCTGCCTTTTCCCTTCGCCATGCTCGCTTCCCGTCCCGGAATGACGGCCCGCACTTTCACACAACGCACGTCGTTCGCCAATCGTGCCCGATACGGTCAGCGATTACGACAGATGGGCGCTGTAGGATCCCAGCAGGCTCTGGAACAGCGGATTCGAACGCCACCAGAGACCGATCTCCCGCACGAACACGTTGAAGGCGCGCTGCGGTCCGGCCGCGACACGCAAGGAGACGAGGATGCGCGACGTCATCGCCCGCGTTCGAGATGCGCCTCGAAAGCGGGGAGCTGCTCGGTCCAGACCCGCTCGGTCTGTTCCAGCCAGGCTTTCAGGGTCGCCATGGGGCCGGGCTTCAGGGTGTAGATGCGGATCCGGGCATCGAATTCGGGATGTGCCTCCTCGATCAATCCGCCCGCCTTCAAGGTGCGGAGGTGCCGACTGAGGGCGGAGGGGTTGAGCCCGACTCCCGCCGCAAGCTCACCGGCGCGTCGCGGGCGGTCGCGCAGGAGCTCGATCACCCGCCGCCGATGCGGATCGGCGAGCGCGGCCAACGTCCGGTCCAAGTCGGACGCGGCGCTCAAATCGTGCCTTCGACCTTGAATCCCGTCACCCGCTCCATTTCCTCCCGCGACACGCGGCGCACCGTCTGGCCGAACGTCCACAGGTGCCCCTCGGGATCGCGTGCGCGGTATGTTCTATCGCCGTAGAATTGGTCCGTCGGTTCCTGGACGATCTCTGCGCCGACGGCGCGTGCCCGGGCGCAGTGGGCGTCGATGCCTTCGTTGAGCTGGACATGGACCGACTGGGTGTTCTTGCCGCCCAGCACGGCGGGGCTGGCGACCGAATCGCACCACTGCGACCCGACATAGATCAGACCGTCGCCGAATCGCATCTCGGCGTGACCCACATTGCCATCCTTGTCGGTGACCAGCAGGCTCCGCTCGAAGCCGAAAGCTTTCTCCAACCAGTCGAGCGCCGCCCACGGGTCCCTGTAGTAGACGCCCGATGTCAAGGTCGGGCGGCGGAAGTCGTTCATATGCAGCTCGTTTACGATTTAAGAAATATTTCACTTGAGGAAGAAATATGTCAAGGCGCAAGACGGGAAGGCCGGCGACGATGCGTACCGCTTGCAAAAACGACGCGCCCGATGGGAGTTCCGCCAGCAACTCCCCCCAACTAATGTACTGGCGGGACAGGAGGAAATGATCATGGCCAGCGGCGACAGGTATCGCGCGGTGCATGCGCGCTCGCTGAAGGATCCGGAAGGTTTCTGGGCCGAGCAGGCGGAGACGATCGACTGGACCAAGCGCTGGGACAAGGTGCTCGATTCGTCGCGGGCGCCGTTCTATGGCTGGTACGTGGGCGGTGAGCTCAATGCCTGCCACAATGCGCTCGACCGTCATGTCGAGAACGGCCGCGCCGACCAGACGGCGCTGATCTACGATTCCCCGGTCACCGACACCAAGAGGAGCTTCACCTACCTGGAGCTGCGCGATCACGTGGCCCGGCTCGCCGGCGCCATCGCCGCACAGGGTGTCGGCAAGGGCGATCGTGTGATCATCTACATGCCGATGATTCCCGAGGCGGTGATGGCGATGCTCGCCTGCGCCCGGCTGGGTGCGGTGCATTCCGTGGTGTTCGGCGGCTTCGCCGCCAAGGAGCTGGCCAGCCGCATCGACGATTGCCAGCCCAAGCTCGTGCTCACGGCCTCCTGCGGCGTCGAGCCGGCGCGTATCGTCGCCTACAAGCCCATGCTCGACGAAGCGATCGAGCAGGCGAGGCACAAAGTGTCGAAGGTCATCGTCTTCCAGCGGCCGCAGGGACCGGCGACGCTGGTGAAGGGCCGCGACCTCGACTGGACGGAAACGGTTGCCGCCGCCGCGCCGCACGGCTGCGTGCCGGTGAGGGCCACCGATCCGCTCTACATCCTCTACACATCCGGAACGACCGGCTTCCCCAAGGGCGTGGTGCGCGATACCGGCGGTTACTGCGTGGCGCTCTACTGGTCGATGAAGAACCTCTACGGTGTCGAGCCGGGGGAGGTGTGGTGGTGCGCCTCGGACGTGGGCTGGGTCGTCGGCCACAGCTACATTGTCTACGGCCCGCTGATCTACGGCTCGACCTCGATCCTCTATGAAGGCAAGCCGGTCGGCACGCCCGATGCCGGTGCCTTCTGGCGCGTGATCTCCGAGCACAAGGCGGTGGCGCTGTTCACCGCCCCGACTGCCTTCCGCGCCATCAAGCGCGAGGATCCCGAGGGCAAGCTCCTCAAGAAGTACGACCTCTCGAAGTTCCGCACGCTCTTCCTCGCCGGCGAGCGCGGCGATCCGCCGACCATCGAATGGGCGCAACGGCTGCTCGGCGTGCCGGTGGTCGATCACTGGTGGCAGACCGAGACCGGCTGGGTGATCTGCGGCAACTTCGTCGGGCTCGATCCGATGCCGATCAAGCCGGGATCGTGCTCGGTGCCGGCCCCCGGCTGGCATCTCGAGGTGCTGGACGAGAACGGCCATCCCATGAAGCGCGGCCAGGTGGGCGCGATCGCCGCCAGGCTGCCGCTGCCGCCGGGTACGTTTCCGACGCTGTGGAACGCCGACGAACGCTACAAGCAGGGCTATCTCACCGAGTTCCCGGGCTACTACAAGACCGGCGATGCGGGCTTCATCGACGAGGACGGCTACGTCTCGGTGATGACGCGCGTCGACGACGTGATCAACGTCGCCGGCCACCGGCTGTCGACCGGCCAGATCGAGGAGGTGCTGGGTGCGCACGACGACGTCGCCGAATGCGCGGTGATCGGCGTCGCCGACGAGCTCAAGGGACAGGTGCCGCTGGGCTTCGTGGTGCTGAAGGCCGGCGTCGACCGGCCGGACCGGGAGATCGCGAACGAGATCGTGCAGATGGTGCGAGACCGCATCGGTCCGGTCGCCTTCTTCAAGAGCGCCCTGGTCGTGCAGCGCCTGCCCAAGACGCGCTCGGGCAAGATCCTGCGCGGCACCATCCAGAAGATGGCCGACAACCAGCCGTGGACCATGCCGGCCACCATAGAGGACCCGGTCGTACTGGAGGAGATCAAGGACGGCCTGAAGGCCGCCGGCTATGCGGCGAAGGGATGATCGTCCGGACCGCGCGCATCTTGCGCGCCTCTCATGAGCGAGCCGGAGGCTCGCGGTCCAAAAGAGCTCGAGCGAGTGAAGAAGAAGGAACGAGCGTATGACTCTCGACATCAACCGCCGGGATCTCGCCGTCGGCATCGTGGGCACCGGCGCGATGGGACGCGGGATCGCGCAGGTGACGGCGCAGGGCGGCATCAAGGCGGTCCTGTTCGACGCCGCCGAAGGCGGCGCGGCCAAGGCCAGGGCGGGCATCGTCGACATTCTCAAGGGGCTGGCCGCCAAGGGACGGCTCACGGATGCCGATGTCGCTAGTGCAGAGGGCAACCTCGCCGTCGCGGACAAGCTCGAGGACCTCGAGGGCTGTCACGTCGTCGTCGAGGTGGTGTTCGAGAATCTCGACGTCAAGCGCAAGCTGTTCGGCGAGCTCGAAGCCGTGGTGGCGCCGGAGACCATCCTCGCCTCCAACACCTCGTCGATCCGCATCGCCTCGATTGCGCGTTCCCTGAAACACCGCGAGCGTGTCTGCGGCATGCACTATTTCAATCCCGTGCCGCTCATGAAGCTGGTCGAGGTGATCCGTACCGCCGATACCGCGCCGTGGGTGGTCGACGCTATGGTGGCGCTCGGCAAGCGCCAGACCCGCGTGCCAGTCGTGGTGGGCGACACGCCGGGCTTCCTGGTCAATCTCGGCGGCACGGCGATCGGCACCGAGGGGCTGCGTATCCACCAGGAGGGTCGCGCGACGGTGAGCCAGATCGACGCCGTCATGCGCGACACCTGCGGCTTCCGCATGGGGCCGTTCGAGCTGATGGACCTGACCGGCATCGACGTCAACTTTCCGGCGCGCAACATCATCTACGAGGGCTTCTTCCACGACCGGCGCATGACGCCGAGCCCCTATCACGAGAGCCTTTATGCGGCCGGCAAATTCGGGCGCAAGACCGGCGCGGGCTGGTACGACTACGATGCCAAGGGCGCGAAGGTCGATCCGGGCGCCGACCATGTGCCGTCGGTCGTGCCGGCGACGAGCGTGGTGGTGATGGACAGCCACAACGAGAAGCTCGTCAGCCTCGTCGTGTCCTCGGGCGCAAAGCCGCTGGCCGTGGACGACGGCCGCAGCCCGATCCTGGTGGCGCCCGTCGGCAAGGATTGCACGACGGTCGTCGCCGAGCGCGGCCTCGACCGCCGTCGCACCGTGGCGGTCGATCTGACCGGCGACATCGCCCGGCGCCTGACCATCATGACCGCGCCCGGCGCCGACGATCTGGTGCGCGACGCGGCGGCCGCGATCCTGACCCGCTCCGGCGCCAAGGTGACGCTGATCAAGGATTCGCCGGGCTTCATCGCCCAGCGCATGTGCGCGATGATCGCCAATCTCGGCTGCGAGATGGCGATGATCGGCATCGCCTCGGCGGCCGACGTCGACACCGCCATGACGCTTGGCCTCAACTATCCGCGCGGCCCGCTGGCGCTCGCCGACTGGCTGGGAGTCAGGAACTGCCACGAGACGCTGGTCCAGATCCAGGCCATCACCGGCGACGACCGCTACCGCCCCAGCCAGTGGCTGCGTCGCCGCGCCCTGCTCGGCCTCAGCGCGACGACGCCGGAGTAGCGATTCTTGATGCTATTTGCTCGCTGCGTCACCTTGTGCCTCGATATCGACTGTTCGCCCTTTGACCAGAAGCACAGGCATACCGTCCGCACACGCAGTTCTCGCAACGGAAAAACGCAGTTCCTTTTTTTTAGATCGGTAGAGCGAATGACAACCGTGTCGTCCTTATAGAAAAGCACCACGGTCGGCTCACCGCCGAGAGAGCGGGCATCGGCCAGCTTCCTGAAGAAGACTGGACCAAGCAATTCCTGAAGAACGTGGTCGGATGAATCGGGCTCAATCGTGCAAGCCAACGCTACTGGCCCTGCATGATCCTTGTGTGCATATGCGAGGATTGAGCTTGGGCCTGGAGGTTCGTTCAGCGACCACCCCGGACACCAGCGACCGAACGGTCGCGCTGCCGAGCATGATTGATAAGGCTGAGCAGACCCAGTTGTAAACTGCGGTTTACAGATGCAGGCCGTAAGCCATAGTGGCATATGGCCGAACTCGTCAAGACCACCGCTTTCGGCAACTGGCTGGATCGGCTGCGGGATCGTCGAGCGAAGGCCCGCATCCTCGATCGGATCGAGCGTATGGCGATGGGCCATCGCGGCGATGTGAAGTCGATCGGAGGTGGGCTGTCCGAGATGAGGATTCACCATGGCCCGGGTTACCCGGGTCTATTTTCTGGAACGCGGTCCCTTGCTGATCGTCCTGCTGTGCGGCGGCGACAAGGGTTCGCAGAGCCGCGACATCGAGCGGGCGAAGCTGCTCGCCGCACAATGGAGGGACTGAATGGCGAAGGCGAAGAAGGCAAAGCTCTTCAGCCGCTACGATGCCGCCGACCACCTCAAGGACGAGGAGGACATCGCGGCCTTCCTGGACGTCGTCATGGAGGAAAGCGGTGACGATCCCGCCTATGTCACCCACGCACTGGGCATCGTTGCCCGCGCCCGCAGCATGAGCCAACTTGCGCGCGATACCGGGCTCACGCGCGAGGGGCTCTATAAGGCTCTGTCCGAGGAGGGCAATCCGAGCTTCGCGACCATCGTCAAGATCGCCCGCGCCCTCGGCCTGCGGTTGAGCTTCCGGCCGCAGGCTTGAGAAGCGGATCTTAGCCCACCGTGTACATCCCGCGCCTGCCGGCGATGCCGCGTAGTTCGTGGGCGCCGAGGCTGAGGACCGGGCGGCCGCAGTGGTCGGCGATGCTCTGCGACAGCAGGAGGTCGTGTCCGAGCGCCTTGCCGAGGGTTTCCATGCGGCTCACCTCGTTGACGGCGGGGCCGATTACGGTGAAGTCGAGACGGCGGGCGGTGCCGATGTTGCCGTAGACGACGTCGCCGAAATGGAGGGCGATGCTGAGATCGAGCGTAGGTTCGTTCTCGACGCTGCGACGGGCATTGAGGGCGGCGTTGCGGCGGCGTGCGTCAACCGCGGCGGCGAGCACCGCGCGGCAGGCCTGCTCGGCACCGACGGTCTGCGAGGGGAAGATGGCAAGCAGGCCGTCGCCCAGGAATTTCAAAATCTCGCCGCCATGCTCGATGACGGCGTCGCCGATGCATTCGAGGTGCTGGTTGAGCCAGCCGACGACTTCCTTCGCCGCGGCGCGGTCGGCGAGGGCGCTGAAGCCCCGCAGATCGGCGAGCAGAAGGGCCGCCGAAATAACCTGGCTGTCGCCACGCCGGATCACGCCCTGCAGCACGCGGGCGCCGGTCTGCGGGCCGAGATAGGCGCCCAGCGTTTCGGCGGCGACTTTCGACAGGCCGACGCGGTAGGCGGCAAGGCCCAACGCTGGCAAGATGCGGTCAACGATGTCGATCTCGGCTTCGGCAAAGCCGGCCGGACGATCGCTCGCCAGCGAAAGCACCATGCCCTGCAGCGCGGTGCGGCGCTCGCTGAAAGGCACCAGGCGGAGGGCGTATTCAGTCATGCCTTGCGCGCGCAAGTCGGCGAACAGCTCGAACTGCCGCAGCACTTCCGGATCTTCGAGCTTCCACCGCGCCCGGGGAACGTCCTGGTCGATCAGGTATCGGATCGGGCTGCGCTGGAAGGGGCCGCCGTAGCTGTCGACGACGCCCAGCGCGGCACGGGTCAAACCCTCATCGCGCAGCCATCGGAAATGGATCACCGCCGTCGTGGGATCGATGGTCGGCATGCTCAAGGTCGCCCGGCAAAGCGGAATACCTCGGGCAACGAGCCGCTCGGCCGTGCCTGCAAGGATGGCTCCCAGATCGTCGCTGTTGCAGCCTTCGGCCAGGATCCAGTCGACGAGTCCTGTCACGTCGTCGCGTGCCGGCATCATGACGTTGACCTTTACGTAAACGTAAACTACCTAAGCTTCACTGGCGCCCCCGGCGCCGGAAGCCCAGAGTCCCGGCAAGACGGACATCTGACAACCGAGAAGAGGGAACTGCTCGTGACGGCACTGGCTGCGCATTACACCCCCGAACATCAGCTTTTCCGCGAGACCTGCCGGCGGTTCTTCGAGAAGGAAGTGACGCCCTTCCACATGAAGTGGGAGGAGGAGGGCATGGTGCCGCGCGAGCTGTGGCGCAAGGCGGGTGCTCAAGGCTTGCTCGGCATGACAATGCCCGAAGAGTATGGCGGCGCCGGCGCGGATTTCCTCTACAGCGCCATCCTGATCGAGGAGCAGGGGCGGGCGATCGCCTCGGGACCCGCCTTCTCGCTGCACAACGACATCGTCGTTCCCTACCTGCTCCACTACGGCACCGAGGAGCAGAAGAAGAAATGGATTCCCAAGGCCTGCTCCGGCGATCTGGTGACGGCGATCGCCATGACCGAGCCCGGGACCGGCTCCGACCTGCAGTCGGTCAAGACCAGCGCCGTGATGGACGGCAACCATTGGGTCATCAACGGCTCCAAGACCTTCATCAGCAACGGCCAGCTCGCCGATCTCGTGATCGTGGTCGCCAAGACCGACCCCAAGCTCGGCGCCAAGGGCACGTCGCTGATCGTGGTCGAGACCGACACCCCGGGCTTCAAGCGCGGCCGCAATCTCGAGAAGATCGGCATGAAGGCGCAGGACACGTCGGAGCTCTTCTTCGACAATGTGCGCGTGCCGGCCGATCACCTGCTGGGCGGGCCGGGCATGGGTTTCATCCAGCTCATGCAGCAATTGCCGCAGGAGCGGCTGGTGATCGCCATCCAGGCGATCGCCGCCATCGAGGCGGCCCTGGAGCACACGCTCGCCTACGTGAAGGAACGCAAGGCGTTCGGCAAGCCGATCGTCGATTTCCAGAACACGCGCTTCAAGCTCGCCGAGATCAAGACCAAGGCCCATGTCGCGCGCGTCTTCGTCGACGACTGCGTGGCGCGGCACCTCAAAGGCGAGCTCGATGTTGCGACAGCGGCCATGGCCAAGTACTGGACCACCGATCTGCAGTGCGAGGTGATGGACCAGTGCCTGCAGTTCTTCGGCGGCTATGGCTACATGTGGGAATATCCGATCGCGCGTCTCTACGCCGACAGCCGGGTGCAGAAGATCTACGGCGGCACCAACGAGATCATGAAGGAACTGATCGGAAGGACGCTTTGAATTCCTCTCCCCCGCTAGGGGGAGAGGTTAGGTGAGGGGGGTGAAGGGGATGCACGCCACCCCCTCACCCGCCCTCTCCCCCGATCGGGGGAGAGGAGAAAGAGGGATTCAAGGAGAAGCACCATGACCGATGCATACATCTACGACGCCGTCCGCACCCCCCGCGGCAAGGGCCGCAAGGACGGCTCGCTGCACGAGGTGACGCCGATCCGCCTCGCCACGACCGCGCTCGAGGCGATTCGCGACCGCAACCAGCTCGACACGAAGCTGGTCGACGACGTCGTGCTGGGCTGCGTCATGCCGATCGGCGAGCAGGGGGCGGACATCGCGCGCGTCGCGGCGGTGCGCGCCGGCTTCGACGAGACCGTGCCCGGCGTGCAGATCAACCGCTTCTGCGCCTCGGGCCTCGAGGCCACCAACATGGCCGCGGCCCAGGTGATGTCTGGGCAGAGCCAGGCGGCGATCGGCGGGGGCGTCGAGAGCATGAGCCGCGTGCCGATGGGTTCCGACGGCGGTGCCTGGCCGGTCGATCCGGCGGTGGCGATCCCGATGTACTTCCTGCCGCAGGGGATCTCGGCCGACGTGATCGCGACCAAATACGGCATGAGCCGCGACGACGTCGACGCCTACGCCGTCGAATCGCAGAAGCGCGCCAAGCACGCCTGGGACAGCGGCTACTTCAAGAAGTCGATCGTGCCGGTGAAGGACCAGAACGGAATCGAGCTCCTGAACCACGACGAGCTGATGCGGCCCAACACGACGATGCAGACGCTGGCGGCGCTCGAGCCGAGCTTCAAGGTGCAGGGCGAGGCCATGCCCGGCTTCGATGCCGTGGCGCTGCAGCGTTATCCCGAGATCGAGAAGGTGAACCACGTCCATCACGCCGGCAACTCGTCCGGCATCGTCGACGGTGCGGCCGCCATCCTGATCGGCACGAAGAAGTTCGGCCAGAAGGCCGGCCTGAAGCCGCGCGCCCGGATCCGCTCCTTCGCCTCGATCGGCTCGGAGCCCGCGATCATGCTGACCGGCCCGGCGCCTGCCTCGGAGCGCGCCCTGAAGCGCGCGCGCATGGAGGTGAAGGACATCGACCTCTTCGAGCTCAACGAGGCCTTTGCCGCCGTCGTTCTGCGCTACCTGCAGATCTTCAAGATGCCGCACGACAAGATCAACGTGAACGGCGGCGCGATCGCCATGGGCCATCCGCTGGGGGCCACCGGCGCCATGATCCTGGGGACCCTGCTCGACGAGATGGAACGGCGCGACCTCTCGACCGGCCTCGCCACGCTCTGCGTCGGCGCCGGCATGGGCACGGCCACCATCATCGAGCGGGTCTGATCGGGCTCTTTCGGACCGCGAGCGTCCCGCTCGCTCATGAGCGAGCCAGAGGCTCGCGGTCCAGAAGACGATGACCGCTTCCCGACCAACAAGGATTCGACCAATGATTGACTACAACGTCGACACCGACGGCATCGCCACCATCACGTGGGATATGCCGGGCCGCACGATGAACGTGCTGAACGAAGCCTCCCTGACGGCCTATGCGGAGGCGCTGGAGAAGGCGCTGAAGGACGAGAAGGTGAAAGGCATCATCCTCGCCTCGGGCAAGGCCGACTTCATCGCCGGCGCCGATCTGGACATGCTCCTGAACGTCGACACGTCCGACGCGGCGAAGCTGATGGACCAGTTCGGCCAGCTCCAGAAGATGTTCCGCCGCCAGGAAACCGGCGGCAAGCCGATGGTGGCGGCCATCAACGGCACGGCGCTGGGCGGCGGCTTCGAGATCTGCCTCGCCTGTCACCATCGCATCGCCGCCGCCAACCCCAGAGCCAAGGTCGGCCAGCCGGAGGTGAAGATCGGCCTGCTGCCGGGCGGCGGCGGCACGCAGCGCATTCCGCGCCTGATCGGCGTCATGAACGCCGCGCCGATCCTGCTCGAAGGCAAGGACCTGCCGGTCGAGACAGCCAAGAGCATGGGCCTGATCCACGAGGTCGTGCCGGCGGACCAGCTCCTGGCCAAGGCCAAGGAATGGTTGATGGCCCCGGCCTCGGAGCAGGTCGTGCCGGAATATGCCGGCAAGGGCGCCAAGCCGATCGACGGTCGCGCGGTGCAGCCGTGGGATCGCAAGGGCTTCAAGGTGCCGGGTTTCCCCGGCGGCCAGGTCTGGAGCCCGGTCGGCGTGCAGACCTTCATCGGCGGCAATGCCATGATCGCGGGCAAGACCAACGGCGTCTATCCCGCGCCCAAGGCGATCATGAGCTGCGTCTACGAGGGCCTGCAGGTTCCGTTCGACGCGGCGCTCCGCATCGAGACGCGCTATTTCGTGTCGCTGCTGCGCGATCCCGTCGCCAAGAGCATGATCCGCACGCTGTTCTTCGGCCTGCAGGAAGCGAACAAGCTCGCCCGCCGGCCCAAGGACGTGTCGAAGCAGGAATACAGCAGGATCGGCATTTTGGGCGCCGGCCTGATGGGCGCGGGCATCGCCACCGTGTCGGTGCAGGCGGGCCTCGAGATCGTGCTGGTCGACCGCGATCAGCCTTCGGCCGACAAGGGCAAGGCGCATATCGCCGACGAGCTCGGCAAGCTCGTGAAGCGCGGCCGTCTCGCCCAGGACAAGGCCGACGCGATGCTCGCCAAAGTGACGGCCACGGCCGACTTCGGAGCGCTCAAGGGCTGCCAGCTCGTGGTCGAGGCGGTGTTCGAGAACCGCGAGGTCAAGGCCGAGGCGACGAAGAAGGCCGAAGCGGAGCTCGCCCCCGACGCGATCTTCGCCTCCAACACCTCGACGCTGCCGATCACCGGTCTCGCCGAGGCGTCGGTGCGGCCGAAGAACTTCATCGGCCTGCATTTCTTCTCGCCCGTCGAGAAGATGCCGCTGGTCGAGATCATCGTCGGCAAGAAGACCTCGCCCGAGACCCTGGCGCGCTCGATGGACTTCGTGCAGAAGATCCGCAAGACGCCGATCGTGGTGAACGACAGCCGCGGCTTCTTCACCTCGCGCGTCTGCGGCGCCTTCATCAGCGAGGGCCATCGCCTGCTGAAGGAAGGGGTGCCGGCGGCGATGATCGAGAATTGCGCACGCCTGGCCGGCATGCCGGTCGGGCCGCTGGCGCTGAACGACGAGGTCGCGATCGATCTTTCGTGGAAGATCATGGACCAGACGCGGCGCGATGCCGAGGCCGCCGGCAAGAAGTACGAGCCCTCGGGCACCGAGGACGTGCTCGAGCTGATGGTGAAGAAGCTCGACCGCTTCGGCCGCAAGAACGGCAAGGGCTTCTACGACTATCCGGCCGACGGCAAGAAGCGTCTGTGGCCCGATCTCGCCAAGCACTTCCCGCCCAAGCCGGAACTGCTCTACGGCGAGGGCGAAGCCAAGCGCGCCAAGGAGACCGAGATCAAGAAGCGGCTGCTCTATGTGCAGGCGCTCGACACGGCGCGATGCCTGGAGGCCAAGGTGCTCACGGCGCCGCAGGACGGCGATGTCGGCTCGATCATGGGGCTCGGCTTCGCGCCGCAGACCGGCGGCGCCATCAGCCTGATCGACCAGGTCGGCGTGAAGCAGTTCGTCGCCGAGTGCAACCAGCTTGCGCGGAAATACGGGCCGCAGTTCAAGGTGCCAAAGCTGCTGCGTGACATGGCGGCCAAGGGCGAGAGCTTCTACGGCCGGCCGACCGCACAGGCGGCCTAGCGACAATTTCGCTGCGGTCTCGCCTTCGCTTGCATGAAGGCGGGGCCGCGGCAAATATCCCTGCCGATCCGAAATCGAGAGGGATGTGCCGTGAACCCACAGGAAATCGAAGCGCTGGCCGACCGTATCGCCGAGTTCCGCCGCGCGCGGGTCCCGCTCGACTTCCTCGCCGGCGCGACCGCCGGTCTGTCGGAGGAGGACGCCTACAAGGTCCAGTTCGCGGTGCACGACCGGCTGACCGACAGGGGACAGAACCGGCTTGCCGGCTGGAAGGTGGCTTTCGCCGTGCCGGCGCAATACGAGCCGCTGAAGCTGTCGGGACCGGCCTTCGCCGGCATCTACCAGGACGGCGTTCGCCAGAGCGGCGAGGTGTTCCATCCAGGGTGGCCGATCAAGGCCGGCGTGGAATGCGAGATGGTGGCGCGGATGGCGCGCGACGTGACTGCCGGCAGCACGCCCTACACCGCCGAGAGCATCAGGCCTTACGTCGCCAATCTTTATTGCGGCATGGAAGTGGTGGAGAACCGCTACGGCAACGACGTCGCCAAGCTCGGCGGTCCCGGACGCATCGCCGACGACGTCCTGCAAGCGGCCTGCATCGTCGGCACCGAGATCGAGGACTGGCAGAAGGTCGACTTCGCCAAGGTGCAGGGCCGCTCGGAGTTCGAAGGCAAGGAGATCGGTGCCGGCCCGGGCGCCAACGTGATGGGCGGTGCGCTGGTGTCGCTCGCCTGGCTTGCCAACAAGCTGATCTCCTATGGCAAGCGTCTGATGGCGGGAGACGTCGTCCTGACCGGCTCCGTCCATCCGCCGGTGTTCCTGCCGGGCCCGGGAAGGGCGAAGGCGGAGTTCGTCGGTCTGGGAAGCGCGGAGATCACGGTCAAATAGACGACGCAGCCGCTGGAGTTTTGGAGGATTGATTCTCGGTCAGAAATAGAACAAAACAGGAACATCCAGCAAGAGGAGCACCGAATGAGCGTCGTACGCGCTACCGATCGACTCTTCTTTGCGGCGATTCCGGATCGACCGACTGCCGCGCGGATCGCGGACGTCCGACGGGATCTCTGCGACAGGTATGGGCTCACCGGCAAGTCGGTGGCCATGGAACAACTGCACGTCACCGAATGGCATGTGGGCGATGGTCTCGACGCACCGCCTCTCGATCTGATCGACGAACTGGCGCGTCGGGTCGGCAGCATCGGGATGCCGCCCTTCCAGGTCATGTTCGACCACGCCATGAGCTTCAGCCATGGTCCGTTCGTCTTGTGCGGAAGAGAAGGCGTCGCGGGCCTCGAGATGCTTCATGAGCACCTCAAGGCAGCGTTGTTCGTCGACGGGATGAAGCCGGTGCGTTCGAGGTTCACGCCGCATATGACGCTGCTGCGGGCCAGGCGACTCGTCCAGCCGCTCGAGATCGAGCCGATCACCTGGATGGTGAAGGAGCTCGTTCTCGTGCACAGCCTCCTCGGCAAAGGGATCCATCGATACGTCGCGCGCATTCCCTTGCGCAGACGCGACTAGCTCATGACACCGGCCGCGACTGTGGCAGGCGTTCTTTCGTCGCGTAGACCGGCGGCGACAGGCCGTCCGCGTCGCGGCCGGCCCAGTCGCGCTCGCTCACCGTCTCGAGGCGCTTGCGCTGGCCTTCGATCAGGCCGGCGGTGGCGGCCTCGACGTCGATCGTCAGCACCTTGCTGTCCTTCACCACCTGGATGCCGTCGACATAAACATGGCGGATGGCGCGCTCGCTCGCCGAATAGATCAGGCTGCGCACCGGCTCGTGGCTCGGCTGCATGTAGGGATGGCTCATGTCGACCAGAGAGAAGTCGGCCTTGCAGCCCGGCGCCAGCCGGCCGAGGTCGGGCCGGCGCAGGATTTTCGCGCCGCCGATCGTCGCCGCCTCGAAGGCATGCCGCGTCATGCCCATCTTGTAGTTGCCGGTGAAGACGCGCGCGACGTAGCAGGCGAGCCGGATCTCGTCGATCATGTTGTGCGGAAAGGTGTCGGTGCCGATGCCGACCGTGATGCCGGCATCCATATAGCGGCCGATCGAGTTCATCACCATGGCGCGGCGCGCGAACACCGTCGGGCAGTGCGCCACCGCAGCGCCCGAATCGCGCAGCCGCTCGAAGTCGTTGCCGTGCGGATAGTGGATCTGCGGGTGATCGTTGAGGAAGATGCCGTGCCCGATCACGAGGTCGGGCCCCAGCACACCGATCGAGTCGAGCCATTCTATCGGCGTCTTGCCGTGACGGCGCACGATCTCGTGGAACTCGACGATCGCCTGGCAGGCGTGGGTCTGCATCTGGATGCCGCGTCGGCGCGCCTCCTGCAGGGCTTCCCGGAAGAAGCCCTCGCGGCAGGTGTCGATCTGCGCCGGCCCCGCCATGGCGCCGATGCGTCCGCTGGGATGCCGCATCGCCTCGTCGATCACCTTCATCGAAGCCTCGAAGGCCTTCTGGCCGGCCTTCTCGTCCCAGGCGTAGTCGACCGTATGGCCGTTCTTCGTGAACCACACCGCCTGCCGCATCATCGGGCAGACGACGGCCCGGATGCCGGTCCGGGCGAGATCGTCGACCCAGCCCTCGCGTGCGATGGAAAGATCGGTGAGGGTGGTGACGCCGCTCTTCAGGAGCTCCGACATCGCGACCTGCATCGCCGGGCCGGCATCCTCGGGCGCCAGGCCGAACACGGTGAGATATTCGTAGAGCGAGCTCTGGCCGAGCTTGTCGCTGCCATACTCCTCCGTAAGGCCTTTGTTCGCCGGCTCGGAGAAGGGATGGCTGTGCACGTTGACGAGGCCGGGGAGCGCCATGAATCCCTTGCCGTCGAGAGGGGCATCGACAGGGCCGGCATAGCCCGGCCCGACATGCACGACCTCGTTGCCCCTGAAGACGAGGTCGCCGCCGTCGAGATAGACATGCCGCTGCTCGGCATCGTCCCAGGCGACGATGTGGTCGAGGTTCGCGATGCGAGTGGTTTTCGTGGCCATCGGTCCTTACCCTTCGCGAGCGAGACTGGCATGATCGGCCCATGACCGCAAAACTCACCGAAGCCGCCAGGGGCGTCTACATCATCGCCGCCACGCCGTTCACCGATGACGGCGCGCTCGATCTCCAGAGCGTCGACACGCTGACCGATTTCTATCTGGGCTGCGGCGTCCATGGATTCACGTTGCTTGGCATGATGGGCGAGGCGCACAAGCTCACCGCCGAGGAGTCGATCGACGTGGTGAAGCGCGTGATCGGACGTGCCGGCGGGCGGCAGGTCATCGTCGGCGTGAGCCACGCCGGCATCGAGAACGTGCGTCGCCTCGCGCACGAGGTGATGATCGCCGGCGCGGCCGGTGTCATGGTCGCGCCGCCGCCCGGGCTGAAGGGCGACGACGGGATCTACAACTACTATGCCCAGGTATTCGCCGCGCTGGGATCGGACGTTCCGGTCGTCTACCAGGACTACCCGCAGGCGACCGGCGTCTACCTGCCGGCGCCGGTATTCGAACGCCTGGTCGACGATTTCAGGCAGCTCGTGATGCTGAAGCACGAGGATGCGCCGGGCCTCGCCAAGCTTTCGCGCATCCGCGAGGGCGAGAAGAAGCCGGGCCGGCGGCGGGTCTCGATCCTGGTCGGCAACGGCGGCCTCTATTATCCGCAGGAATTGCGGCGCGGCGCCGATGGCGCCATGACGGGCTTCGCGTGGCCGGAGATGCTGGTCGAGGTCTACGATCTCTTCGCGGCCGGCAAGGCCGAGGAGGCGGAGGATCTGTTCGACATCTACCTGCCGCTGGTGCGGCACGAGGTGCAGCCGGGGATCGGCCTCGGCTTGCGCAAGGAGGTGCTGTTCCGCCGCGGCGCCATCGCGAGTCCGAAGCAACGCGCGCCCGGCTCGTCGCTGACGGCCGCGGACCGTACCGAGCTCGACTCCCTGATTGCACGACTGGAGCGGCGGCTCGTGGCGGCCGGGCGCGGGCGCAAGGCGGCAGCGGAGTAGCACGAGAATGTCCGACTACGACCTGATCGTCCGCAACGCCCGCATCGTCACCGAGGATCGCCAGACGGAGGGGGATATCGCCGTCAAGGACGGCCGCATCGCCGCCATCGAGTCCGACCTCGGGGGAAAGGGCTCTCGCGAGATCGATGCCGGCGGGAAGTTCGTGCTGCCGGGCGGCGTCGACAGCCACGTCCATGTCGAGCAGAGGTCGGGCTTCGGCATTATGTGCGCCGACGATTTCTACTCCGGCACCGTCTCGGCGGCATTTGGCGGCACCACGACCATCATCCCCTTCGCGGCCCAGCATCGCGGCATGTCGCTGCGCAAGGTCGTGCAGGACTACCATGAGGCGGCGACTCCCAAGGCGGTGATCGATTACGCCTTCCACCTGATCGTGTCCGATCCGACGCCACAGGCATTGGGCCAGGAGCTGCCGGCGCTGATCAAGGACGGCTATACGTCGTTCAAGATCTACATGACCTACGATGCGCTGAAGCTCAGCGACTACCAGATCCTCGACATCCTGGCGCTGGCTCGCCGCGAGGGCGCACTGGTGATGGTGCATGCCGAGAACCACGACATGATCCAGTGGTTGGCGCATCATCTGGTCGATCAGGGGCATGTGGCGCCCAAGTTCCACGCCATCGCCCACGCCCGCATCGCCGAGGCGGAGGCGACGAACCGTGCCATCTCGCTGGCGCGGCTGGTCGATGCGCCGATGCTGATCGTGCACATGTCCGAGGCCGAGGCGATCGAGACGCTGCGCCAGGCGCAGAAGAAGGGGCTGAAGATCTTCGGCGAGACCTGCCCGCAGTATATCGGCCTCACGGCCGACGACCTCGACAAGCCCGGCGTCGAGGGCGCGATGTGGTGCTGCAGCCCGCCGCCGCGTGATTCGGCGGCGCAGGAGGCGGTGTGGGCGGCGCTGAAGGACGGCACGCTGCACACCTTCTCGTCCGATCACGCGCCCTACCAGTTCAACGAGAAGGGCAAGATCCCCAAGGGGGACAAGACGACCTTCAAGGAGATGGCCAACGGCGTGCCGGGGCTCGAGATCCGCCTGCCGCTTCTCTTCTCCGAAGGTGTCCAGAAGGGACGCATCAGCCTGCAGCAATTCGTGGCGCTCACATCAACCAACCATGCGCGCCTTTACGGCCTTTATCCGCGCAAGGGCACGATCGCCGTGGGCTCGGACGCCGATTTCGTGATCTGGGATGCCAACAGGGACGTCACGATCCGCTGGCAGGACCTGCACGACAATGTCGGCTACACGCCCTACGAAGGCCGCCAGATCAAGGGCTGGCCGGTCACGGTCGTGAGCCGAGGCCGCGTGATCGTCGAGGACGGCAAGCTCCATGCCGAACGCGGCTCGGGCCAGTTCCTGCCCTGTGCCTCGCCCGATTCGTCGAAGCCGCTCGGCCGGTCGGCGCCGGAGTTGCAGGCGATGTCCCGCTTCGGCGCAAAGCCGTTGTTCTAGCGGACCGCGCGCTTCCAGCCCGCTCACGAGCGCGCAGGATGCGCGCGGTCCCATGATATGAGGTGAAACAAATGTCCCGTCGTCTGAAAGTGTCCGCCGCCCAGCTCGGGCCCATCCATCGCGCCGACAGTCGCAAGAGCGTCGTCAGGCGGCTGGTGGAGATGCTGAAGGAGGCCGATTCGCGCGGCTCGAAGTTCGTGGTGTTCCCCGAGCTCGCCCTCACCACCTTCTTCCCGCGCTGGTGGATGGAGGACCAGGCCGAGGCCGACAGGTATTTCGAGGCGCAGATGCCGAGCCCCGAGACGCTGCCGCTGTTCGAGCTGGCGCGATCCAGGGGCATCGGCTTCTATCTGGGCTATGCCGAGCTGACCGAGGAGGAAGGCAAGACGCGCCGCTTCAACACCTCGATCCTGGTCGGGCCGGACGGGCGCATCGTCGGCAAATACCGCAAGGTTCACCTGCCGGGACATGCCGAGCATCGGCCGGCGGCGCCGTACCAGCATCTCGAGAAGAAGTACTTCGAGGTCGGCGACCTGGGCTTCAATGTCTGGAAGATGTTCAAGGACGATATCATCGTCGGCCAATGTATCTGCAACGACAGACGCTGGCCGGAGACCTTCCGGGTCATGGGCCTGAAGGGCGCCGAGATGGTGGTGCTGGGCTACAACACCCCGACCGACAATGTCTATGCGCCGCACGAGCCGCCATACTTGCGGGTGTTCCACCACAATCTCTCGATCCAGGCCGCCGCCTACCAGAACGGCATCTGGGTGGTGGCCACAGCCAAGGCCGGCAAGGAAGACGGTTTCTGGCTGCATGGCGGGTCGGCGATCGTCGCGCCGACGGGGGAGATCGTGGCCAAGAGCACGACCGAGGAGGACGAGGTGATCTCGTACGATTGCGATATGGGCCTCGGCGAGTATATCCGCAACACCACGTTCAACTTCGCCAAGCACCGGCGGCCCGAGCACTACAAGCTGATCTCGGAGCGCACGGGCGTGAAGGTCGAGCCGGCGAACTGAGGCTCGATCGATGCAGTATGCCGCTTCCGACGTGACGCCCCACGAGCGCTACAAGCTCCTGACCGCGTTCGTGCTGCCGCGCCCGATCGCCTGGGTGACGACCGTCGGCCCGACCGGCGTCGTGAACGCGGCGCCCTTCAGTTTCTTCAATGTCTTCGCCGAGGATCCACCGCTCTGCATGGTGGCGATCAACAAGCGGCCGGACGGGCGCATCAAGGACACCTGGACCAACATCGAGCGGTCCGGCGAGTTCGTGGTCAACCTCACCGACGAGCCGCTGGCGCGCAAGATGCACGACTCGAGCGGCGACTTCCCGCCCGAGATCGGCGAGCCGGCCTATCTGGGGCTGACGCTGGCGCCATCGGTCGATGTCGCCCCGCCGCGGCTCGCCGATGCGCCGTGGTCGATGGAGTGCAAGGTCTGGCAGACGATCAACGTCAAGGACGACCGCCAGCTCGTGATCGGCGAGGGCCTGCGGTTCCATATCCGCGACGAGCTCTGGGATCCCAAGGCGATGCGCGTCTATATGGACAGGTATCACCCCGTCGGCCGCATGTTCGCCGACCGCTACTGCCGCACCGACGACCGCCTGGAGTTCCCCGCGGCGCCTGTCGTGAAGGCCAAGGCGGCGGAGTAAGTATCCTATCGCCTTGGCCCTCGTTGTCGTCCTGAGCATGGCGAAGGACCTCATGGCGTTGGCAACCGGCGATGAGATCCTTCGCTGCGCTCAGAAAGACAGCTACTGCTGCATCAAATCTTTCCACTCCGGATTTGTCGCCCGGACCAGCTCGTTCTTGCGAATACGCTTCGCTCAGGACGACACGACTACCAGTTCAACCGCGTCCGGCCGATCGCCATCGAGACGGCGGCCTGGCTGGGTTCGACGACGGGCAGGCCGACATGGCGCTGCAGGCGGTCGCGGTGGCGGGCCATGCCGGCGCAGCCCATGATCAGCACGTCGGCGCCGTCCTCGTCGCGCAGCTCGGCGGCGACCTCGGCCATGCGGCTGAAGGTGCGGGCCTCGTCGGCGAGCTCGACGACGCCCAAGCCGATGGCGCGGTCGCCCGCCATGCGGTCGGTGAGGCCCATCTGCCCGACGTAGCGCAGGTGACGGGGAATCGACTTGCGCAGGATGGAGATCACACCGAAGCGCTGGCCGAGCGTCAGCGCGGTCAGGATGCCGCATTCGGCGATGCCCAGCACCGGCTTCGAGGTCACCTCCCGCGCGGCATGCAGGCCGGGGTCGGAATAGCAGGCGATCACGAAGGCCGAGCAGTCGTTGTCGCGGCCTCGCACCGCAGCCGCGATCGGCGCCACGACGCTTTCGACATGGGCCTGCGTCTCGATGCCCGGCGGGCCTTCCTTCAGGGTCACGCATTCGATCGCAGGGCCGCCCGTGATGCGCAACGGCTCCATCGCCTTGTCGATGCCGGCGGTGACGGCTTCGGTGGAATTGGGATTGATCACGAGGATGCGGTCGCTGGGCTGGGGCATGCGACAAACATGGCCTCCAAATTGCTATCCAACAATGGCTGTTCTAACGTCCCGGCCTGGGGATTTCAGGAAGGGAGATCGCATGTCGAACCGTGGATGGGCCGCCGCCGTGGCCGTCTTTTTCATGACCGCGGGCGCGCTGGCGCCGGCCAGCGCGCAGGACAAGCTGCCGCCGCTCAGGACCGGCGTCGACGGCACATTCGCGCCGCACGCCTTTCCCAAGCTGGGCGGGGGCATCCAGGGCTTCAATGTCGACCTCTTCACCGAAATCGCCAAGCGGATGCATCGCGACATCACCATCGATTCGGTGAGCTTCTCGACGCTTATCCCCGGCATGGAGGCCGGCCGCTACGACTTCATCGCGGCGCCGACGACGGTCACCAAGGAGCGGGCCGAGAAGATGCTGTTCACGGCGGGCTACATCTGGACGGCCTACCAGTTCGGCATCAAGAAGGGCAGCGCCCCGATCAAGGGCTGGCAGGACCTGAAGGGCAAGGCGGTCGCCGTGAACAAGGGCACGCCCTACGAGACGCTCAGCAAGAAGATGGCCCAGGAGATCGGCTTCGAGGTGCAGGCCTACGACACGCAGCCCGACGCCAGCCAGGCCGTCCTGTCGGGCCGCGCCTACGCCACGCTCGGCGGCAACACCACCATCGTCTACGCCGCCTCGAAGAACCCGATGTTCGTGGCCGACCTCGAGCTCAAGGACACCCGCGCCCACTGGGCCGCGCCCGTGCCGTTGAGCAATCCCAAGCTCCGGGCGCAGCTCCAGGATGCGATCGACTGCATGAAGAAGGACGGTTCGCTGGTGAAGCTTTCCGAGAAGTGGTTCGGCCGCGTGCCGCCACCCGATGCGCTGGAGCGCACGATCACGCCGGGCTACGGCGTGCCGGGCATGCCGCACTACGACCCGACGCCGCATGAACTCCACTGTGGCTGAGCAGGGGAGGCACCCCACCAAAGCGCAGCGGCAGACCCTGCGTGAAGTGGCGCCAGCGCCACTGGCATTCGTCATCAGCGAAGGCAGCTTCTCGGGATGAAACAGGAAGATTGCGCCACTGGAGTGGCGCGCTCCCTCGAGCGCTCATCGGAGTGCGCAACGCCAGTTGCGCTCATGCGACGTGGAAACACGAGAACAACGTCATCGAAGCGACGGCTGTTTCTTGTCGGCGGCGCGCTCCGATGAACATCGTCGTCGCTCATGGCATTCACAAGCATTTCGGCCATCTCCACGTCCTGAAGGGCGTCGATCTGGAGGTGGCCGAACGCGAGCTGGTGTTCGTCATCGGGCCCTCGGGCTCGGGCAAGTCGACGCTGCTGCGCTGCCTCAATCGCCTCGAGGAGCCCAGCGCCGGCAGCATCATGGTGGCGGGAATCGACATGCTCGATCCGCGCACCGACATCAACCATGCCCGCCAGCACATCGGCATGGTGTTCCAGTCCTTCAATCTCTATCCGCACATGACGGCGCTGGGGAACGTGACGCTCGCCCTGCGCAAGGTGGCGGGAAAATCGCGCGCCGAGGCGGACAAGCTGGGGCAGGCGGCGCTGGAGCGCGTGGGCCTCGCCGACCGCGCCAGCCATCGTCCGGCCGAGCTGTCGGGCGGCCAGCAGCAGCGCGTCGCCATCGCCCGCGCCATCGCGCTCGAGCCCAGGGTGATGCTGTTCGACGAGCCTACGAGCGCGCTCGACCCGGAGCTGGTGGGCTCGGTGCTGGCGGTCATGCGTTCGTTGCGCGAATCGGGCATGACCATGATCGTGGTCAGCCACGAGATGGGTTTTGCGCGCGCGGCCGCCGACCGGGTCGTCTTCATGGACCACGGGCTGATCGTGGAGCAGGGGCCGCCGGCGCAGATTTTCGAGACGCCGGCGCACGAGCGCACCAGGGCCTTCATCGGCCAGATCCGGCAGCATTGAGCAGGCGATGGAAGTGATATCCGATACCTGCCGCGCGATTGGCCGGCCATGAGCGCCTGGGATCACTTCCTCAAGACCTTCTTCAATGCGGAGGTCATGGCGAAGTACCTGCCGGACATCCTGCACGGCACGGTGGTCACGATCGAGCTCGCGGCGCTGATCGTCGTCAGCGGGATCGGCGCCGGGCTGCTGCTGGCGCTGATCCGCAGCCTCGCCATCCGGCCGCTCAACTGGCTGATCATCTTCGTGGTCGATCTCTTCCGCTCGCTGCCGCCGCTGGTGATCATCGTCCTGGTCTATTTCGGCCTGCCTTCGGCGGGCATCTCCGCCTCGGCCTTCGTCTCGACCTGGCTGTCGCTGGCGCTGGTGCTGATGGCCTTCGCCGAGGAGATCTTCTGGGCCGGGATCACCTCGGTCGCCAAGGGGCAGTGGGAGGCCGCCCGCTCGACCGGTCTCTCGTTCGGCCAGACCCTGCTGTCCGTGGTGCTGCCGCAAGCCCTGCGGCTCACGGTGGCGCCGCTCACCAACCGCACCATCGCCATCACCAAGGGAACGGCGCTCGGCACGGTCGTCGCCCTGCACGAGATCCTGGGCATGGCGAGCTCGGCGGTATCGAACTCCTACAATCCCTCGCCGCTGATGATGGGCGCCGCCGCCTACCTCGTGCTCTTCCTGCCGGTCGTGGTGCTGGCGCGCTGGATCGAGACCCGGTTCGCATGGAAGAGATAGTCCAGTCCTTCTTCAACGCGGAGATCGCCCGGGCGGCCATGCCGATCGTGCTGGCGGGCCTCCTGAACACGGTGCTGCTGTCGCTGCTGGTCGTGCCGCTCGGCCTGATCGGCGGGTTGATCCTGGCGCTGCTCGGCCAGGCGAAAAGCCCGGCGGCGCGCTGGCCGCTGATGGCCTGGGTGGACTTCTTCCGCGCTTTCCCGCCGCTCGTCCTGCTGATCCTGCTGTTCGCCGGCCTGCCGTTTGCGGGCCTCGAGCTGGGCGGCTTCGCCTGCGTCGCCATCGCCTTCTTCCTGAACACCGGCGCCTACTACGGCGAGATCCTGCGCGCCGGCATCGAATCCATCCCGCGCAGCCAGGTGGAGGCCGCCCGTTCGACCGGCCTGTCGAGCCTGCAGACCATGACCTGGGTCGTCCTGCCCCAGGCGGTGCGCAACGTCCTGCCCGACCTCCTGTCGAACACGCTGGAGGTGGTGAAGCTCACCTCGCTCGGCAGCGTGGTGGCGGTACCCGAACTCCTGTTCCAGGCGCGGCAGGCCCAGAGCGTCACCTTCAATCCAACGCCCATCGTGATGGCGGCGGTGATCTATTTCCTGATCCTGTGGCCCGTCGTGCGACTGCTGAGCCGGCTCGAGAACCGGGCGCTGGCGGTCAGAGGATAGAGGATCGGGCAAATGGACCGATGGGCCGCGTGGCCGAGGGCTCCAATGCACGACCGTGAGTCAAGTCCGCCCTAATTTGATCACAGCTTATGCACCGACCCCTCGACTATGGTGCGGCCCGCAAGGCGAAGCAGGTCCCCCGGTGGTTGCAGGATCGAAAATCCTCGTTGTCGAAGACAATTACCTGCTGGCCGAGGTCGTCTGCGATTTCGTCATCGATTGCGGCATGCAGCCGGTTGGACCGGCATCCGGGCTGGAGACAGGCCTTGTCTATGCCCGGCAGGCGTCGATCGACGGGGCCATTCTCGACGTCAACCTGGACGACCGGTTCTGCTTTCCGATCTGCGCCGTGCTGACCGAGCGAAAGATCCCCTTCGCCTTCCTGACCGGCTACAGCCAGTTGTCGATCGTGCCGCAGGCCTACCGGTCGGCGCCCCTGGTCGCCAAGCCGTTCGATCCCGACGAGTTGCGCGGCGTCATCGAAGGCATGTTGGGCGGCCGGCCGGACGGGCCGCTTGCGCGCGCCACCTCGACAGCGAAATTGCCGGCCTATTCCTGAAGGCGGCGGCGGAATGTCGGCGCTTGAAACGGCGCGCGACGATGTCCATATAGGCGACGTCGATAGACGGACGATTTTTGGCGACGCCCGATGCGGTCGGGAGAGCGCCATCGACTGATCCCGAACACCAGTGCGCATTCGACAGCCGTCCCTGCCGCGAGGCAGGGCGGTCAGCATATCTACGTCGTGAAAGGCTATCTTCCCATGGCTACGGGAACTGTGAAGTGGTTCAACGCCACCAAGGGCTTCGGATTCATCCAGCCGGACAAGGGCGGCGCCGACGCCTTTGTCCATATCAGCGCGGTGGAACGCGCCGGGCTCGATGGTCTGCGTGAAGGCCAGAAGGTCGAGTACGAGCTCGTGCCCGACCGCCGCAGCGGCAAGACCGCGGCCGAAAATCTCAAGGCGATCGACTGACGATCGCTCCTTCCTTGTCGAGGTCGACCGCGGAGGTACCGGCGGCCGAACCAGGGAGGGCACCGCCCCGCGCCTCGACAAGAGGCGGCGGGGCTTTTTCTTGCGTTACGGCCAGCTGCTCTCGGCGTGCATGATATCGCCGAACAGTTCCCAGCTCTGGCCTCTGAAGCGCTGAAGCTGTGCGGCCTGCGTGGTCGAAGCCTGCCGGCCTCCGATATTCTTTCGACGATGAAGCATGCCGTTGTTGGGCGGCGTCGGCGCATGCTTGATTTGCGCAGCACGGCTGGGCCAACGTTGCGTCAACGAGACAGGAGGGAATGCCCATGTATTCGGGCCAGCACGCGGCCACGCGCGCCGGACAGGCGGCCGTCATCATGGCCGCGACCGGCGAGACCATCACCTACGGCGAGCTCGAAGCGCGCAGCAATCGGCTGGCCCACTTGCTGCGCAAGCGTGGCCTGCGACGCCTCGACCACTATTCGATCTACATGGAGAACAATGCCCGCTATGTCGAATGCTGCGCCGCCGGCGAACGGTCGGGCCACTATTACACCTGCGTGAACTCCTACCTCACCGTCGAGGAGCTGGCCTACATCCTGAACAACAGCGAATCGCGGGTGCTGATCACGTCGCAGGCCAAGCGCGAGGTGGCCCTGGCTGCCCTGCCGCTCTGCCCCAGGGTCGAGCTTTGCCTCGTGGTCGACGGCCCCGGCGAGGGCGACCGCATCCTCAACCTCGAGCAGGCGACCGCCGACCTGCCGGCGACGCCGATCGCCGACGAATCGCTGGGCACCGCGATGCTTTATTCATCGGGCACGACCGGCCGGCCCAAGGGCATCGTGCGGCCGCTGCCCGAGCAGCCGCCCGCCCAGCAGCTTCCGATCTTCACCTTCCTGGAGAAGCTCTGGCAGTACCGGCCGGACATGATCTACCTCTCGCCCGCGCCGCTCTACCACTCCGCGCCCCAGGCGGCGGTCAATCTCACCATCCGCATGGGCGGCACGGCCGTCATCATGGAGCGCTTCGACGCCGAGACCTATCTGCAGCTTGTCGAGAAGCACCGCGTCACCCATAGCCAGCTCGTGCCGACCATGTTCTCGCGCATGCTCAAGCTGCCCGAGGCGGCGCGCAAGCGCTACGATTTGTCATCGCTCGAGATCGCCATCCATGCGGCCGCGCCGTGCCCGGTGCAGGTCAAGGAGCAGATGATCGAATGGTGGGGGCCGATCATCCACGAATATTACGGCGCGACCGAAGGGCTGGGCTTCACTGCCTGCAATTCGCAGGAATGGCTGGCCCATCGCGGCACGGTCGGCCGCGTCCTGCTGGGTGAGCTGCATGTGCTCGACGACGACATGAACGAGCTGCCGGCCGGCACACCGGGCACGCTGTGGTTCAAGACCGCGACGCCCTTCGAGTATTTCAACGATCCGGCCAGGACCCGGGAGGCGCGCTCGTCCGACGGCACGATGAGCACGGTGGGCGACGTGGGCTATGTCGACAGCGACGGCTATCTCTATCTCACCGACCGCGCCACCTTCATGATCATCTCCGGCGGGGTGAACATCTACCCGCAGGAATGCGAGAACCTCCTGATCACCCATCCCAAGGTCGCCGACGCCGCCGTGTTCGGCGTGCCCAACGCCGATCTCGGCGAGGAGGTGAAGGCGGTGGTCCAGCTCATGCCCGACATTGCGCCCGGCCCCGCGATCGCCGAGGAGCTGATCGCCTTCTGCGGCCGGCACCTCGCGCGTCAGAAGGTGCCGCGCTCGATCGACTTCGAGCCCGAGCTGCCACGTCTGCCGACCGGCAAGCTCTACAAGCGACTGCTGCGCGACCGCTACTGGGGCAACAAGACCAGCCGGATCGTCTGACCCCTCCGGCCCTTCGGGCCACCTCCCATATGAATGGGGAGGCAAAGACTCTCCTCCCCACGCCGTGGCGAGGTATCGGCGTCTTACGCCGACGGAGGGGTCAGGCCGCGGCGCGGATGGCGGCCTGCTTCACCTTGCCGTCGACATGGCCTTCGAACTGCTCGAAGTTCTTCTCGAAGCGCTGCGCTACGTCGCGCGCGGCGGTCTCGTAGGCCTTCTTGTCCTTCCACGTGTTGCACGGATTGAGGACGTCGCGGGGCACGTCGGGGCAGGCGCTCGGCACCTGCAGGCCGAAGTGCGGATCGGGCGACGACGCGACCGAGGCCAGCGTGCCATCGAGCGCCGCGCGCACCATGGCGCGCGTGTGGCGGATCGACATGCGCTCGCCGACGCCGAAGCCGCCGCCCGACCAGCCGGTGTTGACCAGCCAGCACTTCACGTTCTGGCGCGCCATCTTCTCGCCCAGCATCTTGGCATAGACTGTCGGATGCAGCGGCATGAAGGGGGCGCCGAAGCACGTGGAGAAGGTGGCCTGCGGCTCGGTGACGCCTTTCTCGGTCCCGGCCACGCGCGAGGTGTAGCCAGAGAGGAAATGGTACATCGCCTGCTCGGGGCTGAGCCGCGAGATCGGCGGCAGCACGCCGAACGCATCGGCCGTCAGCATGATGATGTTCTCGGGCGTGCCGGTGATGCCCGAGGCGCTGGCGTTGGGGATGAAGTCGAGCGGATAGCAGGCGCGGGTGTTCTCGGTATGGCGCCCGTCGTCGAGATCGAGCGCGCCGCTGGACGGATCGTGCACGACGTTCTCCAGCACCGTGCCGAAGCGTTCGGTGGTGGCGTAGATCTCGGGTTCGGCCTCGCGCGAGAGCTTGATCACCTTGGCGTAGCAGCCGCCCTCGAAATTGAAGAGGCTGTCCTCGCCCCAGCCATGCTCGTCGTCGCCCAGCAGGGTGCGCGCCGGATCGGCCGAGAGCGTCGTCTTGCCGGTGCCGCTGAGGCCAAAGAAGATCGCGACATCGCCCTTCGGCCCAAAATTGGCCGAGGCGTGCATGGGCAGCACGTTCTTCGTCGGCAGCAGGTAGTTCAGGATGGTGAACACCGACTTCTTGATCTCGCCGGCGTACCAGGTGCCGCAGATGGCGACGACGCGGTCGGTGAAGTTCACGAGCACGGCGCAATCCGACGCCGTGCCGTCGAGCGCCGGCTCGGCCTGGAAGCCGGGCAGGTTCAGGACAGTGAAGTCGGGCTCGAAGTCGGCCAGCTCTTCCGGCGTGGGGCGCAGGAACATGTTGCGCGCGAACAGATTGTGCCAGGCCGTCTCGTTGATCACGCGCACGCCGATGCGGTGCTGGGGATCGGCGCCGGCCCAGCAATCGCGCACGAACAGCTCGCGGCGCTGGGCGTAGGCCGTCATGCGGTTGTAGAGCGCGCGGTAGCGCTCGGGCGACATGGGCTTGTTGGTCTTGCCCCAGTCGATGCGGCCCTTGGTCTCCGAATCCTCGACGAAGAACTTGTCGTTGGGCGAGCGGCCGGTATGCACGCCGGTGCGCACCACCAGCGCGCCGCCGTTGGCGATCGATCCCTCGCGCCGTCGCACCGCCTCCTCGTAGAGCGCAGGCACGGACAGGTTCCAGTGAACGTTGGCCAGGTTTTTCAGGCCCAACGACTTGAGCCCCACTTTGGGGATGACGAAGCCCGTCTGCTGCACTTTCAGCTCCCTGTGTCTCGTTTCATGAAGCGGATTCACATGGTCCGGTGCGGACCGGTCCGATTGCCCGAGCGTTCCTTGCCCTGTCGCGTGGCTCCCTTCGCTAGCGCTGGCGTCGGGATGTGGCAAGAGCGGATGAGGGGCAGTCCGGCGTTCAAGTCAGTCACGTTTCGCGATCCGGCGCGGCACGCCGCGGACCGCCAATGTCGGAGGCCGCTCGGTCGGCGGCAAGGCAACAAGGCGTGATCAATTTGGGGCGGCGCGCTGCGCGTCGATTTGCACTACCATTGTGCAATCGACCGAAAGGGAGGGAATCATGGCATTGCCGCAGGATATTCGCCCGGTGAACAGCGAGCTCGCCGACTCGATCACGCGTTCGGGCGAGATTCCGTGGATCGAGACGAAGCCCGGACAGGCCTGGACCAAGGTTCTATGGGTCGGCCAGGAGTCGGGCCGCTGGGCCGTGCTGCTGAAGTGGAAGAAGGGCTATGTTGCACCGCCGCACAAGCATCTGAGCGCCGCCTTCGCCTTCGTGCTCTCGGGCAAGCTCAAGGTACGCAACAACGTCTACGGGCCGGGCAACTTCCTGCACGAGACGAACGGCATGGTGCACGGCGCGACAGAAGCACTGGAGGACGCCGAGTATCTCTTCTTCTGCGACGGACCGGTGCTGTTCTTCGACAAGGACAACTTCACCGGCTATCGCGGCTGGGAGCAGGTCCTGCAGATGCAGCGGCAGGCCGAGGCAAAACAGGCGGCGGAATAGCTTCAAGGTCATAGGGACCGCGCGCATCTTGCGCGCTCATGAGCGAGCCGGAGGCTCGCGGTCCGGAAGAGCTGTGTCCAGCACAAGCCGATCAGCGAAAGAGCGTCGCCTTGCAGCGATCATGCTTCCGTGAAAGCATTTCCACGGCGAAAGGGTAGAACGCGAGCGCGGAGGGTCCGATGGATGTCGGCATGATGATGATCTTCTCGACCTACGGCTGGCAGGACTGCGCCGACGATCGCGCCTGGAACGAGGACATCCGGCTCGCCCGCATCGCCGCCGATTCGGGCTTCGACTGCCTGTGGTCGGCCGAGCACCATTTCAACGACTATTCCTTCGTGCCCGACAATCTCGCGCTGATGGCGCATCTCACCGCGCTCTGTCCCGACATCGATGTCGGCACGGCGGCGGTGATCCTGCCCTGGCACGATCCGCTGCGCGTGGCCGAGAACGCCGCCGTGGTCGACCTGCTCAGCAAGGGCCGGCTGCGCTTCGGCATGGGGCGCGGGCTGGCGCGGCGCGAGTTCAACGCCTTCCGCGTCAACATGGACGAGTCGCGTGCCCGCTTCGACGAGGCGGCGCCGATGATCGTCGAGGCGCTGCGCACCGGTTTCATCGAGGGCAACGGCAAGTTCTACAAGCAGCCGCGCACGGAGATCCGCCCGCGGCCGAAATACTCCTTCGAGGGCCGCATTTATGCCGTGGCCTCGAGCGAGGATTCCGTCGACTCGGCCGCCAGGCTCGGCGCGCACCAGGTGATGTTCGCCGACCGGCCGTGGGACATGCGCCTGCCGGTGATCGAGCGCGGGCGCGAGCTGCACCGCAAGTATCACGGCACCGAGCCGCCGCACCTCATGCTGACCGAGTTCTGCGTCTGCGGCACGGACCTCGCCAAGACCGAGCAGGAGGCGCGCCAGTACCAGGGCAAGTTCGTGGAGAGCAACTTCTACCACTACGAGTTCCTGGGCGAGCACTTCAAGACGGTGAAGGGCTACGACGCCTACCAGCAGAAGGCCGAGATCGCCCGCAAGGGCGGCTTGGAGGGCGCGGTGGCGGGCTTCATGAAGGCGGCGAGCTGGGGCACGCCCGACAAGATCCTGCGCGGGCTGGAGGAGCGCCGCAAACTGCTGGGCGACTTCGAGCTCAATGTCGCCTTCCGCTTCGGCGGCACGCCCTACGAGGTCTCCGAGCGCGGGCTGAAGCTCTTCGCCAAAGAGGTGCTGCCGGTGCTGAAGTCTTGGGCCGCGAAGGCGACGGCCAAGGCGGCGGAATAGGGGTGATTCGATAGGGATTATCCCCCGGCCCAACGCGTCCGTGTCATCCCGAACGGAGTGAGGGATCTTTGGTTGGCGAGAGGAAAGATCCCTCGCTGCGCTCAGGACGACACCGTTTCTTGCAACCGGCCTTTTTCGCGATAGGTGATAGCCCACCCCCAAGCGGAAGAGGCTAGTACCGAGAATCATAAGTCCGAGAAACGGGACTAGAGAGGCTTGTGATGAACGACGGCCTTGGTCCAGACGAAGGGGACGGCGCGAGCGTTGTAGGCGTCGACAAATGCATCGATGTGGTCCCTGAGCTGTTGGATGTCGGTGAAGGAGGCGCCGGCGAGCGAGTTTCTCTGGAGAATGGAGAACCAGATTTCGATCTGGTTGAGCCAGGAACTGTAGGTCGGCGTGAAGTGAAGACGGACATTGGGATGTCGGGCCAGCCAGCGATCGCGCTTGGGCTTGTGGGTCGACAGATTATCAAGGATGACGTGGATCTGCTTGTCGGGATAGTCGGCGACGATGCTGTTCATGAAATCGAGGAACTCGACGCGGCGACGCCGCTTGTAGTGAGCGGCGGTTACCTGGCCGGTGGCAAGCTCGAGCGCGGCAAACAGCGTCGAGGTGCCGTGGCGCTTGTAGTCGTGGCTGTGCCCGCCAAGGGCTCGCCCGCCAGGCAGCTTCAGATAGCCCTGCGCCCGCTCCAGCGCCTGGATATGCGGCTTCTCGTCGACGGCCAGTACGATGGCATCCTGCGGCGGGTCGAGGTAGAGGCCAACGATCTCGGCGGCCTTGGCGACAAAGTCGGGATCGTCGGTCTGACACCACGACTTGCGCGCGGCCAGGTCGATCTTGTTGGCGCGCAGGAAGCGCCAGATGTATTGGTCCGACACGTCCCCCAGCTCGCGCGACAGCAGCGGAGCCGTCCAGCGGCCGTAACCTGCCGGCGGCGGCTGATCGAGCCGCGCCAGAATGCGCTTGTCGGTATCGGCGTCGTAGCGCGGTGCCGCGCCGGGGCGCGGCAGGTCGCGCAGGCCCGCCAGCCGCTCGCGCGCAAAGCGTGTGCGCCAGCGGCTCACCCGCCCCGGCCAGCTCGCCAGTTCGGTGGCAATCGAGCGTGTCGAGCGGCCCTCCGCCGCCAACAGCACGATACGTGCCCGCTCGACGATCCCGTGCTCGGTCTTCGGAGAGCGGATCATGGCTTCAAGCGCAGACCGTTCCTGGTCCGACAGCACGATCGGCGTCGCTTCCTCGATGTTCATTCCACCCTTGAATCACGACTCCGCCTCCAGCGATAGTCGGTACTAGGTGAGGGGGCGGTCTTCCGGTACGCTCGAAACCGGGAGGGAAGCGCCATGGCTCCATTCGATCCGCTGTCGGCGTTGCTGGGCGGCGTGCTGATCGGCGTCGCGTCGGTGTTGCTGATGGTCTTGAACGGCCGCATCGCCGGCATCAGCGGCATCGTCGGCGGCCTTCTGGCGCCGGGCACCGCCGACAAGGGTTGGCGCATCGCGTTCGTCGTCGGCCTGATCGCGGCGCCGCTTCTGTTCGCCCTGGCCGGCCTCTCGCCGGCCGTGCCCGATATGCCGGCGAGCTGGCTGCTGATCGTCGCTGCCGGCCTGCTGGTGGGCTTCGGCACCAGGCTCGGCAGCGGCTGCACGTCCGGCCACGGCGTCTGCGGGATCGCGCGCTTCTCGCCGCGTTCGCTGGTGGCGACGGCGATCTTCATGGCCGTGGCGGTGGCGACCGTGGCGGTCGTGCGTCACGTCCTCGGAGGCTGAGCCATGAACATCGTCGCCAGCCTCGTCTGCGGCCTGATCTTCGGCGCCGGCCTCCTGATTTCCGGCATGACCCAGCCGGCCAAGGTCCTGGGCTTCCTCGACATCCTGGGCCGCTGGGACCCGACGCTCGCCTTCGTCATGGCGGGCGCGCTCGCGGTCTCCGCGGCGGGCTTCGCGCTCGCCCGGCGGGCCAGCGCGCCGTTCTTCGCCGCACGTCACCAATGGCCAACGCGCAAGGACATCGATCGGCCGCTGGTCGTGGGCTCGGTGCTGTTCGGCCTCGGCTGGGGGCTCGTCGGCCTGTGCCCCGGGCCGGCCGTGGTCAATATCGCAAGCCTCTCGCCGCGCGTGCTTCTGTTCGTGCTAGCGATGGTGGGCGGCATGGCCTTGCAGGGCTGGTGGCGCTCGCGCGCCGAGCGCACGCAGCCGCGCTCCGGGCAGCAGCCCGCGCTCGCTCCCTCCGACGGCTGACGCCGGCTTCCTAACGCTTGCCGTCCACGATCTCGCAGACCTCGTAGAGGTGCGGATCGATGTCGTCGGTCGTGCGGCCGAAGCGATCCCACTCGCGGCGGAACTGCGGCGACTTGTGCGCCGCCTGCAACTGCTCGCGGCTGCTCCACTGGACGTAGTTCACGATCCGCCGCCCGTCGAGGCTGCGATGGAGGCTGATCGACACGAACCCAGGCTGGCTCGCCATGAAGCGGGCGCGCTCGGTCATCACCGACAGCGCCTCCGCCTGCTTGTCCGGCTCCGCCTCGACGATGGTGATCTGGGTGACGGGCTGATTGTCGGTTCGGATCTGTGGCATGGGCGACCTCGCTTGCTGGCAACGGATCGGGCTATTCCGAGTAACCGAGGCGGCGAGTCTATGGTTCCACGATCTGGTCGGCAAATGCGAGCGCGTCCCTGCTAGAACCTATACCTGATCGTAGAGGTAGGAATGCGCAGGGACAGCACTCGCCCGCTGGGTTCGCAGGGTTCGCCTTCCATGCGGGCTTGACCCGGGGTATGGTCCGCGCCGTGGCTGGGCACCTTGGGGGCGGGAATATGCCTGCCGATGCCGCAACCTCTTCACAGAGCGTATCCGACCTCCAGCGGCGCATTGACGAGCTGAGCGCTGAACTGCGTGCGCGCACAGTCGAGCGCGACGAGGCACGGCAGCGTGAGGACGCTGTCGCCGAGATTTTGCAGGTCATCAACGCTTCGCCCGGTACGCTCGAACCGGTGTTCGAAGCCATGCTGGAAAAGGCCATGACCCTGTGCGGTGCGGCCTTCGGCTTCCTCACGACCTACGACGGGCAGCGCTTCACCCCGGCCGCCGCGCGAGGCGTTCCTGCCGCCCTGGCAGAATACTTCGCGGCCGGCATGGACGACCCGCGCAAGGGCGACGCGCACGCCCGTCTGCTGGAAGGAGAAGAGCTGATCCACACCTTGGATCAGATGGATGAAGAGGTCTACCGATCCGGCTCGCCATTGCGCCGCGCCGTGGTCGATCTCGGTGGCGCACGCACGGCCCTTGTCGTCGCCCTGCGCAAGGAAGGCGTTCTGCGCGGGAGCCTGACGGTCTATCGCCAGGAAGTGCGCGCGTTCTCCGACTACGAAGTCGCACTGGTGCAGAGCTTTGCAACGCAGGCGGTGATCGCCATCGAGAATGCAAGGCTGATGAACGAGCTGCGCGAAAGCGAATCGCGTCATGCTCTCGTGAGCGAGGCTGTGGCCGAGGGAATCTACGAGTGGAACGTCGAAACGAACGCCCTTTGGGTGTCACAACGCCTGATCGAGATTTTCGGGTTTCAAGGCCGCGAGCTGAAGGCGGCGAACTGGAACGAACTGGTCCATCCCGAGGACTTCGCGGGCTACAGGAACGCCTTGCGGAACTGCTTCAAGGGAACCACCCGACGGCTGGACTGCGAGTATCGGGTAAGGCACGCGGACGGCGCTTACCGCTGGGTCGAAGATCGCGCCGTGTCCGTCCGGAACGCGGCCGGACGAGCGGTTCGGCTTATCGGCGCAGTGACCGACGTGACGGCCCGCAAGGAAAACGAGCGCGCGCTGCGTGACGCGCTGGAGCGGCAGACAGCGACCGCGGCGGTGCTCCGAATCATCTCGGAATCGCCTGGACGTCTGGAGCCTGTGTTCGAAGCAGTGCTGACCAATGCCGTACGCATTTCCGGAGGAACGTTCGGAATGCTGGCGCTGATGGACGGCGCGGGCTTCGAGGGGGTCGCAACCTATGCCGTGGGTGCGGAATACAGCACAACGCTCTCGCGGATTCACGATCCGCCGCCAGGGACTGGCCTGGATCAGATGCGACGGACCTTGGGGACCGTCGAGGTGCCGGATTGCGCCGCCGAGCCGGCCTACGACACCGTCCGCGGTCTGAATCCCGCCTTCGCAGCCGTACGCACGGCCCTGCATATCCCGATGCTGAAGGATAGGGAATTGCTCGGCGCAATTCTCATCTATCGGAACAAGGTCGAGCCGTTCCAGCCGGACGAAGTCGAGCTCGTCGAAAATTTTGCCAGGCAGGCGGTAATCGCGATCGAGAATGCAAGGCTGCTCACCGAGCAGCGCGAGGCGCTGGAGCAGCAAACCGCGACGGCCGAGGTGCTGCAGGTCATCAACGCCTCGCCCGGCAATCTCGCGCCGGTCTTCGACGCGATGCTGGAAAGGGCGACGCGGCTTTGCGAGGCCGGATTTGGCGTCCTTTGGCTTTACGATGGCAAGCAATTCTCCGTGGTCGCCACGCACGCCATACCGGACGCGCTTGCCGAGTTTGTCCGCGAGCCGGTGCCAGTCGAGACTTCGGCGAGTCTCCAGGAGCTCGTGAGCGGCGGCAGCGTCGTTCACATACCGGATTTGGCCGCAACGGAGCTGTATCGCGCCAACAACCGCGTGCGGAGTGCCTATGTCCGGCTGGGCGGCGCGCGCACTCTCCTGAATGTAGCGCTGCGCAAGGACAACATTCTGCTCGGCGCTTTCGGCGTGTATCGCCCGGAAGTACGGCCCTTCTCGGACAAGCAGATCGCGTTGGTGCAGAACTTTGCCGTCCAGGCGGTGATTGCGATCGAGAACGCGCGGTTGCTCGACGAGCTGCGCCAGCGCCAAGCCGAGCTTGCGCGTTCGGTCGACGAACTCACCGCCACCGGCGACGTGCTGAAAGTCATCAGCCGCTCGTCAGTCGACCTCAAGACGGTGCTCGAGACGCTGGTCGAGCGCGTGGCGCGACTCTGTCAGGCCGACCAGGCCTACATGTTCCGCCGCCAGGATGAGCTGCATCATCTGGTAGCGGCCTACGGCGTGTCGCCGGAGGGCGAGGAATACATTCGCACCCATCCCTTCCTGCCCGAGCGCGGCACGACGAGTGGCCGTGCGGCGTTGGAGCGCCGGCCGGTCCACATCGAGGACGTCTGCAGCGATCCCGAATACACGTACAACGAGGGCCAGCGGATCGCGGGCTTCCGCACCATGCTCGGCATCCCGCTGCTGCGCGAAGACACGCTGGTCGGCGTGTTCGTGCTCGGCCGCACCCGGGTGGCGCCGTATACGTCCAAGGAGATCGAGCTGGTAAGCAGCTTCGCCGACCAGGCAGTCATCGCTATCGAGAACGCGCGGCTGTTCGACGAGCTGCGCGAGCGCACCGACGATCTGCAGGAGTCGCTCGAGTACCAGACCGCCACCAGCGAGCTGCTGGAGGTCATCAGCCGCTCGGCCTCGGACATCCAGCCGGTGTTCGAGACGATGCTGTCGGCGGCAAAGAAACTGTGCGATGTCGAAAATGGCGGCATCGCGATACGCGAGGGCGATGTCTTCCGCTACGCCATTACTCGGCAAAGCGTTCCGGAGATGGATGCCATCCTGCTTGCGCGGACCTTCACGATCGACCGTACCACCCTTATCGGCCGCACCGCCCTCGAGCGGAAGGCCGTTCATATCGCGGATGTCGGACAAGATGCCGAATACGCGATGACCGAGACGGTGACTGTCGGCCGCGTTGGCAGCATGCTCGGCGTGCCGCTGATGCAAAACGAGCAGGTCATCGGCGTGATCGTCATCACGCGACAGAAGGTCGAGCCCTTCACGGATCGGCAGATCGCACTGATCAGGACCTTTGCCGACCAGGCGGTGATCGCCATGGAGAATGCGCGCCTGTTGGGCGAGCTGACGCGGCGCGAGCAGGAGCTCAGCGTCACCTTCGACAACATGGGTGACGGCGTGGCGATGTTTGACGCCGATCTCAGGCTCGCCGCCTGGAACCGCAACTTCCAGCGCATCATCGGGCTTTCCGACGAGGAAGTGGCGGTGCGGCCCTCCTACGCCGAATACCTGCGGCTTCTCGCCGAGCGTGGCGAGTTCGGCACCGAGGACGTCGAGGCCGCGCTCGCAGCCCGCATGGAGAACACCGACAGGGAACTGCGGCTGGAGCGCACGCGGCCCGACGGCACGGTGATAGAGGCGCGGCGGAACGCCGTGCCGGGTGGCGGCTTCGTGCTGATCTACAGCGACGTGACCGAGCGCAAGCGCGCGGAGGAAAGGATCCGGGCCGCCCGCGACGTCGCAGAAGCCGCACTCGGAGACCTCAAGACGGCGCAGTCGAGTCTGATCCACGCGGAGAAGATGGCCTCGCTCGGCCAGCTCACCGCCGGCATCGCGCACGAGATCAAAAACCCGCTGAACTTCGTCAACAACTTCGCTGGCCTCTCCGTCGAGCTGCTGGATGAGCTCAAGGAGACGATGATGCCCATCCGCGAGTCGCTCGACGTCGGTCGACGCACCGAGATCGACGAGACGATCGAGCTCCTGAACACCAATCTCGACAAGATCGCGAGTCACGGCCGGCGCGCCGACGGCATCGTCCGCAGCATGCTGCTGCACTCCCGCGGGGGCAGCGGTGACCGCCAGAGCGTCGACATCAACGCTGTGCTCGAGGAGGCGCTCAACCTCGCCTATCACGGCGCGCGCGCGCAAAACCAGAGCTTCAATGTCACCCTCGACCGCGATCTGCAGCCCGACATTGTACCGATCGAGATCGTGCCCCAGGATGTGACGCGCGTATTCCTGAACCTGATCGGTAACGGCTTCTACGCCGTCGCGCGGCGGGCACACCTGGGTGGCGACGCTTCGTTCCGGCCCACACTCAAGGTGCGCACCAGGGATCTCGGTGTGGCGGTCGAGATCGCCATCCGCGACAACGGTACCGGCATCTCGCCGGAGCACCGGGCGCGGCTGTTCCAGCCCTTCTTCACCACCAAGCCGACCGGCGAGGGTACGGGCCTTGGCCTGTCGATCAGCTACGACATCGTCACCCAGCAGCACGGCGGGACGATCGAGGTCGAGAGCGCACCGGGCATGTTTACGGAGTTCACCGTTCGCTTGCCGCGGCGTGGGCCCACGACCGAGGGAAGACCGGCATGAGCGTCAGCATCCTGATCGTCGACGACGAGCCCGACGTTGCCGAATTGTTCCGCCAGCGCTTCCGCCGCGAGGTGCGCGAGGGCGTCTACGTCCTCCACTTCGCCGACTCCGGCGAGGCTGCGCTCGCCATGCTGGCCGATGGCATCCGGCCCAAGGTCATCGTCATCCTGTCCGACATCAACATGCCCGGCATGGATGGGCTGACGCTGCTGGGCGAAATCAAGAAGCGCTGGGCGGAGCTCGCAGTGATGATGGTGACGGCTTACAGCGATGACGAGCGTCGCCGCACGGCCGGTGAGCGCGGTGCCGCCGCCTTCATCGCCAAGCCCGTCGATTTCGACGTCCTGAAGCGCCAGCTCGCGCAACTGCCGGTTCCGGCGGCGTGACGGAGAGCTCGATGACGGGGCCTGCCAGAATCCTCGCCGTCGACGACGAAGCCGACTTCGAGCTGCTCGTGCGCCAGCAGTTCCGCCGTCAAATCCGCGCACAGGAGTACGCCTTCAGCTTCGCCCATCACGGCGAGGAAGCGCTCGCGGCGCTCGCGGCCGATCCGGCGATCGAGCTGATGCTGCTCGACATCAATATGCCAGTGATGGACGGCCTGACACTCCTGTCGGTGTTGCAGGAACGCCAGTCGCCGGTGCGGGCCGTGATCGTCTCGGCCTACGGTGACATGGCCAATATCCGAACCGCCATGAACCGCGGGGCCTTCGACTTTGTCACCAAGCCGGTCGATCTCAAGGACCTCGATATCACGATCAGGAAGACGCTGGGCGACATCGCGCGCGTACGCGAACTCGACCGCAAGCGGGCCGCGGCCGAGCGGGCTCGCGCCAATCTCGCACGCTATTTCTCGCCTAACCTCGTCGGCTTGCTGGCTGACCGCGACGAGCCGCTGGGGCCGGTGCGGCGCGAGACCGTGGCCGTCCTGTTCGTCGACATCGTGGGCTTCACGCGCATGGCGGAGAAAATGGAGCCGGAAGCTGTGGTTGCTCTGCTGCGCGATTTCCATGAGCGCATGGCTGCCGAGATCTTCGCCTGCGGCGGCACGATCGAGAAGTATATCGGCGACTCGATCTTCGCGGTTTTCGGCCTGCCAACCCCGGCGCCCGATGACGCGGCGCATGCCCTCCGCTGCGCCGGCCGCATGCTGGGCGCGCTGGAGGTATGGAATGCCCAGCGGACCGCACGCGGCGAGCCCGAGCTCGCGGTCGGGATCGGTGTCAACTACGGGCTGGCGGTGCTGGGTGATGTCGGCAGCGACCAAGGCCTGTCCTTCACCGTGATCGGCGACACCGTGAACACCGCGAACCGCCTTCAGGCGCTGACGCGCAGGCTGCAGACACCGCTGGTCGTCGCCGATGCAGTGGTCTCGAGCCTCGATGGAGCGCTGCCGACAGACCTGAAGGTCTTGCTCGGCCAGCTGCGTGACAAAGGGGAGGAGACCCTGCGAGGGCGCAGCGCAAGCGTCCGCATATGGGCTCTGGCTCCGTCTGCCGATCGAATTTCGGCAGTGTCATCGATCGCATAGTTCGGGGATGTGTGCCTGCGGGAAAGTCTTGACCGCAAGCATACTATGAATGACGACGTTGCCACAGGAATTGTGGCGGCGCTGCGCGCAAGCGCAAGGCGACGGCCTGGGAGGGAAGGGCGGATGAGGTTCGACGAATTGGCTGGAACGCCAGGTGCGAGTTGCGTTCGCGGGCGCTCGGCCGACTTGCGGATGGTGATCCAGAGCGGAAACGATATCTATTCAGTTTTGATTGCTGACGAAGTGAGCGTCGCCACCGGCGCATCCCCCGACGCCGCGTTCAGTTTGATCGCCAGTCCCGAGGCATGGGACGAGTTTGCCAAACCGGTGCCGGCGGTGGGCTATCAGAGCATCGTCGCCATGGTGCGCATGGGGCATCTGCGGGTCGAGGGCGATGTGCTGGAGTTCGGGCGGCATCTGCTGTTCCTGGCGCAGCTCTTTGCGTCGTTGAGGACGGTCGACAAGAGCATGAGCGAGCAGGATGCTCGCGGTCCGGAAGAGCCCATGATCGAGCCCGTTGTCGGGCGGTATCTGCGGCTCGATCTCGACGGGCGGCCGCATCGCATCTATTTCGAAGAGGCGGGGCAGGGGATACCGCTGGTCTGCCTGCACACCGCCGGCGCCGACGGGCGGCAGTATCGCGCGCTCCTGAACGATCGCGGGATCACGGCGCGTTTCCGGGTGATCGCTTTCGATCTGCCGTGGCACGGCAAGAGCTCACCGCCGCCCGGCTTCGAGCGCGAGCGCTATCGGCTCACCACCGATCTCTATGTCGATACGGTGATGGCGGTCTGCCGCGCGCTCAAGCTCGAGCAGCCGGTGGTGATGGGCTGCTCGATCGGCGGGCGCGCGGTACTGCACCTGGCGCTGCGCCATGGCAACTACTTCCGGGCGGCGATCGGGCTGCAGTCGGCGACCCATGCCGATCCGGGCGCCGACACGCGGCTGCGCGATCTCGGCATCCTGCACCGGCCCGACGTGCACGGGCAGGAGGCGGCGGCGGGTTCGGTCGCCTGCCTGATCGCGCCGACGTCGCCGGAAGCGGAGAAATGGGAGACGCTCTGGCACTACATGCAGGGTGGCCCCGGCATCTTCCTGGGCGACCTGCACTACTATTTCACCGACGGCGATCTGCGGAACGGGCTGCTGGACGGGCTCGACACCAGGCGCTGCCCGCTTCACCTGCTGACGGGCGAGTACGACATCTCCGCCACGCCCGCGCTCACCGCCGAGCTCGCGAAGCTCGTGAAGGCGACCTCGTTCCGGGTGATGGAGGGGCTCGGCCACTTTCCCATGAGCGAGAACCCGGCGCAGTTCCGCAAGTACCTGCTGCCGGTGCTGGAGCGGATCGCGGATGCGGGGTGAGGGGCCGATCACCGCTCCACGATCTCGACCGTGGCGGTGAGGCCGATGGCGAGGGTGACGTCTTTGGGCACGGAATCGAGCTCGACGCGGACGGGGATGCGCTGGGCGAGGCGGATCCAGGTGAAGATCGGATTGACCGAGGGCAGGCCCGCGGCGTCGGGCTGGGCGTTGGGGATCATGATGCCGTGCGAGATGCCGGCGACATGGCCCTCGATCGGCGTCCGATAGCCCATCAGCGACACCAGCGCGCGATCGCCGATTTTGATGCGGCGGAGCTGGGTCTCCTCGAAGTAGCCCTCGACCCAGTAGCTGTCGGTGTCGACCAGCGACAGCACGCGCTGGCCGGCGGTGGCGTAGTCGCCGGCCTGGACCGTGAGGTTGGTGACGTAGCCATTGACCGGCGAGGCCAGCCGGGTGCGCTGCAGGTTCACCCGGGCACGCTCGAGCGCAGTCTTGGCCTGGTCGAGATTGGCCTCGGCGATGCGGGCCTGCGCGGCGTAGGTCTGCTGCTCCTCGACCGAGATCGAGAGCGCACTGAGCTTCAGCCGCCGCTCGGCCTGCAGGCGCGTATTGTCGAGGTTGGCCTGGGACTGGGCCAGCACGGCCTGTGCGTTATCGAGGGCGAGCTTGTAGTCGGTCTTGTCGATCTGCAGCAGCGGGTCGCCCTTGCGCACGGCCTGGTCGGCCTTGATCGGCAGCTCGACGATCTGGCCCGACACCTCGGGCACGATCCGGATCACATAGGCGCGCACCGTGCCGTCGCGCGTCCAGGGTGTCTCCATATAGGCCTGCCAGGCCAACCGGCCGAGCAGGGCGGCCAGCACGACGGCGAGCACCGTCAGCGCGATCCGGCCCAGGACTGCCGTCGTGCCTCTCACAGCCGGCCCGCGGCGAGGACGATCGCCGACAGGACCATCACATAGACGGCGCTGTTGAACAGGGCGGGGTGCCAGACCCGGCGCGCCAGGTCCCAGCGGTCGGCGAGGCGGCGCAACGGCCATGTCGCGAGCCAGGCCAGCAGGAGCATGGGCGCGATCGGCGCGACGTAGACGCCGAACAGATCGAAGTCAGTGTAGCGCATGAGCGAGCATACCGAGCGGCGAGAGCGACGCCAGCACCTGCCGTGGGGGCATGGCGAAGAAGTTACGATGGCGGTCGATGGCATCGGCAATGACCCGTGCCGCCACCCGGCAGCGCAATTGTTCCGTCGTGGCCTCGCCGCCGCCCGCGGCATGGAACTGCTCGAAGGCGTAAAGCCGGTCGCGCGCCGCTTGCGCATTGCCGGCCGCAAAATCGGCGAGCGCGCGGTCGAGGGTCGCGCGTGCGTCGAGCGTCCGGTGCGGGCGGCGCAGGAAGATGATCGAGTCGCCGACCGACAGGGCGGCGACTAGCCGCGCGCCCTGCTCGGGCGAGGTTTCGGCAGGCAAGGCGGCCAGGCGCTCGGACATCAGGGTGGTCCAGGCGCCGCGATTGGGGCCGCGGCGCGCGACGGCCAGGCGCCGCGTGTCGCGCAAGGCGCGCGCCAGAAGGCGCTCGACACGGTAGGCAGGCGAGAGCGGTGGCACGAGGCGCAGGGCGAGCGCCGCCGTCACGGTGCCGCCCACGATCCCGAGGGCGAGATTCAGGAAGTTGCCGACATCGTAGTGCGGCAGGTTCGAGGGACCGAGCAACGGGATGAAGTTGGCCGCCATGCCGAGGAAGATCGCTCGCCCGCGCGTGCCGGTGGAGAGCGCACCGAGCGGCGTCAGCACCAGCGCCACGACCACGGCGAACGAGGTGAAGTCGGAAAAGGCGGGCAGGACGGCGAAATTCACGACCGCCGCCAGCGCCGCGGCCAGCATGGTGCCGACGGTGAAGCCGATCACGGCGGAGTAGGCTTCCTCGCGCGGCGAGAACAGGATCACGCCAACCGCCGCGAAGGTGACCATCATCGGCCCGGCCGACCAGGCGGTCTCGATCCAGAACAGCTCGGCCGCCGCCAGCGCCACGACGACGCGGAAGGCGTTCACGAAGGCCGGCATGAGATCCGGCACGACGAGGTGCAAGCGGCCGCGCCGGGGGGCTTCGCGGCGGCTGCCCTCGATCAGGCCGAGACTGTCGGCCGCCCGTTGCAGGGCGAGCTGGGCGCGCACGAGGTTGTCGATCATGAAGCGCGTCGCGACGTCCGGCGTCGGCAGTGCCAGCAGCCGCCGCGCCGTCCGGTTGAAGGCGCGGCCGTCCATGGTCAGCATCGACCGCAGTCGGGCGGCGAGCGCGCGATGCCAGTCGCTGCCCATGACCTCGAGATGGTTGGCGATGGCCCGCCACGAGGACAGCGCCGAGAAGAAGCCCTCGATGCCGGCCTGCAGCGCCTGGCGCCGGTAGCGCAGCTCGGCCGATTCGCCGATCGCCTCGTCGACCGCCGCATGCAGGCCGACGACCCGGCCGACCAGATCGCGGCGGCGGGCTCGGGCGGAGGGCGGATCGCCGCCGATGGCGAGCGTCTCGGCGAGCCCGTGTGCGATCGTGTCGAGCGTCGCCGTGAAGGAACGCGCGAGGGTGGCGCGCGCCCGGCCGAAGTCGGTGAGGGTGAGCACGAGGCCTGCACTCACGATGCCGATGCCGATCTCGGTGCCGCGCATCACGGCGAGCTCGAAGGCTTCGCCGGGGGCATTGACGGCATCGGCGAAGACGATCGCCGCCGTGTAGCCCGCGAGCGCGGCGGCATAGCTCGCGAAGTTGCGCAGGATGGTGGCGAGGAAGCCGCAAAGCCCGCACCACAGCGTCAATGCGGCCAGCATCCCGAAGCGGTCCTGCGGGAAAGCGGCTGTCAAAACGACGATGGCGATGGCGCCGATCACCGTGCCGATGGCACGGAAGCGGCCTTTGCGGAGAGAGGCGCCGAGCACCGGCTGGCAGACGATGCCGGCCGAGGTGCCGGCCCAGAAGGCATTCTCGAGTTCGAGCTTGTAGGCGACGAACAGCGCCAGCAGCACCGAAGCCGAGAGCCGCAACCCGAACAGGATGGCAGCGACCACGGGAGACGGTGCGGCGTCGGGCGCCTCGCCGTCCAGTGTCGCTGCTGCGCTCATGCCCGATCGTGCTCTTCCATGCGAAGGCGATCAATCGCTCTGCGTCGAGCAGATCTCGGGGCGAGGCGGTGGACCGGGTCCCGTTTCCCGAGGCATAAGTGGGCATGCCTTCGCTTTCCCGACAGCTCGATCCGGCCGAGCGCCGACGTCTCGACGAGCGCTTCTCCCGGCTGATCTGGGATCAGGTGCGGCCGTGGGCCTACATGGACACCGACGGGCTGGAGTTGCGGCGGTTCGACGGCAGCCCGATTTCCTTCGCGCCGGCCTCGCTCGACGGCGCGCCGCGTCAGACGCTGTGGCACAGCAACTACATCGAGCCTTTCCTGGAGGCGATCTGCCGCGAGGAGACGAGGGATGCGGCGAGCCGTCCGGCGCGCGAGCGCGCCGCCCTGCGCCATGCGCTCGCCGCGGGGATCCTGCGGGTCTACCTTACCATGCAGGAGGTCGACTGGCACATGCACGGCGACGGCGTGGCGGGGCATCACCTCAAGCAGGAGATCGAGGCCGACGTCGCGCGCATGGTGGCCTATCTCGATGGCTGCCTGGCGGGTTCTGCCGCCCGGGCAGCCTGAGGCAGGCTACTTCACCATCGCGAAACGATCGCGCTGGGCGCGGGCGCACTCGCCCATCACGTCGAGGGCGCGCTGGACGGCCGAGGTTCCGATCACGAACGGATTGGAACCGTCGGGCGCGGCGCGCAGGCGCGCGAGCTTGGCCGGCGCCTCGTCGAACGAGGAATGGTTCGAGATCAGGACATCGATCTTCTGTTGCTGCGCCAGCGCCTGCATACGGTCGGTCGAGGCGATATAGGCGTCGAGCCGGGCAAAATCGGCGCCGAAATTGAAGCCGGTGCCGCCCCATTCGAGCACGCGGTGGCGCACGCCGTGCCAGGTGACGTCGAAGACCGGCGAGATAGCGCCGAGCGTGTGACCCGGCGTGACGTAGAGGGTGACCGTGGTGCCATCCAGCGTGATGGCCTCGCCGTCGTGTGCGGCGATATCCCGCCCCTTGACCCGGTGCGGCGGTGCATCCCAGTAGGCCGAGCGGAACTCGAGATTGGTCGCGGTCATGGTCCAGTCGGCGTCGCTCATGACGACCCGCGGACGGTAGCGGCCGACGAGGTAGTTCACGCCGCCATAGTGGTCGCCGTGACCATGGGTGACGACGATGTACTTGATGCGCGCCGGGTCGAGGCCCAACTGGCGCAGACCGCCCTCGATCAGCCGCGCCGCTTCCTTGCCGTTGTTGAGCGCATCGAGAAGGATGATGCCGTCCGACGTGTCGAGCGCCCAGGCGCTCACCCAGGCGTCGCCCAGGAAATAGAGATTGTCGAATGCCTTGCCCGGTGGCGGCGCCGGCTTGGCGATCAGCGCGGCCAGCCTGTGGTCGTCACCCTTGGGGCGGGTGGCGGGCGCCGGCTTGCAGAGAGCGAGGAACGGCTTGAGGTCGGATCCGGCGGCCCGGGTCGCAGCGTCGATGTGGGCCTGCACCGTGGCTAGGGAAGCACCCTGGATCGTGGGCTTTGTCGTGCAGGCAGCCACGGTCATGAGCGCGAGGACGAGGCCGGCGAGGGCCAAAAGCAGGCCACGTGTCATGGCGTTCCTCATGTCGGTCGAGCGCGGGGCGACGCAAGGATGCTCCTATCAACCCCGCTGCCATAGTGGAACCCCCTGTGAGCGTTGCCGTTTTCCCCCGCAGTAGCCCGACGGAGGACACGATGGCCAGTGCCACGACCGAAGTGATCCCTGACGATACGCCGTTGTCCGCCGTGTCATGGGGGGCCGTCATCGCCGGCGGCTTCGTGACCGCCGCCCTCATGCTGTTCCTGGCGGCGCTGGGCACGGGCATCGGGCTGTCGGCCGTTTCGCCGTGGAGCCACCCGGGATTCCGGACCACCCACGCCGCGACCGGGGCCGGTATTTATCTCATGCTCGCCGCCATCATCGCGTCGGCCATCGGTGGCTACATCGCCGGCCGCCTGCGGCGGCGCTGGCTGGGGGTGGACGAGCACGAAGTCTATTTCCGCGATACGGCGCACGGCTTCCTTGCGTGGGCATTCGCGACCGTGCTGGGCGCTTCGGTCCTTGCCACTGCCGCGGCGGCCATCTTGGGCACGGCGCTCGGCGTCGCCTCGACCGGTCGAAACGGCGAGCGCTTCGATACCGCGCCCTATGTCGATCGCCTGCTGCGGCCGCAGCTTACGGCACCCCAGCCGGCTCCCGCACCCGGCACCCCCGGTTCGACCGCCGACAGGACGCAAACCGTGCGCCCGGTCGTGCTCGGCGGGCCAGCGCTCGCGGAGACGCGCGCAATGCTCGGCCGTCTTCTGTTGCAGAGCCTTCCCGAAGGCGGGGCACGGCGGGCCGATGGGCTCGCGACGGAGGACCGGGCCTATATGGGACAGATCGTGACTGTGTACACAGGCCTCGATCAGGGCCAGGCAGAACAGCGGATTTCCGAGGTGGTCGGGCAAATGAGGGTGACGGCCGATGCGGCCCGGCGGGCCGCCCGCAACTTCGCGCTGTGGCTCGCCGCCGCGCTGCTGTTTGGCGCCTTTGCGAGCAGCCTCGCCGCACTGGAAGGCGGTGGCCTGCGGGACGGCCGGCTGCGCTACGGCCCGCGCCTGGCCGTCCATCGCGTGAGATCCCAACCCTAGCGCGGGTTCCTCTCAGACGATCGGCAGGCCGATCACCAGAGGGTGCAGCCAGAACATGACGACGAAGGCGACGGTGCCGATGCCGACCGCGATGCCGTCGCCCACAGTGACGGGCATGGTGCGCGCCCCGGTGTCGCCGCGGTGTTTCACGGCGATACGGTCGTAGACCGCCCAGAGGAGGAAGGCCCCGAACAGGACGAGCGCACCGAGGTCGCCGTTTGCCAGGAGATGCGCCAGCGCCCAGGTCTTGACCGCCACCAGCATGGGATGGCGCAGCGCACCCTTGATCTTGCCGGCCGGACCGTAGGCGGCGGCCAGGGCGACGAACGCGAACCACATCAGAACCGTCGCGACCGGCCGCAGAGCCTCGGGTGGGGTCCAGAGCTGGACGTAGTCGTGGGCACGGTATCGGCCGAAGCCCCAGATGATGAGGGCGAGGCCGACCGCCGCGATCACCGAGTAGAGCCCCTTGTAGCCACCTTCGCCCAGGCGTTCGATCAGCGCGGCGCGCGGCCCGCGCAGCGTCGTGAAGGTGTGGATTCCGAGGAAGACGACAAGACCGACGACCAGCACGGCCATGGGTGGCTCTCCATATCGATACTCAGCCTCGACATAACATGGTCGCAACTTTCGCCTGTGAACAACGTTTATGTTGCAAGTCCGCAAAGGCGGACAAAGGGCCATGTGGTTTTCGAGATGCATTTCCGCCTTGCTGGTGGCGGCTCTTCCGCTGATCGCTGTGGCCCAGCCGCGCGTTCCGGCTGCGGAAACCGATTGTCCCTATGAGGAGCCTGACTCGGTCCAGATAAGCTGGACCTCGCCATGCGAGCAGGGCACGTGGCTGCTCGACACGGAAACAGGTTGCCGGATGTGGGATTGGCATCCCGATCCGAACGACAGGGCGATCTGGAGTGGCGCCTGCCCGCGCGGGCAGAAGCAGGGCTACGGCGTGCTGCAATGGTTCGAGCACGGGCAGCCCATCGACCGTTTCGAGGGAACCTACGTCGACAACCGCCGTGAAGGCTTCGGCCGTTACGACTGGAACGCGACCGACCACTACGAGGGCCTATATGCCGACGGTGTCCCGCAGGGCTTCGGCACGGCCAGCATCGCGGGCGAGTTGTTCTCCGGCGTCTGGCACAAGGGCTGTTTCCGCAAGGCCGACCGCGTGGTCGCCATCAACGTTCCGCGCAAATCGTGCGGTCCCGGCGTCTCGGCGTCGCTCGGCGGGGCGCGCTCGGCCAGCTTTTGAGCTCAACCACTGTTGCGGCGCGCCCAGCTTTCGATGAAGTCGGTACAGAAGGCACGGTCGACAACGTCGACATAGCGCCGACCGATGTCGCGCAGATTGTCGCGATGCGGCTGCTCCTCGATGTCGCCGACGCAATCTTCCGGCACCAGGGTGCGGTAGCGCAGGCTGAAGCTGTCCAGCGCCGTGCCGCGAATGCAGCCCGACGTATTGCAGCCGGTGACGATCACCGTATCGACGCGTTCCTTGGTGAAATAGTTGGCGACGCCGGTCTCGAAGAAGATAGAGGGGCCTTTCTTGGTCACCTGCAGGTCGTACGCCGGATCGTAGATGCGCGGATCGAGCTTCGTGCTGGGATGGCTGTGCAGGAAGGTCTCGCGCACCGCCGTGATCTTCCAGTAAGGCATCTCCCGTTCGTTGAGATATGCAGTATTGCAGACCGCCACCGGCACGCCGTGCCGGCGCGCCACCTCCAGGAGCTTCGCAGTATTCTCGACCGCGCGCATGACGAGCGGCGCGCCACCCAGCGGATACTGCGCGTCGGTGAAGCCGAGCTGGAAGTCGACCACGACGATGCCCGGCTTCTGGCCGGTGCCGACAGGGATTTCGCCATAGCTGCGACGCTGGTAGTCGTCTGTCATGTCGTCAACTCGGATGCGCGACGGTGGCACGGCCGAAAGTATCGACCTTGCCGTTGGTGTAGCAGACATAATAGGGGTCGGACATGCTCCACGGCACGCGGCTCCAGAAATCCTTGAGGACGGTATAGCGAGCGCATTCGCGGCCAGCGGTATTGGTCGTGAGGTCGGGCGGACCAATCACGGCCGAGACCTGCTCCCGCGTCATGCCGGCATGCACCTGATCCATGCTCGAGCCGTGGACGCAGCCGGCAACGAGGAAGGCGGTCAGCAAGGCAGCAGCGGAACGCTTCATCGGTGACTCCAGATGATCGGGACGACGATAAGCCACCCTTGGCCTGCCCGCCAAGAATCGTCGGCAACTGCCAAGGTGGCGAAAATCCGGCCGATGGGCTACGTCCGATGTATGCAAAGTGGTTCTCGTTTCAAGCTGCCCGGACTCGAAGCCGGGCTGAGTGGTTCCATCGCCAAGTTGCCCGAGACGCCGATCACGGAAGTCTCCATGTCGGTCTTTGGCGATCCCGACGTCGTGCCGCTCTGGTTTGGCGAGAGCGACCTCGTCACCCCGAGTTTCATCAGCGACGCTGCAGCCAAGGGCCTGAAGGCGGGCGAGACCTTCTACACCTGGCAGCGCGGGGTGCCCGAGCTGCGCGCGGCGCTGTCGGCCTATACGGAACGGCTCTACGGCATCAAATGTCCGGTCGATCGCATCAGCGTCACGACCGGCGGCATGCAGGCGATCCTGCTGGTATGCCAGCTCCTGCTCGATCCGGGCGACAACATCGTGATCGTCTCGCCCATCTGGCCCAATATCACGTCGGCCGTGAAGCTGGTGCATGGCGAGCCGAAGTACGTGCCGCTGGACAGGACGACGGGCGGCGGCTGGAAGCTCGACCTGCAGCGGCTGTTCGAGACGGCCGACGAGCGCACGCGGGCGATCTTCATCAACTCGCCGGGCAATCCCACCGGATGGACGATGAGCGCCGACGAGCAGCGCGCGGTGCTCGACTTCGCGCGCGAGCGCGGCCTGTGGGTGATGGCCGACGAAGTCTACGCCCGGCTCACCTTTGTCCTGCGCGCCGACGGCCGCCAGGTGGCGCCGTCCTTTCTCGAAATCGCCGGGCCGGACGATCCGCTGATTGTGCTGAACAGCTTTTCCAAGCCCTGGGCGATGACCGGCTGGCGCATCGGCTGGCTCACCCATCCGGCAGCGCTCGGCGACCAGTTCGCCAAGCTGGTGCAGATCAACACCTCTGGCCTGCCGGCCTTCCTGCAGCGCGGCGCGGTGGCGGCGCTCGAGAAGGGTGATGCCTTCGTTGCGGAGATGGTGCGCCGCTGCGAAGCCGGTCGCGAGCTGGCGTTCCAGCGCCTGTCCGGCCTGCCGCGTGTCACTATTGCGCGCCCGGAGGCAGCCTTCTACGCCTTCTTCAGTGTCGACGGGGTCAAGGACACATTCGCCTTCTGCATGAAGCTCGCAAAGGAGTACAAGGTCGGCCTCGCGCCGGGCGAGGCGTTCGGCCCGGGCGGGCAGGGCAACCTTCGCCTTTGCTTCGCGTCGAGCCCGGAGCGTCTCAGCCAGGGCCTCGATCGCATCGAGGCGGCGGTGAAGGCGCTTGCGCCAGGTGCGGCATAGCGGAGCCGAAAGGCTCTTGTTGTTGGATGAAGGATGTCGGCAGCCCCCTCCATCGATGTCCGCCACCTGCGCAAGGTGTATGGCGAGGTCGTCGCCGTCGATGACCTGACCTTCGCCGTGCCGCCGGGCGCGGTGCTGGGACTCCTCGGCGGCAACGGAGCGGGCAAGACCACGACCATCTCCATGCTGCTCGGTCTGCTCGAGCCGACGGCGGGTGAGATCCATGTCCTCGGCGTGGACATGCGCCGCCATCGCTATGCCGCGCTGCCGCGCATGAATTTCTCCTCGCCTTATGTCGACCTGCCGCACCGGCTGACCGTGCGGCAGAACCTTCAGTTCTATGGCCGACTCTATGGTGTCCGAACCCTGCACCGTCGCATCGAGGAGATCGCCGAGCACATGCAGGTTGCGCAGTTCCTCGATCGGCAGACCGGCAAGCTGTCGGCCGGGCAGAAGACGCGCGTGGCGCTTGCCAAGGCGCTGATCAACAAGCCCGATGTCCTTCTGCTCGACGAGCCGACGGCGTCGCTCGACCCCGACACGGCCGACTGGGTGCGCACCTACCTGAAGGACTACCAGGCCGGGACCCGTGCCACGATCCTGCTCGCCTCGCACAACATGTCCGAGGTCGAACGGCTCTGCGACGATGTCGTGCTGCTGCAGGCCGGCCGCATGTTCGACCGCGGCAGCCCGCGCGATCTCATCGCCCGCTTCGGCCGCGAGGACATGGAGGAGGTGTTCCTCGACATGGCGCGCGGGCGCGCCCGCGGCCTCGATTCCCTGCGCAAGGACAAGGCGGTACGATGAGCGGCTCTCTCGACCGGATCTATGCCCTGGTGCTGCGCCATATCCATATCTGGCGCAGCTCGATCATGCGGCTCGTCGACTCGATCTACTGGCCTGCCGTCCAGATGGTCATGTGGGGCTTCATGACCAAGTTCCTGCTGCCGCAATCCTCTTTCGTGGCGCAGGCGGCCGGCGTGCTGCTGTCGGGCCTGCTTCTGTGGGAAGTGGTGGTGCGCGGCAATCTCTCGCTCTCCATCGCCTTCCTCGAGGAAATGTGGTCGCGCAATCTCGGCCACCTGTTCGTGAGCCCGATCCGCTCGTGGGAAATGGCGACCGGCATCATCATCGCGGCGCTCCTGCGCACGTTGCTGGGGTTGATCCCGGTGTCGCTGATGGCCTGGGCCTTCTTCGGCTTCTCGATCTACAGCCTCGGCCTGCCGCTGCTTGCCTTCTTCCTCATCCTGCAGATGTTCTCGTGGTCGATCGGGCTCGCGATGTCGGGGCTCATCATGCGTGTCGGGCAGAGCGCGGAAAGCTTCGCCTGGGCGGCCGTTTTCATCCTGATGCCGATCAGCGGCGTCTACTATCCGATCTCCGTCCTGCCGCATTGGCTGCAGCTCTTCGCCTATATCCTGCCGACGTCGTACGTGTTCGAGGGCATGCGGTCGATCCTGCTGCAGAACACCGTGCAGTGGCATTTGCTCGGCTTCGCCTTCGCCTTGTCGGTGCTGTATCTCGTCGTCGGCTTCCAGATCTTCCTGTGGTTCTTCCGCGCCTCCCGCCGCGCCGGCAGCCTGCTGACACAGGGCGAGTAGCGCTATTTGCCGGTTATCTTGACGGGCAGGTCCTCCGACGGCGCGTTCAGCACCGCGGCGCAGGCGGCCGGCAGCTTGGGCCGATAGGGTTTGTTCGGCGGAACGTCCTCGGCCGGGAAGACGACCGGCGGCTGCTTCAGCCACCAGTCGAGCGCCGCGCCGCAGCCGTCGTCGTGCGCATAGTCGGCCTGCGGCCGGCACTGCGGATTGTCCGGAGGACAACGGAGCCGCACGTGGAAGTGGGCATCGTGCCCGTACCAGGGCACGATCTTGCGCAGCCAGTGCCGGTCTCCGGTCACGGTGTGGCAGAGCCTGGCCTTGATCCAGCGGTTCACGAACAGGCGGTCGAGATGGGGCATCTCGGCCGCGGCCTTGAGGAGCTGCACGTGCTGCGGCCCGAACACCGTGTCGTCGATGCTGATGTCGTCGCGCACCAGCGGTCGCAGGCGCGGATGCTCGCGGTCCGGCGGAGGCAGGCGTGGGCCGGGATCGCGCTCGAACCAGATGTCGGCATCGAGGCCGTTCTGGTGACTGGCGTGTCCGGTCGGCGCCGGACCGCCGCGCGGCTGGCCGATGTCGCCGATCAGGAGCGGCGCCTGGCCGGCGGCGTGCATCCTGGCGCCCAGCTCTTCGATGAAGCGCAGCGTGACCGGCTGGCCCCAGTAGCGGTTGCGTCTGATGCGGATGGCCTCGAAGCCCAGGCCGTCGAAGGGAAGGGGCTGGGCTCCCCGGATGCAGCCCGCCGAGTAGAAGCCGATCGATTGCGTCGGGCCAGCCGCCGGCCTCCTGACGTCGGACCAGTCGAAGGCCGCACAGCCCAAGAGCGCGATCAGCGAAATGGCGAGACGCTTCATCTTGCGCAAGAATAGTCGCTCGCCGAGACTTTGCCCATGGCCGACTACGCCAACATCACCTTGACACGAGACGGCGCCCTGACGCGGCTGACGCTGAACCGGCCGGAGCGGCGCAATGCGCTGACGCAAGAGATGATGGTGGAACTCGAGGACGCCTTCAAAAGCGTAGCAGGCGACGATCGATGTCGCGCGCTGATATTGCGCGGGGCCGGCGGTCATTTCTCGGCCGGCGGCGACCTTTCGGTCATGGCCACGATGCCGCCCCAACCCGCCGACGGCGCCACCGACCCGATGTTCGCGAGCTATCGCCAGTTCGGCGACGCCCTGACCGCGTTGAACGCCGTGCCCCAGCCGACCGTCGCCGTCGTCGAGGGCACCGCCGTCGGCGGTGGCTTCGGCATGGCCTGCTGCTCCGACGTGGTGATCCTGCACGAGAGCGCGAGGTTCGGCCTGCCTGAGCCCAAGGCGGGCTTCATCCCCTCGCAGATCCTGCCCTTCATCGTGCGCCGCATCGGCGAAGGGGCGACACGCGACCTGTGTCACGGCGCGCGTGATCGACGCGGCGGAGGCCTATAGGCTCGGCGTGGGACGTCATCTCTGCAGCACTGCCGCCGACCTTGCGCGCACCCTCAGGGCCGTGATCGACGACATCCTGAAACTCGAGCCGCAGGCGGTGGCGGAGGTGAAGCGCCTCGTGCTGTCGACCGCGACCTCCGACGACCGGTCGGTCCTCGACGACGCGGCGCGCAGCCTGGTCGGGCTGTTGCGGCGGCCGCAGGCGAGCGAGGGCATCGCGGCCTTCATGAGGAAAACCGCACCGTCCTGGACGAAGGGGTGACAGGGATGAGGAACTATCGGCACATCGAGGTCAGGCCGATCGCCGGCGCGCTGGGTGCCGAGATCGCGGGTGTCGACATGGCGCGCGACCTCGATGACGAGGTGGTGGCCGAGGTCCGCCGCGCCTTTCTCGATCACCTGGTGATCTTCCTGCGCGATCAGAAGGTGACGCCGCAGCAACAGGTCGCTTTCGCCCGCCGCTTCGGCGAGCCGATCGAATATCCGCAGCTCAAGGGCCTGCCCGAAGCGCCCATGATCACGCCCGTCGTGAAGCTCGAGCACGAGCGCCACAATTTCGGCGGCATCTGGCATTCCGACACGACGTACCTGCCCGAGCCGCCGATGGGCAGCATGCTGCTGGCCCGCGAGGTGCCGCCCTATGGCGGCGACACCATGTTCGCCAACCAGTACCTCGCCTACGAGGCGCTGTCGGAGGGCCTCAGAAAGACACTCGAGGGGCTGGTCGGCATCAGCTCCTCGACCAAGGCCGACGTCACGCGCACGCGCGAGGATGCCCTCAAGCAGGCGGGCGCCGGGGCAACACCGAAGACGTTGCAGGCCGAGCACCCTCTCGTGCGTACCCATCCCGAGACCGGCCGCAAGGCGCTCTACACGAGCGATGCCCATACCGCCTGCATCAAGGGCTGGACCGAGGCGGAAAGCCTGCCGCTGCTGCGTTTCCTGTGGCAGCACCAGGTCCGCCCCGAGTTCACCTGCCGCTTCCGCTGGGAGGTGGGCTCGCTCGCCTTCTGGGACAATCGCTGCGCGATGCACAACCCGATCAACGACTATCACGGCTTTCGCCGGGTGATGCACCGCATCACGCTGGCTGGCGACAGGCCGCGAGTCTGACGAGGGCTTTGATGCGTCGAGGCTCTCCCAAGCTCCGTCTCCCGGACTTATGATTCCGGGTACGAGCAGAGGAGCGACCCATGGGCGACGATCTGGTGGTTCACATAAGCGTTGTCGGTCACGCCAGCCGGCGATGGCGGGGTGCAAAGACGGCAGCCGAGGCGGAGCGGCTCAACCAGCAGCTTTCCGAGGCGCGCGCGCAAAATATCCGCGCCGTCGTCGAGGCGATCGTCAAGAAGGAATTGCCCGGTATTTCGATCGAGGTCCCCGGCCGAGGGGTCGGCAGCCGCGAACCCTTTCCTACCGCGGGTGAAGACAATGCTGCAGTCGATCGCAGCGTCGTGGTCAGCATTGAGCTCGCCAATGTCAATACCGGCTCGAGGATCGAGCGTCGCCCGATCCGCATCTACACGCCCAGCAAGTTCTGGACGCTGAAGGTGCTCTCGATGACGGGCGCCTCCGGGATCGGGGCGAGGGGAACGTTCATGAGGATCGCCATCAAGAACCCCTTCACCGGCCGGCAACTGACGATGGCAGGCTATCTGTTCGGCGGCGCCTTCAGCCCGAATCCAAAGGACCTGTTCCAGTTCGATAGCGATCCCAAGAAGAACCCGAAGGATTTCGACAAACCCGTGGGCAACGAGGTCACATTCGAGACAGACGAGGCGGAGGACTTCAGCTACTGGGTCGGATCGGAGAACGGCCAATGGGTCCGTGTCGTTCACGACAAGATCGGCCTGGTCCGCAAGAGGGAGCTCACTTTCCTTCAGTTCACGAGATTGGACGACTACCACCCGGGCTCGCTGGTGTTCGAATACGAGAAGGGCTGGTCCTTGCCGGCGGTCAACATTTCGGTCGTAAGCGGCGTATTGAAGGTCGAGGGCGACGTTCCCAGCGACTACGTCGACGACACCACGTTGGTCACCGTTCCAAAGGTGGACGTTCACCCCTACTACGATGGCCTGCTTCTCAGTTTTCCCACCGGGAAAGCGGGCCTGAACGACCTGACCAGCAACGATCGGCAACGGCTGACCGACTTTGCAACGAACAAAGCCCGCAACATCCGGGTGTTTGCCGAGCTGGGCTACAAGGTGACCAATCCACGTCCATAGCGCTCAGGCCTCATTGCGCCTCACGGCGAAGCAGCCGGAGATGAATCAACGATTGACCGGCCTCAGGCGGATGGTGCCGACGGCACTGCGTTCGAGCTCTGCCGGGGTGCCGGCGATATAGACGTAGCTGAAGCTGCGCCAGCCGGCCAGAAAGTTGTGCGACCAGCGGGAGAACATGTTACCCGACTCGCCCAGCGGGATGGCAAAGCGGCTGTTGTCGAGGTCGTTGAAATCGTAGATGCCGCGATAGGTGGCGCCGTGCACCGCCTCGAACGGCCGCGGCCCGCGGAAGGCTGGCGTGGCGCGATTGAGTGTCTGCGCGCCGCCGTCGGCCGGATAGCGCACCGAGGCGAAATCGCGCAGGAGCGGGACGCCGTCGAACAGCGGGTGCTTGTGCGCGGCGTCATGTGCGCGGCCCCACTGCCAGGTCTCGATGGCGTCGCCCTGGCGCCGGGCAATGCCGTTCAGCGCCGCCTCGAGCGATCGCGAGATGATGTCCTCGCAGCTCTCGACCACGGTCGTCGTGGCATCGTCGCACCATTGCGGCCGGTTGCGCAGGATGCGCAGCATCAGCGGCACGTTCGGCGCCGCCATGTCCGCGTAGAGATCGTCGCCCACCTTGTTGGCGAGGAGCTCGCGCTGCAGCTCGAACAGCCAGGCGGTGTAGATCAGGGGTTCGGGCCGATCCGCCAGCATGAAGCGATTCCAGTGGCCCATCAGGTCGTGCACCTTGGCGGCGCGCGCGTTGCGCGGCGGCACCTTCAGCAGCACCGGCAGGATCTCGGCGGCATCGGGCGAAAGATTGTCGGCCTGGATGGCGATCATGCCATAGACCGGATGGCGCTCGACCTCGCGCAGAAGCTGGTTGGCGCGGCGCTGGCGGTAGGGTTCGGCCCAGTCGCGGCTGATGAAGTGACGATAGTCGTCGGGCACGAGGCGGGCATTGGCGTTGACGATGATGCCGCTCGCCGGGTTGTAGGTGCGCGGCAGCTCGTCGAACGGCACGAAGCTCGCCCAGTCGTATTCGCCGGTCCAGCCGGGCGAGGGCATCGAGCCGTCGCCTTTGCGCCGGATCGGCACACGGCCGGGCGCCACGAGACCGATGTTTCCCGACGTGTCGGCATAGACGATGTTCTGCATCGGCGTGATGATCTTGCGCGTGGCGTCCAGGAAGTCGTCCCAGTTCTGCGCGAGGCCAATGCGGAGGAAGCCTTCGATCGAGGTGTCGGCGCCGTCGAGCGCGGTCGCCTGGAGGGCGAGCACGTGGCCCTGGCCGGCGAGCTCGTCGGCGCCGCTCATGAAATCGTTGATCACCACGCCGTGCCGGGTGCTGCGGATGTGCATCTGCACCGGCTGACCCCACAGCACGTTGATCGTCTCGTCGCGGCCACCGAAGGGGCGCGCGCCGTCGGGCGTCAGGTAGCGCTTGGGATCGGTCGGATCGATGCGCTCGACGAACAGGTCCTGGCTGTCGAGGTTGGTCGTGGTGAAGCCCCAGCCGATGCTGGCATTGTGACCGAGGACGATGCCGGGACCGCCGGGTGCGGACACACCGCGGATGTCGAAGCCCGGCCCGACCAGCCGCGCCAGATACCAGAGGCCGGGAAAACCGAAGCCTAGATGCGGATCGTTGGCGAGCAGTGGCTTGCCCGACACGGTGTGGGCGCCCGACAACACCCATTCGTTCGAGGCCTCGCGCTTGCGCGTGGCGAAGTTGTCGGTGCCGCGATAGAGGCGGTCGAGATCGATGCCTTGCAGCGCCTGGTTGACCAGCGACAGCGTGGCGTCGCGGCTGTCGCCGGGCGGCCCCATCAGGAACTTGACGCCGTCCTCGCCGATCTTGCGCAGCTCCATCAGCCGCAGCAGCTCGGCGCGCCAGTTGCCGTCGAGCGTAAGCGCCATCAGCTTCTGCCAGACGATCGAATCGGCCGGCTGCCAGTTGTCGGGCTTGTAGCGGCCGCCGGTCAGCAGGCGCACCAGCGTGAGCTCGAGGCCATACTGCCGGTCGTCGTCGGCCAGCCAGGCATTCACGCCGGCGGCATAGGCATCGAGGATGGCGCGCGCGCTGGGCGACAGCGCGCCGACACTGTCCTGTGCGGCGCGATAGAGGCCGAGGCCCCGCATCGTGCGGTCGGTCTCGACGATGCCTGGTCCAACCAGCGCGGGGGGCAGGATCTCGGACAGCCGGCCCTGACCCAGGCGGCGCATGAACTCCATCTGCCAGAAGCGGTCCTGTGCGTGCACGAAGCCGAGGCCGAAGACGGCGTCCTCGATCGAGCCGGCGATGATGTGGGGCACGGCATTCTTGTCGCGCAGGATTTCGACCGGTGCCTTCAGGCCCTGCACGTCGAAACGGCCGCTGTAGGGCGGCAGCGCGCCGCGCACCTGGAAGAACGTCCCGATGGCGAAGACCAGGAGGGCGACCGCGAGCCCGGCCAGCAGCTTGGCGATGCCGATGCCGAGGCGCGCGGCGAACGACGCCGGTCTGCGGACGGGGGCAGCCCCCACGTCTAGCTGCCGATGAAGGAGAGGATCGCCTCGCGATCAGCGTCGAGGTCCGGTGCCGCGGGCCGCGTCTTCGGATCTTCGAAGGCCGACATCTTGATCGGATTGCCGGCGAGCTTCAGCGTGCCGCCGCTGCCGTCCGGCACCTCGACCAGCATGTTGCGTGCCGCCACCTGCGGATGGGCCAAGGCCTGCTTGATGTTGTTGATGGGGCCGCAGGGAATGTCCGCCTTCGACAGGACGCCGAGCCAGTGCGCGGTGGGCCTGGTCCGCAGCAGGCTCTCGATCTCGCCCTGCAGGCGCGTATGGCTCTTCTGCCTGAGCGCGTTGGTCTTGTACTCGGGATCGGCGGCCATCGCCGGCATCCCGAGCGCGCCGCACAGCTTCACGAACAGGCCGTCGTTGCCGGCCGAGATGATGATGGCGCCGTCGGCGGTCTTGAAGGCCTGGAACGGCACGATCGTCGGATGTCTTGCGCCGAGCGGCCCCGGGACCTCGCCCTCGACCGTGTAGCGCATGACCGCATTCTCCAGGAGCGCGATCTGGCAGTCGAACATGCCGATATCGACCCTGGTCGCCTCGCCGGTCTTCAGGCGATGGACCAGCGCGGCGTTCACGGCGACGGCAGTGTAGAGGCCGGCGCCGATGTCGCCGATCGACATGCCGACCCGGACCGGCTCGCCGCCTTCGGGGCCGGTGATGCTCATGACGCCGCCCATGCCCTGGACCACCATGTCGTAGGCGGGATCGCGCGAGTTCGGTCCGGTGTGGCCGAAGCCCGATGCCGATGCATAGATGAGCTGCGGGTACCTGTCATGCAGCGCGTCCCAGCCGTAGCCCAGCTTCTCCATCGTGCCGGGCCGGAAGTTCTCGACCACCACGTCGGCCTTGGCCAGCAGCTTCTCGAAGATCGCCCTGTCCGACTCGTTCTTGAGATCGAGCGCGATGCTTTGCTTGCCGCGATTGACCGAGGCGAAGTAGGTCGACTTGCCCTTCACGTAGGGGCCGTAGGCGCGCGCATCGTCACCGCCCTTGGGCGATTCGACCTTGATGACGCGCGCACCCATCTCGGCCAGCAGCAGCGTGCAGTACGGGCCGGCAAGGATGCGCGAGAGATCGACGACGGTGATGCCCGACAGCGGGCCTTTGCTCTTCTGGGTCATGCGGGGTTCTTAACCAGTGGCCCGCCGCGAATCCAGCCAGACATTTGCCGCGGCCGCACCGATGACGATCGCGCCGCCGAGGAGGGTGAGATCGCCCGGCCGTTCGCCTTCGATCGCCCAGACCCAGATCGGCCCGAGCACCAGCTCGAGCAGGCCGAGCAGGGCGGCCCGTCCGGCCGGGATGTGCTTGAGACTGGCGAGATAGAGCAGCAGCCCGCCGGCGAGCTGCCCCGGGCCGAGCGCCAGCAGCCAGGCGAAATCCTCGCCCGTCGCCGCCGACGGGTGGGCGAAAGGGAGCGCCACCGCGGCGGAAATGGCGCCGGCCAGCGCCAGCGCAGGCGCCATGCCGATATCGCGGCGATGCCGCACGATCACGTAGTTGGAGCTCATGCACAAAGTCACGATGGCGCTCACCATCATGCCCGGCACGGCGCCCGCCTTCAGCGAACCGGCGACGCTCAGGGCAAGACCAACCACCGCCGCGCCCATTGCCGCAAGCGTGTGACGGTGGATGGGTTCTCCCAGCAACAGCCGGGCGAGAACGGCGGTGACGAAGGGCGTCGCGCCGAAGACAATCAGCACGTTGGCGACAGGCGCGAGCCCCAGGGCCAGGATGAAGGCGATGAAGCTGCCCGCGAGCATCAGCGCGCTCAGGAGGAGTGCCGCTCCGGCACTGCGGATATCGATCAAAACGCGGCGCCATTGCAGCAAGAGCAGGGGCAGGATCGTGGCGAAGAGCAGGACGGAGCGCCAAAACGACACGTCCCACGGCGGCAGCTCGATACGCCGCACGATGACTCCGGCGGTGCTGAAGACCGTTGCAGCGCCGATCGCGCAGAGGACGCCGAGCGTCGCGGAACTCTGCGAAGAAAAGGACGTTTTCATAGTCACAAAGCTGAATACGGACCTGTCGTGCCCCCGTCTATCGAATCCCTGGATCTGCCGCCGTTCAGGCCGCGTTTTCCATGGTGGGGTGCGGATCTGCAGACGCTCTCGGTGTGGTGGCGCTCGCCGCCGTCCGACCTGGCGCCGCATGCGAGCGAACGCGTCTGCTTCCCGATGGCCGACCGCACGGGCGACATTCTCCTCGGCATGCTGGACCAGCCGGTGGAGCCAATCGATGGGCGTCCGCTCGTTCTTTTGATTCACGGCATGACCGGCTGCGAGACCAGCGTCTACATGCTGAGCGCCGCGCGCCATCTCCTCGACTGCGGCTATCGGGTGCTGCGCCTCAATGTCCGGGGCGCCGGCCCGTCCCGGCCGTATTGCGGCGAGATCTATCACGTCGGTCGCACGGCCGACTTTCGCCGCGTTTTGTGGCAGATCCCGGAGGACCTCACCAAGAACGGCATCGTCGCCATCGGCTATTCGCTGGGCGGCGCCATGCTGCTCAAGTATCTGGGCGAGGAGGGCGCCTTCTCGCCGCTGCGCGCCGCCGCCAGCGTCTGCGCCCCGATCGATCTCGTCGGGACGGCCAAACAGATGATGCGGCCGCGCAATCGGCTCTATCACGCCTACATCCTGAACGGCGTGAAGGCCGAGACGCTGGGCGAGGGCGCCCGGCTGTCGCCCGAGGAGCGCGAGATCGTGCGCAGCGCGCGCACGGTCCAGGAGTACGACGACAGGTTCATCGCGCCGCGCTACGGCTATCGCGATGGCCAGGACTACTACGATCTCTGCGCGCCGCTTCGCTACATGCCCGAGATCCGCGTCCCGACCATGGTTCTGGCGGCGTGCGACGATCCCTGGATCCCGATAGCCCACTACAAGGCGTTCGAGTGGGACGACAATCCCTGGCTGCTGCCGGTGTTCACGCCGACCGGCGGTCATGTTGGCTTCCATGGCGATGCCGGCAACCGTCCGTGGTGCGATCTCGCGCTGGAAAAATTCCTCGAGCGGGTCGATAGCATGAGTGCGTGAGCTTCTCCCCGCCGCCTTTCCGACCGCGCTTCCCCTGGTGGGGCGCGGGCCTGCAGACATTGGCGAGCCGGCTGCAGCCGATGCCGGCTCTGCCGGTTTCATGCCGAAGTGAACGGCTGAGCTTTCGCCTGAAGGACGGCGACACCCTGCTTGGCCGTCTCGACCAGCGGCCGACGCCGCGACCGAACACGCCGCTCGTCATCCTGATCCATGGGCTGACCGGCTCGGAGGAGAGCCGCTACATGCTGAGCCAGGCGCGGCTGTTGCTGGAACGCGGTTATCGCGTATTGCGACTCAATCTGCGCGGCGCCGGGCCGTCCCGGGCTTTGTGCAGCGGCCATTACTATGCCGGCCGCAGCGCGGATTTTCGCGAGTTGCTGGCCGCGCTGCCATCCGAGCTGACGGGGCACGGTCTGATGGCGGTCGGCTATTCGCTGGGCGGCGCGATGCTGCTGAAGTATCTCGGCGAAGAAGGGACCGCGGCGCCGCTTGTCGCGGCCGCCAGCGTTTCCGTGCCCATCGATCTGTCGGCGACGTGCCGAAATATGATGCGGCGGCGGAACAGGCTCTACCATCGCCATATCCTCGGCGAGATGAAACGCGAGGCGACTGGCGAAGGCGCCTTGCTGTCGCCGAAGGAGCGCGCGGGCATCCTCGGCGCCCGGACGATCTGGCAGTATGATCAGAATTTCATCGCGCCGCGCCACGGTTTCGACGGGGCCGAGGACTACTACGAACGCTGCAAGCCGGTCCGGTTCATGCCGGGCATCCGCGTGCCGACCCTCGTGCTCGCTTCGCTGGACGACCCCTGGATCCCCGGGGCTCTCTACGGCGGGTACGACTGGCGCGCCAATCCCGCGCTCAAGCCGCTGTTGACCAGGCAGGGCGGTCATGTCGGCTTTCACGGCATTGGCCACCGGCAGCCGTGGAGCGATCTTGCTATCGCCGATTTCTTCGGCTCCTGAAACGGTGCTTTGCCGTCAACAGCGACAACAGCAACCTGGCGGCCGGCGAGAGATAGGCGCGGCGGCGATGGATCGCCGTGATCGGGATGGTCGTGGCCATGGCCGGAACGTCGAGCGTCACCAGCACGCCCCGGCGCAGCTCGTCGCCGACGCTGCTTTCCGGAACCAGCGCCAGGCCGAAGCCGGCCTGCGCCAGGCGCTTCTGCGCGGTGAGACTGTCGATCAGCGTCAGGTCGGCGGCATCGAGGCCGGCCCGGACGAGCTGGCGCGCGAGCACATGACCGGAAGACTCCCGTTCCCCGGCCATGGGCGGAAAGCCGATCCATCGCTCGCGCGAGAGAATGGACGGATTGCGGATGCGGCGGCCGGCGAGGGGATGGTTCGACGCCGCGACCACCAGCATCGCCTCCGATCCGGCGTCCAGGGACACCAGGTCCGGCCGGTCGCTGGCGAAGTAGCGCAATCCCAGCGTGGCCTCGCCGCGGCGCACCAGGTCGGTGACCTCCGCACTCGACGCCGTACGCAGCTCGAGGCGGACATTCTTCGAGCGACGGGCAAAGCGGTGTAGCACGTCGACGATGTGCGTATCGGCAAGCGTGCCCACCAGGACGAGCGAGACCGTGCCCGAAAGGCCGGAGCCGAGACCGCGCACGGCTTCCTGTCCGTCCTGCAGGGCGGCAAGCGCCGCTTCGGCATGCGGCAGGAAAGCCTGGCCGGCGGCTGTCAATCGTGCCCGTCCACGGATGCGTTCGAGCAAAGGTGCCGCCAGCTCCCGCTCGAGCAGCGCGAGCCGGCGGCTGATCGCGGGTTGCGACCGGTGCAGGCGCCGGCCGGCGGCGGTGAAACCGCCGAGCTCGGCGATCGCAACGAAGGTCCTGATTCCCTCGAGATCCATTCGATCAGTATTTCCGATCCTGCCGGTGCAGACTATGCATTTTACAACTGACCTTCGTCGCTCGATCTTCCCCGTATCGAACGATGAATAGGGAGAGGCCGATGCACAGCCAGGCCGAGAAGGCATCGACGTTCCGTGCCCTGCATGAGCGGCCAGGGGCCTTCGTCATCCCCAATCCGTGGGACGTCGGAACGGCCAGGATGCTGGCGGCGGCGGGCTTCGAGGCCCTGGCGACGACCAGCCTGGGGGTGGCCAACGGTCTCGGCCGCGCCGACAGCAAGGTGACCCGCGACGAGGTGATTGCCAACTGCCGCGCCATCGCGGCGGCGACCGACCTTCCGGTCAATGCCGATCTCGAGAACGGCTTCGCTCATGCGCCCGAGGATGCCGCCGTCGCGATCCGCCTCGCCGCGGAAGCCGGAGCGGTCGGCGGGTCGATCGAGGATGCGACCGGCGATGCGAAGGATCCCATCTACGACTTCGATCTCGCCGTCGCGCGCGTGCGCGCCGCCGCCGCGGTCGCGCATTCCCTTCCGGTGCCGTTCCTGCTGACGGCGCGCGCCGAGAACCTGCTGCACGGCCGCAACGACATGGCCGACACGATCCGGCGTTTGCAGGCCTACCAGGAGGCGGGTGCCGACGTGCTCTATGCGCCCGGCCTGCGGACCCTGGTCGAGGTGCGCGAGGTCGTGGCCGCCATCAGGCGTCCCTTCAACGTCGTCACCGGTTGGCTCGATCCCGACATCACTGCGGCCGATCTGGCCGAGGCCGGTGCCAAGCGGATCAGTGTCGGCGGCGCGCTCTCGCGCCTCGCGCTTGCGGCGTTCGCCGGCGCGGCGCGCGCCATGAAGGAGCAGGGCTCGTTCGCCTGGATGCGCGACATGATGGCCATCAGCGATCTGCGCCGGATGTTCGGGACGGGCGCGCCGGCATGAGCGGGGGCCACCACCTACTGGATGGCGATCGGGTCGGCGGGCGGTCCGTCGTGCAACAGGTGCTTCAAATAGCGCCGGAGGTCTTTCGGTTCGAAACGTTCGGACGAGGCGGCGATCTCGTCGAGCGACCACCATCGGTGACCGAGGGTCCAACTCTTCTCGCGCTCGTCGAGGCCGGATGTGTCGATCGTCGTCGTCTCCACCCGTCCCAGGAAGAACCGCTCGCGATGCAGCACCTTGCGCTCGCGCCACTGCATGACGCGTTCGCGCGACCAGACCCAGCGCACGTCGTCGCTGACGACGAGGCCCGTCTCCTCGCGCGCCTCGCGCACCGCGGCCTCTGCATACTCCTCACCGGGATCGACCAGGCCGCCGATCATCACCCAGAACGGGTCATGGAACGGATCGGCGGGATCGTAGACGACGGGATTGTGCACCTTGAAGAGGAACAGCCGATCCTGCGGATCGAGCAGGACCAGGCGCGCCGACGGCCGCTCGATCATGGAAGGGCGATCATCGGGACTTGAGCAGTCGGGCGGCGTCGACCGCACCGTAGGTCAGGATGCCGTCGCAGCCGGCGCGCTTGAAACCGGTCAGCGTCTCGATCAGCACCTTGTCCCAGTCGAGCCAGCCGCGTTCGGCAGCGCCGCGCAACATCGCGTACTCGCCGCTCACCTGGTAGGCGTAGGTCGGCACGCCGAACGCGTCCTTCACGCGGCGCACGATATCGAGATAGGGCAGGCCCGGTTTCACCATCACCATGTCGGCGCCTTCCTCGATGTCGAAGCCCACCTCGCGCAGCGCCTCGTCGGAGTTGGCGTAGTCCATCTGGTAGGTCTTCTTGTCGCCCTTCAGCGTGCCCGAGCTGCCGATGGCGTCGCGGAACGGATTGTAGAAGGCCGAGGCGTACTTGGCGGCATAGGACATGATACGGGTGTGGACATGGCCCTTGTCGTCGAGCGCCTTGCGGATGGCCGCGATCCGGCCGTCCATCATGTCGGACGGAGCCTGGATGTCGGCGCCGGCCTCGGTCTGCACGATCGCCTGCTTCACCAGCGCCTCGAGCGTCTCGTCGTTCTGCACGTAGCCGTCGCGCACGATGCCGTCGTGGCCGTCGCTGTTGAAGGGGTCGAGGGCCACGTCGCAGACCACGCCGATATCCGGCACGGCCTTCTTCACGGCGGCGATGGAGCGGCAGACGAGATTGTCGGGATTGTAGGCCTCGCGACCGTCGGGCGTCTTGACCTTGGGATCGGTCTCGGGAAAGACCGCAACGGCGGGGATGCCGAGATCGCGCGCCTCCTTGGCCGCCTCGACGAAGAGGTCGATGCTGAGGCGATCGACGCCCGGCATGGACTCGACCGGCGTCCGCCGGTTCCAGCCTTCCTGGACGAAGACCGGCCAGATCAGATCGTCGACCGAAAGCCTGGTCTCGGCCACCAGCCGGCGCGACCAGTCCTCCCGCCGGTTGCGGCGCAGCCGGGTGGTGGGAAAGCGGCCGAGGGTCGTGAAGCGGTTTGCCATGGGCCGGTCTTATAGCGGCTCACCGGACAGGTAGGCGACGGCGATAATAGACATTGGGTCGCACCGCCCCGGCCATGTAGGCGCAGAAGCCGGCGGCCAGGACGAGCTCGCCCAGCATATCCACCAGCAGGGGCCAATGCGCCACCGCGCCATAGCTGATGGCGACGCCGCCGCGATAGAGGACCCAGACCAGCAGGCCGCCGGCGATGGCCACCGGCGTGTGGCGCAGGCGCAGCAGGGTCATGACGACGAAGACGAACGACAGCACGGCGGCGAAGCTCACCGCGACCATGTAGCGCGAGCCGATCTCGCGAAAGCGATCGAAGGCGAAGAGCCAGCCGGCGACAGCGACGAGGCAGAGGAGCGCGGCAAGCAGGACGGCGGCGAGAAGGGTGCCGCCCAGCCGCGCCTCCGGGATCGCGGCCAGTTCCTCGGCTGTAAGGTCTCGCCATTTCATGACCGCAGTGTACGTGGCGGCCGGCTTCGTTGACAGGGGGGGACCCCCCGATATGATCCGCCGCGCATGGATTTCACGCTTTCCGAGGATCAGGAAGCCTTCCGCGACACGGCGCGCCAGTTCGCGGCCGAGCGGATGCTGCCCGAGGCCGCGCGCTGGGATGCGGAGAAGATCTTTCCCGAGGCCGTGCTGCGCGAGGCGGCGGCGCTGGGCTTCGGCGGCATCTATGTGAAGGAGGATGTCGGCGGCAGCGGGCTCAGTCGGCTGGATGCCGCCCTGATCATGGAGGAACTGGCCGCGGCCTGCCCCAGCACGGCAGCCTACATCTCGATCCACAACATGGCCGCCTGGATGATCGACGGCTTCGGCGACGACGAGCAGCGCCGGCGCTTCCTGCCCAGGCTCTGCTCGATGGAGCATTTCGCGAGCTACTGCCTCACCGAGCCGGGTGCGGGCTCCGATGCGGCGGCGCTGGCGACGCGCGCCGAGCTCGAGGGCGATCATTACATACTCAATGGCACCAAGGCCTTCATCTCCGGCGGCGGCCGCAGCGACATCTATGTCGTGATGCTGCGCACCGGCGGGCCGGGCGCCGGCGGCGTCTCGACGCTCGTGGTCGAGAACGGCACGCCCGGCCTGTCGTTCGGCAAGCAGGAGCAGAAGCTCGGCTGGAACAGCCAGCCGACCGCGGCGGTGATTTTCGAGAACTGCAAGGTGCCGGTCGCCAACCGGCTGGGGCCGGAGGGGCACGGCTTCAAGATCGCGATGATGGGGCTCGACGGCGGGCGCATCAATATCGGCGCCTGCTCCCTGGGCGGCGCGCGTGCCTGCCTGGAGATGGCGTCGCGCTACGTGGTCGAGCGCAAGCAGTTCGGCAAGCCGCTCGCCGACTTCCAGGCGACGCAATTCAAGCTCGCCGACATGGCGACCGAGCTGGACGCGGCCCGTCTCATGATCTGGCGCGCCGCATCGCTGCTCGACGCCAGGTCGCCGGAGGCGACGCAGGCCGCGGCCATGGGCAAGCGCTTCGCGACCGACGTCGGCTTCCGGGTCGTCAACGAGGCGCTGCAATTGCATGGCGGATACGGCTACTTGAAGGACTTCCCCGTCGAGCGCTATCTGCGCGACCTGCGCGTGCACCAGATCCTCGAGGGCACCAACGAGATCATGCGCGTGATCATTTCGCGGCGTTTGTTGATGGGGTAGCGAGTCGAATGTCTGAAGCGGAAATCCTGTTCGAGGTGAAGGACGGCCTGGGCATCATCACGCTCAACCGGCCGAAGGCGCTGAACTCGCTGTCGCACGGCATGATCCTCGAGATGGAGAAGGTCATTCCGCAGTGGGAGAAGGATTCCGCGGTCAAGGCGGTTGTCGTGCGCGGCGCCGGCGATCGCGCCTTCTGCGCCGGCGGCGACGTGGCCGGCCTCTATCGCGAGATGCGCGACGATCCCTCGGGCACGACGCGGCGCGACTTCTTCCGCGACGAATACATCGTCAACCGGCGCATCTATCGCTACGCCAAGCCCTGGATCTCGCTGATCGACGGCATCGACATGGGCGGCGGCGTCGGCCTGTCGGTGCACGGGTCGCACTCGGTCGCCACCGAGAAGTTCCTGTTCGCCATGCCCGAAACCACCATCGGCCTCTTTCCCGATGTCGGCGGCGGCTATTTCCTGTCGCGGCTTCCCGGAGCGCTGGGCACGTTTCTGGCACTGACCAGTCACCGCCTCAAGGCGGCCGATGGCTTGTGGGCCGGAATCGTGCAGGCCCATGTGCCGAGCGCGAAGCTCGACGATCTGCAGGCGGCGCTGGGCTCAGCCGATCTTTCGGGCCCGGATCCGAACAAGAAGGTCGACAAGGTCATCGCCCGCTTCGCCGAGGATCCCGGCGTGCCTGCGCTGCCGGCCATGATGCAGGACATCGACCGCTGCTTCTCGGCCGAATCGCTTGCCGAGATCGTGGCAAAGCTCAGGAAGCGGAGCGGCGAGTGGGCGGACAAGCAGCTCGCCGCGCTGCTCAAGCTGTCGCCGATCTCCATGGCGATCACGCTGGAGCAGCTCAAGCGGTGCGCCAACCGGTCGTTCGAGGACTCGATGACCATCGAATACCGCATGTCGCAGCGCTGCATGCAGAAGGGGCACGACTTCTTCGAGGGCGTGCGCGCGCTGCTGATCGACAAGGACCAGAAGCCGAAATGGAACCCTTCGACCATCGAAGGCGTGACACCGGCCCTGGTCGAGGAGCATTTCAAGCCGGTGTCGAACGACCTGTTCTTCGACTGACGGGCGAGGGAGGGAAGCATGGCGAAGATCGCTTTCATCGGTCTCGGCAACATGGGCGGTCCCATGGCCGCCAACCTGTGCAAGGCCCAGCACCAGGTGACCGCCTTCGATCTGTCGGACGCCGCCGTAGCCGCCGCGGTCGAGAAGGGCGCCCACAAGGCCAAGAGCGCGGCCGAGGCGGTGAAGGAGGCCGAGATCGTCGTCACCATGCTGCCGGCCGGCAAGCATGTGCGCGAGGTCTACGAGAAGGACGTCCTGCCGAACGCGAGGAAAGGCACGCTGCTGATCGATTGCTCCACCATCGACGTGGAAAGCGCCCGCCATGTCGCGGGCCTGGCACAGAAGGCGGGGCACGAGATGATCGACGCACCGGTGTCGGGCGGCGTTGGCGGCGCGACGGCGGGCACGCTCACCTTCATGGTCGGCGGCCCCGAAGCCTCCTTCGCCAAGGCGCGGCCGATCCTGGAGAAGATGGGCAAGAACATCGTCCATGCCGGTGGCAGCGGCAACGGCCAGGCGGCCAAGATCTGCAACAACATGATCCTCGGCGTATCGATGATCGCGGTCAGCGAAAGCTTCATGCTGGCCAAGCGCCTCGGGCTCGACGCCCAGAAGCTGTTCGAGGTCGCCTCGACGGCTTCCGGCCAGTGCTGGTCGCTCACCAATTACTGCCCGGTGCCGGGACCGGTGCCGGCATCGCCGGCCAACCGCGACTATCAGGCCGGCTTCACGGCAGCGATGATGCTGAAGGATCTGCTGCTCGCGCAGCAGGCGGCCTCCGCCGCCGGCGCGACCACGCCGTTGGGCGCCGAGGCAGCCCAGCTTTTCAGCCTGTTCGTGAACAGCGGCCACGGTGCCCAGGATTTCTCGGGCATCATCCGCATGCTGGACGGCAAGTGAGCCGGCCGTGATCACGCTCTACGACCTGGTCTTCGATCGCGATGTCAGGCCGAGCCCATACTGCTGGCGCACCAAGCTCGCGCTCAAGCACAAGGGACTCGCCTGGCGCGACGAGCCCATGGGCTTCACCGAGAAGCAGAAGATCGCCTTCGCGCAGTCCCAGACCGTGCCGGTGATGCACGACGGCACCGAGGTGGCGAAGGATAGCTGGGCGATCGCATTGCATCTCGACAAGGCCTATCCGGACAAGCCGCTGTTCCCCGACGATCCGGCCAGGGCGCATGCACGGTTCGTCAATGGCTGGGCAGATGCCGCCATCCATAGCCTGATCTTTCCCATGGTCGTGGGCGACATGATGGAGGCGGTGCGGCCGCAGGACAGGGACTACGTCGTCGAATCGCGCGGCAAGCGCATCGGCACCAAAGATTTCGCGGGCTTCCAGCGGAAGGCACGGGAGACGGGCGTGACCGCCTTTCGACAGGCGCTCGAGCCCGCCCGCCGAGTGCTGAGAGAGCAGCCGTTCCTGAGCGGCCGGGCACCCGCCTATGCCGACTACATCCTGTTCGGCAGCTTCCTCTGGCCGCACACTTTCGCCAGGAATCTCGAGCTTCTGGACAGGGACGACGTGATCTGGTCCTGGCGCGAGCGCATGCTCGACCTGTTCGATGGTTTCGGCCGCAAGGCCAGGACGGCAGCGGAATGAGCGAGAATGCCGCCAAGCCCTTCGATCCGGCCGGGCACCGGTTCGGCCCGACGCACTGGTTCGAGGACCTCGAGATCGGGCAGAAGTTCTATATCAACTCCCGCACCCAGACCGAGGCGCTGTTCGCCGCCTTCCAGGCTGCGAGCGGCGACAACCATCCGATCCACTACGACCGCGAGTACTGCAAGGCCCGCGGCCATCGCGAGCTGCTTGCGCACGGGCTGCAGGTTGCCATCCAGGGGGCAGCCGGCGGAGGCATCTTCCCGCATTTCATCGGCGACTCGCTGATCGGATTCCTGGAGCAGTCCTCGCGTTTCCGGAAGCCGGTCTATTGCGGCGACACGCTCTATCCGATGCTGGAGGTGAGCGGCCTCGAGGCCGGCCGCACGACGGGCGTCGTCACCCTGAAGCTCACCATCCACAACCAGGACGGCGCTCTGGTCTGCGACGGCGAACACAAGTACCTTGTGAGGAAACGATCGCAGTAGAGGAAGAGGCCCATGATCGGCGTCATCGCGAAACTCACCATCAAGCCGGGGACCAACGCCGACTTCGAGGCGACCATGAAAGCGCTGCAGGCCAGGGTCCAGGCCGACGAGCCGGGCAACAAGCTCTATGCCCTGCACAAGACCGACGACGCCAACGTCTATGTCATGTTGGAACGGTACGCGGACCAGGCGGCGCTGGACGCGCATCGCGCGGCGCCGCACTTCAAGGAACTGGGCCGCAAGCTCGGCGACTACCTCGCCGGCCGCCCCGACGTTCAGGTGATGCAGGAGGTCTGACCACCTTCGGGAGCGCAATCGCATGGACGGACTCGTTCACCGCCACACGCCGCCCGGCACCGCGCCGGGGCTGCTGACCGGACGGGCGCCCGTCGCCGACGAGGCGCTCGATTTCACCCTGGTCGAGTACACGCCCGAGCGCTGCGAGGTGCTGCACGGGGTCGAGGTCGACGAGTGCCAGTTCCATCTCCGCACGCCCAGCCACACATGGATCGACGTGGCAGGCCGGGCGAGCTCGGAGATGCTGAGCGAGCTCGGCAGGGCCTTCAACCTTCACCCGCTGGCGCTGGAGGACGTGTTCCATGCCAACCAGAGGAGCAAGCTCGACATCTATGACGGTCAGGGCTTCGTCGTGCTCAACGATCCGGCCTACGAGGACGGCGAGATCCGGTTGCGGCAGGTGAGCATCTTCTTCAGCAAGAACTATGTGATCTCGTTCCACGATCACAAGCTCGACATCTTCAAGCCGGTGCGCGACCGCCTGCAGGCGGCAGGCTCCCGCCTGCGCACGCTGGATGTCGACTATCTGGTCTATGCGCTAGTCGACCTGGTCGTCGACCGCAAGTTCCCGTTGATCGAGGCTTTGGCCAACCACCTGGAGCTCTTGGAGGACGAGGCGCTGGGTCATCCGACGGAGACAACGCTGAGCCATATCCATCAGGCCCGGCGCGCGCTGGTCACGTTTCATCGCCTGCAGTGGGCGGAGCGCGAGACCATCCTCGCCATGATGCGCCCGGAAACGCCGGTCATCAGCGCCGACACGCGCACCTACCTGCGCGACTGCTTCGACCACTCCATTGCCGTGCTCGATCTCCTCGAGAGCTACCGCGAGATGTGCAACGGCCTGATGGAGGTCTATCTGATGCAGGCCTCGAACCGCATGTCCGAGGTGATGAAGACACTCGCGGTCATCACCGCATTCTTCATGCCCTTGTCGTTCCTCGCCGGCGTCTACGGCATGAACTTTGACCGCGAGGCCGGCAACATGCCGGAGCTGGGCTGGAGGCACGGCTATCTGTTCTTCTGGGGACTGACGGCCGTCATCGTGCTGGGGCTGCTGCTGTGGATGAGGCGCAAGCGATGGCTGTGACCGACACCTTCCGCCTGTTCGGCTCGGAGCTCTCGCCCTATTCGGTGAAGGTCCGCTCCTATCTGCGCTACAAGGGTATGCCGCACGAATGGATCCCGCGTTCGGCCGCCAACCAGGCCGAGTTCCAGAAGCACGCCAAGCTGCCGCTGATTCCGCTGGTGATCACGCCGGAGGGAGAAGGGCTGCAGGATTCGACTCCGATCATCGAGCATTTCGAGGCAAAGGCTTCGGGGCCGTCGATCGTCCCGGACGATCCGGCGTTGGCCTTCCTGTCGGCACTCATCGAGGAATATGCCGATGAGTGGACCAACAAGTGGATGTTCCACTATCGCTGGAGCTATCCGGCCGACTGCTGGGCGACGGCCGAGCGGATCGCGCTGCAGATGATGGGAGACCAGGGGCCTCTGGCCGTCGCGCAGGCGCGAGCTGCGGTTGCCGAGCGCATGACCGGCCGGTTGGGTTTCGTCGGATCCAATCCGGTGACGCGGCCGCTGATCGAGGCCTCGTTCACGCGGGCGGTGGAGATTCTCGACCGCCATCTCGCGGCACGGCCGTATCTCCTGGGCGGTCGTCCGGCGATGGCCGACTTCGGCCTCTGGGGTCAGTTCTACGAGATGGCGACCGACCCGACACCGGGCGCCCAGATGCGCACCTCAGCCAAGCATGTCATGGCCTGGGTCGAGCGCATGGTGTCGCCCAGGGCAGAGGGTTCCTTCGAGTCCTGGAACGCGCTGTCGAACGGATTGATGCCGCTTCTGAAGCAGGAGGTCGGCGTGCTGTTCCTGCCATGGTCGGCGGCGAATGCGGCGGCGATACAGAAGGGCGAGAAGAGCTTCGAGGTGAAACTCGCCGGCGCCGTCTGGTCCCAGGAGCCGCAGAAATACCATGCGCGGTCGCTGGCCGAGATCCGGCGCAAATATGCCACCGCCAAAGGCGCCGCCGGTCTCGACAAGGTCCTGGGCGAGGCCGATTGCCTGCGTTGGCTAGCCTAAGCCGGAGAGGATCAGCGACGTGCCCGACAGGGCGAGCAGGCCGAGGATGAGCCAGCGGAACTGTCGGTCGTCGATCCGGCCGTAGACCAGCAGGCCGAGCCGGGCGCCGATGAAGGTCGTGGGCAAAGTGATCGCAGTCCAAATCAGGAAGGTCCGGTCGAGAAAGCCGGCCACGGCAGCCGATACCAGTGCCGCTGCAAGGATGGACATGTTGAAAGGCTGATTGACGCCGCGCTGCTCATGCATGTTCCAGCCGCGAAGTTGTGTCCAGAGGGTCGGGGCGGGGCCGCTCATGCTCGCCATGCCGCCCAGCACGCCGCCGATCAGCCCGATGCCGGCGTCGGCCAGCCGTCCCCCGCCATGGACGATGGGTGGCCGTCGCACGAAGGCCATCCAGCAGCAGTAAAGGATCAGAAAGCAGCCGACCGAAAGCTTCAGCGGCTGCAGACGGATATGGCCCAGCAGGGCGGTTCCGAGGGGCACCCCGACGATGCCGGCCGCCAGGAACGGCCAGAGCCTCTTCCAGATCACCCCGCGCCAGATGCGGGGCAGCGACTGGATATGCCCGCTCACCGAGCAGAGCGCGGTCAGCGGCGCCGCCGTCGTCGGCGACATGACATGGAGCCAGAAGCCCAGCGCCATCAGCGAATAGCCGGTGCCGCTCAGGCCGTTGACGAAGCCGGCCGTCAAGGCCCCGGCGACGACGACCGCCGTGTCGCCGGGGGGCGGCAGGTCCACCGGGTCAGCCTGCCGCGGTGAAGGCCTGGATGCCGGTGATGGCGCGCCCGAGGATCAGGGCATGCACGTCGTGCGTGCCCTCATAGGTGTTCACCGCTTCGAGATTCATGGCATGGCGGATCACATGATATTCGTCGGACACGCCGTTGCCGCCGTGCATGTCGCGCGCGACGCGGGCGATGTCGAGCGCCTTGCCGCAGTTGTTGCGCTTGATCAGCGAGATCATCTCGGGCTGCGCATGACCCTTGTCCTTGAGCCGGCCGACGCGCAGGCAGGCCTGCAGGCCGAGCGCGATCTCGGTCTGCATGTCGGCGAGCTTCTTCTGGATGAGCTGGTTGGCGGCGAGCGGCCGGCCGAACTGCTTGCGCTCCAGCGTGTAGTCGCGCGCCTGCTTCCAGCAGAACTCGGCCGCGCCCATGGCGCCCCAGGCGATGCCGTAGCGGGCGTTGTTGAGGCAGCCGAACGGGCCGCCGAGGCCGGAGACGTTGGGCAGCATGTTCTCCGCCGGCACGAATACCTCGTCGAGCATGATGGCGCCCGTCACCGAGGCGCGCAGGCTGAACTTGCCCTCGATCTTCGGCGTCTCGATGCCCTTGAAGTCGCGCTCGAGGATGAAGCCGCGAATCGCGCCGCCGTCGAGCTTGGCCCACACGACCAGCACATCGGCGATCGGCGAGTTGGTGATCCACATCTTGGAGCCCGAGAGCTTGTAGCCGCCCGGCGCCGTCGTGGCGCGTGTCTTCATGCTGCCGGGGTCGGAGCCATGGTCGGGCTCGGTGAGGCCGAAGCAGCCCACCCACTCGCCGGTCGCGAGCCTCGGCAGGTACTTCATCCGCTGCTCTTCGGTTCCGTAGGCGTAGATCGGATGCATGACCAGCGACGACTGCACGCTCATGGCCGAGCGGTAGCCCGAATCGACGCGCTCGACCTCGCGCGCCACCAGGCCGTAGGTCGTGTAGTTGGCGGCGGCGCAGCCGTATTTCTCGGGCAGGGTCGAGCCCAGGAGGCCGAGCGCGCCCATCTCGTTCATGATCTCGCGATGGAACTTTTCGTGCCGGTTGGCCTCCAGCACGCGCGGCATCAGCTTGTCCTGGCAATAGTCGCGCGCGGCGTCGCGGATCGCGATCTCCTCCTCGGTGAGCTGGTCGTCGAGAAAGAAGGGGTCCTCCCAATCGAACGGCTTGGCGTCGGCGGCGATGCCTCGCGCGGCGCTTTTCATCGGCGTGGCGGCGGTGGCCATGATGTCTCCTGTCTCTGTCAGCCGCGTCTTATCAGGCGCCGCCCGCGCCGCCAACCTTTGCCAGGTTAAGTCGACGTGCCCGTTCCTTCGCGGCCGGTGAGGGTGCGGAAGATGTCGAGGCTGAGGCGGCCGAAGGCTTCGGACGCCCGCATCTCGACCGTGCGCGGCCGGGGCAGGTCGATCTCGAGGTCCGCCACGATGCGGCCCGGACGCGGCGACATGACGACGACGCGGTCGGACAGGAACACTGCCTCGGCGATGGAATGCGTGACGAAGAGCACGGTCTTGCGCGCCTCGCGCCCGAGGTCGCGCTCGCCCCAGATCCTGAGCAGCTCGAGGGCCATGTCGTCCCGCGTCATGGCGTCGAGGGCGCCAAACGGCTCGTCCATCAGGAGGAGCGGGGGATCGAGCAGCAGGGCGCGACAGAGCGAGGCGCGCTGCTGCATGCCACCCGACAGCTCGCGCGGCAGCCTGCCGCCGAAGCCGCCGAGCCCCGCCATCTCGAGGAGGCCGAGCGCGCGCGGCTCGAGCGCGGCCGCGTTCTTGCCGGCGAGCTCCGCCGGCAGCAGGACATTGTCGAGGATGGAACGCCATTTGAGCAGGATCGGCTGCTGGAAGACCATGCCGATATCGGCGATCGGCCGGTCGACCTTCCTTCCGGCCACCGTGATCGTGCCCTGCGTGGCTGGCCGAAGGCCGGCGACGATGCGCAGCAAGGTCGACTTGCCGCAGCCGCTGGGCCCCACGAGCGAGACGAACTCGCCGGTGCCCACGGTCAACGAAATGCCGGCGAGCGCCTCGACGGGGCCGCTCGCCGCCTGATAGGTCATGCCGACCCGGTCGAGGTCGATCAGCGCGCTTGCCACGATTGACTGAGCCGGCTGCTTACTTCGGCATGTCCACCTTGGTGTAGAAGTCCCTGGTGTAGACGTCCTTGCAGTCGACCTTCTTGGGCAGGCCCATGTAGGCGTTCACGAGATCGACCGACGCGCACATGCGCTTATCGTCGATCGAGCCGATGCCGTGCTCGGCATATTGCTTGGTCTTCATCAGGTCGAGGCCGATCATCATGTTCTCCGTCAGGAGCTGGACGTCGATCTCGGGCACGCGCTTCTTGAAGATCGCCATGGCGGCCTTGGGATCGGCCATGACGTCGTGCCAGCCCATGTAGGAGGCCTCGAGGAAGTCCTTCAGCGCCTTGGGCCGCTCCTTCATCGTCTTCTCGCTGGCGATGATCGACATGGAGTAGAGGTCGAAGCCGAAGTCGGCCCATTGCATCGTGACAACGCTGCCCTTGCCGGAGGCCTTCTCGTAGAGCGGCAGGCCGGTGACGTAGTCGCCGACGCCATCCACGCGCTTCTCCGCCAGCGCGGCGATCTTTGCCGCCGGCTCGATGTTCACCCAGCTGACCTTGCTGGCGTCGACGCCGTTCAGCTTGGCGAAGGCCGGGAACATCTGGCGCTGACTGTCGCCCGGAGGAGCGCCCAGCGTCTTGCCCTCGAGGTCCTTGGGCTTGGCCAGGGGATGGCTCTTGAGGCTGAAGATGTTGAGCGGCGTCTTGTCGAACACCATGCCGACGGTCTTGATGGTCGTGCCGCGGGCCTTCGAGGCGATCACCACCGCGGCGTCCGCCAAGCCGGCATCGGCGCGGCCGGTATCGACCTTGGCGATCGAGTCGCCCGAGCCCTTGGAGTTCTCGAGCGTCACGTCCAGCCCCTTGGCCTTGTAGTAGCCCTTGTCGAGCGCGACCCAGTAGGCGGCATGGTCGCCGACGGCGAACCAGTTGAGCGCGAAGGTGAACTTCTCCTGCGCCGCGGCCGGCTCCGCGAGCGCAAGGACGGCGGCAAACGCCAGCCACGACGCACGTCTCATGATGATCCTCCCATCCCCAGAACGAATGATTGCTTCAGTCCACGCCTTCTGCCCAGGGCGCCCAGAGGCGGGCGAGCAGGACGACGATGCCATAGAGCACGAGGCCCACCACCGAGATCCAGATCAATGCCGCGAACGCGACGGACGTGTTCATGCTGCTCTGGGTCGTCACGATGACATAGCCGAGGCCCTTCTGCGAGGCGACGAACTCGCCCACGATGGCGCCCACCACCGCCGCCGTCGCCGTGATCTTGAGCGCGCTCAGGATATAGGGCAGGGCGTTGGGGATGCGGATCTTGAGGAAGATCTTCCATTGCGGCGCGTTGAACACCCGGCCGAGGTCGAGCATGTCGGCTTCGACCTGGCTCAGTCCCACGGCGGTGTTGATCACCACGGGGAAGAAGCCGATCAGCGCTCCCATCAGCATGTTGGGAAAGATGCCGTAGCCCATCCAGATCAGGAAGAGAGGGGCCACCGCCACCTTGGGCAGCGTGTTCACGAACACGAGGAAGGGTACGAGCGCGTTGGCCAGCATCGGTGACCAGGCGATGGCTGTGCCCAGCAGCACGCCGACGCCGGCCGCCATCAGGAAGGCGCCAACGATCTCCCAGGTCGTCACCCAGAGATGCTGGCTCCAGGCGACATCGCCGTGCCAGAGCGCGTTCCAGACGGACAAAGGCGAGGGCAGGAGATATTCCCGAATGCCCGAGAAACTGACGGCGATCTGCCAGACAGCCAGGAGGGCAATGAACAGGGCGATGGTCGGCCAGTAGCGGCGACCAAAAGCGTCGAGTTTCGTCATGCGCTGGAAGCGACGAAACCATTCATCGCCTGCCGCCCCCTGATATCATGTTTCCTCCTTTCAGTCAGACTGACGAACGCTTTATCGGCCGTCAAGGTGAGGATCGGTGTGAGGCTTTCCCTGTGCAACGAGGTGATCCGCGAGCTTGCCTTCGACCGGCAATGTGCGCTCGCTGCAGGCTTGGGCTATGCCGGGCTGGAGATCGCGCCGTTCACGCTGGGGGACGATGCCTGGCGGATGTCGGCGGCCAGGCGGTCGGAAATACGCCGCTCCTGCACCGATGCGGGCGTCGCCGTCAGCGGCCTGCACTGGCTGCTGGCAGCGCCAGGGGGCCTCTCCATCACCAGTGCCGGCCAGGGCGTTTGGCGGCGGAGCGTGGACGTGCTGCTGGGGTCGATCGATCTCTGCGCCGAGCTGGGCGGCAGCTATCTCGTGCACGGCTCGCCGGCGCAGCGTCGCGTCGTCGATGTGGGCGATGCCAAGCGGGCGGAGGAGGCCTGGGCCTTGGCCGCCGACCGGGCGCAGAAGTCAGGCGTCGTCTATTGTCTCGAGCCGCTGGCCAGGCCTGAATGCAATTTCGTCAACACGCTCGGCGAGGCCGCCGAGGTCGTGCGCCGGCTCGACCGTCCCGCATTCAGGACGATGGTCGACACGCTGGCTGCGAGCCTCATGGAGCCGGAGCCGGTGGCCGATGCCATACGGCGCTGGATGCCGACGGGCCTGGTGGCCCATATCCAGCTCAACGACCGCAACCGCCGCGGTCCGGGGCAGGGAAACGACAGGTTTGCTCCGGTGATCGCGGCGCTGCGCGATACCGGCTATGACAGATGGGTGGCAATGGAGCCGTTCGTCTACGAACCCGACGGACCGACCTGCGCTGCGCGCATGATCGGCTATGTCGCCGGACTTCTGGAGTAATGGAATGAAGGTGAAGCTGGAGGAGGTCGAGCGTTACGAGCGGCCGATGAAGATGCGGCTGGCCTTCCGCTTCGGCGTCATCACCGTGACGGAAGGCGTGCAGGCCGTGATCCGGGTGCGCATCTCCTTCGCCGATGGGCGGACGAGCCGGGGCGTGGCGGCGGAGGCGCTTGCCGCCAAATGGTTCGAGAAGGATCCGCGCTTCACCGATGCGCAGAATCTCGATCAGCTCCGCCAGTCGTTGGCCATCGCCATCGATCACTACGAGGCGCACGGCCTCGACACGCCGTTCGGCCTGTTCGCGGGCACATATCTCGCGCAGCAGGCGCGGTGCGCCGCGCTTGGCCTCAACCCGTTGGTCGCATCCTATGGCCCGGCCTTGCTCGACCGGGCGATCCTCGATGCCGTCGGCAAGACGACCGGACAATCTTTTGCCGAGATGATCTCGACCAATCTGCCCGGAATCCACGCAACGGAGCTGACGCCCGATATCGACGACCGCGAACTCTCGCCGTTCCTCGCCAAGCTGAAACCGGCACCGTCGATCGACCTCCGCCACACGGTCGGCCTCCTCGATCCCCTGACGGCCGCAGATCGTCGGCCGCAGGAACGGGTAAACGATGGCCTGCCGGAGACGCTGGAAGAGGTCGTCTCGCACTACCGCGGCCACTACTACAAGCTGAAGGTGTCGGGGGACATTGCCGCCGATCTCGATCGTCTCGCGCGTATCGCCGCCGTTCTCGACGGTGGCCTCCCGGACTACCGCGCGACACTCGACGGCAACGAGCAATATGACGACGTGGAAGGCATCGTCGAGCTCTGGCGCAAGGTGGACGAGACACCGGCGCTGGCAAGGCTCGCCCGATCGATGCTCTTCATCGAACAGCCGATCAAGCGCAGCGTCGCCCTCAGCCGGTCCGTGAGGCCGTTGGCGAAGATGAGACCGGTGATCATCGACGAGTCGGACGGCGAGCTCTCGTCCTTCCCGGCGGCCCTGGCGCTGGGCTATGCCGGCGTCTCGAGCAAGAACTGCAAGGGCTTCTACAAATCGATCCTGAATGCCCTGCGGGTAGCGAAGCTCGGCGCCGGGCATTTCATGTCGGCGGAAGATCTCACGACGTTGCCCGGCGTCAGCCTGCAGCAGGACCTCGCTCTTGTGTCGCTTCTCGGCATGACCCACGTCGAGCGCAACGCCCACCACTTCGTCGACGGCATGTCGTTCGCCTCTGAGGCCGAGCAAAGGGCCTTTACGGCCGCTCATCCGGATCTCTACGAGATGAAGGACGGCAAGCCGGCTCGCCTCAGGGCGCCCGGCGGCAAGATCGCGCTGGGTTCTCTCGGCGTCCCGGGATTTGCCGTGGGCGCGAAGATGGACTTCACCGCGATGCGCACGATGGCGGAGGCAACGGCATGAGCACCGATGCGACAGGGCTGCCGACGCGCTTCGACGATATCGAGGCACTGGAAGATTTCATGACCACGCCTTCGGCGGCGCTGACCGGGGAGCTGTCGACTCTCCCGGGCGACATCCTGGTGCTGGGCGTCGGCGGCAAGATGGGGCCGACTTTGGCGCGGCTGGCCAAGCGGGCCGCACCATCGAATCGGGTGATGGGCGTGGCGCGCTTCAGCGAGGCCGGTGTGCGCGAGGCCCTGGTCGAAGCGGGGGTCGAGCCGATCGCGGCCGATCTCCTGGATCGGTCCGCTCTCGAGAGATTACCCAAGGCGCCGAACGTCGTTTTCATGGCCGGCCGCAAGTTCGGCGCGACCGGCGACGTGCCGCTCACCTGGGCGATGAACGTGCAGGTACCGGCGATGGTGGCCGAGGTCTTCAAGGCCTCGCGCATCGTCGCCTTCTCGACCGGCTGCGTTTACCCCTTCGTGCCCATCGACGGCGGCGGCGCGACGGAGGAAGTGCCGCCGGTGCCGCCACCGGGCGATTACGCCAATTCCTGCGTCGGCCGAGAGCGCATGTTCGAGTATTTCTCCGTGAAGTATGGAACTCCCGGCCGGCTTTTCCGGCTGAACTATGCGATCGACATGCGCTACGGCGTGCTGCACGACGTCGGGCGCAAGGTGCGCGACGGCGAGACGATCGATCTTTCGATGGGCCATGTGAACGTGATCTGGCAGGGCGACGCCAACACGGTCGCCCTGCGATGCCTGGCCCATGCGACGGCGCCGACGACACCGATCAACGTCACCGGTCCCGAAACCATCGAGGTGCGCTGGCTGGCGCACGAGTTCGGCAAGCTTCTCGGCAGGACGCCGAAGTTCGCCGGCAAGGAGGCACCGACGGGCTGGCTGAACAATGCGAGCCGCATGGTGCGCGAGTTCGGGCCGCCTACGGTGCCGCTCCAGCGCATGATCGAATGGACGGCCGATTGGCTGGCGCGCGACATGAAGACCCTGAACAAGCCCACTCACTACGAGGTCCGCGATGGCCGGTACTGACGTTCTGGATATCGCGCCGATCGGACCGGAGCAGAGCGAGTCGGTATGGCCGCTCTCGATCGAGGCGGGTTGGAACCAGAATGTCAGGGATTGGCGGTTCATGCTCGAGGCCGGCCGCGGCTTCGGCTGTCGTGGTGCCGATGGCCGCTGGGAGGCGAGCTCGCTGGTCCTGCCGGTCGGGCCGGCGCTTTCCTGGGTCAGCATGGTGCTGGTGACAAGGTCGCGTCGGCGGGTCGGTCTCGGCACCATGCTCCTGAAGCGCTGCATCGAGGAGGTGCGGGCGGCGGGCGCTGTTGCCGGGCTCGACGCGACGGAGCAGGGCAGACCTCTCTATCTGACGCTGGGCTTCCACGATCTCTATGCAATCAGGCGCTGGCATCTCGACGGTACGATCGAGGCGCTCGCGCCGCCCGCCAGCATCACCCTGCGGCCGGTCGAAAGCGTCGACCTGTCGGATCTCGCGCATTACGACCGGCCGCGCAGCGCCATGGAACGGTCGGCGATCATCACCCATCTGGCACGGCGTCGAACGGAGCTCGCCTGGATTGCCGAGGATACCTCGGGAGAGTGTGTTGGCTTCGTGCTGGGGCGCGAGGGTCGCGTCGCCAGCTCGATCGGCCCGGTCGTCGCCGAGAGCGAAGCCATCGCCCTTGCGCTGATCGCCCGGGCGGCCAGCGCCGTTCCCGGCCCCTTCATCCTGGACGTTCCCCAAGTCCATCGCGCGATCGGCGCCTGGCTCGAAGGGCAGGGCGCCGTCTCGCCGCGCGCCTATATGCGCATGACTCTGGGCGAGGCGAAGGGGCCCGACGATCCCGCCTGCCTCTTTGCCCTCGCCGGCCCGGAATTGGGATAGGATGCCGTCATGATTTCGGACAAGGCCCTGCATTGGCAAGATCTGCCGCCTGCTGTTCTGTCCCTCCTGCGCGACGGCACGGTCATTCCCGCGCACCCACTGGCGCTGGGACCCGACCGGCAGTTCGACAGGCAGTCGCAGCGTGCGATCAGCCGGTACTATCTCGATGCCGGCTCCGGCGGTCTCGCGGTCGGCGTCCATTCCACGCAGTTCGCCATCCGCGAGGTGGGTCTCTACCGGCCGGTTCTCGAGCTTGCCATCGACACGGCGCGCGAGTGGGCCGATCGGCCGCTGGTCATGATCGCCGGTGCGATCGGGAAGACGGCGCAGGCGGTGGAGGAAGCGCGCACCGCTCGCGCGCTCGGCTACCACGCGGTGCTGCTGTCCTTGGCGGCCCTGAAGGGCGCGAGCGAGGACGAGCTGATCGAGCATTGCACTGCGGTCGCGCAGGAAATGCCGCTGGTCGGCTTCTATCTGCAGACGGCCGCTGGCGGCATTCCGCTGTCGCGCGCCTTCTGGGCGCGGTTTGCGTCGATCGACAATGTCGTGGCGATCAAGGTCGCGCCGTTCAATCGGTATCGCACGCTCGACGTGGCTTTCGGCGTCGCTCAGGCGCAAGCCGAGGAACGCATCACCCTTTACACCGGCAACGACGACCACATCGTGGCCGATCTCGTCACGCCGCTGGTCGTGCGCACCGGCAATCGGGAAGTGACGCTGCGCTTCAAGGGCGGTCTGCTGGGGCACTGGAGCGTGTGGACGCGCGGCGCCGTGCAGCTCCTCGAACGGCTGAAGCTGTCGGTCTCGAACGGCCTGCTGCCGGCCGAGGTGCTGGCGCTCGATTCCTTCGTGACCGACTGCAACAGCGTCGTGTTCGATGTCGAGCACGATTTCGCCGGCTGCATTCCCGGCTGCCACGAGATCCTGCGACGACAAGGGCTGATGACGTCGATCGAGTGCCTCGATCCCGAGGAGAAGCTGAGCCCGGGCCAGAGCGCCGGCATCGACCGCCTGTACGCCACCTATCCCGAGCTGCACGACGACGCCTTCGTGGCCGCCAATCTCCACCGCTGGCGCGCCTGACGGTGGACGATCTCTTCGCAACGCATGACGCGCTCGCGGTCGCCGGGCTGATCAAGGCGCGCAAGCTCGACACCCGGGAGCTGCTCGATGCGACGCTGCGCTCCCTGCGCACCACCAACACCCGGCTCAACGCCGTCACCGACATCTACGAAGGCGAGCTGCTGGAGCGATCCATCGCTGCGGGCGAGGGACCATTCCAGGGCATTCCCTATCTGGTGAAGCAGCTCATGGCGGAGTGTGCCGGCACGCCGACGACGGCGGGCTCGCGGTTCTTCGCCCACGGACCGATCGCCGCCGCCGACAGCGCGGCCGTGGCGCGCATGCGGCGTGCCGGGCTGGTGATCGTCGGCCGCACCAACACCAGCGAGTTCGGGATCGCGCCGACGACCGAGCCCGCCTTCGGGGGCGCGACGCGCAATCCGTGGCGGCTCGATCTGTCGCCCGGCGGCTCGTCCGGCGGTTCCGCTGCGATGGTTGCGGCGCGCATCCTTCCCATGGCGCATGCGACGGATGGCGGCGGTTCGATCCGCATACCGGCGAGCCTGTGCGGTCTGTTCGGACTGAAGCCATCGCGCGGCCGCGTCAGCCTCGCTCCGATCGGCGAGACGCTGGCCGGCGCCGGGGCGCAGCATTGCGTGTCGGTCTCGGTGCGCGACAGCGCCGCGCTGCTCGATGCGGTGGCAGGCAGCGAGCCTGGCGATCCTTATGGCGCACCGCTGCCGGCTGGAACCTTCCTGGAGGCGGCCTCGCGACCGCCTGGCCGGTTGCGTGTTGCTTTCATGCGCCGGCCGGTCGGCGGCCCGGTGCTCGAACCTGTCCTCGTTCGCGCCATCGAGCGCACCGCCACGCTCCTCGAAGGTCTCGGTCACCAGGTCGAGGAAGCCTCTCCGAGCTACGACATGGAGGCGCTGGGCGAGGCGTTCTGGCGCGTGATGTGCGCCAACACCTGGACCAACATCCAGCTCCGAGCCAACGGTCGCAAACCCGGACCCGACGATCTCGAGCCGGTGACGCGCATCTGCGCCGAGCGCGGACGTGAGGTGACCGCCGATGCGTACATTCGCGCCGTGCAGACCTTCCATCGCACGGGACGGCAGCTCGGCGCCTTCTTCGAGCGATACGACGTGCTGCTGTCCACGACGCTCGCCCTCACGCATCTGCCGCTGGGCGCCGTGCGCACGGACGGGACCGCCGAGCAGTTCGAGCAGGCGGTCGCGCCCATGACGACGTTCACGGCGGTCTGCAATGCAGCGGGCGTCCCGGCCATGTCGATGCCACTGGAATGGACCGACGACGGACTGCCCGTCGGCCTGCACTTCGTCGCACGCTACGGCGCCGAGGAGACGCTGTATTCGCTGGCCGGCCAGCTCGAGCAGGCGCGGCCGTGGCGCGACCGCCGGCCACCTTCGAAATGAAGTCGAGGACGCGCCCATGCTGATCGTCGATGCGCAGGTTCATATCTGGGCGGCCAATTCGCCCGAACGGCCGTGGCCGGCGCGCGCCGAGCCGCATCGCGCACCGCTCGGTAAGGACGAGCTGCTGGCCGAGATGGACAAGGCCGGCGTCGATCGCGTCGTGATCGTGCCGCCCTCCTGGGAAGGCGACCGCAACGATCTCGCGATCGAGGCAGCCTGCAGCCATCCCGATCGCTTCGCCGTGATGGGCCGCTTCGATCCCGACGCGCCGGGTGCTCGCGACCGGATCGCCGATTGGAAGAAGCAGCCCGGCATGCTCGGCATGCGCTTCACCTTCCATACGGACATCCTGCGCCAGCCGCTGCTCGACGGGCGCTTCGACTGGGTCTGGGGCGAGATGGAGAAAGCCGGCCTTCCAGCCATGGTGCTGTTCCATCACGAATACATGCATCTCGCCGACCGGATCGCCGAACGCTATCCAGGCCTGCGGCTCGTCCTCGACCATCTCGGCCTGAAGAGCGGGAAGGCTGTCACCGAGGCGACCAACTTCGCGACGCTCGACAAGGTCCTGGCGCTGGCCAAACGACCGAATGTCGCCGCCAAGGTCTCGGCCATGCCGTGCTACGCCGACGACAAGACCTACCCCTTCGGGTCCGTGCATCCCCACGTCAGGCGCGTGTTCGATGCGTTCGGCCCGCAGCGCACCTTCTGGGGCACCGACTGGTCGCGATTGCCCTGCAGCTACCGCCAGGGCGTCACCATGTTCACCGAGGAGATGCCGTGGCTGAAGGGCGAGGACCTCGACTGGGTGATGGGTCGCGGCGTCTGCGAATGGATCGGCTGGAAGGTGCCTTGAAGGTCGCCGGCCCGTAGAGCAAGCTCGGTCATTCTGTGTGGAGGAAGACATGCCCACGTCGATCAAGGACATGCTCGCAAACGCCAACGCATCGGTGCCGCGGGTCGATCGCGATCAGGCGATGGCCCTGATCAAGGACAGGAACGCGCTGGTGGTCGATGTGCGCGACCTGCCGGAACTCCAGGCGAGCGGCAAGGTCGCGGGCGCGGTCCACGTCTCGCGCGGGATGCTGGAGTTCCGGGCCGATCCCGACTCGCCTTATCACAATCCGGATTTCAGGCGCGACCGGCCCGTCATCGTCTACTGCGCCTCGGGTGGCCGATCGGCGCTCGCCGGAAAGGCCCTGCAGGAACTGGGCTACCACGACGTCCGCAACCTCGGCGCCTTCAAGGACTGGGCTGAGAAGGGCGGCCCGGTCGAGAAGGTGTAGTGTTCAAGGCTCGGACTCTTCCGGACCGCGGGCTTCCAGCCCGCTCATGATGCGGGCTGGAAGCCCGCGGTCCCAAATCAAAGAGCGCGCATGACGGTTTGCGAGCCGCCGCCCCAGATCGGCAGGTAGGTCATCTTGTAGCCGGCGCCGCCGGTGACGATGGGATGGATGGCGTCGGGCGAGCGCGCCACGCCGTCGCCTTCGTCGAATATCCAGCGCTGGATGCGGGCGATGTCCCAGCCGTCGTGGCGGGCGATCTTTTCCGCCATCTCGAGCGGCAGCAGGAAGACTTGCTCGCCGCGCTGGTTCTTGCGGCTCATGCCCGACATCACGATGGCGGCGCGCATGCCGGCCGCGATCGGGGACAGGATCGCCTCGGGAGTGGCCCCTTCGCCGTCGCCGGGCAGCACCTCGGCGGTTCCCGAAACACCCATCACGGTGATGGCATTCGCATCGCGGCCAAGCCCATGGCGGGCGGTGAGCGTGGGGAAGGGGCCGTCGGATCGCTCGGCGAAGCAGAAGCTGTACTTGCCCGGCTGGCCCATGGTCGCCATGTCGCCCGTGTCCGACCGGGCGCCGCCGATGTTGCGGATGCAGAGCTGGAGCGCACGGCCGATGCTAGCGTTGGCGCGGTTGCCGGGACCGAGGCAGTTGGTGCCGGCGTTCATGTCGAGCTGGCGCGCGATCGGGCCGTGGATGCACAGCGCCACGCAGGCGGTGCCGGTCGTGGTGGCGATGCCCAGCAGGTTGAAGTCGGGCTCCAGTGTCGCCTCGGCGGCGGCAAGCACAACCGGCAGCTCGGGTGGCCGGCAGCCGGCGATCACGCACTGATAGGCGACCGCTTCGGGCGTGATCTCGCCGAACAGGGGCGGCATGGCGCCGCGCGATCCGGTGCGGCGGGCGACGCCCGCAACCATGGCCTCGAGACGCCGCTGCGTCGGCGGCACCAGCGGCAGGCCGTCCGACAGCTCGGCCTCGGTCAGGATCTGTTGCGCGGCCTCCCAGGCGGTCGTCTCGCCGACGACCGGCCAGCCGCACCAGTCGCTCATCGGGTGATGCGGACCGACGCGACGGTGGTGCCGCCGAACGACGGGATGAAGGCGGAGTGCTTGCCCGGCCCGCCGGCCACGGTGACGTGGATGTCCTGGGGCGAGCGCGCGATCGCAAACCAGTCGCCATCCGGCTTGTGGCCGGTGCTGATGTAGGTCTCCTGGTTTTCCTTGGAGATCCGTGAGGCGTGCACGCGCGAGCGCTTGAAGAGCTCTTCCTGGATGCTCTCGATCGTGTAGCCGTCACGGGCCAGGGTCGCGGCATGCTCGGGCCCGATAATCACGACGCAAGGACCCTTGCCATAGATCGTGTTGGCGCCGGGCGTCGCCATCCCGCCAGCGAAGGTGGTGAGCAGACCGTCACCGGTCGTGCTGCCGTGATCGTTGAGATTGTGCGGGCCCTCGCCCGACATGACCGTCACCACGCTGTCGGTCGGCGCGAAGCCGCGGCGTACGTGGTAGGGCGTCCAGGGATTCTCCTCCTCGTTCTCGCCGAAGCAGAAGGTGTACTTGGCGGGATTGCCCTGGGTCGAGCGATCCATCTCGCCCGGCTTGGCGCCGGCGACGTTCAGCAGGATGAGGCCGACCGCCCGGCCGATCGTGGCGTTGGCCTGCCAGCCCTGGCCGAAGCAGTTGGAACCGCAGTTGATCCCCAGCTCCTTGCGCGCCGGGCCGCTCACCATGACCATCGGCGCACAGGAATGGGTCGTGGCCAGCGTGCCGTGCAGGTTGTAGTCGGGGTCGAGCAGGCCGCGCAGCGCCGCCGTCACGACCGGGAAATATTCCGGCTTGCAGCCTGCCATCACCGCGTTGGCAGCGAGTGCCTGCAGGGTCGGCACGACCTGGCGGGGCGGGACGGGCGCGAAGGGGCGATTGTCGCCGCGCACCATGTCGACGAACTTTGCCACCTTCGCCTCGGTCGGCGGGTAGAGCGGCATGCCATCGCTCCAGCCCTGCTCGAGGGCAAAGGCGTTGAAGCCGTCGATATCGAGGTCGCCGATATCGATGATCTCCTGGTCGGTTATGTCCTTCATGTGCCGGTGGCCTCGGCCAGTCCCTTGGTTGCCGTCTCGATGCGCTCCGCCAGCTCCTGGGCGTTCAGCCCGCCGATCGGGTGCTTCACGACGATCAGCCGCGGCTCGACCTTGCGGGCCTTGGCCTGGGCCAGCACCAGCGGACGGAAGGTCTCGGTGGCGATCACGTAGGCCGTGACACCGCGCTTCTGAAGTTCAATGCTGTCGTGGAAACTCCACGATGAGCAGCTTCCTCAATCCGCTATGGCGAGAAGGGCGCCCCGGTACTTGGCGGCGACCTCCTCGATCAGATCCTTGGGCGCCGGCTGGCTCGCGCTGTTCTTGGCGACGAAGCTGATGTTGTCGACCGGACGGAAGGCGCCGAGCTTGGCGCGGATGCCGTCCAGCAACTCGCGCGCGTTCGGCTTGGAATTGGAGAAGAGGGCGATCGCGTCGCTCTTCCAGTCGACCGGCTTCAAGGCCATCGATTCGCCGCCTGCGGCGGCCAGGCCAAAAGTGGGATTGTAGATGCGCATCGAGGATCCTCCTCAACTCTTCCTCAAAATGGCCACCACTGCGCGACCGGCGCTCTGCCCGTCGGCGATCGCGTCGGCCAGCAGGCGGCGGGTTCCGGCCCGTACGTCGCCGACGGCGAACACCGTCGCCGCCGAAGTCCTGCCGTCGGCATCGGCCACGATATGCCCCGCCGCGTCGCGTGCAAGGGAATCCGGCACGAATTCCGCAGCGGGAGACTGGCCGACATAGACGAAGACGGCGCTGGCCGGCAGGACCTCGCGTCCCTTGTCGCTTTCGACCGTGACGGACTGCAGGCCGTCACCCTTGCCATCGAGCGCCACGATGCGGCCGTTGATGCGCGGGATGCCGGGGGCGCCGGCGACGGCGCTGGCATCGACGATCGTGAGCTTTCCCGCGAGAGCCGCCAGCTCCTCGGCTTCATAGCGCGCCCAGCCCTCGGCGCCGGCGACCACCACCGGCAGTCCGGCGTAGAGCGGGCCGTCGCAATGGGCGCAGTGCGAGAGGCCCCGGCCTTCGTAGTCGGCTTCGTTCGCCACGCCGAGCTTCCCCTTGTCGAGGCCGGTCGCGATCACGACGGCGCGGGCGGTGCGGCGTTCGCCCTCCGCGGTCTCGACCGTCCAAGGATCCGGGCCTGCGAGCGCGGTGACCTCGCCGAAGCCGATCTCGACGCCGGCGACCGTCGCCTCGTCGGTCAGCCGCGCCGCCATGTCGGGCCCCTCGCAGGTGTCCTCGACCTCCTGCAACTCGCCGAGATTGATGAGCTGGCCGCCGGGCGCCAGCTTGTCGAGACAGAGCGTGCGGAGGCCGGCCCGTGCGGCTTCTGCCGCCGCCGAGAGGCCGGCCGGCCCGGCGCCGATGACGATCAGGTCGTAGTCGGGAATGGTCATTGCCGGCGGACTATAGCCACTCAGCGGCCCTTGAAAACCGGCTTGCGCTTCTCGACGAAGGCGCGCATCGCCTCCTTGGAATCGTCGGTACCCTGCAGCGCCACCGTCATGTTCTGCTCGAAGCGATAGCCGTCGCGCAGCGTCATCTCCTCGATCGTGTTGAGGGCATGCTTGGCGGTCACGCTGGCGATCGGGCTCTTGGCCGCGATCTCGCGCGCCAGCGCCATGGCGGCCTCCATCAGCTTGTCGTCCGGCACGCAGGCTTCGACGACCCCCAGCCGATACATCTCCGCGCCGGAAACGCGAAAGCCCGTCAGCATCATTCGGCGGGCGCGCGAATGGCCGAACAGGCGCATGGCGTGCCGCCCGCCGCCCATCAGGCCGACATCGATCTCGGGCAGGCCGAGCGAGGCGCTTTCGCCGGCGAGCAGGATATCGCAGGAGGCCGCGACGGCGAGGCCGGCGCCCAGCGCCGGTCCGTTGATGGCGGCGATCACCGGCTTGCGGCATTCCATGATCGCGTGAAAGCACTCGCGGGCGAGGCGCATGCCGCGCCAGGCGTCGCCCGGGCCGCGCTGCTGGCCCGCACGGGCCTTGATGTCGACGCCGGCGCAAAAGCACTTCCCCTTGCCGGTGAGCACGGCGACGCGCACCTCGTCCATGTCGGACAGGCGGTCGAAGGCGCGGATCATCTCGTCCTGGAAGGCGGCGTTCTGGGCGTTGACCGGGGGATTGTCCATGGTGACGAGGGCGATGTGGTCCGCGATTTGCACACGGATCATCGTGAGATCGTCCATTTTCATCCTCCCTGTGGGCAATCTCCGCGTTACACTGCCGCCCAACTCAAGGCGTCGTAGAGCGCAGAGGAGGGGGAAGGCAAGCGTATGGCGTATTTTTCGCAGCAGCTCATCAACGCCATCACGCTCGGCGCTGTCTACGGCCTCATCGCCATCGGCTACACGATGGTCTACGGCATCGTCGGCATGATCAATTTCGCCCATGGCGAAATCTTCATGATCGGTGCCTTCATTTCTTTGATCGGCTTCATCATCTGCGGGTTGCTCGGTATCGGCTCGGCTCCGGTCGCGATCCTGCTCGTGCTGCTGGTGGCGATGGCCTTCACGGCTGTCTATGGATGGGCCGTCGAGCGATTGGCCTACCGTCCGTTGCGCGGCTCGTTCCGCCTAGCGCCGCTGATCTCGGCGATCGGCATGTCGATCACCTTGCAGAACTACGTCCAGCTCACGCAGGGCGCGCGACCCAAACCCGGCGGGCAGATCGTGTCCGGCGGCTACAATCTCTTCAGCGCCGACGGTTTCGACGTTCGCGTGACCTGGCTGCAGATCATCATCGTGGTGGTGACGGTGGTGCTGATGGTCGCCTTCACCTGGGTGATCGCGCGTACGCCTTTGGGGCGCCAACAGCGGGCCTGCGAGCAGGACATGAAGATGGCAGCGCTGCTCGGCGTCAACGTCGACCGCACGATCTCGCTGACCTTCGTGGTAGGCGCGGCCCTGGCCGCGGTCGCCGGCATGCTCTTCCTGATGTACTATGGCGTGATCGACTTCTTCATCGGCTTTCTCGCCGGCATCAAGGCCTTCACCGCGGCAGTGCTGGGCGGCATCGGCTCGCTGCCGGGCGCCATGCTGGGCGGCTTGCTGATCGGCCTGATCGAAGTCTTCTGGGCAGGCTACTTCTCGAGCGAGTACAAGGACGTCGCGGTGTTCGGCATCCTCGTCCTGGTGCTGATCTTCCGGCCGAGCGGCTTGCTCGGCAAGCCGGAGATCGAGAAGGTCTGATGACGGCATCCCGCCTGCCTGCCCTGTTGAAGGACGCGGCGCTCACCGCCTTCGTCGCCGCCGCGCTCGGTCTCTTCATCGTCGGTTTCCGTACGGTGGACGTCGGCTCGACCAAGGGGCTCAGCTTCGACTACCAGTTCGTCGATCTCGCCGTCGCCGTCGTCGCGCTCTTCGTCGGTCGCCTCGGCCTCTCGCTCGCGGCCGAAGGCGAACGCTGGCCGGCGCTCGTCCTCGGCGCCGTGCTGGGCGCGATCGGCGCGGCGCCGGTCGAGCTGCCGTCGGCGTTCCTGCACTGGTTCGTGGGGCTGGCGGGCCTGCTGGTGATCGGCCGCACGCTGTGGCCGTCGGCCAGTCGGGCGATCGACCGGGCCAGGCAATCACGGCGCGGCCGGGTGCTCGGCGCGGCGGGCGTGCGGTGGGCCGCATGGATCCTGCTGGCGGCCGCGATCGCGCTGCCCGCCATGCCCTTCGCCGACCAGAAGACGATGGACCTCGGGGTCCTGATCCTCACCTACATCATGCTGGGCTGGGGCCTCAATATCGTGGTCGGGCTGGCCGGCCTCCTCGATCTCGGTTACGTCGCCTTCTACGCTGTCGGAGCTTATTCCTACGCCCTGCTCAGCACGCAGTGGGGGCTGAGCTTCTGGGCCGTGCTGCCGATCGCGGGGGCGATGGCCGCGACTTTCGGCCTGCTGCTGGGCTTTCCGGTTCTGCGCCTGCGCGGCGACTATCTCGCCATCGTGACGCTCGGCTTCGGCGAGATCATCCGCCTGGTGCTGATCAACTGGGTCGATCTCACCAACGGACCGGCCGGCATCGGCGGCATTCCCGGGCCGACATTCTTCGGCGCCGTGTTCGCGGAAACCGCGCCACCCGGGCACAGGACCTTCGCCGAGATGATGGGCGTGCCGTTCGCTGCCACGCAGCGGCTCGTCTTCCTCTACTACATCATTCTGGTGCTGGCGCTGGTGACCAATCTGTTCGCCCTGCGCATGCGCCGGCTGCCTGTCGGGCGCGCCTGGGAAGCGCTGCGCGAGGACGAGACCGCCTGCCGGGCGCTCGGCATCAATCCGACCAACACCAAGCTCACCGCCTTTGCCGTCGGCGCCATGTTCGCGGGCTTTGCCGGGTCGTTCTTTGCCGCCAAGCAGCGCTTCGTCAGCCCGGAAAGCTTCGTCTTCGTCGAGTCGGCGATCATTCTTTCCATCGTCGTGCTGGGCGGCATGGGCAGCCAGATCGGCGTGGTGCTGGCGGCGGTGCTGCTGATCGGCCTGCCGGAGTGGTTCCGCGACCTCGGCACCTATCGCATGCTGGCCTTCGGGCTGGCGATGGTGCTGATCATGGTGTTCCGGCCGCGCGGCCTGATCGCCCACCGCGAGCCCTCCGTGCGCCTGCATGCCCGGCCCGGTGGAGGCGGCGGATGACCACCGTCCTGCCGCTCATCGATGTCGAACGACTCACCATGCGCTTCGGCGGCCTGGTGGCGGTCGACGACGTTTCGTTCAGCGGCCGGCCGCGCGAGATCACGGCGATCATCGGGCCCAACGGTGCCGGCAAGACGACCGTGTTCAACTGCATCACCGGCTTCTACAAGCCGACCGTCGGCCGCCTCACACTGCGAGGCGATCGCGACTATCTCCTGGAGCGCATGCTGGGGCACGAGATCGGCCAGCAGGCGAGAGTGGCCCGCACCTTCCAGAACATCCGGCTGTTCGCCGGCATGACCGTGCTGGAGAACCTGATGATCGCCCAGCACAACAAGCTGATGCGGGCATCGGGCATGAGCGTCTTCGGCGTCCTGGGGCTGAAGCGCTACCGTGTGGCCGAGACGGCCGCGATCGAGATGGCGCGCGGCTGGCTGGAGCGCATCGGGCTGGTGGCGGAAGCGGACCGGCCGGCAGGAGAGCTGCCCTACGGCGCCCAGCGACGCCTCGAGATCGCGCGGGCGATGTGCACCGAGCCGCGGCTGCTTTGTCTCGACGAGCCGGCGGCCGGCCTCAATCCGCGCGAGTCGGCCGCGCTCAACGAGCTGCTCGTCTCGATCCGGGACCGCGACGGCATCGGCGTCCTGCTGATCGAGCACGACATGAGCGTGGTGATGCGGATCTCCGACCATGTCGTCGTGCTCGACTACGGCCGCAAGATCGCGGAGGGCGCGCCGGCCGACGTGCGGCGCGACCCGGCCGTGATCCGTGCCTATCTCGGGACGGCCGACGCCGAGGGCGGTTCCGGTGCCTGAGCTGCCCATCCTGGAGGTGACGGGCGTCACGACCTTCTACGGCGCCATCCAGGCGCTGCACGGCGTCGATCTCCATGTCTCTCGCGGCGAGGTGGTGACGCTGATCGGTGCGAACGGCGCCGGCAAGTCGACGCTGCTGATGACGATCTGCGGCGATCCGCGCGCGCGCTCGGGTTCGATCAGGCTGGACGGCGCGGAGATCCGCCATCTGCCGACGCACGAGATCGTCCGCCGCGGCGTGGCGCAGGTTCCCGAAGGGCGGCGGATCTTTCCGCGCATGAGCGTGTTCGAGAACCTGCAGATGGGGGCGACGATTGCCGATCCAGCGCATTTCCAGCAGGACGTCGACCGCGTCTTCGCCATGTTCCCGCGGCTTGCCGAGCGGCGCGAGCAGCGCGGCGGTACCTTGTCCGGCGGCGAGCAGCAGATGCTGGCGATCGCGCGCGCGCTCATGAGCCGGCCGCGGCTGCTGCTGCTCGACGAGCCGTCGCTCGGGCTCGCGCCGCTGATCGTGCAGCAGATCTTCGACGCCATCGGCCGCATCGCGCGCGAGGAGGGAGTGACGATCTTCCTGGTCGAGCAGAACGCCTATCATGCGCTGCGCCTGGCGGATCGCGGCTATGTGCTGGTCAACGGCCGCGTGAGGCTGAGCGGGCGCGGCAGCGAGCTGCTCGCCAATGCCGATGTGCGCGCCGCCTACCTCGAAGGCGGGCAGGCATGAGCCCGCTCGACACCCTGAGCTTCGACTGGCTCGGCGACACGGTCTTCAACGTGATCCTGTTCAACGTCGTGCTGGTCGGACCGGCATCGTTCGCGGCCGGCCACGCCGTGGCCATCGCCTGGCGGCAGTGGAACCGCATCCTCCTCTACACCGCGCTGCTGTCGGCTGGCCTGCGCTTTCTCGACTATGCGCTGGCGGACGGCGAGTTGTGGTCGCTAGGCGGCTTCGCCCTGGGCTGGGCCGTACAGCTTGCGATCGCCGCCTTTGCCTATCGACTGACTCGAGCGCGCCAGATGGTGCGGCAGTACCCCTGGCTTTGTCGGCGCAAAGGCTTGCTGGGCTGGGAGGAGCGGCACTAAGCTTGCGGCATCACTCCACGTCGTGGAGGGGTCAAACGAGGGAGGTCGGCATGAGGAGGATTTTCGGGGCGCTGGCGGTTGCGGCCGTCGCCCTTGCGGGCGGCCCGGCGTTCGCGCAGATCAAGATCGGCTCGGCGGGGCCGATGACCGGCCAGTATGCCGCCTTCGGCGAGCAATTGAAGCGCGGCGCCGAGATGGCGGTGGAGGAGATCAATGCCGCGGGCGGCGTGAATGGCCAGAAGCTGCAGCTCGAGATCGGCGACGATGCCTGCGACCCCAAGCAGGCGACCGCGGTCGCCAACCAGATGGCGTCCGACAAGGTCGTCTTCGTGGCGGGCCACTTCTGCTCGGGCTCGTCGATTCCGGCGGCGCCCATCTACCATGAGGCCAAGATCCTGCAGATCTCGCCGGCCTCGACCAATCCCAAGCTTACGGACGACGCCTTCGCCAAGGGCAACACGACGGTCTTCCGCACCTGCGGCCGCGACGACGTGCAGGGCAAGACGGTCGGCAACTACATTCTGAAGTATCACAAGGATGCGCGCGTCGCGATCCTCCAGGACAAGTCGCCCTACGGCAAGGGCGTGGCCGACGAGACCAAGAAGACCTTGAACCAGGGCGGCCTTCGCGAGGTCATGTACGAGGCCTACAACGACACTGACAAGGATTTCACGGCGCTCATCAACAAGATGAAGCGGGACCGCATCAACATGATCGTGCTGGGCGGCTACCACACGGCGGCGGCCCTGATCATCAAGCAGTCGAAGGAGCAGGGATTGCCGACCCAGATGATGGGCTTCGATTCTCTCGAGACGGCGGAGTTCTACCAGCTGGGCGGCGCGGCGACGAACGGCGTCCTGATGTCCTTCCCGCCCAGGGCCGAGGACGATCCGAAGAACGCGGCCCTGGTGAAGAAATTCCGCGACGCCAAGTACAATCCCGAAGGCTACACCCTGTTCAGCTATGCCGCCGTGAAGGTGTGGGCCGAGGCCGCCAACAAGGCGAAGACGACGGAAGCGGCGGCGGTCGCGGCGGCGTTGCGCAGCCAGAGCTGGGATTCCGCTGTCGGACCGCTCGCCTTCGACCAGAAGGGCGACATCAAGAATCCGGTCTATGACATCTATGTCTGGAAGGACGGCAAGCGTTACGTGACCGTCAAGTAGGCGCGATCCTGCTCGAAGCCCGAGGCCCGGCCGCTGTGCCGGGCCTTTTTGGTCGTCGAATCAATGTCTTGTAGCGCGGACCTCACGATTTTGGGGGGATCGTGACATCGCTGCGCCGGATATGGTATCGGGGACTCAACAGCTAGAGGGGAATTGACGTCGAATGGCCGGGGCCACCATCGCCGTCGCGTCGGATCATGCCGGCTTCGACCTGAAGGAGATTCTGAAGCGCGACTTGCAGCAAGCGGGTCACGACGTGCTCGACCTCGGGACTCATTCCACCGCGTCGGTCGACTATCCCGACTTCGGTCATGCCATGGCGGAGACCATCGCCTCCGGCCGCGCCGCGCGCGGTGTCCTGGTCTGCGGCAGCGGGATCGGCATCTCGATTGCCGCAAATCGCAACCCGAGCGTGCGCGCTGCCCTCGCGCACGATGTCACTTCGGCGCGCGTGTCGCGTGAGCACAACGACGCCAATGTCGTGGCTTTCGGCCAGCGGCTGATCGGCGTCGAGATCGCCCGCGAGGCGCTGAAAGTATTCCTCGCGACCCCGTTCGCCGGCGGCCGCCATGCCGGCCGCGTCGCCAAGCTTTCGGAGGATCCGTGCAAATGAGCCAGCCCGCTGCGAAGACCCAGGATGCAATCCCGTCGATGTTCACGCAAAGCCTCGCCGAGGCCGATCCGGCCATTGACGAAGTGCTCAAGGGCGAGCTGCATCGGCAGCGCGAGCAGATCGAGCTGATCGCATCGGAGAACATCGTGTCGCGCGCCGTCCTGGAAGCTGCCGGCTCGGTGCTGACGAACAAATATGCCGAAGGCTATCCGGGCCGGCGCTACTACGGCGGTTGCGAGGAGGTCGACAAGGCCGAGCAGCTCGCCATCGACCGCGCCTGCAAGCTTTTCGACTGCTCCTTCGCCAACGTGCAGCCGCACTCGGGGGCGCAGGCCAACCAGGCGGTCTTCATGGCGCTGCTGAAGCCGGGCGACACGTTCCTCGGCATGGCGCTCGACCAGGGCGGCCATCTCACGCACGGCTCGCCCGCCAACCAGTCGGGCAAGTGGTTCAAGGTGCTCTCCTACGGCGTGAAGCCCGACACGCATCTGATCGACTACGAGCAGATGGAGGAGATCGCGCGCCGCGACAAGCCCAAGCTGATCATCGCCGGCGCCTCGGCCTATTCGCGGCAGATCGACTGGGCACGCTTCCGCAGGGTCGCCGACGAAATCGGCGCCTTCTTCATGGTCGATATGGCACACTATGCCGGGCTGGTCGCGGGCGGCGTCTATCCCAGCCCGCTGCCTCACGCCCATGTCGTGACGACGACGACGCACAAGACGCTGCGCGGGCCGCGCGGCGGCCTGATCCTCTCGACCGATGCCGAGATCGGCAGGAAGATCAACTCGGCGGTGTTCCCGGGCCTGCAGGGCGGGCCCCTGATGCACATCATCGCCGCCAAGGCGGTGGCCCTGGGGGAGGCGCTGCGGCCCGACTTCAAGCTGTACGCCCAGCGGACGGTCGACAATGCCCGCGCGCTGGCTTCGGCTCTCACGGAACGCGGCCTCGAGATCGTCTCCGGCGGCACCGACAGTCATGTGATGCTGGTCGACCTGCGCCCGAAGAAAGCAACAGGCGTCACCGCCGAGAAAGTGCTCGACCGCGCCGGCATCACCGTCAACAAGAACAGCATTCCGGGCGACCCCGAGAAGTACACGATCACCTCGGGCGTGCGACTGGGATCGCCAGCCGGCACGACGCGCGGCTTCGGCGTGGCCGAATTCCGTCAGGTTGGCCATTTGATTGCCGACGTACTGGACGGGGTCGCGAAGAACGGCCCCGAGGGCGATGCCCAGGTCGAGGCGCAGGTTCGCGGCAAGGTGCGCGACCTCTGCGCCCGCTTCCCGATCTACCGCGACTGACGACGCGCCGCAGACAAACGAGGGGGAGAGATGCGCTGTCCATTTTGCGGTCACGAGGACACCCAGGTTAAGGACTCGCGACCGACCGACGACAATTCGGCGATCCGCCGCCGGCGGTATTGCCCTTCCTGCGGCTCGCGCTTCACCACCTTCGAACGCGTGCAGTTGCGCGAACTGACCGTGGTCAAGAAGAACGGCCAGCGCGTGGCGTTCGATCGCGACAAGCTCGCGCGCTCGATCTCGGTGGCCTGCCGCAAGCGGCCCGTCGATCCAGAGCGCGTGGAGCGGGTGGTGAACGGCATCGTGCGCCGCCTCGAAAGCTCCGGCGAGAGCGAGATTCCCTCGGCCCAGATCGGCGAGCTGGTGATGGATGCGCTGCGTGCGCTCGATCCGGTCGCCTATGTGCGGTTCGCCTCGGTCTATCGCAACTTCCGCGAGGCCAAGGACTTCGAGGAATTCATTTCGGACCTTGCCGACACCAACCTCAAGGACTGAACCATGATGCGCGCGGCGCTCGCGCTGGCGCGCCGGTCGCTGGGGCGCACCTGGCCCAATCCCGCCGTCGGCTGCGTGATCGTGCGCGACGGCCGCATTGTCGCTCGCGGCCGCACGCGCGAGGGCGGCCGGCCGCACGCCGAGGCCGATGCGCTGGCCAATGCCGTCGAACCGGTCGCTGGCGCCACCGTCTATGTCACGCTCGAGCCCTGCGCGCATCAAGGCAGGACACCGCCCTGTGCCGATGCCCTGGTGTCGGCCGGCGTGGCGCGCGTGGTGTCGGCCACCGAGGACCCCGACCCCAGGGTGAAGGGACGGGGGCATGCGCGCCTCAGGGCTGCCGGCATTGCCGTCGAGGTCGGCGAGGGCGCGGCCGAGGCGGCGGACATCAACGTCGGCTTCTTCCGTCGCGTGCAGGACGGGCGGCCGCTGTTCCACCTGAAGCTCGCGACCTCGCTTGACGGCGCCATCGCGACGTCGAGCGGCGAGAGCAAATGGATCACGGGTCCTGAAGCGCGGGCCGCCGGCCACCGGCTGCGAGCGACTCACGACGCCGTCCTCGTCGGAGCCAAGACGGTCGCAATGGACGATCCCGAGCTCACGTGCCGGCTGCCCGGCCTTGCCGACCGTTCGCCGATACGCATCGTCCTCGATTCACACGCACGTCTGCCGCTCGGATCCAGGCTGGCGACGACGGCCCGCGACCGACCGGTCTGGCTGATTTGCGCCCAAGCCGACCGGGATCGCGAATTGCGGCTGGTCGACCGGGGCGTTAAGGTGATTCGTGTTGCTCCTACCGCGGACGGACGCGTCGACCCCCTTGCGGCGGCACAGGCCTTGGGTAAAGAAGGGCTGACGCGGGTATTGATCGAAGGCGGGGGCCAGGTGGCGGCGGCCTTCCTGAAGGCAGGCCTCGTCGATCGGATCACACACTACCGCGCCGGTATGATCATGGGAGCCGACAGCCGCTCTGCGGTCGGCCCGTTGGGCGTCGGTTCCTTGGATTTCGCGCCCCGGTTCTCGCTGGTTTCCGCCGGAGTCGTGGGTACGGACACGGTGGAAAGCTGGCGACGGGACGCCTAAGTACGGGCCCATGTTCACAGGCATCGTCTCCGATATCGGCGAGATCGTCTCCGTCACGCCGGGCGGCAAGGCGGAGGACCGTCGCTTCGTCGTCCGCACCCGGCACGACCTGAAGCCGGTCGCCATCGGCGCGTCGATCGCCTGTTCCGGCTGCTGCCTGACCGTGGTCGAGAAGGGGGCGGACCACTTCTCGGTCGAGGCGTCCGGCGAGACGCTCGGCAGGACCCATCTCGCGGACTGGCAGCCGGGCACCCGGGTCAATCTCGAGCTGTCGCTGAAGGTCGGCGACGAGCTCGGCGGCCATCTCGTCTATGGCCATGTCGACGGCGTCGGCAAGGTGGTATCGATCGAGCCCGACGGCGGCAGCCTGCGGTTTGTCTTCGAGGCGCCCGGGGAGCTTGGCCGCTTCGTCGCCGCCAAGGGGTCGGTGGCCGTCGACGGCGTGTCGCTGACGGTGAACGAGGTGACCGGCAATCGCTTCGGGGTGAACCTCATTCCCCATACCCAGGCCGTGACGACCCTCGGCCAGGCGAAGGCCGGGCAGCGGGTCAACCTTGAGGTGGATATGCTCGCGCGTTACGTTGCGCGGCTGTTGGAGCACGAAAAGACATGAACGCGCTCGATAAGGATGCCTGGCGCATAACCTTCGGCGAAGTGAAGGCGGCCGCCGAGGACATCATCGAAGAGGCCCGCAAGGGCCGGATGTTCATCCTTGTCGACGACGAGGATCGCGAGAACGAAGGCGATCTCGTCATCCCCGCGCAGTTCGCGACACCCGAGGCGATCAATTTCATGGCCAAGCACGCGCGCGGCCTGATCTGCCTCGCCCTGCCGCGCGAGCGGGTGGAGCAGCTCGGCCTGTCGCTGATGTCGCAGAACAACGGCACGCGCCACCAGACCGCCTTCACGACGTCGATCGAGGCGCGCGAGGGGGTGACGACCGGCATCTCCGCCGCCGATCGGGCGCGTACGGTAGCGGTCGCGATCGATCCGTCGTGCGGTCCGCAGGACATCGTGACGCCGGGGCATGTCTTTCCCCTGGTTGCCCGCGACGGCGGCACGCTCGAACGCACCGGTCATACCGAGGCGGCGGTCGATCTGGCGCGGCTGGCCGGCCTCACGCCCGCCGGCGTGATCTGCGAGATCATGAACGACGACGGCACGATGGCGCGCCGCAACGATCTCATCAGCTTCGCCCAGCGCCACGGGCTGAAGATCGGCACCATCGCCGACCTCATCGCCTATCGCCGACGCTACGATTCGATCGTGAAGCGCATCAGCGACACGATGTTCGACAGCATCTATGGCGGCGATTTCCGCTGCGTCGTCTACCTCAACAAGGTGACGAAGGCGCAGCACATCGCGCTCGTCAAGGGCGATCCGGCCACCGGTGGCCCGGTGATGGTGCGCATGCACGCCGTCAACATCTTCACCGACACGCTCGGCCAGCGCAGCGGCGGGCGCGGTGGGGAGATCGAGGCCTCGATGAAGGCCATCGCCGAGGAGGGGCGCGGCGTGATCGTGCTCATTCGCGAGCCGCTCACGGTCGTGCTGTCCGAGCAGCGCCGTCGGGCCGGCGAGCCGATCGCGCCGGCAGGCGGTGAGCTGCGGGACTACGGCGTCGGCGCCCAGATCCTGATCGATCTCGGCGTGAAGGACATGGTCCTGCTCACCAACTCCAAGAAGAGCATCGTCGGCCTCGAGGGCTTCGGCCTCAGGGTCGTCGGGCAAAGGCCCGTTCCCGGCCGCGCGGCGCGCTGAGCCATGTCGACCCGAACCGAAACGCCGACCGCGCGCCCCGCGATCGACGGCGTCAGGGGTGCCCGCATCCTGATCGTCGAATCGCGCTACTACGCTGAAATCGCCGATGCGCTGTTGGCCGGGGCCGAGCGCGAGATCGCCAAGAACGGCGCGCTCGCGGAGCGAGTGGTGGTGCCTGGCGCGTTCGAGATTCCCGGGGCCATCGCCCTTGCGGCCGATCGCTATGACGGCTTCGTGGCTTTGGGATGCGTCGTACGCGGCGAGACCACGCACTACGACTATGTCTGCGGCGAGAGCGCCCGTGGTCTCATGGATCTGGCGGTCCGGAAAAAGCTCGCCATCGGCTATGGCATCGTGACGGTCGACACGATGGAGCAGGCGCGTGCGCGGGCTTTCACCGACCGCGGCGACAAGGGCGGCGATGCCGCCCATGCCTGCCTTGCCATGGTGGCCCTCGGCCGCCGCTGGCGGAACGCATGAGCGAGCAACAGGGATCGGGGCGTGCGCCGAGCCGTCGCCAGGCGGCACGGCTTGCCGCCGTGCAGGCCTTGTACCAATGGCAGGAAGGACAGGACGCGCCCGGCGACATCATCGAGCAGTTCCTCAAGGTGCGCATCGGGGAGGCAGGGGAAGGCGGCATGCGGCGCGATGCCGACCGGCCCCTCTTCAAGGACGTCGTCGAGGGCGCCGCCGGGCACAAGGAGGAGCTGCAGCAGACCGTCTCCGCCGCGCTCGCCCGCGACTGGACCTGGGGACGCGTCGATCGCCTGGTGCGCGCGATCCTGCTTGCGGGGACCTATGAGCTCGTGCATCGGCACGACGTGCCGCCCAAGGTCGCGATCAACGAGTATGTCGAGATCGCGCATGCCTTCTACGACCAGGGCGAGCCGACCTTCGTGAACTCCGTGCTCGATCGCGTGGCGCGTCAGGTGCGGGCGTCGGAATTGACCGGCTAGCATGGCCGGCCGCCGGCCCGGTCAGTTCGAGCTGATCGCGCGCTATTTCGCTCCCTTGGCCCGCGACTTCATGGGCGCCGGGGATCTCAAGAGCGACAATGCCTTCTTGCCGGCGGACGCACGGCACGATCTCGTGGTCAAGACCGACACGATCGTCGCCGGCGTGCACTTCCTGCCCGGCGAGCGGCCGGAGCGGATCGCCGCCAAGGCGGTGCGCGTCTGTCTTTCCGATCTCGCCGCCGGCGGCGCGACGCCCTATGCCTACCAACTGTCGCTTGCTCTGCCGCCTCGCTGGACGGAGCGCTGGATCGCAGCATTCGTCCGCGGCCTGCAGGCGGACCAGCGCCGCTACGGCATCACGCTTTGCGGCGGCGACACGGTGGCGACGCCCGGTCCGCTCACCATCACCGTCACCGCCTTCGGCCGCGTGCCGCGCGGCCGGGGCCTGAGCCGCGCCGGGGCGAGGGCAGGCGACGAGCTCTGGGTCAGCGGCACGATCGGCGACGCGGCGCTCGGTCTTCTGGCGGCCCGTCACCGGCTGAGGAGCCTCGCTCTCGAGAAGCGGTATCGCCTCCCTCAGCCGCGCACCGTGCTGGGGCGGCGTCTGGTCGGCATTGTCCATGCGACAGCCGACGTTTCCGATGGGCTGCTGGCCGATGCCGGCCATATCGCCGAAGCTTCAAGGCTCGGGCTGGTCGTCGAACGCGAGCGCGTGCCCCTGTCACGCGAGGCGCGCCGTGTCGTCGCGAGCGACCCGTCGCTCTGGGCCGCCGTGCTGGGCGGAGGCGACGACTACGAGCTGGTGATGGCTGTGCCGCCCCGTCGCCGCGCGGCGCTCCTGGCGGCGGCCCGGGCAGCGGGCGTCAAGGTGAGCCCGATCGGTGTTTTCACAGCCGGCGAGGGTGTGCGCCTCACCGTCGCGGGCCGGAGAACGCGGCCACCTCGAATGGGCTATGTCCACTTCTGAGCGAATGGCTGCCCTGCGCGCCGACCACCAGGAAGGACGCCTATTCGCTTGGGATTGCTCGGCGATGCCGACTAAGGTGCGCATCGAATGGACGGCCTGACGAAGATCCAGGGGGCGCAGGCGATCGAAACCGGTCGCCTCTCGCGCCAATCGGTGCGCAACATCGCCCTGCTGGCGATCTGCCAGGCGCTCACCCAAAGCAGCAACACGCTGATGTTCGCGTCCTCGGCGCTCGCCGTGCTGACGATCGTGCCGCCCGACATGCGCGTCTTCGCCAATCTGCCGATCACGATGCAGCATCTGGGTGTCATGCTTTCGGTGTTTCCGGCCTCGATGCTGATGATGCGGCGCGGCCGATGCTTCGGCTTTCGCACCGGCTCTCTGGCCGGAATGGCGGGCGCTTCCTGCGCGGCCGTCGGGCTGGGCATCGGCAGCTTCGTGGTGATGTGCCTGGGCGGCCTGCTGCTCGGTTTCGCCATCGCCAACATGCAGCTCTACCGTTTCGCCGCCGTCGAGCTGGCGCCGCTGCATTTCCGCGCGCAGGCGATCTCGTATGTGACGGCGGGTGGCGTCGTGGCCGGCATCATCGGGCCGACGCTGGCGCGCTGGACGCCCGACCTCTGGCTGCCAACCTTCCAGGCGAGCTTCGTCGCCGTGGTCGTGGTCCATGCGATCGTGTTCGTGGTCCTCGGCTTCATCGGATTCCCTGCGATAAAGGCCGAAGACAGCACGGGGCCGCAGCGGCCGCTGCTCGAGATCGTGACCCAGCCGGCCTACATGGTGGCCGTGGCCGGCGCGATGATCGCCTTCGGCGTGATGTCGTTCGTCATGGCGGCCTCGCCGATCGCCATCGTCCAGTGCGGCCTCGACAAGACCGAAGCCCCGGTCACGATCTTCGCGCATGTAATGGGGATGTTCATCCCGGCCTTCTTCACCGGCCATCTCGTGGCCCGCTTCGGCATCTTCAACGTGATGCTGGCGGGTGCCGCCCTGCTGATCGCCGGCGTCGCCGTCGCCCTGGTCGGGACCACTGCCTGGCATTTCCGCAGCGCGCTCAGCCTGAACGGCGTGGGCTGGAATTTCCTCTTCGTGGGCGCCACGACGCTGCTGACCACGACCTATCGGCCGGCGGAGCGCGGCAAGGCGCAAGCCTTCAACGACTTCATGGTGTTCGGCACCACCACGACGGCGAGCCTCATGGCGAGCGTCGTGCTCGAGCTCAAGGGCTGGGAGGTACTGAACTACTTCGCCTTCGCCCTGGTCTGTGCCGCCCTGGTCGTCATCGGCCTGTTCCGCTTGCGCCACCGCGCCCCGGCGTGAGGCCAAGCCCTTGAGGTGAAGGGGATTTTCCCCTTCGGCGCATGGTTGCGCGGCCGGAGGGGTTCTGTCATTTTCCAGCGCCTCGCCCCGGGGGAGAGACCTTCGCTTCGGGCGGCAACAAGCAGGAAAATGCCGAAAAAACAATAGGTTGCATACATGTCTTCCGTTCTTTGGGCCGTCATCGCGTGCGGCCTGATCGCCGTGCTCTACGGCGTCGTCACCGCATCGCGGGTCATGGCCGCCGATGCCGGCACGCCGCGCATGCAAGAGATCGCGCAAGCGGTCCAGGAGGGCGCCGCCGCGTATCTGCGCCGCCAGTACAGGACCATCGCCATCGTGGGCGTCGTCGTGCTCATTCTCCTGTTCCTGCTGCTCGGAAAGCTGGCCGCGGGCGGCTTCCTGATCGGCGCCGTGCTGTCGGGCGCCACGGGCTTCATCGGCATGAACGTCTCGGTGCGTGCCAATGTGCGCACCGCCGTGGCGGCCCAGAAGAGCCTGGGGCAGGGGCTCGACCTCGCCTTCAAGTCGGGCGCCATCACCGGCATGCTGGTGGCCGGCCTCGCGCTGCTGGGCGTCTCCGGCTACTATTCGCTGCTCAGCAATGCCGGCATTGCACCGGGCAGCCGCGAGATGGTCGATGCGCTTGTCGCCCTGGGCTTCGGCGCTTCGCTGATCTCGATCTTCGCCCGTCTGGGCGGCGGCATCTTCACCAAGGGCGCCGACGTGGGCGGCGACATGGTGGGCAAGGTGGAGGCCGGCATCCCCGAGGATGACCCGCGCAACCCGGCCACGATCGCCGACAACGTGGGCGACAATGTCGGCGATTGCGCCGGCATGGCAGCCGACCTGTTCGAGACCTATGCCGTGACGACGGTCGCCACCATGGTGCTGGCGTCGATCTTCTTCGCCGCGGATCCGGCACTGGTCACGAAGCTGATGGTCTATCCCCTGGCGATCGGGGCCGCCTGCATCATCACCTCGATCATCGGCACGTTCTTCGTCAAGCTGGGGGACGACGCGAAGATCATGTGGGCGATGTACAAGGGAGTGATCGTCGCCGCGGTGCTGTCGATTCCGGCGATGTGGTTCGTCACCAGCCAGATCGTGGGCATGGACACGGTGCTCAAGGTCGGCGACCGGTCGTTCACGGGCATGTCGCTCTTCTGGTGCTCGCTGGTCGGCCTCGCGATCACCGGCCTGATCGTCTGGATCACGGAATACTACACGGGTACCGACTATCGCCCCGTGAAGGCGGTGGCGCAGGCGTCGGTCACCGGCCACGGCACCAACGTCATCGCCGGTCTCGCGATGTCCATGGAGGCGACCGCACTGCCCGCCCTGCTGATCTGCGCGGGCATCGTGATCTGCTACGTGCTGGCCGGTCTCTTCGGCATTGCGGTCGCGACCACCGCCATGCTGGCGCTGGCGGGCATGGTGGTGGCGCTCGATGCCTACGGGCCCGTCACGGACAATGCCGGGGGCATTGCCGAGATGTCGGGACTGCCGAAGGAGGTGCGCAAGAACACCGATGCGCTCGACGCCGTCGGCAACACCACCAAGGCGGTCACCAAGGGCTATGCCATCGCCTCGGCAGGCCTCGGCGCGCTGGTACTGTTCGCGGCCTACACCTCCGACCTCGACTACTTCATGAGCCAGGGCAAGCTCGGCACCACAGCCGTCGAGTTCTCGCTCAAGAACCCGTACGTCGTCGTCGGCCTGCTTATCGGTGGCCTGCTGCCGTATCTGTTCGGCGGTATGTCGATGCTGGCCGTCGGCCGTGCCGCCCAGTCCGTGGTCGAGGAGGTGCGTCGGCAGTTCAAGGAGAAGCCCGGCATCATGAAGGGCACCGACCGGCCCGACTACGGGCGCGCCGTCGACATGCTGACCCGCGCCGCGATCAAGGAGATGATGATCCCGTCGCTGCTGCCCGTTCTCTCGCCGATCGTGGTGTTCCTGGTGATCAGCGCGATCTCGGGCCGTTCGGATGCGTTCGCGGCCGTCGGCGCCATGCTCCTGGGCGTGATCGCCACCGGCATCTTCGTCGCCATCTCCATGACGGCGGGCGGCGGCGCCTGGGACAATGCCAAGAAGTACATCGAGGAGGGTCACTTCGGCGGCAAGGGCTCGGAAGCCCACAAGGCTGCCGTGACCGGCGATACGGTTGGCGATCCGTACAAGGACACCGCAGGGCCGGCGGTGAACCCCATGATCAAGATCACCAACATCGTGGCCTTGCTGCTGCTCGCCGTGCTGGCGCACTGAGCCAGGCGCAAGGAAGGAAACGGGAAAGCCCCGGTCGAAGGACCGGGGCTTTTTCGTCAGATGCCGCCGCCGCTGGTTGGCGCGCCCGGGTTGGACTGCTTGGGCGTCGAGAAGCGGCCGACATTGCCCAGGATCTGCTCCAGGATGGTGAGCTCCTTGCCGGCCGTCGGCGTGATGCGCGAGACCATGGTGATATTCTCGGCGTCGTTGAGGTCGTACTTCTTGATCGCGTCCAGGCGCCCCGATTCGTTGAAGGTGAGCTGCATCACGTGCTGGTCGACGATTTCGGGCTTCAGGAACGCCCAGCTCTCCTGCTTCTGGCTGATGTAGTACCAGACGTTGGGCTTGAAGGTGGACACCGCCGAGGGCGATCCGATCAACCGGACCACGTCGTCGCGGCTTTGCGTGCCGATCTCGAGCTTGTCGACCGAGCCGGGCGTCGGCGCGAAGCCGCGTTGCGCGACGGTGTTGGCGCAACCCCCCGAGGCGAGGGAGCCAAGAGCGACGGCGGCAAGCAGGATCGGGACGGTGCGACGCATGGACGTATTCTTGGGTTCCGGAGAAAGAGGATGCACAAAATGTCGTGGCGAAGGCCCCGGGTCAACCGACGGCCGTCGCGACGAGGGAGAAGTGTGTGTTTCGCCGCAAGAATCCCGACGCGGACTATGCCGCCGCGGTCTATCGTGTCACCGCCGAGCGCGCGCGCGCCCCTGAGCTGTTCGAGGCGTGCGGCATTCCCGATACGCTCGACGGCCGGTTCGATGCGCTGGCCTTGCACGCCGCCTTGACGATCGACCGCTTGCGCCGTGAGCCGGATGGGCAGGCCCTGGCGCAAGCGTTCTTCGATACCATGTTTCGCCATCTCGACCTCACGTTGCGCGAGATCGGCGTGCAGGACCTGGGCGTCGGACGGCGCATCAAGATCATGGCCGAGGGTCTTCATGGCCGGGCGCTGGCCTATCGGGAGGCGCTGGCCGGCGGGCCGACGCCGCTTGCCGAGGTCTTGCGCCGCAACGCCTATGGCGGTAGGCCGCCGGACGATGCTGCTCTCGTCATCCGGTTGGAAGCCTATGTCCGCCGGGAAGTCGACCGGCTCGCTTCGACGGCGCGCAACGATCTCGTGAAGTAGAATTAAGAAAATGCCTCAACAATCTGACAGGAAAGTGAAATCGGAACTGGAAAGGGTCGTCGACCTGGATCGCATGGGACCGGCGGGGACGGCGCTCGACATTGTCGCGAGCGACGGCGAGCGAGCGGCGCTGGTGCGGCGCTTCGGTTTCCTCGGGCTACCCGCCTTCTCGGCCCGCGCCACCGTCGATCGACGGCCAGGAGGCCAGATCGTGGTCGAAGGACGATTGCGCGGCAAGATCGTGCAAGCCTGCATCCTGACCCTCGACCCGGTCACCCAGGATCTCGACGAGACGTTCCGCATCGTCTTCAAGCAGGGCCTGGCGGAGGAGCGCGATCCGGAAAGCGGAGAGGCAGTGCTCAGCGCCCAGACGGACGCTCCCGAGCCGCTGACCGGGAATCTGCTCGATGTCGGCGAAATCGTCGCCGAGCAGCTTTCACTGGCGGCAGACCCCTATCCCCGGCGGGCCGGCGCCAAGCTCGAGGACGTGCTGCCCCGGTCCCGACACGGCGGACGGCCCAGCCGGGCCGAGCAGAAGCGACATCCTTTCGCCGGCCTCGCGGCCCTGCGAGACAAACCGCGCCGCGGCCGGTAAATTGTTGCGGCGTCGTAACGATTTGGCTAGAGAAGTCGGCCCGCCGCGCCTATGGAGCGCGGCCTCGGCGTTTTTAAGGGCTGGCGCCGCCGCCGCTCTGGTCTGGAGATTGTCATGGCCGTTCCCAAGAAGAAGGTTTCCAAATCACGTCGCAACATGCGGCGGGCCCATCACGCCCTGCCGTCGATGGCCTATGTCGAGTGCAAGAATTGCGGTGAGCTGAAGCGGCCGCATATGTTGTGCTCGCATTGCGGCTACTACCGCGAGGACATGCCGGTCCTGGCCGACAGCGCGTCGGCGGAGAAGTAGGTCGCCACGCGCGGCCGACGATGGGCAGGCGGTCGACAGGCGGAGCGGCGCGATGAGCGCGGCCAAGGTTGTTCTGGCACTCGACGGAATGGGAGGAGATCGGGCGCCCGACGTCGTGGTGGAGGGCGCGGATATCGCGCGCGAGCGCCATCCCGGCACGACGTTCCTTCTGTTCGGCGATCCCGCGCGGCTGAAGCCGCTGGTCGACCGGCGCAAAGGACTGGCGAAGGTTCTCGAGATCGTGCCGGCGGAGGATGCCGTCAGCGCCGACGACAAGCCGTCCTTCGCACTTCGGCGTCGCCGCAAGTCGAGCATGTGGCTCGCCGTCCAGGCCGCCGCCGAAGGCCGCGCCGACAGCGTGGTGTCGGCGGGAAACACGGGAGCATTGCTGGCAATCTCCATGTTCGCGATGCGCATGGTGGAAGGAGCCCACCGTCCGGCACTCGCCTCGTTCCTGCCGACCAGCCGCGGCGAGGTGGTGATGCTGGACCTCGGCGCCAATGTCGAGTGCGATGCGGAGAACCTGGCCGAATTCTCGGTCATGGGCAGCGTCTTCGCGCAGGTGCTGCTGGGCCTCGATACGCCGAAGCTCGGGCTCCTGAACGTGGGCTCGGAGGAACTCAAGGGTCATGACGAGGTGCGTCAGGCGGCGAGCTGGCTGAGACGCGACGGCTCGCCGGTCCACTTCCACGGCTTCGTCGAAGGCAACGACATCGGCACGGGGGTCGTGGACGTGGTCGTGACCGACGGCTTCACCGGAAATGTCGCGCTGAAAGCGATCGAGGGCACTGCCAAGCTCTACACCGGCTTCGTGCGCGACGCCTTCCGGACGTCGACATTCGCCAGACTCGGCTACCTGTTCGCGTCGGGCGCCTGGATGAAGCTGCGCAAGAGAGTCGATCCCCGGCGCTACAACGGCGGCGTCTTCCTCGGTCTCGACGGGGTTTGCGTCAAGAGCCACGGTGGCACCGACGGCCTGGGTTTCGCCTATGCCATCGGCGTGGCCAACGACCTGGTGCGTTACGAATACAAGACCAAGCTGATCGAAGGGTTGGCGAAACTGCGGCAGATCACGTCGGCAACCGAATCCCCGACCGAGGCGCTGCAGGCGAGCGGAGGCGCCGAGTGATTCGTTCAGTGGTTCAAGGGTGCGGCGCGTACCTGCCCGAGAAGGTCGTCACCAACGACGAGCTGGCCAAGAAAGTCGATACTTCGGACGAGTGGATCCGCCAGCGCACCGGCATCCGCCAGCGCCACATCGCGGCGGAGGGAGAGTTCACCTCGCATCTCGCGCTGAAGGCCTCCGAGCGTGCATTGGCCCATGCCGGCATCGCGCCGTCCGACCTCGATCTGATCGTGCTCGCGACGGCAACGCCGGACGAGACCTTTCCGGCGACGGCCACGCGTGTGCAATCGGCCCTCGGCATGACCCGCGGCGCTGCGTTCGACGTGCAGGCGGTCTGTGCGGGCTTCGTCTACGGCGTGTCGGTCGCCGACAGCATGCTCAAGAACGGTCTCGCCTCGACAGCGCTGGTGATCGGCGCGGAGACCTTCTCGCGCATCCTCGACTGGACCGACCGCGGCACGTGCGTGCTGTTCGGCGACGGCGCCGGCGCGCTGGTTCTGAAGGCCGAGCAAGGAACGGGCAGTGCCGCCGATCGCGGCGTGCTCGCCAATGCATTGCACTCCGACGGCCGGCAGCACGACATCCTCTATGTCGACGGCGGTCCGTCCTCGACGCGCACGACCGGCCTTCTGCGCATGGAAGGCAAGGAGGTCTTCAAGCATGCCGTCATAAACATGGCGGCGGTCGTGGCCGAAGTGCTGGAGAAAGCGGGCCTCACGCCGACGGACATCGACTGGCTCGTGCCGCACCAGGCCAACAAGCGCATCATCGACGGCACCGGCCGCAAGCTCGGCCTTTCGCCCGACCAGGTGGTGGTGACCGTCGACAAGCATGCCAACACTTCCGCCGCCTCCATCCCGTTGGCTCTCGATACCGCGGTCAAGGATGGACGCATCAAGAGGGGTGATCTCGTGCTGCTGGAGGGTATCGGCGGCGGTCTCGCTTGGGGAGCCTCCTTGGTTCGCTGGTGACCCTCGCCCGCAAGGCGAGGACCAAAACGAAACAGGAACAGCGCAATGAACTTCGCGGCGATTCAATGACATCGCCTATCCTGCTGATATTGACCGCTTTCCGACCTTAGAGTAAGGATTAACGGGGGGAAGGAAGGGTACAGCCGGATGGAAGGCCGGACCATCACACGCGCCGATCTCAGCGAGTCAGTTTTCCAAGAGGTGGGCCTGTCTCGCAATGAATCCAGCGACCTCGTCGAGACGATACTCGCCGAAGTCGTGGAAGCGCTGGCGCGTGGCGAATCAGTGAAGATCTCGTCGTTCGGGAGTTTCACGGTTCGTGACAAGGGTCAGCGTATCGGCCGAAATCCCAAGACGGGGCAGGAGGTTCCGATCCTGCCGCGGCGTGTCCTTGTCTTCCGCGCGTCGAACGTTCTGAAGTCGATGATCAACGGGACGCCCGACGAAACCAGCAAGGGGCCTGTGGGGTAACTGTGGGGATAGGACATGGCCGTGTCAGTTCAGACCGTTGAAAGACGGGTGGAAAAGTCGGCTCAGGCATTTCGCACGATTAGCGAGGTGGCGACTGAGCTCGATGTGCCGCAGCACGTGCTGCGGTTCTGGGAAAGCAAGTTCAGCCAGGTGCGCCCGCTCAAACGGGGCGGCGGCCGCCGCTATTACCGGCCGGAGGATATCGATCTCCTCCGCCGCATCCGGTCGCTGCTGTACGAGGATGGCTACACCATCAAGGGCGTCCAGCGGCTGCTCAAGGAGGGCCGGGGGCGCCTGCCACAGCAGCGCCTCGACGTGGCGGCGGAAAGCGCCCTAGAGAGCCTGCGCATCGTTTCGGCGCGAGCCGAGGCCATGGCCGGGACCGCCCGACCGATGCCGCGCACGGGGCCGCAACCTTCGACGGCGACGCCGCGCGCCGCCACGCTCGACCTGCACAAGCGCCGCGAGATCGAGTCCGTTCTCGAGGATCTCGAGCAGGCGCTGACGCAGTTGCGCAGCACGCTCAAGTCGCAGAACTAGACAGCGTCAAGGAGCGGTAAGGCCCAAATGTGGGCGGTGGGAAGCCGTCGCCCACCAGATCGTGCGGGCATTTCAGGAAATGCCGATAAGCGACTGACTTTCCGTTGGTTTTCTCCCCAAGTCGCGTATGCTGCCGAGCGAGGGGCTTGATTGCGGCAACGTCAAAAGGGGGACGCCGCCGTGTTGGCAGATCGCGACCAGATGCGCGCGGGCGCGCATGGATTCAATAAATTTCCAATGAATGACAACGAGTTGGAGGGCGAAGCTCCACCTTTACGCGAACTTATGTACCTGCGGCGCGCGCTCGATCAGCCGGGCGGCAAGCTGCCGTTGTTCGACCTCGACGGGCAGGAGATCGACGGCGCTCTCGTGCGCCACTGTATGGCCCGAGGCTGGGCTGAGCCGTGGTTCAACAACCCGTTGAAGCCGGACTGGCTGGTCTGCAAACTGACCGAGGCCGGACGGCGGGTCGCCACGGCGTCGTAGCCCTGCGAACCGCCATCGCCGGTGCGCCTGCGCCACGCTGTCGAAGAGTGGTCGGGGCGGCCGGATTTGAACCGACGACCCCCAGTCCCCCAGACTGATGCGCTACCAGACTGCGCTACGCCCCGACCGATGCCGCGTGCCGCGGCAGAGGGGCTTTAGCGCGAATGGCCGCGCCGCCGCAAGCGGGCTCGCCCCGGGTGATCGAGGAGCACCTACTTCGTCGCCCGCGCCGCTTTGTAGGCCGGGCGGCCGAGACAACGATCCAGCCAGCCGCCGACATTCGGGAAAGGCCCAAAGTCGAACTTGATGGGCTTCGCCCAACTGCAGATCGAGGCGAGGTTGAGGTCGGCGACCGTGAAGTTCGAGCCCAGCAGATAGTCCCGTCCCTGCAGCGCGCCGTTCAGCACGCTGAACGGCTTGGGCAGGGCCTTCTGCGCCTCGGCCACGGCCTCGGGCTTGCGCTTGTCGGGTGCGGTCATGAACATGTCGATGAGAATGGTGAGCAACGACTTCTCGACCTCGGTCATGCCCCAGAAGCTCCATTGGTAGCAGAGCGCCTGGTCCTCGAGCGACGCGGGGAAGAAGCCGTCCTTGCCGTACTTCGCCGCGAGGTAGAGGTTGATCGCCATCGATTCGAACAGCTTGAAGTCGCCGTCGACCATGGTCGGTACCTTGCCGTTGGGGTTGATCTTCAGGTACTCCGGCCCTTTCAGGTCTTTCATCTCCATCGCGACATGCTCGAACGGAATGCCGAGTTCATGCACGATCCACAAGGTTCGTGCCGCACGCGAGGCCGCAGGTCCGTAAATCTTGATCGTCACGAAGTTCTCCCAACGCTTCCCGGATTGAACGATAGTGCAGTCGTGTCCGCGGGTCTAACGGCTATTCGCCGAGGCCGTACTGCTTGCCGACATAGCCGTGCGGATGGCCGAAACGTTCGGTCATCACCGCCGCCAGATCCTTCTGCGGCGCGGCAACCCAGCCGCCCGAGCGAACGGCGTAGCGGCTCGCCGATTTCGCGGCCCGCGCCTCCTTGCCATCGCCCAGCGCGCGTGCCGCACCCATCAGCAACTTGCGGAACTCGACGATGCCGAGATCGGTCGGACCGAGATGTTCTTTCGTCCGGTCCTGGATCGGACCCTGGCTGTCCTGGATCGCTGCGTCCTGCTCGGAAACACCGACGATGCCGGTGAAGGTCTGCGTCTTCTGGACGTCGCGATCGATCAGGTAGTCGTTGCGCAGGTTGCGCAAGGGGACGTAGCGCTCGTCCACCTCGGCATGGACGTTGAAGCCGCCGTCGAACCTGGCCCGTTCGGCATTGGTGAACGCCCGGTCGGGATGCCAAGAGTAGGTGTAGATCCAGCACGAGCTGTCGTCGACCGGCACCCAGGCCTGGCCGTAGTTGATCTCGCCCGGAAACGCGGTGGGCGTGTAGGCATGATTGGGCATGAGGAACTGGGAGATACGCCAGTAGAGGTCGGGACCATCGGTCCTGCGGGCGCCGCCGATCACCAGCCCTGCATCGTGGCCCAGGACAGTGAACTTCGGCCGTGGATCGTTCTGCACCCAGCGGATGCGGTCGTCGGGCTTGTTCTGATCGGCGATGGCGGCCTTCGCCATGGCGGCTCGTGCGGCGGCACCGTCCCTGGCCAGCGTTATGTGCAGGAACGAGAAATGCGATGTGTCGAGCGCACCTTCGACGCTCTGCACCCAGTTGCAGTCCTGCCATTTCTTGGAGACGTAGCGATGTCCCGCCGGCACGAGGCCGACCTCGAGCCGGGGCAGCTCGGGCATGTGCTCGCGGGGCCCCATATAGACCCAGATCATGTCGGCCCATTCGCGGGTGGGATAGGCCAGCAGCCGGATCGTCTCCTTGTAGGACGATTCCGGCGGCGAGGTCGGCAGGTCGACGCAGCGGCCCTCGACGTCGAACTTCCAGCCGTGATAGGCGCAGCGCAGGCCGCATTCCTCGTTGCGACCGAAGAAGAGGTTGGCACCGCGGTGCGGGCAGTGCGGCTCGACGATGCCGACGCGGCCCTCGCTGTCGCGGAAGGCCAGCAGATCCTCGCCCAGCAGCTTGATCTTCCGGGGCGGCCCGTCGCGCTCGGGCAGCTCCTCGCAGAGCAGGGCCGGCATCCAGAAGCGGCGCAGCAGGTCGCCCATCGGCGTGCCCAGCCCGCTGCGTGTCAAGAATTCGTTGTCGGCCTGGCTCAGCATGGGACTGCCTTTCGATCGTCGTCTATGCGGCGGCTTTGGCCAGGGCCTGATCGAGATCGGCAATGATGTCGTTCACCGTCTCGATGCCGATCGACAGGCGGATCACGTCGGCGCCGGCGCCGGCGGCGTCCCGCTGCTCGTCGGAAAGCTGGCGGTGCGTCGTCGACGCGGGATGGATGATCAGGCTCTTGGCGTCGCCGATATTGGCGACATGCGAGAACAGCTCGACGCTGTCGACGACCTTCACGCCCACTTCGTAGCCTCCCTTGACGCCGAAGGTGAACACGGATCCCGCGCCGCGCGGCAGGTATTTCTTCGCCAGCGCATGGTACTTGTTCGACGGCAGGCCGGCGTAGTTGACCCACGCCACGGCCGGATGTTTCTCGAGATGTCGGGCGACCTCGAGCGCGTTGCTGCAATGGCGCTCCATGCGCAGGCCGAGGGTCTCGACGCCGAGCATGGTGAGCCAGGAATTGAACGGCGCCTGCGCCGGCCCGAGATCGCGCAGGCCGACGGCGTGGCTGTGGAAGGTGTAGGCCATGTCGCCGAACGTCTCGAAAAAGTTGAGACCGTGATAGGCCGGTTCCGGACCGGCGAGGCTCGGAAACTTGCCGCTTTTGGCCCAGTCGAACCTGCCCGAATCGATCACCGCGCCGCCCATCGACGTGCCGTTTCCGCTCAGGAATTTCGTCGTCGAATGCAGCACCAGCGTCGCTCCGTGGTCGATCGGCTTGCAGAGCCACGGCGTAGCCAGCGTGTTGTCGACGATCAGCGGCACGCCGACGGACTCGGCGATGCGCGCGATCGCCTCGATATCGCTGATGACGCCGCCGGGATTGGCAAGGCTCTCGATGAAGAAGGCCTGCGTCTTTTCCGTGACAGCGCGCTTGAAATTGTCGGGCTGGTCGGCGTCGACGATATGCGCCGTCCAACCGAACTTGGGATAGGTGTTGCGCATCTGCTGGATCGAGCCGCCGTAAAGGCGCGACGATGCGACGACATCGTTGCCCGGCCGCATCAAGGGGAAGAGGGCGAGCACCTGGGCGGCATGGCCGCTCGATGTCACGGTGCAGCCCCGGCCGCCTTCGAGCGTGGCGAGCCGCGTCTCGAGCGCTGAGTTGGTGGGATTGGTGAGCCGCGAATAGATGAAACCGACGGTCTGCAGGTTGAAGAGCGCCGCGGCATGATCGGCGTCCTCGAACACATAGGCCGTGCTCTGGTAGATCGGCTGGGCCCGTGCGCCGGTGGCCGGATCGGGCGCGGCGCCGGCATGTACCGACAGGGTCTCGAAGCCGTAACTCTTGTCACTCATCTCGTTTCTCCACCACTGAAGACGATGCACGCCGGGCTGCCGACATTCACCTTGATCGAGGTCGGTGACAGGTTGCCGTCGCGGCCCACGCGATAGCCGACGATCGTGTGGCTGCCCTGGTTGGCGACATACAGGAACCGCTCGGTCGGATCGAGCGCGAAAAAGCGCGGCACGGTGCCTTTGGTCGGCACCCACTGCCTGGGCGTCAGCGTTCCCGCCGTCCGGTCGATCGCGAACACGCCGATGCTGTCGTGCCCGCGGTTGGAGACGTAGACCGTGCGGCCGCCGCGATCGACGGCGATCTCCGCGCCCGTGCTGTAGCCGGTGAAGTCGGTCGGCGTCGAGCGTACGACCTGCAGCGGCGTGAGCCTGGCGCCGGCCTGGCGATACGTCGTGATGGTCGAGTCGAGCTCGTTGACGACGTAGGCGAAGGGACGCCGCGGGTGGAAGTCGATGTGACGCGGGCCGGCGCCGGGACGGGTGGCGACGCGGCCGGTCTCGACCAGCACGCCGCGCCTGCCGTCGAGGCGATAGGCGACGACGGCATCGCCGCCCTTGCAGGGCAGGAAGAATCGGCGGCCCGACCGGTCCAGCGGATTGTGGTGCGGCCGGATGTTCTTCTGCTCGGTCCGGTGCGGCCCGATCGTGCCGGTCACGGTCGTGAGCGTCGAATAGGGTTCGATTGTGCCGTCCTGCCGGATCGGCAGCACGGCCGTCGAGTCGGTGCCGTAGTTGGCGACCACCAGAAAGCGCCCGGTCCTGTCGAATGCCAGGTGGATGGGATTGTAGCCACCCGTCGACTGACGGTTCAGCAGACGGAGACGGCCGGTGCCCGGCTCTATGGCGAAGGACGTGGCCTCGCTGCGATCGCCGTGCACCGAATAGAGATGCCGGCCCTTCCGATCGACCGCGAGGAACGATGGATTTTCGAGGCCGCCCATGCGCTGGACATGGTGGAAGGTGCCGTCTCGCCGGTCGACCTTGTAGACGTTGATGCCGTTGCCGCGGCCCTTGCGTTCGGGCGTGGTATAACAACCGACATAGGCGAAAAGCGTTTCCATGTTCCGACAGTGTCGCCTCAACCGAACGCGGCGACAATCGCCCCCGCAAGGCATCGGCCCCCGACTCGTCGCGCGGCGAAACGCTCAGGACGAGATCGTGACGCGCAGGCCGGGCCTGGCGTCGCCCAGCCGAATCGTGAGGCCGTGCAAGCTGGCGATCGCCTTGACCAGCGCGAGGCCGAGGCCGCTGCCCGCCGTGGTGCGGCTGCGATCGAGCCGGCAAAAGCGGTCGAACACGCGGGCATGCTCGGCTTCCGGGATGCCGGGGCCGTTGTCGGTGACCTCGACGTCGAAGCCCGCCGTGGCGCGGCGAGCGAGGACGAGGCGGACAGTGCTGCCCGCCGACGTATGATTGAGCGCGTTCTCGATCAGGTTCGAGACCATCTGGGCGAGAAGCTGACGATCGCCGGTGAAGCGGATGCCATCGTCGATCGCGAGCGTCAGCGTGTGCTGGGCATCCTCCGCCGCCGGCAGATAGGCATCGCCGATGCTGCGCAGGAGCTCGGAGAGATCGAGCTCGGAGAAGGCGCTCTTCTGGGCCCCGGCCTCGATCTGGGCGATGCGCAGCAGCGCCGAGAAGGTCTCGAGCAGCGTGTCCGCCTCGGCGATGGCGGCCTCTGTCGCGGCGGCATACTCGACTGTGCTGGTGGCATGCTCGCGGGCGTCCTCCAGCCGCTGGCGCAGCCGTCCCAGCGGCGTGCGCAGATCGTGGGCGATGTCGCCGGTGACCTGCCGCAATCCCTCCATGAGGCCCTGGATGCGGTCCAGCATGGCATTGAGACTGGCCACGAGCTGGTCGATCTCGTCATTGGTGCCGCGCGCGGGAATGCGCGCGCCGAGATCGCCTTCCATGATGGCCCGCGTGGTCCGGCCGATCGAGTCGATGCGGCGCAGGAAGTTCCTGCCGAGCAGCAGTCCGCCGCCGACCGCGAGGATCAGGGTGAGGCCGCCCGCCCAGATGAAGGCGCGCACGATCGCGCTCTGCATGTCGATCAGCCGGCTTGCATCCTGCGCCACGAGCAGGAAGGAGCCGTCGGGCAGGATGAGACCGAAGCCGATGAGCCGGCCGCGCTCGGCGTCGGGCTCCTCGCTGTTGGGATCGTGCCGGAAATCGATCACGCCCTCGACGGGAGGCATGCCGGGCAGGTTGCCGACCACGACCTGGCGGTTCGGCGCCTGCAGCAGATAGTAGATCGGCCCACGGGTGCGGAAGTTCATGCGTCGCGTGATCTGCTCGGCGAGCCCGATGAGGCCGAGCCGGCGGTGGATCTCGGCGAGCTGGAAGGCCTCGGTGCGCAGGACCGCCTGCATGTCGCTCTGCATGGCCGCCGTCGCCGTGACGAACACGGTCGCGAACAGCACGCATGCCGACACCACGAACAGCGCCGCGTAGATCAGGGCGAGGCGAAAGCTCGCCGAGCGCAGGATCCTGCGGAAGGTTCTAGTCGGCGGCGCGGATGACATAGCCTGCCCCTCTCACCGTATGGAGCAAGGGCTTGTCGAAGCCTCTGTCGATCTTGGAACGCAGACGGCTGATGTGCGTTTCCACGATGTTGGTCTTGGGGTCGAAATGGAAGTCCCAGACCTTCTCCAGAAGCATGGTGCGGGTAACGATCTCGCCGGCATGCCGCATCAGATACTCCAGGATCTTGAACTCCTGCGCCAGCAGCTCGATCCGCCGGCCGTCGCGCGTCACCGCCCGCGCCAGAAGGTCGATCTCGAGACCGCCGACCTGCAGCTTCGTCTGCGCCACGAGCGGCGGACGGCGGGCGAGAGCGGCGATGCGCGCCAGCAGCTCGGCGAAGGCGAACGGCTTCACGAGATAGTCGTCGGCGCCGGCCTCGAGGCCGGCGACGCGATCGTCGACGCCGCCCATGGTCGTCAGGAACAGGGCGGGCGTGCGGGTGCCCGCCTCGCGCGCCGCCTTGACCATCGACAGGCCGTCCAGCTTGGGCAGATTGCGGTCGACGACCATCACGTCATAGGGATCGCCGGTCGCCATGTAGAGACCGTCGCGGCCATTGTCGACCTGATCGACCACATGCCCGTGCTGGCGCAGGCCCTTGGCGATGTAGTCGGCCGTCTGCTTGTCGTCTTCGATCAGGAGGATTTTCACGGCGGCCCTTTCGTCACGGAACCATTCTTCTCGCTTTCGGCCGTCGTGCAATCGCGCCGAACTATACAAACTTTCAATGTTGCGGACACGCCGGCGCCACCACCGCCTTCCTATATTCGTTGCGAGCCAGACGAGGAGGTTTCTCGATGTCCAAGACCAAGTCCATCCTTGCCGCCTTGGCGCTGACCACAGCGCTGACGGCACCGGCCGCGATCCTGCCGATCCTGACCGCGCCGCCGGCGCTGGCGGGCGAGGCCACGCCGCGCGACCTTTCCGATCTCGCCGCCAAGGTGACGCCGGCCGTCGTCAACATCCAGGTGACGATGAAGGCCGACAGCGGCGGCGCGATGCAGATGTCGGATCGCTCGGCGCAGCAGCAGATGGAAGAGTTCATGCGCCAGTTCGCCGAACGCTTCGGCCAGGGACCGATGAAGGTCCGGCCGATGCCCAAGGAGCAGGCGCTCGGCACCGGCTTCATCATCGATCCGTCCGGCGTGATCGTGACCAACTACCACGTCGCCGGCCAGGCCGATTCGATCACGGTGACGATGACGGACGGCACCAAGTATCCGGCCAAGCTTCTGGGCGCCGACCAGAAGACCGATATCGCGGTGCTGAAGATCAAGGCCGACAAGCCGCTGCCCTACGTCGAGTTCGGCGACTCGAGCAAGGTGCGCGTCGGGCAGCCGGTGATGGCGGTCGGCAATCCGTTCGGGCTGGGCGGCACGGTGACATCCGGCATCGTGTCGGCGCGCGGCCGCGACATCCACTCGGGCCCGTTCGACGACTACATCCAGACCGACGCCGCCATCAACCGCGGCAATTCGGGCGGTCCGCTGTTCGACATGGACGGCGAGGTGATCGGCATCAACACGGCGATCTTCTCACCCACCGGCGGCAGCGTCGGCTTGGGCTTCGCCATCCCGTCCAGCATCGCCAAGCCGGTGGTGACCCAGCTCCGCGAGCACGGACGGGTCGAGCGCGGCCTGCTCGGCGTCGAGATCCAGCCGGTGACGTCCGAGATCGCCGAAAGCATGTCGCTCGGTTCGACCCATGGCGCGCTGGTCGCGCAGGTCGAGCCGAAGAGTGCGGCGCGCAAGGCCGGCATCGAGTCCGGCGACGTCATCAAGAGCGTCGACGACAAGAAGATCGAGGACGTCCGCGACTTGACCCGCGTGATCGCCGCGCAGCAGCCGGGATCGACGGTCAAGATCGGCCTGGTGCGCGACGGCAAGAACATGACCGTCGAGGCGAAGCTCGGCGACTATTCCTCGCACCAGCAGGCGAAGGCCGATGAAGGCGACAATCACAACGGGTCGAAGGCCGAGCCGCTGTCGTTCGGCTTCTCGCTGGCGCCGATCACGCCGGAGGTTCGCCAGGAACTCGGCCTCAAGGACTCGGTCTCCGGCGCCTTGATTGCCGGCGTCGAGCCCGGCAGCCCGGCGGACGACAAGGGATTGCGGCCGGGCGACATCATTCAGCAGGTCGGTCACGACTCGGTCGACAGCCCGAAGGCCGCGGCCAGCAAGCTCAAGGAGGCGAAGGAGTCGAAGAAGCCCGTGCTGCTGAAGATCTATCGAGGGGGGTCGACCCGGTACGTCGCTGTTTCTCCCCGGGCGGCGTAGCCGGAGCCTCTCGACGAAGCCGGCGGTGGTCTCCATCGCCGGCTTTGCCGTGTCTCGACGCCGCGACTACAGAGCCGGCATGACCTCGCGGGCAAAGAGCTCGACGGAGCGGGTCGATTCCTCGAGCGACAGATCGCCGAACGCCAGACGGCAGAGGCAGTAGTTGATGCCGGCGACGTCGTTGTCGCGCCGCATCCGTTCGCGCACCGTGGAAGGCGCGCCAGCGATGATGTAGCCGCCCGCCAGCGCCTCCTCGAACTCGGCCGGGATGAGCTGCCGCGGCAGGCCCACGCCATGCGCCCGCCACAGATGGATCAGCGCGTCGTACCAGAGGCCGAAGGCGCGCCTGGCCGCGCTCTGCGCCTCGCGGTCGGTGTCGCCGACCACGACGTGACGACTGAGGCCGATGAAAGGCAGGCCCTCGTCACGGCGGCCCAGCGCCTTCCAGGCGGCGCGGAAGCGCGACGCGAACTGCCCGACCCCGTCGGCCCTCATGCCGACCACGGTGTTGCAGCCCTGCCGGGCGAGACGGTCGGCGCTTTCCAGAGAGTTGGCGCCATACCAGAGCGGCGGGTGCGGCTTCTGCACCGGCCGCATCTCGATCGGCACGTCCTCGAAGGCGAAATACTTGCCCTTGTAGGTCAGTCGCTGCTGCGCGAGCCCCTTGAGGACGACCTCGAGTGCCTCGGCGAACCGCTCGGGGCCGGTCGCCGGGTCGATGCCGTAATAGCCGACCTCGTACGGCGAGATGCCGCGGCCGACGCCGAGTTCCAGCCGGCCGCCGCTCAATTGATCGAGCATGCAGATCTCGTCGATCAGCCGCAGCGGGTGATAGAGGTTCACGGTATAGACCAGCGGCCCGAAGCGCAGCGTTTTCGTCCGCTGCGCCACGGCCGCCAGGAAGACGCTGGGCGAGGGCGCCATGCCGAGCGGCGTCGCGTGATGCTCGGCGATGTGGTAGGCGTGAAAGCCGCTCTTCTCGTAGAGTTCGATCAGGCGAAGGCGTTCCTCGAACTGCCGGCCGACATCCTCGCCGGCCCGGTCCATATGGTCGAAGACGCCGAACTTCATTGGACACCGTCCGGACGGTGGCAGGCGAGGGGCCTCATAACGCTCTCTTCTTGCTGCTGATGACGCCGCTTGCGATGCCGTGCCATTCGATGGTGCCCGCCAGGCGCGAATGCTCGATCTTGGGGCAGCGATTCATCACCACCTCGAGACCGGCCGCTTCGGCCCGCCGGGCGGCCGCCTCGTTCACGACGCCGAGCTGCATCCACACGACCTTCGCGCCGTGCGCGATGGCCTCGTCGGTGATCGGGCCGGCGGCCTCGGAGTTGCGAAAGATATCGACCATGTCGGCCTTCACCGGCAGCTCGTCGAGCGAGCCGTAGACTTTCTGGCCCAGAATTTCCTGACCTGCAGCGGCTGGATTGACCGGGATGACCTTGTAGCCGCGATCGAGCAGGTACTTCATGGCGAAATAGGACGGCCGATTCCAGTTGGCCGAAGCGCCCACCATGGCGATGGTCCTGGTATTGCGCAGGATGCGGCGCAGGTAGGCGTCGTCGTAGCGGTCGTGAACGATCGTCGGCATGGGAGGAGTATACATGGCGCAGCCGAAGCTGTTCGAACCGATTTCGATGCGACGTGACGCTCAAGAACCGGGTCGTGGTCGCGCCCATGCACCAGTACTCGGCGGTCAAGGGCTTCGCGACCGACTGGCATCTGATGAATGCCGGCCGCTATGCCGCCGGCGGCGCGGGTCTCGTGATCATGGAATCGACCAAGGTCGAGCGTCGTGGCTGCGGCACGGTGGGCGATCTCGGTTTGTGGGACGACGCCTTCGTTCCCGGCCTCCGACGCTGCGTCGATTTCATCAAGTTGCACAACGCCGTGCCCGGCATCCAGCTCGGCCATTCGGGCCGCAAGGCGCGGCGCTTCCGGCCCTGGGAAGGCGGCGCGCCGCTCGAGCCGTCACCCGAGATAGACGACTGGGAGGCGTGGGAGCTCGTGTCGGCGAGCGCGCTCAGCGCGCCGCCGACCGATCCTCTGCCGCGTGCCCTTGCGCGGGCGGAAATCCCCGAGGTGATCGAGCGCTGGGGCCAGGCGGCGCGGCGGGCCAACGAGGCGGGGTTCGAGGTACTCGATATCCATGGTGCACACGGCTACCTGATCCATCAGTTCCTCTCGCCGTTCTCGAACCTGCGCAACGACCAGTATGGCGGCAGCGAGCAGAACCGCATGCTTTTCTGCATCGAAGTCGTCGAAAGCGTACGCGCTCATTGGCCTGCCTCGAAGCCGTTGTTCCTGCGGCTCTCGGTCGAGGACGATGCCGGCTGGGGGCCCGACCAGAGCGTGGCTCTGGCGCGGATCGTGAAGCCCAAGGGAGTCGATGTGATCGACTGCAGCTCGGGCGGCATGCGCGGTTCGCCGGTGGTGAGTGCGGGCCCCGTCACCTACGGCTATCAGGTGCCCTATGCCGAGCGGCTGCGGAAGGACGTCGGCATCATGAGCATGGCGGTGGGTCTGATCGTCCATGCCGACCAGGCGGAGCAGATCCTGCAGCAGGGTCGGGCCGACCTGATCGCACTCGCCCGCGAGCTTCTCTACAATCCCAATTGGCCGATGGACGCGGCGCAGAAGCTGGGCATCGATCGCAACTTCGCTCGGTGCCCCCGCCGCAGGCCTACTGGCTCGCCAAACGCGCGCAGGCCGTGAAGACTGTCGTGCCGTCCACTTACATGAAAGGGATGAATGCTGGATGAAGGCGCGCTCACCAGGACGTGAGGCAAACCCCGATCGCATCGGCTTATGATCGCCACGGGTTCCATTTGGTGGAGTACAGCATGAAGCGGGTTGTAGCGGTTGCTTTGGCATTGGGTTGCCTTGTTGCAGCACCTGCCGTCGCTGCCTTGAAGCCGGGGGCTGTCGCGCCGGACTTCACCGCGCCAGCGGCGGTCGGCGGACAGGAATTCACCTTCTCGCTGGCAAAAGCCCTGAAGAAGGGGCCAGTCGTGCTCTATTTCTTCCCCAAGGCCTTCACCAAGGGCTGCACGGCCGAGGCGCATGAATTTGCCGCGGCGGCGGACCGGTTCGCGGCCGAAGGCGCCACCCTGATCGGCATGTCGGCCGACGATATCGGCACGCTGCACAAATTTTCCTCGCAGGAATGCTCGGCCAAATTCCCGGTGGCGGCAGACCCTGACCTCAAGGTGATTCGCGCCTACGACGCGGCTCTGGTCCGTGTCGGCTCCGTCGGCATTGCCGACCGGATTTCGTACGTCATCGCCCCGGATGACAGGATCGTCTACGCTTATGCAGATCGCAATCCCGACAAGCACGTCGAGAATACGCTGGCGGCGGTCCGGGAGCTGGAGGCGAAGGCCAGAAAATAGCCCTGCGATTTCCGGATCGCACGGTTGAGGAAAGGCCGGTCGTCGGAAACGTCCACCTGATTTGTCTTTTTGATTGGGAGCGTCGGAGGAGCAGGGAATGGACGGCGTCGTTCACGACCGTGTCGAGACGAGCGAAGCGGAGTGGAAGGCGCGCTGCGAGCTCGCGGCGCTCTACAGGGTGGCCGATCATCTCGGTTGGACCGATCTTATCGACACGCACATGTCGGTGCGGGTGCCGGGCGAGCCCGACTGCTTCCTGATCAACCACTATGAGGAGATGTTCGACGAGATCACCGCCTCAAGCCTCATCAAGATGGATCTCGACGGCAAGATCTACGGCAAGCAGGGCCGTTTCAACGCCGCGGGCTTCACCATCCACAGCGGCGTCTACAAGGCGCGGCCGGACGTCAACTGCGTGATGCACACCCACACGCGTGCGGGCGGCGGCGTCTCGCTCCTGAAGCAGGGCCTGCGGCCGATCAGCCAGGACGCACTGCACGTCTACGACGACATCGTCTATCACCACTACGGCGTGCCGGCGACGGTGGAGGAGTGCGAGGAGCTGGGCAGGAGCTGCCAGAAGGGCGGCCATGTCGTTCTCCACAATCACGGCCTGCTCACGGCGCATGCCACGTTGCCGGGTGCGCTGCGCGGCATGTACATGCTGGAGCGCGCCTGCGAGCTGGAGCTGATCTCCCGCCAGCTCGGCGAGGAGCCGGTGACGATCGACGACTACATCGTCCAGCGGGCGGCCCAGCGCATGAAGCAGGTCCGTTCGGCGCCGGACTACGGCGTCAGCTATTTCGAGGCCCTGAAACGACAGCTCGTCAAGAAGGGCGCCGGCGACTGGGCTCGCTGAGCCGCAACAACGTGTGAGGTAGCTGCCGGCCGCCGGGCCGAACTGCCCGCGTTGCCCTTCGCGCAGACGATCGTGGCGTTCGCGGCGACCACGTCGGCCTGCCGCAGCTCGACATACCAATGCTGCACCGAACGGCCGGTGCGGACCGGGTGGACGGTCGCGTCGAACGGGCCGCGCGCAACGGCTGCGGTGAAGTTGACGGTGATCGAGCAGGGGGCGCCCAACCGATCCGGTCGCTCGAGAACGCCACGCATCAGGATCGCCGCCGTCACCCCGCCGAGCGGTCCGTTGAAGTTCCAGTAGGCGCCGCTCGTCGAGCCGCGCAGGCTGCCGCATGGAGAAGAGGTCAGGGACGTTGCCTGGTCCAATGGATGCATGCGCCTGACTCCTCACACGAACCGTTCCGTTCAACATGAAGCCCTGCCGGCATCCGGTCGACTACCGCGAAGGTAGTCGCGGTTCCGTCAGTCGGCGCAGGTCTGGGGATCGCGAAAACGCACCGCGATCCAGAACGACGCTTGCGCGATCAGCCCGGCGGCGACCAATACGATGGACGAGGTGAGGGCGGGGTTGTCGCCGAAGCTCATGATGGCGGTGCAGACCGCGCCGACACCCATCTGGCTGAAGCCGTACAGGCCGGATGCCGAGCCGATGACGGCAGGATTGACGCTGATCGCCTGGCCGAGCGCGGCAGGCGAGGCGATGCCCGCGCCGACAGCGAAGAAAAACATCGACCCCACGACCAGCAGCACGGAGAGATGGCCGGACAAGGCGGCGACGAGGAAGACGAGGGCCGCCACGACACTGGCGAGATTGGCGCCGACCATGAGCCGATCGATAGCGAACTTGGGAATCAGACGCGCCGCCGCCATGCTGCCGACCCAGATGCCGACGAACTGGATCGCGAGATAGATCCCTACCTCGTAGTCCGGCCGACCGAGCTGGTGGGTGAAGATGAACGGCGACGCGGCGAGGAAACCGTACATGGAGGTCGTGGCGCAGCCTCCGCCCAGCGCATAGCCGAGGAAGGCAGGCGAACGCAGCAGCCGTCCGTAGTTGTGTGCCAGCGCGCCGACATGGGCCGAGCCGGTTGGCCTGTTCGTCTCCGACAGCAGCAGCCAGTTGAACAGAAGGTTGATCGCGCCGAGGCCGGCCAGCAGGAAGAAGATCGAGCGCCAGCCGAAAGCGGTGGCGAGCGCGCCGCCCAGCAGGGGGGCTGCGGCCGGCCCGATGACGACCATGAGGGTTCATCAATGCCAAGCGGCGGGCCGCCTCCTTGGCAAGGGCGGTGTCTCGGACGATCGCGCGGCCGATCACCAGGCCGGAACACCCGCCCAGCGCCTGAAGGAGCCGCAGCACGATCAAGGTCTGGACATCGGGCGCGAACGCCGCCCACAGGCCGGTGCCGGTGTAGACAAGGAGCCCCATGGTCAGCATCGAGCGGCGGCCGAAGCGGTCCGACAGCGGCCCGTAGACGAGCTGCCCGACCGCGAGCCCGAAGATGTAGACGCTCATCGTCATCTGCATCGCGCCGATACCGGCGCCGAGATCGCGTCCGGCCTCGGGGAGCGCTGGCACGAAAATGTGCATGGCGAGCGTGCCGCTGAAGGTGATCATGGCCAGCAGCCAGAGCGGAGCGGCGCGCGAAGGCTTTGCCGCGATGGTGGCAACCACGGTCACGCGGCCACTTCCTGCATCGACCTTTCGAGCGCATCGCAGACATGCGTCAGGACCCGGCGGGCCGTCTCGATGTCCCGATCGCTCAGCCCGGCCAGGGCATCGCGCCGCACCTGCAGGGCCGCGACCTCGACCTTGTCGGCGATCGCGCGTCCGCGCGCGGTCAGAAAAATCGCCTTGGCCCGCCGGTCGGTCGCTTCCGCGCGGCGCCTGATCAGGCCCGCCGCCTCCAGATTGTCGAGCAGCCGAACGACCGACGAGCTGTCGAGCGACAGCGAGGCCGCCAGATCCTTCTGGCGCGGCGGGGTGACAGCGCGTGCAATATGCACGAGCGGCAGCCACGTCGCTTCGGTGAGCTTGAACGGCTGCAGGCGCTGGTCGGCCGCCCGCCGCCATTGGCGGGAAGCACGGGCGAGCAGGGCACCGAACGTGCCGCGAAGGGTGTCGTCGGGGTGCGACATAGTTCCAGGCGTTGGATGTAATGCCATTAGATGGCATGTCATCTAATTATTCGGCATGGCACCCTGGGCGGCAATGTCGAGGCTTCAGCCCCCTCGGATATGGGCGCGGAAAGCGGCTACTTCCCCTTCCACTCGGGCTTCGGCCTCTTGTTCACGAATGCGTCGATGCCGGCCTGCGCATCCTCGCTTTGCAGGGCGCCGGCCATGAACTCGGTGGCGAGCGCATAAGCCTGCTCGATGCTCATTTCCATGTGCCGGTGGAACATCGCCTTGCCCGAGGCGATCTGTTGCGGCGGCTGGTCGGCGATCTGGGTCGCGAGCGCCATCGTTGCCTCGTCGAGCTTGTCGGGCGAAGCGAGGCGGCTCACCAGCCCGTCGCGCAGGGCGGTCGTCGCATCGATGAACTGCCCGGTGAGCAGCATGTCGAGCGCGCGCTTCTTGCCGACGTTGCGGCCCACCGGCACCGAGGGCGTGCCGCAGAAGAGACCGTTGGTGATGCCCGAGGTGGCGAAGGTCGCCTCGCTCGAGGCGACGGCGAGGTCGCAGGCCGCGACCAGTTGACAGCCGGCTGCGGTCGCCATGGCATGGACCTTGGCGATCACCGGCTGCGGCAGGCGCTGGATCGACAGCATCATCGCCGAGCAGCGCGTCAGGAGATCGTGGTGGAAAGTGTAGTCCTTGCGCGCGGCGACCTCGCGCAGGTCGTGGCCGGTCGAGAACGCGCGGCCCTTCGCTTCGAGGATCACGCAACGGATCGCACGATCTTTCGCGAGCCTGTCGAATTCCGCCTGAAGGGCGTCTATAAGCTCGCCCGACAGCGCATTCATGGCGTGCGGACGGTTCAGCGTCAGGATGGCGATGCGGCCGTCGTCGCGGCGCAGCAGGACGGGCTCATTGGGGACGGCGGACATAGTTTCATTCTATGGCGTGGGAAGCGCGGCGTCATGCCGGTGATGACGCCTGCCGAGCTGATGGTGTTCCTCGACAGGGAATTCCCGCAGGCGGCAACTGCGGGGATGGCGATCGAGCATCTCGACGATCGGACGATCCGGGTGCGGCTGCCGACCAGCGAGCGGCATCTGCGGCCGGGCGGAACGGTCTCGGGCCCGACTCTGGTCTGGCTGGCGGATGTCGGCTTCTACCTGCTGATCCTGGCGCAGCTCGGGCCGGTGGCGCTGGCCGTGACGACCAATCTCAATATCAATTTCATGCGCAAGCCGGAGGCGACGTCGCTGATCGGCGAGGGGCGGCTGCTGAAGCTCGGGCGCAGCCTCGCGGTCGGCGACTTCACCATCTGGAACGACGGCAAGAGCGAACCCGCGGCGCATGTCACCATGACCTACTCGATACCGCCAGGATCAATGCCTTGGGCTGCGGTATTATAGTACCGCGCATATAACCTTTTGATTTAGGACAATAAAATCAGAAAATTTGACATTCGACGACATTCTTCCCATAAGCCCCGCCTCACGGAAGAAAGAGCCATGAAAACCCTGAGCCTCAAGACTGCCGACGTGCAGAAGAAGTGGGTGCTGATCGACGCCGATGGGCTGGTGCTCGGCCGGCTCGCCTCGATCATCGCCATGCGCCTGCGCGGCAAGCACAAGCCGACCTTTACACCGCATGTCGATTGCGGCGACAACATCATCGTCATCAACGCCGAGAAGGTGCGCCTCACCGGCCGCAAGGCGGAGCGCGAGTACTTCTACTGGCACACTGGCCATCCCGGTGGCATCAAGGGCGAGACGCTGGGCAAGCGGCTGGAAGGCCGTTTCCCCGAACGCGTCATCGAGAAGGCTGTCGAACGCATGATCACGCGCGGTCCGCTCGGCCGCAGGCAGATGAAGAACCTGCGCGTCTACAAGGGCCCCAACCACGAGCACGAGGCGCAGCAGCCGGAGAAGCTGGATGTGGCCGCGATGAACCGCAAGAATTCGAGGATCGGCTGACATGGCTACCGAACTTTCGTCCTTTGCCGAGCTGAAGAAAGCGCCGATTGCGCCCCCGCCCGCGCCGGTCCGCGAGAAGGAGGTCGACGCCCAGGGGCGTGCCTATGCCACCGGCCGGCGCAAGAACGCGGTCGCCCGCGTCTGGGTGAAGCCGGGCACCGGCCAGATCACGATCAACGGCCGCGACCAGAAGATCTACTTCGCACGGCCTACCCAGCAGATGGTGATCCAGCAGCCGTTCGACGTGTCGCAGCGCACCGGTCAGTTCGACGTCGTGGCCACCGTCTCGGGCGGCGGCCTGTCGGGGCAGGCGGGCGCGGTCCGCCACGGCATCGCCCAGGCGCTGGCCAAGTTCGAGCCGGAGCTGCGCGGCGCCATGAAGAGCAATGGCTTTCTTACCCGCGACAGCCGCGTGGTGGAGCGCAAGAAGTACGGCCGTGCCGGTGCCCGGCGCCGCTTCCAGTTCTCCAAGCGCTAGGCGGCGCCCCGAGAGCCAGTCGGACATGGTCGAGGGGCGCCGGGAGGCGCCCTTCGTTTTTGTGGAGAGACAGCCCGAATGCCCGGTCTCATCGTTCCGTTCAACGGCATCGTTCCCAAGGTCGACAAGAGCGCCTTCATCGCGCCCAATGCGACGCTGGTCGGCGACGTCGCGATCGGCGCCAATTGCGGCATCTGGTTCGGCGCCGTCTTGCGCGCCGACGGGCCCGGGATCAGGATCGGCGACAACTCCAACATCCAGGACGGCGTGGTGATCCATATTGCCGCGCGCGGTGTCGGCACGACGGTCGGCCGCAACGTCACGGTGGGGCATCTGGCCTTGCTGCATGCTTGCGAAATCCAGGACGATTCGTTCATCGGCATGCACTCGACGGTGCTCGATGAAGCGGTCGTCGAGACCGGCGCGATGGTGGCGGCCGGCGCCGTCGTCACGCCGCGCAAGATTGTGCGCAAGGGCGAATTGTGGGCCGGCAATCCGGCGGTGAAGCTGCGCGACATCACCGACAAGGATCTCGAGATCTTCAGGCGCTCGGCGGAGAGCTATGTGAAGTTGGCACAGGCCTATCGTCCGGCCGAGCGAAAGGCGGCGGAGTAGCGTCGCGCGAAAGCGGTCTCATGAGCTACGCGGTCAAGGAGATCTTCAAGACGTTGCAGGGCGAAGGCGCGCAGGCCGGTCGCGCGGCGGTGTTCTGCCGTTTCGCCGGTTGCAATCTCTGGTCGGGTCGCGAGGAGGATCGCGCGACCGCGGCCTGCCGCTTCTGCGACACCGATTTCGTGGGCATGGACGGCACACTCGGCGGCCGCTACGCCGCTGCGGAAGACCTTGCGGCCGTGGTCGAGCGCACCTGGGATGGCCCGCGGGCGCACCGCTTCGTGGTGCTGACGGGCGGCGAGCCCTTGCTCCAGGTCGATGGCGACCTGCTCAAGGCGCTGCACGGACGGGGCTTCGAAATCGCCCTCGAGACCAACGGCACCGTCGATCTGCCGCCTGGGATCGATTGGGTGTGCGTCAGTCCCAAGACGCCCGACGAACTGAAGGTGAGGAAGGGCGACGAGCTGAAGCTCGTCTATCCCCAGACCGACGTGCCGCCCGAAGCCTTCGTCGGCCTCGATTTCCGACGCTTCTCGCTGCAGCCGATGGACGGTCCGGACGTCGCCGAGAATACCCGCCGAGCGATCGCCTATTGCCTCGCCCATCCGCAGTGGCAGCTCAGTACGCAGACCCACAAGCATCTGGGCATCCGCTGATGTGGGAGCTCACCAAGTCCTTCCGCTTCGATGCCGCGCACACGCTCCAGCGCAGCATCGACGCCGAGTCGAGCCGGCGCGTCCATGGCCATTCCTATCGTGCCGAGGTCACGCTGCGCGGCGAACCCGATCCGAAAACCGGCATGGTGGTCGACTTCGGCCTGCTGGAGAAGGCATTGGCGGCGGCGCGGGACGGGCTCGACCATCATATGCTGGACGAGGTGCCTGATCTCGGTCCGGCGACGATGGAGAACCTCGCCGCCTGGATCTGGCGCCGGCTGGCGCCGGTGACCAAGGGGTTGGTGAAGGTCACTGTCTTTCGCGACAGCCAGGACGAGTCCGTCACCTATCGCGAAGGTGACTAAAGATTCCTCCCCGCGCTCGGAACGACACGGCAAAACCCGTGTCATTCCGAGCGCAGCGCGGGATATCTCCTGTCGAACGTCAGTCGATCAACCTTACCTTCACGTACGATCCCGGCGCCTCCTCGAGCGCGGGCAGGTCGCCGTGGCCGGGAATGCGGGCGGGAACCTTAGCACCGGATTTCTCCGAGAGCCATTTGTCCCAGTCGTTCCACCACGAGCCCGGGAACTCCGTGGCGCCGGCCTTCCATTCCTCGAGCGTCGGCGGATTCCGGGGCGTCTCGTTCAGCCAGTGCTGGTATTTCTTGGCGTGCGGCGGATTGACGACGCCGGCAATGTGGCCCGACCCGGCCAGCATGAAGCGCACCGGCCCCGAGAAGAGCTGGGTCGCTTTGTAGACCGATCTGGCGGGCGCGATGTGGTCGTCCTTGCCGGCCTGCAGATAGACAGGGATTGCGACCTTACGCAGGTCGATCGGCACGTTGTCGATGACCAGGCCGCCCGGCTTCGCCAGCAGGTTCTTCTGATACATGTTGCGCAGGTAATAGCTGTGCATGGCCGCCGGCATGCGGGTCGCATCGGCATTCCAGAACAGGAGGTCGAAGGGAAAGGGGTCCTTGCCCATCAGATAGTTGTTCACGACGAACGACCAGATGAGGTCGTTGGCCCGCAGCATGTTGAAGGTGGTCGCCATCTCCGTGCCGTCGAGATACCCCTTTTTGCTCATCATCTGCTCGATGCCGGCGAGCTGGTCCTCGTCGATGAAGACACCGAGCTCGCCCGGTTCGGTGAAGTCGACCTGTGCGGTGAAGAAGGTGCAGGCAGCGATGCGGTTGTCGCCTCGCGCCGCCATGTAGGCGAGTGTTGTCGCCATCAGCGTGCCGCCGATGCAGTAACCGATCGCCGAAACCTTCCTCTCGCCCGTCGCTTTCTCGATCGCCTCGAGCGCGGCGAGCGGGCCTTTCTTCATGTAATCTTCGAAGACGAGATTGGTCAGGGTCTCGTCCGGATTGACCCATGAGATCACGAAGACGGTGTAACCGCGCTCGGTCGCCCACTTGATGAAGGAATTCTCGGGCTTGAGGTCCAGGATGTAGAACTTGTTGATCCAGGGCGGGACGATGAGCAGCGGCATCGCATAGACCTCGTCGGTCCGCGGCGCGTACTGGATGAGCTGCATCACCTCGTTCTGGTAGACGACCTTGCCCGGCGAGGTGGCGACATTCTCTCCGACCTTGAAAGCCTTCATGTCGGTCTGGCGTATGGCGAGCCGCCCCTTGCCGCGCTCGAGATCGGTGAGAAGGTTCTGCAGTCCCTTGAGCAGGTTTTCGCCCTTGCTGTCGATCGTGGCCTTGACAACCTGCGGGTTCGTGAGCGCGAAGTTCGACGGCGACATCGCATCGATGAACTGGCGCGTGTAGAACTCGACCTTCTGCGCGGTCTTGTCGTCGACGCCTTCGACTTCCTTCACGGTGCCCTGCAGCCAGCGCGCCGTCAGAAGGTAGGACTGCTTGATATAGTCGAAGATCATGCCGTCATTCCAGGCGGGATCCTTGAAGCGCTTGTCGCTCCTGGCCGGCTCGACCACGGGCTCGACCTGCTGGCCCATCATGCGCTGCGCGGTCGTTTGCCAAAGCTTCATGTACTGCTGCCAGAGCTCGACCTGGGCCTGCACGAGCTTGTTGGGGTCGGCCAGCATCTTGGCCGTGAAGTCCATGAAAGTATGAGTAAGGTGCAGCGGGTCGGCCGGCTGCGGTCCCTCCGCTGCGTAGCGTTCGGCGAACTCCTTCAAAAGCTTCTGGCTGCGCTCGGCGATATCCTTGAATGCCACCCGCAGCTTTTCGGTCTCCGCCTCGGAGAATCCGGGAGCAGTGCCGGCGGGGCCGGGAGGTGCGGAGGTGTCCGACATGGTTTCCTCTCCTAAGTCATTGCTTTTGCCGCTTTTCTTGCGGGAATGGCGACATCCAGATACTATAGCTTGTGCTGCCTTATCCGGGCTGCCAAGAGCTTCCTTTCCTTTAGGTAGGCTGCGACAACTGACGGGTCAAACTTCTCTCGATCTTGATTAAACAGCGCGGTCAGGGTTCAGGCAGGTGAGGACGATGCAAAAACGACGGAGCAGGATCGCGACGGGCTGCTTTCACGCTCTCCTCGGCGTGTCGGTTCTTGCTCTTCTCTCCGGCTGCGGCTGGTTCGACAGCAGCTCGCCCGCAGATATGGCCAAGGTTCGGCCGGGAGCCGAGCAGAACGTGCCGGTGAGCGCGAGCTTGCCACCGCCGGCGGCCAACCAGCAGTACGATCCGCCGATCGCCCCCGTGGACGACATGCGCGACACGCCCAAGATCGGCTCGATTGTTCCCGAAAGCGGTGGCCAGAAGGCGCAGATCGAGAAGCAGGACAAGGAAGAAGCAGCCCGCGACGCCGAGGAGCGTGAGGCTCGAGAGAAGGCCGAGAAGGCGGCCAAGGAAGCCGAGACGGACGCAGGGGGCAAGCAAGCGAACACGACCGGCGACAAGGCCGGCGAGCCGCCGACCCAGCCGGTCGCGCCGCCGCCGGCGCCGGTCTCGAGCATGCCCGTGCCGCCGCCCTCGACCGACGCTGCGCCCGCCGCTCCGGCGGCTCCGACGCCGCCGACCGGCGCCAAGCCGGCCGGATCCTGACGGACGCGTTCGTCCCCTCTGAGCGCACAAGGAACAATCAATGGACGACCAGGAATTCCACCGCCTCAAGCGTCTACCGCCCTACGTGTTCGCGGAAGTGAACGCCATGAAGGCGCGTGCCCGTGCCGCGGGCCAGGACGTCATCGATCTTGGCATGGGCAATCCGGACCTGCCGACAGCGCCGCACATCGTGGCGAAGCTGGCCGAAGCGGCCGCTAATCCGCGCGCCCATGGCTACTCGGCCTCGCGCGGCATTCCGGGCCTGCGCAAGGCCCAGGCCGCCTATTACCAGCGCCGTTTCAACGTCGATCTCGATCCCGAGGCCGAGGTCATCGTGACGCTGGGATCGAAAGAGGGGTTGGCGAATCTCGCGCAGGCGATCACGTCGCCGGGCGACATCGTGCTGGTGCCCAATCCCAGCTATCCTATCCACCCCTACGGCTTCATCATCGCCGGCGGCTCGGTGCGGCACATTCCGGTACCCGGCAGCACCTCCACGGCGGACTTCCTGTCGGCGCTCGAGCGCGCGGTGCGGCATACCGTGCCCAAGCCCATCGCCTTGGTGCTGAACTATCCCTCCAATCCGACCGCGCAGGTCGTCGATCTCGATTTCTACGCGGCGGTGGTGGATTTCTGCAAAAGGCAGAACATCTGGATCCTGTCGGATCTCGCCTATGCGGAGATCTATTTCGACGGCGTGCCGCCGCCATCCGTGCTGCAGGTGCCGGGCGCGCGCGAAATCGCGGTCGAGTTCACCTCCATGAGCAAGACCTATTCGATGGCCGGCTGGCGTATCGGTTTCGCGGCCGGCAACCGGACGCTGATCCAGGCCCTGACGCGCATCAAGTCGTACCTCGACTATGGTGCTTTCACGCCGGTCCAGGTGGCGGCGACCGCGGCGCTCAACGGGCCGCAGGACTGCATCGTCGAGGCGCGCAATACCTACAAGGAACGCCGGGACGTCGTGATCGACGGACTGAGGACGGCCGGATGGCCGCTGCCGTCGCCCTCGGCCAGCATGTTCGCCTGGGCGCCGATCCCCAAGCCCTTCGAGGAGCTGGGTTCGCTCGCCTTCTCGAAGCTCCTGCTCACGCAAGCCAATGTCGCGGTATCGCCAGGCATCGGTTTCGGCGAGCACGGCGACGGATATGTCCGCATCGCATTGGTCGAGAACAAGCACCGCATCCGACAGGCCGTCCGCAACATCCGGCAGGTACTGGCCGATCCGTCCAAGGCGATCGACCTCTATCTGCGCGGCGTCGGGGACAACATCACGCCCCTGAAGGCTCGCGCCTGATCCTTTCCTCACGTATCAGGCAGTCATGGCCTCTCCTCTCAGAATAGGCGTTGCCGGCCTCGGCACGGTAGGCGCCGGCGTCGTCAAGCTGCTGGCCGAGCATGGCCGGCTGCTCTCCCTGCGCGGCGGCCGTCCGCTGAAGCTGGTGGCCGTCAGCGCACGCAGCAAGACGCGCAAGCGCGGCATCGATGTCTCCCATTTGCGCTGGGAGAGGGACCCGCTGGCGCTTGCCACCGCGCCCGACATCGATGTCGTGGTCGAGCTGATCGGCGGTTCGCGCGGCATCGCCCGGCAGCTCGTGCAGAAGGCGCTGGCATCGGGCAAGCATGTCGTCACCGCCAACAAGGCGCTGCTGGCCATGCATGGCGCCGAGCTCGCCGCGCTTGCCGAAAAGAAGGGAAGGATCCTCGCGTTCGAGGCGGCCGTGGCCGGCGGCATACCGATCATCAAGGCGCTGCGAGAAGGCCTGGTCGGCAACCGGGTGAGCCGCCTGTACGGCATCCTGAACGGCACTTGCAACTATATCCTCACCACCATGCGCGAGACGGGGCGCGACTTCGGCGCCGTGCTGGCCGAGGCGCAGGCGGCAGGCTATGCCGAGGCGGATCCGAGCTTCGACGTCGACGGCATCGACGCCGCGCACAAGCTCGCGGTGTTGACCGGCGCCGCCTTCGGCTGCCGTGTGAACTTCGCGGGCGTCCATGTCGAAGGCATCCGCCGCGTCACCTCCATGGACATCCAGTTCGCCCAGGAGCTGGGCTATCGCATCAAGCTGCTCGGCCTTGCGCGCGAGACGAAATACGGCATCGAGCAGCGCGTCCATCCCTGCATGGTCTCGCTCGAGGCGCCGATCGCCCATATCGAGGGCGTGTTCAACGCCGTGGTCGTCGAAGGCGACTTCGTGGGCACGACCATGTTCCAGGGCCGGGGCGCTGGGGAGGGGCCGACGGCTTCCGCCGTCGTCGCCGATCTGGTCGATGTGGCGCGCGGCCGGGACATGCCGGCCTTCGTCGTGCCGGCCAACCGGCTCGCAGCCAAGAAAGTTTCACCCATGGGGCGCCATATTGGCGCCTATTATATGCGCCTGATGGTGCAGGACCGGCCGGGCGTGATCGCGGCGATCTCGGGCGTGCTTGCCAGGGAGCGCATTTCGGTCGAGTCCATGCTGCAACGTGGCCGGTCGCAGTCGGGCGAGGTGCCGGTCGTGCTGACGACGCACGAGACCGAGGAGGCGGCGATGCAGCGGGCGGCGGCGCGCATCGGCCAGTTGCGGGCGGTGGCGGAGGAGCCCTGCCTGATCAGGATGGAAGCGCTCTGAAACAGGCGCTCCGGGAGACGACGGAGGAAACGATGGCGGACGACACGGGCAAGATGGATCGCAACCTGGCGCTGGAGGCGGTGCGGGTCACGGAAGCGGCAGCGCTGGCGGCCTCCAAGCTGATGGGGCGCGGCGACGAGAAGAAGGCGGACCAGGCGGCCGTCGATGCGATGCGGACCACGCTCAATTCGCTGGCGATCGACGGCACGGTGGTGATCGGCGAGGGCGAGCGCGACGAGGCGCCGATGCTCTATATCGGCGAGAAGGTGGGCTCGGGCGGTCCCAAGATCGACATCGCCCTCGACCCGCTCGAGGGCACGACCATCACGGCCAAGGGGCTGCCCAATGCGCTCGCGGTCATGGCGATGGCCGAGCATGGCGGCTTTCTCAATGCACCCGATGTTTACATGGACAAGATTGCCGTAGGCGGCGGCCTGCCCGACGGCATCGTCGACCTCGACAAGACGCCGGCCGACAACCTCAAGGATCTCGCCAAGGCCAAGAAGGTCGAGGTTTCCGATCTGGTGGTCTGCATCCTCGACCGGCCGCGCCATGCCGAGCTGATCGCCAAGGTGCGCGAGGCAGGCGCGCGCATCATGCTGATCGGCGACGGCGACGTCTCGGGCGTCATCGCCACCTCGACCGGCGATTCGGGCATCAGCATCTACATGGGCTCGGGCGGCGCGCCGGAGGGCGTGCTGGCGGCGGCGGCGCTGCGCTGCATCGGCGGCCAGATCCAGGGCCGGCTGCTGTTCCGCAACGACGACGAGAAGAACCGTGCCCGCAAATGGGGCATCAAGGATCTGAACCGCAAATATTCGATGACCGACATGGCCAAGGGCGACGTTATGTTCGCCGCCACCGGCGTCACCTCGGGCTCGATGCTGAAGGGCGTGCGGCGCTTCGGCAACGGGGCGGAGACGCATTCGATCGTCATGCGCTCCAAGACCGGCACCGTGCGGTGGATCTCCGCCAATCACAATTTCTCGATAAAGACTGGCCTGCCAAGCTGGGCTTAGCCATTCTTGGCGACTGCGGCCCCGGGCGTCACCTGGCCGGGCGCCGCGGCCGGCATGAAAACAGCAGGGAGCGCCTTCGCCGTCGCGTGCTTGTCGTGGCTGGCCGTGCCGGCCGCGGCGCAGGATGCCTGCGGCCTCGTGCCCTGGGCCGTGGCGCGGGATCCCGATCCTTTCTCCGCCTACATTCCGCACATCGACAGCGCCCAGTCCTTGCCCAAGGAGGGCGTCTTCGCGCTGAAGCTGCGGCCGGTCGCCGACGTCATCTATCCGGTCGCGCCGGCGCGCGGCAGCGACAGCGGCAAAGGCGGCATCGTCACGCTGGAGTACATTCCGGCCGGCCGCTACCGCATCGTCCTGTCGGAGGTGGGCTGGGTCGATGCGGTCCAGGACAACAAGCGGCTGCCGATCCTCGCCTCGGATCGCGCCACGAACTGCCCGGGCACGCGCGAAAGCGTGCAGGTCGAGGTCAAGAGCGAGCCGCTCACGCTGCAGATCGGCGGCGTGAAGGCCGACCACGTCAACATCGCCGTGCTGCGCCTCTGGCCGTTCGAGTGGAAGTGGTAGCGCGCGAGGGGGCAGCATTCCGACACTTTGCCCACAGGCGGCGGCCACCGCCGGGTGGCGTGCTCGCGACCGGCGGGTAGAGTGCCGGGCATGTCCTCCGATGTTCGCGCCGCCCGCGCCGCCTTTCTGGGCGTCGAGCGCTCGCTCACCGGCCGACGCTGGGCCGAACGCCTGGCCGACGAACGCATGGCGCTGGCCATGGCGCAGCGGCACGGCCTGCCCGAGGCCATCTGCCGCCTGCTGGCGGCGCGCGCGGTCGATCTCGAGGGCGTGCCCGACTTCCTCGAACCGACCCTGCGCAAGTTCCTGCCCGATCCATCGCATCTCAGGGACATGGACGTCGCCATCGAGCGGGTGGTGAGGGCGATCCAGGCCGGCGAGCGGATCGCGATATTCGGCGATTACGACGTGGACGGCGCGACCTCCTCGGCGCTTCTGCTGCGCTTCTTCCGTAGCGTCGGCGCCGAGGCCTGCCTCTACATTCCCGACCGCCGCAAGGAAGGCTACGGCCCAAACGCCGGGGCGCTGCTCGGGCTCAGGGAGGAGGGGACGGCGCTCGTCGTCACCGTCGATTGCGGGGTGACGGCGCACGAGCCGCTGGCCGAGGCGAAGCACGCCGGCCTCGACGTGATCGTGATCGACCACCATCAGGCCGAGATCGCGCTGCCGCCCGCAGTGGCGGTGGTCGACCCCAACCGCGTCGACGAGGCGAGCCCGCACAAGCAGCTCGCCGCCGTGGGCGTCGCCTTCCTGCTCGCCGTCGGCGTCAACCGCGCCCTGCGCGCCGGCGGCTGGTATGGCGCGGCGCGCCCGGAGCCGGACCTGCGCCAGTGGCTCGATCTCGTGGCGCTGGGCACGGTGGCCGATGTGGTGCCGCTCACCGGCATCAACCGCGCCCTGGTGCGCCAGGGGCTGCGGGTCATGGCCGATCGCGCCAATGCCGGTCTCGCCGCCCTCGCCGACGTGGCGCGCCTGCGCGAGCCGCCGGGGGCCTATCATCTCGGCTTCCTGCTCGGGCCCCGCGTCAACGCCGGCGGCCGCGTCGGCCAGGCCGATCTCGGCGCACGCCTGCTGGCCAGCGACGATCCGCACGAGGTCGGCGCGCTGGCGCTCAGGCTGGACGAGTTCAACGCCGAGCGCCGCGCCATCGAGCGCGCCGTGCTGGACCAGGCGATCCAGCATATCGAGCGCACGTACGGTGCGGAGCGCCAGGGACTTCCGTCCGCCTTGGTGGTGGAAAGCGAGGGCTGGCATGTCGGCGTGATCGGCATCGTGGCGAGCCGGCTGGTCGAGCGCTACGGCCGGCCGGCCTTCGTGATCGGCATGGACGGCGAGATCGGCAAGGGCTCCGGTCGATCGGTGCGCGGCGTCGATCTCGGCGCGGCGGTGATCGCCGCCCGCCAGTCGGGACTGCTGGTCAACGGCGGCGGCCATGCCATGGCGGCGGGCCTCACGGTGGCGCGCGAGAAGGTCGGGGCGCTGGCGGTGTTCCTGGACCAGCGCGTGGCGCCGCAGCTCGGTGCGGCACCCGCCATCCGCGAGCTCGGCATCGATGCGGCGCTCTCGCCGGGCGCGGCGACGCAGGAGCTGGTCACCATGATCGAGCGCGCCGGCCCGTTCGGCGCGGGCAACGCGCTGCCGCGCTTCGCCTTGACCGGCGTGCGCGTCGACTATGCCCAGCCGGTGGGCGACGGCCATGTCCGCTGCACGCTGGTGGGACAGGAGCGGGGGCGCATCGACGCCATCGCCTTCCGTGCCAGCCAGACAGCGCTCGGCCCCGCCTTGCTCGATCGCACGAGGCCCATCCTGCATGTCGCGGGCGCCCTGCGCCTGGACCGCTACAACGGCCGCGAGAGCGTGCGTCTGCAGATCGACGACGCGGCATCGGCTGCCGGAACGGGGCCGGGCTAGGCCTTGTCGGCCTTCTCGATGCCTTGATTTCGGCGGTCGGCCCCGTTACACCCACCCGCTCTTGCCGCCGCCTCGTCCCCATCGTCTAGAGGCCTAGGACATCGCCCTTTCACGGCGGTAACAGGGGTTCGAATCCCCTTGGGGACGCCACTCCCGAACAAAAGAGAGAACTTCGGGCGGCGACTTGACGGTCCGCGGTTCGCGAGTTTCTCCAGAATGGCGGGAGAACCTTCAAGGCGGATCGAGTGATGGTCGACAGTGACGCTGTCGAGCAGGAGCTTCATATAGGCCTGCCGCAGCTCTTGGGGGCCCTGGGATAGGCGGCGTCGCCTTTCGATCGACAAGTCTTGAGCTTTTCCGCTGACAGGTCTGTCCGTCCAGTCTGCAGGTTCTCCTGCAACCGGGCGATGTCGCGGTCCAATTCACTCCTTTGCAGGCGGAGGGCGACAAGGCGCTCGCGCAACTCGGGAGCATCCGGCTCCATAGCGCCGTTTTCGACCAGCGCCAGCAGCCTGGCGACAGAAGCGTCTGCGCGATTGCGCGCGTCCCGAGCCTGTCGGAGCTTATCGCGCCGGGCCTCGCGCCCCGCTTTTCGCGCTGGGCCAAGAGCGGCGTGTGGAAGAGGATGTTCGAGCTTCTGGCGGCCGATGCCGACAACGAATACGCCATGATCGACAGCACCATCGTGCGCGCCCATCAGCACAGTGCCGGCGCCCAAAAAAAGGCGGCGAGGATCAGGCGATCGGGCGCAGCAAAGGCGGATTGAGCACCAAAATCCACGCTCTGGTCGATGCCTTGGGCAATCCGCTCGCCTTCTTTCTGACCTCGGGCCAAGCCCATGACCTGCAGGGTGCAGATACCCTGCTTTCCCACATGCAGGCTGATACTCTGCTGGCCGACAAAGCCTTCGATGCCGACGAACGCGCCATCAAACCTCTGCTGGCTGCTGGCAAGACGATCGTCATTCCGCCAAAGAGCAACCGCAAAGCCCGGCGTCCTTTCGACAAAGAGGTCTACAAGGCCCGCCACCTCATCGAAAACTTCTTCTGCAAGCTCAAACAATTTCGCGCCATTGCCACCCGCTACGACAAGACCGCGCGCAACTTCCTCGACGCTGCCATCATTTGGTTCAATTGAGGACAGGCCCTAGGCAAGGATTGTCCCCGCGACGAGCGGCACACGTGGCGGCTCAAGGATTTCAAGTCGGATAGCTGCGTCCTTTACCGCAACAACAACAGATGGGTTGGTTTCAAGGATCGTCCCGGGACCTTCAGCAGGCGCCAAGTGAAGCGTTTCGACCCTGCCAACAAGGATTTTCTCATCAGCCCAAAGAAAGAAGGCCCCTGGATAGGGTGGGGCCAGTGCACGGACGAATCGGTCTATCTCGACGGCTGTCCGCGAGAAGTCGATCCTGCCGTCTTCGGGTCGCCGGCGTGGCCAGTAGGAAGCCAGGCGTTCATCTTGATCAGTCCATGACAACGTGCGCTCGGCCATCCTCATTCCCAGGCGTGCGCCCAGCTCAAAATGAGCCAGTCGTGCCTTCTCAAAAAGAGTCGTCGCTGTTTCCGTCGGATCGATTGGAATCGGGAGTTGATCGACAATCCCGCCGGCATCAGCCGCTTCCTCGAGCAAGAAGGCGGTGACTCCCGTGCGCTTCAACCCCTTGATGATCGCCCAGGGAATGGGCGCCCGTCCCCGACCTTCAGGAAGCAACGTTTGGTGCATCCCAATGCAGCCGTACAACGCGGTGTGACGTGCCAGACCTCGATGTTTCGACTTCGGGATATCGAGGATCGCCGATGGCGCCAATTCAGACCACCCTACGATCACCAAATAGTCGGGGGCGGACTCGCGAAGGAGGTTCTGTGCCGCTTCGGTCTTGATCGACCGAATGTACTCGATAGGGACTTCGCTCTTGGCCGCGAAAGGCCCCAAGTCGTTGTATCCCACCGTTACGCTCGACTTGACCTGATCCAAACAAGCCAGCAGGGAGCACTTGAGCTTCGTTCCATATTCCGGAAGTCCGAGAATCGCTCGGAACGTCGCTTCACCGAATTCGTGGCCTGTTACGAAGGCAAATGTCGCTGGAGATGACCGAATGAACATCGCAGGCCTCATCTTCGCATGCTGACTTCATGCAGTACGACTTGGCTTTTCAATTCAGACGACGATTCGCACGACCTTGAACGCTTCGGCATACTCGCATCCATTCTGGCTGCCACGGAACCTAGCAAGTGCCATGCAGGCATCGATTGATCGTGACGGAGCGTGATTCAATTGCGACGCGTAAGATGCGAGCGCGGCCTTCTTCTGCGTCATGTGCCTCGTCACGTCGACGAAGAGTTCGGGAACGAATGCGGGCTCAATTCCCGGGGCATTCCAATGCGTTTCCGACAGCGTTTCGTAGGCAAGGATCGCTGTCGGCGCGGCCGGATGCGAGGGCCGACAGGCTACGACACAGGCGTCGAAGATGACCCGGTGATCGACATGGCGATCGGGAAACGGGATCAGCACCATTTCCGGCGCCGCACTGCGAATAAAGCCTTCGATCTGGCCATTCAGCGTGGCGACTGGCGTATCTCTTACCAAAGTTGCCGGGATTGCGAGGAATTGTGAGTTTGCCACGCCCATGATCTCGAATGCCGCCTTGGCCTCCTTTCGGCTGGTTTCGAAGACGTCGCGATCGTAGAGCGGCGGCAAATGGCCTGAGACAACAAGGACCGAGACTTCCGCGCCGAGATCGGCGAAGCGCGCAATAGTTCCTCCGCACCCCAAAGTTTCGTCATCTGGGTGGGGGGCTACGACAACGAGTTTCTTCGGCGTCATCATCAATAGCGATAGTGTCTCAGGCATATGCCAAGATTGCCAGACCTGTCTGCCGCACTGCGCTCATTGACTGGTTGGCAGATGCGCCGGCAATCCGGAATGATGGCTTTCCTCTCGTTGTTACGCCTCTGCGATGCCGCGGATATCGTTCGTCTTGGCCTTCTCGACCTGCGGCACCGATGAAGCTTGGCGCATTCGCCGCCGCTCCATTCAGCCTCCTTTCTTGGAACGGTGGAAAGCGTGTCTTCGCGACGGGATAGTGGCCCGCCGGCCGCCCTATTGGGCGATACGGTCGTGGCCGCGCAGTTTAGTGCCGCCAATGCGGAAGGCGAACAAGTTTCTCGTACGGTCGGGGCGTTCAAATCAGGCGAAGAAGCGAACGAGCCGCTCGATTGTCGCGCTCGGTAGCTTCGCGGCACGCAGCGCGGCAATATGCGCTGCCAAGTCGTAGGCGACGCGCTCGAACGTCGCGCGCACGGTTTGCTCGGTCAGCGTCAACCGGAGGAGGACAGCCTGGCCGGTGCCGTCCCGGGGCTGGCCTACGGCTCCGGCATTGATGACGATAGGATTGCCGCGGCGGGCTTCGAGCTGTTGGTCGAAAGGCACGGCTCCGAGTGGCCGCACACCGTCGAAGAAGCGCGGTCGATGCGTGTGACCGAAGACGCCGACGTTGAGCGATCGTTGGGCCAGAGCCACCCCAGCATTCACATGATCGTCAAGCGAGTTCAGATAGCACCAGTCGCTCTTCCCGTAAGGGTTTGCGTGCGCAGCGATCGCCCGGCCGTCGAGTCGCGCCTCTTCCACCCAGGAGAGTGCGTCCGCCAGCATCGCGGTTCTTGGTGCCTCGAGCGTGAGATTGACCGTATCCTTTAGCCAGTCAGGTAATCCGTCGAAGTAGTCATGACGCCCTTCGACCAGGTCGAAATACATACGGTCGTGGTTGCCGACGAGGAGGGTAGCGCCATCCTTCTCCTGCGCTTCGGCGACAAGGTCGAGGACCTCGCCGACATCATGGCCATACGTGAGCAGGTCGCCAAGAAACACCATCCGATCGTACGGCCCTTTGCGCGCCTGTGCGAGCGCGGCGCGCAGAGCGCGCGCGTTGCCATGTACGTCGCCGACGACTGCGATCGTGGTCATCGCCGGGACCGGTACCAGTCGACGTACGCGCAGAGAGCATCCTTGATTGCGCACGGGGCGTAACCGAGTTGCTCGCGGGCGCGTGTGATGTCGAGCGGTGCAAATCCAAACGCGACGGGGCCGCTGGCCGGCGGTTCGACAATGAGCAGGTCGCGTGAGGCGCCCGTGAGAGTGACGAGGGCCTCCGCGATTTCCAGGGCACTTGACGTCATCCCCGAGCCGACGTTGAAAATTCCGTGCACGTCGCGCAACAGGGCCCGCTCCGTCGCCTCCACGACATCTCCCACGAACACCAGGTCCGAGCGATAGCGCCCGCCATCCTTGATGGTGATCGGCTGTCCTTGGACCAGGGTCGCCGTGAATGTCGGGATCATTCCGCGTTCGAGGCCAGGCCCGTACACCGAGGCTAGGCGCAGGCTGGCAGTCTGAAGCTTGCCCGTCCGATCGAAGTGGTCGGCCCAGACCTCTGCGCAGAGTTTGCTCATCATGTAATAAGGAGCATGCACCGACGGGTACGTGGGGGCCTCCTCAGTGACCGCGTCAGTCCCGTGGCGATACACGTTACTCGAGAAGACGATTACCTTCCTGACGGGGTTGCGAACGCAGGCCTCGAGGACGGCTAGCGTCCCCAGGGCATTCACCTCCAGGAGCTTCCGTGTCTCTCCCGGGTCCGCATACGAGGCGGGCAGATACGCGGCAGCGTGGATTACGGCATCGACACCTGCAAGTGCTTCGTCGAGCGGCCCGGTGAAGGAGAGGTCGATCGCCCGCGTTTCGTCGGACTCGGGCGCCGTCGAAAGATCCCGAACGAGCGAACGAACGGCGTGGCCATGCGCACGCAGACTGCAAACGAGATGGCGTCCAATGAACCCGGAGGCACCGGTAACGGCGACTTTCACGAAAGCTCCTCTCCGGTAGGCACGACGGTCTCCGTGAAGTGCCGCAAGATCGTCATCGGGCGAATGGCTGGCTGCGTGATCGGTTCGCCGCAAAGGATGCGCCTGAGAACCATTTCGACCTCATTGAAGCCGGCACGCATGCGAAACGGAGTCGTACCGCTGAACCGCCCGTTGATCTCGAAGACCTTCGCTCGCCCCTGCGCATCGAGGCGGAATTGGAAGTTCGTCGGACCGTGCGAGCCGAGCGCCTCGGCCATGTGGCGCACCTCGAGGTTGAGCCCGGGAAACGCTTCGACATAGGCGCGATACGTATTTCCATCGCGCAGATCGCGCCGCATCACGATGCTCGCTTCACACCGGCCTTCGAACGTGAGCGTGCCTGCCGTGTATTCTGCACGTTCCGTCGCGACGCACTCCTGAATCATGAGTCCGTCTCCGGTGGCGAGAGCGCGTGCGAGCTCAATGCGGGTCTGTACCTTCACGACACCGACGGAGCGTGCACCCACGCGAGGTTTGACGACGAGCGGGAAGCCGACGCGCTCGATGAGGGCGGACTCGTCGCCTGGGAGGCACGAGTCGGGTGTCGCGAACCCGTGATCACGGAAGAAGCAATAGGTCAGGTACTTGTCATTGGCGATCCGCACGACATTCGGATCGCTGACGACGACGCGGGTTCCGAATCTCCGCTCCCAGCGCGCACGGTTGTCGGCGAAAAGGAGCAGCTCGAAATCCGTGCCGGGAATGATCGCGTCGGGGCGCTCGTCGTCGAGGATGTTCTCGAGCGCCTGCACGTACGCCGGATCGCTCGCCATAGGGACGAGGTGGCGGTGACGTGTCCAGTAGAGGCCCGCCGAGAGAGGGCTCGGATCGGCGGCCACGATGACGGGCGACAGCGACGACTCCATCAAGGATCGGATGATTCCCTGACCAACCAAGGCTCCCGCCCCGGTGACGAGTACTTTCACGATGGCGCCTGCGGTGCACGTTTAGCCGCCGCCCATGTCGCCTGGCGCACGGCCATAGGAGGGAGATTGGGCATCGTTGCGTGCCCGGCTTGAGCGATGCCTTCGCGCGCGAGGACGATGCGCACGGTGAGGGCAAGAATCTTGACATCGACGAGCAGACTCCAATGGTCGACGTACCAAACATCGAGCGCCAATCGCTCATCCCAGTCCACTGCGTTCCGGCCATGGACAATCGCCCATCCTGTCATTCCCGGCAGGACGTCGTGCCGCCTGCGCTCTTCCTTCGTGTATCGCTCCAGGTACGTCGGCAGGAGTGGCCGTGGCCCAACCAGGCTCAAGTCGCCCCGAACGACATTCAGGAGTTGCGGCAATTCGTCAATGCTTGTGGTGCGAAGGAATTGGCCGAGACGTGTCAATCGGTGCTCGTCGGGAAGAAACTCGCCGTCTGGCCCACGGTCGTCGTTCATCGTTCTCAGCTTGATGACCTCGAACGTCTTTTCGTGAAGGCCGACCCGTGTCTGACGAAAGAATGCGGGGCGACCCATCAATAAGCGCACGGCTGCGGCGGCGACGCCAAGAACGGGGGCCATCGCCACCAAGAGGCCCGCAGCGACGGTCCGATCGACCACCTTCTTCACGATGAGACGCCAGCCGGCCTGCTTCATCGTTTTGACCTCGGATATCCGAGCCGAGCATGACACCAAGGTGGTATGGCATCAACGTTCGCGCTCCTCTTGCCGGGACTCCGGCCAAAAGCCATGAGGATTCCAGCGCAAGGCAGCCTCGCTGCCGCCGCCAGGCCCACGAACTTCAGGCTGATCGCCGAAATGGGGTGGCAGCCGTCTACGGACGCAGGTAGGGTGGCGCCAATGGATTGACCCGTTCAATGCTCCTGATCGCCTCTAAGTCGTTCCGGAGGGGCCAATGCGACAGTTGCAAGAGAACGCAGTCAGTGCGCCGCGCATCGCAGTCGCCGGCTGCGGCTACTGGGGTATCAATCTGGTCCGCAATTTTGCTGCACTCGGGGCCTTGGCGGCGGTGATCGATCCGCGCCGGGGCGTCGCCGCGGAGTTTTCTGCAAAGTACCAGGTAGCGGCTCCGGAATGGCCCCAGACGCTGGCCGATCCGGCAATCGAGGCCGTAGCGATCGCGGCGCCGGCCGAACAGCACGCCCGGATGGTCACGGAGGCGCTCGAGGCCGGCAAGCACGTCTTCGTGGAGAAGCCGCTCGCCCTGCGCCACGCGGAGGGTGCCCGGCTTGTCGAAGAGGCGGAGAAACGCGGTCTCGTGCTCATGGTCGGGCATCTCCTCCAGTACCATGCCGCCTTCATCAAGATGCGTGCCCTGGTGCGCGAGGGCGTCTTGGGCCGACTGCGGTACGTCTATTCCAATCGCCTGAATTTCGGCAAGGTGCGGCGCGAGGAGAACATCCTCTGGAGCTTTGCCCCGCACGACATCTCCATGATCCTGGCCTTGGCCGGCGAATCACCGGTGAGCGTGCATACTGAGGGTTCATTTTACCTTCATCCGTCGATTGCCGACACGACCACGATGCATTTGCGCTTCGCCAACGGCGTCAATGCCCATGTCTATGTGTCCTGGCTGCATCCGTTCAAGGAACAGAAACTGGTCGTCATCGGCGAGAAGGCGATGGCGGTGTTCGATGACGGCTTGCCGTGGCAGCAGAAGCTGACGCTTTTCCCGCATTCCATCGATTGGATCGATGGCCAACCCGAGCCGCGCAAGGCTGCCGGTCAGCCGGTCGAACTGACGGAGTCCGAACCACTACGCGACGAATGCCGGCACTTCCTCGAGTCGGTTGCGGCTGGCAGGAGCGCCCGTACCGACGGCCGGGAGGGCTTGGCCGTTCTGGCCGTGCTCGAGGCCGGGCAGCGCTCCCTCGAAAGCCGGTCCAGCGTGCATCTCCTGGATGTCGCGGTGCCTCTAAAGGCGCCCGACCGCTTTTTTGTCCATCCCCTGGCCGCGATCGACGACGGCGTCGAGATCGGCAAAGGCACGCGCATCTGGCATTTCAGTCACGTGCTGAAGAACTCCCGTATCGGCAAAAACTGCGTGATCGGCCAGAACGTCTGCATTGGCCCCGATGTGACGATCGGCGATCGCTGCAAGATCCAGAACAACGTCAGCGTCTACCCCGGCGTGACCCTGGAGGATGGCGTTTTCTGCGGGCCGTCCTGTGTCTTTACCAACGTCATGAACCCACGCGCCGAGATCGAGCGCAAGAACGAGTTCCGACCGACCCTGGTGAAGCGCGGTGCCACGATCGGAGCCAACGCCACCATCGTCTGCGGTAGAAGGCTCGGCGAATACTGCTTCATCGCCGCCGGAGCCGTAGTGACGAAGGACGTTCCACCCTTCGCTTTGATGGCTGGCGTGCCGGCCCGACGCATCGGCTGGGTCGGTCATTCCGGCGAGCGACTGGGCAAGGACCTCGTCTGCCCACGCGAAGGGCGACGCTATCGCCTGGCCGGCCCGGACCGGCTCGAAGAGATATCTTCGAGGGAAAAGGAGACCGTGGCGTGACTCCGCCGATCGCCTTCATCGATCTTGCTGCTCAGCGCCGGCGCATCGCGCGCGAGATCGATGCGGCGATCGCGAAGGTGCTCGACCATGGTATTTTCATATCAGGGCCGGAGGTTGCCGCCTTCGAGGCGAAGCTGGCGGCATTCTGTGGCGCGCGCTTTGCGGTTGCTTGCGGCAACGGTACCGACGCCTTGCAACTTGCCCTGATGGCCAACGGCGTCGGCCGGGGCGACGCGGTGATCGTGCCCGACTTCACCTTCACCGCGACCGCGGAGGCGGTTGCGCTGGTCGGCGGGACGCCGGTGTTCGTCGATGTCCAGGCCGCCGACTTCAATATCGACGTCGGCCAGCTCGAGGCCGGGCTGCGCGCTGCAAAGGATGGGGGCCTGACGCCGCGCGCCTTGATTGCCGTCGACCTGTTCGGGCTGGCGGCGGACTACGAGGCCCTCAATGCGTTCTGCGACGCCAACGGCCTGCTGTTGATCGCCGACGCCGCCCAGAGCTTCGGCGCCGCCTCGCGCGGCCGCAAGGTCGGCACCCTGGCGCCGATCACCACCACCAGCTTCTTCCCGGCCAAGCCGCTCGGCTGCTACGGCGATGGCGGCGCCATCCTGACCGACGACGCGGATCTGGTTGCAATCCTGAAGTCGCTGCGCGTGCACGGGCAGGGGACCGACAAGTACGATAACGTGCGCGTCGGCGTGAACAGCCGGCTGGACACGATCCAGGCAGCAATCCTGATGTGCAAACTCGACGTCTTCGCCGACGAGATCGAGGCCCGGCAGGCCGTAGCGGCCGGCTACACCCAGGCGCTGGCCAACCACGTCGTCACTCCGACTGTCCCGGACGATGCGGTATCTGTGTGGGCGCAATACACCGTTCGCATTCCAGGCGGCCGGCGCAACGAGGTCGCGGCGAAGCTCAAGATGGCTGGCGTGCCGACGGCCATCTACTATCCCAAGCCGTTGCACCATCAGACCGCCTACCGTCATTTTCCCGCGGTTGGCTCGTTGGCGATATCGGAGCGCCTCTCGGAAGAAGTCCTAAGCCTGCCCATGCACCCCTATTTGGAAGGCGCAACCCAGGAGAGGATTGTCACAGCCGTCATCGACGCGGCCTGAGAAGGAGATTCAAGGCTTGCTGTGGGTGGCCGCGACTGCGAACAAGTAATCCCTGAAGTCACCATACACCGACTCGGCCCTAAACCGCTCCTGATAGAGGGTGCGAGCGGCTTTTTTCCGCCTCTCCAGGGTCGGCCGGTCAGCCAGAATTTCAAGCAGCAGGTCACGGTACGCGGACGAACTCTGGTCAGCGTAGTGGTAACCACAGTCGTAATCACGAATGAGCTGCCGCACCTTGCCGTCCAGGCCGGTGGTGAGGGCGACGCCTCCGGCCAGATATTCGATCGTCTTGTTCGAAAGGGAATTCTGGAAGTCGAGCGTATTGCGGTATGGAATGACCCCCAGATCCGAGCGCTCCATCAGCGCGATCATTTTCGGCTGATCGACCCATCCGGCGTACACGATCGCAGGATCGTTCGCGTATTTCGCCGGCGCCTGTCGCAAGTCGGCTCCGCAGATGACCAGCTGGACACGGACCTTTGCTTCCGGCGGAAGGAGCCGTATCGCTTCGATCACGTGGTCGTGGCCGGTCCGCTCGCCTATCCTGCCAATCAGGCAAAGGCGAAGCGCGGGCGGAGGCTTGCCGTTCTCGAGCAGCTCGTCCCAGAACCGATCGGCAAGGCCGATCGTCTCCGGTGTCATGGTGGGCAGGCTGTACCCGAAGGGAAAGGCGCGGTCGAATGGGCGAGCCTTCCGTCCTGCGCGCGCCAGACCCCACGCCACGAATTCGTCGGTTATGCCGGTGATGGCCGTGACCGACGCCAGGGAGGAGCGCGATAGCGCGAAGTACGGAGACAGAAGCAGCTTTGCGACAGATCTTGTCGCGGCTGGTGCGGCATCGAGCCAGATATCGGGCCAGAGATCGCGGATATCGGCGATCGTTGGAACCGAATGGCGGCGACCGTAGGCGGCTACTTCGGACACCACTTCGATGGGGGGATACGATGTCAGGATAAGGTCGGGTTTGGGTTCCAGCGCCGCCAGCCGGAAGATTTGCCGTGAAGTCCGAAAATTGAAGATCAGCCGACGCGGCGACACGTTGTGTTTGTAACCCGCTGCGGTGGTGAGAATGATCTCGTAGCGCGGCCCGACGCTGTATCTTACGCCCCTAGGTGTGACGATGCGCTTGCGGGTGTGGTCGAACGCGGTACTCCACCAGGTTACCTCACCGCCTGCGCGTACAATCTCATCTGCCAGAAGGCTCATGCGAAGGGCCCGCCCGGGCGGATCCATGCTTGAATTCGGCCGCTCTCCGACGCTGGCTAGCCAGATGCGCACAGTTCGCTCCGGCGGTGACGCGAGGACATCGTGAAAGCGCTATAATTCATATGATCCAAGGAGATTCCAAAATCAGAAGCCAATGGCTTCGGGCAGATTCTGACTGACACTGGACCGGGATCCAGTCCACCTCCAGCGAACCCAATATGGAGAAAAGCCCAAGACCGCTTTGAATTGACGCAAGCCGGCACTGGCGCCAAGCCAAGTGTCGTACATCAGCCACTTCGGGTTGCCCGCTGTTCTGGCGAGCTCGAATTTTTCTTCGACGACCCGGGTCATCAGCAAATACATGACTCCCGATTTCAAATGGTCGCCGTGACCGAGAACGTAATCGAACGTCCATAGATCTCCGAGATTCGGCACAAGGGCATAAGCTACGATTCTTCCCGCTGGACATTTCACAACGTGCGCCGTGCCGATCTCTCCAAGTATCGTCTCAAATTTCGATCGACTGAAGTACAGCGGGTCCATAGGCCGCCCGCTGCGTTCAGGACGGGATCCGTTGATGTCCATGATTTGATCGATGGCCGGGACCGCATCGATCTGTGCGTACGAATATTTGAGCCGCTTCGCCGAGTTCAGCTTTCTCTTTGCGAGGCGCCCCAATTTGCTCAGCCGATAGTCGGCGTAGTTTCCCTGAAGATTTATCATGGCAGCACCGAGCGATTTCCTTGGGATGAGAGGAAATCGTGGATGACGGGAGGAGAAATATCCAAATCTCTCCCGTGCATATTCGTTGCCGTAGAGGCCGACGGTCACGATGTCGGCCCGGATTGTCTCGTTTAAGGCCGTCCACGACAGGTAGTTCCGGTTAAAGGCCACGGCGTGCCTCCTCATTCCATCCGGGGTGGTCGTGCTCCGCCCTGAAGCGGACCATTTCGAGGGCGGAATCCAGCCGCTTTGGCCGGCCTGCGGGCTGACCGGAGCGAAGCGTAGGCAGGCGACGGGCCGGCGGCAAGATGGCCTCCGGCACGGCTGATCGATTTCGGCGGCCCTAGTTGGCTCGAACTCCAACCCAACCCGATGCTCCGGGGCAGGCCACCCACCTCGGCTGGTGGACGTGGTTCGGCCGAGGTAAAATTGGAGCATGGACTGGGAGAAATACTGGTCGGACAAGTCCGACGACAGGCGCCCGGACATGACGCCCGAAGGGGTCGCCAGAGAAGGGCGCGAGAAGCTTCTTCATCTCGGAAGCGGTGACAGGCTTCTCGACGTCGGTTGCGGGACCGGCAAGCTGCTCTCCCACTACGCCCCGAACTTCCGCGAGTGCGTCGGCGTCGAACGTTCGCCCTCGATGCTTGCCGAGGCTCGAATGAACCTTAGGGACAGGAATATCGTCCTCCTTCACGGATCCGCCGAGGACGTGTGGGAAATAGTGGACGGCGATTTCGATGTCATCACCATGGGCGGCGTCGCTCAATATCTGACCCCTAACGAGATCGCTGCATTCGTCATGCGGGCCACCAAGCGGCTCAAGCCCGCGGGCCGAATTGCGATCCTCGACATCATCCATAGCCGCAAGGGCGTGCTGCGGATGATGGGCCTCGGGCGCCATAAGGAAGTGCCTTCTGGCCTCGAGATCGTGATGCGCTTCGGTGTGGTCTTCGCGCGCTGGGCCGCTTGGCCGGTGATCGCCAAAGGAAGGACATTCCATCCCGACGGGCATATGTACGCGCCCGAGTTCTTCGCTGCCATTGCCAAGGAAAACGGGATGAAGATCGATATGCCGATGTCGATGTATTACGACTATCGGTTTCACGCGATTATGGAAGCCGCCCGTTAGTGCGCAACATGCTCGGGCCGCGCTATCGCGATTTGATCGATGCAATCAAACGATATGTCGGCGCAGCGAGCGGCCAGAAGCCCATTTCTCTATTTTCAGTCATATTCGTCGGCGGCGGTGGCGTGGCAATGCGCGGCCTCGGCATGGTGCTCATGTTTGCCGCGCATCTGGCGATGGCATGGTTCAGCACACCCTCCGATCTGGGAAACTATTTCCTTCTCATTGGAGTGACCAATATCGTCGCCAACACGGCCTCTCTGGGATTGGGGCCGGCCGCCGTACGCTTCATCCCATCATTTGCCACGCAGCAAGGGAGGGAGCTCCAGGCCGGATATATTCATGCGGCGCTCAAGGTGACGGTTGTCGTTACCCTGCTGTTCTCGGGGGTGGCATGCCTTGTGGCCGCCGTCTTCCGCGACGACCTGACGCGTGAGCTGCACGTTGGACTTTTCCTGTTCGCGATCCTGTTGCCCTTGACGACACTGCAGTTCGTATCGCTCGACCTGTTGAGGGCCTTCGGGCTTCCTCTGCAGGGACAGACAGTAACTTCCTTCATGCCGCCCTTTCTCATCGTTGGCGGGGCAATAGTCGCGTCACAGTTTGGGCGCCTGTCATTCCTGGAGATCGGCTCGATCGCATGTGTTTCAGCGGCGCTGACCACTGTCGTTCAATTGGACTCGCTTCGGCGATTGATCTTCCGGCAGCTGGTTGGCGTTGCACCTCGTGGCGAATTGTTCGAATGGCTGCGGGCATCGTTGCCGATAATGGTGTCGAACCTGGTGTACGTCAGTTCTCTGTCCATAGACTGGCTTATCGTGGCTTCGCTGACCAGCGTGGCGCAATCCGCCGTCTACCGTGTCGACCTGTATCTGCTTTCGATCCAAGGAGTATTGGACGCCACCTTTTACGCTGTCGTCGGGACCTATGTCTCGCGCAACTATCACCAGCAGAGTAAAGAGGACTATCAGGCATTTGTCCGCAAATTGAATGCCGTGCAGACGTCGGCGACTTTCGTTGTCTTCCTGGTGCTGTTTTGTGGGGCAGGGCCAATACTCCGCATTTACGGCCCTGACTTCGTCTCTGGTGCCCTCAGCCTGCAGATCCTGTCTGTGACATGGCTGCTACGGAGTTCGCTTGGCCCGCAGGAGATGTTGCTCAATATAGCTGGCCGTGAACGTGTCGTGACGATGGCCCATGTGCTGGCGGTCGCCCTGTCCATGGTCTTCTCGCTGGCATTGGTTCCCGTGTACGGAATGACCGGAGCGGCAATAGCGCACGCAATTGCCTGGGGCAGCACGGGCGTGCTGCTATATCAGATAGTTGTCCGCAAACTCGGTTTGCGCGTCGCCTTTCACCATCTCTTAAGTGCGTGGCTGCGCAAGAGGATAGGCTATGGGAATATCGCGATACGGCCGTCCGTTGCGAAGTCGATGAATCGACGCCCGGACCGTCCGATGACTCGGGAATCGGCGGAATATGCTCTCCAGGAGATCCTGTTTGCCGCCCGGTTCATCGCCACGAAAAAGGGGCTTCGCTTGCTGCACGATAGCCGGATCAGGGTGGTGCCGGGCGAAAGCGTGCGTGATGCGCGCGGACCAGAAATCGTACTGCCGGCAGATATTTCGCCGCCGTTGATTCCGCACGAACCAAGGCAGATTCCGTTCAATGGCACATCCCTGACCCTGTTCAATCCACTGCCTCGACCTGGCAGCGAGTGGCACGCCTTGCCGGATGAGGTGACTCCGGCTTGGTGGCGTCATCCGACGGGCGCGCTGACGCCTGCCTGGAATATGCTTGGCAACGTATACGATCTGTTGACCTTTCGAGAGGACGCAGAGATTGCCGTGCGAGATCGACATGGTCGATTGCCGATTGCTGCAAGCGCCCGAACCTCTGTCGGCATCGGCAAGGTACCGGTTGTCAATGAGGCGCTTGCTCTCTTGCTCGATGCAGCTGGTGCCATGGAACAGGGCGTGGCGCCCACCTTCCGGCTGGATGGCCTCATCGAGGCACCAGCGCTCGTGCTGTCGCACGACTGCGACTTGCTGCGCGGCAACGACATACTCACCCAGGCCATCAGGGTCTTTCGGATCTTTCAACCCTGCTTTCATGGAAGACCACCGCGACTGGGGCTCTTAGGAAAAATCTTCGCCAACTATCGTCATCCTTACCGGTATTTTCTCGATGATCTGATCGAGATGTTGGCAGTGGAACGCCGCTTAGGGTACCGCTCGATCATGTATGTGCTGAATGGCACGGGCGGCCGCTTTGGTGCGCGAAGTGGCTTGGAGACTGTTCGCAAGCTCTTGGAACGGGCGCCAACCGGCTGGGAAATCGGCATCCATTACAATTACGATACATTCCACCAGCGCGCGCGGTTTGCATCACAAAAGGCCGAGATCGAGGCTCTTGCCGGGAAAGCGGTGACAGCGGGTCGCGCCCATTATCTGCGCTACGATCCAAGGAAGAGCCCGGCATTCGTGGCGGAGCAGGGGATCCGCTTCGACGAAAGCATCGGTTGGTCCTCTCAAAACGGCTACAAAGCGGGAATCGCGGCGCCATTCCGTCCGTTGGACGAGGCCGGTGGCGCGCGACTGGACGTGATTGAGTTGCCGCTCGTGTTCATGGACGCAAGTCTTGCCGAGGGAGAGGATGGCTTTGTGAGTTTCAAGACTCTCTTCGGGCATTTGGAGAAGATCGGCGGCGTCATGAGTCTGCTGTTCCATCCCGGGACATTCGCGAATCCCGAAAAGCCCAATCTGGAAGGCCTGTACATGCGGATCCTCGAGTTCGCCCACGAAGCTCGTGCGCGGAATTTGATGCCTTCCGACATCATCCGGATTGCTGCGGAAGTCCCTCGGATGCAAAAGACCTAAGCATGGTCCGAGAGGCTGCGTACGATCTCAATGACACGGTCCTGGTCGAGCTGGCTCATATTCGAACCGGACGGCAGGCAGAGACCCCGGGCGTAGAAGCTGTCCGCGACGGCGCCTCCGATTGTCCTTGCACCCTTGAACACCGGTTGGCGGTGCATCGGCTTCCAGACCGGCCGGCTCTCGATATTGTGCCCCTCGAGTGTCCGCCGAATAGTTTCGAAATCGGCGCCGAACCGAGCAGCGTCTATTATGGTTACACTGAGCCAGCGGCTGTGACGGCCGTACGAGGCTTCCGGCATGAAACTGATACCCGGCAGGTCGCCAAGTCCATCGACATAGCGCTGAAAGATCTGCCGCCGGCGGGCGACCCTGTCGGCGAGAACGCTCAGTTGGGCCCTGCCAATAGCGGCAAGAATATTCGACAGGCGATAGTTGTAGCCGACCTCCAGGTGTTCATAGTGGACCACGGGTTCTCTGGCGTGCGTTGAAAGATAGCGCGCGCGTTCGATCAGCTTTTCATCGCCACTCGCCAGGGCGCCACCACTCGATGTCGTAATGATCTTGTTGCCGTTGAAGGAATATGCGGCCATCAACGCTCCGCAACCGGCCTTTCGACCGCGGTAGAGCGTCCCCATTGCTTCCGCAGAGTCGCAGATTACGGGAATTCCGTATCTTCCTGAGGTCTCGACGATAGCATCGAGGTCGCAGGACTGACCGTAAAGGTCGGTCGGCAATATGACCTTGGGCAATTCGTTTCTTCTGGCCGCCGCACCCAGCGCCTCCGACAAGAGAGCGGGATCGAGCGTCCACGTCTCGGGGTCGGCATCAATGAATACCGGTCGCGCTCGTTCGTACACGATAGGGGCAACGGAACCGATGAACGTCAAGGTTGATGCCCAGATCTCATCTCCTGGCTGAATGCCGAGGCATCGCAGCGCGAGGTGAATGGCGGCAGTCCCGGAGGCGGTCGACAGTACACGGGACACTTTCAGTTCGTCGGCCAATTCGCGTTCAAACGCTTCGACCATCGGGCCCACTGCCGCGATATAGTTCGACTCAAAGGCTTGCCGTATGAATTCCAGCTCCTTGCCACTCATGTGCGGCGGAGAAAGGAACAGTCGGGCTGTTCGTTCGTGCCGGCTGTCTGCCAGTGGCTCAGTGACGGGTTGCATTGATCTGTCTTTCGTCTGCCGCCGAGCTGCATGATGTCATACCGACCGAACCGAGATCCCGTCTTCTATGGCCGATAACCGATGCCTGAAGACTCCGATTCCCAGCAGACGATATCGTGAGAACACCAAGGATGAACATCAAGCAAGAATCGTAGAGGTCGCCGCTGAACAAGGCACGTCCAAATGGCCGTGGTTGCGTTATCCGACGGTGTGGGCGGCCGTCGCCCTCGAAACCGCGGCGCGCTCCTTCTGTTCGGCCTTTGTCGCCGCCAATCCGTCGACCACTTGACGGCTCGATCGACAGCGCCAAACTGAACGCCGGGTCGTTTCTCTGTATCGGATATGGAGAATTTAAGTGCGTGTTTGGATCGTGAGCGTCGGTGAGCGGCCGATATCAAGCACGAACTTGCCGGGCCGGTCGGGGCGAATGGATTTGCTGGTAGAGCAGCTTTGCGCACGCGGCGCTCGGGCCACGTGGTGGAGCTCGGTATTCGATCACAGGTCCAAGACCGATTCGACGCCGCACGGTATGCGATACAGCGCCCGTCCAGGCTACGAGATCGTGCTGATGAAGGGACATTCCTATCAACGAAATGTTTCGTTCCCGCGGCTTCTTTTCAATTATTCGATGGAGCGCGAATTCAGGCGTCTGACGAAGACGGAGCGGCCGCCCGACGTGATCCTTGCCGCCTATCCGCCGATCGAGCTCGCGGGCGCCGCAGGCCGCTACGGGCACGAGCATGGCGTTCCCACGATCGGCGATGTTCGCGATCTGTGGCCCGACATTTGGGCCGAGGCGGTGCCGAGGTTCCTGCGGAGGCCCGCCCATGTCGGCCTCGCACCCTACTTCCTGTCGTCGCGCCGTGCACTGGCGTCCATGACGTCGATCACCGGGATCACCGAGGAGTTCGTCGACTGGGGCGCACGCCGGGCCGGACGGCGGCGCCAGCCAACCGACCGGGCGTTTCCATTCGGGTACAAGCTGCCGGAACTGTCGCCGTCCGAGCGCGCCGAGGCGAATGATTTCTGGCAGGGGCTGCTGCACCGCCCGGCCGGCGATCGTTCACCAGCATTGCGCATGTGCTTCATGGGCAACATCGGAGCGAGGACTGGAATTCATCACGTGATCGAGGCGGTAGCTGGCCTGCCCTCCGATCTCGGCAAGCGCGTTCAGCTCGTCATATGCGGCGATGGCGACTTGGCGCAGATCAAGCAGCGCATTGGCAGTCATCCATCGGTGGTGTTTGCGGGCTGGGTCGATCACGCCAAGCTGCTCGTGCTGATGAGCATGTCCGATCTGGGCGTGGCGCCCTATCACAACACCCCCGATTTTCAGAATTCACTTTCCAACAAGATGATCGAATATCTGGCGGGGGGGCTTGCGATAATCACCGGCCTCGAAGGTAAGCTGAGAAGGCTGATTCACGATGCCGGATGCGGCTACACGTACGCCAGCCAGGATGTCGAGGATCTGAAGAGAGTGATCGGCAACATCGTGTCCCAGCCTGCCGAGCTCGAGCGCCGCAAGGCGGCGGCGCGCTCGATCTATGAACGGGAATTCCGGGCGGAGACGGTCTACGGCGCGTTCGCCGACCACGTCGCCCATGTTGCGACCCTGGGATCCCGCAAGCCCTCGCGAACCGCCGCCTGAGGCTCGGCGACCGAGCCACCCGGCCCGGTGAGAGCCGGATTCGGCTACTCGTAGGATGTCATCGTGAATGCCACCCCCCTTAGGAGGGCAACGGTGAAGTCGCATCCGCCGGGTTGATGAACTGCATGCCGCCAGCCCGTTCGCGTCGGCGGTGCAGCGTCAGCGCGTCGAGCTCGTCCATCGACGAGCGCGAGAGCGACCAGCCAAGAGCGCCGATCGCGTCGACGACGTTCTTCGAACTTTTCATGCCCACCAGCGCCACCGAGCCGGGCAAGCGATCAAGAATCCAGCGCAGGGCGATCGAGGCGCACGGCCGCTCCAGGACACTGGAGAGAGCGGCGATGCGGCCAAGGATGTGCCGGTTTTCCTCGAACCGTTGGCCGACGAAATTCCGGTACCGATGCCGTCGATCGTCGGCGCGCAGGTCCAGTCCAGGTGCGAACTTGCCGGTCAGCAAACCTTCCGCGAGACTTCCCCACGACAGGAACGTCAGGCCATCGCGCTGGATCACACTCTCGATGATGCCCTCGAAGTGCCGGTCGAGGAGATTGTACTGCAGCGTGAACGCCGCCATATGCGGCTTCAGTTCGGCCGGGATATATTCGAGCATGGCATTGGGATTGGCATTGGAAAAGCCATAGGCGCGGATTTTTCCGGCTTGGCGCGCTTCCTCGAGCGTGCTGAAGACCAGATCGAGCGGCGTCCGCTCATCCCAATAGTGCATCAGATAGACATCGATGAAGTCCGTCCTCAGGCGGCGGAGGCTCGCTTCCAGGGCATTCCTGATCCATGCTACGGAAGTGTCATAAAACGTGCCGCGGCCTTCCTCCACCCGGACACCGAATTTCGATACGATGACGGCGCGCGACCGCTCCCCGACAAGCGCCTCGCCCAAAGTCGTTTCGGCCCGGCCGAGGCCGTAAACATCCGAAATGTCGAAAAGGTTGACGCCCGAATCTAGCGCCACGTGGATGGCAGACACCATCGCCGATCGGTCCGATGCGCCCCATCCGTGTTCGCCGAGAGGACTGCAGCCGAAGCCGATCCGCCCGACCTTCGTGGCGAGCGAGTTGACCTCTACTTCCTCCATCGATCGAGTTGCCCGACTTTGATTGAGAATGGCGAGCAGATTATTATAGTTACGACAGAACGATACACAGGCTGGGATATGGGGTAAAGGTAGTGCTTGATCGCACTGCCGCGGCATTGGCCATCGTCGTCCTTATGCCCGTCATTGCGCTCGCGCTCGCGGTCACATGGGCGGTGGACCGCCGCAACCCCGTGTACGTCAGCCTGCGGGCGGGACGGAACGGCATCCCTTTCCGTATGTTGAAGATCCGGACGATGATCGTAACCGATGGTCGGTCAGGTCAGATGACGACGGCCGCTGACGACCCGCGGCTGACGTGGCTCGGTCGATTACTGCGCGGATGCAAGATCGACGAGCTGTTGCAGCTCGTGAATATCATGCGGGGAGAGATGAGCGTGGTTGGTCCGAGGCCGCAGGTCCTCCCCGAAGTCGCCACGTATACCGAGGAGGAGCGCGGCTTGTTGGACGTGACGCCCGGTCTCACCGATTTCTCCTCCATCATATTCTGGGATCTGGCCGAAATCGTGCGGGCGAAACCGGATGCGCACCTGGCTTATCAACAGCTGGTAAGGCCATGGAAGAGCAGGCTGGGGCTGTTCTATGTCCGGCACAGCTCCGTGCCGCTGGACATGCTCATTGTGGTGGCGACGCTTTGCACTATGGTGCACCGGCCAGCCGGCCTCGCACTCGTCGTCTGGACCTTGCGCGCCTGGGGGGCACAGCAGGACCTGATTGCCGTGGCGCGTCGGAGCGAACCACTGAAGCCGACACCGCCGCCCGGCGCAACGCGGGTGGTGGGGACCTGAGCCGGGCGTCGGGCAGCGTTGGCCTGTGTGGCGCCGGGGGAGGGCACGACAATTGCTCACTCAACCAAATACCCTTGACACCGTCGGGCTGGCGAAGCGGATCCGGTTGCATGCGTTGCGCATGACAAGCCTCGGAGGCACCTCGCACATCGGGTCGGTGTTTTCCATGGCGGATTTGCTGGCTGTGCTCTATGGCCGGATTCTCCAAGTCGAGGCCGCGAATCCTCAATGGCCGAATCGGGACCGCTTCATTCTGTCGAAGGGGCACGCCGGAGCCGGCGTATACGCGGCCGTGGCGGAATGTGGCTTCTTCGAGGTGTCCGTGCTGGACAGCCATGGCCAGAACGGCTCGAAGCTGTCCGGGCACGTGTCACACAAGGGGGTGCCCGGCGTCGAACTGTCGACGGGTTCGCTCGGTCATGGCCTGCCCGTCTCGACGGGGATGGCGCTCGCGGCAAAGCGCGCAGGGCGGCTGCACCGGGTGTTTTGTCTCATGAGCGATGGCGAATGCGACGAAGGGTCCAATTGGGAAGCCATCCTGTTCGCGGCGCACCATCGGCTGGATAACCTGATCGCGATCGTCGACTACAACAAGCTGCAGAGCCTCGAACGGGTCGAAGACACGCTGCGATTGGAGCCGTTCGTCGAAAAATGGCGCAGCTTCGGATGGGCAGTGTGCGAGGTCGACGGCCACGACCACGAAGAGATCGCTCGTTGCCTCGAGGCGGTGCCGTTCACGCCCGGACGGCCGAGTTGCCTGATCGCGCATACGATCAAGGGGAAAGGGGTGTCCTTTATGGAAAATTCCGTTCTGTGGCACTACCGGACGGCGCGCGGCGAGGAGTACGAGGCCGCTAAACGCGAGCTCGAGGGTAGCCCGTGAGAGACGCTTTCATCCGGCAGCTCGCCGGCCTAGCCAAGGACGACGCACGTATCGTGCTCCTGACCGGCGACCTGGGCTTCGGAGTGTTCGACGAGTATCGCAGGATACTGCCGGAGCAATTCATTAACGTCGGCGTGGCCGAGCAGAATCTTGCCGCGGTCGCCACCGGCATGGCCCTGGAAGGCCACATCGCCTTCACCTACTCGATCGCGAACTTCCCGACGCTGCGCTGTCTCGAGCAGCTGCGCAACGATGCCTGCTATCACGGCGCCAACGTCAAGACGGTGGCGATTGGTGGCGGGTTTTCCTACGGCAATCTGGGCTTCAGTCATCACGCCACCGAGGATCTCGCGATCCTGCGGTCGTTGCCCGGCATGACCGTGGTTGCGCCCGCCGATCTCTGGGAGGTCGAGCAGGCGACCATCGCGCTGACCTTGGCCAGCGGGTCCGCGTACCTGCGCCTCGACAAGTCGAATGCCGGCCGAACCGATCGCCCGGGCGAGCGGTTCGAGCTCGGCAAGGCGAGATGCCTGCGCGAGGGCGACGCGATGACGCTCGTCGGATGCGGCGGCATCGTGGCCGAACTCCTCGCAGCCTCGACTGCGCTGAGCCGCGAAGGCATCGAATGCAAGGTCATCAGTCATCACACGATCAGCCAGGTCGATCATGAAGCGATCGCGAGCGCGGCCGCTGGAACTGGCGGGATCGTGACGGTGGAGGAGCACACCGTGACCGGGGGCCTGGGCGGCGCAATCGCCGAGTGGTGCCTCGAAAGCGGCGTACTGCCGCGACGATTTCGCCGGATTGGCTTGCGCGACGAATTTGCGACGGTCGTTGGCAGCCAGGATTACCTGCGGAAGCGCTATGCGATGGGAGCGGACGCCATCGCGAACACGGTCCGCGCCATGCTCGGGGCCACAATATTGAGTCAAAGGCTTACCGTATGAATTCCTGCTCCTTGCCACTGATGTACGGTGGAGAAGGAAGAGCCGGGTCGTTCGTTCATCTCGGCGGACTGCTCGTGGCTCGCTGCGGCAGTCGGTTGCATGTTCATCTATCTTTCGTCTGCCGCCGGGCTGCCTGCTGTCATACCGATCAGGCCCAGCTCGCGATCCTCATGTTCCCTGGAGGCTCCGATGTCAGCGGATGATATCGTGAGAACACCAAAAATGAACATCAAGCGGGAATCGTAGAAGTCGCCGCTGAAAGAGGCACACCCGAAGATTAACGCCGTCATCGACAGGCCGATTTCGGTGTACTGGTTTCGCCCGTGCCACGATTTTAGGATAACGTGCACGATCCAGGCGAGCAGCAGCAACACAGCTATTATTCCACCCTCCTGGGCCATTTCCATGAGCAGATTGTGCGGATAGCGGTCCAGTCCGAACGTGTAGTAGTCGAAGGAATCCAGGCCGCCGCCAAAGACGGGACGCTCCAGCCACAACTTGTAGGCCCATGCAAGCAGCACATTCCGCTCGGAGAGGTAGCCCTCCTGGAGAGTCGTTACCAACCAGCGTTCTTCGACGTACTGGAGCCTGTTCGGATTCAAGATCACCTTGAACAGGTACCCGAACGAGAGGACGACGGTCGCGCCGATGCCGATCAGTTTCACGTTCATTCTGCGGACGACAAGCAAGGTAAGCAGACCGACCATCAAACCGACAAAGGCGCCTCTCGAGCCCGTTTCCAGTAGCAATATGAGCGCTACCGCCGCCACGACGACACGCCAGGCTGCACTCCAGTGCAGGCCCGCACCTTGCCTCAAGCTCTGCGCGACCATCATCAAGCACAACATCCCGAGGAACCGGCCCATGATATTGGGCCCTCCACCCAGGACCGAAAGCCGACCCGGCAGACCCGAGGAGGTGGCCGCCGTGAACAGCGCCAACGCACCAATGGCGAAGAGCAGCAGTTCCAACCAAAGCCAGAACGTTTCGACAAAACCTTCATGTCTCGCGGCGCGTTCAACCACGAGTAAAGTAACCAGCACCAGGCATATATCGACGACCGCGGGAAACGGATCGTCGTTGGGGGTCCAGGCGATAGTCACCACCAGGTAGAGGGCAAGAACGAAGAAGATGCGGACACTGGTGCGCGCTTTCAGGTGGGCGGAGTGGATCTGCGAATGGCTGGAAGGGTCCAGCTCCATAAGACCCAGCAAAATCACGCCGGCAATGACCAGCCACAGTCTCGGTTCGATCAGGACGGTGGCGACGCTTCGCTCGACGAAATCAAAATTGATCGCATCGAGATTGATTACAAGGCGCTGCAGATTCCAACGACCTACGAGAAACAATACCGTGAGGACAATTGCCAGAAGGGTGCGCAGGGACATCTTGCGTCCTCACCGTTCGACCGTTCTGCGGTCCTATTTTGGCAACGGCGCTTTGGCGACAAGCGTGCCCCAAGGACCGAGCACAAAGTGCGCCTTGTTCAGCGAGTCCGGCTGTATTGGAGAGATGATCATGGACCAGGTCGGCTCGTTGACCGGCAGGCCCTTTAGAGACCCTGAAATCTCCTTGCCGGTGGAATTGGCCAGCAGCACGTAGACGGCACCGCGATGACGTATCGCTCGCACTCCGACGGCCGGTACCAAGGTGGTTTTTCCGAACGCCTCGATCGACAAATCCTTGATCCCAGAGGAAAGATCTGTAACCGCAGCAGGTATATGCTCACCGAGAAGCAAGGCCTGCCCCAGTTCTCGGGCGCCGCAGAGGACTGGAGTTATCATCTGGTAAGCAAAGAAATATGCTTCGTAGTCTTCGAAGTTGGCTCGACGCGCGAAGGAGAAAATGAGCAGGCCCTTGGCTCCTTCGATAAGCCCACGAACGACATCGTGCCTTACCCAGCGTCCTATCTGGTCGCTCCGTCCCCCTGGCGCATTCTGAAACATCTCGGGTATCAGCAGGGGGGTAAGCTTGCGGGGCGCCTTCCTTGCCGCCTCGACTTCCTGCTGTATCGAAGCTGCGAGCCAGGCGCGCCGATCGACATGGCCCGAATAGTTCACGTAGGATCCCTTGGCGGCGAAGTCCAAGTATAGGCCGGTCAGTGCCATTTCCGCACTCGAGCGATGTCCTGCGTCGTACATCAATATCGGTCGACGCAAAGGATCTGCCTTGCGGATAGCCTCCGTTGTCCTTTCCAGATAAAGCATTTCATCGCGGCGCCAGGTACGAAGTTCTTCCTGGGCGAGGTACCACCATGCAATCGTGCGATCCGAGGAGACCTTGCTGACCTGGGCCATAACGTCGGCGGCAAGTTCGTCGATGCTCTTTGGGAGGCCCTTCTCCTTCAGGAAATCGACGTCGGCCCCAACGGTGTAGATTGCACGCAAGCCGTAGGCCTTGGCGTCCTGCAAGACTGTCGCGTTGAGCCCGTATTGCGGCCCAAGCAGATTGAAACCACTTGCGCGAAATCTCAGGAGATCGGCACGGGCCTGGGAGACATTGCCGCCGCTTCCCACGGAATAGGCCGCGCAAGGAAAGAGAGAACCTCGAGGAAAGAGTTCATCTGCCCCGCTGCTTTGCGCACGACATACATCGCCTGCGAACTGCAGTGCAGCCAACATCAAGCCTAGCTGGAGTGCTTGCCGTTTCACCGATGCCGGGACCGTCCAGATATACTTCGAGACGAAGCTAGCGGCGTGACCGTTCGCGGAAAAGGAATTTGGACCACCATCGGCCATTCGAACGGAGTGATCAACTGTTATGAGGCGGCATCGCCAGCATGGCGGTAGCCAGCATGCCCGTAGAACGCCAGCGCGCATCTTCCGTCGACAGTCGATAGGAGCATGAACGCGGGCGCCTGAGTCCGGCATCCCCAAGGATGCCATCGAAACTCATCGAACGAAGTCATCTCGGCGACTGCTTCGCTCACTGCGTCTCGCCCATCCGAAGAACAGAAGATCGAGGATGTCAGTCTCCGCAGCTCGGACTTTCCTATACGGCGCTACTACGGCGCTACCGGGATTGCCACGAGCTACCTTCGGTGCTGCATCCTGGGGTTTGCCCGGCGGTGCATTTTGGGGATCGCGCCCCTCGCCGACCACCACACTTTGGGTGCGGCCGTCGCCTGCCAGCAGTCTCCTCGTCGGCAAGTGCCTCGTACGAAGTCTCATTCTCAAAGAAGCCATCGCTGCGATCGTCGGTTGCCCGAGTTAAACCATCAGCTTATGCTGCCGATCGGTGGGTTGTTTCCCGCGCCAAGCATGCGTGTGCTGCGGCGCGGGTGTGTCGCGTGGGTTTCATCCAGTCACTGCAAGCACGGCGCCATAGAAGGGGAATCTATGGTTATGGCTGGCATCGCCAACGTGAAGCACATGCGGCTGACGGCTCTTGCCTATGACATGGTCATGGCTGGGCTGGCGATGTATGGGGCGCTGATCCTCCGCCTTGGCACTTTTCAGGGACCTGACAACTACAGGCTCGTTGGCGCTTTCAAGGGGCTAGACGACTACAATCTCGTTTTTGGCGCGATCATTCCCTTCGTCGCGGCGGCCGGGGTCAGCCTGCTGATCCTGGGGACCTATCGGACGAGCTGGCGTCACGCGTCGACCGCGGACCTGAACAACATCGTCAAGGCGGTGACCCTGGCGGTCCTGATCTACATGCCAATCTGCTTCATCGCGAACCGTCTGTATCTCATTCCGAGGACCTCGATCGTCCTCGTCTGGATGGTGTTGCTGCTATTGATGGCGGGCTCGCGGATCGGTTACCGGCTGTTCCGCGAGGGCCATCTGATCTTTGTGCGTCGACCCATGGCGCCGGGACAGGTTCCGATCCTGATCGTTGGCGGCGGCGTCGATGCCAAGATCCTGCTCCTGAGCCTAGATCGAACTTCCGAGTACTATCCTGTCGGCGTGCTCGATGACGGCGTGGACGGCGGCCTTCTGGGCGGCGTGCGAGTCCTCGGCGGGATCGCCGACGTGGAGCAGGTGGTCGAGAAATTCAAGGACGCAGGCGACCGGCCTCGCAAGCTTGTCGTGGTCGACCGAACGCTCCCCTCCGCTCAGCTCAGTGCGCTCGTCGCGAGCGCAAACCGGCTGGGCCTGACGGTGGCGCGGGCGCCGGATCCGACCCGATTCCGACCAGGCACCGCTGACACGCCCGAACTGCAGCCGATCTCGGTCGAGGACCTGCTCGGGCGGCCGCAGATCGTGCTCGATTCAAGGCCCGTGCATCGGCTTATCGCCGGCCATCGCGTGCTGGTGACTGGCGCCGGCGGATCGATCGGCTCGGAGATCGTGCGGCAGGTATGCTCCATCGGTCCGGCAGCCATCTGCCTTGTCGACGCTTCCGAATTCAATCTCTACGCGATCGATACCGAAATTGCAGAGCAGTGGCCGGCAATCGAACGGGCGGCCCGCGTTATCGACGTACGGCATCGCCTCCTGGTCGAGGGTTGCTTCGCATCCTTCAGGCCCGACATCGTGTTCCATGCCGCGGCGCTGAAGCATGTCCCGCTGGCCGAGAGCAATCCGGTTGTGGCCATCTGGACCAACGCGATCGGCACGCGCCGCGTCTGCGACGCAGCTGTCGCGGTCGGTTGTCGGGCGATGGTGCTGATCTCGACCGACAAGGCGGTCAACCCCACGAACGTAATGGGCGCCAGCAAGCGGTGCGCTGAAGGCTATTGCCAGGCAATGGCGCTCGCGCATGCCGGGCGGTCCGCGGCAACGCGCCTCGTAGTGGTGCGGTTTGGCAACGTCCTGGGTTCGAGTGGCTCGGTCGTTCCCTTGTTCGAGCGGCAGTTGAACGCGGGCGGTCCGCTTACGGTGACACATCCCGACATCGAACGCTACTTCATGACTATCCGGGAAGCAGTCCAACTCGTGCTGCAGGCTTCGGCACTGGGGGTCGTGGACACCGCCCCGGTGGGGCAGGTGTTCGTCCTCGACATGGGCAGCCCTGTGAAGATCGCTGACCTCGCACGCCAGATGATCCGACTGGCCGGCCTTGAGCCGGGCAAGGATGTGGCGATCAAGTTCACGGGTTTGCGGCCGGGTGAAAAGCTATTCGAGGAACTGTTCCATGCCGGGGAACGGATCGAGCCCACCGCCGTACCGCGCGTCAATGTTGCCAGTCCACGGGCGCCTCTTGATTTGCCGGCATTTTTCTTGGTCTTCGATGCGCTGGAACAGGCATGCTTCTGCGGACAGGAAGGCGACGCCCTCAGGATTCTGCGGAGAGTTGTGCCAGAATATGTGGCGCCTTCACGGCCGTCGCCCCCAACGCTTCCATCGGCAGCACCAGCGGCGGCAATGGCTTCTTTGGCCGCTCAACAGGCGTTGGCGGCTCTGTCGGGTCGTTTCAGCGGTACCTTCGGCGGGGCCGAGCGATCGAATCGCCGTGCCGTTCAGGAGGAGCTGCCGTTTTGGACGGGATTGGCCGGAACCCTCGGTCGTCCTCACGTTTCGGAAGCGCGTGCCCATGGAGACGCGGCTCCTTCGGAGCAGCATTAGGACTTGCAAGTCCTTGGGCCGAGGATGTTGAATTGGTCACTCTTTCTGTCGGCCGTTGAACAAGCGGGGACTCTTGCCGCGTGACCTGTCATCCAGCAGGGTCGGGACCTCCGGTAGTGACAGGCCGGGCGTGCCGCCGCGGACGCCCAGCTACGATGATGTGCGCGCGCTCCTGCACCTGCTCAATCGGCGGAAGTGGCATCTTGCGGGCGTGACGGCGCTGGTCTGTCTGTTGGCTGGCCTGGTTCTGGCGCAGCTAACGCCGCAGTATCGCGCGACGGCCCTCGTCATGCTCGATATCCGTAAGGAAAAGGTCACGAACACGCCTGACGTGGTCAGTGCTCTCACGTTGGATATCCCAATAGTGGAGACCGAGATCGAGGTCCTGCGCTCGACCAGTCTGCTCGGTCGCGTCGTCGACAAGCTGAGACTGGACCAGGACCCCGAGTACGGTGCCCAACCGGTGAGCGTTCTCGGTCTCGTTTTAGGGAAGGCGCGCGCGATCTATGAACGCTGGCTCGGTTTCAATGCCGACACAGGGCATGTCGCGCAGACGATCGACCACAGCCCGAGAGCGCGCGCCATCGAGTCGTTGGAGTCAAAGATCCGGGTCGGGGTACGCGGCCGTTCTTATGTCATCACCGTGTCGCTCGATTCCGCGGTCCCGGCCAAGGCACAACAGATCGTCAAAACGATCACGGATTTTTACGTCGTCGATCAGCTCCAGGCCAAGCTGGATGCGAACACACGGGCGACGGAATTCTTCAACGACCGTCTGGAGGATCTGAAGCGGAAGGTGGAAGCGGCGGAGCGGGCGGTGGCGGCGTATCGCGAGAAATCTGGATTGACGATCGGCAAGGACTCGACCGTCGTTTCGCAATCGCTTTCAGAGCTGAACACGCAGCTGATCCAGGCGCGCGCCTATCGAGCCGACCGAGAGTCGCGACTCGTAGCCCTTCAGCAGGCGGCTCACAATCCGGCCACCCTGGGTGCCGTTACGGAGGTGATGGTCAGTCCCACAATTTCGTCGCTGCGTGCGCAGGAGGCCGAGGTTGGCCGACGGATCGCCGAACTCGTCAAGAGATACGGCGACAGCTATCCGAGCGTCGTACAGGCCCGTTCCGAGCAAAAGCAGATCGAGGCGTTCATTGCCACTGAAGTTGCGAAGATCATAGCGAGCGTAAAGGGAGATGCCGAGGCGGCGCGGGCCAAGGAGGCCAAGCTTCAGGAGCAGGTTTCGCGACTAGAGGAGCAGGCGGGAGGGGCAGGACGGAAGGAAGTCGAACTCCGTGAGCTTCAGCGAGAAGCACAAGCGACGCGGGACATCTACGAGGACTTCCTGAAGCGTTTCAAGGAACTGCGCGAGCAGCGGCACATTCAGGAGCCGGACGCTCGCATCCTGTCACCATCCTCGGTGTCGACGGGCCCGGTGTCTCCGCGCTATGGGCTGACCATGATTCTGGCGGCGCTTGTCGGCCTCGGCATTGGAGTTGTTGCAATTGGGGTGTTGGAACGATTGGATGACGGCTTCCGGAGCGGCGATCAGATAGAGCGCCTGACCGGGCGACCCCTCGTCGGGATGATCCCGCGCCTGGCCCGAAGGAAGCTGGGGCAGTTGATGCCAGCGCGCTTTGCCATCGAGAACCCGACGTCGGCCTACGCCGAAGCTCTGAGATCGGCCTTTACTGCGATTACACTCGGTTCGCTGGACAATCCACCGAGAGTCATTTTGGTTACGTCATCCCTGCCAGGCGAAGGAAAGTCGACCTTCGCCTGCTCGCTCGCCGGTCTGATGGCGCGATCGAATCCGGCCAAGCGGATCGTTATCATCGATTGCGACCTCAGAAGAGCGTCCGTCGTCTCGTCGCTTGGTGTGTCTGAGACGAACGGCACGATCGACGAATATCTCGCAGGCAGCAAGACGCTGGATCAGACCTTGGGACGGGAGGAAAGCAGCAGACTCTATTATGTCCCGGCCAAACGCAACACGCCGAACTCGGCAGAGATCCTCAACTCCAACATCATGCGAACCTTCGTAGAGGGCCTTGCCACGCAGTTCGATCTCGTCATCCTCGACACGCCGCCGCTCATAACGGTTTCCGATGCCCTCGTCACGGCCCAGCTCGCCGACTACGTCGTCTTTGTTGTCCGTTGGGAGCAGACGAGCCGCGAACTCGCCGTCAACGCGCTGAAGCAGATGCGCGATCTGCGCAAGCATGTCGGTATCGTGCTGACGCAGGTCGATGTGCGGCGGCATTTGCAGTACGGCTACGGCGACCATGGATCCTGCAATTCGAAGTATCGCGACTACTACACCAACTGATTGCCGTTGGACCGCGGATGATGACCTCGATGCCTGGGTCGGCGCTGGCTATCGTCCTCGGAGCAGCAGCACGAGGAGGCGAGCGATGGCCGCTGTCTGGTTTGTCAGAGACGCCAGAGGGTGATGCCGGACGGTGTGGAGGAACGGTCGAGCAGGGCAGGCACGTCCGCCACGAAGCCGCCGGCTGGCTTGAGCAGGGGCTTCACGAGTGCCCAGCCGCCCTCCCGGTAGCGCCGGTGGGCCACCGCCAGAACGACCGAATCGGCGGGTTTGAGGGCATCGCTGGGCGTCAGCCTGAGGTTGAATTCCTCCTCCAGCAGATCGCCGTCGGCCATCGGATCGTGCAGTTGGACGGTGATGCCGAAATCCTCCAGCTCGCGGACGATGTCGACCACGCGCGTATTGCGAATGTCGGGCACGTTCTCCTTGAAGGTCACACCTAGCACCGTGACGATCGGGTCACCGTTGCCGCCGCGACGTATAATGCTGCGTGCCACCCGGTTGGCGATGTATTTGCCCATGCCATCATTCACCCGACGGCCGGAATGGATGACGTGTGGATGGTAGCCGACCTCCTCGGCCTTATGGGCAATGTAGAACGGGTCGACACCAATACAGTGGCCGCCCACCAGGCCTGGCCGGAAGGGCAGGAAATTCCACTTTGTGCCGGCCGCCGCCAGCACGTCCTGGGTATCCATGTTGAGGCGGTCGCATATCAGTGCGACCTCGTTGATCAGGGCGATATTGATATCGCGTTGGGTGTTCTCCAGGACCTTGGCGAACTCGGCGACCCGGATCGACGGCGCGCGATGAGTGCCGGCGCTCACCACGCTTCGGTATACGGCGTCGACGATTTCCAGCGTTTCAGGCGTGTCTGCTGAGACGATCTTCAGGATATTGTCAAAGCGCCGGTCCTTGTCCCCAGGATTGATGCGCTCCGGCGAGTAGCCGACGTTGAACCCAGCCTTCCACCTGAGGTCTGAGATTTCCTCCAAGATGGGAATGCATACTTCTTCTGTGACACCAGGATATACGGTCGACTCGTACACAACGATATCGTCCTTCTTCAGTATGGAGCCGATCATTGCGGAAGCTCTCTGCAATGGGCCCAAGTTTGGTTGTTTACTAGCGTTAATTGGAGTGGGCACGGTCACGATATGGAAGTCGGCACTCCGCAAATCTTCAATCTTTTCGGTGAAGTGCAGGTTCTTGGTGACGAGTCTATCCGGTTCGACTTCTCCTGTTCGGTCATGGCCTTTCGAGAGTTCGGCAATGCGGCGCGCATCGATGTCAAAGCTCACAACGGGCATGCCAGCCTGGGCGAACGTCGTTGCGACCGGCAGGCCAACATATCCTAATCCGACTACAGAGATGCGTCTGATCATGGAATTACAATAGCAAAGCCGAATGGGAGCTTTCCGCTATTTTAGTTCGTTGGTCTGACCTATTTACGTGCTGCCGGCGAGGTCAGTCGGTCATGCCTGACATTGTCTCGAAGTGACGAGTACCGCTTGCATAGGGTGACCTGCCCTGATTCTTCGGACCACGGTTAACTTGAGAGCGCTGGCGTCTCCGGCTCCTTGTGTTGTCCCTTCAAGGACGGTGCTGCAACGGGCCGGAGCCGGGCGAACCTCGTTGTAGTGGCGGCGCCGACCTCGATCGCCAGCCCCTCCTTGGTCCATTCGTCGGTGACGGTCAGGCACCTGAGGCTGCTGGCCGTTGGCGCACCAGCCGAACCCGAAGTCGTACGACCAGACCTGGTTGGCGCCGGTCGGCGCCTGGGGCCATGGCAGGAGACGCCTGGCACAAAACGCCGCCAGGACTGGTGGCGCCGAATATGACTGCCACGCGGTGAGCTTACCCGGCCAGAAGGGCCGATTTGGAAGCTGCACTATAGTTGCAGTCCTTGAACAAATAGTATGGTTCGCGGCTATGGGTTATCTTTGAAGCATGGCGCACCGGTTTTTCTTCTTTGACCACTCCGGCACGCCATCCGCCTCACTTCCTCATCTCGATGTGATTGCATCGGCGGATGATGTGCGATTTTCGCGCGCAATTTTTGTTGCAGCATTTTGACATCGCTTGATATGCAGTCGCCCTGCAATGGACATGGGCGAGCCGGGAGCGATGGACCAGGACACTCCGACAGACGGGACGGCGCCACGCCTGATGGCGAGCCATCCCGGTCCTGTCGAGATGTTTCTTTTCGATCTCGACGGGACGGTGACGCGCGAGGAGCTGCTGCCGCGCATCGCCGCGCATTTCGGCGTCGACGAGGAGATCGCGGCGCTGACCCGGCGCACGATCGCAGGCGACATCCCGTTCGAATCGAGCCTGCGGCAGCGGGTGGAAATCCTCGGCCGGTTCCCGGTCGAGGAGGTCCAGCGCGTGGTCGCGGGCGTCGAGATCGATCCCACGATCCTCGACTTCCTCCACGCCCGGCGCGACCGCGCCACGATCGTGACGGGCAACCTCGATGCCTGGCTCGTCCGGTTGCGCGAGCGGATCCCCGTGCCAATGGTCACCTCGCGGGTGACCGTGGCCGACGGCCGGGTCGACCGCTTCGTCGAGATCCTGGACAAGCGGGTCGCCGCCGCGCGCTTCGCCGGCCGGCGGCTCTGCGCGGTCGGCGAGGGGCACAACGATCTCGGCATGTTCGAGGCGGCCGAGGTGAGCGTGGCCTATGGCGGCGTCCACATGCCGGCCGACAGCCTGTTCGATGCCGCCACCCACGTCGCCTTCGATCCCGGAACGCTATGCGCCTTCCTCTCTCAGTTGTGATCTCCTGCGCCGGACGCGGCAGCCGGCTGGGCCTCGGCACCACCAAGGCGCTGGCGATGATCGGCGGCCGGCCGCTGATCGCCTGGCATCTCGACCTGCTGGCCCATCACCCGGACGTGCGGATCGTCGTCGGCTACGACGCGCGCCGGCTGATCGACGCCGTCCGCGCGATCCGGCGCGACGTGCTGTTCGTCTTCAATCACGACTACCGGGAAACCGGCACGGCGGCCTCGATCTCGCTGGCGGCGCGCGGCCTGCCGCCCGGCGCGCAGGTGCTCTCGATCGACGGCGACCTGCTGGTCCATCCGCGCTCGCTCGCCGAGCTCATGGCGGCGTCCGGCAACCGGCTGGGCGTCCTGTCGCCGCTGGCGACCCTCTCCAGCGAGCCCGTGTGCGCCCTGATCGACGGACGGAACGGCCTGGTCCATGGTTTCACGCGCGAGGCGACGAAGGCTACGACGCTCGAATGGTCGGGCCTGTTCCGCGGCGAGGTCGATCTCATCCACAAGGCGAACGCCCTTGGTCTCGGCCGCAATCACGTCTATCAGATGCTCGAGCCCTTCTTGCCGATGCCCTATCTGGAGATCGACGCCACGGAAATCGACACGCCCGAGGATTTCCGCCGCGCGGAGGCCTGGATGGCGAAGGCGAGGCGGGACTGGAAACCCATATCGTGACCGACCCCGACCGATCCAGGATCATTTCCTTCTGGCACGAGCGCGCCTCGAAGACGGGTGCGACGGCGACGCGCTTCCATGCCGAGCATCTCGACTACGACCTGGCGGCGCTGGCGCCGTTCTGCCGCGCCGGCGCGCGCGTGCTCGAGATCGGCTGCGGCCAGTGCGTCATGCTGAACACGCTGGTGCAGAAATTCGGCGTCACCGCGCACGGCGTCGAGCTGGTCGCCTCCTATCTGGACCAGGCGATAAAGGACGAGAGGCTGACGACCGAGGTGGCCGACGCCGTCGACTACACGCCCCGGCCGGGCTTCGACGTCGTGATCCTCGCCGGTCTCATCAACTCCATCCCCGCGGTCGAGGAGCGCCGGCAGATCTATCGCCGGATCGCGCAGGCTCTGGCGCCGGGCCGGTTGCTGTTCGTCAAGTCGCAGTTCGGCCGAACCGTGGACGTCGATGTCGATGCCTGGTCCGAGGCACTGGGCGCCCACTATCGCGCCCATTATCCCCAGGTCGATCGCGAGGCGGCGCGTCTCGGCGAATGGTTCGATGTCGAGGTGACGTCGCCTTATCCGGCGGCGCTGAACCCGCACGCCAACACCCGGTTCCATCATCTTCTCTGCCGGGCGCGCTGAGGGATGAGCCTGAAACCAGGCATTCTGGGCGAGATGGAGGTCGCGCGCTCGGTGCCGGTGCGGCTGCTGCGACGGATCGCGGCCGACGTTCCGATCGGGATCGACGGCCCGTTCGCGGCCGAGCTGCGGGCGACGCTCGGCCAGAACGAGCCGAGCGGCGAGACAGGGGGCGGCTACCTGACGACCGACCTCGCCAAAGCCTGGGCGCTGCTGAGCGACCCGGAGGCGCTGATGCGGCTGGCCTATGCCGGCCATCGCCTGGCCATTCTGCCCTGGCACTGCGACGCCGACCGGCTGATCACCGTGGCGCCGGGCGAGAACCTCACCGAGCTTGCGACCGACCGCAAGCATACCTGGGCATGGTGCGTCTCCGAGGACGGCACCTGCAGCGTGGATGTCCACTCGTTCTTTCCCGAGCCGGTCGAGGCCGAAATCTCCTTCCGCCTCGTCCACCCGGACAGCGCGCCGCGGCAGATCACGCTCGACGGCCGGCCGCTGACGGAGCGCGACAGCGATATTCGCTTCAAGAGGCGGTTGGAGCCCGGCCGGACGCCGCTGCGTTTCGTTCTCGTCAGCGGGACGACCTCGGTACGGCACGGCGGCAAGCCGTTCCATTATGCGCTTTACAATTTCGAGGCCTCGGCCTTCGGCCGCGCGTCGCAGGGCTTCCGGCTCGACGCGCGGCCCTACGGCGACGCCTCGCCCGGCTTCGGACTGGATCCGCGCAAGGCGGACGAGGTCGCGATCAGGTACGCCCTGCATACGGCCGGCTTCCAATATGTGACATGGGCGGCACTCACCCGCACTTCGGCCGCGGTGGAGATGGCGGCCTGGAGTCGGGGCATCCCCTTCGAGCCGTCGCCCTTCGATCTCGACGACCGCGCTCGCTACGGCGGTTCGGTGACGAAGCAGGGGCAGATCTACTGGTTCCTGGCGCTGCATTCCGCCAATGATCGCCAGCGCTGGACGGTCTGACATGAAAAATCGTCCGCAGGTCGTGGCTGTCGGCTACAGCAGCGAGTTCTCGCTGGACCCGTTGTGCGACGTGCTTGTCGCGCGCGACATTCCCTGCACGCGCATCGACATGTACGACGCCGGCTGGCGAGAGCATTACCGCCCTCCCACCGATGGCCGCGAGGTCGTCCTCCTGAGCTCGCAGCATCCCAGCACCGGTCGCGGATTCTTCTCGCGCCACTACAATCTCTCGTCCGACGTCCTCAACCTGACGGACGCGATCAACTTTTTCGACCCTGCGCGCAGCTTTCTTTTTCCCCACGATCTCACGCATCCTTTTTATGACGAAGAGGTCGTGTCTCTGCGCGAGTTGACGGCGGTTCTCGCTCCGGATGAACGTTTCTGGTATCTTCGCCGCTGGACGCCGGTGCACGTCGTCGGATGGCCCAAGCTGATCGGCGCTGCCAAAGCGACTGACACCGCATCCGGCGCCGTTTTCATGCCAACGGACGTGGCGACGTTCAGTCAGCGCGAACCGGAAGTCTTCCGAAGCGTGTTTGGGGGGCTTCTACGGCCCGGCATCCGCTTCAAGCTGCCGGCCTTTTCTGGAACGGACGGGCTAAGGTCTATCCTTCTCGATGCGGGATGCGAGGAGATTCCAGCGACCGCCAACTCGGCCGAAGTGATCGCCCGCCATGCCACCGTCATCTCGAACGGCTTGTCGTCGATCGTCTCGGAGGCCGCTCTGGTCGGCAAGGATGTTATTTGCGTCAAATGCGGTGTTCAATCCGTCGAAGCCCAGTGGCACGCCTTTTCGAGCCACCCGAACGTCGAGCTGGTCGATCCACCCAACCTCGCCGAGGCACTTTCAGCGCCGCGGCGCGGTAGAAACTATACCAGCGAACTGATTCCACTCGATATCGATCTGGTCGTTTCGTTGATCTCGGGAACCATGGCTATTCGCCACGATGGCGCTCGGGTCGAGGTAGCGGAGATGGAACAATGACCAAGGAAACTGAAGCAGAGGAGAAGTTGCGCGCACTCCTCGCGGGAAATTCGGCCGCGCTCGCTGCCCTGGACGAGCTGGTGAAGGATCGGGAGGCGGAGCGGTACGAAGGCCAGCTCTGGCCGCATGTCCGGGAGTACAACCGCGATATCGCCGCGATCTTGGGCCATGCCTGCGCGGTACCAACTCATTTTCTTCATACCTCGTGGTCATTGGGCACGCCGACAGGCGACTTGCACAATCGATACCTCGACAAGGTCTTTGTCAGCGTCGAGGAAGGCCTGATCGAGGACCTGCTTGCACGTGGCATCGACGGCAGCATCGTCGAGTTCGGCGTATTCAAGGGATTCATGCTGGGCAAGCTCCTCGACAAGGTGGAAAGTCTCGGCGCAAGGCGCCGCTTCTACGGGTTCGACAGCTTCGAGGGGCTGTCCAGACCGTCGACGGAGCACGACTACGAGGGCTGGCAGGAAGGGCAGTTCAAGACGACTTTCGAGATCGCCGCCGCAAATCTGCGCCTCTCGGAACGCCCGCATCTGTCCCTCATCAAAGGCTGGCTCAATGACAGCCTCAAGGGGCCGGAGGCACAGGCGATCCGCCCTGTCGCCTATGCACGGATCGATGTCGATATCTACGAGCCGGCCCGCGATTGCCTGGCCTTTTTGTCCGATCGCCTGGCAGATGGGGCGATACTGGTATTCGATGATTGGCCCTATGCTTCGCAAAAGGGCGAGAGCAAGGCTTTCATCGACTGGGTGAAGACCGTCCCGCATCTCAGATTCGAATGGATCGGCCAGTGCAGTGCACGCATTTATTTTCGTGTTCATCATCGATGAGTGCGCGGGCTTGATTGGCAGATTGCATGAGCAGGAGGAGAGAATTCTGTCGTGCTGACTCAGGCGATGATTCTCTGTGGCGGCCTGGGCACTCGTCTCGGCCCCCTGACGGCGGCAACGCCCAAGCCACTGCTCGAGGTCGGCTCACGGCCTTTTCTGGACGTGTTGCTGTTCGAGCTGGGGCGCCACCACTTCCGTGATGTCGTGCTGCTGGCGTCGCACCAGGCGCCGCAGATCGTCGATTATGCACGCCACAATCCGATTGCCGGGCGCTTCGGATTCACCCTGTCCACGATCATCGAACCGGAGCCGGCCGGAACAGGGGGCGGACTCTACAATGCGCGAGATATTGCGGCCGAGAGCTTCCTGCTGTTGAACGGCGATTCGTGGATCGACATGAACCTGCTGGCGGCGGCACCGATCGTGGCCGGAGCGCCGGAAGTCGTTGCCTCGCTCGCATTGCGTCGCCTCGAGAATCCCGACCGCTACGGGACAGTGCGGGTGGAGGAGGGACGCATCGTCTCCTTCGCCGAGCGCTCGGCCGGCGCAAAAGAGGCGCTCATCAGTGCCGGCGTCTACTTTTTCCGTCGCGAGATCTTTTCGCACCTCGCGCCGAAGTGCTCGCTGGAGGCCGACATCATGCCGGCGCTTTGCCGGACACGTGCCGTGGCGGCGACGATTCATTCGGGCTTCTTCATCGATATCGGCGTCCCGAGCTCCTATGAGGAGGCGCAGCGGGAGATCCCGAGGCGGATGCGCCGGCCGGCGGTGTTCCTGGACCGGGATGGCGTTCTCAATTTCGACGATGGCTATGTCGGACAGATCGAGCGCTTCCGCTGGATCGACGGGGCGATCGAGGCCGTGCGCGCGCTGAACGAAGCGGGTTACCTCGTGTTCCTGGTGACCAATCAGGCGGGCGTCGCCCATGGCCACTATCCGGAGACCGCCATCGCCACGCTCCACGACTGGATGCAGCTCGAACTGCGCCGGCATGGAGCGCATATCGACGACATCCGGTACTGCCCGTTCCACCCGGAGGGCAGAGTCGCCGCCTACCGGCGGCGGTCCGACTGGCGCAAGCCGGCCTGCGGCATGATCACCGACCTTTGCGACTCGTGGGACGTCGACATGTCGAGAAGCCATCTGATCGGCGACAAGCCGTCGGATATCGAGGCCGCGCAGGCAGCCGGCCTGACGCCTCACCTTTTCGAGGGGGGCAACCTGCTCGACTTCATCCGAACACGGAAAGTTGTTGGAGCCTAACCCGCCAGAGCCAGATACACTGAGTACTTCAATGCAGGCGTAGCAACCTTCTGAGGGGGTGCCTTTTTTTGGGCACGACAAGAAGATGATGAAAGCCAGCATTGACCAGGTGCTGAAGCGGTTCGGATATGTCGTCTCGACGGACGACGATCGGAGAGAGATCGAGAGGCTGAAGAGAGCAGCAGCCCTTCGACGCTCCTTTGTTGACGTGGCTTTCAGGTACTTTCTCTACGGCGAGCGTGGCCCGACCGTGGAGGTCTCGTTCGACGACCTCAAGCCGGATAGCGACCCGGACTGGATCCCCCGGATGCTTGCGGCGAATGAGATGCACGAAGTTGAGTTTCGTATTTTCAGGTTCTTCCAGAATCCAAGTGAAACCATACTCGATATCGGGGCCAATAATGGCAACAGTGTCGGTTCCATCCTCGCAAGTGGATCAAAGGCCCAGATCCTGTCATTCGAGCCAAATCCGATGCACCACAAGTGCCTGGAGCGGCTCCGCGAGTTGCGAAAGGACGCGTTCGATTTTGTGCCAGTCGGACTTGCGGCAAAGGCCGCGGACCTGAAATTCCTGGTTCCCGTCGTAAATGATGCCGTGATAAGCGGCCTGACATCTGCGAACTTCGCGAAGACTATCGCCTGGGTTGCCCAGGAGAACCTCGTCGACTATGCGCTCCAATATTGCCAAGGCGTGCCGGATCCGCAACTACGCTTTGCCGAGTGCAACTGGTCGGTGATGCGTCTGGACGATGCCCTTCGACAAAACTACGGCGTCGCCGTCGACAAGATCGTTGCGATCAAGATGGATGTAGAAGGACATGAAGCTGCGGTTCTAGATGGGGGAAGGGCGACCTTGAAAGCGCACACACCGCTCATTTTACTGGAGGGCGCAAATCGCGATCCCGCTGTTTTCGATATCCTTGAGCCATTGGGCTATGTGTTCGCCGACTTCGATGGCGAGGCGTGTATCCTCAAGAATCAGATGTCCATGAAAGTTAACGGCTTTTATCTCCACTCGTCTAGATTGGGCCACTACCGCCAAATTGGCTTGTTGTCGTCGGGAGTTAAGTAGATTGAACCATTGCGGAGCGCGAGATCGATCTCCATAATTTCTCAACACCGTACGGAAGCGCGCCGAAGTCCGACAGGCTACAAGACGAAATGAAGAAACTAGTTCAGTGGACTTTTAACAAAGCCGGATATTCGCTGGTCAAATCACCCTCTCTCGAGGCGGAGCGACGACACGCCCCATCCGTGACTTCACTACCAGACATCGATGCCCAATCGAACGAAGAATATCGGCAGATGTCCGAGCGATTCTTCGGCAAGGGGATGCCGCGAGATTTGCGGAATGTTAAGCTCGCGTCGATCTATCCAGAGAATGACGAATTCTTTCAGCGTTGCTTTAATGCTTTGCTGCAAACAGAGGCCGAATTTGTTCAACGCCTGATCGACGATCAGGCGGCAAAAGGAGTGGCTGGCTCCTTCGTGGAGTTCGGAATCTATCAGGGAGCCTGGATCGATCGTCTGTTCAGGATGACCGAGAGCGCCGGCCTGACCGATCGAGCCATTTACGGGTTCGACAGCTTCAAAGGCTTGTCCAAGCCTCATGATCGGTTCGATGTGTCTTTCTGGAAGGAAGGCATGTATGCCGCATCGCGAGCCGAGGTCGAGAGAAATTTGAATATTGCCGAGCGGCCGCGAATTAAGCTGATCGAAGGGTATTTCAAAGATTCGCTGGTTCGCAAAGAGGCGAAGGCTGTTGGCGATGTGGCATTTGCCCGTATCGATTGCGATATTTACGAACCTGCCAAGGAATGCCTGGAGTTCCTGTCCAAGCGTTTAACGCATGGATCGATCCTCGTGTTCGACGACTGGACCCATGACTATGGAGTCGGCGAGGGCAGAGCCTTCGCAGAGTGGATCGGCACGGTTCCACATCTAAACTTCAAGTTTCTTTTTCTCGGACCCTGGGATCACCTGCACTTGCGCGTCTTGCATCGAGACAAGACGGACATTTTCTAGTCACAGTGGGAGCCGCTGAAGCTTCTCGTGCAGGAAGATCGACCGCATGTTCGCTTCAGCTTCGTCGTGGAACCTGGAATAGGTGGCGCGGCTGACCTCGGCCAGGCGGCTTAGCTCGGACGGCGTCTCGACGATCTCGAACAGGCTCGCCACGAGGTCGGCCATGCCCTCGTGCGCATGCCGGGGATCGCCCGACTCGATCCCCTTCGAGCCGCATTTGGTCGTCAGCAGCGGCATGCCGAAGGCCATCGCCTGCACGGTCTTGACGTTGATGCCGGTGCCCACCGTCACGGGCGACAGGACGAGGTCCATGCCGGCGTAGAACGCGCCGATATCCTCGACGAAGCCCGCCATCTCGACCCAGGGGCGGCCGAACAGCGGCTGCTGCTCTTCCGGCAGCCGGTCGACGATCGCCTTCACCTCGCCCGCGACGTGCAGGACGAAGGGGCAGCGCCTGCCGCCCAGCCTCGCCTCGATGGCGGCTATGCAATCGTGGGCCATCTTGAGGTTGATGTTGTTGGCGCTGGCGACGAGGCCCACGTGCCGCACGCTTTCCCGGTTCCTGTCGACGAACCTGGCCGGCTCGAAGTGGGGAATGACCAAGGCGCTGCGGCGGCCCGAGACCCGGTCGAAGTAGCGCGCCTCCTCGGCCCGTCGCGCGAGCACGATGTCGGCACGCGCGAGATAGGCGCCTTCCTCCTCGGGCGTGCAGGAGAAGAACTCGAGCGGCAGGCCGTTGGCGCGCAGCATGTCGTAGCGATCGCCCATCTTGTCGTGGGTGTCGATCACCTTGACGATATAGGAGGGGACGAACTCGAGCAGCCTCGACTGGAAGATGTAGGAGCAGATCACGACGTCGATATCGTGCTTGAAGCACAGCGCCCTGATGCGCTCGCCCAGCCCTTCCTCGTAGGCGCCGTCGAACGGCACGTCGGCGCCGCTCGGCATCGGCGGCTTGCCGAAGGGGATGATGTCGAGCGTGTCCCAGTTGGCCGCCATCTCGCGGGCGTCGGCGACCGAGTAGTCGCTGCTGCCGAGCAGCGCGAAATGGACGCGATGCCCGGCCTGCTGCATCCAGCGCGCGAAGCGGTAGATCGACGCCCGGTTGCCGTGGCTCACGGGATGGGACGGGACGGGGCTGAAATAGAGGACGTTGCAGGCGCCGGGCTTCGCCTTGCGTCCGGTCCCCGCCGCGCGGGCACGCTCCGCGCCGCTCATGGCCGAGGGCCACTCGACCGGCGGCGAATGTCCCTCCGCCAATGCCTTGCGCCACTTGTCGACGAGAAGGGACGTGTGGCCGGACGAGCGGCCGAACGAGACGATCTCCGAGGCCGGCTGGTAGAGCACGCGGAACCCCAGCAGGCGCGCCGTCATGCCGAGATCGGCTTCCATGCAGCCGATGTCGCCGTAGCGTGCGTCGAACCCGCCGGCCTTTTCCCAGAAGGACCGCCGGATCAGGAGCGACACGCTGGAAACCGAGTCCACCTCCCGCTCGACGTTCATGAGAGCGACATGACGGCTGGCGCCCCGGCCGATGTCGAGGATCGTGCCGTCGCGGAAGATCGTCGAGCCGCCGTCCCGGACGCTGCCGTCGGGCGCCAGCACCTTGGAGCCGACGATCGCGGCCCTGTCGTCCCGGTCCGCCGTCCTGACGAGATTGTCCAGCCAGCCCGCGAGCGCGATCGAGTTGGGATCGACGAACAGGAGATAGCGGCCGCGCGCCTGCCTCGCCGCGTTGTTGCAGGCTTCGACCAGGCCCCGGCTCCTGTCCGACCGCAGGACCTTCAGGCCGGGGAAGTGCTTCTCGGCGTCGAGCGTCTCGTCGCTGGAGCTGTCGTCGGCCAGCACGATCTCGAAGGCGATGTCGTGATCGTCCGCCGTCTGCAGGATCGAGTTCAGGCAGGCCTTCGTGGCCTGCCAGCGGTTGAAGACGGGGATGATGATCGAGACATCGACCGTCGCCGTCGGAGCGAGCGCCGGCAGGGGCCGCGGCGCCGCCGTCGCGCAATAGTCGCGCCACGCCTCCAGCGGAAGCAGGTTGGCATCGTTCAGGACCGACAGGAGCGACGGCAGGTCGGCCGCCGCGTCGGCGACATCCTCCGTGGTTGGCGGCGCGAAGATGCTCACGGGGCTGTCGGGCAGGCGGGTTCGCAGATTGGCGGCAGCGGCCTCGCTGTCGGCAACGATCAGGTCCGCGCCCGCTGCGCCCGAAAGATCGGCAGGCTCCGTCGAGGGATGGAGGATGATGGTGGCACCCGGCGACGCCGCCCGGATGGCCTCGATCAGCGCGCCCGGGGCATCGACATCGCGAAGGTAGAAGATGCCATGGTCACAGCCGTGGCAGAGCAGGTAGTCCCGCGCGCTGGCGCAGCCCGGCGTCGCTTCGGCAACGCGGGCGCCCAGACCCGTCAGCTCCTGCTTGCGGGATGGATCGATCTGCATCGTGGCCGGCAGGAAGGTCCCCTCGAAGCCGAGGAGATGCAGGTCGCGGACGATTATCGTCGTCAGCCGCGCGTCGGCCGCGGACTGCGGCCGCGAGGCGCAACCGTCGATCAGCAGGACGCGCTTTTGCCGTCGCGCGAGAGCCGAGGCCGGTTCCGGCCGGGGCCGACTCCTGGCTGCTTCCAGGGTCGCATGCGTGCCGCCGTCGGGGCAGGGAAGCCGCCCCTCGCTGATGCCGACCGTCAGGTAGTGGACCAGCGGATTGATGCCGCCCGCCGCCACATCGTGATTGTGGTCGTGATAGAAGCGGTTGCTGAAGCAGGGATGGGGATCGCCGGCGCTGTAGACGCCGCAGCTCAGATAGTGCCAGAGCGGGTTGATGGCGGGCGAGGCCGCGTCGGGGGTGCGGCTGCGGTAGTAGGCGCCATCGAACCAGGGATGAGGATCCCGGCCTTGCGCGGCGCCGTGGGCGAGATAGTGGACCAGCGGGTTGAGGCCGGCCTGGGCCACGTCCGGATTCCGGCCGAGATAGAAGCGGGCGCTGAACAGGGGATGCGGATCGCGCCCCTCGAACGCGCCGCGGGTCAAGTAGTGGACGAGCGGGTTGACGCCCGATGCGGCGACGTCCGGATTCCGCTCGAGATAGAAGCGGGTGCTGAACAGCGGATGCGGATCCCTGTTCTCGGCGGCGCCATGGCGGAGATAGTGGGCGATGGAAACTTCCGCTGGTCCTCCTCTCGCATACCACTCGGCGTTGAACATGCCCCATTGCCGGATCAGGGTCTCATGCTCGCGGCTGAAATGAGGAGCGCGGCCGCCGTTCGCCGACCGCCATATCACTGTAAATCTCTCACGCCATCTATACAGCGGGTACGGGGCCCCCAGGCGTTCCGGTCTATTTGTCATCTTCTGGTCGCAAATCGGTGTGCCAGCCGCGTTACGAGTCGACCGACCGACGTTATCAATCGGGGACTCGATTGTCGATCCGCGTCTCGGTGGTTGATTCGGACCCGCGCTTTTGCAGCATCGTGTCGAACGCCGCGCCGAGGGTCGATGTCAGTCTCTCCTGACCGAGCGCGGCGCGGACGGCTTCGCTGCAGCCGGGCAGGCCTTCCCGCAGGGCGCGGCGGATCAGGGAACGGAACTCGTGCGGTGCGTCCGCCACGTAGACGCCGTGGCCCAGTGCCGAAGCGACCAGCGGGCCGTAGCCCTCGATGCCGTGCGACGTGCTGACGACGGCGCGGCCGCTCGCCAGCGCGTCGGCCGTCTTGAGCTTGGCGCCGGCGCCCAGGCGCACCGGCACGAACACGCAGTGGGCGCCGGACAGGAAGTTCGCCTTGTCCTCGCCGGGAACGACGCCGACGCGGCGTAGGCGCGAGTCGTTGATCGACTGGAAGTCCCGGTAGCGCCGGTCGGCGGCGAGGGCATCGCCGAGCTGTCCGCCGACCCAGAGGCGCTCGTTCCAGCGCAGGAAGCCCAGGCCGTCGGGAAAGACCTCGAAGAAGCCTTCGACATTGGGCCAGTAGGCGGTGCCCATCATGGCGGCATAGCGAATACCGGCCGCCGCCGCCTCGGCCGGGAAGCGGCCGTCGGTGGCGATCGGCTTGCCGGCCAGGTCGGAGACGGGCGGCAGGTAGATCACCTCCCTGGCGCCCTCGCGCGCGATCTCGTCGGCCTCGACGTCCGAGATCGAAAGAACGAGATCGGCGCGATGGTACAGTTCCGTCTCCAGCGCCCGGGTCAGCGCGACCAGCGCCTCGGAGCTGGGGCGGCGCAGGCCGAGCCGGTAGAGCTCCGGACGGAATCGCCATTCAATGTTGTGGCTCGAATAGACGATGGCGGCTCCGCCCGCGTCGTCCAGCACCTGCCGCAGGACCAGCCAGAGCCAGGGCTGCTCGAGCAGCACGACGTCCGGCTCGACGCGCCGCAGGCAGGCGCGCAGGCGGCTCACGACGTCGCCGTTGCGCGCGGCGTGGCGCGCCGACAGCAGATCGAAGAAGAGATTGTGATCGAGCATCGCCTTCTGGACGTCGGGGTCGGTCAGGGCGATGTCGTCCGGACCCTGCTGGTCCGGCGGAAAGAAACCGCCATGATAGATCCCGACGGGGGCCACCTGCCATCCGCTGGCCGCCAATCCCTCGACGATGCTCGCCGAACGGAACTGGCCGCCCCAGCCCGGTTGCCTGAGCGGGTAGGGCGTGAGGACGAGGCAGCGCTTCACGTCGCGGACCGGCGAGCTGCCGGGGTCGCGATGACCTCGCGAATACGGGCAACAAACGCCTCGCGGGCCGGTCCGCGATAGCGCGGCGCCGCCTGGCGCAGGGCCGCGAGTTGGCTGTCGTCGACGATCAGCCGCTCCAGCTCGCGCAGCCAGCCCGGGAAATCGTGCGGATGAAAAGAAGGCATCAGCCCTTCCGTCGCCTCGAGCAGGCTGGGGCAGGTCGAGACGACGACCGGCGTGCCGAAGGCGAGGCTTTCGGCCGCCAGATGGCCGGAATCCTCGACCAGCGAGGGGAAGATGCAGAACCGGGCATTGCGCTGCAGCCAGATCGCCTCGGCGTCGGAAAGCCCGGGCAGGACCCTCACATGGGGCCGCAGCCGCCGATTGCTCTCGATCAGCCGTTGCACGCTCTCGACACCCCAGCCCCAGTCGCCGGCCAGGACCAGAAGGGGAAGCGCCTCCGGCGACAGGCGCTCCCGCAACTCGTCCCACAGATTCAACGCGAGCATGTGGTTCTTGCGTGCCTCGATCGGCGCGCGATAGAGAACGAAGGGGCATCCCTCGAGCTCCGGGACGGGACTGTCCGCGACCTCGTCCGCCCGCTCGCGCAGCACGTTCGGCAGCGGCGCGACATGCACCGGAACGTCGATGTCGTTCGGCTTCGCGACGAGGCGATCATAGCTCTCGGCGCTGAACTGCGACGGCACGATCAGGCATTCGGATGCATGGCCGATCTCGACGCAATGCCGATGGAGCCTGTCGGCCGGTTCTGGAACGAGATGCGGCAAGGCGAGGCGCGCCACGTCGTGCACGACGCCGATGACGCGCACACCCGTTTCCGCGCCGAGGCGGCCGAGACCGCCGTAGTCCATGTCGTCCTGAAAGTCGGCCGTGCAGAGGAAAACGTCGCCGGATCGGAACGGGTTGGCATGGATGGGTGCTGTCTCCTGGTCTGCGGCCGGCGTCGGGATGCTCCTGCGCCGCAGCCTCGCCATCAGGACGCCCAGGATATTGCCGGTGCGTTTTGGCGGCTCCGCCGCGGTCGCTGCCGCTGCCTGGTCGTCGTCTTCCTTGCGCGGGACGAGGCGATAGGCGCCGCGCTCGTGGACGACAAAATCGACAGCAAACGCCGGATCCCGGGCAAGATGCTCGACCATATGGCGCTGGATACGAGAAGCCTCAGTGCCGGCCGCATCAGGTCGAAGGGAGCGGGTGACATCGATGAATACCCTCTGCGTGCCGGCGCTTTCGGCGGTGCTCCCCATCGGCATCCCGGCAAACGGACGAACGGGCAAGGCCGCGACGCGAGCCTGTTCGACCGTCTCCGAATACAGAAGTCGACGCTCGGTCTCCTGTGCCAGCTTGTCCGACTCCCCGAGTGACGCTACTGATGCGTGCGGCCCTTCCTTCCAGGATCCTTTCATGCGCTTACATTGTACCTTTTGTCGGGAAGCTTACAGTATGCGATCGGTTTTGCCGACAGGAAGAGGTTGATGGGATCAGCCGACCCGGGAGCTGCACGCACGACGATTCGGGCAAGGGCGCCCTTGCGACTGGGACTCGCCGGCGGCGGCACCGATCTCTCGCCCTATTGCGAGGATTTCGGCGGCGCCGTGCTGAACTGCACGATCGACAAATATGCCTATGCTTTCGTGTCCGCGCGAAACGACGACAACGTGGTCTTCCGTGCCGTCGATCTGGGCATCGAGGAGACTTTTCCGCTGTCGGCGCCGTCGAACGGCAAGCTCGCCCTTCACGCCGGCGTCTACCGGCACTTCGTGACCAAGTTCGCCGACGGCATTCCCTTTGCCGCGACCATCACGACGAATGTCGATGCCCCCGCAGGCTCGGGCCTGGGCTCGTCGTCCGCCCTTGTCGTCGCCCTCGTCGATGCGCTGAGGGCCTACCTCGACGTGCCGCTCGGGCCCTACGACGTGGCGCACCTCGCCTTCTTCATCGAGCGTATCGATCTCGGCCTCGCCGGCGGAAAGCAGGATCAGTACGCCTCGGCATTCGGGGGCGTGAACTTCATCGAGTTCCTGTCCGGGGACAGGGTCATCGTCAATCCGTTGCGCATGCCGGACGCCGTTCTCAACGAGGTCGAGACCTCGATCGTCGTCAGCTTCTCCGGTCAATCGCGGCAATCGGCGGCCATCATCGACAACCAGACCGCGGGCATGAAGTCGGGGACCGTGAGGACGCTCGATGCGCTGCATCAGCTCAAGGCCGACGCCATCGACATGAAGCGGGCCCTCCTGCAGGGCAAGGTGGACGAGATGGCCACCATCCTTAACCGCTCCTGGATCTCGAAGAAGGCGACCGCGGATGCGGTGACGAACCCGCAGCTCGATGCGCTCTACGAGATCGGCCGCCGGGCCGGCGCGCTGGGCGGAAAGGTGTCCGGCGCCGGCGGCGGCGGATACATGATGTTCATCGTGCCGCCGGAAGAGCGCTTCCGGCTCGTCACTGCCCTCAACGAGGCCGGTGCATTGGCAACGCCGGTCAAGTTCACCGCCCTCGGCTGTGAGACCTGGCAGGTGAGGTGAGGGCGGCCGCTGGTCGAAGGGACAGCCGATGAAATTCCGGAACCTGCCCGGCGCCCTTGCGCCTCTCATGCTCGCCGCCTGCGCCAGCAAGGGCACGCTCGACAATTCGAGCGTCGAGGTCGTGAAGGTCGAAGGCCGGCGCTTCGAGGTGCGGATCGCGCCCACGGCGACGCCCGACGAATACCGGATGATGATCGTGCGGGCCACGCTCGTCATCGAGCCCGATGCCGAGCTCGAGCGCGAGCGGGTGTGGAATGTCGCCCGGCCCTTCATGGCGCGGACCTGCAAGGGCCGGCCCTACAAGGTGCTGGAGGACCGGCTGGTCGATCGCGTGAACTTCTACACGCGCTTTCGCTGCGGCGGCTGAGCCGCCACGGCGCGAAGTCGGATCAGTCGGCCGCCTTGAAGACCTCGATGTCGGCCGTGAACTGCTTGCCCCGGGTCTCGGGGCTCAGCAGGATCGAGATCACGACCACCACCAGCGACGCGATCGTCGCGACCATCATCGGCAGGGCGAAGCCCATGCCGCGCTCGACCGCGAAGTAGCTGATGACCGGCGCCACCAGGCCGCCCCAGATCGCGCCCTGGTGATAGACGAAGCCCGCCGCCGTCGCCCGCACCTCGGTCGGGAAGCGCTCGGTGAGATAGCTCGGGTTCTGGCCGTAGATCGAGCCGCCGAACAATCCCTGGAGGATGAAGCCCAGGATCACGATCGTCGGATTCTGGGTGTAGAGGTAGAGCGGCGTGACGAAGATGGCGATGATCGCCGGCGCGGCGATCGCGGCCCGTCGGCCGTATTTGTCGGAGACCGCACCCCACAGCATGCTGCCGAACAGGACCACGATGTTGGCCCAGAACAGCGGCGTCGCCACCATGAGCGGCGTCCACTGCATCTCCTTCTGGAGGTAGGTCGAGAACAGCGCCCAGATCGAGTAGTAGACGCAGAACGCGGCGGCCATCCACACCACGCCGGTCAGCGTGTTGAAGAGATACTTCGGCTTGAAGATGGTGAACAGCGGCAGCTTCACTTCCTGCTTTTCCGTCGTCTGCTTGTGCTTGTTCTCGGCCCAGACTGGCGGCTCCTTGACGTAGAAGCGGATCCACACGACGGCCAGCGCCGGCACGATGCCGATCCACAGCAGCCCTCGCCAGCCGATGCTGTCGTAGAGGAAGCCGTAGGCGACCGACGACAGGGCGAAGCCGATGCCCCACGAACCTTGCAGGAAGCCGCTCATGAAGCCGCGCGAGCGCGCCGGCCAGGATTCCATCGCGAGCGCGGCGCCGGCCGGCCATTCCGCTCCCATGCCGATACCGAGCAGGGCACGGAAGAAGAAGAGGAAGGCGAAGGTCGGCGAGAAGCCGGCGATGAAGTTGCAGACCGAATACCACAGGATGGAGATCATCAGGGGCTTCTTGCGCCCCATGCGGTCGGCCAGCCAGCCCGAGGCGGTGGCGCCGGCGAGGCGCAGCCACAGGGTGATGGTGAAGACGAACGTGACCTCGGTGATGGGCACGCCGAATTCCTTGCTGATCGGCAGCATGATCAGCAGAAAGATGGTGAAGTCGAATGCATCCAACGTCCAGCCGAGCCAGGCGGCGACGTAGGCATACCACTGATCCCTGGTGGGCTCCTTCCACCAGGGCACGGACGCGGGTGATGAAGCGGCGGGCGCGGACATCGGCTAAACCTCCCTGATACGAGCGGTTTACGCTGAACGACTCCGGACGCTGGGCTGATATGGCCGGCGATTGTCCGGGCCGAAGGCCGCGCTGGCAACAGATTGTTGGCTCGTGTGAACGGAATTGGGGATGAAAAGTCATCGTGCCGGCGGACGCGAGCCGCTGCGCGAAAGGCTTGCCCCTCTGTATCGCCTCCGATGCGGCGTGTAAGCTTCACACCATGGGAACCGGCAGAGTTCCCGACTAGGGAGTGAACTCATGAGCATCAACCGACGTACATTTGTCGGCGGCGCGTCGGCGGCCGCCCTGCTTGCGACGACGACCGCCTCGCGCGCCGGCAAGAAATACGATGACGGGGCCTCGGACACCGAGATCAAGATCGGCCATACCTGTCCCTACAGCGGGCCGGCCTCGGCTTACGGCGTCAACGGCAAGGCGATCTCGGCCTACTGGGACATGGTCAACGACAAGGGCGGCATCAACGGCCGCAAGATCAATTTCATCACGCTCGACGACGGCTACTCGCCGCCCAAGACGGTCGAGTGCATTCGCCAGCTCGTGGAGCAGGACAAGGTGCTCTGCACCTTCAACACGCTCGGCACGCCGACCAACACGGCGATCCACAAGTACATGAACAAGAAGAAGGTGCCGCAGCTCTACGTCGCGACGGGGGCGTCGAAGTGGGGCGATCCCAAGCATTTTCCATGGACTATGGGCTTCCAGCCCGACTACCACACCGAAGCGGCCATCTACGCCAAGCATATCCTGGCGACGGTGAAGGACGCCCGCATCGGCGTGCTGATGCAGAACGACGATTACGGCAAGGACTACTGGGAGGGCTTCAAGGCCGGGCTCGGCAAGGATATCGGCCGCGTGGTCAAGCACGTCACCTACGAGATCAACGAGCCGACGGTCGACTCGCAGGTCATCCAGATCAAGGGCGCGGATGCCAACGTCTTCTTCAACATCGCGACGCCGAAGTTCGCCGCCCAGGCGATGCGCAAGATCGCCGATCTCGGCTGGAAGCCGATCCAGTACGTGAACAACGTCTCGGCGAGCGTCGGCTCGGTGATGAGGCCTGCCGGCTTCGACAACGTGCAGGGAATAACCACGGCCATGTACTACATGGACCCGACCGATCCGCGGTGGGCGGACAATGCCGACCTCAAGGCCTACAAGGCATGGATGGCCAAGTACCATCCCACCGCGCATCTCGCCGATCTCGGCAATGTCAGCGGCTATACCGTCTCGTTCCTGATGGCCGAGACGTTGCGGCGCTGCGGCGACGAGCTCACGCGGGCGAACGTCATGAAGCAGGCGACGAGCTTCGACAAGTTCCGCGTGCCGATGCTGCTTCCCGGCATCACCGTATCGACCAGCCCGACCGACTACTATCCGATCCAGGCCGTCCAGCTCGCCCGCTTCAAGGGCCAGACCTGGGAGCTGTTCGGCGACATCCTCGAGGCCGAGAGCACGTAGTCTCGCCGGGGCCGCGGGCTTTCCCGTCCGCGGCCCCGGACAAGCCCGCGCTACCCGCAGGCTACCGAGTAGATGTGCTGCACCTCGCCCGGCAGCGGCATTGCCTGCCAGCTCCGGCCGCCATCCTGGGTGCCGAACACCTCACCGTCGTAGCGGGCGCCGATATAGACCTGATCCGGGTCGCTCTGGTGCAGGCCGATCGACATGATCGTGCCGTGCACTCGCACCTTGTCGAACCGCTGCCAGCTCCTCCCACCATCCCGGCTGCGGTACACGGCGCCGTCGTGGCTCGCGGCGGCAACGGAGAGCGCGGCATAGAGCGTGTTCGGCTCGGCCGGCGCGGCCTTCACGTCACGCCCGTAGGTGATGGGCGAGAAACGCTTCATCTCCATATCCTGCCACGTCTTGCCGCGATCGGTGGTGCGGAAGAGGCCCATGCGCAGCGCCACGATGGCCGCATCCGGCTCGGCCGGATTGATGGTGACGGCATGGCCGTCGAGCATGCCTTCGGCGGTCGTGTCGCTCACGATCTTGCTCTTGAGGTGGGGACGCTCCGCCAGCTCGATCAGGCCGGCGCTGCAGTCCATCCAGGTTTCGCCGCCGTCCTCGCTCAGCATCACTCCGTTGATCTCGAGCGCCGCATAGATCTGGTCCGGCTTCCTCGGGTTCTGCGCCAGGCGCATCACCCGCGAGGCGAAGGGCCCCGTGCAGTGGGTCGCGATCTGCGGCGTCGCGAGCTTGCGCCAGCTCGCGCCGCCGTCGTCGCTGCGATAGACGTCGATGGGCGAGGCGCCGGCCAGCATCCGGCGCGGATCGCGGCTGTCGACCAGGAAGCTCCAGACCTGCTTCCCGGCGTCGGGAAAGTCGGTGCGGACGAAGGTGGCGCCGCGATCGGTGCTGCGCCACACGCCGTCGCTGGTGCCGGCGAACACCGTCTCGGGGTTGCCGGGATGCACGAGGAGAGTGAACACCTCGACATTGCCGAGGACGTGCTTCCAGTCGCCGCCCTTGGCGGCGCGCTGGAACACACCCACCTTGCCGGTGTGGTCGGGTTTGCCGAAATAGCCGGCAACGCCGACATAGATGTTCGATGCTTCGGCCATGGCAAGCCCTCCCTTGCTCAGTTCTTCTTGACCAGCGGGCAGTCGCCCTGATCCAGCGGCCGGAACGCTTCCTCGGCCGGAATCTTGGCAAGAAGCTTGTAGTAGTCCCACGGTCCCTTCGACTCGGACGGCGCCTTCACCTCGAACAGATACATGTCGTGCATGTTGCGGCCATCGGCGCGGATATAGCTCGGCCCGAAGACGGGATCGTCCCACTTCTCGGACTTGAGCTTGGCCATGACCGTTTCCGCCTTGTCCGTGCCGGTCTCCTTCACGACCTGGAGATAGCGCAGTGTCGCCGAGTAGAAGCCGGCCTGGACCATGGTCGGCATCCGCCCCTTGTACTTGTCGGCAAATCGCTTGGCGAAGGCACGCGTCTTGTCGTTGAGGTTCCAGTAGTACGCGGCGGTGAGGCGCAGGCCCTGCGCCCGCTCCAGCCCCAGCGAATGCACGTCGGAGATGAACACCAGCAGGCCGGCGAGCTTCTGCCCGCCCTTGACGATGCCGAACTCGGCCGCCTGCTTGATCGAGTTGATGGTGTCGCCGCCGGCATTGGCGAGGCCGATAATCTGCGCCTTCGATCCCTGCGCCTGCAAGAGATACGACGAGAAGTCGCTGGTGTTGATCGGCGCCTTGACGCTGCCGAGCACGGTGCCGCCGGCCTTCTTGACGACATTGCTCACGTCGCGCTCGAGTGCATGGCCGAAGGCGTAGTCCGCGGTGATGAAGAACCAGGTCTTGCCGCCGGTCTTGACGATGGCCGAGCCGGTGCCGTTGGCGAGGGCGGCGGTGTCGTACACCCAGTGGACCGTGTAGGCGTTGCAGAGCTTGCCGGTGATGTCCGACGAGGCCGGGTCGGGCGCCAGATAGACCCTCTTCTTCTCCTTCGCCACGTTCATGGTGGCAATGGACGACGACGAGGCGCCGGAGCCCAGGATCACGTCGACCTTTTCGTCGTCGTACCAGCGTCCGGCCATGGTGGCGGCGACGTCGGCCTTGTTCTGGATGTCGCCCGAGATGAGCTCGATCTTCTTGCCGAGCACCTTGCCGCCAAAATCATCGATCGCCATCTGGGCGGCAACCACGGCCCCCTGACCGTTGATGTCGGAGTAGAGGCTCGCCATGTCGGTGCCCACGCCGATCTTGACCATATCGTCGCTGAGCTGCGCCATGGCCGGCGCCGTCCAGCCGGCAAGCACGCCAGCCGCCATCCCAAGCAAAACACGTCTCATCATTTCACTCCCTAAGCCTCTGTTGTAATTTTGGCCCCGCGGGATGCTGCCATAGCCATCGAGTGAGAGGAACCAGGAAGATGATCGAGAGCACCGAGGATATCGCCACCAGGGACGGGGCGATGGAGACGTTCGTCTGCCATCCCGAGCGCGGCGGCGCGTATCCGACCGTGCTGTTCCTCATGGATGCGCCCGGCATTCGCGACGAGCTTTACGACATGGCGCGGCGGCTGGCGACGGTCGGTTACTTCGTGCTGCTGCCCAATCTCTACTATCGCGCGGGCAGGGACACGAAGTACGGACCGGACGTCCTGCAGAACGGCAGCGCCGAGCATCAGCGCATGCGCGCGGTGCGGACCAAGATGACGATCCCTCCGGTCATGGACGACATCGCGGCCCTGATCGCCTTCGCCGACGGCCAGGCCGCGGCGAAGAAGGGGCCGGTCGGAGTCCATGGCTACTGCATGAGCGGTCCCTATGCGCTGGCTGCCGCGGCGCGCTATCCCGAGCGGATCGCGGCGGCGGCGTCATTCTACGGCACCTGGATCGTGAGCGACGCGGTCGAGAGCCCGCACCTCAATCTCGGCAAGGCGAAGGGCGAGCTCTATATCTCCTGCGCCGAGCACGACGACCTCGCGCCGCCCGACATGGTCAAGGAGCTCAAGGTGCTGTTCGACAAGTCGGGCAATCCGGGCGAGCTCGAGGTCCATCCAGGAGTCCATCACGGCTTCGCCTTTCCGCAACGCTGGTGCTACGACAAGCCCGCAGCGGAGCGGCACTGGGAGCGCCTGATCTCGCTTTATCGTCGGCGATTGGGTTGACTACGGACCGCATGCATCCGCGCACCCATGGGCGCTGGAAGCGTGCGGTCCCATGAGCGCATAACGTCTGATCGGCGATCTCACGCCGCTTGTGCCGGCCGCGGCTTCTTGGATTGCCACTCGTCCAACAGATCGCGCGCCCGGCTTTTCTTCGGATCCATGGCGCTCTCGCGGCCGGGCACCTTGGCGGCGAGCTCGATCACGTAGCCGTTGGGATCGCGGAAGTAGATCGAGCGGATGAAACCATGGTCGGACACGCCGCGCACCTCTCGGCCTTCCGCCTTGCCCTTGGCAAACATCCTGTCGAGCGCATCGGGCTCGACCTCGAGCGCGATGTGCAGGTCGAAGTCGTGCTGGTCCTTGAACTCGAACGGCATTCCGGGCGCTTCGAAGAAGGCGAGGCACGAGCCGTCGTCGAGCTGGAAGAAGGTATGCAGCACGCCGGCGCCGGTCGAGCGGCCGGTCTTGGTTTCCTCGATCTTGAGCGTGTGGACGAGCGGGAGGCCGAGGAAGTCCTCGTAGAATTTCCGCGTCTCCTCCGAATCGCGGCAGCGGTAGGCGTTGTGGTGCAGGCCCTTGATCATGGGAGCGCTCCTTTTCAAACCGCCTGCCAGGGCTGTCCCTTGGTCGAGGCGCAAAAGCCGATGAAGGTCTCGTAGACCTTCGGATAGTTCGGCTCGGCCTTGAAGGTGTCGAGCCATCGCTTGATATTGGGATAGGCGGAGAAATCGCAATGGATCAACTCGCCCGCCGTGGTGATGGCGGCGCCGAAATAGTCGGCGATCGTGAGCTGGTCACCACATAGATACTTCTTCCCGCCACCGAGCCAGTGGTCGTTCAGGACCTGCAGCCAGGCCTTGGACTTCTCCTTGCCCCAGGCGACCACCGCCTCCTGCACCTTGGCATCCTCGCGCTTGAGATGCGGGAAGAGCTGCGGATAGATGAGACCGTAACCCCAGTCGCGATAGAAGTTGGAGTTGAACCAGTCCATCGCCTCGTTGACCTTGGCGCGTTGACGGAGGTCCTTCGGATAGGCCGGCGAGCCGATCTTGTCGGCGAGATAGCGCAGGATCGCCGCGCTTTCGGTCAGCCGAAAGCCATCATCGTCGAGCAGCGGGATCAGGTGATTGGGGTTCAGCGTACTGTAGGCCGGCTCGTAGTGCTGTCCCTTCAGGATATCGACGACTTCCATGTCGACCTTGATGTCGTTGTCGGCGATGAACTGCATCACCGGACGGCAGGTCGTGGAAATCGGATGCATGTAGAGCTTCATGATGGGCCTCCCTGGCGCGATTGCCGGCGTTCGCGCGCCGGCGAATTTCTTGGGACGCAGGGTGATCCTTCCGGCTCCGGTGCGCCAGAGATCGAATCACAAAAGATCGTGTAGCGTTCCGTCAGGCCGGAACAGCGCCGCGCCGGGCCGCGGCGATCTGCCAGACCGCGGCGATCAGGACGCAGGCGGAGACGGCAAAGAAGGCGGCGCGGTAGCTCACCTGGGAGGCGATCAGGGCGAAGAGGGGCGGACCGAAGATCGCGCCCGAGAAGGCGAGGGCGGTCTGGACGGCGGCGACGGCCGCCGCCTCGCCGGGCGGCGACAGGTGCGCGAATTCGGCCTGGGACGTGCCGTTCCAGCTGATGACGACGGCGCCGTAGCCGACGACGGCCAGGGTCATGAGCCAGAAAAGCGTCTGCGCCGTCAGCAGCCCGACAGCGATGCTGCCAAACGTCATGCCGATCCCGGTCCAGCCCAGGAGACGCATGCGCGGGATGCGATCGCCCATGCCGCCGCTCAGCAGCCGCACCGCTGTGCCGACGAATTGCGAGAGCGAAAGGAGGGCGCCCGCCTGTGCGATCGACAGGCCGCAATTCTCGTAAAGATAGGTCACCAGATAGAAGGTGAAGGTGTGCTGGGCGATGACGTAGACGAAGGCCGAGACGCCGAGCACCCGCAACTGCCCATGGCCCATGACGAAACGGATCGACCGCCAGATGCCGGCGGACGGCGCATTGCCGGCGACGGCCACGTCCAGGCGTGGCCGCAGCGGCTCGACCAGCAGCGCCGCCGCGACCGCGGCGCCGGCCGCGGCCAGGCTCGCGCCGCGCCAGCCGATCCAGGCGAGGAGCGAGGGGAAGATAATACCGGCCAGGGCGAAGCCGATCGGCACGCCCGTCTGCTTCAGCGAGAAGACTGTGCCGAAATATTGCCGCGGCACCCGCTGTGTGAGGATATGCGCCGAGGCGGGATTGAGCGGACCCTGGGCGGCGCCGATGAAGACGACCGCCGCGACCGTGGCGACGACCAGCGCAACGGCGTTGAGGGCGAGCCCGATCGCGGCCATCAGAAGGGCCATCTGGCAGACGCGGACCGCCCCCAGCCGCAGGATGGGGCCGGCCGCCGCCAGCGCCATCACAGTCGCCACCCCATAGATGATCGCGGTGAAGAGACCGACCAGCTTGGGATCGATGGCGAGATCCTTCGCCACGGCCGGCATCATCACGCTGAGTGACAGCACGCTGATCGACACCATCACCTGGATCGCCAGCATCGAGGCGACCGGGACCAGCGCGCGTTTCATGGAGAGGCCTTCGCAGGGCTACATGCCGTAGAGATCGGCCTTGTTCAGGATGGTGTTGCGCAGGATGCGGATCGAGGCCACGTCGACCATCACGCCGTCGACATTGATCGCGCCCAGGCCCTTGGCCTCGGCCTCGGCATAGGCCTTCTCGAGCTTGCGCGCCCGCGCCACGTCGTCGGCCTTGGGCGAATAGACGTCGAGGGCGATGTCGATCTGCGACGGATGGATGGCCCACTTGCCGACGCAGCCCAGGATCATGGAGCGCGTGCACTCCTCGCGATAGGCGTCGGGATTGCGGAAGTCGGCGAACGGCCCGTCGACGGGATCGATGCCGGCGGCCCGGCAGGCCATGACCAGCCGGAAGCGGGCATAGTGCCAGATGTCACCAGGATAGCCGCCGGTCTCGCCGACATTCTTGTTGGTGACGCCCATCGAGGCGGAGAAGTCGCCCATGCCGAAGACCAGGCATTCGAGCCGCGGCGTCGACCTGGCGATCTCGTCGACGTTCTGCATGCCCTCGACCTCCTCGATCAGGGCCTCGAGGCCGATGCGGCGCTTGAGCTTCAGCTTCTTCTCGAGCTGATGCAGCAGCTTGTCGGCGAACAGGACGTCGGCCGGCGTCATGACCTTGGTCATCATGATCGTGTCGAGGTGCTCGCCGGCGCCCTCGACCACCTCGATGATGTCCTCGAAGGCGTATTCGGTTGTGAGATCGTTGATGCGCACGCAGCGTGTCTTTCTGCCCCAGTTCAGCGACTTCAGCCCCTCGACGATCTTCTTGCGCGCCTCCCGCTTCTGGCTGGGCGCGACCGCGTCCTCGAGATCGAGGAACACATGGTCGGCCTTCGATTCGGCCGCCTTCTGGATCATCTTCTCGCTGGAACCGGGCGTCGAGAGCTGGACGCGGCGGGCGCGGCGCGGGCGGTCGGTCATTGTTCTCTCCTCAGGCTACGATCTTGTCGGCGCGCAGGCGAACGATGTCCGCCGCGCTACAGCCGATGGATCTCAGATACTCGTCGGTGTGCTCGCCGAGCAAGGGCGCCCGGTGGCGCACGCGGCCCGGCGTCTCGGTCATCTTGATGGCCACGCCCGCCACCGCCATTTCCGTCTCGAGGCCCGGATGGGGCACGCGCACGACCATGTCGCGAACGGCGAAATGAGGATCGGCGAAGACGTCGCGCACGTCGTTGACGGGGGCAAACGGAACCTGTCCGCCGAAATGCTTCAGCAGTTCGTGCTTGGTGTGCCGGCGGGTGAAGGCCGAAACGGCGGCGATGATCTCGTCCTGGTTGGCGCGCCGGTCCTGGACCGTGGCCAGCCGTGGATCGGTGCCCAGTTCCGGCCGGCCGATCAGCCGGCACAGGATCGGCCAGTGGGTGTCGGCGTGGGCGGCGATGGTGACGAAGCCATCCCTGGCCGGAAACATGCCGAACGGGCAGAGCAGGGGGTGATGGTTGCCCTCCGGCGCAGGCACGTCACCGGTATAGGCATGCTGGTGCACGATGCGTTCGCACATCGACAGGATGGCGTCGACCATGCCGACATCGACGAACTGGCCCTTGCCGGTTCTGTGGGCGCGAAAAATGGCGCTCAGGATCCCGACGGCGCACATCGTGGCCGGCATCAGATCGCCGATGCCGGGGCCAACCTTTAGAGGCGTGTTCTTGTCAGGGCCGGTGATCGCCATCACGCCGCCGAAGGCCTGCGCCACGACATCGTAGGCCGGCCAGTCGGTGTAGGGGCTGGCGCCGGTGCGACGGTCGCCGAAGCCGCGGATGGTGGCGTATACCAGCTTCGGGTTGAGTTCGCGCAGCGTCTCGTAGCCGAGGCCAAGCCGCTCCATCACGCCGCCACGGAAATTCTCGACCACGGCGTCGGCATCCTTGCAGAGACGCTTTACGAGATCGCGCCCCTCGGAGCGCTTGAGGTCGACCGCAATCGACTTCTTGTTGCGGTTCACGGAAGCGAAATAGCCGCCGAATGCCCTCAGCCGGTCGTCGGGATGGTAGGGGCCGACGATGCGCGTGTGGTCGCCGTCGAGCGGTTCGACCTTGACGATCTCCGCACCCTGGTCGGCCAGCAGCATGGTGCAGTAGGGACCGGCCAGCATCTGGGTAAGATCGACGATTTTCACACCGTCGAGGGCGCCGAGGATTTCTGTCATACGGACCGCGGGCTTCCAGCCCGCTCATGGGCGCGCAAGATGCGCGCGGCCCGGAAGGTCACTTCTCTCCCCAGTGGCTGCGCCGCTTCATCAGCACCGTGCGTTCGCCCTCGAAGACATGCTTGTCGTCCTGGTTCACGCCGTAGTGCCTGAAGCGCACGATGCCGGCGTCGGGCTGGTCGGCGTCCTTCTTCTCCAGGACCTCGGTATAGCAATAGAGCGTATCGCCATGATGAACCGGGCCCTTCAGCCGGATCCTGTCCATGCCGATTTCCATCAGCGCATTCTCGGCGGTGTCCTCGGCGGCCAGGCCGATGCACATCGAGATCGTGACGCCGCCGAAGCCCAGCCGCTGCCCCCAGCTGCCGGACTTCATCAGGTGTTCGTTGAAATGGCCTTCGGCGGTGTTCATGGTGACGTTGGTGATCCAGACCTGCTCCAGCGGCTCGACTGTCTTGCCGCGGGCGTGCTTCATCACGTCGCCGACCTTGAAATCCTCGAAGAAATTGTGGCGGCCGGTGAGGGCGGAGACCTTCATCAGTTTTTCCCCCGGCCCAGCAGTCGGTCGGAGATAATGCGCTTTTGGATCTCCGACGTGCCCTCGAAGATCTTGGTGAGGCGCGCATCGCGCCAATGGCGCTCGACGGCGTGCAGCGTCGTGTAGCCCGCACCGCCATGGATCTGCAGGCCCTCGCTGCAAACGCGCTCGGCCATCTCGGAGGCGAAGAGCTTGGCCATCGACGCTTCCTTGTCGCAGCGCTGGCCGGTATCGATCTGCTCGCAGACGAAGTAATTGAGCTGGCGCGCCGCCTCGATCTGGGTGGCCATGTCGGCGATCTTGAAACGAATTGCCTGGAACTCCGCGATCGAACGGCCGAACTGCCGGCGATCGTTGGCATATTGGATCGAATCGTCGAGCGCCCCCTGGGCGAGGCCGATGGCACGCGCCGCCGTGTGCGCTCGCGCCGTCTCCAGCCCCGATGTGGCGTAGTAGAACGCCTTGCCTTCCTCGCCGATCATGCTCGACGCATCGACCCGAAAATTGTCGAAGGCGAGCTCCCAAGTCTTCCAGCCGAAATAGCCGATTTTGGGGATAGGCGCGCCGCTGCAGCCCGGCGGCAGCTCGCCGCGCTTCTTCTCGACGAAGAACATCGAGAGGCCGAGATGGCGTTTGCCGGCCGGCGCGTCGGATGTGCGGGCGATGATGATCAGGAAGTCCGCGCCGTCGGCGAAGGTGCACCAGTATTTGTTGCCGCTGATCAGATAGCCGCCGCCGTCCTTCCTGGCACGGCACGTGATGTTGGCAATGTCCGAGCCGGCATTCGGCTCCGACATCGAGAAGGCTCCCAGGAACTCGCCCTTGGCCATGCGCGGCAGATAGCGGCCGCGCTGTTCCTCGCTCATCATGTGCGAGCCGATCAGGAGATTGCCGCGCGCGATCAGCGAGGCGACGCTCATCCAGCCGCGCGACAGCTCTTCGGTCACGAGGCAATACTCGAAGCAGCCGAGGCCGAGGCCGCCATACTGCTCGGGGATCAGGATGCCGAAATAGCCCAGCTCCGCCATCTTGTCGCGCAGGCTCATCGGAATGTCGCCCTTCTCGGGATCGAGCTTGTTGGCGACCGGCAACACTTCGTTCAGCGTGAACTCGCGCGCCTGCTCCTGGATCATGCGGCGCTCTTCGGTGATGTACGGCATTACGGTGAATTCCTCTGGCGAACGAGGTTGGTGCGCTTGAAATCGATCGCGAGCTCTTCGCGCTGGTTGAAGCCCTTGGTATGCCAGGTGACGATGCCGAAGCCCTTGTGCGAGTCCGAAAGACGGCGGTCGAGGACTTCCGATTCGGCCCTCAGCGAATCACCGGGATAGACCGGCTGGTGATAGGTGAGCTCGTTCACTCCCAGGAACGGACCGCCGCCCTCGCTCAGATCCTCGACGGTCATGCCGAAAACCGTCGTGAACACCAGCAGCGGATTGGCCACCAGGCCCGGATGACCATGGGCCCGCGCGTAAGCCGCGTTGAAATAGTGCGGGTTGAAATGCAGCGTCAGGGTGGAGAAGAGGGTGCTTTCCGTCTCGGTGATGGTGCGCCCCCAATGGTGCCTGAACACCCGGCCGACCTCGAAATCCTCGTAGCGGTTGCCCTTCGGCACCAGCCGGGCGCGCGTCCTGAAATCCTCCGACATTCTCTCTCCATCAAGTCCTGGCCGAGGCGCGCGCAAGCTCGCCCACATCGCCGAGGCTGTCGATGCGGTCGATCGTATCGCGCAGGCGCTTGGCACCCGCTGTCCCGAGCACCGGCGTCACCAGGCTGTCGAACTTGGCTTCGAGCGCCTGGCGTTGCTTGCCGATATCGGCCCAGGGAAGGCCCGAATCGTGCGAAGCCTCGAGGGTGGTCCCGTCGTCGAGCTGGATCGCCATCTCGGCCAGCGAATGTACCCAGTCGGGCTTGAATTCGATCGCCATCTTCTCGCGCAGCGTTCTGATGCGGGGCTCCCGGGTGACGGCTTCCGTATAGGAGGCAAGATTGGCAGTGTCGACGCCCGTCAACGCCATCGCCACCGTCTGGCGGAGCGAGAATTTCGCCTCCAGGCCGGTGGTCGGGTGAGGGATGTTGCAGACCCTGTCCGCGCCCGCATCGATCCGGAGCAGGATCTTGCGTACCCGCTCGGGCGGAAAATTGTTCTTCAGCCGGATCTCCCTGGCGCACTCGATCGGCGCGTGCGTGAGATAGCAGGCGGCATGGTACTTGAAGAGATTGTTGCGCAGATGCCAGCCCGACGGCGGTTCGCCGAGCGCGGAGTCGGCATGGAAATCATCGCTCTGCGAGGACGCGAAGCCCTGGTCGCATTCCAGCGAGTCGCCGCGGGCGGTGAAGCCCTTGGCGGCGAGGCGGGCGGCGCGCAGGCCGTGCTCCGACGCCGTGCCGGCATGCAGCGGCTTGCACATCGTGCCGAAGTTCGACTTCAGGCCGGCCGCTTGCGTGGCGGCGATGCCGAAGGCGACGGCGAGCTGCTTCTCGGTCAGGCCCAGCATGCGGCCGGCAGCAGCGGTGGCAGAGAAAGAGCCGACGGTGCCGGTGACATGGAAGCCCTTCTGGTAGTGGCTGGGTGCGACCAGCCGTCCGACGCGGCCCGAGGTCTCGTAGCCCGCGACGAAGCTTTCGATGAAGAGCCGGCCGGATGCCTTGATCTGCTCGCCGAGCGCCAGCAGGGCAGGCACCACGGTCACCGTCGGATGGCCGCCCATGGCGAAGTTCACGTCGTCATAGTCGAGGGCGTGGCTTGCGGCGCCATTGATGAGCGCGGCCGTGGCAGGCGAGGTCGTCTCGCGCCGGCCGACGAGGCTCGCCTTGCCCGAGACGCCGTCCTCGCGCGCCTCGGCGACCAGGATGTCGGTCAGCTCCTCCTGCGCGCCCGGGACGGTCACGGCGAACTAGTCGAGCAGGCACTGCTTGGTGCGCTCGATCAGGTCGTCCGGCAGATCGCGCCAGCTCAGACAAGCGGCCCGTTTGGCGATTTCGGCCGTGACGGGAACGTCGCGCGACGCGACAGAAGATTGCGCGGCGGCCATGTTGCCTCCATTGGATGTCGACAGCCGGAGTGTCGGAAAACCCGACCGCCTTGTCCACTAGCCGGGCTTGCACGCCACCACATGGAAGATATGCCAATGCTTGGCATTGCCGCGCGGCGTGACGCCGTCGGCTTCCTCTTCCTCGAACATCTCGACCTCGAGCCCTTCGAGCATGGCCTCCGCGTCGCGGCGCTGCAGGAAGGTGATGCCCGGCCGGCCGACCCACGAGTCGCGCACGCCGTACCATTGGCCGCTGAAACGACCACCGGCGGGGAGAGCGTCGCGGATTCGCGACCACAGATCGCGAAACCGATCGGGTTCGCAAAGCGGCATGGCGAAGCTCGAGTTCACGAGCCGCACGCCGATCGGCAGCGGCACGTCCTCGAGGCGCGCCAGCACGGTCGTCATCCGCTCGGCGCCGGGCAGGTCGCGGGCGGAGAGCTGACGCAAGGCTTCAGGCTCCGCGTCGACCGCGACAACGTTCCAGCCGCGCCGCAGAATTTCGACCGTGTCCCGCCCGTCGCCGCAGCCGAGATCGACCGCGACCGCGTCCGCGTCCGGCACGCCGAAGCGGTCGAGGGCGGCGAGCAGGGTGCGCCGGGGCGGCCGGGCGCGCAGTTGTCGATAATAAGCGGCCCAACCCGCGCTGCGGTCCTGTGCTTTTGACATTGCGGTCGATATGATTCTATCGAGGTCGACAATAACAACGCCGCGTTCCGGGAGGAATCTTTCGCATGAAAGCGTTTGCCGCTCTTGTTGTCGCCACCGTCGCCTTGGCGCTGGGGCCGTTGTCCGCCCGTGCGGACATGAAACAGCTCGAGGAAGCCGCCAAGAAGGAAGGCGAGATCACCTGGTACGTCTCGCACTATACGTCGGAAGGGGCGGAGGAGCTCGGCGCCACCTTCACCAAGCTGCATGGCATCAAGGTCAACGTGGTGCGCACCACCGCGCAGGTGGCGTATCAGCGCCTGACGCAGGACATCAAGAACGGGCAGACCATCTGCGATGTCTTCTCGTCGACCGACATCGGCCATCTGGTGCGCCTGAAGGCGCAGGGACATCTCGAGAAATACACGCCGGAGGATGCATCCAAGATCACGGAAGTGTTCCGCAATCTCGACCCCGACGGCTACTTCCACACGACATCGGCCGGCTTCGTGCTCATCACCTACAACTCATCGAAGGTGAAGCCGGAGGAGGCGCCCAAGAAGTGGACGGATCTCCTCGATCCCAAGTGGAAGGACAAGATCTCCACCGGACATCCCGGGTTCTCCGGCTACGTCGGGACGTGGGTGCTGCAGATGAAGCTGCTGTACGGCTGGGATTTCTTCAAGAAGCTGGAGAAGAACAAGCCGCAGATCGGCCGCTCCATCAATGACACGGTGACGGCGTTGAATGCCGGCGAGCGCGAGGTCGCGGCCGGTGCGGACGGCTCGACGATGTTCAGCGCCGCGCGCGGCAACCCGCTGTCGATCGTCTATCCCTCGGACGGCGCGGTCCTCATCATCGCACCCTCGGCGATCATAAAGGGCACAAAGCACCCCAATGCCGCGCGCCTCTTTATGGAGTATCTCTATTCGATCGACGCGGCCAAGATCAACGTCAAGCACTTCGGCGTGCCGATGCGGCCGGAAGTTCCGGTAGCGAAGGGCGAGAAGCCCGTCAGCGAGGTCAAGGCCATCCATCCCACGGTGCAGCAGATCTACAAGGGCATTCCCGAGGCCATCGAGGACTGGCGCGATACGTTCGGCAACTGACGTGGCTGTCTCCGCGCCTGCCCTTCCGTCCAAGCCGGCCGCGACCACGCGTCTGGGCCGATGGGATTCGTCCTGGCTGCTGTGGACCGGCATCATCGCCGTTCTGCTGTTCCTGGTGGTGAGTCCCTTCGTCCACCTGGTCGCCACCAGCTTCCGGTCGGAGGATACCGGCGGCTTCACCTGGGGCAACTACGCGGCCGCCTATGGCCGCGAGCGCTACGTGCAGGCGCTGGTGAATTCGCTCGAGCTGGGCGCTGGCGCGGCACTGCTTGCCGGCATCTTCGCCGTGCCGCTCGCCTGGGCGGTGTCGCGCACGAACATGCCGGGGCGGGGGCTGGTGCGCGCCCTCGTGCTGGCGACCTTCATCACGCCGCCCTATACCGGCGCGGTGGCCTGGATTCTGCTCGCCGGACCCAACGCCGGCTGGCTCAACCGATTCTACGTCCTTCTGACCGGCGCCGATGAAGGCCCGTTCAACATCTACAGCTTTCCCGGGCTCGTCGCCGTCGTCGCGCTCTATTCCTATCCTTATGTCTTCATCTTCACGAGCGCGGCGCTGGAGCTCGTCTCGTCGGAAATGGAGGACGCCGCCAATGTTCTGGGGGCGGGCACGTGGCTCACGATGCGCCGGGTCACCCTGCCGCTTGCTTTGCCGGCGATCCTGGGCGGCCTGATTATCTGCTTCCTGGAGGCGATCGCGCTCTTCGCCTCGCCCGCCATGATCGCCATTCCGGCGAGGTTCAACGTCGTCACCACGCAGCTTTTCCAGTTCTTCGGCAATCCCGTCCGGGTCGAGGTCGCGGCGGCCTATGCGATGCCTCTGCTGGGCGTCACCGTTCTCCTGGTGCTGGTGCAGCGCCTCCTGACGCGCCGCCGCGGATTCGTCGCGCTGACCGGCAAGGGCGGCGAGCGGCGCCCGCTGGCGCTCGGCCCCTGGCGATGGGTGCTGTTCGCCTATGCCATGCTGGTCGCCGCCCTGTCGGTCTTCCTGCCCTACGTCTTCCTGCTGCAGGCGGCCTTTGCCAAGGCATGGGGACGGGGATTTTCCCTCGACAATCTTTCGCTCAGGAATTTCAGGTTCGTCCTGTTCGAGCACGCGACGGCGGCGCACTCCGTGCTCAACAGCTTCCTTTTCGGCGGTGCCGCGGCGACCCTCGGCGTCGTGGTCGCCCTCGGCGTGGCCTATATCGTGGCGCGGCGGATCGTGCCGTTCGCCGGCATTCTCGGCTTTCTGTGCGTCGCTCCCTTCGTCATCCCGGGCGTCGTGCTGGCCATCGGCTTCTACTCCGCCTATGCGCCGCCGCCGCTTGCGCTGTACGGCACTGCCTGGATCCTGATCCTGGCCTTCACCGCCCGCTTCCTGCCGATCGGCTATGTGAACGCCAGCGCCGCCATCCGCAGCCTCAATCCCGAGATGGAGGAGGCCGTCCGCGTCCTGGGCGGCGGCCGGCTGACGGCCATGCGCCGCGTCGTGGCGCCGCTGTTGAAACGCAGCCTGCTGGGCGCCTGGCTGCTGATGTTCATCCCGGCAACGCGCGAGCTGTCATCGGCGATTTTCCTCTACGGCCCGAATACAAAAGTGGTGTCGGTCATGATCTTCGACATGAGCGAGGAGGGGAATTTCGAGTATCTTGCCGCCCTCGCGCTCATCCTGCAGCTCCTCACCCTGCCTCTGCTTTGGATCGGCCAGCGCGCGATCGGGCGGGACTTCATGCTGAGGCGTAGCGCGACATGAGCAAGCTGGTACTGCGGAACCTCGCGCGGCGTTACGGCACCGTCGACGCCGTTGCCGACTTCTCGCTGGAGCTCGCCAAGGGCGAGTTCGTCTCTCTGCTCGGGCCTTCGGGCTGCGGGAAGACCACGACGCTGCGCATGATCGCGGGGTTCGTGCCGCCGAGCGACGGCGTGATCGAGATGGACGGCCAGCCGATCTCCACAGCGACGAGTGTCGTGCCGCCGGAAAAGCGGCGCATGTCGATGATCTTCCAGAGCTACGCGATCTGGCCCAACATGACCGTCGGCGAGAATGTCGGCTTCGGCCTGCAGGTCCGCAAGCTGCCGAAAGCGGAGATCGCGCGCCGGGTCGACAGGATCCTGGAGGTTGTCCAGCTCGGCGCCCTCAAGGAGCGATACCCGGCGGAACTGTCGGGTGGGCAGCAGCAGCGCGTGGCGCTCGCGCGCGCGATCGTCGTCGAGCCCGAGATCCTGCTGCTCGACGAGCCGCTTTCCAACCTCGATGCCAACCTGCGTGAGGAGATGCGGTTCGAGATCCGTCGCCTGCACGACGAGTTCAGGATCACCACTGTCTATGTCACGCATGATCAGGCCGAGGCCATGGTGACGTCGGACCGCATCGTCGTCATGAACAAGGGTCGCGTCGAGCAGATCGACCCGCCGCAGGAGCTTTACGCCCGTCCCAGGAGCCGCTTCGTGGCGGGCTTCATCGGTCGCACCAACTTTCTCGAGGGGCAGCGCCGCGGCGCCGATATCGTGTTCGACGGCTTCACGGCTCCCGCCGCCGCGCTCGACGGCGCCAACGGCCATGGTGCACTCCTGTATTCCTTGCGGCCGCAATCCATCCAGCTCGCGCGCGAGAAGACGGCCGGCCCGAGCCTGACGGTCGAGGCCGAGATCGTGGGGCGGTCGTACCTCGGCGAGTATTGGGACTATCAGGTGAGGCCTTTGTCGGGCGGCAAGGCGCTGCGGGTGTCGACGCCGCCCGCGACCGTGTTCGCGCCCGCCAGCCGGGTCTGGCTGGTGATCGATCCGGCCGGCATGGTACGTCTTGAGTAGCAACTTGTTGAGAGTGAGCCAATGACCGCAGGACCGCTTGCCCGCTTTACCGTGCTCGACCTGACGCGGGTGCGCGCCGGTCCGACGGCGGTGCGCTATTTCGCCGACTGGGGCGCCAACGTCATCAAGATCGAGATGCCGCCGGGCGCCGGCGACATGGACATGGGCGGTCCCCGGCACGGACCGGACTTCCAGAATCTCCACCGCAACAAGCGGTCGATCACGCTCAACCTCAAGGAGCCCGATGGCCGCGCCGTCTTCATGAAGCTCGTCGAGAAGGCGGACGTGGTGGTCGAGAACTATCGGGCCGACGTGAAGTTCCGTCTCGGCATCGACTACGAGAGCCTGAAGAAGGTCAACCCGCGGATCGTGCTGGGCTCGATCTCGGGCTTCGGCCAGGACGGCCCCTATGCCGAACGGGCCGGCTTCGACCAGATTGCCCAGGGCATGGGCGGGCTGATGTGGGTGACTGGCATGCCGGGACAGGGACCGGTGCGGGCCGGCATCGCGGTGGCCGATGTCGGCGCGGGCCTTCACTGTGCCATCGGCATCCTGATCGCGCTGCTCGAGCGCGAAAGCTCGGGCCAGGGACAATGGATCTCGACCTCGCTGCTGCAGGCCATGATCTCGATGTGCGACTTCCAGGCAGCGCGCTGGACCGTCGCTCGCGACATCCCGGGCCAGGCCGGGAACAACCATCCCACCTCGATCCCGACCGGCGTGTTCAAGACCAGGGACGGCTACATCAACATCGCGGCGTCCGGCGGCCACATCTACAGGCGCTTCTGCAAGGCGATCGAGGCTCCCGAGCTGGAGACCGACGAACGCTTCGCCACCGACAAGGCGCGGGCGACGAACCGCGATCTCCTGAACGAGGAGATCAACAAGCGCACCGGCCGGTTCGGCAGTGCCGATCTGGTCAAGCTCCTGAACGACGCCGGCGTGCCGGCCGGTCCGATCTACAAGATGGACGAGATGTTCGCCGACCCGCAGGTCAAGCATCTCAAGATGGCCCATCCGGTGAAATCGCCCAAGCTCGGCGACATCGAGCTGATCGGGCAGGCGATCAACATGAACCGCACGCCGTTCGAGATGCGCTCGGCGACGCCGGAGCAGGGCGTGCACACGGAAGAGGTGCTGAAGGAGGCGGGCTACGATGCAGCGGCGATCGCCGACTTCCGCAAGCGCGGCGTGATCTGAGGAGCGAGCATGATCAGTCCCACATCCCGGATGATCGCGGAGAAGGACGGCCCGATCGGCCGCCTGATCTTCAACAAGCCGGAACGTCACAACGCCACGTCCTCGGACATGTGGGAAGCCATCCCCGTGATCCTCGAGGAATTCGAGAAGGATCCGGCCATCCGGGTGATGATCGTCACCGGCGCCGGCGACAAGGCGTTCGTCTCGGGCGCCGACATCTCGGAGTTCGAGCAGGCGCGTGCCACGCCCGAGCAGGTCGCCCACTACGACAAGATCGGCGAGGTGGCGAACTCCCGTCTGGTGAGGTTCCCCAAGCCGACGATCGCCCGCATCCGCGGCTACTGCGTGGGCGGCGGCGTGGCCATCGCGCTCACCTGCGACATCCGGATCGCCTCGGAGAACGCCAGGTTCGGCGTGCCGGCCGCCAAGCTCGGGCTCGGCTACCGGGCGGCGGGCATCAATGCGCTGATGAATGTCGTGGGCCCGTCCTACGCCAAGGAGATCTTCTACACTGGTCGGCTGTTCAGCGCACAGGAGGCCTTGGCCATGGGGCTGGTCAACCGCGTCGTGCCGGACGCCGAGCTCGACGCCTATGTCGACGACTACTGCAGGCGCATCGGCGAGAACGCACCGCTTACCATGCATGCCGTGAAGCGCACGGTCGAGGAGCTGACGCGGCTCGACGGCAAGCCCGACTTCCACAGCGTGGCGCAACTCGTCGGCGAATGCTTCGCCTCCGAAGACTACGTCGAGGGCCGCCGCGCCTTCATGGAAAAGCGCAAGCCGGTCTTCAAGGGTCGCTGACCGCGTGACCGACCCCTTTCCGGCCATCGCCGAGGCTTCGGCGGGGGGCGAAACGGCGGCGACCTTCGAAGACATCCGCGCGACGATGGGCGTGCGGCGGCGCCGCCGCTCCGAGACCTCGGACGACCATCTGGCGGGCGATCCGCGTCGCCAGGGGAAGCGTTTCCGGGCACAATGGCGCCGTGCCTTCGCCCTGATCGGATGGCAGGAGGGAACATGGACGGTATCCAGCAGCTGCACGATCTGATCGCCTCGGCCAATCGCATCGTCGCCTTCACCGGGGCGGGCATCTCGACGGAGTCGGGCATCCCGGATTTCCGTTCGCCGGGCGGCATCTGGACCAAGTACCAGCCGATCTACTTCGACGACTTCGTCTCGTCGGAGGAGATGCGGCGGGAAGCCTGGCGCCGCAAGTTCGCGACCGACGAGACGGTGCTGAAGGCGGAGCCCAATGCCGGCCATCGCGCCCTCGCCAAGCTGGTCGAGCAGGGGCGCATGAGTGCCGTCATCACGCAGAATGTCGACGGCCTGCACCAGCGGTCCGGCGTGCCGGACTCCAAGGTCATCGAGCTTCACGGCAATACGACCTATGCAAGCTGCCTGGATTGCGGCCAGCGCCACGAGCTGGAACCGATCAAGCAGGCCTTTCTCGAGAAGGGTGAGCTGCCGGTCTGCAGCAAGTGCGAGGGGTTGGTGAAGACCGCGACCATCTCGTTCGGCCAGGCAATGCCGGAGATCGCCATGGCGCGCGCCCAGCATGAGGCGACCTCGTGCGACCTCTTCATCGTGCTCGGCAGCTCGCTCGTGGTCTATCCCGCGGCCGGCTTCCCGCAGATCGCCCGGCGCAACGGAGCGAAGCTGGCGATCGTCAATCGCGATCCCACGGACCAGGACGATGATGCCGACCTGGTCATCCACGCCGAGATCGGCCCCACGATGAGCCGCGTCGTCGGCGTCAACTAGGTGCGCGGCAACGGCCGTCATGATCACGCGCAGATCGGTCCTCGCCGGTGCGATCGGTCTCGCCGGCACGGCCGCGGCACAGGCCGATGACGTCACCTACTTCCGCATCCTGACCGGCGGCACGGCCGGCGCCTATTTCCCGATCGGCGGCCTCGTCGCCAGCGCGATTTCGAACCCTCCGGCCATGGTTGCGGCGACCATCGCCTCGAGCGGTTCGGTGGCCAATGTTGCCGCTGTCGAGGCCGGTACGGCGCAATCGGCGTTTGTTCAGTCGGACATCGCGCATTGGGCCTATAGCGGTACGGGCCTCTACGAAGGTCGGCCGCGGATCGAGACCTTGCGGGCCATCGCGAATCTCTATCCCGAAAGCATCCAGCTCGTGGCGCGCAAGGGCTCGGACATAAAGTCGGTCGCCGACCTGCGCGGCAAGCGCGTGTCGCTCGACGAGCCGGGCTCGGGCACCCTGGCGGACGCGCGCATCATTCTTGCCGCCTATGGCTTGAGCGAACGGGAACTGGAGGCAGTGTACCTGCCGGTCCAACAGGCGGCGGACGGGCTGAGGGCCGGCGCCCTGGATGCCTTCTTCAATGTCAGCGGCTGGCCGCAGAGCACGATCGCCGACCTCGCGGCGAGCCTGGGCTTCGACCTCGTGCCGATCGCCGGCCCGCAGGCGGCGGCGCTGACCGCCCGGCACAAGTTCTTCGTCGCAGGCGTCATCCCCGACAACGCCTACAAGGGCGTCACCGGCGCGCAGACGATCGATGTCCATGCCCTTTGGATCACATCGAGCAAGCAACCTGCCGACCTGATCTACGAGATCACGGCCGCACTCTGGGCGCCGGCAACGCGCAAGCTTCTGGATTCGGGGCCGGCGATCGGCCGCGACATCCGGCTCGAGACCGCCCTCGTTGGCGTCTCCATTCCGCTGCATGCCGGCGCCGAAAGGTTCTACAAGGAAAAAGGCCTGATCAACTAGGAGAGCGAGGCAGGGATGCGGCTGAACGGCAAGGTCTGCGTGGTGACGGCGGCAGGTCAGGGGATCGGGCTCGCGGCCGCGCGCGCCTTCGCCCGCGAAGGGGCCTCGGTCTGGGCGACCGATGTCGACGCGGCAAAGCTGGAGGTCCTGTCCGGTGCGGGCAACATCCAGACGCGCAAGCTCGACGTCCTCGACAAGCGGGCCATCGAGGCGCTTGCGAAGGAGGTCGGCACCGCTGATGTCCTCTTCAACTGTGCAGGCTTCGTCCATCACGGCACGGTGCTGGAGGCGACCGACGAGGAGTGGCGCCTCGCCTTCGACCTTAATGTCCGCAGCATGTTCTGGACGATCCAGGCATTCCTGCCGCCGATGCTCGCCATGGGGCGCGGCTCGATCATCAACATGTCGTCGGCAGCCTCTTCCGTGAAGGGCGCCGCCTTGCGCTTCGTCTACGGGACGACGAAGGCCGCCGTGATCGGGCTCACGAAGTCGGTCGCCGTCGACTATGTGAGCAAGGGCATCCGCTGCAACGCGATCTGCCCGGGCACGGTACAGACCCCGTCACTCGACGAGCGGATCGCCGGTCTGGGCGGTGGCGCCGACGCCCGCCGGTTCTTCCTGCAACGTCAGCCGACTGGCCGTTTCGGCTCGGCGGAGGAGGTGGCGGCGCTGGCGGTCTATCTCGCGAGCGACGAGTCGGCCTTCACGACCGGCACGGTGAACGTCATCGACGGCGGCTGGAGCATCTGACGATGGATATCGCGGCGATCATGGCATGTGCGCCGGTGATTCCGGTGCTCACGATCGACCGGGTCGTGGATGCGGTTCCGTTGGCGCGGGCCCTCGTCAAGGGCGGGCTGCCCGTGCTGGAGATCACCTTGCGCACGGCAGCCGCATTCGAGGCGTTGAAGGTGATTGCCGCCGATGTGCCCGACGCGATCGTCGGGGCCGGCACGGTCCTGGAGGAGGGTCAGCTCGATCGGGTCCGGGCGGCAGGCGCGCGCTTCGGTGTCAGCCCAGGCTGCACGCCAGCCCTGGCGGCCGCAGCGGGGAAGAGCGGGTTGCCCTTCCTGCCGGGCGCGCAGACGGTGTCGGAGGCGCTGACCCTTGCCGAGCAGGGCTTTCGCATCCTGAAGTTCTTTCCGGCCGGTTCGGCCGGCGGCGCCGGCTGGCTGAAAGCGGTGGCAGCGCCGCTGCCCGATATCCGGTTCTGCCCGACCGGCGGCATCGATCAGGAAAACGCAGCGGCTTATCTCGCCCTGCCGAACGTGGCTTGTGTCGGCGGCTCGTGGGTGGCGCCTCGTGCCGCGATGGCCGCCGGGCAATGGGACGCAATCGAACGGTTGGCCGCGGCGGCGGCCAGGCTCAAGCGGGGGCCGGCGCACCCTTGAGTGCCGCCAGAACCTCGGCCCGGCGCGGAATGGGCGTGACCGCGCCATAGCCTTGCGTCGAAAGTGCGGCCGCGACATTGGCATATCTTGCGGCGCTCTCCAGATCATCGCCCGCCAGGAGGCGTGCCAGGAATGCGCCGTCGAACGTGTCGCCGGCACCGGTGGCATCGACCGGGATCACGGGATGGGGCGCGAGGCGGAGCCGCTCGTGCGCCGTGGCGATCAGGCAGCCTTCGCCCGCCATCTTCAGAGCCACCAGCCGTGCACCGAGCCCGAGATAGAAATCGACGATGGCGTCGGGCGCCTCGAGGCCGGTGAGCTGCCGCGAATCGTCGAGGCTCGGCAGAACGATGTCGCAGCGGGCGGCGGTGGCGTCGATTGTGCGGCGCGCCGTGTCGAGATCCCAAAGCCGCAGGCGCAGGTTCGTGTCGTAGGAGATCTTGACGCCGGCGGCTTGCGCGGCGGCGATGGCCGCATCGCTGGTCGCGCGCGCACTCTCGCTGATCGCCTGGCCGATGGCGGACAGATGGAGAAAGCGCGCGCCGGCAATGTAGTCGGCCGGCAAGGTCTCGGGCTGCATCAGCGATGCCGCCGAGTTCTTGCGCAGGTAGTCGAACTTGTGCCCCGCCGCGGTGTGGGTGACGAAGCTCACGCCGGTCGGCGCGTCAGGGTGGCGGCTCACCCTCGAAGCATCGACGCCTTCGCCTTTCCAGAGTTCCAGGAAGGCGTCGCCCATCCAGTCCTGGCCGAGGCTGGTGATATAGCCCGCGGAGGCGCCCTGGCGTGCGGCGGCAATCGCCACGTTCTGGGAGTCGCCGCCGAAGCCCTGAATCCAGGTGCGGCCATCACCCTCGCGCGGCCGGTTGAATTCGATCAAAGGCTCGCCGAGGCAGACGATGGAAGGGGAGGTGGACATGCCGCCCGAGGTTACCCATGTCGTTGGATGGCACTCAAGGATGTTGCGCTATCGACAGGGAGGTCTCCATGGCAGAAGACCAGGCCAAGCCCGCCGGGCCCAACCTGACGCAGGGAATTCCTCTCGCCGATCTCGCCGACGGCGCCATGCTGGTCGGCCATGTCGGCGACGAGGAGGTCTTGCTCGCCCGGCAAGGCCGGGAAGTGTTCGCCGTCGGGGCCCATTGCACGCACTACCATGGGCCGCTGGCCGAGGGGCTTGTCGTCGACGGCACGGTACGCTGTCCCTGGCATCATGCCTGCTTCAGCCTGCGCACCGGCGAGGCGGTGCGTGCCCCGGCCTTGAACCCGCTCGACTGCTGGTCCGTGCAGCAACGCGACGGCAAGATCTTCGTGACGGAGAAGAAGCCTGCCTCCAGGCCTGCCCCGCGAGCGGGGACGGCGGAACCACCGGGGCGGATCGTCATCGTGGGCGGCGGGGCAGCCGGCTTTGCCGCCGCCGAGATGCTGAGGCGGCGGCAGTACCAGGGCAGCATCGTCATGCTGAGCGACGACGATGCGGCCCCCGTCGACAGGCCGAACCTTTCCAAGGATTATCTGGCCGGAAACGCTCCCGAGGAGTGGGTGCCCCTGCGGTCGGATGATTACTACGCCGAGAACGCGATCGACCTCCGGCTGCGGATCAATGTCACCGGCATCGATCCGCGCAGGCGAGAGGTTCAGCTCTCCGACGGCGGCAGCGTACCGTACGACCGGCTGCTTCTGGCGAGCGGCGCCGAGCCGATCCGCCTGAACATTCCCGGCGCCGGCGAACCGCATGTCCATACCTTGCGCTCGCTCGCGGACAGTCGGGCCATCATCGAGCGGGCCAAGGTCGCGCATCGCGCGGTCGTGATCGGCGCGAGTTTCATCGGCCTCGAGGTCGCGGCGGCGCTGCGGGCACGGAAGATCGAGGTCCATGTCGTGGCCCCGGAGAAGCGGCCGATGGAGCGGATTCTGGGACCCGATATGGGTGATCTCGTGCGCCGCCTGCACGAGGAGAATGGCGTCGTCTTCCATCTCGAGGACGCCCCGGTGGCGATCGACGGCAAGCGCGTCCGACTGAAAGGCGGCGCGGCACTCGAGGCGGATCTCGTGGTGATGGGCGTGGGCGTCCGCCCGCGCATCGAGCTTGCCGAGAAAGCGGGTCTGGCGATCGACCGTGGCGTCGTCGTGAATGCCTTCCTCGAGACGAGCGCGCCCGGCGTCTTTGCCGCCGGCGACATCGTCCGCTGGCCGGACGCCCACGGCGGCGAGGCGATCCGTGTCGAGCACTGGGTGGTGGCCGAGCGGCAAGGGCAGACCGCCGTGCTGAACATGCTGGGGCAGCGCGAGGAATTCGACGCCGTCCCCTTCTTCTGGAGCCAGCACTACGACATGCCCATCAACTATCTCGGCCATGCCGAGCGCTGGGACGAGCTCGCGGTCGATGGCGATATCGCCGGCAAGGACTGTCTCGTGCGCTACAAGTCGAAGGGGCGCACGCTCGCCGTCGCCTCGATCTTTCGCGACATCGCGAGCCTGCGGGAGGAAGTGGCGCTGGAACGCACCCGGGCGGCGCCATCGGCTTGATCTTCGACCTCCGATCTCGCACGCTCGTTGCCCGGGATCGGAGGAAACGAATGACCGCCAGCAAGAAGAGCAACGGACAACGACGCCTGCGCAGTCGCGAATGGTTCGACGCGCCCGGCGATCCGACAATGGCCGCGCTCTATCTCGAGCGGTACATGAATTTCGGCCTGACGCTTTCCGAGCTGCACAGCGGCCGGCCTATCATCGGCATCGCCCAGACCGGCAGCGACCTCTCGCCCTGCAACCGGCATCACATCGAACTGGCGCACCGGGTGCGGGACGGCATCCGCGACGCGGGTGGCATCCCGATCGAGTTCCCGGTCCATCCCATCCAGGAGACGGGCAAGCGGCCGACCGCGGCGCTCGACCGCAACCTCGCCTATCTCAGCCTCGTCGAATGCCTTTACGGCTACTTCTTCGACGGCGTCGTGCTGACGACCGGCTGCGACAAGACCACGCCGGCCATGATCATGGGCGCGGCGACCGTCAACATTCCGGCCATCGTGCTCTCCGGCGGGCCGATGCTGGACGGCCATTTCGCCGGCGGCCTCGCGGGCTCCGGCACCATCGTCTGGTATGCCCGCCAGGAGCTCGCCGCCGGCCGCATCGACCTGCAGAAGTTTCTCGAGTGGGTGGCGGGCAGCGCACCCAGCGTCGGGCACTGCAACACCATGGGCACGGCGCTGTCGATGAACAGCATGGCGGAGGCGCTCGGCATGTCGCTGCCGGGCTGCGCCGCCATCCCCGGTCCCTATCGCGAGCGCGGACAGATTGCCTACGAGACCGGCAAGCGCATCGTCGACATGGTCTGGGAAGATCTGAAACCGTCGGACATCCTGACGCGCAAAGCCTTCGAGAACGCCATCGTCGCCGCGAGCGCGCTCGGCGCCTCGACCAACTGTCCGCCGCATGTGAACGCGATCGCGCGCCATGTCGGCGTGAAGCTCGCCAACGACGACTGGGATCGCATCGGCTACGACATCCCGCTGCTGGTGAACTGCATGCCGGCCGGCAAGTATCTCGGCGAGGCGTTCCATCGCGCGGGCGGCGTGCCGTCGGTGATGGCCGAGCTGCTGCGCAAGAACAAGATCCACGGCGATGCCGTAACCGTCACCGGCAAGACCATGGCGGAGAACGTGAAGAAGGCGCCGGCACCGGATGGCGAGGTCATCAAGTCGTACGACAAGCCGATGCTCGACCAGGCGGGCTTTGCCGTCCTGTCGGGCAACTTGTTCGATTCGGCGATCATGAAGACGTCGGTGATCTCGGCGGAATTCCGCAAGAAATATCTGGAGCGTCCGGGCGACAAGGACGCCTTCGAAGGCACCGCCATCGTGTTCGAAGGGCCGGAGGATTATCACCATCGGATCAACAATCCCGAGTTGCCGATCGACGAGAACAGCATCCTGTTCATCCGCAACGTGGGCCCGGTGGGTTATCCGGGCGCCGCGGAGGTCGTGAACATGCTGCCGCCGGATCGGTTGGTGAAGGGCGGCATCCTTCTGCTGCCATGCGTGGGCGACGGTCGGCAGAGCGGCACGTCGGCGAGCCCGTCGATCCTGAATGCCTCGCCGGAAGCGGCTGTCGGCGGCGGTCTCGCGCTGCTCAGGACGGGCGACAAGGTCCGTGTCGATATCGGCAAGCGCACCGCCAACATCCTGGTCAGCGACGCCGAGCTGGCGAAACGCAAGGCGGCGTGGAGGCCCAATATCAAGGAGAGCCAGACGCCCTGGCAGGAGCTGCAGCGCAAGTTCGTCGGGCAGCTTGCCAGCGGAGCCTGTCTCGACTTCGCCGTCGACTTCCAGCGCATCGCCCAGACCAAAGGTGTACCGCGGCACTCGCACTAGCGGTCAGCGGAACAGGCGTTGCTCGACGGTTATCGGAAGGTCGACGCGATCGAGGAGGACGATGGCCCAGGGAGAGGTGGGAGGTCCGACCGGCCGCGCCGGCGCCGATGGAAGGCTGGCAACCCCTTGCGGCACGAAGGCGGCGGCGCCTCCGGGGGCGAAAGACGGGCCGGCGGCGACCGGATGCGGAGCGGGTGGCGTACGCTCGGCCATCATCACGTCGTCCGGCGCGCGCTCCTCGAAGATCAGCATGAACCGGTCGCGGCGGCGGCCGGCCGACAGGATGTTCACCGAGTAGCCAGGCCCGGCGCGTTGTCCCAGAAAAATGCCGACGGCGCTCATGCGGCCCGGCTCGAACACGTCGGGCGCCGCCCTGCCGACGCGGCTCCAGAGGCTCCGCCATTCGGCCATGGTGCTGGCGAAGACCTGCGCCGGCTGGCGCGTCAGTGCCGCAGTTCCGGTCCACTGGCGGACGGTTTGCGCTGCAGCTATCCCGCACAAACCGATCAGCGCCGCCGCAACCAGCGTTCCGACACGCAGCGAACGGGCCGCAAGGAAGCGCCGCAGCAATGGTCGGACCGACTTGTCGCTGAACTGCACGAGTGACGCCTCGTCCCAAACCTACTCGATTTACCCGAGCCCCAAACCACCACGACAGTTTGGCTCAAATGAGGCGTCACCGGCGGCGCCGATTGGAGCTGGCGGACGATTTTGGATCGGTGATGCGGAAAAGACACACCGCCAGTCTGTATCAATCGTAGGCGGTTAGCTGCGCTTGGCCTTGTCGGCCGTATTGGTGGCCTGGATTTGCTCGCGAATACGGCGCCAGTCGTCCTCGCTGTAGGACAGCATGTGCGAGAAGGTGCCGTTGCCCATGATGCCCATGCCGCCGTCGATGGCGATCACCTCGCCGTTGATATAGGCGACCTCGTCGCTCATGAGGAAGGCGGCCATGTTCGCCAGTTCGCTTGGCCGGCCGACGCGACCCATCGGGTTGCGCGCCTTGTAGCGAGCATCGTCATCCTCCTTCATCGGGTTGAGCCGCGCCCACGCGCCTTCGGTGGGGAAGGGACCGGGCGCGATGGCGTTGAGGCGAATGCCGTAATGGCCCCACTCGACTGCAAGGCTTTGCGTCATCACGGCGACGCCTGCCTTCGACATGGCCGACGGCACGACGAACGGGCTGCCCGTCCAGACCCAGGTTGTGAGGATACTGACCACGCTCGCCTTGCGCTTCTCGGCAATCCAGCGCTTGCCGCAGGCATTGGTCACATAGAACGTGCCGTGCAGCACGATGTTGGCGACCGCGTCGAAGGCGCGCGGACTGAGGTCCTTGGTCTGCGCGATGAAGTTTCCGGCAGCATTGTTGACCAGTCCATCGAGAGGTCCGCCGGTCCAGATCCGGTCGATCATCTCCTCGACGGCCGCGGCGACCCGGATGTCGACGACATGCGTCTCGACCCGCCGGCCCGGATGTTTGGCCATGACCTCCCGGGCCGTCTCTTCCAGCACCGCTCCGCGCCGGCCGCAAATCACGCAGTCCGCGCCGAGCTCGAGGAAGCGTTCCATCATGATGCGACCCAGCCCGGTCCCGCCGCCGGTCACCAGAAAGCGCCTTCCCTGGAAGAGGTCTGATCTGAACACCGTACCGTCCTTTCACTTCAGTCGGTCTGTCGTAACGTGGCCACCCCGAGAGGCACAAGGGCTGTTGCACCCCTTTGCGGGACTGCTAGGATTTCCGCCATAACAACAAGGGATCGTTGAATGACGACCCAACAGGGAGAAGTAGGCGGGGACGTCGGTTCGGTTGAGCTGCGTGGTCGAGTGAAGTGGTTCAACGCCGTCAAGGGGTACGGCTTCCTGGCCCTCGACGGTGACAACAGCGACGCGTTCCTGCATGTGACCACACTGCGACAGTCCGGGCACGAGGATCTCAAACCCGGAGCGACGGTCGTGTGCGCCGGCGTGCGCGGCCCGAAGGGCTGGCAGGTCATGAAGGTCCTCGACGTCGACCAATCGACGGCGGTCGCCGTCGCGCCGAAGCCGCCCGCGGTGCCGGACGGCATTGCCATGGGCGACTACATCACCGCTCTGGTCAAATGGTACAACAACGAGCGCGGCTACGGCTTCGTGACGCGCGAAGCGGAGGAGGGCGACATCTTCATCCATGCGGCCGTCCTGCGCCGCCATGGCATGGAATCGCTCACGCCCGGCCAGAAGGTGATGGTGCGCATCGTGGAGGGACAGAAGGGCCTGCAGGTCGCCGAGATCAGGGCGGCTTGACCACGACCCTGGCTGACGCGCAGTAAGATGTCATGGCGTTTCGATTCGGCTCGCGTCGGCTTGGGCGGCGCTTCTTTTTCGCTGTCCCCGTCATGCTGGCGGCGAGCGTTGCCTGCAGCCAGGACGGCGAGATCAAGTACGAGCGCTCGTCGCTGGTCATCGTCACCCGATCGCGCGAGATAAAGTTCGACGTCGAGATGGCGCTCACCGAACCGCAGCGCGAGCACGGGCTGATGTTCCGCAAGCAGATGGGCCCCTACGAGGGGATGCTGTTCGACTTCTACCACGAGCAGAAGGTCAGCTTCTGGATGAAGAACACGCTGATCCCGCTCGACATGCTGTTCATCGCCGGAGACGGTACCATCCGGCACATCTACGCCAACGCCAAGCCACTCTCGACCGACACCATTCCCAGCGAGTATCCCGTCCGTGCCGTTCTCGAGATCAATGGCGGCACGGCGGCCCTGCTCGGCATCAAGCCGGGCGACAAGGTCAGGCATCCGATCTTCGGCAACGCGTAACGGGCGACCTCACCGTTTCAGCGCGCAAGTCATGCCGTCACCGACCGCAAGCAGAGCGAGGTCGATCCGCTCGTCGGTCCTCAGCTTGGCGTTGAGCGCGCGGATGGCTTTCGTGTCGTCGTCGTTGTCGGCGAGGTTGGCGACGGAGCCGCCCCACAGGACATTGTCGATCAGGACGAGACCGCCGCGCCGCATCAGCCTGAGGCAGCGTTCGTAGTAGGCGTCGTACTGTTCCTTGTCGGCATCGATGAAGGCGAGATCGAGCTGGCCGGCGAGACCTTGCGCTAGAAGCCAGTCGAGCGTCTTCAGCGCCGGGCCGATCGTGAGCTCGATGCGCTTGTCGAGCCCGGCCTCCTTCCAGTAGCGGCGGGCGATCGACGTCCATTCCGTGCTGACATCGCAGCACCAGAGCTTGCCATCCTCGGGCAGCGTCTCGGCAATGCAGAGCGACGAATAGCCGGTGAAGGTACCGACCTCGATTGCCCGCCGCGCGCCGATCGCGCGGGCGAGGATGCCGATCTGCTGCCCCTGGTGGGCGGAAATCTGCATGCCCGCGCGCGGCATTTTTGCCGTCTCCTCGCGCAGGCGGCGCTTCAGCGGACTCTCGCGCAGCCAGTTGTCATCGACGTAGTCGGCGAGCGCACCGCCGACATTTGCCCAGCTTTTCATCGTCTCTCCTGTTGGCGGGGCGAGCCGCTCTCGCTACGGTCGCGCCCCCCGAAGGTGAGGAGCGTAATGTCGGATATCGAGATCGCGCGGCGCGCAATCAAGAAGCCCATTTCGGAAGTCGCCAGGCGGCTGGATATCCCGGAGGAGGCCCTCGAACCATACGGCCGCCACAAGGCCAAGCTCGACGCAGCTTTCCTGAAGTCGCTGGCGGATCGCAAGCCCGGCAAGCTCGTCCTGGTGACGGCTATCAATCCGACCAAGGCGGGCGAGGGCAAGACGACAACGACGATCGGGCTCGGCGACGCGCTGAACCTGCTGGGCAAGAAGACCGCCGTCGTCCTGCGCGAGCCGAGCCTCGGCCCCTGTTTCGGCCAGAAAGGCGGCGCGACCGGCGGCGGCCGCGCTCAGATCGTGCCGATGGACGACATCAACCTGCATTTCACGGGCGACTTCCATGCCGTCACCACGGCGCACAATCTGCTCGCGGCGATGCTCGACAACCATCTTCACTGGGGCAACGCGCTCGGCATCGACAGCCGCCGCGTGTTCTGGCCGCGCGTGCTCGACATGAACGACCGCGCCCTGCGCAGCATGGTCGTGAGCCTGGGCGGCGTGGCCAACGGTTTCCCCCGCGAGGCGCGGTTCGACATCACGACCGCTTCAGAGGTGATGGCGATCCTCTGCCTCGCGCGCGACCTCGACGATCTCGAGAAGCGGCTGGCTCGAATCGTGGTCGCCGAGACTCGCGACGGCAAGCCTGTCACGGCCGGCGACCTGAAGGCGTCGTCCGCCATGGCCGCGCTGCTCAAGGATGCGGTGAAGCCCAATCTCGTGCAGACGCTCGAGAACAACCCGGTCCTGGTTCATGGCGGACCGTTCGCCAATATTGCGCACGGCTGCAACTCGGTGGTCGCCACGCGCGCCGGCCTTGCCTTGGCCGACTATGTCGTCACCGAGGCGGGCTTCGGCGCCGATCTCGGGGCGGAGAAGTTCCTCGACATCAAATGCCGGCAGGCCGGCCTCGTGCCCGAGCTGGCCGTCGTCGTGGCGACGGTACGGGCCCTGAAGCTCCATGGCGGTGCGGAGGAAAAGACGCTCGACGACGAGGATGTCGATGCGGTCGCGCGCGGACTTCCGAACCTGCTGCGCCATGTGGAGAATCTCGGCAAATACGGCTTGCCGGTGCTGATCGCCATCAACCGATTCCCCAGCGACACGCCGGCCGAGATCAAGGCGGTCGAGGCCAAGTGCCGCGCTGCTGGCACCGAGGCCCATCTTTGCGAGCATTGGAGCCGGGGTGGCGAGGGGACCGTCGCCTTGGCCAAGGCAGTCGTCAAGACGCTCGATGCGGGCGAGAGCCGCTACCGGCCGCTCTATGCCGACGATCTCTCCCTTGGCGCCAAGATCGAGACGATCGCACGCGAGATCTATCGGGCGGACAAGGTTGCCATCGCCCCGGCAGCGAAACGGCGACTTGCTGCGCTCGAAGCGGCCGGCTATGGCATGCTGCCGGTCTGCATCGCCAAGACGCAATACAGCTTCTCGGCTGATCCCGCGCTGCGCGGCGCGCCGACCGGGCACGCGCTTCCCATTCGCGAAGTGCGCCTCTCTGCGGGAGCGGGTTTCGTCGTCGCGATGGCCGGCGAGATCCTCAGCATGCCGGGCCTGCCGCGCAAGCCCGCCGCCGAGCATATCGGCCTCACCGTCGACGGCGATGTCGACGGCCTGTCCTAGCGGGACACGCCGGTGCAATTGTCGGCACTGGCTGTCAGTTCATTGGAGCCTGACGGCGTACTTCTTCAGATCCTCCAGCGAGACGATGTGCAGTGTGAGCGCGTGGGTGGCTTCGAGCACCACCTGCGGGGCGCTGCCGGCGTCGAGCGCCTCCTTCCAGCGCGCCGCGCAAAGGCACCAGCGGTCGCCGGGCTTGAGCCCGGCGAAGCCATACTCGGGCATCGGCGTGCCGAGGTCGTTGCCGTGCGCCTTCGAGAAAGCCAGGAACTCCGCCGTCATGACCGCGCAAACCGTATGCAGGCCGGCATCCTCGCGGCCGGTGTTGCAGCAGCCGTCACGGTAGAAGCCTGTCAGAGGGGCGGCCGAGCAGGGCAGTAGCGGGCCGCCCAGGACGTTGAGGGAAGGGGCGCGGCCGCGGCCGCCGTCTTCGGGCGTTTGGTCGAACATGGCCGCAGTCTACCACCCGGAAATTGCGCTTTCGACCCGGCGCGGCCGCTGATAAAAGCGCTGCGCCGTCAAGTGCTTGTGGCGCGGGGCGTAGCGCAGTCTGGTAGCGCGTCTGCCTTGGGCGCAGAAGGTCGTCGGTTCAAATCCGGCCGCCCCGACCACGTGTCCGCGCGACGGAACGGCAAGGAGATGAGGGTTCATGAAGGTACGCATCCTGAAGCCAGCCAAGAGCGCCATGCAGTCCGGGCAGGCGAACACCAAGGAATGGGTGCTGGAGAGCGAGCCTTCGCCGAAGGAGATCGACCCCCTGATGGGGTGGACCAGCTCGCGCGACACCATGCAGCAGATCCAGATCTGGTTTCCGACCCTCGAGGAGGCGAAGGCGCATGCCGAGCGCAACGGCTGGCAGTATTCGGTCGAATTGCCGCGCAGCCATACCGTCCGTCCCAAGGCCTATGCCGACAACTTCGCCTTCACCAGGGTGGGGCGCTGGACGCATTGAGGCCGATTGCCCCTCGCTCTCGGGCCATTGCCAAGAGCAAGTCGGTCTCGTGCTATTCTTCGGTCACGACCCCGTAGCTCAACAGGATAGAGCACCTGCCTTCTAAGCAGGATGTTGCGTGTTCGAGTCACGCCGGGGTCGCCACCTGCCTGCGGGACGAGGAACGAAATCGATGTCGCTGCGCGCCGTGAGGGTCCGCAATCTCCTTTTGCTGCTGGCGATCTTCGCGACCATCGTGGTGGCCGGCTGCTGGGACAATCGCCGCACCATGCAGCGCGTCATGGAGGAAGGCTACCCGGTCCTCCTCGAGATTACGGGCGCGCAGCATCAGCGCCTCGCGCCGTTCGCCCTCGACGGCTGGCGGCCGCGTTTCGTCGAGCAGAGCCTGTCGGTCGATGTCAAATGGCAGGGCCGGGACGGCAAGCAGCATGTCTTCCGCAAGGTGCCCGTCACCGATACTTTTGCCGGCACCATTGTCCAGGGCGAGCAGGTCAGGTTGGCGGTCGTGCCGGGCAAGGCGCTGGACGACCCGCACGCAGTGCCGGTGATCAATGCCGATGCCGTTGGGCGCCTGGCCTCTCTCCAGGAATGGACCGGGGCGTCGGCGCTTGCCGCCGTCGCCGCCTGGCTGGGCTTCGGCATCTCCAGCCTTTGGCTCGCCAGGGGCAGGCTCGCTCGTTCCACAGCCGCCGGTGCGGCCGCTGCCTTTCCGCTGCGGCGGACCTCGTTCGGCTTCGTCGCGCTTCTCCTCGGCGTCGCCCTGACCTTCCGCGCCTGGTCCGTGCAGGAAGCAACGTCCGCAGTGGCGGGTGCGGTGGAGACGACAGCCGAGATCACGTCCGCCACGACCGTGCCAGCAGCGGCCAGCGGGCAGACCCATGTCCTCCAGCTTTCCTGGACAGACGCCCAAGGCCGCGTCCGCCATGCAGGTCCGGTCCCGGTGAGCGATCGCTTCTGGAGCAAGATCACCCAAAACGGCCAACTTGTGGTGCACCGGACGCCCATCCGATACTCGGACGAGGGGCTGGGGGCCCGGCCGGTGCTGGTCGACGATCCACCGGCGCGATCCTGGCGGATCGAGGCCGCCCTAGGGATCGGCATCGTCCTGATGGTCGTCGGGTCGGGCTGCCTGTTTTCGGCTGCAAGAGCGGTCAAGCGAGCCACTACCGGCCAAGCTCACTGAAAATGCAAGGCTGGCTCCCAAAAAGTGAATGCGAAGCATTCGCATCTTCTGTATTTAGGTGCTAATGATTTGCAGTCGCCGGCGTGAATTGACCGGGCGACCACCACTTGGGGGACCTTCGTGAAGCGTCATCTTCCGGTCAAAACGGCCTTGATGGGCCTGCTCGTAACGCCTGTTGCCTTCTCCCACGAGGCGGCGGCGCAACAGCCGTCAACGCCGGCCGAGCCGCCGCCAGCCCCGCCGGCCGAGACCAAGCCGGCTGCTCCGGCCGGCGCCCCGGTCACGATGCAGACCACCACGGTGACGGGGGCTCGCCCCAGCGACGACTTTGCTCCGCCGGCATCGTCGCTCGAACGGGTTGGCGGCGACATTCACGACATTCCGCAGTCGATCACCGTGATCAACAAGGCCCTGATGCAGTCGACCGGCGCCACATCCTTCGCGGCCGCCGTGAGCAAGGTGCCGGGTGTCACGATCGGCGCGGCGGAAGGCGGCCAGATCGGCAACAACATCACCTTGAACGGCTTCACCGCGCGGACCGATCTTTACATCGACGGCATGCGCGATCCCGCCCAGTACTACCGTGACGTCTTCGCGCTCGACGAGATCGAGGTCCTGATGGGGCCGTCCTCGATGCTGTTCGGCCGCGGCTCGACCGGCGGCGTCATCAACCAGGTGCTGAAGAAGCCCTCGCTCCGCAAGAGCACCGAGGTGAGCGGCTCGGTCACGACCAACGGTCTGGTGCGCGGCACGGCGGACGTCAACCTGCCGACCGGCGAAAGCTCGGCGCTTCGCGTGCCGATGATGTTCCAGGTCGGCAAGGTCTCGACGCGCGACCAGACCGAAGTGCTCGATTTCGGCTTCGCGCCTTCCTACAAGTTCGGCATCGGCACACCGACCGAGGTGACGCTGTATGCGCTGCTGCAGCGCAATCACGACCATGCGGACTATGGCCTGCCGCCGCTCAACGGCCTCCCGGCCGACGTCAACCTCAACAACGCCTACGGCTTCTCGAGCGACTATACCGACCAGAGCATCGCCATGGTCGGCGCCACGATCGAGCACAAGTTCAACAAGGACGTGAAGCTCCGCCACCAGACGCAGTTCAACTACGTCGACACCAACGTCGTCGAGACGGCGCCGCAGTCGATCGGCACGGTGAATGCCGCCGGCGTCTATACGCCCGTCGCATCCTACCCCGGGGCCGCCCAGAACCTGCTGGTTCGCCAGCAGAGCCATGATCGCAACATCACCGACATCACCTTCAACAGCCAGACCGAGCTTCACGCCAAGGTCGACACCGGGCCGCTCAAGCACGATCTGCTCGCCGGCTTCGATCTCGGCTACGAAAGCTACAAGAACCAGGCCTATTCCCGCAGCGGCACGTGCAACGGGCAGGCGATGGGGACGGGTTTCGTCGGCTGCACGTCGCTGCTCTATCCGTCGGGTGGAGACAGTCCGCCCGTGCCGGAAGTGGCCGGCAATCTCGCCACCTCGCAGGCAAAGGCGTTCGGCGTCTATTTCAACGACACGCTGCAGATCATTCCGCAGCTCAAGCTGGTCGGCGGCGTGCGCTACGACGTCTATTGGGCCCAGATCGGCAATTCGATCGCGAGCAGCAGGGCGGTGCCATACAGCGAGCAGACGGATACCTTCACCAGCGTCCGCACCGGCATCATCTTCCAGCCGACGCGCGAGCAGACCTACTATTTCTCTTACAGTACGTCGTTCAATCCGTCGCTCGAGCAACTGACGAGCACCACGGGCGACCAGACGCTGCCGCCGGAGAGCAACGAGTCGCTCGAGGCCGGCATGAAGTTCGACCTGTTCAACGACAGCCTGTCGCTGACCGGCGCCATCTTCCAGGTCACCAAGCAGAACGCCCGCGTCGCCAACGGCGACGGGACATTCACGGCCAACGGGACGACGAGGGTGAAGGGCGTGCGCGCCGGCGTCGCCGGCCGGATCACCGACGAATGGCAGGTGTTCGGCGGTTACACCTATCTGGATGCCCGGGTCATCGATGGTGGCGCGCTGACCGGCACGGTGCCGCCCAATACGCCGCGCGATGCCGCCACTCTGTGGACGACCTACACCTTCAACCACAAGTACGAGATCGGAGGGGGGCCGACCTATCTCGGCGCCCGCTATGTCAACACGCAGAACACGACCTATGTGCCGGAGTTCGTGCGCTTCGACGCGACGGCCGCGTACAAGGCCGAGACCTACGATATTCGCCTGAATGTCTTCAACCTCTTCAACGTCAAGTACTACGATCAGCTCATCCCGTCCGACGGCGGCCGCGCCGTGCCGGGTTCGGGCATCACGGCCATGCTGACGCTGAACTATCGACTGTAGCGGCGCCACCGCCCATGTTGGTCTGCATACCCAACGTCCTCGACGCCGGGCAGCTCGTGAGTCTGCGCGAACGCCTCGACCGTGCGGCCGAGGCGTGGGTCGACGGCCGCGTGACGGCCGGCTATCAGGGCGCTCCGGTAAAGTTCAACCAGCAAATCGAGGAGCGCTCGGAAGTGGCGCTGGCCTGCCAGCGCATCGTGGTCTCGGCGATCGAGCGCAATCCCGTCTTCATCAGTGCGGTGCTGCCGAACATGGTCTATCCGCCGATGTTCAATCGCTATGGCGAGGGCATGAAGTTCGGGCCACATGTCGATGGCAGCGTGCGCATCAATCCCTACGACGGCCGCAAGATCAGGACCGACGTCTCGGCGACCCTCTTCCTCACCGATCCGGCGGACTACGAGGGCGGCGAGCTGCAGATCGAGGACACCCACGGCCGCCACAGTGTCAAGCTGGCCGCAGGCGACATGGTCGTCTATCCCGCCACCACGCTCCATCAGGTGGCGCCGATCACGCGCGGCGTGCGAACCTCCTGCTTCTTCTGGGTGCAGAGCCTGATCCGCGACGGCGCCCAGCGGGCGATGCTCTACGAGATGGACGGAGCGATCCAGCGCCTGAACCAGACGAATGCGGACGAAACCGCACGTCGATCGCTGATCGGCTGCTACCACAACCTCGTGCGCGAATGGAGCGAGACCTGACGACCGACGCCGCTGTCACGAAAGCGGCCCGGCCGCGTATCAATCGCCGGCTGGCATTCGTGCGCTGGGTGCGTCGCACGCACGGCTGGTTCGGCCTGTGGGGCGCCCTGCTTGGCCTGATCTTTGGCGCAAGCGGCATCTGGCTCAATCACCGCGCCGTGCTGAAGCTGCAGCTTCCGGCACAGAAGACGATGAATGGCGAGCTTGCATTGCCCGATCCGCGCCCACGAACGCCGGATGCGATGGCGGCGTGGCTGCAGGAGGCGTTGCGGCTCGGCCGACCCGCCAACAATTCGCGCATCGAGCGGGCCCGCCCCGTGCCATGGGCCGAGCGGACCGCGACAGGTGAGGGCGGCCGGCGGCCGCTCATGCAACCCGAACGCTGGAACTTCAACTTCGGCGGCCCGAACCACGTCGTCCAGGTCGAATATTGGGTGGGTAACGGATCGGTGCGTGTGCGGACGGTGGAGAACGGCTTCTTCGCGACCCTCACCAACCTCCACAAGGGGGTCGGGATGCCGGTCCCCTGGATCCTGCTGGTCGACACGCTGGCGGGAAGTCTGCTCTTCCTGTCGCTGAGCGGGCTCGTCCTGTGGTGGGAGACGAATCGTCGCCGCCGTCTTGGCATTGCCATTTTCGGCGTGTCAGTGGTCGCCACCCTCGGCCTGGCGCTCTGGCCGTTGCAATCCTGACGCTATGCAATGACCCCGGCACCTTCCGCTTCGCGCGCGCCAACGAGCCCAGGTCGGGACGGCGCGCCCAGTCGGCCCGAGCTGCTGTCGCCGGCCGCGCGGGCGGGATTGCTGGCGCTTGTCGTCTTTTTCCATGTGGGCGGCGGCTGGGCGCTGACCTTGATCGATCCGCCGCCGATCGTGGTGGGCGACGCACCGCCCATGGAGGTCCGCATGGTTTCGGCGGAAGCGCCGCCGCAGCCGCAGATCGATGTTCCCCTGCCCGAGGACACTCCGCCGCCGGAACTGGAGCCGGAGCTCGAGTCGATGGTCCAACCGCCGCCGCCCGATCTTCCGCCGCCGGCCTTTCCGATTCACAAGCCGCCGCCGAAGCCCAAGCCACAGCCAAAGCCTCAAGTGGCCAAGCCCCATCCGCCCCAGCCGCATCCGCCGAAGGAGGCGGAAACCGCGCCAAGCCCGCAGCAAGCGACGCCCGGTCCGACACGGCCGGCCACGCCGAAGACGGTCGGCGCCTCGCAGGTGAGCTTTCTCGTGAAGCCCAATCCGGTCTACCCGGCGCGCTCGCGCCGCAACAACGAGCAGGGTGTGGCGACGATCCGCGTGCTGATCGACACCACCGGCCGGCCGAGCCGCGTCTCGCTCGAAAGATCATCGGGCCATCCGGCGCTCGACCAGTCCGCGCTGAGCGCGGTTCGCGCCGCGCAGTTCCGGCCGTACAGCGAAGGCGGCGTGCCGCAGCCGGTCTGGGTTCTCGTGCCGATCAAATTCGTGTTGCAGTAGAAAAAGGTGAAGTATGGGTGACACACAGGCCTTGGGCTTTGCCCACTTCCTCACACAGTCCGACCTGGTCATCCGGGTCTTGCTCGTGATCCTGGTCGTGATGTCGGCGATCTCCTGGTACCTCATCGTCATGAAGGGCATCAGCCAGATCGTGCGCACGAACCGCAGCCGGAAGTTCCTGAACTTCTTCTGGAGCGCCACCTCGCTCGAGGCGGTTCAGAACGAGCTCAGCGTGCACGGCGTGCAAGAGCCGTTCGGCCATCTCACGGCGCATTCGCTGCATGCCCAGGCGCATCACGAGAAGTTCGGCGCGGCCAAGCTCGAGGAGGCGGGCAGCCAGCAGGAATTCCTCACCCGCACCATCAAGAAGGTGCTCGACGAGGAGACGACGGCGCTCGATAACGGCCTCACCGTCCTCGCCACGATCGGGGCGACGGCGCCTTTCGTCGGGCTGTTCGGCACGGTTTGGGGCGTCTACCACGCCCTGGTCGCGATCGGCATGAGCGGGTCGGGCATGCTCGACAAGGTGGCGGGGCCGGTCGGCGAGGCGCTGATCATGACCGGCATCGGCCTTGCCGTCGCGCTGCCGGCGGTCATGGGCTACAACTGGCTCACCCGTTCCAATCGTGTTCTGACCGCGAAGCTCGATGCCTTTGCCTTCGAGCTGCTGACCTTCCTGTCGATGGGTCGCGCCCTGCAGACCTCGGCCCAGGGCCGCGCCACACCGAAGCCGGGCAGCGTGTCGCTGTCGGCCGTCAACTAAGGCAGGAGGGACATCATGGCGTTCGGCAGTCTCGACCGCAAATCAGCCTCGCAGCCCATGGCCGAGATCAACATGGTGCCGTTGATCGACGTCGTGCTGGTTCTGCTTGTGATCTTCATCGTTACGGCGCCGCTTCTCACCAACGCGGTGAAGCTCGACCTGCCCAAGGCGACATCCAATGCGGACGTGCACAAGCCCGACAAGGTCGAGTTCGCGATCGACGCGGCAGGAGGCCTGTTCTGGAACGGTGAACGGCTGACGCGCGAGGAGGCGGCTGGGCGCTTCGTCGAGGAGGGCAAGAAACGGCCGCAGCCCGAGATCTACCTGCGCGCGGACCAGAGCGTGCCCTATCGCTACGTGGCCGAGATGCTCGCCGACGCATCGAAGGCAGGCCTCAGCAAGGTGGCGTTCGTCAGCGAACCGGTGAAGTAGCCAGCGGAGGCCAATGGTGAGGATCTTGATGTTGCCCGGACTGACAGGCTGGTTAATCTAGGCGGCGGCAAGTTAACCTCGCATTCTTGACAGGCCCCCGAACGCATGGGCCGATGAGCCAATGGCACGAGCGCAATCATCCAGGCCCTATCATCACGGAGATCTGCGCGAGGCGCTGGTGGCCGCCGGCGGCAAGCTGCTGGAGGAACGCGGCATCCGCGGCTTCACCCTGCGCGAATGTGCGCGGCGCGCCTCGGTATCCCACGCCGCGCCCGCTCATCATTTCGCCTCGATCGACGACCTGCTGGCCGAGATCGCCACCCGAGGCTACCGGGAACTCATCGTTGCCATGGAGACCGAGGCGAGGCGGGCGGCCGCGTCGCCGGCCGCCCGGCTGGTTGCCCAGGGCGTCGGCTATATGGCTTTCGCGGCAGCCCATCCGGTGCTGTTCCAGCTCATGTTCAGCCGCGAGGCCAACCGTTTCGAGACGCCGGCCCTGAAGGCGGCCGCGAAAGCCGCCTACCATCTGCACCTCGCGGCAGTGGAGGGCGTCATCCCCAGGGCTTCCGCCGAGGTGCAGCAGCGCATGGCCGATTTTGCCTGGGCCTCGGTTCACGGCTTCATCACCCTGGTGCTGGAAGGCCAGATCGGCGACGAGGATTCGCCGCGCGCACTGAAAGCCCGCGGCCTCGCCATGCTGGCGGCCATGGTCGAAGCCGTGGTCCGCGCCGGCGGCGATCCCTAGACGAGCGAAATCCGGAAGCGCAGCTCTTCCTTGCCGCAGGTGGGCGAGCGGAAGCGTTCGACGAGGATGCCGCCGTTGCTCAGGATCACCTTCTGTGACGGCTGGTTGTCGGGATCGGTCGTGAGCTCGACATAGGGCAGGCCTTCGCGCCGCGCCTCTTCGAGCATCAGGGCGAGGGCTCGCGTGGCATATCCCCGGCGGCGCTTCCACGGCACGACCGCGTAGCCGATATGGCCCAGCACGTAGGAAGGCAAAGCTCCGGTGCCCGGCTGCCAACGCAATCCGATCGAGCCGCAGAACGCGCCATCCCACATCCAGCGTCGGAAGCCGGGCAGGCGGGCGACCTTCGATCCGTCCGGGAGCGTGATGGGGCCTCCCTTGGCCTCCCGATCGTCGAGCGAGGCGACAAAGGCCTGCGGATCGGCGGCGATCCTTTCCAGTTCCTCGCGCGCGGCCGCCTCGAGCCGGATGTTGTCCGCCGACCAGCCCCGCCGCAGGGCGTCGGCGTAGGCATCGAGATGAGCGAGCGCGGGGACGACCAAGTCCATGCGATTTGCTGTAGCATGGCGTCGCATGAGCAACAGCCCCGTCCTCGTTCTCGATATCGATGGCGTCGTCTCGCTCGGCCAGCCCGGCTCGCCGACACCGTGGTACGCCACGCTGAAGGCGGACTGGGGGATCAGCCATGACGAGGAGCTGGCGCCCGAATTCTTCCGCACGCCCGACTTTCTCGAAGTGCTGCGCGGACGGCTCGATCTCTATGCCGCCCTGCATGGCTACTTCGAGGGCAAGGGGCTCGCCGACCGGCTCGAGGAGTTCATCGCCTACTGGTTCGAGAAGGATGCCCTCATCGACCACGAGGTGCTGGCGCTCGCGGATGCCTGGCGGCGGCGTACCGGCGGGCGCTGCTTCGCCGCGACCAACCAGGAACACCACCGGGTTGCCTACCTACGCGACACGGTCGGGCTCGGCCGGCATTTCGATGAGATCGTCTACTCGGCGGCGCTCGGCGTCTGCAAGCCGGACCGCGTGTTCTTCACGACGGCGCAGGCGCGCATGGGCGTGGCCGCCGCGCAGTCGATCCTGTTCGTCGACGACGCGGCGGCCAATGTCGACGGCGCCCGCATCTGCGGCTGGCGGGCGATGCTTTATCGTGGATCGGAAAGCCTCGCCAAGACCCTGGCCCAGTGGGGCTGAAATCCGTGCTAGTGGATGCTGAAGAGGGACCATCGATGTTGATGTTCGACATACCGTTCGGCACGACCGACTGGGACGGCGTGGAGCGCACCGAGCATGCCGGCGAGACCGGCAAGGCCTATTGGCGCACCCGCAGCTTCAACAACATCCGCGTGCGCATGGTCGAGTACACGCCGGGCTATCTGGCCGACCATTGGTGCCAGAAGGGCCATGTGCTGCTGGTGCTGGAAGGCGAGTTGCACACCGAGTTGGCCGATGGGCGCACCGTCGTGCTGAAGCCCGGCCAAAGCTACCAAGTCGCCGACGGCGATCTCGCCCATCGCTCGCGCACCGACGTCGGCGCCAAGCTTTTCATCGTGGACTGACATGAACGACCGTATCGGCTTCATCGGCGTCGGCACCATGGGCGAGCCGATGTGCCGCAATCTCGCCCGCAGGAGCGGCTTGCCTGTCCTGGCGGCCGACCTCGACAAGGCGCCGCTCGAGCGGCTGGCGGCCGACGGCGTGAAGGCGGCGGCCATCGACGAGATCGTCGCCGAGTGCCGCACGATCTTCCTCTCGCTGCCCGGCGGCAAGGAGGTCGAGGAGGTTTGCCTCGGCCCAGCCGGGCTGGTCGCGAAGGTTCCGCTGGGATGCACGGTGGTCGATCTCAGCACGGCTCCGATCTCGCTCGCCCGCCGGCTCTATGCCGAGTTCGAGGGCCGGTCCTGCGCCTTCGCCGACGCCCCGGTCGCACGCACGCGCCAGGCGGCGATCGATGGCACCCTGTCGATCATGGTGGGCGGCACGGTCGAGACGTTCGCGCGCATCCAGCCGCTGCTCGGCCACATGGCGAGCGAGATCACCCATTGCGGCGGGGCCGGGGCGGGGCAGGCGGTCAAGATCCTGAACAACATGATCCTGTTCCAGACCGGTGTCGCACTTGCCGAGGCGCTGACCATCGCGCGCGCCCATGGGGTCGATGGCAGGATCCTGTTCGACACGCTGACGAAGGGCTCGGCCGACTCCTTCGCGCTGCGTAACCACGGCATGAAGGCCATGCTGCCGGGCATCTTTCCCGAGCGCGCTTTCTCGACGGTCTACGCCCTGAAGGATCTCGGCTATGCGATCGCAATGGCCGAGGAACGCGGCGTACCGGCGCTGGGCGCCGACGTCGCGCGCGAGCTGATGGAGCGCGCCCGGGAGCTCGGCCACGACAAGGAGTACTGGCCGGTTCTGGTCAAGGCGATCGAGGACGCGACAGGGCGGAAGGAAAGCTGAGGCTCACTTGCCGGTCGTCGCCGGCGGTGCGGCAGGCGGCGCCGCGGGCGACGTGGTTCGCGGCGGCTCGATCGTCACGAGCTGATAGCCCTTGTTGCGCATGCAGAAGTCGGTGAGGCGATTCTCGGTGTAGAAGCGGTTGCTCTCGTAGAAGGTCCAGGGGCGATAGCGCCAGTAGGGAGGGCCGAATCCATATCCGAAACCATAGAGCGGGGCGGCCTGGAACGTCTCCTGCTGCGCGGCACGTCGGCAGTTCGAGAGGTCGTCGGCCGCCACCTTCTCGTCGGCGCCGGGCTTCTCCCAGCGCGTCTCGGGAATGGAGCAGCCCGAAACAGCCAACACGAGCAGGGCAGGCAGGATTCTGCGCATGACGGTGATATGGTCGCCACAGAGCATATAGGAAGGGGAGCGTAATGGCGCGTATCGCTGTCGGCGGCTTTCAACACGAGACCAACACGTTTGCACCGCAACAAGCCACTTGGGCCGACTTCGAGCGTGCCGATGCCTGGCCGCCCTTGCTGCGCGGAAAAGAGCTCATCGGCGGTGTCGCCGGCTTCAACATTCCCGTTGCCGGCGCGGTCGAGCGGCTGGCGGAACTCGGCCATGAGATCGTGCCGCTCGCCTGGGCGTCGGCCCCACCGGCTTCCTACGTCACCAAGGACGCCTACGAGCGCATGTGGGCGCTGTTCGATTCCGATCTTCGGCAGCTCGGCCCGCTCGATGCGATCTATCTCGACCTGCACGGCGCCATGGTGGCCGAGCACACCGAGGACGGCGAAGGCGAGTGGTTGCGGCGCATCAGGGGCATCGTCGGCACGGAATTGCCGATCGTGGCCAGCCTCGATTATCATGCGAATTTGACGCCCGACATGGCGCGGCTCGCGACCGCCCTGGTCGGCTATCGCACCTACCCGCACATCGACATGGCCGCCACCGGCCGGCGCGCGGCAGGGCTTCTCGACCGGTTGCTGAAGGACAGGCGGCCGGTCTATCGCGCCTATCGCCAGCTCGACTTCCTGATCCCGCTGGTTTGGCAGTGCACCTTCATCGAGCCGGCCAAGAGCATCTTCGACCTCGTGGGCGAGCTCGAGACGGGCGGCAAGAGCCACAACCAGGGCATCGTCAGTGTCACCCATACACCCGGCTTCCCACCGGCCGATATCGCCCAATGCGGTCCGGCGCTGGTGGTCTACGGCCACGACAGGGAGACCGTCGACGCCGCGGCCGACCGTCTCGTCCAGGCAGTGAAGGCGCAGGAGAAGGCCTTTGCCGGCGAGCTGCTCGATCCGGACGCCGCGGCCTTGCGCGCCATCGAACTGTCGAAGAAGGCGACGAAGCCGATCGTGCTCGCCGATGTGCAGGACAATCCCGGTGCCGGCGGCACGTCCGACACGGTCGGCCTCCTGGCGGCGCTGATGCGCCACAAGGCGAACGGCGCGGTGATCGGCATGATCGTCGACGAGGATGCCGCCCGGGCCGCGCTCGAGACCGGCGAAGGCAAGGTCATGCGGCGGGGTATCGGCGCGGTCGTGGGCTATGCCGGCGAGACGCCGGTCGAGGCCGACTGGCGCGTCGTCCGGCTGGGCGACGGCAAGTTCACCGGGACTGGTCCGTTCTATGGCGGTGCCAAATTCCAGATCGGGCCGATGGCGCTGGTGACCGACGAGGCGAGCGGCGTGTCGGCGGTACTGGCCTGCCGGCGCGTCCAGGCGGCCGACCAGGAGATGTTCCGCCACGTCGGCGTCGAGCCCTCGAAAGTGCCGATCCTGGCGCTGAAATCGACCGTCCATTTCCGCGCCGACTTCCAGCCGATCGCCGAGACGATCCTGGTGGTGCAATCGCCCGGCGCGCACATCACCGATCCGACCGAGATGCCCTACAAGCACCTGCGCAAGGGCATCAGGCTCCGGCCGATGGGGCCGACCTGGAACGGCGCATCGTAGGGCGCTTCCTTATGAGACGAGCCCGACGCCCGCAGTTTCTTCAGCCGGATCGGAAGGCCGGGCGCAGCGCCACCACGAGCGGAACCGTGATCAGCGCCAGGCCGCCGACGCAGGCAATGGCCGGGCCAAGGCCGATCGCGTCGCCCAGCAGGCCGAACAGGAAGGGGCTGCTGGCGCCGGCGATCGAGCCGCCGGTGTAGAATACGGCGAAGGCATGGGTGCGGCGCTCGGCGGCGACGAATTCGGGCACGGTGCCGTAGAGCACCGATGACGTGCCGTTCAGCATCAGCCCGAGCAGCGGGAGCAACGCAAGGGAGGTCGCAAGCGACAGGGGCAGAATGGCCACGATGAGCGCGGTCGTCGCCGCCTCCGTCAGCACGACCGACGGCACGACGCCGAGCCGCGCGCCGACCCAACCCATCACGAGCTTGCCCGCGGCGCCACCGGCGAACAGCAGCGACAGGCCGAGACCGATGGTCGGCAGATCGGCGCCTTTGCCGCGCAACAGGAAGGGCAGGAAGATCAGAAAGCCACTGCGTACCGAACTGTCGACGATATGGATGAAAAACAGCAGCCAGAACGCCCACGGACGGTCCCGCCCGGCCGCCTGGCGCGTTGTGTCGCCTGCCGCGGCGCCACTGCGCGCCGGCAGCGTCGCCAGGATGACCCCTGCGCCGGCCACTGCGATCGCCGCCGTCAGCAGCAGGGCATCGCGCCAGCCGAACGAGGCCGCGACCAGCGCGAACAGCGCCGGCAGCGCGACCTTGCCCACGTCGCCGGTGAAGTTGTAGGTGCCGAGCGCGCCGCGCGAGCGAAGACCGGGAAAGGCGGCGGAGACCAGCGTCGAAGCGATGGGATGCTGGGTGGCTCCTCCGAGGCCCGCCAGCAGGAGGCCGGCGACAATGCCGTAGAGCGACCCGGTGAGGCCGGCGAGCCCATAGCCCAGCGCCACCAGTGCCGTGCCGAAGGCGAGCACGGTCACGTTGCCGAGACGGCCGGCCAACCAGCCCGACGGGATCTGGCCGGTCGCCATGGCGCCCGAATAGACCGCCTTCAATCCGCCGACCGCCGCATAGCTCAAGCCGAACTGCGCCTGCAGCAGCGGATAGAGCACGTTCAGAAGGTCGGTGAAGCCGTCGTGCAGGGCGTGCGCGCCGCCGCACACGGTCAGCGTCTTGCGAGGAGAGAGGGGAGTCTCGGCGGCGACCGTCATCTCGCCGCCACAATACTACCGGCCCGGCATCTCGGCGAACCAAAAGGCCGCCTGCTGGTGGAAGTCGTTCTCGGCGAAGGCGGTGTCCAGGATGAGCGTCGGCTTGCCGTTGCGCGGGTAGCGTACCGAGCTTTCGCGCCGGAAGGCGGTGTCGCAATGATGGAAAATGAGCACGTCGCCCTGCCGCCGGTGCATCACGAACTCGTGGATCTTGCGGATATTGACCAGGCTGATGACGTAGCGCCCGTCGCTCCCGTTCTTGGCCATCTGCTTCACCGGAATGTCGCGGCCGCCGTTGTACAGGCCCATCACCGCGAGCGCCTCCGGCGCCATCATCACCTCGTGGCCGTAGAAGTACAGCCAGCGCACCATGCGGTCGCCGCGTTCCGAGAGCGTGAAGGGCTTGTGGCCGAAGGGACCGCTGTTCGAGCAGGCGCCGAGCGGAAGGACCAGCGCAGCGCCAAGCAATGTGCGCCGCGAGACACGATACTCTCTCAAGCTCACTCCTTTTCGGCGGTGGTCATATCCACTTCCACCGGCGCAATGACTTCCAACTCGCCATTGCGGATCGCGCGGAAGAAGCAGTTGTGGCGTCCGGTATGGCAAGCGACGCCGGTCTGCTCGACCTCGACCAGCAACGTGTCGCCGTCGCAATCCACCCGCAGGTCGACCAATCGCTGGATGTGCCCGGATGTCTCGCCCTTGCGCCACGGTGCCCGGCGCGAGCGCGACCAGTAGCAGACGCGGCCGGTGCGCATCGTCTCCTCGACCGCATGACGGTCCATCCAGGCCATCATCAGCACCTCGCCCGTGCCGTGCTGCTGGGCGATGGCGGCGACGAGGCCCCGATCGTCGAACTGGATCGCGGCCATCATCTTGTCGATGGCGGCCGTCGGGTAGGTTACAGGGGCGGCGGTGGACATGAGCGTACCTTGGCCTCGAAGCGGAACGGGGCGTATAATCGCGCCTTTCTCGCTTGGCAAATCGGGATCGCGTTGAAGAAGCCGGCCAAAGCCCCCTCGCACAGCCACGACCACAGCCACTGCATCGAGGATGCCGTCGCCGCGGCGGAGAAGGTGTGCGACGCCAAAGGGCTGCGGTTCACGCCGCTGCGTCGGCGCGTCCTCGAGCTCGTCTGGTCGAGCCACAAGCCGGTCGGCGCCTATGCGTTGCTCGACGAACTGCGCAACGAGGAGCTGGGTTCGGCGCCACCGACAGTCTATCGCGCCCTCGACTTCCTGATCGAGCATGGGCTGATCCATCGCATCGAGCGCATGAACGCCTTCATCGGCTGCAGCCATCCCGGCGAGGCCCATCGCGGCTTCTTCCTGATCTGCGGCGAGTGCGGCAATGCGGAGGAACTGCAGAGCGACGGCGTTGCCGACACGATCGCGGCCAGCGCCGGCCGGCGCGGCTTCCTCGCCCGCGACATGACGCTCGAGGTGACCGGCACCTGCGCCGAATGCCGTCGATCGGCCTGAGCTTCACAAACCGCGGAAAAGGCGGTCGAGTGCCCCGATGCCCTCGAAACCGACGCCAGGCAAGTCGGACGGCGTGGCGTTGCCTTCTGACAGGACCGCTCCGTCGATGAGGCCGCCGAACGGCGGGAAGCTCGACGGATTGACCTCGGTCCCGCCGAGGCCGAGCGCGCTCGCGACGTGCAGGCCGAAGAGATGGCCGCCGTGCGGCCAGAAGGCCGACCGCCGCCAGCCACGCCCCTCCATCGTCTCGACGATCTGGAGATATCCCGGCAAGCCGTAGCAATGGACAGGATCGAACAGCAGGATGTCGCGGTCGCGGCGCAGGCCGCCGTGACGATCCAGCAGCTTCGCCTCGGCCGCTGAGAAAAGCGCCTCGCCGGCGGCGACCGGACCGTCATAGACTGCCGTTACCGCCGACTGGGCGTCGAAGTCGAGCGGGTCGCAGACATCCTCGAGCCACATGAGCCCGCAAGGCCGGAGCGCTTCCGCTGCGGCAATCGCGGCGTTCGACTGATAGCTGTTCATCGCATCGACGGCGAGCGACTGCGGCGCGGGAAAGATTTCCGCCGCCGCGGCGACGCGGGCGAGATCGCGTGCAAGCGGTGCCGCACCGATCTTGATCTTGGCCCGTCGGTAGCCGCTGTCGCGGAAGCGCCGCAGTTCGTCCTTCAGGCGGCTGAGGTCGTCCTCGGGATAGCGATAGCCTCCGCTCGCATAGACGGGAACGGCCGAAGGACTGCCGCGGTCGCCCAGGCGTCGACGCAGGAAGGCGTGCAGGGGGAGGTCGGCAATCTTCGCCGCCGCGTCCCACAACGCCATGTCGATCGTGCCGACGGCGACGCAGCGCTCGCCATGGCCGCCCGGCTTCTCGCCTTTCATCATCGCCGCCCATGCTTCGAGCGGATCGACGGCACCGGCGGCAATCAGGCGGGGCGCGAAGCGTTCGCGGATCAGCCCGCCCTGGCCGAACCGGCCGACCGACGAAAAGCCGAAGCCCACCACCGACCGTCCGTTGCGCACGACATCGGTGGTGAGCGCCACGATGCTGGTGGTGAGCCCGCCCGGCGGAATGGACGGATCGGCGTAGCGCGATATGTCGACCGTGCGCTCTCGGATATCGACGACGCGCATGGCGCCCGTCCGAAGCTCAGGCGTTGTGCGCCCGGTTCAGGCGGTCGAAGCCCTCGGCAAGATCGGCCTTCAGATCCTCGACATCCTCCAGCCCGATATGCACCCGCAGCAGATGCTTGCCCGTGGGCCACGGCACGGCGGTGCGATAGTGATCGGGGTGCGCCGGGATCATCAGGCTCTCGTAGCCGCCCCAGCTCGCGCCCATCCCGAAGATGTCCATGCCGTCGAGCATCGCGGCGAGTGCCGCGCGGCTGTAGCCGTCGCGCAAGGTAAAGGAGAACAGGCCCGATGCTCCCTTGAACATCTTCTTCCAGTTGTCGTGGCCGGGACAGTCGGGCAGTGCGGGATGCAGCACCTTGTCGACCTCGGGCCGGTCCTTCAGCCACCGGGCGATGTGGATGCCGCTCTTCTCGTGATGACGCAGGCGCACCGCCATGGTGCGCAGCCCGCGCAGCGCCAGGTAGCAATCGTCTGGCGCGGCATGGAAGCCGAAATTCTGGCACGCCGTCTTCGCGGTCTCGAACGTCTGGCGCGTGGCGCATGAAATGATGCCCATCATCGCATCCGAATGGCCGACGATGTACTTGGTCCCGGCATGGATGGAGATGTCGCAGCCGTGATCGAACGGCTTGAAGTAGAGCGGCGTCGCCCAGGTGTTGTCGATCAGGACGGCCGCACCGTGCTTCTTGGCGACCGCGGCGATGGCGTCCACGTCCTGCACCTCGAAGGTCTGCGAGCCCGGCGCCTCGAGGTAGACGACCTTGGTGTTGGGCCTGATCAGCTTCTCGATGCCCGCCCCGATCATCGGGTCGAAGAAGGTCGTCTCGACGCCGAAGCCCTGGAGCGTGGTATTGGCAAAGCGCCGCGCCGGTCCATAGGCATTGTCGGTGAGCAGCAAATGGTCGCCGGCCTTCAGGAAGCCCACCATTGCGCCGGTGACGGCGGCGAGGCCCGACTGCACGGCGATCGACCGGTGTGCGCCCTCGATGGCCGCCACGGCATCCTCCAGCGCCTTCTGCGTCGGCGTGCCGTTGCGGCCGTAGCCGAAGCCTTCGAACGGGATGCGGTTCTCGAACTTCTCCATGGTCGGCTGGAGGATGGTCGAGGCGTGGTACACGGGCGGATTGACGATGCCGAAGTTGCTCTCGGGATCGCGGCCGGCGACGGCCAAGACGGTATCGGGCCTGGTATAAGTTTTCTTAGCGGTCATGAAAGTCACTATGGCACAGGGCTCAAGCCGGCGGCCAGCGATAGAGCTCTGGCCAGAGCACGCGCGGATCCTGCAATTCCTTCGTTTCGCGCCGCGTGATGCGAAACCCTGCCTTCAAGTAGGTGGTCAGCGCCCGCGGATGGTCGACCGTATTCGTATTGAGGATCAGGCGCTGCGAACCGCGGGCAAAACCGCGCTCGATGGCGCGATCGAGCAACCAGGGCCCGATGCGGCGGCCAATATGGCAGGGGGCGAGGCCGAAGAACACGATCTCGTCGCCGTCCAGCTCGAAATAGCCGACCAGGTCGCCACCGTCGTCCCGCGCGATGTGAAGCTCATGGCCGGGCTCGGCAAGCAGCGTGCCAAGCGCCTCGTCTGAAAGGAGCCGCCGCTCGTACCACAGCCACGGCCGGCCCACGCGATCGTAAAGCGCGCGATAGAGCGCAACGCCCGGCGCCGTCTCGCGCGTGATCACAATCGCCACGCCCGGAGACTCGGCACGCTCCGTCCAGTCTCCGAGCGCGAGCTCGAGATGGGTGATCGTGACCGGAAGCCGGCCGTCGGCGCGCGGCGGCGGCTGGTGGGTGAAGATCTCAGGCGCCAGTGACGATCGGCGTGTCGTCACGTCCGCCCCATTCGGTCCAGGAGCCGTCGTAGACTGCTGCATGCGGCGCACCGATCAGATAGAGGCCGAGCGCCACGACGCAGGCCGTGACGCCGGAACCGCAGCTCGCCGTCACCTTTCTGGCCGGATCGACGCCCGATGCGGCGATGCGGGCGGCGATCTGCTCGCCCGGAAGCATCGTGCCGGCCTTGGGGTCGATCAAATCGCTGTAGGGGAGATTGAGCGCGCCGGGCATGTGGCCGCCACGCAGGCCTGCGCGCGGCTCGGGTGCCTCGCCGCGGAAGCGTGCGGCCGCGCGGGCATCGACGATCTGCTCGCGCTTGGTCTCGATCAGCTCTTTCACATCCTCGAGCGAGCGCACCAGCGTGTTGTCGAGCCGCGCCGTGAAGTGGCGATTGCGCGGCAGCGGCGGATCGTCCGTGACGGGGCGTCCCTCCGCCATCCACTTGGGCAGGCCGCCGTCGAGGATGGCCACGTCCTTGTGCCCCATGGCGCGGAACATCCACCAGACCCGCGCGGCACCGGTCATGGGCGTGGTGTCGTAGACGACGATCTTGTTGCCGTCGCCCAAGCCGAGCTTGCGCACTCGCGCCGAGAACTTTTCCGGCGACGGCAGCATGTGCGGCAGGGAGCTCGATGTGTCGGCGATCTCGTCGATGTCGAAGAATACCGCGCCCGGAATGTGCTGGCTCTCGTACTCGGCCCTTGGGTTGCGCTTTTGCGCCGGCAGGTAGAATGAGCCATCGACGATGCGGATATCGGGTGCTTCGAGATGGTCCGCCAGCCACGCCGTGCTGACGAGGGCATCGGGTCTTGCGTAGGTCATCCGGCGTTTCCTCAGGGAAGGGAGATGATGAACCGGCGGTTCATCTTGCCCTTGTTCTCGATCTTGACGCACTCCACCCGGCCGATCTCGGCCGTGCGCGCGACATGTGTGCCGCCACAGGCCTGCAGATCGACCCCGTCGATCGCCATCAGGCGCACACGGCCCGCGCCCGTCGGCGGGCGCACGCTCATCGTTTTCACGAGCTCCGGCCGCGCCGCGAGCTCCTCGTCGGTGATCCACTGCGCGACCACCGGCCGGTCGACGGCGAGAAGCTTGTTGATCTCCTCGGTCACCCACTCCTTGGCCGGCACGTCGCCCTCGAGATTGAAATCGAGGCGGCTCTTGTCGGCGCCCACCTGTCCGCCGGTGACGTTGCCCTTGATCACGGCGGACATGACATGGAGGGCGGTATGCATGCGCATGTGGCGATAGCGCCGATCCCAGTCGAGCACCGCATGCACGGCTGTGCCGACCGCCGGGCGCGGTGTGCCCGACGCAAGGACGTGCAGCACATCGTCGCCGTCGGCCTTGACGGCATCGACGATCCTCGCCTCGCCGCCGTCCCAGTGCAGGATGCCGGTATCGCCGGGCTGCCCGCCGCCGGTGGGGTAGAAGATCGAGCGATCGAGCCGCACGCCGCGCTCCTCGACCGCGGTCACGAGGGCGTCGGCTTCCTTGAGGTAGGCGTTCTCGCGAAAAAGCTCTTCGACCATGTGCAGGATTTAGGCCCTTGCCAGACGCGCTGCAACTTCCTCGGCGGTCGGCATGGAGGGCGCGGCACCCAGTCGCTCGACGGAACAGGCCGCCGCGACATTGGCGTAGCGCGCCGCTTCGATCGGCGTGGTGCCGGCGGCCAGTCGGGCCGCGAAGGCCCCGACGAAGCAATCGCCGGCGCCCGTGGTGTCGACCACCTCGGCCCTGGCGCCGGGAATTTCGGTCGCATGTTCGGCCGTCACCACGACCGAGCCACGCGGCCCCAGTGTCGCCACCACGGCCCGCACACCCTTGGCGCGCAGCCTGTGGCAGGCGTCAGCGACGGCCGATATCGGACTCGATGCCGCGATCGCCGTGTCGGTCGCCTGCGAGAGCTCGATCTCGTTCAGCACCGCGACATCGATCGATTTCAGCAGGGCGGCCGGGTAGGGCTGGATGGGCGCCATGTTGAGCACCGTGCGCGCGCCGGCCTCGTGCGCCTTGCGCATGACGATGCTGGTCGCCTCGATCGGCGTCTCGAACTGCGCCACCCACACTTCGCTCGCGTGCGGCTCGGTGCTCACCATGGTCTCGCTGAAATGGCGGTTGGCGCCCGACGCGACGGTGATGGCGTTGTCGCTCTCGGCCACCTGGATCAGGGCCAGTCCCGAGGCCTGCCCAGGCACGACATGGAGGCCGAGCGTATCGACGTCGTTGTCGGCCAGAAAGCTGCGCAGCCGCTTGCCGAACGGATCGTCCCCGACCGCGCCGAACAGCGACGTCGGCAGGCCGAGCCGCGCCGCCGCGATCGCCTGGTTGAGCCCCTTGCCGCCGGGCAGGAAGCTCACCTCCGCGCCCAGCACCGTCTCGCCGGGCCGTGGCCGGCGCGGGCTCTGCAGGACGACATCCATGTTGAGGCTGCCGCAGACGATCACCCGGCTCATGGCCGGCTCATTTCATCCAGGGCGGCACAGGCAGCTTTTTCTCGCGCAGGAAGGCTGGATTGAAGAGCTTGGACTGATAGCGCTGGCCGCCGTCGGCGAGGATGGTGACGATGGTCTTACCGGGTCCGAGATCGCGGGCGAGCCGCATCGCGCCCACGATGTTGATGGCGGTCGAGCCGCCCAGCACCAGTCCCTCGTGCGCGATCAGATCGAACAGGACGGGCAGGGCCTCCTCGTCGGTGATCTGGTAGGCCAGGTCGACCGGCGCGCCTTCGAGATTCTTCGTCACGCGCCCCTGGCCGATGCCTTCGGTGATCGAGTTGCCTTCCGATTTCAGCTCGCCCTTGGCGAACCAGCTGTAGATCGCGGAGCCCATCGGGTCGCTGACGGCGATTTTCACCTCGCGATTGCGTTCCTTCAAGGCGAGCGCGACGCCGCCCAGCGTGCCGCCGCTGCCGACGGAGCAGGTGAAGCCGTCGACCTTGCCGTCGGTCTGCGTCCAGATCTCGGGCCCGGTCGTGCGATAGTGGCCGTCGCGATTGGCGACGTTGTCGAACTGGTTGGCCCAGATCGCGCCGGCAGGCTCCCTGGCGGCCATCTCCTCGGCGAGGCGGCCGGAATAACGGACGTAGTTGTCGGGATTGGAGTAGGGCACGGCCGGCACCAGGCGCAGGTCGGCGCCGCACAGCCGCAGCATGTCCTTCTTCTCCTGGCTCTGCGTCTCGGGCATCACGATCACCGACCGATAGCCGCGCGCATTGGCAACCAAGGCAATGCCGATGCCGGTGTTGCCGGCGGTGCCTTCGACGATGACGCCACCGGGTCTGAGCAGTCCGCGCTTCTCCGCGTCCTCGATGATGGCGAGCGCCGCGCGGTCCTTGATCGAGCCGCCGGGATTGAGGAACTCGGCCTTGCCGTAGATCGCGCTGCCGGTGGCTTCCGACGCCGCGCGCAGCTTGATCAGCGGCGTATTGCCGATGCTCTCGATGAAACCCGACCGGACGTCCATGGTGATACTCGCTCTTCTGGCCCTGACGCTCCCTGCCGGACCGTAGACAGGGAGAGGGGGCGAAGGCAACCGTCAGCGCCAGCGCCGTCGCATCTCCTCGCGATGCAAGGCGAGCCACTGCAGAGCGATCACGCTCACGGCGTTGTCCACCTCGCCGCGCTCGACCAGGTCATGCGCCTCGGCAAAGGACATCGCCTTGACCAGGATATTTTCGCCTTCGGACTCGAGGCCGAAGATGCCGCCCGCCTTCGCGGTCTCGGCCCGGCCAAGAAAAATATGACAGCACTCCGAGCAGGCGCCCGGCGTCAGCATCACGTTCTGGATGGGCACGAGATCGACGATCGCAAGGCCGGCCTCCTCCATGGCCTCGCGCCGGACCAGACCTTCGGCCGTCTCGCCTTGCTCGATGATGCCGGCGACGACCTCCCAGGTGAACGGGTGGTGGCCGGCTACATAGGCGCCGGCGCGGAACTGGCGGATCAGCACGACCTCGTCGCGGACAGGATCGTAGGGCAGCACAGCGGCTGCCTGGCCGCGCTCGAACACCTCCCGGCTGATGACCTTGCTCTGTCCGCCCTGATGCAGACCGTGGCGGAAGAAATACCGCACGACCCTGAAATAGCCCTGGAAGGCCACCTCCTGTCGGACCAGCTCGGCAGTCTCGTTCGGCAGGTGGGGCTGGTTCATCGCGCGACTCCCGGAGATGCGAAGGGGAGACGCTCGATAGCCCAAGTGCTCCGCGATGGCGAGACCGCTCACCCGCCATCGTAGGCTTTTGCAGGGCCGCGATATCGAGCTTCTTCATCTACAGCATCACCGTCGCCGTCGGTCCTCTCCCTACGCAGCAGCGTCGAGGGCGGGAAACATTCGATTCCCAGATTGCTTCGTTCTCGGCCTCCAGCACGAGGACTTTTCCGTTGGGATCGGGCGCCAGGAACTGCGGCCCGCGATGCTCGCCCTTCGCGAGGTCGACATGGACGTATTCGACCGGCGAGTGGAGATGACAAGCAAGCGCGCAAACCTTGCGCGGATTGAGCGTCGCGGCGTAGTAGAGCTTCATTGGAAGCTCTGAGGCTCGTCGGTCTGACCAGCGCCAATCTCAAGCCGCTTCAGCGGCGCGGGCTGGCGGCCGTCACGGTCGATCCGGGGGACAAGGCGCAGCCGTCGCCTGACACTTACCTCTGCTGGCAGGTTGCGTCTGGCCGGTGCGCCGACCGGATCGTGTCCGTGCAGACCTCCGGGCACTGTCGTGAGGCGGCCGATACGACTACGGCGCGCCGTGCCGCCGGCGCGCCGTAGCGTAGGTGGCTCCCCGGGGTCGACGAAGACGCGAACTACGAGTTCTCGATTTCCCTACTCCCGACTACGCCAAAACCGCCCAAGATGCGCAAGCGTGACCGGGATCGCGCGGAAAGGCTACGCCTCGCCGGTGGCCCCAAGCCATCTTTGAGGGACCGAGCCGTCGCCCTCGCAATTGAGCGCGGAACAGTGCGGACGCGCGATCTAACCGACATCGGGGTGCCTCGCTGCTATCTTGCCAGCATGTGTGAAGAAGGCCTGCTCACAAGGGTGGGCTACGGCCTGTATGGTCCGGGCCGCCAAGCAGCTTAGCGGCACCAGGCGGCAAGTTCCTTCAGGAGCCGCGTGGCACTCCGGTTGATATACGTCCATTTCGGACGAAATAGATGCAAACGCGTCGCAATAGCATTTTAACATGGGCTGACTACAGTCCTGTCAGCAGTTCTGCCGATCCGAGTCGGCTGCCCGCGGGAACCATGAAAATCCCAGCGCGCAGTTCCCATATTGGTTGAGGCGGTTGCCGCTTGGCCGGGGCATTCATTCCGGGAGTGCCACGGCTGCAGTTCACCGGAATCACAAAGGAGTTCCGGCCGCTGGAGGCGCAAATTGAGTTGAGGCACCTGCGCTATGCCGTCGCCGCCGCGCACTATGGGAGCTTCCGGCGGGCGGCGGAGGCGCTCGGGGTCAAGCAATCCACCCTGAGCCGCTGCATATCGCAATTGGAAATTCGTCTGGGCGTCGTGTTGTTCGAGCGAACCAGCGGGGGAGTTCGACTGACCACGGCGGGGGCTGAAATATTGCGAACGTCCCGGCACCTGGTCGAAACCGTCGACCACATGGCCGCGACGGCCAAAGAAATGGGTAGGGGCGAGGCCGGCCGTTTCACCGTCGGATTCTACACCTCGCTTTCGGCGGGAAACCTCCGGGCCAGCCTGATCGAGTATGCATCGCGGTTCCCCAAGGTCGAGATCCGGACATATGAGGGCGCACGCGCTTGCCTCTTCGCCGGCGTCGACGCCGGCCGGCTCGACGTTGCCATCGTTACCGGTGATCCAGTTCCTGGCGAGGGGAAGGTGATGGGGCTCTGGAGCGAACGCATCATGGTCGCGCTGCCAGAGGGCCACCGGCTCACCGCCAACAACATCGTCTATTGGACGGACCTCAAGGACGAGACGTTCCTGTTCAGCCAGCACGATCCCGGTCCTGAGATCCAGGACATCCTTCTGGCGAAGCTTGCGGCGCCGGGCGAGCGGCCCAAGGTCATCAGCCACGATGTCAGCCGCGAGAACATCAAGAGCCTGGTCGGGGCGGGCTTTGGCGTCAGTCTGATGTGCGAAGCCTGCGTTGGCGCTGCCTACACAGGCGTGGTCTATCGCGAGGCGCGCGACGGCAACGGGCCGAGCAGGATCAGCTATGCCGCCTATTGGCAGCCCAACAACGACAATCCAGCGCTGGCGGGTTTCATCAGCCTGCTTCAAGAGCGCTATCCCGCGCTGCCTGCAGGTGATTGACGCTGTCGTCGCGCCTTCGCAAAGCCCCGATCGGTCGCCATGAAACGCTCGACCATGGGCACGATCAGCTTGGCCGGATCGGCTGCCTGATGTCCCGTTTCACGAGCCAGGATCTCGGCATAATCGACCAAATCCCGATGCACGGCGGCAGGAAGCTCGATCGTGAGCTTGACCGGCTTGTCGTCTGCGATGGCTCCCAGCTTCAGCTTCGCCATATCAGCCTCCGTAGGGCTCGAGGACGAGGTCGCGGGTGACGATGACGCGAACCGGAAAGCCGGGCCGGATGGTCAGCGTCGGTGCGACGTTCAACTGGCGGCGGACGATCTGTTGGCCGGCGTCGTTGATCGTGTCCTGACCACCATTGCGGATAGCCTGGATCAGCCGATCGTCGTCGTTGGTGGCAAGCTCGGCACCGATGCTCAGCAGCGTGGAAAGACCCGCCGCCTTGGCGAGATCCCACCAGTGATAGTCGACACCGTCCTGGAGACCGGCATAGCCCTCGGCGTCAGCGCCGGGCTGGCGCTCGAGGACGATCGAGCGGCCATTGGGGAAGATCAGGCGGTTCCAGACCAGCAGCACGCGGCTCTGGCCGAACTGAACATTGTTGTCGTACTGGCCGATGATGCGCGTGCCTTGGGGTACGAGCAGGATGCGCCCCGTAGGGCTGTCATAGATATTCTCCGTCACCTGCGCGGTGATCTGGCCCGGAAGGTCGGATCGGATGCCGGTGATCAGCGCGGCAGAGATGATGGCGCCGGCCTGCAGAATGTTGGGCGATGCAGGCGCGGCGACGCGATCGGGCGCGACGGTGCGCCGATCGGCAGCGGCGTTGAGGAAGGCGAGCTGCCGATCCTGGGCCGATGGCGTGGCGGGCTGCGGAGCCAGGCCCAGACTCGCCAGGTCAGGTGTGGGCTCCTTCGACCAGGAGCCGGAGATCGTCTCCCAGACCTGCTCCTGTCGGGCATGATCGGAGCTGACGGTGAAGGCCATCAGCTGCTCAAGAGAAATGCCATCCTCGGCATAGATATCGAGCAGCTTCGGCGAGACGCTGGCGAGCCGCAGGCGCTGCCTCACCACATTGGCCGAGGTGAAGAAGGCTGCTGCAATGTCCTCCTCGGAGCGCCCTTTCTCGCGCATCGCCTGGAACGCGCGGAACTGGTCGAGGGGATGAAGCGGCGCCCGCTGGACGTTCTCGGCAAGCGAATCGTCTTCAGCGAGGATGTCGGTCGCCGCATCGCGCACGACACAGGGCACGGGCGCGTTCTTGGCCAGGCGCTTCTGCTTGACCAGCAATTCGAGCGCCCGGTAACGGCGGCCCCCGGCGGGAATCTCGAACATGCCGGTCTGGGCACCTTCGGCGTCGAGGACCGGCCGGACGTTGAGGCTCTGGAGGAGCGTGCGCCGGGCGATGTCCTCGGCCAACTCCTCGATTGAGATACCGGACTTCACGCGCCGCACGTTGGACTGGGAAAGCACCAGCTTGTTGAAGGGGATGTCGCGCGAGGACGACAGGGTGATTTTCTGAACAGCAGTAGCCATCGGGATTTCTCCGCGACGGGCGGCCGAAAGCCTCTCTCCCGGCCTCCAACCCGTCACGGAAATCCCCTCGGCCCTCTTCCTCTCGCAGCGGCGAAAGCGAAGGCCGAGGGGAAGGAAGGCACGGCGGCCGGCGCGCTACAGTACCGGCATCCGGTCAGCCCCCGGAACGGAGATGGGCCGCCACGGTGGCCAAAACATCGTCCAGCAGTCCGTCGGCCGCCCGCAGCGCCCGTTCGGACGACAATGGCGTCGGCTCGAGCCTCGCCAGCTCACGGGTGCGATGGCAGCGATAATAGGGCGACAAGATCCGCGTCAGCTTCCGCGCGTCCGGATGGCGGGGATGAAATCCGAGCCGTTCCGCGGCGGCGAGTGCCTTGACCAGATCGTGCCGGACCTCAGCGCGGCACCGATCGTCATCCCATCCCGCGAAATGCAGATAGGATTTCAACGCCAGCTCGACAGCGCATCCGATGAGTTGGAGGAAGATCTCGCGAGAATGGGGATCACTCGCCGAGACGAGATGGCGTGCTCCGGCAAGGAAACCAACGGCGTTGTCGAAGAGGTACTTGCCCCGCCAGCGTTTGGGGGAGCTGCACGCCGGCGCGGACGCATGACCGGCCGCCAGGGACGACGCAGCTTGCTGCCGGTGACGTCGCCGGCGCGATGAAGATGGCGCGCGCATCAGGCCGCCTCCCGCTCGCCGGTGTCGACGGACACCGCGAGCTGGTCATGTTCGGGCATGAAGCTGAGCAGGTAATCGGCAGCCTTGCTCGCCTGCGACGCTGCGCGGACGATGGCACGATTGTCTTCGCGTAGGACGTCAGCCCATGAGGCGATGTAATCGGCGTGCCGCACGGTCGGCACGATGCCGAGTGCAGCACAGCAAAATGCCGCTGAAATCTCCGCGACCAGCTCCTCGAAGGCGTACTTCCGGGAACCGAAGGAGCCCGAGAGGTCGCGGTTCAGGCGGTGCGGCGCCCCACTGGCGTGGGAACATTCATGCAGCGCCGTTCGATGCCAGTTGATCGGCTCGAAGAATGCCTGGGGCGGCGGGACCATGACATAGTCGAGCGCTGGCACATAGAAGGCGCGGTCGCCGCCGATGCGGAAGTCGATTCCGCTTGCCTTGATGAGCGCCTCGACCCTTGGCTCGACCAGGCCAGGCGCGGGCGGCGGAGCGGCAATGGCGAGGTCTTCGGGCAGGCCCTCGCATTGCGCCAGGTTGAAGACCGTGAATCGCTTGAGAAAGGGGATGGCCTGGGCGTCCTCGCCGGTCTCGCGGGCGCGCCGCTTTTCGTCATCGGGAACGAAACGGTCGGCGTAGACGACGGTGATGCCATGCTCGCCCCGGCGGACATGGCCGCCGAGCGAGAGGGCCTGGCGGAAGGTCAGCCAGGTTTGGCAGGGGAAGCCGTGCTGGATGACGGCGCCCCAGAGGATCAGCACGTTGATGCCGGAATATTGCCTGCCGGTCGCGGCGTTCTTCGGCATGGCGAGCGGCGCCTTGGCCGCTGCTGTTCCCCAGGGCTGGACCCAGGGAAGCCGGCCGGCCTCCAGCTCGGCGAGGATCCTGCCGGTGACTTCATCATAGAGGCTCGTCCGGTCGGGGCCGGAACGGGCGCGTGAATCGTGTCTGGACATCGCGGGTCTCCGCGACGGGCGCCGGAGGCCTCTCCTCCAGCCCTCGACCCGTCACGGAAAACCCGGCCGGCACTCTCACTTTTGGGGGCGTTGCGGGGTCTCCCCGCAGAAGGGGTCGGCCGAGACGACAGGCTCGGCCGCAGGGGAAGGCTTTCCCCACCATCCATTTCCAGATCACGGCTTTGGTGATTCCAATCTACAGGCCGCTCACTTCCAATTATCATGCATCATAGTTCCAATCGTCATGCGCTGCCGATGATCCGCAGCTTCATCGCGCGGGTCTCCAACAGATACGTCTCGACCCCGGCCAACAGGTGCAAGCCCTCTTCGGCGATTGCTGCGCGGGAGAGACCCGGCTGCACAATCCTGACGTCGAACTCGTAGCGATAGTCCTGCCAGCTCGCTTTCAGCTTTTTGAGGAACGCAGCGGTGCCTTGCTCGAAGCGTGAGCTTTGCCCCTTGTCCAGGCGCAGCTTCTCGCGCTTCAGCATGTGGGTGAACATGCGATTGGGACGGTCTCGCCAGCGCGCCGACTTCTGCGCCTGTCCGCAGACCTCATAGAGATCCTTGACGCGGGCGCCGGGCGTCGCAGCGCTCGAATATTTGCAGTGATGCAGCGTGACCTGCACAAGGCCCTCGGTGACGCGGAGCGTAACCACATCGGCGATTTCCCCGGCGCCGTCGTCGTCGAAGATCAGGTCATAGGCGTCGCCTTCGGCGAGCAGCGTATCGATCACGCGCCGCTGGACGGAGTCGGCGCGTTTCTCAGGGCCTTGGGATTCGGCTCGGATGTTGGTCTTTGACCAGTCCCACACCTCGATCCGGTCGGCGGGATAGGGCTCGACCGCTTCACCCTCCGGCAGCGCGTAGAGATGGCTGTAGATGAGGAGAGAGCCATCGCCGAAGTCGATCTGGGGGGAATCGTCACCAAAGGACTCGGACAAGGACTTCACCTTGCCGCCGATCCTGATGGTGGCCTTGGCACCGGCGCGCTGCGGATAGCGGGCGCCGCCATCGCTGAACACGATCTCGAACTCGGCGACATGGGCGTCGCTGCGTACCGCGAAACGCAGCGGACCGGTTCGTTCGTGATCGAGAAGCTCGATGTCGCATTCGGTGAACAACACCGGCTGATCACCGAAGCTGATCTCGACGCGATCCTCTAGCTGCACCAGCAGCGACTCAGGCCAGTGAATCGCGACGGGTGGAACAGCGGGTCGCTCGCTGATCTGTCGAGGCCGCATGGCGCTCTTGAAAACACCATCCGTCGTGATGCCGGGGTCGTTGACTGACCGGCCGATGTCCTCGCACCATTCGATCCAGTCGGTGAGATCGCGAACGGGCGAAATCGACCAGAACTTGCCCTTTGCCGAGCAGCCACGGGTGGCCGGCACGCCGTCGAGAAAGCCGGTCGCGAAGACATTGTTCTTGATTCTGGACTGGGACTTGGCGGTGTCGAGGCCGTCGGCGACGTCGACGCCCATATACATGGAGTAGCGCACGCCGCGTCCTTGATGATGGGTGAGGCCGAGGTTGCGCAGGATCAGGCGCTTGAAGCCATGGAGGCTGCGAAACACCTCTTCGCCTTCGACACGGCGGGTGGATTCGCCGCACACGGTTTTGGCCAGCTTGTCATAAGGCCCCTTCGCCGAGCTGCTGATGTAAAGGAGGCCCTTTGTCTGGTCCCAATGCATCATGTGCAGGTCCCAGATGACGTTGGTCGCATGCTGCGCGGTCGTCCATCCGGCCTGCTCCTCCGAACGGGTTACGAAGATGGCCACGCGCTGGTGCGGATTGATCTTCATGCCGAGATAGACGCCGGGATTGTAGAGGTCTTCGGCGCGCAGCGGTTCCCAGGCGTCGCACGAGGTTCGATAGACCACGGCATTCATCTTCGGTTCGAGCGTTTGTAGCGGAATGTCGCTGAGATCGCCGACAAAACCCTTGAACATCTCGGCACGCCGAGCCTGCCGCTCGATGCGTGCGCTGCTGAGCGCCTCGACCAGCGCGTTCCAGTCTGCATCTTCGGCGTAGAGTTTCGCCAGGGAGCGGTCGATGTCGTCAACGCCGGTGTTGGCGATCACTGTCGCGTCCCCTAGCGTAGGATCCTGGCGGGTGAAGCGACCAACGAACTGGATGGTGACGGCAATGCTCTTGTGCGGGTCGTGGAGCCCCGCGATCTTGAGCTCGGGCAGATCGAAGCCTTCGCCCAGCATGTCGACGCAGACGATGAGCCGGCTTTCGAACCGCCGAAGCGCGTCCAAATTCGCGCGCCGCTCGCGCGTCGCCTGCTGGCTATGAACGATGACAGGCCGAAACTCCGGAAACAGGGCGGTGTAGAGCTGATGCAACGCCCTGGCGCGGTCGATCGTGGAGCAGCGCGCCATAGCGAGATGATTGAGGCCGGCATCGAGATCGGCTTGTAGAACCTCTCCGAGTTTTTCGGCGATCGCCTGATCGGCATCGGCCTGATCGAGGCCGAAGACAGCCTCGAAGCGGATCGGTTTGAAATAGCCTTCGGCCTGCGCCTTCTTCAGGGGGTAGGTGTAGATGAACTCGCCATCGACCCGCCGGCCATCTTCGCGAAATGGCGTTGCGGTGAACTGAACGATGGGCAACGGCGGGTCACGATCGACGAAAAGGCCGCGAAAGCGCGCCCAGGTCGGCGCGCCGATATGATGAGCCTCGTCAATGAAAAGGGCCGACGCGCGGGCCGCCATCCGCTCCTGAACCGGCGCTTCGGCGCGGCCGGCGATCTGCATCGTCGTGACCACGACATTCGCACTGTCGAATATCTGGTCCACGTCCGCGGCGCTTGTCGGGATATGGGAGAGGCGCATGACCACCGGGAAGGCGGCGGGAGCGTCGAGGCAGTCCTGGTGCTTGAGGACGCCGAAGGTCTCGAATTTTCCGGCGATCTGCTCGCGCAGCGCATCGGTAGGGACGACGACCAGCAAGCGCTCGAACCGCTGATGGGCGTTGAGCGCGAGCATCGTTTCCGTCTTTCCGGTGCCCGTTGGCATGACGATGGTGGCGGGCTCGGTCGAGCGTGTGGCGTGGGCAAGCGCGGCATGGAGCGCGCCGATCTGGGGGCGGCGCAGCCCGGGCACCGCCGGTCGGCCGTTCTCGGCGGGGCGGCTTTCCCGCAGGTGGAAAGCGTCGTGCCATGAGGCCGCGACAAGGGCGAGGCGTTCGCCGCGCGCGGCCGCATCGAGCGCGGCGATGTCGGTCGGCGTGATGTTGATCCATCGGCCTTCGCCGAGCTCCAACGCCTCGGCGATCTTGGAAGGCTCCGACGCGCCGGGCACCAGGAGGATGAGGTCCGCTTCCAGTTGGGTGGCCGTCCTGGCGCTGATGATCTTCAGCGTTTCGCCGGATTTCAGGCTTGCCTCATATCCGTTGACACGTCGGATCGAAAACGGCCGGAGCCGGCAGGTTTCGCGCAACGCGGGGACCGCCAGTTGCCGCACCGGGCTCCCAAGCACCCTGCCGTCGATCGCAAGGCGCGGGGGGAGCAGCAGCGAGACCTCCTCGTGGAAGAGGTCGTCCTGGACGGAGCTGGCAGGGCGGTTGCGGGGTGCCATCGATCGCCCTCGTTCAGGCCGCCATGGCCTGGGCCGAGGGCGAGACGGTGATGATGGTGCCGGTCGTCATCAGCACGATCAGTCCGCGCTCGGCGCCGGTCATGTCGAGATAGGCGCGGACTTGCGAGCGATAGTGATCGAGCGTCTTGGGATCGGGGTTCACGTCGCTCTTCCAGTCGATGATGACGACTGGGCGGCCCTCGGCAGTCAAGGTCAGCGCGTCCGCGATGCCAGCGGTCGCCGTCTCCTCGCTCTCATCCGCGCGGGCGGCGTAAACGGGGAACTCGGCCAGAAGCGCCGGGCGCAATGCCGCGATTTCGGGCAGAGCCAGGGTCCGCATGACACAGCCCGCCAGCTCCTCGGCTGAAAGACCCGTCGCCGGATCGGCAACGGGCGAACGGCCGAGCGCCCGGATGAGCACGTTGGCGCGTTCGTTGAGGGCCGGCGCGACCGCCTCGGTTTCTCCGGTCAGGACTTCCTCCATGAGCTTATGGAGGGTCAGCCCGCGCTCGCGGCCGCCCTGGACCGCGACTGCCGCCTCGAGTTCACGCGGCTGGTCATCGCCCGAGCCCATCCAGATTCCGGCCTCTTCCTCCTGGAGCAGGGCGCCGGACGCGCTCTCGTCGCGGCTCGGCGCCAACCAGACGAGGCGCGTCTGCCCGGCGGCGATGGCCGCAGCCTGGGCCACGAAAATGTCGCGCGTCTGGGTGTTGCCCGCGCCAGGGCCGGCGGCCGCCTCGCCGGGCGGCAGATGCGAGACATCGAGGCCGGGCAGATCGGCGAGCGACAAATCGAGTAGGCCGATCCAGGCCGATCTTGAGGGCGTCGTATCGAGCCGGGGCAGAACGAGGAGCTCGCGGGCGCGCGTCGTCGCGACATACCAGAGCCGGATGCGTTCGCGATCGAGCTCGTCCTTTTCCGCCTGGCGCGCGGCCTCGTAGCCCTCGGGCGCGACGCCGAGAACCGGGCAATAGAATGTGTCAGTCTGGCGGTCGATCACCACGCTGTCGGGCGCCATGACGCCCGTCATGGTGTTGACGGGGATGACGATTGGCCATTCGAGGCCCTTGGCCGCGTGCATGGTAAAGAGCGCGACGGCTTCTTCCTGCGCGTCGGGCCGGCCTTCCACGGCGCGTGCCTCGTCGGTCCAGGCTGCGGTCATCGCTTCGGCGAAGGCGCGAAGCCCACGCACCGCGTAGCCCGTCGACAGGCTCAGATAGAGATCGACGTTGGCGAGCGCGCGTTCGGCCTGGCCGCGATGGCGCTCGAGAAGGAGGGGACGAACCCGCATCACGTCTACGGCCTGCGAGAGAAGCTCGTGCGGCGTCGTGCTGTTGCTGCGGCGGTAGAGCGCCTGCAGCTTTTCGATGATCTCGCGGGCGAGCGGATGAGCGATGGCGGCAGGATCGACACCGAGATCAAGACGGGGAATCCGGTCGGGCTGTTCCTCGGAACGCGGCAGCGTCCAGACGATATCCAGGAGTTCCTCTTCTGTGAGGCCGATCAGAGGGCCGCGCAGCAGCGCGCCGAGCGCCAGCGTATCGCGCCGGTCGGCGAGAACGCGGGTCAGCGCGATCAGGTCCTGGACCTCCTGGCGGCGGAAAAGACCCTTGCCGGCCTGTGTCGCCACCGGAATGCCGCGACGTTCCAGCGCCTCCTCATAACGCCACAGTTCGGCGCCGGTCGGCGCCAGCAAGGCGATGTCGCCCGGCTGGCAAGGACGTTCCGCGCCGCTGCGCCGGTTGATGATGGGCTGGCTGCCGATCAAGCGCGCGCACAGCTCGGCCACGGCGTCGGCTTCGGCGTCCCGCTGCTGCTCGGCGCTGGCCTTGCCGTTTTCGTCGGCGACAGCGATGTCGAGCGCGGCGACGCACAGGCCGTCGCCGGGATCGTCGTGAAACGGGTCGAGGGCCGTGAAACCGGGTTGGCCATCCGCCGATAGCACCGCCTCGAAGCGCTCGTTGACGAAAGTGAGGATCGACGCGCAAGAGCGGAAATTGGTGGAGATCGACAGGAGGCTGTCGGGATTCTGAGCATGAAACGCGTCGCGCGCTTGCACATAGGCGCCGACATCGGCGCCGCGGAAGCGATAGATCGCCTGCTTGGGGTCGCCGACGAGGAAAAGCGCACCCGGCCGGATCCGGAACCGAGTCCAGTCAGGATTGCCATCGACGGGCTCGCCGCACAGCCGCCAGAAGATTTCGGTTTGCAGGGGATCGGTGTCCTGGAACTCATCGACGAGGACGCGCGCGAAGCGCTGTCCGAGTGCGCGCCGGACATCGTCATGGTCGCGCAGCAGATCGCGCGCGGCAAAGATTAGATCATCGAAGTCGAGCTGGGCGCTCGCGCGCTTGTGGTCGCGATAGCGCTGCAGGATCGGACGCGCCTCCTCGATCAGCGCCGCCAGAACCTGGCTGGCCGCCGCCTGAAGAAGCGAAGTCCAGGCATCGCAGCAGGCGGTGTAGTGGTCTTCGGCGGCGATGTTCAGCCGCTCACCATCTGCTTTGGAGAGGCCCGCGCGCTTCGCCGCCTCGGTCCATTTGCCCTTCTTGCGATAGCAGGCGAATGTGCCTGACTTGGTGCAAAGGTCCGGGTGGGGACGCGAGGTCAGAAGCCCAACCAAGCCCGAGGGTGTCGTGGGATCGGGACCGGCCGCGAGTGCGGTCGCCATCTCGGCAAGCCGCTCGACGATCACGACGGTTTCCTGCTCGGTCGCCGCCGCTCCGCTCATGAAGGCCACGAAATCCGCCGTCGCCTGCCGGAACGACGCCAGATGACGGTCGAGCGGGGAGAGGGGCGGCGCCGCGAGGGTGCGGCGGCGCCGCATATTTTCGGCGATCTTGTGGACGAGCGCCACGGTTTCGCCGGGGCTGTGGAGCACCATTTCGGCAAGGATGCCGCCCTGGTCGCCCGACAGACGCTCCCGCAGCCAGCCGTCGACGATCTCAAGGAAGGTGAGATCGGCCTGATTGCGGTCCATGACGCCGGCGCCGGGATCGATGTCGGCTTCGGCCGGGTAGGGCTTGATCAGGCGCTGGCAGAAGCCGTGAATGGTCGAGCAGGTGATTTCGTCGATCGCGGCGCTCGCGGTCGCAAGATTGTCGCGCTGCGCCTGCGACAGGCCTTCGGGCAGCGCCACGCGCAGCTCGGTCGCGACGTCGCCGGCCGAGAGGTCGGCAACAATTTCGCGGACGCGCGAGAGAAGCTCGCTGGCCGCCAGCTCGGTGAAGGTGACGGCGGCGATGGCCCGCGGAGCGACGCCCTCGGCGAGCATGACGGCGATGCGTCCGGCCATGACGGCGGTCTTGCCAGAGCCCGCGCCGGCTTCGACCAGGATCGACCGATCATGGAGGCTGATCGCGTCGCGGCGCGCGCCGTCATCCTTGAGGGCCTTTGACACGCTGCTCATCATTCCGCCTCCCAGATTTGAGCGACTTGACCGAGCCGTTCGGTCGCAGCCGGCAGCTTGCGTTTGCAGTAAGTGGCGCTGGCGTTCGCCGGCAGGGCGAAGGCGAGGTCGTCATAGTCGCCGCCCGTGTCGGGGCCTGGTAGCGCGGCGCCGCCGGCGAAACTGATCCTGGCCGCACCCAGATAGCCGGTGATCTCAGCGAGCACCGCCTCCGGATCGTCGAGCTGGAGGTCGACCTGTTCGCGCGGGAACAACAGTGAGGCGCTGATCGCGATGTCATCGCCCAGCAGCGCCTTCACCGCGAAGGCGTAGAGGCAGCGCTGAAGCTCCCGTCCGCCGTTCAGCCGGATCGCGGCCCGGGGAGGCCGGCCCGTCTTATAGTCGCGGACGAGCGCGCGCTTGCCGTCGCCCGCGATGTCGAGCCGGTCGATATAGCCGGCGATATTGAACCCGGTATCGGGGATCGTGACCGGCACGCCGGGATCCCACGGGGTCTCCGCGTCCGACTTGGGCTCGGCCCCGCCGAAGGGCACCTCGCCATAGGAGCGGGCACCCGGCAGATGCGCATCGCCATATGCAAGCGCCCGGCCTGCCAACAGCCGGGCATCATCCAGGGTGCGCCCCCAGATGACGGCCGGCGGGACCGCGCGTTCGCTCTCCCAATCGGCGGCGACAACCCCTGCGGCCCGGTCCACAGCCGCCGTGATCTTTGCAGTGTCGGCGGATGCCATTCCACCGGCGCCTTCCAGATCGCGCAAAGCGCGGTCGAGTACCATGTGAACCAGATCGCCGACGCCTAGCGCATCGAGCACGAGCGGCTCGGCGCTGCTTTCGGGCACGCGCCAGCCAAAGGCATAGACCCAGGTGAAGCTCAGCGGATTGCGCAGCAGACGCCGGAGCGAGCTGGCCGACTGGGTGCGGGCCAGGATTGCCAGAATGAGCGGATGATCGGGCCGGATGAGCCCGTCATGCGCCGTGATCTCGGTGCGCCGCCAGTCGCGCCAGCAGCCTTGCGCGCTGACCGCCTGCGGATCGGCGCTGAACTCCTGCGGCCGGGCCATGAGGCGGTCGGTTTCGCTGAAGGCGTGGGCCGGCACGGCGTTGCGGCGGAGATAGACCTCCTCGCCATGCCCGGCGAGCAGCGGGCTGCGTCCCAGCAGGCGCCCGTCGCTGTCACGCCGGGCGCGCGAGAGGACGACTTCGCCGTCCGTGGTCGCCAGGATCGTCTCGAAATCGCGGCGATCGGCGAGGCTCACCGGCAGCGGGTCGAGCTCGGCCGTCGGGATGATATGGTCCGGGATCAGCCGGTCTTCGGCGATTCCGCGCGGCCAGCGCGAGGAGTTGAGGCCGATCAGCCGCACGAAGCGGCGCGGCGAGGCCGCGAGCGCACTGGCCGGCATCCAGGCGACGGACACGCACGCCTCCAGCCCGTCGTCCTGCTTCAGGGTTTCGAGGGTGGCGTCGATCGAGGCTGCCGGCCCGGCGAGAAGGGCCTTGCGCCAGATGGCGAGCGCGCGGCCGGTGAGGAAGGCCTCACCGATCTCGGGCGCTGCGTCCGGCCCCTTGTCGAGCAGGTCGATGGCTGCGCGCAAGGCCGGGGTGTGATCAGCGCCGTCCGGCCAGTCCTCGGACTTCAATCGCCCCAGCAAGCGGTTCCAGGCGTTCGGCGTCGACATCGGCGCATCGGCCGGCAGGACGCGCAGCCAGCCTTCGGGAAGCGACTCAAACGGCGCGGAGTCCCGACACAGGGCGGCGAGGCGGCGGAGCCGGGACTGCGACAGGCCGCGAACCGCGATATCGGCCAGCGCGGCGGCCGCCTGGCCTTCACGGGTGGTGACGGCCCTGACGCCATGGACGAAGTGCAGGTCGATATTGGCGTCCGCACGCAGGGAGAGAAAGTGATCGTCATAGTCGGCGGGCGAGGCGGTGGCGATCGCGATGTCGGACGGCGCCGCCCGCCCGGAGGCGAGGAGCGACCGCGCCCAGCGCATGGCCTCGATGGCTTCATGATAGGCCGTCGCTGCGCTGACGGCGCTGACCTCCGGGGTTTCCGAGGGTGCGCGCAACACCGCGACACCGGTGCCTTCCAGCCAGGCTGGCGCCGGCCGCGGCCCGGCCGTCCATTGCACGGGAATATGCGCGGTGAGCGCCCCAAGGAGCGGCCGCCAGATGGGCGAGAGCTCGGTGAGGCCGGCGATCTCCATGGGGCCGAGAACGGCGGGCGCATGGGCGATACGGCTGGTCGCGGCGGAGGCGATGTCGATGGGCCGGTTCATGCCGGCGGGAAGCTGCACCAGGACTGCCGCCTCCAACCGCGCGACGGCCTCGAGTCGCGGATGCTCGGCCGCGCGCGCCGCAAGATCGATACCGGCGCGCCAGGCCTTGTGCAGGGTGTCCGCCGCCGCGTCGATCATGCCGGGCAGCGACTTGATGCTCTCGAGCTCGCCCATCGGCGTTGACAGCAGGGCGGCCTGGATCGCCGCGCGCAGGCTTTCGTCATCGATCGGCCGGACGAAACCTCCGGCGAGCCGCACCGCCGCCTGCTCGAAGGACATGACCTGCAGGCCATGACGGCCGGCGCGCGCCGCCGCCAGGCGGCGTTCCCGCATGGCGAGGCGGCCGTGAACGACGAGGGTGGATCGACTCGGGACGGCCATGGCCGCTCTCCTGCCGGGGATTACTTCTTGTTCGGACGCTGGGTGAGCGCCGATGCGGCTGCTGTCTTTGCGGCCTTACTGCTCTTGGGATTCCGCAGCACCTTGGCGGCAGCGCTCGCCGCCCGCTTGCTGGTGACTTCGCCCTTGGAACCACGTTTCGGCATGGTCTTGCCCCCTGAAATTTGCGCCGATCACCATTGACTGGCGCCGTAGATGGGAATAATAATTACACGGATCGCGTCGATATGTCCATATACTTTTTATCCCCATCGGCGCACGGAGGCGAAACGCGATGTTGGATGGCGCTATGGCGTTGACATGGGGTGTGGAGCGCCGGCTCGAGTTCATCGAGTTCCGGCTGCTCTGGGAGGGCGGGGTCAACCGCTCCGACATCATCGAGATGTTCGACGTGTCCGTACCCCAGGCGTCGAAGGATCTGACGCTCTATCAGGAGCGCGCGCCCGACAACGCCATCTACGACAAAAGCGCGAAACGCTACGTCGCGAGCGCGCAGTTCTCGCCGATCTTCCTGAAGCCCGATCCCGACGGCTATCTGTCTCGCCTGCGCTCGCTGGCGGAGGGACTGACCGAGCCCAGCGAATCCTGGATCGCGCATCCGCCCCAGACGGACATCGCCTTGACGCCGCGTCGCGAGGTCGACTCAGGCGTCTTGCAGGCGATCCTCGGCGCGGTTCGCGAGGGCCGCTCCCTTGAGATTTACTATCAGTCGATGAGCCGGGAACGGGCCGACCCAATGTGGCGCCGGATGACGCCGCACGCCTTCGGCTATGATGGTTTTCGCTGGCATGTTCGCGCTTACTGTCACATCGACAAGAAATTCAAAGACTTCCTGCTGCCGCGAATACTCCGGGTCAGAGGAGTTGGTGAGCCGGGCGCTTCGGCCGACCAGGACCGGCAATGGAATGACACATTTGGTGTGGAGATCGGGCCTCATCCGGACCTGACACCCAGCCAGAAGGCCGTTGTCGCGAAAGACTACGGAATGAAAAATGGTCGCGCGATACTGACCGTGCGCTATGCCATGTTGTTCTATGTATTGAAGCGTCTGGGGTTATTGGGAGACGCGGCTAAGCAGAGCGCTCGAACGCAGCATATCGTCGCGCTCAACCGTGAAGCGACAGAGGCCGCGTTGCAGGTCGCTGAGCTTCAGCTTTGAGCAGCGGTGAAGGGGGCAAGGGGGGCAGTTGATGGCGCGACTGGAGGACATCAAGAACGGCGCATCCGTGCGCGGGATCGCCTCGGCGCAGTCGGCGCAGGTCTTGTCCGTGGATTGGATCGGCGACCAGGCGATCAATGTCGTCTACCGCGATCATAACGGCGCGGTCGCCGAGGCGGTTCTCTACCGGGATGACGAGCATCGGCTCGAGGTGGAGCAGAGCGGCCGGCCGTGGTCGTTCGATGCCGATGGCGCGCTGCTGCGTCTGGTGACGGAAGCCAATCGCATCAAGCTCGCGCACTACTTCGACCCGTATCTCGCGATCCATACGAGCCTGGTCGATCCGCTGCCGCATCAGATTTCGGCGGTCTATGGCGAGATGCTCCCGCGGCAGCCGCTGCGCTTTCTTCTCGCGGACGATCCCGGCGCCGGTAAGACGATCATGGCCGGTCTGTTGATGAAGGAGTTGATTGCGCGGAGCGATCTGGAGCGTTGTCTCGTCGTCGCGCCGGGCAGTCTGGTCGAACAGTGGCAGGATGAACTCGGCCAGAAGTTCAACCTGGAATTCGACATCCTCACACGCGACATGATCGAGACGTCACGGTCGGGCAATCCGTTCAGCGACCGTGATCGGCTGATCGTCCGCCTCGACGTGCTGGCGCGCAACGAAGATCTGCAAGACAAGCTGATGAGTGCGCGCGAATGGGACCTCATCATTTGCGATGAGGCGCATCGCATGTCGGCGACCTATTTCGGCGGCGAGGTCAAATATACGCGGCGCTACCAGGTCGGCCAGAAGCTCGGTCAGGTCTGCCGGCATCTCCTGCTCATGTCGGCGACGCCGCATAACGGCAAGGAAGAGGACTTCCAGCTTTTCATGGCGCTTCTCGACGGCGACCGGTTCGAGGGGCGTTTCCGCGACGGCGTCCATTACGCCGACACGGAAGACATGATGCGGCGGCTTACCAAGGAGGAACTGCTGCGCTTTGACGGGCGGCCGCTCTTTCCCGAGCGGCGCGCATATACCGTCAAGTATCAGCTCTCCGAGCAGGAGGCGGCGCTCTACACGGCCGTCACCGAATATGTGCGCACCGAGATGAATCGCGTGCAGCGTTTCGCAGAAGGCGACAACAAGAAGCGCAACAATGTCGGCTTCGCCCTGCAAATCCTCCAGCGGCGCCTCGCATCGTCGCCTGCCGCCATCTACCAGTCGCTGAAGCGCCGCCGCGAGAGGCTGGAGAACGAACTGGGCGAGGCGCGCCTTGCCGCGAAAGGACGCCGGGCCGGGATCAGCGAGCCAGCAGTCAACCCGGACATGCTGCGCAATATCGAGGAGTATGGGCAGGAGGAGATCGACGAGCTTGAGGATCTGATCTCGACGGGCGCGACGACGGCTGAGACCGTCGAGCAGCTCGCTATGGAGGTCGAGACGCTGACGGGCCTCGAGTCGATGGCCTTGGGTGTGCTGCGCTCCGGCGTCGACACTAAATGGAGCCAGCTCAATCGCATCCTCGACGACGACCTGATGGTCGATCCCGCCGGCAACCGTCGCAAGCTGATCATCTTCACGGAGCCCAAGGACACGCTTCACTACTTGCTCGACAAGGTTCGCGCGCGTCTCGGCAACCCCGACGCGGTAGATGTGATCCACGGCGGCGTTTCGCGCGAGGAGCGGCGCAAGGTGATCGAGCGGTTCATGCAGGACAAAGACCTGCTCGTGCTGATCGCCAACGACGCCGCTGGTGAAGGCGTCAACCTTCAGCGCGGACACTTGATGGTCAATTACGATCTGCCGTGGAATCCCAACAAGATCGAGCAACGCTTCGGCCGTATCCATCGGATCGGGCAGACCGAGGTTTGCCATCTATGGAATCTCGTGGCGGCCGACACGCGCGAGGGCGAGGTATATGCCCGCCTTCTTGAGAAGCTGGAAGCGGCGCGCGAGGCGCTGGGTGGCCGTGTCTACGATGTGCTCGGAGAGCTGTTCGAAGGCACGGCGCTAAAGGATCTCCTGTTCCAGGCCATTCAGTATGGCGAGCAAGAGGAGGTCAAGGCACGCCTGTTCCGCCAGGTCGACGGCGCGGTCGATCAGGCGCATCTGCTGGAGCTGCTCCGCCGCCGGGCTCTGACCAACGACACCATGCCCGAGGCCAAGGTCGAGGAACTGCGGCTGGAGATGGAGCGTGCCGAAGCGCTGCGCCTCCAGCCGCATCATATCCAGAGCTTCTTCGTCGAGGCGTTCCAGCATCTCGGCGGCCGCCTCAAGCGCCGCGAGGAGGGTCGCTGGGAGATTACCCATGTGCCGGTGCGCATTCGCGAGCGTGACCGTCAAATCGGAACCGGCGCGCCGATCCAGAAACAGTATGAGCGGATCTGCTTCGAGAAGGATCTGATCAACCAGCAGCCCGTCGCCGCGTTCGTCTGCCCGGGCCATCCGCTGCTGGAGGCGGTGATCAGCCTGATCCGGGAGCAATACGAGCAGATCATGCGTCAAGGCGCGATCCTGGTGGATGACACGGATTCCGGAGATGCGCTTTCGGCGATTTTCCTGCTGGAGCACACTGTCCAGGACGGCCGCGTGACCAGCGCGGGCAAGCCGCATGTGATTTCGCAGCGGCTTCAGTTCGCTTCGATCGACAAAGCAGGTCGCACCGTCAATGCCGGGATCGCGCCGCATCTCAATCTTCGGCCCGCGACGGCGGATGAGATCGAGGCCGTGCGCGACCTTCTCGACGAGAGCTGGTTGACGACCGAGTTGGAGAAGGCGGCCATCCGGTTTGCCACGGTCGAACTGGCCCAGGGCCATGTCACCGAAGTCAAGGCGCGACGGCTGCCCGAAATCGAGAAGGTCGAGCAGGAGGTTCGCGCCCGGCTCAAGAAGGAAATCAACTACTGGGACTCGCGGGCGTTCGAGTTGAAGGAGGAGGAGAAGGCCGGCAAGCGCACGCGGCTCAACTGGCAGAACGCTCAGCGTCGAGCGGAAGAGCTGGCGGAGCGTCAGAAGCGTCGGATGGATCAGCTCGAGCGGGAGCGGTTCATCTCCTCGCAGCCGCCGCGGGTGCGCGGCGGCATGGTGGTGATCCCGCGGGGACTGCTGGCGGCGCGGCAAGCCGCCAACGCGACCGTACCGGCACAATTCGCCGAGGATCCAGCGGCAAGGCGGGAAATCGAACTGGCCGCGATGGCGGCGGTCATGGCAGCGGAACGCGCGCTAGGGCATGAGCCGGTCGATGTCTCAGCCCAGAAGATCGGCTACGACATCGCCTCCCACAATACGAAGTCGGGGCATCTGCGCTTCATCGAGGTGAAGGGCCGCATCGACGGCGCGGACTCCGTGATGATTACGCGGCAGGAAGTCATCACCTCTCTGCACGAACCGGAAAAATTCATCCTGGCGATCGTGTCTGTCGCCAGCGGTTTCGCGCAGGAGCCGCGCTATGTGCGCGGTGCGCTGGTCGAACGCGAGCCGTCCTTCCTCGAAACTGCGATCCAGTTCGACCTGCCGCGCCTGCTTGAGCGGGCGGAGGCGCCCTCATGAGCGCAAAGCATCAGCTTGCGCCCGTCGCCGCCGACCCCCCGGATTATTTCCACGGGGTCAGGGAGCGCGCGTCAAAGCGCTGGGATCAGCTTGAGGCGGACCCCGAGCTTGCCGGGCCTTGGCACCAACTGTTCAAGCAGGTGCAAAGCCCTCGTCATATCCTCTCCGAGCTGCTGCAGAACGCCGACGACGCCGGCGCCAGCGAAGCGCGCGTGTCGATCGAAGATGATCGCTTCGTGTTCGAGCACAACGGCGAGGACTTCATCGAAGCGCATTTCGCGTCGATCTGCCGGTTCGGCTACTCGCATCTCCACGATTGGGTGAAGCGCAAGACCGCAGATTTTCGACAGCTCTCGGCCGACACGGTGCGCAACCCGCCATTCTCGTCGCTTCAGGCGCTGTCTGATCTCGTCGAGGAGCGCTTCAATCAGCCGCCACTGTGCCCGGGGCTCGAAGATCGGCGCGCCTGGCTCACGGCCTTTGGAACGCAGCTCGCGCGGATCGAACTGGCCGATCCCGTCGAGACCGAGCGCGTGCGCGCGGTCGCAACTGCGATCGCGGCGACAAGCTGGGTCGCGGCGCCGAAGCTGGAAGTCATCCCTTACCTCGACGGCGTTCCCGCCGGCACGGCGCGGCTTACGGATATCCTGTGGCTCGACCGCAAGCTCTTCGTCAGCCCGCTTTCAAAGGCCAAGCTCGCGAAGCGGGTGCCCGAGGAGATCGGCAAGAGCCTGAGCGCGGATATTCGTGCGGCGCTGGCCTATGCATTTGAGCGACCGCCCGAGGACATCAAGGACTATCTCGAAGAGAACTTCACGCTCGGCCCTGAGCGACAGGCGGTTGCGCCGGTTGTCGAGACGCAGCCCGTCGCCACGGGGGTCGATGGTGATGCAGCCGACGCGCCCTCCGAGGACACCCGCGATGACGCTGCGCCCGTTGGCGATGCGGCCGCGGGGGATGAAGCAGACCTCGCTGAGGATGATGATGAACCCGCGGTCTCGTCGGAGCAGGACGAGCGGCAGGAAGAGCTCGAAGGCGGTTTGCCAGAACCGGAGGTGGTCAGCCGGCCGCGCCCTCCAGTGAAGCCGCCACGGCCGAGCGTGATGGCGCGCTTCGCGGTTGCCCAGGGCTACAAAGCCGACGGCGAGGATCGTTTCTTCCATGCGGACGGAAGCTGGATCGGACGTGCCAATGGAGCGAGGTTCCCGTGGGAGCGACGCTCGGCCGGCGGTGAGGTTCTGCGCCACTACTATCCGAAGGACCACTGCCTGGAGCGCGAGCCGCTCCAGATCGAAGCCGATATCTGGGGGCTGCTCGACCAGAAGCCAGATGTCTACTCGTTCATTCTCGTCAACACCGAGGGTGAGCCCGTCGAGATGACGGGAGCCCGCCTGCGCGCGCTGCGCGAAGGCGGCGAGATCACCATTCACCCCGCAACATATAGGCTGGTTTATGACCTCGACGAATAACATCAAAAAGAAGCTCATCGAGGTCGCGATCCCCCTCGAAGCGATTAACAAGGCCTCTGCCCGTGAAAAGTCGATCCGGCATGGGCATCCGTCTACGCTGCATCTGTGGTGGGCGCGGCGCCCATTGGCGGCATGCCGCGCCGTGCTGTTTGCTCAGCTCGTGGACGATCCGTCGAGTCATCCGGAGCGGTTTCCGACTGACGAGGCGATTGAGGCTGAACGTCAGCGTCTCTTCGAGATCATTGAGGATTTGGTGGAGTGGGAAAGCTCCACAAACGAGGAGATTCTTGGGCGCGCGCGCGCCGAGATTCGCAAGAATTTTCCGGACGGCTTGCCACCGATCTACGACCCATTCTCCGGCGGAGGTTCGATACCGCTCGAAGCCCTTCGCCTCGGCCTTTCCCCGAAGGGGTCAGATCTCAATCCGGTGGCAGTGATGATCGGCAAGGCGATGGTCGAGCTACCGTCGTCATTTCATGATCGAAAGCCCATCCATCCAGGAAAACCCGAGCGTCTGCACTATCGAGGCGCCGAGGGTCTTGCGGAAGACATTCTCTGGTACGCGAAAGAGCTGAGCGACAAGGCCTGGAAGAAGATCGGTCATCTTTATCCGTCTGTCAGACTTCCGAAGAGGGATGGTGGAAGGGACGCCACTGTCCTTGCATGGCTGTGGGCTAGGACTGTGGCTAGTCCGAACCCAGCGTTACGCGGTGTCCACGTTCCCCTCATTTCGAACTACTGGCTATGCAACAAGCCCAAGAAATCAGTGTGGGTTAAGCCGGTTGTCAACGGCACCGATATTTCCTTCGAGGTGCATAGTGGGAAGCCCGACGACGAAGATGCGGTAGCAGCAGGCACTAAGGCGGGGCGAGGCGCGAATTTCAGGTGCCTCCTAACCGGCGACGCCATTACCGGCGACTATGTGAAGGCGGAAGGCATGGCGGGCAGGATGGGTTGGCGCCTTCTTGCCATTGTCGTGGAAGGCCGAGGCGGGCGTGGATACGTTGCCCCAACGAAAGAGCACGAGGCTCTGGCCTTCAGTGAGAAGCCTGATTGGCGACCGGAATACCCGCTGTCGCAACACCCTCAGTATATGAGTGTGACGAACTACGGGCCCACGAATATCTCCGATCTTTTTATGGATCGGCAGACCATTGCGCTGAATACATTTATGGATCTGGTCCCGGATGTTGTCCGCGATATCCAAGATCCCGCCTACAGAAAAGCGATACTTTCGTATTTGGTATTGTGTGTGAGCCGTTTGGCCAACAGGCAATCCACGAGCACGTTCTGGCATACATCCCGTGAAAACGTGGAGCAGGTGTTTGCGATGCAAGCCCTGCCCATGCGGTGGGATACGGCTGAAGGGAACCCGTTCTCGTCCTCCTCGGGCAATTTCATGGGGCAAGTCGAGTATTTGGCCAAAGCCGTCGCTGCGCTCCCATGCTCGGCGCAAGCGGGGGTCGTTCAGCAGTTGGACGCTCAGAACGTGAACTTCTCGGGCTTCGTCGTATCGACCGATCCACCTTATTACGACAACGTCCCTTACTCCGCCCGTCCACACGACAGACTGCGATTACTCGATCGTGCGAGATGACGCGTCCGCTGCGCCCGAGACGAGCCTCGCATCGCGCCCGACGGCCGAACGCGACCTGCTCAAGTAGCGCCTTTGCTCTGCGACCTTCAGGTGCGTGAAGTTCAGGCGCATTAAAGTCGGCGAGGCGGACTTCAATCCAAGTGCCGGGATCTGCCGCCTGCCCAACGCAGAGGCTGTCACCGTCCCCTACGTAGCGTACCAAGCCCTCGAATTTCTGCCCTGCGACTGAAGGAAGTCGCCCTTCGCATGGGTCGGCCAGCGCTGGCGTGGCCCACGAGAAGATCATGAGCGCGAGGGTAGCGGCCAGCAGGTGATGAACTGGGCGGGGCGAGTTGATGAAAAACTCTGGGCCGGTCGGGATCAGCGGCAGCATCAGGTTCTTGCTCGTTGAAGGTTCCACCGCCGATATTCCCCCATCTATCCCAGACCAACCTTGTAGCGTGCAAGAAGTCCAGCCAATCGGTCGCGGTCTATTGTCATCGGGTGAGGGGTGCCCGCCGGCGCAAGGCGATCGCCGACGTGCTCAAAGAGCGCGACGCAGATCTCGCCATTGTCGTGGTTGGAGCGGTAGGCAATGCCGTCCGGCACCGTAGGATGGTCGTGGATGGCTCGCGACCACTGTTGCGCGACGGCATGAGGCCCACTCGTGACGGTACCAGTCGCGCCGATCTGCGCTAAGCCGGGGCCGTGAAGGGAAACCAAGCGGAGGGTCGCGGTGACCTCCACTTCGGAGAAGGATCGCGCCTCGAGGAAACTCATGGCGACAAAGCGTGCGCCAACGCTGCGCAGGCAGGTTTCCGCGAAGGCACCTTCGAGCGTCGTCGCGAGGTAGCAGACCCCATAGGTCTTTGTCGGATCGTCGAAGCGATTGCCGCCAGTCGAGCCGAAAAAGAGCGGACCGAGGTCGCTGCGATGGATGCGCACAAGGCGAGCGCCGCTGGCAATCTCTTCAAGAGGAAGCTCGCGGCTGGCGAAGTCGGGCGGCGGAAGTGGGCCAGGACTAGGCGGCGCCATGTTCGCCGTAAGCCGCCGCTGCCGTCACCACATCGTCGATCTTGCCCTTGCGAAGCAGATCGATCGGCCGCTTGCCGCCAAGTCGCTGGTCGCCCGTGAGCATGAAGTTGACGCGCATCCAAGGGTCATCGACCGTGAAGGCGTCGAGCACCTCCCGGACGCCGGGAAGCAGGCCGTTCTTGCCGATCTGGAAGGCCGGGTAGACATAGCCGTCCCCGACGTCGAGCCAGAAGACCTGGTTACGCTCCCGCTTGCGGCCGAGGCCCTGCGGCGTGATGCCCAGGTGCTCAGCGAGCTGCTGCGCGGAGAGCGCGCCGCCTTCTGCCTTCAGCATGTCGCGCTTCATCTCCGATCCGCGCAGGAATGCCTCGGTCAGAGGATCGGGCTTGTCGGGCTCGATTTCTGCTCCAATCGCGGCGGCCTCACGCAGGGACCTGAATAGCACGTCCGTGTCGGTCGATGCTCCAACGGCCTCCAGCAAGCGGTCGCGCGGCATCCGTTCTGCAATTCGCGCGAGGGCGCGGCCGGTCCGAAGGACGAAGGCCTCGACGAGATCCTCGCTTGGTGCGGGCTCCGAACGGCGGCTGCGCGTAGATGCCGTGGAAGTGGCGTTACCTCCGAAGTGGCTGGCGCGACTGCGGCGGCGAGTTCCGGCTGAAGCTGTGGGCGCCATGGCGATGTCCCTTGGAATGGTTCATTTGTCGTGATATATATATGCCATGAAAGTCGAAACATCAATTGCGATTGTCATGCAGGGACAGAATCCCGCCAATTGTACGATTTTGCACTCCTCCATGCTTCGAGGCGCTGCGCCAAGAGCACCGAGAAGCGCCGGGCACCGCCGATCTTGCGCCGGCAGAACATCGCGCAACCCATTGATGTCAGTGCGCTTTTCTCGATTTTGTGCAATCTTGGGCGCATGGATGTCAAGGCTGCAGCACCCACCTCGGCGGAAGTCATCGACTTCTTCGACTACGTGTCCTCGGAGCCCCGCACAAGCCGTCAGAGGGGTGACGTTGAACGCCGAACCGCGGTCTCTCGACTGGGCATGCGGATCACGGACGATTGGCCGGCATGCGTGCCGGTCACGGAGGCTGAACTGGATCTGTTCGAGGCCCATTTCGGCCAGCTCATCGATGAGCTGCTGCGCTCGACAGACTGACTTGTTGAATGGAGGTCCTGCATGAACGCCAAAGCGACCCCCGCCTTGGCGTCGCCAGGGCGTGCCGCCCTCTATCTCCGCGTCTCGACCGGGCGCCAAGCCGAACATGATCTCTCCATCCCCGATCAGCGGCGTCAGTTACGCGCTTATTGCGAGGGGAAGGGGATTGCCGTAGTCGCCGAGTTCGTCGAACCCGGAGCGTCCGCGACGGACGACCGTCGTCCCGAGTTTCAGAGGATGATGGACGCCGCAGCGGAGAAGCCCGCGCCGTTCGACTGCATTATCGTCCACTCGTTCTCCCGGTTCTTCCGCGATCAGTTCCAGCTTGAGTTCTACGTGCGTCGGCTGGCGAAGAGTGGGATCCGCCTGATTTCCATCACGCAGGACCTCGGCGATGATCCCATGAGCGTGATGATGCGTCAGATCATGGCGCTATTCGATGAATATCAGTCGAAGGAAAATGCCAAGCATACGCTTCGCGCGATGCGTGAGAACGCGCGCCAGGGATACTGGAACGGTTCGCGCCCGCCGTTTGGGTACAGGATTGTGGTCGCCGAGCAGCGAGGCACGCGCGCGAAGAAGAAGATCGAGCCAGACCCCATGCAGACCGAAACTGTTCGTCTCATGTTCCGCCTTGCTCGGATCGGCAATGAAGACGGTCCCATGGGGTCACGTCAGATCGCCGATTATCTCAACGCGCATGGCATTCGGACCCAGACGGGCGGCCGGTGGGGCGTTGGTGCAGTCCACCAGGTTCTTACGCGCGAGACATATATCGGCCGGCATCGCTTCAACGTCTCGGGCAAGCGCAAGGGTGAGCGGAAATCCGAGGATGAGATCGTCGAGATGGCGGTTGAGCCGATCATTGGCGAGGAGGAATTCGCCGAGGTGCAGGCGGTCATGCGTTCGCGAAGCCCACAACTCCGAGCGCCCCGGTTCGTGTCCGCTGGTACACTGCTTGGCGGAGTGTGCTTCTGTGCCGACTGCGGCGGAGCGATGACGCTTCGCACCTCCGGCAAGGGTGAGCAATACCGCTACTACACCTGCTGCACTGCTGCCCGACAGGGGAAGAGCGGATGCCGAGGACGCACCATTCCGATGAATGAGCTAGTGGATGGAATCTAACACTTGGTGCCCTCGTTTGACGGCGGCGATGATTTTGTTGGGGTCCTTTGTCCAGATGAAGGGCCTTGGGTCTGCATTGTGGAGGCGAAGGAAGCAGTGGATGGCGTCTTTGAGTTCGCGAAGAGATCGGAAGACGCCGCGCTTGAGGCGTTTGTTCGCGAGCTTTGCAAAGAAGCCCTCGACGGCATTGAGCCAGGACGCCGACGTTGGGGTGAAGTGGAAGGCGAACCGCGGATGCTTGTCGAGCCATTGCATCACTTTGGGATGGCTGTGGGTGGCATAGTTATCGATGATGACGTGGATCGTCTTTCTCCTGGGTGTCCTTGCATCGATGGCGTTGAGGAAGCGGATGAACTCTTGATGACGATGGCGCTTCATGCACTGGCCGATAACCTTGCCCTCCAGGACGTCGAGGGCGGCGAACAGAGTGGTGACGCCATGGCGCTTGTAGTCGTGGGTCATGGTGCCGGCGCGCCCCTTCTTCATCGGCAGTCCCGGCTGGGTGCGGTCCAGCGCCTGGATTTGGCTCTTTTCATCGACCGAGAGCACGATGGCGTGGTCGGGCGGATTGACGTACAGCCCGACGATGTCCCTGAGCTTGGCGGCAAACTGCGGATCATTGGACAGCTTGAATTGGCGGACCAGATGCGGCCTCAGGCCATGGGCGCGCCAGATCCGTTGCACCGAGCTGACGCTGATCCCGGCCGCCTCGGCCATCGCCGGGCCGGTCCAATGGCTCGCCCCCGACGGCGGCCCTGCCAGCGTCATGGCGACAACGTGCTCGGCCACCTCGGGATGGAGCGGCGGGATGCGCGACGGGCGTGTCTTGTCGCGCCACAGCCCCGCTGCACCTTCCGCCCCGAACCGTTCCTGCCAGCGCCAGATCACCGTCTTGGCCTTGCCGGTGGCACGCATGATCTCGGCAGTGCCATGCCCGTCGGCGGTCAAAAGAACGATCCTTGCCCGCCAGACGTGCTTTTGCGGGCTGTTGCGGTTGGCCACCACCGCCTCCAGCTCGCCACGGTCCGTGGCATTCAACTGAAAGTTCGTTCGCTCGTGCATTCCTCTGACTCGCATACGCGAGCCCGATCGGGAATCCCCTCGCGAATCGAAATGTTAGATTTGGTCCACTAGACGAGATGATCGTGTCGCATCTCGAAGAGCGACTGCTGGCACCCGATCGACTGGAGGAGCTGCTCTCAGGTCTGCTCAAGCGCCGGGAAGAGCATACGGAGCGTCTGCGAGGGCGGATCGCCGAATTGAGGAAGCAGGCGGCGGACGCCGAAGCCAAGCTCACACGGCTGTACGAGGTAATCGAGAACGGGCTCGCTGACCTAGACGACCCCAACTTGAAGGGACGAATTGTGGAGCTGAAGCGGATCCGGGATGCCGCCCGGGCCGACGCGGATCGGGCGGAAGGCCGTGCCGACGACAGAGGCAACCGGCTGACCCCTGAGTTCTTGCGTCGATTCGGGATCGAAGCGCGCAAGAAGATCAGGGCGCGCGACGGAGGCTTCCGGCGAAGCCACGTCCAGGCGCTGGTCCAGCGCGTCGAGGTGGGAACAGACGAGATTAGGATTAAGGGTTCGAAGCCAAGGCTCCTCCAGACGCTCGTGGCGTCCGGAGGAGGCTATGGAGTGGAAACGGCGACGCACGGCGTTCGCAGTTTCGTTCCGAAATGGCTCCGGAGGCAGGGTTCGAACCTGCGACCCGGCGATTAACAGTCGCCTGCTCTACCGCTGAGCTACTCCGGAAAACTTGTCGCGGCCGGCGGTATGCGGCCCGCGAAGGCGCGGACTTTTGGCAGAGTGTCTCCCCGCAGGCAAGGGGGGAGGTTGTCCGCACGCTGCGTGGAGGCCTGGGCCGGAATCGAACCGGCATAGACGGATTTGCAGTCCGCTACATAGCCACTCTGCCACCAGGCCCGCCGCAGGAACGGCGCTGCTATAGGCATGGGCCGTGACGGCGGTCAAGCGGGCCGCGACATGCCACCCTTTGACGCTCTCACCGCTGCGCGCCTATAAACAATACAACATTTGGGGTTACAGCCGATGACGGATTTCGCGCTCGCGCGGCGCAACATGATCGATGGTCAGCTCCGGCCCAACCGCGTGACAAATTCCGTTTTGCTCACCGCCATGGCCGACCTGCCGCGCGAGCGGTTCCTGCCGGACGGCCTGAAGTCGGTTGCCTACGCGGACGACGATGTTCCGCTGGGGGGCGGGCGGTTCCTCATGGAACCCATGGTGCTTGCCCGACTGGTCCAGACCCTTCAGCCGGCCGCGGACGACAAGGCGCTCGTGGTCGCGTCCGGGCGCGGCTATGGCGCGGCGTTGCTGTCCCGGCTGGTCAAGAACGTCGTGGCCCTCGAGAGCGACCGCGCCATGGCGGATTCCGCCGAGCAGACCCTGAAGGCATTGAACATCGACAATGTCAGGCAGGTAATCGGCCCGATGGAGGCGGGCGTGCCGGACTCCGCGCCCTATGATGTCGTCCTGATCGAAGGCGCCGTGCAGGAAGTCCCGCCGTCGATCCTCGACCAGCTTGCCGAGGGCGGCCGCCTGGCCACTGTGGTTTCCAAGCCTTCCAGCCCGCTGGGCGTGGCCCAGCTCATGGTGAGGGAGGGCGGGGTGGCTTCCGGGCGACCGCTGTTCGATGCAGGTACGCGCGCCTTGCCGGGGTTCGTGCGCCCGCCACGCTTCAGCTTCTGAAGGCCGCGGCACGAGTGGCGGAAGGACGATCAATGGACTGGCCGCGGGCGGTAGCTGCCGGAAGAATTGGGGGTTATTTCAATGGGTAACCGGCCGACTCTAAAGCGCGTCGGCGGCATGGCCGCATGCGCGCTCGTGATGGCGCTGGCCACCGCTTCCGGCGCCTCGGCTCAGAGCCTGATCGAATCCCTGTCCAGCGCCTACAACAGCAACCCGGACCTGCTGGCAGCGCGTGCGGTCCTGCGGCAGACCGACGAAACACTGGCCCAAGCCGTCGCCAACTGGCGCCCGAAAGTCACCCTCTCGGTTGAGTACAACAAGATCCAGGCGGATGCGATTCCGATCAGGATAACCAACTCCGCCTACCTGCTGAACGGACGCACCGCGCTCCTGCAGGCGACGCAGCCGCTGTTCCGCGGCGGCAAGACGGTCGCCGACACCAAGGCCGCCCAAGCCAACATCCAGGCCCAGCGCGCAGCGCTGGCCAATACGGAACAGACCGTCTTGCTGAACTCGGTGCAGGCCTATGCGGACCTCCTGCAGGATGTCGGCATCGTCGACGCGCGGCGCAACAATGTGCGCGTCTTGGTGGAGCAGCTCGATGCCACCCGGGAACGTTTCAGGGTCGGCGAGCTCACCATCACCGACGTGTCACAAGCCGAAGCCCGGCTCGAGCAGGCAAAGGCCGATCTCGTGCAGGCCCAGGCCCAGGTCCGTATCGACGAGGCGGCGTTCCAGCATCAGATCGGCATGAAGCCCGGCAAGCTCGCCGACCTGCCTCTGATCGGCGCCCTGCCGGCCACGGAGGAGGAGTGCGTGGCGCTGGCCATGGACAACAGCCCGGCCGCGGTCAGTGCGCAGTACCGGATCAAGGCGGCCAGTTACGGCGTCAACAGTGCCGTGGCCAATCTGTTGCCACAGGTGAACCTCGTCGGCTTTGTGCAGCAGCAGTACGATGTCCAGGTCCCCGGCGACCAATACTATCAGTACGGCGTGCGCCTGCAGGCGACGGTGCCGATCTACCAGAACGGCAGCGAATGGTCGGCGATAAGGCAGGCCAAGCAGCTTGTCGGCCAGCGGCGCAACGAGCTCGACAGCGCCCGCCGGCAGGCGGCCGAAACCGTCATCCGGGCCTGGCGCAACCTCGATTCGGCGCGCTCGCGCGTGCTCTCCTTCGAGGCCCAGGTCAGGGCCAACGAGGTGGCGCTGAACGGCGTCCGTCAGGAGGCTCTGGTGGGCTCCCGGACCACCTTGGACGTCCTGAACGCCGAGCAGGAATTGTTGAACTCCCAGGTCAACCTTCTGCAGGCGCGGCACGACACGCAGGTGAGCTACTACGGTGTTCTTTCTGGGATCGGCCGCCTGACGGCCCGTTCCCTCGGATTGCCTGTCGAATATTATGACGAGGAGAAGTACTATAAGGAGGTAGGCTCTCGTTGGATCGGCGACGGGAGCAGTGATTCCGGGAAGTAATTGTAATGAGCGATGGCCGCAGCTCGAACAACGATCCGTCGATGGATGACATTCTGGCGTCCATCCGAAAGATCATTTCCGACGACGAAGCCCGGGCCCAGGTGGGCGATCCGCCGCTCCGTCGCGATTCCCCCGGGGCCCCGCCGGCATCGCCGACAGCCTCGAAGGATCCAGGGAAGGGCGACGACGTCCTGCTCCTGACCGACCTGATCGAAGAGCCGGCCACGCCCGAATCACAGCCAACCTCTATTCCTCTTCCCCGCATCGACCCTGTGAGTGCCCCAACCATGTCCCAGCACAACAACGATACCTCCGAGCCGCTGATCGGTTCCTCCGTCGCCGGCGCCACGACCTCGGCTTTCGAGCGGCTGAACCAGGCGGTTCAGGACAGCGTCCCGCCGCCCCGCGCCTCCGATTCGGGCCCCTCGATCGGGCACGGCGGCAAGACCATCGAGGATATGGTCAAGGAGATGCTGCGTCCGATGCTGAAGGACTGGCTCGACCGCAACCTGCCGCCGATCGTCGAGCGGTATGTCGAGCGCGAGATCGTCCGACTGACCCGCCGCTGACCCCGGGGCACCCCCATCGATAGAACGCCACGGGGCCCTCCGTGGCGTTTTTCGTTATAAGGCAAGCGATGCTCGACAAGACCTACGATCCCAAGGAGATCGAAGCCCGCCGCTATCCCGAGTGGGAGCAGTCCGGCGCCTTCAGGGCGCACCCCGAGTCGGCCAAGCCGCCGTACTGCATCGTCATCCCGCCGCCCAATGTCACCGGCAGCCTGCATATGGGCCACGCCCTGGACAATACGCTGCAGGACATCCTGATCCGTTGGCGCCGCATGAAGGGCGACGACGTGCTGTGGCAGCCCGGCACCGACCATGCGGGCATCGCCACCCAGATGGTCGTCGTGCGCAATCTGGAGCAGGAGGGGATCGGCCTCGCGGTCGAGGGCGCCGACAGGGGCGACGGCAACAAGAAGCTGCTGAGCCGCGAGGAGTTCCTCGCCAAGGTCTGGGAATGGAAGGCCTATTCCGGCGGCACCATCACCAGCCAGCTTCGTCGCCTGGGTGCCTCGTGCGACTGGAGCCGCGAGCGCTTCACCATGGACGAGGGACTTTCGCGCGCCGTGCTGAAAGTGTTCGTCGACCTCTACAATCAGGGCCTGATCTACAAGGACAATCGCCTGGTCAACTGGGACCCCAAGATGCTGACCGCGATCTCCGACCTCGAGGTCGAGTCGCGCGAGGTGAAGGGGCACCTCTGGTATCTGAAATATCCCATCGAAGGCAGCGAGGAGCACATCGTCGTCGCCACCACCCGCCCGGAGACGATGCTGGGCGACACCGGCGTGGCGGTGCATCCCGACGATCCCAAGTGGAAGCACCTGATCGGCGAGCATGCGATCCTGCCGCTGGTGGGTCGCCGCATCCCCGTCGTCGCCGACGCGTATTCCGATCCGGAGAAGGGATCGGGCGCGGTGAAGATCACGCCGGCGCACGATTTCAACGATTTCGAGGTCGGCCGGCGGCACAGGCTCGAGGCAATCTCGATCTTCGACAAGTTTGCCCGCGTGAACGAGAACGCGCCGGAAAAGTATCGTGGTCTCGATCGCTTCGAGGCGCGCAAGCGCATCGTCGCCGATCTCGAGGCGCTGAGCCTCGTCGAGAAGATCGAGCCGCACACGCATGCCGTGCCCTACGGCGACCGCGGCGGCGTGCCGGTCGAGCCGTTCCTGACCGAGCAGTGGTACGCCGACGCCAAAAAGCTCGCCGAGGCGCCGATCGCCGCTGCGCGCGACGGGCGCGTTACCTTCGTGCCCGAGCGCGGCCGCGACGACTTCTTCCGCTGGATGGAGAACATCGAGCCCTGGTGCATCTCGCGTCAGCTCTGGTGGGGCCATCAGATTCCGGCCTGGTACGGCCCGGACCGGAAGATTTTCGTCGCCCTGTCCGAGGGCGAGGCGCGCGCCGAGGCGCGCAGGCACTATGGCAAGGACGTGCCGCTGGAGCGCGACCCGGACGTGCTCGACACCTGGTTCAGCTCGGCACTCTGGCCGTTCTCGACCCTTGGCTGGCCCGACGAGACCGAGGCGCTCGGGAAATACTATCCGACATCGGTGCTGGTGACCGGCTGGGACATCCTGTTCTTCTGGGTCGCCCGCATGATGATGATGGGCATGCATTTCATGACCGATGTGCCGTTCCGGACCGTCTACCTGCACGGGCTGGTGACGGACGAGCGCGGTCAGAAGATGTCGAAGTCCAAGGGCAACGTGATCGATCCCCTGGAGCTGATCGACAAGTATGGCGCCGATGCGCTGCGCTTCACCATGGCCTCGCTGGCGGCGGCGTCCGCCGGCCGGCTGCGGCTCACGCCGGCCCGCGTCGAGGGTTCGCGCAACTTCGCCACCAAGCTCTGGAACGCCACGCGCTTCGCCGAGATGAACGGGGTCGCGCTGCCGCAGGACTTCGATTCGGCATCGGTCCGGCACACTGTCAACAAATGGATGCTGGGCGAGCTCGGACGGGCCAATCTCGCGGTCGACAAGGCGCTGGCCGACTTCCGCCTGAACGAGGCCGCCGGAACGCTCTACGAGTTCATCTGGGGCGTCGTCTGCGATTGGTACGTCGAGCTCACCAAGCCGATCCTGCAAGGTGCCGATGGGCCGGACAAGGAGGAGACCCGCGCCGTCACCGCGCTGGTGCTGCGAGAGACCCTGAAGCTCCTGCATCCCGTGATGCCCTTCATCACCGAGGAGCTGTGGGACAAGCTCGGCCATCGCCCCCGGCACGGCATGCTGATCGGCCAGGCGTGGCCCGAGCCGACTGCGGCGGATCCGGTGGCGGACGCCGAGATCGGATGGCTGGTGAAGGTGATCTCCGACATCCGGTCGGCGCGTGCCGAGCTGAACGTGCCGGCGGGCGCCAAGCTCAGGCTGCTGGTCATCGGTGCCAACGAAACGACCCGCCGCCGCCTCGACACACACCGCGCCGCCATCGAGCGGCTGGCGCGCATCGAAAGCATCGATGCGATGGCGACCGCTGTCCCGAAGGCTGCGCTTCAGGTCGTGGTCGACGAGGCCACCTACGCCTTGCCGGTCGGCGAGGTGATCGACCTCAAGGCCGAGGGGGCTCGTCTCCAGAAGGAGATCAGGAAGCTTGCCGACGAGGTCGGCAAGATCGACGCCAAGCTCGGCAACGCCGCCTTCGTCGCGCGGGCGCCGGAGGAGGTGGTCGAAGAGCAGCGCGAACGCCGTGCCCAGGCCGAGCAGACGCGGACCCGCCTCAGCCGGGCGCTGCAGCGCCTGGGCGCCTGACGTCGGTCATTTCAAGGGCTTCGTCCACCAGTTCGAGGCGATCGTCAGGTCCGAGCGGCGCAGCATCTCCGCCTTGGCGAGATCCCGGTCGGGGCAGATCACCACGATCTGGACCGCACCATGCTCGTGGACCAACGTGGACACATGGGACAGCAGAGCCTCGCCGACCGTCAGCCAGTGGCGTGGCTCGAGCACGCAGAAGTCGTCGATCAAATAGGTATCGCCGCCCGGGTCGTAGACAGGCGGCGAGGGAAATTTCCGCGCGACCAGGAAGCCGAGCATCTGGCTGCCCTCGACGGCGACCAGAAAGAATGTGCCGGGCTCGGCCAGCAGCTTGCCGAAGAATTCTCGCGTTGCGGCCGCCGACTTCGCGGCCTTGCGCCAGAACAGCGGCTGATGCTTCTGGCGTTGCCGGCGATCGAGCTCGACCAGGCCCGTGGCGGCTTCGATATCGGAAGCAATGGCCCGGCGGATGTCCAACGGACGGCCGCCCGGCGGCTATGACGCCTTGCGCAGGTCGGGTACGTAGGGTCGCGAGGTGAAGTGCTCCTGGTTGTCGCCGCCGGCGAACTTCAGGCCGGCCCGCCGGATCGCACCGTCATCGACCTTGTCGAGCGGCACGAAATAGCGGTCATCGGTCCTGACGATGGTGTCGTTGTCGACGCGATTGTAGCAGATCAGCAGGGTCCAGCGGCGCCGGGCCGAGCGGTTGGCGTCGGAGCGATGGATGGCGTTGCAATGGAAGATCAGCGCATCGCCGGGCTCGAGCTCGCAATATTCGATCGGGCAGCGCTCGAGGATGTAGGGCATGCGCTTGGGATCAACCTCGTTCTGCGTCGGCGACAGCGGCGTGTGATCGATGCGGCCGAGCCTATGCGAGCCGCTTGCGATCTGCAGGCAGCCGTTCTCGCGGGTGGTCTTGTCGAGGGCGATCATCACCGACAGGAGATCGGGCCGCAGGCAGCCGTTGTAGTACCAATAGCCGTAGTCCTGATGCCACTCCCAGGCGCCGCCGACCTCCGGCTCCTTGGCCGTGAGCTTCGACTGGAAGTGATAGACCGGGCCGCCCAGCAGCGCGGCGGCGGTGTCGACCATGCGCTCGCAGCGCGCCGCCAGCCCGTAGACCGAATCGCCCGCGCGGTTCCAGAGCGCGATGCGGGTCGAACGGCCTTCCCCGTCGCGACGATCGAGGATCGAGCCGCGCACCGCGGGATCCTTCTCCATCGCCTCGGTGAGCAGCTTCACCTCGTCGGCCGCGAACAAGCCGCGCGCGTAGGTGAAGCCTTTCTCCTGGAACTCGGCCGCCTGCGCGGCGCTCAGCATATTGGGCATAATTCCTCCGCGAGGCCGAGCTTGGGCTCACGATCGCGCGCCGTAAAGCCCGGATCGATGGGAGGAGGAGATGAATCGTGGCAGGGGGGCCGAATGGCCGCCCTCGGCCCCCTGCCTCGGGGTCAGCCCTGGATGACCCGTGCTCCCGGCCGCGTATGGGGCGGCGGGATCACACACCCGCGGGCGTTCAACCGATCACCCATACTGTCGTACTTGAAGCCATACTCGTCGGTGATCGCGACCTGGCGGCCGCAGGACGCTGCCATGCTGCCCGTCCGGTACTTCATGTGATGAACCGGAGCAGAGGGCGCAGTCGCCACCGACTGCGCGCAGGCGATGCCGGCAAAGCCCGACATGCCAACCAGCGCCGCAGTGAAAAGAGCCAAGCGCTTCATATTCCTAATCCTCCTGAAATCCGCTCCCCGTCCGCCTGCCCAACGCGGGCCTGAGGATGCGGTTGCAACAGCCGCAAAAACACCTCCGGCGTTGCACGTTGCCGCCCGGTTCCTGTCGCCAGGCTGACAGCGCCTACAAGGGGCGAAAGATATTCCGGCCGTTTTCCTGGCCGACCTTCACCGGTCTGCCCAGTTGCTCTCGCTCCAGCATGTCGGCAAGCAGCGCGGGATCGCCGTCGGTCATCGCCACGAACCGGTCGCCGGAGCTGTCGAGGCGGCCGAAGATATAGCCTTTCTCAGGCGCTGCCTTGCCGTACGCGACGCAATAGGTCTCGATCCTCCCGGCTCCGTGCGGCGCGCCATTCACGCTCTGCTTGGGTCGGGCATCGAGCTCGGCCTGAAGAATCTTCGGGTCCTGGCGGCGCCACGGTCCGTCGGTCGGCTCGGTCGAGTAGAGACCTGCCGAATGCTTGGTGAGATAGTTGCCGTTCGCCGTCACCATGCCGAAAGTGCCGGGCTGCCTGCGCACCACCTTCATCATCTCGGCGATCGAGTGGGTGACGTAGTTGTTGCCGGGACCGCCGAAGAAGGGGAGACCGCCGGTGACGCTGACCAACCGCGGATCGTCCTCGGCAAGACCGATCTCCTTCATCGCCACCTCCACGGCCGAGGGGAAGCAGCTATAGAGATCGAAGGCGGTCACGTCCGACAGCCGCCTACCCGCCATGTCGAGCGCAAGCCGGGCGCAGCCATGGATGGCGGGGGAGGCGTCCAGCCGGTCGCGCTCGGACACGAACCAGGTGTCGGTGCCGTCGGCGCAGCCATGCAGGAAGACCCAGCGGTCTTGCGGAATGCCCCACTCACGCGCCTTCTCGACCGACGTCATCAGAACGGCCGCCGCCTGATCGATCATCGCGTTGGCGTTCATCAGCCGTGGATAGGGGAAGCAGATCCAGCGATTGTCGTCGGAAATTGTGGCGAGCTGATCGGCGCTGTAACCTTCGCGGCGCGTCGCAAGGGGATTGTCCTTGGCGACGGCCGCCAGCCGTTCGAACAGCCGCCCCATGGCGTTCATGTGAGCGGGCACGTCGCGCCCGAGGCCGCCACGGATGGCGTTCTCCAGCAGGGGATAGAAGTGGATCGCCGCGCGCAGTTCGTGGCGCGCCTCCTCCTCGCTGAAGCCGAACCGCCTGTCGCCGACGCGCTCGGGCTCGCCGCCCGGATCCTCGTTCCAGTCGATCGCCAGGCCGGCCTTGCGGGCGTTCTGGGTGCTGCGCAGGAGTTCGGCCCCGCAGACCAGCGCCAGCTCCGTCTCGCCTTCGGCGATCTCCTCGGCGAAGCGATTGACCAGATACTGGGGCATGTTGCCGCCGGAATGGCTGTAGAGAAGCTGGCGCGGCCGGGCGCCGAGCCGGTTGGCGACGCTTCTGGGCGGATTGCTCGACCGGCCGAAGGGCGAGGCGAAGCGCGGGCTGATATCGCTGAAGAACTCCATCACGGCCAGCGCATCGATCTTGCGCCCGAGCGCCTCGGCGCCGACCGAGGGCCTGGCATCGGCGAGGGCGACCCGGACGGCTTCGGCGCAGAAGGCCACGCGCGAGCGCTCGCTCGACGGCTCGCCGGTCGTGTCGGTGATCTGGCCGCCGCCGATGAGGATGGGGGTGCGAGGATCGATCACTTGACCAGCGCCTCGATCTCGGCCGGCTCGAGGCCAGCTTCGGCGAGCACGGCCTTGGTATGCTCGCCGAGCCCCGCCACCTTGGGGCCGCTTTGCAGGGGCGAGCCGGAGAAGCGGAACGGCGGCGCGGGCGACTTGTAGGCACCGGCGCGGTCCTCGATGGTGCAGAGCGAGCCGCGATGCTCGACCTGCGGATCCTTCAGCGCCTCCGTCACCGTGAGGTAGGGCGAGCAGGGCACGCCATGCTTCTCGAATGCCGCCACGACCTCCTTCACAGTGAGGGTCCTCGACCATTCCTCGAGCTCGACCACGAACAGGCCCCAGTTCATGCGCCGGTCGGCGTATTTCTCGAACCGCGGATCGGTGAGCCAGTCGCGCCGGCCGGCGGCGGTGGCCATGTCCTGGAAGGTGCGCTCGCTGGCCGTCGCCAGCATCACGTAACCGTCCTTGGCCTCGATCGGGCCGTACATCGGCCGCGACGGCACCTCGAAGTCGAACTGGGCGCGGTTGACCTCGCCCAGCAGCATGCCGACCAGACTCTCGAACATCGAGACGTCGACCATTTGCCCCTTGCCGTTGACGTGACGCTGGTGCAGCGCGGCCAGAATGGCGCCCAGCGCATAGGCACCGCTGGCATAGTCGGCGACGAAGATGCCGCAATTGTCAGGCCGCTCACGCCCGCCCTGGTAGCCGAGGTGCGCCATGTCGTAGCCCGTCGCCGCATGGATCACCGGCGCATAGGCCGGACGCCCGGCGGCAGGCCCGGTCTGACCATAACCCGAGATCGCCCCATAGATGATCCTGGGGTTGACCTTCGCGAGTTCCGGATAGTCGAGCCCGAGCCGTTTCATGACGCCCGGCCGGTAGTTCTCGAGCACGATGTCGACGGTCTTGACCAGAGCCTTTACCGCCGCCACCGCCTCCGGGCGCTTGAGGTCGAGCACGATCGAGCGCTTGCCGGCATTGAGCTGGCCGAACATCGTGCCCGCGCCGTCGCGCTGCACGGGCCGGCTGCGCATCAGGTCGCCCTCCGGCGACTCGACCTTGATGACATCGGCCCCCATGTCGGCCATCAGCCGCCCGCAATGCGGACCGGCGATGGTGGTCGAGAAGTCGAGGACGCGGACACCGGCAAGCGGGCGAGGCATCGTTTGCTCTGTCATGGGATCACCGGACAATGAGGATGAAGACGACGCCGCCCACCACCAGAAGGCTGCCGATCCATTCGCCGACGGACGGTCGCTCCTTCAGGACGAGGTGCGAGGCGATGAAGGTGAAGACGAGCTCGATCTGCCCCACTGCGCGCACCAGGGCCGCATTCTCGAGGGTCATGGCGAGGGCCCAGCCGGCCGATCCCAGCACGCTGAAGATGCCGACCCAGATCGACGAGCGCCAGTTGACCCGGACCTTGGCGAGCTGCGGCCGGTCGCGGACGGCGAGATAGGCGCCCATGATCACGATCTGGATGGTGTTCATGCAGGCGAGCACCGTGATGCCGCGCACCATGAAGTCGCCGCTGTGCTCGTGCTTGGCGGCCTCGCGGATCGTGCCGGCGGCGATGGCGAAGAACAGCCCGGACAGGATGCCGTAGAGCGCCCCCTTGTGCGTGAGGTCGGCCAGCACCGAGCGGATGTTCGCGAACGAGCCGCGCACGCTCAGGATGGCGACGCCGGCAAGGCAGACCAGGATGCCGATCCAGGCGCCGAGCTTCAGTGGCTCCGACGCGAGAAAGGTCGCGTAGAGCGCCACGAACACCGTCTCGGTCTTGGAATAGACGGTGCCGACCGCGTAGTTGCGCAACGAGAAGGAGTGGATCATCAGCGATGTCGCCACGATCTGCGCGACGCCCGCCACCGTCACCAGAGCAAAGAAGGTGAGCGACAGCGCCGGAACCTCGCGGCCTGTGACGAAGACCAGGAAGGCCAGCATGCCGAGGGCCAGCGGCGCACCGTAGAGATACCGGACGAAGTTCGCGCCATCGACGCTCAGCACATGGCGGATCTTCTGCTGCATCGTCGTGCGGATGTTCTGGAACAGCGCGGCGGCGATGGTGATCGGTATCCAGAGCGGCACGTCTCCCCTCTAACGTTCTTTCATGTCGTAGCTATAGAAGGCGGTGTCTTCCCGAGCGAAGCGAGGGATCTTTGCCCGCGCCGACTAAGGATCCCTCGCTACGCTCGGGATGACACGGATGGACACTCGTGATGAAGAGACGTTCTTCTGCCATATGCACTTTCCTGCCTCCAGAGGCGGCAGTGTATGGGCTGTTTTGCTGTCCGTCTGCCCTTCAGATTTTCGCGCCTCGGACCTCTTTCCCGGCTGAGGAGGCGCGAGTAATGTCCGGCCGACTTTTACTCAAAGGGCGGAGACCCAAGCGCGATGGCCAGGCAGAAGCAATCCAAGCTGCATCCCAACCCGACCTTCGACAAGGCGAAGATGCCGAGCCGCCACACGACGGTCGGGCCGGAGCGAGCGCCGCACCGCTCTTATCTCTACGCCATGGGGCTGAACGAGAAGCAGATCGACCAGCCGATCGTCGGCGTGGCGACCTGCTGGAACGAGGCCGCACCCTGCAATATCGCGCTCAACCGCCAGGCGCAGGCGGTGAAGATCGGCGTCGACCGCGGCGGCGGCACGCCGCGCGAGTTCACCACCATCACCGTGACCGACGGCATCGCGATGGGCCACCAGGGCATGAAGTCGTCGCTGGCGTCGCGCGACCTCATCGCCGATTCGGTCGAGCTCACCATGCGGGGGCATTGCTACGACGCCATGGTGACGCTGGCTGGCTGCGACAAGTCGTTGCCGGGCATGATGATGGCGATGCTGCGCCTCAACGTGCCGTCCGTTTTCATGTACGGCGGCTCCATCCTGCCCGGCAAGTTCCGGGGGCGGGACGTGACGGTGGTCGACGTGTTCGAGGGTGTGGGCATGCACGCCGCCGGGAAATTCTCCGACGCCGACCTGCACGAGCTCGAATGCGCCGCCTGCCCGTCGGCCGGCTCGTGCGGCGGCCAGTTCACCGCCAACACCATGGCCTGCGTGTCCGAGGCGATCGGCCTGGCGCTGCCCGGCTCGGCGGGCGCGCCCGCACCCTACGAGACGCGCGATCAATATGCCGAAGCGTCGGGCGAGGCCGCGATGAACCTCCTGAAGCTCGGCATCCGCCCGCGCGACATCGCCACGCGCGAGGCGTTCGAGAATGCCGCAACGGTGGTTGCCGCCACCGGCGGCTCGACCAATGCCGCGCTCCATCTGCCGGCGATGGCGCACGAGGCCGGCATCAAGTTCGACCTGCACGATGTGGCACGCATCTTCAAGAAGACGCCGTACATTGCCGACCTCAAGCCGGGCGGCAAGTATGTCGCGTTCGATCTCTACCGGGTGGGCGGTATTCCGGTCGTCATCAAGGAGCTGCTCGATGCCGGGCTGCTGCACGGTGACGTGCTGACGGCGACCGGCAAGACGCTGGCCGACAACCACAGGGACGTGAAGTTCCCCGAGAACCAGGATGTCGTCTATCGGGTGAGGAACTGCATCACGCCGACCGGCGGCGTGGTCGGTCTCAAGGGCAACCTTGCACCCGAGGGCGCGATCGTGAAGGTGGCGGGCATGAAGCGTCTCGCCTTCACCGGTCCGGCACGCTGCTTCGATTCCGAGGAGGCGGCGTTCGACGCTGTGGTGAAGGGCAAGTTCAAGGAAGGCGACGTTATCGTCATTCGCTACGAAGGCCCCAAGGGCGGCCCGGGCATGCGCGAGATGCTGTCGACGACGGCCGCTCTCTACGGCCTCGGCGTCGGTGAGAAGGTGGCGTTGATCACCGACGGCCGATTCTCCGGCGGCACGCGCGGCTTCTGCGTGGGCCATGTCGGGCCCGAGGCGCAGGTCGGCGGGCCCATCGGCCTGCTGAAGAACGGCGATATGATCACCATCGATGCGGTGAAGGGCCGCTTGTCGGTCGATCTCTCGGACAAGGAGCTTGCCAGCCGCCGCAAGACATGGAAGCCGAAGAAGAACGGCTATACCGCAGGCGCGCTCTGGAAATATGCCGAGCTGGTGGGTCCTGCCGTCGACGGCGCCGTCACCCATCCCGGCGCCAAAAAGGAAAGCCACGTCTTCGCCGATATTTGAGATGGACGAGGACCGGTCTCCGGCTAGAGATCGGCGCCCACCGCCTGCGAGACCGACGAGAAGCCGTCGCGCGCAAGCAAGGCGGCGAGTTCGTCCTTGATGCGCCGCACCAGCGTCGGCCCCTCGAACACCAGCGCCGAATAGAGCTGCACGAGGCTCGCCCCGGCCCGGATCTTGGCGTATGCGGCGCTCCCGGAATCGACGCCGCCGCAGCCGATCAAGGGAAACTGGCCTTCGACCCGCTGCGCCGTGCGGCGCAGAACATCGGTCGACAAGGCCGCGAGGGGCAGGCCCGACAGGCCGCCGGCCTCGCCGCGATTGGTCGAGACGAGCGACGGCGGCCGCGACAGGGTCGTATTGCCGACGATTAGTCCGTCGAGTCGGAGCTCGCGGCAGACGGCGACAATGTCGTCGAGATCGTCATCGGTCGCATCGGGAGCGATCTTCACCACCAGCGGCACCGTTGCGTCCGCGATCGCCTCCTTAACCCGTTTCAGCAGGTCCGCGAGCTGGCTGCGGCCCTGCAGATTGCGCAATCCCGGTGTGTTGGGCGACGAGACGTTGCAAACCAGGTAATCGGCATAAGGCGCCAGCGCCTTGCTGCAGGTCACATAGTCGGCCGTCCGATCGGCACTGTCCTTGTTTGCGCCGACATTTGCGCCGACAAAGCCCGAGCGCGATCGCCGACTCAGCCTCGAGAACGCCGCCTCCAGGCCCTCGCCCGGAAAGCCCATGCGGTTGATCACGCCGCGGTCCTCGCGAAGGCGAAAGAGGCGCGGCCGTGGATTGCCGGGCTGGGGCCTCGGCGTCACGCTGCCGACCTCCACCAGCCCGAAGCCCATTGCCAAGGCGGCGTCAGGGACCTCGGCATTCTTGTCGAAGCCGGCGGCGAGCCCGATCGGATTGGGCAAATGGCGGCCCCAGATCTCGACGGCGAGCGACGGTGGATCGGGCCGGCGATCCCGCGGCACCCAGCCGCTCTTCAATGCGCGGATCGCCAGACCGTGCGCCGTCTCCGGATCGAGTCGGGACAGGAAGAGGTCGGCGAGCGCGTACCAGTCGGGCATGCCCTCCGGTTAGCAGAGATCCCCTGTGGAGCGCTCCGCCTTCCGCCTAGTTCGGGAGGGTCCTGTCATGCTGCGGCAGCAGTCCCGGCGACCGATCGAAGAGGACGCTGAACAGCTCCTTCATGAGATCGCCCATCGCGGGGGCGTCAGGCGTGGTGGCATCGGTCCAGCCGGTGACCTGCGACAGGGCGATGTCGTTGCGACAATAGACGCCGAAGACGTAGACGTGGCCCGACGTTCCGGGCTTGAAGCGCCTTTCGCCGTTGCATACCGCGTCACCGCTCAGGTCGTTGGCGGGATTGAAGACCAGCATCAGCCGGTAGTCCGGGTGCGGCTCCTCGGACGGCGTTTCGTAGGTGAAGGTGAGGCGCGGCGGCGGCTTGTTGGCTTGCATGACGGGCAGCAGGCGCCGCGCGACCTCGGCCTGCGGCATGCCGGGGAAGGCGTCGCCCAGAAGGACGACCCGGAAGGTCTTGTTGTCGGTGGCGGTGTAGAACTCGCGGAAGTCGTACTGGGTCGCGTAATCGGAGCCGCCGAGCGTCGCTGCATGAGCGAGGACGGGCAGGGTGGCAACCGCGGCCGCAGTCGCAGCGATCCTCCGGACGAAGCGCATCGAGACCTCCAGCAACGTACTCGGTGGCAAAATAGAGCAATCCGCACCACCGGGCACGTCACATTGTCGCGCGCGAAACGTCGGCCCGACGCGAGAGCCTACACATCGAGATCGCGCGCGAACTTGGCGTTCTCCTGGATAAAGGCGTAGCGCTTCTCGGGCTTGCGGCCCATCAGGTCCTCGACCAGCGAGGCGGTGCGCATCGCCTCGCGCCGCTGCTCGGCGTCCGCCGCCGTGGGAATGTCGATCTTGAGCAGGGTGCGCTTGCCGGCATCCATGGTGGTCTCGCGCAGATGGACGGACTGCATCTCGCCCAGGCCCTTGAAGCGCGTGATGTCGATCTTGCCGCCACCGAACACGTCGCGAACCAGCTCCTCCTTGTGGGCCTCGTCGCGTGCATACTCGGTGCGGCCGCCCTTGCTCAGCCGGTAGAGCGGCGGCTGGGCGAGGAAGAGATGGCCGTTCTCGATCAGCTTCGGCATCTCGCGATAGAAGAACGTCATCAGAAGCGAGGCGATGTGCGCACCGTCGACGTCGGCATCGGTCATGATGATGACGCGTTCGTAGCGCAGCCGGTCCTCGTTGTAGTGGTTGCCCGTGCCGCAGCCCAGCGCCTGGATGAGGTCCTGCACTTCCTGGTTGTCGCGCAGCTTGTCGGCGCTGGCGCTGGCCACGTTCAGGATCTTGCCGCGCAGCGGCAGGATTGCCTGCGTCTCGCGGTTGCGGGCCGCCTTGGCCGAGCCGCCCGCCGAATCGCCCTCGACGAGGAAAATCTCCGTGCCCTCGGCGGCGGTGTTGCTGCAGTCGGCGAGCTTGCCGGGCAGCCTGAGCTTGCGCGTCGCGGTCTTGCGTTGCTGCTCGCGGTCCTGCTTGCGGCGCAGCCGCTCCTCGGCCTTGGCGATCACGTGCTCGAGCAGGACGTTGCCGACTTCCTTGTCGCCGGTCAGCCAATGCTCGAAATTGTCGCCGACGACCGTCTCCACGAGCTTGGTCGCCTCGACGCTGACCAGCTTCTCCTTGGTCTGGCCCTGGAATTGCGGCTGCTCGATGAAGACCGAGACGAGGCCGGCGGCACCGTCCATTACATCGTCGGCCGTGATGACCGATCCCTTGCGGCTGCCGGTGAGCTCGGCGTAGCGCTTGAGGCCGCGCACGAGCGCGCTGCGGAAGCCCGACTCGTGCGTGCCGCCATCGGAGGTCGGCACGGTGTTGCAGTAGGAGCGGACGAAGCCCTCTTCGTCGGTCGGCCACCAGACGGCCCATTCGACCTTGCCGCCGGCCGTGCCGTTGGTCTCGCTGCGCGCTTCGCCGGCGAAAGGCTGCGGCACGACCGTCGCACGCTCGCCGATCTCGGAGATCAGGTAGTCCTTGAGACCGCCGGCGAAATGGAACGACTCCTCCTCGGGGATCGTGTCGCCTTTCAACAGGCTCTTGTCGCACTTCCAGCGGATCTCGACGCCGCGGAAGAGGTAGGACTTGGAGCGCGCCATGCGGTAGAGCCGCTCGGGCACGAAGGCGAGCTTGCCGAAGATCTCGGGATCGGGATGGAAGACGACCGTCGTGCCGCGCCGGTTGGGCGCCGCACCATTGGCCTTGAGCTTCGAGGTGGGCTTGCCGCGCGAAAAGCTCTGCGTCCAGGACTGGCGGTCGCGCGCGACCTCGACGGCCAGCTCGTCTGAGAGCGCATTGACGACCGACACGCCGACGCCGTGCAAGCCGCCCGAGGTCGCATAGACCTTACCGTTGAACTTGCCGCCCGAATGCAGGGTGGTGAGGATGATCTCCAGCGCCGACCTGTTCTTGAACTTGGGATGCGGATCGACCGGAATGCCGCGGCCGTTGTCGCGGATCAGGACCTTGTTGCCGGCCAGCAGCTCGAGATGGATCGTATCGGCGTGGCCGGCGACGGCCTCGTCCATCGCATTGTCGAGCACCTCGGCGACGAGATGGTGCATCGCCCGTTCGTCTGTGCCGCCGATATACATGCCGGGGCGCTTGCGGACAGGTTCGAGCCCTTCCAGCACCTCGATGTCGTGTGCGGTGTAGGAGGAGTCCTTGCCCGCCGCGGCGCGCTTGCCGCCCGGGCGCTCGAACAAATCGCCGTTCTTCGCCATGCCTGCTTCTTGTCGTTGCGCGGCCGCGCGAGGGGATCGCCGGGTGACCGCTTCGATAGGGATATGGTAGGAAAACCGCGCAAAAGCAACAACATCCGGCAGGACAAGATGCCCGAAAACCCGCGCGATCCCATCGTCCGGACCATGCCGCAGCCGGCCGACATGAACGGCAACGGCGATATTTTCGGCGGCTGGGTGCTGTCGCAGATGGACGTCGCCGGCGGCGCCCTGGCGGCACGGGTCGCCAGGGGACGGGTAGCCACGGTGGCCATCACCGCCATGGCCTTCGTCCAGCCGATCAAGGTGGGCGACATGGTCTCGATCTACGGCAAGGTGGCCCGGATCGGCCGCACCTCGGTCACCATCGATCTCGAGACGGTGGTCCAGCGCCGCCACGACGCCGCCGAGATCAAGGTGACCCACGGCACCTTCGTCTTCGTCGCCATCGACGGCGAAGGCAAGCCGCGCGAGGTGCCCAAGTGAGGGCGGCAGCGCTCCTGTCGACGCTGGCGATGGTGCTGGCGCCTGCCATGGCGGCAGCCCATCCGCACATCTGGATGCTCCAGCGCGTGAAGCCGATCGCCAGCGGCGGGACCTACATGGCGCTGGAGCTCGAATGGCGGTTCGATCCGGTATCGAGCGAGAACGAGATCGCGGTCATCGACAAGGACAAGGACGGCAAGCTCTCGCCGGCGGAAGTGCAGCAACTCGCTGCGGACACGCTGCGAGCCCTCGAGCAGGCGAGCTTCATGACCTGGCTCAACATCGGTGGGAAGGATTTCAGGCCGACCAAAGCCGAGGTCTTCAATGCGCAGATCGAGGATCCGGCAAGTTTCACCCCGCCGGAATGGGACAGGACAGCCGGTGACAAGGACGCAGCGCTTTCCAAGCCGGAAACGCCCAGGGCCGCGCCCGGCAAGCTGCGCAACCTCGTCTATACGATTCGCGTGGCGCTGCCGCAGCCCACGAAGGCACTCGCAATCACCACCTACGATCCGGAAGACTTCATTCGCGTCGAGGTCGACAAGGCAAACCTGCCGCCAGGCTGCGCGGTCGGCAAACATCCGAGCTACAAGTCGGAGTTCGTGCCGGGCCGCCCGGTCGCGGCCGACACAGTCTCCTGCACGCTGCCTTGAGGAGGGGAGAATGCCCTATCTGGTTTCGGCCGATCTGCCGGACGCTTCCGCCGGGGCGCGCTTCCGGATCCTTTTGGAGCGACCCGGCATCCTGCAGATGCCCGGCACACACAACGGTCTCGCCGCGCTGCAGGCCAGAGCGGCGGGCTTCGAGGCGCTGTATCTGTCGGGCGGCGCGATGTCGGCCTCGATGGGGCTGCCCGATCTCGGCGTCATCACGGTCGACGAGGTCTGCTTTTTCATCCGGCAGGTGACGCGGGCGAGCGGCCTGCCGGTGCTGGTCGACGGCGATACGGGCTACGGCGAGGCGCTGAACGTCATGCACATGGTCCGTGCCTTCGAGGAGGCCGGCGCCGCGGCGGTTCATATCGAGGACCAGCTCCTGCCGAAGAAGTGCGGGCATCTCAACGACAAGAAGCTCGCCGACCCGCAGGACATGGCGGCCAAGGTTGCTGCGGCAAGGAAGGCGCGGCGCGACCTCGTCGTGATCGCCCGAACCGACGCGGCCGCCAGCGAGGGCATCGACGGCGCCGTGGCACGCGCCAGACGCTATCTGGAGGCCGGCGCCGATGCCATCTTTCCCGAGGCGCTGACCAGCGCCGAGATGTTTCGCGCCTTCGCCAAGGCGATGCCCGGCGTGAAGCTGCTGGCCAACATGACCGAATTCGGTCGCACGCCGTTCTTCACCGCCAGCGAATTCGAGGCGATGGGCTACAGGATGGTGATCTGGCCGGTCTCCGCGTTCCGTGTCGCCAACAAGGCGCAGGCCGCCCTGTATGCCGCGATCCGGCGGGACGGTGGAACCCACAAGATGCTCGACCGGATGCAGACGCGCACCGAGCTCTACGAGACGATCGGCTACCACCAGTACGAGGCACTCGACGCCTCGATCGTGGCGACCGTCGTGCCCGACGGCATGCCACAGCGCTAGAGGCCGAGCGGCGAAAGATCGGGCGCACGGCGGTGGAAGTCGGTGGCGTCCTGGAAAGCCTTGCCGAGGCGCAGCACGTCGCGCTCGGCATAGGGCTTGCCGACGAGCTGGATGCCGAGCGGCAGGCCGTTGGACTGACCCGACGGCAGGGCGAGACTGCAGAGGCCGAGGTAGTTCGCCGGCCGCGTGAGATAGCCGGGAATGGGCGAGGCCTCGTCGACCTCGGCAAGGGGGATCGCCGGCACGGCGACCGTGGGCAGCAGCACCGCATCGAAGCGCCGGAACCAGTCGGCGAAGGCGCGCCGCCGATCGGCCATCAGGCGGATCTCCTCCGCATAGGCGCCCGGCGCCAGCTCCTTGGCGGCGAGGGTCCGTGAGCGCACGGCGGGGCCGATCGGCTTGGTCGCATCTTCGATGTAGGCGCGGTGAAGAGCGAAGGCTTCGGAGGCGATGATGGTGCCGGCCGGCCGCGACAGGTCGAAATACCAGTCCGGCAACCGGACCGCCTCCACCGCCGCACCCAGCTTCTCGAACGTGCGCGCGCTTGCCTGCCAGGCTCTGGTCACGTCCGGATGCATGAAGTCCGGAAGCTGATTGGCGTCGGGCAGGGCGATGCGCATGCCTTTCACTGAACCGGAGCTGGTCGCCAACGTAAAATCTTCCAGCGGCTGACCGAGCGTCGTCGGATCGCGCGGATCGGGCGCGGCGAGCGCGTTGAGGAGTAGGGCGCAATCTTCGACCGAGCGCGCGAGAGGGCCGATCGTGTCGAGCGTCCAGCTCAGGAGCAACGTGCCCGAGAGCGCGATGCGGCCGAAGGTGACCTTGAGACCCACGAGGCCGTTGAAGGCCGAGGGAATACGCACCGATCCGCCGGTATCGCTGCCGATGCCGGCCGGCACGAGGCGCGCGGCGACGGCAACGCCAGTGCCGCTCGAGGAGCCGCCGGGGACGCGGTGTGTCGCCAGATCCCACGGATTCCAGGGCGCACCCATCAGCGGATTGGTGCCCCAGCCACCGAAGGCGAACTCGACCATGTGCAGCTTGCCGAGTGGAATCATGCCGGCCGCCGTGAGTCGCTCGACGGTATTCGACGTCTCGGTCGCCTGCCGCGTGGCGTACATCTTCGAGCCGCCGGTCCCGATACGACCGGCGATGTCGCACAGGTCCTTGTAGGCCATCGGCAATCCGTGCAGGGGCCCAAGCGGGAAGCCGGAGCGGCGTGCGGTGTCGGCGGCATCGGCGAGCGCTTTCGCTTCCTTGCCGTAGATCTCGGTGAAGGCATGGAGCTTTCCGTCGGCCTTGTCGATCCGAGCAAACAGGGCATCGACGATGTCGCGCGAGGAAAAACGGCGGGCGGAAAGGCCTCCCGCCAGTTCAGTGAGCGTGAGGTTGTGCAGGTCGGACATGATACGCGACTCCCACTCAATAGGTGGCCCGGCCACCGGACAGGTCGAAGACCGATGCCGTGCTGAAGGTGCAGAGCGGCGAAGCGAGCCAGGCCACAAGCTCGGCCACTTCGCCGACCTCGCCGAAGCGGTTCATCGGGATCTTGGACAGCATGTACTGGATGTGCTGCTCGGTCATCTGGCTGAACAGCTCCGTCTTGACGACAGCGGGCGCCACGCAGTTCACCAGCACGCCCGATGTCGCGAGCTCCTTGCCGAGCGACTTCGTGAGCCCGATCACGCCTGCCTTCGAGGCCGAGTAGGCGGAGGCGTTGGGATTGCCTTCCTTGCCCGCGACCGAGGCGATGTTGACGATGCGCCCCCAGCCGCGCTTCGCCATGGCCGGCGCCAGCGCGCGGTTGCAAAGGAAGACGCCTGTCAGATTGATGTCGATCACCTGACGCCAGGCATCGACCGGGTATTGTACGAGAGTCGTGTTCGGGCCCGTGATGCCCGCACTGGCGATCAGAATGTCGGGCACGGCCAGTTGCTGCTCGGTCGCGCCCAGGGCTTTGTCGATCGACTCTGCGCGGGTGACATCGACCTCGACGGCGATCGCGCCCTTCAATTCCTTTGCGGATTGCCGCGCGCGGTCGAGATCGCGGTCCCAGAGCGCCGCGCGGCCGCCATCGGCCACGATCCTGGCTGCGCAGGCAAGCCCGATGCCGCGCGCGCCCCCTGTGACAACGGCAACCCGCCCCTTGAACAAGCCGCCCGCCATGGTTACCTCCCAACCGCTTGAATTGTCTGGCGATTCCCACCATACCGGGCCATCGCCTCATCCGCTACACTTGCACTTTCGCATCACCCCGAGCGTTTCTGGGAGTTCCATGCCTTCGCCCGTGCCGGCCTCGATCGATGCCACTGTCGAGCTCTTGAAAGCCGGCGACTATATCGCCGACCGCAGCCTCGCCACCGTCCTTTACCTTGCCCTCAAGCTCGGCCGCCCGCTGTTTTGCGAAGGCGAAGCAGGCGTGGGCAAGACCGAGATCGCCAAGGTGCTGGCGAAGACGCTGAAGCGGCCGCTGATCCGCCTGCAGTGCTACGAAGGGCTCGACGTCTCGTCCGCCGTCTACGAGTGGAACTACTCGCGCCAGATGATCGAGATCCGGCTGGCCGAGGCGCAAGGCGTGCAGGATCGCTCCGAGCTCGAGTCCGACATCTTCAACGAGCGCTTCCTGATTCGTCGCCCGCTGTTGGAGGCATTGCAGCCGCATACCGAGGGCGCGCCCATTCTGCTGATCGACGAGCTGGACCGTACCGACGAGCCGTTCGAAGCCTATCTCCTGGAGGTGCTGTCCGACTTCCAGGTCACGATCCCCGAGCTCGGCACGATCAAGGCGGCGCAGACGCCCATCGTCGTCATCACCTCGAACCGCACCCGCGAGATCCACGACGCGTTGAAGCGGCGCTGCTTCTATCACTGGGTCGACTATCCCGACCTCAAGCGCGAGCTCGAGATCCTGAGAGTGAAGGCGCCGGGCGCCAGCGAGCGGCTGTCGCGCCAGGTCGTGGGCTTCGTCCAGGAGCTGCGCAAGCTCGATCTCTTCAAGTCGCCCGGCGTGGCCGAATCGATCGACTGGGCGACTGCGCTGTCGGAACTGAATGCCCTCGATCTAGACCCCAAGACGATCAACGACACGCTGGGCGTGCTGCTCAAGTACCAGGACGATATCCAGCGCCTGCAGGGCTCGGAAGCGGCGGATATCCTGCGCAAGGTGAAGGCCGACATCGCGGCGCAGCCGCTGGGGTAGGGCTGCCCGCAGATGTTCATCCTCGTCATCTCAACGGCCCGGTCCGCGTCATCCCGAGCGCAGCGAGGGATCCCCGGTCGGCGTTGCGAAAGATGCCTCACTTCGTTCGGGATGATACGACGCAGCCACTACGGAAGGCCGTAATGGACGCGCTGCCGCCCTCTGCGGCGGAACCGGCGCGCGGCGACCGCTCGGGTGGCGACAAGCTCGCCACCAACATCGTCCATTTTGCGCGGACGCTTCGTACGGCCGGGCTGCGTGTCGGTCCGGGGCAGGTGCTGCGGGCGATCGAGGCGGTCGAGGCGGCAGGACTCAAGAGCCGCGACGATTTCTACTGGACGCTCCATTCGGTGTTCGTGAACCGCCGCGACCAGCGCGAGATCTTCGACCAGGCCTTCCACGTCTACTGGCGCAATCCGCGTCTCCTGGAGAAGATGATGGAGATGCTGCTGCCACAGGTCGGCGTGCCGGCCGAGGAGGACAAGCGCAAGCAGCTCAGTCGTCGCCTGCAGGAGGCCTTGCAGCCCGGGCATGGCGAATCGCCCGACGACAAGGAGAGCGAGCCGCCGGAGGTCGAGGTCGAAGCGACCTTCACCGTCTCCGACCGCGAGGTGCTGCAGCACCGCGATTTCGAGCAGATGAGCCAGGCCGAGATCGACGAGGCTTTGCGCGCGATCTCGCGATTGCGCCTGCCGGTTCCCGAGCGGCGCACGCGCCGCTATCGCTCCGCCGTGCGCGGACCGCGGGTCGATTTCCGCGGATCGCTGCGCCGCGCACTGCGGCCGGAGGGGCTGATCGAGCTGCGTCGACGCGAGCCACGGCGGCGGCCGCCGCCGCTGGTGATCCTGTGCGACATTTCCGGCTCGATGGCGCGCTACACGCGGATGTTCCTGCATTTCATGCACGCCATTACCAACGATCGTGACAGGGTCTTCTGCTTCACCTTCGGGACGCGGCTGTCGAATGTGACACGCGCGCTGCGCAATCGCGACGTGGACATCGCATTGCAAAAGGCCTCCGCGCAGGTCGAGGACTGGTCGGGCGGCACGCGCATCGGCCAGGCGCTGCACGAGTTCAACAATCGCTGGTCGCGACGCGTGCTGGGGCAGGGCGCCATGGTATTGTTGATCACCGACGGGCTCGACCGCGAAGGCGCGGCCGGGCTCGCCGAGGAAATGGAGCGGCTCCACAAGTCGTGCAGCCGCCTTATCTGGCTCAACCCGCTCTTGAGATACGGCGGTTACGAACCCAAGTCTCAAGGAAACAAGGCGATGCTGCCGCATGTCGACGAATTCCGGCCGGTGCATAATCTCGAAAGCCTGGGCGGGCTGATCGCGGCGCTGGACGTGAAAAGCCACGCTGCCGACAAGCGGCTCTCGAACTGGCAAGCGGAACTGCGCAAGGAGTAAAGACCATGAGCGACGCGCTGGAAGTCCTGGATCAGGTCGGCAAGTGGAAGGCCTCCGGCAAAGGCGTGGCCGTCGCGACGGTGATCACGACCTGGGGCTCCTCGCCGCGGCCCGTCGGCAGCCAGCTCGCGGTCGACGACAGCGGCGCCATGGTGGGCTCCGTCTCGGGCGGCTGCATCGAGGGCGCCGTCGTCAAGGAGGCGCTCGCCTCGATCGCCGACGGCAAGCCGCGACTCCTCGATTTCGGCGTCACCGACGAGCAGGCCTGGGATGTCGGCCTCGCCTGCGGCGGCAAGGTGCAGGTGTTCGTCGAGAAGGTGAGCTGACCGATGAAGAGCGAAACCTTGAAGGCGCTGCAGGATGCCCGCACCGACCGGCGCGCGGTGGTGCTCGCGACGCGGCTGAGCGACGCGGCCGAGGCGTTGGTCTACCCCGATCGCGCCGACGGCGAGCTGGCGGGCGATGCGACGCTCGTCGCGGCCGCGCGTCGCGCGATGAAGATCGGCCGCAGCGAGACGGTCGATCTCGCGGGCCAGAAGGTTTTCCTCAACGTCTACGTTCCGCCCGCTCGGCTCATCATCGTGGGTGCCGTGCACATCGCGCAGTCGCTGGCGCCGATGGCGTCGCTGATGGATTTCGATGTGACGGTCGTCGATCCACGCCGCGCCTTCGCGACCGACGCGCGCTTTCCCGGTGTGAAAGTGATGCAGGAATGGGCGGACGAGGCCTTCGAAAAGATGGGCCTTGACGGCTCGACCGCGGTCGTGACGCTGACGCACGATCCCAAGCTCGACGATCCGGCGCTGGAGGCGGCGCTCAGGTCCGATGTCTTTTATGTCGGCGCGCTCGGCAGCAAGCGGACGCATGCCAAGCGCAAGGAACGGCTGATCGACGCCGGCATCACCGAGGAGCAATTCGCGCGCATCCACGGTCCGGTCGGCCTCAACATCGGCGCGAGGTCGCCGGCGGAGATTGCGGTCTCGATCCTGGGGCAGATCATAGAAGTGCGCGCGCGCCGGCTGGAAGCCTTGGCCGCGCCTAAGGCCGCGGCAGCATGAGGTTCGGAGACACCCCGATCGAGGAAGCCAGAGGCGCCATCCTGGCTCATAGCTGGCGCGCGAACGGCATCAATTTTGCCAAGGGGCGCTTGCTCACCGACGACGATATTTCCAAGCTCAAGGCCTTGGGTGTCGAGGCGGTTGTCGCCGCGCGCCTGGATCCCGACGACGTCCACGAAGACGAAGCCGCCGCCACGGTGGCGAAGGTGCTGGCCGGGGAGGGGATCGAAGTCACGGCACCCTTCACAGGGCGCTGCAATCATTTCGCGCGCGAGGCCGGCCTCGCGGTGATCGATCCCCGGCGCATCGACGAGCTGAACGAGCTCGACGAAGCAGTGACCGTCGCCACCCTTCCGCCGTTTGCGCGCGTGACGCCGCGACAGATGGTGGCCACCGTCAAGATCATTCCCTATGCCGCGCCGCGCGCGGCCGTCTCGCGCGCGGTCGAGGTGGCGAAGGCCGCGAACCGGCCGCTGGTCTCGGTGGCGCCGTTCCGGCCGATGCGGGCCGGCCTGGTGCAGACGAGGCTCGCCGGCACCCGCGACAAGGTGCTCGACAAGGCCGTCGGGACGACCGGCAAGCGGCTCGCCTCGCTTGGCAGTATGCTGGTCGGCGAGCGCCGTTGCGGCCACGACGCGGCGGCCATCGCCGCCGCGCTGACGGAGCTGAAGGAGGAGGGGTGCGATCTCTTCCTGATTGCCGGTGCCTCGGCGATCGTCGATCGTCACGATGTGGTGCCGTCGGGCATCGTCCAGGCGGGCGGCACGGTCACCCATTTCGGCCTGCCGGTGGATCCCGGCAATCTGCTGCTGACCGGCGAGCTCGACGGCAAGCCGGTGTTGGGCTTGCCCGGCTGCGCGAAGTCGCCGAAATACAACGGCTTCGACATGGTGCTGGAGCGCCTGGCCGCGCGCCTGCCGGTCGGTCGCGCCGAATTGGTGCGCATGGGAGCAGGCGGCCTGCTGGCCGAGATCTCGACCCGTCCTCAGCCCCGCGACGAGGGCGATGGCGAGGAGGCCGGCCCGCAGCAGGCGCCGCGCGTCGCCATCGTGATCCTGGCCGCCGGTCGCTCCACCCGCATGGGCGGCCCCAACAAGCTGCTCGCGGACGCGAATGGCGCGCCGCTGGTCGTGCATGCCGTCAAAGCGGCATCGAGTTCGCAGGCGGTCGAGGTCGTGGTCGTGCTGGGCCACATGGCCGACGAGGTGAGAAAGGTCATCGAAGGCGCTGTTCCAGCCGAGTCGAAGCTGCGCTTCGTCATCAATCCCGACTTCGCCGGCGGCCTCAGCACGTCGGTGCGAACCGGCATCGGCGCACTGGGCAAGAATATCGACGCGGCCGTCGTTCAGCTCGGTGACATGCCCGCGGTCAACACCGCGCTGCTGGACCGGCTGCTGGCCGCCTTCAATCCGGTCGAAGGCCGCTCGATCTGCGTTCCGACGGTCCGCGGCAAGCGCGGCAATCCGGTGCTGTGGGACCGACGCTTCTTCGCGGAGATGGCCAATCTCTCCGGCGACAGCGGCGCCAAGCACCTGATCGGCGAGCATGCCGATCTCGTCTGCGAGGTCGAGATGGCAGGCGAGGCGGCCCTCACCGACATCGACACGCCGGAGGCGCTGGCGGCGTTCAGGGCCGGAGGAACAGTGCAGAGTCCGCCATGAGTTTCGACGTCGCCTTTGTTCGCCGCCAGTTTCCGATCCTGTCGGAGATCATCGATGGCCGGCCCATTCACTATCTCGACAACGGAGCTTCGGCGCAGAGCCCTTTGGCCGTCCTCGATGCCGTGCGCGCCTACGAGACGACCGGCCGCGCCAACGTCCTGCGCGGCGTCCATCGCCTGGCCGAGCGCGCCACCGAGGCCTACGAGAATGCCCGCGCCGAGGTCGCGAAGTTCCTGGGCGTGCAGCCCCTGGAGATCGTCTTCACCGGCGGCTGCACGGCAGCGATCAACCTCGTGGCCTATTCCTACGGCCAGTTGCTGAAGCCCGGTGACCGCATCCTGCTCTCGGAGCTGGAGCACCATTCCAATATCGTGCCCTGGCAGCTTCTGCGCCAGAGAAGCGGCGTCGAGCTCGACATGGTGCCGGTAACGGCCGACGGCCGCATCGACCTCGCTGCGCTGCCAGGCTTGCTGACCGACAAGACGAAGCTCGTTTCTCTTGCGCATGTCTCGAACGTGACCGGCGCGCTGCTGGACGTGCGGGCAGTCGTCGAGGCGGCGAAGGCCGTCGGCGCCAAAGTGATGCTGGACGGCGCCCAGCGCGCCCCGCACGGTCCGCTCGATCTCGCCGGACTCGGGATCGATTTCTATGCCTTCGCCGGCCACAAGGCCTATGGCCCGAACGGCATCGGCGTGCTGTGGGCGAGGCCCGAGCTTCTGGAGGCGATGCCGCCGTTCCATGGCGGCGGCTCGATGATCGGCCGCGTGACGCTCGCGGAGACGACCTGGGCCCCGCCGCCGCGCCGGTTCGAGGCCGGCACGCCGCCGATCGGCCCGGCCATCGGCCTCGGGGCGGCCTGCAAATGGATGGCGGCGCTCGACTGGAGCGCAGCCCACGACCACGAGATGGCGCTGGTGCAGCGGCTGATGGACGGCCTGCAAGAGATCGACGGAACACGCCTTCTCGGGCCGGCCAGCCTGCAGAACCGCTATCCCGTCGTGTCCTTCATGCTCGACGGCGTGCATCCGCACGATGTGGCGCAGACCCTCGATGCTTTCGGCGTGGCGGTTCGGGCCGGCCATCACTGCGCGCAACCGCTGATGGATCGTTTCGATCTCGACGGCACGACTCGCGCCTCGATGGCGCCTTACAACGACAACGACGATATCGATGCCCTGCTGGCCGGCGTCCGGCACGCAGCGAAGACCCTGCGATGAGCGACCGGCTTTACCAGGAGCGCATCGTGGCGCTTGCCAAGGCGAAGACGGGAGCGGGCAAGCTCGCGTCGCCGACGAAGTCGGCACGCCGCGACAACCCGCTGTGCGGCGATCGCGTGAGCATCGACGTCACGCTGGACGGCGAGGGGAAGATCGCGGAGATCGCCCATCAGGTGCGCGGCTGCCTGCTCTGCCAGGCCTCGGCATCGGCGCTGGCATCGGTCGTCGTCGGGCGCGATGCGGCCGGCGTCGCCGATCTCCGGCATGACGCCGAGCGGGCAATCGGTCGGAAAGTCGGCGAGCCACACGAGCCCTTCGTGGCCTTCGTCCCGGTGCGCGAACACAAGTCGCGCCATGAATGCGTGCTGCTGCCGTTCGAGGCCCTCGAGGACGCGCTTTCCTAAACTTTCCCCGCGCCTGCCGCGGTTGTGTCATAGTCCCGGATCACCGTTGCGGCGATTAGAGTTTCCGGGGGGAGACCTCATGCGACGCTTGCTGACCGCCATTGCCCTTCTGGGTTTTCTGGCGTTGCCCGCATTTGCCTCGGCTCAGGATCTCACGCTCAAGCGGGTGATGTTGTCGTCGGGCGGTCTCGGCTACTTCGAGTACGAGGCGGCGGTCGAAGGCGAGGCACAGCTGAGGCTCACCGTGCCGCTCGACCAGGTCGACGATGTGCTGAAGAGTCTCGTCGTCTACGACGACAAGGGCAATGTCGGCGGTCTCAGCCTGCCGGGCCGCGAGCCGCTCAGGCAGCTCTTCAAGGATCTGCCGTTCGACCAGATGGCGCTCGAGACGCCGGCGACGCTGCTCGATGCGCTGAAGGGGGCCGAGGTTTCCGTTGGCGGCAGCCGGGCGATGACGGGGCGGATCGTGTCGGTCGAGGAAACCGCCGCGCCCGGCGGCAGCGACGGCAAGACCGCCGCAAAGCGCACTCGTGTGACGCTCCTTACCGACCACGGGCTGCAGCAGTTCGTGCTGGAGGAGGCGGAGAGCCTGCAGTTCGCCGATCCGACTCTGCGCGACAAGATCGGCCAGGCTTTGCTTGCTCTGCAGTCCAACCGGGCGAGGGACGCCCGCACGCTCGAGCTTTCGATCCGCGGCGACGGCAAGCGCAACGTGCGCGTCGCCTATATCGTCGCGGTCCCTGTCTGGAAGGCGTCCTATCGGCTCACTCTGCCGCCCGATGCGGGAACGCCGCGGTCGATCCTGCAGGGTTGGGCCACGATCGAGAATTTGAGCGGCCGGGACTGGAAGGATGTCGAGCTGACGCTTGTTTCCGGCCGGCCGGTGGCCTTCCACCAGGCGCTCTACGACGCCTACTACGCCCACCGCCCCGAGCTGCCGATCGAAGTCGCCGGGCGGTTGATGCCGACCGTGGATCGCGGTGCAGTGGCGATGGCCGCGCCGCCCCCGCCGCCCGCGCCGTCTCCGGCTGCTCCCGCGCAACGCTACGGCGAGCAGGCGCCGAAGGCGGCGATCGCCCTGCCGAAGCTTGCCGCCGCCGCCGAGCAGCTCGAAGCGCAGGAGGCGGTGACGCAGGTGACGTTCAAGTTCCCCCGGCCCGTCAGTGTCGAGAACGGCCGCACGCTCTCCGTTCCGTTCCTCGATCGCGAAGTGGCCGGCCAGCGCATCGCGCTCTACCAGCCTGAAACCGCGGCGCGCAATCCGCTCGCGGCCGTGCGCCTCACCAACGACGGCGAGACCGGCCTGCCGCCCGGCATCGTCACCATCTACCAGCGCGGCAAGGGCAGCGACCTCACGTACGCCGGCGATGCCGAGCTTGCCGGCCTGCCGGTCGGAGAGACCCGCCTGCTGCCCTTTGCGCTCGACGACAAGATCACGATCGAGCAGGACGCGGCGCGAACCGAGCAGATCGCAAACGGTACCATCGCCGACGGTGTCCTGCGCTATGGCCGGCGGCAGCGCCAGACGGTCACCTACCGCATTCGCGGACCGTCGCGCGCCACCCGCGACCTGATCGTGACCCAGACGCGCCTGCCGGGCTGGACGCTGGTCAAGCCCGATCCCAAGGGCGTCGAGATCAGTGAGGGCAAGTACCGCCTGCTGTTCAAGCTGGCAGGCGGTGAGCAGACGCAGGTGTTCGACGTGGTCCAGGAGCAGACCCAGCAGCAGGTGCTGCGCCTGATCGACGGACCGGTCGACCAGATCAAGGTCCTCGCCTCGGCACAGGAATTCGACGGCAAGACGCGCGAGGCGCTGGCCAAGGTCGTGCAGCTTCAGCAGGCCGTCGCCGACGCCCGGCGCCAGCTCAAGGAGGTCGAGAGCCAGCACCAGAAGATCGTGCAGGAGCAGGCCCGCGTGCGCGAGAACCTCGCGAGCGTGCCGGCCAACAGCGACCTGCAGCGCCGCTACCTCGGCATGCTCGACCAGCAGGAGGACGATCTTCAGGGCATCGCCAAGAAGCACGAGGACGCGCAAAAGGCGTTCGATGCCGCCCACGACGCTCTTCGCAGCTACGTCTCCAAGCTCGGACAGGGCTAACCGGCACGTAGCGTGCGCACGGCGTCGTCGCGGCGGAAGAGATAGAGCAGGGCGCGCAGCGCCTCGCCGCGCGGCGACCGAAGATCGGGATCGCGCTCGATCGTCAGTCGGGCATCGTCGCGGGCGGCCTCGAGCAGGTCGGCGTGAGCGGAAAGGTCGGCAAGCCGCATATCCGGCAGGCCGCTCTGTCGCGTGCCCAACAGCTCGCCCGCGCCGCGCAGCCGCAAATCCTCCTCGGCGATGCGGAACCCGTCCTCCGTTTCGCGCATGATGCCAAGGCGGGCTCTTGCGGTCTCGCCGAGTGGCTGCGCATAGAGCAGAAGGCAGGTCGACCTGGCGGCGCCGCGGCCGACTCTTCCACGCAACTGATGGAGCTGAGCAAGGCCGAAGCGCTCGGCATGTTCGATCACCATCACTGTCGCCGCCGGCACGTCGACGCCGACCTCGATCACCGTGGTCGCCACCAAGATGGAAAGCCGGCCGTCGGCGAAGGCCGCCATCGCAGCTTCGCGCTCGGCCCCCTTCATCCGCCCATGGACCAGCCCGACCTTGCCGGGAAAGCGCTCACCGAGCAGGCGGTGGCGTTCCTGGGCGTTGGCAAGGTCGACTTCCTCCGACTCCTCGACCAGGGGGCAGACCCAGTATATGCGCGCTCCCGTAGCGATCGTGCGGCCGACGGCATCGACCACCTCGCCGATGCGCTCCAACGGAATGGTGCGGGTATCGATGGGCTGACGACCGGCCGGCTTCTCGGTGAGCTTGGAGACGTCGAGATCGCCATAGGCGGCCAGCATCAGCGTGCGCGGGATCGGTGTTGCCGTCATCACCAGCAGATCGACAGCATGGCTCTTGGACGAGAGCGCCATGCGCTGATGGACGCCAAAGCGATGCTGCTCGTCCACGACGGCAAGGGCCAGGTCCGCGAACTCGACATCCTCCTGCACCAGCGCGTGCGTGCCAACGACGAGCCGGATCGAACCCGACGCCAACCCCTCGAGCGTCGCCTTCTTCTGGCGCTGGCCGTCCCTGCCGGTGAGCAGCGCGAGCGTCACGCCGGCCGCTTCCGCGAGCGGTGCGATGGTGACGTAGTGCTGGCGGGCGAGCAGCTCGGTCGGGGCCATCAATGCGGCCTGCGCGCCTGCTTCCGCCGCAATCAGCATGGCGAGGAAGGCAACCAGGGTCTTGCCGCTGCCGACATCGCCCTGCAGCAGCCGGACCATGCGCTCGGGCCGGGCGAGATCGACGGCGATCTCGTCGATCGCCGCCCTCTGGCTCGCGGTGAGCTCGAAGGGCAGGGAGGCCAGCGCCCGATCGCGCAGATGGCCATCGCCCTTCGTCGAACGCCCTGCCACGGTGCGGTTGTGATGGCGTATGAGAGCGATCGCGAGCTGGCTCGCCAGCAGTTCGTCGAAAGCCAGTCGCGCCCGGGCCGGATGCTGGGGCAGCAGATCGGCTTCCGCGGCCGGCGAGTGCACCTGTTCGAGAGCCGACTTCCAGCCCGGCCAATGCTGACGGGCGAGGTAAGCCGGATCCGTCCATTCGGGCAGGCCCGGCGCACGCTCCACGGCTCCGGCGATCGCCTTCTGCAAAGGCTTCTGGGTAAGGCCGGCCGTCAGGCCGTACACCGGCTCGACGCGCAAGATGGAGTCGCGCTGATCCAGAGGAACGACATGGTCGGGGTGCGTCATCTGCAGCTCGCCCTGGTAGATCTCCACCTTGCCGCTCACCACGCGCACCTCGCCCGGCGGCAACAGCCGCTTCAGGTAATCCTCGCGGCCATTGAAGAAGGCGAGGCAAAGATCACCGCTGTCATCCGAGCACCAGACCCGGTAGGGCTGGCGCGAATTGCGGGGCACGAGATGCTGGCCGACCTTGACCGTGATCGTGGCGACCTCGCCGGCCCTGGCCTCGGCGATCCGGGGGGCCTTGCGCCGGTCGACGACGGCGAAGGGCAGGTGCCACAGCAGGTCCACCACCAGCGGCCCGGCGAGTCTTTCCACGAGCTTGCCCAGGCGCGGCCCGATGCCAGGCAGGGACGTCACTTGGGCGAAGAGGGGGGTGAGGCTCTGCGGACGCATGAGAGGTCTGGTTTCGGGCCGCGTGACTTCGCCATCCCCGCCGCCTATATGCTACGCCCTTTTTCGGCCGAACCCTGGGGAAAAGATGGGCGAAGCTCTCGAACTGGAGACGCGGCGCAAGCGTTTGCTCTATCGCAGTGTCTATCGCGGCAACAAGGAGAACGACATTCTCCTTGGCCAGTTCGCACGCGCCCACATCGCCGAATTCGGCGCCGTCGAGCTCGACCAGTACGAGCGGCTGCTCGAGGTCGGCGACAACGAGATCTTCGACTGGGTCGCCGGCAGGGTGCCCGTGCCGCCGGAGGCCGACACGCCGGTGCTGCGCCGGTTCCTGGCGTTCCGTGTGAGGTTCTGAGTGTCGTCGCTTGCCGAACGTTTGGCCGTGCTGCATCGCAAGGCCGGCCGCTGGACCATCGCCGGCCTGCCCGAGGGCGCCGACGCGCTGGTGCTGAGCGAGATCGTGCGCACCACCGGCGGCCAGGACATTCTGCACGTGGCGCGCGACGGCCAGCGGCTCGAACGCCTGCAGGACGGGCTGCGCTTCTTCGCACCCGGGCGCGAGGTGCTGGTTTTCCCGGCCTGGGACTGCCTGCCCTATGACAGACTGTCGCCTCATCCGGATATCGTCGCCGAGCGGCTGGAGACACTGGCGCGGCTTGCGGCGCCGCGCAAACCGGGAGCGCCGGCCCGGGTGATCCTGGCCTCTGCCGGCGCGGTCCTGCAGCGGGTGCCGCCGCATAACCTCTATGCCGAGGCGGCGACGGTGCTGCGCAAGGGACAGACCGTCGAGGTGGCCTCGCTCACGAAGTTCCTGGGCGAAAACGGCTACGGCCGGGCCGATACGGTCATGGAGCCTGGCGAGTTCGCAGTCCGCGGCGGGCTGGTCGATCTTTTCCCGCCTGGCACGCCCGAGCCGCTGCGCCTCGACCTGTTCGGCGACACGCTCGAAGCGATCCGTTCCTTCGATCCGATGAGCCAGCGCTCGACGGGCGAGCGCGATCTGGTCGTGCTTCTGCCCGTGAGCGAAGTGCTGCTCACGCGCGACAGCATCGCGCGGTTCCGCAGCGGCTATCGCGAGCTGTTCGGCAATGTCGCCGGCGAGGATGTGCTCTACGAGGCCGTGTCCGCCGGCCAGCGCCATGTCGGCATGGAGCACTGGCTGCCTCTGTTTCACGAACGGATGGAGACGATCCTCGATTACTGCCCCGGAGCGATCATCACGAACGATCATCAGCTCAGGGAGGCGCTCGAGGCGCGGCACGAGCTGATCGTCGACTACTACGAGGCGCGCCAGAAGACCGGCGCCAAGGGCGGCATGAGCGGCGGCGCGGACTACAAGCCGATGCCGCCGGAGCGACTCTATCTCAAGCCATCGCAGTGGGAAGCCCTGCTGGAGAACCACAGCGTCGTCCAGTTCACGAGCTTCGATGCGCCGCCCGAGGCCGCCGATGCCATCGATCTGGGCGGGCGGCGCCACGACGGCTTCGCCAAGGCCCGCACCACCCAAGGCGTCAACCTGTTCGACGAGGTTGCCGAGCACATCAAGGCGGCCAACGAGTCGGGGCGGCGTGTTCTGATCGCCAGCTACACTGAAGGGTCGGCGGCGCGCCTGCAGCATCTCCTGCAGGAACATGGCGCGACGACGCCCGTTCCGGTGAACGACTATGCGACAGTGCTGGGCCTGCCGCCTGGTGCAGTCGGCGTCGCGGTCTGGCCTCTGGAGCACGGTTTCATCCTCGACGGGCTGGAAGTCGTCGGCGAGGAGGACATCCTGGGCGACCGGCTCTCCCGGCCGGCCAGGAAGCGCCGCCCCTCGGAGCGGTTCATCGCCGAGGCCTCCGCGCTCAGCGACGGTGATCTCGTCGTGCATCGCGAGCACGGCGTCGGGCGCTACGAAGGGCTGGTCACGCTCGAGATCCAGAATGCGCGCCACGACTGCCTGCGGCTCACCTACGAGGGTGGCGACAAGCTCTTCGTGCCGGTCGAGAACATCGACGTGCTGAGCCGCTACGGAAATGCGGAGGAGGGCGCCCAGCTCGATCGGCTGGGCGGCGTCGCCTGGCAGTCACGCAAGGCCAGGCTCAAGCAGCGCATCGCCGACATGGCCGACCGGCTGATCCGGATCGCCGCCGAGCGCGCCGTCCAGCGCGGCGAGACGATGAGCCCGCCGGAAGGACTCTACGACGAGTTCTGCGCCCGCTTCCCCTACGCCGAGACCGACGACCAGCTGCAGGCGATCGCCGACGTGATCGACGATCTCGGGTCCGGCAAGCCGATGGATCGCCTGGTTTGCGGTGACGTCGGCTTCGGCAAGACCGAAGTGGCGTTGCGCGCCGCTTTCGTGGCGGCGATGTCGGGCAAGCAGGTGGCCGTCATCGGGCCGACGACGCTCTTGGCGCGACAGCATCACCGGACCTTCGTCGAGCGCTTCGAGGGCATGCCGCTCAGGATCGGGCGGCTGTCGCGTCTGGTGAGCGCCAAGGAAGCGAAGGAGACCAAGGCGGGGCTGAAGGAGGGCACGGTCGATATCGTGGTCGGCACGCATGCGCTCCTCGCCAAAAGCATCGAGTTCAAGGATCTCGGCCTGCTCATCGTGGACGAGGAGCAGCATTTCGGCGTCGCCCACAAGGAGCGGCTGAAGGAGCTGCGGGCCGATGTCCATGTGCTGACCCTCACCGCCACGCCCATCCCGCGCACCCTGCAACTGGCTTTGACCGGCGTGCGCGACATGAGCCTGATCGCCACGCCACCGGTGGATCGCCTGGCCGTGCGCACTTTCGTGACGCCGTTCGACCCGGTCACGGTCCGCGAGGCGCTGTTACGCGAGCAGTATCGCGGCGGGCAGAGCTTCTATGTCTGCCCGCGCATCGAGGATCTCGCGGGTGTCGCCGAGCAGTTGCGCGAGCTGGTGCCCGAGATCCGCATGGGCATGGCCCACGGTCGCCTGTCAGCCACCGCGATCGAGAACACGATGCAGGATTTCGTCGACGGCAAGTTCGATGTCCTGTTGTCGACCAACATCGTGGAAAGCGGGCTAGACATCCGCAACGCCAACACGATGATCATCCACCGCGCCGACATGTTCGGCCTGGCGCAGCTCTACCAGCTCCGGGGCCGCATCGGTCGCGGCAAGACCCGGGCCTATGCCTATCTCACCGTGCCGCCGGGCCGGGCGTTGAACGAGGCGGCGTCGAAGCGGCTCGAGGTGATGCAGACGCTCGACACGCTGGGCGCCGGCTTCCAGCTCGCGAGCCACGACCTCGACATCCGGGGCGCCGGCAATCTCCTGGGCGAGGAGCAGTCCGGCCATATCCGCGAGGTCGGCATCGAGCTCTACCAGCAGCTCCTCGAGGAGGCCGTGGCGTCCGCGCGCGGTCGCGCGCAGGAGGCGGCACGGGCCGAATGGTCGCCGCAGCTCAATCTCGGCATTCCCGTCCTGATTCCCGAAGAGTACGTCGCCGACCTTTCCGTCCGCATGGGGCTCTACCGGCGGCTCGGCAGCCTGACCAGCCAGGACGACATCGATGCCTTTGCCGCCGAGCTGGTGGACCGCTTCGGCAAGATGCCGCCCGAGGCCGAGTTCCTGCTGAAGACCGTGTCGCTGAAGCTCCTGTGTCGCGCCGCCTCGGTCGAGAAGATCGATGCGGGCGAGAAGGCCGTCGTCTTCAGCTTCCACGACAACAGGTTCCCCAAGCCCGACCGCCTGATCGGCTGGATCCAGAAGAACGCGCCTCTGGTCAAGGCGAGGCCCGACCAGCGCGTGATCGTGCAGCGCGTCTGGCCGGACGAGCGCCAGCGGCTTTCCGGCGTGACCGGGATCGTTTCCGCGATGGCGAAGCTCGCGGCTTGAGAAGCGGGAGCGCCGCCCGCCTGGCGCAGCGCAGCAACCAATCCCTGAGCCGCGTGTCGCCGCAGGCGCGGGCCAGGGCGAGCGCTCCGACGGCCAGGATGGCCACGGTGGTCGCATCGGCATCGAGCCGGCGTCCTCGCCGGCCGCGGGCCAGCTCTCCGATCAGGGCGTAGAGGATGTTGGCATAGGCCAGACGCGCCGCCATCGGCGCGCGAGCGACGTCGCCCGGGAGCGACGCCAGCGTGCATGCCTGGGCATTGGCCGCAAGCGCCGCCTTGTCGAGGTAGAGGGCGAGGGCCGTCTCCGCATCCGAGGCGCGCACCGCGGCCAGCAGGCCGTGCCCGGCGAGGATCACTTCGGCAAAAAGATCGCCCTTCGACCTGAAGTGGGCATAGAAGGCGCCGCGCGTGAGGCCGGCCGCCAGCATGATGTCGTCGATGTTGGTGCCGGCATAGCCGCGCAACCGGAACAGGCGGGCGGCATGCTCGAAGATCTCGGCCCTGGTGCGGGCCTTGCGTGCGGCGCTGACGGGCACCTTACCTTCAGGATATGCCGATCAACATATCATATTCTCATTAACATAGGACCTGGTGTTCGTCACTCCAGGCAACCGTTCCCGGTGCTCCAAACGTGGCGAACGATCCTTGATCTATCGCAAGGTCCACCGCTTCGTTCAGGACGACATGGCTTCCGAGGCTGGCCTGTCGCCGTATGCACCGTTGTCGAGGGCGGAGACGGTATGTGCGGAAATGCGTATGGACGTGCTTTCGGGTCCATGTAAGCTCCTGGCAGGATTTCATGGTCTCACCTGGGCGATTTACGGGGGAGAACAGCGTGTCTGGCCGGCGTAACATCATCGTGCTGATCGTCACCACCTGGGCGTTCACCATATGCTTCGCGGTGTGGATGATGTTCGGGGTAATCGGCATTCCTCTGCGCCGCGAGCTGCAGCTCGATTCGACGCAGTTCGGGCTACTGACAGCCACGCCGATCCTCACCGGCTCTCTTTTCCGATTGCCGCTCGGCCTCTGGACCGATCGCGTCGGCGGCCGCATCCTCATGACGTTGCTGCTGGTGCTGTGTGCGGTCCCGCTCTGGTTCGCGGCCGACGCGACGGCCTTCTGGCAGTTTCTCCTGCTCGGCCTGGCGCTGGGGCTGGTCGGCGCGTCCTTCTCGGTCGGCACGCCCTATGTGGCGCGCTTCTTTCCGCCGGAGCGGCGCGGCCTCGCCATGGGCGTGTTCGGCGCGGGAACCGTCGGCGCGGCGCTCAACATGTTTGTCGCGCCGTCACTGATGAACGCCTATGGCTGGCAGGCGGTGCCGCGCACCTATGCGACGGCCCTTTTGCTCACTGCAGCGATCTTCTGGCTCCTGTCGGCGCCGGATCCGGGTGCCGGCAAGGCCGGGGGCTCGCTGCGTCAGCAGTTGGCCGTCATGCGCGACCGGCGCGTCTGGAAGTACTGCCAGTACTACTCCATCGTGTTCGGCGGCTTCACCGCCCTGTCGGTCTGGATGCCGCAGTATTTCGTGAGCGAATACGGCTTCTCTGTCACGCAGGCGGCATTGCTGGCGGCCAGCTTTTCGCTGCCGGGGGGGCTGCTGCGAAGCGTCGGCGGCGCGCTGTCGGATCGTTTCGGCGCCCACGAAGTGACCTGGTGGGTGCTGTGGGTTGCCTGGATTGCCCTGTTCCTGCTGTCCTATCCGCACACCGACTTCGCGATCCGCACGGTCGACGGCACCAGGAGCTTCACCATCGCGCTGTCGCCGTGGCTGTTCTGCGGCCTTCTTTTCATCGTCGGCATTGCCTTCGCCTTCGGCATGGCCTCGACCTTCAAGTACATCGGCATGGATTTCCCGCAGGACATCGGTGCCGTCAGCGGCCTCGTCGGAATGGTGGGCGGTCTGGGCGGCTTTCTTCTGCCGATCATGTTCGGCCGTCTGCTGGATTGGCTCGGCTTCAACTCGAGCATCTTCATGCTGCTCTACGGTATCGTTGCCGTGTCCCTGATGCTCAGCTACCTGACGGAAGTCCGGCGCGCCCCGGTGATGGGAGAGACCGTCGAGCCGCTGGCAACGCGGCCCTGATCCGGACGGGCGAGGAGAAGCGACATGAGTCATTTTCTGGAACGTTTCGCCTATCTCACCCGCCGGCACGAGCCCTTTGCCGACGGGCATGGCGAGCTGCGCGACGAGGACCGGATGTGGGAGGAGGGTTATCGTCAGCGCTGGCAACACGACAAGATCGTGCGTTCGACCCACGGCGTGAACTGCACCGGTTCATGCAGCTGGAAAATCTACGTCAAGAGCGGCGTCGTCACCTGGGAAACCCAGCAGACGGACTATCCGCGCACACGCCCCGGTCTTCCCAACCACGAACCTCGCGGCTGCTCGCGCGGCGCCTCTTACAGTTGGTACCTCTACAGCGCGAGCCGCATCAAGTATCCGATGGTGCGTGGGCGGCTGGTCCGGGCATGGCGCGAGGCGCGCAAGACGCAGGGGCCGGTGGAGGCCTGGGCCGCGATCGTCGGCGACGACGAAACCGCGAAGGCGTACAAGGCCGTGCGCGGCCGCGGCGGGTTCGTGCGCTCGAGCTGGGAAGAGGTGAGCGAGATCATTGCCGCCGCCAATGTCTACACGATCAAGCGCTGGGGACCGGACCGCGTGGTCGGTTTCTCGCCCATCCCGGCCATGTCGATGGTCTCCTATGCCTCGGGTGCGCGCTATCTCAGCCTCATTGGCGGCACGCTTCTTTCCTTCTACGACTGGTACTGCGACCTGCCGCCGTCGAGCCCGCAGACCTGGGGCGAGCAGACCGACGTTCCGGAATCGGCCGACTGGTACAATTCCGGCTACATCATCGCCTGGGGCTCCAACGTGCCGCAGACGCGTACGCCCGACGCGCATTTCTTCGTCGAGTCCCGCTACAACGGCACCAAGGTCGTCACCATCACGCCGGACTATGCGGAGGTGGCCAAGTTCGCCGACCTGTGGCTGCATCCCAAGCAGGGCACGGACGCCGCTCTCGCGATGGCCATGGGCCACGTGATCCTGCGCGAGTTCTTCCTTGATCGCGAAGTGCCGTATTTCCAGGACTACTGCCGCCGCTATACCGACATGCCGATGCTGGTGCGGCTGCGCCAGGACGGTGGGCGCTGGGTGCCGGATCGCTATGTCCGCCACAGTGATCTGACGGATGCACCGGTGTCGGGCCGTGCCGCATGGAAGACGGTCGGTGTGGCCGAGGCAACGGGCAACCTCGTCGTTCCACAGGGATCGATCGGCTACCGCTGGCCGATGGCGGGCGAGGCGTCGGGACGGTGGAATCTCGAGGCGAAGGACGGGGAGACCGGCGAGGAGGTCCGCCTCGCGCTGAGCCTGATCGACCGCCGCGATGACGTTGTGCCCGTCGCCTTCCCCTATTTCGGCGGCCGGCCGCACGAGCACTTCTCGGCGAACGCCCAAGATGGCGACGTTTTGCTGCGCCATGTCCCTGTGCGCCGCGTCAGGCTTGCCGACGGGGACGCGGCGGTCGCAACGGTATTCGATCTCCTCTGCGGCAACTATGGCCTGGATCGGGGCCTTGGCGGCCAATGCGCCAAGGGCTTCGACGACGACGTGCCCTATACGCCGGCGTGGCAGGAGCCGATCACCGGCGTGGCGGCGGCGCAGGCGATCACCGTCGCGCGCGGCTTCGCCGAGAATGCCGAGAAGACCAGGGGCCGCTCGATGGTCATCATCGGCGCCGGCATGAACCACTGGTATCATCAGGACATGGGCTATCGCAGCATCATCAACATGCTGATGATGTGCGGCACGATCGGCGTCTCGGGCGGCGGCTGGGCCCACTATGTCGGACAGGAGAAGCTCAGGCCGCAGACCGGCTGGACGATGCTCGCCTTCGCGCTCGACTGGGTCCGCCCGCCGCGACAGATGAACGGCACGTCGTTCTTCTATGCCCACAGCGACCAGTGGCGCTACGAGAGGCTCGACGTCTCGGAACTCCTGTCACCGCTCGCCGATCCGGCGGCATACCGCGGCAGCATCATCGATTTCAATGTCCGCGCCGAGCGCATGGGCTGGCTGCCGTCCGCGCCACAGCTCGCCACCAATCCGTTGACGATCGCGGCCGACGCCGAAAGGGCCGGAGTCGACGTGAAGGATCATGTCGTCGCCGGTCTCAAATCGGGCGCCCTTGCCATGGCCTGCGAGGATCCGGACAATCCGGCGAACTTCCCGCGCAACCTCTTCATCTGGCGTTCGAACCTGTTCGGATCGTCCGGCAAGGGCCACGAATACTTCCTTCGCCACTTCCTCGGAACCCGCAACGGCCTGCAGGGGAAGGATCTGGGCGAGATGGGCGGCGCGAAGCCCCACGACGTCGCGTGGCGCGATGCCGCGCCCGAGGGCAAGCTCGACCTGGTGGTGACGCTCGACTTCCGCATGTCGACGAGCTGTCTTTACTCCGACATCGTGCTGCCGACAGCGACCTGGTACGAGAAGAACGATCTCAACACCTCCGACATGCATCCCTTCATCCATCCGCTGTCGACGGCGGTGGATCCGGTTTGGGAATCGCGCAGCGACTGGGAGACCTACAAGACGATCGCCCGGCGCTTCTCCGAGCTGGCGGCGGGTCATCTCGGCGTGGAGCGCGACGTCGTGCTCACGCCGATCCAGCACGACACGCCCGGCGAGCTCGCGCAGCCGTTCGACGTCAAGGACTGGAAAAAGGGCGAGTGCGATCTCGTCGCGGGCGTCACCGCGCCCCAGATCGCCGTGGTCGAAAGGGACTATCCGAACACCTACAGCCGCTTCACCTCCCTCGGGCCGCTCGCCGAGAGGCTCGGCAATGGCGGCAAGGGCATCTCCTGGAACACGGCCGACGAGGTCCGCGGCCTCGGCGAGCTGAACTATCGCGTCGACGAGGGGAAACCGGCCGCCGGCCGGCCGCGCATCGAGACCGACGTCGATGCCGCCGAAACCATCCTCTACCTCGCGCCCGAGACCAACGGCGAGGTGGCCGTCAAGGCGTGGGAAGCGCTCGGCAAGGTGACCGGCCGCGACCACAGCCATCTCGCGATGAAGCGCGAGGACGAGAAGATCCGTTTCCGCGACATCCAGGCGCAACCGCGCAAGATCATCTCGTCGCCGACCTGGTCGGGTATCGAGAGCGAGCATGTGAGCTACACCTCCAACTACACCAACATCCATGAACTGATCCCGTGGCGTACGCTCACCGGCCGCCAGCAATTTTACCAGGATCACCCGTGGCTTAGGGATTTCGGCGAAGGCTTCGCCGTCTATCGACCACCGATCGACACCCGCTCGGCCGCCAGCATGATCGGCACCCGCTCCAACGGCGAGAAGGAGATCGTGCTCAACTTCATCACACCGCATCAGAAGTGGGGCATTCATTCGACCTACACCGACAATCTCCTGATGCTGACTCTGTCACGCGGCGGGCCGATCGTGTGGATCTCGGAGATCGATGCCGGCAAGGCGGGCATTGTCGACAACGACTGGATCGAGCTGTTCAACGTGAATGGCGCCATCGCCGCCCGCGCCGTCGTCAGCCAGCGCGTCAAGGAGGGCATGTGCATGATGTATCATGCACAGGAGAAGATCGTGAACGTGCCGGGCTCGCAGATCACCGGCTTGCGCGGCGGCATCCACAATTCGGTGACGCGAACCGTGCTCAAGCCGACGCACATGGTGGGCGGCTACGCCCATCTCGCCTACGGCTTCAACTACTACGGCACGGTCGGCTCGAACCGCGACGAGTTCGTCATCGTCCGCAAGCTCGTCAAGATCGACTGGATGGACCACAGCAATCCCGTCGACCGCGCCACCAGGGAGACAGCGTCATGAAGGTCCGTGCCCAGATCGCCATGGTGATGAACCTCGACAAGTGCATCGGCTGCCATACCTGCTCCGTCACCTGCAAGAACGTGTGGACCTCGCGCCAGGGCATGGAATACGCCTGGTTCAACAACGTCGAGACCAAGCCGGGTGTCGGCTATCCCAAGGACTGGGAGAACCAGAAGCGCTGGCGCGGCGGCTGGGAGCGCAAGAAGAACGGCAAGATCGTGCCCAAGCAGGGCGGCCGCCTCGCGATCCTCGCCAGGATCTTCGCCAATCCGAACCTGCCCGAGATCGACGACTACTACGAGCCCTTCACCTTCGACTACGAGCACCTGCACAAGGCGCCGGAGCTGCCGACCACGCCGGTCGCCCGGCCGCTTTCCCTCGTCACCGGACGTCCCATGGAGAAGATCGAGTGGGGCCCGAACTGGGAGGAGATCCTCGGCGGCGAGTTCGACAAGCGTTCGCAGGATTACAACTTCGAGGCCGTCCAGAAGGACATCTACGGCCAGTTCGAGAACACCTTCATGATGTACCTGCCGCGGCTCTGCGAGCACTGCCTCAATCCGAGCTGCGTGGCGTCCTGTCCCTCGGGCTCGATCTACAAGCGCGAGGAGGACGGCATCGTCCTGATCGACCAGGACAAGTGCCGCGGCTGGCGCATGTGCGTGTCGGGATGCCCGTACAAGAAGATCTACTACAACTGGACCTCGGGGAAGGCGGAGAAGTGCATCTTCTGCTATCCGCGCATCGAGGCCGGCCAGCCGACCGTCTGCTCGGAAACCTGCGTGGGTCGCATCCGCTATCTCGGCGTGCTGCTCTACGATGCCGACGGGATCGAGCGGGCGGCTTCGGTCGAGGACGAGAAGGACCTCTACGAGGCGCAGCTCGCGCTCTTCCTCGACCCCAACGATCCGGCGGTCGAGGCACAGGCCCGCGCCGACGGCGTGCCCGATGCCTGGCTGGAAGCGGCTAAGCGCTCGCCGGCCTACAAGATGGCCGTCGACTGGAAGATCGCCTTTCCGCTGCACCCCGAGTATCGCACCCTGCCGATGGTCTGGTACGTGCCGCCATTGTCGCCGATCCAGTCGCATGCCAATGCCGGCGCGATCGACACGATCGGCGAGCTGCCGGACGTCCGGTCGTTGCGCATCCCGGTGCGCTATCTTGCCAATCTCCTGACCGCGGGCGCGGAGGAGCCGATCGTCGTGGCGCTGGAGCGCTTGTTCGCCATGCGCCTCCACTACCGCCAGCGCCAGCTGGGCGAAGGCGACGGCCAGGCGGTGCTGAAGCAGGCCGGGCTCAGCCTCGCCCAGGTCGAGGACATGCACCGCTATCTTTCGATCGCCAACTACGAGGACCGCTTCGTCATTCCGACCAGCCACCGCGAGGATGCCGAAGATGCCTACGGCTTGAAAGGCTCGTGCGGCTTCACCTTCGGCAACGGCTGCGACTTCGGGCCGCCGCATTCGACCCTGTTCGGCGGTAAGATGGGCCGCCGCAAGCTCAACCCCATGCGGCCGCTGGACACTTAGGATCCGGGCCATGACCCAGCTGCTGTTCAAGGCCTTCAGCGCACTGCTTTCCTATCCAACCGCCGAGATGCGGCAGGCGCTGCCGGAGATCGCCGATGTGATCCGCGGCTCGGCCCTGGTCGCGCCGCGCGAGCGGACGGCGCTTCTGGCGCTGGTCGAGGAGATCGGCAGCGACGACCTGCTGTCGGCGCAGGAGCACTATGTCGATCTGTTCGACCGCGGCAGGGCGCTCTCGCTGCATCTGTTCGAGCACCTGCACGGCGAGAGCCGGGACCGCGGCTCGGCCATGGTGGAGCTCAAGCAGCTCTATGCCGCCGCCGGCTTCGAGCTCACGGCGCGCGAGTTGCCGGACTATCTTCCCGTCGTGCTCGAGTATCTGAGCTGCCGCGACATGGCGGAGGCGGGCGAGATGCTGGCCGATTGCGCCGACATCCTGAGGACCATCGCGCGTGCCTTGATCGCCCGCCGCAGCCGATACGCCGCCGTCCTGCAAGCCCTGATCGTCATTGCCGGCGAGAAGCCGGTCGACGCAGCGGCGGTGCCGCCGGTCAGGGAGCGCCACGAGGCGCTCGACCGGGATTGGCTCGAGCAGCCGGCCTTCGCCGACCCGATGGGACGTCGGTAGGCTTCTGTAGGGAGGAAACGCCCGTGTCCAACGTCTATGTCAACGCGCTTCTCTTCGGCATCTATCCCTACATCTGCCTGGTGGTCCTGCTGATCGGCAGCCTGATCCGCTTCGACCGTGAGCCCTACACCTGGAAAAGCGATTCCTCGCAGATGCTGCGGGCGGGCCAGCTGCGCCTCGGATCGAACCTGTTCCACTATGGCGTCATCACCGTGATCCTCGGCCATTTCGTGGGCTTCCTCGCGCCGCACTGGGCGGTCGACTGGGCGCTCGATCCTGTCGCCCACCAGCTTCTGGCCATGGTCGTCGGCGGAATCGCGGGCTTGGTGGCCATCGTCGGCCTCTCGATCCTGATCTACCGCCGCCTCGCCGATCCGCGCATCCGGCTGAACAGCCGCAAATGGGACATTGCCGTCACCTTCATGCTCTGGCTGCAGCTCGCGCTCGGCCTCCTGACGGTGCCGTTGTCGGCGTTCCATATGGACGGCGCCCTGTTCGAGACCCTGACGAGCTACGTGAAGGGGATCGTGACGCTGGACGGCGGCGCCGCCGGCCTCATGGTCGGCGTTCCGCTCACCTACAAGCTCCATATCCTGCTCGGCTTCACGCTTTTCCTGATCTCGCCGTTCACGCGCATGATCCATATCTGGAGCGGGGCCGGGGCGCTCGCCTATCTGTTCCGCCCCTACCAGATCGTCCGCAGCCCCAAGACGCGGGCACGCGAGCCGGTCCGGTCATGACCGTATCGGTGAACGGCATCGCCGTGGCCGCCGACACCGCCGTGTCGGCCGAGATGGCGGCCGTGCGCGAGCTCCTGCGCCAGCGGGCCGTGGCGGTCGGCCTGCTCGCCAGCGAGTCGGCGGGCGAGGAGGAGGTGGGGCGGGCGATCGAAGCGTTGCTCGCACGCGAGGTCGCGACGCCCGAGCCGACCGAAGCCGAATGTCGGCGCCACTACGAGCAGCACCGGGAGACCTACGGAAGCGGCGACCTGGTCCATGCGCGCCATATCCTGTTCCAGGTGACACCGCGCGTGAATGTCGCCGAAATCCGCGCCCGCGCCGAAAGCGCGCTGAACGAGCTCCTGCGCGAGCCCGACCGTTTTGCCGCCATGGCCGCGGAGCTGTCGAACTGCCCGTCCGGCCAGCATGGCGGCAATCTCGGGCAGATCGGCCGCGGCGACACGGTGCCGGAATTCGAGAACGTCCTGTTCCGCCTGGATGCGGTCGGGCTCCTGCCGCAGCTCGTGAAGACGCGCTTCGGCTTCCATATCGTGGCGGTCGACAGGGCCATCCCCGGCGACGTCCCGCCCTTCGAGGCGGTGCGCGAGCGGGTGGCCGAGACGCTTCGAAGCACCGTCGAGGAGCGGGCGCTTCGACAGTATGTCTCGATCCTGGCCAGCCAGGCCGAGATCGTCGGCGCTCACATAGAGGCCGCCACGTCGCCGCTGGTGCAGTGAGGTTGCCGTAGAGCGGGTACCCATCGGAGCGCGCCACGACAGTGGCGCAATCATGAGCGCCGCTGGAATTCGTCACCAGCCAGGTGCGGACCCTCGGGAGTGAAACTGCGCTGCCTGCCGCAAAGCGGGTGTCATCCCGAGCGCAAGGGAGGGATCCTTGATCGGCGCCAACCAAAGATCCCTCGCTGCGCTCGGGATGATACGGAGATGGCTGGAGCGCCCGCTCTTGTTTCTTGTTAGTGGCGCGCTCCCTTGAGCGGGTGTCAGACCGTCGATTGCGCGGCGCTGGTGGCGGCGTCGCGTTCGGCGAGGTTGAAGACCTCGACGAAGGCCGAAGGCGGCTGAGCGCCCGACACGGCGTACTTGCGGTTGACGATGAAGCAGGGCACGCCGTTGATGCCCAGACGACGGGCGTAGACGTCCGACGCCACGACCTCCTGGCGGCCCTCGTCGCTCTGCAGGAAGCGGCGGGAAAGGTCCATGTCGAGGCCGGCGCGGGCGGCGCATTCGACCAGGACCTCGAGGTCGCCGATATCCAGCCCCTCCTCGAAATAGGCCTTGAACAGCTCGCCCACCATCTCGTCCTGCCGTTCGTTCTTGGCGCTCCAGTGGACCAGCCGGTGCGACAGAACCGTGTTGGGCGTGCGCCGGATGCGCGCGAACTGGAACTCGATGCCGGCCTCGCGACCGCTTTCCGCGATCGCCTGGTAGATCTGGCGCGGCCGATCGCCGCCGCCGAACTTGGCGCGCACATAGTCGTCGCGCGTCATGCCCTCGGCCGGCATGTCGGGATTGAGCTGGAACGGCCGCCAGGACACCGCGATGTCGTTGCGGCCGCTCATCGCGAGAGCCCGCTCGAAGCGCCGCTTGCCGATGTAGCACCATGGACAGATGGTGTCGGAGACGATGTCGACGAAGATCATGCAGTGACCCTACGCCTTTCCCGCCGGTGCAGGAAGACGGCGCTTGCCGCCACGATGGCGAGCGCCCCGCTGGAGAGCCAGGCCGCCGCCGGCCAACCGCCCGATGAGACGAGGGCAGCCGTCACCGGCGGCCCCAGCAGCGCGCCGATGTTCGAGCCCTGCATCAGAAGCCCGGTCGCGGCGCCCACGAGCTGCGGGCGAGGGGCATGGATCGGGATGGCGGTGAAGAGCGCGCCGGGAACGACGCCGATGGCGGCGGAGTAGATGCCGGCCAGGATCAGCCGAACGAGATCCGGCACGCCATCGACGAAGATGCCGCCGGCGCAGAACACCATCGGCACGGCGGCTCCCACGATCAGCGCCACGCGAGCGACGCCGCGGCCGAGCAGCATGCCGGCGGCGAGGTTCCCGCCGACATTCACGAACGTCACCAGGGCCGTCACGATCGCCGCCGTCGAGGCATCGAACTTCAGGCGCTCAATCTGCAGCGTCGGCAGGAAGCCCACGATGGCGTACCAGCAGCTCGAATAGGCGGCGAAGCACAGCGCGGTGGCGAGTGGGCCGCCGCTGGTCGCCACTTCGAGCATGTCGCGCCAGACCGACCGGGTCGCGGTCGCCGTCGGCTCGGCCGCCTGCGACAGCGGCGGGCGCAGCAGCAGGGCCAGCAGCATGACCGCCGAGGCGGCCGCGGCCACCAGCCACACGACCCGCCACGAGGCGAGCGGAAGGATCAGGGCGGCCGCGAACATCATCGTGCCGGCGCCGGCGGGCATATAGGCGGTCCAGAGCGACATGGCCCGGCGGGCGTCGGCGGGGGCGGCAATGCGCAGCAGCAGCGGTGGCGCCGACACGGTGATCGCAATGAACCCCAAACCTTCGACGAAGCGGCTGGCGAGGAGCTGCCCGACGTCGCCCGCAAGAGCGCCGAACAGGCTCGCCAGCAGGCATATCGCCGTGCCGGCCAGCACCAGCCGGCGATGGCCGAAGCGGTCGGCCGTGAGCGCGATCGCCATGCCGCCGACCGCCGTCATGAGATTGATGACCGACAGCAGCCAGCCGCCCTGACGCAGCGTCGCGTCGAGATCGGCCCGGACCGCGGGCAGGGCGGGCGGCATCTTGCCGACATGGAAGGCGGCGACGATGCCGCTTGCCACCAGCAGCCCGACCAGGGTCCAGTCGGTCCGCCGCTCCATGCTCAGTACTGCACTCGTGTCGTGATGGCGCCGTCGACGATGAAATTGACGCCGGTGACGAACGAGGCCTGTCGGCCGGCCAAGAAGACGACCGGGGCGGCCACTTCCTGCGGCGTTCCCATGCGCCCCATCGGATTGCGCTCCAGCGTGCGCTTGTAGCGCTCGCTGCCGGCATCGCGCTGGCGGCCCCAGGTGTTGCCGTCCTCGAGGATCGAGCCCGGCGAGACCATGTTCACGCGCACGCCCTTGGGTGCCATCTCGATCGCCAGCGACTTCACGAACGGCACCAGGGCCGCCTTCACCGAGCGGTAGGGCTGGACCGGTCCCGGACCCGCCTCGTTCAGCGACACCGTGCCGATCACGGTGCAAGTGGCGCCCGACCCGCTCTTCAGGAGATGCGGCATCGCGTGGCGCACCGATTCGACGGTCGAGACGATGTCGATCTCGATGCTCTTGCGCCAGCCTTCGGGCGTGTCGTCGGTGCCGAGGGCGCTGACATTGGCGACGAAATGGTCGATGCCGCCCTCGGCCGCGAAGCCGTCGATCCACTTCCTGAGCGCGGGATCGTCGGTGACGTCGAGCGCCGTGCCCTGCACACGCCCTTTCCTCGCGCGCCACTCCTCCTCGCGCTGCTTCACGAGCCTGGCATCGCGCGCGCAGAAGCCGACGATCGCGCCTTCGGCGACGAAGGCGTCGACGATGGCGCGGCCGATGCTCTTGGTGCCGCCGGTGATCAGCACGCGCTTGTCCTCGAGACCCAGGTCCATGGTTCCTCCGCAAGAAAGGCTCGCTTATAAGGCGGGCAATCAAACGCGGGAGCGGCGAGGATGTCCAAGCTATTCGATCTCGGTGGCAAGGTGGCCCTGGTCACCGGCGCCTCGTCCGGCCTCGGCGCGCATTTCGCGAAATGTCTGGGCGAGGCGGGCGCTTCGGTCGTGCTGGCCGCGCGCCGGGCAGACCGGCTTCAATCTCTACAGGCGGAACTCGCGCAGAAGAACATTGCGGCGAAGGCCGTCGATCTCGATGTGCAGTCGTCCGAATCGATCACCGCGGCGCTCGAAGCGGCGGGATCGCTCGATATCGTCGTCAACAATGCCGGCATCTCGATCGTGAAACCCGCCCTCGACATGCCGGAGAAGGACTGGGACGCCGTCGTCGACACCAACCTGCGCGGGGCATGGCTTGTCGCCCAGGGCGCCGCCAGGCGCTGGGTGACGCAGAAGCGGCCAGGCTCGATCGTCAACATCGCCTCGATCCTGGGCCTGCGCACCATCGGGCAGGTGGCGCCCTACAACGCCTCCAAGGCCGGCCTGATCCATCTCACGCGCGCGCTGGCGATGGAATGGGCGCGTTACCGCATTCGCGTCAACGCGATCTGCCCGGGCTATATCGAGACCGAGATGAACAGCGCCTTCTGGAAGACGCCGGGCGGCCAGAAGCTGATCGAGCGCATTCCCCAGCGCCGCATCGGCCAGCCCGAGCATCTCGACGGCGCGCTGCTGCTGCTCGCGTCGGAGGCCGGCACCTTCATGACCGGCAGCGTGCTCACCGTCGATGGCGGCCACACCGTGAGCTCGCTCTGAGACGTTGCTCGGTGCGTCATCCCGAGCGCCAGCGAGGGATGACACGGCATCTTTCACCAGCCGTTGATGCGGTCGTAGGTGTCGACGACCGCCTTGCCGCCGTCGAGGTCGCTGTCGACGACGTAGTAGCGGTCGTACGCCGCCGCCGTGATGCAGGCGTGGTTGGGCCAGACGCGCAGGCGGCTGCCGACCGGCAGATTGCCATAGGGAATGGGATCCGCGGCGCCGACGAAGCCGTGCTCCTGCGAGCAGGCCACGACCGCCATGTCCTTCGCCGGCGCATCGGCGATGGTGCCGTAGCCGACCTTGGGCTGGAACTCCTGGGCGCTGATGTCCTTGGAAAGCGCCAGCGCGCCGGCATCGATCAGGAGCTGGTTGCGGTGCGGGTAGTGGCCGATCACCGAGGCCAGCACGGACAAGGCAAGGTCGTTCGGACCGCAGGAGCCGATGAACTCCTGATCGAGGTCGTTGAAGACGTAGACTCCCGGCCGCATCTCGGTGAGGCCGCCGAAGTCGCGCGAATGCACCGCGGTGGGCGTCGAGCCGGCGCTCACGATCGGGCAGGGAATGCCCGCCGCGCGCAGCGCCGCCGCCGCGCCGACCACCGCCTGCCGCTCCTGCTCGGCGACGGCGGCGATGCCCTCGGGCGTGCTCTCGTGATAGGAGTGGCCGGCATGAGTCATCACCCCGGCAAATTCGACGCCGGGTGCCTGGTGAAGGACGCGGGCGATGTCGATCAGGCCCGGCAGATCGGGCCAGGGAAGGCCGGCGCGCCCGCCGCCACTGTCGATCTCGATCAAGACCGAGAAGGTATCGCCATTCCTTGCCGCGTCGGCGATGGCGCGCGCCACCGGCAGATTGTCGGTGACGATCCGCAGGTCGATGCCTTGCCGCCGGAGCGCCGTCACGGCCGCAAACTTCGACGGCACGATGCCGACACCGTACAGGATATCCTTGAAGCCACCCTGCGCGAAGTAGCGGGCCTCGGCCAGCGTCGAGACGGTGATGCGGCCATCGTGGCCCTCGACCGCCATGCGTCCGATGGCGATCGACTTCGCCGTCTTGAGATGCGGTCGCAGCGCCACGCCCGCCCCGCGCAGCCGGTCGCTCATGCGCCGGAGGTTGCGACGCAGGACGGCGCGGTCGAGAATGAGGACGGGGGTCGGAAGATCGTCGATCGTCTGCGGTGGCATTGAACTCCTTCCTCTGCCTTGTCTTTTACGCCGGTCCCTTCGCGCATGCCCATCGAAAACGAACGCAAATTCGTCCTGCTCGATGACGACGGCCAACTCGAGGCGCAACTGGCGCAGGAGCCGGGCATCACGCGCTCCGTCCTGCGGCAGGCCTACCTCGACACGTCGGGCGTACGCATCCGCGCCATCGGGAGAGGCGAAACGATGCGGCACGTGTTCACCTACAAGCGTCCGGTCGACGGGCAGATGGTCGAGATCGAGACCGACCTGTCGGCAGTGGACTTCGACAGGCTGTGGAAGTTGCGCCGCGAGACGCTGAGCAAGGTACGGTATTCGTGGGACGACGCGCGCTTCCACTGGGACGTCGATTTCTTCAAGGCCGCGGAGGGAAAGACCTATTTCGCCCTGGCCGAGGTCGAGATGCCGGAGGACGAGACGGTTCCGCCGGCCGTGCCGCCGCGCCTGAAGCGACATGTGCTCGGCCTGGTACCGTTCGGCGACCCGCGCTTCACCTCCAAGCGGCTGGCCGACCAGACGCACGCCGAGCGCCTGATGGCGGAGATCCGGCGATCGGGCAAAGTCGAGTAGCGCCGCCGGTCAGGCGCGCCGCGGCTGGGCGATCAGCGCCCACGGGTCGGGCAGGGAGCCGACCGGGCAGTCGATCAGCATGGGTCCGCCCTTCGCCAGGCCGCGCGAGATCGCCGCGCCGAGCTCGGCCGCGGACTTCACGCGCTCGGCGGCGATGCCGAAGCTCTCGCCGAGCTTCACGAAATCGGGATTGTGCAGGTCGCTGGCGATCGTGCGGTTGTTGAAGGCCTGCTGCTGGATGCGCTTCACGTTGCCGTAGGCGCCGTCGCTGAACACGATCGCGACGACGCCGATGTTGTTCTGCGCCGCCGTCGACATCTCCATCGCCGTGAACAGGAAGCCGCCGTCGCCGCTGATCGAGACGACTGGCGTGTCGGGCCGCGCGACCCTGGCGCCGAGCGACGTGGCGTAGCCCCAGCCCAGCGTGCCCTGGTAGCCGGGCGACAGGAAGGTGCGTGGCTTGTAGGTCGGGTAGGCGAGGCGCGCGGCATAGCCCATCTGCGTGAGCTCGTCGACCAGGATGCCGTCCTCGGGCAGGGCCGCGCGGATCGCATCGAGATAGGCGACCTGCGGCGCCAGCACCTCGCGCACTTTCTTCACCGCGTCGCTCTTGACGGCCGCCACCTCGTCGGCGCGCCCGTTGCGCCTGGCATTGTGCTTGCCGAGTCGCTCGGCCAGCGCCTTCAGCGTGACGGCCGCATCGCCGATGATGCCGATCTCGGGCTTGCGCTGCCGATCGAGCTCCTCGCCGTCGATGTCGATGCGGATGATCTTGAGGTCCTCGCGCAGGCCCCAGGTCATCTGCTGCGGCTGCAGGCGCGTGCCGACCGCGAGCACGACATCGGCCTCGCTCCAGAAGCGGTACCCGGCGAGCGCGGTGACGGACAGACGGTGGCGGCCGTCGATCACGCCCTGTCCCATCCGACCGGTCGCGACCGGCGCCTCCAGCAACTCGGCGATCTGCAGCACATAGGGGCCTGCCTCCTGTGCGCCGCCGCCGACCACGATCAAGGGCTTCTTCGCGCCGCCCACGAGCCGGGCAGCGCGCTCGACCGCCTCCTCGTCGACCAGGCACGGATCGGCCTTGGCGGGGGAGGCCGGCAGCGCGACCGGCATCCTGCGCGCCCAGGTGTCCATTGCGCATTCGAGCGCGACGGGGCGGCGCCGGCCCGAAAGGAGTCGCCGGAAGGCCTCGTTGACGAGGCCCGGCGCTTCGCCCGGCGAGGTGATGCGGTCGGCCCATTTGGTGAGGCCGCGCATGATCGAAAGCTGGTCGGGCAGCTCGTGCAGCAGGCCGACATGGCGGCCGATCATCGACTGCTGGATCTGGCCCGTCAGTGCCAGCACCGGCGCGTTGACGGCATAGGCGGTCGAGAGCGCCGCCGTGGTGTTGAGGAAACCCGGGCCCGGCACGACGACATAGGCAGAGGGCTTGCCCGTGGCCATCGCGTACCCCAGCGCCATGTAGGCGCAAGCCTGCTCGTGGCGCGCGTGGATCGGCCGGATCGCGTTGGTCCGGTCATAGAGCGCGTCGAAGAACGGGTCGTTCTGGACGCCGGGAAGACAGAACAGCGTGTCGATGCCGTTGAGCTCGAGCATCGAGACCACGGCCTGGGCGGTCGAAAGAACCTTCATCGCGATACCTGGTCGTTGGAACGCGCCATGATGCTTGCCATCGGATCGGGTTGGCGCAAACGGAAATTGCTAGGGGCAGCCATTAGCGCTTCACGCCGCGTACCACAGGCGGATGGTCACGCGACCCTCGTGCTGCGCCACCCGTTTGCGATCGGCCGCGATGCTGTGCAGGAAGTGGAGCAACCCGAAGTGAACGGCCGCTTCCTCGTCGTCGAGCTGTTCGCGTCGGAGCTCGGCCGTCGGGTGTCCGGCCGGAAGATCGACGGCCGATTTTCCAACGTAGCTCAGATCGAGCCTCAGATCGACGCCGTTGAACATGACGGCGAGCAGACCGTCGCGCGCGCCCCGCTCGCTGGTCCGAAGATGGTCGAAGACCTGCCCGACATGTTTGATGGCCCGCGTGGCGACATCGGCGTCGACCTTCCATGTCCGCACCTGTCGGTCCAGGAAATCGAGCGCCGCGGTCATCGACTCGTCGGCGACCGACCAGCGCGTCGACCCGGTCTGGCGTGTGCCGATCAGGAAGACGAGATGAAGCAGGATCGCCGCGCCCAGGCCGACCGCCAGCGAGTTGCGAGTGAGGCTCTCCATGAAGGGCGACAGCTCGGCGAAATAGTGCGGGAAGATGTTCCGGCCGAGCGCCAGCAGGGTAGCGATGCCGATTACGTAGGTGGCGCGCGTCTGCACGGGCCGCGACAGCATGGTCCCCATGCCCGACGCGATCATCAGGGAGGCGCTGAACACCAGGATGCTGCCGGCCACCTCGGACGGGATGGTCAGGAACGACGCGGCGGCTTTGGGTGAAAAGGCGATCGCGACCAGGACAACAGCGGCGGCAAAGCCGATCGCGCGGCTGGTCGCGCCGGTCGCGCTCGACAGGCCGACGAGGCTCGGCGAGATGTTCATGCCGGGCGCCCCGAGCACGCCGCCGATCAGGCAGCCCAGCCCGTCGGCGAAGATGCCTTTGCGGATGTTGCCCATGTCCGGCCGACGCCAGTCGGCGTCGTTGATGCGCTGGCAGGTCGTGACCACGGCGACGGTGCGCACCGCCGCGGCGATGCCGGCGGCGAGGAAGGCGGGGACGAGCGTGGGGTCGAAGCGGTAGGAGATCACGTCCGGCCAGGGCAGCGCGGTCCAGCCCGCGGACCGTACGACAGCGACCGTCTCGGGCGTGATCAGGCCGATGAGCGCGGCAGCGACGAGGCCGACGACGAGCCCGATCAGGGAGCAGAGCAGCTTGGCCGAGCCACGACCCCAGATGCTGAGGGCGATAGCCGCTCCCAGCGTCAGGACGGAAACGCCCACATGGAGGTGGAAGCTCGGCAGGTCCTCGTGCCGGACATCGAGCAGCTCGCCGATGCCGACGACGCCGAGCTGGAGCCCGACGAGGAAGACCGTCAGGCCGCTGATGACATGCGTGAAGACGAGCCGCAGGCGGTGGACGACGAGGCCGATGGCGATCTCGACCAGGCCGGCAAAGACGGTCATGCCGAAGACCAGCGGCAGGCCGCCTCTCTCGGCCGCCAGGATCGAAGGCGCGAGGTAGATCGCCGAATAGACGGGCGGCGCGAGAAAGCCCGAGCCGAGCGGGCCGCGCGGCAGGCCCTGCAGGGCGGTCCCGATCGCCGCCGCGATCAGGGCCATGCCGATCGCCGCGACCCGCGTCTCCTGGGACACATGGGCATGGCGCAGGACGATCACGACCAGAACGAGGTAGATCGCGATCATCACCGCGTATTGCACGCCAAGCATCAGCAGCCGCAGCGGGGGCGGCGTCTCGTCGACGCCGTAGGTGAGGTGTGCCGGCTGCATCAGGGATTGGCGATCCTCGCTCAGGCCGGGCTTTTCCTGAACGAAGCCCGCTCAGCGGTCAACCCGGGGAAGGCCGCCGCGGGTGCAGCAGCCGCACGCACATGCCGATGAAGGTCAGGACCCAGGCGAACAGGGCCGCCCAGAACAGCGCCTGCGAGATCGGCTCGAGGAACGGCAGGTGGGCGACGCGCGCGTATTCGTGCGTGGCGGCGGCATACATGCCGAGCGGGAACACGGCCGACCACAGGCCCGGATCATAGCCGTGCGGCCCACGCTGCATCTCCTTCCAGACGAACAGGATCACCAGCAGCGGGATCCAGAAGGTGCTGGTCACCCACAGGAGCACGGTGAAGGGCGGCACGAAGCGCAGCAGCGGCGCCGAGGCGGCGTCGGTGCCGGTGAGCGCCATCAGTTGCGCGCCGGCCAGCGTGGCGATGGCGACGGCACCCATGTTGATCCACCACGGCGCGCCCATCTCCGCCGGATGCATGGGCCGGAAGATCCAGCGGAAGAAGATCAGGGCCGAGAGCAGCACGTAGAGCATCGAGCCCAGCAGATAGAAGGCGAGGGAGGCGAAGACCAGCGGCGGCGCGACGCCGCTCCGCTCGGCGAGGAGGGAGCTCAGCAGCGACAGCGATTCGGTCGCCACCACCAGCAGGAGCCAGGCGCCGTTCAGGCCGTGCTCCAGGTCGGGCTTGGCGATGCGGACCGTGACCGCGCTCAGGAAGCCGTAGACCAGCGCCGCCCACAGCGCGACGCTCGACCAGAACAGGAGCGGCAGCAGGCCGGCCAGCATATGGAAGGCGCCGAACTGGCTACCCAGCACGCCGTTGGCCGCGACGATGGTGAGGAAGGTCGGCCCGCGCTCGTGGCTGGCGAAGTCCGCCATCACGGCCTGGGGAAAAAGGGCGAGCCGCGCCAGCAAAATGGCCCACAGCACGGGGTAGGCCGCGAGCGCGATGGCGAACAGCGGCCACGACAGCGCCTCGTAGTGCAGCAGGCGCGCGGCCACGGCAACGATCCCGGTCCCCATCACCAGGGCGAAGTAGCCGGGAAAGAAGTCTCTCAGCCATGCAGGGCCGGCTTCGGCCGTCGATCCGAGTGCCATCGTTCGATCCCACGGCAGGCGTCGAACACAGGCGTCGGGCGCGCAACAGAGCCGCCAGGCGTCGTGGACGAAGGGCAGTCTACCGCCGCGTGCCTCGGCCTTCCACGGCGCGTTCAGGCGCAGGCGGCGAAGATCGCCGACGACGGCAAAGACCGCCACCGCTCCGACGCTTGGCGGTCTTTGGCGAGAGGCCGCCAAGAAATGCCCATGCCATCGATACTTTATCGAAGGCCGCCACGAGTCGAAAAGTTGGCGGTCTTTGGAGAGGGTGTCGGCCTTTGGGGGACATGTCAGCCGACGCCCACTTTCCTGCCAGTGGGCTCCGCAAAACACCCTCGATCTCTACAGGGCTGATGCGGTCGCTCCCCATGCCGAAGACCGCCAAATTCCGAAACCTTGGCGGCCTTTGAAAAAGTATCGAGAAAATAAGTACTTTTTGCCAGTCCATCGACAAAGACCGCCAACATCGAACGGTTGGCGGCCTTTGCCGGACTCGATCCGGGTCGACCTAGCGACCGATCGCCGGCGCCGGGCGATCAGCGACTGCCCTTGGCAATGCGACTTCGCTCCAAGGCAAGCGGCGGGTGGACAGTCACAGCTCAGTCACCCGATGGTCCGACAACGGTCACAGGCCAATGAGTCCTGGCGGCTCGCATATTGCGCGCCATGAACCGTGTACTTGGCACGGCCCGGACGATCAGGAGTCGATTCGCCGATCCGGCGGCGTCCCTCGTTTTGCCGCTGGCTGCCGCCGCGATCGTGGGCGTCAGCCTGGTGTATATGCTCGTTCGGCCGCAATGGGGCGACCAGACGTGGCTGCTCTTCCTGGCGCGCCGGTCGCTCGACACCAGTCATATGCAGTTCGGCGATCTCGTCGAGGCCAATCCGCCCTTGATCATCTGGCTGTCCGAGATTCCGGTCAGGCTTTCGCAGATTCTTGCGATCTCCTCGACGGCCGCACTGCAACTCGTGATGGCGCTCACCGTCGCCTGCTCTGTCGCGTGGACGGTTTCGCTGGTGGGCAGAGGCGAGGCGTTCGCGGGAAGAATCTTTTCCGCCTGGTTCGCGCTCGCCCTGCTGGTCGCGACGGTGATCCGCCCCTGGCCCCACTACGCGCAGCGCGAGCATATTCTGCTCCTCCTGCTGCTGCCCTACCTGGTCCTGACGGCGCGCCGGATCGACGGGTTGAAAATAACGGTGGGCGAGGCATTCCTGGCCGGGATGGTCGGTGCGGCCGGCATCCTGCTGAAGCCGCACCACGCCCTCATCATCGGCGCGGTCGAATTGTTCGTCCTGATGAGAGCGCGAAATGTCCGGGCCCTTTTCCGGCCGGAAAGCGTGGCCATGGCCGCAACGGCCATCGCCTACGCCGGTGCGATCTTCCTGTGGGCGCCCGACTACCTGCGGAAGGTTCTGCCGCTGGCGATGCACACCTACTATGCTTATCACCGCGTCGAGCTCTGGACGATGCTGCCGCCGGTGCGCGCGCTGAAGCTCGCGATTCTGCTTCTGGCGTGGGCTCTGGTCTATCGCCGGCTCGCCCATCGAACGCTTTCGGCCGTCTTGGCTCTCGCTGCGCTTGGCGCGACCGCAGGCTATCTCGCGCAGATGAAGGGCCACGACTATCAATACGCACCGGCCATGGCCTTCTTCGATCTGTTGCTTGGGGTGATCGCAATCGACGTCTGGCTGAGATGGTCCCCGGAGCGCGCCTGGCTGCCGAACTGGAGGCTTGCGGCGGCCGTATCGAGTCTGACCTGCATCGTTGCGATTTCCGTTTCCTATCCATTGCAACGCGCTCGCGCCGCGCACCCCTATGTCGATGCCAGGATCGAGGCCCAACGAGCATTGAGCCGCCATATTCCGCGCGGCTCGACGGTGGTCGTCCTGTCGACATCCACGGAATCGTTCTTCGAGGAAGTGCTGGATCGCGGCTGGGAGTGGGGGTCGCGCTTCGACTGTCTCTGGATGATCCCAGCCCTTGTCGATGCCGAGCGCTCCGCAGCTCGCGACGGTGCGACGGAACCAGCGGCCCTGCGGGACGCCGCCGCGACGACCCGCAGCGCCGTGACCGCCGACCTGAAACGATGGCGGCCCAATCCCGTGCTCGTCGATCGCTGTCAGGACAGCACGATCGCGCCTTGCATGGGATCGGGAACGATGCGTCTCGATCTGCTGCAATGGCTGCAGCAGGATCCCGGCTTCGCGTCGGCATGGAAGGACTATGTCCGGCAGGGCGAGGTCGGACCCTACGACCTCTGGTGTCGCGAAGGGGAGACCGCGGTCTGCCGCGAGATCCTGGCTCACTCGCGCTGAGTCGCATCTGGAGCTACGGCCAGATGGTGATCGCCGCGACCGGCGCGGCGCTTTCGAAACCTGCTGTACCGCCGCGGCCCGACGAAGTATCAAGCCGCACCTGGATGGGTGGCCGAGCGGTTTAAGGCACCGGTCTTGAAAACCGGCGTGGGTTCACGCCCACCGTGGGTTCGAATCCCACCCCATCCGCCAGCTTCCCCTCTTCGCCAATCGCCAAATACACATAGGCAGCCGTTGCTTGCTCGCGGCCGAAAGCAAGGGGGGAGGGCGACAGGCGCACTGATCCATCCGGGACGGGACAGCGCCGGGCAACGCGATTTCGGGATGGTTGCCCGGCTGCCGCGGGTCGCGGACGTCGCGTATCACCTCGACTTCGTTGGCCTAGTGAAATGCCTTTCGACTGCCGGCTTCGGCTGGTCTCCGAAGCGATGCCGAGGGTGACTCCCCGAACAGTGCGCGGTACTCGACCGAGAATCGTCCGAGTTCCCAGAATCCATACTCGGTGGCCGCCGACGTCACGCTCGCTGTCGCCGGATCGGCACGCAGCAGGGACCGGCGCGCGAGGTGCATGCGCCGGAGCCAGAGATACCGGATCGGTCCCATGCCAAAATGTTCCTGGCAGCAGGACCGGAGCGTACGCTCGGAGACGCCGATGGCGGCGCACACTTCGATCAGATGCACCGGCGCGTTGCGCCTGGCCATCAGGAAATCCTCGAAACGGGCAATCACCTTCGCATGTTGCCGACTGTGACGCTCCGCTTCTCTTGCCGCATGGCCGGTCAGGCAGGCAATCATCGCGTGCACCAATTCCTGCTCCAGCGCGCAGGCCACGCCTGGATTTGCGAACATGCCGGGCGCCGTCTCGGCGAGATGCGTGGCTGTCTCGTGCAGATCAATCAGGCGCGCCATCGTGCGATCGGGTGGTCTGACGACAGCCGTATCCGGAGGCACCGTGATGTCGCGTCCGGTGATGGCGCAGCCGGCCTCCGCCAGATCCTCGGGCGTGAGCGACATCGAAGCGTTGCGGGACGCTCCGGTGGTGCGCAAGTGACCGGTCGCGTTTCGACCCCAAAAGACGATCTCGTCGGAATGCAGCTCGGTGCTGCCAAGATGAACGGGACCCGGGTTCCTATGGCCGAGGAACATGATCGGCGCCCGTTGGGGCGTGATGGCCGCACGCATGATTCGTGGAAGACTATCCGCGCTCTTCTGCATCAACAGCCGTCCGAGGTCGACCTGCACCATGTCGGCGCAGAAGCGGCCTTTGGCAGTGACAAGCAGCGTGACGTCGACCGCGCGGAACGCCGCTTGGAACGCGTAAGGATCGGCAAACTTCAGAATGCGGCTCTGCGCCATCCCCAGTGCCCCCAAGTACTGGAAACCCGACACATGGGGATGCCCACAACCATGCGTCGTACGAGCAGCGTCATTTTGGGTTGCACATCTGGCCGCCGCAAGCAGAGCCGATCGATCTTCAGCGGTATCACGAACATTTCATCCGCGACTTTGCCGCTTCCCCATGGACACGGCACACAATGCGCCACAGGGACTCGGGATCTGCCGACGTCTGTGCCCGCTATTGCAGCGCGCGGTGCTCGCCAGAAGAACCGACGGCAGCGGGCACAGATAGGCTATGGAGCCGCGTGCGGCGGCGCTCGACAGCGGCGTCGACCTGTCGCCGTCGTGCGAGCACCAGCCGCCCTGAGGCCTGCAATCTCGGTGCCGCCGTCCGCCTACGTGCGCTTGGGCAGCGTGACCTTGTTGTCCTTCAGCGCCTTTTCCAGCACGGGGATCGCACCAGCCGGACTGCTGCCGCACTTCGACATCGCGTCGGGGACGGTGACATCGGGCGTCGCCGTGGAAGGAATGGTTTCCCGATAGAGCTTGCTCAATGCATTGCAATAGTCGGTGTCGCTCATTTGGGCGAAGGCGGTCAGCGGCAGGGCCACCGACGCGCAGATGATGATTGCCGCCAAACTTCTCATGACATCCTCCTCGAGATGGTTGGACTCGATACAACGCAACAGAAGCCGGTCTCCGGAAGCGGAAGCTCACGCCGATGGTCGGCGAGATCGATGAAGCCGTGGAGGGCGACGTTTGAACCGCCACGGCTCGGGGTCTGCCAGCGTCTCGGTGCGTTGCGCCACGACGGCCGGTGCGGGATTGTCGGCCGCCGGCGCAAGCATCTGCATCTCGCAGGGACGATGGACGGACTGCTCGGACTGCACTATGCAGAATCGGCAAAGTTGCACCGAGGCGGCCCACCTGCCTTCGAACGACGGAGGGTGATCGAGGGCGCTTCGCCGAACAGGGTGCGGTACGCCGCGGCAAAACGGCCAGGCTCCGAAAAGCCGTGGCTTCTGGCAATCGCCGCGATGCTCGCCGTCGCAGGATCGCTGCGCATGAGCGCCGACCGCACGAGGTTCAGACGCCTGAGCCGGGCATAGTGAACGGGGCTGCTCCCGACGAATTCAGTGCAGCACATGCGCAATGTACGCTCCGGAGCGCCGACCGCCGAACAAAGCTCGGCCGTCGAGAGCTGTCGCGAGGCTTGCAGCGCGAGCACCCGTTCGAGCCGGACCATGATCGCGGCGTGGCGCTGCCGTGTCGCGGCGGAGTTCCGCGACTCACCGAGCGCGAGAACGCTTACGAGTGCGTGGATCAGATCATGCTCGAGCGAGCGCGCGATCTCGCGACGCGCCATCAGATCGGGTCTCGAGCGAACACGATCACAGGCCTGCGTATGCAGGCGAAGAAGGTCGCCGGCCACGGTCGATGACGGACGCAGGAATTTCGCGGCCCTGGGCGGCGTCAGGTCATCCCCGATCAACGTTTGCCCGCAGGCGCGAAGGTGCTCGGGAGCAAGCGCGATCAGGCCCCAGCGCGTCGTTCCGAAGGTCAGCTGGTGAAAGGGCTCGCCACGGCCGTGCAGCACGATCTCGCCTCGGCTCAGGCGTACGCCGTTCCAAACCGGTTGCGGGTCGCTGTGCAAGGGAAAGGAGACGTATACGGAAGCCGGCGCGGGGGCGACGAAGGCGACGCGCGGCGCATTCTCGACGACACGAACGAGCCAGAGCCGGTCGGTCCTCAGCCACGTCACGTCCGACCTGAAAGTATCGCGTCCCGTCATGACCAGGCGGACATCCAGCCCGGGCAGGTTCAAGCGATAGTCGTCAGGGTCTGCAAAGGTGTTGGTGCCACACCCAATCATCGGAGCTTTGTCGCGCAAGCCGCTCGGCATGTTGGAACGTCTTCGGAAAAAAAACCTGCTCGGGATGGGAGTATGGTGGCCGAGCCGGAACCGGCTATGCAGAATCGGAAGGCAGCGGCCCGGATCTCCAAATTCGCCGATTTTGCATAGAGCAGCGTCGAGTTTGCCGACAGGCTCGACGCCGCGCGACGTTGGACCCTTGCGGCCAACTTCGTTTGCTCACCTCGGGAGCGAACCCATGAGCACGATCAGGAACCTATTGCTCGCGGCGTCGGTCGTTGTGACGGCGGCGAGCACACCGGCGCTGGCCCAGCAGCAGCAACGACGGCCGAACATACTTGTCATCATGGGAGACGATGTCGGCTGGTTCAACATCGGTGCCTACCATCGCGGCATCATGTCGGGCAAGACGCCGAATCTCGACAAGCTGGCATCGCAAGGCATGCTGTTCACGGACTACTATGCCGAAGCAAGCTGCACGGCAGGGCGGGCGAACTTCATCACCGGCGAGATCCCGCTCCGCACGGGGTTGACGACCGTCGGCCAGGCCGGTGCCGACGTCGGCATCCCGGCGGAGGCGGCGACGCTCGCTTCCGCGCTCAAGGCACAGGGCTATGCCACCGGGCAGTTCGGCAAGAACCACCTGGGCGACCTGAACAAGTATCTTCCGACCGTGCACGGCTTCGACGAGTTCTTCGGGTATCTGTATCACCTCGACGCGATGTCCGATCCGTACTGGTTCTCGTTCCCGATCGACCAGGACTATTACAACAAGTACGGTCCGCGCAGCCTGGTCCACAGCTATGCGACCGACACCGACGATGCGACCGAAATGCCGCGCTGGGGCAAGGTCGGCAAGCAGAGGATCGTCGATGAAGGTCCGCTGCCGCCGTTCCCCGACATGTCGAACGTGCCGAACATGCACGACCTGCCGTTCCTGAAGGCCAAGTACGACATGACGACCTTCGACGAGGTGCTGGTCAAGGCGTCGAGCGACTTCATGGACAAGGCCAAGAAGGACGGCAAGCCGTTCTTCGTCTGGCACAACACCACGCGCATGCATGTCTGGACGTTCCTCTCGAAGAAATACGGCTCGATGCAGAACAGCCAGACGAACTACGGCCTCGAGGAAGCCGGCATGGCGCAGCTCGATGACAGCGTCGGCGCTCTGCTCAAGCACCTCGACGATATCGGCGAGACCGACAACACCATCGTCATCTTCACCACGGACAATGGCGCCGAGGTGTTCACCTGGCCGGATGGCGGCATGACCCCGTTCAAGAACACCAAGGGGACGGTCGGCGAGGGCGGGTTCCGCGTGCCGTGCATCGTCCGCTGGCCCGGCCAGATCAAGCCGGGGACCGTCGAAAACGGAATCGTTTCCGGCCTCGACTGGTTCCCCACCTTGGTGGCGGCGGCCGGCAACTCCAGCATCACCGAGCAACTGTTGAAGGGCGTGAAGCTCGGCGACCGGACCTACAAGAACCATCTCGACGGGTACAACCAGATGGACCTGCTCACCGGCAAAGGCCCGTCCAAGCGCCACGAGATATTCTACTTCGGCGGCCCACAGCTCGGCGCGGTTCGCATAGACGACTTCAAGTTCACCTTCTATGCGCAGCCCTACGGCTGGCCGGGTGAAAAGACGACGACGGACATGCCCGTGATGGTCAACATTCGGCAGGATCCCTTCGAGCGCACGCCGAATATTCGCGGCGAGTCGCCCAACACTGGCTCCTTCGGCTACGGCAACGACTTCTATGCGCGTGAGTTCTGGCGCTTTGTCCTGGTCCAGCAGTTTGTCGCGAAGCTGGCGCTGACGGCCGTGGACTATCCGCCGATGCAGGATCCGGCCTCCTTCAACCTCGATGCGGTGAAGAAGAAGATCGAGGAGATGGTCAAGCACCACGAAGGTCAGTGAGCAGCGGCCGACGGACGGCATCCGTCCACAGCAAATCCGGGCGGTCGGCGCGCCTGCCCGGAACGGCCGGCGCACAGAGCATGCTGATGCCTCTGGCGCGACGTGACATCTTGCAGTAATTACAGAGGCATAAATAACCTCCTTCGCTCGAAATCGGAGGATCGTCGACATGTTCCCCCTTCGTGTCGGCCGGCGGTTCGTTTGCACGGGCCTGATGCTCGCTCCCGCGACAGCGCGGGCCCAGCCGAACGACGCCCGCTTCACGGCATGGCTGCAGGGCGTGCGCGCGGAGGCCGTGCGCTCCGGCGTGGACGGCGCGACCGCCGATGCCGCGCTGGGCTCGGTGCAGCAAATCCCGAAGGTGCTCGAGCTCGCGCACAACCAGCCCGAGTTCAAGATGACCTTCGAGCGCTATCTCGAGCTCGTCGTCTCGCCCGAGCGGGTGAGCCGCGGCCGCGTCCTGCTCAAGGAGAACCGCGCGCTGGTCGAACGCATCGCCGGGCCTGCCGGCATCCCGCCGTCGCTGGTCGTCGCGCTGTGGGGCATCGAGAGCAAGTACGGCGAACGGCTGGGCGATTTCGAGGTCGTGCCGGCGCTCGCGACGCTCGCCTTCAACGGCTTTCGCGCCTCGTTCTTCCGCGCCCAGCTCATCGCCGCGCTCAAGATCGTCTCGCAGGGCCATATCGGCCTGCACCAGATGAAGGGGTCGTGGGCCGGCGCCATGGGTCAGTGCCAGTTCATCCCGACAACCTTTCTGCTCTACGCAGCGGACGGCGACGGCGACGGTCGCTACGACATCTGGACGAGCAAGGCCGACGTCTTCGCCTCGACCGTCAACTACCTGCATCGCGCCGGCTGGCGGCCCGGTCTCGCCTGGGGCCAGGAGGTCGAGGGTTCGGCCGTCGCCGCCAAAGGCGAACGGATCGTCCGGCCAGCCGGGCAGGGCGGACCAGCCTATCGCACGACCCACAACTTCCGAGTCATCCTGCGCTGGAACCAGTCCGACTTCTTCGCCCTGGCGGTCGGCCTGCTCTCCGACCGGATCGCGGCAGCCTGACGGACATCGCAAGATGTTGTATGCTTTCCGTCGGATGCCGCTATCGGTTGGAACACCTTTGTTCTGGCGTACCGTCCTGCTGCGAAGCTGCGCCCTGATCGCCATCGCGGCGGTGACCGGCTGCGGCTCGCATCGCGGCGGCAGCTCGGTCGCCAGTCGCGGCATGTACAAGGTGGGCTCGCCCTACACGATCGACGGCGTGACCTACGTGCCGCGGGAAGAGTTCAACCATGTCGAGACTGGCATGGCCTCATGGTACGGACCGGGCTTCCACGGTCGCCACACCGCCAACGGCGAGGTCTATAACCAGTCGGAACGAACCGCGGCGCATCGCACGCTGCAGATGCCGAGCGTGGTCCGGGTCACGAACCTCGACAATGGCCGCTCGACCACGGTGCGCATCAACGACCGGGGACCCTATGCGCGCAATCGCATTCTCGACGTCTCGCGCGCCACCGCCGAGGAGCTGGGCATGATTCGCGCCGGTACGGCGCACATCCGCATCGACCAGCTGCCGGCGGAAAGCATGGCGGTGAAGGAGGTGGCGCTGGCAGGCGGCGGTCCGACGGAGCAGGAAGCGGCGATCGCCCGTGTCGAGTCCCGTGGCGGTGCCCAAGTGCCGGCCACGGCTGTGGCGCAAGCGCCGCCACCGGCGCCTCCGCAGGCGACGCCACCAGCGCCGCCTGCACGGCAGGTCCAGCCGCCGCCGCCGCAACCCGTGCCCCAGCAGGCCCCGCCACCACGCCCCGCCGAGCAGGTCGTGTGGGCGACGCCGCCGCCTGCCGCGCCGGCCCCCGTCGAGCCGGTGCGCGCGACCGTCGCCACCGCACCGACGATCGCCTCGCTCGCGGCACATCCGCCGGGCGGCTACTACGTGCAGGCCGGGGCGTTTTCCACAATGACCAACGCCGAGCGGCAGCGCGGCCGGATCGCAAGTTACGGAACCACCGAGATTTCCCAGGCCGTCTCCGGTGGACGGGAGGTCTTTCGCGTTCGTCTCGGTCCGTATACGACTTCCGATGCCGCCGGCATTGTCGCCGACCGGCTGAAGCGTTCGGGGTATGGTGATGCTCGTGTCGTGGCGGATTGATCGACTGCTTTCGCTCGTTGCGGTTCTCGCGATGGTCGGCGCGGCCGGCCTCGCGCCGGCGGCGCACGCCCAGCGCCAGGAGCCGGCCAAGCGCACGCAGGCGCAGAAGCCCGCGAAGCCGAAGCCGCTCACGCCCAAGCAGGCGGCCGCGGCGCAGGCGGCGAAGCTCGACGCCGCCGGGCCGTCGCAGATCGGCCCGACCACGGTCGCGCGCTACGCCTACATGATCGACATGCAGACCGGCACGGTGCTGCTGTCCAAGGACGCCGACCAGCCGATGGCGCCGTCGTCGATGGCGAAGATGATGACCACGTATCTCCTGTTCGAGGACCTCGCGGCGGGCAAGCTCAAGCCCGACACGCAATTCAAGGTCAGCGAACGCGCCTATGCCATCACCCGCGGCGTCCACTCCTCGACCATGTTCCTGGAACTGGGGGCCGAGGTGAGCGTGCTCGACCTGATCCAGGGCATCATCGTCGATTCGGGCAACGACGCCAGCGTCGCCGCCGCCGAAGGCATGGCCGGCAGCGAGGAGGCGTTCGCCGACCGCATGAACAAGAAGGCGCACGACCTCGGCATGACGGGCTCGGTGTTCAAGAATGCCTCGGGCTGGCCGGCGGAGGGACAGCATGTGACGGCGCACGATCTCGCGGTGCTGGCCGAGCGCACGATCGAGGACTTCCCGAAGCTCTATCAGCACTACGCGCAGCGCGAATTCGCCTATAACGGCATCACCCAGCCCAACCGCAACCTCGAGCTCAAGACCGTGCCCGGCGTCGACGGCCTCAAGACCGGCCACACCGAGGAGGGCGGCTACGGTCAGACGACGTCGGCGATCCGTGACGGACGGCGGCTGGTCCTGGTGCTGAACGGCATGGATTCGATTGCCGAGCGTGCGCGCGAGACGGCGCGGCTGATCGAGTGGGGCTTCCGCGAGACCAGCAACACGACGATCCTGCGCGCGGGCGATGCGCTGGCGGAGGCCCCGGTGTGGCTCGGCGTGCAGGACAAGGTGCCGCTCGTCATTCCCACCGCCGTCCAGATCACCACCACGACCGGCCAGTCGTCGGCGCAGCCGAGGGCCGTCGCCAAGTTCGACGGTCCGATCGCCGCCCCCATTGCCAAAGGGACCAGGCTCGGCACCGCCGTCATCACGATGCCGGACGGCCAAACCCGCGAGTATCCGCTGCAAGCGGGCGCCGACGTGGCGAAGCTCGGCATCGTGCGACGCCTCATGGCCACGGCGCGGCACTACCTGGTCGGCTGGCTCTCGTGACGGCGACCCCCCGAGGGCGCTTCATCACCTTGGAAGGCGGAGAGGGAGCCGGGAAGTCGACGCAGATCGCATGCCTCAGGGACTGGCTGGAGGCGCGCGGGCGTAGCGTTCTGGCGACGCGCGAGCCGGGTGGATCCGTGGGCGGCGAGATGGTGCGCCGGCTGCTGGTCGAGGGACCGGCAGATCGCTGGGACGGTACGACCGAGGCGTTGCTGCATTTTGCCGCCCGCCGCGACCATCTGCGCGCGACCGTATGGCCCGCCCTGAAACGCGGCACATGGGTGGTGAGCGACCGCTTCGCCGACTCGACGCGCGCCTACCAGGGCTATGGCCACGGTCTCGATCTCGCCATGCTCGACCGGCTCTACGAGATCGCCGTCGGCGACTTCAGGCCTGATCTCACGCTGATCCTCGACCTGCCGGTCGAGGTGGGGCTGGCGCGCGCCGGCCGTCGCCGCGGGTCGGAGACCCGCTATGAAAGCCTGCCGCGCGCCTTCCATGATCGCGTGCGCGCGGGCTTCCAGGAGATCGCCAGACGCGAGCCCGCGCGCTGCGCGGTGGTCGACTCCGATCGCGAGACCGAACGCGTGGCACGGGACATCGCCCGCATCGTGGCCGAACGACTGGGAGCCTGAGGCATGGCGCGGGGCAAGACGAGCACCGATCCGGCCGAGCTCGAGAAACTCGAATGGCCGTACGACTGGCCGCCGCCCTGGCGCAACGATCGCCTGGTCGGGCACGACGCGGCCGAGCGCGCGATGCTCGCCGCGCATCGCAGCGGCCACCTGCACCATGCCTGGCTGATCACCGGCCCGCGCGGCATCGGCAAGGCCACGCTCGCCTGGCGTTTCGCGCGCTACCTGCTGGCCGGCGGACAAGGCGGCCTGTTCGGCGCCACGTCCGACAGCCTCGACGTGGCCACGGATGCGCCGGGTCGCGCGCTGATCGATGCACGCACCCACCCCGATCTCTTCCACCTGCGCCGTACGCTCGACCCCAAGGCCGACCGCATTCGTGCCGAAATCGCCGTCGGCGACGTTCGTGCATTGGGTGAGTTCATGCACATGACGCCGGCCATGGGCGAGTGGCGCGTGGCGATCGTCGATCCCGCCGACGAGATGAACAGTGCCGCAGCCAACGCCATCCTCAAGATTCTCGAGGAACCGCCGCCCAATTCGGTCCTGCTGATCGTGGCGCACGCCCCCGGGCGGTTGCTGCCGACGATCCGCTCGCGCTGCCGCCGACTGGCGCTTTCGCCTCTGTCGGACGAGACGGTCGTGCGCCTGCTGGGCGACTACGCGCCGGCCGTCGAGCGGGAGGAGGCGGAGGCACTCGCCGACCTCGCCGACGGCAGCATCGGCCGCGCGCTCGAGCTCGCGAACGCCGGCAGCCTCGCCCTCTACAGCGAGATGGTCGAGGTGCTGACGACCTTGCCCGACCTCGACATGGCGCGCCTGCACGGCTTCGCCGAACGCTTCGCCCGCCGCGGCGAGGAGGCGAATGCCGACTGGCGCTCGCTCAACTATCTGCTCGACGGATGGCTGAAGGACCTTGCCCGGCGGGCGGCGCTGGGCGGCGAGGGGACGGCGGTCGTGCCGGCCGAGCGCGGGCTGCAGGCGCGGTTGCTCGCCGCGGCGAGCCTTGATCGCTGGATTGAGGCATGGGAAAAGATCGCCTACCTGTTGTCCCGTGCCGACGCCGTCAATCTCGATCGCAAGCAGACGGTGCTCGTCAGCTTCCTGGCTCTCCAATCGGCGATGCGCTAAGGCGCCGGATCCGGCGCTCCGGGAGGGGCGACGGTCCGGAGTTCAGTCGTCATGTCGAGTCGCACTTACTACTGCACCACGCCGATCTACTACGTGAACGACGTGCCCCATATCGGCCACGCCTACGCGACGCTGGCGTGCGACGTGATGGCTCGCTTCAAGCGCCTCGACGGTTTCGACGTGCGCTTCCTGACGGGCACCGACGAGCACGGCCAGAAGGTGGAGAAGGCAGCGGCCGCCGCCGGGATGTCGCCGCAGGCCTTCACCGACAAGGTGAGCCAGTCGTTCCGCGACCTGATCGGCGTGATGAACTACAGTCCCGACAATTTCATCCGCACGACCGAACCCCGCCACTACGCCTCGTGCCAGGCGCTGTGGGAGAAGCTCGTTGCCGCCGGCGACATCTATCTCGGCAAGTATGCCGGTTGGTACTCGGTGCGCGACGAGGCGTTCTATGCCGAGGACGAGACCCTGGTCGGTGCGGACGGGAAGCGCCGCGCCGGCCCGGTCGGCAACGAGGTCGAATGGGTCGAGGAGCCATCCTATTTCTTCAGGCTCTCGGCCTGGGGCGACCGGTTGCTGGAGTTCTACGACAGGAACCCCCGCTTCATCGCTCCCGAAAGCCGCCGTAACGAAATTCTGAGCTTCGTGAAGGGTGGTCTGCAGGACCTCTCGGTGTCGCGCACCAGCTTCTCATGGGGCGTGCCAGTGCCGGGCGATCCCAAGCACGTCATGTATGTCTGGCTGGACGCGCTCACCAACTACATCACGGAGTGCGGCTATCCGGACACCAGGAACCCGCTGTGGCGTTTCTGGCCAGCCGACCTGCACGTCGTCGGCAAGGACATCATACGCTTCCATTGCGTCTACTGGCCGGCCTTCCTGATGTCGGCGGGCATCGCACCACCCAAGCGCGTGTTCGCCTCGGGCTGGTGGACGACCGAGGGGCAGAAGATATCGAAGTCGCTCGGCAATGCCATCGATCCGGTCGCCGTGACCGGGGAGTTCGGCGTCGATCCGGTGCGCTATTTTTTGTTGCGGGAAGTGCCGTTCGGCAGTGACGGCGATTTCCAGAGGAAGGCGCTGATCGGCCGGCTGAACTCGGACCTCGCCAACGCCTACGGCAATCTCTGCCAGCGCGTGCTCTCGATCGTGGCCAAGAGCTGCGACGGCAAGGTGCCGGCCAAGGGGCCGCTGCTGTCGGCGGACAGGGCGTTGCTCGACCGCGCGCATGGCTTGCTGGCGATCGTGCGGGCGGAGCTCGACGAGCAGGCCTTCCATCGCGCGCTGGCGGCGATCTGGGAAGTGGTCGCCGACGCCAACCGCTATGTCGACGCCCAGGCGCCGTGGGTGCTGGCCAAGACCGACCCGGCGCGGCGCGACACCGTGCTGTGGGTGCTGGCCGAGACGATCCGCCGTGTGACGCTGCTGGTGCAGCCCTTCATGCCGGAGTCGACCGCGAGGATCCTCGATCAGCTCGCCGTGCCGGCGGACAGCCGCACATTTGCCGCGTTCGAGCATGAACTGCCGCCGGGAATACCCTTGCCGAAGCCGCAGGGTGTTTTCCCGCGCTTCGTCGAGGCGCCCAGGGCCGCGGACTGAGATGCTGATCGACAGCCACTGCCATCTCGATTTCCCGGAGCTGGCCAAGGACGAGCCGGGCGTGCTGGCTCGCGCGCGGACCGCGGGCGTCGCGGGCATGCTCACCATCGGCACGCGGCTCGATCAGTTCGATCGCGTGCGCGCCATCGCCGAACGGCATGGCAATGTCTGGTGCTCGGTGGGCGTCCATCCTCACGAGGCGAAGGAGGAGGGGCAGCGCTCGCCCGATCGATTGATCGAAGCGACGCACCATCCCAAGGTCGTCGGCATCGGCGAGACCGGCCTCGACTTCTACTACGACCACAGCCCGCGCGACGAGCAGGCGGCGAGCTTCCGCGCCCATATCGCGGCGGCGCGCGCGACCGGCCTGCCGCTGATCGTCCATACCCGCGACGCCGACGCGGAGACGGGTGACATCCTCGAGGAGGAATATGCCAAGGGCGCTTTCTGCGGCCTGATCCATTGCTTCAGCTCGGGGTCCGAGGTGGCGCGCCGCGCGCTGGCGCTCGGCATGTATATCTCGATCTCGGGCATCGTGACCTTCAAGGCGGCCGAGAGCCTGCGGGCGGTGGTGCGCGGGCTGCCGATCGACCGCCTGCTGGTCGAGACCGACGCGCCCTACCTCGCGCCGGTTCCCAGGCGCGGCAAGACCAATGAACCGGCCTTCGTCGCCCATACGGCCGCCAAGGTGGCGGAACTCAAGAGCGTCAGTCTCGTCGAATTGGAGGCCGCGACGACGGAGAACTTCTTCCGGCTGTTCGGCAAGGCAGAGCGGCCGGCATGCGCGTGACGATCCTGGGCTGCGGAACATCGGGCGGCGTGCCGCGCGTTGGCGGTGCCGGCGGACTGGGCGACTGGGGCGCGGCCGATCCGCACGATCCGCGCAACCGCCGCACCCGCTGCTCGATCCTGGTGCAGGACGAGGACAGGACCGTGCTCATCGATACCTCGCCGGATCTGCGCGCCCAGCTCCTCGCCGCCAAGATCGAGCGCGTCGACGCGGTGATCTGGACCCACGACCATGCCGACCAGTGCCACGGCATCGACGACCTGCGCCCCTACGTCTTCCGCCAGGGCGCGATCGAGGCCTGGGCGGACAGGCGCACGCTTGGCATCCTGCGCCGGCGATTCGGCTATTGCTTCGACGCGGAAGAGGGCGGGTTTTACAATCCGATCTACCGAGCCAACGAGATCGAAGGACCGTTCACGGCCGCCGGCCTGCCGGTTATCCCGATTCCGCTGGACCACGGCACGATCCCGTCGCTCGGTTTCCGCTTCGGCCCGGTCGTCTACGCCAACGATGTCGTGGCGCTTTCGGACAAGGCCTTCGAACTCATGCGAGGCGTGGAGGTGGTGATCGTCGACGCCATGCGTTATCGGCCGCATCCCACCCATGCCCATCTCGACCTGGCCCTCGACTGGATCGCGCGCATCGGCCCTAGGCGGGCTTTTTTGACCAATCTCCACATCGACATGGACTATGCTGAGCTCGACCGGCGCACGCCGGCCCACGTGTCCCCCTGCCATGATGGTTTGGTAATAAATTCAGTATCTTAATGTCATATCTTGAAGTTATTCGTAGGCGCAAACAAAAGGAGTCCGGCCGCCGGATCCTCTTGGCTGTTGCGCTTGCGCTCTGCTGGGCCGGCTCGGCACATGCCCAAAGCGAGCTGGATGCGGGCGCGCTGACCTTCAAGGACTTCGCTGTGGCCGATCGCGGCGCCAGCTTCTACCGGCCACTCGCCGTCACTCTGGAAGGTACCGCCACGACATCCGCCAACGTACTGCAAATTGACAATGCCAACGGCCTTGCACGCCTCCATTTCAAGGCCGTCAAGATGGACGCTGCGGTGCCCCTGGGCTGGCAGGCGATCGACGACCGGGAGCGCGGCATGGCCTATAGCGAGGACCAGAGCTACCGGCTGATCCTCTGGCGCGTCGACTTTGCGTTCGAGGGCGTGAGCAATGCCGAGCACTACGCGATGGCCAAGGTCGGCACGATCGAAGCGCGGCGGCCGCCGACCAAGGCCCAGGCGCGCAAGCTCGGCGATGGCACGTACCTCATCGTCTACGAGAACGTGCCGCCGAGCCGGGGTGACCACGAGTCCCGCACGGTTTTCGACCTGATCATGCCGAACCCGGCAAACCCCAAGGAGGGCGCGTTGATGACCTTGGGCATGCCGGCGAGCCAAGGGCTACGCGGGCTCAAGCTGCTGGCACTTCTAAAGCAAAATATCCATATTTCCTGGTAATAGACTTAGATAATAAGATAAATAATATTTGTCATAATATATATTATACGATAACTGAAGATCATGGCTTCCGACCGTCCGACGCCCGAGAAGCTCCCCAAGGAACCGCTGGCCCGGCTCCTGGCCGTCATGGCATGGCTGCGCGATCGTCGGCACGGCTGTCCATGGGACATCGAGCAGACCTTCAGGACGATCGCGCCCTACACCATCGAGGAAGCCTACGAGGTGGCCGACGCCATCGAGCGCGGCGATCTGGCAGCGCTCAAGGAGGAGTTGGGCGATCTCCTGCTGCAAGTCGTCTACCACGCCCAGATGGCGGCCGAGGCTGGCGCCTTCGCCTTCGAGGATGTGGCCCAGGCGATCGCCGACAAGATGGTCGACCGCCATCCGCACGTCTTCGACGGCCACGAGATCGCCGACGCGGCCGCCCAGACCGTCTCCTGGGAGGCCCGCAAGGCGGCGGAGCGCGCCGGGAAGAATGGCGACGGCGAGCGGGCGGGCAGCCTGGACGGGGTGGCGCGCGCCCTGCCCGCCCTGCTGCGGGCGGAAAAGCTGCAGAAGCGGGCGGCCCGGGTCGGCTTCGACTGGAAGTCGATCGGACCGGTGATCGACAAGATCGAGGAGGAGCTTGGCGAACTGCGCGTCGAGATCAATGCCCGCGTACTCGACCAGGCCCGCATTGCCGACGAGCTGGGTGACGTCCTGTTCGCCGTCGCCAACCTCGCTCGGCACTGCAAGGTCGATCCCGAGGCCGCGCTTCGCGCCACAAACGACAAGTTCGAGCGCCGTTTCCGCTACATCGAGCGGCGCCTGGCGCAGGAGGACCGCCATCCGTCCGACGCCAGCCTCGAGGAAATGGAAGCGCTCTGGCAGGAGGCCAAGAGCAAGGTCTAGGAGCGCTGTGCGAGGAGCGGCAGCCGGACGGCTTCCAGCACCGTTCTCACCTCCCTCAGCACCTCCGGCGTCGCCGCGGCGATGATTCCCGCCTCGACGCCCCCTGCCGGCCTGTACGGCTCGCCGTCGAAGCGGACGGCTATGCCGCCCGCCTCCGTGATCATCAGCGCGCCCGCCGCGTGGTCCCATGGCTTGGTCCGGCGGTAGAGGCTGAATTCGCGGTTGCCGGCCAGGATCTCGAGATATTCGCGACCGGCGCAATTGAGCGATGTCAGACTGCCGACGGCGCTGCGCTGCCCCGGCGAGAGCTGCCGGTCGAATTCCTTGCGCATCTTGAAGCCGATATAGCCGCGCGGCGGCCGGCTTACCGTCAGCCTGGGAACGGATTCGCCCTGCAGCCTCACTCCCTGTCCTTTGCCGGCAACGGCCATTCGGTCGTTCGGGACGTCCAGGATCCAGCCGCCAATGGCCTCGGCGTCGTGCACCAGACAGACGATGATGGCGAAGCGCTCGCGGCCGGCCGCGAAGTTCGCCGTGCCGTCCAGCGGATCGACGATCCAGCAGCTTTCGCCCGGCCGGCCGATCAGCTCCAGAAGGCTGGCATCGTTCTCGACCGACTCTTCCCCCACGACCGGCACGCCGGGCAGGATCTTCGCCAGCCCCGAGGCAAGGCGCTGCTCGGCAGCGACGTCGGCCACCGTGACCACATCGCCCGGCCGCTTGTGGCGGATATCCTCCTGCGCGAGGTTGCGAAACCGCGGCAGCAGCTCGACCGCGGCCGTCTCGCGCATCAGCCCGGCGACGCGCTCGAGGTCGCCGAAGGCCAGCATCGGCTTCAGCCGAGGATCCCGAACAGGTCCTCTTCCTTGAGGATCACGTGATCGACGCCGTCGAGCTTGACCTCGGTGCCCGACCACTTGCCGTAGATCACCTTGTCGCCGACCTTCACGCCGATCGGCATCAGGCGGCCGTCGTCGAGCCGCTTGCCCTTGCCGACAGCCACGACCTCGCCCTGCATCGGCTTCTCCTGGGCGGTATCGGGAATGATGATGCCGGCCTTGGTCTTGGTCTCGGCGGAGATCGGCTTCAGCAGCACCCGATCATGTAACGGGTTGAATTTCATGGTCTTTCCCTAGCTTGAGGAACGCGCCGCTTATAGAAAGCGGCGGCGGCGGGTGTCAACGCGCCAGCCGTCGCTCGAACCGCGCGGCCGTCGCGGCATCCAGGGCCACCGTCAGGCGCGCCGTCTCCCCGTCGTCGCGGCGGCTGCGCACATCACCGTTGCGGTACAGCCAGGCGATGGTGGCGCCGTCGCTCAGAGGCACCTCGATCTCGCGTGCCGCGCCGCCACGGCCGAGGCGCTCCTCGATGGCGACCAGCAGAGCCTCCACGCCCTCACCGCTCAGCGCCGAGACCGGAAACTGTCGCGCCCGCCCGGACCCCGCTGCCGCTTTCGTCTTCAGGACACTGCACTGCTCCGCAGGCAGGGTATCGATCTTGTTCAGCGCCTCGATCATGGGCGTCCCGCCGCCCTCCTCGATCGCCCCCAGCGCCCGCAGCACCTCCTCGACGTCGACGCGCTGGCGCTCGCTGTCCGGATGGGCGATGTCGCGCACATGCACGATCAGATCGGCCTCGATCACCTCCTCGAGGGTGGCGCGGAAAGCGGCGACGAGGTGCGTCGGCAGGTCGGACACGAAGCCGACCGTGTCGGAGATCACGCATTGGCGGCCATTGGGCAACCTGATCGCGCGCATCGTCGGATCGAGCGTGGCGAAAAGCAGATTCTGCGCCATCACCTCGGCGCCGGACAGTCGGTTGAACAAGGTCGACTTGCCGGCGTTGGTGTAGCCCACCAGCGCCACCGTCGGCAGGCGCGCTCTGCGGCGGCCGGCGCGGTTGACGGCGCGCGTACGCTTCACAGCTTCGAGGTCGCGCTTGATCTTGACGATACGCTCGCCGATCAGGCGGCGGTCGATCTCGATCTGCGATTCGCCGGGACCGCCCAGGAAGCCGAAGCCGCCGCGCTGGCGCTCGAGGTGGGTCCACGACCGGACCAGGCGGCCGCGCTGGTAGTCGAGCGCCGCCAATTCCACCTGCAGCCGTCCCTCGTGCGTGCGGGCGCGCGCACCGAAGATCTCGAGGATCAGCCCGGTGCGGTCGATGACCTTGGTGTTCCAGGCCTTCTCGAGATTGCGCTGCTGCACGGGCGTGAGCTTGTCGTCGACGATGACGAGGCCGGTCCCCTGCTCTTCCACGGCCGCCTTGACGCGCTCGACAGTGCCCTTGCCGATCAGCGTTGCCGGCGTGACGCGACGCATCGGCACGGTCAGGGCGAGCCGCACATCGAGATCGATGGCGCGCGCGAGACCGACCGCCTCTTCCAGCTTCGCCTCGCTGTCGCGGCGATCGCCATTGAGTGCAGGCCAATGGGGGCTCAGTACGGCGGCAATCGTGGCCGGCCGCGCCGTCTCCTGCGGCGAGCGCCTGTGCCGCGCATGTCCGTTGAACTCGATATCGTCCGTCAAATCAGCCTTCGGCCTTGTCTCCGTCGAACAACTGCACCGGCGTCACCGGCATGATGGTCGAGATCGCATGCTTGTAGACGAGCTGCGAATGACCATCCCGGCGCAGCAGCACCGAGAAATTGTCGAACCAGGTGACGATTCCCTGCAGCTTGACGCCGTTGACCAGAAAGATCGTGACCGGCGTCTTGTTCTTGCGCAGGTGGTTCAGGAAGACGTCCTGAACGTTTTGTGCCTTTTCACTCATGTTGTTGGCCTCTTGCTGGGCATCCGGCACACCTGACGGCCACCGGTTGGGGGTACGCGGTCCTTTCCCGCTACCAGGTTGCAGCAAATATAGGCGACGCTGCCCTCAAAGCAATGCCGCCAGCTCATGACAATTGCGTGCGTGCAGACGTGGCGGAAATGCCTTCAGGCGCTCCGCGAACTGGTCCATGCCGCCGAAATAGACCGGCAGGCAGCCGGCGGCATGGGCGCATTCGAGATCGGCCGGGGTGTCTCCCACCATCCACACGCTCTCGTCCGGAGCAATTCCGGTGCCATCGAGCGCGAGGTAGATCGGATCGGGCGCCGGCTTGTCGCGCTTGGCGTCCTTGGCGCCGACTGCCTTCGATATCCAGCGTTCCCAACCGAGATGCCTGAGCTCCGCGCGGAGATTCTCGCCCACCTTGTTGCTGACGACCGCGACATAGCAGCCCGCGGCGCAGGCGCGCGCCAACAGCGCTTCCGCGCCCGGCAGCGGCTCGAGTCGGTCGAGATGGATGCGGTGGAACGTCTGGTAGAATATTCGCTCGGCTTCGACCGCACGCTCGCCGAACAGCTTCGGGAAGGCGTCGCGCAGCGAGCCGTGCGCCCGTTCCTGCACCTCGCGGGCCGTCCAGGGTGGCAGCCCAAAGGCAGCGAAGGTGTCGCGATAGCACTCGACGATCGTCGGCCAGGTATTGACCAGCGTATTGTCCCAGTCGAACAGGATGGCGCGCGGCAGCTCCGAACCGGCAGGTCTCGTCAAGTGACCGTCTCCCCTGCCTCGGCGAAGCGCACGTATTCCTCGCGCAACCGGCGTGCCGTCGGTCCGGGCTTGCCGTCGCCGACAGGCGCGTCGTCGATCCTGATCACGGGCGTCACAAACGACGTGGCGCTGGTGATGAAGGCCTCGTTGGCCTGCTTGGCCTCAGCCAGGCTGAACGGCCGCTCGACCAGCTTGAGCTGGAGCTTGTCGGCGATCGACTTCAGCGTGCCGCGGGTGATGCCGGCCAGGATCCCGCTGTCGGTCTGCCGCGTGATCAGCTCGCCGTCCCCGGTCACGATCCAGGCGTTGGTCGAGGCGCCTTCGGTGACGCAGCCCTTGGCATCGACCAGCCAGGCTTCGTAGGCGCCGCTCTCGCGCGCGGCCTGCTTGGCCAGCACGTTCGGCAGCAGCGCGACCGTCTTGATGTCGCAGCGCTCCCAGCGGATGTCGGGCTGGCTCCTGACTGCGATCCCCGGGCCGACATCGGGACCGAGGTGCCTGGTATTCTTGGTCGTGAGCACGAGGGAGGGCCTGACAGGCGTCGTCGGAAAGGCGTGATCGCGCCGCGCCACACCGCGCGTCACCTGCATGTAGACGAGACCGTCGCGCAGCCGGTTGCGCCGCATCAGCTCACGGATGACGAAGCAGAGTGTCTTGCGTGACACCGGCGGCGCGATGCGCAGCTCCTTCAGCGAGCGATCGAGCCGGTCGAGGTGCGGCTTCTCGTCGATCAGCTTGCCGTCGCGCACGCCCACCACCTCGTAGACGCCATCGGCGAGCTGGTAGCCGCGATCCTCGATGTGGACGCTGGCCTCGCGATGGTCGACGTAGCGGCCGTTGACATAGGCGTAACGCGCCATGAACGCTTCTCCTCTTTCCCGATCAGGCCGCGGGCTCGGCGCCGGCCCGCTCCTCGCCGCCCGTTCCGTGCAGGCCGAGCGATTTCAGCTTGCGGTGCAGCGCCGACCGTTCCATGCCGACGAAGGTGGCTGTGCGCGAGATGTTGCCGCCGAAACGCGTCACTTGCGCCAGCAGATACTCGCGCTCGAAGACCTCGCGCGCATCGCGCAGCGGCAACTGCATGATCTCGCCGCCCTTCTCCCAGCGCAGCACCGAGGGCGCGTCCTCGCTCACGTCGTTGGGCAGCACATCGGCGCGGATCGCGCCGCCGCCGGCCGGCGCCAGGATGAGCAGGCGCTCGATGACGTTGCGCAACTGACGCACATTGCCCGGCCAGTCATGGCCCTGCAGCGCCGCCGAGGTGTCCTCGCCGAGCGGCCGCGCCGCAAGGCCGGTGGCGTCCGCCACCCGCCGCAGGAGATCGGTCGCGAGCTCCGGAATGTCCTCACGACGTTCGCTGAGCGGCGGCACCCTCAGCGACACGACGTTCAGCCGATGGAACAGCTCCTCGCGGAACTGGCCGGCCGCAATCTTGTCCTGCAGGGCGTTCGCGGTCGAGGCGAGCACGCGCACGTCCACCTCCACCCGGGTCCGGCCCGCGTCGCGCAGGTAGGACTGCTCCTGCAGAACGCGCGCGAGCCGGCTCTGCAGGCTGAGCGGCAGGTCGGCGACCTCCTTCAGGAGAAGGGTTCCGCCGTGGGCGAGCTCGAACGCCCCGGAAACGCGCAGCGCATCGTGGTCGGTCTCGCCGTCGGTGCCGAACAGCTCGATCTCCAGCCGCTCCGCCGGCAGCGTCGAGCAGTTCACCACCACGAACGGCCCCTCGGCGCGCTTGGATCCCTGATGGATCAGCCGGGCCACCGTCTCCTTGCCCACACCGGAAGGCCCTGCGATCAGCACGCGACTGCCCGTGGTCGCCACGCGCTCGATCTGTGCGCGCACGTTGGCGGCGGCGGTGGAGGAGCCGACGAAGGATACCTCGCCGCCGGCCCGCCGCCGCAGGGTCGCATTCTCGCGCTTCAGCCGATCGGCCTCGATCGCGCGGTCGACGACGAGGAGAAGACGGTCGGCCTTGAACGGCTTCTCGATGAAATCGTAGGCGCCGCTCTTGATCGCGGAGACGGCGGTATCGATCGTGCCGTGGCCGCTGATCATCACCACCGGAATCGGCGGCTCCTCGCGGCGGATCACGTCGAGGAGCTGCAGCCCGTCGAGCTCGCTGCCCTGCAGCCAGACGTCGAGGATGACAAGCGCCGGCCGCCGCTGGCGTATCGCATCGATCGCCTCGGTGCTGTTGTGCGCGCGCCGGGCAGTGTGCCCTTCGTCCTCCAGGATGCCCGCAATCAGCGTGCAGATATCGCGCTCGTCGTCGACGATGAGAATATCGTGTCCCATGACTCTTCAAACAGTCCGCGACAGTTCAACGGATCATTGTGCGGCTGTCGCCTGCGACTTGACCGACGCGATCTCTTTCGCGTCCCGCCGGAATACCAGACTGATGCGGGCGCCGCCAGCCTCGCGGTCCTCGAGCAGAAGCTGCCCGCCATGGTCCTCCATGATCTTCTTGACGATGGCGAGCCCGAGGCCCGTGCCCTTGCTGCGGGTCGTCATATAGGGCTCGGTCAGGCGATCGCGGCCCTCCTTGGGCAATCCCTTGCCGTTGTCCTCGACGACAATGCGCACACTCGTACCTTCGTCCTTCAGCGCAAGCGAAATCTCGCCCGCCGGCAGCGGCTCGCCGTTGCGCGGCGCCCGGCCCTCGATCGCCTCGGCCGCATTCTTCAGGATGTTGGTGAGCACCTGGCCCACCTGCCGCCTGTCGCAGATCAGCGGCACCGGCCGGCCGGGCAAGTCCGCATGGTAGCGGATATCGGCGTTGCCGCTGCGCTGGAGGAATAGCGCCTGCTGGCAGAGCTCGCGTGCATCCTCGGGCTGCACTGTGGGCCGCGGCATGCGGGCGAAGGAAGAGAACTCGTCCACCATGCGGCCGATGTCGCCGACCTGGCGGATGATCGTGTCGGTGCAGGTCGAGAAGGTTTCGGGATCTTCCTTGATCTGCTTCAGGTAACGCCGCCGCAGCCGTTCGGCGGAGAGCTGGATCGGCGTCAGCGGATTCTTGATCTCGTGCGCGATGCGCCGCGCCACATCGCCCCAGGCCGCCATCCGCTGCGCCGACATGAGCTCGGTGACGTCGTCGAACGTGACGACCGATCCCGAGTCCGAAGCGGCGCTGATGCGGACCAGCAGAATACGGCGAACGCCGCCGTGCATGATCTCGGCCTGCCCCTGGGTCAAACGGTCGGGGCGCTCGGCCGCCTGCGCCACGAGCGGCGCGATCTCGGGCATGACATCGATGAGCTGGCGGCCGAGCACGCCGTCCTCGGGCAGGGCCAGGAGGCCGAGCGCCGAGCTGTTGCTGCGGGTGATGACACCCGCCCCGTCGACGCTCAGCACGCCGGCCGAAACGCCGGCCAGCACCGCGTCGGTCAGGCGGCGGCGACGGTCGAGCTCCTTGTTCGCGGCGATCAGCTCGCCGCGCTGCTGCTCGATCTGGCTGGTCATGCGGTTGAACGAACGCGCGAGCTGGCCGAGCTCGTCGTTCGGCGGCCCCTCCTCCACGCGCGCGCCGAGATCGCCTCCGCGAACCTTCTCCGCTGCCGCCATCAGGCCGCCGATGGGGGCCGTCAGGCGGGTCGCGACCTGAATTGCAAGCCAGACGGCCGCCAGCAGCATCAGCAGCGCGATGGCCCCGCAGACGACGAAGATGATGAGCTGGCTGCGGCGCAGCGCCTGCTCGATCTGGGCGTAGAACTTGCCGGCGAAGTCGATGCTCTTGATGTAGTCGACGACGCGCAGGTCGACGGCGTGGCCGGTCACCAGGAAGAGCGGCTCATCGACGAAAAGCTGCATGACGAAGTAGGCGCCGTGCTCGGACTCGAACTGCACCGGACGCGCCTGGTTGACGGCCTGCCAGAGATACTTCGCCGGCGGAACGGGATTTGCGATCGGCTTTTCGTTGGGCGCGACCGCACGCGCGATCAGGCCCTTGTCGGCATCGACCACGTCGGCCTCGATCAACGGCCGCCCCTCGATCAGCCGCGCCAGGGCCTTTTCGGTCGCCTCCTTGTTGCGCAACGCCTGCACGCCGAGGCTTTGCAGAGGCGCGGAGATCGCGGCGATGTCGCGCAGGATCTCCTCCTCGCGCGCACGCCGTACCGGCTCGCCGATCGCTCGTGCCGTCTCGTAGGCGGCCTGCGAGGGCTTCACGACGAAGTCGGTCAGGTTGATGACCAGCAGCGACAGGATGATGGTGACGATCAGCGTCGGCGTCACCGTGAAAAGACTGCAGATCAGCACCAGCCGCATATGCAGGCGCGATCCCGCGGCGCCTCGCCGCCGATCGAGCCAGAGTTGTGTCAACCGCACCGCCAGCAGCGCAACGAGTGCGGTCGCCACGACGAGGTCCGCGACCAGGAGGCCGGTCATCCAGCCCGTCGTGCTGAAACTGGCCGGCGCGAAGCCGGTCAGCCAGGCGTAGGTCGCCGCGCCGGCAAGAACGGCGAGTGTCGCCAGCGAGATGGCGGCGACCCGGCCCGTCAATGCGCGGCCAATCGCATTCATCCGCTCGCTGAAGCGTGAGACGCCCGGCGATACTGTCACCAAGTCACCCGCCCCGGCGGCCCTGCGGCGCGCGCACCACGGGAACGTCGAGGTCCTTGATCTTCTTGCGCAACGTGTTGCGATTGAGCCCCAGAAGTCGGGCGGCGCGCAACTGGTTACCGCGCGTCGCCCACAGCGCCAGCGAGATCAGCGGCCGCTCGACCTCCGAAATGATCCTGTCATACATGCCGTCCGGCGGCAGGCGGTCGCCGTGCGCCGTGAACAGCGCCTGCAGGTGGCGATCGACGGCGTCCGTGAGCGTATCCTCGCCGTCCGCGCCGCTGTTGTTCTGTTCGGGCTCGGGCGGCATGAGCGCGTCCGCGAGTTCGCCCTCGATCGTCTCCGGCCCGATCACCTCCTCCGAGTAGAGCGCCGACAGACGGCGCACGAGGTTCTCGAGCTCGCGCACATTGCCCGGCCAGCGATACTGGCGCAGGCGCGCCATCGCGTCCGGCGAGAGCACCTTGGTCGGCAATCCGTCGATGGCGACCGCCTGCAGGAAATGATTGACGAGCTCGGGAATATCATCAAGGCGCTCGCGCAAGGGCGGCAGGCGGATCGGCACGACGTTGAGGCGATAGAACAGGTCCTCGCGGAAAAGTCCCTGCTGGATGAGGCGGCGCAGGTCGCGATGGGTCGCGGCAACGATGCGCACATTGGCCTTGATCGGGGTGCGGCCGCCGACCGTCGTATATTCGCCTTCCTGCAGGACACGCAGCAGGCGCGTCTGGGCCTCGGGCGGCATGTCGCCGATCTCGTCGAGGAAGAGCGTGCCGCCCGCCGCCTGCTCGAACTTGCCTGCCGAGCGCTGGACGGCACCGGTGAAGGCCCCGCGCTCGTGGCCGAACAGCTCGCTTTCGATCAGCTCGCGCGGGATCGCGGCCATATTGAGCGCCACGAACGGCCCCTTGCGCCGCTTGCCGTAGTCGTGCAGGGCGCGCGCCACCAGCTCCTTGCCGGTGCCGGACTCGCCCGTGACCATGACGGTGAGATCGGTCGCCATCAAGCGGGCCAGCGTCCGGTAGATCTCCTGCATCGCCGGCGATCGGCCGACCAGCGGCAGGCGCTCGCCCTCCTCCGGCAGCGCGTGGCGAGCGGCGGGGATCGCCGGCGCCGACAGCGCGCGGTTGACCACCGAGACGAGCTCGTTGAGGTCGAAAGGCTTGGGCAGATAGTCGAAGGCGCCGCGCTCGGCGGCGCGCACGGCCGTGAGCAGCGTCGACTGCGCGCTCATCACGATGATGCGCAGGTCCGGCCGGAGCTTGCGGATGCGCGGCACGAGATCGAGGCCGTTCTCGTCGGGCATCACCACGTCGGTGATCACGAGCTGGCCCTCGCCTTCCTGGACCCATTGCCAGAGGGTGGCGGCGGCGCCGGTGCTGCGGACCGTGTGGCCCTGGCGGCCGAGCGCCTGGTGCAGGACAGTGCGGATGGCCCGATCGTCATCGGCGACCAGAATGGTGGCCGCCGTGCTCATCGAGCGGCCTGCGACGGCTGCAGCGGCAGCATGACGCGAAAGACCGTCCGGCCCGGCTCGCTGTCATATTCGATGGCGCCGCCATGATCGTTGATGATTTTGGCGACCAGCGCCAGCCCCAGGCCCGTACCCGTCGGCTTGTTGGTGACGAAGGCGTCGAACAGATGGCCGCGGATCTCGTCGGACACGCCGCGGCCGTTGTCACGGATCGAGACGACCAGCGGCAGGTTGACCCGAGCCTGCTGGCCCGGCACAGCGAGTCGCAACCCATGGCGATAGGCGGTCGACATCTCGATCTCGCGCTCGCCCTCGCCGGGCGCCTCGCAGGCGTTCTTCACCAGATTGAGGAAGACCTGGATGAGCTGGTCGCGGTCGCCGAACACGTCGGGCAACGAAGGATCATAGGTCTCGACGAAGCGCACGCCCTTGCCGAAGCCGGTTTCCGAGAGCCGCCGGACGTGGTTGAGAACCTGATGGATATTGACCGGCCCGCGATCGATCGGCCGACCGTCGGCGAAGGCCTCCATGCGATCCACCAGCGCCACGATACGGTCGGTCTCCTCGCAGATGAGGCCGGTGAGCTCGCGCTCGCTGTCGGGCAGCGACTGCTCGAGGAGCTGCGCCGCGCCGCGGATTCCCGACAGCGGGTTCTTGACCTCGTGCGCGAGCATGGCGGCCAGCGCGCTCACCGACCGGGCGGCGTTGCGATGCGACATCTGCCGATCGATGTTGCGCGCGATCGATTGCTCGACCAGCGAGATCGACACCAGCCCGTCGCGCTCCACGATCGGCGCGAGGCGCAGCGCACAGAAATGATTGCCGATGCGCGGCGATGCCAAGGTGACACCGCTCTCGGCGACGGCGCCGCCGCTCGCCAGTACCTGTTCGAGCAGGGAGAAGAGCGGCGAATCCCGGGGGATGAACTCGGCCAGCGGATGACCCATGAGGCGTGTTCGGCCGGCGCCGAAGAACTGCTCGGCCGCGAGGTTGGCGTAATGCACCAGCCCCTCGCCGTCGACCACGATGACGGCTTCCGAGAGCGAATCGAGAATCGCGCTCGGGAACGGATCGTTCGCAAGCTCGGTGCGCCTCAGGGGCTGCACGACCATCGTCACGCGGCCTGTCGCTCGACCGCCGGCAAAAAGAAGTCGGCGAGCATCGCACGCACCTTGTCGGGCTCGGTCTCGCGGTTCACGGCAGCGCGGAACTCGGCCGATGCCGGCAGGCCCTTGGAGTACCAGCCAAGATGCTTGCGCGCCATGCGCACGCCGGTCTCGGCGCCGTAGTGCTCGAGCATTGCCTCGAAATGCGACCGCACGGCCGCGTACTGGTCGGCCAACGACGGCTCGGCCAGCTTCTCGCCGGTGCGCAGGTAATGGATCGTCTGGTTGAGGAACCACGGACGGCCGTAGGCGCCGCGCCCGATCATGATGCCGTCGGCGCCCGACTGCTCCAGCGCCTGGTCGACATCGTCGAGCGAATTGATATCGCCGTTGGCGATCACCGGCAGGCTGGTCGCCGCCTTGACCTCGCGGATGAATGCCCAGTCGGCCTTCCCATCGTAGAACTGGCAGCGCGTACGGCCATGCACCGTCAGCATCCTGATGCCGCATTGCTCGGCGATGCGCGCGAGCGCAGGTGCATTGCGATTGGCCGAGTCCCACCCTGTCCGCATCTTGAGCGTCACCGGAAGCTTCACCGCCTTCACCGTCGCCTCGAGGATCCTGGCGGCATGGACCTCGTCACGCATCAGTGACGAGCCGGCATGGCCGTTCACGACCTTCTTCACCGGGCAGCCGAAGTTGATGTCGATGATCGCGGCGCCCCGATCCTCGTTCAGCTTCGCCGCGTCGGCCATCACCTCGGGCTCGCAGCCGGCGAGCTGGACGGCCATCGGGAATTCCTCGGGCGAATTCTTTGCCATCAGGAGGGTCTTGCGGTTCTCGCGCACCATCGCCGCCGAGGCGATCATCTCGGAAACGACAAGCCCGGCCCCGCCGCGCTTCACCATCTGGCGGAACGGCATGTCGGTGACGCCCGACATCGGCGCCAGGATGACGGGGTCCTCGAGGCGGACCGGGCCGATATCGACAGGGCGAAGGCGGGGTTGGCTGGCCATGCTGCTGATCACTTAATAGGCAACTTGTGCGGTGCACAATTATTGAGCCGAGGATTAGCGGGTCACCGCGGGCGGCGCAAGAGGCGGAAGTGCGTCTCCGGCGTGCCGATGTTATCTAGCGGCCGTGACAAGCTGCACCGCCCTCATCGTCGCCGCCGGACGCGGCAGTCGCTTCGGCGGCCCCCTGCCCAAGCAATATGCCCTCCTCAATGGCCGGCCGGTGCTGCGCCAGACGATCCTTGCCTACCGGGCGACTCCGGAAATCACTGCCATTCGCGTCGTCATCGCCCCTGAAGACGAGGTGCACTACGTCACCGTCGCCGGGGATCTTGGCCTGGCCCGACCCGTCCCGGGCGGTGCAAGCCGGCAGCAATCCGTGCTCAACGGCCTCGAGGCCCTGGCCGGTGACGCCCCGGACTTCGTCGCGATCCACGATGCAGCGCGGCCTTTCGTGCGTCCGCCCGATATCACCGCCTGTCTGACGGCGGCAGCGGCGAAGGGCGTCGACGGGGCCGTGCTGGGTGTGCCGCTGGCCGATACGGTAAAGCGGACCGATCTGCAGAACGCCGTCCTCGAGACCGTGCCGCGGGCGAACCTCTGGCGGGCGCAGACGCCGCAGATCTTCCGATTCGCCCGCCTGCTGGAGGCGCATCGTGCCGCGGCAGCGTTGGCCGCAGCCGAGGCCACTGCGCTGACCGACGACGCGGCGGTCGCGGAGCGGGTGGGATTGAAGGTGGTGATGGTGGCAGGCAGCGACGACAATCGGAAGATCACGACGACGGACGATCTTGCGCGGGCGACGGTGATGGAGACGCGCACCGCTTTCGGCTACGACGTCCATGGCTTCGCCGCCGGCAATGCGGTCATGCTGTGCGGCGTTGCCGTTCCGCACAGCCAGGCGCTGGCTGGACACTCCGATGCCGATGTGGCCCTGCACGCGCTGACCGATGCCGTATTGGGCACGATCGGCGCCGGCGATATCGGCAGGCACTTTCCGCCGTCGGATCCGCAATGGCGCGGCGTGTCGTCCGACCGCTTTCTCCGGCACGCTGTCGAGCTGCTCGCCGCGCGCGGCGGCCGTATCGTCCATCTCGATCTCACCCTCGTCTGCGAGGCGCCGCGCATTGGCCCGCACCGTGAGGCGATGGTCGCAAGCGTCGCGCGGATCGCCGCCGTTTCGCCGGAGCGCGTCAGCGTGAAGGCGACGACCACCGAGGGTCTGGGCTTCACCGGCCGGCGCGAAGGCATTGCCGCGCAGGCCGTCGCCACCGTGGAGATTCCGAGGAACTGATGTTCGATCACGAGATGAGAGAAGCGGCCGAGCGCGTGCTGAATGCCTGCCGCCATCACGGGCTCAAGGTCGCAACCGCCGAGTCCTGCACCGGTGGCCTGATCGCGGCCACGCTGACGGCGATCGCGGGCTCGTCCGACGTCGTCGACCGCGCCTTCGTCACCTACTCCAACGAAGCCAAGCGCGACATGATCGGGGTGCGCTGGGACACGATCATGAAGCATGGCGCGGTGAGCGAACCGGTTGCCCGGGCCATGGCGTCGGGTGCGCTGCGCCATTCCGACGCCGATCTCGCCGTCTCCGTCACCGGTGTCGCCGGTCCCGGCGGCGGCACCGCCGAAAAGCCGGTAGGTCTTGTGCACTTCGGCGCGCTTCGGAAGGGGCGCGAGCCGATCACTGAACGCCATATCTTCCACGGCGACCGCGACGGCATCCGCCGCATCGCGGTGATCACCGCGCTTGCGTTGCTCGCGTCGCTGGCTGAGCGGTAGGCTCGCCGTAGAGTTGGCGGGCACGGGCCTCGAACGCCGCCACCATGCGCTTGACGGCCTCCGCGAACAGCACGCGCACCGTGTGCTGCAATATCCGCGAACGGAACTCGAACTCCAGCGAGAAATCGATGACCGTCCCGTCGGGGTGAGGTTGGAACGTCCAGTGGCTCGACAAGATGCGGAATGGGCCCTCGATGCCGACGGTCTCGATGCGCAGCCGGTCGGGATCGTCGGGAACGAGGGTCACGCGCGAGACGAACTTCTCGTGGAACGGCCCGAAACCGATCGCGACCTCGTCGACCTCGACATTGGGCGCCTCACGTCGGCGGATACGCGCCGCCGTGCACCATGGCAGGAATTCCGGATAGCGCGGGACGTCGGCGACCAGGTCAAAAAGCTGTCGGGGAGCGAAGGCAACGACCTTTCGCTCGGTATGTCGTGTCGTGGCCACGGCGGTTCAGGACTTTGTATGGGCCGCGCGCGCGGCACGGAGGCGTGCGAAGTCGGCGCCGGCATGATAGCTCGAGCGCGTGAGCGGCGAGGCCGAGACCATCAGGAAGCCCTTGGCCCGCGCGTGCGCCGCCAGCTCCTCGAACTCGGCGGGCGTCCAGAAGCGTGCGAGCGGCGCGTGCTTGGGTGTGGGCTGCAGATATTGCCCGACAGTCAGGAAATCGACATCGGCGGCGCGCAGGTCGTCCATCACCTGCAGGATCTCCTCGCGCGTCTCGCCGAGCCCTACCATCAGGCCCGACTTGGTGAACATCGCCGGATCGATCTCCTTCACGCGCGCCAGCAGGTGAAGCGAGGTGAAGTATCGCGCGCCCGGTCGGATCGCCGGATAGAGGCGCGGCACCGTCTCGAGGTTGTGGTTGAACACGTCGGGGCGTGCAGCCACGACGGTCTCGATGGCGCCGCGCTTGCGCATGAAGTCCGGCGTCAGAACCTCGACGGTGGTCGAGGGCGCCGACTCGTGCAGGGCTTCAATCACCCGGGCGAAGTGCCCCGCCCCGCCATCGTCCAGATCGTCGCGATCGACCGAGGTCACCACCACGTGGCCGAGGCCCAGCTTGCCGACCGCCTGGGCGATATTTGCAGGCTCGTGCGGATTGAGCGCCCCGGGCTTGCCGGTCGCGACATTGCAGAAGGCGCAGGCCCGCGTGCAGGTCTCGCCCATGATCATGAAGGTGGCGTGCTTGTGCTTCCAGCACTCGCCGATATTGGGACAGGCCGCCTCCTCGCACACCGTAGCGAGACCGTACTGGCGCATCAGGCGTTTCGTCTCGGCATATTCGGGCGAGTTGGGCGCACGCACGCGAATCCATTCCGGCTTGCGCGGAATGGGGTTGTCCGGCCGATTCGCCTTCTCGGGATGGCGTTCGGCGCGGCTGAGCGGGGCCTTGTCGAGCGAGCCGTCCATGTCGTCTAGATATGGAGCGTCCGACCGTACGCCGCCAGTACCGACTCGTGCATCATTTCCGAGAGAGTCGGATGCGGGAACACCGTGGCCATCAGCTCCGCCTCGGTCGTCTCCAGGGTCTTGGCCACGCCGTAGCCCTGGATCAGCTCGGTCACCTCGGCGCCGATCATGTGCGCCCCTAGGAGCTCGCCGGTCTTGGCATCGAACACGGTCTTGATGAAGCCTTCGGGCTCTCCCAGCGCGATCGCCTTGCCGTTGCCGATGAAGGGGAATTTGCCGACCTTGACCTGCCGGCCGTTGGCCTTGGCCGCCGCCTCTGTAAGTCCGATGCTCGCCACCTGGGGCTGGCAGTAGGTGCAACCCGGAATGTTCGTCGTGACCAGCGGGTGCACACCCTTCACGCCGGCGATCTTCTCCACCACGACCACGCCCTCGTGCATCGCCTTGTGCGCAAGCCAGGGCGGCCCCGCGACATCGCCGATCGCATAGACATTGGGCTCACCGGTGAAGCCCCATGGGTCGATCACGATATGGGTCTTCTCGACCTTCACCCTGGTCCCTTCGAGGCCGATATTCTCCACGTTGCCGACAATCCCCACGGCGCTGATCACGCGGTCGACAGTGATCTCCTGGGTCTTGCCGGCCGAAGTGATCGCGGCCGTGACGCTGTTGGCCCCCTTCTTGACGATTGAAGCGGTGGCGCTCGTCAGGATCTTCATGCCCTGCTTCTCGAAGGCACGCTTGGCGAAGGCCGACACTTCCTCGTCCTCGACCGGCAGGATGCGATCAAGGACCTCGCACACGGTCACTTCCGCTCCCATGGTACGGAAGAAGCTCGCGAACTCGATGCCGATGGCGCCCGAGCCGACCACCAGCAGCGACTTCGGGAACTCCGGCGGCACCATCGCTTCCCTGTAGCTCCAGACGAGCTTGCCGTCGGTCTCGAGGCCGGGAAGCTGGCGGGCACGGGCGCCCGTGGCCAGGATCACGTTCTTGGCCGTGAGCGACAGGCTGCTCTTGTCGTTCATCGCCACGGCGAGCTTGCGCTGCCCGCCCTCGGTGCCGGCGAGCTTCGCGGTGCCGTCGAACACCGTGATCTTGTTCTTGCGCATCAGGCCTTTGACGCCGTTGCTGAGCTGGTTCGCGACCTTGCGCGAGCGCTCGACGATCTTCTTGGCGTCGTAGGAGACGTCCTTGACCGAAAGGCCGAAGGAGTCGGCATGCTTGATCAGGCCATAAACTTCCGAGGTGCGCAGCAGCGCCTTGGTCGGAATGCAGCCCCAGTTGAGGCAGATGCCGCCCATATGCTCGCGTTCGACCACGGCGGTCTTCATGCCGAGCTGGGCGGCGCGGATCGCGGCGACATAGCCGCCCGGTCCGCCGCCCACGACAATGATGTCGAAGTTCGTGTCGGCCATGCCTCGACTCCTAGACCAGCATCGCCGCGGGCTGCTCGACATAAGCCCGCAGGGTCTGCAGAAAGCGCGCGCCCATGGCGCCATCGACGACACGGTGATCGACCGCCAGCGTGCAGCTCATCATGTGGCGCACCGCCATTTCGCCTTTGCGCACCACGACCCGCTCCTCGCCCGCGCCGACGGCAAGGATCATCGCCTGCGGCGGGTTGATGATGGCGGCGAACTCCCTGACGCCGAACATGCCGAGGTTGGAGATGGTGAAGCCGCCGCCCTGGAACTCCTCGAGCTTCAGCTTGCCGGTCTTGGCGCGCGCCGCGAGATCCTTCATCTCGATCGAGATCTGCGCCATGCCTTTCATGTCGGCATTGCGCACGATGGGCGTGATCAGGCCGCGATCGGTCGCGACGGCGACGGAGATGTCGACCGCCCCGTACTGGATCATCTCCTCCTCGGTCCAGGAGGCGTTGCATTCCGGATGATCGCGCAGCGCCTTGGCGCAGGCCTTGATCAGCATGTCGTTGACCGAGACCTTCGCCTCCTGCTTGCGGGCGACATCGTTGATCGCCTGCCGCGCCGCGAGCAGCGCATCGATCTCGAATTCGACCGTGAGATAGAAATGCGGTACGGTCTGCTTGGACTCGAGCATGCGCCGCGCGATGACCTTGCGCACCGCCGTGTGCGGCACGCGCTGGTCGCCCGGCGCGGTGATGATCGGCTGCGCGGGCGCGCTCGGCGTCGGGCGCGCGGCGGGAACAGCGGCCGGCGCCGCGCCCGGCCTGGCGCTCTCGACATCGACCTTCACGATCCGTCCGTGAGGGCCCGAGCCCTTGATCGTCCCGAGATTGATGCCCTTCTCGGCCGCGATGCGCTTCGCCAAGGGTGATGCGAAAATGCGCTGGCCGCCAGGCGCCGCGGCCGGTGCCGGCTGCGGTGCGGGGGCCGACGCCGGTTTCGCTACGGCTGGCGCCGGCACGGGTTCTGCCTTTGCCGGTCGAGCCGCCGCTGGCGCAGGTGGCGCCGCTGCGGCCGCTGCGCCGGCCGGCACCGATGTCTCGCCTTCCTCGAGAAGGATCGCAATGACGGCGTTCACCTTCACGCCCTCGGCGCCTTCGGGGACCACGATCTGGCCGACCTTGCCTTCGTCGACCGCCTCGACTTCCATCGTCGCCTTGTCGGTCTCGATCTCGCAGACCACCTGGCCGGCCGTCACCGTGTCGCCGACCTTCACATGCCACTTGGCGAGCTTGCCCTCGGTCATGGTGGGCGAGAGCGCAGGCATCAGAATATTGATCGACATGCTCCCCCCTGCCCTCAGCGATTGCAGACCGCGCGGGCGGCCTCGACGATGTTCTCCGGCTGCGGCAGTGCCAGCTTCTCGAGGTTGGCCGCGTAGGGCAGCGGGATGTCGAGGCCAGCCACTCGCTTCACCGGCGCGTCGAGCCAGTCGAAGGCATGGTCCATCATCTGGGCGGCAAGCTCCGAGCCGATGCCGGCGAACGGCCAGCCTTCCTCGACCGAGACCAGTCGGTTGGTCTTCTTGACCGACTCGACGATGGTCTCGGTGTCGAGCGGACGCAGGCTGCGCAGGTTGATCACCTCGGCGTCGATCCCCTGCTTGGCCAGCTCCTCCGCCGCCTGCAGTGCCTTGCCGACCATGATCGAGAAGGCGGCGATGGTGACGTCCTTGCCCGGCCGCTCGATCCTGGCCCTGCCGATCGGCAGGACGAAGTCGGAGTCGTCCGGCACCTCGAACTGCTGGCCGTAGAGGATCTCGTTCTCGAGGAAGATCACCGGGTTGGGATCGCGGATCGCGGCCTTCAGGAGGCCCTTGGCGTCGGTGGCGCTCCAGGGCGCGATGACGCGCAGGCCCGGGCAATGCGCATACCAGCTCGCGTAGCATTGCGAGTGCTGGGCGGCGACGCGGGCCGCCGCACCGTTGGGACCGCGAAAGACGATCGGGCAGCCCATCTGGCCGCCCGACATGTAGAGGGTCTTGGACGCCGAGTTGATGATCTGGTCGATCGCCTGCATGGCGAAGTTGAAGGTCATGAACTCGACGATCGGCCGCAGCCCGGCGAAGGCTGCACCGACGCCGAGGCCGGCGAAGCCGTGCTCGGTGATCGGCGTGTCGACCACGCGCCTGGCGCCGAACTCGTCGAGCAGGCCCTGGCTCACCTTGTAGGCGCCCTGGTACTGCGCCACTTCCTCGCCCATCAGGAAGACCTTCTCGTCGCGGCGCATCTCCTCGGCCATGGCGTCGCGCAGCGCCTCGCGCACGGTGAGCCGGACGGTCTTGCCCTTCCACTCCGGCTCGGCCGCCGGTGCCGACACGATCGGCGGTGCGGCAGGCTTCGGCGGCAGCTCGGCCTTCGGTGCACCGGCCGTGTCGGGAACATCGGCCTTCGCTGCGGAAGCGGCGGGTGGCGCGGCCTTCGCCGCATCTGCGACGCTTTCTCCTTCGGCGGCGAGAATGCAGATCGGCGTATTCACGGCGACTCCCTCGGTGCCCTCCTGCACGAGGATCTGCGCCACCGTCCCCTCGTCGACGGCCTCGACCTCCATGGTCGCCTTGTCGGTCTCGATCTCGCAGATCACCTGCCCCGACTTCACGCCGTCGCCGACCTTCACATGCCACTTCGCGAGCTTGCCCTCGGTCATGGTGGGCGAGAGGGCGGGCATCAGAACCGGGATGGACATGGGTCAGGCTCCGACCAGGACGTCGGTCCACAACTCCGACGGATCGGGCTCGGGACTGTGCTGAGCATACTCGGCGGCGTCGCCGATGATCTTGCGGATCTCGGCATCGACCGCCTTCAATGCGGCCTCGTCCGCCATCTTGCCGTCGATCAGGAGCTTGCGCACATGATCGATCGGATCGCGCTCGCTGCGATACTTGTCCACTTCTTCCTTGCTCCGGTACTTGGCGGGGTCGCTCATGGAATGACCGCGATAGCGGTAGGTCTGCATCTCGAGGAGATAGGGGCCGGCGCCGCTGCGGGCATGCTCGACCGCCTTCTCGCCCGCCGCCCGCACCGCCAGCACATCCATGCCGTCGACCTCCTCGCCCGGGATGCCGAACGCTTCGCCATGCCGGTAGAGTTCGGTGATGGCCGAGGCGCGCTCGACCGACGTGCCCATGCCGTAGCGATTGTTCTCTATGATGTAGACCACCGGCAGCTTCCAGAGCGCCGCCATGTTCATCGCTTCGTAGACCTGTCCCTGGTTGGCGGCGCCGTCGCCGAGATAGGTGAGCGAGACATCCTTGGTGCCGTTGTATTTGTGCGCGAAGGCCAGCCCCGTGCCAATCGGCACCTGGGCGCCGACGATGCCATGGCCGCCGAAGAAGTTCTTCTCGCGGCTGAACATGTGCATGGAGCCGCCCTTGCCCTTGGAGTATCCGCCGCTGCGGCCGGTGAGCTCGGCCATCACGCCCTTGGGATCCATGCCCGCGGCCAGCATGTGCCCGTGGTCGCGATAGGAGGTCACGATCGAATCCTTGCCGCGGACCGTGGACTGCATGCCCACCACGACGGCCTCCTGGCCGATGTAGAGATGGCAGAAGCCGCCGATCAGGCCCATGCCATAGAGCTGGCCGGCGCGCTCCTCGAAGCGGCGAATCAGCAACATGTCGCGGTAGAAGGTCTTGAGCTGGTCGGGACCGACACTGTTGTCACCCGGTCCGGGCGACTTCGACGCCGATTTCTTCTTGGCTGGAAGCGTTTCCCCCTTCGCCTTCCCGACCGGCTTCGCCATGGCAGTCCCCTCCAACAGGCCGTGTTGCGGCTTATAGCATTGCTGCCGCCGATGTCATTGATCTAACAGGAAAAAACCAGAAGCAGCCAGCGTGCGCCGCAACATTTGAGCGATTGTTTGCGCACGCCTGCGCGGCTCGGACAGTTTGTTTCAGCAGGCCGCGAAGCGAACCGGATTATCGCGTCGGCGTGAAGACGATGATGTCGTCCTTGTCGGCGTAGTTCAGCAGGACGCGGGCGCGCTCGTCGAGCATGTCGGGATCGAGGCTCTGGTTGCGCAGCTCCGACACCCGCAACTCCCAGATCTTCCGCGTCGCCTCGGCCTCGGCGAGGTTTTGATCGGCGATCTGGTTCTCACGCTGCAGGTGGACCATCGCCAAGAGGCCGCGATCGCCGTTCACGAGGTGGTAGCCGAAATAGCCGAACACCGTGGCGAAGATCACAGGGGCCAAAATCTGTCGTGGTCTCAACAACATATGCTGCTTACCTGAAAGATAAGGCAACATATGTTGTGGTAAAGTCAAGATCATTCAGTCAGCGCGATCCGTACGCGCCTGTTGTGGCGGCCCTTGTTGTCGACCTTGAGGATGCGGATGGACGGCGAACCGCCGGTCGACGCAAGGTGCGTTCCGCCACAGGCCTGGCGATCGAGGCCCACGATCTCGACGACCCGGATCCTGCCGTCCGGTGTCGGTGGCGGTGCGACCGAGCGGCTGCGGATCAAGCCGTGCTCGGCCTGAGCCTCGTGCATCGGTACGTAGACGAAGCGCAGCGGTATGTCCTGACGGATCAAGTCGTTGATCGGCCCTTCGAGCGCGCGCAATCGGTCGTTGTCGGCAGCGGGCACGTCGAAATCCATGCGCGCCGTGCCGTCGTCGGCCATCTGAACGCCCGTGACGAGGGCGCCATCGAAGGCCTGGAAGACGAGCGCATTCAGGATGTGCGTGTCGGTATGGAGCTGGCGCATCCGACGCCGGAAGTGCGGATCGACGACGGCTTCGACGGCGCCGGCGACTTCGTCCGGTGCATCGAGCAAATGCCAAAGCTTGCCCGCCGACAGCTCGAAGCCTGTGACCTTCGCCTCACCGCCCTTCCATCGAAGAAGGCCGCGATCGGCGAGCTGCCCTCCTCCGCCGGGATAGAACGGCGATTGCGCCAGCGCCACTCGGCCGGGCCGCGCGTCGACAACCTCCGTCCCGAGCGACAGGGTCTCCGGATGATCATGGCAATAGAGATGCATACGCGCTCGATACTGCCGGCAATCCCGGACGTATTGGCAAAAATTGCCTACGCGGCTGCGGCCCGGGCGAACTGGAGCGGGGTGATGCCGTAGCAGCGCTTGAAGTGCCGGTTGAGCGCGCTCTGGTCGTAGAATCCGACCGCCGCCGCGACCTCGGCGGGCGCCGACGACTGTCGCAGCTGTCGGCAGGCCATGCCGAGCCGGATCTGGGTCAGATAGGCGTGCGGCGCGAGGCCCACCGTCCGCTTGAAGAGGCCGATGAGCTGGAAAATCGTGAGGCCGACATGCTGGGCGAGATCCTCCAGTCGAAGCTCGGTGGCATATTCGGCCCGCATGCGTTCAGCGACCCGCGCGAACAAAGCGCGGTCGCGCGGTGCCGGTTCGATGCGGCTTCTGCCGCTTCCGTGCCTCTGGAAGAGCTTGCCGAACGATCCGATCAGGAGCTCGTGCTCGCGGAAGACATCGCGCCCCTGCTCGATCGCGCGATGCATCGCAAGGAACCCTTCGATCAGATCGCGATCGCCGAAAAGATTGCGCGTGAAGTACGGCACCGAGTCTACGCCGAGGCCCGCAGCCACCTGGTCGAGGGCGGCCTGGGTCAGGTACATGCCGCGATATCGCCACCGCTTGCTCCAGCCCATCCAACCCGCATGCGGCTCGGCCGGATTGAAGACGAACAGCGTCGAGGGATGCGCCTCCTCGACCTCGCCGCGGCTCCGAATGATGGAACCACCCTGCTCCGTGACCGCGACCACGAGTGCGTCATGCACATGGGGCGGATAGTCGTGGGTCGTGAAGTCGGCGCAGAGAAGACTGAGGCCGGAGAGATGTCGGTCCCACCAGTACTGGGTCGAGTTGCGGAGATCGCGGCGCGCCATGCCGTCACTCAAATGCCGGTGCCTCGGCCTGTCAACGCGCACCCGAGCAATTTCTGCCAATACCGTCGAAATCCTTCTCGCTAAAGGGGATGGAGAACTCCCTGGAGCACACTCGCATGATCGCTCGTCTTTGGCGCGGCTGGGCGCCGGCCTCCACCGCCGACACCTATGAGCGACATGCTACCGGAGCCGTGTTCCCTTCGCTTGGCCGGCTCACGGGCCATCGCGGCGCCTGGTTGCTGCGGCGCGAGACCGGGGACCGGACCGAGTTCATCGCGATGACACTCTGGGACTCGCTCGGCTCGATCAAGGCTTTCGCCGGCGACGATATCTCGACGGCCATCGTCGAACCCGAAGGCCGGGCCGCTCTCTCGAGCTTCGACGACTTCGCGACCCACTACGAGATCGTTCTTCGCACCGGCGTCATTCCAGGCGCGGCGAGGAATCTTTGATCGACAGCTACAGCCCGCGCAGGATCAACTTGCCGGCGTAGCGGGCCTGGGTGCCGAGCTGCTCCTCGATGCGCAGGAGCTGGTTGTACTTGGCGAGCCGGTCCGAGCGCGACAGCGACCCGGTCTTGATCTGGCCGCAGTTGGTCGCCACCGCGAGGTCGGCGATGGTCGAATCCTCGGTCTCGCCCGAACGGTGCGACATCACGGCGCCGTAGCTCGCACGCTGCGCCATCGACACGGCTTCCATGGTCTCGGTGAGCGTGCCGATCTGGTTCACTTTCACCAGGATCGCGTTGGCGAGCCCATTCCGAATGCCATCGGCGAGCCGCTTGGGGTTGGTGACGAAGAGGTCGTCGCCCACGAGCTGAATCTTCCCGCCGAGCTTGTCGGTGATCGCCTTCCATCCCTTCATGTCGTCCTCGGCCATGCCGTCCTCGATCGAGACGATCGGATAGCGGCTGACGAGGCCGGCGTAGTAGTCGACCATGCCGCCGGCATCGAGCGACTTGCCCTCGCCTTCGAGCTCGTACTTGCCGCCCTTGAAGAACTCGGTCGAGGCCGGATCGAGCGCCAGCACGACGTCCTCGCCCGGCCTGTAGCCGGCCTTCTCGATCGCCTTCATGATGAAGGCGAGCGCCGCGTCCGCCGTCGCGAGGTCGGGCGCGAAGCCGCCCTCGTCGCCGACATTGGTGTTGTGACCGGCGTCCTTGAGCTGGCCGCGCAGCGCATGGAAGACCTCCGAGCCCATGCGCAGCGCGTCGGCGAAGCGGTCGGCCTTCACCGGCATGATCATGAATTCCTGGATGTCGATCGGATTGTCGGCATGGGCGCCGCCGTTGATGATGTTCATCATCGGCACCGGCAGGACCGAGGCCTGGCTGCCGCCGACATAGCGGAAGAGCGGCAGGCCGCTGTCCATCGCGGCCGCCTTGGCGACGGCGAGCGAGACGCCCAGGATCGCGTTGGCGCCGAGCCGCCCCTTGTTGGGCGTGCCGTCGAGCTCGATCAGCGCCCGGTCGATCTTGATCTGGTCGAGCGCGTCGAGCCCGGACAGCAGATCCATGATCTCGCCGTTCACCGCGCCCACGGCCTTCCGCACGCCCTTGCCGCCGTAGCGCTTCTTGTCGCCGTCGCGCAGCTCGACCGCCTCGTGCGCACCGGTCGATGCGCCCGACGGAACCGCCGCCCGGCCCATGGCGCCGGTTTCCAGCTCGACCTCGACCTCGACGGTGGGGTTGCCTCGGCTGTCGAGGATTTCCCGGGCCCGGATATCGACAATGGCGCTCATGCGGACATAACTCCTTCTGGGGCGCGGCCTGTCTAGCCGCGCCTCCTCGCTGCGGCAAGTGACGGGGCAGCGCAGTTTTTCTATAGTCCTGCCATGCGTGGCGTTCATGACATGGGCGGCCTCCAGGCCGGGCCGGTGGAGCGGGTGGAACACGACTACCAGCTCTGGGAAAAGCGCGTCGATGCGTTGATGGTGCTGCTGTCGCGCAAGCGCCGCTTCACTGTCGACGAGTTGCGCAAGGGGATCGAATCGCTGCCGGGCGACGCCTACGACCGGCTGACCTACTACGAGCGCTGGATCAGCTCGATCACCTCGGCCCTGATCCATCGCGGAACGATCACCATCGACGAGCTGCGCGCCAAGCTCGCCGACATCGAGCGGCGCCCCGACGGACCGAAGGCCGGCACGCCATGACGCCGCGCTTCACCGTCGGCGCCCAGGTGAACGTGCGGCCAGGCAACCCGCCCGGCCATATCCGCACGCCCTTCTACATCCGTGGCAAGTGCGGGACGGTGGAGCGCATCTGCGGCGAGTTCCGCAATCCCGAGGAGCTGGCCTATGGCCGCAGCGGCGAGCCCAAGCAGGTGCTCTACCGCGTGCGCTTCAACCAGAAGGACGTCTGGCCCGACTACCGCGGGCCGGCGAAGGACACGATCGACGTCGAGCTCTACGAGCACTGGCTCGAGCCCGCACCGTGAGGACGAAGCCATGATGGACAACATCAGCCACAGCCACGAAGGCCCCGACCCCCATGCGCCGCGGCCGGACCACGACGACACCCTCACCCATCACAAGAGGCTGGAGATCGCCGTCCGCGAGCTGCTGATCGAGAAAGGCATCCTCACCGCCGACGAGATCCGCGAGGCGGTCGAGCGGATGGATGCGCGCGGGCCTCATCTCGGCGCGAAGCTCGTCGCGAAAGCCTGGGTCGATCCGGCCTTCAAGGCCCGGCTGCTCGAGAACGGCAGCGCGGCCGCCGAGGAGGCCGGCGTGCAGATGGATCAGCCGACTCGGCTGATCGTGGTCGAGAACACACCGCAGGTGCACAACCTTGTCGTCTGCACACTCTGCTCCTGCTATCCGCGCATGGTGCTGGGCATTCCGCCCGACTGGTACAAGAGCCGCGCCTATCGCAGCCGCGCCGTCCACGAGCCGCGGGCCGTGCTCGCCGAGTTCGGCACGCAGCTCGCCGACGAGGCGACGGTGCGCGTGCACGATTCCACGGCCGACATGCGCTATCTCGTCCTGCCGATGCGCCCGAAAGGCACCGAAGGTTTGGATGAAGCCGGGCTGGCGGCCCTTGTCACGCGCGATTCGATGATCGGCGTCACGACACTTTAGCTGCCGAAAGATCCCTCGCCTTCAGCTCGGGATGACACTGCCTTTCTTTGCCATCCCGAGCGCCGCGAGGGATCTTTGATCCTCACCGCCACGCGCTCTTGAGTGACTGATCGGTCTTCCACTTCTCGACGCCCGCCACGTCGTCGCAGGAGAAGGCGTGTGTATCCTTGCGTGGATTGGCCTCGATCCAGGCGAACATCATGCATTGGGGCTGGACGGCATCGCCCTGCAGCGTCTGGAGCGTGACCTCGGCGGTGACGGCCTCCCCTGCCTTGGCGTCGCCGTAGTCCTCGACGGCCGGCTTGACATCGCCGAAGCCGCGACCGGCCGCCTTGTTGTCGGCATACCACTTGGCGAAGAGGGCGAACTGCTCGCCGGCCACGCCCTTGCCGCCCGCGGCCATGTAGGCGGTGAGATCGCGCACCAGCGCCTGCACCGCGGCCTGCGCCTTGGGCTCCGCCGCACGACGGCGTTCGGCCAGCTTGGCCTGCAGCGCCTTCAACGCCTCGGCATTCGATGGCATCGACGCCGGCGGCGGGGTGGGCGGCGACGCGGCGCCGGCCGCCGGCGTCGGATTGATGCGCTTGATCGGCACGCGCGCTGCCTCGTTGTTCAGAGCCACGGCCTCGGACGGCGTGAGCTTGCCGACCGCGGCATAGCCGTGCCCCTTCTGCCAGCTCGCGATCGCCTTCTCCGAGGCGTCGGACTGCAGGTTGCCGTCGATCGGGCCGTTGTACTTGTCGAGGATGTGCAGGGATTCCTGGAGCTTGCGCCGCTCGGCCTCGGGGCTCTTGAGGACGGTCGCGTAATCGGGCGCCGGAGGCGGCGTCGCACGCGCGGCCGGCGGCGGCGCGGCGGGCGGCGGCGAGCCCGTGGTGCAACCGGCCGGATTCTGGAAGCAACGCTCGACCTCGCCCGCACTCTGCGCAAAGGCCATGGCCGGGATCGACAGCACGAGCAGCGCGGCGAGCGGCCCGCACCGCATGTCAGATACCGCCGTACATGTTGGCCGCGAGCTGCGCCGGCAGGCCGATCACCATCACGATCGGCTGTCCGCTCGCGGTCTGGCCGCGGGCAAGAATGTGATCGTTGGGCGCCCCGAGCCGGCTGTCGTAGTTGCCCCGGCCCCCGAACTTGCCGTTGAAGCAGGAGAGCGAGAACCGGCCGATGCCCGTCGACTCGTTGGTGAAGGTACCCTCGCACACCTTCTGGCCGCTGATGTTGTCGACGGTGAAGGTCACCGACCGGTCGTGTCCGATCAGCGCGCCGTAACGCGCGGTGCCGTTCAGCCGGGCGACGTTGCCCTGATTGTCGCGGTAGAAGATCGAGGCGGGGCCGTAGGCCTGATCCGGCATCGCATCACGCGGCACGACATAGGCGTCGTCGCTGATGACGACATGACATCGGCAGTCGACGTTGTAGTTCTCGCCGAGCGGCCCCAGCTCGGCAAGCTTGCGGCTGCAGGCCGAGACCGCCGTATCCTGCACCTCGCGCTCGCTCATCTGGCCGCGCGCATAGGTGTCGGCATAGACGAAGGCGCACTGGCGCGGCAACGGGATCGCGATCGCCTTGTGCCTCGCCGCCATGGTCTCGGTGTTCACCCAGTAACGCTGCGCCATCTCGGGAAAGCGCAGGAAGATCGGGTCGCGCCGTTCCGGCCGTCCGTAGCGGGAGTCCCCGGCATACTGCGCCGACGCGCTGGCCGCCGTCACCGCGAGCGTCAGAAGGACGAGGAAGATAGGCCGGATCATAATTCTCCAACTTCAGGCGCAAAGGTGACCGAAATGCGACCCGGAGGCTAGACCAGCCGGCTCTGGTTCTTGGCGGCGCTGATGAAGGAGGTGAACAGCGGATGCGGGGCGAACGGCCGGGACTTCAGTTCCGGATGGTACTGGACGCCGATGAACCAGGGATGATCCGGAATTTCCACGATCTCCGGCAGGATGCCGTCGGGCGACATGCCGGAGAAGCGCAGCCCCACCTGCTCCAGCCGGTCCTTGTAGTTGACGTTCACCTCGTAGCGATGACGGTGCCGCTCGCTGATCACGTCCTGGCCGTAGATCTCATGCACCTTCGTGCCGGCGCGCAGGTGCGCGGGATAGGCGCCGAGCCGCATCGTGCCGCCGAGGTCGCCCTCGGCGGAGCGCTTCTCGAGCTGGTTGCCGCGAATCCATTCGGTCATCAGTCCGACCACGGCGTGGTCGGTGGGGCCGAACTCGCTCGACGAGGCGTCCTCGATCCCGAGCAGGTTGCGCGCCGCCTCGATCACCGCCATCTGCATGCCGAAGCAGATACCGAAGAACGGCACCTTGCGCTCGCGCGCGAACTTCACGGCGTGGATCTTGCCCTCGGTGCCACGCTCGCCGAAGCCGCCCGGGACCAGGATGCCGTGCACGTTCTCGAGATGGCTGACGGCATCGTCGCGCTCGAAGATCTCCGAATCCATCCATTCCAGCGCGACCTTGACGTTGCTGCCGAAGCCGCCATGCGTCAGCGCCTCGCTCAGCGACTTGTACGCGTCGAGCAGCACCGTGTACTTGCCGACGACCGCGATCGTCACCTTGCCCTCGGGCTCGCGCACGCCGCGCACCACTCCACGCCAGCGGTCGAGGTTGGGCTCCTTGTCGGCGTCGAGGTAGAAATAGCGACAGACCTCGCGGTCGAAGCCCTGCTCGTGATAGGCGATCGGCACCTGGTAGATCGTGTCGACGTCGCGCGCCTCGATCACGCGCTCGGGCCGCACGTTGCAGAACAGTGCGATCTTGCGCCGCTCGTTGGCCGGGATCTCCTTGTCGCCCGAGCGGCAGACCAGCAGATCGGGCTGGATGCCGACGCTCAGCAGCTCCTTGACCGAATGCTGTGTGGGCTTGGTCTTGAGCTCGCCCGCCGTCGGCACCCACGGCAGGAGCGTGAGATGCACGAACATCGTGCGTTCGCGTCCGAGCTCGTTGCCGAGCTGGCGGATGGCCTCGAGGAACGGCAGGCCTTCGATGTCGCCCACGGTGCCGCCGATTTCGACCAGGACGAAGTCCTCGTCCTTGCTGTCGGCGAGGATGAATTCCTTTATGGCGTCGGTCACGTGCGGAATGACCTGCACCGTGGCGCCGAGATATTCGCCGCGACGCTCGCGCGCGATCACCGTCGAATAGATGCGGCCCGTGGTGACATTGTCGCTCTGCCTGGCATCGACCCCGGTGAAGCGCTCGTAGTGGCCGAGATCGAGGTCGGTCTCGGCGCCGTCGTCGGTGACGAACACCTCGCCGTGCTGGTAGGGGCTCATCGTGCCGGGATCGACATTGAGATAGGGATCGAGCTTGCGTAGCCGCACGCGATAGCCGCGCGCCTGCAGCAGCGCGCCCAGCGCCGCCGACGAAAGACCCTTGCCTAGCGAGGAAACCACGCCGCCCGTTACAAAGATAAAGCGCGTCATGGGCCTACAGACTACAAAATCCGGTGGGATGCGGCCATGGGGATATTGCCCCCGCCGACGATGCTTCGACGAGGGAACGGGCGGCCGCGATCATTGTTCCTAGCGGTTCGGGGCGGTGGGCGGTGCCGGCGCCGCTGGCGGCCCCGGCGTGGCGCCGGGCACGGGCGCGCCCGGCGTGGGGCTCGCTGGCGCGGCGGTTCCGGCCGGCAGCTTATCCATGATCGAGGTCGAGGAGCGCGGCGGCCCGCCGAAGCTCCACGCCATCACGAGGCTGAGGAAGAAGAAGATGCCGGCGAAGATCGCGGTCATGCGCGACAGCACGTTGGCCTGGCCGCGCACCGAGAAGAGCGCATCGGTGCGGCCCATCCCCAGCCCGCCGCCCTCGCTGCGCTGGAGCAGGATGACGACGATCATCGCCGCGGTCACGCCGACATGGATGATCAACAGAACCAGCCGCCAATCGTGCAAAAAGCCTCGTACCGCTTCCATTTTTTCCAGCGTTAGATGGGGTCCGGATCAAGCCGGCGCTTCTAGCCTCTTTGGACCGCCTTGGCGATAGCCAAAAATTCATCCGCCTTGAGGCTCGCGCCGCCCACGAGCGCCCCGTCGACGTCGCCGGCGGCGAGGAGCTCGGCGGCATTGTCGCCTTTCACCGAGCCGCCATAAAGAAGGCGCACCTGCGGCGCTTCGGCCGTCACGCCGCCCAGCTCCTTGCGGATATGTGCGTGCGCGTTGGCCACCTCCGCCACCGTCGGCGTCTTGCCTGTACCGATCGCCCATACCGGCTCGTAGGCGACCACCAGCTTCGCTGCCGTGGCGCCCGCCGGGACGCTGCCTTTGATCTGGCCCGCCAGCACGGCGAAGGTGCGGCCCGCCTCGCGCTCCGCCAGCGTCTCGCCGATGCAAACGATCGGCACGAGCCCCGCCCGCCACGCCGCTTCCGCCTTGGCGCGCACTGCCGCGTCGGTCTCACCGTGGTCGGTGCGGCGCTCGGAGTGGCCGACGATCACGAAAGCTGCGCCCGAATCGCGCAGCATTTCGGCCGCGATATCGCCGGTATGCGCGCCGCTCGGCTTGGCGTGGCAATCCTGGCCACCCACGAGCACGGCGCTTCCCCGCACCGCCTGCGCGACAGCCATGACGAGCGTCGCGGGCGGGCAGACGAGCAGATCGCGGTCGTTCCACGCTGCCTTCCCGAGGCCGTCCGCGACACCTTTGGCCAGGGCCAAGGCATCGGCCCCGAGACCGTTCATCTTCCAGTTGCCGGCGATCAGCGGCCGTCTCGTGCGCGCCATGGATTTTCCTCTTTTTGCGTGCCGGCGTGTCTAGCGGCCGCGCGGCCTGCGGTAAAGGCCGGTTGGTTGCCTGTCCGCAGGGCGGGTGGTAGGCATGCGACCCCACCGCCCGCCCAAGCTGACCATGATTTCCGCAAAGCTCGTCCCGTGAACAAATTCAGAAAGTACGCCGGCTACGTCGTCATGACCCTGCTGATGGGCACACTCATCATCAGCTTCGCGCTCTGGGGCATCGGCGACATGCTGAACATGGGCCGTCGCAGCACCGAGGTGGCGCATGTCGGCGGCATCCATATCCCGGTCTACGGCTGGGTTGGCGGCACGTCGGTGTCGATCGACGAGGTGCGCGAACGCTTCAACCAGCAGCTCGACCAGATCCAGCGCCAGACCGGCCAGCGGCCCGATACCGCGCAGGCCGCGCGCTTCGGGCTGAACGTGCGGGCGCTGCAGGACGTCGTGCAACGGGCGGTGATCGACGCCGCGATGGCCGACTACGGCATCGTGGTGAGCGACAATCAGGTTCGCGAGAACATCGCGCAGAACCCGGCCTTCCACGGCGCGAACGGCAAGTTCGATCCACTGAAGTACCGCAACCTCTTGCAGCAGGCGCGCGTCAGCGAGGCCTCGTACGTCGCCGACGTGCGGCGCGAGATCGGCTCGTCGGAGCTGTTCGGCGTCGTGCGTACCGAAGGTCTCGCGCCGACCGTCCTGCGCGACGACATTTTCAAGATGGAGAGCGAGAGGCGTATCGCGGAAACGGTCTACGTGCCGGACTCGATCGTCACCGACGTGCCCAAGCCCACGGCGGAGGAGCTCGGCAAGTACTTCGACGCCAACAAGGCGCGCTTCCAGATTCCGGAGTACCGCTCCTTCTCCTACGTCCTCCTGACCAACGCCGACGTGATGGACCAGGTCAAGGTGACGCCCGAGCAGGTGAGGCAGGAATACGAGTCGCGCGCCGCCGAGTTCGGCACGCCCGAGAAGCGCGACGTCGACCAGGCGATGGCCGACAGCGAGGACAAGGCCAAGGCCATCATCGCCGCCGTGAAGGCCGGCAAAACGCTCGAGGAGGCGACCAAGGAGGTGACCGGCAGTGCCGACGGCGTGATCAAGCTCGGCCTGATCCAGAAGAAGGACCTGCCCGCCGGCGCGCTGGCCGACGAGATCTTCAAACTGCCGCAGGGCGTGGCGCCCGAACCCATCAAGTCGCCGCTCGGCTGGCACGTTGTGCGCATCAACAAGATCGAGCCCGGCAAGGTGACGCCATTCGACGAGGTGAAGGGCAAGCTCGAGCAGGACCTCAAGAACCAGCTCGCGCCCGATCTGCTGATCAAGCTGGTGAACGACTTCGACCGCGAACTGGGAAAGGACGGGTCGATGGCCGACGCCGCCAAGGCGCTGGGCCTCAAGGTCCATTCGGTCGACAATGTCGACGAACGGGGCCAGGATCCCTCGGGCAAGCAGGTGGTGCTGGGCACCGCCGCCGCCGAGCTCATCAAGGCCGCCTTCTCCACCCGCGAAGGCAACGACAGCGACCTTCTCGAGACCGGAAAGGGCGAGTACTACGTCGTCCACACCGAGCGCATCACGCCGTCACGCACGCCGGTCCTGTCCGAGGTCGAGGCGAAGGTCACGCAGGCGTGGGAGGGCGAGCAGCGCCGCAAGCTGGCCGACCAGAAGGTCAAGGAGGCGGTGGACAAGGCCGGCTCGGGGACCGATCTCGCCGCCGTCGCCAAGGAGCTCGGGCTCGAGGTGCGCACGACCAAGGCCGTCACGCGCTTCGACGTCGATACCGCGAACCATCTGGGCCGCCCGGCGACGCAGGCCCTGTTCAAGCTGCCTGTGGGCAAGGCGCAGGCGGTGCGGGTGGCGGAAGGCAACGTCATCGTACGCACCAAGGAGATCCAGCCGGTCGATCTCGCCAAGGAGAAGGAGCAGCTCGAGCGCTTCGGCGGCCAGCTCGACGGCATGATCGCCAACGACCTCGTGGCCCAGCTTCTCGCCGCGCTGCGCGCCAAGTACGGCGTGACGGTGAACGAGCAGGTGTTCGAGGCGGCCTTCCAGTCGCAGCAGCCTCCGCAGTAACGCGCGATGGCCCTCTCGCCCGACTACGACGCCTTCGCCCGCCTCTACGAGTCCGGCAAGCCGCAGCTCGTCTGGACCAAGGCGGTGGCCGACCTCGAGACGCCGGTCTCCGCCTACCTCAAGCTGGCCGACGGCCGCGCCAACTCCTTCCTTCTGGAGTCCGTCGAGGGCGGCTCGGTACGCGGCCGCTATTCGATCGTCGGCTTCAAGCCGGATGTGATCTGGCGCTGCCGCAAGGGCCAGGCGGAGATCAACCGCCGCGCTCGCACCGATGCACATGCCTTCGAGCCGATCGAGGGCCGGCCGCTGGAGACGCTGCGGGCGCTGATCCGCGAGTGCCAGATGGAGCTGCCCAAGGGGCTGCCGCCGATGGCCTCCGGTCTGTTCGGCTTCCTGGGCTACGACATGGTGCGCGACATGGAGCGGCTGCCGGACGACAATCCGGACCCGATCGGCCTGCCCGACGCGATCATGGTTCGGCCCACGCTCATCTGCGTGTTCGACCGGCTGGAAGACAACGTCACCATGGTCACGCCGGTGTGGCCGCAGGCCGGTATCGGCGCGCGCGCCGCCTACGAGGCGGCCGAGGAACGGCTGGCCGATGCGGTGTCGGACTTCGAGCGCTCCCTGCCCTATCGCCGCGAGAATGCCGAGGCGCTGGACAGCCTGCCCGAGCCGCAGGCCAACATGTCCAAGGACGCCTTCAAGAAAATGGTCGACATCTGCAAGGAATACGTCCTTGCCGGCGACGCCTTCCAGATCGTCCCCTCGCAGCGCTTCTCGCTGCCCTTCAAGCTGCCGCCGCTCGCACTCTACCGCTCGCTCAGGCGCATCAACCCTTCGCCGTTCCTGATCTTCTTCGACTATGGCGACTTCTCGATCGTGGGCTCGAGCCCCGAGATCCTGGTCCGGCTGCGCGACAATACCGTCACCATACGGCCGCTCGCTGGCACGCGGCCGCGCGGCGCCACGCCGGAGGAGGACAAGCGGCTGGCCGACGAGCTCCTGGCCGATCCCAAGGAGCGCGCCGAGCATCTGATGCTGGTCGATCTGGCGCGTAACGACGTGGGGCGGGTGTCCAAGATCGGCTCGGTCAGGGTGATCGAGCAGTTCACCATCGAGAAGTACAGCCACGTCCAGCACATCAGCAGCCATGTGGAGGGCACGCTCGAGGACGGGCTGGAGGCAATCGATGCGCTCAAGGCCGGGTTCCCGGCCGGCACGCTGTCGGGCGCCCCGAAGGTCCGCGCCATGCAGATCATCGACGAGGTCGAGCCGGTGCGCCGCGGCATCTACGCCGGTTGCGCCGGCTACTTCGCATCGAACGGCTCGATGGACACCTGCATCCTGCTGCGCACCGGGCTGGTGAAGGACAACACGCTCTACGTGCAGGCTGGCGTCGGCGTCGTGGCCGATTCCGACCTCGAAGCCGAGTACCAGGAGAGTGTCCACAAGGCGCGTGCCCTCGTCCGCGCCGCGGAAGAGGCCGTGCGCTTCGCCTCGGCCGGCAACTGGAGCGCCGGCAACAAGCGTTAGCCGGACGCCGCCGCAGGCGCTACGCTTCTCCGGAAATGGAGGAGACGGCATGTCCGACTGGCAAAAGCGCTATCAACGCCTTCTGTTCGACCGCCCGCATCCCAAGGTGCTGCGCGTCACGATGAACCGGCCCGAGAAGTACAACGCCACCGATGCCGTGATGCATCGCGAGCTGGTCAATGTCTGGCGCGACATCGACGGCGACGACACCGTGAACTGCGTGATCATCCAGGGCGCGGGCGGGAAAGTGTTCTCGGCCGGCGGCGACTTCGACATCATCGAGAAGAACATGACGGACTACAACGCGCTTCTCGGCATGTGGAAGGAGGCACGCGATCTCGTCTACAACGTCATCAACTGCTCCAAGCCGATCGTCAGCACCATGCGCGGGCCCGCCGTGGGCGCGGGCCTCGTGGCGGGAATCCTGGCCGACGTGTCGATCGCGTCGAAGAAGGCGCGCATCATCGATGGCCACACACGGCTCGGCGTCGCGGCCGGCGACCATGCGGTGATCGTGTGGCCCCTGCTCTGCGGCATGGCCAAGGCCAAGTACTATCTGCTGCTCTGTGAATCGGTCGACGGCGAGGAGGCCGAGCGCATCGGCCTCGTCTCGCTTTGCGTGGACGACGACCAGCTCGAGGCCAAGGGCCTCGAGGTCGCGACCAAGCTCGCCGAGGGTGCGCAGACCTCGATCCGCTGGACCAAGTACGCGCTCAACAACTGGCTGCGCATGATGGGGCCCTCGTTCGACGCCTCGACCGCCCTCGAGATGCTGGGCTTCATGGGCCCCGAGGTGAAGGAAGGTCTCGCCTCCCACCTCGAGAAGCGCAAGCCCAGGTTCGATCCCTACTCGCCGCTTTGACTTCATCCAAGCTGTGTCATCCCGAGCGGGGCGAGGGATGACACCGAATTGCCGGAGTGCGTGCCTGCTGCTTGTTGGTGGTGCGCTCCTGTGAGTCCTCTATTCGCTTCGAACGAGATCGTGAGGAGAAGATCATGCGCGGACTGGACGGCAAGAATGTCATCGTCACCGGCGGCGGCGGGGCGATCGGCGGCGCGATCTGCCGGCGCTTCGCGGGCTACGGCGCCCGCGTCGGTGTTTTCGACAAGAACCTCGACGGCGCCAGGAAGGTTGCGGGCGAGATCAAGGGCTTCGCCTCGGGCGTCGACATCACCGACTACGATGCCGTCGCCAAGGCGGTCGCGCAGTTCGAGAAGGAAGCCGGTCCGACCGACATCCTGGTGAACAACGCTGGCTGGGACCGCTTCGTCAACTTCGTCGACACGACGCCCGACCTCTGGGACCAGATCATCGCCATCAATCTCAAGGGCGCGCTCAACATGAGCCATGTCGTGTTGAAAGGCATGGTGGCGCGCGGTCACGGGCGCATCGTCAACATCGCCTCGGATGCCGGCCGCGTCGGTTCGTCCCTGGAGGCGGTATACTCGGCCTGCAAGGGCGGGCTCATCGCTTTCACCAAGACGGTGGCCCGCGAAGTGGCCCGCAAGGGCATCACGCTCAACACGGTCTGCCCCGGCCCGACCGACACCCCGCTGCTGGCGGCGGTCGCGGGTGAGGACGAGCGCGGCCAGAAGATTCGTGCGGCGCTGGTAAGTGCGATCCCGATGAAGCGCGTGGGACAGCCCGAGGACATCCCCGGCGCGGTCTGCTTCCTCGCCAGCGACGATGCGGGCTTCATCACCGGCCAGACGATCAGCGTGTCCGGCGGCTTGACCATGCACGGCTGACCGGCCGACACTTCGGGGCAATGCCTGAGCTTGCATGGCTGGTCGCCGCTTTCCCGAACTTCCTGCGCTACATCGTCGTGAGCTTCGCGCTCGCCGCGCTTTTCCTCTGGATCTACGGCCTGATCACGCCCTGGCGCGAATTCACCTTGATCCGCGCCGGCAACTCCGCGGCCGCGATCGCCCTGGTCGGCGCCCTGCTGGGCTTCTGCCTGCCGCTCGCCAACACCATCGCCCATTCCGCGAGCCTCACGGACCTCGTGCTGTGGTCCCTGGTGGCGCTCGCGGTGCAGGTGCTCGTCCATATCGGCATGCGCCTGTTGCTGCCGCATCTGAAGGAGGCCGTGGAGGCGGACCGCTCCGCCGCCGGCATCGCGGCCGGCGGCTTCGCCGCCTGCTTCGGCCTCGTCAATGCGGCCTGCCTCACGAGCTGATCGCCATGTCCATGCCCAATCCCGACGACCGTGGCCCTCGTGCCTCGCGCGCGGTGAAGCTCGTGCTGATGGGCGTGGCGGGTGCCGCCCTCCTCTATTCTTGCGCGCCGGGGATCGGCACCGCAGTCGGGGCCTGGCCGCATTTCTGGCTTTGGGGCAATCCCTTCTATCGAGGGGCGACGTTCTCCTCGCCGGCGTCGAGTTCGTCGACCGCGACGGGGACCACGCCGGCACGGACGACCAGCCAACGCGGTGGCTTCGGTGGATCGGCAGCCACGCACGGCAGCACCGCGAGCTGACCGATGCGACGCGAGGCGGTCCCGCCGCGTCCCGGCTGGCAGCAGAAGCTCGAGCAGCTCGGGTTCGACTTCTACACGCTGGAGGGCAAGGCCTACTGGACCGAGCAGGCTTGTTACGTCTTCACCTCCGACGAGATCGACGAACTGGAGGCGGCAACCGAAACGCTCCACGATCTCTGCCTAAAGGCGGTCGAGCATGTCGTGACCGACAAACTTTGGGGACGGATGCGCATTCCGCCGGCGTGGGGTGACTATATCGAGCGCGTCTGGCGGCGCTCCGACCCGGCGCTGGTCGGCCGCTTCGATCTCGCCTACGACGGCACGAGCCCGCCCAAGCTCCTCGAATACAACGCCGACACGCCGACCGCGCTCTACGAGGCGGCCGTCGTGCAATGGCACTGGCTGAAGGATGTGAAGCCCGAGGCCGACCAGTTCAACTCCATCCACGACAAGCTCATCGAGGGCTGGCGTGGCATTGCCAACCGGATGGCACCGCAGTCGCTGGTCCACTTCGCGCGCTTCGAGGACCATCCCGAGGACCTGGCGACATCGGAGTATCTTCGCGACACCGCGCTGCAGGCCGGGCTCACCGGCAAGCCGTTGGCGGTCTCCCGGATCGGCTGGAACGGCCGGCGCTTCACCGACCTGGAGGAGGCACCGATCCAGGTGATGTCCAAGCTCTACCCGTGGGAATGGATGGCGCGCGAGCAGTTCGGCCCGCACGTGCTGGCCGACACCACGGCCTTCATCGAGCCGGCATGGAAGATGATCCTCAGCAACAAGATGCTGCTGCCTCTTCTTTGGGAAGGCTTCCCGGGCCACGCCAATCTCCTGCCGGCGTTCGAGAGCGAGCACCCCGGCCTCGGCAATGCCTTCGTCAAGAAGCCGATCTTCGGCCGCGAGGGCCACAACGTCACCGTAATCGCGCCGGGCCTGTTCGACACGGCTCCGGGGAGCTACGGTGCCGAAGGTTATGTCTGGCAGGCTTATCAGCCGCTGCCCTCCTTCGACGGCAACCATGCCCTCGTGGGCTCGTGGGTGGTCGACGGCAAGGCGGCGGGCGTGGGCATGCGCGAGGACGAACGGCGCATCACCCACAACAACAGCCGCTTCATGCCGCACTATTTCATGTGAAGGGAGCATCCGATGAGCGAGATGTGGATCCAGCCGACCGGAGGCCCGTTGGGCGCCGACGTCCATGGGGTCGATCTCTCCCGGCCGGTCAGCGACGCCGTCTTCCGGAGGATCCTCGATGCCTGGAGCGAGCATCTGGTGCTGCGCTTCAGCGGGCAGCGGATCGACGACGCGACCCTGATGAAGTTCAGCGCCCGCTTCGGCGAGCTCGACCGCGTGCCGATCGCCAGCGCCGATGTCGACAGTGCCGATTCGGATGTGGCGCCCGAGGCAGTCGACTGGGTGAACGTGATCTCCAGCATCAAGAAGAACGGCAAGGCGGTGGGCGGGCTCGGCAGCTACGAGCTCGTCTGGCACACCGACATGTCCTACAATCCGGTCCCGCCGCGCGCGAGCCTGCTCTATGCGCTGGAGGTGCCGCCCGACGGGGGCAACACCGGCTTCCTCAACATGTATCTCGCCTACGAGGCACTGCCGGCCGATCTCAAACGCGCGATCGAGGGCAGGACCTGCATCCACGACGCCAGCCGCAACTCCGCCGGCGAGCTTCGCCAGGGCTTCCAGCGCACACTCGATGTTCGTCAGACGCCGGGCGCGGTGCACCCGCTCGTGCGCCTGCACCCGATGAGCAAGCGCAAGGCGCTGTTCCTTGGCCGACGGCCCGGCGCCTACATCCACGGCCTTTCGGTCGAGGAGAGCGAGGCGCTGCTCGACGCGCTTTGGGAGCATACGACCCAGGAGCGCTTCGCCTGGTACCAGAAGTGGCGCATTGGCGACCTCGTCATGTGGGACAATCGCTGCGTGATGCACCGCCGCGACGCCTTCGACGAGACGATGCGACGCCTGATGCATCGCACGCAGATCGTCGGCGAGCCGGTACTGGCGGGTTAGCTCTCGGCGAAGCCTGCTCGAACGACTTCGTCCTGCTTGTGCCGGAGGTGGGTGCGCAGGATGTGGGCGAGGCCGATGCCGTCGCGGCGTGTCAGGGCATTCAGGATCGCCTCGTGTTCGGTGATCGCGGCCTTCCATCTCGCGGGAGTCATCGGCGTCACGTAACGCGCCCGACGGATGCGTGCAGTGACCGATTCGTAAAGGGTGGCCAGCGCCGGATTGCGTGCGGCCGCCACGATCGCCTCGTGGATCAGGCGATTGCAGCGATAGTATTGGGCGAGATCGCGGTTCCGATGGTGCCCAAGCATCTCCTCGTGCAGGTTCGATATCCAGACGAGCTCGTCATCGCTGATGCGCTCGCCAGCCAGTTCTCCCGCCAGCGCTTCCAGGGCTTGGCAGATCTCGAACAGATCCTGGATGTCCTTGGCTGTCACCTTCGCCGCGCGCGAGCCGCGGTTGGGCAGCAGCACGACCAGGCCTTCCGCCCCCAACACCTTCAGGGCCTCGCGCAACGGCGTGCGCGAAATGCCGAGGCGGGTGCAGAGTTCGCGCTCGGGAATACGCGCGCCAGGCGGGATCTCGCCTTCGATCAGCATCTCCCGCACGCAGCCTACCACCTCGTCATGCAGCATCGTCCGGCACCATTTTGCATGCAAAAGTAGACGAATAAAGCGAAATATCCAATATTTTCTTGATAGTCAGGCAATTTTGAATTCAAAGTTGGCTGCTCGTCGAGAAGACCGAAGGATGGAGGAAACGATGCGGATGGCCGCTGCAATCACAGTTCTAGGTCTGGGAATGGCCCTCGGCACCACAACCCCGGCTTTGGCCGAATGGCGTCCGACCAAGCCGATCGAGTTCGTCGCCACGGCGGGTCCCGGGGGCGGCACCGACAACCTGGCGCGCACCATCCAGAGCATCATCACCAAGCACAAACTCACCGATCAGTCAGTGATCGTGGTCAACAAGGGCGGCGGCAGCGGCGCCGAGGGCTACACCTACGGCAAGGCCTCGGCCGGCGACCCCTACAAGGTGATCTTCGGCACCTCGAATACCTGGCAGCAGCCCATGGTATCCAAGGTCGCGTTCAAGCACACCGACTTCACCCCTATCGCCGCGATGGCGCAGGACGAGTTCCTGCTCTGGGTGAAGCAGGACTCGCCCTACAAGACGGTCGGCGACTATCTGAAAGCCGTGGCAGCCAAGCCCGGCGACTTCAAGATGGGCGGCGCGCAATCCAAGGACACCGACGAACTGCTCACGCGCATCATCGAGAAGACGGCGAACGTCAAGTTCACCTACATCCCCTTCAAGAGCGGCGCGGAGGCGGCGGTCCAGCTCGCGGGCGGCCATATCGACAGCCACGTGAACAATCCCAGCGAAAGCCTCGGCCAGTGGCGCGGCGGCACACAGCGTCCGCTCTGCGCCTTTAGCCCCGAGCGGCTGCCCAAAGGGCCGCTGATCACGGCCAAGGAAGGCTGGCACGACGTGCCGACCTGCGTCGAATCCGGCCTCGACATCCCGCGTTTCCAGCAGCCGCGCACGGTGTGGCTGCCGGCCAAGGTGACCCCTGACCAGGTGGCGTTCTATGTCGCGCTGATGAAGAAGGTGCAGGCGACGCCCGAATGGAAGGAGTACATCGAGCGCACGTCGCAGACCGACACCTTTCTCGCCGGCGCCGACTTCGAGAAGTTCATGGCCGACGACATCGAGCGCGTGCACAAGGTCGCCGCGGAGCAAGGCTGGCTGGTCAACTGAGCAGGCGACCGTGATCTCACGACGCATCCTCGAGGCGGCGACGGCGATCCTGACCGGAACGTTCGGCGCCGCCGTCGCGATCTCGAGCCTCGACAACGGCATCGGCTGGTCGACAGCGGGTGTCGAGGCGGGCACCTTTCCGTTCGTCATCGGCCTGATCATCCTGGCGGGCAGCGTCTACAACCTCGTGCGATCCGGTCTCGGCCCACGCCAGGTCGCCGTGACGCGCAGCGACCTGGGGGCGCTCCTCGCCATGTTCCTGCCAGCGGTCGCCTTTATTGCAGTCATTCCCTTGCTGGGTATGTATGTCGCAACGGCTGGCTACATGCTGGGCACGTTGGCGACACGGCCGGGATTTTCGCGGTCGAAAGCTTTCGTCTATGCCCTGGCAGCGCCAGTCCTGCTCTACCTCGTCTTCGAACGGGCTTTCGAGGTGGCCCTGCCGCACGGGCTCCTGGGCGAGCTCCTGGGCTTCTGACCGCATGGCGAATGTCGAAGCCCTGATGCACGGCTTCGGGATCGCGGTCACGGTCCCGCATCTCGCGCTGATGGTGGTCGGCGTCCTGCTCGGCATCCTGGTGGGCGTGCTGCCCGGCCTCGGCGCGCCCAACGGCGTGTCGCTGCTGCTGCCGCTCACGTTCGGCATGCAGCCCGTATCGGCGATCATCCTGCTGTCCAGCATGTACTGGGGGGCGCTGTTCGGCGGCTCGGTGACATCGATCCTGTTCAACATCCCGGGCGAGCCCTCGTCGGTGGCCACGACCTTCGACGGCTACCCCATGGCGCGCGACGGCCGGCCGACTACCGCGCTTGCCACGGCCTTCGGCTCGGCGGCGTTCGGTGCGCTGGTCGGCGTCGTGCTGATCACCTTCCTCGCCGCCTGGGTCGCCAAGGTGGCGCTCGCCTTCGGGCCGCCCGAGTTCTTCGCCGTCTATTTCCTCGCCTTCGCGAGCTTCATCGGCATGGGCGGCTCCCCGCCGACCAAGACGCTGGTGTCCCTGTCCATCGGGTTCGCGATCGCGGCGATCGGCATCGATACGATCTCCGGCGCCGTACGGCTCACGATGGGCGTCGACGAGCTCGTGAAAGGCGTCAATTTCGTCGTCGCGGTGATGGGACTGTTCGGCATCGGCGAGCTGTTGCTCGCAACCGAGGAGTCGTTCCAGCTCAAGAGCGTCTCCTCGCGCGTGGACTGGCGGGAGGTCGTGCGCACGGTGGCCGGCCTGCCGCGGCATGGCTGGGCTCTACTGCGCAGCGCCGCCATCGGCTGCTGGATGGGCATCACGCCCGGCGGTCCGACCGCCGCCTCCTTCATGAGCTACGCCATCGCCAAGCGCCTTTCCCGCCGGCCGCAGGCCTTCGGCCGTGGCGAGCCGGAGGGTGTCGTTGCCCCCGAGACGGCGGACCATGCTGCCGGCACGAGCGCACTCCTGCCCATGCTCTCGCTCGGCATCCCGGGCTCCGCGACCGCGGCGGTGATGATGGGGGGACTGATGATCTGGGGCCTCAACCCCGGACCGATGCTGTTCGTCGAGCAGAAGGATTTCGTCTGGGGCCTGATCGCCTCGATGTATGTCGGCAATATCGTCGCCGTCGTGCTGGTGCTGGCGACCGTACCGGTCTTCGCCGCCCTGATGCGCGTGCCCTTCTACCTGATCGCGCCCCTGATCCTGATCGTCTGCACCGTGGGCGCCTACTCCGTCTCCAACTCCTATCTCGACGTGCTGCTGATGCTGGGCTTCGGCGTCGTGGGCTATCTCTTCAAGAAGCTTTCCTATCCGCTGGCGCCTTTGGTGCTTGCTGTCGTGATCGGCGACAAGGCCGAGGACGCGTTCCGGCAATCGATGCTGATGTCGAAGGGATCACTCGGCATCTTCTTCGGCAACAGCCTCGTCGGCAGCCTGATGGCGGCCGGGCTCGTGCTGCTGTTGTTGCCCCTGTTGCTGCGGTTCAGGCGTGCGTGGGCGCCGCGACCGTCGCTCGACCAGGAGCCTACGCCATGAACGTCCCCAGCCGCCACCAAACCCGGCCGACGATCGCCCTCGCCATGGGCGACCCCGCCGGCATCAGCCCCGAACTCACCGCCAAGCTCGCGGCGCTCGAGGACGTGCGGCGCGAGGCGCGGTTGATCGTGATCGGCGATCGCCGCCTGTTCGAGGAAGGTGCACGGATCGCAGGCATCGCCGCTCGCGCGGGCACCGCCGATGAGCTGGCGTTCGTCGACCTGCCCCATCCGGACCCGGCGTCGGTCCGCCGCGGCGTCGCTGCCCGCGAAGGGGGTCTGTCGGCGCTGGCGAACTACAAGCATGCCCTTTCGCTCGCCTGCGACGGCAAGGCGAACGCCGTCTGCTTCACGCCGTTCAACAAGCAGGCGATGAGGCTGGCGCGTCCTTCCTATGACGACGAGATCGTCTACTCCGCCGAGGTGATCGGGACCACCGCGCCCGCGAGCGAGTTCAACATCCTGGGAAAGCTATGGAACGCGCGCGTGACGTCCCATATCCCCCTGGCGGACGTGGCGCGAAGCCTGTCGATGGAGCGCATCCATCGCGCGTTGGGGCTGACCGATGCCTGCATGCGTGGCGCCGGTTTCGCGCGGCCGCGCATCGCCGTGGCCGGCCTCAATCCGCATGCGGGCGACGGCGGCAGCTTCGGCCGTGAGGAGATCGATGTGATCCAGCCCGCGATCGAGGCCGGCAAGGCCGAGGGCATCGCGGCCGACGGGCCTTTCCCCGCCGACACGGTGTTTCTGAGGGCGACGAAGGGCGAGTTCGATGCCGTGCTCACGATGTATCACGACCAGGGCCAGATCGCGATGAAGCTGATGGGCTTCGACAAGGGCGTGACGCTTCTGGGCGGCTTCCCCTTTCCGATCTGCACGCCGGCGCACGGCACGGCCTACGACATCGCCGGCCGCGGCATCGCCTCGGTCACCGCCGCGCGCGAAGCTCTGAAACTCGCGATCGCAATGGCACGACAGATTATGCCATCCCCGGCATCTTGACCGCCGCCTTGCGCCGTTCCGGCATCGGGTCCTCGAAGGCGCGCGGATAGCGGTGCGGGCGGGCCGAGACCTTGTCGAGCTTCTCCAGCGCCTCTGCCGGCAGCCGCCAGCCGCCGGCCTTCAGCGTGTCGGCAAGCTGCTCGGCGTTGCGGGCGCCGACGATGGCGCTGGTCATGAAGGGCTGATCCATTACCCAGCGCAGCGCCGTCTGCGCCGGCGTGCGGCCGATCTCCTTGGCCGTGTCGAGCAGCGTCTGCAGGATCTCGGCATGGTTTGGCGCGAAGAAGCGGGCCTGGAAGCCCCAGCCTTCGGCCGAGCGCGTCCCCTGAACCTTGAGGCTGCCGGGCGTGTACTTGCCGGCGAGATAGCCCGACGCCAGCGGCGACCAGGCGACGACGCCCAGCCCCTTGGCCTGGCAGGCCGGCACGATTTCCTCGTCGATGTCGCGCACGACGAGGCTGTACTGCGGCTGATAGGCGACGAAGGTGTCCCAGCCGCGTGACCGAGCGACCCACAGTGCATCGACGAGCCGCCAAGCCTCGAAGTTGGAGCAGGCCGTGTAGAGGATCTTGCCCTCGCGCACGAGATCCTCGAAGGCGCGCAGCGTCTCCTCGATGGGCGTGTGATGATCGACGTGATGGACGTAGTGGATGTCGATGTAGTCGGTCTGCAGCCGCTTGAGGCTCGCCTCGATCTCCTGCTTGATATGCAGGCGCGAGCCGCCCGAATCGTTCGGCCCCGGTCCCATCGGGTTGAATACCTTGGAGGCGATCACGGCCTGATGGCGCCGGCCCTTGAGCGCCACGCCCAGCATCGCCTCCGACTTGCCCCAGACGTAGGCGTTGGCGGTGTCGAAGAAATTGACGCCGGCATCGAGCGCGGCGTGGACCATGCGCGTCGCGCCGTCCTGGTCGGCGCCGTTGCCGAAGGTCATGGTGCCGAGACAGATCTCCGAGACCTTTACGCCGGCGCGGCCGAGATTGCGGTAGTCCATCTTTCGCTCTCCTTCCCCGCCCGCGACGATCAGAGCCCCAGCATCGCCTTGGCAAGCACGTTGCGCTGCACCTCCGACGAGCCGCCGTAGATCGTGGTCTTGCGGTTGTTGAAGTAGCGCGGCGCCACATCGTCGACATAGTCGCCGCCCACCGGCACGACGTTGCTGTCGTAGTTGCGCAGCTCGGTGAAGGGAACGCCGTACCATCCCACGGCCTCGACCGCGAGCTCGGTCACCTTCTGGCCGACCTCGGTGCCGCGCATCTTCACCACCGATCCCATGTTGCCCGGCGCGTCGCCGGTCTCGAGGCTCGAATAGAACATCAGCTCGTTCATCTCGACGGCGTCGATCTCGATCTCGAGCGCCGCCATCTTCTCACGCCATTCGGGATTGGCCGCGATGGGTTCGCCGTCATCGAGCTGCGTCCTCGAAAGAGTCTGCAGATGGCGGAAGGCCTTGCGCAGGCGCGGTCCGAAGGCCTGGCCGCCACGCTCGAACTCGAGCAGGTACTTGGCATAGGTCCAGCCCTTGTTCTCCTCGCCCACCAGGTTCTCGACCGGCACCTTCACATCGGTGAAGAAGACCTGGTTCACCTCGTGCCGCATCGGCGTACGCGTGCCGTCGACCAGGTAGATGGGATCGATGCGGATGCCCGGCGACTTCATGTCGATCAGCAGGAAGGAGATGCCCTCCTGCCGCTTGCCCTCGGTCGAGGTGCGCACCAGGCAGAAGATCCAGTCGGCCCAGTGGGCGTTCGTCGTCCAGATCTTCTGGCCGTTGACGACATAGTGGTCGCCATCGCGGACGGCGCGCGTGCGCAGGCTGGCGAGGTCGGAGCCCGAGCCAGGCTCCGAGTAGCCCTGGCACCACAGTTCCTCGGCGGCCGCGATCCTGGGCAGGAAGCGCTTCTTCTGGGCCTCGCTGCCGAACTTCATCAGGACGGGTGCCACCATCTTGATGCTGAACGAGGAGAGATAGGGCGAATCGGCGCGCGCCATCTCCATTTCAAAGATGAACTTCTGCGTCGAGCTCCAGCCCGGTCCGCCATATTCCCTCGGCCAGTTCGGGCAGAGCCAGCCTTTGCCGGCGAGCTTCTTCTGCCACTGCAGCAGCCGCTCCCTGGAGACGTGGCTCGACCGGCTGCGCCGGCTCTCCTCCGCCACCTCCGGCGGCATGTTGGCCGCGATCCAGTCGCGAACCTCCTTCTGGAAGGCGAGCTCCTCTGCGTTGAACGCAAGATCCATCGCTTACAGGCCCAACATGACCTTCGACATGATCCCGCGCTGCACCTCCGAGGAGCCGCCATAGATCGTCATCTTGCGGCCGTTGAAATAGCGCGGCGCCAGCACGTCGACGCCCTCCGGTCCGATCGGCTCGACATTGGCGTTCCAGGCGCGCTGCTCGGGGAACGGCATCGAGTACCAGCCGGCCGCCTCGACCGCGAATTCCTGCACCTGCTGCATCACCTCGGTGCCGCGCAGCTTGATCATGGAGGACATCGGCCCGGGGTTCTGGCCCGAGGCGAGGCGGGAATAGAATTCCTGCTCGAACATCTCGAGGCCGGAGATCTCGATGTCCATGCGGGCGAGCTTCTCGCGCCAGGCGGTGTCGGCGAGGATCGAATCGTCGCCTTCCGGCATCGACCTCGCGATGCGCACCAGCCGCTCGTAGGCCGAGCGCAGCCGCGGGCTGTAGGGATTGCCGCCGCGTTCGAACTCGAGCAGGTACTTGGCGTAGGTCCAGCCCTTGTTCTCCTCGCCGACGCGATTCTCGACCGGCACCTTCACATCGGTGAAGAACACCGAGTTCACCTCCTGCGTGCCGGCGCGGTTGCCGTCGGCGGTGATGATGGGCTCGACCGAGATGCCCGGCGTCTTCATGTCGATCAGCAGGAACGAAATGCCCTCCTGCGGCTTGCCTTCGGTCGAGGTGCGCACGAGGCAGAAGATCCAGTCGGCGGTCTGGGCGAGCGTCGTCCAGGTCTTCTGGCCGTTGACGATGTAGTGGTCTCCTTCGCGCACCGCCCGCGTGCGCAAGCTGGCGAGGTCCGAGCCGGAGCCCGGCTCGGAATAGCCCTGGCACCAGATCAGGTCCGAATTGAGCATCGGCGGCAGGTGCCGCGCCTTCTGCTCCGGCGAGCCGTATTTCATGATCACCGGCGCGCACATCTTGGGGCCGAACGGCGAGGTGCCAGGCGCACCCGCCCGCGCCATCTCCATCTCGAAGATGTACTTCTGCGTCGTGGTGAAGCCTGGCCCGCCGAACTCCCTGGGCCACCCGGTGCAGAGCCAGCCTTTCTTTGCCAGTCGCTTCTGCCAGTCGATCAGCCGTTCTTTCGGCATGTAGGCATTTCGCGCCACCTTGGTCTCGCCCACGATCTCGGGGGTCAGGTTCTCCTTGAGCCAGCCGCGCACTTCCTGCTGGAAGGCCAGTTCTTCCTTGCCGAACGTCAGATCCATCGAGCAGCTCCTTCAGGGCCGCGAAGGTACCGCGCCGTCGCCGGCAAGGCAAAGGACGCCGTAGGTACGTTCCTCCGCGTCGGGCATTTGCCCTCGCGAGCCGTCGTGAGGCCCTTCCCTCATACCAACTCTACGCGCGCGTGCTGGCCCGCCGCAGCCGCCAGATGTCGGTCTCGGGTAAGCAATGACGCCCCCAGCGCTTCTGCGAGGGCGACATAGATCGCATCATACGCAGTCAGATTATGCCGAAGTTCCCATACGCGCTGCATCAGAAAGCCGTGCGGATATCGACGTGCCGGGAAATCGACGAGATCCACCAGCAGCTCCCGGCCGCGCTCGGAGTCGATTTCTCCCGCCGCTGCGTAACGACGGATCACTTGGGCTATTTCCACGTCGAGCAGGTGCGGCGCGTGCAAAGTTTCTCGCGGATCGAACAAGCGCCTTTCCACATGCTCCGCTGCGGGTGTCCGCAGCAACGCTTCGAGCAGAGCCGACGCATCGACGACGATCACAGCCGATCGCGCTCCGTGCGGATGGCCTGGGCTGGATCAATCGACGGACTGACCGCGGACCGCCGTTCCAAACGCGCCCTCAATTCCTCGATCGTCGGACGCTCGGCCACTTCCCGAATCTCGTTGAGCAGATAGTCCGAAAGCGACATCCCGGCGAGCGCCGCACGCGACTTGAGACGACGGTGCAAGGCGTCGGGAACGTTGCGAATTTGGATCATCGCGGACATGCTTGTAACATGCAAGCATGCGCCAAGCATGTCAAGGCGACGAGCTCAATGCGCCATTGCCGGCTGCTTTGCCTCGCCGGTGATGGCGAAGTAACGCGCGCGCATCGAGGTCTGGTTCTCGTAGATCGAGCCTTGGCGCGGCGCGGGTGGCAGCGGCATGCGCACCGGCACGGCGGCGAGCCGCGGCGTGACGACGGACTCGCCCGCGATCAGGTTGGCGTCGAAGGCCGCGAGATCGGTGGCGGGCTTGGCCAGCGGAAAGGCGTCGGCGGCCGCAAACTCATAGAGCAGGAGCTGGCGCGGCTTGTCGGAGACGTTCTGCGCCGAGCCGTGCACCAGCCGCACGTGATGGAAGCTCATCGAGCCGGCGCGACCGACCAGCGGCACCGCTTTGGCATGGTCGATATCGCATGCCGGATCGATCGCCCCGCAAAAGAAGCCGTCGCAGTGATGGTCGTAGACGGGTCCCTTGTGCGAGCCCGGGATCACCATCAGCGGCCCGTTCTCCGGCGCACAGTCGTCGAGCATGACGCCGACCGCCAGCAGGTCGTCGTTGGTATGCGGATAGAAGGCCCAGTCCTGGTGCCACTCGACCGGCGAGCCGTACTGCGGCGCCTTGATGTTGAGCTTCGAACCGTGCAGCCGGACGCCGGACGGTCCCAGGAGCTGCTTCAGGATCTCGACCAGCCGGGGCGTGCGCATGATGCGGCGGAAGATCTCGTGATGCAGATGCGGCGTCTTGAGGCGGCGCACGCGCGGCGCTTCCGGCCGATGCGTGGGCTCGAGGTCGTAGAGGTCGGTATGGGTCGTGACGCCCCGCGCGCCTTCCACGAGCTCGGCGATGACCTGGCGAGCTGCGCTCAGCATCTCGCCATCGAGCAGATCGGGCACGACCACATAGCCGTGCTCGCGGTAGAACGCGACATCGCGCTCGGGAATCATGGCGCCTCCTTCGACTCGGCGGTTCCATGACGACGCTAACACGAAATGCCGACGCGGATCACGGCCGCCGCCGGCTCACTCCGAGCCGAAGGTCCGGCGATGCGTCCTGGCCATCAGCTCGTCGAGCCGCGTGCCCGGGACGAAGTCCGCCATCTCGTCCGGCCGAGCGAGGCCCGGAAGCTGGCGGACGCATTCCGACGGCGCGCCCAGCACCTGCGTGACCGGATAGAGCGCCGACCACGCCGGCACGGTGGCATAGTCCTCCTCGTCGTCCGCCACGTGCTTGTCGCGGATCTTCGCCGAGGCCATCTCGATCTCCATGCCCATCATGGTCGTCGCCTTCAGCTCCTGCCTGTTGGGCTTGCGGATGAGCCTGGAGCGTCCGGGATAGACGCGGTCGATAAAGCTGTCCATCAGGCGCAGCTTGTCCTCGACATTGTCGATCATGTGGGCACGACCGAACGCCATGACGGCGCGATAGTTGACCGAATGATGGAAGCCCGAGCGCGCCATCACTAGGGCGTCGAGATGCGTGACGGTGAGGCAGACATCGACGCCCTGCGCCTGCGTGCGGATCATCCGGCTGGCCGACGAGCCGTGCCAGTAGAGATGATCGCCCTCCCGCCAGAAGCTGGTCGGCGTGCAGTAGGGCCGTCCGTCGATGACATAGGCGATATGGCAGACGAGCGCCGCATCGAGGATCTCGTAGACCGTCTTGCGGTCGTAGCGGCCGCGCTCGTGCATGCGCTTGACCTTGTTCACGGGCGTGATCCCGAAAGCCTCGGTCGTGTCGCCGTCTTCCCTGGCGCCTATGCTCGTATCCATAGCTCAGCTCCCGCAAAGCGATTGCGGGGCGGACCATGCTGGCAATAAGGTCCACAGGAAAGAGCCAGTTCGGCGGAAATGGACTGAACCAGTTATGACGGGACGCCCTCGCAAGGTCGCACCGCTCGGCATCGCGCTCGATCCCGCCGCAACCGTGCCGCTGCATCGGCAGATCGGCGAGCAGATCCGCCGCGCCATCCTCGAGCGCCGTCTCGCGCCCGGCCTCAAGCTGCCCTCCTCGCGCCTGATGGCAGCCGAGCTCAATTGCGCGCGCGGGACGGTGCTGGCGGCCATCGACCAGCTCGTTGCCGAGGGCTACCTCGTGGCGCAGGCCGGATCCGGGCTGTCGGTCGCTGCCGACCTGCCGGACGAGATGCTGGTGCCATCCGGCGTCGAAGAACGGCAGGAGGATCGGGCAATGCAGGCGCCGGTCCTGTCCCGGCGCGCCGTCGCGGCGCTCGCGGACGACTCGCCGGAGGAGGCCGTCGACGGCACGCCGGTCGCCTTTCCTACGGGGCAGCCCGACCGCGAATCCTTCCCCTTCCCGCTCTGGGCCAAGCTGCTGGAGCGCGAATGGCGCCAGCCCGCCTGGACAGTGGCTGGTGCACCCCATCCCTTCGGCCACCCGCGTTTGCGGCAAGCGATCGCGGCCTATCTCGGCATGGCTCGCGGCTTCGGCTGCGAACCTGGCGCTATCGTCATCACCATGGGCGTGCGGCAAAGCCTCTCGCTTCTTGCCCGCCTCGTCCTCGATGCCGGCGATGCCGCCTGGATCGAGGAGCCGGGCTTTGTCGGCACACGCGAGGCACTGGCGTCGGCGGAAGTGCAGATCGCGGCTGTTCCGGTCGACGCATCCGGCTTTCCGCTCGAGGCGGCGATGGCGCTCGCGCCCCGTGCGCGTCTCGCCGTCGTCGCGCCATCGCACCAGTTTCCGCTCGGCGTGGTGCTGAGCCTGCAACGGCGCCTGGCGCTGCTGAGCTGGGCCGAGCGCGTCAACGGCTGGATCGCGGAGGACGATTTCGACGGCGAATATCGCTATGCCGGCCGACCGCTGGCGCCGCTTCGCGCGCTCGACCGAAACCGGCGGGTCGCCTATCTCGGCAGCTTCTCCAAGCTCCTGTTCCCGGCGCTACGGCTGAGCTACATCGTGTTGCCCGACGCGCTCGTCCCAGCTGCGGAAAAGATCATGTCGGATGTCACTGCCCGCGCCTCGATGCTGGGCCAGGGTGCCCTGGCCCGCTTCATCGCCGACGGTCACTTCGCCGCCCATCTCAGGCGCACGCGGTTGCTTTATTCGATACGCCAGCGGGCCCTGATCGACGCGGCGCGGCGCCATCTCGACGGGCTCCTTCAGATCGCACCGGACCCCGGCGGCATGCACCTCATCGCAAGGCCGCATCCCGACCTCGCATCGGTCTTCGACGACCGGCCAGCAACAGCCGCCGCCGCGGCAACCTCGCTCAGCGTCTCGCCGCTGTCCGCCTGCTATCGCGACGAACCGCGGGTTCACGGCCTCATCCTCGGCTACGCGGCGACACCGGAGGACACCATCGAGCCGGCGGTCGCGGCGCTCGCGAGCGCCCTTCGCCCACTTTACAAACGGCCGTACGCACGATGACGGAGGGAAACGCCATGGCCAAGCGGATCAATCGCGCAATCGAGCTTCTGGAGGCGGGCCAGGCGATCTACTACGACGGCCCGCATACCGGCCACGTGCTGACCTACGAGCGGGGCCGCGAGGACGCCCGCACCTGGGCCGACTACATCAACGTCGGCATGGAGCACGGCGCTTTCGACATGACGGGGCTCGCCGAGTACATGCGCGGCCTCGTCGATAGCGGACCGACCGCTTCGGGCCATCGCACGCCGGCCGTCATCGTCGAGGCGCCGGTCAACGGCACGGACGGGCCAAACGTCGCCTTCAATGCCTGGCAGTTCCGGCAGATCCTGGGCCGTGGGGTCCACGGCATCCTGCTGTGCCAGGCCGAGTCCGCCGAAGCCGTGCGCGAGTTCGTGCGCGCGTGCCGTTTTCCGCATCACAAAGCCGAAATCGACAAGCTCGGCATCGGCAGCCGCGGTCGCGGGTCGGAGCCGACCGCCGCCCCGGTCTGGGGCCTCGATCAGCAGGAATACTTCGCCCGCTGCGAGCCGTGGCCGCTCAATCCGCAGGGCGAGCTTCTGCTCGGTGTCAAGATCGAGAGCCCGCCGGGCGTCGAACACTGCGACGATATCTTGGCGGTGCCTGGATTGGGCTTCGCAGAACTCGGCCCAGGCGATCTGGGCCTGTCGCTGGGCTATACGAGCCTGCAGCGGCGGCCCTACCCTCCAGAGATGGAGGCTGCCCGCACCAGGGTCTTCGCCGCCTGCCGCAGGAACAATCTCGCCTTCCTGGAGGGGGCGACGCCACAGACCATCGCCCAGCGTCTCGACGAGGGCGTGCGCGTCATTTCCGGCCACGATCCCGAGACGGCCAAGATCGGGCGCGCCCACCAGAGACGGACGATGCCGGTGTAGCGACGGGCGTCAGACCGCGATCACCACGCCGTCGTGGCCGGGGTCGGCGCCGCCATCGAGGCCGTCCTCGTGGATGCGAATGCCGTGCACGGCGGCAAAGCCGAAGCCGTAGGGACTGCGAACGACCGGATAGCCCAGGGCCTGCAATTCGCGCTCGACCTTCCACTGGACGCGGTTGGAGATATCGATCGTGTCCGAGGTGGCCGAGAAGCGGGGGGCGCTCACTGCCTCGACCATGGTCATGTCGAAGTCGAGCGCGTTCAGGATGACGTGCAGCACGCCCATGGCGATCTGCGTGGCTCCGGGCGCACCGATAACGAGGTGCGGCCTGTCGCCCTTGAACAGGATCGAGGGGACGACCGAGCTGAACCGGGCCTTGCCCGGTGCGATCGACCCGGCATGGCCCGGCCGCGGGTCGAATACGCCCATGCAGCCGTTGTACATGAAGCCCAGGCCCGGCGTGACCACCCCCGAGGGCATGCCGAGCGAATGGGTCATGGCGAAGCAGTTGCCGTCCCTGTCGAGCACCGAGATATGCGTAGTATCCTTGCTGATGGCGCCCGAGTTGAAACGCGGCACATGCGCCTTGACCCCGCGCTTGACCTCGTCCGCCATCCGCCGGGCATAGTCCTTCGAGGTGAGCGGCTCGACCGGCACCTTGACGAACTTCGGATCGCCGACATGCGCGTCCTTGTCGATCGTGGCGCGCTTCATCGCCTCGGCGACGATGCGCACATACTCCGCCGAATTGTGCTCGAGCGCGCCGAGGTCGAAATTCTCGAGGATGTTCAACATCTCGACCAGCATCACCCCGCCGCCCGGGGGCTGGTTGGTCGAAACCCTGTAGCCACGATACTCGCCCCAGAGCGGCGCATTGCGCACCGTCTTCCACGCCTCGAGGTCCTCGATCGACAGGAGCGCGTCGTTCTTCCTCATGTCCTCGTCGATCGCATGGCCGATCTCGCCGGAGTAGAAGACGTCGGCGCCATCCTTGGCGATGGCGCGCAGCGTCTGGCCGTAGTCGCGGTTGACGACCGGATCGCCCACCCGCTTGGGCGTGCCGTCGGGCCGGCAATAGAGCGCACGGGCGGCCGGAAAGGCGGTGATGCGCTCGTGATTGGGCGCGCGGCCGAATGCGCCCTCGTCGGCCCACCAGAAATGAACATGCGGCCGCACCGTCCAGCCGTTCTCGGCCCAGTGGATGGCCGGCTCGACGATGCGCGACCAGGGAAGACGGCCGTGCTCGTGGTGCGCCTCGTAGTACATCCTGAGGTTGGCCGGCGCGCAGATCGACTTGTAGCCGATGTCGTTCACGCGGCCTCTCAGGATGAAGCCGTAGCCGTCGCGCGCCTCGCTCTCGATGAGGCTCGCCCACATGTCCGGCGTGGCGGCAAGCGGCGCCGGCGCATGGGCGTCGATGTAGCCGTGGAAGTTCTTGCCCGGCAGGTAGAGGCCGCAACTGCCGAAGCCCGCGATGCCGCACATCAGCGGATCGACCACGCCCTGCACCAGGGCGCAGGCGATGCCGGCATCGACGGCATTGCCGCCCTCGCGCAAGGCATCCGCCCCCGCCTCCGCCGCCTCGGGCTGCGGCGCCACGATCATCGCCTGCTTGTGATAACGCACTGTCCTGTCCTCCAACTTCCGTCGACGGGACTCAATCCCAACCGTTGCGCTTGCGCAACGCGGCCGTGAGCGGCGCCAGCGCGAGGCCCTTGGCGGCGAGACCGGGCAGCCATGCCGCCAGCGCTTGCAGGGTGTTCTCGTGCGGATGTCCGATCGCCACCGCGAAACCCTGGCGGCGTGCCACCTCCTCCGTCTCCGCGAGCTTGTGCTTCACCGCGGCAAGGGACTCGTCATCATCGAGGAACACGTTGCGCGAGATCGTGGGCACGCCGAGCTCGTGCGACAACGTCTCGCCGACGGTCTGGGCGGTCGTGCGCGAGTCGAGAAACAGCAGCCCGCGCGCCTTCAGGAGACGCAGCACGATCTCCATGCCGGGCTTCGATGCGGTGAAGCGGCTGCCCATGTGATTGTTCACGCCGACATAGCCGGAGAAACTGTCGAGATCGGTCGTGACGCGCTGGCGGATCTCGCTCTCGCTCAGCGAGGTGAGGAGCGCGTTGGGCCCGGGATCGGCATGGCCCATCGGCTCCATCGGCATGTGCAGCATCAGCTCGTTGCCGTGCGCGCGCGCGGCCTTCGACTGCTCATGGAGATCCCGGGCATAGGGCAGGAACGAGAGCGTGAGCGGCCCCGGCAGCTCCCAGGCGCGCTTCGAATGCGGCCGATCGAGACCGACATCGTCGATGACGATGGCAATCAGGGGGCGCGCATAGAGATCACCGAACGGCACGGCGTTGCGCCGCCAGGCCGGGCGCTCGCTTGCCGCAACTGCCGCGACCTGCGTCGGCTGGGGCAGCTTGCGCGCCGGCTCCTCGATCGTGGTGCGCGCCTGACCGGGTTCGGCTTCGGTATATTGGGGCAGGCCCGGGATATCCTCGATGCGCGCGTACTTGCCGGCAGGTTGCTGCTGCGGTCGGCCTTCGCGCTTCATCTCGTTGAGCGCGTCCTTCACGATGTGCGCGCGGTCGAGCGAGTCGAGCCGGTTCGCGAGCCAGTAGCTGCCCATGAAACTGCCGCCAAGCAGCACGACGCCGCCGATCACGACCGCGGGCCAGCGATGGGCCTCGATCCAGGCTAGAAGATCGCGATAGCGCCCGACCAGTCGACGGCGCCACGTGGCGGCGGCCTTCGGACTCCTTCTGTTCGCCTTCCTGCTTCTGTTCTTCCTAGATGCCATCTGAAAGTTCGGAGTTAATCCCTTGGCTGGCCGCCACTATTTCGCCTCTTTTCGAGGCAGACGCAAAACAAACGTTACGGTTCGTCCAGCACCTTCACCACGCGGACGTCCGAATTGCCGGCGCGCCCGCCTTCGCGCCTGAAACCAAGCTGCTCGGCGAGTTCGAGCATGCGATGGTTCTCGCGCAGGACATGGCCAATGACACGCTTGATGCCGCGTTTCCGTGCGTAGTCGAGCACGTGACCGAGCAGCAACCCGCCATACCCGTGCCGTTGCCTGTCCGACGCCACGATCAGCGCGAACTCCGCCTGCTCGAAGTCGGGATCGGCGGCGAGCCGCCCAACACCCAGCAGTTCCTTGCCGTCGAGCAGCAGGAACGCCATCTCGCGATCGTAGTCGATCTGGCTCAGGCGCGCTGCCATCTCGTGCGTGAGCTCGCGCAGGGGACCAAAGAACCGCAGCCGGATGTCCTCTGCCGTCAGATGCTTCGTGAAGACGTTCAGCAGCTCTTCGTCCTCGGGCCAGATCGGGCGGATATGCAGGCGCTGGCCGCGATGCTCGATGTCGGTCTCGAGCTCGACCGGATAGGGGCGGATGGCAAAGCGCGCGGCCCGCTCCTGACCCGCCGGCCGGCGCACGACGATGCGCGCATCGAGCGCGATCACGCCCTCGGCATCGACCAGCAGCGGGTTGATGTCGAGCTCGGCAATCTCATCGATATCGGCGATGAGCTGCGACAGCCGCACCATCGCCTCGGCCACCGCGCCGCGCGCCGCCGGCGGCCGGTCGCGGTAGCCGCGCAGCAGGCGGTCGACGCGGGTTCGCGACAGCGCGCTCTCGGCCAGCACCGGATCGAGCGGCGGCAAAGCGAGCGCCTTGTCGTCGATCACCTCGGCCGCCACGCCGCCATGGCCCACCATCAGGATCGGCCCGAACACCGCATCCTCGGCGGCGCCGAGGATCAGCTCGATCGCATCCCGCCGCTTGATCATCGGCTGCACCACGAAGCCGTCGATGCGCGCCTGATTGGCCATAACCAGCGCCTTGCCCGTGATCTCGCGCACGGCATCGAGCACCGTCTGCTCCGAGACGAGGTCGAGCGCCACGCCGCCGACGTCGGACTTGTGCGCGATGTCGCGCGACAGGATCTTGACCGCGACCGGAAAGCCGATGCGCGCCGCCACGGCCGCGGCCTCGGCAGCATCACGGACGATCTCGGTCGGCACGACGGGAATGCCGTAGGCTGCCAGCACGCGCTTGGATTCGGGCTCGGTCAGGAGCTGCCGCCCATCGGCGAGCGCGGCCTCGACGATGGTGCGCACGAGCGCCGTGTCGGCATGGGCTTCGGGAATCGACGGCGGCGTGCGCTGCAGGGCACGCTGGCCCCGGCGATACTCGATGATGTGCATGAAGCCCCGCACGGCCCGAAGCGGCGTGTCGAACGCCGGAATACGGGATTCGTGCAGGACGCGACGGCCGGCGTCCGCGTCCGGGCCGCCGATCCAGCAGCCGATCACCGGCAATACACGCCGGCCGGCCGAGCCTGCCACGGCGCGCGCCACCTCCTCCGACGAGGCGAGCGCCGTCGGCACGTTCATGACCAGCACCGCGCCCACGGCCCGGTCGGCTGCCAGGATGTCGAGAGCCGCCGCGTAGCGGCCGCCATCGGCATCGCCCACGATGTCGACCGGATTGCCGTGCGACCAGATGCGCGGCAGGCGCTTGTCGAGCTCGGCGAGCGTGGCTTGCTGCAGCGTCGCGAGTTCACCCCCCTCGTCCATCAGCAGATCGGTGGCGATGATGCCGGCGCCGCCGCCGTTGGTCAGGATCGCGAGCTGCTCGGTGCGCGGCAGCAGGCCGTGCCCCAGCGTCTCGGCGGCGTCGAACAGCTCGCCGAGGCCGGTTACGCTGACCAGCCCCGCGCGTGCGAAAGCCGCTTCGTAGACCGCCGTCGATCCCGCCATCGCGCCGGTGTGCGAGGCTGCCGCCTGGGCCGCGGCGGCGTGCCGACCGGCCTTGAGCACGATCACTGGCTTGAGCCGCGCCACGCCGCGCGCCGCCGACATGAACTTGCGGGCATGGGTGATGCCTTCGACATACATCAGCACGGCGCGCGTATCGTAGTCGCGCGCGAGCATGTCGAGCACGTCGCCGAAATCGACATCGGCCATGTCGCCCATCGAGAAGAGATGCGAGAAGCCGATGCCTTGCGCCATGCCCCAGTCGACCAGGCCAGCCAGCACGGCGCCCGACTGGGCGATCGCGGCGAGACGCCCGCTCCTCAGCCTGCTTGGACCGAAGCTGCCGTTGAGGCCGATCTTGGGCGCGGCGTAGCCGATGCAGTTGGGCCCGACGATGCGCAGCAGAAAGGGCCTGGCCGTCTCGAGAAGGTGGCGGCGCCAGCGCGCGTTGATCTCCGCGGCGTTCGGGCCGACGCCCGGACCGGCACTGATGATGACCGCCACCCTCGTGCCGTGCCGGCCCAGCTCCTCGATCAGTCCCGGTACGGTTTCCGCCGGCGTCATGATGATGGCGAGGTCGGCCGGCTGCGGGAGCTCCGACAGGCTGCGCCGCACCGGCCGCCCCTCGACCTCGCCGCCCTTGACGTTCACGAAGTGCAGATCGCCCTTGAAGCCTCCCGCCAGCAGGTTGCGCGTCACCGCGGCGCCGACACTGCCGGGCCGGCTGCCCGCACCGATGGCGACGACCGAGCGCGGGGCCATGAGCTGATCGAGGTTGCGCGTCGACACGGCGCTAAAAGAACGCCGGACCGTTCATCAGCACAAGTCCCGAAACGATGACAAGGGCTGCGGCCACACGCCGCCCGCCGAACGGCTCACCCAGCAGCAACGTGCCGATCAGCGTGCCGAACAGGACCGACGTCTCGCGCAACGCCGCCACATGCACCATGGGGCCGGTGGCGAGCCCGTAGATCGCGATGCCGTAGCCGACGCTCGCGATCGCGCCGCCCAGCACACCTCGCCACCAGTTGGCACGCAGATGGATCCACACCTCCGCCGGTCGCCGCGCACATGCCAGCGCCAACAGCCACGGTCCCTCGACCACGCACAGCCAGGCGATGTAGCCGATCTTCTGTCCGAGCTCAGGGCCGGCCGCCCGCACTCCGAGACCGTCGGCCAGGATATAGCCGGCAATGGAGACCCCCGTCAGGACGGCGAAGATCGTCGCGAGCCCATGTCGGCTGCCGGGCCGCGGCGCAGTCAGGCGCACCGGGAAGGCAAGGGCCACCAGACCGCAACTCAGCAGAAGAACCCCCAGCACGTCCTGGCCACGCAAATGCTCGCCGACGAGCTGGCCGGACAGGATCGCGACCAGGAGCGGTCCCAAGCCGCGGGCAATCGGATAGGTATGGCTGAGATCGCCATAAGAATAAGCCTTGAGCAGGAAGGTGTAGTAGGCGAGATGGATCGCCACGGAGAGTGCGATAAACTTCCATGCGGCGGGCTCGATCATGGGCAGGAACGGTACCGCGACGAGACCCATCACGGTGCCGGTGGTCATGATCACCCCGAAGGTCGCCAGCCGGTCGGATCGGTCCGATTTCAGGAGCGCGTTCCAGCTCGCATGCATGAGGGCTGCCGCCAGCAGCAGCCCGACGATCAGCGGGGAGACAACCATTGGCGCGCGGTCACCGCGCCTTGTAGCCCGAGTATTTGACGTTCACCCGCAGGTGCACCGGATTGTCGTCGGTGCGCACGTCCTCGTCGGCGCGAATGAGGGCGGGAAACCAGTTCTCCTCGCCGACCCGTTCACGGCGAATCTCATAGCGCATCGGCGCGATCGGATAGGCGGTCGATCGGCCGCAGCTCCTGAGGACCGCGCTCTTGCCGGGCCACACCCAGACGCGCCCGACGAATCCGTGCAGGGGAGCCTGGTCGTTGCGCGGCAGGAGATCGAACACGCTCGGGCTGTAGTCGCCGATCTGCTGCCGCCCTGAATAGACGGCATCCTTTTCGGCCAGCACATCCGGCGTCAGGGCAAAGGGCGGGGCGCTGACGAAGGTGTCGACGTCCCTTTTTGAAAGCTTGAAGCGGCTGAGCGTGTCGACGGCCGGGTCGGCCGGCTTCGCGACCCGTGCGCCGGTATCGTCGAAACCAACGTCGGCAACCTGGTGGAAATCACCGTCGACGGCACCCTCCTTCACCGTCTGGACACTCACCTCGACCCTGTACGCAAACTTCGCGAAGGCCTTGGCCAAGGTCACCTCCTTGGCGGCAACCGCCTGCGTGAACTCGAATGCACTCATTGGCGCCGGTGCGTCCCGGTCGATCGGTCCCATTCCGTCACTGCAGTGGATCTGGGCGAAAGCCGGCAGCGCCAGCAGCAGGAAGGAGAGGAAGGCGGCGACAGGAATCATGCGGCAACCTTAACGCCGGAGCAGCGGCGAAGTCACCGGATCCCGTCAGACCTTCCGGTCGGCCAGGGAGAACATGTCCCGCTCGCCGAGATCGGCACTGCGGCGGCGCTCGAGTTCCTGATTGTAGCGCCGCAGCGCGTACTGCTCGGACAGGTAGCCCACGATCGAACGGTCGTTCGACGAGGCGAGCACCGGCAGGGTCTCGACCTCCTTGTCCTCGAAGCGCCCCAGGGCGGTCCGGACATTCTCGTAGGGCAGCAGGAAGATGTCGGGGTCGGCCGCCAGATCGCGCGCGTAGAGGGTCTCGAGCTTGTCGTTCTGCTGCGTGTCGTGGACGTCGGCGCTGTCGAGCGCGCCGGTGTAGATGCCCTTGTCCGAGACCACGAAGACGTGCCAGGCCGTGCCGGGGGGAAATTTCTCGCGCAGCTCCTTGAGCGGCGTGTTCTCGGGCACGACCTGGGCGTCGGTGCGCATCAGCCGTCCCACCGAAAGATCGGCCAGCCAGCCGATATCGTGCGGGCTGCGGATGCCGATGCCACGCTGATGGAAGCGCCAGGTGGAGAACGAATAGCCGAAGGTCAGGCGCACGATGGTGGACGAGATCACCACCCCCACCATGACCGCCACCATCATCGCGAAGCTGCCGGTCCCTTCCAGCACCAGGAAGACCATGGTGAGCGGGCCACCGATGATGGCGGCCGCCACCGCCCCCATGCCGACCATCATCAGGGCCGACTGCATGTCGCTGAGCGACGGCACGACGAGCGCGGCGACACCGGCAAAGGAGCCGCCGAACAGGCAGCCCAGGAAGAGCGATGCGCTGAACATGCCGCCGCGAAACCCCGAGCCCAGCGAGACGGCCGACGCCACGAGCTTGGCGATCAGCAGGAGCAGGAATGTCTGCAGCGCCACGTTGCGGTCGAACATGAGCTGGATCGCGCCATGGCCGCTGCCCAGCACCTGCGGCACGATGATCGCGATGGCCGACAGCAGGATGCCGCCGATCGCCGGGCGCAGCCATTGCGGCAGGGGCAGGCGACGCAACGCCCGCTCGGCCCATGTCACCGATTGCATGGCCAGCACGCTGAAGGCGCCGGCGAAGATGCCCAGCAGGGCGAACACGAAGTAGACCCTGAGGTTGAAATGAAAGAACTGCTCGACGCTGAAAATGGGTTCGGGATCGATCAGGGCGCGCTGCGCGAAGGTCCCGGCGATCGCCGCAGCGGCCACCGGCGCCAGCGCCCGCACCGAGTAGGTGCCGAGGATGAGCTCGTAGCCGTAGAAAGCGCCGGCGAACGGCGCGTTGAAGGCGGCGGCAATCGCCGCCGCGGCGCCTGCGCCCACGAAGATGCGCTGGTCGTTGCGGCGCAGGCGGAAATACTGCCCCACCTTGGCGAGGATGCTGGAGCCCATCTGGGTGTATCCGGCCTCCATTCCCACCGAGGCCCCGGCGGCATTCGAGGTGATCGTCGCGATCAGCAGACGGAGGCTGTCGAACATCGACATGATGCCGCCGTGGAGCGCGTTGGCCTCGATCGGGTCGACGATATCCTTGGGCCGAAGCCTGCGCATGATGATCGCCGAGAGCCCGATCACCAGGCCGCCTATGACGGGCACGATGAGGATGCGCAGCGGATCGACGCCGATGCCGGTGCTGAGGGTGCGTCCTTCCGACAGATTGAAGCCGACCAGATGCAGCAGGTCGACCACCCAGCGCAGGCCCGCGACGAGCGCCCCGATCGCCGCCCCGACGATGCCGCACACGAAGATCTGCACGGGCTCGTTCGAGCGAAGGCGGCTCTGCATACGGAAGAACCGACGCGCCTGCCCCACGAAGACGGAGCTGACCCAGTCCGAAAAGCTGCCGGCCGCGTCCCGCGCGGAAGTCAAAACGCTCACAGTCTTCTTTCCTTCAGGCGCCGATTCCGGGAAAATAACCCGAACCCGGCGACAGGTGCCACGTGCTGCTTTTGATCGATAACTACGACAGTTTCACCTACAACCTCGTTCACTTTCTGGGCGATCTTGGGGCGCGTTGCGTCGTCCATCGCAACGATCAGATCACGGTCGAGGCCGGAATGGCACTGGAGCCCGACGGAATCGTGCTCTCGCCCGGTCCGTGCACGCCCAGCGAGGCCGGCATCTGCATGGATCTGGTCAAAGCCGCCGCCCACGCCCAGGTGCCGCTGCTGGGCGTTTGCCTCGGTCATCAGGCGATCGGCCAGGCGTTCGGCGGAAAGGTCGTGCGTGCGCCCGTGCCCATGCACGGCAAGCTGTCGGGCATCGAGCATAAAGGCCAGAGCGTGTTCGAGGACGTGCCCTCGCCGTTCTCCGCGACCCGCTATCACTCGCTGGTGGTGGACCTGGCGAGCCTGCCGCAGGACCTCGAGGTGACGGCCAGGACTGGCGAGGTCATCATGGGGCTGCGGCACAGGACGCTGCCGATCCACGGTGTGCAGTTTCATCCCGAGAGCATCGCCTCGGAGCACGGCCACAAGATCCTGGAGAATTTCCTCAAGATCGCCGGAGAGCACCCGGCGCAGCAAAAGCGGAAGGCCGCCTAGCTCCGGCCAGGCCGCCTCGCCTCCGGCCAAAGAAGTGTAATATCAGCGGGTTAGGAGGCCGCGACCCCGAAGCCCGCGCGCTGGATGGCGCGCGTGATCGCGGCCACGTCCGCCCCTGCCGGCAAGCGCATCTCGCCGCTCTCGAGGTCGACGGAAATCGGCGCAGTGCCAGCGCCGGTCGCGGCCCGGGTGACGGCCTTCACACAGCCGTCGCAATCCATGCCGGTAACCCTGAGGATGAGTTCTTCAGCCATGTGATATAGCTACGCGCCCGCCGGCCGAACCGGCAAGGGGTAAAAGAGCACGGGGTCGAGGTGAGCGGCGATATCGACGATTTTCGCGGTCTTCTGGCGAAAGTGGGCAATGGCCAGACACTGAGCGTGGACGAAGCCGAACGCGCCTTCGACATCATGACCAGCGGCGATGCGACGCCGGCCCAGATGGGCGGCTTCCTGATGGCCCTCAAGGTGCGCGGCGAGACGGCCGAGGAGCTGGCGGGCGGCGCGCGCGTGCTGCGCGCCAAGGTCCAGCGAGTGCGGGCGCCCGGGAGCGCCATCGATATCGTCGGTACCGGCGGCGACCACCATGGAACCTTCAACGTTTCGTCATGCTCCGCGCTGGTAGTCGCCGGCGCCGGCATTCCCGTTGCCAAGCACGGCAACCGCGCCTTCACCTCGAAGTCGGGGGCGGCCGACGTTCTGAATGCTCTCGGCATCAATCTCGATCTGCCGATCGAAACACTCGAGAAAGCGCTGGTCGAGGCCAATATCTGCTTCCTCATGGCGCCACGGCACCACAGCGCAATGCGCAACGTGGCAGGCCCGCGCGCGGAACTGGTCCCTTCCCGCACCATCTTCAATCTGCTGGGGCCGATGTCGAACCCGGCGCTGGTGAAGCGCCAGCTCGTGGGCGTCTTCGACCGCCGCTGGCTGAGGCCGGTGGCCGAGGCGCTCGGACAACTGGGCCTCGAGCGCGCCCTCGTGGTGCATGGCCAGGACGGGATGGACGAACTCACCACCACGACCGCGAGCTGGGCCGCGTCGCTCGAGAACGGCAAGGTGAGCGAGATCGAGATTGCACCCGAGGAGATCGGCGTGGCACGGGCCTCCCTCGCGCAGCTCAAGGGCGGCGATGCCGTTCACAATGCCGAGGAGATCAAGAAAGTGCTGGCCGGTGAACGCAACGCTTTCCGCGATATCGTGTTGTTGAACAGCGCCGCAGCCATCATGGTGGCGGGCAAGGCGAAGGATCTGAAGGAAGGCGCCGCCGTCGCCGCGAATTCGATCGACGAGGGCAAGGCTGCGCAGGCGCTCGCCGCGTTGCAAAGGATCTGTGCATGAGCGACACGCTGGCAAGGATCGTCGACGACAAGCGCCGTCATGTCGCCCTCCAGCGCGAGCGTCGGCCACAAGGCGAGGTCGAGCGCGCGGCCAGGACGACGGACGCGCCGCGCGGCTTTGCCAGGGCATTGAAGGACGCGATCACAGCCGGCCGCTACGGCCTGATCGCCGAGATCAAGAAGGCCTCGCCCAGCAAGGGACTGATCCGACCGGACTTCGATCCGCCATCGCTTGCCCGCGCCTACGAACGCGGCGGGGCCTCGTGCCTCTCGGTGCTGACCGACGAACCCTACTTCCAGGGCAAGGACGAATTTCTTTCCCGGGCGCGCCGGGCCACGAAGCTTCCAGTCCTGCGCAAGGACTTCATGATCGACCCCTATCAGGTATTCGAGGCGCGCGCGCTCGGCGCGGACTGCATTCTGCTGATCATGGCCTGCCTCGACGACCAGCTTGCGGCGGAGCTCGCGCGGCTTGCGCATGTTTGCGGCATGGATGTCCTCGTCGAGGTCCACGACGGAGACGAGCTGGACCGTGCGCTCGGCATCGACAGCGAGCTGATCGGAGTCAACAACCGCAATCTCAAGACGCTTGCCGTCGATCTCGCCGTAACCGAGCGGCTCGCACCCAAGGTACCGAAGGATCGCGTGCTGGTGGCGGAGAGCGGGCTCGGCACGCCGGCCGATCTGGCCCGCATGGCCAGGGTCGGCGCCTCGGCCTTCCTGATCGGCGAAAGCTTCATGCGCAAGCCCGACGTCGAAAGCGCGGTGCGCGAAATCCTGGTGAAGGCGGCATGAGCAGGACGCTCAGCCACTTCGACACGCGCGGCAACGCCCATATGGTCGATGTCGGCGCCAAGGACGAGACCGAGCGCATGGCCATGGCGAAGGCGAGCGTCGTCATGCAGCCCGAGACGCTGGCGCTGATCAAGGACAGGAAGGCAGCCAAAGGCGACGTGCTGGCGGTGGCGCAACTTGCCGGCATCATGGCCGCCAAGCGCACCGCCGAGCTGATCCCGCTTTGCCATCCGCTGGCGCTTTCCGCCGTCGAGGTGAAGCTCTCGCTCGATGCCGGCCGCCATGCGGTCGACATCGAGGCCACGTGCCGGATCAGGGGCCGCACCGGCGTCGAGATGGAGGCGCTGACAGCGGCGTCCGTCGCGGCCCTCACAGTCTACGACATGTGCAAGGCGGTCGATCGCGGCATGGTGATCTCGGAAGTGAAGCTTCTGCACAAGTCCGGCGGCAAGTCGGGAACGTTCGACAGAGACCGATGATATGCTGACCGTTCGCGAAGCCCATGCCCGTGTGATCACCGCCTTCACGCCGCTGCCGGCGGAGCTCGTGTCGGTGGCAGATGCCGCGGGGCGCGTCCTGGCCAATCTACCGGCCGCGCGGCTCACGCAGCCTCCGGCCGATCTCTCTGCCATGGATGGATACGCCGTCCGCGCCGAGGACGTTCCGGCAGTGCCGACCGTTCTCACGCTGGCCGGCCAGGCGCCCGCCGGCGGTTCCCACGATGAAGCGCTGAAGCCCGGCGAGGCTGTCCGCATCTTTACCGGCGCCCCGCTGCCGATGGGAGCGGACTCGATCGTCATCCAGGAGGATACCGAGGCCGACGGCCGGAAGGTCACCATCCTCGAGGCGCCGACACCGGGCCGGCACATCCGCAGGGCCGGCCTCGATTTCAAGGCGGGCGACGTTCCCTTCGCCGCGGGGCGCAGGCTCACTGCGCGCGACGTCGCCCTGCTTGCGGCGATGAACGTGCCCTGGGTCGGCGTCTACCGCAAACCGCGCGTGGCGATCCTCTCGACCGGCGACGAGCTCGTGATGCCGGGCGAGCCGGTGGGCCGCAACCAGATCGTCTCCTCCTCCGGCATCGCGGTCGCCGCCCTGGTACGCGGCTGGGGCGGCGAGCCGAGCCTTTTCGATATTGCCCGCGACGACGCCGTCCTCATCCAGGATCGGATTGCCGCCGGCACCCAGCACGACCTCCTGATCACCCTGGGCGGCGCGTCGGTGGGCGACCACGACCTCGTGCAGGATGCGCTCAAGGCCCAGGGCTTCACGATGGACTTCTGGCGCATCGCCATGCGGCCCGGAAAGCCCCTGATGTTCGCCGGACGAGACAGGGCTCGCGTGCTCGGCCTGCCGGGCAATCCCGTCTCGACGATGGTCTGCGCGCTTCTGTTCCTGAAGCCGGCGCTCGAGCGCATGCTTGGCCGGTCCGGTGATCTTCCAGCCACCCGTCCGGCACGGCTTGCCGTCGATCTTAAGGCCAACGATACGCGGGAGGATTATGTCCGCAGCCGGCTTGACCGGGCCCCGGACGGCGGTCTCAGCGTCGAACCGCACAAGATCCAGGACAGCTCGATGCTTTCGGTGCTGGCGGGCTCCGGGGCCTTCCTCGTCCGACCGCCCCACGATCCGGCGCGAAAGGCCGGCGATACCGTCCAGGTCATTGATCTCGGCACCCTCGACGGCGGCTATTGATCCCCAGTTTCCTCTGGAAAACTTGACCTGATCCGGGAACTAAACTAGAACATGTAGCGGGTTTCAGGATTTGTTCCGAAATCTGGTAGTTGGTTTGGGGAGAAGTCGGTGCTGACCCGCAAGCAAAGCGAACTGCTGCTGTTCATCAACAAGCGTCTGAACGACGCCGGCGTATCGCCTTCGTTCGATGAAATGAAGGAGGCGCTGCGATTGAAGTCGAAATCGGGCATCCATCGGCTGATCACCGGCCTGGAGGAGCGCGGCTTCCTGCGTCGACTGCCTCATCGGGCGCGGGCGCTGCAGGTCCTCAAGCTTCCCGATGCGGCCGGATTGCCGGCCCCCAACGTCACGCCCCTCCTCGTCGAGGCGCGCCGTTCCGGCATGGCCGAGCCGCGCGAAGGCTTCGTGCCGCAGGTCGTTCGCGGCGAGCGCGCGCCGCTTGCCGGCGCCTTCCAGGTGGCGAACGAGGCGCATGCCCTCAGCCTGCCGCTGTACGGCCGGATTGCGGCCGGCACGCCCATCGAGGCGCTGCGCGACAACTCCACGACCATCGACGTGCCGGTGTCCCTGCTTGCCTCCGGCGCCCACTACTGCCTCGAGGTGCAGGGCGACTCGATGATCGAGGCCGGCATCCAGGACGGCGACATCGTGATCATCAAGAGCGCCGATACGGCCGAGACGGGCGACATTGTCGTCGCACTGATCGATGATGCCGAGGCAACATTGAAACGGCTGCGCAAGAAAGGCGCCTCGATCGCGCTCGAGCCCGCCAATGCCGCTTACGAGACCCGAATCTTCGGGCCCGACCGGGTGAAGATCCAGGGCCGGCTGGCGGGACTCTATCGCCGCTACCACTGATCTTCGACGCCGGCGGCACGTTCGGATGGCGAGTCGCATGCGCCGGGATCGGAGGCTATCGTGCCGCGCATGACGCTGGAGCAGCTTCGCGTTTTCGTGGCGGTGGCCGAGCGCCAGCATATGACGCGCGCCGCCGAGTCGCTGCATCTGGCGCAATCGGCGGTGAGCGCAGCGGTCGCCGCACTGGAGGCGCGCCACGGCGCCAAGCTCTTCCATCGCGTCGGACGAGGCATCGAGCTCACCGAGGCGGGCGTGCTCTTCCTGAACGAGGCCCGCGCCGTTCTCGCGCGGGCCGAGGCGGCCGAGCTCGTCCTGTCCGAGCTCGGCGGCCTGCAGCGCGGCACCCTCGCCATTCACGCCAGCAAGACGATTGCCAGCTATTGGCTCCCGAGGCACCTCGTCGCCTTTCGGCGCGCTCATCCCGCCATCGATCTGCGGCTGAGCGTCGGCAACACGGCGCAGGTGGCGGCCGCCGTCCATGAAGGCCTTGCCGAAATCGGCTTCGTCGAGGGCGCCATCGATGATCCAATGCTGATCGCGACCGAGGTGGCGCGCGATCAGCTCGTCGTCGTGGTCGGCGGGGACCATCCCTGGTCCAGGGCCGACCGGATCGAGCTCGCCGAGCTCGTCGGAACCGAATGGGTGCTGCGCGAACCAGGCTCGGGGACCCGCTCGGAATTCGAGACGGCGCTCGAAGCGGCGGGCGTCTCGCTGGATCAGGTCAAGGTCGCCCTGGAGCTGCCCAGCAACGAAGCCATTCGCGCCGCCGTGGAGGCCGGCCTCGGTGCGACAGCCATCTCCGCCTCGGTCGCGGCCCCCAGCCTGGAGGCCGGTCTCCTCCATCGGGTCAAGGTCGCGCTGCCGGAACGGGCATTCCATGCCGTCCAGCATTCCGAACGGCACCGGAGCATCGCCGTGGACAGGCTGCTCGAGATCATGGGGGTGCCGCCCGCGGCTGGCCAGCCGGCCGGCCGGCTCAGGCAATACCGATCAGATGGATCAGGCCGAAGCTCATCGCGCCGAGCACGACCAGCGACAGCGTGACCACCGCCGTCACCCGCCCGCCCGCCTGCGCGACGCTACGCAGGTCGGTCGAGAGGCCGAGGGCCGCCATGGCGATGATGGTGAACCAGTTCGCGAGCGCCGCGGCCGGCGCCAGTGCGAATTGCGGCAGAAGTCCCAGCGAGCGCAGAAGGGCCAGCAGCAGGAAGCCGATGATGAACCACGGCACGAGCTTGTGCAGACCGGGCCTGCCCTTCTTCGGCCGATCGCCCGCCGTGACATGCGGCGGCGCCACGTCCGCCTGATCGCGCAGACGGCGGGTCAGCAGGGTCAGCAGCAGCACGACCGGCCCCAGCATCAAGACGCGCACCAGCTTCACCAACGTGCCGATCTGGACGGCGATCGTCCCGATCGGCGCAGTGGCGGCCAGCACCTGCGGTACGGCGTAGACGGTCAGCCCGGCCAGCACGCCGTATTGCAGGTGACTCATGTCGGCGACCGCCGGCAGGAACGGCAGCCCCAGCACCACGGCCACGCCCAGGACCGCCGTGAAGGCAATCGAGGCCGCGACATCCTCGCCGCTGGCGCCGATCACGGGCGCCACGGCCGCGATCGCGGAATTGCCGCAGATCGAGTTGCCGCAGGCGACCAGGACGGCCAGTCGATGGCGCAGCCCGAGCACCCTGCCGATCCCGTAGCTCGCCATGATCGAGACGACGACGATGGCGGCGATGCCGGCCAGCAATGCCGGCCCAGTCGCCATGAGGGTGGCGGCACTGAGCGAGGCGCCGAGCAGGACCACGGCCACCTCGAGCAGCGTCTTGGCGCAAAAGGAGATGCCGGCAAAGGCGCGCTGGCTCGGCGTCCAGACCGTCCGCACGATCGTGCCGACCAGGATCGCCAGCACCAACGCCTCGATCCACGCTCGTCCGAACAGGCGGGCCTCAACCTCCTCGAGCACGATGGCCACCACGGTAACCGCACCGCACAGGACGAGGCCGGGCAGCAAACGGACCGCCAGACCGGCGGGACGTTCCTGCGGGACGGCAGAGGCATTGGAGGGCGCGGCGCGTGTTACCATTTCATTCTCGAGCAGGATTTACTCCCTAGCATCACCGGCGCGCGCAGATCCTTCCAATTCAATCGCATGTTCATATCGATCTGTCTTTTGGATCGATCCGCATCGCGAACATGGATTTAAGCACCCGGAGCCTTGATCGCCGCTCGACGGCTGGGACTGTTCGGGACCCACGGCCGGTCGCCGCGTGCCGCATTCGAGGTAAGCCGCCGCACGCCACTGTCGTCCAGCCACAAAGCCTGCGCGCCGCTGCGCCAGGCGTCCCGCCGATCGATCACCAGGCGCGGACCGCGGCACCGGCCGTGCGCGTCCACGGTCGACAGCACGATGTCGGCATTGGCGCAGGCTTCGACGAGACGGTCCCTGTCACTCACCAGGGCGACACGCCACGGCCCTTTTTGCCAGCGGCAAAGGCCGGACGCGCAGCCGAGGCCCAGCGCCCGTTCCTCGGCGCTCGCCGTCCATTTGCGCGCGCCGTCCTGACCGCCGCGGCGTGCCCAGGTGTCGGTGACGAAGCGGTTGCTCCGCTGCGAGGCGATCTTGAGCACGCCATGGCCATCGTGCAGGCCCAGCACGCGTCCGTCCTCGCTCATCAGCAGGTCGGGCGCCGGCCCGGAGTCCAGCATCAGCGCGACGGCGATCACCGGCAGGCCTGCCAGCCGCCAGGGACGGCGCCAGAGGCAGAGCCACAGCCCGCCCAGCGTCAGCAGCCACAGGCTGGCGCCGGGCAGCGAAGGGACCAGCATTGCCGCCTGCGGCCAGGCGGCGACGTGATCCGCGATGGCGTCCAGTCCCACGATCCCCCATCCCATCGGTATCAAGGCCAACTTCTCCAGGCCCAATGGCATCAGCAGCATGGCAAGAAGGCCCCAGGGCATGATCCAGAAGCCGGTCAAGGGGACACCCAGCAGGTTCGCCGCCACTCCGAGGAAGGACAGGCGATTGAAGTGATAGGCGGCAAAGGCCCCAGTCGCGACCGAGGCCACGAGCGTCGTGGCCACACTCGCGCCGAAGCCCGCGATCAGGCGCCACAGCCAGCGTTGGCTGGCACCCTCGATCCGCTCGTGCCAGCGCCGCCGCCAGCCTCCGGCGGCCTCCCAGGCAGCGATCAGGGCGACGACGGCCGCGAACGACATCTGGAACGAAGCGCCGGTCAAGGCATCCGGCGCTGCGGCGAGCACGACGATCGCCGACCAGGCCACCAGCCGCAACGACAACGCGGTGCGATCGAGCAGGATCGCAAGCAGCGCCAAGGCCGCCATGGCGCAAGCCCGCTGTGCCGGCACCGGGGCGCCGGCGAGCGCGGTGTAGAACAGAGCCGCCGAGAGTGCCACGACGGCAGCAATTTTCTTGGCGTCGACACGCAGCGCGAGCGGCGGCACGAGGGCGACGCCGTAGCGCACCAAGCCCATCACCAGCGCGACCACGAAGACGATATGCAGGCCGGAGATCGAGAGGATGTGGGCCAGCCCCGAATCGCGCATGGCCTGGTTGACCTCGCGCGTAACCGCCGTCTGCTCGCCGGTCAGCAAGGCGGCCGCGACGCCCCCTTCCGGACCCGGCAGGGCCTGCAGGACGCGTGCCGTGATGTCGGCCCGCAGGGCGTCGATGGAGCGCACGATGCCGCTGGGCTCGCCATGTTCGAGCACCACTGCCGGTGCCAGCGCGTAGCCGACGGCGCCGATCTGCTGGAACCACGCGACGCGCTGAAAATCGAACGCGCCGGGCGTCGCTGGCCCTGCTGGCGGCGAGAGGTTGGCGAGGACCAGCAACCGATCGCCCACGCCGAGCGGCGGGGCGCCGCGGCCCAGCGACACCCGAACGCGGACAGGCGTCATCTCCGGCGCCGGCGCGCCGCGGCCTTTCAGCCGCACGGCCTCGAGGACGACACGCGCGCTTTCGGGCAGACGCTGCACGTCGGCGATCCGGCCTTCGACGTTGATGCTGAACAGCGGTCGGCCGAGCACCGGCGCCGCAAGATCGGCCGTGTGCCAGGTCGCGAGACCGAAGCCGGCCGACGCCGCGACGAGCCCGGTGCACAGCGCGCGGATTGCCGTCCCGACGGGCGCGAGGAAGGTTGCAGCAAGGCCGGCGACGGCCAGCGCCGGGCCCAGCCACATCGGCGGCTCGCTCGGCAAGGCGAAGTAGATCGCAATGCCGAGGCCCATGGCCACGGGCAGCCACAGCATCCAGCGGCCGCGCTCGGCGTCCAGTTGCCGCAAAATCCAGGTGCGTGCCCCCGACACGCGCTCCCCCTTCTCGATGGTCTATCTGTCGCGGTTTGACAGACATAGTACACCCGCCTACCTACGGCGCGCTTTTTCGGCCCAAACGTGGCAATCCCGCACCCTCTCCGCACCATGACCGTCGTCACCCGCTTCGCCCCCTCACCGACCGGCTTTCTGCATATCGGCGGCGCTCGCACGGCGCTCTTCAACTGGCTGTTCGCCCGCCATCACGGCGGCAACTATCTGCTGCGCATCGAGGATACCGATCGGGCGCGCTCGACCCAGTCCGCCATCGACGCGATTCTCGACGGCCTCTCCTGGCTCGGCCTGAACTGGGACGGCGAGGTCACCTACCAGTTCGCGCGCGCGGCCCGTCATGCCGAGGTGGCTCGCCAGATGCTGGCGGAGGGCAAGGCCTATCACTGCTATGCCTCGCCCCAGGAACTCGACGAGATGCGCGCTGCGCAACGCAAGGCCGGCGTACCGATGCGCTACGACGGGCGCTGGCGCGATCGCGATCCCAGCGACGCGCCGCCGGGCGTGGCGCCGGTCATCCGGCTCAAGGCACCGCAAAGCGGGAAGACGGTTATCCAGGATGCGGTCCAGGGCGAGGTTGCCGTCGAGAATGCCCAGCTCGACGACATGATCCTGTTGCGCGCCGACGGCACGCCGACCTACATGCTGGCCGTCGTGGTCGACGACCAGGACATGGGCGTCACGCACGTGATCCGCGGCGACGACCATCTGAACAACGCCTTCCGCCAGCTCCAGATCATCCGGGCGATGGGCTGGCCGGAGCCGGTCTATGCGCATATCCCGCTGATCCACGGCGCCGACGGCGCCAAGCTCAGCAAGCGCCACGGCGCCTTGGGGGTCGATGCCTACCGCGACATGGGCTTCCTTCCGGCGGCGCTGCGCAACTATTTGCTGCGGCTCGGCTGGGGGCACGGCGACGACGAGATCATCTCGACCGAGCAGGCGATCGAATGGTTCGATCTCGCTGGCGTCGGGCGCTCGCCCTCGCGCTTCGACACCGTCAAGCTCACCAATCTCAACGCCCACTATCTGCGCGCCGCCCCGGACCCGGAGCTGCTGCCCCTCGTCCTTCCCCGGATCGAGGCCAAGGTCGGCGCCATCGATGCCGCAGGCCGGCAACGGATCGAGCGCGGCCTCGACGGCGTGAAGCAACGCTCGCGTACTTTGGTGGAACTCGCAGACAATCTCGTCTTCTATGCCCGCGGCGGTGCTCCGACGATCGCCGACGACAAGGCGCGGAGCCTGCTGACGGCCGACGCCAAGGCGTTGCTGGGCAAGCTTGCGGGCGCGCTCGAGGCAGAGAAGGATTGGCGCGAAAGACCGATGGAAGAGGCCGTCCGCCGCTTCGCCGACAGCCAGGGCGTCAAGCTCGGCCAGGTGGCCCAGCCGTTGCGCGTGGCGCTCACCGGCTCGACCGTCTCGCCCGGCATCTTCGAGGTCCTGTCGGTGCTCGGCCCCGACGAGACTGGCCTCAGGTTGCGAGCTGCCAGCGGATAGAGGACGTGGGCAACCTCGTTGCCGCGCGCAGTCCGTTGATTGTTCCGATCATGCTGGTTGCCGACGGGTGCGTCACCGACATGCCATGGCCCGCGAAATAGCGGCCTGCGGCCACAATTGCGCCCTCGGGGGCGGCTTGTTAGGGTGCCGCCGAACTCGCAAATCGAGCCCGAAAGAGTATGAAATGGCCAAATCGACCGCGACGCTGACCGACAACGAAACCGGCAAGTCCTACGAATTCCCGATCATCCACGGCACGATCGGGCCGCGCCTGATCGATATCCGCAAGCTCTATGGCCAGTCCGGCATGTTCACTTACGATCCGGGCTTCACCTCGACCGGCTCGTGCGGGTCCAAGATCACCTATATCGACGGCGACGAAGGCATCCTGCTCTATCGCGGCTACAACATCGCCGAGCTCGCCGAACAGAGCGACTTCATGGAAGTCTGCTATCTCCTGATGAAGGGCGATCTGCCGACCAAGGCCCAGAAGGAGAAGTTCGTCAAGGACATCACGAACCACACGATGGTTCACGAGCAGATCAGCACCTTCTATCGCGGCTTCCGCCGCGACGCCCATCCGATGGCGGTGTGCTGCGGCGTCGTGGGCGCGCTGTCGGCCTTCTATCACGATTCGCTCGACATCAACGATCCGCGACAGCGCATGATCGCCTCCTATCGCCTGGTAGCCAAGATGCCGACGATCGCGGCGATGGCCTACAAGTACTCCATTGGCCAGCCCTTCGTTTATCCGCGCAACGATCTCTCCTATTCCGCCAACTTCCTGCGCATGTTGTTCTCGGTGCCGGCGGAGGAGTACGAGGTCAACCCCGTGCTCGAAAAGGCGATGGACCGCATCCTGATGCTGCATGCCGATCACGAGCAGAACGCCTCGACCTCGACCGTGCGGCTGGCGGGCTCGTCCGGCGCCAACCCGTTCGCGTGCATCGCCGCCGGCATCGCCTCGCTGTGGGGCCCGAGCCACGGCGGCGCCAACGAGGCGGTGATCAACATGCTGCACGAGATCGGCGGCAAGCAGAACATTCCGGGCTTCCTGTCGCGCGTGAAGGACAAGCAGGACCATACCCGGCTGATGGGCTTCGGCCACCGCGTCTACAAGAACTACGATCCGCGCGCCAAGGTGATGCGCCAGACCTGCCACGAGGTGCTGACCTCGCTCGGCATCGAGCACGATCCGCTGCTCGAGCTGGCCATGGAGATGGAGCAGATCGCACTGAAGGACGATTACTTCATCTCCAAGAAGCTCTACCCCAACGTCGACTTCTACTCGGGCATCATCTTCCGGGCGATCGGCATCCCGACCTCGATGTTCACCGTGCTGTTCGCGGTGGCCCGCACCGTCGGCTGGATCTCGCAGTGGAACGAAATGATCGAGGATCCGGACCAGAAGATCGGGCGTCCGCGTCAGCTCTACAATGGTCAGACCGAGCGGCCCTACAAGCCCCTGCACATGCGGGGCTGAGCCGCCGGCCGGCGGAAAGGGAGTGACGATGGCGAGATCGATCCATGGATCGCGCCGGACCACGACCTGGGCGGTCGCCCAGAAGCCGAGGCCGATGCCGCGCGTCGTGCGGCTCGGCCGTGCGGCCAACGACAACGTGCGCCGGGCAAGTCTCGGGGCACGGCTGCTCGTCGTGGTGATCGCCTCAGCGCTGGCGGCGATCGCACTCTACGACTGGCGCCTGCTCTGACTCGTTCATCGGGGGCACGCCACCCGGGCGGCGTCGCGCCCTCGAGCCTGCCTTCGGTCTACTTCCGCTCGATCAGCTCGATCTTGTAGCCGTCGGGATCCTCGACGAAGGCGATCACGGTGGTGCCGAACTTCACCGGGCCCGGCGCACGTGTGACCCTGCCGCCGGCCTTTGTGACCTGCTCGCACATGCCGTGGACATCCGGCACGCCGACGGCGAGGTGGCCGAAGCCGGTGCCGATCTCGTAGGGCTTCTCCTGGTCCCAGTTGTAGGTGAGCTCGACCACGCAATGGTCCTTCTCGTCCCCGTAGCCGACGAAGGCGAGCGTGTACTTGCCTTCCGGCACCTCGCGCTTGCGCAGCACCTTCATGCCCATCGGGCCGGTATAGAAGGCGAGCGACTTTTCGAGATCCTTCACGCGGATCATCGTGTGCAGCATGCGGTAGTTGGCGGCTGTATCGGGCATGGCCTTTTCCCCTCACCGGTCGCGGATCATCGCCGCAAAGGTCGCCTCGGCCGCCACCTTGCCTTCGACGATCGCCTTGCCGGCGAACTTCCAGACGTTGGCGCGGCTCTGCACCTTCGTGACATGGAGCTCGAGACGGTCGCCCGGCACGACCGGCCGGCGAAAGCGCACCCCGTCGATCGACATGAAATAGACGAGCTTGCCCTCCGAATGAGAACCGAAGGTGGAGACGACCAGGACCGCTGCGGTCTGCGCCATCGCCTCGACGATCAGCACGCCGGGCATCACCGGTTCCGAGGGGAAATGGCCCTGGAAGAACGGCTCGTTGATGCTGACGTTCTTGATACCGACAGCGCGCGCGTCGAGATGCATGTCGACCACACGATCCACCATCAGCATAGGATAGCGGTGCGGGATCATCTGCAGGATCCGCCTGATATCGACCGCCGTGGCGGTCGTGGTCGCGATGCTGGTCTTGTCGGTCTGCATGTTCATGACAGCGCCGCTCCCGATCAGAACCGGGTCCCGAAGCTGAAGCGGATATTCTGGAGCTTGTCGTAAGGCTGATAAACGAGCGGGAACGTGTAGTCTATACGGATCGGCCCGAAGGGCGACAGCCATTGCAGGCCGATGCCCGTGCCGACCCGCATGAGTTGGTCGTCGAGGATGTTGGCGCCCGCCTGCGGGACCGCCCCCCACAGCGATCCGACATCGACGAACGCCTTGCCGACAATGCCGATTTCCTTGGGTAGCCCGAGCGGGAAGCTCAACTCCCCTATGCCGGTGTAATAGTACTGGCCGCCCAGCGAGTCGCTGGTGTTGCCGTCGCGCGGGCCGATGCCGCCCACCGCCCAGCCGGGCAGCGAGTCGCCGCCGATGAAGAAGCGGTTGGTGAGGCGCAGGTTGCTGTTGTTGAAGGGCGCGATATAGCCCACCGACCCGCTGATCGAGGCGACGAAGTCCTCGACGATCTGCTGGTAGAAGGTCGCATCGGCCGTAGTGCGGAAGTAGTAGTTGTCGCCGATCAGGCCGGCGACCGCGATCGTGTGACGGATCAGCCATCCCTTGGTCGGATTCAGCCGCTGGTCACGGGTGTCCCAGGACAGGGTCTCGGAAATTTCCGACGTCAGAGACTCGCCGGCCTGGGACTGCACGACCGGCGACGCGAACGGCTGAACATTGTAGATGTTCGTGTCGCGCAACGTATAGCGGACCGTCTGGCTGGTGTGCTCGGTGTAGGCCCAGCCGGCGCGCAGCGCGAAGCCGAGGCTGGAGTCGCTGTACGATGCGATGGCCTGCCGGTTGTTGGTCGTCCGGAAGATGTCGAAGCCGGCAGCCAGAGGGCGATCGAGGAAGTAGGGCTCGGTGAAGCTCAGATCGATCAGGGTGCTGAGAGTGCCGAGCGACAGGCCGAGCCGGAGGTCCTGTCCCTTGCCGAGCAGATTGCGCTCGCGGATCGAGATATCGCCCAGGATGCCGCCCACGGACGAGTAGCCGGCGCCGAACGAGATCTCGCCCGTGCTCTGCTCCACCACCTGGACCTGCAGGTCGGTCTTGTCCGGCGTCGAGCCCGGCACGGCCGAAACGTCGACCTTCTCGAAAAAGCCGAGATTCTTGAGGCGCTGCTCGCTGCGCCGCACCTTGGCGGTCGAGAAGGCGTCGCCCTCGGCCAGGCGGAACTCGCGCCGGATCACCTTGTCGAGCGTTCGCGTATTGCCCGAGATGTCGATCCGCTCGACATAGACCCGCGGTCCTTCCTGGATGTTGAAGGTGATGTCGATCGTGTGCGTCTCGCGGTTGCGCCGGATGTTGGGTCGCACATCGACAAAGGCGTAGCCGAGCGACCCCACGGCGTCCGACAGCGCCGTCACGGTCTTGTCGACCTCGTTGGCGTCGTACCAGTCGCCCTCGCTCATGGTCAGGTAGCTCTTGAGCGTGTCGACGTCGAGGCCCTGGAACCGGGTGCTGATATCGACCTTGCCCAGCTTGTAACGCTCGCCTTCATGGATCGTGAAGGTCAGGAAAAAGCCGTCGCGCGTCGGCGACAGCTCGGCAACCGCCGACTCGACGCGGAAATCTGCGTAGCCCTCGGACAGGTAGAACTTGCGCAGGAGCTCGCGGTCGAGATTGAGGCGATCGGGATCGAAGCGGTCGTCCGACGACAGGAAGCGCCACCATGCGCTCTCCACGGTCCGGATGTGACCCCGCAGCGTCCCGTCGCTGAAATGCTCGTTGCCGATGAAGGTGATCCGCTTGATGCCGGTGACGTTGCCTTCGTTGATCTCGAACACGAGATCGACGCGGCCCTGCTCGAGCTTGATGATCTTGGGTTCGATGACCGCATTGTAGCGGCCGCTGCGGCGGTAGATCGAGAGCAGGCGCTCGACGTCGGCCCGCACCCGCGCCTGGGTGAAGACCTGGCGCGGCTTGGAGCGAATCTCGTCCCGCAGCTTGTCGTCCTCGATCTTGTGGTTTCCCTCGAAAGCGACGCGGTTGATGATGGGGTTTTCCGTGACCTTCACCACCAGGGTCGAGCCCTGCATGTCGATCGCCACGTCCGAGAACAGACCCGTCGAGAACAACGCCTTCAGCGACCGATCGGCGGCCGCCGGATCGTAGGCCTCCCCTTCCTTGAGCTGCAGATAGGAGCGGATCGTCTCGGGCTCGGCACGCACGTTGCCCTGAATCTGCACCGCCGTGATCTTGGTCCCGGCGCCGGTCGCGCGCTGGGCCTGGGCAGGGGCGCTGAATGCGAGAAGCGCAGCAACGGCCAGAGCGGCCCAACGATAGATCAAACTCACCCCTGGCACCTTCAGGACCTGCCGATGGCCACGTTCCGGACCGGGGTTTCATAAACCGGCAACAAGGCGTTAGCCACCCCTTTCGTTCCCCAAGTGCGTGCGCCGCCGGTGGGGCCGTCCTCTTCCACCATCGTGTCAGATCACCGCAGCACGTACTTGATGGCGTTGACGTCGTTGAACGTTGCCACCAGCGCGATGCCGATGATCAGCGCGAACCCGATCTTGAGGCTGAGCTCCTGCGCCTTGAGGCTGAGGGGGCGGCCGCGGATGCCTTCGTAGGCATACATCGCCAGATGGCCGCCATCGAGCATCGGCACAGGCAGGAGATTGAACACGCCCAGCACGACCGAGAGCCCGATGACGAGGTTGAGGATGCCGAACCAGCCGGCGTACGAGGCCTCGCCCGCCGCCTTGGCAATGCGGATCGGACCGCCGAGCTCGTCGACAGGCCGCGCACCGGTCACGATCTGGGCCATCGAGGTGTAGAACATCGTCGTCATGTTCCACACGTGCTGGACACCGGCCCACGCTGCCCCCAGCACATCGTGATTGCGGAACTCGGTCACGTTTGCAGCACGAATGCGCATGCGCCCGACCGTGTGCGTGGCGCCCGAGCAATCCGTCACCTGATCGGGCTGCGGAACGATGGTCGTCTCGTGGATTTGGCCGGCGCGTTCGTACTTGACCGCGAGAGGCTGGCCGGCCCGATCGCCGATCAGGTCGGGAATTCTCGAGAAGTACTCGACCGGCTTTCCGTCGATGGACAGCAGCAGGTCGCCGACCTTGAGCCCTGCGGCCTGGGCCGGGCTGTCGGTCGTGAAGCCGCCCACCACCGGCCGAATGAGCTCGTCGATGCCGAGATCGCCGTACCGGACCGTGTTGTGATAGCGATCCGTGCGTTCGCAGTACCGCGGAATGATCTCGCCATGCCGCAGTGTGTTGCCGCGCCGATACTCGACCGACATCGGGCGGGCAAGGTAGAGGAATTGCGCCTGCTGAATCTCCTCGAAGCGATCCACCGACCGGCCGTCGAGGCGCACGATCTCGTCTCCGCTGCGCAAACCCGCCTTCGCGGCGGGACCGTCGGGTTGCACGGCCACGACGGGCGGCGAGTAAGGTTCACCCGCGACATAGAAAACGCCCGTCAGCAACACCACCGCGAAGAGGAGGTTGGCCAGCGGACCGCCCAGCACGACCGCCGCCCGCGCATAGAGCGGCTGGCTGAAGAACGCATGCCGCCTCTGATCGGCCGACAGCGCTTCGTCCGACGGCAGCGCGCTGCTGCCGTCGCTGTCGCCCAGGAACTTCACGAACCCTCCCAGGGGGATCAGCGAGATCTTCCAGCGCGTGCCGCGGCGATCGGTCCAGCCGATCAGCTCGGGCCCGAAGCCGATCGAGAACACTTCGGCATGGATGCCGAAGCGGCGGGCGACCCAGTAGTGACCGAACTCGTGAACGAACACGAGTAGCGTCAGCACCAGGATGAAGTACGGCAGGTAGGTCGTGAACAGGCTGACGACTGCGTGCATGACTCACTAGACCATAAATCTCTTTCTTCCTCAATTAGTTAGGCTGTGACCTTTGACGGCCTCTCCAGCCCGGCGGCGCGCCTCCCGGTCGGCGGCGTGGACCTGCTGGAGCGATTCGACAGGTCCCGCCAGACCCGTCGTGGCAGTGAGCACGTCCTCGACAATCCGGGCGATATCGAGAAATCCGATCCGCCGGGCCAGGAAGGCCGCAACCGCCACCTCGTTGGCCGCATTCAACACGATCGGTGCAAATCCGCCCAGCGCCAGCGCCTCGCGCGCCAGACGTAGTGAAGGAAAGCGGCTGGAATCGGGCCGCTCGAAGGTGAGCGGCGAGAGGCTGGCAAAATCGAGCCGCGCCGCCGGCCCGTCGATCCGCGCCGGCCAGCCCAGGGCATGGCTGATGGGCACGCGCATGTCGGGCGTGCCAAGCTGGGCCAGCACCGACCCGTCGCGGTAGGCGACCATCGAGTGGATCACCGACTGCCGATGGACGACGATCTCGATCTGCTCGGGCGGCAGCCCGAAGAGCAGGTTGGCTTCGATGAACTCGAGCCCCTTGTTCATCATGGTTGCCGAATCGATCGAGATCTTGGCCCCCATGTCCCAGTTGGGATGGGCCAGGGCCTGCTCGGGGGTCGCGGTCGCCATCTCCGCCAGCGACCAGTCGCGGAACGGCCCCCCCGAGGCGGTGAGCACCAGCCGGTCGACGGCGTCGCGCTGGCCCGGCTCGAAGACCTGGAAGATCGCATTGTGCTCCGAGTCGACCGGCAGCAACACGCCGCCCGACTGCTCGACTGCGTCCATCAGGAGCCGGCCGGCGCAAACCAACGCCTCCTTGTTGGCGAGCGCCACCATGGCGCCGCGGCGGGCGGCGACCAGTGTCGATTCGAGGCCGGCAAAGCCGACGACGGCGGCCATCACCCAGTCGGCCGGCCGCGACGCCGCCTCGACCACCGCTTCCGGCCCGGCCGCCGCCTCGGTCGTTGTGCCCGCAAGGGCCTCCTTGAGCGCCCGGTAGCGCTGCGGATTCGCCACCACGGCGAGCCTGGCACGCAGCCGTCGTGCCTGCTCGGCCAGCGCCTCGACGGAGTTGCCGGCGACCAGAGCTTCGACGTCGTAGCTTTCGGGAGTGCGGTCGACGAGGTCGGCGGTGCTCTGGCCGACAGAGCCGGTCGAGCCGATGATGGTGATACTGCGCGGTCTTTCGCGCGACGGCGCCGTCCAGCGCATCATGCCCATGGCCAAGCTCCTCCAGCGATCAAGCGGGCCAATCCGACGACGACCAGAGCCGCGATCAGGCCATCGATACGGTCGAGCAGCCCGCCATGGCCGGGTATCACATGGCCGCTGTCCTTCAATCCAGCGCGCCGCTTGGCCATCGATTCGAGGAGATCGCCCGCCTGGGCGACGATGGCGACACCGGCACCGGCCAAGGCCAGCGTAACGGTATCGCCCTGATCGAACGCAAGCCCGCACGCGGCGCTCGCGACGGCCGAGAGACAGATGCCGCCGACAAGGCCCGACCAAGTCTTGCCGGGACTGATGGCTGGCGCAAGTCGTGCTCCCCCGGCGAGGCTGCCGACAAAGTAGGCGCCGATATCCGTCGCCCAGACGCAGGCGACGATCCAGAGCACGGTCTCGCGGCCGAGATCCGGCTGATGGCGCAGCCACAGCAGCGCGACGATCGCCGCCAGACCATAGAGGATCGCCAAGCCGCGGGCCACCGGCCGTCCCGGCGTGAGACGGATCCATTCGCCCAACATGATCGGCGCGGCAATCGCCGCCATCAGGTCGACCCAGGGAAAGCCGAACCAGATTGCCGCGAGGCAGAGCGGGGCGAGAATCGCGGCCGACACGACGCGCGACAACAGCCCGCGGAAATGCCGTGGCGGCGCTGCCGGGGCATTAGCTGCCGACGCCGCCATAGCGCCGTTCCCGCCGCCGGAACTCGGCGACCGCCTCCTCGAGATGGCCCTTCTCGAAATCGGGCCAGAGCGTGTCCACGAACACCAGCTCGGCGTAGGCACACTGCCACAGCAGGAAATTGCTGATCCGCTGCTCGCCGCTGGTACGGATCAGGAGGTCCGGATCGGGCACGCCGGCGGTGAGGAGCTCCCGCTCGAACTGCCGTTCGTCGATCTGGTCGGCTTCGATCTGGCCCGCCGCCACCTTGCGGGCGAGGCTTCGGGCCGCCCGCAGAATCTCGTCGCGTGCGCCATAGTTGATGCAGATGTTGACGTCGATGCGGGTATTCGAGCGTGTCCTCGTCTCGGCCTCGACGATGTCGCGCACGATGTCGGACGCCAGCCGGTCGCGGTCGCCGATGACGCGCAGCCGTGCGCCGTTGCGCGCCAGCTCGTCGAGCTCGTGTCGCAGATAGTGGCGCAGCAGGCCCATCAGGTCGCTGACCTCGGCCTCCGGTCGTGTCCAGTTCTCGGTCGAGAAGGCGAACAGCGTCAGGACGGGGATGCCGAGCTCCGCCGCTCCACGGATCACGCGCCGCACGGCATCGGCGCCGCGGCGGTGCCCTGCGACCCTGGGCAGGCCGCGCGCCTTCGCCCACCGGCCGTTGCCATCCATGATGATGGCGACGTGGTGTGGTCCCGGCGTGGTGCCGGCATTGGCGGGCAGCGAGGCGGTGGGCATCAGACCGTCTTGATCTCCTTTTCCTTGTGGGCCAGCGTCTCGTCGACGAGCTTGACATACCGGTCCGTGAGCTTCTGCACCTCGTCGGCCCGCTGCCGGTGCTCGTCCTGCGATATCTTGTGATCCTTTTCCGCCTTCTTGAGGGCATCCATGCCATCACGCCGCACGTTGCGCACGGCCACCCTTCCCTGCTCGGCGTATTTGTGCGCAAGCTTCGCAAGCTCGTTGCGCCGCTCGGCGGTGAGTTCCGGGATCGGGACGCGGATCATCTGCCCGTCCGGCGCGGGATTGAGGCCTAGGCCCGCCTCGCGGATCGCCTTGGCGGTGGAGACGACCAGGCCCTTGTCCCAGACATTCACGGTGAGCAGGCGCGGCTCGGGCGCGCTCACGGTGCCGACCTGATTGAGCGGCATGCGCTGGCCGTAGGCCTCGACCATGACCGGATCGAGCAGGTTGACCGACGCCCGCCCTGTACGCAGGCCCGCGAACTCCTTCTTCAGGGACTCCACGGCGGTCTGCATGCGTTTTTCGAGTTCCTTGAGGTCTGTGCTCATGTTCAGCCCTCGTCCTTGATGACGGTGAAAGTGCCCTGCCCCGCCATCGTCTCGGCAAAGGCGCCGGGCTTGTGGATATCGAACACGATAATCGGAATCCGGTTCTCGCGCGCAAGCGCGATCGCCGAGGCATCCATCACCTGCAGGTCGCGCGACAGCACGTCCATGTAGGTGAGCGCATCGTAGCGCTTGGCGCTCTTGTCCTTGCGGGGGTCAGCGGAGTAGACGCCGTCGACCTGGGTGCCCTTCAGCATCGCGTCCACGCTCATCTCCGCCGCGCGCAGGGCGGCCGCCGTATCGGTCGTGAAGAAGGGGTTGCCGGTGCCGGCCGCGAAGATCACCACCCGGCCCTTGTCCATGTGCCGGGCGGCGCGCCGGCGGATATAGGGTTCGCAAACCGTCGTCATGGGAATAGCCGACTGTACACGCGTCTGCAGCCCCTTGCGCTCCAGCGCGCTCTGCATGGCCAGCGAATTGATGACCGTAGCCAGCATGCCCATGTAGTCGCCGCTCGCCCGATCCATGCCGGATGCCGCCGCCGACACGCCGCGGAAGATGTTGCCTCCGCCGATGACCAGACAGACCTGCACGCCCATGTCGTGCACCGTCTTGATCTCCTGGGCGACCATGCCGACCATCACCGGGTCGAGGCCGTATTCCCGATCCCCCATGAGCCCCTCGCCGGAGAGCTTCAGCAGGACGCGACGGTAGCGAGGAGCCGGCGGCATTCAGGCCTCAGTGGAGTTCTTGGGCGGCGCGGGCACCCTCCCGCGCGCCGGGGGTTTTATCAATACTACTTCTTGAGCTGAGCAGCCACCTCAGCCGCAAAATCTTCCGATTTCTTCTCGATTCCCTCGCCGAGTGCGAAACGCAGGAAGCCGGCGATACGGACCGGCGCGCCGACCTGCTTGGCGGCATCGTCGACCACTTTCGACACCTTGGTCTTGCCATCCATGACGAAGGCCTGCTCGAGCAGCACGACCTCCTGATGGAACTTGCGCAGGCCGCCTTCCACCATCCTGGCGACGATGTCGGCGGCCTTGCCGCTCTGCCCCGCCTTCTCGGCCAGCACCGCCCGCTCGCGCTCGATCGCTGCCTTGTCGAGGTCGGCGACGGTCAGCGACTGAGGACTGGCCGCTGCGACATGCATGGCGAGCTGCTTGGCAAGCGGCGCCAGCTTCGACTTGTCGCCCGACGATTCGAGCGCGACCAGCACGCCGATCTTGCCAAGATCCGGCGCCACCGCGTTGTGGGTATAGGCGGCCACGACGCCGTCCGACGCCGAGAGCGCGGCGGCACGGCGGAGCGACATGTTCTCGCCGATGGTGGCGATCAGGTTGGTAAGCTCGGCCTGCACGTCGCGCCCCGTGCCGGGAAAGGGCGCCGCCGCCACCTTGGCGATGTCGCCACCCTGCTCCAGGGCGATCCTGGTGACGGCGCTCACGAACTTCTGGAACTGCTCGTTGCGGCCGACGAAGTCGGTCTCGGCGTTCACCTCGATCAGGGCGCCGCGGGCGCCGTCGGCCACGACGCCGACCAGCCCTTCGGCAGCGACCCGGCCGGCCTTCTTGGAGGCTGCCGACAGTCCCTTGGTGCGCAGCCAGTCGACTGCCTTCTCCAGGTCGCCCTGGACCTCGTTCAGCGCCTTCTTGCAGTCCATCATGCCGGCGCCGGTCTTCTCGCGCAGTTCCTTGACGAGCGATGCGGTGATCTCAGCCATCTTCAAGCTCCATTGGGTGCGACGAGGGCCGGTCTCGCGACCGGCCCCGCAATTCTTCCGTCAGAGGGGCCGCTATTCGGCCGGCGATGCCTCCGCCGCACCCTCGCCCTCGGCCGAAGGCGCGCCGGCGGCGGGGACCTCGTCGCCCGAAGGCTCGGCAAGCTCGCCGATATCGCCGCCCGAGGCCGCGATCTCGGCCCGGATGCCGTCGAGCACGGCGCTCGACATCAGGTCGCAGTAGAGCGACACGGCGCGGATCGCGTCGTCGTTGCCCGGGATCGGGAAATCGATGCCGTCGGGATCGGAGTTGCTGTCGAGGATGGCGGCAATCGGGATGCCGCGCTTGCGCGCCTCCTGGACCGCGATCGCCTCCTTGTTGGTGTCGATGATGAACAGCATGTCCGGCGTACCGCCCATCTCCTTGATGCCGCCCAGCGACCGCTCGAGCTTGTCGCGCTCGCGCGTGAGGTCGAGCTGCTCCTTCTTGGTGAGGCCCACGACGTCGCCCTTGAGGCGCTCGTCGAGCTCGCGCAGACGCTTGATCGAGGCGGAGATGGTCTGCCAGTTGGTAATCATGCCGCCCAGCCAGCGATGGTTCACGTAGTACTGGCCGCAGCGCCGCGCCGCCTCGGCGACGCGATCAGCGGCCGCCGCCTTGGTGCCGACGAACAGCACGCGGCCGCCATTGGCCACCACCTGGCGTATCTGCTCCAATGCCTGCTCCAGGAGCGGCACGGTCTTGGTGAGGTCGATGATGTGGACCCCGTTGCGCACGCCGAACAGGTACGGCTTCATCTTGGGGTTCCAGCGCCGGGTGTGATGGCCGAAATGGACACCCGCTTCCAGCAACTGACGCATCGTGAAGGTCGGCATCGCCATGCCGTTTCTCCTTTTCCGGTTGAGCCTCCGCGGGCGCCGTCCCTGTTCGGGACACCGGAGCGAGCGGCGGGATATCTCCCCGTCGACCGCAAACCCGCGTGCGAAGTGGCGCGTTTCTAAGGGGGAACGTCCCGGAATGCAAGGTCGACGGTCGGATCGGCCAGTACGGTACTCCAATAATATTCGTGAATTACAATATATTACCCGATATTGTTGACATCGTTCCCGGGCTCGAGGCCGACGGCAATCGCCTTGGCCAGTTTCAGAAGCGACAGCGGCGCACTGCCTTCGGCCTTGTTGTTCGCGGTAATCCAGACCCTGCGGCCTGCCTTGAAGGCCCTTCGGGCCATACGCGCGAGAATTCGGCGCGTCTCCGGATCCTCGTCGACAAGCCGGTCGAACGGCTCGTAGCGCTGCCTCGCGCTCTGATAGAGAAAGCCCCGGTGCAGGTTCCAGCGCACCACCAGATCGCCGGGCCCATCGCCGTCGAGCGCCCCGAGCGCCGTCTCCTGACGCTCCACCTCCGGCATCCGGTCGTGCAGGCCCACGCAATAGCGCACGCCGGCATCGCGCAGCATGCGTATCAGCCGCGGCGTCAGAAGCTCGCCGTTGCGCAGTTCCAGGGCGTAGATCGGCCGCTCGCCGCCGAGCTCCTTCGGGAGGGCGGCGAAGAAAGCCGCCAGTCGCTCGATCAGCGCCGGCCCTTCCTCGACCAGGCTTCGCGGCAGCGGCGACACCTGGAATACCAGCGGTCCCGCCTTCGCCTCCAGTCCTTCAATGCAGGGCACGACGAACTCGCGAGCGGCGATCGCCGGGTCGAGGAAGTGTGGGTTGGGCACCCTGCCCCGCCCCTCCTCGTCACGCACCACGGCATCGCAGACGAGCGCCGGTGCCTTGATCACGAAGCTGAAGTCGTCCGGCACCTGGGTGGCATAGCGGGTGTACTCGATGGTCGTGATCGGCGCGTAGAAGGTTCGATCGAGACTGACGGTACGCAGAAGCGGAATCCGGGCATAGGCCGCCAGGCCCTGCTTGCTGAGCGCCGTCTGGGGATGGAGACCTTCGTAGACCAGTCCGCGCCAGCCGGGGAAGAACCACGACGAGGTGCCGAGCCGAATGCCCGGCGGCAGGGTCGGCGCCTGCAGAAGCGGCGACTCCCGGGACGGCTGCACCTCGGCCGCAGCCGATTTCGACCGCTTCGGCGTGGATTGCTCGAACAGGCCGGGCTGGCGGCTCAAATCTCCTCCACCTGCGCGACCCCCGGCAGGCTGCCGATGGCGTCACGCAGGCCGCCCGCGACCGAGTAGCTGCCGGGCAGGACCACCTCGGCCTCGGCCTCCTCCGTCACCGGCACCACGAGCGTCACCCGGCCGCGGCCGCGCTTCCCGTCGAGATGCTTGCGCAGGGCGTCGAGCGCCGCCGGATCGGAGATCACGATGCGCAGGCCGGCCGCGGCATGGGCCACCGCCTCCTCGAGCTTCTCCACCGATTGGGCCATCAGCTTGACCTGCTCGCCGTCCAACCGGCCGTCAGCCGACACCAGGATCGCCTGGCCGGCCTCGAGGAGCTGGCGCTTGCTGCTCAGCACCTCGCTGAAGCAGGTGAGCTCGAACGCCCCCGACTGGTCCGAGCATTGCACGAAGGCGAAGCGGTTGCCCTTGGCCGACACGCGTTCCATGCGATCGATCACCGTGCCGGCGAGCCTGATGCGCCCGGGCACGCCGCGCGCCAGCAAGGCCGGCAAATCGGCCGCCCGCACCACGCCCAGTCGCTGCAGGCTGCGCTCGTAGGCCGCCAGCGGATGCGAAGAAAGGTAGAAGCCGATCGCCGAGAACTCGTGCTGCAGACGCTCCATGGGAGCCCAGTCCGGGACCTTCGGCAGCGGCGGGCGACGCTGCGCCGTGTCGTCACCGAACAGGTTGTTCTGGCTGCTGCCGCGGGCCTCGTGGGTAGCCTGCGAATGGCGCAGCAGCGCCTCGATGGCGCCGAAGGTCTGAGCCCGGTTCCTGTTCAGCGTGTCGAAGGCGCCTGCCTTCACCAGACTTTCGACCAGGCGCTTGTTCAGCACCCGCTGGTCCAGCCGCTCGGCGACGTCGAACAGGTCCTTGAACGGTCCGCTGGCCTCGCGCTCGGCGACCAGCCGAGCCATGGCGTCGCGGCCGACACCCTTGATTGCCGCCAGGGCATAGCGGATCGCCTTCCTGCCGTCGGCCGTCGCCTCGACCGTGAACTCGGCCGAGGAGCGGGTGACGTCCGGCGGCAGCAGCTCGATGCCGAGCTTGTCGAGGTCGCGGCGGTAGCCGTTCAGCTTCTCGACGTTGCCCATGTCGAGCGTCATCGTCGCGGCGAAGAATTCCACCGGATGATTGGCCTTGAGATAGGCGGTCTGGTAGCACACCAGCGCGTAGGCTGCGGCATGGCTCTTGTTGAAGCCGTAGCCGGCGAACTTGTCGACCTGGTCGAAGATCGAGGAGGCCTTGTCCTTCTTGACGCCGTTCTTCTCCGCGCCCTCGATGAAGGTGGCGCGCTGGGCGTCCATCTCCGACTTGATCTTCTTGCCCATGGCACGGCGCAGAAGATCGGCGCCGCCCAGCGTGTAGCCGCTCAGCACCTGGGCGATCTGCATCACCTGCTCCTGGTAGATCATGATGCCGTAGGTCTCCTTCAGGATTCCTTCCAGCAGCGGGTGCAGGTAGTCGGGCGTCTCCTCGCCGTGCTTGCGCTTGATGTAGCTCGGGATGTTCTCCATCGGCCCTGGGCGATAGAGCGCGACGACGGCGATGATGTCCTCGAAGCGGTCCGGCTTCAGCTTGCGCAGGACATCGCGCATCCCGTTGCCTTCGAGCTGGAACACCCCCGATCCGTCGCCGCGGGCCAGTAGCTCGAAGGTCTTGCGGTCGTCGAGCGGCAGCTTGGCGATGTCGATCCTGTCGCGGCCGATCAGGTCGCAGGCCTTCTCGATGACGGTGAGCGTCTTGAGGCCGAGGAAATCGAACTTCACCAGGCCTGCCGTCTCGACCCACTTCATATTGAACTGGGTGGCAGGCAGGGACTCCTTGTTGTCGGTGTCGCGGTAGAGGGGCACCAGCTCGTCGAGCGGCCGGTCGCCGATCACCACGCCGGCCGCGTGCGTCGAGGCATTGCGGTAGAGACCTTCGAGCTGCAGCGCGAGGTCGATCAGGCGCCTGATCTCCTCGTCGGCCTCGTATTGGTCCTTGAGGAGCTGCTCGGTCTCCAGCGCCTTGGCGAGCGTGACCGGATTGGCCGGATTGTTCGGCACCAGCTTGCAGATGCGGTCGACCTGGCCGTAGGGCATGCCGAGCACCCGTCCGACGTCGCGCAGCACCGCACGCGCCTGCAGCTTGCCAAAGGTGATGATGGCGGCGACGCGATCGTGGCCGTACTCGTCCCGCACGTAACGGATGACGCGGTCGCGCTTGTCCTGGCAGAAATCGATGTCGAAGTCCGGCATCGACACGCGCTCGGGATTGAGAAAACGTTCGAACAGCAGGCCCCAGCGCAGCGGGTCGAGGTCGGTGATCTTGAGCGACCACGCGACCAGGGAGCCCGCACCGGAGCCGCGGCCTGGCCCGACCGGCACGTCGTGGTCCTTGGCCCACTGGATGAAATCGGCCACGATCAGGAAGTAGCCGGCGAAGCCCATCTTCTCGATCATGTCGAGTTCGTAGGCGAGCCGCTCCCCGTACTTCTCGAAGTCGATGTGCGGCGCAAGCCGCCCCAGCCGCCTGAGCTCGTCGAGCCCCGAGCGCGCCAGCGCCCGCAACGCTTCGCCTTCCGAGCGTCCCTGGAGCTTGGTGTAGCTCGGCAGGATCGGCTTGCGCGGCGCCGGCATATAGGCGCAGCGCCGGGCCACGACGAGGGTGTTGTCGCACGCTTCCGGCAGGTCGGCGAACAGCCTGCGCATCTCTTCCGCCGACTTGAAGTAGTGCTCGGGCGTAAGCCGGCGGCGGTTGGGATCGTCGATATGCGCTCCCTGCTCGATGCAGAGCAGTACGTCGTGCGCCTCGTGCATCGCCGCCTTGGGGAAATGCACATCGTTGGTGGCGACGAGCGGCAGCCCCTTGTCGTAGGCGAGGTCGATGAGCGGGTCCTCGATGCGCCGTTCGGCCTCCTCGCCATGCCGCTGCAGCTCGATATAGAGCCGCGCCTCGAACATCTTCTGCAGGCGCTCGAGCTGATGCGCCGCCGCCGGCGCCTGTCCCGCCGCCAGCAGGCGGCCCAGCGCGCTCCCGATGCTGCCGGTCAGGGCGATCAAGCCGTCGGTGTGGCCTTCCAGCTCTTCCAGCGGCAGGGCCGACAGCGAGCCGGTCTTGAAGTCGAGATGAGCGCGGCTCACCAGCCGCATCAGGTTGACGTAGCCCGCTTCGCTCTGGACCAGCAGCGTCAGCCAATCGACGGACGGCAGCTTTGCGGCCGCGGCGATGCCGCCCTCCTCGGCCCGGCGGATCGCGAGGTCGCAGCCGATGATCGGCTGGACGCCGTTGCTGGCGGCGTACTGCGAGAACTCCAGGGCGCCGAACAGGTTGTTGCGGTCGGTGACGGCGACCGCGGGCATCGCGTTCTCCTTTGCGAGCGCGACGATCTTGTCGACCTTGTTGGCGCCCTCGGTGAGCGAATAGGCGGATCGGACCTTGAGATGGACGAAATCGGCGATGGGCACGGTCCACTATTGCGCCTGAACCTTGTGGAAAGCGAGGCGCACTTCAGGTCAGCACGCCGTCCTTCAGATGCACCGTGCGGTCCATGCGGGCGGCCAGTTCGGGATTGTGGGTGGCTATCAGCGCCCCCATGCCCGTCTCCCGCACCAGCGTCAGCAACTGCCGGAAGACCGTGTCCGAGGTCCCCGAGTCGAGATTGCCGGTAGGCTCGTCGGCCAGCAGCACGCGCGGCGCATTGGCGACGGCCCGGGCGATGGCGACGCGCTGCTGCTCGCCCCCGGAAAGGCGGCCCGGCCGGTGGTCGGCGCGGTCATTGAGCTGCACCATGGCCAGGAGCTCGGCCGCCCGCAGCCGCGCCTGGCTGCGCGGCAGGCCGTTCAGCATCTGCGGCAACATCACGTTCTCGAGGGCCGAGAACTCCGGCAGCAGATGGTGATACTGGTAGACGAAGCCGAGGAACTTGCGGCGCAGCGCGGTGCGCGGGCCGTCGGCGAAACCCTGCACCGACCGGCCGTCGATGATCACATCCCCCGCGTCGGGCCGCTCCAGCAGGCCCGCGATATGCAGCAGGGTCGACTTGCCGCTGCCCGACTGGCCGACAAGCGCCACGATCTCGCCGGCGTGCAGGTCGAGCGTGACACCGCGCAGGACCTCGAGACGGCGATCGCCCTGGATGAACGTACGCACGATTCCGTGCAGGGAAAGCAGGCCGGCGCCTTCACTCATGACGGAGCCCTTCAACCGGTTCGATTTGGGTGCTGCGCCACGCGGGATAGGCGGCCGCCGCGAGCGACAGCAGGATCGCCACCAGAACAATAGACAGAACTTCCAGCGGCTGCACGCGCACCGGCATGGAGGTGATGAAATCGACCTCCGCACCGCCCGAGCCGGCGGCCCCTGTCAACGCGGTCAGCAGCCGCCCGATCGCGGGCATGTTGGCGCAGACCAGCAGGCCGAGCGCGGTGCCGGCCACCGTTCCGATCACGCCGACTCCGGCCGCCGCCATGAAAAAGGCACGGACGATGGTGCCGGTGCCCGCCCCCATGGTGCGCAAAATGGAGATGCTGCCGCGCTTCACCCGCACCAGCATAGTGAAGCTCGCCACCACGTTCATGGCCGCCACCAGGACGATCAGGCTGAGGATGATGAACATCATCACGCGCTCGACCTGGAGCGCGCCGACGAAACGCGCATTGAGGCTTTGCCAGTCGGCGACCTTGAGGTCGTCGCGGTGAAGCGATGCGCGGATGGCGGCCGCCACCTCCGGTGCCCTGGCCCGGTCGGGCAGCTCGAGGTCGATCGAGCTCACGGTGTGCGGGCCGTACTCCAGGTCCTGTTGCAGCATCGACAAGGGCAGGAACACGAAGCTCGAATCGAACTCGTAGCGCTTGCTGAGGAAGCTCGCCAGCACCTCGTAGTCGGTGTAGCGCGGCGCGATCGTGCCGGTCTCGTTAAGCCGCTGCGTCACGATCGTGATCTTGTCGCCGATCCGCAGGTTGAGCGCCTGCCGCAGCCTGTCGCCGATCACCACGCCCGGCCGCGTGCCGAAGCCGTCGACCGCGCCGTGCACGATGTTCCTGGTGACGATGTCGCGCGACAGCAGGTCCTCGGTGCGCACGCCGCGCAGGACGGCGCCGCGCGTCTGGCCGTTCGCGCTGACCAGGGCCTGGCGCTCGAGCGTGAGGCGAACCGCCTCGACGCCCGGTGCCTGCCCGAGCGCGGCGACGAGATCCGCCGTCGCCTCCAGCATGCCGCTACGGGCGGTGACGACGACGTCGCCGTTCATGCCGATCAGGCGGCCGATCAGCTCCTGGCGAAAGCCGCCCATGACCGACAGCACCACGATCAAGGTGGCCACGCCGAGAGCCACGCCGATCAACGAGAAGATCGCGATCACCGAAACGAAGCCCTCGCGCTGCCGGGTCGCGAGGTAGCGCCAGGCGAGCCAGCGCTCGACCGCCGCCTGCGCCCGGTCACTCACGACGCAGGCCCTCCACCGGATCGAGCCGTGCGGCGCGCGCCGCCGGATAGAGGGAAGCCACCAGGGCGAAGAAGACCGCCATGAGGGCAATTCCAAGGACTTCCTGCCATTCGATGTGCGACGGCATCTCGGCCAGCAGGTAGAGCGTCTCGTCGAACAGCACCAGGCCGAAAGTGTGCTGCAGCCATTGCCGGATCGCCTCGATGTTGTCGGCGAAGGCGAGCCCGAGGACGACGCCGATCAGCGCGCCGAGGCCGCCGATCGTCAGCCCATCGAGCAGGAAGAGCCTCATGATCGCGCCGCGCGTCGCGCCCATGGTGCGCAGGATGGCAATGTCGGCGGTCTTGGTCCGCACCAGCATGACCAGGCTCGAGACGATGTTGAAGGCGGCCACCAGCACGATCATGGTGAGCACCAGGAACATCACGTTGGTTTGCGCCGCAATCGCCGAGAAGAAGCCGGTGTTGGCCTGCAGCCAGTCGAACACCCAGCCCTGCAGGCCCACCGCCTGCGTCACCTCGCGGCGCACCTTCGCGAGCGGGGCCGTCTCGTCGACGAAGATCTCGATCGTCGTCACCTTGTTGCCAAGATCGAGCAGACGCTGCACGTCGACCAGCGGCGCGTAGACGAAATTGGCGTCGTAGTCGTACATGCCGGCGCAGAAGATCGCGCTGACCCGCGCACTGCCCGAGCGCGGCATGACGCCGAGCGGCGTCGCGACGGAGACGGGCGAAACGAGCTGCAGGCGATCACCCACCTTCAGTCCCATCAGGTCGGCGAGACGCCGGCCGATCACCACTGTGAACTGGTCGCCGAAGCCCTTGAGCGAGCCCCAGTCGCTCGGCTCGTCGCCGCTGTCGCCGCGACAAAGGTTGCGGTAGCGGTCGCGCACCGCCGGCGGACCGTCGATGGCCGCCGAGAGCGGCAGCCGCGCCCTGAAGTCGTCGGGCCGCATGCCGCGCAGGATGACGCCGCGCACCTTGTCTCCCGCGACCGCGATCACCTGTCCTTCCGCCGATGGTGTTGCCGAGACGACGCCCGGGATCGCCCGGAGGCGTGCCAGCAGATCCGGCGTCGCCTCGAGCCCACCGCGATTGCCCTGCACTCCGAGCTGTCCACTGATGGCGGACATCTGGCGCAGCATCTCGATGCGAAAGCCGTTCATCACCGCCATCACGACGATCAGCGTGCCGACCCCGAGCGCGATCCCGGCGAGCGAGAAGCCCGCGATCACCGAGATGAACCCCTCCTCGCGCTGGGCGCGCAGATAGCGGAACGCGATCAAGCGCTCCACGGCGGCGAACGCCATGATCAGGCGTATCCCGGGCGAGGCAGATCAGTGTCGTCTCGAGCCAGGCGCGGGATCCTTGATCGGCGCCAGCCAAAGATCCCTCGCTGCGCTCGGGACGACACGATTCCTGTCGCGCTCAGCACCGAGGCCTTGATCGGAGCCTCCGTCACCTAGCCGAGACGAGCCGACAGGGTGGCCACGACCTCGTTGACCGGCAGCTCCTCGCGATTGCCCGTCTTGCGGTTCTTCAGCTCGGCCTTGCCCGCCGCCAGCCCCTTCGGGCCCACGATCACCTGCCAGGGCGTGCCGATCAGGTCCATGTCGGCGAACTTGGCGCCCGGCCGCAGGTCGCGATCGTCGTGCAGCACGGTGATGCCGCCGGCCCTCAGAGCCTCGTAGAGCTTGTCGCAGGCACCCGCGACCGCGGCGTCGTCGGGCTTCAGGTCGACGACCGCCACCTTGAACGGCGCCACCGATTCCGGCCAGACAATGCCGGCCTCGTCGTGGCTCGCCTCGATGATGCCGCCCACCAGGCGCGAGACGCCGATGCCGTAGGATCCCATCTCCACCGTGATCTGCTCGCCGTTCGGCCCGGTCACCACCGCGTTCATCGGCTTGGAATACTTGGTCCCGAAGTAGAAAATATGGCCGACCTCGATGCCGCGCGCGGCCAGGCGGTCGCCCTCCGGGATCTTCTCGAAAGCCGCCTTGTCGTGCATCTCGTCGGTGGCGGCGTAGAGCGACGTCCACTCGTTCACGATCGGCTGCAGGTCCGATTCGTAATCGATCTTCCGGCTGAGGATATTCTTGTCGACCAAGCCCTTGTGGCAGAACACCGCGCTCTCCCCGGTGTCCGCCAGCACGATGAACTCATGGCTGAGATCGCCGCCGATCGGGCCCGTGTCGGCCCGCATGGGGATCGCCTTCAGGCCCATGCGTGCGAAGGTGCGCAGATAGGCCACGAACATCTTGTTGTAGGAGCGGACCGCACCGGCCTTGTCGAGGTCGAACGAGTAGTTGTCCTTCATCAGGAACTCGCGCCCGCGCATGACCCCGAAGCGCGGCCGCACCTCGTCCCGGAACTTCCACTGGATGTGATAGAGGTTCTTCGGCAGATCGCGATAGCTCTTCGCGCCGTCGCGGAAGAGCACGGTGATCATCTCCTCGTTGGTCGGCCCGAACAGCATCTCGCGATCGTGACGGTCCTTGATGCGCAGCATCTCGGGACCGTAGGCATCGTATCGTCCGCTTTCACGCCACAGGTCCGCGGACTGGATGGTCGGCATCAGCACTTCCTGCGCGCCCGACGCATCCTGCTCCTCGCGGACGATACGCTCGATGTTCTTCAGCACCCGGAAGCCGAGAGGCAGCCAGGCGTAGATGCCGGCGCTGGTCTGACGGATCAGCCCGGCCCGCAGCATCAGACGGTGCGAAACGATCTGCGCTTCCGCCGGGGTCTCCTTCAGGGTCGGCAGGAAATACTGGCTCATGCGCATGCTGGATCGGTCCTCGCTCAGGCTGCCGGGGATGGCGGCGGACTGTAGGGAACGGGCCTTCCAAAGGCAAACGTCCCGCCCCTGCGACTGGTTTTGCACAGGCCAATGCCCGCACACTGCCCTCGTTCTCGGGGGAGATGCACAATGCTCGAACGGCTCTTCAGGCTGCACGAAAACAACACGAACGTGCGGACGGAGATCGTGGCCGGGATCACGACCTTCCTGACCATGGCCTATATCATCTTCGTCAACCCGCAGATCCTGGGGCTCGCGAAGATGCCGGTAGACGCGGTGTTCGTCTCGACCTGCGTCGCCGCCGCCATCGGCTGCTTCCTGATGGCCTTCGTCGCCAACTACCCGATCGCGCTGGCCCCGGGCATGGGGTTGAACGCCTACTTCGCCTTCGGCGTGGTCGGCGGCATGGGCTACAGCTGGCAGGTCGCTCTGGGATGCGTCTTCCTCTCCGGCGTGATCTTCTTCCTGATCAGCGTGCTGCCGATCCGGGAATGGATCGTCAACGCCATCCCGAAGTCGCTGAAGATGGCGATTGCCGCCGGCATCGGCCTGTTCCTGGCCCTGATCGCGCTGAAGAATGCCGGCATCGTCGTCGGCAACCAGGCCACGCTCGTCACCCACGGCCAGCTCGCGAGCTGGCCGGTGCTGATGGCGGCGCTGGGCTTCGCCCTGATCGTGGCCCTGGAGCATCGCCGTGTGCTGGGCGGCGTCATCATCGGCATCCTGGCTGTGACGGCCATCTCCGTCATCGCCGGCTACCAGAAATTTGGCGGCATCTTCGACACGCCGCCCTCCATCGCGCCGGTGCTGCTTCAAATGGACCTGGGCGGCGCCTTGAAGGTCGGGCTGGTGACGGTGGTCTTCGCCTTCCTGTTCGTCGATCTGTTCGACAACACCGGGACACTGATCGCCCTCGCCCATCGCGGCGGATTCATGCGGCCCGACGGCACCGTGCCACGCCTCAAGCGCGCGCTGATGTCCGACAGCGCCGCGGCCATGATCGGCGCCGCGATCGGCACGTCGACCACGACCAGCTATATCGAGAGCGCCTCGGGCATCAACGAGGGCGGCCGCACGGGCCTCACTGCCGTGACTGTCGGCGTGCTCTTCCTGCTGGCGCTCTTCATGGCGCCCCTCGCGGGTTCCATTCCGGCCTATGCGACGGCGCCCGCCCTCCTCTATGTCGCCTGCCTCATGGCGCGCGGCTTGACGGAGATCGAATGGAACGACATCACCGAGGCGGCCCCGGCGGTGATCACGGCGATCGCCATGCCTTTCACCTTCTCCATCGCCGAAGGCATCGCCTTCGGCTTCATCTCCTACGCCGGCATCAAGCTCGTCGCCGGAAAATTCCGCGACATCCATCCCGCCGTCGGCATTCTCGCGGTCCTGTTCGTGATCAAGTATCTGGTCATCGGATAGTCAAACGGCGGAGGCGGACATTTGCTTGTTTTGGTCTCGGCCAATCTCATAACAATCATTCCGTCAAGCCCCCGCCATCGAAAGAAAAGGTCTTGGCAAAGCAAAGTTGACGGGCTACAGAGGCGGAGGCTTGGGCACCGTCCGAGTTTAGGGAGGAGAGCGGCTTAAGCCGCCAGACTACGAGTTTCGGGGTTGAAGAAGCGGCGGGTGAAAGCCCGCCGTTTTCTTTTCAAAGAGTTAGCCGGCTTTCCTGAAACCGCTCAATATTTGTCGGCCCATTGGCGGAAATTGAAAATGTCTGCCTGGTGCAGGAAGTAGAATCCGATCCACACCACGGCCGCGACCAGCGACGTTATGACCACCTTGCGCAGGATCTGGGGATTCTCGGGCGCACCGCGATCCTGCCCCGGCCCCGGATTCTCGACCCGGCGGACGCCGAGCGGCAGGACCGCGAACAGCATGATCCACCAGACCACGAGGTAGACCATGATGCCGGTCGCCCAATCCATGGCCGCCTCAGACCTGTTCGAGCTCGATCAGCGTACCGGTGAAGTCCTTCGGATGCAGGAACAGCACCGGCTTGTCGTGCGCGCCGATCTTGGGCTCGCCGTCGCCCAGCACGCGCGCGCCTCCCGCCTTGAGCTTGTCGCGGGCCGCGTAGATGTCCTCCACCTCGTAGCAGACGTGGTGAATGCCGCCGTCTGCATTGCGCGCCAGGAAGTTCGCAATCGGCGACTTCTCGCCCAGCGGGTGCAGCAGCTCGATCTTCGTGTTGGGCAGCTCGACGAACACCACGGTGACGCCGTGCGCCGGCTGGGCCTTGGGCGCGCTCACTTTTGCCCCCATCACGGTGCGATAAAGCTCCGCCGCCTTGCCCAGGTCGGGCACGGCAATGGCGATATGATTGAGGCGTCCGATCATTCTCGGGTCTCCGTCGTCTCGAAGTTTAGATGCGGACGATGTGCACGTCCGTCAATGGCTTCTTGCCGAGATGCGCGCGCACGACGCGCCGCACCGACTGACGTGCCGCCTCCTCGATCCGGTCGTCGTCGCGGCGCTCGGCCGCATTCAAATCGGCCAACATCTCCTCGAGCGCCGTCACGGCCGCCTGGATGAGCTCGCCCTCGGTGTCGGCGATCCCGCGCAGCGAGACTTTGGGCGATGCGACCGGCCGGCCTTGCGAGTCGATGACCAGCGTGGCCGACGCCGACCCGTTCCAGAGGAGCTTGCGCCGCTCGCGCAGGGCCTCCCCTTCCACCGGAGCCACCACATCGCCGTCGCGCGCCAACCGGCCGGCATGGACATGATCGACGATCGTCGCCGGGCCGGGCGCCAGGCGCACCAGCGTGCCGTTCGGCGCCAGCACCGTCTCTGGCACCTGGCAGGCCTTCGCGAGGCTGGCGTGCTCCACCATATGGCGGATCTCGCCATGCACCGGCACGGCGATCCTGGGCCGCACCCACTGGTAGACCCGGACCAGCTCGTCGCGCGCGGGATGGCCCGAGACATGGATGTCGACATCCTTGTCGGTGACCACCTCGACACCGCGCGCCAGCAGCTCGTTCTGCAGGCGTCCGACCGCGCGCTCGTTGCCGGGAATGACGCGCGAGGAGAAGACGGCGGTGTCGCCCGCCTCCAGCACGATATCGCGGTGCTCGCCGTTGGCGATCTTGGCCATCGAGGCGCGCGACTCGCCCTGGCTGCCGGTGCAGATGTAGAGGACCTTGTCGCGCGGCAGACAGCCCGCGTCGCGCTCGGGCACGCATTCGGGGAAATCGAGCAGGTAGCCGCACTCCTGCGCCGCCTCGACCATGCGCTGCACCGCCCTGCCGGCCAGCACCGGATGGCGGCCGGCGGCGACCGCCGCCTTGGCGATGCTCTCGACGCGCGCGACGTTCGAGGCAAAGCACGTCACGGCGACGCGGCATTTGCGTGCCTTCACCAGCTTTTCGAGGTTGGCGCGCACCGTCGCCTCCGACCCCGCCTCGCCCTCGACGAAGACATTGGTGCTGTCGCACACCATGGCGAGCGCGCCCTCCTCGCCGATGCGCTTCAGCGTCGCCTCGTCCGTCGTCTCGCCGAGCAGCGGCTCCGGGTCGATCTTCCAGTCGCCGGTGTGGAAGACGGTGCCGAGCCCGGTCCGAATGGCGAGTGCATTCGGCTCGGGAATCGAGTGGGTCATGGTGATCATCTCGAGCTCGAACGGAGCGACCGTGAATTTTGCTCCCAATGCGATCTCGGTGACCGGCACTGCATCCGTCAGGGCGGCCTCCGCCAGCTTGCGGCGCAGCACAGAGGCGGCGAAGGGCGTGGCATAGACCGGCGCCCGGAGGCGCGGCCAGAGATCGGCTACTGCCCCCAGATGGTCCTCGTGCGCGTGCGTCAGGACGATGCCGGCCAAGTCGTCCCGCCGCTCCTCGATGAAGGCGGGATCGGGCATCACGACGTCGATGCCCGGCATCGTGTCGTCGCCGAAGGCGATGCCGAGATCGACCATCAGCCATTTGCCGGCGTGGCCGTAGAGGTTGAGGTTCATGCCGATCTCGCCCGCTCCGCCCAGGGCAAGGAACAGGAGCTCGTCGGCGCCGGGAACGGTCATTTGCGGTTGCGCCGATAGATCTCGATCAGGCCACGCGCGGTGATGTCCGGCACGATCTGCTCGATCACCGTCGTGGCGCCGTCGAACACGGGCGCGAGGCCGCCGGTGGAGATCACACGCATCGGTCGGCCGAACTCGGTCCGGATGCGCTGCACGATCCCCTCGATCAGCCCGACATAGCCCCAGAACACGCCGGAATGCATGCATTCCACGGTGTTGGTGCCGATGACGTTGACCGGTTTCTCGACGACGATCCGCGGCAGCAGGGCGGTCGCGTTCACCAGCGCCTCGATGCTGAGATTGATGCCAGGGGCGATGACGCCGCCGCAGTAGCTTCCCTCCTCGTCGACGACATCGAACGTGGTGGCGGTCCCGAAATCGACCACGATCATCGGCGTCCTCGGAAACAGGATGGCGGCGCCGATCGTATTGCAGATGCGGTCCGCGCCGGCGCCCTGGCCCTTGATCTTGATGCCGTAGGAAATGTTGGGATCGCCCAGGACAAGGGGGGTGCACTCGAAATAGCGCGTGCACAGCCGCCGCAGGTTGAAGGTGGCCTGCGGCACGACGCTGGCGATGACGGCTTCGGTGATCGAGCTCGGCTCGATCCCTTCCATCGCCAGGAGCTGGAACAGCCAGACCGCGTGCTCGTCGGCCGTACGCATCGCCGAGGTGTGCTGGCGCCATTCGCCGACGATCTTGTCGCCGTCGATGACTCCGAATTTGACGTTGGTGTTGTTGGCGTTGATGACGAGCAGCACGACTGTCTCCTTCAGGCCGCCCGGCCCAGCAGTTCACCCGCGACGATCTTGCGCGGACCGGCCGGCGTGTCCAGCAGCAGCGCGCCGTCGTGGTCGATGCCGCCGAAACGGCCGCGCACCAGCTCCGTGCCGAGCCTCACATCGACCTCGAGTCCGATCGGCCCTGCCCTGGCAAGCCAATCGGCGCGGATCGATTCGAAGCCCTCACGGCGCCATTGCCCGAGGCGCACCGCCAGCGCAGTGACGAGCTTCTCCAGCGCCCCCTCGACCGACCCGCCCAGCATCGCTGACGGATAGCGCATCTCGGGCAGTTGCGGCGCGAAGCCGACATTGACGCCGATGCCCATCACCACGTGCTCGGCCTTGCCGTCCTGGCCGATGGCGCTTTCCGGCAGGATGCCGGCCACCTTGCCGCCGTCGACCAGGACATCGTTCGGCCATTTCACCCGCACCGAACGTTCGGGCGGCACGATGTCGGCGGCGGCGAGCGCGGCCACGAAGCCCAGCTCCGCCGCACGCTGCGCCGGGCAGGCCGGCCGCAGAATGGTCGAGCTGTAGAGGTTTCCGACTGGCGACGCCCAGCGGCGCCCGCGCCGGCCGCGCCCGCCGGTCTGCTCGCGCGCCCACACGACGGTGCCTTCCGGTGCGCCATTGTCGGCAAGATGCGCGGCTTCGTCGTTGGTGCTGCCGACGCTCTGTAGCGCGACCAGCGTCCACCCGTCCGGCAGGACGGGCGTCGCGGTCACGGGAACAGGCCCTTGGCGGCCGCCGCCGCGACCGCGCTGAGCGGCTGCGGCGCGAACGAGAAGATCGCAACGAGGAATGCCGCCGCCAGCGCCACGGCGCGGTTGGCGCCGAACGTCATGCGGTCGAGGGCCTCGGCCGGTTCGTCGAAATACATCGCCCTGACGATCCGCAGATAGTAGTAGGACGCCACGACCGAGGCGAGCACGCCCAGCACCGCCGGCCAGAAGAGCTTCGCTTCGATCGCGGCCATGAAGATGTAGAGCTTCGCCCAGAAGCCTGCGAGCGGGGGAATGCCAGCCAGCGAAAACATCAGGATCAGCATGGCAAAGGCCATCATCGGCTGGGTGCGGCCGAGACCGGCGAGGTCGGACACGTTCTCCACCATGATGTCGCGGCGCTTCATCAGCAGGATGACGGCAAAGGCACCCAGCGTCATGACCATGTAGACCGCGAGATAGAACACCATCGACTGGATGCCCTTCTCGGTGCCGCTCGCCACACCCAGGAGGATATAGCCGACGTTGCTGATGGACGAATAGGCCATCAGACGCTTGATGTTGGGCTGGCGCAGCGCGGCGAAGGCCCCCAGCGCCATGGAGAGCACGGACACGACCACGATAATCTGCTGCCACTCCGCGAACAGTGGCTTGAATGGCCCCATCAGCACCGAGACGGTGAGCGAGATCGCCGCGATCTTGGGCGCCACGGCGAAGAAGGCAGTCACCGGCGTGGGCGCACCCTCGTAGACGTCCGGCGTCCACATGTGGAAGGGCACCGCTGCGATCTTGAAGGCAAGCCCCGCCACGACGAAGACGAGCCCGATCACGGCGCCGAGCTCGGCCGCCTTGCCGTCGAGCAGCGCCTCCGAGATCCGCACGAAGGCCGTCCCGCCGCAGAAACCATAGATCAGCGAGGCGCCGAACAGCAGCATGCCCGACGCCACCGAGCCCAGGACGAAGTACTTCACGCCCGCCTCGGTCGAGCGCAACGTGTCGCGCTGGAAGGCGGCGATCACGTACAGCGCCAGCGACTGCAGCTCCAGCCCGACATAGAGCGACATCAGGTCGTTGGCCGAGATCATCAGCATCATGCCGAGCGCCGACAACGCCACAAGTATCGGATACTCGAAGCGCCAGACCCTCACGCGCTCGAAGTAGGTCTGCGACATCGGGATGGAGATCGCCGCGCCCACCAGCATCAGCGCTTTCATCGTTCCCGTCAGCCGGTCGACGACGAAGAGCGAGGCGAAAGCGGTGCCCTCGCGATAGGGCACGAAGATCAGCACCGCGGTCACCAGCAGCGCTACCGTGGTCGCGGCGGCGACGAATGGCGCCGAGCCCTCGCCGCGCAGCACGCCATAGGCCAGCAGCAGCGCCGTCACCGCCGCCAGGAAGATTTCCGGCCGGGCCAGCGTCCAGGATTCGAGACCGATGGGCATGTTCGTCACTCCCCGCCGCTCACGGCCTTGCCGAGGCCGTGTGCGCGAGCTTGATGGCCGCGTTGTAGTCGCCGATCAGCTTGTCGACGGCCGGTGCCATCGGATCGAGAAACGAGGCGGGATAGATCCCCATCCACAGGGTGATCAGGACCAGCGGCAGGAAAACCGCGATCTCGCGGCGGTTCATGTCCAGGATGGCCTTCAGCGAGGCCTTGGTCAGCTCGCCGAAGATGATCTTGCGGTAGAGCCACAGCGCGTAGGCCGCGCCGGTGATCAGCGCGGTCGTGGCAAGGAAGGCGACCCAGGTGTTGGCCTTGAAGGTGCCAACAATGACCAGGAACTCGCCGACGAAACCCGACAGGCCCGGCAGCCCGACGCTCGCGAGCGTGAAGAACATGAAGACGAAGGCATAGCGCGGCATGCGGTGCACGAGGCCCCCATAAGCGGCGATCTCGCGCGTATGCATGCGGTCGTAGATCACGCCGACGCAGAGGAAGAGCGCCGCCGACACGATGCCGTGGCTCAGCATCTGGAAGATCGAGCCCTGCACCGCCTGCATGTTCATGACGTAGATGCCGATCGTGACGAAGCCCATGTGGGCGATCGACGAATAGGCGATCAGCTTCTTCATGTCCTCCTGCACCAGCGCGACCAACGAGGTGTAGATAATGGCAATCACGCTCAACCCGAAGATCAGCGGCGCGAAGTACTGCGTCGCTTCGGGCATCAGCGTCACCGAGAAGCGGATGAAGCCGTAGCCGCCCATCTTCAGGAGGATGGCCGCCAGGATGACGGAGCCGGCGGTCGGCGCCTCCACATGCGCATCCGGAAGCCAGGTATGGACCGGCCACATCGGTATCTTGACCGCGAAGGACGCGAAGAAGGCCAGCCACAGCCAGAACTGCCACTGGAACGGCAGATCGAGCTTCTCGAACGCCGTCGGCAGGTCGGTCGTGCCGATCTGCCAGTAGATGGCGATGATCGCCAGCAGCATCAGCACCGAGCCCAGCAGCGTGTAGAGGAAGAACTTGAAGGCGGCGTAGACGCGCCGCTGGCCGCCCCAGACGCCGATGATCAGGAACATCGGGATCAGCACGCCCTCGAAGAAGACGTAGAACAGGGCGAGATCGAGCGCGCAGAACATGCCGACCATGAAGGTCTCGAGCACGAGGAACGCGATCATGTATTCCTTGACACGGGTCTGGACCGCTTCCCAGCTGGAGAGGACGCAGATCGGCGTCAGCAAGGTCGACAGCAGCACGAAGAACAGCGAGATGCCGTCGATCCCCATGTGGTAGCCGATGTTGAGCGACGGAATCCAGGCGAGCTTCTCCTCGAACTGGAAGCCGGGCTTGGCGGCATCGAACTCACCCCACAGGACGAGCGAAAGGATGAACGTCACCAGGGAGGTGATCAGGGCGGCGCTGCGGCAGTTGCGATCGACGGCCTCCTTCGGGCCGTTGACGACAAGACAGAACAATGCTCCCACCAGCGGCAGGAACGTCACAAGCGACAGGATCGGCCAGCTCGACATCGTCCCTACCTCGGCCAGCTGAAGTAGGTCACGGCCGCCGCCACCCCGACCAGCATGGCGAACGCATAGTGGTAGAGATAGCCGCTCTGGAAGCGGCTGAGCGCGGCCGCCATGTCGCGCGAGCGCGCGGCGATGCCGTCCGGGCCCAGGCCGTCGATCAGGGCGCCATCGCCCTTCTTCCAGAAGGTGCGACCGATCGCGAGCGCCGGCCGGACGAAGATCGCATCGTAGATCTCGTCGAAATACCACTTGTTGTAGAAGAGCTGGTACAGGCCGTTGAAGGTCGCGATCGTCTTGCCCGGAAGATCCGGCCGCACGAGATAGTAGACGTAGCTGAGCGCGATGCCGGCCAGGCCCATCACGAGCGGCAGGAGCGAGCTCCAGGTCGGCACCGCATGCATGTGGTGCAGGATCTCCTCGGTCGCCTTGACGGCGATCGAGGTCGCCCAGAAGTGCTCCCAGTCACCCCCGACGAACCACGGATAGGCGACGAAGCCGGCCGCCAGCGCGCCAACCGCAAGCACGTAGAGCGGGACCAGCATCACCGCCGGCGATTCGTGGGCGTGCTCCCAGGTGTGATGGTCGCCGCGGTACTTGCCGTAGAAGGTCAGAAACATCAGGCGTGTCGAATAGAAGGCGGTCATGAAGGCGCCGACGATGCCGAGCCAATAGGCGATGTAGCCGACGTCGGTGCCCGCCCCGTAGGCCGCTTCCAGGATCGAGTCCTTCGAGTGGAAGCCGGCGAAGCCGATGCCGTGGCCGAGGATGAAGGGCACGCCGATGCCGGAGAGCGAGAGCGTGCCGATCCACATCAGCCAGAAGGTCTGCGGCGCCTTCTCCTTGACACCGCCCATCTTGCGCATGTCCTGCTCGTGATGCAGGCAGGTGATCACCGAGCCCGAGCCCAGGAACAGCAGCGCCTTGAAGAAAGCGTGCGTCATCAGGTGAAACATCGCCGCCGAATAGGCGCCGACGCCCGCGGCGAAGAACATGTAGCCGAGCTGGCTGCAGGTCGAATAGGCGACCACCCGCTTGATGTCGAACTGGGTGAGGCCGATGGTGGCGGCGAAGAAGGCGGTCGCCGCGCCGATCAGCGTCACCACCTGCGACGCGACCGGCGCCAGCTCGAACAGCGGCGACAGGCGGCACACCATGAAGACGCCGGCGGTCACCATGGTGGCGGCATGGATCAGGGCGGAAACCGGCGTCGGACCTTCCATGGCGTCCGGCAGCCAGGTGTGCAGGCCGAGCTGGGCCGACTTGCCCATGGCGCCGACGAACAGCAGGATGCAGGCCGTTTCCAGTGCCGGCAGGTCCATGCCGAGGAACTGGATGCGCATCTGGGCCATGTCGGGGCCCTTGGCAAAGATCTCCTGGAAGCCGATCGAGCCCGACAGCATCCAGACCGCCGCGATGCCCAGGGCGAAGCCGAAGTCGCCGACGCGGTTCACGATGAAGGCCTTGATGGCGGCGGCATTGGCCGACGGACGATCGTACCAGAAGCCGATCAGCAGGTACGACGCGAGCCCCACCCCTTCCCAGCCGAAGAAGAGCTGCACCAGGTTGTCCGACGTCACCAGCATCAGCATGAAGAAGGTGAAGAGGCTCAGGTACGACATGAAGCGCGGGATCGACGGATCATCGGCCATGTAGCCGACAGAATAGACGTGCACCATCGACGACACGCCGGTCACCACGATCAGCATCACCGCGGTGAGCGTGTCGACGCGCAGAGACCAGGAAACCTCGAACGATCCCGAGCCGATCCAGTCGAACAGCTTCACGACCATCATCTTGCCGTCCTCCGGCCCGAAGCCGACGCGGACGAAGATGAAGACCGACAGTGCCGCCGCGATCAGGAGCGCGGCGCAGGTGACTGTCTGGGCCGGTCGATCGCCGATCACCCGGCAGAAAAGGCCGGCGATCGCTGCGGCGACCAGAGGCAGGAAGACGATGAGCTTGATGGCAAGATCCATGATGCGTCCCCGGCCTCTAGCCCTTCATCGCGTTGATATCTTCGACCTCGACGGTGCCGCGATTGCGGAAGTAGACGACGAGGATGGCAAGCCCGATCGCGGCTTCCGCCGCCGCCACGGTGAGCACGAGCATCGCGAAGACCTGGCCTATGACGTTTCCCTGGAACGCCGAGAAGGCCACCAGGTTGATATTCACGGCGAGCAGCATGAGCTCGACGCACATCAGGATGATGATGACGTTCTTGCGGTTGAGGAAGATGCCCAGCACGCCGAAGGTGAAAAGCACGGCGGCGACGAACAGGTAGTGCCCGAGGCCGATCGTCATGACACGCCTCCCCGGGTCGGCACCTTGACGACCGTGATCGTCTCCTCCTTGGGCCGGAACAGCTGCTCGCTGATGCGCTGCCGCCGCACGCCGGGCCGGCGCCGCAAGGTCAGCACGATCGCCCCGATCATGGCCACGAGCAGCACCACGCCGGCCGCCTGGAACAGGTAGAAGTACTGCGTGTAGAGCACCTGGCCGATCGCCCGCGTGTTCTCGACCGCACCGACATGGGCGCCGGCCTGGTCGAGCGCCGCGATCGTCGCCGAACCGCCGCCGAACACGCCGAGCGCAAACAGGATCTCGGCGAGCAGCACCGCGCCGATCAACGCGCCGATCGGCAGGTACTTGAGAAAGCCGGCGCGCAGCTTGGCGATGTTGATGTCGAGCATCATGACGACGAACAGGAACAGCACCGCGACGGCGCCGACATAGACGATAATCAGGATCATCGCGATGAATTCGGCGCCGATCAGCAGGAACAGAGCGGCAGCATTGAAGAAGGCGAGGATCAGGAACAGGACGGAGTAGATCGGATTGCGCGACACGACGACCATGGCGCCGGACGCCATGGTGACGAACGCGAAGACGTAGAAGGCCAGCGCCTGGAGCAGCATGTTTCTTCCCCCGCTCCGGCTACCGGTACGCCGCGTCGGCCTGGAGATTTGCCGCGATCTCGCTCTCCCAGCGGTCGCCGTTCGCGAGCAGCTTCTCCTTGTTGTACATCAGCTCCTCGCGCGTCTCGGTCGAGAACTCGAAGTTCGGCCCCTCGACGATCGCATCGACCGGGCAGGCTTCCTGGCAGAGACCGCAATAGATGCACTTGGTCATGTCGATGTCGTAGCGCGTGGTCCGGCGGCTGCCATCCTCGCGCGGCTCGGCCTCGATGGTGATCGCCTGCGCGGGGCAGATGGCTTCGCAAAGCTTGCAGGCGATGCAGCGCTCCTCGCCGTTGGGATAGCGGCGCAGCGCATGCTCGCCGCGGAAGCGCGGGCTGAGCGGGCCTTTCTCGTACGGATAGTTGACCGTCACCTTGGGCTTGAACATGTACCTCAGTGTGAGCAGGAAGCCCGAAACCACCTCCGACAGGAGGAAAGATCGGGCGGTGCGGTCGAGAGAAGCCATCAGCGATCTCCCTATGTTCCGGGGACCCAGCCGCCGAACTGCAGCACGGCGGCGGTGAGGACGACCCATCCCAGCGAGATCGGCAGGAAGACCTTCCAGCCCAGGCGCATGAGCTGATCGTAGCGATAACGCGGCAGCGTTCCCTTGCTCCAGCTGAAGACGAACAGCAGGAACGCGATCTTGAGCGCGAACCAGACGAGGCCCGGAATCCAGGTGAACGGCGCGTAGGGGATGGGCGACATCCAGCCGCCGAGAAACAGCACCGCGCCCATGGCCGACAGCAGGATCATGTTCGCGTACTCGCCGAGGAAGAACAGGGCGAAGGGTATCGACGAATACTCGGTCTGGAACCCCTGCACGAGCTCCGCTTCCGACATCGGCAGGTCGAACGGCGTGCGGTTGGTCTCGGCCAGCGCCGAGACGAAGAAGATCACGAACATCGGCAGGAGCGGCAGCCAGAACCAGTTCCAGAACCAGCCCGACTGCGCCAGCACGACCTTCGTCAGGTTGAGCGAGCCGACGCACAGCAGCACGGTGACCAGCACGAAGCCGATCGACACCTCGTAGGACACCATCTGCGCGGCCGACCGCAGGGCGCCGAGGAACGCGTACTTGGAGTTCGACGCCCAGCCGGCGATGATGATGCCGTAGACGCCGAGCGAGGAGATGGCGAAGAGGTAGAGGATGCCGACATTGATGTCGGCGATCACCCAGCCGTCGCTGAACGGCACGACCGCCCAGGCGATCAGCGCCGTCATGAAGGTGATCATGGGCGCGATCAGGAACAGCACCGTATTGGCGCTCGACGGGACGATCGTCTCCTTCAGCACCAGCTTCAGGCCGTCCGCTATCGGCTGCAGGAGGCCGAGCGGGCCCACGACGTTGGGGCCGCGGCGGAGCTGCATCGAGGCCCAGATCTTGCGGTCGGCATAGGTCATGTAGGCCACGGCCAACAAGAGCGGCACCGTCACCAGAAGGCACTCGGCCAGGATGACGATCGCCTGGCCCAGCCAGTTGACGGTGAAGAAACGAACCAGATCGGCGTACATGCCCCTACTCCGCCGCCAGGACCTGCTGCCGCGAAGCCATGCATTCGGCCATGGTCCGCGAGGCGCGGCTGATCGGGCACGTCATGTAGTAGTTGGCGATGGGCGAGGCGAAAGCCGCGTCCGTCGTCGGGCCCGGCTTGCCGAACGCACCCCAGCCGCCGGCCGCCTGCTGGTCGAGCGCGGCGAAGCTGCGGTTGACGGCGACCAGCCGCGCCCGCACCTGGTCGAGGGAGTCGTAGGGCAACGTCTTGCCCAGGCGCTCCGACAGCGCACGCAGGATCGCCCAATCCTCACGCGCCTCGCCGGGCGGGAAGCAGGCACGGCGACCAAGCTGCACGCGGCCCTCGGTGTTCACGTAGGTGCCAGGCTTCTCGGTGTAGGCCGCCCCGGGCAGGATCACGTCAGCCCGGTGGGCGCCGGCATCGCCGTGGTGCCCCTGGTAGATCACGAATGCCTTGCCGAGCTTCTGGGTGTCGATCTCGTCGGCGGCCAGAAGATAGACGACCTCGATCGCCTTGGCCCGCGCGCCGTCGAGGATGCCTGCCACGTCCCGGCCGCCGTCGCCCGGCACCAGGCCGAGATCGAGGCCGCCGACGCGCGCCGCCGCCGTGTGCAGGACGGCGAAGCCGTTCCAGTCGTCGCGCACCGCATTCACCTTCTCGGCAAGATCGCGCGCGAGCGCCAGGACCGCCGCGCCGTCTTCGCGTGCAAGCGCGCCCATGCCGACGACGATCAGCGGGTTCTTCGCCGCGTTGAGTCGTTCGAAAAAGCCGACCTTGCCGTCGACCAGCTCGCGCAGCGTCGCCGGCCCGGCTCCGAGACGCTCGACGGCGTAGGTAAGGTCCGCCATCGGCCCGATGCTCGCAATGGCGCAGCGGCCCGATAGGTAGCGCTTGCGGATGCGCGCGTTCAGCACCGGCGACTCGAGCCGTGGATTGGTGCCGACCAGCAGGATGGCGTCGGCCTGGTCGATGCCGCGGATGCCGGGGTTGAAGATGTAGCCGGCGCGCGCGCCCGCTTCGAGCTTGGCGCCGTCCTGGCGACAGTCGACGTTGGGCGAGCCGAGGGCCGCCATCAGGTCCTTGAGCGCCACCATCGCCTCGGCGTCGCACTGATCGCCCACGATCGCGGCGATCTTCTTGCCGTCCAGGCCATCGAGCTTGCCGGCGATCGCCGCAAAGGCCTCGTTCCAGGTGGCCGGGGCGAGCTTGCCTTGCTTGCGGACGTAAGGCCGGTCGAGACGCTGATAGCGCAGACCATCGATGGCATGGCGCGTCTTGTCGCCGATCCACTCCTCGTTCACGTCGTCGTTGAGCCGAGGCAGGACCCGCATCACGACGGCGCCGCGCGTGTCGACACGAATGTTGGCGCCGAGCGCATCCAGCACGTCGACCGACTCGGTCTTGCGCAGCTCCCACGAGCGGGCCTCGTAGGCATAAGGCTTCGACGTCAGCGCGCCGACCGGGCAGAGATCGACCAGATTGCCGGAGAGCTCGCTGGTGAGCGTATGCTCGACATAGGTCGTGACCTCCATGCCCTCGCCACGGCCTGTGGCGCCGAGCTCCTCCACGCCCGCCACTTCCGTCGCGAAGCGGATGCAGCGCGTGCAGTGGATACAGCGGTTCATCGAGGTCTTGACCAGTGGGCCCAGCTCCTTGTCCGGCACCGCACGCTTGTTCTCGAGATAGCGGCTGCGGTCGAAGCCGAAGGCCATCGCCTGGTCCTGCAGGTCGCACTCCCCGCCCTGGTCGCAGATCGGACAATCGAGCGGGTGGTTGATCAGCAGGAATTCCATCACGCCGTTGCGCGCCTTCTTGACCATCGGCGTGTTGGTCTTGATGACCATGCCCTCGGCCACCGGCATGGCGCAGGAGGCGATGGGCTTGGGCGCCTTTTCCTGCTCGACCAGACACATGCGACAGTTGCCGGCGATCGACAGACGCTCGTGATAGCAGAAGCGCGGAATCTCGACGCCGGCCATCTCGCAGGCCTGGAGGACCGTGATGCCGGCCGGCACCTCGATCTCGACGTTGTCGATCTTCATCTTGGGCATTGCCTGCTCCTGCCCCTACTCGGCCGCGAGCTGTCGGGTGCGCGCCCGGATGCGGCGCTCCATCTCCGGTCGGAAGTGGCGAATGAGACCCTGGATCGGCCAGGCGGCGGCGTCGCCCAGGGCGCAGATCGTGTGGCCTTCGACCTGCTTGGTGACGTCCTCCAGCGCATCGATCTCCTCGATACGCGCATCGCCCACCACCATGCGCTCCATGACGCGCCACATCCAGCCCGTGCCCTCGCGGCAGGGCGTGCACTGGCCGCAGCTTTCGTGCTTGTAGAAGTAGGAGAGCCGCGCGATCGCTTTGATGATGTCGGTCGACTTGTCCATGACGATGACAGCCGCCGTGCCGAGGCCGGATTTCTGGTCCTTGAGCGCGTCGAAATCCATCAGGACCGTGTCGCAGATCTCCCTGGGCAGAAGCGGTACCGAGGCACCGCCCGGGATGACCGCCAGAAGATTGGCCCAGCCGCCGCGCACGCCGCCGGCATGCTTCTCGATCAGCTCGCGCATCGGGATGCTCATCGCCTCCTCGACATTGCACGGCTTGTTCACGTGGCCGGAGATGCAGAAGAGCTTGGTGCCGGTGTTGTTGGGACGGCCGAAGCTCGAGAACCAGCTCGCGCCGCGACGCAGGATGGTCGGCGCAACGGCGATCGATTCGACGTTGTTGACCGTCGTCGGACAGCCGTAGAGGCCGGCGCCGGCCGGGAATGGCGGCTTCAGCCGCGGCATGCCCTTCTTGCCCTCGAGGCTTTCGAGTAGCGCCGTCTCCTCGCCGCAGATATAGGCGCCGGCGCCGCGATGGACATAGAGATCGAAGTCCCAGCCCGAGCCGCAGGCGTTCTTGCCGAGGAGACCGGCATCGTAGGCTTCCTGGATCGCCGCCTCGAGATGCTCCGCCTCGTTGTAGAACTCGCCCCGGACATAGATGTAGCCGGCGTGGGCACGCATGGCGAAGCCCGCGACCAGACAGCCCTCGATCAGGAGATGCGGATCGTGACGCATGATGTCGCGATCCTTGCAGGTGCCAGGCTCGGACTCGTCGGCATTCACCACCAGGTAGTGCGGCCGGTCCTTCACCTCCTTCGGCATGAACGACCATTTGAGCCCCGTCGGGAAGCCGGCGCCGCCGCGGCCGCGCAGGCCCGACTTCTTGATCTCGTCGACGATGGCGTCGGGGCCGCGCTCGAGCAGCGCCCTGGTGTTGTCCCAGGCGCCGCGGGCCCGCGCGCCTGCCAGCCGCCAGTCGTGGAAACCGTAGAGATTGGTGAAAATGCGATCCTTGTCGGCGAGCATGCTCACTCACTCTTCAATGTCGTTGGCCCGCCGACCGGTGCCGATGTTTGCCGGTCGATCTGCGGCCCGGGCTTGGGTTTCTCGCCGCGGCGAAGCGCATCGAGAACCCGGCGCATCGACGCTTCGTCGAGGTCTTCGTAGAAGTCGTCGTTGATCTGCACGACGGGCGCATTCACGCAGCCCCCGAGACACTCCACTTCCTGCACGCTGAAGGTCTCGCCGTCCGCGGCCTCGCGGCAGACTTTCATCACACCCTCGGAGCCGCGCAACCAGCAGGGCGTCGTGGTGCAGACCTGCAGGAGATACTTCCCCTTCGGCCGGAGCTGGAACATCGTATAAAAGGTCGCAATCTCGTAGACGCGAATCGGCGCCATATCGAGAAGCTTCGCCACTTCGTCCATCGCCACCCGCGGCAGCCAGCCCTGCTGGCGCTGCGCAAGGTCGAGCAGGCCGATCACCGCGCTCGCCTGGCGGCCCGGCGGATACTGCGCGATCAGCGCCCTCGCCTTCTCCAGATATTCGGGCGCAAAGGCGAACGATTCGACCTGCGGCACGTCCTTCGGATCGGCGGTGATCATCGCCATCGCATCGCCTCCTAGCGGTCGATCTCGCCGAACACGATGTCGAGCGAGCCGATGTTCGCCGACATATCGGCGAGCTGATGGCCGCGGGTCATCATGTCGAGCGCCTGCAGATGCGGGAACCCTGGAGCACGAATCTTGCAGCGGTACGGCTTGTTGGTGCCGTCCGACACCAGATAGACGCCGAACTCGCCCTTCGGGGCCTCGACGACGGTGTAGGTCTCGCCCGGCGGCACCTTGTAGCCCTCGGTATAGAGCTTGAAGTGATGGATCAGCGCCTCCATCGACCCCTTCATCTCGGCACGGCGCGGCGGCGCGATCTTGCGGTCGTCGATGCGGACCGGTCCCTTCACCGTCCGAAGCGCCTTGATGCACTGCTCCATGATGCGGGCGCTCTGGACCATTTCCTCGATCCGCACGAGATAGCGCGCGAAGCAGTCGCCGGTCTTGCCGACCGGAATATCGAAATCCATGCGGTCGTAGACATCGTAGGGTTGCGCCTTGCGCAGATCCCAGGGAATGCCTGAAGCGCGGATCATCGGGCCGGAGAAGCCCCAGTCGAGCGCCTGCTGCCTGGAGACGACCCCGATGTCGACCGTGCGCTGACGGAAGATGCGGTTGTCGTTCAGAAGCACCTCGAGATCCTTCACGAAAGGATGGAACTGCTTGATCCACGCTTCCATCGAATCGAGCATGCCGTCTGGCAGGTCCTGGTGAACGCCGCCGGGACGGAAATAGTTGGCGTGCATGCGCGAGCCGCTCACGCCTTCGTAGTATTCCATCAGGAGCTCGCGCTGCTCGAAGCCCCACAGCGGCGGCGTGAGCGCGCCGGTGTCCATGGCGAACGTCGTCACGTTCAGGAGATGGTTCAGGATGCGGGTGATCTCCGCGAACAGGACGCGGATATACTGGCCCCGCTCCGGCGCCGTTATGCCCAGGAGCTTCTCGACGGCGAGCGCGAAGGCGTGCTCCTGGCTCATCGGCGAGACATAGTCCAGCCGGTCGAAATACGGCACTGCCTGAAGATAGGTCTTGTACTCGATCAGCTTCTCGGTGCCGCGATGGAGCAAGCCGATGTGAGGGTCGCAGCGCTCGACGATCTCGCCGTCCATCTCGACGACGAGCCGCAGCACCCCGTGCGCCGCCGGATGCTGCGGTCCGAAGTTCATGGTCAGCGTTTTGATCTCGACGTCGGACATGTCAGCTCGCCTTGGTCGCTTTCTCGTCGCCGGGCAGCATGCGCGGCACGTCCCCTTCCCAGGGACTGAGGAAGTCGAACCGCCGGAACTCCTGCGCAAGCTTCACCGGCTCGTAGATCACCCGCTTCTCCACGTCGTCCCAACGCATCTCGACGAAGCCGGTGAGCGGGAAGTCCTTGCGCAGCGGATGCCCCTCGAAGCCGTAGTCCGTCAGGATGCGCCGCAGGTCCGGATGATCGGAGAACCACACGCCGTAGAGGTCGTACGTCTCGCGCTCGAACCAGGTCGCCGAGCTGTAGACGGCGGCGGCCGAGGGCACCGGCGTCGCCTCGTCCGTCGCCACCTTGACGCGGACACGCTGGTTATTGCGCAGGCTCAGAAGATTGTAGACGACGTCGAACCGCTTCTCCCGCTCCGGCCAGTCGACGCCGCAAACGTCCATCAGCTCGGCGAACAGGCATCTCGGATCGGTCTTCAGGAAGGTCAAAAGCGCGATCAGCCTGTCCGGCGTCGTCTCGAGCATCAGCTCGCCCAGCCGGACCGCCACGCCGGTCGTCGCGCCGCTCTTTTGCGCAATGTAGTCGCCGAGCTCGTCCATCGCGCCCTCCTACCGGACCAGCGTACCGGTGCGGCGGACCTTCTTCTGGAGCTGCAGCACACCATAAAGCAGCGCCTCGGCGGTTGGCGGACAGCCCGGCACGTAGATATCGACCGGCACGATACGGTCGCAGCCGCGCACGACGGAGTAGCTGTAGTGGTAGTAGCCGCCGCCGTTGGCGCACGAGCCCATCGAAATCACGTAACGCGGCTCGGCCATCTGGTCGTAGATCTTGCGCAGCGCCGGCGCCATCTTGTTGCACAGGGTGCCCGCCACGATCATCACGTCGGCCGAGCGTGGGCTCGGCATGGGCGCAACGCCGAAGCGATCGAGATCATAGCGGCTCATCCAGCAGTGGATCATCTCCACGCCGCAGCAGGCGAGGCCGAACGTCAGGCCCCACATCGAGCTCGTGCGCGCCCACGAAACCAGCTTGTCGAGCTGCGATACGACGAAGCCCTTGTCGGCCAGCTCATCGTTCAGCGCACGCGACAGCGCCGCCTCGGCGGCGGGATTGGTTTTCGCGGGCGTGATCACTCCCATTCCAATGCTCCCTTGCGCCATTCATACAAGAACCCGACGGTCAGAACGCCCAGGAACAGCATCATCGACCAGAAGCCGAAGACGCCGATATCGCCGAGCGCCACCGCCCACGGAAACAGGAAGGCCACTTCCAGATCGAAGATAATGAAGAGGATGGCCACAAGGTAGAAACGCACATCGAACTGCCCTCGGGCATCGTCGAAGGGCGCAAAGCCGCACTCGAAGGGCGACAATTTTTCCGAGTTGGGATTCTGACGGGCGATCAGATAGGAGCCGCCCAGCATGGCGATCACCAGGGCGAAGGCAAGGCCGAGGAAGATCAGGATCGGAAGGTATTCCTTCAGAAGAGCTTCCATCGTCACCCCTTCCGCCCGTTGGGCTACCAGCGTCGGGGCTGGCGCGAGCGACGGGACTCGAACCCGCGACCTCCGGCGTGACAGGCCGGCGTTCTAACCAACTGAACTACGCCCGCAAAAGCCCCAAACGGCGCGCGGAGAGATAAAGGACACCCTATGGGGTGTCAAGCTTACCGCATCCGCGAGATCGTGTGTAAATGCCCGGAATATCTGAATTTTCCGCAAGGCCCGAAAAGCCTGCGCCGATATGTGCAGTGGTGGGCGATGACGGGCTCGAACCGCCGACATCCTCCGTGTAAAGGAGGCGCTCTACCAACTGAGCTAATCGCCCGCCGCCTCCTCATAGCACAGGTTCACAGGCCCGCGGGCTTCCAGTCCCCGCACGTCACGGTCGCGGTCCACAAGCAGGCTCAGTTGATGGCGTCTTTCAGCGCTTTGCTGGGTCGGAAGCGCGGCACGATCGCCGCCGGGATCTTGATCTTCTCCCCAGTCTGCGGATTGCGCCCTTCACCGGCCTTGCGCCTCGAGACCTGGAAGGTCCCGAAGCCGACCAGCAGAACCTTCTCCTTCTTCTTCAAGGATTTGGTGATCACGGTGAGGATCGAGTCGACGGCGTTGGCGGCGTCGGTCTTGGAAAGGTTGGTCGAAGCGGCAACGGCAGCAATCAAGTCGTGCTTGTTCACGGGCGATCCTCTGCAAAATCCGGCAGCGTGGACTCTAGGGGCGGCGCGAAAACGGCGTCAATGTTGAATACCATATTTTGTGGGCCAGAGGCGATCACGGTCGCATATCATGGGCCAAAAAACGAGGCCCCGGATCGTTCCGGGGCCTCGATGTGTCCAGTCAAGAAACGACGGTGGTCAATGGGCGACCATCGCCTCCGAATTCTCCGCCGGCTTCTTGGTGACCGGCTCCAGGTCGTCGGCCCACTCGATCGGCACCAAAGGCTTCACCAGGGCCCGCGCCAGCACCTCGTCCACAGTCGAGACCGGGACCAGGTCGAGACCCTTCTTCACGTTGTCGGGTATCTCGGGCAGATCGCGCTCGTTCTCCTTGGGGATCAGCACGGTCTTGAGACCGCCGCGCAGGGCGGCCAGCAGCTTCTCCTTCAGGCCGCCGATCGGCAGGACGCGACCACGCAGGCTGATTTCGCCGGTCATGGCCACTTCCTTGCGGACCGGATTGCCCGTGAGCGCCGACACGATCGAGGTGATCATGGCGACACCGGCCGATGGACCGTCCTTGGGCGTCGCGCCCTCCGGCACGTGCACGTGGATGTCGCGCTTCTCGAACATGGCCTGCTTGATGCCGAAGGCGGCTGCACGGGAGCGGACATAGGCGTTGGCCGCCTGCACCGATTCCTGCATGACGTCACCCAGCTTGCCGGTCACGGTGACGCGACCGCGGCCCGGCACCAGCACCGCCTCGACCTGCAGCAGCTCGCCGCCGACCTCGGTCCAGGCGAGGCCCGTGGTGATGCCGACCAGGTCCTCGAGCTCGGCCTCGCCGTAGCGGAAGCGACGGACGCCGGCATACTTGTCGAGGTTCTTGGCCGTGACCTTCACCTTGGCCGTCCCCTTCATGAGGATTTCCTTGGTGGCCTTGCGGGCGAGGTTGGCGATCTCGCGCTCCAGATTGCGGACGCCAGCCTCGCGCGTGTAGTAGCGCACGAGATCGCGCACGGCGTCGTCGTGGATGTCGAGCTCGTTGTCCTTCAGCCCGTTCGCCTCGACCTGCTTGGGGATCAGGTGCTTGCGGGCGATCGCCACCTTCTCGTCCTCGGTGTAGCCGGCGAGCCGTATGATCTCCATGCGGTCCAGCAACGGCTGCGCCATGCGCATCGAGTTGGCCGTGGTGATGAACATCACGTTCGACAGGTCGTAGTCGATCTCGAGGTAGTGGTCGTTGAAGGTGGCGTTCTGCTCGGGATCGAGGACCTCGAGCAGGGCCGACGACGGATCGCCGCGGAAGTCGGCGCCGAGCTTGTCGATCTCGTCAAGCAGGAAGAGCGGATTCGACGACTTCGCTTTCTTCATGCTCTGGACGACTTTGCCCGGCAACGACCCGATATAGGTCCGGCGATGACCGCGGATCTCGGCCTCGTCCCGCACGCCGCCCAGCGACATGCGCACGAAGTTGCGGCCGGTCGCCTTGGCGATCGACTTGCCGAGCGAGGTCTTGCCCACGCCCGGGGGACCCACGAGGCAGAGGATCGGGCCCTTCATCTTGTCGACCCGCTGCTGCACCGCGAGGTACTCGAGGATGCGCTCCTTCACCTTCTCCAGGCCATGGTGGTCGGCATTGAGTACGTCCTCGGCGTATTTGAGGTCCTTGATGATCTTGGTCGGCTTGCGCCAGGGGATCGACAACAGCCAGTCGAGGTAGTTGCGCACCACCGTCGCCTCGGCCGACATCGGGCTCATCGTGCGCAGTTTCTTGAGCTCGCCGTTGGCCTTCTCGCGCGCCTCCTTGCTGAGACGCGTCTTCTTGATGCGCTTCTCCAGCTCGGAGATCTCGTCGCGGCCGTCTTCGGTCTCGCCGAGCTCCTTCTGGATCGCCTTCATCTGCTCGTTGAGGTAGTACTCGCGTTGCGTCTTCTCCATCTGACGCTTCACGCGGTTTCGGATCTTCTTCTCGACCTGCAGGACGCCGATCTCGCCTTCCATCAGGCCAAGAATGCGCTCCAGCCGCTTCGACACCGAGTCGAGCTCCAGGAGCTGCTGCTTGTCGGCGACCTTCAACGCGAGGTGCGCCGAGATCGTGTCCGCAAGCTTCGACGGCTCCTCGATCTTGTTGATCGAGACGACGACCTCCGGCGGCACCTTCTTGTTGAGCTTCACGTAGTTCTCGAACTCCGAGACCACGGTGCGCGCGGCGGCCTGCAGTTCGGCCGGATCGCCGGACGCCTCCTCCATCTCGACGGCGCGCGCCTCGAAGAAGTCGGGCCGGTCGGTATAGCCCGCCACACGCACGCGCTTGCCGCCCTCGACCAGCACCTTGACGGTGTCGTCGGGCAGCTTGAGGAGCTGCAGCACGGTGCCGAGCGTGCCGATATCGTAGATATCGTCGGGACCGGGATCGTCCTGGGTCGCGTTCTTCTGGGCGATGAGCAGAATCTGCTTGTCGTCCTTCATCACCTCTTCGAGCGCCTTCACGCTCTTCTCCCGACCGACGAAGAGGGGAACGATCATGCCCGGAAACACGACGATGTCGCGCAACGGCAGGACGGGATAGACGGTACCTTGTTGGCTGGGGGCGTTCATGATGCCTCGCTACTTACACTGTTAGAGCTGTCGCGCACCCCGACCGTCATCCCCGGACATGGGCGACAAGCGGCTGAAAGCAACGCACACTCAGCTGCAAAGATTGGCCTCAACGGAGTTCCATTCAAGGCCTCGGGACAGGAGCGCGCCGGCTGCCGCAATTGCCGCCGGCCTCGCCGGACTCAAGCTGGCGCAGCAGCGATGCCTTCCTTGCGCTCGCCGTGCACATAAAGCGGCTGGGCGCGCCCTTCAATGACCTCACGATTGATCACGACCTCGTCGACGCCATCGAGCGAAGGCAGGTCGTACATCGTATCGAGCAGCACGGTTTCCATGATCGACCGCAGGCCGCGGGCTCCCGTCTTGCGCAGGATCGCCTTCTGCGCGACCGCACGAAGCGCGTCGTCGGAGAACTTGAGCTTCACGTTCTCCATATCGAACAGACGCTGGTACTGCTTGAGCAGCGCGTTCTTCGGACGCGTCAGAATCTCGATCAGGGCGCCCTCGTCCAGGTCCTCGAGCGTGGCGACCACCGGCAGACGGCCGACGAACTCGGGAATCAGCCCGTACTTCAGCAGATCCTCGGGCTCGAGGTCGCGCAACACCTCGCCCGTACGCCGGTCGTCCGGGCCGCGCACCTCGGCGCCGAAGCCGATCGACGTGCCCTGCCGGCGCTGCGAGATGATCTTGTCGAGGCCCGAGAAGGCACCGCCACAGATGAACAGGATGTTGGTCGTGTCGACCTGCAGGAATTCCTGCTGGGGATGCTTGCGTCCGCCCTGCGGCGGCACGGAGGCGACAGTCCCCTCCATGATCTTCAGCAGGGCCTGCTGCACGCCCTCCCCCGATACGTCGCGGGTGATCGAGGGGTTGTCCGACTTGCGGCTGATCTTGTCGACCTCGTCGATATAGACGATGCCGCGCTGCGCCCGCTCGACGTTGTAGTCCGCCGCCTGCAGGAGCTTCAGGATGATGTTCTCGACATCCTCGCCCACATAGCCCGCCTCGGTGAGGGTCGTGGCGTCGGCCATGGTGAAGGGGACATCCAGCATGCGGGCAAGCGTCTGCGCCAGCAGGGTCTTGCCGCAGCCGGTCGGGCCGATCAGCAGGATGTTCGACTTGGCGATCTCCACCTCGTTGGCCTTGCCGCTGTGGCCGAGCCGCTTGTAGTGATTGTGCACCGCAACAGCCAGGATGCGCTTGGCCTGGTCCTGGCCGATGACGTAGTCGTCGAGGATCTGGCGAATTTCCTTCGGCGACGGCACGCCATCCTTGGACTTCACCAAGGTGGTCTTGCTCTCCTCCCGGATGATGTCCATGCAAAGCTCGACGCATTCATCGCAGATGAATACCGTCGGCCCGGCAATGAGCTTGCGAACCTCGTGCTGGCTCTTGCCGCAGAAGCTGCAATAGAGGGTATTGCGGGAATCGCCCCCGGACTTGGCGGCTGGCATCTTGTAACGCACCTCCGCTTGGGGGGCCCGCCGCCGGCGAGCCCGCACACAAGACTATGTTAAACGCGCCTCCCAGATGGCCACAACCCCAAAATATGGTGTGTTAGCCTGCGAATAGGAAGCAATTGGTCGCGGCCCCTCAGGAAGCGGCCGCCTGGATGGTCGGGATCGGCCGATTCTCCAGGACGTCGTCGATCAGGCCGAATTCCTTGGCTTCTGCGGGCGAGAAGAACTTGTCGCGCTCCATCGCCCGCTCGATTTCCTCGATCGTCCGGCCCGTATGATGAACGTACATCTGGTTCAACCGTGCCCGGGTCTGCAGGATTTCCTTGGCATGAATCTCGATGTCGGTCGCCTGGCCCTGGGCACCGCCGGACGGCTGATGGATCATGATCCGGGCATTGGGCAGCGAGAAGCGCTTGCCTTTCGTACCGGCCATGAGAAGCAGCGAACCCGCCGACGCCGCCTGGCCGAACACCAGGGTCGAGATCTGCGGCCGGATATATTGCATCGTGTCGTACACGGCGAGCCCCGACGTCACCACACCGCCAGGCGAATTTATATAAAAAGAGATGTCCTTGGTCGGGTTCTCGGACTCGAGATACAGAAGCTGTGCACAAACCAGACCGGCCACATTGTCCTCGATCGGGCCGTTCAGGAAAATGATGCGCTCCTTGAGCAGCCTCGACCAGATATCGTAGCCCCGCTCGCCACGCGCCGACTGCTCGACGACCATCGGCACGTAGTAGTTGTTGTAGACCTCGAGCGGATCGCGTTCGCGGCTCATCGCCGAAACCCCCTATGAACTGACGACAGAAAAGTGGCAGCGCGGACCTTCGGGTTCAAGACCGGCGGCGCTGATCAATTGGTGGCTGCCGGGGCGGGCTTCTCCTCGGTCTCCCGGGCCGCCTTCGCCAGTTCCTGGGGGGTAACCGTCTTTTCCGTCACCTTCGCAAGCTCGAGGATGAAGTCCACGGTCTTCTCCTCGAAGATCGGGGCGCGGAGCTGTTCCTTCAGTTCGGCGTTCTTGGTGTAGAAGTCCAGCACCTGCCGCTCCTGGCCGGGGAAGCGCATCGCCTCGCGGATGATCGCCTGGTTGAGCTCTTCCGGCGTCACATCGATGCTGTTGGAACGGCCGACATCGGCCAGCAACAGGCCGAGGCGCACGCGACGCTCGGCGATGTCGCGATATTCCTTGCGCATCTTCTCCTCGTCATCCTCGAGCTTTTCGCCATTCTTCTTGGCCTGCTCGACACGCTGCCAGATCGCGTTGAATTCGCTCTCCACCAGCCCCTCGGGCACGGCGAACTTGTGGGTCTCGGCGAGCTTGTCGAGAAGCTGGCGCTTGATCATGGATCGCGAGACCTGGGCGTAGTCCTGCCCGATGCGGTCGCCGACCGCCTTGCGCATGGCCTCGAGACTCTCGAAGTTGTTTTTCTTCGCCAGCTCATCGTCGATCGGAGCCTCGACGAACTCGCGGATCTCCTTGACGGTGCACTTGAAGACGGCGTCCTTGCCGGCCAGGTCCTTGTTGCCATAGTCGGACGGGAAGGTGACCTTGACGTCGACCGGCTTGCCGACCTCCGCGCCAACGAGTTGATCCTCGAAGCCCGGGATGAACGAGCCTGACCCCAGCTCGAGCACGTAGTCCTCGGCCTTGCCGCCCGGGAACTCCGTTCCGTCGACGAAACCCACGAAGTCGATCTTGATCGCATCGCCCTTCTGCGCAGGACGCGGCGGATCGACCGGCTTCTGCTCGCGGTTGGCCTTGGCGATGCGCTGCACCGTCTCGTCGATTTCCGCTTCCGGCACTTCGGCCTTCAGCCGCTCGAGCTCGATATCCGAGAAGTCGAGCTTGCCGATCTCCGGCAGCACCTCGAGGGCGACCTCGAACTCGACGTCCTTGCCCTCGGCCAGCTCCTTGAGATCGACCTTGGGCTGCAGGGCGGGCCGCAGCCCGCGATCCTCGATGGCCTTGGTCGTGCCCTGGTTGACGGCCTGCTCGAGCGCCTCGCCGTAGAGCGCCTGCCCGTACTGCTTCTTCAGCAAGCCGACCGGTACCTTGCCGCGGCGAAAGCCCGGCATCTGCGCCGTGCGGGAAAGCTCCACCAGACGCTCGTCGACCTTCGCCGACAGGTCGCCGGCCGGAACGACGATCTTGAATTGCCGCTTCAGCCCTTCGGCTGAGAGTTCCGTGACTTGCATAATCCCACTTCCATCACTTCGTTGGTGCGGGCGGAGGGACTTGAACCCCCACGCCTTGCGGCACGAGAACCTAAATCTCGCGTGTCTACCAATTTCACCACGCCCGCCCGACGTGGCCCCGTGCCCCGCCAAGGGGAGAGCGGGCCAATGCCGCAAGGGCCGAATCGCGGGCCTCTTAGCCCGCGCCTGCGGGGCGGTCAATTGATCGCCGCGCCGAGGGCCAGCGGCAGGCAATCGATCAGATCCTCGGCGATCAGCCCGGCGCGGCCGAAGCGATAGGCGCTCTCGCCGTGGATCCACGCCGCCGCCGCACCGGCCGCCAGCGGCGCCAGGCCCCGTGCCATCAGGCCGGCTGCGATTCCCGACAACACGTCGCCCGAACCGGCCGTCGCGAGGGTGCTCGGCGCATGGACATTGATCACCGCCCGCCCGTCCGGGCTGGCAATCACCGTGTCGGGTCCCTTGAGCAGGACGGTGGCACCGCTGCGCCGGGCGGCCGCACGCGTACGTTCGACCTTGTCCGGCATGTCGGCGAGATCGGGGAAGACACGGCGAAATTCTCCGGCATGGGGCGTCATCAGCACCGGCCCCGCGACGGCCCGGAACAAGGTGTCGGGCCGGTCGGCAAACGTCGTCAACGCATCGGCATCGAGCACCACCGATCGCCGGGCTTTCAGAGCCGACAGCACGGCGCGGCCTGTGCGCTCGCTGTGGCCCGAGCCGGGCCCGATCAGCACGCCGTTGCGCCGCTCGTCGGCAAGCAACTCGCCGAATGTATCGTCGCTGTCGCATTCGGCCACCAGATTGCCCGGTTCGGCGCCTTGGTAGATGGGCACGGCCGCACGAGGAGCCGCGATGGTGACGAGGCCTGCGCCGGTGCGGCGCGCCGCCAGGGCTGCGAGCCGCGCGGCGCCCGTGGCTCCGGCGCCGCCAAGGATAGTCAGATGACCACGCTTGTACTTGTGATCGGCGAGATCGTGCCGCCGAAGAAGCGACGACCACAGCGCCGGTTCATTCTTCCATAGCGTCGGGCGGATGTCGTTCAGGACAGCCGAAGGGATGCCGATATCGGCCACGAGGATGTCGCCGCAGAGCTCGCGTCCCTTCAGCGAATAGTGTCCCGGCTTGGCCCGAAAGAAGGTCACGGTGAGCTCGGCCTTGACCGGCGGCCCCATCACTTCGCCGGTATCTCCATGCAATCCGCTGGGGACATCGACTGCGACCAGCGGCAGCCCGAGCGCATTGACTTCGGCCAGAACCTGCGCCGCCGGCCCCTCGACAGCCCGGCTGAGACCAGCGCCAAAGAGGGCGTCGATCACCAGCGGGCGGCCGCCCATCAGGCCCACTGAAAGTGCCTCGACCGGCCCGGTCCACCGTTCCGCCGCCGCCGCCGCGTCGCCCTTCAGGAGATCCCGCGAACCGAGCAAGGCCAGACGCACCTGCCAGCCTGCCGCCTGAAGGTGCCGGGCCGCCACAAAGCCATCCCCGCCGTTGTTGCCGGGTCCGCACAGCGCCACGACTGGCCGGCCCTGATATCGCGCGCGGATGGCTGCGGCGACGGCCCCGCCGGCAGCCTCCATCAGGTCGCCAGTCGGCGTGCCGGCCGCCGATGCCGCGGCATCGGCGGCGGCCGTCTGCGCGCAGGTCAACAGCACCAGCTCGTCGCGAGGCACGATATCTCGTTCGGTGGGATCGGGCTCAGGCATCGTGGATGAACGACTGGGGCGGCCGACCGGATTTGAACCGGCGACATCCAGAATCACAATCTGGCGCTCTAACCAACTGAGCTACGGCCGCCACCGTCCGTCGCTTCGGGCGAAGCGGGCGCTTTCCTACGCTCAGGCGTCGGGAGCGTCAAGAAACCGGGGTCGGCGGCAACAGCCGGTCGATGGCCCGGATCCAGACCGTGCACGCCTCCTCGTGCGACAGGCCGAACATCTCGATCATTCGGGCCCAGCTCTCGAAATCCATCACGGCCTCGAGCGCGATGAGGGTCTTCTTGCGCTCGGGCTCGGCCAGTGCGGCGAGCTCCGGCTTGAACATCTCCTCGATGCGCATGACGACCAACTGGCGGATTATCTTGATACGATGTTGCAGCTCCAGCGAATCGCTGCTGTTGGTGTTGAGGACACGCCAAAGCGGCAGCCAGCGCTCGCAACCACGCGCCCGTGTCTCGACCTGGGACCTGATCCGCGTCTGCCGGTCGGCATCGGCGTCGCGCAACGCGCTCAGCGTCTTGGCCTCGCTGATCGCGTAGTCGGTCGCGGTCACGCGAATGGCATGCAGGTCCGGAAAACGTTCGAAGATCGACCGCACGGAATAGCCGGCGCGCTCGGCGATCTGCACGGCCGTCGGCATCTGGTTGTTCTCGCGCACGAGAGCCACATAGGCCTCGACGATGAGGCGCCGCGTGCGTTCGCTGCGCAGATGACGGCCGTCGATGCGGGCCGGCTTGCGCGACGGCGGGAAGGAAGGGGAAGCTGCGGGAGGGTCTGCCACGATGGCTCGCTTCGGTGGGCCGCCTGAGTCAGCCATGGGTCGGCGTCGGCGGCAACAGACGGTCGATGGCATAGGTCCACACGGCGCTCGCCTCCTCGAACGGCAGGCCGTACTGCTCGCGCATGCGCGCCCAACTTTCGATATCGGTCAGCGCTTCGAGCGCGACCAGGAGATCGCGCCGCTCCTCGTGCGGCAGCGTCGACAGCTCCGGCTTGTACATGAGCTCCAGCCTTGCCATCGTGACCTCGCGCGCGCGTCGGACCCGCGCCTTGAGCTCGTCGGACTCGTCCTGCATGTTCATCAGCAGCCGCCACAAGGCGACGCCACGCTCGCAGGTGCGGGCGCGGGTGTCGACCTGGGATCGCACCCTCGTCCGCCGGTCGCCGTCGACATGGCGGGCCGGAGCCAGAGCCGCGGCCTGGGCCAGGGCGTAGTCGGTGGCCGCCACGTGCAAGGCGTTGAGATCGGGAAACCGCTCGAAGACCGACCGCACGGAACAGCCGGCACGTTCGGCGATCAGGACGGCAGTCGGCACCTTGGGATCCTCGCGCACGAGCGCCAGGAAAGCCTCGATGATGAGCTGCTTGGTCCGCTCGCTCCGCAGCCGGCGGCCGTCGATCCGCGGTGGCTTAGGCGTAGATTGCGACGACACGATTTCCACCGGCCTGACTCATGCGGCGCGCTCGCGGCGGGTCCCCGTCCCGAAGGGACAAAGCTCGCAGATCAGTTTTTTGTAATGCGAGTGCAGTAACACTATGCCGCAAAATGACGCCGGCGTCGCCAAAAATTCCGTAAAACATGCCTATCGCCTGAAATATTCTTTCAATCGATCAATTGCCGCCTCTAACGTACTGTTGTTTTTACAAAAACAAAACCTAACGAAATGCACAGGTGCCTGCCCCGGATCGTCATAGAAGGCGCTCACGGGGACTGCAGTGACGCCTGCTTCGGTCGTGATGTGGCGGCAAAAATCCTCGTCCGTGCCATTGAAGCCCAGGGATCGGAAGTCGGTTGTTACAAAGTACGTACCCTGTGACGGGAGCACGTCGAAGCCGATCTGCGCCAGACCGCCCGCCAGCCGATCGCGCTTGCCCTGCATCTCGCTCGCGAGGGACTCGAAATAGCGCTTGTCCAGCCGGAGACCGGTGGCGGCGCCCCATTGCAGGTTGGGCGGGGTCGTAAAGGTCATGAATTGATGCGTCTTGGCGATCGGCTTCAGCATGTCCGGCGCCGCCGTCACATAGCCCACCTTCCAGCCGGTCAGGCTGAAGCTCTTGCCCGCCGAGCCGATCCGCGCCGTGCGCTCGCGCATGCCGGGCAACGTCATGATCGAGAGGTGCCGGTGATCGTCGAACACGATGTGCTCGTAGACCTCGTCACAGACGGCGTAGGCGTCGTGCTTCAAGCAGAGGTCGGCGATAAAGCCCAGCTCCTCGCGGTCGAACACCTTCGAGCAGGGGTTCATCGGCGTATTGAACAGGATGAGCTTGGTCCGGGCGCTGAACGCCGCCGCAAGCTCCTGACGCGGCAACGTCCAGCTCGGGGGCTCGAGCCGCACCAGTCGCGGCACGCCGCCCGCGCGGCGGACGATTGGCAGATAGGAATCGTAAAGCGGCTCGATCAGGACGACCTCGTCTCCCGGCTCGATCAGCCCGAACAGACAATCCGCCAGTGCCTCGGTGGCGCCGGACGTCACCAGCACTTCCGTCTGCCAGTCGATATCCAGGCTCTGAAAGCGCTTGGCGTGCTCGGCGACGGCCTGCCGCAGCTCCGGCAGGCCCATCATCGGCGGGTACTGATTGTGGCCGTTCAGCAGATAGTCGGCCGCCGCCTGGCGCACCTCGTCGGGCCCTTTGTCGTCAGGAAAGCCCTGCCCCAGATTTACCGACTGGTACTGACGGGCAAGCGCCGACATGACCTCGAACACGGTCGTGCCCAGGCCGGATATGGTGGTGTTGGCGGGTTTCATGGGCTTTGTCATGATGCAACTTGAGGCAGAGTCCTGAACATCTTTTGACCAGTTCGCCTATTCTTGGACCAGCGAACCATATCGTTCCCCGCGATCTTTGTGGAAAACTTTGGCATGAAAGCTGCTTCACCGGTTGACGCAGGGCTGCCAGAGGCGACAGCGCCGGCGCCTGCGCGTGGAGTGTTGCAAGCCAATGAAGAAGATCGAAGCGATCATCAAGCCCTTCAAGCTCGACGAGGTGAAGGATGCCCTGAACCAGATCGGCCTCAAGGGAATCACGGTCCTGGAAGCGAAGGGCTTTGGTCGTCAGAAGGGACACACCGAGCTCTATCGCGGCGCCGAATATGTCGTCGACTTCCTGCCCAAGGTGAAGATCGAATTGATCATCGAGGACGAGATGGTCGAGAAGGCCGTCGAGGCGATCCGCGGCGCCGCCCACACCGGCCGCATCGGCGACGGCAAGATCTTCGTGTCGCAGATCGACGAAGCCATCCGAATTCGTACTGGCGAGCGCGGTGACGCCGCCGTATGAGAAACGGCCCTTGGGGGGCCCGACGTCAACCAAAGGAAAGGGACGAACGACATATGGATGCCAAGCAAGTTCTCGCGATGATCAAGGAGAAGGACGTGAAGTTCGTCGACTTCCGTTTCACCGATCCTCGCGGCAAGTGGCAGCACACGGCCCGCATGGCCTCCGCTACCGATGAAGGCACGTTCGTCGACGGCGTCATGTTCGACGGGTCCTCGATCGCCGGCTGGAAGGCGATCAACGAGTCCGACATGATCCTGATGCCCGACACGTCCACGGCGGTGCTCGATCCCTTCACCGCGCAGACCACGCTGATCGTCAACTGCGACGTCGTCGAGCCCTCGACCGGCCAGCTCTACTCGCGCTGCCCGCGCTCGACCGCCAAGCGGGCCGAGGCCTTCCTGAAGTCGTCCGGGGTCGGCGATACGGCCGTCTTCGGACCGGAGCTCGAGTTCTTCGTGTTCGACGACGTGCGCTTCGACGTGCAGATGTCGGGCAGCTACTACAAGATCAACTCGAGCGAGTCGCCGTGGAACACGGGAGCGGAGTTCGAGGGCGGCAATATGGGCCACCGGCCCGGCGTCAAGGGCGGCTACTTCCCGGTGCAGCCGGTCGATTCGATGAACGACCTGCGCGCCGAGATGATGTCGGTGGCTACCGAGATGGGCCTTTCGATGGAGATCCATCACCATGAGGTGGCGCCGAGCCAGAACGAGCTCGGCTTCAAGTTCGACACGCTGGTAAAGACGGCCGACAACGTGCAGAAGTACAAGTACACGCTGCACAACGTCGCCCACAGCTACGGCAAGTCGCTGACCTTCATGCCGAAGCCGCTCTATGGCGACAACGGCTCGGGCATGCATACCCACCAGTCGATCTGGAAGGACAACAAGCCCCTGTTCGCAGGCTCGGGCTACGCCGACCTCTCCGAGACGGCGCTTTATTACATCGGCGGCATCATCAAGCATGCCAAGGCGCTCAACGCTTTCTGCAACGCCAGCACCAACTCCTACAAGCGCGTCATTCCGGGTTTCGAGGCACCGGTGCTGCTCGCCTACTCGTCGCGCAACCGTTCGGCCTCGTGCCGCATCCCCTACTCGGCCTCGCCCAAGGGCAAGCGCGTCGAGGTCCGCTTCCCCGATCCGTCGGCCAACCCCTATCTCGCCTTCGCGGCGATGCTGATGGCCGGCATCGACGGCATCCAGAACAAGATTCATCCTGGCGATCCGATGGACAAGAACCTGTACGATCTGCCGCCGGAGGAGCTGACCAAGGTGCCGACCGTCGCCGGCTCGCTGCGCGAGGCGCTGAATTCGCTCGATGCCGACCGCACCTTCCTCACCAAGGGCGGCGTGTTCACCGATGACCAGATCGACGCCTACATGGAGCTCAAGTGGGAAGAGGTCTATGCCTGGGAGCATCAGCCCTCGCCCGTCGAATACAAGATGTACTATTCGATCTGACACCGAACCGGCGATCGTTTTCGAAGCATGGAAGGGCCCGCACAGGCGGGCCCTTCTTTTATTGGAGCAGCGGGCGAGGCGTGCGAATCTCCCGTAATCACGCGAGGGACGGAAGCATGACGGAGTGGATGGACAAGGCGATGGAGACGTTGCGCCCGTGGATCGGGCGGGTGCGCATGGTGGAGGACGACATCGGCCTGATGGCGGTGCGGCGCGCCGCCGGCACCTTCGATCTGGCTCCCGCGAGCTTTTCCCGCGGCACCGAATTGCCGCCGCATTGGTTCACTCTCTTCTTCGCCGAGACCGTCAGGCAGGACGAGATCGGCCCTGACGGCCATCCCAACAAGGGCATCGTGCTGCCGCCCATTCCGATGCCGCGGCGCATGGGCGCCGGTCGGCGGGTGAAGGTCATGGGCCGCCTGCGCGCGGGCGAGCCGGCGGTCAAGAAGGCCGAGGTTGCCAACATCGTCCCCAAGACCGGGCGCTCCGGCGACATCTTCCTGCTGACCATGCGTCATACGATCGAGCAGCACGGCAAGGTGCTGGCGGTGGACGAGTTCGACGCGATCTACCGGCCGGCCGTTCCGCCAGGTCAGAAGACCACGGCCACCGTGCCTACCCCGGCGCCCGGTGGCCATGCCTGGAGCGCAACCACCAACGTCACCAACACCCTGAACTTCCGCTACTCGGCGCTGACCTGGAATGCGCACCGGATCCACTACGACGCCGACTATACCCGCGCCGAGGAAGGCTATCCGGCCCTCGTCTCCAACGGCGGGCTGTCGATGCACCTCATGGTCGATGCCGCCCTCGAGCATGCCTCGGGCACGCTTACCGGCTACACCGCCCGGCTCGTCCATCCGATCTGGGTCGGCGATTTGATCGAGGTGCGCGGCGACATGCAGAAGGACGGGCGGCTCAAGATCTGGGCCGCCGACAAGAACGGCGTGCTCTGCGGCCAGATGGAGCTGGAGTTCGCGAAATGACGGCCGCTTCCGGCGGTGGCCCGTTGGCGGGCGTCCGCGTGATCGATCTCACGACGGTGGTGGTTGGCCCCGTCTGCACGCGGACGCTGGCCGACTACGGAGCCGACGTCATCAAGGTCGAGGCTCCCGGCGGCGATCTCTTGCGCACCATGGCGGAGGGCAGTCGCCATCCCGGCATGTCGGGCAAGTTCATCAACTTCAACCGCAACAAGCGCTCGATCGTGGTCGACCTCAAGAAGCCGGAAGGCCATGCCGCCCTCCTCCGCCTGATCGACTGCGCCGACGTCTTCGTGAGCAACGTCCGCCCCGAGGCGCTGGCGCGGGCCGGCCTCGATGCCGCCAGTCTCGCCGAAAGATGTCCGAGGCTGATCCATTGCTCGATCCTCGCCTTCGGCCGCGGCGGCCGCTACTTCAACCGCCCGGCCTACGATCCCGTCGTGCAGAGCCTCTCCGGGGTCGCCGGCACCCTCGCCCGCGCCACCGGCGAGCCGCGCTTCGTGCCGATGGTGATGAGCGATCACGTGAGCGGCCTGATCGCCGCGCAATGCATCGGCTTCGCCCTCTATCGGCGCGAGAAGACCGGCAAGGGCGAGGCGATCGATGTGCCGATGCTCGAGAACATGGCTTCGTTCGTGGCCAGCGAGCACCTCGGCGCCATGACCTTCGATCCGCCGGTGGGCCCGAGCGGCGACGGACGGCTGCTCAGCCCCGACTATCGGCCGCTCCCTACCCGGGACGGCTACATTACCGTCCGCCCCAACACCAACGCCCAGGCCTTCGCCTTCTTCGACGCGATCGGCCGCCCCGAGCTCAAGACCGATCCCCGCTTCGACAGCGCGGCCGCCCGCACGCGCAATGCCAAGGCCTATTTCCAGGTCCAGCGGGAAGGCCTCGGCAGCCGGACCACCGACGAATGGGTCGAATTGTTCGACAAGCTCGACGTGCCGGCCGCGCGGTACAATTCGATCGACGATCTCCTCACCGACCCGCACCTGAAGGATGTCGGATTCTTCCAGGAAGAAGACCATCCCAGCGAAGGCAGGATCCGCCGCACCAGGCTCGCCAATACCTTCTCGGGCGGCGCGCGCGGGCAGGAAGGCCATGCGCCGCTGATGGGGCAGCAGACGCGCGAGATCCTGGCCGAGGCCGGCTACAGCGCCGCCGAGATCGACAAGCTGGTCGCCTCCGGCGCAGTGCAGGAGAGCCCGGCCCGTCAGTAGGGTCGGTCACCCTCGATCAGCACGCGCTGCATGACCCGTGCTTCGCCGACCGGATAGTCGACGTCGACGCGATGCATGGTGGCGCGGTTGTCCCAGACCACGATGTCGCCGAGCGACCAGGCGTGGCCATGGTGGTGCTCGGGCTTGCGCGCCTCGACGGCGAGCGCGTCCAGCAGGGCATCGCTCTCCTCGCGCTCCATCCCGACGATGCGGTCGAGGCGATTGAAGTTGAGGTAGAGCGCCTTGCGGCCGGTCTCCGGATGGGTCCGCACCAATGGATGCTCGACGTCGGGCGTCTCGGCGACCTCCTGCGCGGTGCGCCGCGACGGCCGGTTGCGGGCGCGGCTCGTGTCGTAGGAATGGATGGCCCGTTTGCCGTCGATCCGCCGGCGCACCGCTTCCGGCAGGGCCTCGTAGACCGAATGCATATTGCAGAACCACGTCGTTCCGCCCTGACTCGGCAGCTCGATCGAATGGAGCAGCGTCGCCTTGGCGGGCGTGGCGAGATAGGAATCGTCGGTGTGCCAATCCTCCGAGCGCAACGCCGTCTTGTCCGTCGTGCCGTCGGCCATCAGCGTGCTGACCATGATCGAGACTTCCGGGACCGTGCCGCTGCGCTTGTAGCGCAGCACCTGCGGCTTGGGCCTGCCGAAGGCCGAGGCGAAGCCGCGCATCTGCTCCGGCGTCATGCGCTCGCCCGGCACGATCACCAGCAGATGCTCCCCCAGCGCCCGATTGAGCAACGATGCGATCTCCGGCCTGCCGGCATCGGCGCGATCCAGCCCTTCGATGCGCGCGCCCAGCGGCGCTTTCAGCGGGACGACTTCGGGCGACGCCATGGCATTCCTCCGACATCTCGTTGTCGGAAGCTAGCGCGCCAGGAGGCCGGACACCAATTCCGCGATCCGGACGCGCATGCGCGCGATCAAATCCGCCGCCTTGCGCCAGGCCGGCAGGCTGCGCACGAAGGCATAGGCCCAGTCCCGCCATTCGAAGAACTTGCGGTCGGCCCAGGCGAACCAGCCCAGCGCCAGCAGGTTGGGCCGCAGGATGCGGTACAGCCGCGCCACGATCGCGGTGGCCAGCACCTTGCCCAGCGCCACCGCGGCAAAGGCCAGGACGAAGCGGTGATGGGCCACGAACCAGAGAGCGGAAAGCTTGACCGGCAGGATGAGGATGGACGGCGCGGCAAAGGCCAGAACGGCCGCCGACGGCGGCAAGCGCTGGAGGAAGGCCTCGACTCGCGCGACCGGAGGCCAGCGCGCGAACGCCGCCATCATCAGGTTGAGATAGCGGATGAGCGTCTGCTCGAGGAACACGACCGCAGCGGCGATCGGCACCAGGACGACCTCGAGAGCGTGCTTCAGGCGCTGCTCCATCGGCGCAATGTAGGCGACGCAACCGCCAGGCACAGCAGCGCCACCAACAAAATAGTTGGGAGCCGGCCTTGCAATCGCCCTTTTGCCGGGTGTCAGACCGTCTTCACCAGCTCGGCGATCGCCGCCCCTACGGTCTTGGTGTCGCCATTGCCGCCGAGATCGCGCGTACGCGGGCCGCCCTCGACCAGCGAGGCGGCGATCGCCCGCTCGATCGCCTCGGCCGCCTCGGGATAGCCGAGGTGGCGCACCATCATCGCGCCCGACCAGATCTGGCCGATCGGATTGGCGATCCCCTTGCCCGCGATATCGGGCGCCGAGCCGTGCACCGGCTCGAACATCGACGGATACTTGCGCTCTGGATTGATATTGCCCGACGGCGCGACGCCGATCGAACCGGTGAGCGCCGGCCCGAGATCCGAAAGGATATCGCCGAACAGATTGGAGCCCACCACGACGTCGAACCAGTCGGGATTGCGCACGAAATGCGCCGTCAGGATGTCGATATGGTACTGGTCGGCCTCGATGTCGGGATAGTTCTTCTTCATCTCGGCGAAGCGCTCGTCCCAGAACGGCATGGTGTGGATGATGCCGTTGGACTTGGTGGCCGAGGTGACATGCTTCTTCCTCGTGCCGCGCGCGAACTCGAAGGCGAACCTCAGCACGCGGTCGACGCCCTTGCGGGTGAAGATCGCCTCCTGGACCGCGAACTCGTTCTCCGTGCCCTGGAACATGCGGCCGCCGAGCTGGCTGTACTCGCCCTCGGTGTTCTCGCGCACGACCCAGAAATCGATCTCGCCGGGCTTTCGGTTGGCGAGCGGCGAGGGCACGCCCTCGAACAGGCGCACCGGCCGCAGGTTCACGTACTCGTCGAAGTCGCGCCGGATCGGAATCAGGAGGCCCCACAGCGAGACATGGTCGGGCACGCCCGGCCAGCCGACGGCACCGAGGAAGATGCTCTCGAACGCCTTGAGCTGCGCCATGCCGTCGTCCGGCATCATCTTGCCGGTCTTCAGCAGGCGATCGCACGACCAGTCGAAGTCGGTGAACTCCAGCTCGAAATTGAACCGGCGCGCCGCGGCCTCCAGCACGCGAACGCCCTCCGGCAGGACTTCCTTGCCGATTCCGTCACCCGGAATGAGTGCGATCTTGTGCCTGGCCATCCGTTGCCCCTCCTCGCATTGAGGGACGTATAATGGACGCATATTCGGGAGCAAGCCATGTCCTATGACCTGAAGATCACGGGCGGAACCATCGTCGATGGCACCGGCAAGCCGGGCTTCATCGGCGACCTCGGCATCAAGGACGGCAAGGTCGTGGCGATCGGCAAGGCCGACGGCCCGGCGACAACGACCATCGCCGCCAAGGACAAGGTGGTGTCGCCGGGCTTCGTCGACGTGCACACCCACTACGACGCGCAGGTGCTGTGGGACCGCATGCTCTCCATCTCGCCCTGGCACGGCGTCACCACGACCGTGATCGGCAATTGCGGCTTCGGCGTCGCTCCCACGCGCGCGGCGCATCGCAAGCTGATCCTGCAGACGCTCGAGAAGGTCGAGGGCATGAGCCTCGATGCCCTGCAGGCAGGCCTGGGCGATGCCTGGCCGTTCGAGACCTTTCCGCAGTATCTCGACACGCTCGAGAAGAGCGGCACGGCCATCAATATCGCCGCGCTGTTCGGCCATACGCCGCTCAGGCTCTACGTCATGGGCGAGGCGTCCACGGAGCGCGCCGCGACGGCCGAAGAGATCGGCGCGATGAAGAAGCTGGTGCGCGAGGCCATGGAAGCCGGCGCCATCGGCTTCGGCACCTCGATGTCGGTGACCCACAACGGCTATGCCGGCAAGCCGGTGCCCAGCCGTCAGGCCACGCCGGAGGAGATGGATGCGCTGGTCTCGGTGATGGGCGAGATGAAGCGCGGGCTGATGCAGATCACCATCGGCCGCGAGTTCTCGACCAAGGCGATGGCCGAGGTGAGCCGCAAGTACGGCATCCCTGTCACCTGGACCGCCCTTCTCTCCTACCTCTACGGCCCCGGCGGACATCGCAGGCAGCTCGATCTCGCCGCCGAGCAGCGCAAGTCGGGGGCGCTGGTCATCCCGCAGGTGAGCTGCCGGCCGCTCAATTTCGAGTTCACCTTCGCCGAGCCGTTCATCTTCGACGTGCTGAAGTTCATGAACGAGCTTGCGGTCGAGGAGGCCCGCTCGCCCGGCGCGCGCCGTCGCGCCTATGCCGATCCCGCCTGGCGGCGCAAGCTCGCGACCGAGCTGACGCCGCTGTTCCAGCGCTGGTGGGATCGCACGACCATCGCCTGGGCGCCCTCGGCGCGGGAACTGGAGGAGCAGCCGCTCGCCGACGCCGCGCGCAGGCTGGGCAAGGATCCGGTCGACCTCGCCCTCGACCTCGCGCTCGACAACGACCTGCAGGCGCGCTTCCGCATGGCGGTGATGAACTTCGACGAGCGCGAAGTGGCCGAACTGATCACCGATCCCAACACGATCATCGCCCTTTCCGATGCCGGCGCGCACGCGAGCCAGCTCTGCGACGCCTGCTACTCGACGCATCTGCTCGGCCACTGGGTGCGCGAGCGAAAGACGTTCACCCTCGAGCAGGCCGTGCACAACCTGACGCAGCGGCCGGCCGAGATGTTCGGCATCACCGATCGCGGCGTACTGGCCGAGGGCCGGCCGGCCGATGTCGTGGTGTTCGATCCGACGACCGTTGCCCCCGGCCCGCTCAAGCGGGTCTACGACCTGCCGGCGGGCGCCGATCGGCTGGTATCCGAGGCGCACGGCATCGAGGCCGTCATCGTGAACGGCAGGTTGATCCGCCGTGACGGCAAGGATGTCGTGGCGGACAACGATCGTTTGCCCGGGCGCCTGCTGCGCCACGGCCGCGCCGCCTAACCTGAGATCGGGAGAAGATCATGATCCATGTCATCGCCATCATCACTGCCAAGCCGGGCAAGCGCGACGAGATTCTCGGCCATTTCCGCGCCAACGTGCCGGCGGTGAAGGCCGAGAAGGGCTGCATCGAATACGGTGCCACGATCGACGCCGAAGGCATGGGCTCCTTCCAGACCAGGTTCGGGCCGGACACCTTTGTCGTCGTCGAGAAGTGGGAAAGCCCGGAGGCGCTCAAGGCCCATGCCGCCGCGCCGCACATGGCCGCCTACGCGGCCAAGACCAAGGAGCATATCGCCAGCCGCGTCATCCACGTCCTCTCGCCTACCTGACGCATGCACTCAGGGTGCCACCAACAGGAAATAAAATCGGCGCCGCCCCCTGTGTCGTCCCGAGCGGAGCGAGGGACCCTTGGCCGGCGTCGCGAAAGATCCCTCGCCCTTCGGCTCGGGATGACACGGCTTTGCCATACCCGTTTCATCCCCGAGGGTCGGCTTTGCCGGTGGGCAACTCCAGTGGCGCAATCTTCCTGTTTGACCAGCGAGGCTAAGACAGCCGCACGACGCCGCGTACCGCCAGGTCGATCATGCCGGCGATCAGGGTGTCGCGTCTGGCTGACGGCACCTCGGGTCGGCTGATGAGGGCGGCCACCAGACCGTGCAGGCTCATCCACACCAGCTCCGCCGCAGTCTCGACCGGATAGTAGAGCGGCATGCCGGCATTCTCGATGTCGCGGAACATGGCCATCAGCTTGGCGAAGGCGATCGCGCTACCCGCCCCCTGCTCGTTGGGATCGATTGGTCCCGGCTCGTGACCGCCTCCGCCTTCCTTGACGTGTTTCGGCATGTTGCCCGACAGAAACGTCAGCCAGTATTCCTGCGGGTTGTCCAAGGCGAAGCGGACATAGGACTCGCCGCAATGGCGCAGGCGTTCGATCGGCGGCAGGCCTTCCTTCTCGATCGTCGCCATCCGCTCGATCAGGCCGCCGAAGGTCTGGTCGCAAAGCGCCAGCATGATGGCTTCCTTGTCCCTGAAGTACAGGTAGAGCGCCGGGGCCGAAACGCCGACGACGTCGGCAATACGACGGATCGTCGTCGCCTCGTACCCTTCCTTCAGGAACAGTGTCTTCGCAGCCCAGAGGATCTCGTCCCGACGGGTATGGCCCTCGCCGCGCTTCTTACGGGTGCCCGGCACTGCCGTGGACAATTCGCTTCCCATCCCGAGGTGCAACGGATCATCGATACTCCACAAGTGGAGCGCGGTCCAACGTCTATGACAGTCGCCCCTCGGCCGTGCGAATGTCGCTGGTGCGGGCCGCGCTGACCGCGAGCACGATCTCGATGCCGCGCACGATGTCATCGAGCGCCATCGAGGGCTCGCCGCCGAGCCGCGCCGCCTGCTCGGGCAGATAGGGGATGTGCAGGAAGCCGCCGCGGAACGCGAGGCCGTCCCGGTGCGCCACGTCCATCAGGGTGTAGAACACGTGATTGCAGACGAAGGTCCCGGCGCTGTTGGAAACCGTCGCCGGCAGGCCGGCGCGGCGCAGCTCCGCCACGCAGGCCTTGATCGGGAGCGTCGCGAAGTAGGCGGCCGGGCCGTCGCGCACCACGGGCCGGTCGATCGGCTGCTTGCCGTCGTTGTCGCGGATGCGCGCGTCCTGGACGTTGATGGCAACCCGCTCGAGGCTGAGCTCGCCGCGGCCGCCCGCCTGTCCGACGCAAAGCACGAGGTCGGGCCGCACCTCGTGCAGGGCGGTGCGCAAGGCGATCGCCGAGCGGGCGTAGGAGGTCGGCAGAACGGCGGTATGGACCGCCAGGCCGCCCCTTCGCGCTTTGAGCCGGCCAACGGCCAGCGACGAGGGATTGACCTTGTCGCCGCCGAACGCGTCGAAGCCTGTCACCAGCGCTTTCATCGAAGTCGATCCTCGTTGCCAGCAAAAAGGGCGCCCCGAACGGGGCGCCCGACGTTACCGCCGCCCAACGGCGGCATCTACCTGTTCGCCGCGTCCACGGCGCGGCGCGCCATGACGTTCACCAGGTGGGCGCGATACTCCGCGCTGCCGTGAATGTCGCTGTTGAGGCCGTCGGCGGGAATCTTGATGTCCTTGATCGCGGCCGACGAGAAGTCCTTCGCCAGCGCGTCCTCCATCGCCTTGACGCGGAAGACCGACGGGCCGGCGCCCGTGACGGCGACCCGCACGTTGCTGCCCGTCTTGGCTACGAACACACCCACCATCGCGTAGCGCGAGGCCGGGTTGCGGAACTTCATGTACGCCGCCTTGTCCGGCTTGGGGAAGCTGAACGAGGTGATGAGCTCGCCATCGCCGAGCGCCGTCTCGAACAGGCCCTTGAAGAAGCCGTCCGCCGCGTGCTTGCCGGTGTTGGTCGTGATGGTGGCGTTCAGGCCGAGCACCGCCGCGGGATAGTCCGCGGCCGGATCCGAATTGGCCACCGAGCCGCCGATCGTGCCGCGGTTGCGAACGGCCGGATCGCCGATCATGCCGGCAAGCTCGGCGAGCGCCGGAATCAAGCGCTTGACGTCGGCCGAGGTCGCCACGTCGGCGTGCCTGGTCATGGCGCCGATCACGAGGTTCGAACCCTCGACCTTGATGCCCGCCAGCTCCTTGATGCCGCCGAGATCGACGACATCGGTCGGCCGTGCCAGCCGCTGCTTAAGCGTCGGGATCAGGGTCATGCCGCCGGCCATGGGCCGCGCCTCGTCCTTGCCCTTCAACGCATTCGCCGCATCGGCAAGGGACTTCGGACGATGATAAGCGAAATCGTACATTTCTCTCCTCCCGTTACTCGGCCGCCGCGTGCTGGGCGCCATGGATGGTCTGCCACACGCTGAGCGGCGTGGCCGGCATCGGCACATGGGTGACGCCGAGCGGCGCCAGGGCATCGCGAACGGCATTCATGACGGCGGCGGGCGCGGCGATTGCGCCGGCCTCGCCGCATCCCTTCACGCCCAGCGGATTGTGCGGACAGGGCGTGACCTTGTAGCCGAGCTTGAACGACGGCACGTCGTCGGCGCGCGGCATGGTGTAGTCCATGTACGAGCCGCTCACGAGCTGGCCCGTCTCCTTGTCGTAGACCGCGTTCTCGAGCAGCGCCTGGCCGACGCCCTGGACGATGCCGCCGTGCACCTGCCCCTCGACGATCATCGGGTTGATGACGTTGCCGAAATCGTCGACGGCAGTGAAGTTCACGATCCGGGTCTCGCCGGTGTCGGGGTCGATCTCGACCTCGCAGATCTGAGTGCCGGCCGGATAGACGAAATTCGCCGGGTCGTAGAAGGCGTTCTCGTCCATGCCGGGCTCGATCTCGCCCAATGGATAGTTGTGCGGGACATAGGCCGCGAACACGGCCTGCGCCAGCGGCACGTTCTTGTCGGTGCCGGCGACCTTGAAGGTCCCGTTCTCGAACACGACGTCGTCGACCGACGCCTCCATCAGATGGGCGGCGATCTTCTTGCCCTTGGCGATGATCTTGTCGGCCGCCTTCATGATCGCCGAGCCGCCAACCGCCAGCGACCGCGAGCCGTAGGTGCCCATGCCGAACGTCGTCGTCGACGTGTCGCCGTGGACGACTTCGATATTCTCCAGCGGCACGCCGAGCTTGTCGGACACGATCTGCGCGAAGGTCGTCTCGTGGCCCTGGCCGTGGCTGTGCGACCCGGTAATGACCTGGACATTGCCGGTCGGGTTGAACTTGAGCTGCGCCGACTCCCACTGGCCGACGCCGCCACCCAGCTGGCCGATCACCTGTGACGGCGCCAGCCCGCAGGCCTCGATGTAGGACGAGAAGCCGATGCCGCGCAGCTTGCCGCGCGACTTGGCCTCGGCCCGGCGCGCCTCGAAGCCCTTGTAATCGGCGATCTTCATCGCCTCGTCGATGATCGGCGGATAGTTGCCCGAGTCGTACTGCAAGGCGACCGGGGTCTGATACGGGAACGCCGTCGATGGGATGAAGTTCTTCCGGCGCAGCTCCGCCGGATCCATCTTCAGCTCCTTCGCCGCGCGGGAAACGATGCTCTCGATCACGAACGTCGCCTCGGGGCGGCCCGCGCCGCGATAGGCATCGACCGGCGCGGTGTTCGTCAGCGCCGCCCGGACATTGGCGTAGATCAGCGGCGTCGTGTACTGGCCGGCGAGCAGGGTGGCGTAGAGATAGGTCGGCACCGCCGTCGAGAAGGTCGAAAGATAGGCGCCCATGTTGGCGATGGTGTCGACCTTGAGCGCCAGGAACTTGCCGTCCTTGTCGAGCGCCAGCTCGGCATGGGTCACGTGGTCCCGGCCGTGTGCATCGGTCATGAAGGACTCGGCCCGCTCCGCCGTCCACTTGATCGGACGGCCGACACGACTCGCCGCCCAGCACACCGCCGTCTCTTCGTTGTAGCAGAAGATCTTGCTGCCGAAGCCGCCGCCGACGTCCGGCGCGATCACGCGCAGCTTGTGCTCGGGGATGCCGAGCACGAAGGCCGACAGGATCAGCCGCAGCACGTGCGGATTCTGCGAGGTGGACCAGAGCGTGTATTGCCCTGTCCCCTTGTCGTACTCCGCCGCCGCGGCGCGCGGCTCCATGGCGTTCGGGATCAGGCGGTTGTTGACGATATCGATCCTGGTGACGTGGGCGGCCTTGGCGAAGGCGGCGTCGACGTCGGTTTTCACGCCGAGCTCCCAGTCGTAGATCAGGTTGCCTGGCGCCTCCGCATGCACCTGCGGCGTACCCTTGTCGAGGGCCTTGGCGAGATCGACGTTGGCGGACTTCACCTCGTAGTCGACCTTGATCGTCTCGGCTGCGTCCTTGGCCTCGTCGTGGCTGTTGGCCACGACCATGGCGACCGGATCGCCGACATAGCGCACCGTATCGACCGCCAGCACCGGATGTGGCGGCGCCTTGTGCGGCTGGCCGTGCTTGTCCTTCACCACCCAGCCGCAGATCAGGCTGCCGACCTTGGCCTCGGCCAGATCCTTGCCGGTGTAGATCGCGACCACGCCCGGCATCTTCTCCGCCGCCGAAAGGTCGATGCCCTTGATCCCGGCGTGCGCATGCGGCGAACGCAGGAAGTACGCGTAAGTCGCCCGCGCGAGGGGCAGATCGTCGACATAGCGGCCCGTGCCGGTCAGGAAGCGCAGGTCTTCCTTCCGCTTGACACGGGCGCCGATCCCGGTGGCGGCGGTCATGGCTAAACTCCCGCGGCCTTCATGGCCGGGGCAGCGGCCAGGATGGCCTTCACGATGTTGTGGTATCCGGTGCAGCGGCAGAGATTGCCCTCGAGCTCATGACGCACCGTCGTTTCATCGAGCTGGTAGTTGTGACGCTTCACCATGTCGATGGCGCTCATCACCATGCCGGGCGTGCAGAAGCCGCACTGCAGGGCATGGTTGTCGCGGAACGCCTCCTGCATCGGATGGAGCTTGTCGGCGCTGGCGGCCAGTCCCTCGATGGTCGTGACCTGGGCGCCCTCGGCCTGGACGGCGAGCATGGTGCAGGACTTCACCGACTTGCCGTCGACATGCACGACGCAGGCGCCGCACTGGCTGGTGTCGCAACCGACATGGGTACCGGTCATCCCCAGATGCTCGCGCAGGAACTGGACCAACAGTGTGCGCGCCTCGACCTTGCCGGACACCGGCTTGCCGTTGACGGTCATGGCGACGGAAATGGTCATTATTCTTCTCCCTCACATGTTGGTTCACGCAGCGCCAAGGCGCGCCGCAGAGCCTTCGCGCGACTCTCGCAAGGCGTCGATACGCCGGTCAAGCGAATTACGGAGAATGCATAACGGCCGGCAAAAAGCCGCGGCTAGCGGCTGAGCAGGAACACGACGATCAGGATCGCAGCGCCGATACCGATGATCGTCCAGTGCCGGTACCCCCGCCGTGTCGCAGCCGCCGGAAGCGGCGGCGGATCGTCGGAGACCATCGGGCTATTCCGCCGAGGCGACCGGCGCCGGCGCACCCACGCTTTCGGCGAACTTGCCGAAGAACTGGTCGGCGAGCTTCTTCGCCGTGCCCGAGATCAGGCGGGCGCCGACCTGGGCGATCTTGCCGCCGACCTGGGCGTCGACATCGTAGGTCAGCACCGTGACGTCGCCGTCGTCGGCAAGCCTGACCACCGCGCCGCCCTTGGCGAACCCGGCGACGCCGCCCTGCCCTTCGCCGCTGATCTTGTAGCCGTTCGGCGGGTCGATGTCGGACAGCGTGACCTTGCCGTTGAAGGTCGCGCTCACCGGCCCGATGCGCAGGCGCACCTTGGCGGTCATCTCGGTGTCCGACAGTTTCTCGAGCGATTCGCAGCCCGGGATGCAGGCCTGCAGGACGGCCTGATCGTTGAGCGCCGCGAAGACTTTTTCACGTGGCGCCGCGATTCTGTATTCGCCCTTGATTTCCATGAGGTTACTCCGCTTCTCGGGCCAGCTTTACCACTTGCTGGTATAGGAGTCCGGCGGCGGTTCTGCCAGTGGCTCGCGGACCGAGAGGTAGATGGTGGCAAGGTATGGGACAGCCATCAGCACCGCCAGGCCGGCAAGCCAGTCCGACTGGGTGTTCCAGAAGAGTGTCCTGATTACCCAGCGGCCGCCGTCCGCGGCTATGAACCCGCCGATGCCGCCGTCATAGAGCTTGATGGCGCCTTCGGTCAGCACGAGGACGGCCGCCCAGAAGATCAGCAGGCTGGCGAGGATGATCTCCGGCAGGACCGGCCGCAGACGGCTCAGCCTGCGGTTCATGCGGACATAGCCGCGACTCGCGTCGTAGCCCAGGAGGCGGCCGAACGAGAGCGCGCGCAGCAGCCGGGCCGGCCGCGGCACGGCCTGGGTGCGAAACAGCGTCGTGACCTTCCAGACCATCAGACAAATGCCCGGGATGACGAAGCTCCAGATCGGGAAGTCGCGGTAGCGCCCGTCGATCGCGATCTGGCGGAACCAGGTATCGCTCAGCCGAATGACGCCGTCGTACCAGTCGATCGAGATCACCACGAGATAGAAGATGCAGAGCACCGTGAGCGCCAGATAGAGGATCTGCGCCATCAGGTCGGCGCGCTGAAGGATGCGAAAACGCGGCAGCTCGCGCCAGGCCTGCCAGGCCTCGCGCACGCGGGCGCCGTAAAGCGACGGATCGGCCATCCGCCCGGTGAGGTTGTCGGCAATGCCGCGCAGCAGGGCGTAGCTGAAGGCACCGAGCAGTGCCGCCCAGAAGACCACGCCCAGCCATTTCTCGACATAGAAGGTCCGAGTCAGATCGATCCAGACGGACTGCACGTAGCAGGTGGCGACAAGCTGCGCGAACAGGGCGAAGAGGGCGATCTGCCGACCTTTCGAGCGCTTGCGGCCGACCGTGAAGGCCAGCACGAGCAGCCCCGCCATCACAGTCGATATGACGAACAACAATCGCCAGTGCGGCTCCGCCACAACGGGCTTGCCGAGTTCGAACTTGTCATGGCGATAGGCGTCGAGCAGGCCCCAGCTCGCGCCGACAGTGCCTTCCTGCCGCGCCTTCCAGTACTGGTCGAACGCCTCGACGAAGTTGTAATCGAAGTGCTCGCGCTCGGCCAGGGAGCGGAACATCGAGAAGAAGCGCACCTGCTCCACCCGACCAGGACGTGCATCCGACCGCATGCGTCCGTCGGACGGCCAGCCGGTCTCGCCGATCACAATCTTCTTTCCCGGGAAGCGGGCCTGCACCCGGTGATAGATGTCAAGGATATGCTTCTCGATGCTCAGCGTCCCATCGGGTTCGCGCCGGTCCATGCCGATCGGCTCGTCCTCCCAGTAGGGCAGCATATGGATGGTGATGAAGTCGACATCGTCCGCGAGCGTGGGATTGCGCAGCCAGAATTCCCAGACATCGGCGTAGGTCACCGGCTGGCGGACACGCTGCTTGACCATGCGGATGTAGGCGCGGAGCTGGTTGACCGTCAGGTCCTTGCGCAGCAGCACCTCGTTGCCGACGATCACCCGCTCGACCGTGTCGGGATAGCGGTTGGCGTGATCGATCAGCAGGTTCACCTGCTCGAGATTCTCCTTGTCGTTGCTGTTGAGCCAGGCGCCTTCCCAGACCTTGAGGCCGTACTTCCCGGCACGCTGCGGCACGGTCTCCAGATTCTCCGCTGCCGAGTAGGTGCGTACCGCCCGCACCTTGCCCTGCAGGCGCTTCAGGTCCTGCTCGATCTGGTCGGGAGTCGGGAAAGTGCGGGACAGCGGGCTCTGGCCCGGCCGATAAGGAGCAAAGGAGACGCTCTGGAGAGGGGCGCTGGTCCAGCCGGCGACCTCGATCGGCCTGTTGGGCAGCCACCACCACAAGAGATTGAGCGCCGTCACGACCGCGAACGCGAGCAACGCTGCCAAGGCACGCATGAGGGCTTTGTAGCAGGATCGCCGGGGAGGCGAATGGCTTTTTGCCGTTTGTCCCCAGTCGCCCCCGCGACGGGAGGCCTAGATCGCGCCGAGCTGCACGCCTGCGATGGCCTGCCGCATGACCTGGTGGCCGCGGAACAGCACCGCTTCCTTCCAGTCGTCCGTGTCGGGGTAGAACTGCCGTCGCATGGCGGCGCGCACCGGGCCCGCTTCCTTGCCCAGCGGATCGCCATATTTGTGCAGCCAGTGGTCGGCGCGGAATGCCTTCTGGCCGCTCTCGCGATCGAACGTGCCGAATTCGAGCGTGCACATGGTGAGCCGGGTCTCGGGCTCCTTCAGCACGCGATTGAGATTGTAATGGCCGAGCCCGTCGCGAGCCTGCGAGGCCGTCTGGCCGCGCTTGGACTCCGTTACCGATTCCCCCCAGAAGGCGCGCACGCGGCGTGAGCCCGGCGAGTCGATGTCGTAGTGCGTGATCGGCTCGCCGTAGCCGTAGGGGCCAAGGCCGGTGTGGAAGTCGATCACCGCGACATCGCGGCGCCCCTTGAGGAAGCAGTCGGCGATCGCATGCATGGTGCGGTTCGACCAGCTCGGGCCGCCACCGCCGAAGAACATGCCGTCGGGATGGCTGTACTGGCCGCCGGAAACGGCGCGGTAGTACGCCACGTCGCCCACTTTCTTGCGGTACGCCGCGAGCTTGGCGTCGGCCGCCTTGACGCCCGCGTCGCTGAAATCCGCCGGCACCAGCCAGTCGGCGATTTCGAGATAGCCCTCGTTCACCGGATAGGGCTTGCTGTGATCGACGTAGTTGCGGTTGAGATCGTTGCCTTCCTCCGTGACCCGTCGCGTCCAGGCGAAGCCGTAGGGGTTGATCGCGTGGACGAACAGCACCGCCGTATCCTTCGGTAGTCCTCCTGCGCCGACCGTGGCCAGCCAGTCCACCTGCAAGCCCGAGCCGCAATAGCCTTCCACACCGTGCGTGCTGGAGATCGCGACGACGATCTTGGAGGCATCGTCCGGACCGAGGCACGCCACATCGGTCGACAGCGATTCGCCTCGCGGCCCCTTGACCGGGTTGTCGTAGCGCGACGTTGCCGCTCCGGCGATCCGCGCGGCGGCCAGGAACTTGTCGCGGGCCTCGCTGTAGGTGGCGGCAAAGGAATGGATGCAGGACATTGGGCTCATCTGCTTTCGATGGCAGAGCATTCTACCGGCGACTGGTTCATATCACATCCAGTGTCATCCCGAGCGATAGCGAGGGATCCTCCGTCGACATTGCGAAAGATCCCTCGCTATCGCTCGGGATGACACCAAAAAGGTAAGATCCTACGTCCGGAGCGTCAGCCCGCCATCGACCACCAGCTCGTGGCCGGTGATGAAGTCGGCCTCGTCGGAGGCCAGCAGCAGCGCGCCGCGGGCGATGTCGATCGGCTGGCCGAGCCGGCGCAGGGCCGCCTTCTTCTCCCAGACGGCGCGGATCTCCGGATTGTCGAAGTTGGTTCGCGTCATGCCGGTATAGATGGCACCCGGACAAACATAGTTGGCCGTGATGTTGAATTTGCCGAGTTCCAGCGCCAGCGTGCGCGTCAGTCCGCCGACGCCCGCCTTGGAGGCGCAGTAGGCCGCGAGCCCATAGTCGGTGTCGAACGCCATCACCGAGGCGGTGTTGACGATCCGCGCGCGCCCCTTTTCCCTGGCCCGCGCCTTGAGCGCCGGAATGGCCGCCCGACAGAGCCGGAACATGGCGCGCACGTTGACCGCGTTCACCCGGTCCCACATTTCGTCCGTCATTTCCTCGACGAACGCCCGGCCGCTCACGCCGGCATTGTTGAACAGGATGTCGAGCGCGCCGAACTGGGAGAGCGCCGCCGCGACGATGGACCTGGGTGCATCGTCCCCCGTGATGTCCGCCTTGAAGGGTGCGATGGCCTCGCTGCCCGCGTGCACCGAGTCGATCTCCGACTCGGGGCGGTCGACAGCCAGCACCTCGGCGCCCTCCTCGGCGAACAGCTTTGCCGAGGCGGCGCCAATCCCCGAGGCGGCGCCCGTCACGATGGCGATCTTGCCCGAAAGCCGGCCCATCGTCGGCTCACGCGACCGTCAGCACGACCTTGCCGGTCGCCTTGCGCGACAGCAGGGCGTTCATGGCGTCCGCTCCCTTCTCCAGCGGGAAGCGCATGGAGATGTGGGGCTTGAGCTTGCCGTCGGCGTACCAGGCCAGCAGCTCGTCGAAATTCTTGCGCGCCTCCGCCGGCTCCCGGCCGCGCCACGCACCGTAGAACACACCGCGCACATCGCAGCTCTTCAGCAGCGCGAGGTTCGCGGGCAGCGACGGGATGCGGCCGGCGGCGAAGCCCACCACCAGAAGGCGACCGTACCAGGCGATGCAGCGGATCGACTCGTCGAACGCGTCACCGCCGACCGCATCGTAGATGATGTCCGCACCCTTGCCGCCGGTGAGCTCCTTCACCTTGTCGCGCATCTTCTCCTTGCTGTAATTCACGAACATGGTGGCGCCGTACTTCCGGCAGACCTCGATCTTCTCGTCCGAGCCGACGGCGGCGATCACCTTCAGGCCCATCAGCGCGCCCAGCTCGACCGCCGTGAGGCCGACACCGCCGGAGGCGCCCGTGACGAGCAGGGTCTCGCCTGGCTTCAGGCTGCTGCGCTGCTTCAGCGCGTAGTACGAGGTGCCGTAGGTCATGGTGAAGGCGGCGCCGTCCTCGTAGCTCATGTTCTGCGGCATCGGCAGGAGCTGGCCCTGCTCGGCGACGACCTCCGTGGCATAGCCGCCGTGGCCGATCATGCCGATCACCCGGTCGCCCACCTTGTAGGCGCCGACGCCCGCGCCCACCTCGGTGATGTCGCCCGCCACCTCGTGGCCCGGTGCGAAGGGGCGCGGCGGCTTGAACTGGTACTTGTCGGCGATGATCAGCGTGTCGGGAAAGTTCACGCCCGCCGCGCGCACGGCGATGCGCACGTCGCCCTTGCCCAGTGGCCTGGACGGCACCTCCATCAGCTTGAGACTCTCCGGTCCGCCCGGCGTTTCGCTGATCATGGCCCGCATCGCTCGCTCCGCATGCTCGAGTTTCGTCCTGTGGCGGCATTGATACGATGGCGGATGGCCCAGCGTCCATCCGTGCTAGAAGACGTGGAACTTTCGCGAGGAGGAAGATGGCGGGGCTCTATTTCGAGGAACTGACGGTCGGCCGCACGTTCGATCATGCCTGGACACGCACCGTCACGGAGATGGACAACGTGCTGTTCAGCTCGCTCACCATGAACGTGCAGCCGCTGCACCTCGACGAGGAGTTCGCTTCCGCGACCGAGTTCGGGCAGCGCATCGTGAACAGCCTGTTCACGCTCGGCCTCATGATCGGCATCACGGTCAACGACACCACGCTCGGCACGACCGTGGCCAATCTCGGCATGACCGACGTCCGCTTCCCCAAGCCGGTTTTTCATGGCGACACGCTCAAGGTGCAAACGAAGGTCCTCTCGGCGCGGGAAAGCAAGTCGCGCCCCGACGCCGGCATCGTCGAGTTCGGCCACACGGCCTTCAATCAGCGCGGCGAGACGGTCGCCCAATGCACGCGACAGGCGCTCATGCGCAAACGCCCCAGGAGCTGAGGTCTTTCATGCGTTCCTTCCTGTTCGTTCCCGCCGATTCCGAGCGCAAGCTCGCCAAGGGGCCGCAATCCGGCGCCGACGGCCTGATCCTCGATCTCGAGGATTCGGTCGCCGCCGACCGCAAGAAGACGGCCCGCGACATGGCCCTCGCCTACCTCCACGCGGCGAGCCGCAATGGTGGCCCCAAGCTCTATGTTCGCGTCAATGCGCTCGATACCGGTCTCACGCTCGGCGATCTCGCGACCGTCATGCAGGGCAGGCCCGACGGCATCGTATTCCCCAAGTGCATCGGCCAGCGCGACCTCGACCTGCTCGGCAGCTATCTGGATGCCTTCGAGGCTCGCGAGAACATCGAGCAAGGCACCACCCGCATCCTGACGGTCGCGACGGAAAGCGCGGCCGCCGTCCTCGCCCTGACCGCCGCGCCGGCGAAGCATCCGCGCCTGATGGGTCATTCGTGGGGCGGCGAGGATCTCATGGCCGATCTCGGCGCGCTGGCGAAAGGCCCTGCGCCCGGCGTCTACGACGACACCTTCAGGCTCGCGCGCACGGTCAACCTGATGGCGTCGGTGGCGGCCGGCGTCACGGCCTATGACACCGTCTATCCCGACATCAGGAATGTCGACGGCCTGCGCGCCGAGGCGCAGGACGCGCGCCGCATGGGCTATGGCGGCAAGATCGCCATCCACCCCAACCAGGTCGCGATCATCCACGAGGTGTTCACACCGTCCGCCCAGGAGGTCGAATGGGCGCGGCGCGTCGTCGCCACCTTCGAGAGCAACCCGGACGCCGGCGTGCTCACCCTCGACGGCAAGATGCTCGACAGGCCCCATCTCGTGCTTGCCCGCCGCCTGCTCGCCCGCGCGGGATGAGCGAACGCGGCGGGCTGCTTCCCGTTCTCGAACGGCTGTTCGAGGGGCCGCGCGAGTCGAAGCTCACGCTCGAGGCGTTTGTCGCCGGCCTCGAGGCACGCTCATACGCTTTCATCATCGCGGCCCTCGACCTGCCGAACTGCGTCCCCACAGGCATTCCGTTCCTCTCCACCGTGACCGGCGTTCCGATGCTGATCCTCGCGGCGCAGGCCTGGCTCGGCCGTCCGTCGCCTTCCCTGCCGTCGTTCCTTGCCGGGCGGTCGTTGCCGAGAGGCCGGCTTCAGGATTTTCTGGTCCGCGCACGGCGGCATATCGAGCGGATAGAGGCCGCCGTCCATCCCCGGCGCGATTGGTGGTTGACCGGCACCCCCCGCCGGCTGCTGCAATTTGCGCTCGGTCTCATGATCCTCGTTCTGGCCGTTCCGATCCCTTTCGACAATCTGCTGCCGGCGTGGTCGATCCTGTTCTTCTGCCTGGCGCTGATCGAGGGCGACGGCCTGATGGCGATGCTGGGCTGGGCGTTCGCCGTCCTGGGCGTTGTCTTGACGGCCTTCCTCCTGATCGTCGGCCCGCTCGTCGTGATCGACCTTGTCAAGTCGGCGACTTGATATCCTGGGTTACGGCCTGTTTCGCGGATGTCGAAGATGAATCCCCTCAATACGAGCGCGGCAGGCCGAGCACGTGCTCGGCCACAAAGTTCAGGATCATGTTGGTGGAGATCGGCGCCACCATGTAGAGCCGCGTCTCGCGGAACTTGCGCTCGATGTCGTATTCCTCGGCAAAGCCGAAGCCGCCATGGGTCTGCACGCACATGTCGGCGGCGGCCCAGGCCGCCTCGGAGGCAAGGAGCTTCGCCATGTTCGCCTCCGCCCCGCAGGGCAGCCCCGCCTCGTAAAGCGTCGCCGCCTTGCGCACCATCAGGTCGGCCGCCTCGGTCTGGGCATAGGCGCGGGCGATCGGGAATTGCACGCCCTGGTTCTGGCCGATCGGCCGGCCGAACAGCTTGCGTTCCTTGGCGTAGTCGCTCGCCTTTTCGATGAACCAACGCGAATCGCCGATGCATTCGGCCGAGATCAGGATGCGTTCGGCATTCATGCCGCCCAGGATGTAGCGGAACCCCTGCCCTTCCTCGCCGATCAGGTTCTCCGCCGGCACTTCCATATTGTCGAAGAACACCTCCGTGCTGTTGTGGTTCATCATGGTGCGGATCGGCCGGATGGTGAGGCCGTGACCCAGCGCCTGGCGCATGTCGACGAGGAATACCGAAAGTCCCTCGGTGCGCTTCTTCGTCTCCTCGCGCGGCGTGGTCCGTGCAAGAAGAAGCATCAGGTCGGAATGCTCGGCGCGACTGGTCCAGACTTTCTGGCCGTTCACGACGTAGGTGCTGTTGTCCTTCTTCACCGCCGTCGTGCGCAGCGCCAGCGTATCGGTACCGCTTGTGGGCTCGGTGACACCGAAGGCCTGCAGGCGCAGCTCGCCGCTGGCGATCTTGGGCAGGTAGCGCTGCTTCTGTTCGGCACTGCCGTGCCGCAACACCGTTCCCATCGTGTACATCTGGGCATGACACGCCGCACCGTTGCAGCCGGCGCGCTGGACCTCCTCCAGGACTGCCGCGGCCGCCGAGATGCCGAGGCCGGCGCCGCCGTATTCCTCGGGGATGAGCGTCGCGAGCCACCCCGCATCGGTCAGCGCCTTCACGAACTCGGTCGGATAGCCACGTTCACGGTCGAGCTTGCGCCAGTAGGCACCATCGAACTTGAGGCAAAGGGCGCGAACCGCGTCGCGGATTTCGAGGTGTGTCGGCGCGTAGGGATTTTCCATGGCCGCGCAACCTAGTCCGCGGCCTTCCCCCAGGCAATGCGGCGCAGCTCGTCGATGAGCGCACCATGAATCTCCGGACCGAAGCCGTCGACCGTGGCTTCGCGGCGCGCCGTCACGCCGTCGACGGCGCCGGCCCGCACGATGGCTCGCGTGAGTGCGAGGTCGCGCTCCGCGGTAAGGAATTCCGACAGGATCGGGGACCAGCTCCCCTGCACGAGGGCCAATCCTGCCATCAGTCCGTAGGCGCCCCAGTTCGAGACTCCGGCCACGACGAGATGGTCGCAGCCCGTCACGCAGGCGATGCGCTCGCCGTTCGGGACCGATCGGCCAATCAGGCCCGCCGGCAGCTTGCCCATGCCCAGCTCGTTGCCACCGTCGCCGACGCCGATGCGGGTCCAGGCGCCGGCAGCGAACAGGTCGTCGAGCGGAGCGGTCCAGGGCGACACATCCACGCCGCGCATGTTGCGCGGCCGGCCGTCGCGGCTGATGCCGCAGCGCTCGATCGCGACGACGTGGCTGATGCCGGCCGCGCGCCAGGCCTCTATCACGCGCTCCAGCCCTGGCCGGTCCTCGACGCCGACTTCATCGACCGATACATGCCGTCCAGCCTCGCGGACGGCGGCGCGCACCACGTCCGCACAGGGCGAGTCGACGGCTATGCGCACCGGCAGTCCGCACGCTTCGAGGCCCGCGGCGAGCAGGGCGGTTCCGACCGGTCCGTCGGTCTCTGGCGCAGCGACATCGTCGCGGGGCACGAAGAAGCCGGTGATCAGGCCGACGCTCCTCGCCTGCGCGAGCGCCATCGCGGCCGCTCCGAGCTCACCCCGGCTTGCCTCGATCAATGGCTGCGTTCTGCGCCCGACATCCCGACAGACCACCGCCTCGATGGCGGCCAACGCACTTTTCCTTGGCGACATACACACCGCTCCAGTCTGCAGCGCTTCGTCGACCAGACTGGCGTTCCGCGCGCGCACGATGTCGTAATAGCCTTCTTTCCGCCTGGCTATCGGCCCGCACTGCGAAGCGGTCGTACGGCCTGCCCAGCGTCTCCCTCTCCGCGAGTTCGGCGACGGTCGGCGCCATGGGCTATGTGTACTTTCGGATGTCGTCGATCACCTTGCCGTCGTTCGGCAAGGTGCCGTGCCCGAAGAACTCGACCTTTCCCCCCACCTTGCAGACGGCCCGGATCGTGTCCGCCAGCGCATCGGCGAGTGCGGGCGAGGTGTCGGCGCTCTCGGCCTTCAGGACCATGACGTCGGCCTGGTTCACCCAGTCGATCACGAGCCGAAGGCGACCCAGGCCGGGATGCCTGCGCGCGATCTCCGCGATCTGCTCGGGGTCGACGAACATGCCGCGCACTTTGGTGCGCTGGTCGGCCCGCCCCATCCAGCCCTTGATGCGCATATTGGTGCGTCCGCACGGGCTTTCCCCCGGCAGGACCGCCGACATGTCGCCGGTGCCGAACCGGATCAGCGGATAGGCGCGGTTGAAAGTGGTGACCACGACCTCGCCCACATCGCCCTCGGGGACGGGATCGCCCGTGCCGGGCCGGACGATCTCCACGATCACACCCTCGTCGACGATCATGCCCTCGATCGCCTCCGATTCGTAGGCGATGGTCCCGACATCGGCGGTGCCGTAGCTCTGCAGGCAGGAGATGCCGGCATCCTGGAACATGCGGCGCAGCGACGGCGGCAGGGCTTCGGCACCCACGAAGGCCTTCTTGAGCGACGAGACATCCTTGCCCGATTCGGCGCCCTTCTCGATGAGTATCTTCAGGAAGGACGGCGTGCCGGCATAGCCGACCGGCTTTATCGCCGCGATGGCGTCGAGCTGCAGCTCGGTGTTGCCGATACCGCCCGGCACGACCGGACAACCGAGCGCCCGCAACGCCGATTCCATCATGATGCCGGCCGGCGTCAGGTGATAGGAGAAGGTGTTGTAGACCACATCGCCACGCCGGAAGCCCGCGGCATACATGGCCCGCGCGCCGCGAAAATAATCGGGCTCGTCGGTGTCGATCTCGAAGATCGGTCCGGGCGACATGAAAACGTGCCTCGCCTCGGCGAGCGGCACCGCGATCAGGCCTCCCATCGGCGGGTCGGCCTTCTGCACCTCGCCCAGCTTGGACTTGCGCAGGACCGGCAGCCGGGCCAGTGCCTCCCGCGACGTGATCGCCGCCGGATCGACGTCCTTCAGCCACTCGGCGAAGAAGGGGGCGTTGGCCTTGGCGTGGGCGATCTGCCCGGGGAGCGCCTGCATCAGTGCGGCTTCCCGCTCCTCGCGCTTGCGGGTTTCCAGGGTGTCGTAATGCCCGGACATTGGTCTTTCCCTTCGACATTGCGGGCCGAAGGCGACCCTAGACAGCGTCCCCGGCCGTTTCAATGTTCGATCGGCCGGAGTCCCTTCCGCCGCTTCGGGCCGAGCACTTCGAGCCGAGCGCGCCGTCCCGAGCCGATGGTCGCAGGAGTCCCTTTGACCCGGTCCCCCTGGACGGATTTGTTGCCTTCGGCATGCGGAACCCACATGATGCAGGGCAAGTAAAGAAACAGGGTCGGTTTCAGGGAGGCGTCATGATGGGGGTGTCTGCCCGGTGCGCTGCGGCGCGCCGGGGTGACAACCAGCTCGCTGTCGAGGGTGTGTCCAAGAAGTTCGGTGGCGTCACCGCCGTGCAGGATGTGTCGCTCGAGGTGCCGCGCGGCGGCATCCTCTCGATCATCGGTCCCAACGGCGCCGGCAAGACCTCGCTTCTGAACATGCTCTCCGGCTTCTACAAGCCCGACACGGGGCGCGTGGTGCTGGAGGGCCAGGACATCACCCACAGGAAGCCGAGCGAGATCGCCGCGCTCGGCGTCGCTCGAACCTTCCAGAACATCGCCCTGTTCAGCGGCCTTACCGTCCTCGACAATCTGATGCTGGGTCGTCACGTCCGCATGAAGGCGGGCGTGCTTTCGAGCATGATCTACTGGGGCCTCGCCCAGAAGGAAGACATCGCTCATCGCGAGGCGGTCGAGGAGATCATCGAGTTCCTGAAGCTGCAGGACTTGCGCAAGCTGCAGACGGCGACGCTGGCCTACGGCCTGCGCAAGCGCGTCGAGCTCGGCCGCGCGCTGGCGCTCGAGCCCAAGGTGCTGCTGCTCGACGAGCCGATGGGCGGCATGAACCAGGACGAGAAGGAAGACATGGCGCGCTACATCCTGGACGTGAACCAGGAGCGCGGCGTCACCGTCGTGCTGATCGAGCACGACATGGGTGTCGTCATGGACATCTCGGACAAGGTCGTCGTGCTCGACCGCGGCCGCCGTATCGCCTCGGGCACACCCGAGGAAGTGCAAGGCGACGCCCAGGTGATCGAGGCCTATCTCGGGACGGCCAGGAGCGGAGGACCAACATGAGCCTGCTCGACTCTTCGACCACGGACACGCTTCCCAAGCTCCTGGAACGCAATGCGCGGGAGCGGCCGGCCGGCGCCGGCATCCGCGAGAAGACGCGAGGCGTGTGGCAGACCTTGTCCTGGGCCGACTATCGCAACCAGGTGCGGGATTTCGCGCTCGGCCTCGCTGCGATGGGATTCAGGCGTGGCGACAAGCTCAGCGTCGTCGGCGACAACCGCCCCCAGCTCTACGTCGCCCAGCTTGCGTCGCAGGTGCTGGGCGGCATGTCGGTGCCGGTCTATCAGGATTCGATCGCGGCCGAGCTGGTCTATGTGCTGAACCACGCCGAGACTTCCGTGATCGTGGCCGAGGACCAGGAGCAGGTCGACAAGGTCCTGTCGCTGAAGGACCGGCTGACCAATCTGCGCTCGGTCGTCTTCGACGATCCGCGCGGCCTTTGGGGCTACGACGATCCGATCCTGTGCTCGTTCGAGAGCGTGCTGCGGGCCGGGCGCGACTTCGGCGCCGCCCATCCCGAGCTCTATGCGACGGAGCTCGCCAAAGGCAAGGCGGACGACATCGCGATGATCGCCTACACGTCGGGCACGACCGGCAATCCCAAGGGCGCGATGCTCAGCCATCGCAACATGATCGCGGCGGCGGAGTCCTTCATCGAGGTCAACGACGTGCGGGCGGGCGACAACTGGCTGTCCTATCTGCCGATGGCATGGCTGGGCGACGCCGCCTTCTCCCTCGGCATGGCGCTGGTCGGCCAGCTCACGGCGAACTGTCCGGAAAGTCCCGAGACCGTGCAGCGCGACCTGCGCGAGCTCGGCCCCGACGCGATGCTGGCGCCGCCGCGCATCTGGGAGAACATGCTGACCCAGGTGCAGGTCAAGGCGGACGACGCCTCGCCGGTCAAGCGCCGGGTGTTCGACTATTTCCGCGGGCTGGCCGAACGCTGCGAGCTGCGCCGCGCCGATGGCAGGCCGCCTTCCCTTGCCGAGCGGCTCGGCCTCGCGGCCGGCGAGTTCCTCGTCTACGGCCCGGTGCGCGACCAGCTAGGCCTGCGCAACGCGCGATGGTGCTACACCGGCGGCGCGCCACTCGGCCCTGACACCTACCGCTTCTTCCGCTCGTTCGGCATCAATCTGAAGCAGATCTACGGCGCCACCGAAGCCTCGGCGCTGGTCACCTGCCAGGCCAACGCCGAGGCGAGCCCCAACACGGTCGGCCGTCCCATGCCGCGCGTCGAAGTCAGGATCGACGACCGCGGGGAAGTCATGCTCAAGGGCCCGAACGTGTTCAGAGGCTATTTCAAGCAGGAGGAAAGCACGCGCGACACCATGACCGCCGAAGGCTGGCTCAAGACCGGCGATGCGGGATTCTTCGACAAGCAGGGTCATCTCGTCATCATCGACCGCGCCAAGGATGTCGGAAAGCTCCTGGACGGCTCGGCCTTCGCGCCGCAATTCATCGAGAACAAGCTGAAGTTCAGCCCCTACATCCGCGAGGCGGTGGCGTTCGGCGACGGCCGGCCGATGGTCGTGGCCATGGTCGCCATCGACATGCAGACGGTCGGTGCCTGGGCCGAGAAGAAGGGCCTCGCCTACACGAGCTACATGGATCTCAGCCGCAAGCCCGAGGTGGCGGCACTGATCGGCGACGAGATCGCCAAGGCGAACGCCACCCTGCCGGACGTGCAGCAGGTCAAGCGCTTCCTGCTGCTGAGCAAGGAGCTGGAGGCGGACGACGCGGAGATGACGCGCACCCGCAAGGTGCGCCGGCGCTTCGTGGCCGAGAAGTATGCCGCGGTGATCGAGGCCTTCTATGGCGGCGCGAGCCGCGTTCAGGTGACGATGGAAATCACCTTCGAGGACGGACGCAAGTCGTTGCTCACCTCCGACATCGACATCCACGATCTCGTCGTGATCGAGCCCGCCCGGCAGGCGGCCTGAGGCACCGGCGATGTCGTCGGAAGACTTCGGCTTCCTGCTGGCACTGCTGCTGAACGGTGTCTCGATCGGGCTGATGTATGCCCTGATCGCGCTGGGCTTCGTGCTGGTCTACAAGGCGACCGACGCCATCAATTTCGCCCAGGGCGAGTTCGTGATGATGGCCGGCCTGATCGCCGCCGCTGTGATGGGGCCCGAGGGCACGTGGCTGATCCTCGCGATCCTGGCGACCCTCGCCATCATGGTCGGCTTCGGCTTCGCGCTCGAGCGCGTGGTGCTGCGCCCGCTGCTGGGCCGGCCCGTGGTCGCCGTCATTATGGCGACCATCGGCCTCGCCGCCGTGTTGCGCGGGCTGACGCCGATCATCTTCGGCAGCTCGACAATGGGCGTGCTGCTGCCGATCGGCGACGAACCGATCACCATCGGCCCGGCGAGCCTGCCGCCCATCCAGGTTCTCGGCGCCGCGGTGGCCGTCCTGTTCTTCGCGGCCTTCGGCTGGTTCTTCAAGAAAAGCCGGATGGGCGTCGCCATGCGCGCCGTCGCCGACAACCAGCAGGTGGCGCAGGCGATGGGCATCAACGTCGAGCGCTATTTCGCGATCGCCTGGGCGATGACCGGCGTCGTCTCCGCGCTCGGCGGCATCGTCTGGGGCAGCATGCTGGGTGTCGACATCCAGCTCGCCCTGGTCGGGCTGAAGGTCTTTCCGGTAGTGATCCTGGGCGGCCTCGATTCGATCGGCGGCGCGCTGCTCGGCGGCGTGATCGTGGGCGTCGTCGAAAGCCTCGCCGCCGGCTACCTCGACCCCTATGTCGGCGGCGGTACCAAGGACTTCGCGCCCTACGTGTTGATGATCCTGGTCCTCATGTTCCGTCCCTACGGCATGTTCGGCCGGCGCCAGATCGAGCGGGTATGACGATGTTCCATCGTGAAGCCGGCGTCTTCAAGACCACCTACGCCGCCGACATGGCGCTGTTCCCGCTGCCGGTCGCCCGATGGACGGTTGCGGCGCTCGCCGTCCTGTTCGTGGCCATCGTGCCGCTGGCGCTGGGCGAGTACTACCTTTCCATCCTGAACCTGATCTTCATCGCCGTCGTCGGTGCGCTCGGCCTCAACATCCTCGTCGGCTACACCGGCCAGATCTCGATCGGCCACGGCGCATTCATGTCGGTCGGCGCCTATACCGCGGCCAACCTGGCGGTGAAGCTGGGATTGCCGTTCTGGATCACGCTGCCGGCCGGCGGCCTGATGGCGGCGCTGATCGGCGTCCTGGTCGGCATCCCGAGCCTGCGCATCAAGGGATTGTATCTCGCCATCGCCACACTCGCCGGCCAGCTCATCATCGAGTGGACGATCAACCACGTCCCGGCGATCTCCGGCGGCGCGCAAGCGTCGATCCAGGTGCCCCGCCCGCATCTCCTCGGGTTGACCCTGGACAGTCAGAGCCGGCTTTATTTCTTCCTGCTGTTCTTCGCCGTCCTGGCGATCGTGGCGACGCTCAACCTAGTGCGCAGCCGGATCGGCCGCGCCTTCGTCGCCGTGCGCGATCAGGACATCGCGGCCGAGATCATCGGCATCAACATCTTCCGCTACAAGCTCCTGTCGTTCGCCATTTCGTCCTTCTACGCCGGCGTCTGCGGGGTGCTGTACACTTACTATTTCGGCATCGCCAACTACGAGCAGTTCCAGCTCATCGTGTCGATCGACTATCTCGCCATGATCATCATCGGCGGGCTGGGGTCGGTTTTGGGCTCGATTTTCGGCGCGATCTTCGTCACGCTGCTGCCGATCGTCCTGCGTTTGCTGCTCGAGAGCGTTGGCTCGCTGTTCTTCGACGAGTCCGATCTGGCGAACGTCATATCGGGCACGCGTCTCGCCGTGTTCGGCGCGCTGATCATCTTCTTTCTGATCGTCGAGCCCGAGGGGCTCAACAGGCTGTGGCGGAATATCCGGAGCTATTTCCGGGTCTGGCCCTTCTCCTACTAGCGAAGGGCAATGTTCGAGCAAAGGGAGGTCCCCATGCGGAAGTTCGTTAAGAGTTGGCTGGGAGTGGCGGTCGCGTCCGGCGCCTTGGCGGCCGGCGCTTCCGGCGCGGTGGCCCAGCAGAAGGAGGTCGTGTTCGGGCTGCAGTGCGACCGGACCGGACCGACGGCATTGGTCGGCACGGTGCTTTGCCCCGGCTATCACGACTACATCGATCTGGTGAACAGCAAGGGTGGCGTCGACGGCTACAAGATCAAGGTCATCGAGGTCGACAACGAGTACAAGGTGCCGCCGGCGATGGAAGCGCACGAGCGCTTCAAGAAGGAAGGCGAGGTCATCGAAGGCGTGTACGGCACGCCGCAGACCCTGGCCCTGACGAAGAAGCTCGAGGAGGACAAGATTCCTGGCACGTCGCCGGGCTTCGGCAACGCAGCAGCGGCCGACGGCAAGCGCTTCCCCTATGTCTTCCCGATCGCGGCCAGCTACTGGTCGCAGGCGGGCGCGGCGATCGAGTTCGTCAAGGAGAAGCTGGGTGGAAACCTCAAGGGCAAGAAGATCGCCTATCTGTTCTACGACAATCCGGCCGGCAAGGAGCCGCTGCCGATCCTCAACGAGCTCGCCAAGGAGGAGGGCTTCGAGCTCAGGACCTTCGCGGTGCCGGCGCCCGGCATCGAGATGGGGGCCCAGATCCTCGACATCACCAGCCGCTACAAGCCCGACTTCGTGGTCGCCCACCTGTTCGGACGCTCGCCGTCGGTCTCGATCAAGGAGCTGAAGGGCAAGGGCTATCCACTGAGCAAGGTCGTTTCCTTCGTCTGGGGTAGCGCCGAGCCCGACATCATCGCCGCCGGCGGATATGCCGTTGCCCAAGGCTACAACACCCTGCAGTTCGCCGGCGTCGGCAAGGACTTCCCGGTGCTGAAGGACATCGTCGCCATGTACAAGGCGGAGGGCAAATCTCCACCGAAGGAGATGGACTCGACCGTCTACTACAATCGCGGCGTCATGACCGCAGCGGTCCACGTCGAGGCGCTGCGCAATGCCCTCAAGGCCACGGGCGGAAAGAAGCCCACAGGCGAAGATCTCCGCAAGGGCCTGGAGCACATCAAGGACTTCACGCTCGGCGGGCTGGTGCCGCCACTGACCATCACGCCGACCGACCATGAAGGTGGCGGCTGGTGCTCGGTCTGGACGGTCAAGGGCGACAAGCTCGTCAAGACCAAGGACTGGTACCAGGGCTTCCGCAAGGTGGTCGAGAAGCAGATCGCGGCCGACGCCAAGTCCTGACACACCGAAGGAGTGGGCGGCGGGACGACCGCCGCCCAGCGTTCGCATGCTGTCGATCAACAATATCGAGGTCGTCTACGACCGCGTCATCCTCGTCCTGAAGGGCGTGTCGATCGACGTGCATGACGGCGCCATCACGACGCTGCTGGGCGCCAACGGCGCCGGCAAGACGACGACCCTGAAGGCGATCTCCGGGGTCCTGCGCAGCGAGCGCGGCGAGGTCACCAAGGGGACGATCCATCTCGGCGACCGCCGCATCGACGGCATGCGGGCGAACGAGGTGACGCGGCTCGGCCTCGTGCAGGTCTTCGAGGGCCGGCGTGTCTTCGAGCACCTGACGGCCGAGGAGAACCTGATTGCGGGAGGCCATCTCCAGGGCGGCGCCTCCCTCAGGCAGGGCATCGACATGGTCTTCACCTACTTCCCTCGCCTGCGCGAGCGGCGGGGCCAGCAGGCCGGCTACCTCTCGGGCGGGGAGCAGCAGATGCTGGCCATCGGGCGGGCGCTGATGAGCCGGCCCCGCGTCGTGCTGCTGGACGAGCCGTCACTGGGGCTGGCCCCGCGGCTCGTCGAGGAAATCTTCGGCATCGTCGGTCGGCTGGTGAGGCAGGAGAAGCTGTCGGTGCTGCTGGTCGAGCAGAATGCCGCCATGGCGCTCGCCGTGGCCGAGCATGGCTATGTCATGGAGAACGGCCGGATCGTGCTCGAAGGGCCGGCGGCCAAGCTGCGCGACAATTCCGACATCAAGGAGTTCTATCTCGGCCTCAACGAGGGCGGGACGCGCAAGTCCTACCACGACACCAAGCACTACAAGCGGCGCAAACGCTGGCTGCATTGAGTGGACGGGCGCCTAAACCACTGAGTCCTCTGTGGCTTTTGCAGCGGGACCGTTTCTTGTCGGCATTGACGAAAAGACCTCCAATCCACATCTTGTAGGACATGAGCGAGACCCCTTTTTCGGTTACCGAGAACGCCGCCAGGCGCATCGCGTTCCTGGCCTCCCAGGAAACCAGGCCCGTGATGATGCGGGTGGCAGTGCTGGGCGGCGGCTGCTCGGGCTTCCAGTACAATTTCTCGTTCGAGGAGCAGCGCAACGACGATGACCTGCTCATCGAGCGCAACGGCGCCGCTGTGCTGGTCGACAGCACGTCGCTCGAGCTGCTGAAGGGCAGCGAGCTCGACTATGTCGAGGAGATGGTCGGCTCGTCCTTCCAGGTGAAGAACCCGAACGCCACCTCCTCCTGCGGCTGCGGCAACTCCTTCAGCGTATGATCGTGCCGCGATGAAGGTCGCGACATGGAACGTCAACTCGATCCGCAAGCGGACGGGGAACCTTGTGGCCTGGCTGCAAAAGGCCAGGCCTGACGTCGTTGTCCTGCAGGAGATCAAGGCCCAGGAGGCGCAGTTTCCCCGGCTCGAGGTCGAGGCGGCCGGCTACAAGGTCGAGATCGTGGGCCAGAAGGGCTTCAACGGGGTGGCCCTGCTCTCGCTGCATCCGGTCGAGATCACGGCCCGCAGCCTGCCCGATGCCGAGACCGACGAGCAGGCCCGCTATATCGAAGGCAGGATACAGACAGCCAGGGGGCCCTTGACTGTGGGCGGTCTGTACCTGCCCAACGGCAACCCGATCCACACCGACAAGTTCGCCTACAAGATCGCCTGGATGGACCGCCTCGCCAAGCGGGCGCGCGCCCTGCTGGCGCAGGAGGAGATGTTCGTGCTGGGCGGCGACTACAACGTCTGCCCGACGGACGCCGATGTCTTCAGTCCCGCCGCCTTCGCGAACGACGCCCTCTGCCAGCCGCAGTCGCGGCAGGCCTTGCGCGCCCTCCTCTACCTCGGCCTGACCGACGCGGTCCGGGCCTTCCATGTCGAAGGCCCGCAATACACCTATTGGGACTACCAGGCAGGCGCCTGGCAGAAAGACAACGGCCTCAGGATCGACCACCTGCTCCTCTCGCCTAAGGCCGCCGACCGCCTCGCCGCTGTGGGCATCGACAAGGAGGAGCGCAGCCGGCCGGAGCCCTCCGATCACGTGCCGGTCTGGTGCGAGCTCGACATCGGCTGACGGCTATTCGGCGCCGGATCCGATCACGCCGCCGTCAGCGATGATGCATTGGCCGCAGATGAAGGCGGCCGCCTTCGACGCCAGGAAGACCGCTACGCCGCCGATATCGTCGGGCTGGCCGATCCGCTTCAGCGCCGCCTTGTTCTCCTGGGCGCTCCGGATCTGCGGATTGTCCCACAGGGCCTTGGCGAAGTCGGTCTGGATCAGCCCCGGCGCGATCGCGTTGACCCGGATGTTGTGCCGGCCCCACTCCATGGCGAGCGACTTCACGAGCGACAGGTCGGCGGCCTTGCTCATGTTGTAGGCCGCGATATGCGCCGAGCCGACGAGCGCGCCGATCGACGAGACGATGATGAAGGCCCCGTCCCTGCGTTCCGCCATCTCCGGCCCGACCATGTTCATCAGCCAGAGGTTGGACATGACGTTGTTCATCATGATCTTCTGGAACACGTCCTCCTTCAGACCCGTGAGCGGCCCGAAATAGGGATTGGTCGCCGCATTGCAGACCATGATGTCGATCTTGCCGTAGGTCTTGCGCGCCGTGGTGACGAGGTTCTCGAGCTGCCCCCTGTCGGAAATGCTGGCCGCGACCGCGGTCGCCTCGCCGCCGCCCGCCTCGATGGCCTTCACGACCTCCTCGCAGGCCGGCAGCTTGCGGCTCGAGACCACGACCCTGGCGCCGTGGGCGGCCATCTGCTCGCAGATCGACCGGCCGATGCCGCGGCTGCCGCCGGTCACCACGGCCACCTTCCCCGAAAGGTCGAACATCATCAGCTCATCTCCTCGATTGTGCGCGGCGACCTTAACGGCGGGCCAACAGCGCGATCAACTCCAGATGGGCCGACCACAGGAACTGGTCGATCGGCAGCAATTTCTCCAGCCGGTATCCGCCGTTCTGCAACCTGCGGGCATCGCGCGCGAAGCTGCCCGGATCGCAAGAAGCATAGACGAGGCGCGGCACGCGCGATGCAGCGAGCTCGGCGACTTGCGCCGCCGCGCCGGCGCGCGGCGGATCGAGCAGCACGGCATCGAAAGCCTCGAGCTCCCTCGGCGTCAGGGGATTGCGGAACAGGTCCCGCCGTTCGGCCGCCACACGATGGCCGCCGATCCGGCGCGCCGCGGTGTTCACGGCCGCCACGCTGGCCCGGTCGCTCTCGAACAGGGAAAGCCGGCGGAGCCGGCCCAGCGACAGCGAGCCCACGCCGGCAAAGAGATCGGCGAGCCGCGGCGCGTCGCCGGACCAGTCGGCCACCGCCGCCCGCATCGTCCGTTCACCGCGCTTGGTCGCCTGCAGAAAGGCGCCCGGCGGCGGCTCGACCGTGACATCGCCCAGGGCAATCAGCGGCCGGCGGCGGATCACGACGGGTTCGGCGCTCGCTCGGTCGCCCCAGCTCAGCCGCGCGAGATCCGCACGTTCGGCGAGTTCCACCAGGATCTGACGTCGGTCGATGGACAGGTCGAGCCGCTTGTGCGGGCGGATCAAAACGTCGAGGCCGGTGTCCACCTCGTTCACGACCGCGTCGGCGGTGGCGCCATCGGGAAGAATCTCGGCCAATGTCGCCCGCAACGGCCCGAGCAGCGTGTTGAGCGGCAGCCGCGCGACGACGCAGGTGCCGACATCGACGACACGGGGACTCGCCCGCTCATGGAAACCTGCCAGCAGGCGCCGCCCCTGGCGTCGCGCCACGAAGTCCACGCGCCGTCGTTCGCCGGGCACGCCCACCATCGCCGGCTCGAAAGGCGGCGCCTCGACTCCGCGCTGCTTCAGCGCACCTTCGATCAGGCCCACCTTCCAGGCGGTGTAGGCATCGCGGCGCCAATGCTGCAGGGCGCACCCGCCGCATACCGTGAAATGCGCGCAAGGCGGCGTCTCGCGGTGCCGCGAAGGTGACAGCACATCGACCGGCCGCGCGGCGATGCCCTCGCCACGCCGGCCGAGCGGCTCGGCCTCGACGGTCTCGCCCGGCAGAGTGAACGGCACGAAATAGCGACTGCCCCCATCCTCGGCGATTCCGTCGCCCCGCGCGCCCATCTCGAGGATATCGAGCGTGATCGTCACGCTCCCGCACTCCTACCCCAGCCAGCTCTTGGCCGGCCGCAGCTCGCCCACCAGCAGGCCGACCACGTTCCTGACCGGCGGATGCAGGAGCTCGTCCTTCTGCTGTGGCGGCAGAACACCGAGGTGGCCCAGCAGAGTTGCCATCGCGACCTCCGATGCGCGCGCCGCGCCATCCCACATCTTCAGGGCGACCCCCAGTCCCAGCCCGGGCAGCATGCCGCAGAACACGCCTTCGGCGCCGGTCTTGACCTGTGCCACGCCCGGCAGTGCGCCGTTGATGCGTGTGCAGAACCGGCCGGTGCCGGCCACCATGAAGGGCTCGGCATTCATGGCGGCGCGAATCCGGCTCGCCGCCTCGGCCCGCTTGCTCGAAAGCCGCGATGGATCGGCCATGCTCGCCATCGCCTGGGCCAGCCGCCGCAGCGGCGTCGCCAGAGTCGGGATGCCGCAGCCGTCGGTGCCGTAGGCAAAGCCATCGGCGTCGACGCCGCAGAGGTCGGTCATCACCTCGCGCAGCCGCCGCTGCACCGGATGATCGTACCTGATATAGCCGCGTGTCGGCTCGCCGTAGGCCACCGCCGTCGTCAGAAAGCCGCTGTGCTTGCCCGAGCAGTTGTTGAAGGCAGCCGTGGCCATCGCTCCCGCCCGTGCCAGCGCCTCGATGGTGGCCTGCAGCCGCGGCGGATGGGTGCCGCATTCGAGGTCCGCTTCGCTTAGTCCCACCTTGCCGAGCCAGGCCCGCACCGTCTCGACATGGCGCGGCTCGCCGCTGTGCGAGGCGCAGGCGAGCGCAATATGCTCGTTGCCGAGGCCGAACCGCTCGATCGCGCCGCTTTCGACGAAAGCCATCGCCTGGATCGGCTTGTTGGCCGACCGCGGCAGGATGGCGGCATCGATGTCGCCCCACGAGGCTACGACCGTGCCGTCGGCTTTCAGGACGGCCGCGATGCCTTCGTGCCGGCTTTCGACCACCGGACCGCGCGTGACCTCGATGACGACAGGACCGCCGCTCATGGCGCCCGTTCCAGCTTGACGATCGTGACATTGTCCTGGTGCGGGACGCCGGCCGCCAGCACCGCGGCAATCAGCTCCTGCACCGGCCGCGACGCCTGCGCGGCAAGGGCATCGTCGTCGATGCTGTGGACGCCGTCGCTGCACAGCAGGAGCCGGCTGTCACGGTCGAGACGTCGGCTGCCTTCGTCGATCAGCTTGAGCGGTTGGCCCATGACGGCCTCGCGCAGCGTATGGCGGCCGGGATGGGCGGCGGCCTCCTCGGCTGTCAACATGCCGCGCGCCTGCAGCGCGTCGATCTGCGGCGCCATCGAATGGTCGGCATTCAGCCGCTCCAGCGCCCTGCCCGAGACGATGTAGAACGGCGAATCGCCGACGCTGATCCAGCGAACTTCGTCGCCGGCCACGAGGGCGGCGACGACGGTGGAGCCCATGCCGTCGAGATCGGGCCGGCCCTTGCCGCCCTCCAGCACGGCTGCATTCGCAACCTGCAGGGCGTCGGCCAGCGAACGCTGCTGCTCGATCGCCTGCACCATTGCCTCGACCACCAGTTTCGAGGCCGTCGCGCCGCCCGCGTGCCCGCCCATCCCGTCGGCGACCACCGCCAGCAGCGATCCGTCGGCAAGCGGGCGCATCGCCCAGCTATCCTCCTGATACGGGCGGCCGCCGCGATGTTGGCCCCCTTCGCCGCGCCAGCGCCAGCTCATGCCCTAGTGCCACACCGCTGGAAGCTTGTTGAGACCGCGCAGCGTGAAGCTGCCCCTCCATTCGGGACGGTCCTTCTCCGGCAGGTCGAGAGCCGGCAGACGCTCGACGAGGGCGGCGAAGACCAGCTCGGCCTCGAGACGGGCGAGCTGCGCACCCAGGCAGCGATGGATCCCGCCGCCGAACGACATCGGCCGCACATTCTCGCGTCCGATATCCAGCCGGTCCGGATCGGAATATTGCGCCGGATCGCGATTGGCCGCGCCCAGCAGCGTCACCACGTTCTCGCCGGCCGGAATGGTCACGCCACCCACCGTGACGTCGGTGTTGGTCACCCGCCCTGTCATCTGTACCGAGGAGTCGAAACGCAAGAGCTCCTCGACCGCGCCCGGAATGAGGGAAGGGTCGTCCTTCAACCGCTGCCACTGGTCGGGCGAACGATGCAGCGCCAGGAGCCCGTTGCCGATCAGGTTGGTGGTGGTTTCGTGGCCCGCGCCGAACAGGAGGCTGATATTGGCGCGCAGTTCCTCGGTGCTCAGCCGGTCGCCCGCCTCCTCGGCCTTCACGAGCTCGGTCGTGAGATCGTCCTGCGGCTCGCGGCGGCGCAGATCGCAAAGCTGGTCGAAATAGGCATTTCCGGCCGCGGTCATCGCGTTGGCGTGATCGAGCTCTTCGCGTGTCATGGGCACCGGGTCGAGCACGCGGCCGGCGACGTTGCTGCTCGCCAGGAACGGTGCGCGGTGCTCTTCCGGGATTCCCAGCATGTCGCAGATCACGATGACCGGCAGACGGTGGGCGAGGTCGCGGATCACGTCCATGCGGCCTTGGCCGATCACGCGGTCGAGCTGCTGGTCGACCAGCCGGCGGATGCGCGGCCGCATGTCGGCCACCCGGCGGGCCGTGAAGGCCTTGGTCACCAGGCTGCGCAGGCGCGTATGGTCGGGCGGGTCGAGCACCAGCATGGTGCGTGACAGATTGGCGATGGTCGGTTCCCTCAGCCGATCCTCGCCATAGCGCCGGCGGATCGAGCCCGCGAAATCCTTGCCGAAGCGCTTGTCGCGCAGGGTGAAAGCGACGTCTTCGTACCTCGTCAGCAGCCAGAACCCCTGCTCCGCCTTGAAGACCGGTGCCGTTTCCCTCAGCCGACGATAGAAGGGATAGGGATCGGCGAGAAAGCCGGGGTCGAGCGGATCGAAGACCAGCCGCGTCCCCGCCGGCGGACGGCTCATATCGTTCATGGTCTTTCCTCTAGCACGATACCTCTTGCGGTGCGAATGAAGGGCACCCTAGCATCTCACCATGCATGCATTGACCTCGGGACTGCATCGGGCCGTCGAGCAGAAGCCGGACGCGCAGTCGACGAGCTTCGCGCCCCGTCGCCGGACCTGGCGGCAAACGGCCGACCGCGTCGGCCGGGTCGCAGGGGCTTTGCATATGCTGGAGGTGGGACGGGGCGACCGGGTCGCCATCCTGGCCCAGAACAGCGACCGCTATTTCGAGCTGATGTATGCCGCCGCCTGGGTGGGCGCCGTCCTGGTGCCGATGAACACGGGCCTTGCCTCGGCAGAGGTCGGGCAGGTGCTCGCCGACTCGGGTGCGGTCGTTCTTTTCATCGACGGAACGATGGCCCACCATCTGACCGGCCTCGAGGACAAGATGCCCGATGTGCGCGAAGTCATATGGATCGACGACATCTCGTCGCCGGAAGGCATGCTGCACTACGAGGATCTGACGGCCTACGAGCCCGTCCCCGACGTCCGGGCCTGTGGCGGCGATCTCGCCGGCCTCTTTCACGAAGGCATCGACAGCACGGCGCTCAGCCATGCCGCCATGGTCGGCAATGCCATCGAGGCGACCGGCCAGCTCGGCTTCGACAGCGACACGGTATACCTTCACGCCTCGCCGATGTTCGAGCGCGCCGAGGATGCCCTGACCTTCGGCGTCACCCTGGCGGGCGGCCGCCACGTGTTCGTGCCGCGCTTCGAACCGCGCGAGGTGCTGCAGATCGTCACCATCGACAAGGTCACGCACGCGCAACTCCGGCCCGACATGATCGACCAGCTCCTTTCCCATCACCGATTCAGCGACTTCGACCTTTCGTCTCTCTCGACCATCCTCCATGGGCCGACGCCGATCCCCGAACCCGTCCTCGGCAAGGCCTCGGTCCTGCTGCCGGGCGTCCGGCTGATCGATGCCGACGGCCGGGCCGCGAGCTGACCATGCCCGGCATCCCTCCCTACTACGACTGGATCGCCCATCATGCCGGCCGGCGGCCGCGTCAGCTCGCGATCCACGATCTGCAGACGGAACGGAAGTTCAGCTACGCCGATCTCGACCGCCGCAGCGATCGCCTGACCGCCGCGCTGGCAGCGCTGGGGGTCGCCAGGGGCGATCGCGTCGCCCTTCTCGCCCCGAACTGCGCCGAATATTTCGAGCTTCAATTCGCTTGCGGCCGCATCGGTGCCATCATGCTGCCGCTCAACTGGCGGCTCACCGTGCCGGAGCTCGAATATATCCTGGGCGATTCCACCCCCAAGCTCCTGATCCACGACAAGGGCTTCGCCGCCGCCGCCCGCGAGCTCACCAAGCGATGCAGCGTGCCGCATCTCATCGAGATCGATCACGAGCGGTCCGACAGCGCCTACGAGCGCGCGCTCGCTGCCGATGCGCCCGTCCCGCCGCCCGTCGCCCTGACGCACGACGATATCGGCATGGTGATGTACACCTCGGGCACCACCGGGCATCCCAAGGGCGCGATCATCACCCACGGCATGGTGCTGTGGAATTGCGTCAACCTCGGCATTCCCGCCTTCATCTCGCCCAGGACCGTGCAACTCGTGGTGCTGCCGCTGTTCCATACCGGGGGCCTCCACGGACGCCATCCGCAAGCTTGGGTCGGCCGGCAAGGCCATGATACACACCGCGATCCGCATCGTCGACGAGCAGAACCGCGACGTGGCCGACGGCGCCGTCGGCGAGCTTTTGATCAAGGGGCCGAACATCACGCCGGGCTACTGGAACAAGCCGGAAGCGACAGCCAGCGCCTTCACCGACGGCTGGCTCCATACGGGCGACGCCGCGCGCATGGACGAGGAGGGCTTCGTCTATATCGTCGACCGCTGGAAGGACATGTACATCTCCGGCGGCGAGAACGTCTATCCGGCCGAGGTCGAGAACGTCCTCTTCCAGCTTCCCCAGGTGGCCGACGCCGCCATCATCGGCGTACCCGACCCACGCTGGGGCGAAGTCGGCATGGCGATCATCGTGCGCAAGCCGGACCAGGCGCTGGAGGAAGGCGACGTGATCCGGCACTGCCTGGGAAGGCTCGCCAAGTTCAAGGTGCCGCAGTCGGTCGCCTTCGTCGAAGCCCTGCCCCGCAATGCGACCGGCAAGGTGCTGAAGCGCGAACTGCGAACTCAGTTCGTCGGAACCGACAAGCCGGCGATCACCTGATCGCCTCAGACCAGCGGAACGTAGTCGTATTCGCCCATGCCCTGCAGGACGAGGAAGGTGAGCGACGTCGTTCCGGCATTGGTCACGAGGTGCGGCCGCCTGGCTGCCGCGACGTAGCTCTCGCCCGGTCCCAGCCGCACCTCCTCCTTGGGTTCCTGCAGGAAGAGCCGCATCTGCCCTTCGAGCACGTAGAAGGTGTCGCTGACGTTGGTGTGATAGTGCCAAGGCACTTTCTGGCTCGGCGAAAGCTGCAGCTCGCTGATGTGGAAGCCGGGCCGCACCGCATGGCGCGCCCGACGCTCCACCTCGTAGAGGTTGCTCGCATCCTTCACCGGTTGGAGCCTCTGTGTGTTCGTCATCCGAAAAGCCTAGACCTGCACAAGTCGATCAACAAGCGCGACGGGGACTGCAGTTTGTTGACGCGCGACAAGGATCGACCCACCTGATAGACAGGCTCCGCCATGTTGACGATCTACGGCGTCTATCGCTCGCGCGCTTCGCGCAATATCTGGCTGGCCCATGAGCTCGGCCTGCCGTTCAAGCATGTCCCGGTGATCCAGCAGTATCGGTTGGCCGATCCGTCGGCAGCCGATGCGCCGCTCAATACGCGATCGCCGGCCTTCCTCGAGGTCAATCCCAACGGCCATGTTCCGTCGATCGACGATGACGGCCTCGTGCTGCACGAGTCCCTCGCCATCAATCTCTATCTGGCCAAGAAGCATGGTGGGCCGTTGGCGCCGGCCAACGTCGCCGAGGACGGCCAGATGACGATGTGGGCGCTGTGGGCCGCGACGGAGGTCGAGACCCAGGCGCTCAATATCGCGTCCCATCGAGGCGGCAACCCGAGCGGCAAGGATCCGAAGATCGCCGATGCCGCCGTGGCCGCCTTGCGCCGGCCTTTCGCGGTGCTCGACCAGGCGCTGGCCCGCAGCGGCTATCTGGTCGGTGGCCGTTTCACGGTGGCGGACATCAATGTCGCCGAGATCGTGCGCTACGCGCTGCCCGCGCCGGAGCTTTTCGAGGCCGCTCCCAAGGTGAAGGCGTGGCTCGACGCCTGCCACAGCCGGCCCGCCTTCAAGAAGATGTGGGAGGCACGCGACAAGGAGCCGGCCTGACCGGCGACCAGTCCGCCTCAGGCCGCCAGCACGAGGCGGTCGGAGGCTCTGGCGAAACCGAAGCTTTCATAGAAGCGCTTGGCGTCCCGGTTGACGTCGCCCACGATCGCCTCGACCTGGACCGCGCGGCGCTGGCGGGACCATTCGACGGCGGCCGCCAGCAGGCGGCGGCCGATGCGGCGCCCGCGCTGGTCGGCGCGCACGACGAGATTGTCGACCTCGACGATCTTGTGGATGGCGCCGTCGGGCCGCGGCACGACTCGTGTGACCAGCACGGCCACGCCCAGCACGCCCATCTCGCCTTGGGCAACCAAGAGTGTCGTTCCCGGGCTCGCCAGCCAGGTCATCACCTGCTCGCGGGCGTGCTCGGGATTGTCCAGTAGCGTGCACAACGCATCGCCGTCGCGTGGGCCTGCGAGCCGCACGCGAATCGGGGGCGGCGGTGCGGCCCTCGTCTCTTCAGCTTCAACGATCGACATCTCATCCTCCGTCTGCGGTCCTGCCGCGGCCCGGAGGCCCTCTCCAGAAACACAGAAGCCGCCGGGAAGCGGCGGCTTCGTCAGGACACAACCCTTCGCGCCGCCTATTTTGGCGACGTAAAGTACCAACCCTTCTGGAGCAGGTGCGTTGTCATGACGATTGTATAAGGCGGCGCGCCGCGGTCTGTCAATCACTCGGCCGCAACGGCCATCGCCTGCTTGAGCCCGGGCATGGTGAAGCCGAGCTTGTCGAGCTTGGCGATCATGTCCTTGCCCTGCGCGTCGGCCGTCTCCACGAGCGGCGGACGGACCGGCGTCCAGGCGGCGTCGCCGCCGTAATGGGCAATGCAGTATTTCAGCGCCGGGATCATCACATAGCCCTGCATGACGCCGCGGACCTCGTTGATCCAGCCTTGCAGCTTCTCGCCTTCCGGCATGGCGTGCTTGCTGTAGGTCTCGGCGATCTTGCCCGGGTTGATGTTGGCGGTGGCGCTGATGCAGCCCGCGCCGCCCGCCTTCACGTTCTCGATCAGCGGCTTCTCGTTGCCCGAGAAGACGTCGAAGCCGTCCTTGGCGAAGGCGTCGATCATGCTCCTGGTGTGCGGCCAGTCGTCCGACGAATCCTTCATGCCGGCGATCTGCCTGGGATAGGCCTTCATCAGCCGCTCGACGAGCTTGTGCGTGATCGGCACCGCCGATACCGGCGGGATGTGATAGAGATAGACGCGCAGCCGGTCGTCGCCGACACGCTGCACCACCTCCGAGAAGAAGCGGAACAGCCCCTCCTCCGGCACGCCCTTGTAGTAGAAGGGCGGCAGCATCAGCACGCCGGCAACGCCGAGCCTGGTCGCATGGGCGCTGACCTTCGCCGCCTCCACGATCGAGCAGGCGCCGGTGCCGGGCATCATGCGGCCGGTCGGCACGCCGGCGGCCACGACCTTCTCCAGCAGCTCCATGCGTTCGTCGGCCGCCATCGAGTTGGCCTCGGAATTCGTGCCGAACATGGCGAGCCCGCAATCCTGGCTCAGCAGCCACTTGCAGTGGGCGATGAAGCGGCCGACGTCGGGCGACAGATCGCGCTTGAAGGGAGTGACGACCGGCGAAAGAACGCCTTTGATCCGCGCTGCGGCCATGATTTTATCTCTCCGGAGATGGCGCGTCTGTTTTGCAACGAAGCGCCGGAGAGGTCCAGTGGCTTCGACCAGCGATATCCTTCCCGAGGACGGCACAGCCGGCACCCTGGTGGGCCGGGTGCGACGAAAAGCGGGGCCCAGCGTGATCGCCGTGCGCGCCGAGGGCGTGTTCGACATCACCGGCGCCGCACCCACGATGGCCGATCTCTGCAATGCCGGCGATCCCGTGGCGCTCGCGCGCAGCAAGGGCGAACGCGTTGGCTCGCTGGCGGACGTTGTCGACGACTTGCTGGCGCCGATCGACCTGCAGGCGATCAAGGCGGCGGGCGTCACCTTTGCCGTGAGCCTGCTGGAGCGGCTGATCGAGGAGCACGCCAAGGGAGACCCCGCTCGCGCCAAGCAGGTCCGCGAGGAGCTGAACGCGATCATCGGCGCCGACGTGAGCGCGATCAAACCCGGCTCGGCCGAAGCGGAGGCGCTCAAGAAGACGCTGATGGCGCGCGATGCCTGGTCGCCCTACCTCGAGGTCGGCATCGGCCCTTACGCTGAGATCTTCACCAAGGCGCCGCCGATGGCGGCAGTCGGCCATGGCGCGGAGATCGGCATCCGGCCCGATTCCCATTGGAACAATCCCGAACCCGAGGTGACGCTGATCGTGAACGCCAAGGCCGAGATCGTCGGCGCCACGCTCGGCAACGATGTCAATCTGCGCGACATCGAAGGCCGCAGCGCCCTGCTGCTGGGCCAGGCCAAGGACAACAACGCGTCCTGCGCCATCGGCCCCTTCATCCGGCTGTTCGACGCCACCTTCTCGCTCGACGACGTGCGGCAGGCGAAGGTCGAGCTGGAGGTGACCGGGCCCGACCAGTTTCGCCTGCGCGGCCAAAGCGATCTCTCCAGGATCAGCCGCGATCCGACCGAGCTCGTCGCGCATGCGATGGGCAAGACGCACCAATATCCTGACGGCATGGCCTTGATGACCGGCACGCTGTTCGCGCCCACCGAGCCGCGCACACCGGGCGGCCCTGGCTTCACCCACATGGTGGGCGATCTCGTCTCCATCCGCTCACCCAGGCTCGGCACGCTCAGCAACAGGGTGAATCACTGCGACAGGATTCCGCCCTGGACGTTCGGCGTATCGGCCCTGATGCGCAACCTGGCCGCGCGAGGGCTGCTGCGATGACGGACGACCTCACCCGCCTCCCCGCCTCGACGTTGCGCGACTACATCGCGACCAGGAAGGTCTCGCCGGTCGAGCTCATGAAGGCTGTGCTGGCGCGGGTGGAGAAGCTGCAACCGGTGCTCAACTGCTTCATCACACTCGTGCCCGAGAAAGCCATGCAGGCCGCGCGGGAGGCCGAGGATGCCGTCATGCAGGGCAGGCCGCTCGGCCTGCTGCACGGCATTCCCTATGCGGCGAAGGATCTCGTGAACACGGCCGGCGTGCGCACGACATTCGGTTCGCGGCTCTACGAGCAGAACGTGCCCAAGGAGGACGCGGTCGCGACCGCCCGCATGAAGCAGGCCGGCGCCATCCTGTTCGGCAAGACGACGACGCCCGAGTTCGGCCACAAGGCGCTGACCGACGCCCCTCTGTTCGGCCGTACCCGCAACGCCTGGAGCGCCGAGCGCACTTGCGGCGGGTCGAGCGGCGGCGCGGCGGCGGCGGTGGCTGCCGGCATCGGCCCGATCGGCATCGCGACCGACGGCGGCGGCTCGACGCGCATCCCCGCCGCGGCGAACGGCCTGGTCGGACTGAAGCAGAATTTGGGGACCATCCCGCACAGCCAGGCGCCCGACGCGTTCGGCAACTACACCTACGTGACGCCCATGACGCGCACGGTGATGGATACCGCCCTGATGATGCAGGCAATGGCGGGGCCGCATCCGTCCGATCCGTGGTCGCTGGGGGCCACCCCACAGGACTACCTCGCTGCGGCTGGGACCTCGGGCGACCTCAGGGGCAAGAAGATCCTGTACAGCGCCACCTTCGGCAACAAGGCCGTGGCGAAGGATGTGCGCACCGCGTTCGAGCGCGCCCTCGGCCGCCTGCGCGAGCTCGGGGCGGAGCTGATCGAACTGACGGACGCGGTCCCCGACATGGAGGCGGTGTGGAAGGTCATCAACCACACGACCTGGCGGGCGCGCTTCGACGACATGATCCGTCGCGACGGCGAGCGCATGTCGCCGTCGCTGGTGCGGCAGGTGGCGATGGCGATGGACTGGACCGGCGCCGACTACCAGCGCGCCATGTTCCAGCGCGCGGAGATCTTCCGGCTGGTGCAGCGCTGGTTCGAGCATGCCGATTTCCTCGTCATGCCCACCCTCTCGCGCACCGCCCTGCCGATCGACCAGGATCTCTTCGAGCCGATCAATATCGACGGCGTCGAGGTGGGCGAGCTCCGGCGCAACTGGTTCCCCTACACCATGGCCTTCAACATCACCGGCCATCCGGCATTGACGCTGTGCTGCGGATACGATGGCGACGGCCTGCCGATCGGCCTGCAGTTCGTCGGGCGCTTTCGCGACGACGCCTCGGTGCTGCAGGCGGCGGCGCTCTACGAGGCGAGCGAAAGCTGGCTCGCGCGCTGGCCGGACCTGTGAGGCGCCCGCCACCGCTCCCGGCGACAGGAATCCAGGCGCGAGTGCTCTACCGGGACGGCCTGATCCTGGTGATCGACAAGCCGGCCGGGCTTGCGGTCCATGCCGGCCCCAGCAAAGCGCCCAATCTCGAGGAGTGCTTCGACGCCCTGCGCTACGGCCTGCCACGACCACCGGCGCTGGCGCACCGTCTCGATGCCGACACGTCGGGCGTGCTGGTGCTGGGACGCCATCCCAAGGCGCTGCGCAAGCTCGGCCGCCTGTTCTCGGGCCGCGGCACGGAGAAGATCTACTGGGCGGTCGTCCACGGCGCGCCGCCGAAGGACGAGGGCGTGTTCGACTGGCCGCTGCTGAAGCTCAACACGAAAAGCGGCTGGTCGGTGAAGGTCTCGGACAAGGGCCAGCCCGCCGCGACGCGCTATCGGGTCCGCGGCCGCACGCCCGACATGACCTGGCTGGAGCTGAGGCCCGAGACCGGCCGCACGCACCAGATCCGCGTGCATTGCGCGCACGCCGGCTGCCCTGTCGTCGGTGATCGGCTTTACGGGAAGGTCGAGCCCGGCCGGCCGCTCCATCTGCATTCCCGCGCCATCGTGCTGCCGCTCTCCACGACCAGGCCGCCGATCGAGGTCGAGGCGCCACCGCCGCCGCATATGCTCGAGGCCCTGCAGGCTTGCGGCTACGTCAGTCCCGCGCCTTGACCCAGATCCGCAAGGGATCGCCGATCTCGAAGCCCGCCTTGTGCGCCGCGGTCAGCTCGTCACCCGACTCGTAGCCGACCAGCGGCAGGCCGGGGAAGGTGGCGGCGGCAAGCGAGCAGAGATCGCGCCACACCCCCGGCTCGTCGTCGGCATCGGCCACCACATTGGAGAGCCCGACCACCTTGTCGGCGCGGTAAAGGGTGCCGCCGGCCACGATCGCGCCGTCACGCCGGCCGGAGAACATCGCGAAGTTCTCGTCGCCGTACAGCATCGTGGGAAAGGCCTCGCCGCCGGGACCGGCCCGTTCCCAGGCCAGCCCGGACACCAGAGGCGCCGGCTTCGGTTGCTGCTTGCGGATCCAGCTCGCCTCCTGCAGCACCTCGAAGCCGAGCCGCGCGATGTCGAGGGTGCCGAAGCTGTCCTTCACGGCCCAGCGCCCGGGCAGGTGGGATTTCAGCAGGATGCGCACCGCCTGGCGCTGCTCGGCGATGTCGGCTTGGCCGGCCGTCAGGGTGACGACATTGGGATAGAATCGCGGCACCGGCTCGGCATTGACCCAGGTATGGACCAAAAAACGGCCGGTCGTGCCATGCGCGAAGCACACGGCATTGCACCAGCGCGCATTGTTGAGCGCGGCGGTGAGCGTCCAGTCTTTCAGGCGCGCACTTCCTCGCGCTGGAAGATGACGTAGGAGGCCGAGAACACCACGATCATGCCGGCAATCAGACCGGTAACCTGCGGCCAGATCAAGAGCAGGCTTTGGTCGAGCGGCAGCGGCGCGCCGATGATCGCCCCGCGCATCTGGCTCGGCAACATCGGGCCCAGCGTCCTGGTCTCGGGATTGAGCAGGGCCAGGACCGCTTCGCTGAACAGCGTGCCCGGCGAGATGCGCTGCAGCGCCAGGGCCAGCTCCTGCAGGCCGACGAACTGGTCGAGGCTGGTGATCTCCGGCGGCACGAAGGCCATGGTGATCGCCTGGGCGATCAGCGGCCAGAGGATGAAGAAGAACAGCCAGAGGCCGAGCGCGCACAGCGCCGATGTCGCGGTCGAGCGGAAGATCACCGAGAAGAACATGGCGATGGCGAGCCAGACGCCACCATAGGCGATGGCGACGACGAGGAAGCCCAGAGCCCTCGCCACCTCGACGGCGCGCGGCGGCAGGCCGAGCAGCAGCAGACCTGCGCCGAACACGATCAGCCACAGCGCCACGAGCGCCACCGCGATCGTCGTGAGGCCCGCCAGAAACTTGCCCAGCAGCAGGGCATCGCGATAGAGCGGCTGCGACAGCACGCGGCTGAGCGTCCGGCGGTTGAACTCGCTGTTCACGAGGTCGAAGCCCAGCCCGATCGCCATCAGCGGGATCACGAAGTTCAGCGCCTGGACGAAGGGGATGGGCACCTGCTGCGGCGATATGGTGAAGATGCGCAGGAACAGATAGGCGTCGGAGCCGATGGTGGTGCGAAGCTGCTGCAGCGAGGACGCCACCGGGAACGCACCGAAGACGATGATGAACAGCGTCAGCACCAGCATGCGCACGCTGCTGAGATTGTCGGCCAGCTCCTTCATGAAGACCGGCCCGATCCCGGTGAAGGGCGATCCCTCGCGACCGGCGCGGCTACGCGGCATGGCGCGCCTCCTGGAAGTAGCGGGTGTAGACCTCCTCGAGGCTGGGCTGCAGGTCGGAAAGCTTGGTCAGCCCGCCACCGCCCGTCACGATGCGCTGCGCGACCTCGGCCCGCACGTCGCGGTCGGCGGTGATGCGCCAGGCGCTCTCGCCCGCCGGCACGACCTGCTGCACGCCCGGAATTCCGCGCAGCGTGCCGGCGACATCCCTCCCCGTCGCCTCGATCAGGAGCGGATGGCCCGCACCCAGCACCTGGTTGGCGAGCTCGACCACCGTCCCCATCAGGGCGATCCGACCCCGGTTGAACAGCGCCACCCGGTCGCAAACGCTCTGCACCCGATCGAGCAGATGCGAGGACAGCAGCACGGCCACGCCCGCCCGTTTCAGGCGGCGGATCATCTCCAGCAGCTCGAAGGTGGCATGAGGGTCGAGGCCGGACGTCGGCTCGTCGAGGATCGCCACCTCGGCCTTCTTCATCACGATCTCGGCGATGCCGAGCCGCTGGCGCATGCCGCGCGAATAGGTCGCCACCCGCTTGTCGGCGACCTCGGCCAGATCGACGTTGTGCAGCGCCTCCATGATCCGGCCATCGGTCTCGCGCCGCGGGATATCGAGCAGGCGCGCCGTGTAGGTGAGGTTCTCGCGGGCCGTCAGATGGTCGTAGAAGCCGACCGCGTCGGGCAGGTAGCCGACGCGCCGCTTGACCTCGAGCGGCTGACGCACGGGGTTGAAGCCCAGCACGTCGACGCTGCCGCCGCTGATCTCGGTCAGGCCCAGCATCATCAGGATCGTCGTCGTCTTGCCGGCCCCGTTGGGGCCCAGCAGACCGAAGATCTCGCCGCGCCGGATGCTGAGATCGATGGCGTCGACCACGCGGGCCGTCCCATAGACCTTCAGCAGTCCGCGGGCCTCGATGACATTGTCGCTCATCGCCGCGGTCTTACCGACGGCCAAAGCGCGCCACCGCGCCCAGCAGCACCAGCAGCGCCACGGCAATGATGGCAACGGCGACGATGCCCCAGAGCGTCGAGGTCGTCACCGTGATGCGGAAGTCGGCATTGGCCGAATCGCCACGCGCGCCGGCGCGGAAGGTGGCCACGTAGTCGCCGGCGATCGCCTTGTCGGAAGGCGTCACGATCGCCTGGACCTCCTTCTTCTCGCCGGGCGCAATGCTCTGGATGTCCTTGGGGTTGAACTCGACCTTCCAGTTGGTCGGAACCGTCCCGGACATCTCCACATCCCTGAGCGGCGCGGTGCCGTCGTTGCCGACGACGAGGTCGTAGGTCGCGGTCTTGCCGACCGTGGCGTCGCCGCTCAGCCGCCCGTCCTTGGTGGTGAGCGAAAGCTTGCCCTGGCCGCTGATCTGCAGGGTCACGCGCTGCTCGGCGGTCGCCCCTTCGGCGGAGACCTTGACCAGCACGGGGTAGTCGCCGGCCTTCACCTCGCGCGGCGGCGTCACCTTGATCTTGATGTCCTTGGACGCGCCGGCCGCGATCGGAATCGAGCTGATCTCGTTGCTGCCGTAGCCCTCGGTGAAGGTCGTCTGGAAGTTGCTCGGCGCCTGCGCGGCGAGCGCGACCGTGAGGTCCTTGCCGCTGTCGTTGGTGACGGTGAGCGTATAGTCGAACGACGACTTCGGCGTGCCGCGCAGCGCCGGCAGGTTCGACTTGATCTCGAGCTTGGCCGGCGCGATCTCGCCGATCGTCAGCGTCACCGGCAGATCGACCGAATGGTTGGCGCCCTTGGCGTGGATCGTGACGACGTGCGAGCCGGGCTTCGCGCCCTTGGGCACATCGACGCGCAACTGAAGGCTGACGCTCTCGTTCATCGCGGGCATCGCCGCCGCCACCGGCTGGCCGCTTCCCATCAACTCGATCTTCCAGCCGGCCGGCACGTCGCTCAGCGAGAGCGCCAGCGGCTCCGGCGGCAAGCCCATGTTCTGCAACTTGAAGTGGACGTTCGTCACTTCGCCGGCGCGCACCGTCTGCGACGGATAGTCGGTGAGCAGCCATAGGCCCTTGGCCGCGGGCGTCGAGGCGGCGGTCTGTGCCGGCGGTGTGGCGGCGAGGACTTGGACAGCGACAAGGGTGGGAGTGGCGATCAGAGCCAGTAGAGCAAACAGACGGCGCATTTGAAGTCCCTGCGTCTTATTGAAAACATCCCCGTTTTATCGGGCGCGAAGCTAGGTCCCGGAAAACGACGAAAAAAAGGCAAGCCGCCCAATTCATTCAGGCGGCGGCGCTTGGTCGCGCCTTCATCCGCTCGAACCATGCCGTGAGATTCCTGCAAGCGGGATCGAGCGCCTGGCCGACGCCCTTCAGGAAATCGAGGAAGGCGAACAGCAATATGTCCGCCATCGTGAGCTTCGCGCCGGCAATGAACGGCTTGTCGCCCATCAACCGGTCGAGCCATACGAGCCTTTCGCGCGCGACCGCCTTGAGATCGTCGGCCGCCTGCGGGATGCAGCGGATTCGATTCTGGAAGAGCTTGAGACCCTCGGCATAGCGGAAGCCGTTCGTCGCCGGCTCGGCAATGTTGAGATCGATACGGCGCGTCCACATGCGCGTCTTCGCGCGCTCCTCCGCCGTGTCGCCGATCAGGGACGGCGTGTCCTTCTTGATCTCGTCGACATACTCGCAGATCGCCGTGATCTCGGCCAGGACGGTGCCGTCATCGAGCTCCAGCGCCGGAAGCTGGCCGGAAGGATTGACCTTCAGATATGGTTCCCGCCGATTCTCCCCGCCGCGCAGATCCACCTCGATCTTGGGGACCGTGAACCCCTTCTCCGCCATGAACATCCGCACCGTACGCGGATTCGGCCCGATTGAATTGTAGAGCTTCATTCGCCTTCTGCCTCTCCCTTCTCGTTTCGCCTCCGGATGGTGGAGGAACTTCTCTTTGTCATAGGCAATGGCCTGCCCGGAAGGGAAGAGACGAAAGGAAGCACTACCGCCAGGGCTCGACCAGGATTTTCGTGTGCCGTTCGGGATTGCCGAGCTCCCGGAACGCGTTCTTGACATCGTCAAGACCAATCTTGCCAGTGATCAGGGCCGGTGCATCGATCACCCCTTCCGCCAGCAATCGCAGCGAGCGCGCGAACTCCTCCGGCGTATAGCCCAGCACGAACTGCAGGCTGAGCTCCTTCACGATGCCGAACATCGGCTCGATCGCGTCGGCCTCCATGCAGACCCCGACCACGACGATCCGGGCGTCGCGCGGCGCCTTCTCGAGGGTCTGCTGGATCAGCCCCGGCACACCGACGCACTCGAACAGCACGGCGCGCCTGCCCGCGGCCAGCTTCGCGTAGGGATCCTCCTTCGCCGGGTCGAGGACAATGTCGGCGCCCATCCTGATCGCAAGCTCGCGGCGCTTGGGCGAGAAGTCGGCGGCGACGATCGGCCGGATTTCCTTCAGCCGAAGGGCCGCGATCACGGCGAGCCCGACCGGCCCGCAGCCGATCACCAGCGGCGCGTCGTCGCCCTTCAGCAGCCCCTTCTCCACCGCATGGACCCCCACCGCCAACGGCTCGGTGAGGGCCGCGTGCTCGGTCGGCAGGCCGTTCGGCACCTCCAGCATCAACGGCGCCGAAAGCAGCATCTGCTCGGCATAGCCGCCGACATAGCTGTTGGAATAGCCCATGCCCTTCGGTCCGTCGGCTTCCATCATCACCGGCATGGAACAGACGCGCGTGCCGGGCTTCAGCTTCCTCTCGGTCCTCGGACCATAGTCGAGCAGCTCGCAGCAGAACTCGTGGCCGAACACGATGTCGCGCGAGAGGTCCATCGGCACGCGCCCGGGAATGCGCCGGGTCACCTCGACCATGCGATGGGCGTGCTTGGCGGCGTGAAGGTCCGAGCCGCAGATGCCGCACGCCAGCGTCTTCACCAGGACCTGCCCCTCGCCCGGCACCGGTGTCGGCATCGTGTCGACGACCAGGTCGCCGCCGCGGAAGATCGCTGCTCTCATTGACGGTCTCCTTCCGACAGGGCCTTGCGCACCGCCACCCGCAGCGCCGGCAGGACCTCCGCTTCGAACCACGGGTTGCGCTGCATCCAGATACCACTTCGCCACGAGGGATGCGGCAGTGGGAAAAAGAGCGGCCCATGCTCTGCGAAATGCCGCACGATCTCGGTCAGCGTCTGCCGCCGCGCCTCGGGCAGGTATCGCGCCTGGGCAAAGCCGCCGACCAGCAGGATCAGGCGCCTGGCCTCGAGGCTCGCCAGGATGCGGTCGTGCCAGAGCGGCGCACACTCGGAGCGCGGCGGCCGGTCGCCGCTCGGCCCCGCCCCCGGGTAGCAGAACCCCATGGGCACGAGCGCCACCTTCGCCGGATCGTAGAACTCGCGCCCGTCGAGGCCCGTCCATTCGCGCAGCCGCACGCCGCTGCGATCGTCCCACGGGACGCCACTCTCATGCACGCGCGATCCCGGAGCCTGCCCGATGATGACGAGCCTCGACCGGCTGCTGAACTGCACGACCGGGCGCGGTCCCGCCGGCAGCGCCTTCGCGCACGCGGTGCAAGCTCGCACTTCCGCCAGCAGGGCTTCGGCTTTGGATCTCGGCATCGAACTCTTCACGTGCTCCAGGTTCCGTGTCATTCCGAGCGCAGCGAGGGATCTTTCACGACAGTGCTCAAGGATTCCTCGCTGCGCTCGGAATGACACGGTGACTGTGGAGTACCCGCTTCAAACGATGAAGGTGCGGATGGTCGCGACAAAGGCGTCCAGCCGGTCGTGATGCACCCAGTGGCCGGCGTTCTCGAACTCCACCACCTTCGCCGTCGTGAAATGCTGCAGTCGGCCGTCCTTCTCCGGATTGGAGGCCCAGCTCTCCTTGCCATAGACGAGCAGCGTCGGACAGGCGATGCGCCGCCACAGGCTCTCGATGTCGGCATGGGTCATGTCGTAGGGCGGCCAGGTGCGGACATAGTTGTCGAACTTCCAGCTATAGGTGCCGTCCTCGTTCTGGTTGACGCCTTGCTGCGTGAGATGCCGCGCCTGCTCGGCCGACAGATGCTTGTTCTCCTCCTGCATGCGCTTGAAGGCGTCCTCGATGGTGGGATATCGCCGCGGCAGGCGGCCCGACAGCTTGCGCTGCTCGTCGATCCATTCCTGCATGCGCGCGGCCATGCTCTTGTCGGCGCGTTCGGCGATCGCCCTGGGCGACGGTCCGAGGCCTTCGATCGCCACCAGCTTGCGCACCTTGTCCGGGTAGATGCCGCTGTAGCGCAGACAGATGTTGCCGCCCAGCGAATGGGAGACGATCGTCACCGGGGCCAGCGCCTGTTGATGAATGAGCTGCGCCAGGTCGTAGATATAGGCCGACATCGAGTAGTTGCCGTCGGGCGACCATTGGCTGTCGCCGTGCCCGCGCAAATCGGGGCAGATGATATGCCAGTCGCGGCGCAGCGCCTGCGCCACCCAGTCCCAGTTGCGGCAATGGTCGCGCCCTCCGTGCACCAGCAGAAGCGGCGGCGCCTCGGGATTGCCCCAGTCGACATAGTGGAGGCGCAGGCGCTGGGAGAAGAAGTGCCGGGAGGTCGGCCCGGGCATGCCGTTCAATGTGTCCATCGTCGCCAATCTAGCGGCGAGCGGCGCGTCATGGCTAGACGAGCCGTTCCTTGAGCGCCGCCGCTTCCCTCATCAGGAACGGCGCATGCTGGGCGATCATGACCTTGGCCGGCACCTGCTCGGGCTGCACGCCGATATTGATCGCCGCCACCACCTTGCCGTCGAAGCGGATGAGCGGCACGGCGAGCGAGCGGATGCCCACCTCCGCCTCCTGATCGGCGAGCGCATAGCCCTTCCTGCGAACATCGAGGATCAGGCGGCGGATCTCGGGCTTGGCAAGCACGGTCTGACGCGTGAAGCGGACCGGCTTCAACCGGACCAAATACGCATCGAGCTCGGGATCGGGCATGGCGCTGGCCAGCACCCGGCCCAGAGCGCTGCAGAAAAGCGGCAGCCTGTAGCCGAGCCCGAGGCCCACCGACGCAGGGCGCGCCGGCACCGCGCGGGCGATCATGACGCACTCGTCGCCGTCGCGGACGGCGACGGAGCAGGAAGCGCCGACCTCGCGGCAGATGCGCTCGCAAAGCGGCTGCAGCACGCCCGGCACCGGATCGGAAGAGAGATAGGCGATCGCGAGCTTCAGGATCCGCGGCGTGAGGCGAAAGAGGCGGCCTTCGTTCTCCACGTAGCCGAGCTCGACCAGCGTCGCGAGCGCGCGGCGGGCGGTGGCGCGCGGCAGATCGACGGCGCGGGCGACATCGCTCAGCGTCATCTGCCGCTGCTGCCGGTCGAACGCATCGATCACGGCGAGTCCACGCGCCAGCGCCTCGGAGAAATCGGCGCCGTTGGCGCGGCGGGCACGCTTCTCGGCATCTTGCGGGCGAAGGCGGCTCATGGGATTGTTCAATATAGAACGAATGTTCGTTAATTGAACATCGCTTTCGTCCTATCATCGGCCGGAGGAGGCGCCGCCATGATGAGCCCCGAGCAGAACGAGCTGATCACCCGCATCGGTCCCGGCACCAAATGCGGCGCACTGATGCGGCACTACTGGCATCCGGTGGCGCTCGTCGAGGAGCTCGCGGCCGAGCGCCCGGCGAGGGCGGTGCGCGTCCTGGGCGAGGACTTCGTGCTGTTTCGCGACGAGCGTGGCCGGCACGGCCTGCTCGATCGCCACTGCCCGCATCGCGGCGTCGATCTCGCCTACGGCCGGCTAGAGGATGGCGGCCTGCGCTGCCTGCTGCATGGCTGGCTGTTCGATGTCGACGGCAAATGTCTCGAGACGCCGGCCGAGCCCGAGGGCAGCGTGCTCTGCCAGCGGGTGCGCCAGCGCGCCTGTCCAGTGGTGGTGAAGAACGGCATCGTCTTCGCCTATCTCGGTCAAGGCGAGCCTCCGGCTTTTCCCGACCTCGACTGCTTCCTGGCGCCCGCCACGCACGCCTTCGCCTTCAAGGGCCTGATCGACTGCAACTGGCTGCAGGCGCTGGAGGTCGGCATCGATCCCGCCCACGCCTCCTTCCTGCATCGCTTCTACGAGGACGAGGACCCCTCCGGCGAAGCCTATGGCCGGCAGTTCCGGGCCTCCTCCTCCGACTCCGACATCCCGATGACGCGGCTGATGCGCGAGCACCCGCGGCCGCAGATCGAGGTCGAAGGCACGGACTACGGCATGCGCCTCTTCACCCGCCGCAGGATCAACGACAGGCACACGCATCTGCGCGTGACCAACCTCGTGTTCCCCTACGCCTTCGTGATCCCGATGAGCCCGGAGATGACCATCACGCAGTGGCATGTGCCGATCGACGACACCTCCTGCTACTGGTATGCGATCTTCACCTCGTTCGGAAAGCCGGTGAATCACCGGCAGATGCGCGAGCAGCGGCTGCAGCTCTACGAGCTTCCCGACTATCGGCCGCGCCTCGGCCGGCACAATCAGTACGGCTACGATGCCGTCGAGCAGAAGAGCCGAACCTTCACCGGCATGGGCTTCGACATCAACGTCCACGACCAGTGGGCAATCGAAAGCCAGGGCCGCATCCGGGACCGCACCCGCGAGCACCTCGGCACGACCGACAAGGCGATCGTCGCCTATCGCCGCATGCTCGTCTCGGCGATCGGCCAGGTGGCGAACGGCGAGAAGCCGCCGATGTGGCTCGATGCGGCGCGGGCGGCGACGATCCGCGGGCCGATCACGGTCGACGGCATGGGACCGACCGAGGGCTGGCAGACCTACTGGAAGGAGTTCGACGCCCGCCGCCGCGCCGCCTCGAGCTGGGCCGCCACGACCCGCTCGCCGCTCGCCGCCTGACCGAGATGCATCTCGCCGAGAAAGCCGGTCTCTGGACCGACGACCGCAAGGCCGCCGCGCGCGAGGTCGAGCGTCGCATCCAGGCAGCCGAGCTCACGGTCGTGCGGCTCTCCTTCGCCGATCAGCACGGCATCCTGCGCGGCAAGACGCTGGTCGCCGGCGAGATCGCGGCGGCGATGAAGGGCGGCGTGGGCTTCAGCGCCACGATGCTGCTCAAGGACACGTCGCATCGCACGGCCTTTCCGGTGTGGGGGCCGGGCGGTCCGTTCGGGGCCGTGGAATGGGAAGGCGCGGCGGACGTGATGATGCTGCCCGATCCCACGACGTTTCGCGTGCTGCCCTGGGCGCCGCACACGGGCTGGATGCTGTGCGACATCGTCTTCGCCGATGGCCGGCCGGTGCCGATCGGCACCCGGCATGTCTACCGCCAGGCGCTCGCCGCCCTCGCCGATGCCGGTTACGACTTCTTCGCCGGCCTCGAGGTCGAGTTCCATCTGTTCAAGCGGGAGAAGACGAGCCTCGGCCTGCGCGACGCCGCTCAGCCCGGCCAGCCGGGAACGCCGCCGGAGGTCTCGTTGCTCAACCAGGGCTACCAGTACCTGACCGAGCAGCGCTACGACGAGATGGACCCGATCCTGGAGATTTTGCGCACCAATATCGCGGGCCTCGGCCTGCCGCTGCGCTCCCTCGAGGTGGAGTTCGGGCCGAGCCAGATCGAGTTCACCTTCCGCGCCGGCACGGGCCTCAAGCCCGCCGACGCCATGGTCCTGTTCCGCAGCGCCACCAAGCAGGTGGCCGAGCGCAACGGCTATCATGCGACCTTCATGTGCCGGCCGAAGCTGCCCAACATCATGTCGAGCGGCTGGCACCTGCATCAGTCGCTCAGGGACCGCAAGACCGGCGCCAACGCCTTCACCGGCGGCAAGGAGCTGCTGTCGCCGGTCGGCATGTCCTTCATGGCGGGCCTCCTCGAACACGCGGCCGCGGCAGCGGCCTTCAGCACGCCGACGCTCAACGGCTACAAGCGCTACCGTCCCTTCTCGCTCGCCCCCGACCGCGCCATCTGGGGCCGCGACAATCGCGGCGTGATGGTGCGCGTGCTGGGCGCGCCCGGCGATCCCGCGACCCATCTCGAGAACCGGGTGGGCGAGCCGGCGGCCAATCCCTATCTCTACATGGCGAGCCAGGTCGTCTGCGGCCTCGACGGCCTGAAGCGCACGGCCGATCCCGGACCGTCGGCCGACAAGCCCTATGACACGAAGGCGGCGATGCTGCCGCGCACGCTGGCCGATGCGGTAGCGGCGCTGCGGGAAAGCAAGGTCTTGCGCGCCGGCCTGGGCGATTTCTTCGTCGACTACTATGTGAGGCTGAAGCAGGCCGAGATCGACCGCTTCAACCTCGAAGTCAGCGACTGGGAGCAGCGGGAATATTTCTCGATCTTCTAGCCCGAGCGCAACTGGAGTTCGTCGTCGGTCGCGTCGGCCCTCGGGAATGAAACGGCACTGCTCGCCACAAAATGGGGTGTCATCCCTCGCGCCGCTCGGGATGACACGGAAGTGGCTGCAGCGAATGACTCGTTTCTTGTTAGTGGCGCACTTCTCGAGACGTTCTGAACAAGGAGTCCCTGCATGACCGCCATCGCCGTCGTCACCACGGTGGGCAGCAAGAAGGAGGCGCGCCGCATGGCGCATGCCCTGGTCGAGGCGAAGCTCGCCGCCTGCGCGCAGATCTCCCGGATCGAAAGCATCTACGCCTGGAAAGGCGCCATCGAGCACGGCAAGGAATACCGCGTGCTGTTCAAGACGACGGCCGAGCGCTACGACGCCGTCGAGCGCGCCATCCGCGACCTGCATTCCTACGAGCTGCCGGCCATCCACGCCTTCGCCTTCGAGCGCATCAGCGCGCCCTACGCCGACTGGATCGAAAGCAGTTCGCGCTAGGCGAGGCGCGCGATGGCCGCGGCCGCCTCCTCGACCAGGATCGCCACCAGCGCCGAGGTCGGCATCTCGCGCGCCAGGGTCGGCGCCTGGCCGCTCCAGAGCGGCGTGAAATCGGTCGAGCCCTTGGGCTCGCTCGCCGCCCGCAGAGGATGGGCGGCGCCCGCCGCCAGCGGGAACGCCGGCGCATCGGGACTCATCGGCCCGACCTCGCGGACGTAGCGGTTGACGATGCCGCGCGCCGGGCGACCGGTGAAGACATTGGTGAGCGCCGTGCTGTTGTCGTGCGCCTGCCTGAGCGCGGCGCGATGCAGCGCCGAGATCTTGGCCTCGGGGGTCAGAAGGAAGCCCGTGCCGATCTGCGCGCCCGCCGCACCCAGCGCCAGCGCGGCGGCGATGCCCCGGCCGTCGCCGATGCCGCCGGCGGCGATCACCGGCACCTTCACCGCATCCACGACCTGCGGCACCAGCGCCATCGTGCCCGCCTGGCGGCTGATGTCGTCGTTCAGGAACATGCCGCGATGGCCGCCCGCCTCCGCGCCCTGGGCGATGATCGCGTCGCAGCCGCCCGCCTCGAGCCAGCGCGCCTCCTCGGCGCTGGTCGCCGAGCCGATCACGACGATGCCGCCGTCCTTCAGCCGCCGCACGAGGCCTGCCTCCGGCAACCCGAAATGGAAGCTCACGACCCTGGGCTTGTACTCGAGCACCACCTCGCACAGCGCCGAGTCGAAAGGCGCGCGAACGGGGCCGCCGACGCCGGCGTCCGGCGGCAGACCGAGCTCGCGATAATAGGGAGCGAGCCGCTTGCGCCAGTTGGCCTCGCGCTCGGCATCCGCGGCCGGCGCCTTGTGCACGAAGAAGTTCACGTTGACCGATCGCGACGTCGCCTGCCGCACGAGCTGCAGCTCCGTCCGCAGCGTATCCGGCGTCAGCATGGCGGCCGCCACGGCGCCCAGACCGCCCGCCTCCGACACCGCGATCGCCATCGGCGTCGAGCTGGCCCCCGCCATGGGCGCCTGCAGGATGGGATGATCGATGCCGAACAGATCGAGCAGACGACGATCCTGCCACTTCATGCCACTCTCCATCTCCGGCGCCGACCCTAACGCCGTCACGGCATGTCCGATAGTGCCAACGCGGCGCGGGGCGACCCGGTTCGTCCTCCATCGATCCGAAGATCGCAACCATTCGGAATCTTTGCGGTCTTTGACACTGGAGCAGCGGAAAACGCTTATTTCATCGATACTCTTCCAAAGACCGCAAAGAGCCTGAGCTGTTGCGGTCTTCGCACCCGCTCGCGGCCTTCGGGCGTCGACAGCGGCAGCTTGCATGAATCTTCGCAATGCCCATTCTCTATCATTCCAAACAAAGGCCGAAGGCCCGCGTGAAGGAACCTTGTCTCAGCGATGGGCCGCAAGCGGTTGGGAGAAGCTCACTCAACGTCACTACTCCTTTGACGACCGAGTAGGGCCAAAACTCAGCGCGCTCCGCATCTACTCCCTGACTACGTTAAGCTATATCTTCGCGGTCATTAGGATGGCTCAAGTGACCTGCCCTGTTTCTTCGGACCACGGATAACTTTAGAGAACTGGCGTCTCCTGGCTCTGTTGTCCTTTCAAGGACGGTGTTGCAACGGGCCGGGGCGCGAAGCCCCCGATGAGCGCAGCGTCCCGGCCCGTTGCGGAAGCGGGAACTGCGTCGGTCTGTTTGAGCTTCGCGGCGAAGGCCGTCGGCGTCAAATAGCCCAGACTCGAATGCGGCCGCACCTCGTTGTAGTGCCGCCGCCAGGATTCGATCACAACCTTGGCCTCGGCGCGCGAGCGGAACCATTCGAGGCTGAGGCACTCGTCGCGGAACTTGCCGTTGAAGCTTTCGCTGACGCCGTTCTGCCACGGCTTGCCGGGATCGATCAGGGCGGTCTCGATCTTCTGGTCGGCCATCCACTTCAGCAGTGCGCGGGCGACGAACTCCGGGCCGTTGTCGGAACGCAGATACAGCGGCGCGCCGCGCTCGCTGATCAGCCGCGCCAGCACCTCGATGACCCGGCCGGAGCGGAGGCGGCCGTCGACCTCGATCGCCAGGCTCTCCTTGGTCCACTCGTCGGTCACGGTCAGGCACTTGAGCTGCTGGCCGTTGGCGCACCAGTCGAACACGAAGTCGTAGGACCACACCTGGTTGGCGTCGCCGGGTGCCTGCGGCCTTGGCCGGACACCAGCGATGCGCTTGCGCGGCCGCTTGCGAGGAACCTGCAGGCGGGCGCGCCGCCATAGCTGCCAGCAGCGGCCCCAGCTCATGGCGTGGCCCTCGCGCTCCAGGAAGATGCGGATGCGCCGGTAGCCGAAGCGCGGGTACTGCGCGCTGAGTGCCGTCATCCGCGCCAGCACCGGCGCATCCTTCTCAGCCTTGATCGATCGATAGCCCAATGACGAGCGCGCCACCGCGAGCAGCGTGCACGACCTGCGTTGCGACAGCCCGCGGCGCCTTGCATACGCCACTTGCTCGCGACGGACCGGCACGCCTACCATTTTTTTGCAGCGATCTCCTTCATCACCTCGATCTCGAGATCCCGCTCGGCCAGTAGCTTCTTCAGCTTGGCGTTCTCCCCCTCGAGCTGCTTCAGACGCCGCACGTCATCGGGCTGGAACGACCCGAAGCGCTTCCTCCATGTGTAGATCGACTGCTCGCTCACCCCGTGCCGCTTGGCCACCACCGGCACCGCATCACGGTCCGTCTCGCGCAGGATCGCGACGATCTGCTCCTCCGTAAACCTCGACCTCTTCATCCCCCTGCCTCCTCGCGGAGGCCAGTCTCTCAACTAATCGATGGCCCGAAAACCCGGGAGCAGGTCACCCCAGCTCACGCTTTCCGTTCTGTCGCATCCAATCAATAACCCTTTTTGCAATCTGGAATCCTCTTCCTCCTCCGATTGTCTCTCGCAACTTGCCGAGTAGGGAGGCCTCATCCCATTGCGGTCCCAAGCCGGTTCGACTTTTCGATGTTTCTTGCTTCTGACCATAAACCGTTGGGACGATTGTCTTGAGATTTTGACCTTGGAACTGTCTCAACTCGACCGCCAGAACCTCCGTTTGTTCCATCTGATCGTTGAGAAATTCGACTACTCGTCTGAGCTCAACAGGGACGACATCGGCCACGAACAGCAATCGAATCTTCTTGGCCAGTAAATTGGTCTTTACCCTCTGCCAAAAGGTCTCGATATCGCTGTCCTGCCCGATCAACTCATGTAACGCTTCCTCGGCGGACGAGCCCTTCTCCTTGCAGGTATTTTCGAAACTAGACCGCAAGGTGTCGACCGACCAATAGGCCGTGCAATTGGCAGCGTAGTCGAGCATCTGCCCCACCACCTCGCGCCGAATCCGACTGTCGCTTTGGCGTTTGACTTCTACAAGGGTCGGGATGCCGTCCTGGTCGAGAAATACATGATCAATCGACCATTGAGATGCGCCGACTTCACCTGTGGAAACGGACTGCTCTCGTTTGACCAACACCCAGCGCCTCGGGTTTTCGGGATCGATCTGGTCTCCGACTAGAAGCGCGGGAAAACGAGATAACAAGTGTTGGAAGTCGTCCTCTTTCGCAAATTGGGCCGGCTCCATCGCAAGCAGCGAATCGGTGCCCTGCAAGACAAATACCCCGGATTGCTCAGCCACCTGCTCCCCCTCCCCTTTTTCAACGATAGCGCCGTTAAGCTACTCGGGTCGCAATGCAGAGCAAAGGAACGACTCTGGCCAGACTGCTTTGCACCTTCGGTCTGTTTGGAGAGGACAATATCTACCCGATTTGGGTAGCTCCTTTGGTCCCGGGTGACCCGGCTCCGCCCGAAACTGTGCGGATAGATATGCGCTCTTGTTGGCCAAGGTCCTGTCGGAGACAGCAGAATCGTCAAACCTTTGCGGTCTTCGGCAAAGTATCGATGAAATGGGTCTTTCCTGGTACTCCTCCACCGAAGACCGCAAGATTCCGAACGGTTGCGGTCTTCGTCTCGTCCTGCGGCTTCAGCGGGATGCGACTTCGATGTTGCTGAGCTCGATCGCAACATGATCTTCTTCGGCGCGAACACCCCGAGGATCCGAAGGAAGCAGAAATGGAACTGTGGCAGCTCGACGCGACCGATCTGGCGCGGCTCATTCGCAACGGCCGGGCGTCGGCGGTCGAAGCGGTGGACGCCGTCCTGAAGCGCCTGCACAAGGTCAATCCGGCCATCAATGCCGTCGTGCGCGTCTACGAGGAGGAGGCGCGGACGGCCGCCGAGACCGCCGATGCGGCGCGCGCCCGCGGCCATGCGCTGCCGCCGCTGCATGGCGTGCCGGTCACCGTCAAGATCAACGTCGATGTCGCCGGTCAGCCGACCGACAACGGCGTGACGGCGCTCAAGGACCTGATCGCCACCGAGGACAGCCCGGTGGTCGCCAACCTCAGGCACGCCGGCGCCATCATCATCGGCCGCACCAATGCGCCCGCCTTCTCGATGCGCATCTTCAGCGACAACGCGCTGCACGGGCGCACGCTCAACCCGCGCGACCCCGGCGTCACACCCGGCGGCTCGAGCGGCGGCGCCGGCGCCGCCACGGCGACCGGCATCGGCGCCATCGCGCACGGCAACGACATCGGCGGCTCGGTGCGCATCCCGGCCTATTGCAACGGCGTCGTCGGCCTGCGCACCGGCTTCGCGCGCATTCCCTCCTTCAACCCGACCAGCGCCAATGTCGGCCGACCGATCGGCGCCGTGCTGATGGCGGTGCAGGGCCCGCACACCCGCACCGTGCGCGATGCACGTCTTGCGCTCGAGGTCATGGCGCGCGGCGATCGCCGCGACTGGCGCTGGAACGACGTGCCGATGCAGGGTCCGCCGCCGGCACGCCCGATCAAGGCCGCGATCGTGCCCGAGTTTCCCGGTGCCAGGACCCATCCGGCGCAGGCCGCCGCCGTTCGGCAGGCCGGCAAGCATCTGCAGGCGGCGGGCTACGTGGTCGAGGAGGTCCTGCCGCCGGACCTCGAGCGCGGCGTCGAGCTCTGGCACATGATCTGCGTGACCGACGTCTTCGGCGGCCTGTGGCCGCAGATGCAAAAGATGGGCGACCCCGACGGCATCGCGGCCATGCGCGCGTGGCTGGAGCTGCACAAGCCGGTCGACCTCGCGACCTACGTCGCCGCGCTGACCGAACGCGAGGGCATGCTGTTCCGCTGGATGAGCTTCCTGCAGCAATGGCCGCTGGTCATCCTGCCGACGCTCGCCGATCTGCCGCCCAGGCAGGTGGCCGACGTCACCGTCGAGGGGCAGCGGCAGGTGCTCGACTCGATGCGCCCGGCGCTGATCGCACCCCTCCTCGGTCTGCCGGGCCTCGCCATTCCTGTCGGCAGCCACGGCAGGCTGCGCACCGGCGTGCAGATCATGGCGATGCGCAATCGCGAGGATCTCTGCCTCGACGCCGGCGAGGTGATCGAGGCGGCCGAAGGCGTCGTCACACCGATCGACCCTGCGGCCGCGTAGGCGCTACCGGTTGGGCACGGTGCGGAAGATGCACGGCTCGACGCCGGGCCCGGAAACGGCCGCCCTGCCGGACCATCGCCAGAGCGGCGTCCAGTAGGCGGCAAGGAGGTCGGCTGCGGCCTTGGCGTCGTCGACGATGTAACCGTACTCCTGCAGGTTCACTGGGTACATGTTGTCCGAGCCGATATAGAAGGTCCGGTCGTCGACCATCCAGAACTTGGCGTGGTTGCCGATCGGATGACCGCCCGGCCACGCCGAATCGGGCCCGAACCGGAAGGGCGCGAGGTGGACGCGGCTGCACAGCATCGCGTTGACCGGATCCGGCCCCTTTCGCATCTGGTACCGCGACAGCGGATCCCGCGCATAGATCCGGCGCTGCACGGCATCGCGCAGATGCAACGCGACGTCCGCGAGGCTCACATTGTTCGAGTAGCTGCTGCCGCTGTCGCCGACGGCGTTCAGGTCGGACAGCACGATATAGATGTCGCCCTGCTTTCGTTGCAGGAAGTCGACGAGGCGGTCGAACGTCGAGTCGGGGAAAAGCGTGTCCGCCCGCGCGAGATGGAAGCCGAGATCCTGCTGGACGATGCGGATATCGTGCCGGGCGGTCGCCAGCGCCAGGTCGCGGGCAAGCTCGCTCTGGTTGGCGAAGTCCTTCGTGATGCCGGCCGCCAGCCGGCCGACCCCGAGGATGGATATGCCTCCGCTCGGCGCACGCTGCGGAGGCGGCAAAGGCTCCGGCGGCAGGCACTGGCTGATCGGCGTGGCCGCACCGGTCGGCAGGCTCGCCACGGAGATCGCCGGGCCCTTGTCGAGATTGGCGCAGACATACTGCCAGAGCGCATCGGCGAAGTGCGCCGCGCTGGCCGCCGCCGGGCCGGTCACCTGCATCGAGAGGTCGTGCACCGGGTTGTCGATCAGATAGTCCTCGGACCAGAGGTTATGACCGCCGACCAGCGCCTCGCGCCCGTCCACCGCGACGATCTTCGAGTGGTTCCATGAGTAGCTGTCGCAATCCTCGAAGGCGATGCACGAGCGCATGGCGGACACGCTGATCGACAGCCTCGATCCGCGTATGTCGGCGAGGCCGGCGGTCAACGCCTTCAGGAACCCGGGCACGTCGACATCGCCTGTCGGATACTGGCCGATCAGGATGCGCACCGAGACGACGCGACGGCTGTAGGCCAGCGACGCCAAGGCATCCCGGATCGTCCCCAAGAAGCGCGTATCGGGCGGGGGTTCCAGCAAATTGATGTCGACGCGATGGCGTGCGCCGGCGATCAGGTCGTGCAGGCGCACGATCAGCGCATCGGAATGGCCGAAGCAGACCTTGCGCCCGGCGCGCGACGCGCTTCCCGGCAGCGGCCAGATGCCATGGCAGGTGCCGCCGCCCGGGCAATCGGCGTCGCTCGCGCAATCCGGCAGCCGGACGTCGGTCTCGCAGTCGGTGCAGTCGAGCGGATAGTAGGGGAGATCCCGGGCGTGGCGTCCCCACCAGTTGGGGGTCTGGACGATCCAGTCGCTGGAGAGCCTGTTGCCGCGGGTCAGATCGTAGGTGACGCCGGCAAAGGCGTGATGGACATCGCTGCGCGCCAACTGCTCCTGGAGCTGTTCGAGCAGCGGCACGGTGGATGTCGGATCCGGGACGTGGAGGCCGCGATCGTGAATGACGGTGGGAATGGGCGTGGCTGCGTCGAGCGCCCCGACGTAGCGCACCGCGAGATGGCGCGGAATGGCCGTATTCGGGATCACGCCGCCACAGGCCGCCAGGATGATGCCGAAAGTAAGCCCCAACAGCGCGAAGGCGAGAATCCTGCCACCAGACATGGACAGCGACGCGATCCCTTTTCAAACTGCGGCGCAGGGAGCAACGCCAAGGCCGCATCGAGGTTCCATAGCATGGCGGAAGCGCTTTTGCAGACGACGGTCGTGGGTTCGTATCCCCAGCCGGACTGGCTGGTGAACCGGGACACGCTGAGCAAGGTCGTGCCGCGCACGCGGCTGCGCGAGATCTGGCGCGTGGCCGAGCCCTTCCTGCAGCAGGCCCAGGATGACGCCACGCTCCTGGCGATTCGCGACATGGAACGGGCCGGCCTCGACATCATCACCGACGGCGAGATGCGGCGCGAGAGCTATTCCAACCACTTCGCCACGGCGCTCGAAGGCATCGACGCCGATCGTCCGGCGGAGATCGTGAGCCGAACCGGGCACAGGACGCCGGTGCCCCGGGTGGTCGGCAAGATCAGGCGCGCACGGCCAGTCGAGGTGCGCGACGTGCAGTTCCTGCGCGCCAACACCGGCAAGCCGATCAAGATCACCCTGCCCGGGCCCTTCACCATGGGCCAGCAGGTGAAGGACGAGTTCTATGGCGACGCCGAGGCGATGTGCATGGACTACGCCCGGGCGGTGAACGAGGAAGCGCACGACCTGGTGAAGGCGGGCGCCGACGTGATCCAGCTCGACGAGCCCTGGCTGCGCAACAACCCCGAGGAGGCCAAGCTCTATGCGGTGAAGGCGATCAACCGCGCGCTGCAGGGCCTCACCGTTCCCACCGTGGTCCATCTCTGCTTCGGCTACGCGGCGGTCGTGCCAGGCTCCAGCAAGCCCAGCGGCTATTCCTTCCTGCCGCAGCTCGCCGACACCATCGCCCAGCAGATCTCGATCGAGTCGGCGCAGCCCCGGATCGACCTCGGCGTGCTGAAGGAGCTGGCACCGAAGAAAGTCATGCTGGGCGTCATCGATCTCAATGATCCGGAGATCGAGACGCCGCAGAAGGTGGCCGACCGCATCCGCGCCGGGCTGAAGCATCTGTCGCCCGACAAGCTCCTGCCGGCACCCGATTGCGGCATGAAGTACCTGCCGCGCGCGACAGCCTTCGGCAAGCTCAAGGCGCTGGTGGAAGGCGCCGCCCTGGTCCGCCGCGAGCTCGGCTAGCCATCACGGTCCAGCCACGGTCGTGTCATCCCGAGCGAATGCGAGGGATCCTTGATCGGCGCCGGCCAAAGATCCCTCGCGACGCTCGGGATGACACCATTTTGCGGCAGGCAGCGCAGTCCCATTCTGGAGGGTCGGCTTCGCCGTGACGAACTCCCGTGGCGCGATCTTCAGCGGGCCGTCACGCTGCCATCGGGGTTGGCCGTGACCGTGCGGCTGACACCGTTCCGCGTCGCCTCTCCGACCCACTTGCCGCCCGGCCCGCGGCGCAGATTGTGGATGCCGGCGTAACCCTGCGACTACAGGCGCGCGGCGACGCCGGCCGCGCCGGCATTGGTCGTCTGGCTGGGCGCTGCCGGTGCCTTGGGCATCGTCTGGGCGTCCGCCGTCGAAACGGCGAGAACCAGGATGGCGGCCAGCGCGAAGCGATCCATCGCATCCTCCCCGGTCAGGCTCGACAGGCCGCACCCTCCACTTCCGCCATGGCGATAATTTGGCCGACTCATCGGGCCGAGACGGTGCCGCTGCGATCGACGGTGACCTGGACCTGGGCATTGCCTCGCGTGGCCTGGGCATGCCACAGCCCGTCGCTGCCCTTGGCCACGCCCCGCACATCCCTGTAGCCGTCGCGCTCGATCGCCTTTTTCGCTGTCAAGGCCGCGCCGCTCAGCCGTTCACCGGTCGCGTCTGCCGCGTTCGGCGGCGTCCCGCCTTGCGGCGTGTTGCGCGAAGAGGACGATGTTTGCGCGGTCGCTGTCCCGGCCGCAGCCGCCAGAAGGACGAGGGTCAAGAAGCCACGCTGCATGCCTTGTCTCCGTCGTTCGGTACCGTCCATCCAACGCCCGGCTCGCAGAGCACGTTGCCGCCGCATTCTTTCTTTGCCCCGATTTCGCCACCGGCGTAGCGTGACGCCAAGACAAGCGGGGAAACGCGTGGCATACGACTACATCATCGTCGGCGGGGGTTCCGCTGGCTCGGTCCTGGCCAACCGGCTGTCGTCGCGCAGCGCCAACAAGGTGCTGGTCTGCGAGGCGGGCCAGGACACGCCACCCGGCCAGGAGCCGCCCGAGATCCGCGATTCCTATTCGGGCACGGCCTATTTCGACCCGCGCTTCCACTGGACCGAGCTCAAGGTCCATACCCAGGTCGTGTCGCACAACAATCCGGACGAGAACCGCCCGCCGCTGCGCAAGTACGAGCAGGCACGGGTGCTGGGCGGCGGCTCCTCCATCAATGGTCAGATGGCCAATCGCGGCGCGCCGACCGACTACCAGGAGTGGGTCGAGCGTGGCGCCGAGGGCTGGGGCTGGAACGAGGTCCTGCCCTACTTCAAGAAGGTCGAGCGCGATCTCGATTTCGACGGCCCCTGGCATGGCAAGGACGGCCGCATCCCGGTGCGCCGCATCCCGGTCGAGCACTGGACGAAGTACGCCAGCGCGGTCGGCGAAGCCTGCAAGCTCGCCGGCATGACCTTCCTGCCCGACCAGAACGGCGAGTTCGTCGACGGCTACTTTCCGGTGACCCACTCCAATGCCGAGGAGCAGCGCGTCTCGGCGGCGATGGGCTATCTCGACGCCGGGACCCGCGAGCGCGGCAATCTCACCCTCTCGACCGAGACCCAGGTGAAATCCCTGCTCTTCGAGGGCACGCGCTGCGTCGGTGTCACGGCCCGCGTCGCCGGCAAGGACGTCGAGTTCCGCGGCCGCGAGGTGATCCTGTCCTCGGGCGCCATCCATTCGCCGGCCCACCTCTTGCGGGCGGGCATCGGGCCGGTCGGGCATCTCAAGGACATGGGCATCCCGGTGGTGGCCGCGCTCCCGGGCGTCGGGCAGCGGCTGATGGACCATCCCTCGATCTCCCTCTCCTCCTTCATCCGCCGCGGCGCCCGTGTGAACGCGCACACGCGCCGGCACATCCACCTCGGCATCCGTTATTCGTCGGGCCTGCCCGGCGTGCCCCGGGGCGACATGTTCGTCGCGGTCGTGAACAAGTCGGCCTGGCACGCCGTCGGCGAGCAGATCGCCTCGCTGCTCACCTTCATCAACCGGACCTACTCCGAGACCGGCCAGGTCAAGCTCAATTCGCGCGACTGGCGGGCCGAGCCGACCGTCGAGTTCAATCTCCTGTCGGACAAGCGCGACCTCGATCGCCTGATGATGGGCTTCCGCAAGACGGCGGCGCTGCAAATGAGCGCTCCGCTCAGGGCCGTGACCGACAATCCCTTTCCGGCCTCCTACTCCGACCGCGTGCGCAAGATCGGCGTCGTCAACGCCAGGAACAAGTTCCTGACGAGCGTGGTGGCGCGGTTCCTCGACGGGCCGGCCGCCCTGCGTCGCTACATGATCGAGAAGTTCGTCGTCGAGGGCTTCACCTTCGACCAGGTGATGACGGACGACGACGCACTCGAGGCCTTCGTGCGGAAAGCCGCGATCGGCGTGTGGCACGCCTCCTGCACGTGCCGCATGGGAAGGCCGGACGACCCGATGTCTGTGGTCGACACGCAAGGCCGCGTCAAGGGCGTGCAGGGCCTGCGCGTGGTCGATGCCTCGGTCTTTCCAATCGTGCCCTGCGCCAACACCAATTTCCCGACCCTGATGACGGCCGAGAAGATCTCGGACGCCATCCTCGCGAGCCGGTAGCGAGGCCCTATGTCCGTGGTGCTGGGCAGCGGCGAGCATCGCTATCGCGTGGTCGAGAACTGGGCCCGGCTGCCCGATGGCTGGGAGTTCCGCGACGTCGCCGCGGTCGCGGTGGACAGCAAGGACCGTGTCTATGTCTTCAATCGCGGCGAGCATCCGATGATGGTGTTCGACCGCGAAGGCAACTTCCTGCGCTCATGGGGCGAAGGCTTGTTCGGCCGCGCCCACGGCCTGCACATCGACAGCGACGACCTGCTCTACTGCACCGACGACGGCGATCACACCGTCCGCAAGGTCACGGCCGAGGGCAAGGTTCTGCTGACCATCGGCGTGCCGAACCAGCCCGCGCCCTTCATGAGCGGCCGTCCCTTCAACCGCTGCACGCACACCGCACTCTCGCCCCGGGGCGACATCTACGTCTCCGACGGCTACGGCAACTCCTGCATCCACAAGTATTCTCCCGACGGCAAGCATTTGATGTGCTGGGGCACGACGGGGACGGATCCCGGGGAGTTCAACATCCCGCACAACATCGCCACCGATGCCGACGGCTGGGTCTATGTCGCCGATCGCGAGAACCACCGCGTTCAGGTGTTCGACGGCAACGGCAAGTACGAGGCGCAGTGGAACAACCTCCACCGCCCCTGCGCCCTTTATTGCTGCGGCGGCGCGGCCGACAGGCTGCGCTTCATCGTCGGCGAGCTCGGGCCCGGCATGCCGGTGAACGCGCGTCATCCCAATCTCGGACCGCGGCTCAGCATCGTCGACGGCAAGGGCAGGCTCATTGCCCGGCTGGGTGGACAGGACGGGCCCGGCCAGGAGACCGGCCGCTTCCTGGCCCCGCACGGTCTCGCCGTCGACTCGCACGGCGACATCTATGTCGGCGAGGTGAGCTACACGAACTGGGGCAACACCTTCCCCGGCAGCCCGACACCAAAGTACCTGCGTTCCCTTCAGAAGCTCGAGAAGGTGGCGTGATGCGAAGCGACGATCGGCTGCATCTGATCGGCAGCGTTCCGCTCGCCGACAGCGAGCAGGTCTTTCGCCGGCTGGCGACCGAGCTCGGCCCCCATCTCAGCCGCATGCCCGACGGCGAGACCGGCGAACGCTCGCGCTGGGTCTATTTCCAGCACCAGATGCTGCTCGACCATCCGGCGATGGAGGTCGACCCGACCGTGCCGCCCTACAAGTTCGTCCAATGGGACGGCAAGGTGCTCCGCGAGATCGCGCAGTTGCGCTTCAAGCCCGGCATCGATCCGGACAAGGTCGCTTTCGAGACGGGTTACGACAAGGCGGCCCTCGCCTCGTGGGAGGTGTTCAGGCGTTTGCGCGACGCAGGCGTCATCGCCTCGCGGGTGCGCTTCCAGGTCAGCCTGCCCACGCCGATGGCGAGCGGCTACCTTTACGTCAGTCCTGCCGCCCGCGGGGCCTATTTCGGCGTCTACGAGCGCGCCTTGAAGGCCGCCCTGGCCAACGTCGTGGCCGCCATTCCGGGCAGAGATCTCGCAATCCAATGGGATGTCTGCCAGGAAGTGCTGGTGTTCGAGGACTACTTCGAGAACCGGCCGGCCGGCTACAAGGATCAAATCTTCGACATGCTGGGCCGGCTGGGCGACGCCGTGCCGGCCGACATCGAGATGGGCTATCACCTCTGCTACGGCTCGCCGCGCGACGAGCATCTGGTGCAGCCGAGGGACGCCGCCGTGCTGGTCGAGATGATGAACGGCATTGCCGCGGCCACCAGACGGAAGATCGATTTCTTCCACGTCCCTGTGCCCAAGGGGCGGACCGACGAAGCCTACTATGCGCCGCTCGCGACATGGCGTCCCGCAGCCGGCACCCGACTCTATCTCGGTCTGTTGCACCACGACGACGATGCCGGCGACAGAGCACGCATCGCGATGGCGCGGCGCTTCATCGACGATTTCGGACTCTCGGCCGAATGCGGCTGGGGTCGAACCGAGCCGGGCCGGCTGCCCGGCCTGTTGAGAGGTCATCGCGTAGCGGCGGAGGGATGGTAATGGTCGAGCGTATTCTGGTCGTTGGTCCGAAGGATTGCCTGGCGATGGTTGACGGCCTCGCTCCCAAGGGCTTCGAGATCGTGAAGGCACTGCACAATTCGCCGGAACAGAAGGCGGCCTTGCCGGGCACCAGCTACTTCGTGGGCTTTGTCCAGCAGTACGTCACCCCCCAGCTCTACAGGGATGCGCCCAACCTGAAGCTCGTCCAGATGCTGAGCGCCGGCTACGACAGGGCCGATCTCGATGCGGCGCGCAAGAGCAAGGTCCCGCTCTGCAACAACGGCGGCGCCAACTCCGTCGCCGTCTCCGAGCACGCCCTCCTGCTGATGCTGTCGGTATCGCGCAGGCTCATCACGCAGCACGCGAACGTCACCGCCGGCCGCTGGCACGGCAATTCCCCGCCGACCGTCCACGAGCTGCGCAACAAGGTGCTGGGCATCATCGGCCTCGGCACGATCGGCAAGAAGGTCGCCCGCCTCGCCCTCGCCTTCGGCATGCAGGTCCACTACTACGACATCGCCCGCCTCAGGGAGGAGCAGGAGGACGCACTGGGCGTGCGCTTCCGGCTGCTGCCCGAGATCCTGCGCGGCTCCGACATCATCTCGCTGCACGTGCCGTTGAACGATTCGACCCATCACATGATCGGTGCGCCCGAGCTTGCCGTGATGAAGGAGTCGGCGATCATCGTGAACACCTCGCGCGGGCCGGTGATCGACGAGAAGGCGATGACCGAGGCGCTGTCGGCCGGCCGGCTGTTCGGCGCCGGCCTCGACGTGTTCGACGAGGAGCCGACGCCGGCCGACAACCCCCTGCTGAAGCTCGACAACGTCGTGCTGACGGCGCACCTTGCCGGCCCGACCTTCGAGAGCAACATCACCCGCCTGCGCAACGGCTTCGACAATGTGCAGCGCGTGGCCCGCGGCGAGCCTGCGCTGTGGGTGGTGCCCGAGCTGGCCTGATCGGTCGGCCCGATCGGGCGCCGACCCTGCGCCGCCGATTGGTTCGCATAGACGAACTTTCTGTTCGATCGGCGGCGACGGCGGCCGTCAAAAGACATAGAATAAAACCGTAGTGGTTCGAGTAGTGATTCGCGGCCCTCGTGACCGGCGAAGACTTTTGTCGACCATGATCGGCCGCGGCCCTTCGGACTGTCGTTCCAGGAGGAAAGGCTATGGCCATGCAACAACACATCCGAAATCCGATCGAATGGAGCTGGGATCAGCTGAAGCATACCGGCCGCGCCATGGACGTGGCCGCGCATTCCATGGACGGCGCGTGGGAGGCTCACGACGGGGCACCGCTCGCCGTGCAGCGGATCAAGGCCGGTGATTTGCGTGATGTGCTGCGCAAGGGCTTCGAGGATTTCGGCGCCTACCGCACCGACGTCATCTTTCTCTGCCTCTTCTATCCCATCGTGGGCATCGTGCTGGCGCGCTTCATCGTCGGCAGCGGCATGCTCCAGCTTCTGTTCCCGCTGGTGTCTGGCTTCGCGATCATCGCGCCTTTCTTCGCGGTCGGCCTGTACGAGATGAGCCGTCGGCGCGAGAAGGGCATGGCCAACGGCTGGGCCGACGCCTTCGGCGTGGCGACCTCCCCCGCCCTGGGCCAGATCGTCGTGATGGGCCTCCTGCTCGCGGCGCTGCTGGCGCTCTGGCTGTTCGTTGCTCATTTCATCTATCTGCTGAGCTTCGGGCCCGAGCCGCCCGAATCGATCAACGACTTCGCCAGGGAGGTGTTCACGACCTCGGCGGGCTGGACGATGATCGTCGTCGGCATCGGCGTCGGCTTCCTGTTCGCGCTGGTTGCGGCTGTCATCAGCGTCGTCTCGTTCCCGCTGCTGCTCGACCGCAATGTCGGCGTGCTCACGGCCATCCGGATGTCCGTGCGCGTCGTCGCGGCCAATCCCGGCGTGATGGCCCTGTGGGGCCTGATCATCGCCGGCGGGCTGGTGCTGGGCGCGATCCCGTTGCTGCTGGGGCTTGCTATCGTTCTGCCCGTGTTGGGCCATGCGACCTGGCACCTCTACCGCAAGGTGCTGCCGCGCTGACCTGAAGGGCGCTCCATTCGTCGACGACCCTCGTGCCGGGGGTCGTCGAGAGGGAACACACTCGTTGCCGCAGGACCCGCCCATGAAGGCAGTGTGGACGGCCGTGATCTATTTTGGATCCTTCCTCGCCCTGGGGTTGGCGGCAAAGGTTGCCCTCGGCCGCTGGACCAAACGGCACGACGTCGATCTCGCCGGCATCCAGGCGCAGGCCGGCCCGAACCGCCGGCAGCGCCGCCTCTTCCTGCTGGGCGCCTGGCGGACCGAGGACTAGCGGTTGCCGTCAGGAGCTGGCGATGACTTCCATCGACGAACGGCTTCTCGAAAGCAAGATGACCCAGATCGAGCAGGCTCGGGCCTGGAGTCCTCGCGTCATCTCCAAGTTCGAAACGTTGATTCGGGGCGGCGACGAGGTCAGCGTCTACCGCGCCAACCCCCTGGCCTTCGCCCGCGATCGCGGCGTGGCCGAGCCGGAGTCCATCGACCTCTTTCTTCATGCCGCTCGCGCCGGGCTGGTCGATATGCATTGGGACATTCTCTGTCCCCATTCGGGCCTGGTGCTGGAAAGCTTCGGCAAGCTGCGTGCACTTCGGAGCCACTTCGTCTGCGGACTGTGCGATATCGACGGTCAAACCGAGCTCGACGACTTCATCGAGGTTTCGTTTTCCGTCTCACCGCAAGTCCGGCGCCTGGCCTTGCACGACGTCGACGGCCTCTCGATCGAGGATCTGCACTGGAAGCTGAAATTCGCCGACAGCGGGCGGCTGCCCGGCGGACAAACCCGGTTTGTCGATGTCCTGCGCAGCCTTGTGCGCGGCATGACCTATCTCCCGCCCGGTACCACGACAATGCTGCCGGCCGAGATTGGACCCGGCGCTCTCTCTGGCGTCAACGTCCAGACGCAGGCCGGCTTCATGCTTCCGGTCGTGGACACGACTGCATCCGTACCGATGCCCGACACTCCGACGATCGTCCGCATCGTCTACGACGGACAGCGTTTCATGCCTGCCGTTTCGGCCGTGCCGCCGGGACGTGCGGTCTTCGAGATCGACAACACCGGCCCCAAGCGCGGCGCAGTGCTCCTGACAAACTGGCCACCCGAGATCGTGGCCATGCCGGAGAAGCCGGCGCTCGAATTCGATCCCTACCTCTCCGGCGGAATGCTGCTGACACGGCAGACCTTCCGCAAGCTCTTCCGCTCCGAGCGCGTGGACGAGGAAGAAGGCCTCGGCATCCGGCAGGTGACGTTCCTGTTCACTGACCTGAAAGGCTCGACTGCGCTCTACGAGCGTCTCGGCGATCTCAATGCCTACGCCCTCGTCCGGGAGCATTTCGCCCTGCTCGACGCGGTCGCCCATCGGCATGCCGGTGCTATCGTGAAGACGATCGGCGACGCCGTGATGGCGGCGTTTTCCCGGCCGGTCGATGCCGTAGCGGCGGCGCTCCGCATCCTGCAGGAAATCGACCAGTTCAACCGCGACCACGGCCAGCCTGCCATCATTCTCAAGATGGGTGCCCACAGCGGACCGTCCATCGCCGTGACCCTCAACGAGAATCTCGACTACTTCGGCCAGACCGTAAACATAGCCGCGCGGGTGCAGTCCTTCGCCGATGCCGGCGAAATCTGTCTGACAGAGGCGCTCTACACGGCGTCCGGCGTTCGCGAGCTTCTGGTGGGCCACGATGTCAGGGAGTTCGTCGCGCCGTTGCGCGGCGTCGAGGGAAATGCCGGCGTCTATCGCGTGACTGGCCGATCGTAGCGTCGGCTTCGCCAATCCACCCGAGCCAGGTGTTGGTGCACTTGACCGATGTCTGGGGTCGGTCCCGGCCGCAGCGGCCGACTTTCGCGGGTTCCGACCCCGGCAACGCCCGTCCGTCACAGTCTTGTTCGCGCTTGTGGCCGGTTGGCCACTGGCCTTTGGGCATCCTCGCGCCGATCTTGGCTCGTCGGCGGGTGCCGGGAAGGCCGGTCCCGCGACGTGCGCCGGCGGTCCTGCGTCCATTGGCTGCCGGCGCAACTGTGAGGGCTGCCAGTGCCACCGCGCGTAAACATTGCCGAACGCGTCCTGTTCGACGCGCACATTCGCAAGATCCTGAAAGAGTTCGATTCCTATGCGCGAGCCGAGCGCGCAAAGGGCTGCGACCCGACCGTGGCGCAATTCCATGCGCTGCGCGGCGAGAAACTGCGATTCTCCGCCGACTCGCTGAAGAGGTGGCTGTCGCTTCGCAAACGCTACGGTGAGCGATAGTCCGGCTGCATTGTCGTCCGACCCTGTCGAGCGTCGTTGGCGAGCGCGGACCTCAGGCGCCGGCTTCGCGACGCCAGTCGGGCGGCATTCGCGGCGACCATGGAATCGACGCTTCGCTCGTCGACGCATGTTGCGGGTCGATCCGCTTTGCCAGCCGTTCGACCCCCTCCTGCAGGGCCTTCACCTCCGATCTGGAGGTTCCGATCGCCCGATAGATCCTGTCGAGCCCCAATAGCAGACAGCCCAGGACGAGCAGCCCGAACCCGCCCAGGGCGGCCGTTCCGCTTGTCGCACTTGCCCAGAAGCCAATGGCCATTGCACCGATCCCGAGAAGGATCAGCAATCCACCGACGACACCCATAGTCCAGATTCCTCCCCACTTCCCACCTCGGGAAAATACACCCGTTCTATGCCAAGCGAAAACCGGCAAGCGCGAATCCGATGCGTGTCAGGGAAGCGCATGCCCCAGCACAACAGCATCGATGAGCAGGTGCGGAAAGCCCGCGACTGCCCAAAGTGTCGATCCGGTGGGGATTGCACTGCAATCACAGGTTGGCGCCGAACCTGGAATTGCCGCTCAGCGTGGCGAAGTGCGTTGCAATCGCTCGATCTCCTGCGCGATGCCACGGTCGTCGGGACGCAAGGCGCGCAGCGTCATCAGGTAGTCCAATGCGGCTTTGGTATCTCCGCGGCGAATGGACCAGATCGCTGCCGCGGTCAGCGCCTCGACATCATAGGGATGGCGAGCAAGTACGCGCTCCAGGGTGCTGCGGGCCTCCGCCGGTTGTCCGGCCTGCTCGAGGGCCACGGCATAGACATAGCCGTACCGTGCGGTAGCCGGTTCGAGATCGGTGGCGCGACGCAGTTCTTCAAGAGCAGCATCGCCCCGGCGCTGACGGACCAGGGACAGGCCGAGCTGGAAATGCGCCAGCGCCGACATGGGGTTGCGCCCCAGAGCTTCACGCAGGATCCGCTCGGCCGCCGGCTCGTCGCGGCGTGCCCGGTAGAGGTCGGCGCGCTGGACATAGGCCGGCACGAAGCCGGGATCGACGGCGACGGCGCGCGCCAGATGATCGTCGGCAAGGAGCGTATTGCCGCGACGGATCTCCAGCAGCGCGAGGTTCATGTGCGCCTCCCCCCGGTCCGCGTTGTAGGTCTGGACGGCGATGTATTCGTCGAGCGCGCGCCGGAAGCTCTCGCGATCGCTCTGGGAGAGGCGCAGCTCGGTGGGGCCTGCCAAGGCGCGAGCGGCCTCGATGCGCACCCCGCGCACGGGATCGCGCAGGAGGGGCACGAGCGCCGTCATCCAGGGGCTTGCACCGCCGGCGGCGATGGCCTCGGCGGCGGCGGCGCGCAGCAGCGGATCCGGATCGGACAGGGCTCGGCGAAGATCGATGCCGGCGAGCGGCGGGTCGAGGCCGTTGGACCGCGCAATGGCGCTTGCCCGGACGATCGCGGGTTGCGCACCGTCGTTCGCGATCCGGGCAAGCAGGCCGGCCGCCCCCGGTGCCTCCCGGTCGGCGGCATGGAACGCCTCGGCGAACGTCTGGAAGCCGGACGGCACATGGCCCAGGCGCTTCTCGAGTTCCCGCGCCGCCCAGGCCTTGGGCCTGTCGCTGTGGCAGCCGGCGCAGACGTCGGGCACCCCGAGCGAGTCGGCGAGGTCGGGGCGCGGCACGCGGAAGCTGTGATCGTGCCGCGGATCGACGATCATGTAGGTGACGACCGGCATATGACAGGAGGCGCACTGGCCTGCCTTCGAGGCCGGATCGTGGAAGTGGTGCGCGCGACTGTCGTATTTGGCAGCGGCATGACATTGCTCGCAGACAGCGTTGCCCTCGGCGCGCAGTTTCTGGGTGTGCGGGTCGTGGCAATCGCCGCAGCTCACGCCCTTCGCGAACATGCGGCTTTGCAGGAACGAACCGTAGTTGAAGACCTCGTCCTGCATCTGGCCGTCGACGCGGTAGACGCCGCGATCGAGCAGCGTCGCGTGGAAACCGTCTCCGAAGGGCTGACCGGCATGGTAGGCGTCCGTCAGTTGTGAGCGCCGCGCGTGACAGCGCGCGCAGCTTTCGACCTCGACCGTTCGCCCCTCCCGGGGCACGTCGGGGCGAGTCGCCGGATCGGTGCCCCACACGTCCCGTGAACGCGGCGGAAAGTGCGCCGGCAGCTTGACCTGGGGATTGGCCAAGTGCGCGCTGCCCGGTCCATGGCAGGCCTCGCAGCCCACGCCGGCCTCGCTCCAGGTCGAGCGATAGGCGCCGGCTGCAGCGTCGTAACCCTTGCGGAAGTCGGTGACGTGGCAGTCGATGCACATGAAGTTGGCGGTCTGCTGGATGCCGGTCCAGTGCAGGGGATCGCCGGGCGCGAGCTTCTGCCCCGGGTAGAGGTCGAACCAGCGTTGCCCGCCCGCGGTTGCAGGTCGCGTGTCCCAGGCAATGCCGAAGGCCTGCAGCCGCCCGCCGGACAGTTCGACCAGATATTGCTGCAAGGGATAGAGGCCGAGCGTGAACTTCATCTCGAACTCCCCTGTCTTGCCGTCCGCGCCCGGCGTCTCGATCATGAAACGGCCGTCGCGCTTGCGGAAGGCCGTGACGCGGCCGTCTCTCTCGAAGCGAGCGTCCGCGAAATCACCGAGCACTGTCCTTTCGGTGGCGGGCTGCAGCGCATGGGCGTGCTGCGACGTGCTCCAGGCTTCGCTCTCGCGGCGGTGGCAGGCCGCGCACCGCTGGCTGCCGACAAACGCCGGCGTGCCGTCGCCTGCAGCGGCCGGCGGCCCGCCGGTCTGGGCGCGCAGATGCAGGACGCCCACGCTGGCCACGAAAACCAGGAGCGGCGCAAGCCAGCGACGGAAGTGTCGAGCAGAACCCGTCAAGGGCATCGCACGTACTCCGCGTCGGAGCGGCATCGCAGACCAGCCGCCCCCGCGACCGGCGCCGAACGAGCTCCATCGGGATTACTTTTCCTCACCATTGGTGTCTGCGTGAACCTTCCACATCTGCGGCCGTACGACCTGCGCTACATGCATGAGGCCTGAGCAAGGACAACGACATCCAACCCTTCCAGCTCTTCCTTCGAGAGCGCCGAGGGATCCAGCGGGGCGCCACTTTGAATTGCGGTGTTGGACCTGCGCATGGCGACGATGGCCGGCAGCCGTTTCTCCGGCGGGATATTCGAGGCGATGCACTGACACGTCTTCCGATCGCTCGTCGCCATGCACAGACTCATCAGCTCGTCTTCCGCCCGGGTCTCGGCCGATATGCCAAGCGCCAGGCAAACGAATGTCAACGTGAAGGTCGTGCTGCGCATGACTGCTGCGGCCCTGCCTACGTACGCGGAGGCAGCGTCACTTTGTTGTCTCGCAAGACCTGCTCCAGCACCGGAATCGAGCCCGCCGGGTTCTTCTCGCAGCCTGCCATGGCTTCCGGAACCGGGCCCGATGATACGTTGGATCCTATTTCCTTTCGGTAGACGTCGCTCAGCGCCTTGCAATAGGAAACATCGTCGGCGAACGCCGCAAAGGGCAGCAGGATCGAAGCGGCAGTAGCTGCCGCAATCAGAGTCTTCATGCTCGATCTCCTTGGTCGAGGTGGCAGGAAACGCTTATCCAACGCATGCCTCTTCGCTTTCGCCCGCTCACTCGCTCGCCTTCTTCTCGAGTCGCGCGGCCTCCAGCTTCTTGATGTCCTCGGGCGAGAGCTTCGGCCGATCGAGCGTCAGCGTGACCCTGTCGATCTTGCCGTTGAACACGAACGGCACCTGGTAGTCTGCGTCGTTCACCGGCGTGCCGGTGTCCGAGCCGATGTCGAGGCTTTCGTCCCACTGCAGGATGAAGGGGATCGTATGCTCCATCTTCTGCTCGGCGACCGCCTTGCCATCGACCTTGAGCACGCCGGTGCCGCCCTGTCCGATGCCGGCAAAGCTGCCGAACATCATCGTGCCGGGGCCCATGCCCGCGTACCTGAAGTCGAACTCCAACATGTGCTTGCCGGGCGTCAGCTCGGGGCCCTCCCAGCGCACGCGCCTGAGGTCGACCAGGTTCCAGGTGAAGACCGGCTTGTTCTTCACCACATAGAAGCCGTAGCCGGCGAAGCGGCCGCCCTGCGTGACGATCATGCCTTCGCCGCCGCCGTCGGGAATCTCGACCTCGGCCTTGAAGGTGTACGAAGTGTTGAGCAGGCTCGGCGCGTCGCCGTTCGGCACGCCCGTGATCGGCCGGGTCCAGGTGAATGCCGTGCGGCCCGCGCTGAGACTGGGCCGGGGTGTGATGAGCCGTTCCACGACCGTGTTGTCGAGCGGCCTGACCTGGTACCTGTCGGCCTCCTTCCGGAACAGCGCCTGCAATTCCTTGAGCTTGCCCGGATTCTTCGCCGCCACGTCCTCGTATTGCGTCCAGTCGTTCTCGAGCTCGTAGAGCTCCCACGGATAGTCGAGCACATCGCCGGTATTGGCGGCGGTCACCCACGGCGGTCTCATGACCTTGGTGCTGGCGATCCAGCCGTCGTGGTAGAGGGCGCGGTCGCCGAACATCTCGAAATACTGGGTCTGGTGCGTGGAGGGCGCGCTCGCGTTCCTGGCGTCGAACGTGTACATCATGCTGACACCCTCGATCGGGCTTTGCTCGATGCCGTCGACGATGGTCGGTTGCCTGATGTGCGTGGCCTCCAGGATCGTCGGCACGATGTCGATCACATGGTGGAACTGGTTGCGGATGCCGCCCTTGTCCTCGATCACCTTGGGCCAGGAGATCGCCATGCCCTGGCGGGTGCCGCCGAAATGCGAGGCGACCTGCTTGGTCCAGGAGAATGGCGTGTCGAATGCCCACGCCCAGCCGATCGACATGTGGTTGTAGGTCTTGTCGGTTCCCCACACGTCGTAGAAGTACTTGAGCTGATCCTCGACGCTCGGGTTGATCTGATTGAACATCGCGACTTCGTTCGGCGTGCCGTTGGGCTGGCCCTCGGCGCTCGTGCCGTTGTCGCCGTTGATGTAGATGATGAGCGTGTTGTCGAGCTCGCCGAGGTCCTCGACCGCCTGGATGACGCGACCGATCTCGTGGTCGGCATAGGCCGTGTAGGCGGCGAACACGTCGGCCTGGCGGATGAAGAGCTTCTTCTCGTCGGCCGAGAGCAGGTCCCATTCCTTGATGAGGTCCTTCGGCCATGGCGTCAGCCTCGCATTGGCCGGTATGACGCCCAGCCGCTTCTGGTTCTCGAAGATCTTCTCGCGCAGCTTGTTCCAGCCCTCGTCGAAGAGATGCATGGCGCTGATCTTGTCGACCCATTCCTTGGTCGGGTGATGCGGTGCGTGGGTGGCGCCGGGCACGAAGTAGACAAAGAACGGCTGCTCGGGCGACAGCGCCTTCATGCGGTTCATGTACTCGATCGCCTCGTCGCTCATGGCCGTCATCAGGTTCCAGCCCGGGTGTCCCACATAGGGATAGATCGGTGTCGTGTTGCGGACGAGGTTGCCCGGCTCCCACTGGTTGGTGTCACCGCCCATGAAGCCGTAGAAATATTCGAAACCCATGCCGGTCGGCCATTGGTCGAACGGGCCTGCCTGGCTCGCTTGGTATTCCGGCGTGTTGTGGTTCTTGCCGAACCACGACGTGTGATAGCCGTTGTCGGTGAGGATGCGGCCGATCGTGGCCTTGTCCCTGGTGATGACGCTGTCGTAGCCGGGATAGCCAGTCGCCTGCTCGGAGATGACGCCGAAGCCCACGGAATGGTGGTTGCGGCCGGTGATGAGGGCGGCGCGCGTGGGCGAGCAAAGCGCGGTCGAATGGAAGTTCGTGTAGCGCAGACCCTGGTTGGCGATGCGGTCCAGCGCCGGCGTGGGAATGACGCCGCCGAAAGTGCTGGGCACGCCATAACCCGAATCATCCGTCATGATCAGCAGGACGTTGGGGGCCCCCTTGGGCGGCACGACGCGCGGCGGCCAATAGGGCTTCGACTGCGGCGCCGTCTCATTGATGACGCCGCCGAACTTTGGCGGCGGAGGCGGAAGCTGCGAGCCGTCGATGGTCATGGTGGCGTCGGGCGCACCCGGCGTTCCGTTGATCTGCTGGGCCTGGCCCGCCGGCGTGCCGGCGAGAAGGAAAGCAGCGGAGACGGCCGGTGCGATGAGTCGGGCGATCCAGGGTTGGAATGTCGGCATTGCAGGACCTCCGAAGAGCCAGGCCGCTTGTGCACCTCTCCACCACAGCCGGCCGATTGAGCCAGGTCGAATTGCACGCGTAGGCAGAACGCACTCGCAGCTAGAATCGGAAACTGGCGCCGATGATCGGGCCATAAAGCGTCTCGTTGATGCCGACGGCGTCGGGCCCGCCGCCCGAGCCGTAGTTCACGCCGAGGGCGCGAAAGCCGATGGTGGCGCCGACCTGGTAGCCGCTGGCCTGCCAGAGGTAGGTGTAGGCGGCGACCGCCTGCCAGGAGAACCGGCTGCCCGCCAGGCCGAAGCCGCCGATATCGGCGCGGGCCCACAGTTCCTGATGTGGCGTGAACTGGTGCCGGACGCGGAAGCCGATCACGGGATCGACCCACTGGATCGCATCGGAGCGCGCGATCGCGAGACCGAAGGAGCGCTCGAGGTGGAGGCGCGAGAAGTCCACGTTCGAGGTGACATCGAACGAGGCGTCGATCGAGTTGTTCCAGTAGCGGAAGCCGCCCAGCGCATCGACGGCGGTGAACGAGCCTTCGGAACCCGGCCAGCGATGGACCTCGTAAACGCCGCCCACCTCGACAATGAACATCTGGTACGTGAGGGCCGCATTGGCCGTGGTGGTGATCTTGAGTCCGCCGATCGGGTTGCGATAGCTGGTCTGGCCGGCGCTGAAGCCCAGTCTGGAAAAGACGAAATCGGTGTAGATGCCGGCCTTGCCCTTGTTGGCCTCGAAATAGGCCATCAAGCCCACGAGCGAATCGCTCTTCTGCACGAGATCGATGAAACTCGCGTTGGTGTCGATCGTCTGGCCGCGCGCCGTGACATTGCCGCTGACACCCATCAGCCAGGCATAGGGGGTGACGGTGAACCGCCACGGCTCGGGATCGGCCGGGATCTTCTGCTCGAGCTGCGCGATTTCTGCCGGCCCGGCGAGCCGATCGTCGTCGGCCGCCGATGCGGCGTTGCCAGCCAGCGCCCCCAGGAAGGCCAGAATGGCGCCGGAAGATGCAAGCTTTCGAGCCGCGTACACTCGCATTCGCACCCCCTACCCACACTTCGTGCCGATGGAGCCCGAACCATTTGCACGGCTTGTCGGGACGCTGAATGATCCAGATCAACCCAGGCGGACCGCGAACATCAAGCAATGGGCTCGCTTGCGGTCTGCCGCAGTGCCCCCCGACGCGCAAAGGCTAACGGAGCACGCGCCCTTCCGCTTGACCTTTTTGCGACAAAATGCATGCCATTCGCCGGCGACAGGGTGCGGATCATGCGCGCCGGGGGCCCGCAATGGCTACGCAAGGGCTCAGTGGGGAAAGGCTACGTAACGTTCCACCTCTACCGCCAGGCGATCACCACCCGCCGACTGTTCTCGCTTGAACGCGAAGAACCGACGGCCTGCAGCTGCAGCCGGTCGGCAGGAATGCCGCGCGCGATCAGAGCCTCCTTCGTCGCCAGCGCACGTCGCCCCGACAGCACGAGGTTCGCGTACTCGCCGCCGCTGTTGTCGGCATAGCCGGTAATGACGAACGTCCCTATCGGGTCGCTCTCCCGATAGAGACGCGCTGCCTGATCCAGCGTCTGGCGCGCCGCGTCGCTAAGCGTGCTGCTGCCGCTATCGAAGAAAAGCTGAACGTCGTTTGGCGGTGCGGCAAGAGAAGCCTGCTCCGGCGGGCGATGCGAGCAAGCCGTCAGGACGAGGACGCCGATCGCCGAAATCGTGAGGAGCCGATAGCCAGATAAAGACCGGTTGGAGCGGTTCATGACTGGTCCTATTGGTGCCAGGCGCCCAGGTCCCACCTATTCCAAAATTTGCCCTCACGAGCACAGTGTGAAAGTTGTGGCCGGTCTCCACTCTGCTTGCTCACCCGCGAAGGACGGCTCCATATTTTTGTTGGCGCACGGGGTTGGGGGCCCGATGTTGGACTGTTTCCGACGGTGGCAACTTGCCCTGCTGCTCTTCGGCCTGACCGCCAGCATGGCGGTGCCTGCCCGCGCAGACTCACCTTTGACAGCCCGAGGACTGGCCGCCTACTCGGCCGGCCGATACACGGAGGCATTGGACGACTGGCAGCGCGCAGCGCAGGCCGGGGATGGGCAGGCCGCGCTGTATGCCGGATTGCTGAACGATCTCGGACGCGGCGTGCCGCGAGACCTGAACGCGGCACGGACATGGTACGAACGCGCGGCGGCGCTGGGCAATTCGACTGCGATGTTCAATATCGGCGTCCTCTACGATTCCGGCATCGGCGTGCCCTGCGATCGCGTCGTCGCCGCCGATTGGTATCGGAAAGCTGCCGCCCACGGAGTCGGGCGTGCCGCCTATGCGCTTGGGCTCATGTACGAGGCCGGTGACGGCGTGCCTCACGATCGATCGCAAGCGACGCGGTATTTCCGGCTGGCGCTGGCGAGCGGTATCACGGCCGCACGTCCCCACCTTGGATCGCTCGGCAATTCGAGCGAAAGGGTCGGCAACGACAAGGTCGCCGACAGAGAACCGCCGAAAGACGGCGCGGTCGAGGACTTCAACCGCGCGCAGGAGCTGTTGCTCGAGAGCACGCCCGAGGCGCTGTCAGCGGCGATCGCCTTGCTTCGACAGGCGGCGGACAAAGGCGACCCGGCGGCTGCATACAATCTCGGCTATTGCTACGAGAACGGCATCGGCACCGAGGTCGATCGGCAGCAGGCGTTTACCTGGTACAAGCGCGCGGCCCGATCGCCGACATTCACGGTACGGCACGCGGCCCTGGCGGCCATGGAAAAACTCGCCGCTGGCTCGGGTCCGTCCGAGCTGCAGGAATCACAGTCGGCGGTGGCGACGTCCGGGCCGGTGCCATGATCGGATGCCTTCGGGCATTCTTGCGTGATCCTCTGTCCGCGGCTTGATCTGGGTCAAAGCGGACGACAGCCACCGCGATCAACCTTTTTTCTTTAACGGGGGCTCCGCGCGGCGCCTCGAGGATGGGAGGTAAGGGTCATGACGACGCTCCAGGATCTCCGGCGGACGGTCTCTCGCTTCGTCGAAGGAAGTCGCAAGCGCAGGCAGCTGCAACGCGAACTCGAGCAACTCGAAGCCATGGGCTCTCTCGATGCCGTTCTGGCGGATGCCGGGCTCGTGCGCTCGCAGATTGGGCCTCTGATGGCCGGCTGTGCCGGTTCCAGGGAACTGCTGGACCAAATGCTCGCCCGGCTCGGTATCGATGCCGCTCGGCTGCCGGTCGAATGCCTGCGCGATATGACGTGGACCTGCACGACGTGCCCCGACAAGCGTCGGTGCCGGGAATGGCTGTCCGGCAGCGAGGGAACGGAATTCCACAGCTTCTGCCCGAATGCCGGGCAACTCGACAATGCCTTGCTGGAGCAGCGCCCGGTCCACGCATAGCGCCGGATACGATCGCACTTGTCGCTTTGGAAGAAAGGACCCGGCGTCGCCTCGGCCAACTAAAGCAGCATGCCGGTGCCGAGCAATGCGCGCGCCTCGCGCCGGCTTGCCTCGACGCGCATTCGTCTGAGGTCATCGGCAGTGGGGTAGCAGGTACTGTCGCTCGGGCCGTCGGCGGTCCGCGGGCTGCGATGCCGCCACGCAGCCAGCACCGCGCTTGCGCGCCGCGTCAACCGGGCCATCCACGAGCCTGCACGGTCTGGCAGGAGCGGTGAGGAGCGGAGCGCCGGGTGCGCCAGCAGGTCGAACAGAGCGACGTTGGGGCAGAAGCGGCGATAGGCGTTCAGCCGAGCGGCGCCGTCGAGCCAGCGGCCGCAGTCGAGCGCACGCGTACAGGTCATGCAGGTCGCTTCGGCCTCGCGCGCGAAGAGACCGACCATTGAGCCATTCCAGTCCTGAACGCCGACCCGCCGGACCGCCTTCTCGAGCAGTTCGAGACGCTCGACCATCGGCGCCAGGACGTGCGTGCCCATCCCACGGATGCTGTCGCGCCGAAGGATGTGCTCGAGGTTGGCGATGCGCGCGCGCAGTCGACCCGCGAGCGCTTGCCCGGCTTCTGGTCGAACGGCACGGCCGTTGATCGTTTCGATGGAGGCCATAAGTCTGTTCCCTGACAACATCCAACCCGTCCTGCCGGACGCAGCATTGACCTGGATCAAGACGACGATGGTTCCGCTGGTGCCTCATGCATTTTTTGCGGAGACGACTGCCATGAACGATACGAGGGGATTGCCATACCGGCTTCGGCTGCCCGGCCCGACGACTGTCCCGGAGCGCGTCCGTCAAGCGATCGCCGGCCTCGTGATCGATCATCACGGTCCGGAGAGTTCCATGCCTTGGTTGGCGAGATCCAGCGCCGGATCCGTCCGATTTTCGGTACCCGCGGCAAGGTGCTGGCGTTTGCCGGCTCCGGCACAGCCGCCATGGAAGCCGCACTCGCCAACGTCGCACCGCCGGGGGCGCCCGTGCTGGTGGCGGCGAGCGGCCAGTTCGGCGTGCGCTTCGGCCAGATCGCCCAAGCGCTCGGCTGTGCAGTCGATATGCTCGAGGTCGAATGGGGCACGGCGCCCGATCCGGCGGTCATCCGGCGACGGCTCGACCGCCGCGACTACACCGCCTTGTGCGTCACCCACAACGAGACCTCGACCGGCGTGATGGCCGATCTGCCGGCGATCGGCCAACTGACGAAGGATCGTCCGACCTTGTTGCTCGTCGATTCGGTGAGCGGCCTCGCCGGCTTGCCGGTCGAGCAGGATCGCTGGCATCTGGATCTCGTGATCGGCGCGTCGCAGAAGGCGTTCATGTGCCCGCCCGGCCTCGGCCTGGTCGGCGTCAGCGCCAAGGCCTGGGCGGTCATCGAGCGTGGCCATGGCGGGCGCTTCTTCTGGGATTTCCGCAAGGCAGGCGCCGCGCTCGACAAGATGGAGAGCGCGTTCACCCCGCCCGTGTCGCTGCTGGCCGGACTCGCCGAAGCTTGCGCATGATCGACGAGGAGGGTTTCGCCAACGTGCTTGCCCGCCATCGCCGCCTGGCCGCGGGACTGCGCGCGGGCTTGGCGGCGCTCGATCTGGCGCTGTTCGCGCGCGAAGCGCTTTCCGACACCGCGACGGCAATACGCGTGCCCGAGCGGATCGACGGCGGAGCCATCATCCGGAGGCTCTATGAGGGCTACCGGACCGTCGTTGCCGGCTCGCGCACCCATCTGGCGGGCAAGCTGATCCGGCTCGGCACGATGGGCTACGTGAGCGAGAGCGACATCCTGACGGACCTCTACTACATCGAGCGCGCACTGGACGACCTCGGGCACACATCCCGAAAGGGCGCGGGTGTCGCGGCGGCTGCGGCGTTGTTCGCGCGGCCGAGACAGACGACCAGGGCGGCCGCTTGATGGGCGCAAGGCGGGCGGTCGGCCCGTCTCGGACCAATCACGGTTGATTCATATCAAGGCCGCGGCCAGCGCGGTGCGCGAGGTAGCTCAAAAAGGCAGCACTCGAATGCCCCTTGCGATCCATCCGGCTGGCATCCGCCTCGATGCCGTGAAGCAGCTTTCACCGGCCTATTTCGCGCTGGTGATGGCGACGGGCATCGTCTCGGTCGGCGCGTGGGACTTCGGGCTCGGCGCACTCGCGATCGGCCTGCTGGCCTTCAATGTCGTCGCTTATGGTGCGATCGCCGCGCTGACGATCCTGCGTGCGGTCCGCTATCCGCTCCTGTTCGTTTCGGACATGACCTCGCATCGGCAGGCGCCCGGCTTCTTCACCGCGGTGGCGGGCTCCTGCATCCTGGGTGTGCAGGTCCTGCTGATCGCGAAGAGCCTCGCGGCGGCGACAGTCTTTCTGGCGCTGGGGGTCGTGCTCTGGATCGCGCTCACCTACACGGTCTTCACTGCGTTTACCGTAAGGCGCGAGAAGCCGTCGCTCGAGCAGGGCCTCACCGGTGCCTGGCTGATCGCGGTCGTGGCGACGCAGTCGGTCGCGGTGCTGGCGGCATTGGTCGCGCGCGGCTGGCCACAGCCGCTCAGGCTCGAGCTCAACTTCTTCGCGCTCTCGATGTGGCTCTGGGGCGGAATGTTCTACATCTGGATCATCTCGCTGATCTTCTATCGCTACAGCTTCTTCGCCTTCTCCCCGGGCGATCTCACGCCGCCCTACTGGATCAACATGGGCGCCATGGCGATCTCCGCACTGGCCGGCGCGCGGCTCGTGGAAAACACGCCCGACGCGCCGTTCCTCGCCTCGCTGCTGCCCTTCCTGAAGGGCATCACGGTGCTCTACTGGGCGACCGGCACATGGTGGATCCCGATGCTGCTGGTGCTGGGCGTCTGGCGGCACATCGCGCGCCGCTTTCCGCTCAGATACGATCCGCTTTACTGGGGCGCGGTGTTCCCGCTCGGCATGTACGGCGTCGCCACCCACGAGATGACGAGAGCACTCGACCTGCCGCTCCTCGATCCCCTGCCGCTGGCCATGTTCGTTGCCGCGCTTGTCGCCTGGACGCTCGCCTTCGTCGGCCTCCTGCAGGATCTGCGCAAACGCGCAGCGTCTGCGAACAGAGCTGATGGAGACGGATCGAAAGCCACCGAGGCCGAGAGGGAGCACCCGCAAGGACGATAGTGGCGGAGAGGAAGGGATTCGAACCCTCGATACGGGTTATCCCCGTATAACGGTTTAGCAAACCGCCGCCTTCGACCGCTCGGCCACCTCTCCGCAGCCCGCTAGACCCCGGCGATCTTCCACGACGGATGCCGGGCGGTTCTAGCGGCGGGCCGCGGACGAGTCAAACAACGGCGCGGATTCTTCCGTCATTTCAGGCTCTTGGCCCTCGCGGCCCATTCATGCGACGGTGGTGGCCATGACCCAGCCGGCCCCCAGCTCCGTCGAGATGCTGAAGCGCCTCGTGGCCTTCGACACCACCTCGCGCAATTCGAACCTCGACCTCATCCGGTACATCCAGGCCTATCTCGCCGACTTCGAGGTCGAGAGCACGCTGGTGCCCAACGAGGACGGCACCAAGGCCAATCTCTACGCCTCGATCGGGCCGCAGGCGCCGGGCGGAGTCGTGCTGTCGGGCCATACCGATGTCGTGCCGGTCGACGGCCAGCCCTGGACGAGCGATCCCTGGACGCTCACCGAGAAGCCCGACGGCAATCTCTACGGCCGCGGCACATGCGACATGAAGGGCTTCATCGCGGCCGCCCTGTCCCATGTTCCCGCCCTGCAGCGGGCGAAGCTCGAGGTGCCGGTGCACTTCGCCTTCAGCTACGACGAGGAGGTCGGCTGCCTCGGCGCGCATTCGCTGGCCGAGAAGCTGATGGGCAATGTCCCCCGCCCGCAAGCCGTGATCGTCGGCGAGCCGACGATGATGAGTGTCGTCAATGCGCAGAACGCCGGCGGCGGCCTGATCGCGACCTTCAAGGGGGTCGAGGCGCATTCTTCCATGACCCATCTCGGCGTGAGCGCCATCCACTTCGCCGGCGATTTCATTCACTGGCTGAACGAGCTGCAGGAGGAGCTGGCGCAGCGGAAGCGGACCGACATCGACACGGTGCCCGGCCATACGACGATCAATGTCGGGATCGTGAGCGGTGGGACGGCGGCGAACATCCTGGCGCGCGAATGCGTACTCAACTGGGGCTACCGCACACTGCCGGGCGACGATGCCTCGGAGGTGCAGCGCCGCGCCGAACGGTATGTCGCCGAGCTCCTGCTGCCGGCGATGCGGGCCAGGCATCCCGACGCGGACATCACCCTGCGACGCCGGTCCTTCGTGCCCGGCCTCAAGCCGGAGGAGAACGAGGAAGCGGCCCGGCTGGCGCTGCAATGGACAGGCGGCAATCGCACCTATGCCGTGCCCTACGGCACCGAGGCGGGCATCTTCCGCAGCCACGGCATCCCGACGGTGATCTGCGGCCCCGGGGACATTTCCCAGGCGCACCAGCCCGACGAGTTCGTCGCCCGCTCGCAGATGGATGCCTGCGACGCCTTCCTCGCCAGGATGATCCGCTGGGCCGAGAAATGAGGGAGAAGGAAGCGGATCGGGTAGGGAGAGGCTTCACAGCCTCCCCCTCCCACACCACCGTACGTACGGTTCCGTATACGGCGGTTCGTCAAGCGCGGGTGAGGCGATGATGCAGTTGCTGGAGCGACGGCAGGCCGAGGGTGGCGAAGAAGGCGGCACGATAGGCGTTGTTCATGTGGCTGGCCCCGGCATTCCACCAGGGGCCGCGTCCGTTGGTGGCGGACTGCCACGCCCGAGCCTGATCGATGCCGCGCTGCATCAGTCGCTTGGCGCGTGTACGCGGACGCTTCCACTGCCGCCACAGCAGGCCGCGCAGCTTGCGCCGCAGCCAGCCATCGAGGTCCTCGAAGGCCCCCTTTGCCTGCGCCAGCCGGAAGTATTGCATCCAGCCACGCAGGATTGGAGCGAGGTCCTCGACGGTCCGGGCCAGGGTTCGTCCGCGTCCTTGGCGTAGCGTCATCCTGAGCTTGTTCCGCAGCCGGCCCACACTCTTGGCCGCCACCCGAAGGCGCGGCTGCTTGTGGGACGTCACGGTGTATCCCAGGAACGTTCGTACCCAAGGACGGTCAACCGCGCTCTTGGCGCTGTTGACCTTCAGCCGCAGTCGTTCGGCAAGGAACCGTGTGATCGACGCCATCACCCGCTCGCCGGCTGCCTTCGTCCGCACGTAGATGTTGCAGTCGTCGGCGTAGCGGCAGAAGGCATGGCCCCGTCGCTCGAGTTCCTTGTCGAGATCGTCGAGCAGGATGTTCGACAGCAACGGGGATAAAGGCCCACCTTGCGGCGTGCCTTCGGTCCGTACCGTCGTCAACCCGCCCGTCATCAACCCAGCCTGCAAGTAGCGGCGGATCAGCCGCAATACCCGCTTGTCCTCGACCCGGCGTGCCACCCGTGCCATCAGCACGTCGTGGTTCACCCGGTCGAAGAACTTCTCCAGGTCGAGGTCGACCACAAAGCGTCGGCCATCGGCCATGTGCGCCCGCGCGGCAAGCACCGCGTCGTGCGCGCTGCGCCCCGGACGGAAGCCGTACGAGGACGCTGAGAAGCCCGGATCGAACAGCGGCATCAGCACCTGATGCATCGCCTGCTGGATCAGCCGATCCAGGACCGTCGGGATGCCCAGTTGGCGCATCCCGCCGCCGGGCTTGGGGAGTTCGACCCCACGCACCGGCTTGGGCCTGTATCGATCGTCCAACAGTTCCTCTCTGACGCGCGGCCAGTGCTCCTTCAGGTGCGGCGCCAACTGCTCCACAGTCATCCGATCGATGCCTGCGGCGCCCTTGTTCGTCATCACCCGATGGTAGGCCGCCATCATGTTCTCTCGGCTGACGATCTTCTCCATCAGCCGCATCTCCTCCTCCGGATGGGAAGGTCGCGGTCTTGCCGTGGTGGTTGACGCACCCGTCCCCTGCTCTCGCGGCTGCCGGCCGCTACCCTCGGGGCGGGCATGGCGCATCTCAGCGCTATCGCCTGCGTCTGTTGTCACCATCGAAAGACCGACCTCCCTCCGGCACTTGATGTTCGGCCCTTTGTCGACCCGGTTCGCCGACTACTACGGCCTCTGCTGACTCCTGCCGCCCCATCCCGCCGCCTCGCAGCGCCGGTAGCACACCTGTTGCCAGGGGCAAGACGGCAGATCTCCCAGGGTAATGCGCGTGACCTTCGTGCCATCTACCTGGCGCATCTACGCCCGCCCCTTCCGGGTGATATTCGGGCTTCGGGCTTCTTGGCTCCCTCGCCCAGAGGCGGACGCCTCATATGCGCTTCCTGTTCGTCAGGCCGGCACTTTGCCTGCAGCTTCCTTCAGACCCCATCTCACGATGACGCCCTTGCCGTTCGGCTAACGGTTCCCATCACCAGGGCCCGTGAAGGACTTCCACCTCCAAGTCTTCGACCGGATACCAACTCGGTCAAATCGTGCCCTCGCACCTACGCGCCATGCCTGGCGCACCAAACAAAAAAGGCGGCCTGTCGGCCGCCTTTTCCGTTCCTGTGCGTGGCCCTTACTGGATCACGATCACGACGCGGCGGTTCTGCGGCTCGCGCACGCCGTCGGCCGTCGGGACCAGCGGATCGGCCTCGCCCTTGCCGATGACCGAGATCGCCGTCGCCGGCACGCCGTCACGCACCAGCGCGTCCTTGACCGCATTGGCGCGACGCAGCGACAGCGCCATGTTGTAGTTCTCCGGGCCCGACCGGTCGGTATGGCCGGTCGCGGTGATGCGGGCATTGCCCTTGGCCTTGTAGGCGTCGGCCGCCTGCTGGATCGTGTTCAGTGCTTGCTGCGAGAGCGTCGAGCGATCCCAGTCGAAGAACACCATGAACGACGGCGCGGCAACCGGCGGCGGCGGCGGCGGCGCGGCCTCGGGCGCACCACCGAACTTGAACGACACGCCGAGCATCACGGCGAAGCTGTTGTTGCTCCAGCTCGAGCCCTGGAAGCTCGGGTTCGTCGTGCCGAAGTACCGACCGCTCAGGTCGAAGCGCAGGTTCTGCGTGGCGTTCCAGCCCACGCCCAGGATGCCCTGATAGGCGAACTGGGTGCTGCGCAGCGGCAGGTCGGCATCGATGAAGCCGACGCCCGCGCCCGCGCCGATGAACGGAACGATCACGCCGCCCGCGTTGAAGTCATAGAGGATGTTGGCCATCACGGCCGCCTGGCCGATCTTGCCCTGGATCGCCTGTCCCGGGAAATTCGCGCCCGAGTACTGGTTCTCGTGGTACACGCCCTCGATTTCGACGCGCGGCCCGATGAAATCATAGCCGAACTTGCCGCCGGCCGCCCAGCCGGTGGCCGGGTAGACGCCTTGGCCGGCAATGGTGGTGTTGAGCAGCCAGCTCACCCCACCTTCCACGCCGCCATAGAAGCCGGGCGTCGGTGACTGCGCATGCGCCATGACGGGAAGCGCCGCAATGGCGACTGCCGCCACAAAAGCCTTCTTCATCGCTATCTCCCTTGCATTAATACTCTAATTTCACTCAACCGAGGCTGAAGCGGTCTCGAACATGGCCGAGTTTAGTCGAATTCCAGCCGAATCGCGACGAAGACGGCCAATTTGTGCAAATTGCGACTGCGCCTGTTGCAGGAGGGCCACACCAAGCCGCCCCGAATTGGGGGCGGCTGCCATCCGGGGTGCCCAGATATGCAAAAATGACGCTCAGCCGCCGCTGCGACGGCCGGCTTCGAACAAAAACCAGGTTCGCTTCTCGGTCTCGTCGATCCAGTTCTCGATCAGGCTCGCCGTTGCAACATCGTTGTGCTCGTCGCAGAGCTCGTGAAGCGTCCGCATATTGGCGGTCAGTTGCTTGTTGTCCTCGCGCAGCTCGGCCAGCATGTCCTCCGGCGTGACGTACTCGGCGTCATTGTCGAGGACGCGCTGCAGCTTCGTGATCTGCCCCACCGACCGGATCGTCATGCCGCCGAGCTTGCGGACGCGCTCGGCGATCGGGTCGCCCATGGCGTAGATCTCATCGGCCTGCTCGTCGAGCATCAGATGGTAGTCGCGGAAATGCGGGCCCGAGACGTGCCAATGGAAGTTCTTGGTCTTGAAATAGAGGGCAAAAACGTCCGCCAGCAGGATATTGAGCCCGCCCGAAATGTCCTTCGTCGCGTTGGCGCCGAGATCGGTCGGCGTGGCCAAGGCGGCGGCCTGACGGCTTTTGACGGTCTTGTTCATGAGCGGGTTCTCCTCAAGGCGCGATGGTATGGTCTAGACCGATTCCAAAAACAGAATGTCATCTCCTGCCATCGACCTCGTCAGTTGAGGAAGGGCACCGCCATCCCTTTGGTCACTGCGGGACGGGCGTTGATGACATCGTACCAGCGCTTCACGTTGGGGAAGTCCGCGAGATCGACCTTGTGCCACTCGTGCCGCGCGGTCCAGGGGAAGATCGCGATATCGGCGATCGTGTAGTCGGCGCCGGCGGCAAAGGCATTGGCGGCAAGCTGCCGGTCGAGAACGCCATACAGCCGCTTGGCCTCGTCGACATAGCGCTTGATGCCGTATTCGATCTTGTCGGGCGCGGCGCGCAGGAAATGGTGGGCCTGGCCGAACATCGGCCCGACGCCTCCCATCTGCCACATCAGCCATTCGAGCGTCTTGTAACGTTGCACCGGTTCCCTGGACAGGAACTTGCCGGTCTTCTCGGCGAGGTAGATCAGGATCGCGCCCGATTCGAACAGGGCGATCGGCTTGCCGCCCGGACCGTCGGAATCGACGATCGCCGGAATGCGGTTGTTGGGGCTGATCTTCAGAAACTCGGGCTTGAACTGCTCGCGCTTGGAGATGTCGACCTTGTGCACGTTGTAGGCCAGCCCGCATTCCTCGAGCATGATGGACACCTTGCGGCCGTTGGGCGTGCCCCACGTGTGAAGCTCGATCATTCCCTGCTCTCCCCCTGAACGCTTTCCTCAGACCTCGTTCGAATCGTCGAAGGCCGAATCGTCTCCGAAATCGTCGCCGTCGCCGTCCGAATCATCCGGGGACGCATCGTAATTGTCGGCGGCGCCATCGTCCTGCGCGAGATCGGCAGAGGAGATCTGATCGGGCGGCATCAGCGGGTTCGCTGCAGCAGCCGCAGCGGGCGGCTCGGGATAGCCGACGCTGCCGAAAGGGCTGCCGGTGTTGGCAAGCAGGTTGCGAATTCCGTCGAACAGAAGCGCGCCGCCGGCGACGCCGGCCGCCGTCGCGAGGGCGGAGCGCAGGAAGCCGCCGCCGGCCGATGGCTGGGCTGCGGCAGCCGCCGGCGGAGGAGAACGCATGGCAGCCGTAGCGGGAGCAGCCGCAGCCGCAGCCGACGGTGCGGCTCCCCAAGGCCCGATCCTGGGCGCGCTCTCGAGAAAGCCGGGTTGAGCCGCGGCCGCCTTCGCCTTGGCCTCGAGCTCGGCGATCCGTTCCTGCGCCGCCTTCAGCGCATGCTCCTGCACCAGCACAGTCTGCGTGAGCAGGTAGGGCGCGCCGGGTTGCCGGGCGATCAAGCTCGCGATCAGGCGCTCGGCTTCGGGATCGCGGGGCTGCGCTTCATAAGCCTTCAGTCGATTGAACAGGCCTTCGATGAGGTCGCGTTCCTGGCTTTGCATGACGGTGCCTCCTGCTCCCCCGAAGTGCCGTCAACGTGGTCGGCGGCCGGGCGACCGTCAAGGGCGGGTCATCGCGGCTAAACGCGCCTGAAATCCATGATCCAATTGGTCTCCCAGCTGTTGCCTTCATCGAGCGAGAAGGCCTGCTCCCAGCGCGCGGAGCCGGCTGCGATGCGCGACCACACGTAGCGCACCCGGATCGGCCGGCCGCACCATTCGTCGTCGCCATAGAACGTGCCGATGCCCTTGGCAAAGCGCCCGACGACCGGAGGAAACGGGCAGCCCGGACAGCGGCTATCGTACCAATGGATGGTCCACCTGTCCTTGTCGAAGTCGTAGAGGCGCAGGCTCATGCCGCGATAACGATCGCCCGGCAAGGCAATGTCGCTCTCGTCGCTATTGCCGAAGCCGTCGAGGACCTTGCGCGCGGCGCAGGTGCCGTCGAACTCGATCCAGTCGTGGCAGTCGTCGAGCCGCCGCGCCAGATAGCGATGGCGGCAGTTCCAGATCCCCATGAGGAAATCGAAATCCGGGCTGGGCTTGGGACGGGTTTGCAGCATGGCGCTCTCCTGTGGCGAGTGTCCCCTCCTACGCCCGCCTTCCTGCCATCTCTTGTCAGGATTTTTTGCTATACCGCCTGCATGCGCGCGAGCCGCCTCCTCTCGATCCTGCTGATGCTGCAGACCCGCGGCCGGTTGACGGCCGAGACGCTGGCCGAGACGTTCGAGGTGTCGGTGCGCACGATCTATCGTGACATCGAGCAGTTGAGCGCCGCCAATGTGCCGGTCTATGCAGATCGCGGCCCGGGCGGCGGCTTCCAGCTCCTCGACGGCTTCCGTACCAAGCTCACCGGCCTGACCGAAAGCGAGGCCGAGACCCTGTTCGTGGCGGGCCTCCCCGGTCCCGCCTCGCAAATGGGCCTTGCCGATCAGCTCCTCTCGGCGCAGCTCAAGCTCACGGCCGCCCTGCCCGAGCGCAACCGGGCCGGCGCGCGGCGCATCGCGCAGCGCTTTCACCTCGATCCCGTGGACTGGTTCAAGAGTCCGGAAGCGGCGCGCCTGCTGCCCGAGATCGCCCGCGCCGTGTGGAGCGACAGCATGATCGAGATCGCCTATCAGCGCATGGATCGGCGGGTCACCCGGTGGCTGAAGCCGCTCGGCCTCGTGCTGAAGGCCGGTACCTGGTATCTCGTGGCGGAGATCTCCCAGCAGCTCAGGACCTACCGCATCTCCAACATCGTGGAGCTTGCCGTCACCGGCGAGCGTTTCACGCGACCGAAGGAGTTCGACCTGGTGCGCTTCTGGACCGACTCGTCGCGCGCCTACGAGGTCGGGCTCTATCGCGACAAGGCGTTGCTGCGGCTGTCGCCGCGGGGCTTCGGCCGGCTCGAGCAGATGAGCGCCACGGTGGCCGAAGCCGCGCGCGAGGCGGCGCAGCCGCCGGAGCACGACGGCTGGCGGCGGGTCGAGATCCCGATCGAGTCGGTGGAGCAGGCGGCGCTCGACCTTTTCCGCCTCGGCACCGAGGTCGAGGTGCTGAAGCCCAGGGAGCTCCGCCGCCGCCTCGCCGCCGCCGCGCGGGCGATGGCGAGGCTCAATGCGTGATTGCTAACGCACCACGGCCGCAGTCTGGCCGAACAGGATCTTGCGTTGCTCCTCGGTATTGATGCCTGGCTGCGCGCGCAGATCGCCGCCGACTGCCCTGCCCTTCACCACCGCCGGGCGCTTGCCCATCGACTCCTCGAACCAGCGCCTGAGATGGGGGAAGTCCTCGAGCTTCTGCCCGTAGTTCTTGAAGCCCACGACCCACGGCCAGATCGCCATGTCGGCGATCGAAAGCGCGCCGGCGACGAACTCGCGGTCGGCCAGTCGCTTGTTCAGCACGCCGAACAGGCGGTTGACCTCGTTGGTGTAGCGCGCCTGGCCGTATTCGAGCTTCTCCGCCGGATTGAACTGCGGTGCATAGACGTTGAAGTGATTGGCCTGTCCCGCCATGGGTCCAAGTCCGCCCATCTGCCAGTTCACCCATTGCAGCACCTCGTACTTGCCGCGCAGGTCTGCGGGCAGGAACTTGCCCGCCTTCTCGGCGAGATACTGCAGGATCGCACCCGACTCGAAGACCGAGACGGGCGCACCGCCGTCCGCCGGCGCGTGGTCGACGATCGCCGGCATGCGGTTGTTGGGGCTGATCCTGAGGAACTCGGGCTTGAACTGCTCTCCCGTGCCGATATTCACCGGCACGATCCTGTACGGCAGGCCGCATTCCTCGAGCATGATGGAAATCTTCCAGCCGTTGGGCGTGGGCCAGTAGTGCAGGTCGATCATCTCGGTCCTCCTGGGACGATTTTCGTTGGCCGGAGCCTAGACGAACGGCCTATTGGTCCGAAGCAAGGAAGCTTCATCGCGCCCATTAGGAAAAGGTCCGGCGAATGGCTCGTTGGTCGTCACCTTGGCCGATTTTCCACGGGACGCTTGCAAAGCGCCTCACCGCCCGCGATTGAAGATCAGTCGGCCATCGGGAGACGAACGTGTCTTATGTCAAATCGGTCCTTCAACCGGGCGAAAGCATCAGGGCGATCGGCAAGCTGCACTGGATCATCTTTACCCGTGCCCTCGTGCTGCTGGCGGCCGGCCTCGTTCTCCTGATCTACGGCGGCACCCTGTCCCAGCGACTCGGCCGGCTGGTCGAGCTCGTCGGCTGGCTGGTGCTGGCGATGGGCGTCCTGGCGCTGCTCCACGCCTGGTTCATCCGCTGGATCACCGAGCTTGCTGTCACGAACTATCGGGTGATCTACAAGCGCGGGTTCCTCAGCCGCTACACGGTCGAGATGCACATGAACAAGATCGAGACGATCGATGTCGAGCAGTCGATTCTCGGCCGGCTGTTGGGCTTCGGCACCATCCGCCTGCGCGGAACCGGACAGGGCATCGAGAACCTGAGGCAGATCGCGGCCCCGCTCGAGCTGCGCAGCGCCATCATGGCGCACTGATCGGCGTCAGGACTGCAGCGGCGCGCGGGCGCCCTGACCGAAATAGGCCTGCTCCAGCCGGTTCGGGAGATCGGCCTCGTCGGTGCGGGCCTGCAGCACGATCGAGCCACGCGCCAGGGCATAGACGCGGTCCGCGGTCGCCAGGGCCTTCTCGATGAGCTGCTCCACCAGCAGGATCGCCGTCCCGCTCTGGCGAAGCTGCGCTGCCGCGGCGAGAACCCGGTCGACCAACACCGGCGACAGGCCGGCCGACGGCTCGTCCAGCATCAGAAGCCGCGGCCGCCGCACCAGGCCCTGTGCGACCGCCAGCATCTGCTGCTGGCCTCCGGACAAGGTGGCGGCGAGGTCACCGCGCTTCTCGGCGATCTCCGGAAAGAACGCCAGCGCCTCTTCCGCCTGCCGCATCCGCACGGCCCGCGGCAGGCCGTAGCCGGCGAGCAGCAGGTTGTCGAACACCGAAAGCTGCGTGAAGACACGATGCCCCTCGACCACATGGACGAGGCCGGCCGACACCGTCTCCCTCGGCCCCGCTGCACTCATGTCCCTGCCGGCGAAGCGGACGCGGCCGCTCCTCGGCAGCAATCCCGAGATCGCCCGCAACAGCGTCGTCTTGCCCGCACCGTTCGGCCCCAGCAGCGCCACGGCCTCTCCCGCCCCGATCGACAAGTCGATGCCCCTAAGCACGCCGATCTTGCCGTAGCCGGCCGACAGGCCGGTCACCTCGAGCAACGGATCACGCGCCGAGATAGGCACTGACCACCTCCCGATGCGAGCGGATTTCTTCCGGCGTGCCGGCGGCAAGCACGCGACCCAGATTCAGCACGGTCACCCGGTCGCAAATGTCGAAGATGAGATCGGCGTGGTGCTCGACCAGGAGCACTCCCGTCCCGGCCTGGCTGATCGCCTTGATAAGGGCCCCGAGCCGACGGATCTCCTCGGCCGACAGGCCGGCGGCGGGCTCGTCCAGCAGCAGGCAGACAGGCCGCAGCATCAGCCCGCGCGCGATCTCCATGAAACGCAATTCGCTGTGCTGCAGGCGATCGGCGCGCACGTCGGCGAGCGACTCGAGGCCCACGGCGGAAAGCGCCAGCATCGCCCGCTCCCGCAACGATGCCTCGTCGCGGCCGTGGCGCGGCAAGGTAAGCAGCGATTCGACGAAGGAGGCCCGGCCGTCGATCGTGCCGCCGAGCATCACGTTCTCCATCACCGAGGCGCTGCCGATCAGCCGCGGCGTCTGGAAGGTGCGGGCGATGCGGCAGCGCGCCCGCAACTGCGGTTGGCGCGGCGGCAGCACAGTCCGATCCAGTCGCACCTCCCCGGCCTGCGGCGCGTAATAGCCCGAGATCACGTTCAACGTCGTGGTCTTGCCGCTGCCGTTGGGGCCGATCAAGCCGTGCACCTCGGCCGACCTCACTGCGAGATCGAGACCCGTGATCGCCTGCACGCCGCCGAAGCCGAGCGAGATGCCCGACAGCGCCAGCGTCTCGCCGCGCCCGTTCCCGAGCAACTGCGTCAGCAGCGCCGGCCGCGGCACGATCTCGCGATGCTGCTCGAGCGGACGACGGTTCTTGAAGTCGATCAGGTCGGCAATGCCGCCCGGCACGACCAGCACGATCGCCAGGAGAAGGGCCGCATAGAGGAAGGTCGACCACGCGACGAGCGGCGCCGCGACCTCGGGCAACGCCGTCAGGAGCAAGGTGCCGAGCAGCGGCCCGAGAACCGACCCGCGGCCGCCGATCAGGATGGCGATGAAGAACAGGACCGACAGGTCGAAGGTGAAGGCGTCGGGCGTGATGTAGGACTGCAGCGAGGAGAAAAGCCCGCCGGCCACGCCCGCCAGGGCGCCGCTGAACAGGAAGACCGTCATCAGCAGGCGCGGCTTGGCGATGCCCGACGCCTCGGCCGCGACCTCCGCGTCGCGGATCGCCACCAGGGCGCGACCGAAGCGGCTGGCGGCAAGATTGATCGTCATCCATGTGCAGAGCGCGGCGAGCAGAAGGCAGAGGTAGTAGAGGCCCCAGTCGCCGGTGAACGGCCAGCCGAACAGCGGACCGGCCACGCCGACGCCGCCGCCGGTCACGCTCTTCCAGGCCAGCGCCACCTGGGTGACGATGGTCGAGAAGCCGAGGGTGGCCATGGCGAAATAGAAGGTCCGCAGCCTGAGCGCCGGCAGGCCGACGATGAGACCGAATACCGCCCCGATCGCGGCCGCCGCGACGAGGGCGAGGTAGGGCGAGACCGCCGGCATCGCCGTTCCCGCCGTCATCGCGCTCGTCGTGTAGGCGCCGAGGGTCAGCAGGCCGACCCAGCCGATCGCGATCTGGCCGGCAAAGCCCACCACCATGTTCAATCCCGCGACCAGCACCCAGTAGACGCACGCGCGGGTGACGATGACGCCCCAGTAGGAATCGCCCAGCAGCGGAAAGGCCAGGCCGGCCAGCCCCAGCGCCAGGAGCGGCGCCGCCCTCTCGACGCGGGCAAGCCAGCCCGACCGATGCACCGCGGCGGCCATGACCGTCTGCGCCACTCCCATCACACGCGCCGCGAGGCGGTGGCGCCCGCGAGCCCCTCCGGCCGCAGAAGCAGCACCGCGATGAACACCACGAACACGGCGACGGCGGCGAAGATGCCGCCGACCAGGAAGTTGGCCGCCTGCTGGAAGAGGCCGAGCGCCAGGCCGCCGATCACCGCGCCGCGGTTGCTGCCCATGCCGCCCAACGCCACCGGCACGAAGCCGTAGAAGCTCAGGATCGCCTGATTGCCGAAGAACGCGAGCAGCATCTCGCCCCCGGTGAAGCCCGCAAGCGTGCCGATGACGCCGGCGAGCGCGAAGCTCGCCAGGCGCAGTCGCTGCTCGGGCAGGCCGAGCGCCCGCGCGGCATAGCTGTCCTCGGCGATGGCGAGAAAGGCGCGCCCGACCAGGGTGCGGCGGTACAGCAATTCCAAGCCGACGATCGTCGCCGCGCAGGCCAGCAGCGGCAGCCAGAATTGCTGGTCGAGCCAGCCCGAGCCGATCGGGATGAGGCGCGGGAAGGGTTGCGCCTCGGTGCCCCATTCGATGGCGGTGAACTGCTGGACGAGCAGGGCGAAGGCGAGCGTCGACAGCACGTAGAGATGCTGCTCGATGCTCTTCAGCACCGGCCGCACCGCGACGATCTCGGTGACGACGCCGAGCATCGCGCCGCCGGCCAGCACGAGGACGAAGCCGACGATGGCCGGCAGGCCGAGCTTGTCGATGAACAGGGCGCCCAGCACGCCGCCCAGCATGCCCAGCATCCCCGCAGTGAAGCTGAATACGCGCGAAGCCGAGAACATCACGTTGTACGTGATGCCGACCAGCGCATAGACCGCTCCTACCGCCAGGCCGTAAGAGACGATCGATTCGAGCATAGGCTAGTGGACCAAATCTAACATTTCGATTCGCGAGGGGATTCCCGATCGGGCTCGCGTATGCGAGTCAGAGGAATGCACGAGCGAACGAACTTTCAGTTGAATGCCACGGACCGTGGCGAGCTGGAGGCGGTGGTGGCCAACCGCAACAGCCCGCAAAAGCACGTCTGGCGGGCAAGGATCGTTCTTTTGACCGCCGACGGGCATGGCACTGCCGAGATCATGCGTGCCACCGGCAAGGCCAAGACGGTGATCTGGCGCTGGCAGGAACGGTTCGGGGCGGAAGGTGCAGCGGGGCTGTGGCGCGACAAGACACGCCCGTCGCGCATCCCGCCGCTCCATCCCGAGGTGGCCGAGCACGTTGTCGCCATGACGCTGGCAGGGCCGCCGTCGGGGGCGAGCCATTGGACCGGCCCGGCGATGGCCGAGGCGGCCGGGATCAGCGTCAGCTCGGTGCAACGGATCTGGCGCGCCCATGGCCTGAGGCCGCATCTGGTCCGCCAATTCAAGCTGTCCAATGATCCGCAGTTTGCCGCCAAGCTCAGGGACATCGTCGGGCTGTACGTCAATCCGCCCGACCACGCCATCGTGCTCTCGGTCGATGAAAAGAGCCAAATCCAGGCGCTGGACCGCACCCAGCCGGGACTGCCGATGAAGAAGGGGCGCGCCGGCACCATGACCCACGACTACAAGCGCCATGGCGTCACCACTCTGTTCGCCGCCCTCGACGTCCTGGAGGGCAAGGTTATCGGCCAGTGCATGAAGCGCCATCGTCATCAAGAGTTCATCCGCTTCCTCAACGCCATCGATGCAAGGACACCCAGGAGAAAGACGATCCACGTCATCATCGATAACTATGCCACCCACAGCCATCCCAAAGTGATGCAATGGCTCGACAAGCATCCGCGGTTCGCCTTCCACTTCACCCCAACGTCGGCGTCCTGGCTCAATGCCGTCGAGGGCTTCTTTGCAAAGCTCGCGAACAAACGCCTCAAGCGCGGCGTCTTCCGATCTCTTCGCGAACTCAAAGACGCCATCCACTGCTTCCTTCGCCTCCACAATGCAGACCCAAGGCCCTTCATCTGGACAAAGGACCCCAACAAAATCATCGCCGCCGTCAAACGAGGGCACCAAGTGTTAGATTCCATCCACTAGCTGGCGTAGCCCGGAGCGAGGTTGAAGGCGCCGTCGCGCAGGGAGTTGACCTCGCACATCACGACCTCGTCGTCCTGGAAGCCGTTGTGCTGCTGGGGCGTGAAGGTGATGTCGCCGTAGACCCCGGGCCAGTCCTTGAGCTTGTTCCAGTAGTCCGTGATCTCCTTGGGCGAGCTGCCGGCCGCCTTGACCGCGTCCGCCATCATATGGATGCCGTCGTAGCCGAGCGCGATCCACCAGAGCAGCGTGTCGCCCATGTCGATCTTGGCCTTGTGCAGCTTCTCCACGAACTCGGCGGCGCGCGGCGGCAGCTTGCCGTCCTTGCCGAAGCAGACGTTGCGGAAGTTGTTGGAGTAGACCTTGTTCCAGTACTCGGGCTTTTCCAGCAACGCCTTCGTCTGTCCCGATCCCAGGGTGGTCTGGCCGACGATCGGCACGTCCCACTCCATCTTGCCGCGCGTGTTGCAGATGCGGGACAGGAAGCCCGCATTGACGCTCCAGGGCATGATGGCCTCGGCGCCGGCCTCGCGCATGCGCAGCATGTCGGGCTTCAGGTCGGGGTTGGCGGCGTCGATATTGGCCTGGTAGACCACCGTCGCGCCCTTCTCCTTCAGCATCGGCACATAGGCCTGCACGGAGGCCGTGCCGTAGCCCGTGGTGTCGCTCACCACGGCCACCTTCTTTCGCTTCAGGACATCGACCACGTAGCGGTTGGCCGCGGCGCCGATCTGCTGATTGGTCGGCGCGTCGCGAAAGCACATCGGGTATTTCTTGACGTCGGTCAGCGAATCGACCCAGCACGGATGCAGTTGAGGAACGCCGTCGCGTGCCACCAGCGGCACCGCCGCCAGGGATTCGCCGGAATTGAGCGGTCCCCAGACGATATTCACTTTCTGCCGTTTGGTGAGCTCGGCGGCGCCGTTGACGGCCTTGGTGGGATCGCTCTGTGTGTCGCGCACGATCAGCTCGATCTTGCGTCCATTGACGCCGCCCGCGGCGTTGATCTCGTTGACGGCAAGCTCGGTGCCGCGATTGATGCCGATGCCGGTCGAGGAACTGGGCCCGGTCAGTGCCGGCAGATAGCCGATCTTGATCGGCTCGGGTGCCGCGATGGCGGGACTCGCAAGGCCGCCCGCCAGCGACAAGGCGCCAGCGGCGGATCCGGACAGGACTTGGCGACGCTTGATCGACATGCCGTTTCCTCCGACAGAATTCTGTTTTGTTTTGCGGAACTACTCCCTTGATGCGGGCGGCACCATAGCACGTGCATCGGCTATCGCAGAACGCGGCATTGCCTGCGCGAGCCCGCCGTGACGCGAACGTCGTGCCGATATGTTCAACAACCTGCGAGCTTAAGGCTGCAAGCCCTGTGCGACGGCGTCGTCGACGCGCTCGAGCCAGATGAACTCGAGTGCGTTGCGGACTTCCTCGGGAATGTCGTCGTAGTCGCGCTTGTTGCGCGCCGGCAGCATCACGCGCTTGATGCCGGCGGCGGCCGCGGCCACGACCTTCTCCTTGATGCCGCCCACCGGCAGCACCAGCCCGCGCAGGCTGATCTCTCCGGTCATCGCCGTGTCGCTGCGCACGGTGCGGCCGGTCAGGAGCGAGGTGAGCGCCATGAACATCGCCACGCCCGCGCTCGGCCCGTCCTTCGGCGTGGCGCCTGCCGGTACGTGGACATGGATGTCGCTCTTGTCGAAGCTCGCCGCGTCGATCTTGAGCGTAGCCGCCATGCTTTTCACCAGGCTGAGCGCCGCCTGCGCGCTCTCCCGCATGACCTCGCCGAGCTGGCCGGTCAGCATCAGCTTGCCGTTGCCGGCCGCCCGGGTCGCCTCGATGAAGAGGATGTCGCCGCCGACCGGCGTCCAGGCGAGACCCGTGGCAACGCCCGGCACCGTCGAGCGCATCGCGATCTCGTTCTCGAAGCGCGGTGCGCCCAGGATCTTCTCGACCAGCGCGACATCGACGCGCCTGGAGCCCGTCGTCCCCTGCGCGACCTCGACCGCGATATGGCGCAGCACGCGGCCGATCTCGCGTTCGAGGCTGCGCACTCCCGCTTCGCGCGTATAGCTCTCGATGATGCGGCTCAGAGCGGCATCCTCGAACTCGACCTGGTCCGGCTTCAGGCCGTTGGCCTCGAGCTGGCGGCGCACGAGATAGCGTTTGGCGATCTGCAGCTTCTCGCCCGCCGTATAGCTCGAGAGCGAGATGATCTCCATGCGATCGCGCAGCGGCCCCGGAATCGTCTCGAGCATGTTCGCGGTCGTGATGAAGACGATGCGGCTCAGGTCGAACGGCACGTCGAGATAGTTGTCGCGGAACGTGCTGTTCTGCTCGGGATCGAGGACCTCGAGCATGGCGGCCGACGGGTCGCCATGGATGCCGGCGCCCATCTTGTCGATCTCGTCCAGCATCATGACGCAGTCGCGCGCGCCGGCCTTGCGGATGGCCTGGATGATGTTGCCGGGCATGGCGCCGACGTAGGTTCGACGATGGCCGCGGATCTCGGCCTCGTCATGCACGCCGCCGAGGCTCACGCGCACGAACTTGCGGCCCATCGCCCGGGCGATCGACTGGCCCAGCGAGGTCTTGCCGACGCCGGGCGGGCCGACGAAGCAGAGGATCGGCGCCTTGCCCTCGGGCGCGAGCTTGCGCACGGCGAGATATTCGACGATGCGCTGCTTGATCTTCTCCAGGCCGAAATGGTCGGCATCGAGGACGCGGCGCGCTTCGGCGATGTCGATGTCCTTCGACTCCGGCGGCGCCCAGGGCAGCTCGATCAGGATGTCGAGGTAGGTGCGGATCATGCCGTATTCGGCCGCCGCCTCGGGCGTGCGCTGCAATCGCCGCAGCTCCTTGCGCGCCACGGTCTCGACCTCGGCCGGCATCTTCGCCGCCCCGATCGCCTTCTCGAGGTCGGCCAGCTCCTGCTTGTTGGAGCCCTCCTCGCCCAGCTCGCGCTGGATCGCCGCCATCTGCTCGCGCAGCAGCACCTCGCGCTGACGCGTGTCGAGCGACGCCTTCGTCTGCTTGCCGATCTCGGCCGAGAGCCGCAGCACCTCGAGCCGATGGGCCAGCAGCCTGGTCACGCGGTCAAGGCGCGGCACGAGATCGACGGTTTCGAGCAGCCCCTGCTTCTCGGCCGGCTCCGCATCGAGATAGGTCGCCGCCAGATCGGCCATCAGGCCCGGCGAGGCCGTCGCTTCGACGGTCTGCCTGAGCTCGGGCGGTGCCTGCGGCAGAAGGTCGAACACCTCGCGGATCTGGTTGCGCAGGACGAGAAAGCGGGCTTCGACCTCCGGTCCGCCCGTGGTCGGTTCGGCAAGGTGCAGGCCGCGCGCCAGCAGGAACGGGTATCCCTCGACGAACTCGCTGATCCGGAAACGCTGGACACCCTGGCAGACGATGTGATGCCCGCCCTCGGGACTGGTCATGTAGCGCAGGATGTTGGCGACCGTGCCGACGCGATGCAGATCGTCCGGCGCCGGCTCGTTGTTCTGCGGATCACGTTGCAGCAGGAGCACGATCTGCCGCTGCTCGCGCACCGCCTGCTGGATGGCCGCGACCGACGAGGGCCGCCCGACCGTCACCGGCAGGACGACCTCCGGAAACAGCACCATGTTGCGCATCGGCACGACGATCAGCGCGTCGGTCGGCAGCGGCCGCTGGACTTCCGGGCCGGTGCCGGTGTTCACATCGGGCGGGCTCATGGCGCCGCCTTTCGGTTGGCTTTGGGCAGCTCGATCACGACACAGCCATTCAGCACCGCCGTCTTCGGTGTCTCGTACCGTCCCGCCGGCAGGGGGATGCGCCTCTCGAACCGCCCCTGCGGCAGCTCGAGCCGATGGATCCGGGCGATCCGGAGCTGGGGCGGCAGCAGGCGCTCGCCGGCGATCATCAGGATGCCGTTCTGGATAGCGACCTCGACCTGGTTGGGATCGACGCCCGGCAGGGCCACCAGGATCAAGACCGACTCGTCGGTCTCGAGCACATCGGTCGGCGGTTCCCAGGCCGGTGCATTGTGCCGAAGAGCGGCGGACGGGCTGAAAACCTGGCGGTGCAGCCGCTCGGCGCGCGCCAGCATCTGCAGCGCCTCCGACCACATCCAGTTGCGGGGATCATCACTGGTCATTCGCAGCTATATGGGGAGCCGCCTGGCCGCTGCATACCCTCCTCCCTCAATCCGGTCGATACCGCCCGCTCGCTCCATCAGTTCACCAACGCCTGATAGACGAGCTGGCGCAGCACGGCATGGTACTGCTCGCCCGCCGCCGGCGACTGCATCATGAAGACAACGTACAGGCGCTCGCGGGGGTCGTGCCAGAAGTAAGTCCCCCAGACGCCGCCCCAATGGTAGTCATACGGCGAGCCCGGCAGCGGGTTCCGTCCCTGGTCGACGCGAACGGCAAATCCCAGGCCGAACCCCTGCCCCATCTGCCGGCTGGGCTCGAGCGGCCCCAGCCGCCACATGTCGTCCCCCATCTTGATGTCGGGAGGAAGATTGTCCGCGGTCATGAGATCGATCGTCTTGCGCGAGATGACCCGCACCCCGTCGAGCTCGCCGCCGTTGGCGAACATCTGCAGAAAGCGCGCATAGTCCGATGCGGTCGAGACCATGCCGGCGCCGCCGGATTTCCAAGTTGCGCGGTACGTCACGTCGGGAATCGGCGGCAGCTCGTTCCGCGGCCCTTCCTTCTGCGGATGCGCGCCGCGGCCCTTCTTGTCCGGCGAGACCTCGAAGCCGGTGTCGCCGAGCTTCAACGGCTTGGCGATCCGCTCCTCGATTAACTTGTCGAGCGGCAGGCCGGAAACGACCTCGATCACGCGGCCCAGGACGTCGGTGGACATCGAATATTCCCAGTGCGTGCCCGGTTGATAGAGCAAGGCAAGCCTGGCGAGCTTGGCCGCCATCTCGGCATTGGTCTGGTCGCCATCCATCACCTTCATGTCGTAGTAGGACCGCTTCACCGGGTTGCCGCCGAGGGCGCCGTAGGTGAGACCCGACGTGTGCCGCATCAGATCGAGTATGGTCATCGGCCGCTTCTGCGGCTCGAGCCCCATCTCGACCGTTCCATCGGCATTTGTCCGGGTCACCGAGACCTTGGTCTCGCCGAAGGCGGGAATGTATTTCGCGACCGGGTCGGCCAGCGACATCTTTCCCTCCTCGACCAGCGTCATGGCGGCCACCGAGGTGATCGGCTTGCTCATCGAGGCGATGCGGAAGATCGAGTCGGTCTGCATCGGCGCCTTGGCCTCGCGGTCGCGATAGCCGAAGGCGTCGAACATCACGATCCGCCCGTTGCGCGCGATCAGGACGACGGCCCCCGGGATCTTTCCCTCCTTCACGTCCGCCTCGATGCGGTCCGACAGGCGCTTGAGCCGAACCGACGAGAAGCCGACCTCCTCCGGAGACTGCGCCGTGGGAATACCCTGACCGACGGCGGGCAGGGCAATCCCCACGACCAGTGCTGCCAAACCAAGAACGCGAAGCGCCGACATGCCGATCTCTCCCCTGATGCTCGGCGCATCAAAGCATCGATGGTCGTTCGCAGTCAGGCGAAAAGGACTCGCTGCACCAGCCAGAAGGCGCCGGCCGCGGCGACGGCCACCGAGAGCGCCTGCGGCAGCCGCGCGATGCGGCCCGGTTTCGCCAGCCAAACCACGACCGGCATGACGACGGCAACGAACGCGAGCTGACCCAGCTCGACACCGACATTGAAGCCTATCAGCGCACGGACCATGGCGGCGCGCGGCAGGCCGAGTTCGGTCAGGGCGCTGGCGAAGCCTAGGCCGTGCACCAGGCCGAACAGGACCGCGATCAGCCAGCGCTGCGCCGTCCGGGCCGGCGCCAGCAGATTCTCCAGCGCCACCCAGATGATCGTTGCCGCGATCAGCGGCTCCACGATGCGCGACGGCACATCGACGATGCCGAGCGTCGCCAGGCTCAGGGTGATGCTGTGCGCGATGGTGAAACCGGTGACGATCCTGGCGATCGGCCAGAAGCCGCGCGTCAGGGCCAGCAACGCCAGCAGGAACAGGAGATGGTCGGGACCGCTCAGGATGTGCTCGGCGCCCATGCCGATGAAGCCCAGCCATCCCGTCGTCGCCGCGCCGGAAAGCTCGACGGTCGCCTCGTGTCGGCCCTCGCCCAGGGCGAGTTCCACCGAAGGCTGGCCGGGCATGCGCACGCTCATCACGGTCTGGAAGTGACTCCCCAGGACGTCCGGCCAGTCGTCGCGGATCGTGAGCGTCCCGGCCATCCGCGGACAGGAAAGCGTCATCTCGAGCATCACCTTGTCGTTGCCGCGTGTGCCCTGGACCGTGATGCGGCCCGGCACGCAGGCCGCGCCGGCGACGGAAAACCGTGCATGGTCGCGCGCGGCCTGGGCCATGCGCGCCGCCGCGGCAACATCGCCATCGGCGGCGGCGAGCAGCATCCGCCCCACCGCCTCGTCCTGCTCCGTCGGCACCAGGGTAAGACGATAGGACAGCCGCCCGTCATCGACCTCCACGACCGCGAGACCGGTGCTGGTGACGTGCGCCGCCGCACCAGAGGTACTCGCGAAGACGAACCACAGAGCAATCAGGAGCCGCTTCATTCCTGCCGCTCCCCCACCGCCCGCTCCCACGCGTCGGCCACATAGGTCGGAAGCAGCGGCACCCCGTCGACGCCCGCGACGCGGGCATAGCGTGCCGAACCCAGCGGGTTGCGGCCGCCGAAGCGCACGCCGAACGCGGCGCCGTTCGAGGCGCGCACCTCGACGCGCAAGCTGTCGGCGGTCAGGGCGTATTCCGACTCGGGCACCTGCGCCACCTCCTCCGCCGTCAACACGCGCAGCGGACCGGCATCGCGCAAGAGACGCAGCGCGGCGTCGATCCGCTGGCCGGCGTCGGCAGGGACCGGTTGCGGCGCCTCGACGACCCGCCACGCGCCCTCGCGTCGGAACCGCCATGTCCTGCCGCCGGCGACGATCTCGACCTCGCGCGCATCGTCGGGCGCAAAGGCGGTCAGCAAGCCCGCCGGCTTGAAGTGGGTCAGCCCCGCATCCGGTCGCCCGCCGGTGAGCGCGAGGCTGAGGACGAAAAGGAGCGCGGCGGCCGCCGCCAGCGGCCAGGCGAGACGACGGATCAGCGACGGCGCCATAGCCACACCCCCAGCCCGGCGCAGGCGACCGCGCCCGGCAGCAGGATCGCCGTAAGGATGAAGATCCAGCGCACCTCGGCGTTGGTCAGCGTGACCAGCGGCAGCACCTCGACCGGTGGCTTGAGCGTCGGCAGCCGCTCCTCGTGCAGCAGCCACGAGATGCCGGCCAGCACGATGTCGGCATTGGCGAGGTAAGGGAAGAACGAGTTGCTGGCGAAATCCGCGTCGCCCACGACGACCATCCGATAAGGTCTGGCGTCGGCCGACAGGCGGCCCTCGGCGGCCACGGCGAGCGGATAGGCGCGCTTGGGCTCGGTCGCGGCCTCCTCGCGATAGCGCATGCGATCGAGCGCGATGTAGCTCCTGGCGCTGCTGGCGAAGAGCGCCACGGCCCTGACGCCGTCGCGCGGCGCCGGTTCGACCGGCCGCGCCCCGGGATAGAACGAAAGCGCCTGGGCGCGGGTCACCGGATGGTTGGCGTAATGCGTGATGGCGATCATCTGCTCGTCGGTGAAGTAATGCTCGGCCGGATCGACGATCACGCCCTCGCCGATCCGTGCGCCCGCGTCGGCGATCAGGTCCGCGAGGCGCGGCTCGACGGCGAAATCGGGCTCGACCAGCAGCATGTAGCTGCCGCCCTGCTCGAAATAGCGCCGCAGCACGTCCGCCTCGGCGGGAATGTGCGGCGTGCGCGGGTTGGCATCGACCAGGACGGCGCAATCCTGCGGCAGGGATTTGCCCGGCCGCAACTCGGCCTTGCGCGGCTCCAGCCCAAGCTTCTCGATCGCGCGGCGCAGCCGGCCGAGCCCGTGCTGCTGCATCTGGACGAGGCCCATGCCCTCGCTGTTGTGGCTGTGCGTATGGCTGCCCTCGAAATGCGTGTGGAACTCGAAATTGTCGATGTCGTATTCGCCGTGGCCGGTGGCAAAGCAGACGACCGGCTGGCGGCGGCGCAGCGCCCGCAGGATGCCGAGCGCGATCTCGCGGTCATCGGTCGTCACGACCTGGAGGCGATGCGTCTCGGCGGCAATGACCGCCGTGTTGTAGAGCTGGACGCCGAAAGCGCCGGCACGGCCCGGATTGCGGTCGATATCGACCGCCTCGAAGGACAGGTTGGAGTTGAGACGCGCCAGCAGTTCCAGCATGGTGACGGCGGCGCGGCCGGCCGCGTTTCCCTTCTGATAGAAGTAGACCACCTGCACCGGCTCGCGCAGCGAGCGCACGATGTCCGCCGCTTCGCGCGAGGGCGTGAACGCCGCCTCCCGGGTGAAGTCGAGATGGGCGTCGTGGCGATAGACGGCGACGTTCGCCGCCAGGGTGGCCGCCAGCGCAAGCGCGATCACGCCCATCCGCAAGGCCCACCGCCGCCAGCCCGCTCCATAGGCCCGCAGCCGCAGCGCGGCGGCGAACATGACCATGAGCGCCGCGATGCAGCCCACGAACCAGAGCGCGTCCAGCCATTCGGACTGCTCGCTGCTCATCGCTCGACCAGGCGGCGGGTGCTGAGGAACAGCGCCAGAAGCGCCAGCGTCACGAAGTAGCAGATGTCCGAGACGAACACCGATCCCGTGACCATCGGCCGGAAGTGCCCGATCAGCGACAGGTTGATCGCCAGCACATCGAGCGGCGGCGGCAGCAGATAGGATACCGAATCGGCGAACCACAACATCAGGGCCGTGCCCATGGTCAAGGCCGCCGCGACCACCTGGTTCTCGGTGAGGCTCGACATCAGGAGCCCGATCGCCACGATCAACGCGGCATGGCAGACGACCGCGAGATAACCGCTGGCGATCGGTCCCCAGTCCGGCGAGCCGTGAGCATCGAGGACGACGGCGTAGACGACGGCGGCGAGATACATACCCACCACCAGGGCGAACACCGCCAGGAACTTCGCCAGCACGATCCACACCTCGCCGACCGGCGCCGTCAGCAGGAGCTCGAGCGTGTCGTGCCGCCGCTCCTCCGCGAAGGCCCGCATGGTCAAGGCGGGCACGAGGAGGATGGTCAGCACGTACATCTGGTGGAAGATGTAGATCAGGTTGGCGACCTTGGTCGCAAACAGCGTCAGGCTGAAGGTGTAGCCCAGGACCAGCAGAAAGACCGCCGCCACGGTATAGGCGATCGGCGAGCCGAAGGTCGCCAGCAGCTCCTTGCGCAACAGGACGGCGAGCGTCTTCATGCCAGCGACAGGAACCAGGCTTCGAGGTCCGGGGTGTCGGCCATCGCGCGCACGCCGCGCAGACGTCCGTCGAGCAGCACGCCGACGCGATCGGCCGTTCGCGCGACCTCGCCCAGCACATGCGAGCTCATCAGCACCGTGTGGCGGCCGGCGAGCCCGCGGATCAGCGCGCGGACTTCGATGATCTGACGCGGATCGAGCCCGTTCGCCGGCTCGTCCAGGATCAGCAGCGGCGGATCGTGCACGAGCGCCTGCGCGATCGCGGTGCGCTGGCGATAGCCGCGGGACAGCGTGCGCGCCGGCCGGTCGGCGACGGCATCCAGCGCGAGGGCCGCGATCACGCGGTCGACCGCCTCGGCGACGGCCCGACCGCTCATGCCGCGCAGCTGCGCCATGAAGGCCAGGAACTCGCGCACGCGCATATAGCCGTAGACGGGCGCCGCCTCCGGCACATAGCCGATCAGCCGCCGCGCCTCCCTGGATTGCCCGACGGCGTCGCAGCCGCAAATCTCGAGCCCCCCGCCGGTCGGCAGCAGATAGCCGCTCAGCAGGCGGATGAAGGTGGTCTTGCCCGAGCCGTTGGGACCCAGCAGGCCGAAGATCTCGCCGGATCGGATCTCGAGGTCGAGCGAGTCCAGCGCCAGCGTCGCGCCGTAACGCTTGCTCACGCCGCGCGCGACCACGGCCACGGCGCTCTCCTCCCCCGATCGGGAAGGAGCCGGATGGAGATGCGCCGTTGCCGGCACCGTCAGTCGTAGAACTCCGGTGCCTTCTTGGCGGCCTTGAAGATCTCGGCGTCGTGACCGATCAGCAGCTTCGCGTTGTCGGCGTCGCGGAAATGACGGATGCGCTCGTAGCTCTTGTACGAGTCCGTCGGGCTCCACGTGCCGGGAATGGGCGGAATCAGATTCTTGTCCAGGTTCTCCGTCGAGTAGACGCAGTCGCTGGTCAGAATCATCGTGCCGGTCTTGGGCAGCTTCACGACCATGAACTGGCTGCCCGGCGTATGGCCCGGCGCGCGCATGAGCCTCACCGTGCCGTCGTCGAACAGATCGAAGTCGCCGTTCAGGCGGATCGTCTTCATGTTCTTGGTCTCGGCGAAATCACCCGGGATGTAGTAGACGGAGTAACCGACGTCGGGCCACCACGCGGCCTTGAACTCATCGTCCTGCGCAATGAGCGTCGCGTTCTTGAACTGGCCGACATTGCCGCCGTGATCGAGATGGAGATGGCCGACGGCAACGTACTTCACGTCGTCGGGCTTGAGCCCGATCTTGGCGAGCTGGACGGGAATGGCGTCGTCCTTGGTCATCTTCAGGCCGAAACCCTTGGCCAGCGGCCCCCACCATCCGTCGGGATCGGTGATGGTCTTGTCATTGTTGCCGGTGTCGAACATCACGACACCCTTGGGATGCTTGATGACGTAGAAGCTGACCGGCACCCAGTCGATCGTGCCCTGGCCTCCCATCTGGAGGGCAGCCTTCGGGAACCCGCCCAGCGAGCCCGAGGTGAAAACGTAGAGCTTGGGACCTTCCTGCGCCGATGCGGGGACGATCGATGCCCCGATCAGGCCGAGGAAGCACGCGAGACCACTCAGGCGACGCAGGAATCGAGTATCCATGGACGCTCCTCCTGTCCCTTCGTTTATGTGACGAAGCGTCGCGCGACATCAGTGGCAGGTCAAGCGGGCGGAATGCATATCAGGGGTTCATTCGGCCTGAAATCGGATGGCGTCGCGTGGCGGGCGACCGGGTCCGAAAACCGCCAGACCGTGCCGCCTGCTCTCCGCTAGATCGACGGCGAAACGAGGAGCAATCATGGCCACCCTTCACAAGCAGATCGCCCTCGAGGCGCCGGCAACGACCGTTTGGGCGGCGTTGCGGGACTTCGAGGCCGTGCACCGGCGGGTGGCGCCAGGATTCCTGACCGATCTGAGGATCGAGGACGGCGACCGCATCGTCACCTTCTTCAATGGCCTGGTGGCGCGCGAGCGGCTGGTGACGGTCGACGACGAACACTGCCGGCTGGTCTACGCCGTCGTCGACGGACGGCCCAGCCATTACAACGCCGCCGTCCAGATCTTTCCCGAAGGCGACGGCCGCAGCCGTCTCGTCTGGACTATCGACCTGCTGCCGGACGAGCTCGCGCCGGCGATCGGCGGCATGATGGACCATGCCACGGGCTTCATGAAAAAGACGCTCGAAGCGGGTTGAGCGCGAGGCCGGGAAGTCTGTATGACGCCGCGATGAAAGTCCCGGCCCGCGATATCGACCATCTCAGCCTCACCCTCGCCGCTCCCGAAGCCCTTGCCGGCCGTCTGCAGCAGCTCGGTTTCAATCTGACGCCCGAGGGGACGGAGCCGCGCTGCTTGTGCTTCCAGCCGAATCGCGACGACATCCCGAGCTACATCGAGCTGATCGAGGGCAAGCCGAGGACCGCCCTCGCCGTGAACGTCGCCGAGCTCGAGGGCGACGAGCAGCGTCACGTCTGGGAGAGCGAGGACGGCTACGAGATCGAGGCCGCGGTGATCGTGGGCGAAGGCGAGGACAATCCATTGCCCTGGTTTCCGGTGAAGCACGAAACGCCGGAAGCCTTCATGGAGCCGGAATGGATCGTCCATCCCAATGGCGCTCTGGGCCTGGTGGCGATCCATGCCGTCGCGGTCGATCCCGCGGCATTGGCCAAGGTCCTCAAAGGGGCCTGGAAGGCCGAGACCGAGGAGATCTTCGATGGTTGTGTCCTGGTGAGGACCGGCGCCGTCGAGCTCCTGATCTGGTCGGCCACTGCCTGGCAGCTCGAATACAGGGCGCTCGAGGTGATGGCGCCGCAGGATCTGCCGGCGATCGTCGGCGCAACCATCGCCATCGAGCGTCAGCGCCCGCTTCAGGCCCTGCTCGGTGCCAACAACGTGAGCTTCGCGCTGGGCGAGGACGGCCGCGTCCTGGTGGCCTGCGAGCAGGCCGGCGGGCTCGTCATCGAGTTCATGCCGCAGACCTGATCCAGCGCTGCCAAGCCGGGCTTTCGAGGACGATCTCCGCCATGCGGCCGTAGCCGAGAGAAGCCGGATGCGCGCCGTCACCGGCGCGGATCTCGTCGAACCAGTCGGACGACGCGACAAGTCCATCGAAAACGGAGACGAACGGCACGTCGAGCCGCGCGCAGAGAGACGCCAGGGCACGATCCAACGTCTGGCAGCGCCCGCGCACCGGCTCGGCGTCCATGGGCACGACGCCGACCATGAGCACCGGCCAACGCGCCTTCGCCTCCGCGAGGACGGCTTCGGCATGTCCCAGCGTCGTCGATGGCGACACATCCTGCACTGCGTCGTTGGCGCCGAAGGAAAAGACCACGCGCCCCTCGCACTCGGCCGGCAGTCGCGCCTCGACTTCCGCCCGCCAGCGGGCACGGATCTGATCCGACCGGTCACGGCGGACCCCGAGATTGTACCCGGTCAGCTCGGCGCGCCGCTTGCGCTCCGCCCGCAGCACGCGGCCCACCCAGCCGAGATAGGCCGGATCACCCGTGCCGTTGACCATGCTGTCGCCGACGAAGCAGATGCGCATCGAGGAGCCGGCAATCAGAACGCAGGAACGGGCGCCTGCGGCACGTCCTTCCAGAAATCGGGATCGTGGCCGAAGAAGAGCTTGGCGCCGCCCTTTTCCAGCGCCTCGAGCCGATCGAGCGATACCAGCATCGCCTCGCGGTCGAAGACGAAGCGCGGCAGACGCCGCTCGCGCAGGGTGCGGCAGAAATAGCAGGCGTCGCCGGTGAGCACGACCTCGCCCTTCTCGGTGCGCACCTTCAACGACTGATGGCCGGGCGTGTGGCCGTAGGTGGGGATACAGACCACGCTGCCGTCGCCGAACAGGTCGTGCTCGCCGTCGACCTGCTTCACCGGATGGCCGTGATCGAAATCGGCCTTGTAGAAACCGACCTTCGCGGCCAGCTCGGGATCGTTGGCGGCCTGCCATTCGCGCTTCTGCACCACCATCGTCGCGTTGGGAACCAGCTCGTTGCCGCCGACATGGTCGAAATGAAGATGGGAGTTCACGATATAGTCGACCTTGCCGGGATCCCGGTCGATCGATTGCAGGCGCGCGGCGATGTCGTCCTCCGCCCCGTAGTGCTCGAAGCCGAAAATCCGCGCCACCCGCTCGCCAAGGCGCGCGGCGGGATCGGTGCGGCATTGAGGATGCATGCCCGTGTCGAACAGGACGCGCCCCTTGGCATGTTCGACGAGATAGGATGGAATGGGCAGCGCCACCTGGCCGTCCTCGCCCTCGATCATGTCCTTCAGCCGTCCGACGAGACGACCGCAGGTCATCGCATAGAGCTTTGCTGTCATCGCGACAGCCTAGCACAGGCCGAGCGGGGAACGGAGCCGATCGGGTGGCGTTGCTGCGTTTGTCATCGATCGGGATACGGATCGTGAAAGCTATCACTGTGCTGCCGGGAACGCCGGCTTCAGTTCAACTCGACGACCGGCCCGAGCCGCAGGCTGCCGCGAACATGCTCCTGGTGCAGGCGGTCGCGCTTGGAGTTTGCGGCACCGACCGCGAGATCATCTCCGGCGCCTATGGCTGGGCGCCGCCCGGCAAGGATCGCCTGATCCTCGGCCACGAGTCGCTCGGTCGTGTCCTCGAGGCGCCGGCGGGCAGCGGATTTTCCCAGGGCGATCTCGTCGTCGGCATCGTGCGCCGACCCGACCCGGTCCCTTGCCCGTCCTGCGCGGTCGGCGAGTGGGACATGTGCCGCAACGGGCAGTACACCGAGCACGGCATCAAGTCGATCGACGGCTTCGGTGCCGAGCGCTATCGCCTCGAGCCCGACTACACGGTGAAGGTCGACCCGGCGCTCGGCATGCTGGGCGTGCTGCTCGAGCCTGCGACGATTCTCGCCAAGGCCTGGGACCATATCGATCGCATCGGCGGACGCACCAGGAGCTGGTCGCCCAGGACCGTTCTCGTGACCGGCGCCGGCCCGGTCGGCCTGCTGGCGGCCCTGATGGGGCGTCAACGCGGCCTCGAGATCCATGTGCTCGATCTCGCCGACACGGGCCCCAAGCCCGATCTCGTGCGCGACCTCGGCGGCACCTATCACGCCCGCACCCTGGCCGACGATTTCGCGCCCGACGTCATCATCGAATGCACCGGAGCGCTGCCCGTGCTGGTCGACGTGATGAAGCGCGTCGGCAGCGACGGCATCGTCTGCCTCACGGGGGTGTCGAGCAGCGGCCATCCCCTGCCCTTCGATTTCGGCAATTTCAATCGCCATGCGGTGCTGAACAACACGGTCACTTTCGGCTCCGTGAACGCCAATCGCGCCCACTACGAGGCAGGCGCCGCGGCCCTCGCGAAGGCAGACCGGCAATGGCTGTCCCGGATGATCACGCGACGCGTACCGCTCTCGCACTGGCACGAGGCGTTCGAGCGCCGTCCCGAGGACATCAAGGTGATCCTGCAGTTCGAGTCCGACGCGGCATGAGTGCGCCCATCGAGAGCTACGGCATGATCGGCGACTGCGAGACGGCAGCGCTGGTCGGAACAAATGGATCGGTCGATTGGCTTTGCTGGCCGCGCTTCGATTCCGACGCCTGCTTTGCCGCGGTGCTGGGCGGGCCCGACAACGGGCGCTGGCTGATCGCGCCGCACGACGAGATCAAATCCGTCCGCCGGCGCTACCGGCCCGACACACTGATCCTGGAAACCGAGTTCCGGACCGACACCGGCCGAGCGACGCTGATCGATTTCATGCTGCCGCGCGACACGACCTCTGACCTCATCCGCATCGTCCGCTGCGACGAGGGCGAGGTTTCGGTCAGCATGGAGCTCGCGCTGCGCTTCGGCTACGGCGCGACCACGCCGTGGGTGACGCGCCTCAAGCAGGATACGATGCGCGCCGTCGCCGGTCCGGACATGGTCGTGCTGCGCACGCCGGCTCCCTTTCGCGGCGAGCATTTCAAGACCGTGGCGCGGTTTTCGCTGGCTGAAGGCCGATCGATGCCCTTCGTGCTGAGCTACGGCCCTTCCCATTTGCCGGTTCCGGCGGCCATCGACCCGTACGAAGCGCTCGAGAAATGCGAGGAGTTCTGGTGTGAATGGACGGCCAAGACCAAGACCGATGGGCTGCATGCCGAGGCGATCAAACGTTCGCTGATCACGCTCAAGGGCCTCACCTACCTGCCGAGCGGCGGCATCGTGGCGGCGCCCACGACCTCGCTGCCCGAGCAGTTCGGCAGCGAGCGCAACTGGGACTATCGGCTCTGCTGGCTGCGCGATGCCACTCTTTCGCTGCTCGCGATGATGAACGCCGGCATCTACGACGAAGCGGCGGCCTGGCGCGACTGGCTGCAGCGCGCCGTCGCGGGCTCTCCCGATGAAATGCAGATCATGTACGGTCTCCGCGGCGAGCGCCGGCTGACCGAATGGGAAGTCGGCTGGCTGCCGGGATATGCCGAGTCGCGCCCGGTCAGGGTCGGCAATGCGGCGCACGAGCAGTTCCAGCTCGACGTCTACGGCGAGCTGATGGACGCCTTCGAGCAGTCGCGCAAGGGCGGGCTCGCGGCGACCGAAGAGGGCTGGGAGCTGCAGCGCGCGCTCATCGAGCATGTCGCCGAGGTATGGCAGGAGCCGGACAACGGCATCTGGGAGACCCGCGGGCCACTGCAACACTTCGTCCATTCCAAGGTCATGGCCTGGGTGGCGTTCGACCGCGCGATCAAGGGCGTCGAGGAGCATGGGCTCAAGGGGCCGATCGAGGAATGGCGCTCCATCCGCGACCAGATCAAGGACGAGGTATGCGACAAGGGCTTCGACAGGAAAGGCAACACGTTCCGCGCCGCCTACGGCAGCGACCTCCTCGACGCCAGCCTGCTGCTGATGGCGCAAACCGGGTTCATCAAGGCCGACGACCCGCGCTTTGTCGGCACGGTCGAGGCCATCGAGCGCGAGCTGGTGCAGGATGGCTTCGTGATGCGTTACAACACGCACGATGCCAACGACGGCCTGCGGCCGGGCGAAGGCGCGTTCCTGGCCTGCAGCTTCTGGCTCGCCGATGCCTATATCTCGATCGGCCGCTACGCCGATGCCGAGAAGCTGTTCAACCGGCTGCTTGCGATTCGCAACGACCTCGGCCTTCTGGCAGAGGAATACGACCCGCATGCGCGGCGTCTGCAGGGCAATTTCCCGCAGGCTTTCTCGCACATCGCGCTGATCAACACCGCCTTCAACCTCACGCGCAGTCACAAGCCTTCCGAGCAGCGCTCGGGCGCTCACCGCGGCCTGCATCACGGCCTGCAAAGCAAGGCCAGGCCCAACGCCAAGAAGGTGTCGGCGCCGCCGCGGCTCGGGCGGTCCCGGGTCAGGCGTCGAGGAGCTTCCGCAAAGTCTCGTTGACCACCTTGGGGTTGGCCTTGCCGCCGGTGGCCTTCATCACCTGGCCGACGAACCAGCCGAACATGGTCGGCTTGACCTTGTAGGCGGCGACCTTGTCGGGGTTGCCGTCGATCACTGCCTTGATGGCCGCCTCGATCGCGCCGGTGTCGGTCACCTGCTTCAGGCCCCGCTCCTCCACCAGAACCGCCGGATCCTTGCCCGTTTCCTCCATGGCGACGAACAGGTCCTTGGCGATGCGGCCGGAGATCGTGCCGTCGGCCTGCAGGTCCAGGAGCTTGCCCAGATGCCCGGCGCTGATCGGCGACTGCGCGATGCCCACGCCGCGCCGGTTGAGCATGGCGAAGAAATCGCCGGTGACGAGCTTCACCGCCTCCTTCGCATCGCGGCCCCTGGCCACGGTCTCGAAGAACTCGGCCGTCTCCCGCTCCGCCACCAGCACGCCGGCGTCGTAGGGCGTGAGGCCATATTCCTCGATGAAGCGCGCCTTCTTGGCGTCGGGCAGCTCGGGCAGGCTCGCCCTGATGGCCTCCACGAACTCCGGCTTCAGGACGAGCGGCAGCAGGTCCGGATCGGGAAAGTAGCGGTAGTCGTGCGCGTCCTCCTTGGAGCGCAGCGAACGCGTCTCGCCGCGGCCGGGATCGAACAGCCGCGTCTCCTGCACGATCGCGCCGCCGCCCTCGATCACCTCGACCTGGCGGCGCGCCTCGTACTCGATGGCCTGCTTCACGAAGCGGATGGAGTTGACGTTCTTGATCTCGCAGCGTGTGCCGAGCGGCCCGCCGGGCTTGCGCACCGAGACGTTGACGTCGCAGCGCATGGAGCCTTCGTCCATGTTGCCGTCGCAGGTGCCGAGATAGCGCACGATCGAGCGCAGCTTGGTGAGATAGGCGGCGGCCTCGTCGGCCGAGCGCATGTCGGGCTTGCTGACGATCTCCATCAGCGCCACGCCCGACCGGTTCAGGTCGACGTAGGTCTGGCTGGGATGCTGGTCGTGCAGGCTCTTGCCGGCATCCTGCTCGAGGTGCAGGCGCTCGATGCCGACGGTACGGCTCTTGCCGCCTTCGAGATCGATCTCGATCTCGCCCTCGCCCACGATCGGATCCTTGTACTGCGAGATCTGGTAGCCCTGCGGCAGGTCGGCATAGAAGTAGTTCTTGCGGTCGAACACGGAGCGCAGGTTGATCCTGGCGTTGAGGCCGAGACCCGTGCGCACGGCCTGCTCCACGCAATGCTCGTTGATCACCGGCAGCATGCCGGGCATGGCGGCATCGACCAGTGACACCTGCGTGTTGGGATCGGCCCCGAACGCGGTCGGCGCGCCGGAGAAGAGCTTGGCGTCGGAGATCACCTGGGCGTGAACTTCCAGCCCGAGCACGACCTCCCAATCGCCGGTTTCACCTTTGATCAGCGACATGGGCCGTTATTAGGGCCGCCGGTCGGCCGGGATCAAGGCTTTCCGTCCCGTCGGCCGCCGGGTAGGTTCCGACCGACAGACAGGGAGGAAATCGATGACCATCCTGCGCCGCCGCGCACTGCTGGCGGGAGCCGCAGCGTCCACCTTCGCGGCGTCCGCCTGGGCCGAGGGCGAATGGCCCAAGGGGTCGATCCGGATCATCGTCCCCTTCCCGCCCGGCGGCTCGACCGATCCGGTCGCGCGCATCATCCAGGCCAGGCTGATCGAGACCACGGGCTGGCACATCATCATCGAGAACAAGCCCGGCGGCACCGGCGCCGTCGGCTCGGCAGTGGCGGCCAAGGCGGCGCCCGACGGCCAGACCTGGATGATCACCTTCGACAGCCACATCCTCAATCCGGCCTTCGCGCCCGGCCTGCCCTACAAGGATTCCGATCTTCTCAACGTGATGGAGATCGGCCGCACGCCGCAGGTGATCACGACCCATCCCGATCGGCCCTACAGGACGTTCGCCGAGGCGGTGGCGGACGCGAGGAAGCGGCCGGGCCGGGTCAACATGGGCGTGCTCGGCGCCAGCCAGGCGCTGGTGCTGATGACCCTCGTCAAGAAGGAGAACGACGTCGACATCAACCTGATCCCCTACAAGGGCGGCGGGCCGCTCAACCAGGATCTGCTGGCGGGGGTCACCGACATCGGGATCGGCAGCCTGACGTCGCTCAGCCCCCATATCCGCGCCAACAAGGTGCGGGCGATCGCGGTCACGGGCGAGAAGCGGACGCCCGCGCTTCCCGATACCCCGACGCTGGCCGAGCAGGGCATCAAGGCCTTTCCCTCCTATTCCTGGTGGGGCGTCTACGCGCCGGCCGGCACGCCGCGTCCGATCGTCGACCGCATGCACGCCGAGATCACCAAGGCCGTGCGCTCGGCCGACGTCTCGCAGAAGTTCGTCGAGCAGTTCAACATGGAGATCCTGACCACCTCCCCGGAGGAGTTCGCCGCCTACCAGAAGAGCGAGCAGGAGCGCTGGTTCAAGGTGATCAAGGACAACGACATCAAGGGCGATTGACGCCGGGCTTCTCAATCCCGCGCCAGCTTCCGCAGGTCGCTCACCGCGCGGAAGAAGCTGTCGGCCGGCGTCGAATCGGGATCGATCAGGCGATGGAGACGAAACCCGTCCTCCAGCGCCAGGAGCATGGCGCTCGCCCAGGCCGGATCGCGCACGCCGGTCCCGGCCGCCCGCATGGTCGAGCTGACGATCTCGGCGACGAGCTTGCGGCGGGCGCGCAGGCGCTTGGCCAGCTCGGGTCGTCGTTTCTCCGCCCGCGCCACGTAAAGGATCAGCTCCATATGCAGGAGGGGCGCCTGCCCCAAGGGATCGTGCCGGCTGCGCTCGGTGGCGCGCAGCGCCGCCACGTAATCGTCGGGTGTCCGATGCCGCGCCAGCAGATCGCGATGATGCGCGATCGAGCGTTCGACATGGTCCTCCAGCATGGCGACGATCAGGTCGTCCTTGCTGGCGAAATTCGAGTAGAAGGCGCCGCGCGTGAAGCCGGCCGCCGCGGCGATCGTCTCGATGCTGGCCGCCCCAATGCCCCGTTCCGCGAAGACCCGGGCCGCCGCCTCGAACAGCTTCTCCTTCGTATCGTCCCGTGTCGGACGCGTGCGCGCTCTTGACATGGCCGGTTCCTTAGCACATTAAAATTCGATACATATCTGTATCGAATTGCAGTGCGAGGATGGCCATGCCCGATGCCGCGACCGTCGCCAGCCCGACCGACCGCTTTTTCCTCGAGGCCATGTCCCCCGCCTTTCGCGAGGATCCCTATCCCTACTACGAGCGCTTTCGCGGATCCTCGCCGCTTCTGCGCATGGCCGACACGATCTGGTTCGCGCTCGGCCACGCCGAGGTGACGGCGCTGCTGCGTCATCCCGGGCTTTCGACCGACGAATCGCATGCCGCCACCGAGGCCGACCGCACCGAGGAGGATCCCAATCGCACCCGCAGCCTGCTGTTCATGGATCCGCCCGAGCACACGCGCCTGCGCGGGCTGGTCGCGCGCGCCTTCACGCCACGCCGCGTCGAGGAGCTGCGCGGCACGACGCAGGCGATCGCCACCGAGCTCGTCGATGCCATGGCGCCGCAATCCGGCGTCGTGGACGTGATCACGGCCTTCGCCTATCCGCTGCCGGTGCGGGTGATTTGCGCCCTGCTGGGCGTCCCGCCCGAGGACGAGGCGATTTTCACCGCCTGGTCGCGCGGCATCGCCCGCTCGGTCGATCCGGGCATCCTGCGCAGCGCCGAGATCGAGGCGGCGATCGTCGAAGCACGCCAGGGCCTGCAGGCCTATCTCGGCGACCTGCTGGCAGCGCGGCGACGCAAGCCCGGCAATGATCTTCTTTCCGCGCTCGCGGCCGTGGAGGCTGATGGCGACCGCATCTCGCCGCGACAGATCGTGGCGCTCGCCCAGCTCCTGCTGGTCGCGGGCCACGAGACGACGGTGAACCTGATCGGCAACGGCACGCTGGCCCTGCTGCGCGCGCCGGACCAGCTCGCCGTTCTACGGCGCTCGCGCGAGCTTGCCGGCCCGGCGGTCGACGAGCTGCTGCGCTTCGACAGCCCGGTGCAGATCACCCAGCGCGTCGTGGTCGAGGATATGGAAGTCGTCGGCTGTCCCGTCAAAGCGGGCGACGAGATCATGCTGGTGCTGGGCGCCGCCAACCGCGATCCCACCGTCTTCGCCGATCCGCACCGCCTCGACGTCGCACGCGATGCCCGCCGGCATGTCGCCTTCGGCGGCGGCATTCACCATTGCCTGGGAGCGGCGCTCGCCCGCATGGAGGGTGAGATCGCGTTCCGCACCCTGCTCGACCGCTTCGGCCGGATCGAGCTCGCCGGCACGCCCGCGCGCCGGCCGACCTTCACGCTGCGTGGACTGGAGAGCCTGCCAATCACCTTGAAGTCATAGTGGACCGCGGGCTTCCAGCCCGCCCATATCATGAGCGCGCAAGATGCGCGCGGTCCCGAGACCGTCACACCGCCTGCGGCCCACGCACCAGCTTGCCGGGCAGCGTCCCCGTCGGCTCGCCGTCGCGATAGGTGACGCTGCCGGACACGATCGTGGCGCGATAGCCGGTGGCGCCTTGCAGCAGACGCTTGCCGCCAGCCGGCAGGTCCCACTTCATCACCGGCGCCTCGACGCGCAGCTTGTCGAAATCGATGACGTTGAGGTCGGCCTTGTAGCCCTCGGCGATCCGGCCGCGGTCGTTCAGGCCGACGGCACGGGCATTGTCCAGCGTGTGGCGCTTCACGAGCCACGACACGTCGAGCCGACCGACCTTGCGGTCGCGGCCCCAATGCGACAGCAGATAGGTCGGGTAGGAGCCGTCGGAGATCAGGCCGACATGCGCGCCGCCATCGCCCAGCCCGATCAGCGTGTGCGGGCTTTGCATCATCTCGCTGCAACAGTCGAGATTGTAGGCGGCGTAGTTCGCGAAGGGAGCGAAGATGAAGTTCTTGCCCTCGCCCTCGATCAGGTAGTCGTAGACGACCTCACGCGGGTCGCGGCCCTCGTGGCGCGCCCGGGCGCCCAGCGAGCTCTCCCGCGGCGGTTCGTATTCCGGCGGATCGCCCAGCGGGAACATGCGGTCGTAGTCCACCAGCCGCGCCGCCATCTCGGAGCGCAGCGGCTCGTGCGATTCCTCCAGCAGCCGGGCGCGGAAGGCAGGATCGCGCATGATCGCGAGCCGCTCGGCCACGCTTTTGTGAGCGATCGCCTTGTACGACCGGCACATCGAGAACGGGATGCGGCTCGCCTGCAGGCCCTGCAGCACGCCGATCGGCCGCGGCGCCACCTGCGCCTTGGCGGAATGTCCCTTGGCCGCCAGCCCCTCGACCAGGCCGAGCAGGCGCCGCCAGCCGTCGGGCCGGGTATGGCGCTGCGCGAGCGATACCGAGAACGGACGGCCGCTGGCCGCCAGCAGCCGGTCGAGCATCGCGAACTCGCTCTCCGGATCGGGCGTGTTGAAATCGGAGATGAACTCGATCACGCCCTGCCCCGCATCCTTCATGCCGAGCGCGATGCCCAGAAGCTCGGCTTCCGAGGCACGAAGCGAGGGCGTCGGATCGCCCTTGACGGTGCGATGGTTGAGGGTGCGCGAGGTCGAGAAGCCCAGGGCGCCGGCGCGCATCGCCTGCGCGGCAAGGACGCGCATCTGCGCGACCTCGTCGGCTGTCGCCTCCTCGAGCTTCGCCGCCCGCTCGCCCATCACGAACACGCGCAGCGCGCCGTGCGGAAGCTGGGCGCCGAGATCCATATCGCGCGGCCGGGCGTCGAGCGCGTCGAGATACTGCCCGAACGACTCCCACGACCAGTTGAGCCCCTCGTCGAGCGCGGCACCCGGAATGTCCTCGACGCCCTCCATCAATTCGATCAGGCGCTGGCGATCGGCCACCTTCACCGGCGCGAAGCCCACGCCGCAATTGCCCATCACCGCGGTCGTGACGCCATGCCAGCTCGAAGGCTGCAGCCGCGAATCCCATGTCGCCTGGCCGTCATAGTGGGTGTGGATGTCGACGAAGCCCGGCGTGACCAACAACCCCTTGGCATCGATCTCCTCGCGGCCGCTGCCGTTTACGTTGCCAAGCGCGACGATCCTGCCGTCCTTCACCGCGACATCGGCCTCGCGAAGGGCGCTGCCCGTGCCGTCGGCCACCGTGCCGCCGCGAATGACAAGATCATGGTCCGCCATATGGTTCCCGGTTTGCCGAAGTCTACCGCAACGGCCTCGAACGCGCATGCCGCCGCAGGTCGAAACGGAGCAGGCGTCGGAAAGGGTACGATCAGTAACCCGCCGGTCGCGCGTCGAATGCCGCCGCCTTCTCGAGCGCCGCGGCTGCGCGCAGCATCGTCTCCTCGTCGAAGGAGCGGCCGATGATCTGCAGGCCGAGCGGCAAGCCGTCCTTGTCGAGGCCGACGGGCACCGAGATGCCGGGCAGGCCCGCCATCGATGCCGGGATGGTGAAGGCATCGTTGAGGTACATGGTGACCGGATCGTCCATCTTCTCGCCGGCCGGGAAAGCAGCAGTCGGCGCGGTCGGCGTCAGCAGCACGTCGCATTTCTCGAACGCCTGCTTGAAGTCGCGGGCGATCAGCGCCCGCACCTGCTGCGCCTTCTTGTAGTAGGCGTCGTAATAGCCGGCCGACAGCACGTAGGTGCCGATCATGACGCGCCGGCGCACCTCCTTGCCGAAGCCGGCGGCGCGCGTGTTCTGGTACATCTCGATCAGGTCCTTGCCCGGCACGCGCAGCCCGTAGCGCACGCCGTCGTAGCGCGCGAGGTTGGACGAGCATTCGGCCGGCGCCACGATGTAGTAGGCCGGCAGCGCGTACCTGGTATGCGGCAGCGAGACCTCGAGCGGCTGTGCGCCGGCCGCCTTAAGCATCTCGACGCCCTTGTCCCACAAGGCCGCGATCTCCGCCGACGTGCCCTCGACGCGGTATTCCTTCGGAATGCCGACCTTGAGCCCTTTGATGCCGGGGTTGCGCGCCGCCGCGGCGAAATCCGGCACCGGCAGCGGCGCCGAGGTCGAATCCCTGGGGTCATGCCCTGCCATGGCCTGCAGGATGAGCGCCGCATCCTCGACGGTGCGCGCGAACGGGCCGGGCTGGTCGAGCGAGCTTGCGAAGGCGACGACGCCCCAGCGCGAGCAGCGGCCGTAGGTCGGCTTCAGGCCGACGATGCCGCAGAACGAGGCCGGCTGGCGGATCGAGCCGCCGGTGTCGGTCCCGGTGCTGCCGGGCACCATGCGCGCCGCCACCGCCGCCGCCGAGCCGCCGGAGGAGCCGCCCGGCACCAGCTTGCGGTTGTCGCCGCGCCGCTTCCACGGATTCTCGACGCCGCCGAAATAGCTCGTCATGTTCGACGAGCCCATGGCGAACTCGTCGAGGTTGGTCTTGCCGACCATGACGGCGCCGGCCCGCCAGAGGTTGGCGGTCACCGTGCTCTCGTAGGGCGGCACGAAGCCTTCGAGGATGTGCGACGCGGCGGTGGTTGGGACGCCTTCGGTGCAGAACAGGTCCTTGACCGCGAGCGGCACGCCCTCGAGCAGGCCCGCCTCGCCCCGCGCACGGCGCGCATCCGAGGCCACGGCCATGTCGCGCGCCTTGTCGGGTGTCTCGGTGATGAAGGCGTTGAGCGCGCGATGCTCGTCGAGCTTTCCGAGGTGCGCGTCGGCGACCTCGACGGCGCTGGCCTCCTTCCGGGCCATCGTCGCCGCGAGCTCCGCGACCGTGAGATCGGTGAGAGCCGCCATCGCCTACTCCACCACCTTGGGCACGGTGAAGAAGCCGCCCGCATTCTTGTCGGTCGGATCGACATAGACCGCGCCGCCCGGCGCATTGGCCAGCACCTTCTCGGCGATGCCGCCGTCCGTCACCTCGTCGGCGCGCATGGGCAGCGTCACATCGGAGACGCTGGCCAGTGGCTCGACGTTGCCGGTATCGACCTCGTTCAACTGCTCGATCCAGGCCAGGATCCTCGAGAGCTCGCCGGCGAGCGGGACAAGCTCCTCCTCCGGCACCTTCAGACGGGCAAGACGCGCGATGCACGCCACCGTGTCCTTGTCGAGCGACATACCTCTGCTCCGAAACGCTTGAATGGCGCGGTTGGTAGCGGTTTTGCCCCGGGGGAGCAACGGGCTACGAGGCGGCCGCCGTCTCGGCGACGCGCTTGGCCGCAACCGCCTCGATCTCGGCTCTCATGCCCGGCCGCCGCGCCAGAAGCTCGTTGAAGTCGCGGCGCGACAGCACCAGCAGATGGCAGTAGCCGACCGCCACCACGTCGGCGTTGCGCGGCCGCGATTCGAGCAGGCCCATCTCGCCGAAGAAGTCACCCTCCTTCAAGGGCACCGTCATGCCGCCGACATGGACCGCCACCTCGCCGGCGGCGATGAAATACATTGCGTCGGGTCGGCCGCCGACGGCGACGATCTTCTCGCCCGGCACCGCCAGCCGGGCCCGCAGGCGCCGGCCAACCTCGCGCACCGCCGCGGCATCGAGCCCGGCGAAAAGCGGCACCCGCGCGATCATGCCGGCAAGCTCGAGCCCGAGATCGAGCGACGGCCGGTGGCTCAGGCTCTTGCGGCGCGCGTTCAGCTTGCGGCGCAAGTCGGCATAGACCTCGCGGCTGATGATCGACTCGCGCAGCCGGCGCGCGTATTCGGCCGATTCGAAGCGGATCGCGGCCCGCTCGAGCTGCCGGTCCTTGATCGACTCGGCGTAGCCCGGGTACTGCAGCGAGAGCGCTCTCAGCGCCCGGACGACGAGTTCCTGGCGTTCCCTGATCATCGCGCCCAGCCGTTCCTCAGCGTCCGCCCCCAGGAGATCGGTGATCGAGCTCAGGTTGAAGGCCGCGAGTTCCGCCAGCACGTCCTGCGACACCATCAGGATCTCGAACCGGTCGGCGAGCTGTTCGGTCAGCGGCCAGCCGAAGCCGAAATGGCGATGCAGCCAGAGCGCGACGCGAAAGGCGAGATCGGGCCGCGCGAAATCCTGCACCACCTCTTCGTAGCCCGCGGCGCCGCGATCGCGCACGGCATCGATCAGCCGGTCGGCGCGCGCCGTGAGCAACGTCACCATGCGGCGCGACAGGGTCTGCTGCTCGAACTGGTCGAGATAGAGGTCCTTCTCCTGCGTGCACAGCGTCAGCAGGCCGACCGACAGGCGTTCGTGCAGCTCGAGCGGCAGATCGGCCGGCGGCGCCTCGATCTCGGCGTCACCTGCCGAATCGGGATCGACGTCGAGGCCGACCACCCGCTCGTTGTGCTCGCGCATGATCTGGCGGAGCTGGCGCTGGACGTTGACCCGCGAGAGGGCCAGCACCCTGTCGCGCAGCGCCACCTCCACGGGGCTCAGCTTGTTCAGCCCCAGCGCCCGCATCACCAGCCCGAGCGTCGTGGCGTTGACCAGCAGGGTGAAGAGCACGAACAGCGTCGCAAGCTCGGCCGTGAATTCGCGGATCGTCTCGGGCAGGCGCGTGTCGCCGGCCACGACCATGGCGAGCACGATCGTCACCGCGCCGCGCAGGCCGCCCCAGACGAGGATCGTCTTGTAGCGCGGGTCGACCGGCTCCACGAGACGGGTGATCTCGAGCAGGGGCAGCATGCCGAACACGACCAGCACACGAGCCAGTGTCGCGCCGACCACAACCGCCACCAGACCCCAAATATACAGCCAACTGATATACGGCAGGAATTGCGCCGCCACCATCGAGGCGAGCACGAAGATCAGGCAGTTGCTCCAGAAGTCGAGCTGCTGCCAGAGCTGCTTGAGCGCCGTCCATTGGCGGGGATGCAGATGCGTCGGCCCATAGGCCGCCACCGTGAGCGCCGCGACCACGACCGAGACAACGCCCGAGATCGCGAGGTAGTGGTCGGCCAGGACGTAGCTCAGATAGGCGAGGCTCACCGTCACCGAGGCGATCGCCACATCCGAGTCGCCCAGCCGCGGCAGGACCACCATCGCGGCGCGGGCGAGCGCGAAGCCGAACAGCACGCCGCCGAAGAAGTCGCGCAGGACGTGGATCACCGGCGCGGCGGCCTCGGCAGGCGCGGCCTGGCCGATGTCCGGCGATACGCGCACGATCAGGAGCTGCATCACGAAGCCGAACGAGGCGATGGCGACGGCGTCGTTCAGGAGCGACTCGCCCTCGGCCAGGATCGAGAGCCGCTTGGGGGCGCCGACATCGCGGAAGATGCCGATCACCGCCGCCGGGTCGGTGGTCGACACGATCACCCCGACCAGCAGGCAGATCAGGATGTCGTAGCCGGTGGCGAGATGGACCACGCCGGCCACGCCGCCGATGCACACGAGCACCGCCACGATGGCCAGCAGCAGCACCGCCGACATCTCGTCGATCAGACGGCGTACGTCGATCGTGAGGCCGGCGGTGAACAGGAGCGGCGGCAGGAACAGCGGCAGGAAGAGATCGGTGCCCACCTCTATCCCCGCCAGGCCCTTGAAGGCGTCGCCCAGGACTCCCTCCGCCTCGCCGCGGAGCGCGATCCAGTCGCCGATCAGGCCAAGACCGAGGCCGGTGACGGCGAGCAGCACCGTGTGCGGCAGGCGCAAACGTTCGGCCAGCGGCACCAGCAGGCTGACGATCGTCAGCACCATCGCGAGCGCGAGGAGCGCGTAAAGGACAGCAGTCACGCCACAAACTTACTTGAAGCGCCGGCCTTGTCGACCCGCCAGCGCACAGCGCCTATAAGGCGCGCCATGCCGATCGTCGACTTTCCGGAACTCAGGGCGTCGCTGGTGCGCGACGGCCGTCTGATGGCGTTCGACGTGGGGACCAGAACGATCGGCGTGGCGACTTCCGACGTGCGACGCACGCTCGCCACGCCGCTTCTCGTCCTCAAGCGCTCCAGGCTCGCGGCGGACCTCGAGCGTCTGGCCGACCTCTCCGGCAAGCACGAGGTGAAGGCGCTCGTGCTTGGTCTGCCGCTCAACATGGACGGCAGCGAGGGGCCGCGCTGCCAGTCGGTGCGCCAGTTCGCGGCCAATATCGCAGCCCACGGGCCGCCTGCCCTGGCCGCCCTGCCCATCGTCCTGCAGGACGAGCGGCTGAGCACGGCGGCGGTAACGCGGGGCATGATCGAGGACTACGACATGAGCCGCGCCAAGCGCGCCGAACGGGTCGATGCCGCGGCCGCCGCCTGGATCCTCGAAAGCGCCCTCGCCCGCCTCGCGTGATCACTTGACGACGATTTCGTGGGTCAGTTCCTCGCTGCCCTCGGCCGAGCGGACATCGAACTCGATCTCCCATCGTCCCGGCGCCAGAAAGGACAGGCCATCCACCCGATATCGGCCGTCGGCGCCGCCACTCACCTTGAGGTGCTGGCTCGGAGTCTTCGCGTCGAGGCGCTCGGCCCCCACCTTGACCAGTTCGGCCGCATCGCCCGATTTCGTGCAGACATTCATGATGAGGGAAACCGGCTCGCCCACCTCGATCGGCATCGGGTCGGGCCGAAACGCGATCATGTAGCGCTCGGAAAACACCACCCAGCCGGTTCCGTGCCCCAGATCCATCGGACAGTCGGCTTTGGCCGTCGCCGCGCCGACCAGGGCCGCGCAGAACGAAAGACTCGCAACAAGACCACGCATTTCAACTTTTCTTAGCACCTGCTCTCGCCGGCGTCGTCACCCATGTGTAGTTGAAGCTGATGGAGACGCGCTCGCCGGCATAGCGCGCGGGCGGCACCTCGTGGCGCAACCAGCTCTCGAACAATATGAGATCGCTGGACCGCGCAGCCATGCTGACGAAAGAACGCATGGCCCGGGGCGCATCCGCGCGTCGCGGCGGGGCCGCCATCAGACGCGATAGCCGCGGATCCTCGAACTTGAGCGCGCCCGCCCCTTTCGGCACCACGACATAGTAGGTGCCGCTGATGAACGATGCGGGGTGCAGATGCAAGGAATGTCCGATGCCGCCCGGCATCCGGTTCAGCCAGCAGTCGGACATCGCCACGCGCCGGCGCGAGAGATCATACTGCAGCGATCGGACAAAAAGGGCGACATGTCGATCGATGTGGCGTCGCAGCCTGTCGAACAGCGGCGAAACCAGATGCAGCCGATCGAGCGATCCGTAAGAAGTGTAGCCGCCGACATAGTGCTTCGCCGACCACCGCCGGCCGGCCATGTCCGATGCGGCGATCGCCTCGCACTCGTCGTGGAGTCTCTGATCGAAATGTGCGTTCGCAGCGGAGGTCAGCGGAGCGCGATAGACGAGTGTCGGAAATAGGGCATGGATCGCCATGACGTGATTATCCGTGATGAGGGGACCGCATGCTATGGTTTCGCATGTCACGCGCTGCAACGATCGGACGCCGCCGCGTCCTCCTGCTGGGAAGCGCCCTGGCCATTGCGTCGCCAGGCCGTGCGGCGTGGGCGCTCGAACAGCTCAAGATCGGCAGCGAGCGCGGCACGATCGACTTCTCGATCGGCGACTCCAAGCTCTTTCGCACCACGGGTTCGTTCAAGGACTGGCGCGGCATGATCGATGTCGACCGTGCCGATGTCTCGAAGAGCCGCGTCGACGTGCGGGTGAACACCACGAGCATCGAGATGCTCGACAAGCAGCAGACCGACATGCTGAAGGGCGCCGATTTCTTCGACGTGGACAAGTTTCCCGAGATGATTTTCAAGTCGACGAACATCGAGCGTGTGAGCGAGGACAAGCTCAAGGTCATGGGCGACATCACCCTGCGTGGCATCACGAAGCCGATGCAGCTCGACGTCGAGGTGGCCGACCGCCGGCCGGACGCGCCGCCGGGGACGCGCTATGCGCGCTTTCTCGGCCAGGGACAGATCAAGCGGTCGGAGTTCGGCATGACGAAGTTCGTCGATGTCGTGGGCGACACGGTCGACATTTCCATCCGCGCCGATGCCTGGCGCTGAGGCGCACGGGCAGCGGCCGACCCTCGGCTATCGGCCGGTCGCCAAGGGGCTGCACTGGATCACGGCGGCGGCGGTGTTCGGCCTTCTCGCGCTCGGCCTTTGGATGACCGACCTGCCCATCGGGCTCACCAAGCTCGAGGCCTATGCCTGGCACAAATGGATCGGCCTCACCGTGTTCCTTCTCACCGTGGCACGGCTCATCTGGCGCTGGCATGCGCCACCGCCGCCTTTGCCCGACGCCGTCACCCGATGGGAGCGCCGGCTGGCGCCGGTCTCACACGCCGCACTGCTCGTTCTGCTCGTGGCGCTGCCGATCACCGGCTGGCTCATGAGCTCTGCAGGGGGCGTCGAGATCTTCTGGTTCGGCCTCGTGCCGCTGCCGAACCCGGTGCCCCGCGATGCCGGCCTGTTCGAGCGCCTGCGGACCGCCCATCACTGGCTGGCCTGGACGCTCATGGCCGTTCTCGCTCTCCACGTCGCGGCGGTGATCCGCCACGACGTCCTGCGCCGCGACGGCGTCTTCCGCCGCATGTGGCCGTCGCGATAGCCGCTACTGCGGCCGTGGACCGATGTAGTTCGATTGCGGGCGGATGATGCGCCCACCCTTCTCCTGCTCGAAGATGTGGGCGCACCAGCCCGCGGCCCGACCCACCGCGAACAAGGCGGTGAAGGCCTCGCGCGGCACGTCCAGGGCTTCGAGCAGCAGTGCGGTGTAGTATTCGACGTTGGTCTCGAGCCGCTGCCCCGGCTTGTGGCGGCGCAGGGCCGCGATCGCGCCCTTCTCGACCGCCGCGGCAAAGGCCAGCCGTCCCGCCGTCGACGGCAACGTCGCCACCGCGGCCTTCAGCACATCCGCCCGCGGGTCGCGCACCTTGTAGACACGGTGGCCGAAACCCATCAGTCGCACGCCCTTGGCGAAGGCGTCGTCGAACCACGCTTCGGCCCGCGCGGCATCGCCGATCTCGTCCAGCATGTCGAGCACCGGCCCCGGCGCGCCGCCATGCAACGGGCCCTTGAGGGCGCACAGGCCCGCGAGCACCGCCGAGATCAGGCCGGCGCGGGTGGAAGCGACGACGCGGGCGGTGAAGGTCGACGCATTGAATCCATGATCCGCCACCGTGGCGAGATAGGTGTCGAGCCCCTTCTCGAAGACGGCCCCGGCGCGCTGGCCGCGCAGCATGCGCAGAAAATCCTGCGCCGTCGTGAGCGCGGGATCGGGCGCGATCGCCGACAGGCCGCGGCGCGCGTTGAGCAACGCCGTCAGGAACACGGGCATCGCGCCACAGACGAGATAGTGATGAGGCATCGGATCGGAGTCCGCCAGCATGCCGATCCCGACGCGCAGCGCTTCGATCGGGCTCAGCGCCGCCGTCGCCGCCAGCAGCCGCGGCACATCGGCGAAGGCCCTGACCCGCGCGGCGGCCAGGCCCTCGCGGACGGCCGTCTCGTCGCCGCCGCCCTCGCCATGGCCTGTCCACAGCAAGGCGGCGACGCCTTCGAAGCCGCGGTGCGCGACCAGCTCCTCGAGGCCGTGCCCGCGGACGACCAGCCGGCCCGCCTCGCCGTCGACCTCGCTCATCACCGTATCGGCCACGATCACGCCATCGAGGCCACTGTCCACGCGTGTCTGCAGCATCTGGATGTCCCTTTCCCAATCCGCAAGGAACATCCGGTCGCACAAATATATTGTCAATATTGATTGGCCTCATCAATAATAAATCATGAGCACCGAATGGATCAGCTCCGCCGAGGCGGCGCGCCGATTGGGGATCTCTCCGGCCACGCTTTATGCCTATGTCAGTCGCGGCCTGCTGCGATCCGAGGGAACGTCGGGACGTCGCGAGCGCCGGTATCGGGCCGACGATGTCGCCCGGCTGAAACGGCGGCGCGCCGTCGGGCGCAAGGCCGAATCGATTGCCGCCAACGCCCTGGACTTCGGCACCCCGGTGCTGGAGTCGTCCCTCACATTCATCGAAGGCGGTCGACTCCATTATCGTGGTCACGATGCCGCCCGGCTGGCGCGCAGCCATTCGCTGGAGCAGGTCGCGCAGCTCCTGTGGGAGTGCGACGATCGGCCTTTCGACGCCGGGAACCTGCCGGCTCCGTCGGCCGCATTGCGCACCGCCTGGAGTGCCACCGCGACGCTCTCCACGGTCGATCGCTGCCTGATCCTGCTGCCGGCGGCGGCGCGCTGGGACCATCCGAGCTGGGTCGAGGACCGCGCCGCCATGCTGGAGACGGCGGTTCGCATCCTGCGCCTGCTGACGGCTGCCGTGACGACGGAGCCGGCCTCGGCCCTGCCCGTCCATGAGCAACTCGCTGCGGCATGGCAGGTGCCCGCCGGCCACGTGCCCTTGATCCGCGCGGCGTTGGTCCTGTCGGCCGATCACGAGTTCAACGCCTCGACCTTCGCCGCCCGCGTCGTCGCCTCGACCGGCGCCCACCTCTATGCCGCCACGACGGCGGGACTCGCGGCCATCAGCGGGCCGCGGCACGGCGGCCTGACGCGGCGAGTCGCGAGCCTCTTTGCCGAGGTCGCGGCAGCAGACGACCCGGAGTCGGCACTGGTCGAGCGCGCAGGCGGCGACGCTCGCCTTCCCGGCTTCGGCCATCCGCTCTATCCCGATGGCGACGTGCGCGCGGCGACATTGTTCGCCCTCCTGCGCGAGATCCTGCCGCACTCGCCCGAGCTTGCCCTTGCCGAGCGGCTTGCCACGATCGGCGCACGGCTGGCGCGCGCCGAGCCCAACATCGACTTCGCGATGGCGACGCTCGAGCGCGTCCTCGACCTGCCGAAGGATTCCGCGCTCGCCCTGTTTCTTCTCGGCCGCACCGTCGGATGGATCGCCCACGCCCTGGAGCAGGCGGCGAGCGGCGCTCTCATCAGGCCGCGCGCCCGCTATATCGGGCCACGGCCTGCGGCATGAGCGTTATCCACCAGAGCGCCGCCTTGCAGCGGCGCGCCGCGCGTGCTTAACGTCGCGCTTTAGTGACAAACAAACGCGCGGGCGTGCCGAGGTTGCCCCACCTGCTCGGCATCGAAGGTCTGTCGCCCGAAACCATTTCGGGCCTGCTCGACCTTTCCGAAAGCTACATCGAGCAGAACAGATCCCTCGACAAGCGGCGGGACCTGCTGACCGGCCGCACCGTGATCAATCTCTTCTTCGAGAACTCGACGCGGACCCGCACCAGCTTCGAGGTTGCCGCCAAACGGCTGGGCGCCGACGTCATCAACATGGATGTCGCCACCTCTTCGGTGCGCAAGGGCGAGACCCTGCTCGACACCGCCATGACGCTGAACGCCATGCGGCCGGATGCCATCGTCGTGCGGCACAGCGAATCGGGGGCCGTCAATCTCCTGTCGCAGAAGGTCAACTGCACCGTCATCAACGCCGGCGACGGCCAGCACGAGCACCCGACCCAGGCGCTGCTCGATGCGCTGACCATTCGCCGCCGCCGCGGCCGCCTGGAGGGGCTGCTGGTGGCGATCTGCGGCGACATCCTGCACAGCCGCGTCGCGCGGTCGAACATCCATCTGCTGCAGATCATGGGCGCCCGCGTGCGCGTGGTCGGGCCGCCGACCCTGATGCCGACCGACATCGACAAGATGGGCGTCGAGGTCCACTACAACATGAGGACCGGCCTCAAGGACGTCGATATCGTCATGATGCTGCGCCTGCAGACCGAGCGCATGCAGGGCTCGTTCGTGCCGTCGATCAGCGAATACTTCCGTTTCTTCGGCCTCGACAGCGAGAAGCTCAAGGTGGCGAGGCCCGATGCGCTGATCATGCATCCCGGCCCGATGAACCGCGGCGTGGAGATCGACTCGGAGGTGGCCGACGACCTCGACCGCAGCGTCATCCACGAGCAGGTCGAGATGGGCGTCGCCGTGCGCATGGCCTGTCTCGACGCCCTGATCGGCGGCCGCCGCAATGCCATGGGAGCCGCGGCATGAGCGGCAATGTCGCCCGCGGGCTGCCACCGCATGCCGGGTCGACCGCCTACATCAATGCCCGCGTCATCGATCCCACGGCGGACACCGAATATGTCGGCGCCGTCCTGATCAGCGACGGCAAGATCGCCGACTTCGGTCCCAATCTGTTCGCCTCGGGCGCGCCCTACGGCATCCAGTCGGTCGACTGTCAAGGTCTCTACCTCGCGCCGGGCATCGTCGATACGCGCGTACACACGGGCGAGCCGGGCGAGGAGCACAAGGAGACGCTCGACAGCGCAGGCGTCGCCGCAGCAGTCGGCGGCATTACCTCCATGGTGCTGCTGCCCGACAACGAGCCGCCGTTCGACGATGCCTCGTTGATCGAGTTCGTGGCGCGGCGCGCGCGCCAGATCAAGCTCGCCAACATGTACGCCTTCGGTACGCTGACCGTCGGCCTCGAGGGCAAGGAGCTCGCCGAGATCGGCTTGCTGGCCGAAGCCGGCGCCGTCGGCTTCACCGACGCCGACCACGCCGTGGGCAACGCCCAGGTGATGCGCCGCGCGCTCTACTACGCCAAGGCCTTCGACGCCCTGATCGTCCACCTGCCGCAGGAGCCGACGCTTTCGGGCGGCCACATGAGCAGCGGCGTGATGGCCACGCGCCTCGGCTTGGCCGGCAACCCGCCGCTCGCCGAGGTGATGATGGTGGAGCGCGACATCCGCCTCGTCGAGATGACGGGCGGACGCCTGCATCTCGCCAAGATCTCCACCGCCGAATCGGTGAAGGCGATCGCGGCGGCCAAGGCGCGCGGCCTGCGCATCACCTGCGATACCGCCGCGCCCTACTTCGCCCTGAACGATCTCGCCGTCGGCGACTACCGCACCTTCGGCAAGCTGGTGCCGCCGCTGCGCAGCGAGGCCGATCGCGAGGCGATCGTCGAGGGGCTGAAGAGCGGCGTGATCGACGCCATCGTCTCGGACCACCGGCCGCAGGACCAGGACAGCAAGCGCGTGCCCTTCGCCCAGGCCGAACCCGGCGGCATCGGCCTCGAGACCCTGCTGCCGGTGTCGCTCGAGCTGGTGCACAACGGCCATCTCAGCCTGCCCCGGCTATTCCAACGCCTGTCGAGCGCGCCGGCCCGGCTGTTCAACCTGCCCGGCGGCCGGCTCGCCAAAGGCGCGCCGGCCGACCTCGTCCTGTTCGATGCCAACTACGCCTGGAAGATCGATCGCGCCGATCTCTGGAGCAAGACCAAGAACACGCCGTTCGACGAGCGGCCGGTCCAGGGCCGGGTGATGGCCACCATCGTCGGTGGACGCACGATCTATCGCAACGACGACTTCGCCCCCGCGGCAGTCGCGGCCTGAGCGCGCGGCGCGGCCGTCGAGCGCTCGAATTGCCTCGAAACGGCCACTTGGTCTGCTATGGTCGGGCCGTTGGTACAGCAAGGCTTGCGATGAACTTTCGACACTCTCTCTTTCTCGGCGCCGCCTTGGCGGCTGTCGCGAGCGCGGCGCACTCCCAATCGCGGCAATCTTCGGGTCAGGACCTGCTTGACCAGCTCACCCGCCACATCCAGCTTTGTTCCGAGATCACCGACACCCAGCAACGGCTGGCCTGCTACGACAAGGTGCAGAACAATGTCGGCGGCATGCCGACACCCGCGCCGTCCGCGCCGCAGGCGACCAACCGGCCGCCCCCCTCGCCCACGCCCCTGCCGCCCCAACCCGCTCGGCCGCCCTCGAGCGACTCGTACAGCTCCACGCCGCTCACGCCGCCGCCCTTGACGACGCCCGGCGGCGGCGTGGCGACGCTTGGTGGATCGGCAGGTCAGTCCGCACCTTCACCGTCCGGCTACGATCCGGATCGCGCCTTCGATCCCAACAATCCGACGTCGAGCTATGGGCCGGCCGACAGCACCATGCCCAAGCCGCAACCCCAGGTGCGCCGCACCGGCCCGCGACCGTTGCCGCATTTCTCCCAGCCGATGCCTCTGGTGACGCTCGCCGCGAACAACCTGACCTACGGCCCGTCGCGCTACTGGCAGGTCTCGATCACGGTCACATCGAACACGCCGAATACCGTCAACACGCAAGTCCAGTGCACCTTCCGCAACGCCGGTCGCTCGGTGGGCGATGCCTATTTCGGGCCGGTGGCGATCGCGCCGGGCGAGCAGATCTCGACCGAGCTGATCGGTCCACCGACCTCGACCTATGTCGACTCGACCAATTGCAAGGTGTTGAGTCCCTGAGATCGCATCATGCAGTGGTACGGCTTCCTCGTCGTCCTGCCGTTCCTCGTCGGCTACCTGCTGGGCTCGATCCCGTTCGGCCTGCTGCTGACCAGGGCCGCCGGGCTGGGCGACATCCGCTCGATCGGATCCGGCAATATCGGCGCGACCAACGTGCTGCGAACGGGCCACAAGGGCCTCGCCGCGGCCACCTTGTTGCTTGATGCCCTGAAGGGTCTGGCAGCGGTTCTCATCTGCGGCGTTCTCGGACCACTGACCGCCATCGCCGCAGCGCTCGGCGCGGTGCTGGGACACATGTTTCCCGTGTGGCTGTCGTTCAAGGGCGGCAAGGGCATGGCCACGGCGCTCGGTGTCATGTGGGGGCTGAGCTGGCCCGTCGGCGCCATCGCCTGCGCCGCGTGGCTGCTGCTGGCCGCTCTGTTCCGCTATTCCTCGCTGGCGACCCTGTTCAGCATCGTGGTCGGCGCAATCGCCGCGTGGTTCCTGGTCGACTGGCAGATCGCATTGGCCATCACGGCGCTGGTGCCGCTGGTATGGATCCGTCATCACGCCAACATCCGCCGCCTGCTCGACGGCAACGAACCCAGGATCGGCCAGAGCAAGACGAGCGCCAATCCGGCCGTGTAGTCCGGCCGCACAGCGAAGCCGACGATTCCCGCCCGATTGCTCCGGCCCGGTCCGGCCGATATAGGGTCGCGCGCTCCGGCGTCATGACCGTCCCCTCCGCTTCCCGCGCCCTGCCCTGGGCCCTGATCGGCGCCGCCTGCCTCGGTTCCTTTGCCGCAACCTCGAGCGGCACGACACGCGCGCCGTTCCTGCTCGAGATGGCGCACGATCTCGATGTCAGCATGCCGCTCGTCGCCAATCTCGTGTCGATGACGGCGACGGCCTGGGGCGTCACCTCGGCGGCAGCCGGCTACCTGTCGGATCTGGTCGGCCGCCGGGCGCTCCTGGTCGCCGCGCTGATCGCGCTGGCCCTTGCCATGTGCGGCCAGGCGAGCGCCGGCAGCTTTCTCTGGGTCGCGGTGTGGGCAAGCGGCGCGGGCGGTTGCGCCGGCGCCTTCACCGGCGTGGTGTTCACCGAAGTTTCCTCACGCGTCGAGGACCGCCAGCGCGGCCGCGCGCTCGGCTGGGTGATGGGCGGCCAGTCGCTCACGCTGGTGGTCGGCGTGCCGCTCGCTGCCTGGGTCGGGTCGGCGATCGGCTGGCGCGGCTGGAATGTCTGCGTCGGCGGCCTCGCCTTCGTGGCGAGCCTCGCTTTGCTGCTCACGGTTCGCTCCGGCAGGCGGCCTGTCACACGCGCCGAACAGCGGCCGGCCTTGCGCCGCGCGCTCTCGCCGCGCGTGCTCGCGCTGCTGGGCACGGGCATTGCCGAGCGCATCTGCTACGGGTTGGCTGCCGTCTATTTCGCGACCTTCCTGCAGGCGGTCTATGGACTTTCCCTGGCGGCGACGGCCATCCCCCTCGCGGTGTTCGCCCTCGGCAACGTGCTGGGAACGATCCTCGGCGGTCAGCTCGCCGACCGGCTGCGCGATCGGCTGCGGACCTTCGCCATTGCGATGGCCATGTCGGGGCTCGCGGCGCTGGGACTCTTCATGTGGCACCCCGCTCCGGCGATCTCGGTCGCCCTGGGGTTCCTCTATGTGATGCTGAATGCCCTGGGTCGGCCGTCCTACATGGCGTCGCTCGCCGCCGTGCCGGACGAGGTCCGTGGCACCGTGCTCGGCCTGAATGGAACCTCGGCCAGCCTCGGCTGGATTTGCGCGGCAGGCTTGGGCGCCGTCATGATCAGCACCGTGGGCTTCGAGGGCTTCGGCCCGCTCGGCGCCGTGCTCGGCGTGCTGGGCACGATCGGCGCGCTGTCTTGCCGACGGATGTCTTCGTGACACAACTTTCGATTGTTTTACTTGTTTGCATTATCGTTTTAGGATCGAGCCATGTTCGATGGCCTTTCTGTTCCCGCGCTCGATCCGGCTGAACGCCGCGCCCGGCTGCGCCTGGCGCGAACACCGCGCATCGGTCCGGTCTCCTTCCACGAGGCGCTGGCGCATTTCGGAGCGGCGCGCGCCGCCTGCCACGAGATCCGCACCGTGCCCGAAGCGGCAATTGCATCGGAAGAGCAGGCGCTGGCGGAGCTCGGCGGCCGGTTTCTGGTGTTCGGCGACGCCGACTACCCGGCGGCGCTCGCAGCCTTGCCCGATGCGCCGCCAGTGCTCTCGGGCGTTGGCGACATGCGCCTGCTTGGCCGCCCGACGCTGGCCATCGTCGGCGCGCGCGATGCCTCGATGGCCGGACGAAGGTTCGCCGGCGATCTCGCCGGCAATCTGGGCAAGGCGGGATTCGTGATCGCCTCGGGCCTCGCCCGGGGCATCGACGCGGCCGCGCACGACGCGGCACTGGCTACCGGAACGGTCGCGGTGATGGCCGGCGGCGTGGACCAGGTCTATCCACCGCAGAACGCGCGCCTGCAGCAGGCGATCGCCCGTCAGGGCCTGCTGCTGAGTGAGGCGGCCATGGGCGCACCGCCGGTCGCCCGCGCCTTTCCCCGCCGCAACCGTATCGTCAGCGGTCTTTCCGCAGGCGTGATCGTGATCGAGGCGGCCGCCCGCTCGGGATCGCTGATCACGGCGCAGCGGGCGGCCGAGCAGGGACGCGAGGTCTTTGTCGTTCCCGGCTCGCCCCTCGATCCGCGCTATGGCGGCTCCAATAACCTTATAAGGGACGGGGCTATCCTGGTGCGGGACGTCAACGATATTACAAGTGTGTTCGGTCGGCCTCAGTCGTTCGCCCAACCTCCTGAGAAACCAGTACAAAATGGCGATGGCAGGGACACGGCAAAGGTGGTCGAGGCGCTGGGCGCCGTACCCACTCCGGTTGACGAACTGGTACGCCGATGCCAAGTGTCCGCCGCCACCGTGGCGGAGATCCTGCTGGCCCTCGAGCTGGAAGGTCGCCTGGAAAGGCACCGGGGTAACCGCGTATCTCTGATATGAATCAGCGATCTAGCTCCGGTCATTAAGGTTTTACTGGAGCTTGTTCGACGATGAATGTGCTGGTCGTCGAGTCGCCTGCCAAGGCCAAGACCATTGGGAAGTATCTCGGCCCCGGCTACACCGTCCTGGCCTCCTATGGTCATGTCCGCGATCTGCCCGCCAAGGACGGCTCCGTCCGGCCCGACGAGGATTTCGCCATGGACTGGGAGGTCGATGCGCCTTCCCAGAAGCGGCTCGACGCCATCGCCAAGGCCGTCGGCAAAGGCGGCAGGCTCTATCTCGCCACCGACCCCGATCGCGAGGGCGAGGCGATCTCCTGGCATGTGAAGGATGTGCTCGGCCGGAAGAAGGCCCTGCAGGGGGTAGACGTCAAGCGCGTCACCTTCAATGCCATCACCAAGCAGTCCGTGCTCGACGCCGTCGCCCATCCGCGCGAGCTCGACCAGCCGCTGATCGACGCCTATCTGGCGCGCCGCGCCCTCGACTACCTCGTCGGCTTCACCCTCTCGCCCGTGCTGTGGCGCAAGCTGCCGGGCAGCCGCTCGGCCGGCCGCGTGCAGTCGGTGGCGCTGCGCCTGATCTGCGAGCGCGAGGCCGAGATCGAGGTCTTCCGAAGCCGTGAATACTGGACCGTCGACGCGATCTTCGGCACATCGAAGAAGCAGACGCTGAAGGCCCGCCTCACCCATCTCGATGGCCGCAAGCTCGACAAGTTCGATCTCGACTCCGCCGAGCGCGCCGAGGCGGCCAAGCGCGAGATCGAGCGCCGGGCCTTTGCCGTCTCGGCGATCGAGCGCCGGCAGGTGCGGCGCAACCCGCCGCCGCCCTTCATCACCTCGACCCTGCAGCAGGAGGCGTCGCGCAAGCTCGGGCTGGGCGCGGCGACCACCATGCATATCGCCCAGAGACTCTATGAAGGCGTGGATATCGGCGGCGAGACGGTCGGCCTCATCACCTACATGCGGACCGACGGCGTCCAGCTCGCGCCGGAGGCGATCGGCCAGACGCGCCGCCTGATCGAAAGCCGATACGGCGCCGATTACCTGCCGGAGAAGCCGCGCCTCTACTCGTCGAAGGCCAAGAACGCCCAGGAAGCGCACGAGGCGATCCGGCCGACCGACCTCTTCCGCACCCCGCAGGACGTGGCGCGCTATTTGGACCGGGACCAGCTCGGCCTCTACGAGCTCGTCTGGAAGCGCACGGTCGCGAGCCAGATGGAAAGCGCCGTGCTCGACCAGGTGACGGTCGATATCGCCAGCGGCGACAAGAACGTCGGCCTGCGCGCCACCGGCTCGGTGGTGCGGTTCAACGGCTTCCTCACGCTCTACGACGAGGGCCGCGACGACAAGCCGGAGGACGAAAACGGCAACGCGATCCTGCCTGACGTCGTCGAGAACGAGGCGCTGGAGCGCCGCGAGGTCATCCCGGAGCAGCATTTCACCGAGCCGCCGCCGCGCTACTCGGAAGCGAGCCTCGTGAAGAAGCTGGAGGAGCTCGGCATCGGCCGACCGTCGACCTATGCCTCCATCATCGACGTGCTGCAGCGCCGCAAGTACGTCCGGCTCGAGCGCAAGCGCTTCGTGCCGGAGGATCGCGGGCGCATCGTCACCGCCTTCCTGCAGACCTACTTCCCGCGCTACGTCGAGTACGACTTCACGGCCCATCTCGAGGAGGAGCTCGACGACATCTCGGGCGGCCGGATCGACTGGCGGCAGGTGCTGCGCGACTTCTGGAGGGAGTTCTCGTCCGCCGTCGGCGAGACCAGGGATCTGCGCGTGAGCGAGGTCCTCGACAAGCTCGACGAGGAGCTGGGGCCGCACTTCTTTCCGGCCAACGACAATGGCGGCAAGAGTCCGCGCGAATGCCCGTCCTGCGGCACCGGCCGGCTCGGCCTGAAGCTCGGCAAGTTCGGCGCCTTCATCGGCTGCTCGAACTATCCGGCATGCCGCTTCACCCGCAAGCTCGGCATCGTCGATTCGGAAGCCGATGCGGCATCCGGCGCCAATCTCGACAAGCCGAAGCTGCTGGGCATCGATCCCGAGACCGGCAAGGAAGTGACCCTGCGCAACGGCCCCTACGGTCTCTATGTCCAGCTCGGCGAGCCGGAGGGCAAGGAGAAGCCCAAGCGCCAGTCCCTGCTGCGCGGCATGACGCCCGACGACGTGACGCTCGAGAAGGCGCTGGCGCTGCTGGCGCTGCCGCGCGAGCTGGGGCCGCACCCGGACGACAGCGAGCCGATCGTGGCCGGGGTCGGCCGCTTCGGCCCATACGTGAAGCACGGCAAGAAGTACAAATCGATCCCGGCCGACGAAAGCGTGCTCGATATCGGCATGAACCGCGCCGTGGCGCTGCTGGCCGAAGCCAGGCAGGCGCGCGGTCGCGCCGCGGCCAAGCCGGTCCGCATCGTCGGCAGCCATCCCGGCGATGGGCAGCCGATCGAGCTCTACGAGGGCCGCTACGGGCCCTACGTGAAGCATGGCGGCGTCAACGCCACCGTGCCGCGCGACATCAAGCCGGAAAACCTCACCGTCGAGCAGGCGGCCGGGCTGCTGGCCGAGCGCGCTGCCAAGGGCGGTGGAAAGAAGGTGAAGGCAGCCCGGCCGAAGAAGGTTGCGCCGGCCGCGGCGAACGATACCGGGCAGAAGCCGGCGCCAAAGAAGACAGCCGCGCGGAAGAAGGCCGCCCCCAAACGCAAGGCCAAGGCCGAGACGCCACCCCGCACCGGCACCGATGGCTAAGGGTCGCATCCCGACCCGTGACGAACTGCTGACCTTCATCAGGGAAAGCGCGACACCGGTCGGCAAGCGCGAGATCGCCCGCGCCTTCGGCCTGAAAGGCGACCAGCGCATCGAGCTCAAGGATCTGCTGCGCGACCTGCGCGACACCGGCGAAATCGCCGCCGATCGCGCCAAGACGTTCAAGGATCCGGGTGCGCTCACCGACGTCGCCGTGCTGGAGATCGTCAAGGTGGACGAGGATGGCCACCTGCTGGCCGTGCCGCGTCGCCACGACGAGGAGAAGGACGGCCCCGCCCCGCGCATCGAGATCGATCCCCACAGCGGCCGTGGCGGTCCGGCGCCCGCCGTCGGCGATCGCGTCCTCGCCTCGCTCAGGCGCCGCGGCAAGGCGGCCTACCAGGCCCGAATCATCCGCCGCCTCGGCAGCGGCCCGAAGAAGATCCTGGGCCTCTACGAGGAACCGGCGGGCCGCGGCGGTCATGGCACGGTGACGCCGACCGACCGCAAGCTGCGGCGCGAATTCGACGTCCGGCCGGCCGACCGCAACGGCGCGCGGCCGGGCGATATCGTCTGGATCGAGGAGGTCGGCGGCCACCTCTCGCGCCGGGCCCGCGTCATCGAGCGCATCGGCCCGATGAGCGACCCGCGCACCGTGAGCCTGATCTCGATCGCCGCCAACGACGTGCCGATCGACTTCCCGCAGGCGGCGCTCGACGAGGCCGAGCGCGCCCGCGCGGCGCCCTTGGGCAGCCGCCTCGACCTGCGCGAGCTGCCGCTGGTCACGATCGACGGCGAGGATGCGCGCGATTTCGACGATGCGGTCTATGCCGAGCCGGACCCCGCCCATCGCGGCGGCTGGCGCCTGTTGGTCGCGATCGCCGATGTCGCCTGGTACGTGCGATCCGACAAGGCGCTCGATCGCGCCGCCTATCGTCGCGGCACCTCGGTCTATTTCCCCGACCGGGTCGTGCCGATGCTGCCCGAGGCCCTCTCCAACCACTGGTGCTCGCTGATGCCGCGCCAGGACCGGCCGGTCCTGGTGGCCGAGATGTGGATCGACGGCGACGCTCAGCTCAAGCGCCACCGTTTCCACCGCGCCATGATGCGCTCGGCTGCCCGCCTCACCTACACGCGCGTGCAGCGCGCGATCGACGGCGTGCCGGACGAGGAGACCGGCCCGTTGCTGGAGCCCGTCATCAAGCCGCTCTACGGCGCGTTCCGCGTCCTTCTGGCGGCGCGCGAAAGACGCGGCGCGCTCGACCTCGACCTGCCGGAGCGGCTGGTCAGACTGGGCGAGGATAGCCGCATCGCCGAGATCGGCGTGCGCGAGCGCCTCGACAGCCACCGGCTGATCGAGGAGTTCATGGTGCTGGCCAACGTGGCGGCCGCGCAGGCGCTGGAGCAGCGCCACGCCCCTTGCCTCTATCGGGTCCACGACCAGCCCGATCCGGCCAAGCTCGAGGCATTGCGGGAGTTCCTCGCCACCCTCGGCATCGCGCTGCCCGCGGGCTCCCGCCTCAAGCCCGGCGATCTCAACCGCGTGCTGCACGCCGCCGCCGACAAGCCGGTGGCCCGGCTGGTGAACGAAACGATCCTGCGCAGCCAGAGCCAGGCGGTCTACGCCCCCGGCAACCTCGGCCATTTCGGTCTGGCGCTCGCGCGCTATGCGCATTTCACCTCGCCGATCCGCCGCTTTCCCGATCTGATCGTGCACCGTGCGCTGATCGCCGCGTTCGGACTGGGCGACGGCGGCCTGCCCGAGGCGGATCGCGGCCGCTTCGAGGAGTTCGGCGAGCATCTCTCGATGTGCGAGCGCCGGGCGGTCGCCGCCGAGCGCGCAGCGCTCGACCGCTATGTCGCGGCCTACATGGCCCAGCATGTCGGCGCCTCCTTCCCCGGCCGGGTCACGTCGGTGACGCGGTTCGGCCTTTTCCTCTCCCTCGACGGGACGGGGGCCGACGGGCTGCTGCCGATCCGCAGCCTGGGTCCGGAATTCTTCCGACACGAGGAAGGCCGGCAGATGCTGATCGGCGAGCGGACCGGCGAGAGCTTCGGGCTGGGCGACCGGCTGCGCGTCAAGCTGGTGGAGGCCGATGCCGCCACCGGCGGCCTGCTGTTCGAGCTTGTCGATGTGATCGAGCGTGTCGAGCGTCACGCCCTGCCGCGCGGCCGGCGCCCGCGTCGTCCGGTCGCGCACGGAAGGCCCGCTCGGGACAAACGGTCGCGACGACGCCGGTGAGCCGAACCCCCATCTTGGCGCCCATGGCCGCGATACACGCTCCCGTTGCTTTCCTGACCGCATTGAAGCGCGGTTGGCGAGGCCTCTGTCCCCGTTGCAGCGAAGGCGCCCTGTTCGGAGGATTCCTGAAGATGCGCAGCCATTGCCCGGCCTGCGATCTCGTGTTCGAGCCCTACCGGGCCGACGACGCCCCCGCCTATTTCACCATCCTCGCGGTCGGCCATATTATCGTCCCGCTTGTCCTCGTGCTGGAGCGCTACGGCAACCAGCCGCCGCTCTGGTTCCACGCGCTGCTGTGGCTGCCGCTCTCCGTCCTGCTTGCATTGCTCCTGCTGCCGCGCATCAAGGGCGCACTGATCGCGCTGCTGTGGGTCCATCGCATGGCGGCGCCCAAGCCCTCGACCGACGGACCGGATCTTTCTTCCTGATTTGCACGATGAACACATTCTATTGGCTTGCCTCTGCCGCCGCTTGTCGTAGGGTAGCCGCGTGTCGTTGACTCGTTTTTTCCGGCTGGCGCTGTCCCATGCGACAGCCGCATTGTTCGCCGCCTCGCTGGTCGCTTCCTGCGGAACGACCAACGCCTCCACACCTCCTTCAGATGCGGCTTCTTCCGAGGTCAGTCCCGAGCGGGTCGTCGCGCAGGCCTATCGCCTGATCGCCGAGCGGCACCTCAGCGCGCCCGACTTCCGCAAGATCTCGCTCGAGACCTACCATGGCTTCGCCAGCGCCGATCCCGCGCTGTCGCTGCGCACCGACGGCCAGATCTACACGGTGACGCGGGACGGCAAGGAGATCGTGTCCCGCCGGGCGCCGGCCGATCCGGCCGACGGCAAGGCCTGGGGCGCGATGCTGGCCGACCTGTTCTCGGCCTCGGTGGACGCCTCCCCGGTGCTGAAGAACACCGACCGCAACGCCCTCACCAAGGGGGCGATGGTGGCCACGACCAAGCAGCTTGACAAGAATACGCGCTACGCCGATCCCGAGGAGGCGCGCGACAATCGCTTCCAGCGCGACGGCGGCGGCGGCATCGGCATCACGGTCCAGCGCACCGACGACAAGAAGGTCATGATCATCGCCGTCCAGGACGGCTCGCCGGCGGGCACCGGCGGGGTTCGCGCCGGCGACCAGATCCTCGAGATCGACGGCGAGAACATGGTCGACAGCCCGCTGATCGACGTCGTCCACAAGCTGCGCGGCCCCGTCGGCGCGCCGGTCTCGCTCACGGTCCTGCGGCCGAGCGACGGCCAAAAGCTGACGATGTTGCTGCAGCGCGGCCGGATCATTCCGACCACGGTCACCTACGAGCGCGACGGCAACATCGCCCTGATCCATCTCACCGGCTTCAACACCGCCACGACCGACGCGCTTGCTCAGGCGATCGACAAGGCGCACGCCGACATCGGCCCCGAACTGGCCGGCATCATCATCGACATGCGGGGCAACCGTGGCGGCCTGCTCGATCAGGCCGAAGGCGTGGCCGAGCTGTTCGTCGGCGACGGGGTGATCTTCTCGACCAAGGGGCGCCATCCCGACAGCCAGCACACCTATCGCAGCGAGAGCCACGCCTGGGCCAACGAGCTGCCGGTGGCGGTGCTGATGAACGGCAACTCGGCCTCGGCCGCGGAGATCGTCGCCGCGGCCCTGCAGGACCGGGGACGGGCCGTCGTCATCGGCACGACCAGCTACGGCAAGGGTACGGTGCAGACCGTGGTCCGGCTGGTGAACCAGGGCGAGCTGATCCTGACCTGGTCGCGGCTGGTGGCGCCATCGGGCTACACCTGGAACGAGCTCGGGGTCATGCCCAATGTCTGCAGCGCCAAGGTGACGAGCCCCGACACGCTCGGACCATCGGCCGTCGACGCGAACCGGGCGCTGCTGCGGCAGTGGCACGCCGAGCGCGATCCGAGCGCTCAGGAGGTGGCCCACATGCGCAAGGTATGCCCGCCCGCCGAAGAGACGTCGGGGCGCGACGTCGAGATCGCGAACCGCCTGCTGCGCAACCCGAAGCTCTATGCCGAGGCCGTGCGACTGGGCGCGATCGACCAGGCGTCGGCCCGCTGACGGAGCCGCTTGCGGGCACCGATGCGCTTGACAGCCGGCGTGCGCCGACTACCTTGCCGGCCTTCCCGGAATTCGCCCACGGGGCTTAAGGACAAAGACCATGGCCAAGCCGACCTCGATCCTCATCAAGATGGTGTCCAGCGCCGACACCGGCTTCTACTACGTGACCAAGAAGAACCCGCGCACCAAGACCGAGAAGCTCGAGCTCAAGAAGTACGACCCGGTGGCGCGCAAGCACGTGGTGTTCAAGGAATCCAAGATGAAGTGACCGGCCGATGCCGCGATAGATTCCCTGCTTCGCTCGGGATCAGAAAAGCCGCCCTTTCGGGCGGCTCAGACCGCTGACAAACCCCTGGCATTTGCCAGGGGTTTTTGATTCAAGGCGGTATGCTGAAGAAGGCGCTACCGCAACAGATCGAACTCGAACTCGTGGCGATCGAGGGTCTGGTTCCGAAGGATCACCTGCTCCGCAAGATTGAAGCGGTGATCGATTTCTCGTTTATCCATGAGCGTGTGGCGGGGCTTTACTGCCCCGACAATGGGCGCCCGCCGCTGGATCCGGTGGCGATGTTCAAGGCCCTGTTCATTGGCTACCTGTTCGGGATCCGCTCCGAACGGCAGTTGGTGCGCGAGATCGAGGTCAACATCGCCTATCGCTGGTTTTTGGGGCTGAAGCTGACCGATCCGGTATTCGACGCCTCGACGCTGTCGCAGAACCGACGCCGGCGCTACAACGACACGTCGGTCGCGCAGGACATCTTCGATGCGATCGTGGAGCAGGCGATCCGTCACGGCCTGGTCGATGGCACGGTGCTGTACACCGACTCGACGCACCTGAAGGCCAACGCCAACAAGAACCGCTATGACGTTGCCGTGGTCGCCAAGTCGCGTTCGGACTATTGGGATGCGCTTGATGCAGCGATCGGGGAGGATCGTGCCGCGCACGGCAAGAAGCCGCTGAAGGACAAAGCGCGCCAGCCGATCGAGAAGGAGACCAAGGTCTCACGCACCGATCCGGAGAGCGGCTACATGGTGCGTGACGGCAAGCCGAAGGGCTTCTTCTATCTCGACCACCGCACGGTCGATGGTCGCCTGGGCATCATCACTGACACCTATGCGACGCCCGCCAACGTGCATGATTCCATCGTGTATCTCGGCCGCCTCGACCGCCAACGCCGCCGCTTCGACTTCAATGTCGGCGCCGTCGGCCTCGATGCCGGTTATGCGACCACTGGCATTGCCAAGGGCTTGGAGGAGCGCGGTGTACTGGGCGTGATCGGCTATCGCCGACCGACGCCGCCGCGATCCGGCATGATGCCGAACAAGGCCTTCCACTATGAGGCAGAGGTGGATGGCTATCGGTGTCCGCAGGGCCAGCTTCTCACCTACGCCACCACCGATCGCACCGGATATCGACACTACACCAGCGATCCGGCCATTTGCAGAGCCTGCCCGTTGCTCGCTTCCTGTACGTCCAGCGCCAACGCAACGCGCCTGATTACCCGTCATGTCTGGGCCGAGGTTCGCGAGCGCACCGACGCTCATCGGCTGACCCCTTGGGGCAAGCGCATCTACAAGCGACGCAAGGAGACGGTCGAACGCTCCTTCGCTGATGCCAAGCAACTCCACGGCCACCGCTATGCCCGCTTCCGTGGTCTCCTCGCCGTGGCCTGCCAGTGCTTGCTGGCTGCCGCTGCCCAGAACATCAAGAAAATCGCTCTCGCAATGGCGCCTATCCCCGTTCCGGCCTGATCCGATCAAATTCCAACACCATCAACAAAAAACCCCGCTGAAAAATCGACGGGGTTTGTCAGCGGCCTGAGCCGCCCTTTCGGGCGGCTTTTTCATGCTGCGCGGGACTATGCGGCCTTGGGCGCCCAGCCCATCACCGCCTTGACCTCGAGGAATTCCTCGAAGCCGTGCTCGCCCCATTCCCGGCCGTTGCCCGACTGCTTGTAGCCGCCGAAGGGCGCGCCGAAATCGGGGCCGGCACCGTTCAGATGCACATTGCCGGTCCGCAGCCGGGCGGCGACCTTGCGGGCGCGGTCGATATTGCCCGACTGCACATAGCCCGACAGGCCATAGGCGGTGTCGTTGGCCTGGGCGACCGCGTCGTCCTCGCTGTCGTAGGCCAGCATGGTGAGGACCGGACCGAAGATCTCCTCCCGCGCGATGGTCATGTCGTTGGTGACGTTGGCGAACACCGTCGGCCGGACATAGTAGCCGCGGTTCATGTTCTCGGGCCGGCCCGGGCCGCCGGTCACCAGGGTCGCGCCTTCCTCGATTCCCTTCTGGATGAGCGCCTGGATCTTGTTGAACTGCACCTCGCTCACCACCGGACCGATCGTGCCGGGCCCGGCATCGGGGGTCGCCGGGTCGACGACCTTGACCTTCTCCGCGGCCGCCTTCGCGATCGCGATGGCGGCGTCGTTCTTGGCGCGCGGCACGAACATGCGCGACGGCGCATTGCAGGACTGGCCGGAGTTCAGCATCATGCTCATCACGCCGGCAGAGACGGCCTTGGTGAGATCGGCGTCGTCGAGCACGATGTTGGCCGACTTTCCGCCCAGCTCCTGCGCCACGCGCTTCACCGTATCGGCGGCCGCCTTGGCAACCGCGATGCCGGCCCGGGTCGAGCCGGTGAAGGACATCATGTCGATGCCCGGATGGGTCGACATCGCCTCGCCGACCGTGGGGCCGTCGCCGTTGACCAGGTTGAACACGCCCGGCGGCACCCCCGCCTCGTGCAGCACGTCGGCAAACAGCATGGCGTTCATCGGCGCCACCTCCGACGGCTTGAGGACGACCGTGCAGCCCGCTGCGAGCGCCGGCGCCACCTTGCAGGCGATCTGGTTGATCGGCCAGTTCCAGGGGGTGATGAAGCCGCACACGCCGACCGGCTCCTTCACGATGGCGGTCGTGCCGTGCATTTCCTCGAATTTGTAGCTCTTCAGGATCTTCACGGCCTCGTTCAGATGGCCGAGCCCTGTCGCCGCCTGGGCCGCCTTGGCGAGCCACAGCGGGGCGCCCATCTCCTGGCTGATCGCCTCGGCGATCGCCTGGAACTTGCCCTTGTAGGCCGCGATGATCTTCTCGAGGAGCGCAATCCGTTCCTCGCGCGTCGTGCGCGAATAGCTTTCGAAGGCGCGGCGTGCGGCGGCGACGGCCTTGTCGACGTCGGCCCTGGATCCGAGCGAGACGCGCGCGAACGGCTCCTCGTTGGCGGGATTGATGACGTCGATCGCCTTGGGCGCGACCGGATCCACCCACTTGCCGTCGATGTAGAACTGAAGCCGTTCCTGCATGGCCGTCTCTCCTCGATCTGTCGTCCTTGCCGCATGTTAAGCACCTCACGCCGAGGTGGATAGAGGGTACGGGACGATCAGCTTTTCAGCCGCAGCGGCTCTCCGTCGAAGCCTTCGACGGAGAGCCCGAGGAATTGGACGACGGTCGGCGCGATATCGGTGAGCGAGGTCGCGCGGCCGGCCGTTCCCGACAGCCGGCCACCGTCGTTCGCCAAGAGGAAGGGTCTGGTCTCGTCGGGTCCCCAGCCGCCATGCTGGCCGCTGCCGATGGCGGCCGGCTTGCCAGGCTCGGCGACGACCCAGCGCCGGCCGCGCACGCCATGAGCATTGGGTTCATCCTGCCGCGCCATGTTGACCGCGGCAACGACGCCGTCGCGCGCGGCATGGCCACGTCCGGCAAGCCCGGCCTCGACCACGACCCCGGCGGCCCACGGCGCCCGCCGCATCTCGTCGAGCACGGCGAGCAGCGGCGCCCGGCCGCGATCCGTCGCATAAAGCAGCGCCGCCGTTCCCTGCCCGGCCACCGCCACCTCGCCTGCTTCCAGCTCCGCGCCGAGGCCACGATCGGCCAGCCAGGCGGCGACATCGATGCAATCGCCGATTGTCTCCTGGCCGTGATCCGAGCCGATCAGCAGGAGGATGTCCTCGCCCGCGCTGCGCAGCCGCTCGACCGTGCGGAAAACCTCGAGCACACAGCGCTCGGCCTGCCCGAGCGCCTCGTGGTGCGCCGGCGAGCCGAGCGGCGCGCCATGGAGCGTCAGGTCCGGATTGGCGAGCCACAGCATCGCGACCGCCGGCCGCCGATCGCACAATACCTCGGTGCAAAAGCGCCCGGTCATCGCCCAGTCGCCGGCGAGATCGTGGCTGACCTCCAGCGCATCGGCGCCCGCGATACGCTCGCCGCCGGGCGCGTAGGAACCGGCCCGGTGATAGACATAGCCGAAATGGTCGGGATCGAGGAAATAGGCCGCGCCTGGCGAGACGTTCGAGAAGGCGACGAAGCCACCCTCGCCGGCCACCCGCTCGGCAAGCGAGGGGACGAGCAGCGTGCGCCCGGTGGCCCGTCGCAGATGCATGCGGAAGTCCGGATGGCCGACGTCGCGCACGACGATCCTGCCCTCCTCGATCAGCCCCATGCGATTGCCGTGCAGGCCGTGGCGCGCCGGCTGGCAACCCGTCGACACCGATGCGGCGGACACACGCGTCACCGAAGGAAACACCGCGCTGTGCGCCTCGCACCAAAGACTCCTGCGGGCGAGATCGTGCAGGACGGGAGTCTTCTCTTGCCGTATCCAGTCGCGGCCGAGGCCGTCGCAACAAACGAATACCGCGCGGCGAGATTTCGTCATCGTCAAATCAACCCTTGCGAAGCTTTGGGGATGGTAGTCGACTTCCTGGAGAAAATACCCAGGAGGAAACGATGCAGTTCGGATATTTCACGATGCCGTCGCACCCCCCGGAGAGGCCGCTCAAGGACGGCCATGAATGGGATCTGCAGGTGATCCGCTGGCTCGACGAGCTCGGCTTCACCGAATGCTGGATCGGCGAGCATCACACCGCGCCGTGGGAACCGCATCCGTCGCCCGACCTCCTGGTGGCGCAGGGCCTGATGCAGACCAGGAACATCCGTCTCGGCCCCGGCGGCTTCCTGCTGCCCTACCATCATCCGGCCGAGCTCGCGAACCGGGTCGCCATGCTCGATCATATTTCGGGCGGCCGTCTCAACTTCGGCGTCGCCGCGTCCGGGCTGCCGAGCGACTGGGCGATGTTCAACGTCGACGGCATGTCGGGCGTCAATCGCGACATGACGCGCGAGGCGCTCGACATCATCCTGAAGATGTGGAGTGCCACGGGGCCGTTCGACTACAAGGGCAAGTACTGGCACGTCACCAACCCCGATACGATGTTCGGGTTCCTGAAGCCGCACATCAAGCCGATGCAGACCCCGCACCCGCCGATCGGCGTCGCCGGCCTGTCCAAGAACTCCGACACGCTGAAGCTTGCCGGCGAGAGGGGCTTCCTGCCGATGAGCCTCAACCTCAATCCGGCTTATGTCGGAAGCCACTGGGAGTCGGTCGAGATCGGCGCCGCCAAGACCGGCCGCACGCCCGATCGCGGCGAGTGGCGCATGGTGCGCGAGGTCTTCGTCGCCGACACCGACGAGGAAGCCATGCGGCTCTCCGTAGGCTCGATGATGGGCCGCATGATGCGGGAGTACTTCCTGCCGCTGCTCGCGCAGTTCGGCTTCTTCGAGTACCTGAAGCACGACCAGAGCGTGCCCGATTCGGATGTGACGCCGGAATACTGCGCGCACCACAACTGGATCATCGGCTCGCCCCGCACCGTGATCGAGAAGATCGAGAGGATCTACGACGAGGTCGGCGGCTTCGGCCAGCTCCTGGTGTTCGGCTTCGACTATGCGAACCAGCCCGAAGCCTGGCGCCATTCGCTCGAGCTCCTGTCGCGCGAGGTGATGCCCAAGGTGCAGCATCTCAAGCCGAAAACGCAGAAGATGGCGGCGGAGTAGCCAGCCGGGCGAACGACCTAGCGACGCGGCGGCGACGCTTTCCTCGAAAGCAGCGCCGCCGCCGCGAACCCCGCGGCGGCCACCAGCATGATCGCGGCCAGGCCCCACAGCACCGGCGTGTAGTTGGCGAACGCGCTCCAGGCGAGCGACGCCAGGATGGGACCCGCCGCGCGCATGACGTTGGTCGGCATGGTGAGTGCACCGCTCACCACGCCATAGCCCTCGGGGCCGATGAACTCGGGGACCGCCATGCCGCGCAGGATCGTCACCAGCCCGTTCGCCACGCCGTAGATGATGGCGAACAGGATCAGGCCGTAGACGTCACTGATGCCGGCCGCCAGCATCGACATCGCGACCGGGAAGGCGAAATAGATCAGTGCGCCGAGCTGGATCGCGGTGATGTGACGCTGGCCCGCCATCAACAGCACGCGCCCCACCACCTGCATCGGCCCGATCAGGGCGATGATCGCCATCACCACGCCGATCTCGACATGGCGCTCGGCCAGCAGCGGGATGAGATGGAAGCTCATGGCCGAGAAGGCGAGCCCGTAACCGGCGAACGCCACCACCAGCCCCCAGAAGGCGGGCACGCGCACGGCGGCGGCCAACGGACCCTTGCCCGAGGGAGTGACGCTGGCGGAAGTCGCATGCGCGATCGGCACCGCCTCCTCCCGCGGCCCCGGCACGAACAGCCAATGGATGAAGAAGGCGACGCCGAGATTGATGGCCGCGAGCACCAGCAGCGTCGGCCGCCACTCGATGCGATCGATCAGGAGCTGGGCGAAGGGAATGCCGAAGGTGCTGGCGAGGCCACCGATGAAGGTCATCACCATGATGGCCTGCCGGAAGCGCGGGCCGTAGACGCGGGTGATCACCGCGAAGGCGGGTTCATACAGCGTAACCGACTGGCAGGCGCCGAGACCGATCCAGACGAGGTAGAACACCGGCAACGACTGCGTGCGCGACCAGACGAACATCATGGCCGCCGCCAGCAGCGAGCCGCCGGTCATCAGCTTGCGACCATGTCCGCGATCGATCCATGCCCCCACCGGGATCGAGCAAAGACCGGCGACCATCAGGCCTGCCGACAAGGCGCCGAACAGGTCGTTGCGCGACCAGCCGAGTTCCTTCTCCATCGGCGCGACGAACAACGGGAAGGTGTAGTAGACGAGGCCCCAGGTGATGAGCTGTCCCGTCGACAGGACCCACAGGATGGTCGATGGGCGCTTTCGCCACGGCCCTTTCGCGCCGCGGTCCGTCAATATCGCCCCGAGTCTCGCTTGCCCGTCCATGTCACGAAAGCGTAACGCGGCGTCGCCGCAGAGGACAGCCGCATGAATCCTATCAAGCGCATAAATCTCGCTTTGCAGGGCGGCGGCTCGCACGGCGCCTTCACCTGGGGCGTGCTCGATGCGCTGATCGAGGATGGCCGGCTTTCTTTCGAGGCGGTGAGCGGAACCAGCGCGGGCGCCATGAACGCCGCCATCGTGCTGCAGGGCTGGGCGAAGGGTGGGCCGGACGGCGCGCGCAAGGCGCTGGCCGACTTCTGGACCGAGCTCGGCACCTTCGCGGTGGCGAGTCCGATCCGGCGCACGCCGCTCGATCGCCTTCAGGGCAACTGGAATCTCGACGAGTCGCCCACCGTGCTGTGGGCCGACGTGATCCAGCGCACGCTCTCGCCCTGGCAGCGCAACCCGCTCAATTTCGATCCGTTGCGTGACCTCCTGCGCAAGCATTTCGACGAGAAGGCGGTGCGCGCCTGCAGCGACATCAAGGCCTTCGTCGCCGCCACCAACGTCGAGACCGGCAAGGTGCGGATCTTCAAACGCGAGGAGCTGTCGATCGACGCCCTGCTCGCCTCGGCCTGCCTGCCCAACGTGCACGATGCTGTGGTGATCGACGGCGTGCCCTACTGGGACGGCGGCTATCGCGGCAACCCGCCGATCTGGCCGTTCATCTATGAGAGCGAAACGCGCGACGTGGTGCTCGTCGAGCTCGACCCGGCCGTGCGCAAGGGCGTGCCGAGGTCCAATGCCGAGATCGCCGACCGGCTGAACGAGATCACCTTCGGCGGCGCGCTGATGGCCGAGATGCGCGCCATCGCCTTCGTGCAGGACCTGATCCGGCAGGGCGCCATCACCGGCACCTTCGGCACCCGCCTCAAGATGATGCTGATCCATTCCATCAATGACGATGCGTCGCTTGCGCCGCTCGGCGCGGTGAGCAAGTTCAACATCGAGCCCGACTTCCTGGAGCATCTGTTCCAGCTCGGCCGCGCCGCCGCAACCCGCTGGCTCGCCTCCACCTTCGACTCGATCGGCGTCGAGACCAGCATCGACATCGCCGCCCGCTTCCTGTGAACCAACGTTGTTCCAATATTCAGTAACACAGATTGTTGGATCGACGGGATCCACTGGAATAGCTCGACATCTCGACATTCAGTTGGATTATTCGCTCCATGCGCATTGGTATAGATCTCGGCGGCACCAAAATCGAAGCGCTGGCCATCGACGAGGCGGGCGCCGAAAGGGCCCGCCTGCGTGTGCCGACGCCCGCCACCTCCTACGAGGACAGCGTGAAGGCCATCGCCGGGCTGGTCGGGGAGCTGGAGCGGCGCGTGGGCGCGCGCTGCACCGTCGGCGTCGCCCATCCCGGCGCCGTCTCGCCCGCGACGGGCCTCATCAAGAACGCCAACTCGACGCGGCTGAACGGCCGGCCGCTGCCGGCCGATCTCGAGCGCGCGCTTGGCCGCGAGGTACGCCTGGCCAACGACGCCAACTGCTTTGCCGTCTCCGAGGCCAGCGACGGCGCGGCGGCCGGCTGCGGCATCGTCTTCGGCGTCATCCTGGGCACCGGCGTCGGTGGCGGCATCGTGATCGACGGCCGGCCAGTGACGGGGGCGCAGGCGATCGCCGGCGAATGGGGCCACGCGCCTCTTCCCCTGCCGCGCGACGACGAACGCCCCGGACCGCCGTGCTACTGCGGCCGCCGCGGCTGCATCGAGACGTGGCTGAGTGGCCCGCGCCTGCAGGAGCAGTTCGCGCAGCGCACCGGCCGGCAGATGCGGGCGACGGAGATCGCGGCGGCTGCCGACCATGGCGACGCCGAGGCGGCGGCGCAGATGGAGCTCTACTGCGATCGTCTGGCGCGTGCGCTGTCGGTCGTCATCAATATCGTCGATCCGCACGCGATCGTGCTGGGCGGCGGGCTGTCGAAGATGGAGGCGCTCTACCGGCAAGTGCCGGCGCTGTGGAAGCGCTACGTCTTCTCCGAGCCGGACTTCATCGCGACCCGCCTGCTGCCGCCGCGCTACGGTGACTCGAGCGGCGTGCGTGGTGCGGCCTGGCTGTGGCCTGCCTGATACCCTCGCAGATGGCTCATTTGCGTGATTCTGAGCACTCCATTTGTGTCATCCCGAGCGGACGCGAGGGATCCTTGACCGGCGCCGCGAAAGATCCCTCGCCGCGCCCGCGATGACACCAATGAATGTCCTGACGGCGCGGCGTCGTTGTCATCTGAACGGCGGCTCGTCGAAGCTGCGCAGCTTGCGCGAATGCAGGGACGCCAGCTCGCTGCGCAACAGGTCGATCGCCTCCAGGCCGATCTGCAGATGCTCGCCGACCGCGCGCTGATAGAAGCGCGTGGCGGCGCCCGGCAGCTTGATCTCGCCGTGCAGCGGCTTGTCCGACACGCAGAGCAGCGTGCCGTAGGGCACGCGCAACCGGTAACCCTGCGTCGCGAGCGTGGCGCTTTCCATGTCGACGGCGATGGCGCGGCCATGGCTGATGCGCTGCCGTTCCTGCGACCACCTGAGCTCCCAGTTGCGGTCGTCGTAGCTCACGACCGTGCCGGTCCGCAGCCGCCGTTTCAGCGCATCGCCGCGTTCGCCCGTCACGCGCGCGGCCGCCTCCTGCAGCGCCATCTGCACCTCGGCCAACGCCGGCACCGGCACTTCCGGCGGCACGAGATCGTCGAGGATGCGATCACGCCGCATGTAGCCGTGCGCCAGCACATAGTCGCCGATCGTCTGCGATTGCCTCAGGCCGCCACAGTGCCCGATCATCAGCCAGCAATGCGGACGCAGCACCGCGAGGTGGTCGGTCGCATTCTTGGCGTTGGAGGGTCCGACGCCGATGTTGCAGATCGTGATGCCCCCGCGATCGTCGGATCGCCTGACGCTGTAGGTCGGCATCTGGAAGCGGTGCCACGGCGCCGCCGCCAGCACCGCCGCGGCATCCTCGCTTGCATCGCCGCGCCGGACGACGGTGCCGCCGGGCAGCACCAGTTCGACATAGGGACCGTCGGGCTGGCGCAATTCCTCCATCGCCCAGGCCAGGAACTGGTCGACGTAGCGCTGATAGTTGGTGAACAGGATCCAGGGCTGGATGGTGCGCCAGTCGGTGCCGGTGTAGTGCGTCAGCCGCCGCAGCGAGAAGTCCACCCGCACGGCGTCGAAAAGGGCCAGCGGCCGGGGCCGGCTCTTCTCGAAGATCCATGTGCCGTCGGCCACCTCGTCGCCGACGCTGATCAGCACGGGCGTCGGGAAATGATGGGCAAGCTCGGCGACGGAGAGGTCGCCGTGAATGAACTCGTCGCCCTCCTCGGTCACGAAGGGATAGGGGATTTCCTGCTCGCTGACACGAACCTCGATGGCGGCGCCGAACTCCTCGACCAGCGGCCGCAGCTGCTCGAGCAGATAGCGACGAAAGAAGGCCGGCTGGGTGACGGTCGTCGCATAGAGGCCAGGCACCTGGAACTTCGCCCAGGCGCGCCGCGTGAAATGGACGGTACCCGACGGCCGCCAGTCGACCCGGAGCTCGGGGTAGCGAAACCGGCGCCGCTCCTCCGCAGTGGGCGGTATGCCCGATGCCGTGAAACGCGCCAGGGCGTCGCGCAGGGCGTTGCATGCCGTGGCGTGGAGGCGCTCCAGCCGGTCGACCGCCTGCTCGGGTGTGAGTGTATCCCGGCCGATGCTGTTCGGCGTCATCTGCGCGATCTCCTCGACGGTCGAGCTGAAGAGGTGCCCGGCGGCAGCCTATTTGCAATGGGGCCTGGGCAGCGGCTCGAGCCGTGAAATCCGATATTCGATGCCGCCATCGCCTTCTTCGTGCGTGCCATAGAGCTCGATGCCGTTGTCGAGCGTCAGGCTGCTCATCTCGAACGCCGCCGGCTCGCCGTCCTTCCCGGCATCGGCATCGAAGAAGCCGCCGCGATAGTAGATGCGGGAATGACCCTGGACGATTCCCTTGCCTTCCTTGGGAACCTTGAGGTCCGCCAGTCGCCGCGGGACCTTGCCGATCACGACGTTCACCGACTGCGGCGGCTTGGGCTTCTCGCCGAAGAAGAACAGCGCGTCGAAGCCGGTGTCGTGGGCGAGCGCGTGCCTGATCGTCGCGCGGGTCATGGCCATGGGAAACATCGTGCCCGCCGGCAGAGCGACCGACTGCCCCTCGGGGTCGCTGAAATGTGCTTCGCCCCGACCGTCCTCGCCCAATATCGCCTCGCCGCGGACCAGGCTCGTCTGGCGCCCGTTGGCGCTCGACCGATGCTCGAAATGCAGCGTCCGTCCATCGCGGCTTTCCGTCATCTGCGAGAGCTGCTCGGTCACGACCGACGCCTTGCGACCGTCCAGCTCGAGGCGCAGGCGCTGGTTCATGACGTAGCCGTCGCACGTCAGCTTCAGCTCGAAGGCATAGGTGCCGGCCGTAAGCTCACCGGGCTTGCCGTGATCGAGCATGGCCACATCGTAGGCCGCGCGATGCGGCTGCAACTCCTGCGCGTCGGCGGAGCCCGCTGCGGCAGTGATTGCCGCCGTGAGCGCGGCCGTGAGCAGCGCGCGGCGGACGGTCAGCATTTGGGCCTCGGCAGCGCCTGGATTTGCGCGAGATGGGCGTCGACGGCGAAGTCGCCATAGTCGAGCAGCATCGAGCGGGCGATGCCGTTGCCCAGGAGGTCGAGCGCCAGCTCGTACTCGGGCTGCGCACCCTGGTCGCCGTTCGCGAAGAAGGCGAAACGGACGCCCCAGGCCGGCTGGTTGCGCAGCAAGGCGACATCGCCTCGAATGGAGGGCGTTCCCGACCTGGAGCGCGACGGGCGGCCGATCACCGCATTCACCAGGAACGCACCGTCGAGGCGGGCCCCGTCGAACACCTTGTACGATACGGTCTTGTCGCCGTCGCGCGCATGCTTGAGCACGAGCGCGAGATGCGTTGTCGGAAACAGGGTGCCGGCGGGCAGCTCGAAGCTCCGCGCCTCCGGCAGGGTGAAGCTCGCCCGCCCCTTGCCGCCCAGGGAATCGAGATCGGCGCTGCCGCGCAGTTCCTCCTCGACCTCGTCGTTCTGGACGTTGCGCACGCTGAACCGCAATTGCAGGCCATCCTTGGTCTCGTAGCTTATGAAGCTCGAGTCGGTCTCGAACTCCTCGCCGTCGCTGCGCAGGAAGGTCAGCTTGATGCGTTGCCGGGTCTCCCAGGCATCGCAGGAATCGACCATCTCCAGCACCATGTTGCCGTTGACCTCGACGATGCCGCTGTTGGGCCGCGCGACGGCGAGCTTCATATCGTACGTTGCCCGATTCGGCACCAGCACGGAATCCGCCGGCAGCGCCGGAATCTGCACCGGTTGCGAGGACGGCGGCGCGGCGTCCGGCTGCGCCGCCTGCGGCTGCCCGGACTGCGGTTGCCCGGGCTGCGGCGGAGATGGCGCCGGCTGGGTCTGTGCCGGAGCCGGCGGCGGCTGTTGCGGCTCCTGCGCGCGGGCGGCAGCGCTTATCCACAAGCCCAGCACGAGAAGTGCGCTCACGGCGGCAATCGTGACCACCGTCTGGACGCGAGAACAGCGAAAACTATACGTGGTCAACGGGGCGATTGAGCAGGACTAGGCCTTGTAGCCGGGCAGGCAAGCGTAATATCCATGCGCTTGAATTTCCAGAATGATCGGCTGCGGCAGGGCTGCACAGGAAGGAATATCGTCCATGACTAACCGCAAACCTCGTGTGCTGGCGACGCGGCATTTTCCACCCGACGTGGAGGCGCGCCTGTCGGCCAATTTCGACGCCGTCCTGAACCCGGACGACCGGCTGTTCGAGGGCCCCGCGCTCGCCAAGGCGAGCGACGGCTGTGACGCCATCATGTGCGCCGCGGGAGATCCGCTGAACGCCGAGACGATCGCCCGCCTTTCGGGCTCGATCCGGATGATCGCCACCTTCTCGGTCGGCTACGAGCATGTCGACGTCGCGGCGGCGGCCAAGCGGAAGATCGCGGTGAGCAACACGCCCGACGTCCTGACCGACGCGACCGCCGATATCGCCATGCTCTGCCTGCTGGGGGCCGCTCGCCGCGCCCACGAGGGCACGACGATGCTGCGGACCCATCATTGGGTCGGCTGGAGCCCGACCCAGCTCATGGGGGTGCACGTCACCGGCAAGCGGCTGGGCATCCTGGGCATGGGCCGGATCGGCCAGGCGATGGCCGACCGCGCACGGGCTTTCCGCATGACCATCCACTACACCAATCGCAGCCGGCTACCGCCCGAGCTCGAGAAGGGCGCCCTCTTCCATCCCGATGCGGACGCCATGCTGCCGCACTGCGATTTCCTGTCGATCAATGCGCCCCTCACGCCCGCCACCCGCAAATGGGTCAACGCCGAGCGCATCGCCCGCCTGCCGAAGGGTGCGGTCGTGATCAACACGGCAAGGGGCGGCGTGGTCGATGACGATGCGCTGATCGCGGCGCTGAAAGGCGGGCACCTCGCCGCCGCCGGACTCGATGTCTTCGACGGCGAACCCCGGATCCATCCCGGCTACTACGGCCTCGAGAACGCCTTCCTCCTGCCCCACATGGGCTCGGCCACCGTCGAGACCCGCAACGCGATGGGGTTCAAGGCGCTCGACAATCTCGAGGCCTTCCTGCTCAGGGGTCAGTCGCCGCCCGACCTGGTGCGCGTTTCTTCGTGACCCGCTTTCGCTTGGCCGCCGCATGCTCGACGGCCGGCTTCTCCGCCGGCGACGGCCGGGCCACGGCAGACGGCGACGGTGTCTGCTCGGCGAGCGTGACGGAGGAAGCCGCCGGCGCTGCCTCCGTGTTCGGCTTGGCATAAGCCTGCGGGTTCCAGCTCGTCGGCGGCGCATCGGCGGCGGCACGAAGCGGCGGCGAATACTCGACCCCTGCCTCGCCCGGCTGGCGGAAGGGCTCGCTGTAGTTCACATCGTAGGGATCATGGTCACCGTCGCGCGGGCGGCAGACGTCCTGGTCGCGAAACATGCGCCACATGGCGCAATCCTGCTTCGACACCATGGAGACGAAGTGATCGGCCATCGTCTTGTCGGTCTCGGCCAGCGAGACGCCGTCGGCTCCGTAGCCGGCCGCCGTCAGGGCCAGCGGCGCAGCGCAGGCGCCGGTCAGCAGCGGCAAGCCGAAGGCCACGGGCAGGATCAGGAACCGGAGCCGAGGGAAGCTCATGAATTTCCTTAAGAACTCATTATAATATATTGAACTTATTATATTTTGTACCTTTGGTCAAACACCCTCACCCGGCTCGTTCGCTCTCCCGTACGGCCTGGACGTAGACGTTGATGATCAGGGCGCCCAGCAGGATCAGCCCGCGGATCAGGATCTTGAGGAAGCTGTCGATTTCGACGTGGTCGAGGCCATTGTTGAGCACGCCGAGGATCAGGAGGCCGATGATGGTATTGCCGATGCCGCCCCGGCCGCCAAACAGGCTCGTGCCGCCCACGACCACCGCCGCGATGGCATCGAGCAGATAGCCGTCGAACTCGTTCTGCTGCGCACTGCCGAAATGCGCCACGCCCAGCATGCCGGCGACGCCGGAGCAGACGGCCGAGATCACCATGACGGCGCTCAGGATCAGCTTGACGTTCACGCCGGAATATTCCGCCGCCTCGCGGTTGCCGCCGACCATGTAGACGTAGCGGCCGAACCGCGTGTAGGTGAGCACGATATGTCCGCCGATCAGGAAGACGGCGAGCACGATGATGATCCACGGGATGCCACCGATCGATCCCGCCCCCATCGTCGCCACGAACGACGGCACGGCATAGGCGATCTGGCCGCGGACCAGCAGGGCGCAGATCCCCGCTCCGATCTGCATCATGGCGAGCGTCATGATGAAGGACGGGATGCCGATCGCCGTCAGGCCGATCGCATTGACGAGTCCCAGGAAGGCGCAGGCGGCAAGCGCCAGCGCAATCGCCGCCGCCCCCGGCAGAGGCACGTTGGCGATGTTCACGTACGATTCCTGAAGCGTGAAATAGGCGACGACAATGCCCGTGGCGTTGGCGATCGCCGCGACCGACAGGTCGATCTCCGCGCACAGGATAACGAAGGTCAGCCCGACCGCGATCACGCCGGCCACCGAAATCTGGGTCAGGATGTTGGCGGCATTGTCGAGTGTCGCAAAGGACGGGCTCGCGACGCCGAAGAAGACCAGCAGGACGATGAGCGTCGCGAACGGCGCGATGTTGCGCATCTGGCCGCGCACGAAGGCGCCCAGCCGCGAGCCGAAGGGCGATCCTGCCTTGACGTCGGACGACGTCGTCATGCCCTACCCTCCCTCATGCGGCCTCCAGCAGCCGGTCCTTGCTGATCGTCTCGCCGGCGAACTCGCGGACGATCCGGCCCTTTTTCATCACCACGATCCGGTCGGCGAGCGACAGCACGGTCTCGGGCTCGGTCGACATCACGACGATGCCCAGCCCCTGCTCGCGCAGGCCGCGGACGATGCGCACGACATCCTCCTTGGCGCCGACATCCATGCCGCGCGTCGGCTCGCTCAGCACCAGCACCTTCGGCGGCCAAGTCAGCCACTTGGCCAGCGCCACCTTCTGCTGGTTGCCGCCCGACAGGCTGCCCAGCGGCGTCTCGACCTGCGGCGGCCGGATGGAAAGCGATTCGGCGTGGCGCCGGGCGACTTCCTTCTCCACCGAAGGCTTCAGCCACAGCCGTGCGATGCGGCCGAGAACGCTGATCGACATGTTCTTGTATACCGGCTCGCCGTAGAACAGCATGGAGCGGCGGCTTTCCGGCACGAAGGCGACGCCGGCGCGGCGCGCATCGGCAGTGTTGCGCAGGCGCAGCGCCCTGCCCTCCATCTCCAGCCGTCCCGTCTTCGGCCGCAGCTTGCCGAACATCGCGCGGGCAAGCTCGATCTGGCCGCACCCCATGAAGCCGTAGACGCCCAGCACCTCACCGGCCCGGACGTCGATGGACACGTCCGCGAAGGCGCGGCCGACGCCGAGGCCGCGCAACGCCAGCACGACGGGGGCGTCCGGCCGGCTGTCGAGCGACACGGCGCCGGTGTAGCTTTCCTCGAGATCCTCGTGGCCGCGGCCGATCATGCGCTCGATGACCCAGCCCTTGTCGATGCCGGCTGCGGTTTCGGTCACGACGCGCCGGCCGTTGCGAAAGATCGTCACCGTATCGGAGATCGCGAGGATGTCGTCGAGAAAATGCGAGATGAAGACGATGCTGCGGCCGCTCGCGCGCACCGCGCGCAAGACGTCGAACAGGCGCCGCACTTCTGGCGGCGACAGCGCCGAGGTCGGCTCGTCGAGGATGACGATGCGGGCGCCGGAGAAGAGCACGCGCGCAAGCTCGATCAACTGCTGCAGGCCGATCGCCAGCGAGCCCATGCGGGTGCGCGGATCGACATCGATGCCGAGGCTCGCGAGGTGATCGCGGGCCCCGGCATACATCGCCCGCCAGTCGATCATGCCCCCCCTGGTCGGCTGCTTGCCGAGGTAGACATTCTCCGCGACGCTGAGATCGGGAACGATGCTGAGTTCCTGGTGCACCATGCCGATACCGGCGGCCAGGGCGTCGCGCGCCGACCGGAAATGCAGCTCCCGCCCGTCGATCGCCATGCGGCCCTGGTACTGGGTGTGCACGCCGGCGATGATCTTCATCAGGGTCGATTTGCCTGCCCCGTTCTCCCCGACCAGGCCATGGATCTCCCCCTGCCGCAGCGTGAAGTCGACCTCGCGCAAGGCCGCGACGCCGCCGAACGACTTGGAGATGCCCCGCATGACCAGCCGCGCCGGAGCCTCCCCCGGCACGGCCACCGACTCGACCGACATGGCGTTCAGATGAGGAAGTGGTCTTCCATCCAGAGCATGCCGGCCGCGTTCGCCTTGGTCACGACCGGGCCGTCGGTGACGATGTTCTTGGGAATGCCACTGCCGGTCTTCTCGCCCGCAGTCACGGCCGCGACGCCGGCGATGATGGCGCCGCCATGGATGCGGCAGGAAGGATTGCGCACGGTCGCGAACATGCGGCCGTCCTCCACCGCGTTGATGGCCGGCGGCATGGCATCGACGCCGCCGATCAGGATGTCGGTGCGCTTGTGCGCCTTCATCACGTTGTAGGCGGCGAGCGCCATGTCGTCGTTATGGAAGAAGGCGGCATCGATCTTCGGATACTTGGTGAGATAGGTTTCCCACAACCGCGCCGTCTTGGATACGTCCCAGTCGGCCGGCTGGGTGTCGAGCACCTTGATGTCGGGATACCGCTTGACCACCGACTCGAACCCCCTCGCGCGGCCCTGCGCGCCGGTGTGGCCGAGGGCGCCCTGCGTCATGATGATATTGCCCTTGCCGCCGAGCTTGGTGACCAGCGCCTGGGTGACGGAGGCGCCCATGAACTCATTGTCGGGGGCGAGGAAGGCATGGACGTTGATCTTGTCCAGGGGTGCGATCAGCGTATCCATGTCGATCACGGGGATGCCGGCATCGATCATCTTCTGCACCGGCTGGGTGAGCGTGCCGATGCCGAACGCCTGGATCGCGACGAAGTCCCACTTCTGGGAGGCCATGTTGTCGATCGCCGCGCGCTGCTTCACGGCATCGAGCTGGCCGTCGAACCAGGTGACCTCGACGTTGAACAGCTTGCCCCAATACTCGGCTGCAGACTTGCCCTGGGCGCACCACGTCGCCTGCAGGCCGGCATTGGAAAAAGCAGCCTTGAGAGGCTTCTCCGAGCGTCCGGCCGCGATGCCGGCCGCCATGGCCGGGCTGATCCCGAAGACGCCGAGCGCCGCTGCCGCGCCGCCCGCCGAGGCGACAGTGAGAAAATCACGCCGGCCCTTGCCCAATGTGTCCGTCATCGCTTCCTCCTTGATCGACCGGTCGTGCGCCGGCATTCGCCAAAGTTTGGCAGCGAGCGTAAGGAGCGGCAAGCGCCGCTCTCGCAGGACGGCGGCTATTCCTTCTTCGGTTGCGGCAGCTTGAGTGCAATGTGCAGCTCGCGCAGCTTCTCGGCCGGCACCTCGGTCGGCGCGTCCATCATCAGATCGACCGCCTGCTGGTTCATCGGGAAGGTGATCACCTCGCGGATGTTGGGCTCGTCGGCCAGCAGCATCACGATGCGATCCACGCCGGGCGCGGCGCCGCCGTGCGGCGGCGCACCGTACTTGAAGGCGTTCAGCATGCCGCCGAAGCGATGCTCGACCTCCTCGCGGCTGTAGCCCGCGATCCCGAAGGCCTTGTACATGATCTCCGGCCTGTGGTTGCGGATCGCCCCCGAGCAGAGCTCGATGCCGTTGCAGACGATGTCGTACTGCCACGCCTTGATGGTGAGCGGATCCTGCGTCTCGAGCGCCTCCAGCCCGCCCTGGGGCATCGAGAAGGGATTGTGGCTGAAGTCGATCTTCTTCAGCTTGTCGTCGTACTCGAACATCGGGAAGTCGACGATCCAGCAGAAGCGGAACTCGTCTTCCGCGATCACGCCCAGCTCCTGGCCGATCTTGCCACGGGCCTGGCCGGCGAACTTCCAGGCCGCCTCCGGCTGGTCGGCGACGAAGAAGATCGCGTCGCCGTCCTCGGCGCCGGTCAGCGACTTCAACTTCTCCAGCCGCTCGCCGGCCACGAACTTGGCGATCGGGCCCTTCCCGGCGCCGCTCTCGAGCACGACGTAGCCGAGACCCGGCTTGCCCTCGCCCTGGGCCCAGCCGTTCAGCTTGTCGAAGAAGCTGCGCGGATGGCCCGCGGCGTTGGGGGCGCGGATGGCGCGAACGACGCCGCCCTTGGCGACGATGCCGGCGAACACCTTGAAGTCGGAGCCGGCGAACACCTCGCCGACGTCGGAGATCCTGAGCGGATTGCGCAGGTCCGGCTTGTCGGTGCCGTAGGTCAGCAACGCCTCGGCATAGGGAATGCGCGGGAACGGCAGCGGCGTCACCTTGCGCGGCATGTCGCGGTCGAACGAGGCGAATTCCTGGAACACGCCGCCCAGCACCGGCTCGATCGCGGCAAACACGTCCTCTTGGGTGACGAAGCTCATCTCGAAGTCGAGCTGGTAGAATTCACCCGGCGCGCGGTCGGCCCGCGCATCCTCGTCGCGAAAGCAGGGCGCGATCTGGAAATAGCGGTCGAAGCCCGACACCATCAGGAGCTGCTTGAACATCTGCGGCGCCTGCGGCAGCGCGTAGAACTTGCCGGGATGAAGGCGGCTCGGGACGAGGTAGGAGCGCGCGCCCTCGGGACTGTCGGCGGTCAGGATCGGCGTCTGGAACTCGGTGAAGCCCTGCTCGATCATGCGCCGCCGCAGGCTCGCGATCACCTGGCTGCGCAGCATGATGTTGCGATGCAGCTTGTCCTTGCGCAGGTCGAGGAAGCGGTACTTGAGCCGCAGCTCCTCCGGCGTCGTGTCGTTCTCCTGATAGACCGGAATGGGCAGCGGCTCGGCCATCGACTGGACGATCATCTCCCCGGCGTCGAGCTCGACCTCGCCGGTCGCCAGGCGCGGGTTCACGGTGGCCCTGTCGCGGGCCACGACCTTGCCGCTGACGGTGATCACGCTCTCGTTGCGGACGGCCTCGGCGCTCTTGAAAACCGGGCTCGACGCATCGACCACGATCTGGGTGACGCCGTAGTGATCGCGCAGGTCGATGAACAGCAGATGGCCATGGTCGCGCTTGCGCTGGACCCAGCCCGAGAGGCGAGCCGTCTGGCCGACATGCTCCAGCCGCAATTGGCCGCAGGTGTGGGTTCTGTAAACGGAAGACATCACGGATATTCCGGGCTTTAACGGGGCGGCAAAAGGCACGGTTCGCCGTGTCAAGTCAAGCGATCGGGCCTTTCCGTGTGCGGCAACTTTGCCCCGGGGCGCGGCGGGGTCTATAGATCGTCCCCAATGAAGCTCATCACCACGACGGACGAGTTGGCGGCGTTCTGCAAGCCCCTGGCGGATGCCGAATTCGTCACCGTCGACACCGAGTTCATGCGCGAGCGCACCTACTGGCCCAGGCTTTGCCTGGCTCAGGTGGCGGGCCCGGAAGACGCTGCGGCGATCGACGCGCTGGCGGCCGACATCGACCTGTCGCCGCTGGACGAGCTGATGGCCAATCCGAGGGTGCTCAAGGTCTTCCACGCCGCGCGGCAGGATATAGAGATCTTCTATCTGCGCATGACCCGCGTGCCGCAGCCCCTGTTCGACACCCAGGTCGCCGCGATGGTCTGTGGTCACGGCGAGGCGGCGTCCTACGAATCGCTGGCGACCAAGCTCGCCAAGGCCCGTATCGACAAATCGAGTCGCTTCACAGACTGGAGCCGTCGCCCGCTCAGCGAGCGACAGATCGCCTACGCCCTGTCCGACGTCACGCATCTCAGGGTGGTGTACGAGAAGCTGCGCCGGCAACTCGAAAAGAACGGCCGCCTGCCCTGGATCGCCGAGGAGATGGCGGTGCTGAACGATCCGGCCACCTATCGCGCCGATCCCGACCTCGCCTGGCGGCGGCTGAAGCCGCGCGGCGCCTCGCCGCGGCTTCTCGGCACCCTGAAGGAGGTCGCGGCCTGGCGCGAGCGCACCGCGCAGCGCATCGACATCCCGCGCCAGCGCCTCCTGCGCGACGAGCAGCTTCTGGAGATCGCGAGCCACGCCCCGAAGTCGGTCGAGGAGCTGGCCATGACGCGCGGGCTCGGCCGCAACTTCGCCGAAGGCTGGCAGGGCCGCGAGGTCCTCGAAGCTGTCGACAAGGCCCGCCGGATGCCGGAATCCGAGTTGCCCTCGCGCGACAAGCCGCCCGAGCAGCTCCGCGCCCCCGGCGCCGTGGTCGATCTCCTGCGCACGCTGCTGAGGCTCAAGGCCGAGCAGGCCGGCGTCGCCGCCCGCCTCGTCGCGAGCGCCGACGAGCTCGACCGCCTGGCCGCAGGCAAGCGCGACGTGCATGCCCTCACGGGCTGGCGGCACGAGATCTTCGGCCGCGACGCCATCGATCTCGTCGAAGGCCGCCTCGCCCTCGCCCTCGAGGGCGAGCACGCGAAGCTCCTGCCGGTGGAGAAGTCGAAGTAGGCGCGCGGCGCCCTCAGCCCGAGACGATCGCCGACTTGAGGTTGAAGGCTTCGGCCGCGCTTTCGAGACGGCGCGCGGTGACCTCGCCCAGGCTGCGCTTGAGCTGCCAGGGCACGACGAGCCGCAGGTCGCGCTCGGTGCGGCGCAGCGCGATCTGCGGCAGGAGGCCGGGCGCGCCACCGGAGAGGTTATAGGCGAGCCTGAGGCAGGCGCCGAGCCGGCGGGCGAAGGATCGGCTCTTGCCGTCGGTCAGCCTGAGCGCCGTGTCGAGCATGGCCGACCTCGGATCGCTCTTGTAACGGTAGGTGAGCGTCATCGCGAGCACGGCGCGCTCGCGATGGCTCATGCCGGGCGCCGGCAGATGGAGCACGCGCACATAGGCCTGCTCGGCGCGATAGTCGGGATGGTCGTTCCAGGAGATGTCGCTGAGGTGGCAGGCGGCCGTGCGCAGGATGCGCTCGACGTCGCTTTCGCCTGCGAAGACCGGCGTGAGCCAGTCGAAGATCTCCATGGGCGAGAGGTCGAAGCGCCGCCAGCCGGCCCCCTGCTCCTCGGCGAAGGCGATCAGCGGATGGCGCGCCTGCTCCTCGGCGCCGAGGCGCGAATAGTAGAAGCCTTCGCGCAAACCGAAGGCCGAGAAGACCACGTTGCGCGGCTTGAGCGCGGCCAGCAGCCGGTCGAGCGCGAGGCAGGCGAGCGGCAGCGTGTCGACGCGACGGCGCGACACGCCCGGCATCTTCTCCAGCGACTTGGGGCTCTGCACCGCGATCAGCCGCGCGACGGCGCGCACATCGTCGGCCGGAACGTCGTAATGATGGATGATGTGCAGGGGATAGCCCGCCTGCTCCATGTGCAGCCGCGCGAAGGAGCGCCAGGCGCCGCCGACCGCGTAGAAGGTCTTGCCCGTCTCCTCGCGCAGCCAGCGGACATTGTCGATGGCGTCGACCACGATCTTCTTGGGATCCCCCTTGCCCGACGACATCAGCCGGAGCGGCCCGATGGGCAAGGTGCTCGAGGCGCCGATGCGGTTGCCGCCCAATGCCACCAGCTCGAGGCTGCCGCCGCCCAGATCGCCCATCACACCCGCCGCGTCGGGCATGCCGCAGATCACGCCGTAGCCGGAATAGCGCGCCTCGTCCTGGCCGCTCACGACATGGGCCTTGATCTCCGGCCGGCGCTCGATCTCGCCCATGAAGTCGGCGCCGTCGGCGGCGTCGCGCACCGCCGCGGTCGCCAGGAGATCGAGCGACGTCACCTTCATGTTCTGGGCGAGCGTCACGAAGCGGTCGATATTGGCGAGCGCAAGCTCGACACCGGCGGCGTTGAGCCGGCCCGTGGCGTCGAGCCCGCGCGCCAGCCCGCACAGCACCTTCTCGTTGAAGACCGGCAGCGGTGCCCGGCTGGCGCGCTCGTAGACGACCAGTCGGATGGAATTGGAGCCGACGTCGATGATGGCGACGCGGCCCTCTCCGATGCCGCCGTCCCCGACCCGAGCGTGTGCGGTCTGTTGGCCGTCCATGCGCGCTCCGTCTAGCCGAAACCGGGTGGATTTGCAGCGACAAATACGGCCGGCTAGACGCCGCTTGCAGGATCAGGAACTGAGAACCAGCCGCGGCACGGCGCCGCTCAGCCGCATCGCGCTTCCCCGCCCGGAAAGCGAGGGATTCGTCATGAAATAGTGATGGGCGATGAAAGGTTCCTTGCCCGGCTGCGGGCGGACGTAGCTGCCGTCCGGCGTCATGAGCCAGCTCTGGCCGTCGTCCTTGAGATTGGCGACCATGATCTGATCGAGGACCTGCTCGTGGACGGTCGGGTTCTCGACCGGGCACAGGAGCTCGACCCGCCGGTCGAGATTGCGCGGCATCCAATCGGCCGACGAGATGAACACCTTGGCCTGCGCCGACGGCAGCGCCACGCCGGCGCCAAAGCACACGATGCGCGCATGTTCCAGGAAACGGCCGATCATGCTCTTGACGCGGATGTTCTCGCTCAGGCCCGGCACGCCCGGCCTGAGGCAGCAGATGCCGCGAACCACGAGATCGATCTGCACCCCCGCCTGCGAGGCGGCGTAGAGCCGGTCGATCAGCCGCGGATCGACGAGGGAATTGAGCTTGGCCCAGATCGCCGCCGGCTTGCCGGCCGCCGCGTTGGCGATCTCGTCGTCGATCAGACCGTAGAGGGTGGACCGAAGGGTGACGGGCGCGAAGGCGATCTTCTCCATCTTCTCCGGCCGCGCGTAGCCGGTCATGAAGTTGAAGAGGCGCGCGGCGTCACGGCCCATCGCCGGATCGCAGGTGAAGAACGAAAGATCGGTATAGATGCGCGCCGTGATCGGATGGTAGTTGCCGGTGCCGAAATGCACGTAGGTGCGGATCGATTGCGCCTCGCGGCGCACCACCATCGACACCTTGGCGTGCGTCTTGAGGTCGATGAAGCCGTAGACCACCTGCACGCCGGCGCGCTCCAGGTCGCGCGCCCAGCGGATATTGGCCTCCTCGTCGAAGCGCGCCTTGAGCTCGACCAGGGCGGTGACGGTCTTGCCCGCCTCGGCCGCGGCGATCAGCTCCTTCACGATCGGCGAATCGGCGGAGGTACGGTAGAGCGTCTGCTTGATCGCCACCACCGCCGGATCGCGCGCCGCCTGGCGCAGGAACTGCACCACCACGTCGAAGCTCTCGTAGGGGTGATGGACCACGATGTCCTTGGCGCGGATGGCCGCGAAGCAATCGCCGCCGAAGTCGCGGATGCGCTCGGGGAAGCGGGCGATATAGGGCACGAACTTGAGATCGGGCCGGTCGTCGACGATCACCGCCTTGACGTCGCCGATATTGAGCATGCGCTCGAGCTCGAAGATATGGACTGTGTGGCCCGCGATCTCGAGCTGGTCGAACAGGAAGCCCCGCAGCTCGGCCGGCATCGCCGCGTCGAGCGTGATCGAGATCAGGTCGCCGCGGCGCCGGCGCTTCAGCGCGCTCTCGTAGAGCAGGACCAGATCCTCCGACTCCTCGTTGATCTCGACGTCGCTGTCGCGGATCAGGCGGAAGAAGCCGCGCGCCATCACCTCGTAGCCGGGGAAAAGCCGCGGCAGGAAGATCGCGATCAGCTCCTCGAGCGGCAGGAAGCGGATCGCCGCGCCCGGCAGCCGCACGAAGCGGTCGACCTGCGACGGCAACGGCAGGAGTGCCATCAAGGGGCGCTTGTCGTCCTTGCGCTGCAGCTTCAGGAGGGCGGAGAATCCGCCGTTGGGAATGAAGGGGAACGGATGGGCGGGATCGATCGCGAGCGGCGTCAGGATCGGGAAGACCTGATCGATGAAGTACTGCTCGAGCCACACCCGCTCGCGCTCGACCAGCTCCGAGGCGTTGAGGACGGCGATGCCGGCGCCGCGCAGCTCGCCCTGCAGAGTGGCCCAGGCCTGCTGCTGCTCGGCCATCAGGATCGAGGCGCGCTCGCGGATGGCGGCGAGCTGCTCGGCCGGCGTGAGCCCGTCGTCGCTCAGCAATGTCGCCCGATTGGGCAGCATGTCGACGAGACCCGCCACCCGCACCATGTAGAACTCGTCGAGGTTGTCGGCCGAGATCGAGAGGAAGCGCACGCGCTCCAGCAGCGGATGGCGCGGATTGCTGGCCTCCTCGAGGACGCGCGTGTTGAAGGCGAGCCACGACAGCTCGCGGTTGATGAAGCGCCGCGGGCTGTCCGCCGTGATGACGGAGATCTGCTCGTCGCGCGCGGAGGCGTTGAGGGCGTCCATGGCTCGCCGGGGGCCGGTCCGTTGCTGTTTGCCTTATGCACAGAGACGGTAACGCCACCACATGACGGTGTCATGGCAATTAGCTAGTCTTTTGTTTCAAAAGGATTTTTCGAGACAATTCCGTGAAGACCCTGCTCCTCCTGCGCCATGCCAAGTCGGCTTGGGGCCATCCGGGACTGGCCGATCATGACCGTCCGTTGAACGACCGGGGCGAGCGGGCGGCCGAGCTGATGGCCGGCCATATCGCGCGCAAATGTCCCCGGCCCGATCTCATTCTCTGCTCCACGGCGGTGCGGACGCGGCAGACGCTGGCGCCGCTGGTCCACCGGTTGGGTACGCCGGCCCCGCCGATTGCCTTGGAGAAAGGTCTCTATCTCGCCTCCGAGGCCGCCCTGCTGGCGCGGCTGCGGGCCCTGCCGGACGAGGTCGGCACGGTGCTGCTGATCGGCCACAACGAGGGGATCGGCCAGCTCGCGGAGGCCTTGGCCGGCCGAGGCCCGCCGCTTCTGCTCAAGGCGCTGTGGCAGAAGTTCCCGACCGGCGCCCTGGCGGTCCTCCACAGCCGCATCGAGCGCTGGTCCGATCTTTCCGCAGGAGCGACGGAGCTGATCGCCTTCGTGCGCCCGCGCGAGCTCGAAGGCGACGGTTAGTACGTGCCCGGGTACTGGCCGCCGTCCAGCAGCAGGTTCTGGCCGGTGATGTAGCCGGCATGGGCGCTGCAGAGAAATGCGCAGGCCGCGCCGAATTCGTCGGGCGTGCCGAAGCGCCCCGCCGGATGGACCGCCTCGCCGGCCTTGTACTCGTCCTCGTAGCTCCTGCCGCTCTTCGCGGCGCGGGTCCGGTAGGTTCCGCGCAGCCGGTCGGTCGCGAACTGCCCGGGCAGCAGGCCGTTGATGGTGACGCCGTGCTTCACCGTGACCCGCGCCACGCCCGCCACGAAGCCGGTCAGGCCGGAGCGCGCGCCGTTGCTGAGACCCAGGATATCGATCGGCGCCTTCACCGAGCTCGAGGTGATGTTCACGATGCGCCCGAAGCGCCGCTTCATCATGCCGTCGACCGTCGCCTTGATGAACTCGATCGGCGTCAGCATGTTGGCGTCGATCGCCTTGATCCAGTCGTCGCGCGTCCAGTCGCGGAAATCGCCGGGCGGCGGCCCGCCGGCGTTGTTGACCACGATGTCCGGCTCGGGACAGGCCGCCAGCACCTGCTTGCGGCCGGCCTCGGTCGTGACGTCGACCGCGACCGGCGTCACCTTCACGCCGGTCTTCTTGCGGATCTCCTCGGCCGTCGCCTCGAGCTCGGTCTTGGTGCGGGCATTGATCACGAGGTCGACGCCCTCCTGCGCCAGCGCCATCGCGCAGCCCTTGCCCAGCCCCTTGCTCGCCGCGCAGACGATCGCCTTGCGGCCCCTGATTCCCATATCCATCGCTTCACTCCCTATCGGTCGACTCGCGTCCATACCTGCGTCTCGCCGAACATGGGCGAGCCGACATAGCCGCGCAGGCGCAGCCTGCCATCCGGCTGCAGGTTGATGTTGGCGTTGTAGATCTTGCCGTTCTCTCCATTGTAGATCCGGCCGTCCTCGTAGGCATTGGGGTCCGAGGTCTTCCTGAATCCCCAGATCAGCGGCATGCCGATCACCTTGCGGCTGCGCAGCGCCGGGTCGGCATTGCGATAGTCGGTCGCCATGTCGGGCGCCACGACCTTGCCGTCCGGACCCTTGGGATCGATCAGCCCGACGATATAGCCGCAGATCGGCCCGCTCGCCGCGTCCGTGCATGGCGCGATACGTACCTTGGCGACGCCCGAGGCGGTGAGCCAGGTGCCCATGACCGAAGGTGCCTGCGCCGAGGCATTGACAGCCGCCGTGCAGAGCACCGCCGCGAGTGCGACCCTTTTCATGTCTTCCCCCCCTCTGCCGGCGGCCAGGCCGCCGACAATTCCGCAAGAACATCGGCGGCGAGCCGGCGATCGATCTCGCGGCTTTCGACCAGCGCCCGGCGATCCAGCGCCGCCACCACGTGCCTTGCGGCGTCGGCCGACCGCTCCATGTGCGAGACCAGATAGTGCACGACGCCCGGACCGGCATGCAATTGCCGGTCGGCGAGCTGCTTCAGGATGATCGAGCCCAGCAGGTCGTCGTCCGGCGGCGCCACCGCGACCGCAGGCGCCGCGCGCAGCCGCGACGCAAGGTCGGGCAGGGTGATCCGCCAGTGCGCCGGCGGATGCTCGGCGATCAGCAGCAGCGAGCCGCGTCGCTCGCGCATCAGGTTGTAGAGGTGGAACAGCGCGCGCTCGGGCGCCCGCTCGGCCCGCTCGATGACGAGGGTGCCGGACGCGTCCGCCAGGGCCGTCAGATCGGCCACCGTCTTGCCGTCGAGGTCCCTGCCTTCGATGATCGCGGCGCGCGCACGCGCGGCCCAGATGCGCCCCAGATGCGTCTTGCCGCAGCCGGCCGGCCCGCTCAGCGCCAGCGCCGGCGCGGGCCAGTCCGGCCAGCGATCGATCCAGGCGAGAGCTTCGCGGTTGCCGGCGGCGACCACGAAATCCTGGCGCGCGTAGGTCGGCGAGGGCAGCGTCAGATCGAAGGTGAGCTGGTTCGCCATGGCGATGTCACCGGGCTATTCGGGGTCGGCGCCGCGATAAAGGGCGCTCGCATGGTAGCGCTGCAGGAGGAAGCGCGCGATCACCCCGATGACGGCCGCGATCGGCACCGCCACCAGGACGCCGACGAAGCCGAACAGCGATCCGCCGGCGAGCAGGGCGAACATGATCCAGACCGGATGAAGGCCGACCCTGTCTCCGACCAGCTTGGGCGACAGCACGTTGCCCTCGAGCAAATGGCCGATCAGGAACACCGCCGCGACCTTGCCGACAGAGATCCAGTCCGGCGGAAACTGCGCCAGCGCCATGCCGATCGCCATCGTGGCTCCCACCAGCGTGCCGACAAAGGGAATGAAGGAGATCAGCCCCGCGATCAGGCCGATGACGAAGCCGAACTGAAGACCCACCAGCGACATGCCGACGCCGTAGATCGTGCCGAGGCAGAGGCAGACGAGGGCCTGGCCGCGCACATACCCGGCGACCGCGGCGTTGGACTCGCGGGCGAGCTTGCGCACCGTGTCGGCGTGGTCGAGCGGCAGCGCGTTGTCGATGGCGGCCAGCACCTTCGGCCAGTCGCGCAGCAGGTAGAAGGTCACGACGGGGGTCAGGAACAGCAGCGCCAGGAGGTTGATGACGGCGACGCCCCGCTGGGCCACGCGGCTGGCCACGTCGCCCAGGAGGGCGAGCGCCTGTCCCGCCCACTTCGAGGCCTCGTTCTGGATGTCGAGCAGGCTCAGCGGCTCAAGGCCGAGCTTGGAGCGCAGCGGCTCGATCATCGGCTGCAGCCGCGTCGCGGCATTGACGATGTATTCCGGCGCCTTGCCCACCAACGCCTCGACCTGGCCGAACACCGGCGGCACGATGGCGAAGGTCGCGCCGATCATGATCAGCGCGGCCAGAATCGTCACCGCCGTCGTGGCCAGGGTGCGCGACAAGCCGTACCGCTGCAGGCGGGCCACCACCGGATCGAAGAAATAGGCGACCACGGCGCCGACCACGAACGGCAGCAGGATGTCGTTCAGCAGCCACAGCGCCAGCACGACCAGCGCCGCGCCAGCCGCCCAGAAGCGCCAGCGGCCGTTGGCAGCCGTCCGGCTCATCGCAAATGTCCGTGCACGTGGATCAGCGGGACTGCAGCCGCCATTGATCTCCATCCTGGACGAGCTGCAGGCCGACCTGGGAGAGGGTCTGCTGCAACTGCTCGGGTGTCCCGAGATAATCGAGATGCAGATCGGCGCGATCGGCCTCCAGCGTGCGGACCGAGACCCCCTTCACCGCCGGCACCGACGCCAGCCGTTGACGGATCTGCACCCAGTCGCCGAGCGACCGGATCGGCACCGTCACGTCCATGGCCGCCTGCGCGTCCGGCCGGACGACGGCAATGCTGCGCCATTGCTCGGCAAGATTGGCATGCATGCTCTTGGCCGCATCCGCCAGCCCCTGCGCGTCCTTCACCGTTACCTTGGGAATGTCGCTGCGGGCGCCCGTCTGGGTGTCGTAACGCATGCCGCCCACGGTGAGCGGGCCCGACTGCTTGTCGCCCTCGACGATGGCCACGATGATCGTCGGCATATGATAGCGCGCGTTCAGCCGCGACAGCGCCGAGACATCGCCGACATAGGCCTCTTCGACCGACAGCGCGTTCTGGTCGAGCTGGTCGCCGCGCACGACCGTCACCGGCACGGCGCTGCCGGACGTATCGAGCGCCTTCCAGGCGTCGCGCCAGGCATTGTTGTCGTCGAGTGGTTCCACGCCGTCGTTGTCCTTCCACAGCGGGATCACCAATGCCGGACGCGCCACCGTCTCGACGACACCGACCCCCGACTGGCCGAGCCATGCCTTGACCTGCTGGTTCGCGAAGATGACGTTCAGCGTCGCCTGATAGCGATTGCCCGCCACGCGCTCGCGCACGAACTCGACGCTGCGCACGAGGCTCTGCAACCGGCTGTCGTCGAGCGGCGGGACCTTCGCGCGATCCTCCGGCGCGACCATCTGCTCGACGAGCATCCTGGCCGCCTTTCGCTCGGCCTCGAGGATCCCCTGGTCGCGCGCCTTCACGGCGTCCGTGCCGGTGATATCGACGTCGACACCCGAGATCGTATAGGTGTTGCCGTTCGCGACTTGCGCCTGCGCCATCCCGATGGCGGCGACGGCCGCCAGCGAAAGGACGAGGATCGTGGAAAACCAGCGGGCTGGCAGCATTGCGGGTGTCCGGTTTTTGGCTATGTTCGCGCCATCTATCTAGCACGAATGAGCCTGGCTTGAAGCCTGACGCGCCCGGACACAATCGCCCGCCCCTCACCTACAAGGATGCCGGCGTCGATATCGACGCGGGCGACGCGCTGGTGGAGCACATCAAGCCGCTGGCCAGGAGCACCCATCGTCGCGGCGTCATGGGCGGCCTGGGCGGCTTCGGCGGCCTGTTCGATCTCAAGGCGGCGGGCTTTCGCGACCCGATCCTGGTCTCCGGCACCGACGGTGTCGGCACTAAGCTCAAGGTCGCGATCGAAGCGGGGATTCCCGACACGGTCGGCATCGATCTCGTGGCGATGTGCGTCAACGACATCGTGGTGCAGGGCGCCGATCCGCTGTTCTTCCTCGACTACTATGCCACCGGCCACCTCGAGATCGAGACCGGCCGACGCATCGTCGCAGGGATCGCCGAGGGCTGTCGCCGCGCCGGCTGCGCGCTGATCGGCGGCGAGACGGCGGAAATGCCGGGCATGTACGCCGAGGGCGACTACGATCTCGCCGGCTTCGCCGTGGGCGCGGCCGAGCGCGAGCAGCTTTTGCCGCGCGCCGACATCGCTGCGGGCGACGTCGTCCTGGGGCTGGCGGCAAGCGGCGCCCATTCCAACGGCTACTCGCTGGTGCGCGGCGTCGTGAAGCGCAGCGGACTTGCCTTCGATGCGGCGTCGCCTTTCGGCAGCGGCTCGCTCGGCGAGGCCCTGCTCGAGCCGACGCGGATCTACGCCAGGCAGCTTCTGTCGGCGATCCGCGCGACCGGCGCCATCAAGGGACTGGCGCACATCACCGGCGGAGGGCTGCCGGGCAACGTGCCGCGCTGCCTGCCGGACGGCCGGCGTGCCCGGCTCGATGCGCGCCGATGGACGGCGCCGGCCGTCTTCGGCTGGCTGCGCCAGGCCGGCAACGTGCCGGTCGCCGACATGCTGCGCACCTTCAACTGCGGCATCGGCATGGTCGTGGTGACGGCGAAGGACGACGCCGCGCGCGTCAGGCAGGCGCTGGTCGACGCCGGCGAGACGGTGGAGGAGATCGGCGTCATCGAAGCCGGCCCCGCCGCCGAAGCGGACTGCGTCGTCGAGCACGCCGACAGCCTATGGCGAAATTGAAAGTCGGAATCCTGATCTCGGGGCGCGGCAGCAACATGGCCGCCCTCATCAAGGCGGCCACGGCGCCCGACTATCCCGCCGAGATCGCCTGCGTGATCAGCAACGTCGCCGATGCGCCGGGCCTGGGCATCGCGCGTCAGGCCGGCATCGCCGCCATGGTCATCTCCCACAAGGACCATCCCGACCGCGAGAGCTTCGACCGCGCCCTGTCCTCGGCGCTCGAAAGCCATGGCGTCGAGCTGGTGGTGCTGGCGGGCTTCATGCGCATCCTGAGCCGCTGGTTCCCCGAGCGTTGGGCGGGCCGGCTGCTCAACATCCATCCCTCGCTGCTGCCCGCGTTCAGGGGGCGGCATGTCGAGCGGCAGGCCTTGTCGGCCGGCGTGCGCGTGAGCGGCTGCACGGTGCATCTGGTCGTTCCCGATCTCGATGCCGGCCCGATCGTCGCCCAGGCGGCGGTGCCCGTGCTGCCGAACGATACAGAGGAGACCCTTTCTGCGCGCATCCTGCGCCAGGAGCACCGCCTCTATCCGATGGTGGTGCGCTGGTTCGCCGAGGGCCGCATTGTCGAGACGAGCAGGGGCGTCGAGGTGAAGGACGTGCCGGCGGGCGCCACCCTGCTCTTCTCGGCCGAGCCCTAGTCGGCTATAAGATCGCCGAAATTCATAACTGACCCGGGAGATCCCGATGGCCGAAGCAACCCAGGAAGAATTCCGCGCCCACGAGGAAACCTATCAGGCTTTCAGCAAGCTCGTCCTGTTCATGATCCTCTGGCTCGTGCTGCTCCTGTCCACCATGGCGCTGGGCCTCATCGGCGGTGTTTCGATCCTCGCGCTGCTGATCGGGGTCGGCGGCACCTTGGCGCTGATCATCGGTTTTGCCGTCTATGGCTGACGGCTCCCCGAACGCGCAAACGAAAAGCGGCCCGACGGGGCCGCTTTCTATTTGAGCCGACTGTCTATCAGCCGACGATCTCGGTGCCCGAGAAGAAATAGGCGATCTCGGTCGCCGCCGTCTCCGGCGAATCCGACCCGTGCACCGAGTTGGCCTCGATCGACTCGGCGAAGTCCTTGCGGATCGTCCCCGGCGCCGCGTTGGCGGGATTGGTGGCGCCCATGATATCGCGGTTCTTCGCGATCGCGCCGTCGCCCTCCAGAACCTGCACCACGACGGGCCCCGAGGTCATGAAGGTGCAGAGGTCGTTGAAGAACGGCCGCTCCCTGTGCACGCCGTAGAACTCTTCCGCCTGCTTGCGGCTCATCCAGATGCGCTTTTGCGCCACGATGCGCAGGCCCTTCTCCTCGAAGCGGGCGTTGATCTTGCCGGTCAGGTTCCGGCGCGTCGCGTCCGGCTTGATGATCGAGAAAGTGCGTTCGACGGCCATGAATCCCTCTTGCCAGTCTCAGGTGAGCGGGTGGGCGCGCCTTATAAAGGCGGGGTTTGAGACCGGCAAGGCGGTCAATCGTCTTGGTTCGGCCCCGCTGCGCGTGGTAAAGGCCGCCGCTCCATGCTGCACGTCACCGACCTTTCCTTTCGCCACGGCGAGCGGGTGCTGTTCGATCGCGCCTCGGCGGCCATTTCCGACGGCTGGAAGGTCGGTCTCGTCGGCCGCAACGGCGCCGGCAAATCGACGCTGCTGAAGCTGATCCAGGGTGAGCTCGAGGCCGACGGCGGCAACATCAACCTGATGGGCCGCACGCGGATCGGCTCGGTGCCGCAGGATCCGCCGGGCGGCGATATCAGCGTCCTCGACGCCGTGCTTGCCGCCGATGTCGAGCGCACGCAGCTCCTGGCCGAGGCCGACGCATGCCACGACGGCCTGCGGCTCGCCGAGATCCATATGCGGCTGGACGAGATCGGCGCGGCGTCGGCGCCGGCGCGCGCAGCCTCGATCCTGAACGGCCTCGGCTTCGACAACGCCGCGCAAGGCCGGCCATGCGGCGAGTTCTCGGGTGGCTGGCGCATGCGCGTGGCGCTCGCCGGCACGCTGTTCAGCGACCCCGATCTCCTGATCCTCGACGAGCCTTCGAACCATCTCGATCTCGAGGCGCAGCTCTGGCTCACCGAGCATCTCAAACGGTTCGGCAACACGCTCCTGATGGTGAGCCACGACCGCGATCTGCTGAACGACGTGTGCGATCACATTGTCCACATCGAGCAGCAGAAGCTCGTCACCTACAGCGGCAACTACGACACGTTCGAGCGCACGCGCGCGGAGCGGCTGGAGAACGATGCGGCGCAGCAGGCCAAGCTGGCCGCCCAGCGCAAGCACATGCAGGCTTTCGTCGACCGCTTCCGCTACAAGGCGAGCAAGGCGCGCCAGGCGCAGTCCCGCCTCAAGATGATCGAGAAGCTGGGACCGATCGCCAGCGTGCCTGTCGAGGAGCGCATCGCCTTCAGCTTCCCGCCACCCGACCGGCTCGCCTCGCCGATCGAGACGCTGGACGAGGTGACGGTGGGCTACGGCGACGGCCCTCCCGTGCTGCGCAAGCTCGACCTTCGGCTCGACATGGACGACCGCATCGCGCTCCTGGGCCAGAACGGCAACGGCAAGTCGACCTTCATCCGCCTCCTCTGCGACCGGCTGGCGCCGCGCGAGGGCACGATCAAGCGCACTCCCAGGCTGCGCATCGGCTACTTCTCGCAGGACCAGGAGGAGGCGCTCGACTACGACGAGACGCCGTTCGATCACATGAACCGTGCGCTCGGGCCCGGCGCCGGCGAGGCAAAGGTGCGGGCCCAGCTCGGCCGCTTCGGCTTCTCGCGCGATCGGGCCGACCTCAAGGTCGGCGTGCTGTCGGGCGGCGAGAAGACGCGGCTCCTGCTGGCGCTCGCCACCCGCAACGCGCCGCATCTGCTCCTGCTCGACGAGCCGACCAACCATCTCGACATGGACGCCCGCGCCTCCCTGATCGACGCCATCAACGATTTCGAGGGCGCGGTCGTGCTGGTGAGCCACGACACGCATCTGGTGAAGATGGTGGCGGACCAGCTCTGGCTGGTCGCCGGCGGCGCCGTGCGGGCCTTCGACGGCGATATCGACGATTACCAGGCCAGGCTGCTGCGCGAGCGCGGCACCAGGCCGGTCAAGGAAGCCAAGCCCAAGAAGGAGAAGCGAGCGCCCGCTCCCGCGCCCGCCGAAAAGCCCAGGCGTGGCCACCTCAAGCGCACATTGGAGAAGACCGAGAAGCTGATTGCCGAGCTGAGCAAGCAGCGCGGCGAGATCGAGACCCGGCTCGCCGATCCCGCGACCTATTCGGGACCGCCGACGCTCGCTGCCGAGCTGCAGAAGGAAAAGGTGCGGCTGGAGCGCGAGCTCGCGCACGCCGAGCACGAGTGGCTGGTGGCGCAGGAGGCGTACGAGGCTGCGTGAGCCTATTCCGCGGCCGCCGCCACCGGCGGCGCTGCAGCCTGCCGGATCACCATCACGATTCCGGCGTTCACCACGTAAAGGGCGGTTGCGATCCAGAACATCATCGCCGGCTCGCCGAGACTCATGAGCTGGCTGAAGACCAGCGGCGCCAGGAACGAGCCGAGATCGAGGCCCGAGTAGACGAAACCGAACACCTTGCCCGATGCGCCGGGCGGCGTCGCGTGCCGCACGATCATGTCGCGCGACGGTCCGGTCGTGCCGCCGGCGAAGCCGGCCAGTGCAAGCACCAGGGGCAGCAGCCCCGCCGACACGCTCTCCGTCGCGACCGGCAAGGTGAACGCGGCGGCCACCAGGAGACCGATGGCGGCGACGCGCTCGTGCTGATGGACGCGATCGGCGAAATAGCCGCCGACCAAAGTTCCCGCTGCCGAGCCGATGACGAACACCATCAGGCAGAGGGCGGCGTAGTTTTCCGAGACGTCGAACATGCTCTTCCATGCCGGCACCGCGAACTGCTGGATGCCCACTGTGTTGGTCGACAGCAGCGCGAAATAGACCAGACAGAGCAGGATCGGCGCCTGCAGGAACAGCGTCTTCGCGGCAATCGCGCCGTCCCTCGCCGCCACCGCGCGCGCCTTGATGCGATGGTCGACGAGATCGGTTCGATGGACGAGCACGAGGACCGACAGCACCAGGCCGGGAACGGCGCCGATCAGGGCCGCACCGACCCAGCCGAACAGATGGTCGAGGAAGTACATCGCCGGCCCCGCCGCCCAGCCCAGCGAGCCGCCGAGGCCGTGGATGCTGAACGCCCGCCCGAGCCGCTTCTGGTTCACCGAGGCGTTCAGGAGCGCGAAGTCGGCCGGATGGAAGACGCAGTTGCCGAGACCGCCCAGCACGGCAATCGCGGCGAAGACGGGAAAGGAATGCGCCACCGAGAGCAGACCAAGCGTGAGGCCGAGCGCCGCGAGCCCGCCGGCGAGGATGGGTCGGGCGCCGAACCGGTCGACGGCGAAGCCGGCCGCCGTCTGGCCGAGGCCGGACACGCCGTAGAACAGGCTGCCCAGCAATCCCACTTCGGTAAAGGTCAGCCCGGCCGCGTCGCGCACGATCAGCAGCATGGTGACGAAGGCGAGCTGGTAGTAGTGGCTGGTGCCATGCGCCACGCCGATCAGGCTGATGACCCGGACATCGCGGCTGGCAGGGACGGCAACGGCTGCGGACATTCACCACCTCTCGTGCAGCGATCATAGACGATCCCGCCGGCAGCGAACTGCGGAATTGCGCGCAGGAGCCATGCAAGCGTAATGACGGGCGCGGCGAGCACGGGCTAGTGTCCCCGCGCACAGGAGGGAGAAACATCATGAAGCGCTGGAAGCATCGCCCCGAAGGTTCGACCTGGGGAGACTGGGGCGACGACGATCAGCTTGGCCGCCTCAATCTCATCACGCCGAAAAAGGTCCTGGAAGGCATCGCCGAGGTGAAGGAAGGCCTCTCCTTCTGCCTCAGCCTGCCGCTCGACCTGCCAGGCGGCAGTGTGCTCAATCCGCGCCGGCTGCCCCCGGTGCTGTCGCCGACCGGCGACGAGAACGGCTGGCGCTTCAACTTCCTCACCAACAAGATCAATCCGCTGTTCACGGACGTGACCAGCGACGACCGCGTCATCCTCACCCTGCAATACTCCACGCAATGGGACACGCTCGCCCATGTCGGCGGCATGTTCGATGCCGACGGCGACGGCGTGCCCGAGCCGCTCTACTACAACGGCTTCAAGGCCGGCACGGACGTGGTCGGCCCGCAACAGGACGCCGGCCGCGACGGCTGCGGCCATATGAGCTACGCCCACAAGCTCGGCGTTGAGAACATGGCGGCCAAGGCGATCCAGGGCCGGGCCGTCATGGTCGATCTCGAGAAGCACTATGGCCGGGACAACAAATACGTGAACTACGACGATTTCCGGCGCGTTCTGGAGGCCGACAAGGTCGTGGTCGAGCCCGGGGACATGCTGCTGCTCTACACCGGCTTCACCGACGAGATCGTCAAGATGAACAAGCAGGTCGATCCGGCGCGCTGCCACGCCATGTGCTGCGTGCTCGACGGCCGCGACCAGCGGCTCCTCCAGTGGATCACCGACAGTCAGATCTCGGCCCTGATCGCCGACAACTACGGCGTGGAGGCGGTGCCGGCCCGACCCGGTCCCGAGAACGCCGAGCATCCCTGGCTGCCCATCCACAACCATTGCCTGTTCAAGCTCGGCCTGAACCTTGGCGAGATCTGGTGGCTGAAGGACCTGGCGCTCTGGCTGCGCGACAGGAAGCGCTCGCGCTTCCTGCTGACGGCCCCGCCGCTGCGCCTGCCGGGCGCCGTCGGATCGCCGGCGACGCCCGTCGCGACCGTCTGATCGCGCATGGCTGCGTCGTCCTTTGCCGCGCTCGTCGCCAGGAGCCTGACGCAGCCCTTTGCGCTGGTCGATGTCGGATGCTCGGGCGGCATCGATCCCAGATGGCGGGTCTTCGAGCCCCGGCTGAAGGTGCTCGGGATCGATGCCAGCGAGGCCGAATGTCGACGCCTCAGCCAGCTCGAGCGCAATCCGGACGCTCACTACGTGCCGGGCTTCGCCGGCCTTCCGGAGGGCCATCCGCATCGCCACAAGACGTCGATCGGCTCGATCAGCGATCTCATCCTGCCGCGCCTCAGCTACATGCGCACACGCGAGATCCGGCAGGCCTGGCTTGCCGGCGCGTCGCACGAGGAGCGCATGCGCCAGAACGAATGGCAGACCACCGAGCTTGCGAGCACCACCCAGACGATCGTCGTGCCCGAGCTATTGGAGCAGCGCGGCTGGAAGGCCGTCGACTACCTCAAGATCGATATCGATCGCGACGATCTCGAAGTGCTGATGAGCTTCGAAGGCCGCTTCGAGCAATTCGGCGTGGTCGCCGTCCAGGTCGAGGTGATGTTCATCGGTTCGGATTCCGAGCTGCAGCACACCTTCCACAACACCGACCGGTTCATGCGACGGCAGGGCTTCGAGCTGTTCGACCTCGAGGTGCGGCGCTACTCGGCGCGTGCCCTGCCGAGCCGCTACATCTGGCCGACGCCGGCCGAGACCGAGTTCGGCCGGCCGTTCATGGGCGAGGCCTATTATGCGTTGGACCCGGTTGCCGCCAAGGGCGGCGACCGCACGCCCGACATCACGCAGTTCGCCAAGCTGGCCGCGATCTTCTCGCTCTGGAACGTGCCCGATGCCGCGGCCGAGCTCGTGCTTGCGAGGCGCCACTCGTTCGAGCCGCTGTTCGCCGTCGACCGGGCCCTCGACGCCCTGGCGGCGCAAGCGCAGCCCGATCGCCTGCGGCCGCTTTCCTACGCCGACTACCTCGCCGAGTTCGAGAAGGACGAGCCGTCGTTCTACCGCCGCGAAGGTCCGATCGGGCTCGGCGAGCGGCTTTCGGCCGCCTGGAAGGCATACCGGCGCCCGCGGCGGTGAGTCACGCCTTCTTCTCCCAGCCGCCGCCCGTCTGCTGCCAATAGACCACCGTGTGGCCGGCGGCCTTGTAGGCTCTCCACCGCTCGCGGGCCTCGGCCACGGCCTGCTCGTCCCGCCCGTCGAACAGCTCGAAACAGCGCTTGTAGTCGTCGAGTCGCTCGGAGCGCGCGCGATCGCCGACGAACAGAAAGCGCGCGCCGTTGGGATTCTCGTCGCGATGGGTGAGCCAGATCGGTTGACGATCGGCCTCGCCTTCGCGCACCGAGCCGTGTGGCAGAAAGCTGTCGGCGCCGTAGGTCCAGAGATGCGTGTTGAGCGCCTCGACCCGCTCGGGCGAGCCCAGCAGGACGACCGCCCGTTCGCCCGCCTGCAGGGTCTTTACCAGCAGGCGGGGCAGCGTGTCTTCGAGCGAAGACCGGGTCAGATGGTAGAAGTTGATTTCGCTCGCCATCGCGGGCTCAGCGCTCGTAGTTGTCCGCAACCCATCGGTCGAGCAGCCGCACGCCGTAGGCGGTGGCGCCCTTGGGCGTGGTGTCGTTGCCTTTGGTCGACCACGCCATTCCCGCGATGTCGAGATGCGCCCACGCCACGCCCTCCTGCACGAAGCGTTGCAGGAACTGGGCCGCCGTGATCGATCCGCCATCGCGCCCGCCGCTGACGTTCTTCATGTCGGCGATGTCGGAATCGATCAGCTTGTCGTACTTCGGCCCGAGCGGCATGCGCCACAGCTTCTCGCCCACCTCCGACCCCGCCGCACGCAGCTTGTTCGAGAGCGCGGTGTTGTTCGAGAACAGGCCCGCGCGCTCGTGGCCGAGCGACACGATGATGGCGCCGGTGAGCGTCGACAGCTCGACCATCGCCTGCGGCTTGAACTTGTCCTGGGCGTACCACATGGCGTCGCACAGGATCAGGCGGCCCTCGGCGTCGGTGTTGATCACCTCGACGGTCTGGCCTGACATGGTCTTGACCACGTCGCCCGGCCGCTGGGCCTTGCCGTCGGGCATGTTCTCGACGAGGGCGCAGATGCCCACGACGTTGGCGCGGGCCTTGCGGCCCGCCAGCAGCATCATCGCGCCGGTGACGGCGCCGGCCCCGCCCATGTCCCACTTCATGTCTTCCATGCCGCCTGCCGGCTTGATGGAGATGCCGCCGGTGTCGAAGCAAACGCCCTTGCCGATCAGCGCGACCGGGGCCTGGCTCTTGGGCCCGTTCAGCCAGCGCATGACGAGGAGCTGCGAGTCGCGCTCGCTGCCCTGCCCCACGCCCAGCAGCGCCCCCATGCCGAGCTTCTTCATCTCGGCTTCGCCCAGGATCTCGATCTTGACGCCGAGCTTGGTGAGATCGCCGCGCGCGCGGCGCGCGAACTCGGCCGGATACAGGACGTTGGCCGGCTCGCTCACGAGGTCGCGCGTGAAGAAGACGGCGTCGACCGTCGGCTCCAGCCGCGCATAGGCGCGCCGCGCGTCGGCCAGCGTCGACACGACCACGGTGACCTCCTCCAGGGTCGGCTTCTGCTCGGGCTTCTCCTTGGTCTTGTACCTGTCGAAGCGATAGCCGCGCAGCCGTGCGCCGAGGGCGATGTGGGCCGCGATCTCGGCCGGCGGAAGTCTCGTTCCCTTGACCGGATCGACGACGACGGTCACGGCCTTCTGGCCTGCGGCATTGGCGTCGGCAACGACCTGGCCGCCCAGGCTTTCCGCGGCACGGACGTCGAGCTCGCGCGCCTTGCCCACGCCCAGCAGCAGCAGCCGGCCGGTCTTTTCCTGACCCAGCACGGTCAATGACTGACCCTTGGCGCCGGTGAAACGGCTTGCCGCGATGGCCCGTCCGAGAGCGCCGCCCGCCTGCTGATCGAGCGTCTTTGCCGTCGCCAGGAGCTGCCTTTCGGCCGCGACGAAGACAGCGACATTGCCGGAGAAGGCCTTGGGAAAGGCCGAAAATTCCACTTTCATTCAGTTTCCTCGCATTCTGGCCGATTTTTCGCCCCTGCGACCGGACGGCGCAAGCCGCGAATAGTACCCCTTCTGGCGGGCGATTCGGGGCTGGCGTCGCGGCGCGCGCGACAGTATCAGTACCGGCCCTCGAACTGGGAATGGAAATGACCTCAGCCTCTCTGCCTCGTGTTTCGGTCATCGGCCTTGGCAAGCTCGGCGCGCCACTCGCGGCGGTCCTGGCCAGCCGCGGTTTCACGGTCATCGGCCTCGACGTCAACAAGACGTTCGTGGATGCCATGAATGCCGGCAAGATGCCGATCGTCGAGCCGCAGCTCAACGAGCTGATCGCCGCCAACAGGGAGCGGCTGTCCGCCACCATGGACGCCAACGAGATCGTGCAGAAGAGCGACGCCAGCTTCGTGATCGTGCCGACGCCGTCCGACAGCACCGGCTTCTTCTCCAACCGCTTCGTGCTGCAGGCGATGGAGACGCTCGGCAAGGCGCTGCGCAACAAGAAAGGCTACCATGTCGTGGTCATCACCAGCACGGTGATGCCTGGCACGACCGGCAGCGAGATCAAGGCGGCCCTGGAGGCGGCCTCCGGCCGCAAGGTCGGACCGGAGCTCGGCCTCTGCTACAATCCGGAGTTCATCGCGCTCGGCAGCGTGGTGCGCGACATGCTCTACCCCGACTCCATCCTGATCGGCGAGAGCGACGCCAAGGCGGGCGACATGCTGCAGACGATCTACCTACGGCTCTGCGAGAAGAAGCCGCCGGTGCAGCGGATGAACTTCGTCAATGCCGAGCTCACCAAGATCTCGGTGAACACCTACGTCACGACGAAGATCTCCTACGCCAACATGCTGGCCGACCTGTGCGACCGCCTGCCGGGCGCCGATGTCGACGTGGTCACCAAGGCCCTCGGCGCCGACAGCCGCATCGGGGCGAAGTACCTCAAAGGCGCCATGGGCTATGGCGGCCCCTGCTTCCCGCGCGACAACGTCGCGTTCGCGGCGCTCGCCCGCAAGATCGGTGCGCGCGCCGACGTTGCCGAGGCGACCGACCGGGTCAACAACCACCAGGTCGAGCGCGTCACCGGCCTCGTGGCGAAGTTCGCCAGGTCGGGCACCCGCATCGCCCTGCTCGGCCTTTCGTACAAGCCTCACACGCCGGTCGTCGAGGAAAGCCACAGCGTCAAGATCGCGGCCAAGCTCGCCGATGCCGGCTACGTCGTGACGGTGCACGATCCGCTGGCGCAGGATTCGGCGCTTGCCGTGCTGGGCGACAAGGTGGTCGAGGCTTCCTCGCTCGACAGCACGGTGCGCGACTGCGATCTCTTGATCGTCGCCACCGGCTGGCCCGACTACAAGGCGATCGATCCGGCCTGGTGCAAGCGTAACGGCCAGCGCCTCACCATCCTCGACCTCTGGCGGACCCTGCCGGCGGACAAGTTCGCCGATGTGGCGGACGTGCTCTACCTGGGGTCGGGTCGCATGTAGCCCGAACGGCGCCGTCAGATGGCGTGCCGCCCCCTGAAGCGCAGCACCTTGCCCTTCATCCCGGGCGCAAGGCGCGGGATGCCGGCCAGGACCTGACCGCAGAACGGGTTGATGTTGGCGCTCACGTAGTCGGTGAAGAGCGGCCAGAAGCGGTTGTAGATCACGTTCACGCCGATGAAGCGGCGAGGCAGACGGCGTGCCCTGGGCCGCGTCTCGTCCTCCAGCGATGCCGCCTGTCTCAACAATCTGCTCACGACCTTCAGGCGCTTCTCGTCGAGCGGCTGCGGATGGCGGCCCGTTCGCACCGGATCGCTGATGCCCTGGGTCGCAAGGCCGAACTCGAAGATGAACATGTCCGACCGCCGCAGCAGCTCGGCGAAAGGCCCGGCCTCGACTCCCGGCAGGTCGGTCGGCAGGCCCTCGCATTCGTCGGGCACCAGGATGGGGCCGGTGAAGCCCATGGCGCGCCAGGCGATCGCGAAATGGCGCAGGAAGTCGGCACGCGTGCCCACGAGCATCAGGGCGGAGTCGCGCGGATAGGTCAGCACCTGGTCGCAGACGAACGGCAGCGTGTGCGGCAGGTCGTAGGTCAGATCGTGGAACAGGTGCCACTCGACGTTGGTCGTCCGATAGGGCTCGGTCGCGGGCTGGATCGCGGCGCCCACCCCGGCGGCGAAGCGTTCGAAGGCGGTGTCCCTGTCGAGCCGGATCTCCTCGATCTCGAGGTCGGGCCATCCCCATGTCTCGGCCTGCGCCGGCAGATAGGGCGAGGACACATTCCAGAGGAAGCGGTCGTGGTCGTTCATCTTGGTCTGGCGGCCCTTGTTGTTCGCGGCGGCGACCCGGGTGTGGTCGCAGTGATAGCCGAAGACCTTGTCGATCAGCGTGTCGACCGAGCCGCGATAAAGCGCAAGCCGTGCCGCCAGGTTGGAATCGCAATGCCAGCCCAGCAGCATCTCCTCGTCGAAGCCATGGATCGCGAACATGTCCTCGCGGAGCACGGCCTGGAAGTCGCCCAGCGCGTCGTAGCGCATGGGCATGTGATTGAGGACGACCTGGTTGAGGTGAAAGCGCATCGACCAGTCGCGCAGCTTGGCGAGGTTTGCGGCCGGATCGCGGCGGTCGAAGGCGGCTTCCCAAAGCATCTCCGGCAGCTCGAACCGCGGCACCTGATAGAAGCCGTCGGGAACGGCCGCCAGGATGTCGCTCAACGACTCCTTCTCGTTGCGCGGCACCAGCAGCATGTCGGTGTTGGTGTAGAGGATCCAGCGATTGCGCGGATTGGAGCGCCGCAGCGCCACGTTGCGCGACTGGGCCTCCAGCGCGACCAGATGCGTGCGCGCCCTCAGGTGCACGTGCTGCTCCGGCCGGACGCGGAAGATGCGCATCACCTTCTTGGCCTTGTCGGTCAGCGTGTCCTGGATCGCCTCGGGAAAGGTCGGGTGATCGTCCGGCGTGTTGTAGTCGACGAACAGAAGCTCGTCGTCGGGATCCGACATCACCTCGGCGATGGCGTTGAAGCTGATCGCCGCCCGCTTGTGCAGGTTGTAGCCGTGGCTGTCGTTGCGGCCGTACAGAATGACGGAAAACATCGGTTCCTCGCTCGCCTGGGGCAGCTAAGCGCCGAGCCGGGCCAGCTCGTGGCGCGCCGCGGCATGCTCGATCATCGACGGGGGAGCCTTCTCGACGACTTCCCCGAATCGTCTCCGCGCCTCGTCCGGATCGGCCGGCAGCGCAAGCGCACCGAGCTGGAAAAGGGCCTCCGCCGCGCGGTCACCGTTGTCGGCCCGCGCAAGCACCGCCTCGGCCGACGGCGGCTCGACATAGAGCTCGAACAACGGGCCCGGCCAGGAGTCATGTCGGGACATGTTGCCCGGCATCGTCGGATGCCCGAGGCGGTGCCGCGCCGCCAGCCGGTAAAGCTGCCAGTACGGATCGCACGGCTCCTTCTCCAGGGCGCGCTCGAGCTCGGGCAGGGCCTGCTCGTAGTCGGCCAGACGCAGCGCCACGCAGGCCCGGGCCGACGCCCGCTCCTTCGGCAAAAGATCGAGCTGAAGGCGCCAGTCGGCATCGGCATCCTGCAGACGGTCGAGCGCCATGCGGGCGATGGCGCGGCCGCTCAGGAAATCCGTGTTCCTGGGCTGCACGGCGCACGCGCTGTCGAATGCGGCCGCCGCCCGCTCGAGCTGCCCCATCATCAGCAGCGCTTCGCCCTTGAGGGCCAGCACATCGGAAAGCCCCGGCTTCACCTTGAGGGCAGCCTCATAGTCGGCGAGCGCCGGAGCGGGCCGGCCTTCCACGAGAAAGGCGTTGCCGCGGGCGATGAGCGGAAGAACCCTTTGCTTCACGGACTGGATGACCGTCGTGTAGGCCGCGATTTCCGCCGTCGAGCGTCCCGCACGGCGCAGCACGAAGAACCGATCGGGCGCGCCCGGCCGCAGCTTCCGCTTCAGCTTGCGTCCCGCCTCGTACAGGGACATCGCCTTCTCCGGCTGCCCCAGCATGTCGTAGAGCTCGCCCTGCGTCTCGAGCGCCGCGACGAGATCGGGGGCAATCGCCGTTGCGTCGGCGAGGGCGGCGGCCGCTTCCTCGAATTCGCCTGCCCGCACTAGGTCGTGAGCGCGGATGAAAAGCTCCTCCTCTTTCGTCCTGGGGTTGCCGGTCGACCGACGTCCAGCAAGGAAGTCGAGGCTCTTCCGCCAAGCACCCGCAATCTTGTCAGAAAGCCTTGTCACAATGCCGATCTCACTCAAACACCACCCTGCCCGGGCGCCGTGCCAATCGGGGCGGGCTGGACAAAGCGCCTGAACTTGCACGGTGCGCGCCGGCTCGGGCGCCGATGGACGTCCGCCGGAGCGTCCTCGCTGGATGCGCGAACACGGCCCGATTCACGAGCCGACCTGCCCGGCGTCAGGGGCCTCCTCATAGCGAACGAAATCCTCCTCGTCGAGGTGGTCGCCGGTTTGGACCTCGATGAATTCCAGCACCGCCGATCCGGGATTGCGAAGGCTGTGAGGCGCATTCCTGGGAATCAGCACCGAATCGTTGACGTTCAAGAGACGCCTCCTTCCGTCCAACAGCAGCTCGCCGCTTCCGTTCACGACGAACCAGTGCTTGTCGCGGCGGCGGTGGCTCTGCAGGGCGAGCTGCTCTCCCGAATTCATCGTGAGGTGCTTGGCCCTGAAGTACGCCCCTCGGCAAACCTCCTGGGCCGTGCCCCAGGAACGGTGGATCCTCGCATGCTCGGTTGCGGCCTTGTGATTGCCGTCGGACATGCGCTGCACGACATCCTTCAGCCGCGGCAGGTCGTCGTGATGGCCGACAAGGACGGCGTCGGGCATTGCCACGACGACGAGGTTCTCGACGCCGATGACGGCCGTCAGCGGCCCGTCGGACCGGATATAGGAGTTGCGCACCGCGTCGAGTTCGACCGGACCTTCGGTGACATTGCCGGCGCTGTCGGCCTCGCCGATATCCAGCATCGCCCCCCAGGTGCCGAGATCGGACCACCGGAAGCGCGCCGGAACGACCCAGCATTTGTCTGTCCGCTCCATCACGGCATAGTCGATCGACTTGGCCGGGGCCTTGGCGAAGGCTACGGGATCGAGGAAGACCGTCGAGCCGCGCCGGTTCGCCTTGGCGACGGCTTCCTCGGCCGCCGCCGCCATGGTCGGCTCGAAGCGTGCCATCTCCGACAGGAGCAGGGCCGGCGGGAACAGGAAGTTGCCGCTGTTCCAGAGCAGCCCTTCCGAGAGGTAGCGCAAGGCGGTCTGCGCGTCGGGCTTCTCCACGAAAGCCGCGACCTTGCGCACTTCGCCGATCCTGTCGCCGCCGGGCCTTATGTAGCCGTAGTCGGTCTTGGGTTCGGTCGGCGGGATGCCGAAGGTCACGATGCCGCCCTCGCGGACCGACTCGACGCCGGCCCGGCAATCGGCGCGAAACTCCTCCTCCCCGATCACCAGATGGTCGGACGCGAGCGCCAACACGATCTCGGCGCCGATGCTCCTGGCGTAGGCCGCCGCGGCCCCAATGGCGGGACCCGAATCGCGGCGCGCAGGCTCGATCAGGAGATCGATCTGGATGCCGAGCTCGCGCGCCTGCTGTTCCGCGGTGAAGCGATAGCTGTCGTTGGTGGCGATCACCGGGCGTCCGAACAGGGCCGTGTCGGCGACGCGCAGCAGCGTTTGCTGGAAGGTCGATCGCTCGCCCAGCAACGGCACGAACTGCTTGGGCATGCTTTCGCGGGACAAGGGCCACAGACGCTTGCCCGAGCCGCCGACGAGAATGATGGGGGTGATCGGTGTGGACATGGTCATCGAACGGCCGCCGGCACGCTAGGCCGCCTCGGCGAGGCGGTCGAGTTCGTCGACGGCGCACATCACGTGATAGAGCGTGCTCGCCGGCATGTTCTGGGCCGCCGGTGCGCCATCGGCGTCGAGGCGATCCATCCAGCCCCCTGGATGGCCGGCCGCGAGGAAGCGGCGATGGAGCAGGGTCGCCAGCTCGGCGGCCTTCGCGGCCGCTCCCGGCCGGCCGGCCGCGGCCTCGGCCACATTGGCCTTGAGCGCCTCCGTCATCGGCCAGGTCCGGTGCGAGGGCAGCCGATGCGTGCCGTCGATCGTCACCTCGTCCACCATCAGGCCGGCCTTGTCGTAGCCATGGCGCGCCGCGTGGGCGTAGAGCGCGTCGACATAGGGTTGCACGGTGCGGCCGGTCTCGCGCTCGAACCAGCGCAGCAGCCACACCCACTCCGAATGATGGCCGGGTTCGACGATGGCGCCCTTCTCCCCGGCAACGGGCTGCAAGGTCTCGTCGAAATATTCGCCCAGGATGCCCGGATGCGCGCGAAAGAAGCGCGAGGTGAAGAGGCCGAACATCTCGCCGGCGCGCGCCAGGTAACGGGCGTCGCCGGTGCCGGCCCAGAGGGAAAGCAGGGCCTCGAAGAGATGCATGTGGGGGTTCTGACGGCGAGCCGCGTCGGACAGCGGCAGCCCCTCGACATAGCCGCCGGAATGCCGCGCGTGCATCTCGCGGTCGATGTAGGCGAGGGTCTCGTCCGCCAGCGCCAGGGCCTCGCGACGATCGGTGGCGCGGATGTAGGAGGCGATCGCGAGCAGCGCGAAGGCATGGCTGTAGAGGTCGCGCCGCGGGTCGCCGATCCTGCCGTCCCCATGGACCGAAAACACCCAGCCGGCCCCGCCGTCCGGCTTGTAGTAGTCGCGCACCATCGCCTCGTAGGCGGTCTCGACGACCCGGACCGCCTCGGGATGCCAGCCTCGCCGCGCGGCAAGGCCATACGAAAAGATCTGCCGGGCCTGCACGATGAGCCGTGTCGCGACGTCGGACACCGGCTTGCCCTCGAGCGTGAGCGCCTCGCGGAAGCGGCCTGTCCCGGAGTCGAACCCGGCGGTCGCCCACAGGGGCAAGGCCTGCTGGACGGCCCATTCGCGCAAGAGCGCTGCACTTTCCTTCAATGCGTTCACGGACACCTCAAAGACCAATCATTGCCATGAGCCGGCTCGCCCAGGGCTGTTGTTGCGATTTCCTGATGGCATAGCGGACGGTCTTCACCGCATGCTCGTAGCGCGCGCCGCCGATCGCCGTCGTCAAGGTCTCCCGTCGCTCCAGCAGCACGCGAAGGACGAGATGGAGCACGCGCTGGCTGATCGGCCCCCAGCTCTTGCGCGATGTCTGCGACGCCCCGCCCAGCATGAGGCCGTCGGAATGCTTGTTCTTGCCGTGCATGCGATAGGCGTACAGGGCCTCGTGCACGGCAATGCCGCCCACGATCAGGATGCAGAAGGTGGAAAGATAGAAGTCGAGATAAAGTGGAAGCTGGTCGTCCCTGTCGGGCAGCACGAGCTCGACGACGTCGCGCCGGAACATCATGGCTGCCGTGCTGTTGGACGACCAGGTCGGCGTCCAGCGGCCATGGAAGGTCAACGCCGGATTCGCGGCGAATCGCACGCTGCCGCCCGCCGACTCGATCTCGGGCACCGTCTCCGCCTCGATCGGGCGATGCTGCTCGTGCTTGGGCGGCTGCTCGAACCACCACGCCGTCGCGGCCAGGAGCTCGCCCTTGCCGTTGATGAAGTGTGAATCGCAGTAAGTGAAGGCGACCGGACAGTCGGCGTTGAGATGCGCGGCCAGATGTCGCTCGACGAAGGTGTCGTACCAGACGTCGTCCGAATCGAGGAAGCAGACGAAAGGCGTGCTGAGCTCGGCGACGCCGCGTCGGACCGCACCCGTCTGGCCGCGGTTCGTTTCGAGCCGGATATAGCGGAAGCGCGGATCGGCCATCTTGGCCAGTGTCTCGCGAATCACCCGGTCCGAGCAGTCCGTCGACGCGTCGTCGACCACCACGACCTCGATGTTGCGCACGGTCTGACGTGAGGCCGAAACGATCGCCTCGGCGACATAGGCCTCGTTGTTGTGGTTGGCGATGACGACGCCAACCCGGGGCAGTGTGGCAATTCCCATGTATTGGTCTTCAGCCTGCCCGCTCATCCGGCGTCGTTACCGCGCAGTCACCACGCAGGGCGCCGCCCTTCCGGCGGGATACGCCGTCTCCCCATCCAATCATGCTCTTCGCCAACGACATCTCTCTGCTTTCAGCCCCTTGGGGCGCCCGCCGACCCGGGGTCCGCCAGCCGCCCCGCCGTCTTTCTTGCCATGCCCGCGCATCTTTGTCGCATGAACGGCATAATACGTGCTCGGGCCGACTTTGCCCATCGACAGCAACCCCGACAACGGGCTTGCCTTCCGGCCGGTCCTGGCCTACCGCCGCCCCAAATCCGCCATCGTGGCGCGTCATTGCAGGGACGGGCTCGCCGAATATAATGCAGCCCCCTCATCTCCCCTTACCCGGATAAATGCCAGCGTTGCTCCTCCGCGCCTTCTTGGCGACTGCCCTCGTTCTCTGCCCCGTGCTCGTGTCGGCGCAGAGCCTGCGCGTGGTAGCGCGCGTGAACGACGAGGCGATCACCGACTTCGATCTCAACGAGCGCATCGTCTTCGCCGTCAAGAGCTCCGGACTGCAGGACACGCCGGACATGCGCCAGCGGCTCGCCCCGCAGATCCTGCGCCAGATGATCGACGAGAAACTCCAGGTGCAGAACGCCAAGGCCCTGGGGCTGGCCCCGAGCGACGGCGAGGTGGCCGCGCGCGTCTCCGAGATCGAGCACTCCGCCGGCATGGCGCCCGGCACGTTCAAAGCCTATCTGCACAGCATCGGCGTGCCTTTCGACATCGCGGCACAGCAGATCGAGGCATCGATCGCCTGGGCGAAGATTGTCCGCCGCAAGATACGGCCGCACGTCGACGTCTCCGACACCGAGATCGACGATGCCCTGAATCGCGTGCGGAAGAATGTCGGCAAGACCGAGGCCCATGTGGCCGAGATCTTCGTCCCCATCGACCGGCCCGATCAGGCGGACGAAGCGCGCCGGTCGGCCGACCGGATCGTCGAGCAGATCAGACGCGGCGCTCCCTTTGCCGCCCTTGCCCAGCAATTCTCGCAGGGGCAGACGGCGAGGAACGGCGGCGATCTCGGCTGGATCCTGCCGGGCTCGCTCGATTCCGCGCTCGACGCGGCGATCGAGAAGTTGCCGCTGCGCCAGGTCTCCGAGCCGATCCGAACGGCCTCGGGATGGCATATCGTCTATGTCATCGACCGCCGACCCTTCGCCACGGCACGGCCGGACGACGTGCGTCTCAACCTGGTGCAGATGACGCTGGCGCTGCCCGCCAACGCAACGCCCGAGGAAACCAGCAACGCCATGGCCGATGCCCAGAAGGCTATGGCCGCGGTGCATCGATGCGAGGATCTGCACGCCCAGTCGCGAACGTTGAAGGGCGCGACGTCGGGCGATCTGAAGGGCGTTCGAGTGGGCGATCTCAGGGCCAACCCGCAGATGTACGAGGAGCTCCCCAAGCTGCAGGTGGGCGGCACCGCAGGCCCCTTCCGGGTGGCCGAAGGCCTGCAGGTCGTGGCGTTGTGCAGCAAGGAAGGCGCCGGCGGCCTGCCGTCGCGCCAGGCGGTCGCACAACAGATCCTGCTGCAGAAGGTCGAAGCCGGCGCGCGCCGCTACATGCGCGATATGCGCCGCGCCGCCACCATCGACATCAAGCGGCCGTCGTGACGGTTGCCCTGCCGCTCGCCGTGACGATGGGCGAGCCGGCCGGCATCGGCGGTGAGCTCAGCCTCAAGGCATGGCTGGCGAGGACGAAGGAGACGCGGCCGTTCTTCGTGCTCGACGATCCGGGCCGCCTCGAGACGCTTGCCCGCCACCTCGGCCTCGCCGCGCGGCTGAAAGAGATCGCGCGGCCGGACCAGGCGATCGAGACCTTCCCCTCCGCGCTGCCCGTCCTGCCCGTCCGCCTGCGCGTCCCGGTGCAGGCGGGCCGTCCCGACCCCGCCAATGCCCCGGCGACAATCGAGGCGATCGAGCGCGCCGCGGCGTTGGCCATGGCCGGCGAGATCGCGGGCTTCGCCACCAACCCGATCCAGAAGAAGACGCTGCAGGAGGCGGGATTCTCCCATCCGGGACACACGGAATTCCTGGCCGACCTCGCCGCGCGCGCCGCCGCGAAGCCGGTCGAGGTCGCGATGATGCTGGCCTGCCCCGAATTGCGCGTGGTGCCGGTGACCATCCATTTGTCGCTGGCCGAGGCCGTCCGCACGCTCGATGCCGCCGCCATTGTCCGCACCGGCCGCATCGCCGCTGGCGCATTGAAGGCCTTGTTCGGGATTGCCCGGCCGCGGCTCGCCATTGCCGCCCTCAATCCGCATGCCGGCGAGCAGGGTGCTATGGGCGACGAGGAAATCCGTATCATCGGGCCGGCGGTCGAAGCGTTGCGCAAGGACGGCATCGACGTTCGGGGACCGGCGCCGGCGGACACGCTGTTCCATCCCGCCGCGCGCGCGACCTACGACGTGGCGCTCTGCATGTATCACGACCAGGCGCTGATCCCGATCAAGACCATCGACTTCTCGGGCGGCGTCAATGTCACGCTCGGCCTGCCCTTCGTGCGCACGTCGCCCGATCATGGCACGGCGCTCGATATCGCCGGCACCGGCCGGGCGGACGCCGGCAGCCTGATCGCCGCGCTGGCGATGGCCGACGACATGGCGCGGCGACGGCAGAGCCGAGATGCGCCCGCCGCCTGACGGCGGGATCGCCGATCTTCCGCCGCTGCGCGAGACCATCGCCGCTCACGGCCTCGACGCGCGCAAGCGCCTCGGCCAGCATTTCCTGCTCGACCTCAACCTGACGCGGCGCATCGCCCGCGCCGCCGCGCCGCTCGACAAGGGGACGGTCGTCGAGGTCGGCCCGGGGCCAGGCGGCCTGACGCGCGCCCTGTTAATCGAGGGCGCGCAGCATGTCGTTGCCATCGAGGTCGATGCGCGCGCCATCGGCGCTTTGCGCGAGCTGCAGGCGGCATCCGACGGCCGCCTCGAGATTCGCGAGGGCGATGCCCTGGCGGTCGATCCCGCGACGCTCGGCCCGGGCCCCCGACGCATCGTCGCCAACCTTCCCTACAATATCGCAACCGCGCTGCTGGTCCGCTGGCTGCACGCGGCCGACGCGGTCGCCGAGATGGTGCTGATGTTCCAGAAGGAGGTCGTCGATCGGCTGGTCGCCCCGCCCCGCACCAAGGACTACGGCCGGCTCTCGGTGCTGGCCCAGCATGTCTGCGAGGTGCGCCGGCTCTTCGAGGTGCCGCCGGCAGCGTTCGTGCCGCCGCCCAAGGTCACGTCGGCGGTGGCGCGACTCGTGCCCCGGCCGGCGGATCGGCGCCTGTCGGATCTGGGCCCCCTGGAAACCGTGACCGCCGCCGCCTTCGGGCAGCGGCGCAAGATGCTGCGCCGCTCGCTTCAGGGGCTGTTCGGAGACCCCGTCGCTGTCCTCGAAGGGCTCGGCCTGTCGCCGAGGGCCCGCGCGGAGGAGCTCTCCGTCGACGATTTCGTGCGGCTGGCGAGGGCGCTCGGGCGCGGCTAGATCAGCGTCCCTCGCGCAGGGCTTTCACGAAGTCCGCAAGGCCGTACTGACGTTCGCGCTTCAGGCGCTCGGCGGTCAGGATCGATTTCAGCTCGATCAGGCTGGTGGCTATATCGCGATTGATGATCGTGTAGTCGTACTCCGCCCAATGGCTCATCTCGTCGGCCGCCTTCGCCATGCGCTTGGCCACGATGTCGGGCGAATCCTGAGCCCGCGTGATCAGGCGCCGTTCGAGATCGCGCGTCGACGGCGGCAGGATGAAGACCGTGACCAGGTCCTCGCGCCCCTTCTCCTTGAGCTGCTGCGTGCCCTGCCAGTCGATGTCGAACAGGACGTCACGGCCCTCGTTGAGCGCCGTCTCGACCGGTGCACGTGGCGTTCCATAATAGTGCTCGAAGACCCGCGCATGCTCGAGGAACTCGTCCCGTTCGATCATGCCGCGGAACGTCGCGGTGTCGACGAACCGATAGTCCACGCCGTCCCTCTCGCTCGGACGCTTCTCGCGCGTGGTGAAGGAGACGCTGAGCTGGATTTGCGAATCGTTGCCCAGAAGCTGCCGCGAGAGGGTCGTCTTTCCCGCGCCCGACGGCGAGGACAGCACCAGCATCAAGCCGCGGCGCTGGATCGCGGGCGCGTCGGCGTCATTCGACATTCTGGACCTGCTCCCGCATGCGCTCGATGGCTCCCTTCAGATCGATACCAAGGCGTGTCAGCTCGATATCGGCCGACTTCGAGCAGAGCGTATTGGCCTCGCGATTGAACTCCTGGCAGAGGAAGTCGAACTTGCGGCCCACGGGATTGTCCGGCCGCGCCTCCGCCAGCAGGCTGCGCGCCTGGCCGATGTGGGCCGCAAGGCGATCGAGTTCCTCGCGTACGTCGGCCTTGCCGACAAGCAGCGCGACCTCCTGCGCGAAGCGCTCCTCGGACAGAGCCGGCGTCCGCTCCAGCAACTCTTCCAGTTGCGCCTGGAAGCGCGAGCGGACGGTGCCGATCTGCACCTGCGCCCGCTCGGTCGCGCGGCCGCACAGCGTCTCGATCTCGTCGATATGGCCGCCGATCACGCCGGCCAGCGCCTTGCCCTCCGCCGCGCGCGCGTTCGCCAGCGCCGTCAGCGCCTCGTCGAGGGTCGCAAGCAGCGCCTTGTCCAGTGCCGCGAGCGCTTCCTCGCTCTCCTCCCCTTCCTCCTCTTCCTCGATCACGCCGCGCACGCGCAGCAGGCCGTCGGCCGTCGGGGCGGCGGCACCAGCCTTGCGCATCTCCTCGACCAGCGGCGCGAGATCGGCCAGCAGGGCGCGATTGATGCGCAGCGGCTTGCCCAGCCGTTCGCTGCCTGCGATGAGGGAAACGGTAACGTTGCCGCGCCGGAGCCTGGCACCAACCATGCCGCGGACTGAATTTTCCAGGCGTTCGAAACCCTGCGGAACGCGGCAGCGCACCTCCAGATTGCGGCCGTTGACGCTGCGCGCCTCCCAGACCCAGCGCCGCCGTTCATCCGATCCCTGCGCCCGGGCGTACCCCGTCATGCTTGCAATCAACAATCCAACTCCGCCTGGACTCCACTGGCCGCGACGCGGCGCGCCACTCTAGTATCGGGCCCACCCGCACACAATGCGAAGCGCCGACAGGTTATCCCATGAGCTTCACCAGCATCGTCATCACCGGCGCCTCGAGCGGAATCGGCGAGGCGCTGGCCTGCGCCTATGCCGCGCCGGGCGTCGCCCTGGCTCTCAACGGACGAGACGGCGAGCGCCTGCGGACCGTTGCCGAAGCCTGTCGCGCCAAGGGCGCAGCGGTCGATGCCCGACAGATCGATGTCACCGATCGCGCGGCCCTCGCCCAATGGCTCGCGGCCTTCGACGACGCGCATCCCGTCGACCTGCTGATCGCCAACGCCGGCATCTCGATCGACAAGGACAACTCCTCGCTCGACGACTTCTCGGTCATTCGCCGCACGATCACGGTCAATCTCGACGGCGTGCTGAACACAGTCGAGCCTCTTGTCGGGCGCATGATGGCACGCAAGCGCGGCCAGATCGCCGTCGTCTCCTCGCTCGCGGGCTTCATCGGCCTGCCCTACTCGGCCTCGTACAACGCCAGCAAGGCGGCGGTGCGCGTCTGGGGCGAGAGCATCCGCTACCCTCTGAGGAAGAGCGGCGTGGGCGTGAGCGTGATCTGTCCCGGCTTCGTCATCACCCGCATGACGGCGCAGGCGCCTTTCCCGATGCCGTTCCTCATGACCGCGGAACGCGCCGCCACGATCATCCGCCGCGGCCTTGCCCGCAACAAGGCGCGGATCGCCTTCCCCATAGGGACCAAAGCCGCCGTCTGGCTGGGCGGCGTGTTGCCCGGAAATTGGACCGCGCGGCTGCTGGGCGCCTGACCGCGCGGCCTACCTCATCTGGTTCGTGAGCAGCGCCGCCACGCCGCCCTTGTCCCTGCCGTATTTCAGGAGCGCCTCGCGCCCGCCGGCGGCATACGCCGCGACCGCGCCCAGCAGCCGCTTGAGCTGGTCGGGGCTGTTGCGGTCGAACCTGCAATAGGCCCCGCGCGTCAGCCTGGCGATCTGCGGAAAGAGGCGCGAGGCGGTGCGGTCCTGCCCCTCCTGGAAGACGAAGACCGGCAGGCCGAGCAAACCGAGCTGCCCTGCCTCGTGGCCGACCTGATCGACATCTTCCTCGCAGCAGTCGCCGACGAACACCAGCGCATCGAGCCGGCTTTCGCGACGCTGCTCTCCGGCATAGCGCAGCAGGCGTCCGATCTGCGTGCGCCCGGCGAGGCAACGCACGGCGCTCATCAGGCGCGCCAGCTCGCGACCGTTGGATGTCCAGCGACTCACCTTGAACTCGTCGAAGCCGCGATAGAAAGCAAGCCGCACGTCGAGACCGCCGAGCGTTTCCGCGGCCACGAACATCTCGCCCTGGATGCTGCAGGCATGGTCCCAGGTCGGCTCGCGGCTTGCCGTCGCATCCATGGCGAACAGCAGCCGGCCGTGTCCCTGCCCGCCGTGCGAGGCCGGCAGCCGCCCGACCTCGTGCACGAAGGTATCGACGGCATTGGAGGTCTTGCCGACCGCCGGCGTCTTGCGATCCTCGGCCATTCTTTACCCTCTCCCGAGCGTCGAATATGGTGCGCCGCGCTTGCGAATGCCACGAACAATGAATCGTCGTTGGAGCCCCTTCTGAAAGCAATCGATGCCCTGCTGGTGGTCGCCTCGGTCCTGGTCAGCACCGTCATTGCCGAAGGCGTCGTCCGCCATCTCGACGGCCTGCCGCTGCTCGTGCTGCCGCTGCCCGAGGGTGTCGGCAACGCCGTCACCGCCGAGCAGCGCGACGAGGTCCCTCTCGCGCCGGGCGTGTCGCGCGACTGGTTCTTCGACGATCCGCCGCCGCTGCCCAATCGCAGCGAGCCGCCGGACGAGTGGCAGCGACTGTTCGTCGAGGTGAGGGATCATCCGGCGAAGTACGGGCCGTTCCGTCCCGCCGACGTCTTCAAGGCGTGGAACTCGGTCTTTGCCGGCAAGGACGTTTGCCACAACGACTTCCTGCGCCGGGCACCGGGCATCCTCTACCTCTACGATCCGCCCGACGGGAAAGCCTATCCACGCTACCGGTTCCTGCCGAATGTCACCACGCCGCTGCGGCTGGTCACCAACCAGATCGGCTGGCGCGGACCGCCGATCGTCGAGCCGCGCCGGCCCGACACGATCCGCATCGTGTTCGTCGGCGCATCGACGACGGTAGGCGGCCATTTCCTGCCCTTCTCCTATCCGGAATATATCGGCCACTGGCTCGATCTCTGGGCGAGGTCGAAGCACCTCGACATTCATTTCGAAGCCCTCAATGCCGGCCGCGAAAGCCTCGCATCCCAGGATATTGCCGAGGTCGTGCGCCACGAGGTGCTGCCGCTCAGGCCCGACCTCGTCGTCTATTACGAGGGGCACAACCAGTTCTGGCTGCCGACCGTCATTCCCGGCCTGCCGCAGGAGGGCACGGCGCCCAAGCCCACTCTCGAGGTCGAGACGCCGCCCACCTGGCTGCTGGTCGCCACGCGATTCTCCGCGCTGGCCCGCCGCGTCCAGGCGGCGGTCGGCTATACCGGCGGCAACCTCGACGGCCGCGAATGGCCCAAGCCCGACTACGAGATCGTGATGCCGCCCGGCCTCGACGAGAACGACCCGGACATCTACGACCCGCGCCTGCCGCTGCATCTCGACGACATCGTGCGCGATCTCGACCGCATGCGCTCCGACCTCGCCACCGTCGGCGGCGAGCTCGCCGTCTCCTCGTTCGTGTGGATGGTGAAGGACGGCCTCGTGCTCAATCCGATCGCGCACAAGTACATCCTCGAGGATCTCAACATCAACGAGTATCCGCTGCGCTATCGCGACCTGGTGCGGCTTGTGACCTTCCAGAACCGCGTGTTCCGCAAGTATGCCGAGGTCCATCACCTGCCCTTCATCGATGTCGCGCGCCATATGCCGCTCGACCCCGACCTGTTCCAGGACGCGATCCACAACACCGCCGGCGGCGTGCGCGAGCGCGCCTGGGTCGTGCTGCAGCAGCTCATCCCGGTGATCGAGCGGCATCTGGCAAGCGGCGCCTGGCCAAGACCGTTGCCGAAAGACAGGTCGCCCTTGCCGACCTTCACGCCGCGGCGCATCGCCGTGGACTGCAAGAAGCCCTGACATGAACCGCGACAATCCGAGCTCGCTGCGGCTGCTGCTGCAGGTCTTCCTGCCTTTCGCGTTCGTCTACTTCGTCTCCTACATCGTGCGCGGCGTGAATGCCGTGATCTTCCCCTATCTGGAGCGCGACGTGGGCGTGACGGCGGCCGATCTCGGCCTGCTCACCTCCGCCTTCTTCCTGTTCTTCGCCGCCAGCCAGCCGCTGCTGGGCGTCGCGCTCGATCGCTACGGCCCGCGCCGCCTGCAGACCACGCTGATGCTCGTTGCGGCGCTCGGATCGGCGCTGTTTGCCGTGGCGACATCGCTGCCGCAGCTCGTGCTGGCGCGCGGGCTGATCGGGCTCGGCTTCGCCGGCGGCCTGATGGCGGCGATGAAGGCGATCACGCTCTGGTACCCGCCGCGCCGCTGGGGGCTGATCACGGGGTTCCACATGATGGCCGGCGGCGCCGGCTCAATGGCCGCCACCCTGCCGGTCGAATGGTCGCTGTCGGTCGTGAGCTGGCAGGGTCTCTTCTTCTGGCTGGCCGGCATCTCCCTCTTCGGCGCCCTGCTGCTCCACCTCGCGGTTCCCGAGCGCGCGCCGTCGGGCAGAGGCGGCACCCTGGCGGAGCAGTTCCGCATCACCGGCGCGATCCTGACCGACGGCTTCTACTGGCGGATCCAGCCGCTTCTCTGCGTCCAGCAGCTCGCCTTCATCGGCTGCATCACGCTGTGGATGGGGCCATGGCTGCGCGACGTGGGCGGCGTGTCCGACCAGGCGGCGCGCGCCGACATCCTGCTCTACGCGACGGCCGCCATGACCCTGGGTTTCGCGGTGAGCGGCCTCATCGCGGAGTTCCTGCGGCATCGCGGCATCAGCGACTTCGTCTCGTCGAGCTTCGTCAGCCTGCTGTTCGCACTGGTTGCGGGCTGGCTCGCCTTCTTTCCGCCCGCCGAGCCCGCCCTGCCGTGGATGCTGTTCGGATTCCTGGGCGCCTATCCCATCCAGTACTTCCCGGTGGTCATGGCGTCGTTCCCGGCCGACTATGCCGGCCGCGTCAGCACCAGCATCAACCTCCTGGTCTTCGTCGTGATCTTCGTCGGCCAGTGGGCGATGGGCAAGGTCGTGGAACTCTGGCCGCCGACAGCGACCGGCTACGCCCGCGACGGCTACACCTGGGCGTTCGGCGCGCTTTTCATCCTGCAGCTTGCTGCTCTGGCATGGCTTCTGCTGTCGCCGGGACGTCCGATGACGCAGGCGCCGCGGGCGGCGGCAGATTGAGCGCGGCGACGAGGTCGCGCACCTCCTGGCGCGCGGCGACATGGCTCAGGGTGAGCGAGGGCCCGCTGCCGCCGCGCTTGAGGTCGAGCAGCGTCAGTCCGTTCAGGAACAGCTCGCGATAGATCACGCGCTCGCTGAGGCCGGTGGTCGTGCGAAAGCCGATGCGCCGGGCGAGCGCCTCGAGCACGGTCCCCATGTCGCGCTTGTTGCGCGCGGCGAGCGACGACAGCCGATTGCGCATCACCACCCAGTCGACCGGGCGGCCGCCCTGGACGGCCCGGATCTGCCGCTGCTTCCACACTGCCTCGGCATAGACCGACGGCCGCACGACCTTGAGCGTGTCGGGATCGACGCGCGCCAGGAGATCGAGATCGATGAAACTGTCGTTCAGCGGCGTCAGCAGCGTGTCGGCCCAGGTATGCGCGAGCCGGGAAAGGTGAGTGTCGCTGCCGGGCGTGTCGATCAGCACGAAATCGGCGCCCAGCAGGGGCGGCTCGAGGGCCTCCTCGAAGCGGGCCTGCTCGTCGGCCTCCGCGGCGGCGCGATCGGCAAGGGTCGAGACCGTGACGGCCGCATGGGCCGGAGTCGGCAGATCGATCTCCTTGCGGCGGCTGTAGGCGATGCGGTTCTCGATATAGCGGCTGAGCGTTCCCTGGCGCGCGTCGAGATCGAGGGTCGCCACCGATGCGCCGTCGCTCATCAGGGCGACCGCGATGTGAAGCGCGGTCGTCGACTTTCCCGATCCGCCCTTCTCGTTGCCGATCACCACCACGTGCGCACGGCCGGGCACGCGCGCGGCCTGGGTCTGCGCGATGCTGGGATTGGCCGCGGGCTGGAAGGTGCTCACGCGGCCTTTCGGATCCAGACGGCCGTGTCGTGGAACACGGCGCCGCCGTGCGGCCAGCCGGGATCGGCCGAGGTCACGGCGTTGATGCCGATGCCGGTCTCGAAGTTGCGGTTGGGCCAGATGCCCTCGACCACCACGACGCCGCGCTGCTGTCCGGTCTTGGGCCGGGCATGCACGATGGTGCGGCCGCGCTCGTTGCCCAGCTCGACGCGGTCACCCTCGGCGACGCCCATGGCGGCGCAATCCTCGGGGTTCATCAGCGCCGTCGGCCGCACCTCGCGCTTCAAGCTGGAGGGCGTCTCGCTGAAGGTCGAGTTGAGGAAGGTCCGCGCCGGCGCCGCGACCAGCCGGAACGGCTTGTCGGCGGTCGCATTGTCGATCACGTCGAAATGATCGGGCAGCTTCGGCATGTTGGCGCCGCGCGGCCCGAACGCCGCCCAGTCGGGCTTGAAGCGGAACTTCTTGTCGGGCCAGGCGAAGCCGTCGAGGAAATGCGACGTCTCGAAGCCGAGATGGAAGTCCTGTCCGCCCTTCTGCCAGTTGGTCTCGGCATCCCACATGCCGGACACCTTGAGCGATTCGTCCATGATCTCCCACACCGTCATGTCGAAACCGCGATGCCGCGCGCCCAGCCTCTTCGCCAGCTCGCAGATGACATAGTGGTTCTCGCGGCATTCGCCGGGCGCCTCGATCACCTTCTTGGTGACCTGGAAGAAGGTATGGCCGCTCGCGGTGTAGAAGTCGTCGTGCTCGAGGAACATGGTCGCCGGCAGCACGATGTCGGCCAGCGCCGCCGTCTCGGTCATGAACTGCTCGTGCACGCAGACGAACAGGTCGTCGCGCTTGAACCCCTTGTGGACCAGCCCCTGCTCGGGACAGACCCGGGCCGGATTGGTGTTCTGGATCAGCATGCCGGTCACCGGCGGCCCGTTCTTCAGGGCTTCCGGATCGCCGGTCAGGATCGGCCCCAGCCGGGACTGGTCGAGCGCGCGGATCGACCTGTCCTCGACGTCGAGGCCGTCGATCAGCGTGCGGTCGAGCGGATACATGCAGGTATGGCCATAGAGCGCGCCGCCGCCCTTCGCCTTCCACGCTCCCGTGACGGCCGGCAGGCAGCTCGCCGCATGCATGTTGGCCGCGCCGTTGCGCGTGCGGCTGAAGCCGTGATGGCAGCGGATGAAGGGCGCCTTCGCCTGGCCGTACATGCGGGCGAAGGTCACGATCTTCTCGACCGAAAGGCCGGTGATCCGCGATGCCCATTCCGGCGTCCGCGTCGCGACATGCGCGGCGAGCTCGTCCGGCGCATCGGTGTAGCGCCGCATATAGTCCCAGTCGGCGTAGCCCTCCTTGAACAGGACGTGCATGACGCCGACCGCCAGCGCGCCGTCGGTGCTCGGCCGTACCGCGAGATGCATGTCGGCCTGCTCGGCCGTGCCGGTGCGATAGGGATCGATCACGACCAGCTTCGCCCCGCGCTTCTTCGCCCGCATGGCGTGGGTCATGACATTGACCTGGGTGTTCACGGGATTGCCGCCCCAGATCACGACCAGATCGGAATGCTCGTCGACCTCGCGCATGTCGGCGCCGCGCTTGACGCCGACGCCGGCGATCCAGCCGGTGTCGGAGAGCGTCACGCAAATGGTCGAGAACCAGCGCGAGTAGTTCATCGCATGACGCAGCCGGTTGATGCCGTCGCGCTGCACCAGGCCCATCGTGCCGGCGTAGAAATACGGCCAGATCGTCTCGTTGCCGTGCCGGCGCGCCCTGGCGATGAACTGCTCGGCGACGATGTCGAGCGCGTCGGCCCAGGAGATCTCGGCGAACTGCCTCGAGCCCTTCGGGCCCGTCCGCCGCAGCGGCTTCATCAGCCGGTCGGGATGGTGGATGCGCTCGGCGTAGCGCGCGACCTTCTCGCAGATCACGCCCGCCGTGTAGTCGTTGCGCATCGAGCCGCGGATGCGGCCGATGCGCCGGCTGTCGAGCCGTTCGACATCGAGCGCACAGGTGCTGGTGCAATCGTGCGGGCAGACCGACGGCACGATGGTGATCCCCGCTTCCGCGCTTCTCGCGCGTGCCGGCGGTGCGTAGGAATGGTCGTCCGGGCTCATGGCGAAAAGATACTCCCGCTGGCTTGGGATGGTCCACCTGCCATAAAGTGGCCTCCATCATGATTCCCCGCGGTTTTTCCTACGAAGAAGCGATGCGCCGGTTCCGCTGGCCTCGGCCCGACCGCTTCAACATCGCCCGCGCCGTCTGCGAGCGCCATCCACGCGAGACCCTGGCGCTGATTGTGGAAAACGCCGGCGGCAGCGTGCGCCACTGGACCTTCGGCCAGCTCCTCGATGCGAGCTCGCGACTCGCGAACGCTCTTGTCGCGCACGGCCTCGAAAGAGGCGATCGTCTGGCGGTGTTCCTGAGCCAGGGCGCGGAGCTCACGATCAGCCACCTCGCCGGCTATCGCATGGGCTGCGTCGTGCTGCCGCTCTTCACCCTGTTCGGCGAGGAGGCGGTCGAATATCGGCTGGCCAACGCCCAGGCCTCGGCGATCGTCACCGAGATGAGCCAGTTGCCCAAGCTGCTGGCCGTGCGCGACCGCCTGCCGCATCTTCGGACGATCATCGTCATCGGTGCGGGCGCGCACGGCGACGGTTTCCTCGACTGGGGCCGCCTGGTCGAGTCGGGCGCGGAAAGCTTCGCCACGGTCGACACCGCGGCCGAGGATCCCGCGCTCCTGATCTACACCTCGGGCACCACCGGCCAGCCCAAGGGCGCGCTGCACGCCCATCGCATGCTGCTGGGCTGCATCCCGCCTGTGGAGCAGTGGCTCGGCCACTGGCCGCGCGGCAACGAGGTCATGTGGACGCCGGCGGAGTGGGCCTGGATCGCGGGCCTCTACGATTCGCTCTTCCCGGCCTGGTACTACGGCACGCCCGTCGTGGCGCATCGATTCGCGAAGTTCGATCCCGAGCGCGCCTTCGCCCTGCTGGCGCGGCACAAGGTGGGCGTGAGCTTCATCCCGCCGACCGCGCTCAAGATGATGCGGCAGGTCGGCCGCCCGCGCGAGCGTTGGGACTACGAACTGCGAGCCGTCTGCACCGGCGGCGAGGCCATGGGCGAGGAGCTTCTGGCCTGGGGCCGCGAAACCTTCGGCACGACCATTTCCGAGGGCTACGGCCAGACCGAGATGAACATGATGCTGCTCAACTCGCCGGACTGGTTCGAGGTGCGCGCGGGCTCCTGCGGCCGCGCCTGCCCCGGTCGCAAGGTCGCGATCGTGGGCCCCGACGGCGAGGTCCTGCCGCCCGGGGAGGAAGGCCAGATCGCCGGCTGGCGGCACGATCCGATCGTCATGCTCGAATACTGGCGCAATCCCGAGGCGACGGCGCGCAAATATGCCGGCGACTGGCTGCTGACCGGCGATCTCGGCCGGATCGACGAGGACGGCTACGTCTACTTCAAGAGCCGCGACGACGATGTGATCACGTCCGGCGGCTACCGCATCGGCCCGGGCGAAATCGAGGAGTGCCTGATGAAGCACCCGGCAGTCGCCATGGTCGGAGTCGTCGGCGTGCCCGACAAGGTGCGCACCGAGATCGTGAAGGCCTTCGTCCAGCTCCGCCCGGAGATCGCGCCGACGGACGCGCTGAAGGCCGACCTCGCGGCGCACGTGAAGACCCGCCTCGCCGCGCACGAATATCCGCGCGAAGTCGAGTTCGTGGCCGAGCTGCCCCTCACCACGACCGGCAAGATCCTGCGGCGCGAGCTGCGCCGACTGGACGCCGAACGAAAGGCGGGCTCCGTCGGCTAAGAAAGACTCGATTGCTCAATCCTGCCACTGTCAAATTAGACGAAGACTGAATGTCGGCCCGGCTTTCAATTACCTGAGCACAAACGATAATCCATAACTTTCTTTGAGAAAGTTTCAGCTTGCGGCCGCAGACAGGTTGAACTGCAGCTCGGCCAGCCGGGCATAGAGGCCATCGCGACGGGCCAGCTCGAGATGAGTGCCGACATCCACCACCCGCCCCTCGTCGACCACCACGATCCGGTCTGCCTTCTGCACCGTGGCGAGGCGATGCGCGATCACCAGGGTGGTGCGCTTGTGCATCAGCCGGTCGAGCGCCTGCTGGACCGCCAGCTCGCTCTCGGCATCGAGCGCGCTGGTGGCCTCGTCGAGCAGCAGGACCGCGGGATCGCAGAGCAGCGCCCTCGCAATGGCGATGCGCTGCCGCTGGCCGCCCGACAGCCGCACGCCGCGCGCGCCAAGGTGCGTGTCAAAGCCCTGCGGCAGGGCCTCGACGAAGCCCAGCGCCGAGGCAGCCTCGGCTGCCGCCCTCACCTCGGCATCGGTGGCGTCCGGCTGGCCGTAGCGGATGTTGTCGGCGACCGTCGCCGTGAAGAGCACGGGCTCCTGCGGCACGATCGCCAGGTTGCGCCGCAGTTCCCGCAGCCGCAGCTCGCGGATATCCACGCCGTCGAGGCGCACCGCTCCGGCTTCGGGGTCATAGAAGCGCAGCAGGAGGTTGAACACCGTCGTCTTGCCGGCGCCCGACGGTCCGACGATCGCGACCGTTTCGCCGGGCGCGACGGCGAGGTCGAAGCGATCGAGCGCCCGCGTCTCCGGCCGGGTGGGATAGCGGAAGGACACCTCGTCGAAGGCAATCGCGCCGCGGACAGGCTGCGGCAGCGCCTTCGGCCGATCGGTCTCGACGATCACCGGCGGCTCGGCCTTGAGCTCGGACAGCCGCTCGGCGGCGCCCGACGCCCGCTGCAGGTCGCCGATCGTCTCGCTGATCGCCCCGCCCGAGCTCGCCACCAGCACGGCATAGAAAACGAAGGCCGAGAGGTCGCCGGCCGTGATGCGGCCGGCGATCACGTCCTGGCCGCCGATCCACAGCAAGAAGCCTACTGCCGCGAAGACGATGAAGATGACCAGCGTCGTCATGATCGCGCGGCGCGTGATGCGCTGGATCGCCGCCCCGAAGGCGAGTTCCGTCGCCGCGCTGAAATGCCGGGCCGCCCGTTCCTCCTGCGCAAAGGCCTGGACCGTGCGCACGCCGTCGAGAGTCTCGGCGCCTTCCGAGACGAGGTCGGCGATGCGTGCCTGCGCCTCGCGCGAAAGCGCCCGCACCCGGCGGCCGAACAGAATGATGGGTGCCACCACCACCGGCACGATCGCGAGGACCAGCGCGGCGAGCTTGGGATTGGTGACCACCAGCATGACGATGCCGCCCAGGCACATCAGTGTGTTGCGCAGCGCCACCGAGGCCGAGGAGCCGATCACCTGCTCGATGAGCTGGGCGTCCGAGGAGATGCGGCTCATGACGTCGCCCGACCGCTTGATCTCGAACCAGGCCGGCCCGAGCCGCACGACATGGGCGAAGAGATCGCGCCGCAAGTCGCCCACCACCCGCTCGCCGAGCCAGGAGACGAGGTAGAAGCGCGAGCCCGAGGCGAGCGCCAGAACGGCCGCGACCACCAGCACCGACGCCAGGGCATAGTCGAGAACGGCCGGCTGACCGTGGCTGAATCCGCGATCGATCAGCGCCCGCAGGCAGGCGCCGAAGGCCAGCACCGTGCCCGCCGCGACAACGAGGGACAGCAAGGCCAGCGCCACCCGGCCGCGGTGAGGCCGCAGATAGGGACCGAGCAGTCTCAGTCCTGCAAATCGGTTCATGCCGGCCGCCATCTCAAAGCAACGCCGAGCTCCTCCGAAAGGGTGGTGAGCAGATCGCCGCTTCCGCGCGTGTCCTGCCACAATCCCGACCCGGGGTCGAAGGCGTAATGGCGTGCGCCCGACCTCGGTGAGCTCAGCCAGATCTGCCGGGTGGGTGCATGTTTATTGACGATCCAGGTACCGCCCTCGCCTTCCACCGTCAGCACGCTGCCCTGCAGCTCCGCCTCCGCATGGTCGCCGATATCCTCCTCCAGGGCTTCCAGGAGGCTGTCCGCCAGGCTTTCAAAGGCTGAATCGGTCATGACGCCGGCCGGTCTACAAGCGTCGGAAAGGCCCGACAACCGGGCTTGTGGACACACCCCAGGGCCGTTATACAGCGGCCGCCATTGCGCAAGGCCGGTCGGAAATCGGCCCACAGGCGCCGGAGAAGCTTATGAAAGAGAAGATCCACCCCGACTACCACGAGATCAACGTGGTGATGACCGACGGCTCGTCGTTCAAGACGAAGTCGACCTGGGGCAAGGAAGGCGCGACCATGCGTCTCGACATCGATCCTAAGACCCACCCCGCCTGGACGGGCGTGCGCCAGAGCGTCGATCGCGGCGGGCGCGTGCAGCGCTTCAAGGACCGCTTCGGCATGACGGGCTCGGCCACCAGCGCGATGGGCGCCGGCACGAAAGCCTCCGGGACCAAGCCGGAAGTGGTGCCGGCGAAGGGCGCCGCCAGGGCCAAGAAGAAGTAGGGCCGGCATTTCCGCGAGCCTCTGATACACTGCCGTTTTCCTTCTCTCGGGAGACGGTTGGTGAAAAGAGTACGCGTCGTCTGTGCACACGATTGTCCCGACATGTGCTCGCTCATCGCGCATGTCGAGGATGGCAAGGTGGTCCGTGTGCAGGGCGATCCCGATCATCCCTATACGGCCGGCTTCGCCTGCGGCAAGGTCAACCGCGACGCCGACAACGTCAACTCGCCGGACCGCATCCTGACGCCGCTCAAGCGCAGCGGTCCGAAGGGCGCCGGACAGTTCGAGCCCATCTCGTGGGACGCGGCGCTCGACGAGATCAGTGCCCGGTGGAAGGCGATCGTCAACGAAAGCGGGCCGCTCGCGCTGCTGGGCTATGCCTACTCCGCGCACCAGGGCCTGATGAACCGGGGGCTGGTGAACGGGCTCTTCCACGCGCTGGGAGCGTCGCGCCTGCAGGCCGGCACCGTTTGCGACACGTGCTGCGAGACCGCCTGGGACCTGACGGTGGGGCCGGTCGGCGGGGCCGATCCGGAGACGGTCGTGCACTCCGATCTCGTAATCTCCTGGGGCGCCGATCTCGCGGCGACCAACGTCCATTTCTGGGCGCTGGTCGAGGAGCAGAAGAAAACGCGCGGCGTTCCCCTGATCGTCATCGACCCGCGCCGCACGCGCAGCGCCAAGGCCGCCGACCTCTACCTTCCCATCAGGATCGGCACCGACGCGGCGCTCGCGCTGGGCGTGATGCACATCCTCGTCCGCGACGGCCTTGTCGACCGCGACTATATCGCGACGAACACGCTGGGCTTCGAGCGCGTCGAGCGCGAGATCCTGCCCCGGTTCACGCCGGCGCGCGTCGCGGAGATCACCGGACTCGCCGTCGCCGACATCGAGAAGCTCGCGGCGATGTATGGGCGGGCGAAGGCGGCGCTCATCCGTCTCGGCGAAGGCATGACGCGGCTTGCCGCGGGCGGCCAGGCGCTGCGCGCCGTGGCGCTGCTGCCGGGCGTCAGCGGCCATTACGGCGTCAGGGGCGGCGGCGCCCTCCTCCTCACCGCCGCGTCCTGCGATCTCAACTACAACGCGATCCGCAAGCCGTCGGGTCCGGCGACGTCGCGCATGGTCAATCATCTGCGGCTGGGCGACGCCCTTCTCAACATGCAGGACCCGCCGATCCGCGCCCTCTACATCTCGGCCAACAATCCCGCCGTGACCTGCCCCGAGGTGCACAAGGTCCGGCAGGGCCTTGCGCGCGAGGATCTCTTCACCGTGGTGCACGATCCCTTTCTCACCGACACGGCGAAGTTTGCCGACATTGTGCTGCCGGCGGCGAGCTACCTCGAGACCGACGATCTCTACCGCGGCTATGGCGCCTACTGGATGCAATGGGGCCAGAAGGCGGCCGAGCCGCGCGGCCAGGCGCGATCCAATTTCGATGTTGCGCAGGCGCTCGCGCAACGCATGGGACTCACCGACCGCATCTTCACCCTCCCGCCGCGGGAAGCCGTGAAGAAGCTGTTCGAGGGCGCCACCGGCCCGGCTGCAAAGGCCGACCCGGAAAAGCTGCTGGCGGGCACGCCGGTGCACATTGCCCACGAGACGGACGGCCAGCCGTTCAGGACGCCGTCGGGCAAGCTCGAATTCTATTCCGCGCAGCTTGCCGGGCAGGGTTTGCCGCCGATGCCGGACTGGAACGAAGACCCGATCGAGACGGCGGACGCCAAGAAGTGGCCGCTCCGGCTTCTCACCGCGCCAGGCTATTTCCAGGCACATACCGCCTTCTCCGGCGTGGCCTTCCTGCGCAAGCGCGAGGGCACGCCGTTCTGCATCCTTCATCCCGACGATGCGGCCGCGCGCGGCCTGAAGGACGGCAGCAATGTCCGCCTGTTCAACGACCGCGCCGAGGTCGGCCTCCTCCTGCGCGTGAGCGACGAGGTGCGGCCCGGAGTCGTGCTGGTGCCGGGCCAGCGCCCGACCGGCGAGGCGCTGTCCGGCACGGTCAATATGCTCTGCTCCGACCGCTACACCGACATCGGCGAAGGCGCCACCTACCAGAGCACCTTCCTCGAGGTCGGGCCGTGGACCGAGACGTCGCGGGCCGCGGCGGAGTGATCGACCGTCAGCGGTTCAGCCGCAGGCTGGCGAGACAGGCAAGGGCTGCCGGCAGGACGAAACTCGCCGGCACCCAGAAGGCAGCCTCGGCCGTACGATCGCCAGCGGCCTCGTTGCCGAGGCCGCTGGCATTCGCCGCGAGGCCGGCAAGCGCCGCGCCCAGGGCGAAACCCATCTGCTGCACGGTCGGCACCGACGACGCGGCGACGGTTTCATCGCCCGATTGCGCTCCGCTCATGACCCGATGCGCCACGAACGGCCAGCATTGGCCGATGCCGACGCCCACGACCGCGATGGCAACGTAGAGCCAGACCGATCCGGATGCCGGCATGAGCCGTGCTATGCCCAGCAGGCCGACCGCCATGACGACCGGTCCGGTCTGCATCAGCCGATCGCGCCAGACGTCGGCCGCTCCGGCGGTCGCGAGGGAAGCTGCGGTCCATCCCATGGAGGCGCCGGCGACGGCGTAGCCGGCGGCCAGCGGATCGAGCCCGTGCAGGCGCTGCAGGAAGATCGGCACGTAGAGCTGCAGCGGACTGAAGGTGATGCAGAGCAGCAGCGCCAGCCACAGGCCGATGCCGGTCGGCGTGCTCAGGCGGAAGGAGTCCCGCGGCAGGAGCGGCATGACGGCATCGCGATTGAGCCGCAGCATCACGGCGAGCGACAGGATTGCGAACGCGATCAGCCCGGCCTTGGCGAGCGGTGCCACGACCGTAGACGCCGCCGAGGTGGCGGCGATGGCGAGGCAAATCAGAGCCACGCGCGCGGCTGGCATGCGCGGCGTCGGCGACCTTCCATCCGGCGCAGCGAACCGCAGGACGATGAACGCGCCCACGACCAGCAGCGCCGCGATGGCCGCCACCGAGACGAAGGCGCCGCGCCAGTCGCCGAGCCGCGCAAAGAGGCCGCCGACCAGCGGCCCCAGCAGGACCGACATGCTCCACATTCCCGACACCAGGGCGATCGCCCGCGCCCAGACGGCTTCGGGGAGCGCGCGGCGCACCACGACATAGGCCACCGCTGCCTCGAGTCCGCCGCCGAAGCCCTGCACGAGACGACCGGCGACGATCCAGCCCATCGTCGGCGCCGTGGAACAAAGAAGTGCACCCACGCCGAAGATCGTCACGCCGGTGCAGTAGGTCGCGCGCACGCCGAAGATGGTGGCCAGCATCGCCGCACAGGTCGCGGCGGTGATCGACGAGGCGAGGTAGGCCGTCGTGGGCCAGCTCATCATGTCGACGCCGCCCAGCTCGCCGACGATGCTGGGCAGGACCGTCGATAGCATCAGCACGTTCATGGATTGCAGCAGCACGCCGCACAGCAGCACGGCGAGCGTCGGCATCCACGCCGGCCGGAGAAGCGACCGCCACCCCGCGTCTGCTGCACCCTCCATGACGATCGCCTCCTCTCAAGACCCGGTGCACGGTTGCCGACGATCGACGTGCAGGTTATTTTAGGTAGTAATTCCTTTCTAAAATAACGGCGACATGAGTCAAGCCGAAGTCAGCGACCGTCAGCGGGACCGCATCCTGTTTCACCTCAAGACACGCGGGCCGCAGACCGCGGCCGAGGTCGGCCGGCGTTTCGGCATGACATCCACCGGCGCGCGGCAGCATCTGCTCAAGCTGCAGGCCGCCGGCCTCGTGGAAGCGGAAAACCGTCGTCATGGCTGGGGACGGCCGAGGCGATACTGGGGCCTTACCGCGCGAGGACATGGCCGCTTTCCCGACCGTCATTCCGACCTCACCCTCGAACTCCTGCGTTCGACACGCGCGATCTTCGGCGACCATGGACTGGAAAGGCTGATCGAGCACCGTCGCCGCACCGCGCTCGCCGACTATCGCAAGGCCGTCGGGAACGGACGTTCGCTGCGCCAGCGGCTGACGGCGCTCGCAGCGATGCGCAACCGCGAAGGCTATATGGCGAGCGTGGTCGAAGAGGCGAAAGGAACGTACCTGCTCGTCGAGGACCATTGCCCGATCTGTGCCGCCGCGGCGGCGTGCCAGGGCCTTTGCCGCTCGGAGCTCGCGATTTTTCGTGCCGTGCTCGGCGCCGGTGTCACGGTCGAGCGGATCGATCACGTCCTGGCGGGCGCACGCCGCTGTGCCTACCGCATCGGCGGATCGCCACGCCGGCCAACGACCGTGATCAAAGACGAATGATCGCCTCGAGGCGTTCCCCCTTCGCCGCCGCCCGCAGCGAGGCCGTGTCCGCATAGACGCGCTCTTCGAGGATTCTGCCGTCGCGCAGGCGGAACTTGTCCACGCCGCGCCAGTCGAAGCGCTTTCCGCCCGCCGTTCGGGTGTTCTGCCATTCGATGATCACGATATCGCCGCGGGCTGTCCAATCGAGCAGTTGCCAAACGCTGTCGGGCGCATGCTCCTTCACGACGTCCGTGAGCCGGCCCAGTTCCCGGCCGGCCACCGGCCGGTCGTAGAGCGGCGAATGCAGCCAGCCCTCCGGATGCCAGAGCGCGAGGAAAGCCTCGCCGCTCCGCGCCGCCCAGGCGGCGGCGAACCTAGTCACGAAATCCTGCACTTCAATATCGATCATCCTCGTCCCTCCTCTTGGGACGAGAATGACACCGACGGCGCGGGGCGCTGGCGGAGTTCGGACGCGACCTACCAGAACCGCGCGGCGCCCAGCCAGTACCTGACGCTCTTCTCGTCCCGATCGCGCCCGCCGAGGCCTGCGGCGACGCAGGCCGCGGCACAGGCGACCGCGAAGGTGGCGGCGGTCAGGAAGCCCGCCAGCGCAGTCTTCTTGCGTGCCTCGTTCGCGAGGTCGCGCGCCTTCTGCTCGGCCTTCTTCGCCTCGGCATAAGCTCCGTCGACGCGCTTCTCGGCGTCGGCCTGCGACAGGCCGGTCTGCCGTGCGACGACTGCCCCGAGATAGCCCTTGTCTTCGTCGGACAACGAGCCGCTGGCCAGGCTGCGGGTGAAGACTCGTGCAAGGGAAGCCGGATCGACCGCACCCTCGTTCTGTGTCGCGTTGGCTGGAGCATTGGCAGACGGCCGCAAAAGGAGGTCGGTGGCGTATTGCGCGGGATTTGGCACCGACGATGTCGCGGCGCCTGTTGCGCCTCCCGCTGCACCGGCCGTCACGGCCGAGGTTGCCTCGATCGCCGTCTTGGCCGCGCCGCCGACGCCCGATGCGACAACCGCGGCCGAGATGACCAGCCCGAGGGCCCAGACGGCGAAACCGTGGGCGCCATCGCGGAAATGGCGCTCGGTCTCCGCGCCGTCCGCCCACGGCGTGCGCATCCGGCCGGCCAGATAGCCGCCGGCGGCATAGCTGCAGACCTGCACCAGGGCGATGTAGAGCGTCGCCACAACCAGAAAGGTGGGGGCCGACAGGCCACGGTACGGATAGGGCGAGATCGCCGACAGGCCCAGCGCCGAGCCGAAGGTCAGCAGGACGAACGAGATCGCCGCCGCACCGATGGCGCCGGCGATGACAGGGCCCCATTCGAGATACTGAAACCGCGGCGCGCGAACGGCGACGTCGGCGGCCGGAACCACGTCGGACATGGCTCTCTCCTTTTCTGGGGCGATCAGCGCAGGCCGATGAAAGACAGGATCGCCATGACGATCACGACGAGCCCGACCAGGTAGATGATGGCGTTCATGCGCGTCCTCCGGGAGGCATCACGGCAGGAAAACGGCAGCGCACGCGCGAAGGTTGCCCGACGGCAGATCGCTTTGTCACAGCGGAGCCGGGGATCTCACCCGGCTCCAGGTCCGGATCTGTGACATTTCTGCGCCTCAGACTGTGCCTCAGACGAAGCGATGCTGGGCGCGCTCGCGTTTGGCGAGCCTCGGCAGCGCCTCCCCCTGGATCAGGGTCTTGAAGTGCTCGGTCTGCTGATGGGCGCCGAACGCGGCTTCATCCCGGAAGACCTCGTAGAAGAAGAATTTCGCCGGCTCGGTCAGGGACTGGTGGATTTGGAAAGCCTCGACGCCCGGCTCCCGTTGGGCCTGGGGCAGGAAGCGTTTCAGGATGTCCAGGACCGCATCCGCTTCGCCCGCCTTGGCTTCCCAGAAAGCCGTCACCACGAGCCCGCCGTTCGCGCTCTTCACATCGACCATGGGTTCCTCCTGTTGCTAAAGTCGATGTCCCGACGATAGGCAGGACCCGATGCCGAAGCTTCGGCAGCAGCCGAACCGATCAATGATGTCCGAAAACCGCCAGCACCGGACCGAGGGAAATGGAATGATTCCCGGCATGGAACCTTCCCGGGAACTCCTCGACCGCGAAGCCTGCTATCGCGTTTTCCAGACCCACGATGCCCGTTTCGACGGCCGCATCTTCGTGGGCGTCACCTCGACCGGCATCTATTGCCGGCCGATCTGCCCGGCCCGCACGCCGAAGTTCGCGAACTGCCGCTTCTTCGCCTCCGCCGCCGCGGCCCAGGAAGCGGGCTTTCGACCCTGCCTCAGGTGCCGGCCGGAGATCGCTCCGGAGCTCGCCTTCTGGCGCGGGACCTCCAATACGGTGAGCCGCGCCCTGAAGCTGATCGCCGAGGGCGCACTCGACGAAAGCGAAGCCGGCGTCGAGGCGCTGGCGGAACGGCTGGGGGTCGGCGGCCGGCAGCTTCGCCGCCTGTTCCAGCAGCATCTCGGCGCCTCGCCCATCGCGGTCGCCCAGACGCGGCGCGTATTGTTCGCCAAGCACCTCATCCACGATACGCATCTGCCCATGACGGAGGTCGCCCTGTCGGCAGGCTTCGGCAGCGTGCGGCGGTTCAACGAGACTTTCCGCAAGATGTTCGGCCGGCCGCCGAGCGCGCTGCGGCGCGCCCGCAAGGGGGCAAAAGGGAGCTCGGACACTTCCGCGGCCGAAGGCGTCACCCTGCGCCTCTCCTACCGCCCGCCCTACGACTGGCCCGGCATGCTCGATGCGCTGGCAGCACGCGCCGACCGGCGCGTCGAGCATGTCGAGGGCGATGTCTGGCATCGCATCATCGAGCTCGACGGCAGGACGGGCAGCGTCGCCGTCGCCCATCTGCCGGAGCGCCATGCGGTCGCCGTCACCATCCGCTTTCCGGAGGTGCGCGCTCTTCCGGCGATCGTGGCCCGCGTGAAGCGCGTATTCGACCTCGGCGCCGACATCGCCACGATCGGCAGCCATCTCGCCCGCGACCCCAGGCTCGCGCCGCTGATCGCCAAGCGGCCCGGCCTGCGGGCGCCCGGCGACTGGGACCGCGATACGGTCGGGGCTTCTCTCGACGAGCAGGCGCCCCCGGCATGGCGTCCCTGGCATGCCTATGCCGCCCAGCATCTCAGGATGGCCTCGCATGGCTGAGCCGCTTTCGCTGCTGATCGACCGGCTGGCCACACCGATCGGCGAACTGATCGTGCTCGCCGACCGCAACGCCAAGCTGCGCGCCATCGACTGGACCGACCACGAGGCGCGCCTGAAGCGCCTGCTCGACCGGTTCTACGGCAAGGCGCGCTACACCCTGACGCCCGCGCGCGATCCCGGCAGTCTGACGTCGGCCATGCGGCGCTACTTTGCGGGCGATATCGCGATCTTGCGCAGCCTTCCGGTCGCCACCAGCGGCACGCCCTTCCAGACCAGCGTCTGGCGCGCGTTGCGCCGGATCAAGGACGGCACGACCATCAGCTATGCCGAGCTCGCGACACGCATCGGCAAGCCCAGGGCAGTGCGGGCGGCCAGCCTTGCCAACGGGCAGAACCCCATCAGCATCGTCGTGCCCTGCCATCGCGTGATCGGCTCGAACGGCAGCCTGACCGGCTATGGCGGCGGCCTCGATCGCAAGCAATGGCTGCTCGCCCATGAAGGAGTGAGGCTATGAACGACCTGGAAACGCTTCAGGCGCTCAACCGCGACTACATCACCTCGGTGCAGAACGGCGACGCCAGGCGTTTCGAGGAGATCCTGTCGCAGGATTTCCTGAACACGAACCCCGATGGCTCGCTCGTCGACAAGCAGGGTTTCCTGAAGCAGATCGCCCCGCCGGTGAAGATCAGGGATCTCGCCTGCCACGACGTCAATGTGCGCCTGATGGGCGACTTCGCGATCGTGCACGCGCGCACGACCTACACCTTGCCGGACGGGCGGTCGGGCAAGGGCCGCTACACCGACATCTATGCGCGCCGCGACGGTCGATGGCTGTGCGTGGCCGCGCAGGTGGCGCGGAGCTGAGGCTTGTCGTTTGGCCGGCGATCATCATAATGAGTTGCCGTGCCTCTTCGCATCGACATCGACCACAGCCGGCGCCTCGTCCATACCAATGCTGAAGGTCTCGTCGGCCTGAGCGAGATCCTCGACTATTTCGACAAGGTGGCCGTCGACGACGCGATGCCTTACGCAAAGCTGTTCGATGCATCCAAGGCCCGGTTCTCGATCAGTGACGACGACATGATGGTTCTCGGCGCCCGGGTCAGCGCCTATGCCAGCATGGAGCCGCGCGGTCCGATCGCCCTCGTCGTCGGCTCCGACGAGGACTTCATCCTCGGCAGGCGTTTCGCCAATCTCGGCGGCGCGAAACGACCGCTCAGGATCTTCCGGAAGGTAGAAGAAGGGCGCACATGGCTGGCGACGCAGCCCGACGTCACTCCGCCGCCGCGAGCATGACGCGGCGGCCGAGCAAGCGAAGCTGCGAGGCCGTCGGCCGGCCATCCTCGGTGGGCTGATAGACGACGCTGAACAGGGTGCGCGCCTTGAGCAGCGCCTCGCCAAACCCCTTCTGCTCGCTCTCGAACGAGTCGAAGCCGCACCGCAGCAGGAACGGGAGCTGATCCTGCAGGACGTTCCCGACCGCGCGCAACTCGCCGCCATAGCCCAACCGCTCGCGCAGGATGCGGGCCTGGCTGTAGGCGCGACCGTCGCTGAACTTGGGGAAATGCAGCGTGATCAGCGTCAGCGCCGCGAGATGCGGCCGCAGCGCCTCCGCGTCGTCGGTGTTGAGGAGCGCCACCGCGGACCCGCGGCGGTCGCCGAGCCAATCGGCAAGCGGCGCCGGCGCCGGTCCGTCATCGGCAACCGGCGCCGCGGAACCTTCCCTATACAGCGGCATAGACACGCTCCTTGAACGGCTGGATGCCGAGACGTCGGTACGTGTCGACGAAACGCTCGCCTGCCCTCCGGGCGTCGAGGTAGACGGCGACCAGCGCCTCCACCGCCTCGACGACCCGGTCCGCCGGTACGGCCGGGCCGAGGATCGTGCCGAGCGAGGTCTGCCCGAAATCGACGTCGCCGCCGAGGCTGATCTGGTAGAGCTCGACGCCGTTCTTGTCGACGCCCAGGATGCCGATATGGCCCACGTGGTGATGGCCGCAGGCGTTGATGCAGCCGGAGATCTTGATCTTCAGATCGCCGATATCGTGCTGCCGCGCGAGCGCGGCGAAGCGAGTGGAGATGCGCTGCGCCACCGGGATCGAGCGGGCGTTGGCGAGCGAGCAGTAGTCGAGCCCCGGGCAGGCGATGATATCGGTGATCTTGCCGACATTGGCTTCGGCAAATCCCAGCCGGCCGAGCGCGCGATAGACGGCCGGCAAATCCTCGATCGCGACGTGCGGCAGCACGAGGTTCTGCTCGTGGCTGACGCGTATCTCGCTGAAGCTGTACATGTCGGCGATATCGGCCACGCCTTCCATCTGGGCCGCGCTGGCATCGCCCGGCGGCGCGCCGGCGGGCTTCAGCGAGGCCGTCACGATCGCGTGTCCCGGCACGCGGTGCGGCGCCACGTTCGACTTGAGCCAGAGCGCGAAGTCAGGGTCCCCGAGCTTCAACGCCTCCACCTCCGGAACGCGCGTGCGCCCGGGCCGAAGCGGCGGCGGTGCAAACTGTCGCGCGATGGCTTCGACGGTCTCGGGAGCGAGCTTGAGGGCGCTGTCCTTCATGGACCGGTACTCGGCCTCGACCTCCTCCCGCATCTTCTCGGCGCCGATCTCGTGCACCAGGATCTTGATGCGCGCCTTGAAGAGATTGTCGCGCCGGCCGTAGCGGTTGTAGACGCGCAGCGTCGCCTCGAGATAGGCGAGCAGCTCGTCCCTGGGCAGGAATTCCCGCAGCGTCTTGCCGATCATCGGCGTGCGCCCAAGGCCGCCGCCCACGATCACCTCGAACCCGACCTCGCCCTCGTCGTTGCGCCAGAGCCTGAGGCCGATATCGTGCACGCGCACCGCGGCGCGGTCGTTGGGAGAGCCGGTGATGGCGATCTTGAACTTGCGCGGCAGGAAGCTGAATTCGGGATGCAGCGTCGACCATTGGCGCACGATCTCGCACCACACCCGCGGGTCCTCGATCTCGTCGGCCGCCGCGCCGGCGAAATGATCCGCCGTGGTGTTGCGCACGCAGTTGCCGCTGGTCTGGATCGAATGCATGTCGACCTCGGCCAGCGCCGCGATCGCATCCGGCGCCTGCTCGAGCTTGATCCAGTGGAGCTGCAGGTTCTGGCGGGTGGTGAAATGGCCGTAGCCGCGGTCGTACTTGCGAGCGATCTCGGCAAGCTTGCGCAACTGGCGTGACGACAGCGTGCCGTAGGGAATGGCGATCCGCAGCATGTAGGCATGAAGCTGCAGGTAGAGCCCGTTGGTGAGCCGCAGCGGCTTGAACTGCTCCTCCGTCAGCTCGCCGGCGAGACGGCGGCGCACCTGGTCGCGGAACTGCTCGACGCGCTCGGCCACCAGCCGGCGGTCGTACTCGTCGTAGCGATAGAAATGCGTATCAGGCATAGCGCACCGCTTCGGCGGCGATGGCCGCGAAGGTGAGGCCGGAGGCACGGATCTTTTCCCTGAGCGACAGCGGCTCGATGTGCCCCGCCTCGTCCTCGACCACCGCCACCAGGAAGGGGTCGACGACCGTGAAGGATTCGACACGGGCGCGCTCGAGCAGGATTTCGGCCGCCCGCCTGTCGCGCGCCACCGCGGCCCGGTCGAGCCGCCCGGTCCACTGGCCGGCCTCGTCGAGGAAGACCACCATGCCGTCGGCGAGGCGGTTTGCAGACGCGATCTGGAGGTCGCCGCTGAGATTCTTGGCCATCACGACACCTGAGCAAGAGGTTGTTGCCGGACATCGGCGAAGGCCGCGACCTCGCCGACGATGATGAGGCTGGGACCGGCGTCGCCGCGGGAGGTGTGAGAGACGGCGAGCCGCGCCAGATCCGAAAGACGTCCGACCGAAACGCGCTCATCGGGTCGGGTGCCGTTTTCGACGATGGCGACCGGCGTCGAAGGGGACGCGCCGGCGTCCAGCAGGCGGTCGCGCACGGACACGGCTTCCGTGGCGCCCATATAGACGGCGACCGTGTGGCCCTGGGCGACCAGCGTCGGCCAGGCGGACGTCCGGGCCCCCGCCGCGGCATGGCCGCTCACGAAAGTGACGGCGGACGCGATACGCCGGTGCGTCAGCGGGATGCCGACCGAGGCGGCGACGCCCAGCGCGGCGGTGATGCCCGGCACGACCGATACCGGAAGGCCGGCCGCGCGCAGCGCCTCGATCTCCTCGCCGCCGCGCCCGAACACGAACGGATCGCCCGCCTTCAGGCGCACGACGATCTCGCCGGCACGGACGCGGCGGATCATCTCGGCCTCGATCTCCTTCTGCGCCCAGCTTGCGCGCCCCTTGCGCTTGCCGACGCAGACCAGCTCGGCGTCGCGCCGTGCGCGGCCGAGGATCGCCGGCGGCACCAAGTCGTCGTGCAGGATGACGTCGGCCTCCTGCAGAAGCTGCGCCGCGCGCAAGGTCAGAAGATCGGGATCGCCCGGCCCGGCCCCGACGATGTGGGCGATGCCGGATGGCCGGCCGGCATGTCGCGCGGCCTCGAGATCCCCGAGCAGGAGGCGGCGCGCGCCGGCCTCGTCACCGGACAGCATCAGACGCCCCGCCGGTCCCGCGACCAGACGCCGCCAGAACGCACGCCGGCGCGCCGGATCGCCGATCAAGGCGTTGGCCTGGGTACGGAACGACGCCGCGAGCCGCGCCAGCGCCCCCACCCGCTCGGGCAACAGCGCTTCGATCCGCGCCCGCAATTCCGTCGCCAGGGTGGGCGAGGTGCCGGCCGTCGAGACCGCCACCACCACCTCGTCCCGATCGATGATCGCCGGCACGATGAAATCGCTGAGGGCCGGACAGTCGGCGACATTCACGGGCAGCCGGGCGCTTCGGATGGCAGCAACCGCCGTCCTGTCGCTCTCGGTATCGCCGGTGGCCACGAAGGCCGCCGTGGCACCTGCCAGATGCGCGGGCGCGATCGCCTCGGCGCGCCGCACGACCGCCCCGGCCGACCGTGCGAGCGCAGCGCGCCGCTCGGCGGCCGCCCCCTGCCCAACCACGAGCACCGTACGACCGGCCAGATCGAAGAAAAGCGGCAGGTGCTTCATGACACCAGCGCGCGCAGTCCGACCGCGAGGGCGACCATGGCGAAGAGCTGGGCTGCCGCCCGGAGCCAGAGGATCGCGTCAGGGTGCCGTTCGTGGAAGCGGCGCCAGGGACTCGGCGAGAAAAGATCGGTCTGGGCCACGGATTGCTCCCACCTCGGTCACACGTTCGATCTGGTGCTTTTTCGCATGTCCGCCAGGGCGTGAATTTCCGAAGGTTCTCGGGCTTGGGACAAAATCTTCCGCCGGCAGGCCGCCGCGAGAAAAATCCGGTCCGGAGGGCAATCCGCCGCCCTTGAAGCGCCGCCGATCGTTCCTAGATTTTCACTGTCCGCCGTGCCCATCCCGGGGCGGCGACATTGACATCGCTCAGCTAGGAGGATGACTGATATGCGTGGATTCGACTATTCGCCGTTCTATCGTGCCACCGTCGGCTTCGATCGGATGTTCGACCTGCTCGACAGCGTGGCAGGCCAGGCTTCCGGTAACGGCTACCCCCCGTACAACATCGAGAAGGCAGGCGAGAACGCCTACCGCATCGTGATGGCGGTCGCGGGCTTTGCCGAGTCGGAGCTGAACGTGACCCAGAAGGAGAATGAGCTCCTGGTCACCGGCCAAAGCGCGCCGAACGGCGACGAAGGCAAGCAGTATCTCTATCGCGGCATCGCCGGGCGCAACTTCGAGCGCCGGTTCCAGCTCGCCGACCATGTGAAGGTCACGGGCGCGAGCCTTACCAACGGCCTGCTGACGATCGAGCTGCAGCGCGAGATCCCGGAGGAGAAGAAGCCCCGTGCGATCGAGATCAAGGCCGAGGCCGCCAAGCCCGCCCTGACGCACTGACTTCGACTGTCCGGAGCGATCTGCTGACGGATCGAAAAAGGGCGCCGCGGTTCTCCGCGGCGCCTCTTTTCGTTACCCTCCCCTTCTCCAGGCAGGGAGGGCGACCATGACCGCAAGCATCGCCGGATTTCCCGGCCCGCCGGATGCTCTCGCCATACTGGACTTTTGGCGGCAGGCGGGTCCCGCAATGTGGTTCGCCAAGGACGACGCGTTCGATCGCCGGTTCCGCGACAGCTTCCTTCGTCTCTATCGCGCGGCCGAGCGCGGCGACCTCTCGAGCTGGCTCGAAACTCCGGAAGGTGCGCTCGCCCTGGTGCTTTTGCTCGACCAGTTCCCGCGCAATGCCTTCCGCGGCACGCCCGCCATGTACGCGACCGACACTGTGGCCCGCAAGGCGGCCCGCAGCGCCATCGAAGCGGGCCATGATCGCGCCGTGCCGGCCGACCTCGCCGTCTTCTTCTATCTGCCGTTCGGCCACTCCGAATCGATCGCCGATCAGCGGCAGTGCCTTGCGCTGACCGAATGGCTGGACGAGCAGACCCGCTCGCGCGCCAGGCATCACCACGACATCGTCCAGCGCTTCGGCCGCTTTCCCCATCGCAATGCCATCCTCGGTCGCACGACCACGGCCGAGGAGCAGCGCTATCTCGACAGCGACGGCTACAAGGGCTGAGACTGCTTCGGCGCGTACTTGCCCGTGAGCTGCGGCGTGTGCGGTCCTTCCCCGCCCTTGTCCTTGTGCTGCGAGCGCGTGGTGCGCGCCCACGTACGCTTCAGCTCGTCCTTCACGCCGACATGCAGCGTGCCCACCTTCTCGATCGTGAGCTCGATCTTGTCGCCGTCCATGAAGGCGTTGAGGCCGCGATGGTTGGTGCCGGTGGCGAGGATGTCGCCGGGCTCCAGCGTATGGATCGAGCTCGCCCATTCGATGCAGCGCGGGATCCGGTGCGCCATGTCGTCGGTGTTGAACTTCTGCATCACCTGCCCGTTGTTGGTGAGCGTGATGCCGAGGTTCTGCGGGTCGGCGATCTCGTCGGCGGTCACGATCCACGGCCCGATCGGCGCGAAAGTATCGCGCGACTTCATCTGGAAGAAGACATTGCCCGGCGGCGGCAGGCCGCGCGCCGAGCCGTCGATGAAGCAGGTGTAGCCGAAGATATGGTTCATGGCCTCGGCCTGCGGCACATGCGTGGCGCGCTTGCCGATCACCAGGGCGAGCTCGGCCTCGCCCTCGAAGATCGTGGCCGGAACGTCCGGCAGCACCATCGTGTCGCCATCGCCGATCACCGCCGTCGCGGCCTTGTGGAAGGCGTTGATCTGCGGCTTCTGCGCAAGCGTGCCGTCCTCCATGTAGTTGACGGCCATGCAGACGATGTTGCCCGGCCTGGGAACCGGCGGCCGCAGGCGCACGTCCCCGAGTGGAACGCCCCGGCCGCTGGCCGCCTTCTCGACCTTGGACTTGTAGGACTCCCACCGCGCGATCAGGCCGAGGATCAGGTCGCGTTTGTCGATGTGCGGGATGTCTTTCACGGCATCGGTGACGTCGACGACGGTCTCGCCGCTGACCACGCCGAGACGATAATCGTTGAAATAGCAGAGCTTCACTTCTTGTCCCCCTCCTCGAGCACTTCCTTGGCGACATTGGCGGCCGACATCGCGGTGGGCCAGCCGGAATAGAAGGCGAGATGCGTGATGAGCTCGATCAGCTCGTCCTTTTTCACGCCGTTGGTGATGGCGCGGGCGAAGTGGCCGCGCTGCTGCTCGGTGCGGCCCAGCGCCACCAGCGCCGCACAGGTGATGAGGCTGCGGTCCCGCTTGGAAAGGCCGGACCGTTCCCAGACATCGCCGAACAGCACATTGTCCGTCAGGTCGATCAGCTTGGGAGCGAACGACCGCAGACGGTCGCGCGGACTGGGGACGGGTGGCTTGGACATGCTTTCCTCCTTTTCACCGACGGTCGGCACGGATAGCGTTGCCCCGAAGTCTCGGAGGAAACCATGCCCGCAATCAAGGTCGCCGATTTCGCCTTTCCGCGTATGGAGGCCCCCGACCTCGACGAGATGGAGGAATTCCTCACCCATTTCGGACTGACCCGCGCCGAACGCACACCGGATGCGCTCTATATGCGCGGGACGGACGGCCATCATCACCTGCACGTCGCCCACAAGGGCGGCACGAAGTTCATCGGCTTCGCCTATCATGCCGTGGACGAGGACGACCTCGACCGGCTCGCGAGGCTGCCCGGCGCCTCGGGCATCGAGACCCTGAACGAGCCCGGCGGCGGCAAACGGGTGCGGCTGACCGAGCCCAACGGCTATCAAATCGAGGTGATCGCCGGCCTCGAGCGCGGAGCACCGCGCAAGACCGAGCGCGACTTGGTCAATTCGGGCAGCGAGCCGCAGCGCCGCGCCGGCCGGGTCATGCGGCTCTCCAGGTCGCCGACGCCGATCCAGCGCATCGGCCACGGCGTGCTTGCCACGCCCAAGGTCAAGGAGACCGTCGCCTGGTTCCGCGAGACGCTGGGCATGATCCGGTCCGACGATGTCTATGCCGGCGAGAAGGACAATGTCGTCGGCTCCTTCAACCGCCTCGACCGCGGCGAGGCCTATGTCGACCACCACGTGCTGTTCTGCGTGCACAACGAGAAGACCGGCCTCAATCACGTTTCCTACGAGGCGCACGACATCGACGCCATCTTCCAGGACCACGAGTATCTGAAGCGGCTCGGCAAGTACGAGCACATGTGGGGCATCGGCCGGCACCTGCTCGGCAGCCAGGTCTACGACTACTGGTGCGATCCCTGGGGCCGTGTCCACGAGCGCTGGGCCGATACCGACCGCCTGAACGCCGCGAACGGCGGCAACGAGCTGAGCGTCGAGGAAGGCTTCCAGTCGCAATGGGGCGAGCGTCCGCCCGAGCGTTTCATCGGCCACGCCAGCCCGTGACCGCCGGCGGCAAGGCCGCCGCCTACTTCGTCTTCAGCTTGTCCGGCAAGCGTTCGTCGTTGCCGAGCGCCACACGGCGGACGGCGTCGCTGTCGGGACTCGAGGGGAAGCCGTCCTTCGAGCGCGGCGCCGGCGCCTCGACGACCTTGTTCGACAGCCGGCCGACGCCGGTCACCTCGACCTCGATCGTGTCGCCGACATCGAGCGGTCGCGAGTTGGCCGGCGTGCCGGTGAGCAGGATGTCGCCCGGCAGGAAGGTCATGTGGCGCGCCAGATCGGCGATCAGGTAGCCGCAGTCGAAGATCTGCTCGCTGACCGCGCCTTCCTGCACCACCTTGCCGTTCTTGTAGGAACGCAGCACCGACTGGCGCACATCGACGCCCGAAACCAGGCCCGGTCCGATCGGGCAGAAGCCGTCCATGCCCTTCACCCGCAGCATCGAGCCCGCATCGGTGTCGCGGAAGTCGTGGCAGCCGAAATCGTTCGCCGGCGCGAAGCCTGCGATGCAGTCCCAGGCTTCCTCGCGGGTCACGTTCCTGGTGATCTTGCCGAACACGACGGCGAGCTCGCCCTCGTAGTTCACGTATTTGTAGCCCCTGGGCCGGATCAGCTCGCCCTTGTGCGCGTTGAGCGCCGTCAAGGGCTTCTGGAAATAGGTCGGCGTCCTGGGCGGCGTGCGCGTGTTGTTGAACTCGAAATAGCGGGAGATGTAGTTCACGTGCACGCAGACGATCTTGGTCGGCGTGCAGGGCGGCAGATGGACCACCTCGTCCTCGCCGCAGGTGCGGCCGTCGGCAAAGACGATCCGGCCATCCCTGAACTCCACCCAGTAGGCGCTGCCGTCCTTCATGACGTGACGGACTTCCCTGCGCGTTCCCTCCAAAGCACTCATGCGAGTCGTTCCCTGTTGAAGATCGAACCAGACGTGAACCTTGTCGAAGGCCTCTCGCCTTCCTCAGCCGCCCTTGGCCTCGTGGATGGCCCGCCAGACGTTCTGGGCCGTGGCCGGCATGGCCACGTCCCTGACGCCGAGCGGCGCCAGCGCGTCGACGACGGCGTTCATCACCGCCGGCAGCGCGCCCACTGTCCCCGCCTCGCCGGCGCCCTTGGCGCCCAGCGGATTGTACTTCGTCGGCACCGGGTTGGACTTGATCTCCAGGCTGCACATCATGTCGGCGCGCGGCATGGCGTAGTCGAGGAAGCTCGCGGTCAGGAGCTGGCCGCTGTCGCGATCCCACACCACCTGCTCGCTCAGGATCTGGCCGACGCCCTGCGCCACGCCGCCATGGATCTGGCCCTTGAGCCCGACGGGATTCATCACCGTGCCGACATCGTCGACCACCGAGTAGCGGTCGAGCTGCACCTCGCCGGTGTCGGGATCGATCTCGACCTCGCAGATGTGGCAGCCGTTGGGATAGGTGTCCTTCTCGCCCTTGAAGGTGGCGTTCTCGTACAGGCCGCCCTCGAAGCCCGGCGGCCACCGTGCCGGCGTGAACGCCGCCATCGCCACCTGCTTCATCGACACCGACTTGTCCGTTCCGGCGACCTTGAAGCGGCCGTCGGCGAACTCGATGTCCTGCTCCCCCGCCTCGAGCAGATGGCTCGCGAGCTTCTTGCCCTTGGCGATCACCTTGTCGGCGGCGAGGAAGAGCGCCGAGCCGCCGAGCACCGTCGAGCGCGAGCCCATCGTGCCCATGCCGAACGCGACGCGGTCGGTATCGCCGTCGATGTACTGCACGTCGGCGGGATCGAGGCCGAGGCGCTCGTGCAGGATCTGCTTGAACATGGTCTCGTGGCCCTGGCCCTGGGCCTTGGTGCCCATCAGCAGCGCCGCCGTTCCGCCCGGGTTGAAGCGGATCTCGGCGTATTCGGGCTGGAGCGTGCCCGCCGCCTGCTCGATCGCATTGACGATGCCGAGCCCGCGCAGCTTGCCGCGCTTCTTCGAGGCCTCGAGGCGTGCCTTGTATCCTGCCACGTCGGCGAGTTCGAGCGCCATGTCCATGTTCTTCTCGAACTGGCCGCAATCGTAGAACGGGCCGACGGGACTCTGGTAAGGCAGGTCGGACTCGGCCAGCATGTTCTTGCGGCGCAGCTCGACGCGATCGACGCCCAGCTCGCGCGCCGCATCGTCGATCAGGCGCTCGATCAGGTAGATCGCCTCCGGCCGCCCGGCGCCGCGATAGGGCGCGGTCGGGTTGGTGTTGCTGAGCACGCCGACGACGTCGAGATAGGCGGTGGGGATCTTGTAGACGCCCAGCACCGTCACGATCATCCCGAAGGGCGTGAGCAGGTTGCGGTCGGAGCCGATATAGGCCCCGATATTGGCCAGCATGTTGAGGCGCAGCGCCAGGAACCTGTTGTCCTTGTCCAGCGCCAGCTCGATCTCGCCGATATTGTCGCGGCCGTGCTCGTCGGCCATCACGGCCTCGCTGCGCTCGCAGGTCCATTTGACCGGCCGCAGGAGCTTGCGCGCCGCCCACAGCGTGAGGCGATGCTCGACATACTGCCAGCCCTTGGTGCCGAAGCCGCCGCCCACGTCGCCCGCGATCACCCGCATCTTGCTCTCGGGCACCTTGAAGACGCTGTTCGCCAGCATGCTTCGCACGCGGTGGGGATACTGCACGTCGGCATAGAGCGTCATGCGGTCCTCGCCCGGATCGTAGGTGCCAAGCGTGCCGCGCGGCTCCATGAACTGGGCATGGACGCGGCTGATGACATAGCGTCGCCTGACGATCTTGGCCGCCGACCTGAAGGCCTCCTCCGTAGCGGCCTTGTTGCCGCGCTCGACATGGTTGGAGATGTTGTCGGGACACTCGTCCCACACGGCCGGCGCTCCGGGCTTCACGGTGTCCTCGGTCGAGGTGACCGACGGCAGAGGCTCGTAGTCGATGTTCACCAGCTCGGCCGCGTCCTTCGCCTGGGTCAGCGTCTCGGCGATCACCATCGCCACCGGGTCGCCGACATAGCGTACGCGGTCGGTGACCAGCGGCGGGCGCTGCGGCGCGAACATCGGCTTACCGTCCGGCCGCCTGCGCGGCATGTTCGCCTTCGGCATGCCGAGCCCGTCGGCCGTCACGTCATGGCCGGTATAGACGGCGACGACTCCGGGCGCCTTCCTCGCGTCTTCGATGTCGATCGAGCGGATTTTCGCATGCGCATGCGGCGAGCGCACGAACACCGCGTGGGTCTGGCCGGGCAGGTTCACATCGTTGATGTAGCGCCCCTGCCCGCGCAACAGCCGCGGATCCTCGAAACGCAGGACAGGCTGACCGATACCGTACTTGCTCATGACATGCTTGCTCCCGGCAATCCCAGTTACTCGAACTCTTCAGCCCAGCGGGCCCATGAAAGGCGGATCGGCGTAGGTATCCGACAGGGCCTCCAGCGATTCGGGCCATTCCTTGCCGATCGGCCTGCGCTCGGCGGCGGGGCGCGGTCGGCCGTCCCAGCCCACGCGCTCCATATAGTAGTAGAGCATCAGCGTGTGGCCGGCCGGATCGACGATATGCGCGGCATAGTCGACCCCCGGATAGAGTTCCCGCGGGATCGCCTCGGAGAAGCGCACATCTTTCTTCTTGAGGAAGCTGACCGCGTCGCGAAGCTGGCGGTAGCTGCCCACCTGCAACCCCATCGACGCGACGGAGGTATTCGGGTCGAGCCCCAGCTCGCCGCGCAAGGCCTTGGGCAACAGCGACAGGCTGTGATGCTCGCCGCCGTTCCGCAAATAGACGCAGCGGTGCCCCTTGAAGGTGACCACCTCGGTCGGCACGAAACCCATCGTCTGGGTATAGAATGCCTCCGAGGCACGGACATCGGCCACGAACAGGCTCATGGGGCCGATATTGACGATCTTGAACGGCCGCGGCAGGCGCACGCCGGCGACCACATATTCGTCGTCCAGCGGATCCCGGATCGTGTTGCCGGCGTGGATGTCGATTCCCTTGCCCAGGGCTTCCCGCACCTCCTCCGCCTCCGACATCTGCGGCAGCTCCGGCCGTTCACGGAAAGCGCGATAGTACATCGCCTCGGGCTTGCTGCGGCCGTTCCAGCCGATCTGCTCCATGCCATAGTACAGCTCGACCGTATGGCCGTCGGGATCGCGGATGTAGGTGTGCCAGTTGCTGCCCGGCATGTCGCGGCCGACCCGGCGTATCTCGACCTGCCTGTCGCGGAAATAGTCGGCCGCGGCGAACACTTCCTCCATCGAGCCGACCTGCCAGGTGATCTGGTTCACCGTGATGTCCCTGGACACCGCATCGTCGCCGAAGATAGCACCGAGTGACTTGTGCGCCAGGAGGAAGGCGTGATGGTCGGAATTGTGGCTCATGAAGACGATGCGCGGATCCTCCAGGCGCCGGGCCATTTCCTCCCGCCCCGGGATCTTGGAGAGGTCGCGCGTATCGGTGATGCGAAGGCCGAGCAGCTTCGAATAGAAGTCGATGCCCGCCTGAAGGTCGGCGACGTTGAAACCGAAATGGCCGAGGCGCCGGATCTTGAACGGCCGCGGGTAGCGCACGCCGCCGACGTCGTAGGCCGTGCTCTTGTGAACCGTGTCCATCATTGCCTCCTATGCCTTGCCCCTGCGTGTTGAACGGGTCGCCCGCCCGCCCGCTCCGCCCATCGTCAATCCCGGCACCTCGGAGGCCGCCTGTTCGACCGTCGTGCGGATATGCTTCTCGATCAGCCGGCAGGCGAGATCGATATCGCGCGCAAGCACGGCATCGCGCAGCTCGAGATGCTCGTTGGTTCGCCGTGACCGCGCGTGGATCATGGTCAGCCAATGGTAGCGCCGGGCCTGGTCGAACAGCTCGCCGCGGAAATGCAGCGACCACGGCGAGGTGCAGGTCGCCACCAGCGCGTCGTGAAAGCGCTTGTGCCGTTTGCCCCATTCGCGCTTCACGCTGACCGGATCGTCGGGCTTGGGCGGCCCGAGCTTGGACAGCAGGAAATAGGCGCTCACGATCTCGGCCTCCCAGGAGTCCGTCCCGTGCCGGATGGCGTCGGCCAGGGTCCGCGTCTCGAGATAGACGCGCAGCTCGGAAAGATCGAGAAAATCGGCCAGCGAGACCGGCGCCACCGCGAAGCCGCGGCCGGCCTCGGTCCGCGCCAGCCCCTCCGATACCAGATGGGAGAGGGCCTCGCGCAGGGTGCCGACCGAAGTGTCATAGCGCTGCCGCAGCTCGCCGAAGCGCAAACGCTGATCGGGCCTCAGGACACAGCACAGGATGTCTTCGCGCATCTGGCGCAGCACGTCGAAGGTCGCGGCATCCTCGCGCAGCACGTCCTGCGGAGCGGTGGTCGCGGCCGTCTGCGGAACCGGTTCCACGGGCATCTTAAGGATCTTCGCCATTGGTTGCTCAGACTCCGAGGTAGGCTTCACGAATATGAGGTCGCTGCAGCAGATCCGCGGGCAGCCCGGCGGTCACGATGCGCCCCTGTTCCAGGACATAGGCGCGGTCGGCAATGTCGATGGCCTTCAGGACATTCTGCTCGACCAGAAGCACGGCCGCGCCATCGTCGCGAACGCGCGCAATGATATCGAACATGTCGTCGACGATGGCAGGGGCCAGTCCCAGCGACGGCTCGTCGAACAGCACGATGCGCGGCCGCGCCATCAGCGCCCGGCCGATCGCCACCATCTGTTGCTGGCCGCCCGACAGCTCGCCGGCCGGCTGACGGCGCTTGTCGCGCAGGATGGGGAACAACTCATAGACGCGCTCCAGCGATCGGGTCCGCGCGGTCCGCGCCGCCGCGCGGTAGCAGCCGAGCTCCAGGTTCTCCTCGACCGACATCCTCGCGAACAACCGCCGCCCCTCCGGCACGAGCGCTATGCCATGACCGCAATAGTCGTGCGACTTGACGCGACTCATGTCGCGGCCGTCGACGCGCAGCTCGCCCCGCCGGTATCGCAGCAGCCCGGCAATGGCATTGATCAGCGTCGTCTTGCCGGCACCGTTGGGCCCGATCACCGAGACGATCTCGCCTGCGTCCACGTCGAGCGAGACGTCCCACACCGCGGGAGCGTCGCCGTAACCGACATGGAGGTTGCGCACCTCAAGCAGCATAGGCCTTGCCCAGGTATATGCTGACGACGCGGGGGTCGCGCATCACCTCGCGCGGCGCGCCCAGCGCGAACAGCTTGCCTTCGTTCAGGACGGCGACCCGGTCGGACAGCTCGACCACCGCCCTCATCAGATGCTCGACGAAGACGATGGTGGCGCCCTGGGCACGGATGGCCCGCACCAGACGGATCGCGTTGTCGACTTCCCCCGGATTGAGGCCCGACAGGACCTCGTCGAGCAGCAGCAGTTTCGGCCTGGCCGCGAGAGCGCGCGCGAGCTCGAGAAACTTGCGCTCGTGCAGGTTGAGGCCGGCCGGCAGGATGTCCTCCTTGCCGGACAGCCCGGTGAACGCCATCCAGTGCAGGGCCTCCTCGCGGATTTCGGCAGGTCCGCGCGCCGGTCCGCCGAAGGTGGCAGCCGTCACCACGTTCCCGAGCGCCGTCATGTTGGCGAAGGGCCGCGGGATCTGATAGGTGCGCGCCATCCCGCGACGCGCGATATCGTGTGCCCGGAGTGCGCCGATCTGCAGGCCATCGAGCGCTATGGTGCCGCCGCTCAGGGGATAATGGCCCGAAATGACGTTGATCAGGGTCGTCTTGCCCGATCCATTGGGACCGACCAGGCCCACGATCTCACCCTCGCGCACGTCGAGATCGACGCCCGCGAGCGCGAGCAGACCGCCGAAGCGCTTGGTCGCGCCGCGCACCTCGAGCAGGTTGCGACCACCAACGGGTCTTGCCGGCACGACCACGGGGGCGACCTCCGCGCCCGCCCGTAGCGCCACCACCGGCCGGCGCTTCAGCAGCTTGCGGATCGCGGGCACGATGCCGTCGGGCAACCAGAGAATGGCGACGATCAGGATCAAGCCCATGACGGCGCGTCCGATCATTGCCTGGTCGCCGCTGCTGAAGGAGTAGAGGAGCGTGGTGATGACGACGGCGCCGACGGCCGGACCGAACCAGCTCCGCGATCCGCCCAGCACGCTCATCAGCACGACATAGAGCGGCACCGTGAGCTCGAATGTGCCGGCGACGGTGATGAAGCCCACGAACATGGCATGCACGCCGCCGACGATGCCGGCAATGCCGGCCGACAGCGCGAAGGCCGCGAGCTTGTAGCGGAAGGTCGGCACGCCCTTCGCTTCCGCCACGTCCTCGTCGTCATGAATGGCGAACAGCCCCATGCCGAGCCGGGAATGGCTCACCTTCCAGGCGATGGCCAGCGTCGTCACGCAGATCGCGAAGGCGAGGAGATAGAGCGTGCCAGTCGGCGTCGGCATGAGCGGGGGCAGCGGCACCGCGCTCATGAAGATCCCACCGCCGCCGTCGATCGGCGTGTTGAGCACGATCGTGGCGACGACGAAGGTGACGGCGAGCGTCAGCAAGGCGAACAGCTCGCCGCGCAGACGGCGCAGACGGAAGACAATGGCGCCCACGCCGACCGCCAGCAATGCCGGAAGGATCGCCGCGACGGGAAGCGTCAGCAGGAACGGCACGTCGAACTTCGCCGCCATCACGGCGGTGGTGTAGAGGCCGATCCCGAAGAAAGCAGCGTGACCCAGGCTGAAATAGCCCGCGAAGCCGCTCAGCAGCGACCAGCTCGTGGCGAGGGAGATCCAGAAGAAAACGAGATAGAGGAAGGAATCATAGAACGCCGGCAGACCGGCCGTCGGCAGAAGCGCCAGGGCGCCGATCGCGAGCGCGGCGGCCAGCCGCGGAAGATCGCGGCCCGCGTTCATATCCACTCCGGGTCCCACAGCAGAACCACGATCAGCATCGAGAAGGAGACGACCGGCGCCCAGGCCGGGCTGAAGATCGCCATGGCCACGGACTGGCTGGCCCCGATCAGCATGCCGGCGAGCAGAGCGCCTAGCGGATTGCCGAGCCGTCCGATGATCACCACGGCAAACACCACGCCCAGCCAGGTCCAGATCTCGGCTGGCGCGAGCGTTGCAATCAGCGCGATGAAGGTGCCGGCAATGCCGGCGTAGCCCGCCCCGACGCCCGATAGAAGATACGCGAGCTGCCTGTGGTTGACGCCGTAGGCGGCGGCGATGCCTGCATCCTCGGCGCTGGCCCGCAAGGCCTTGCCGACGAAGGTCTTGCGCAGCCAGAGCCACGTCCCCCAGGCCAGCGCGCCCGCGACCAGGCAAAGCGCGAGCTCGAGCACCGGGATGAAGAACGGGCCGGCCTTGATCGAGCGCGTCGCGTAAGGCGTTTCGTAGCGGCGGAAATCGGCGGTCCAGTAGAGCTGGATGCCGGCTTCGAGGATGACGGCGACGCTGAAGGTGATCAGAAGCGACGCAAGCTCGTTCACTCTAAATCGGTCGAACAGCCAGTGCTGCGCCGCGCCGATACCGAACATCGCCGGCACCACCAGAGCCGCCGACCACCACGGCGCCACGTGCCAGGTCGTGCCCAGCTCGTAGACGATATAGGCCGAAAGGAACGCCAGCGCGAAGTGGCTGAGATTGACGAGGCGCAGCAGGCCCCAGCTCAAGCTCAGGCCCATGGCGAGCAGCCCGTACATGCCGCCCGCCAGCACGCCCGAGATCAAGGCCTGTCCGAGGAGCGTGGCGCTTGGCATCCACGCCTACGAGGCGATCAGCTTGACGCCGGGCGCGGCAAATTCCTTCGGCCAGACGACTTTCCATTCCTTGTGCTGGACCTGCTTGATCATCTGGGCGGCGTCGCCGTGATTGTAGGGGCCATCGAAGCGCAGCCGACCGTAAATGGTGTCGACCTTGTGCGCCTTGAGCCAGGCCGCGATCCTGGCGTCGTCGAGGCTGCCCGCCGCATTCACCGCCGTTTCGAGGATCTGCCACTCTGAGATCATGCCGCAGGCCTGCGCGTCGATGGTCGTGTACGGCAGATTGGCCTTGACCGCCTTCTCCTTGTATTCGGCGGCGTAGCGCTTCATGCCCGGCCGCGACATGAACGGCTCGTCGGGCTCGATGAAGGTCGAGCACAGGGCGCGATCCCCGTCGGGCGACAGCGCGAGCGGACCCGGCGCCGGGTAGAGGTGGAAGTGATTCCTGGGCGCATAGTCGAGCTTGCGCAGCGCCTCGAGCAGCAGATTGCTCTCGAGGCCGAGCGAGCCCACCCACAGGAAGTCCGGGTTGGCCTCCTTCACGCGCGCGGCGATGGCGCCGAAGTCGTGATTGCCGGACTCGTATTCGAGATAGAGCAGCACCTTGACGCTGCGGGCCTCGGCCTCCTTTTGCATGCCCTTTGCCATGAACTGCGCCGACGGGAACTTGCTCGTCAGCACCACCATCGTCTTGGGCGGCGTCGGAATGCTCGCCATAGCATCGAGAATGACGTTGGGATAGGTCTTGTCCGGCTCCGGACCAAATGGCGTGGCGGGAAAGGCGCGATCGTAGGTCTGCAGCTTGGGGATGCCCATGCTGCTCTGGATCATCACCTTGCCGTAGCGCTGGGCCACGCCCATTGCCGCCAGGATGGGCGCCGTCGCATAGGGGCCCTGGATCAGGTCGACCTTGTCGACGGTGATCAGCTTCTCGTAGAGGCTGCGCGCCATCTCCGGCTTGGACTGGTCGTCGAGCAGGACGTATTCGACGGGGCGGCCCAGAAGGCCGTTTCGACCGTTGATCTCCTCGACCATGATCTCGGCCGCGATCTTGTGGATCGCCGCCGTCTGGGCGAGGAACCCCGTCAGCGACAGCGTCCCGCCCACCTTCACCGGCTTGCCCGAGGGCGCGGCCCTCGAAATCGACGGCGCCGCGAACGACGCCGCCCCCGCTGCCATTCCAGCCAGCACGCGACGACGACGCCACGTCCCCACCCGTTCGATCATCGTTTCCTCCAGCCGGCGCGTTTGCTTTTCCCTGTCGGCGCCGTTGCCCGGATGGTGGGATAACGGTCGGAAGCTGTAAACGGTTTTTTCGAAAGTTTTGAACTTGGCCGAAATTTTCGAAACTAGCGGCCGGTCACCCCAACGAAGCGCTCGAGCGGCGCCGGATCGGCCAGCAGCGCGGCGCTCGGCGCTTCGAGGACGATGCGGCCGCGTTCGAGCACGATCGCCCGATCGGTGATGGGCAGGATCTTGTGTGCGTGCTGCTCGACGACGAGGCCGGCCATGCCCTCCTCGCGGAAAAGCCGGCCGAGCGTGCGCAGCACTTCCTCGACGAGGATGGGCGCGAGCCCCTCGGCCGGCTCGTCGAGCAGAAGCAGCTTCGGGTTCGTGGCGAGCGCGCGGCCGATGGCCAGCATCTGCTGCTCGCCGCCCGACAGAGCGCCACCGGAATTGCCGCGCCGTTCCCTGAGGCGCGGGAAGAGTCCGTAGATCCGATCCACCGTCCACGGCCCGGGCCGTGCGACCGCCGTCAGGTTCTCCTCGACGGAAAGGGAGTGGAAGATGTTGCGCTCCTGCGGGACCCAGCCGACGCCCAGCATGGCGCGCTGCTCCGGCGCAAGCCTCGTCATGTCCCGACCCGCCAGAGCCAGCGAGCCGGCGAAGCGGCGCGTGACGCCCACGATGCTGTCGATCAGCGTCGTCTTGCCGACACCGTTGCGTCCGAGGACGGCGAGCGCCTCGCCTTCGGCCAGCCGGAAGGCGATGTCGGACAGCACGACGGCAGGGCCGTAGCCTGCGCGCAGCCCGTCGACGGCCAGCAGTTCAGCCATGCCGGCTCTCGCCGAGATAGACCGCACGCACCCGCGGATCGCGGGCGATCTCTGCCGGCTCGCCTTCCACCAGGAGCCCGCCGTCCACCAAGACCGAGATGCGGCGGGCGAAGCTGAACACCAGATCCATGTCGTGCTCGATCAGCAGCACCGAGACATCCGCCGGCAGCGCGGCGATCGCGTCGAGAATGTCGCGCCGCTCCGCCTCCGGCACGCCGGCCGCGGGCTCGTCGAGCAGCAGAACCCGCGGGTTGCAGGCGAAGGCGACGGCGATTTCCAGCAGCCGCTGCTTGCCGTACGGAAGGGTATCGGTGCGGGCGTCGAGCGCGTCGGCCAGCCCGAATCGCCGCCCCACGGAATCGATCTCGCGCGCCAGGTCGTCGCCGCCGAGGGCGCGCCTGCAGCGATCCCCCTGCCCCAGCCGCTCGCCGATCGCCAGCGCCAGCGTCTCGAGCGGTGTCAGGTCACCGAAAAGCTGATTGATCTGGAAGGTGCGCACCAGCCCGCGCCGGACGCGCGCCTCGGGCGCGAGTCGCGTGATGTCCTCGCCCGCCAGCAGAACCTGCCCCGAGGTCGGCGTCAGCACGCCGGTCAGGAGGTTGACGAAGGTGGTCTTGCCGGCGCCGTTCGGGCCGATCAGCGCATGGCGCGCGCCGCGCTCGAGCGCAAAGGAGACGTTGCGGGTGGCGACCAGGCCGCCGAAGCGCCTGGCGAGGCCACGGGTTTCCAGTGCCGCCGTCATCGCCTCGCCTGCATCCACAGGCCGCGCACGCCAACCATCATGCGCTCCCGCCCGATCATGACGAACGCCACCAGGAACAAACCGATCCAGAACTGCCAGTATTCAGGCGTCAGGGCCGAGAGGCCGTCCTGCAGGCCCTGGAAGAGAATGGCGCCCACGATGCCGCCGTAGAGCCAGCCCGCGCCGCCGATGATCAGGACGAGCAGCACATCGGCCGACCGGTTGAAGTCGAAGAATTCCAGCGAGACGAAGGCCGTCGTCTGGGCAAGCAGCGCGCCGGCCGCGCCGGCGAAGGCCGCCGCCAGCGTGTAGGCGGCCACCAGGCGCCGATTGACCGGCACGCCGAGCGCCGAGGCGCGCAGACGGTTGCGGCGGATCGCCATCAGCGACAGGCCGAACGGCGAATGGACGACGGCGCGTGCGACCAGCATCAGCGCGAACAGGATCGTGACACTGTAGGCATAGGCGGTGCGGCCGTAGAGATCGAAGGGGAACAGACCCAGTACCGGTCCCATCACCACGCCCTGCAGGCCGTCCGCGCCGCCGGTGAGATCGCGCAAGGCATTGGCAAGCTCATGGAGCACCGAGGCGACGCCCAGCGTCACCATGAGGCGGGTGAGGTCGCTGCCGCGCAGCACCAGAAAGCTCGTGGCAAAGCCCAGCACCGCCGCCGCCAGCATGGCAAGCCCCAGACCTGCAAGCGGTGCGCCGGTCATCGCCTTGGCGGCAAGTCCCGCAACATAGGCGCCGAGCCCGAAGAAGGCGGCATGGCCCAGCGACACGATGCCGGCATAGCCCAGGATCAGGTCGAGCGAGAGCGCGAAGAGCGCCAGGATCGCGATCTGGTTCAGGATCAGATGCCGGCCGGCGGGCAGGAATATGGCGCCGAACGCCAGCAGCCAGAAGGCGATCTCCAGCCAGCGCCAGCGTACGCGCCGCGCGAGGCTTGTTGCCGCCGCCATCAGCGCGGCCGGGCGAACAGGCCGTGCGGGCGCAGCACCAGCACGGCGATCATCACGAGGTAGATGACGAAGGCGCCGATCGCCGGCACGTAGTACTTGCCGGCCACGTCGGCGATACCGAGCAGCAGCGAGGCGACGAACGGCCCGGCGACCCCCGACGTCCCGCCGACCGCCACGACGATCAGGAAATAGATCATGAATTTCAGCGGGAAGTTGGGATCGAGGCCCAGGATCTCGGTGCCCAGGGCGCCTCCCAGCCCTGCCAGTCCCGAGCCGACCGCGAAGGTGATCGCGAAGACCGTGCCGACCGGGATGCCGAGCCCGCGCGCCACGCGCGCATCGTCCACGGCGGCGCGCAGGCGGCTGCCGAAGCGGGTGCGCGTGAGCCCGAGCTGCAGGCCGATCGCCAGCGCGCCGCACAGCACGATGATGAAGGCGCGATAGATTCCGACATTGACGCCGAGCAGCTCGACGCGTCCCAGCAGCCAGGCGGGAAGCCTGACATTCTGCTGGCTCGATCCCATGGCCCAGGTCGTTCCCGACACGGCCATGAAGACCAGACCGATCGAGAACAGCACCTGATCGAGATGGCTGCGACGGTACATGTGCCGATAGAGCGTGCGCTCCAGGACGATCCCCGCCAGAGCCGCCACGGCGAACGCGACCGGCAGGCAGGCGAGGAACGGCACGCCGGCGCGGTCCATCAGCAGGACCGTCGCATAGCCGCCCGCCATCGCAAAGGCGCCATGGGCAAGGTTGACGAAGTTCATCAGGCCGAGCGTCACGGCAAGCCCGCAGGCCAGCACGAACAGCAGCATGCCGTAGGCCACGCCGTCGAACAGGATCGTGGCCATGGCTAGGCAGCGCTCGACATCACGACGCCGTGCGGTGTCGTTCCGAGGCCGAAGGCCGGGAGATCTTTCCGGCGACGGAAAAGATCCCTCGCTGCGCTCGGGATGACACGGCGCTCCTCGGCGAGCCTGTACGACAATGCCCTGCTACTTCTTCTTCGCCGCCTTCACCGGGTCCTTCACGTTGGGGATGGTCTCGAACTCGACGTTGTAGAGCTCGCCGTCGACCTTCCCGACCTTGCGGATGTAGATGTTCTGGACGATGTCGCGCGTCTGCGGGTCGATCGAGATGGGGCCGCGCGGGCTTTCCCAGGCCATGCCCTTGATCGCCGCCATCAGCTTGTCGCCGTCGGTGTTGCCGTTGGTCTTCTTCAGCGCCGCGTAGATCAGATGCATGCCGTCATAGCCGCCGACCGCCATGAAATTCGGTCGCATGCCGTTGTTGGCCTTCTTGAAGGCGGCGACGAACGCCCTGTTCACGGCGCTGTCGTGATTGGCGGAATAATTGTGCGCATTGATGACGCCGACCATCACGTCCCCCATGCCGTTGAGCTGGTCGTCGTCGGTGACGTCGCCGGTCGCGATCAGCTTGACGCCGGACTTGTCGAGGCCGCGCTCGACGAACTGCTTGACGAACTGCGCGCCTGTGCCGGAAGGCACGAACACGAACAAGGCATCGGGCCTGGCGTCGGCCACTTTCTGCAGCACGGGCGAGAAGTCGGGGCTGCGCATGGGCACGCGCAGGTTCTCGACGATGGTGCCGCCCTCGCCCTTGAACGTCTCGCTGAACGACTTCTCGGCATCGATGCCGGGGCCGTAGTCGCTGACCAGCGTCACCACCTTCTTGATGCCGTTCTTGTAGGCCCATTGCGCCATCGGCACCGACGATTGCGCCAGCGTGAAGCTGGTGCGGGCGATATAGGGCGACGCCTCGGTGATCGAGGACGTGCCGGCGGCCATCACGATCTCGGGCACCTTTGCCTGGGTGGCGATCGGCGCCGTGGCGAACGCCGACGGCGTGATGCCGAAGCCGGCAAGGAAGGCGACCTTGTCGTTGACGACCAGCTCCTGGGCCAGCCGCTTGGTGACGTCGGGCACGCTGGTGTCGTCCTTGAGGATCACTTCCACCTTCTTGCCGGCGACCGTCGTGCCGTTCTGCGCCTGATAGAGCTTCACCGCGGCGTCGATCTGCTTGCCGGTCGAGGCCTGCTGGCCGGTCATGGGAAGGATCAGGCCGACCTTCACCGTGTCCTGCGCGGACGCGACCGAAGGAGCCAGCGCCAGCGCAGCAAGGGCGGCCGTGACGTCACGCCTCAGCATTTGTTTTCCTCCCAAACAATCTTGCGTGGCGAACTACTAGCACAAACCGTCCGCGGATGCTCTATGCTCCGTCGAGCAAAGCAAGGGAGCCGTCGCATGAAGAGCTACAAGGTCGTCGAATTCGGCCAGCCGCTGCAGCGCGTCGAGGAACCGACGCCCGCACCCCAGGGCACCGAGGTGCTGGTCCGCATCACGGCGGCCGGCGTCTGCCACAGCGACGTGCATCTCTGGGAGGGTTTCTTCGACATGGGCGGCGGCAACAAGTACTCGACCGCCAAGACCATGAATCCGCCGCGCATCATGGGTCACGAGATCGTGGGCGTCGTCGAGGCGGTCGGGCCCGACGCGAAGGGCGCCAAGGCCGGCGACAAGGCGGTGGTCTATCCCTGGATCGGCTGTGGCAAGTGCTGGTACTGCGAGAACGGCACGGAGAATCTCTGCCCCACCCCGCGCGCGCTCGGCGTCAACAAGGACGGTGGCTATGCCGACCACGTGCTCGTGCCGCACGCCAAATATCTCTATCCCTACGGCAATCTGCCCGACGAGCTCGCCTGCCTCTATGCCTGCTCCGGCATCACCGCCTTCGGCGCGGTGAAGAAGGCGGTGGGCCACGACGCCGGCCGGCCGATCCTGGTGATCGGCGCCGGCGGCGTCGGCCTGATGGGCGTGCGCTTCGCCAAGGCCGTGCTGGGCCGCGAGCCGATCGTGGCCGACATCGACGAGAACAAGCGCAAGCTCGCTCTGGACAACGGCGCCTGCGCCGCCGTCGATCCGCGCGAGAAGGAAGCGCGCAAGCAGGTGATGGACCTCACCGGCGGCGCCGGCGTCGGCGCGGCCATCGACTTCGTCGGCGCCGAATCCAGCGCTCAGTTCGGCTGGCGCGCGCTGGGTCGCGGCGGGCGGCTGATCGTGGTCGGCCTGTTCGGCGGCTCGTTCAGCGTGCCGATGCCGATGTTCGCCTTCACCGGCAACCAGATCATGGGCTCGGTCACCGGCACGCCGGCCGAGATGAAGGAGATGATGGATCTCGTCACCGCCGGCAAGGCGGCGCCGGTGCCGATCGTCAGGCGCAAGCTCGACCAGGCGGACGCGACGCTGCAGGAGCTGCGCAAGGGCCTGATCATGGGACGCGCCGTCCTGGTGCCGTGAGCCAGGCCGGCGGCGCCCTCGCCTACGCCTTCGATTCCGGAGCGCTCGCCCACAAGCGAGCGTTCTTCTTGCGCGCCGAGCCTCTGCCCTTCGAGGATGTCGATGCCGAGCAATCGTTCCGGCCGGTCTATCTGAGGCTCGGGCGCGCATCGCCACGGATCGAGCGAGGGTCGTACGAACAGGGCCTGGTGCTGCTGACAAAGCACAAGGAGGAGAACTTCGCCAATATCGCCCGCGGCTGGGCGTTGCTGGCCCCGGGCGGCACGCTCGTCTGTGCCGGGGCCAACGAGGACGGCGCCGCCAGTCTGGAGAGACAGGCCGACAAGGTGTTCGGCCTCGCCGGCACGCTGTCCAAGTTCCACAGTCGCGTGTTCTGGTTCGCGAAGAGCGACCGACCGCCGCCCGACTTTTGGCGCGGGCTGGGGCATCTGCAGCCGGTGGCTGACGGGCGTTGGCTCAGCCAGCCCGGCATCTTCAGTTGGGATCGGATCGACGATGGTTCGGCCCTGATGGCGCAGCACCTGCCAGAGGGCCTCTCGGGCCGGATCGCTGATTTCGGCTGCGGCTGGGGCTACCTGGCGCGCCGCGTGCTCGACGGCTCGCCCGGCCTGCAGCACCTCGACCTGATCGACGCCGAGCACCGTGCCCTCGAAGCCGCCCGCGCCAATGTCGTGGACGGGCGTGCGCGGTTTCATTGGCTCGACCTCACCAGCGAGCCCGCGCCCGCGATCTGCGATGCCATCGTCTGCAATCCGCCCTTCCATGCCGGACGCGCCGCGACGCCCGCACTCGGCCAGAAGATGATCGAGGCCGCCGCTCGCGCCCTCAGGCCCGATGGACGCTTCTACATGGTGGCCAACCGCGGCCTGCCCTACGAGGCCGTGCTCGGCGCGCACTTCACGTCGTTCGAGACGCTGGCCGACAACAACAAGTTCAAAGTGACATGCGCCATCCGCTAGCATGGAGGCGATCATGGTTCGAGCTTCCGGAGGAGAGTGCGCATGACGACCGCCATGCCGATCAAGCTGTTCCAGTTTCCGCGCATGTTCGGAATCCCGAACGTCAGCCCGTTCTGCTGCAAGCTCGAGACCTGGTTGCGCATCACGGGCATCCCCTACGAAGTGATCGACACGCCCAACCCGCGCAAAGGTCCCAAAGGCAAGGTGCCGTTCATTGAGGACGGTGGTCGGCGGATCGGGGATTCCTCCCTGATCATCGATCATCTCGTGAGAACCCGCGGCGTCGACCCCGATGCCCGGCTGGATGCCGCGCAGCGCGCGACGGCGCTCCTGGTGCAACGCACGCTCGAGGAGCACTACGCCTTCGTGATCCTCTACACGCACTTCATCCGCACCGAGGGTTGGCAGTGCATGAAAAGCACGTTCGACCGCGTCCCGACCATCGTCCGACCGCTCGTCAGCGGTCTGGTGCGCCGAAACATGCGCAAAATACTGCGTCTGCAGGGTCTGCTGCGGCATTCCGACGATGAGATCATGGAGGCGGCTCGGCGCGACTGGCAGGCGGTCCTCGAGGTCATGGGCGACGGGCCGTTCTTCTTCGGAGACGAACCTGCCGGCGTGGATGCGATCCTGTTCGGCACGCTGGCCACCTCGCTGCTGACACCGGTTCCCTCGCCCGTTCGGGACTTCCTCGGGACCCAGCCCAGGCTCCTTGCCTATACCCACAGCATGAAGGCGCGCTTCTTTCCGGAGTTCGCTACTGGCAGCTGAAGCAGCCGGCGATCAGGAACTCCTTGTTGCCCTCCGCGCCGGTGATCGGGCTCTCCGTCACGCCGAGCACCTGCCAGCCGCGCTGCTCGCCCAGCCAGCGGCGGATCGTATCGCACACTTCTCGATGCAGCGTCGGCTCCCGCACGATGCCGCCCTTGCCGACACGACCCCTGCCCACCTCGAACTGCGGCTTGATCAAGGCCACGAGATGCGCCCCCGGCTTGGCCAGCGCCAACGCCGCCGGCAGGGCGGTGCGAAGCCCGATGAAGGAGGCATCGCAGACGACGAGACCGACCGGCTCGGGAACCTCTGCCGTCGTGACGTCGCGGATATTGGTCCTTTCCAGCGACACCACGCGCGGATCACGGCGCAGCTTCCAGGCAAGCTGGTTGGTCCCGACATCGATCGCATAGACCCTGGTCGCGCCACGCTGCAGCAGGCAGTCGGTGAAGCCGCCGGTCGATGCGCCGACATCGAGCGCGACGCGACCCTCGACCGGAATGGCAAAGTGATCGAGCGCCTTCTCGAGCTTCAGCCCGCCGCGCGAGACATAAGGATGCGGCTGGCCGCGCACTTCGAGCGGAGTCTCGTCGCCCACGCTCTGCCCTGCCTTGTCAAGGCGCCGGTCGTTGGAGAAGACCAGCCCGGCCATGACCAGCCGCTGCGCTGCCGTCCGCGTTTGTGCCAGGCCGCGCTCGACCAGCGCGATGTCGAGCCGTTTCCCCGCCATGGCCGGCTACCCTTCGGGTGGCGAGCAACGGTTGGCCGGCTCGCCGACGATGTTCGACCGATTGCATATCGGCCAGGTGCGATGCATGTCATCCTCCGCCGCCTGCAACCTACCAGACGGGAGCGCCCGGTCATGAGCATGAAACTTCTCGATGGCGAGCGCGCGCTGGTCACTGGATGCGGCGGCGGCATCGGCCGGGGCATCGCCAGGGCGCTGAAGGCCGAGGGCGCCACGGTCCTGGGCAGCGACATTGTCGCGCCGCCGGCCGAAGACGGCATCGACTTCCTCGCCGCCGATCTCGTCGAGGCCGATGGCTGGCGCGTGCTGCTCGACGGCGCCCTGCAACGGCTCGGCTCGATCTCGTTGTTCGTGCATGCCGCGAGCCCGCGGCGCCAGGAGGTCGATACGCCGCTCAATGTCAACGAGCAGGTCTGGGACGCCATGCTCGGCGTCAACCTGCGCTCGGCCTTCTTCCTCGCACGCGAGATCGGCCGGCACATGCGCGACGGCGGCATCCGGGGCCGCATGCTGATGGTGACGTCGCAGCACCGCCTGATGCCGCGCAACCTGCCCCATTACAGCGCCGCCAAGGCCGGCATGACCATGGCGATGAAGGAGCTGGCGCGCGTGCTGGCGCCGCATGGCATCCGGGTGAACGCCATAGCGCCCGGCGCCATCCCCGGCGGCGGGTTCGTCGCCGGGAATCTCGACGAGCTGGTGGCGCAAATCCCGCTCGGCCGTGCGGGCACTCCTGACGACGTCGCACAGGTCGCCGTGGCGATCCTGTCGGAAAGATTTGGTCGCTATGTGGTGGGGACGACGGTAGAAGTCGATGGTGGACTGGGTCTCGCAAGCTGGATTCCTGCTCGGGCTTGACCGCAGGGCAGCGGCGCGTTGAGCTAGTCCATCCATCCACCATTGGGGGTTCATCATGACGTTGCGCATCAATTCAACCGCGCCCGACTTCAAGGCCGACACGACGCAGGGGCCGATCGAGTTCCACAAGTGGATCGGCGACGGCTGGGCGATCCTGTTCTCGCACCCCAAGGACTTCACGCCCGTCTGCACCACCGAGCTCGGCTACATGGCGGGCCTCAAGCCCGAGTTCGACAAACGCAATACCAAGATCATCGGCCTCTCGGTCGACCCGGTCGCCAACCATTCGAAGTGGGCGAAGGACATCGAGGAGACGCAGGGTCACGCCGTCACCTATCCGATGATCGGCGATCCCGAGCTCAAGGTGGCGACGCTCTACGACATGCTGCCCGAGGGCGCCGGCACGACCTCAGAGGGCCGCACGGCGGCCGACAATGCGACCGTGCGCTCGGTGTTCGTCATCGGCCCGGACAAGAAGATCAAGGCGATGCTCACCTATCCCATGAACACGGGCCGCAACTTCGACGAGGTGCTGCGCGTGCTGGATTCGGTGCAGCTCACGGCCAAGCACATGGTGGCGACGCCGGTGAACTGGAAGAACGGCCAGGACGTGATCATCCCGCCGGCCGTGTCGGACGCCGAGGCCAAGACCAAGTATCCGAATGGCTGGAAGACTCTGAAGCCCTACCTGCGGATCGTGGCGCAGCCCAAGGGCTGAGCTGCATCGCGACCTCTGGCGCTGGTCGGCAGGCGACCTCGCACGGGGAATCCTGAACGATGCTCGAGCGGCATCGATCGCTTCGCGCGACTGACGTATGAGCAACTGGAGTTGCGCGCTCCGATGAGCGCTCGGAGGATGCACTGCAACCACTCCCGTGTCATCCCTCGCTGTGCTCGGGATGACACCTATTTTTTGTGGCGCCCAGTGCAGTTTAGTTCCCGAGGGTCGGCGTGGCGGTCACGAACTCCAGTGGCGCGATCTTTCGGCTTCTCCCGAAGCGCCGGTCTCAGCCCCGCGCGCGTTCGGCCTGCCGGCCGAGCGCGGCGAGCGCCGTCGCCACGATATGCGGCGCGTCGAGGCCGGCCCACTCGTACTGGCGCTTGGGCGCGGCATGGTCGACGAAGCGGTCGGGCAGCACCATGGGCCGGATCTTGAGGCCGTGGTCGAGCATGCCGGCCGTGGCCAGGAACTGCAGGACGTGGCTCGCGAAGCCGCCGACCGAGCCCTCCTCCACCGTGATCAGCACTTCGTGCTCGCGGGCAAGACGGCCGATCAGGTCCGTGTCGAGCGGCTTGGCGAAGCGCGCATCGGCCACCGTCGTGCTGAGGCCCTTGGCCGCGAGATCCTCCGCCGCCGCCAGGCTGTCGGCGAGCCGCGTGCCGAGGCTCAGGATCGCGATCTTGCTGCCTTCGCGCAGGATGCGTCCCTTGCCGATCTCGAGCGGCGTGCCCTTCGCGGGAAGCTCGACCCCGACGCCTTCGCCACGGGGATAGCGGAAAGCCGACGGGCGGTCGTCGATCCTCGCCGCCGTCGCCACCATGTGCATCAGCTCGAGCTCGTCGGCCGCGGCCATGACGACGAAACCGGGCAGGCAGCCGAGATAGGCGACGTCGAAGCTGCCGGCATGGGTGGCGCCGTCGGCGCCCACGAGCCCTGCGCGGTCGATGGCGAAGCGCACGGGCAGCTTCTGGATCGCCACGTCATGCACCACCTGGTCGTAGGCGCGCTGCAGGAAGGTCGAGTAGATCGCGGCGAACGGCCGGAAACCTTCGCAGGCCAGGCCGGCAGCGAAGGTGACGCCATGCTGCTCGGCGATGCCGACGTCGAAGCAGCGGTTGGGAAAGCGCTCGGCGAACTTGTCGACGCTGGTGCCGGACGGCATCGCCGCGGTGATGGCGACGATCTTGTCGTCCGTCTCCGCCTCGGCGATCAGCGCCTTGGCGAACACCGCCTGGTAGGCCGGCGCGTTGGCCACCGGCTTCGCCTGCTTGCCGGTGATGACGTCGAACTTCACGACACCATGATATTTGTCGGCGCTGTTCTCGGCCGGCGGGTAGCCCTTGCCCTTCTGCGTGACCACATGGACGAGGATCGGCTTGTCGAGGTCGCTGTCGCGCGCGTTCTTCAGGATCGGCAGAAGATGGTCGAGATTGTGACCGTCGACCGGACCGACATAGTAGAAGCCGAGCTCGTCGAACAGCGTGCCGCCGGCCACGAAGCCGCGCGCGAACTCCTCGGCCCGCTTGGCCGCCTTCTCGAGCGGCCTCGGCAGGGCTTCCGCGAACGACCGGCCGATATTGCGCAGCGTCACATAGGGCCGGCCCGACAGGAGGCGTGACAGATGGCCCGACATCGCGCCGACCGGCGGGGCGATCGACATGTCGTTGTCGTTCAGCACGACGATCAGCTTGCTGCGCAGGGCGCCGGCATTGTTCATCGCCTCGTACGCCATGCCGGCGCTCATCGCCCCGTCGCCGATGACCGCCACCACGCGGTTGTTGCGGCCGGCGAGATCGCGACCGACGGCCATGCCCAGACCGGCCGAGATCGAGGTCGACGAATGCGCGGCGCCGAACGGGTCATATTCGCTTTCGCTGCGGCGCGTGAATCCCGACAGCCCGCCCTCCTGGCGCAAGGTGCGGATGCGGTCGCGCCGGCCGGTGACGATCTTGTGCGGGTAGGCCTGGTGGCCGACGTCCCAGATCAGCCGGTCGCGCGGCGTGTCGAAGATGTAATGCAGCGCCACCGTGAGCTCGACCACGCCGAGACCCGCACCGAGATGGCCCCCCGTCACGGACACGGCGGAGATCGTCTCCTGGCGCAGCTCGTCGGCGAGCTGGCGCAACTGGTCGGGCCGCAACCGACGGATGTCGGTGGGCGTGGCGACCGTATCGAGAAGCGGCGTGGTGCTTTGAGTCATGAAACTGGTGTGCCCTTGGAACTCACTATAGCCTTCTGCTACGTTCAGGCGCGCCGCGAAACGACAAAATCCGCCGCCTGCCTCAGCAAATGCGCGGCAGGGCCGAAGGGTTCAAGATGTGCCTTCGCCTGGGTCGCCAGCAACATCGCCTGGGCGCGGGCCCGTTCGAGGCCGAGAATCGACACGAAGGTGGCCTTGCCGGCCGCCCGGTCCTTGCCGGGCGTCTTGCCGATCTCCTCCGCGCTGCCTTCGACATCGAGCAGGTCGTCGACGATCTGAAACGCGAGGCCGAGGTCGTGTGCATAAGCGGACAATGCGAGCCGCGACGGCTCGGCCGCCTTGCCGAGGATCGCGCCGGCGGTGCAGGAGAAGGAGATCAGCGCCCCCGTCTTGAGCCGCTGCAGGCGCGTGATGGCACCGATCGACATGTCCGGTCCCTGCGTCTCGGCCAGCAGATCGAGCATCTGGCCGCCGACCATGCCATGGGCGCCGGCGGCCTTCGCGAGCTCGGCCACCAACACCGTCCGCACCGCCGGATCGCCATGCGTGTCCTCGTGCGCCAGCACCTCGAAGGCGAGCGCCTGCAGGGCGTCGCCGGCAAGGATGGCCGTCGCCTCGTCGAACTGCTTGTGGCAGGAGGGCTTGCCGCGCCGCAGGTCGTCGTCGTCCATGGCGGGCAGATCGTCGTGGATCAGCGAATAGGCGTGCACGAACTCGATGGCGCTGGCGGTGCGCATCGCGGCGAGCGCGCCGACCTTGAACAACGTGGCGCCTGCCAGCACGAAAAAGGCCCGCAGGCGCTTGCCGCCGCCGACGCTCGAATAGCGCATCGCCTCGAACACGCGGGCTTCGCCGGTTTCCCCCTTGGGAAGCAGGCGTTCCATGGTGTGCTCGACCGACTCGGCGGCAAACGCCAGGGCGGCACTGAAGTCGCGATACGACGACAACGGCATGGGAAGCGGGATCGGCCTCAGGTCAGCTCGGCAGGCTGGCTGCTGACCGAGCCATCCGCGGCGAAGACGATCTTCTCCACTTTCATCTTGGCTTCCGCAAGCTTCTGCTCGCAGTGCTGCTTCAGCAGGGCGCCACGTTCGTAGGCCGAAATGGCCTCGTCCAGCTTCACCTGCCCGCGCTCGAGCTGCTGGACGATGCCTTCCAGCTCCTTGAGGGCATCCTCGAAGGACAGGCTCGCGATATCCTTGGGCAAGGTCGGTTCTTTGGCCAATTTCGTTCTCTCAGAGTGGGCGGCGCATGCTAGCCGCCGATGCTGGCCGGGGCCAGCGGCGCGGTGGGGAAAGCATGCAAATTGAGCGGCAAAAGGGAAGTCGCGGCCGGTTCGACAACCCCTGAGGCCCAAAACCCGCGATTGCAGCATGGCGGCTTTGCATGTTCGCAGGCCAAAATCGGCTTCGCGGCGTTGCAGCAAGGCTGACGGAATGGCAGCTTTCGGACAGAAAATAAACGGCCATTCACCACAGGAGAAGAACGCACATGGGCAATGTCAGCCACCTCGTCACGCGAACCGCGGCCCTGCAGAGTTCCCTCGAGAATGGACTCGGCGAAGGCCTTCCGTCCAAGGACCGCCAGTTCGTCACCGCCTTGGCACGTGGCCTCGACATCCTCCGCGCCTTCCACGCCGGCGAGGGCATGCTGGGCAACCAGGAGATCGCCCACCGCACCGGCCTGCCCAAGCCGACCGTGGCCCGGCTCACCCATACCCTGACCGAGCTCGGCTACCTCAACTATATTCGTCGCTTCCGCAAATATGAGCTCGGTGCGTCGGTGCTGGCCCTCGGCTACGCGGCGATCTCCAGCATGGACGTCCGCCGCGCCTCGCGCGGCCCGCTCGAGCAGCTCGCGCACGCCCTCAACGCCTCGACCGCGCTGGGCGGCCGCGACCGTCACTCGATGATCTATCTCGAGGCCTGCCGCGGCCCGTCGGTCGTCGCGATCACCCACGACGTCGGCACGCGCGTGCCGATGGCCTCGACGGCGATGGGTCGAGCCTATCTCTTCTCGCTGCCCGACATCGATCGCAACAAGCACATCGACGCCATCCGCCGCCGCTGGCGCGACGACTGGACCAAAGTGAAGACCGGCATGGAGCGCTCGTTCAAGGAGCTGGCCGACCGCGGCTTCTGCGTCACCTGGGGCGACTGGCTGCCGGAGCTCTGCGGCGTCGGTGCACCGCTGCGCAACACCGACGGCACGGCCGCCTACGCCATCAATGCCTCGGCGCCGATCTATCAGATCAGCCGCGACCGGCTCGAGGCCGACTGGGGCCCGCGCCTGGTGAAGGTCGCTCGCGACATCCGTACCGCCATGGCGGCACAGCCCGCGGCGACCCAGCCGATGACGGCCGCGCCCGTGCGTCCGATGATGGGTGGCCAGCGCCCGCCGATGGCCGCGATGGCGCGCCGCTGATATCGCCGGCAAGCAGATGGCAATCCAACGACCGGCCGACGCTCGGCCGGTCGCGCCTTATGAGTTCCGCGGCTTCAACGGTCTGATCGGCCACGAGGTCGTGGCCTGGCGGCCGGGCTTCGTCGAGATGACGCTCAAGGTGCGGCCCGAGTTGTGCAACGCCAACGGCCTGCTGCATGGCGGCGTGCTGATGACGCTGCTCGACTCGGCCAGCGGCTTTGCCTGCACCTTCAACGAAACGGCGACCGCGCGGCGGCTTTCGGTGACGCTCGCCTTCACGACGCAGTTCATCAAGGCCGCGCGCGACGGCGACGTGCTGGCCATTCTCGGCGCCTGGCGCCCCTCGGCCAGCCAGAGCACCTTTGCCGCCGAGACCGAGATCTACGACCAGCGCGACGATCTGATCGCGACCGGCGCCGGGACCTTCCGCTATCTCAAGGGCGAGCGCAGCGACGGCGTGCTGCGGTTTCTCGACCGGCAAGCCGCCGAGTGAGGGTCAGGCCGTCGGCACGCCCGACGTCGTCGAATATTCGAAGTGCAGCGGCTGCTCGGGATGGACCAGCGCATAGGCCGAGCGGGCCGCGATGGCCGCCTCGGCGAAGCCGGTCAGGATGAGCTTCAGCTTGCCGGGATAGGTGACGACATCGCCGATGGCGAAAAGGCCGGGCTTGTCGGTGGCCGCGGTCGCCGGATCGACCACGATCTGGTTGCGCTCGAGCGCCACGCCCCAGTCGGCGATCGGTCCGAGCGACATGGAGAGGCCGAAGAACGGCAGCAGGATATCCGCCTCGATCTTCTTCTCCATCCCGTCGAGCGTGGCGACATTGACGGCCGTGAGCCGGCCGTCGGCACCGTCGAGGCTGTGAAGCTGATACGGAACCACGAGGTCGACCTTGCCCGCCTTTGCCAGCGCCCTGAGCTTCGCCTCGCTCTCGGGCGCGGCGCGGAACTTGGCGCGGCGATGGACCACCGACACGCGCCCCGCGATCTCGCCGAGCGACAACGCCCAGTCCACGGCGCTATCGCCGCCGCCCGCGATCACGACGCGCTTGCCGCGAAACGCCTCGCGCTGCGTGACATAGTAGAAGACGCTTTTTCCTTCGAACGTCTCGATGCCGTCGAGCGGCGGGCGATTGGGTCCGAAGGCGCCGACGCCCGCCGCCACGATCACGGCCCTGGCCTGCAGGACGGTGCCCCTGGAGGTGGTCAGCCGCCAGAAGCCGCCGGTCGTCGCCTCCAGCGACTGGACCTGCTGGCCGAGATGATAGACCGGATGGAAGGGCGCGGCCTGCGCGCGCAGCCGCACGATCAACTCGGCGGCCTCCAGGCGCGGAAAGCCGGGAATGTCGTAGATCGGCTTTTCCGGATAGAGCGCCGTGCATTGGCCGCCGACATCGTCGAGCACGTCGACGACGTGGCACTTGAGCCGCACCATGCCGCACTCGAACACGGCGAACAGGCCGACCGGCCCTGCGCCGACGATGACGACGTCGGTCTGGTGCGTGTGTCCGTTGGTCATGATCCTAAGGTGGCGGAGCCGCGCCACAAATGAAAGGCCCCGGCCGGACGATCGACCGAGGCCTGGAATTTGGTAGCTGGGGGCGGACTTGAACCGCCGACCCCGGCATTATGAGTGCCGTGCTCTAACCAGCTGAGCTACCCAGCCATGGGTGCGGGCTTTTATGCGGGTCCGGCGCGCAGAGTCAAGGAAGCGGGGATGGTCGAGCTTCAGGCCGCGAAGCGCCGGATGAAGCCGCCGCCCAGGACGCGGCTGCCGGCCGCACCGTCGTAGATGACGCAAGCCTGGCCTGGCGAAACGCCGATCTCGGGTTCGGCGAAGCGGACGGCAAGCGAAGCGGCCTTGCGGAAGACCTCGGCGGCACGCAGCGCCTGCGAGGAGCGCACACGCACCCGGACGGGCAGCGGCGCGAGCAGATCCGGGCCGAGCCAGTTCACGTCGTCGAGATCGATCTCGTGTCGACCGAGCGCCTCTCGCGGCCCGACGACGACGCGGCGCGTCTCCGGCTCGAGCCTCACGACATAGCGCGGCTCGCTGTCGGTGCCGTTGCACCCGCCCAGCGCCAGGCCGCGGCGCTGGCCGACCGTGAAGCCCATGACGCCGTCGTGCCGGCCGAGGACCTTGCCGGCCATATCGACGATCTCGCCCGGATCGTTCGCCTCGGGCCTCAGCTTCTGCACCACTGAGCGATAGTCGCCGTGCGGCACGAAGCAGATGTCCTGGCTGTCGGGCTTGTCGGCCACGGCGAGTTCGAAACGCTCGGCGAGCGCCCGCGTCTCGCTCTTGGACAGAGCGCCCAGAGGGAAGCGCAGGAGGTCGAGCTGTGCGGCCGTGGTGCCGAACAGGAAATAGCTCTGGTCGCGCCCGGGATCGCTGCCGCGATGGAGCTCCGGCCCCGCCTTTCCCATCACGCGACGGACATAGTGCCCGGTCGCCAGCGCATCGGCGCCGAGGTCCCGCGCCGTCGCGAGCAGATCGCGGAACTTCACCGTCCGATTGCAGGCGATGCAGGGGACCGGCGTCTCTCCGCGCACGTAGGAGTCGGCGAAGGCGTCCATCACCTCGCTGCGGAAGCGGCTCTCGTAGTCGAGGACGTAGTGCGGGATGCCCAGCCGGTCGGCCACCTCGCGGGCGTCGCGAATGTCCTGCCCGGCGCAGCAGGTCCCGGTCCTGCCTGTCGCTTCGCCGTGATCGTAGAGCTGCAGCGTGATTCCCACGACATCGTAGCCCTGCTCCTTCAGGAGCGCCGCCACGACCGACGAATCGACGCCGCCCGACATGGCGACGACCACGCGGGTCTCGTCCGGCGCCTTGTCGATATCGAGGGAATTGCGGGTCATGGCCGGGCCTATATAGGCGCCGGGATCGAGGCCCGCCAGCGCCGCTAGTCGCGGCGGTAGCTGGTGTCGCGCACCGCCTTGGCCACCCCGTTGCGGTCGTAGACGATCACCACCCGATCGCCCATCTGCACGTCGCCGTCGTCCGGCTGGGCGATCGTCACGCGCGAGCCGTCGTCCTTGCGCACCGTGACCTCGATGCCGCGGCGATAACCGCTGTTCTGGTCGACCGCCGTGCCGGCGATGCCGCCCGCGACCGCGCCCAGGAGGCCACCGACGACGGCGCCGCCGACCGAGTTGGTGGTGGCGGCGCCGATGGCCGCGCCGCCTGCGGCACCCAGGCCGCCGCCGACCATGGTGCCGTTGTTGAGGCCGGACCGGCCGCGCAACGGCACCTCGCGGATCGAGACGACCCGGCCGGTCTCGCCGCGATAGCCGCCGGCGCTCTGGACGACGCCGGGTTGCACGCCCTGGCTCTCACAGGCTCCGAGCATCGTCGCGAGCGCCAACGGCAGAAGCAAACCGAGAAGCCACTTCGCAGACATCGCTCTATCCTCTTTCGATTTGGGGCACAGGACGCCCCAAATCTAGTCGGTGTTACGCGAAGTGTCGCGCACGACTTTCGGCACCCCGTCGCGGCCCTGGACGATCTGCACCCGATCGCCGAGCTGGATATCGCCATCGTCACGCTGCGCGACCGTGACCTTCTGGCCGTCGTCCCTCTGCACCGTCACCTCGATTCCCTGGCCGCCATAGGCGCCGCCGCCGTGATGGCTGTCGAAGATCGTGCCCACGATCGCGCCGCCGATGGCGCCGAGCAGGCCGCCCACGATGCCGCTGCCCAGCGTATGGCCGGTGACCGCCCCGATCGTCGCGCCGCCCGCGCCGCCCAGCAGACCACCGAGCATGGCACCGTTGCCCGACCGTCCTCCCGAGCCGCGAAGACCGACCTCGTTGATCGACACGACGCGGCCCCTCTCGCCGATCGCGGCCGCCTGCGGCTGCGAGCCGGCATATGTCGGCCCCGACATCGGCCCGCCGGTCGCCGACGCGTTCTGAACATAGCCCTGGTTGGAGCCATAGCCGGGATTGGGCACGTAGGTCTGGCTTGCGCCGGGATAGCCCGGCGACGGGCCGGATCGGCTGACAATGCCGGGCTGGACGCCGTTGGATGCGCACGCCGCAAGGCCTGCTGCCATCACGAGTGGCAGCGCCGATCTCAGCAAGCTGTTGCCCCTCATAGTCCCCTCCAGCACCACTGTACGGAAGGAATTGAGACCGATTTGGGGCAGTCCGTCAGCCTCTCTCTTCGATCCAGGCGGCCTGGATCGCTTCGAGGATCTTCTCGTTGGAGCGCCCCGCGTCGTCGTCGAAGTCCGGCAATTCCATCACCCAGCGGTGCAAATCGGTGAATCGCAGATTGACATTGTCGGCGTCGGGATGGCGTTCCTCAAGCTCTATCGCGATATCTTGAACGTCGGTCCAGCGCAGCTTCCGGGCCATTGCCTCCCCCTACTTGTCGACCATCATGTTGCGGGTCGCCGCGGGCAGTTTCACGACCAGCCCGTCGAGCGCTTCGCTCATGCGGATCTGGCAGCCGAGGCGCGACGTATGGGTCAGCCCGAAAGCGAGGTCCAGCATGTCCTCCTCGTCCTCGCTCGCCGGCGAAAGCTTGGCGAACCATTGCGGTTCGACGACGACATGACACGTCGAGCAGGCGAGCGAGCCTTCGCAGGCCCCCTCGATATCGACACCGTTGCGATGGGCGATCTCGAGCACCGACAGGCCGATCGGGGCATCCACCTCCTTGCGCGTCCCGTCCTTCAGAATGAACGTCATCTTCGGCATCGAAACGACCTCGTCACTCTCCGACCCGGCGTTCCAGGTCGCTCATCGACAGCCCCGACAGCGCCTCGCGGATGCCGCGATCCATGCGCCGTTCGGCGAACGGCTTGGCAAGCGCCTCGAGAGCCTCCGCCGCGGCATTGATCTCCTCGCGATCCTCCCCGGCCATCGCCGTCTCGAGGCGGCGGCGCGCCTCGTCGAGCACACCGCGCTCCTCGTCCGAGAGCAGATTGCCATCCCTGGCGAGCGCGCCTTCGAGCGCCAGCAGGTTCCGCCGGGCTTCGATCCGCGCCTCCGTCAGCAGACGCTGCGTCATGTCCTCCTCGGCATGCTCGAGGCTGTCGTAGAGCATGTCGGCCATGTCCTCGTGGCTGAGGCCGTAGGACGGCTTCACCTCGATGCGCTGCGCCACGCCCGTGGTGCGCTCCTGCGCCGACACGGTGAGCAGACCGTCGGCATCGACGGCGAAGGTCACGCGGATGCGCGCAGCGCCCGCGGTCATGGGCGGGATGCCGATCAGCTCGAAGCGGGCGAGGCTGCGGCAATCGGCGACCATCTCGCGCTCGCCCTGCACGACATGGATCGCCATCGCCGTCTGGCCGTCCTGATAGGTGGTGAACTCCTGCGCGAGCTGCACCGGGATCGGCGTGTTGCGCGGCACGACCTTCTCGACGAGCCCGCCCATCGTCTCCAGCCCCAGCGAGAGCGGCGTGACGTCGAGCAGCAGCGTATCGGAGCCGCCGGTCAGCGCCTCGGCCTGCAGGGCCGCGCCCAGCGCCACGACCTCGTCGGGATCGATGTCGACGAGCGGCGGCTTGCCGGTCATCTCGGCAACGCGGCGGCGCACCAGCGGCACCCTCGTCGAGCCGCCGACCAGCACGACGCCGTGGATCTCGCCGGCCGCCATCGCGGCATCGGCCAGCACGTGCCGCGCGATCTCGATGGTGCGGCGGACAAGGCCGTCGATCATGGCGTCGAACTCGGCGCGGGTGATCGCATGGAAGGATGGCACGCCGCCCAGTTCCAGGCGCCCCGAGGTCCTGTCGCGCTCGGACAACTGCTCCTTCATCTGCCGCGCGAGCGCGAGCGCCGTCTTCACCGCGCCCTCGTCGATCTGCTCGGCGATGCCGTCGCGCTTGCGCTCGGCCAGCATGCGCTCGGCCAGCGCGCGATCGAAATCGTCGCCGCCCAGCGCCGTGTCGCCGCCGGTCGCGAGGACCTGGAACACGCCCTTCTCCAGCCGCAGCAGCGAGAAGTCGAAAGTGCCCCCGCCGAGGTCGTAGACCGCGTAGAGCCCCTCCGATCCCTTGTCGAGACCGTAGGCCAGGGCCGCCGCGGTGGGCTCGTTGACCAGCCGGAGCACCTCGAGCCCGGCGACGCGCGCGGCGTCGCGCGTGGCCGTGCGCGCGGCATCGTCGAAGTAAGCCGGCACGGTGATGACCGCGCGCTCCACGGGCTTGTCGAGCGCCGCCTCGGCGCGTTGACGCAAAGCCTTCAGGATCTCGGCCGAGATCTCGACCGGCGAACGGGGCTTGCCGGCGATGCGCAGCTTCACCATGTCCGTCTCGCCGCTGCCCGGCTCGATCTCGTAGGGCAGCACGCCGGCCACCGCGTGGAGATCGGCCGCACCTCGTCCCATGAGGCGCTTCACCGATGCCACCACATTACGGGGCTCCTGCGCCATCAGCACGCGCGCCCGATCGCCCACCACGACGCCGCCCGACTGCGGGTAGCCCACCACCGACGGCACCAGCGACCGGCCCGTCTCGTCGTGCAGGGCGGCGGGCTTGCCGTCGCGTGCGATCGCCACCACGGAATTGGTCGTGCCGAGATCGATGCCGACCGCCAGCGTGCCCTCGCCGGCATGTGGCAGGGGCGTCTCGCCCGGTTCGTGGATCTCAAGCAGGGTCATGCCTTCGCTCGTTCGAGATTGGTCCGTCGCGCCCGCGCTTCCTCGGCGAACTTGTCGAGATAGCGCAGGCGAAGGAGCGCTTTTCTGAGAGCGCCCCTGTCGTCCCGCGAGAACAAACCGGAGAGGGCCGACAGCGCATTCGCCATGTCGCCGCGCGCCTTCCCGGCCAACGCCTCGACGGCCTCGATCGTGTCCGCCTCCTGCAACGCCTCGCGCGCCTCCATGGCCTCCATGAGAAGCTCGGGATCGTCGATGGTCTTGCCGTCACCCGGGAGCTCGACCCCCTTGAGGCCCGCGAGATAGATCGCGCGGCTCAGCGGGTCCTTCAGCGTGCGGTAGGCGTCGTTCAGCGCCGCCGCCTCGGCGGATGCCCGCGCCTTCTCCTCAGGCGGTCTGGCGACGAAGCGGTCGGGATGCCACTGGCGCTGTCGGGCGAAGTAGGCCTTGTCGAGCTCGGCGGCCTCCAAATCGAGCGCCGCCGGCATTCCCAGCCGCGCGAAATGATCCATGATCCCGACGCTTCGGTCTGTCAGACGTGAAAGGACTCACCGCAGCCGCAGCGCCCCTTCTCGTTCGGATTCCTGAACACGAAGCCCGACTTCAGCTTCTCTTCCGTATAGTCCATCTCGGTGCCGATCACGAACAGCGAGGCCTTGGGATCGATCAGGAGCTTGATCCCCGCCGTGTCGACCACCTCGTCCATCGGCTCCTGCTTGTCGGCGAATTCCAGCGTGTAGGAGAGACCGGAGCACCCCTTGCTGCGCACACCGATGCGGATGCCGGCGGTCGGCTTGCCGCGGCCTTCGATCAGCGCCTTCACCCGCTCGGCCGCAGCCGGCGTCACCGTCATCACCTGCGGGCGCGGACGGCGCGGCCTCGGCGCTACGGCAGGCTTGGGGGCATCCGTGACGATCGGCGTGCTCATGAACTCTGCTCCGAACTCGATATCATCACCTGGCCGTTACTTGGCGGCGACGGTCACCGTCTCGTCCTGCGTCGCAGGCTCCGCCTTCTTCGCGGTCTTGGCGCGATAGTCGGCGATGGCGGCCTTGATCGCATCCTCGGCCAGGACCGAGCAGTGAATCTTCACCGGCGGCAGCGCCAGGTGCTTGGCGATGTCGGTGTTCTTGATCGTCTCGGCCTCGTCGATCGTCTTGCCCTTCACCCATTCGGTGACGAGCGAGGAGGAGGCGATCGCCGAGCCGCAGCCGAACGTCTTGAACTTGGCATCCTCGATCAGGCCGTCGGCGCCGACCCTGATCTGCAGCTTCATCACGTCGCCGCAGGCCGGGGCACCCACCAGACCGGTGCCGACATCCTCGGAATTCTTGTCGAGCGACCCGATGTTGCGCGGGTTCTCGTAGTGATCGATCAGCTTCTCGCTGTAGGCCATGACATTCTCCTCAGAGCTCTTCCGGCGACGCTAGTGCGCCGCCCATTCGATGGACTTCAGGTCGATGCCCTCCTGGGCCATTTCCCAGAGCGGGCTCATCTGCCGCAACTTGGTGACGTGGCGCACCAGCTCGTCGACCGCCGTGTCCACTTCCTGCTCGGTCGTGAACCGGCCGAGGCCGATGCGCAGCGACGTATGCGCCAGTTCCTCGTCGACGCCGAGCGCGCGCAGCACGTAGCTCGGCTCCAGCGAGGCCGACGTGCAGGCCGATCCGGACGAGACCGACAGCCCCTTGATTCCCATCATCAGCGACTCGCCCTCGACATAGGCGAAGCTGATGTTGAGATTGCCCGGAATGCGCTGGTCGAGGTCGCCGTTCACGTAGATTTCCGGCAGCCTGGCCTGCAGCCCTTTCAGCATGCGGTCGCGCAGCTTCGTGAGCCGCCTGGCCTCGGCGTCCATCTCCTTCATGCAGATCTCGGCGGCCTCGCCGAGACCCACGCACAGCGGCGTCGGCAGCGTGCCGGAGCGGAAGCCGCGCTCCTGGCCGCCGCCGTTGATCAGGGCGACCAGCCGCACGCGCGGCCTGCGACGGACATAGAGCGCACCGATGCCCTTGGGTCCGTAGATCTTGTGGCCCGAGATGCTCATCAGGTCGATGTTCATGGCGTTGACGTCGAGCGGGATCTTGCCCGCCGCCTGCGCGGCATCGGTATGGAAGAACGCGCCCTTCTCGCGGCAGATCTTGCCGATCTCGGCCAGCGGCTGGATGACGCCGATCTCGTTGTTCACGGCCATCACCGACACGACGACCGTCTTGTCGGTCACCGCCGCGCGAAGCGTCTCGAGATCGACCAGGCCGTTCTTCCGCACCGGCAGATAGGTGACCGCGAAGCCCTGCTGCTCGAGATGGCGGCAGGTGTCGAGCACGCATTTGTGCTCCGTCACCGTGGTCACGATATGGTTGCGCCGATCCTTGTAGAACTCGGCAACGCCCTTGATCGCGAGGTTGTTCGATTCGGTGGCGCCCGAGGTGTAGATGATCTCCTTCTCGTCGGCGCCGATCAGCTTCGCGACCTGCGCCCGCGCCTTCTCGACGGCCTCCTCGGCCTCCCAGCCGTAGGCATGGCTGCGCGAATGGGCATTGCCGAACTTGTAGGTGAAGTACGGCATCATGGCTTCGAGGACGCGCGGATCGAGCGGCGTGGTGGCCTGATAGTCGAGGTAGATCGGCTGATCGTTGCGCCGGATCTGTGCGAAAGCGTTCATGCTAACCCCTTGAAATCCCTACGCAGCCTGGGCCCGGGAGATATCCGAGTGCGCTACTCGGACATATAGGTCCCGCCAGGCGGCGATCAAGCGTTCGATATCCCCGGGAGTCGTATTCCAGCCGAGGCTGATGCGGATGGCGGTGGCCGCCTCGGCTGCAGGCACGCCCATGGCCTCCAGCACGGCCGACCGTCCGACCTTGCCGGAAGAGCAGGCCGCGCCTGCCGAGACGCAGATGCCCGCCAGATCCAGCGCCATGACCTGGGTCTCGGCCTTCACACCCGGCATGGACAGGCAGCTTGTATTGCCGACCCGCGGCGCATCCGCACCGTACACAGCGGCACCCGGCGCGATCCGCCCGATCTCGGCTTCCAGCCGATCCCGCAGCCCGGTCACGTCCAGTCCGGAAAGTGCCGCTTCGGCAGCCGCTCCAAAACCGGCGATCCCCGCCACATTCTCCGTGCCGGCGCGCCGATAGCGCTCCTGCCCGCCGCCCCGCCGGTCCGGCTGCAGGGGCGCGCCGTCGCGCACGATCAGCGCGCCCACGCCTGCGGGCCCGCCGAGCTTGTGCGCCGAAAGGCTGAGATAGTCGACGCCCAGCCCGTGGAAATCGACCGCTGCCTTGCCCGCGCCCTGGACCGCGTCGCAGTGCACGAGAGCGCCGGCCGACCGGGCGAGACGCACGACCTCGGCGATCGGCTGCAGCACGCCCGTCTCGTTGTTGGCGAACATCACCGAGACGAGCGCCGGCGAAGCGGTCCCGCCGAGCAGGCGCTCGAGAAGTGCCAGATCGACGACGCCCCGACGATCGACCGGAACGATCCCGGCATCGGGAGCAGCCTTCAGCACGCTGTCGTGCTCGACGGCGGAGACCAGGATCCGTGCCCGCCCGGCACCGGCCAGCGCCATGTTGTTCGCTTCCGTGCCGCCCGATGTGAAGACGACCTCGGACGGCAGCGCGCCGGCCAGAACCGCCACGCTGCGGCGTGCCGCCTCGATGCGGGCGCGCGCGGCGCGTCCGGCCCGATGGACCGACGACGGATTGCCGCCCAGCCGCAACGCCTCGATCATGGCGTCGAGCGCCACCGGCCGCAGCGGGCTGGTGGCGTTGTGATCGAGATATACCGACCGAGCGCTCATCGGAAAATCAGCCGGCCGCCGCCATCGAATCGTTGTTGGCGGGCGGCGGCGCCTCGGCCAGGCGCGGCGTGATCCTCCGCTCGAGCACGTCCGACAGCGTGACCGAGGCCAGGAACATGTGAATCTGATTGCCCAGCTCCTCCCACAGATCGTGGGTCAGGCACTTGCTGCGGTCGGTCCGGCATCCCGGCGCGCCCATTTCCGTGCAGCGCGTCGCCGAGATCGGCTCGTCGACCGCAAGGATGATCTCCGACACCCGGGTCTCGCTGGAGGCCCGCGCCAGGCGATAGCCGCCGCCCGGCCCGCGCACGCTCTTCACCAGCTCGGCGCGCCGCAGGCGGGCAAAAAGCTGCTCGAGATAGGACAGAGAAATTTCCTGTCGTGCCGCGATGTCCGACAGCGACACGGGCTTGGACTGTGCATGACGGGCCAGATCGACCATCGCCATCACGGCATAACGACCCTTGGTGCTGAGCTTCACAGCATCCTCCTCGCGCCGGACTGACCCGGCTGTCGCTTCCGAACGCCTAAAGGTCTTGAAAACCAAGGCGTTGCTACGATATTCCAGCCCCCCGAAACACAGGAGCCTCGAAAAACCAACTACGTTTGTTGGGTTTAGTAAACCCGACTAGGTTGGTCAAGTATCAAGTAATCCTGCAGAATGCTGCTGTCGGCCACCACCGGCGGCCGTAGGCGGCCAATAATGACGAAGAACCGGAGTCTCCATGCCTGACGTGATGTTTACCGGCCCGGAAGGTCGCCTCGAGGGCCGCTATCATCAGAGCAAGGAGGAGCATGCGCCGATCGCGCTGATCCTCCATCCTCATCCCCAATATGGCGGCACGATGAACCACAAGGTGGTCTTCTCGCTGTTCCACGTGTTCGTGAATCGTGGCTTCTCGGTCCTGCGCTTCAACACGCGCGGCGTGGGGCGCAGCCAGGGCCGCTTCGACAACGGCATGGGCGAGCTGAGCGACGCCGCGGCGGCGCTGGACTGGCTGCAGACGATGAACGCCGACGCCAAGTCCTGCTGGATCGCCGGCTATTCGTTCGGGGCGTGGATCGGCATGCAGCTCCTGATGCGCCGGCCGGAGATCGACTGCTTCATATCGGTCGCGCCGCCGGCCAATTCCTACGATTTCAGCTTCCTCGCCCCCTGCCCGTCCTCGGGCCTGATCGTGGGCGCCGAAAGGGACGAGGTGGTGCCTGTGGCCGACATCCAGAAGCTGGTGGCGCGGCTGTCGCTGCAAAAGGGCATCACGGTGGAATCGCGCACCATCAAGGGCGCCAACCACTTCTTCCACGACTCGCTCGACAAGCTCGCGGTCGAGGTCGACAAGTATGTCGCCCGGTGCCTGATCAACCCGCCCGGCCGGGCAACATCGAACAAGGAACCGTAGCCGGCGACAAGCTACGGCAGGTGCAGGCGGCCGCCCGTCTGCGGCTTCGCCACCCCGGTCGTCGTCGGAAAGGTGAGCGGCAGGCCGCGCAGCGAGCGCACGGCCAGGAAGCCGAAGGCCTGCGCCTCGATCGCATCGCCATCCCAGCCCAGCGAGTCGGCGGCAAGGACCCGGCCCTGCGTCTCTTCCGCGATCGCCCGCAGCAGCGTCGGATTGCGGGCGCCGCCGCCCGAGATGATCCACTGGGTGACGGGCTGCGGAAAATGACGGGCTGCGAGCGCGATCCCGCGCGCCGTGCCGCGGGTGAGCGTGGCCGCTCCGTCGGCGACACCGAGCCCATCGGCCCACGAGTCGTTGAAGTCGCCGCGATCGAGGGACTTCGGCGGCCTGCGGCTGAAGAAGCGATGCTCGCTGAAACGCTCGAGCCGCGCGCGATCGACCTTGCCTGCGGCGGCCAGCGCGCCGTCCCGGTCGAAGCGGGCGCCGGCCCGCCGCACGCACCAGTCGTCGATCGGGGCGTTGCCGGGGCCGGTATCGAAAGCGAGCAGTGTCCCGTCGGCCCCCACCCAGGTGACGTTGGCGACGCCGCCGACATTCACCACGGCCAGCGGCCGGCGAAGGTCGCGCGCGAGGGCGGCATGGTAGACGGGCACGAGCGGCGCCCCCTGCCCGCCCGCGGCCACATCCGCCTGGCGCAGATCATTCACCACTTTCACGCCCAGCGCCTTCGCCAGCGCCGCGCCATCGCCTATTTGCCAGGTGAACTGCTTCTCGGGCCGGTGCGTGATCGTCTGCCCGTGAAATCCCACGACCCCGAGCGACGGGAGCGCGATGCGGTGCGTTTCCGCGGCACGCCGCACCGCCTCGATATGGGCGTCGGTGACCGCCCGTTCGGCCGCGCGCGTCGCGTCGTTGGCGGTCTCCATGCCGAACGCCGCCCGGATGAGCCGCCGGGTCTCGTCCGGATAGGCAATAGTGGCGCTGGGGCCGACCGAGGCGATCTGCTCGCCGTCGGTCTCGATCACAGCCACGTCGATACCATCGACCGACGTTCCGCTCATGAGGCCGAGGGCGCGCAACACAGGCGCAGACATCCGGTATGCGTTCCGTTGAGGGACTGGCCGGCCCGTGTTACACCGCCCGCCCTTCACGGACAAATCGCCGGGCGGAGAGATGGTGGCGGGCTTCAAGTCGGATTTCATGCGGATCGTGCACGAGCGCGGGATGGTGCATCAGTGCAGCGACGCCGCCCGCCTGGACGAGCTTCTCGCGAGCGGCATCCGCACCGCCTATATCGGCTTCGACTGCACCGCGGACTCGCTGCATGTCGGCCACCTGCTGCAGATCATGCTGCTGCGCTGGTGGCAGAAATGCGGGCACAAGCCGATCGCATTGATGGGCGGCGGCACGACCAAGGTCGGCGACCCGTCGGGCCGCGACGAGACGCGCCAGCTTCTCACGGTCGAGCAGATCGACGCCAACATGGCGAGCATCCGCAGGAGCTTCGCGAACTACCTCGCCTTCGGCGACGGCCCGACCGACGCGCTGATGGCCAACAACGCCGACTGGCTCGACACGCTGCTCTACATCCCGCTGCTGCGCGACGTCGGCCGGCATTTCTCGGTCAATCGCATGCTCACCATGGACTCGGTGAAGCTGCGGCTGGAGCGCGACCAGCCGCTCTCCTTCCTCGAGTTCAACTACATGATCCTGCAGTCCTACGATTTCGTGGAGCTGTTCAGGCGCCACAACTGCATCCTGCAGATGGGCGGCTCCGACCAGTGGGGCAACATCGTCATGGGCGCCGATCTCGGCCGCCGCATGGCCAACGCCGAGCTGTTCGCGCTCACATCGCCGCTGCTCGCGACGGCCTCCGGTGCCAAGATGGGCAAGACCGCGGCGGGGGCGGTCTGGCTCAATCCCGACCGGCTGAACCCGTACGACTTCTGGCAATACTGGCGCAACAGCGAGGATGCCGACGTCGGCCGCTTCCTCAGGCTGTTCACCGAGTTGCCGCTCGGCGAGGTCGCGCGCCTGGAGGCGCTCGGGGGCCAGGAGATCAACGAGGCCAAGAAGATCCTGGCGACCGAGGTCACGCGGCTGGCGCACGGCACCGCCGCGGCCGAGCAGGCGGCCGAGACGGCGCGGCGCACCTTCGAGGAAGGCGTCAGGGCCGACACGCTGCCGACCGTCGATGTCGCGCGCGCCCGGCTCGCCGCCGGCATCGCAGCCTTCGAGCTCCTGCACGAGGCGGGGCTGGCGGAGAGCCGCAACGCGGCGCGCAAGCTCATCAAGGGCGGCGGCGCGCGGTTGAACGACGCGCCCATCGCGTCGGACATTGCGCTGATCGGGGAAAGCGATCTCGACGGGGCCGGCACGCTGAAGCTATCCGCCGGCCGCAAGCGGCACGTGCTGGTGCGCGCCGGCTAAGGCGCGGGCTTCGCGGGCGTGGTCAACGACGGCGTGTCGTCACGGCGAATGAACAGCTCGCGCAAGGCGCCCGGCGTGATCGCCGACATCATGTTGATGTCCGACTTGAGATCGTCGAACGGACCTTCGAGGCGATAGGCGATGGCGAACAGGCCGGCGTCCTTGCCGCCGGTGAGCAGCGGCCCAAGCAGCGGCACGTTCGACAAGAGGTTGTTGAGCGCGAAGGCGGGCACGACGACGCCGCGCAGCCGCGCCGTGTCGGCGGCAAGATCGAGCCAGCCGGCCGTCGTGAGGCCAATCGACCTGCCGCTGGTGCGCCCTCCCTTGATCTCGACGCGATCGCCGGTCTTGACGATCTGCGCTTCCAGCCCGTCGAACTGCTGCAGCGCGTTGCCGGCGCGGCTCAAGCCGTCGATCGTCGAATTGAGCGTATCGACGCCGTTGCGCGGCGTCGTCTTGTGCAGCCGATAGGGGCCGAGCGTCAATGTGCCGGTGAGCGGCGCGCCGGCAGAGCCGTCGTCGAAGCGGCCGCCGAAATCGAGGGCCCCGCCGGCAAGGCCGTCGAGCCAGCCGGCCTCGTGCAGGAGCTGGCCGAAGTCTGCCACATGAAGCGCGACCGTTCGCGCGGCGGCCGCGGGCCGGACCTGAAAGGTCGTGCCGCGTCCGGCGCCGAGCCGCAAGTCGGCTGAGACGATGCGATCTCCCGCCATCTCGAACCGGCCCGCGAGCGCTCCCAGGGAACCGCGCTGCACCAGCACCTGGTCGAGGCCGACCGTCACGCGCGTGCTGGATTGCGCCTTCTGCGCCGCGCCGCCGGGCGCCTTGGCGCTCTCGTCACGTGTCTTCAGCGCCTGCCGCACCCGCCCCAGCTCGATCGACCGTCCGCGCAGGTCGATGTCGACGCCGCCGACGCGGCGGCGCCAGTCCAGGGCGACGTCCGTCCGGCCAAGCGCCAGCTTGCTGAACGTCACCTGCTGGATGGAGTCCTCGCCGTTGAGCCGCACCGCACCCTTGGCCGCCAGATCCGCCGCGCCGCCATCGAACTCGGCCGAAGCCAGCTTGCCGCCTGCCAGGAATTTCAGGCCGAGATCGACGCGACCGTCGGCCCCCGCCTCCTTGCTCCAGCCGAGCTGCGGCACCGACGCCTGCGCGCGCTTGAGATCGAAGCGCCCCTGCAGCTCGCTCGTGCCGTTGGCGGCGACCTGATAGGCAAGGCTCGTGATGCCGATCGGGCCCGTGAGGTAGGGCTCGAGCGAGGGAAATCCGGCCTGGCCGACCAGAGCGGCCGGTATCGTTCCCTTGAGCTCGTAGCGCCGGCGGAAGGGCACCTTGGAACCGAACCGCTCGCGCCACACGATGTCGACCGGAGACCCGTCGAGCTTGCCGGCCCCGGCGACATCGAGCTGCGAGTTCTCGTAGAGAACGCGGCCGGTCGCATCGGCGAGATCGACGCTGCCGACGGCGTCCTGCAGCGAGAAGCGCGACAGTTCCGCCTCGGCCCGAATGTCGAGGTCGGCCACCGTGATGGCGTTCAGCAGCGGAAAGGAGAGCGCGAGATCGACCGACACGTCGCCACCCACGCGCCGCGGATCGTAGAGCACGTCCTTCGGCAGGCCGAGCTGGCGGCGTGACAGGAGCGCGATGGCGGCCGATGCCGGGCCGGTGATCGGGATGCGCAGCTTCGCCGTCTGCGGCGGCTGCGACTCGAGATCGAGGAGATCGATCGTCGTCCCGTCGATCGACAGCCCCACTCCCGATCCGTGTGCCACGTCGAAATGGAGCGTGCCGTTCTCGTATCGCGCCGTGCCGGTCACTCCCTCGATCTCCGGCATATGCGGCATGTAGTGCACCCGCATGCCGCGATAGTCGAGGGACGCCACCATCCGGTCGGCCTCGAGGCGCGAGAGATCGTCGCCCGGCATGCTGAGACCGAAGTCGGCGGTGACGTCGAGCGTGCCCTTGCTGAGATTGGCGATGGCCCATCGCCGTCCGCCCTCGGCGAATTCCAAAGGCCAGTAGTCGGCCAGCCTGTCCACCGGGATGCCGCGGACCTCGGCCCGGCCGGAGAAGGTCTGGCCCTGCCCGGTGCGCATGCCGGAGCCGGCCAGCGACAACTCGGCCGCGCCGAGGCCGATCCGGACATGATCGATCCTGACGGTATGGGAAGCCGCATCGACCGAGGCGGCGGCATCGACGGAGCGGACCTCGTGCGCGACCGGCAGGATGCCTGGCAAGGTGAGCGTCCCGGCGCCGCCGGTCACCTCGACCGCGATGCTCTGGATGTCGCCGTTGCCGGCCGCCTCGATGCGCATCCGGCCGGACAAAGGAACGTCGACGCCGCGCAGCAGCGCCGCATCGGGCGAAAGGCTCGCCAGCATCGCCGGCTTGAGGCCGTCGATCTTCGCTTCCAGGGAAATCCGGCTGCGATCGCGGCCATACTTGCCGGACAGCGCCACCTCGACCGGGCCGCTGCCGTTGTCGAAGCGTCCGTCCGCCGCGATGGCGATGCCGCTTTCGTCCCGCTTCAGCCGCGCCTGCGCATCGTCGGCCTTCCACACGACGCCGCTCGGCACGTCGCGCAACGCGACACGAGCATGCTGCACGACGACGGTATCGAGCTGGCCGAGCAGCGTGTCGTGATTGGGTTCGGCCAGAAGCTGCCCGATCAGGAGATCGACGACGCTCGTCTGCGAGGACGAACCCGATTCCGCCAGCACGCGCTGCAGCATGCCGCCCTTGCGGTCGATATCGGCATTGAGTGTCGGCCGATCGACGACGATGGAGGTCGGCAGGAACCGCGCCTTGAGCACGCTCTGCGGCTCGAAGGACAGCGCCACGCTCGGCGCCGTCGCGACCGTCCGCTTGTTCTCGTCGACGACATGCAGGCCGCTGAATACCAGCCGCATCGGCCGCGTCACGCCGCCCCATTCGGCGTGGATGTGATCGGCGGCGACGGCCATCCGGCCGCCCGACGTGGCGATCTCCTGCGAAAGCGGCGAGCGCAGGAAGTCGAGATCGACCGGCCCGAAGAAGAGGAGCCGCAGGCAAACGCCGAGCACCAGGGCTGCCAGGATCGCCGCGCCGTAGCCAACGATGCGTCCGATTCCGCGATATACTTTTCCGACCAAAGCTCTTCCGCTTCTCTAGCGTTCTTGACGATGACGGCAAGGCCGGGCAAGCGTGCCGGTGTTGTCGACAATCTAGCTGCCGCTCCATCCGATGTCTTGGCTTTCGACCGCCCGCCTGCCACGCCCGCATCACGCAGATCGACTCGCCGTCGCCTGGATGCGGTGGGACGAGGCGGCCGAAAGACCCGAAGATGCCGCCGCCGTCGGGCTCCTCGAGGCGCTGTTCGGCAACAGCCCCTATCTCACCGAGACGGCCCTAAAGGACCCGGCCTTCATGGCCGATCTATGGCGTCACGGACCCGATGCGGCCTGCGCGGCGTTGAACGACGCACTCGCCTCGCTGCGCAGCCGTGCGCGCGACGGCGCCGACCCCGGCGAGGTCGCCCAGGCCTTGCGGCGCCTGAAGAGGCAGGTGGCGCTCGCGGTGGCGGCTGCCGATATCGCCGGCGTGTGGCCGCTCGAGAGAATCACGGGCACCCTCAGCGCCTTCGCGGGCGGCGCGCTCGACGCCCTGGTCGATGCGATCCTGCTGCAGCTCGGCCGCAACAGCCAGCTTGCCATCGACGGCGATCCCGATGCCGCCGCCTTCACCGCGCTCGGCATGGGCAAGCTGGGCGCCGGCGAGCTCAACTACTCGAGCGACATCGACCTGATCCTGCTGTACGACCGCGAGGCGCCGGCGCTCGCCGGCGACGAGCACGTGCCGCAGCAGTTCGTGCGCGCCGCCCGGCTCCTCGTGCAGCTCCTGTCGGAGACCTCCGCCGACGGCTACATCTTCCGCACCGACCTGCGGCTCAGGCCCGATCCCGGCTCGACGCCGCTCGCGATGTCGGTCCAGGCCGCCGAGCTCTACTACGAAAGCGTCGGCCAGAACTGGGAGCGCGCGGCGATGATCAAGGCGCATCCCGTCGCCGGCAACCGGACGGTCGGCGAGGCGTTCCTGGCCGAGCTGCGGCCCTATATCTGGCGCCGTCATCTCGACTTCGCGGCGATCCACGATATCCATTCGATCAAGCGGCAGATCGACGCCCATCGCGGCGGCGGCACGGTGGGCGTCCCCGGCCACAACGTGAAGCTCGGCCGGGGCGGCATTCGCGAGATCGAGTTCTTCGCCCAGACCCAGCAGCTCATCTTCGGCGGCCGCAATCCGGCGCTGCGCCTGCGCGGCACCTGCGACACGCTGAGGGCGCTTGCCATGGCGGGCCACATCACTTCGACGGTGGCCGACGAACTGACCGAAGCCTATCGCTTCCTGCGCCGGGTCGAGCATCGGCTGCAGATGGTCGATGACCGACAGACCCACAGTCTGCCGGCCGACGAGGCCGGGCTGTCGGCGATCGCCACGTTTCTGGGCTATGCAGATCGCGCGGCTTTCGAGCGCGAGCTCCTGGCGCGGCTGCGCTCGGTGGAAAGCCACTATGCGCGGCTCTTCGAGGAAGCGCCGAGTCTGGCCGGTCCCGGCGGCAATCTCGTCTTCACCGGCATCGAGGACGATCCGGGCACGCTGGACACGCTGCGCGCCCTCGGCTTTCGCGACCCGTCGGCTGCCGCCGGCATCGTGCGGCGCTGGCACCATGGCCGCTATCGCGCCACCCGCTCGGCGCGGGCGCGCGAGTTGCTCACCGAGCTGATGCCGGCGCTGCTCGAGGCGCTGGGCACCAGCGCGGCGCCGGACCAGGCTCTGCTCAACCTCGACTTCTTCCTCGCCAACCTGCCGGCGGGGGTGCAGCTCTTCTCGCTCTTCAAGTCGAACCCGGCGCTGCTCGAGCTGGTGGCGACGATCATGGGCAGCGCGCCCGGCCTTGCCGCCCATCTGGCGCGCCGCACCCTCCTCCTCGATTCGGTCCTCTCCGGCAGCTTCTACACGCCGCTGCCGCCGGCGCCGGTCATGACCGCGGAACTTACCGCCGCGCTCACGGCCGTCGAGACCGAGCAGGACATCCTCGATGTCGCGCGGCGCTGGGCCAACGACCGACGCTTCCAGGTCGGCGTGCAGCAGCTCAAGCGCATCGTGCGTCCGGCGCAGGCCGGCGTCGCCTATTCCGACATCGCCGAGGCCACCATTTCCGCGCTCTGCGATCGCGTCGAGCGGAGCTTCGCCGAGGTCCATGGCGGCTTTCGCGGCCGGCGCCTGGCCGTTCTCGGCCTCGGCAAGCTCGGCAGCCGCGAGATGTCGGCCACCTCGGATCTCGACCTGATCTTCGTCTACGACGTCCCCGCCGATCTCGAGGCATCGGATGGCGTCCAGCCGCTGCCGCCCATCCAGTACTACACGCGCCTCAGCGCCAGGATCGTGACCGCGCTCACGGCGCTCACCAACGAGGGCGCGCTCTACGAGGTCGACATGCGCCTGCGGCCGTCGGGGCACGCGGGCCCGCTCGCCAACTCGCTCGAAGGCTTCGAGAGCTATCATGCCCAATCGGCGTGGACGTGGGAGCACCTTGCGCTGACGCGGGCGCGCGTGATCCACGGCCCGGCCGCCCTCGCCGAGCGCCTGGCGGACATCGTTAGGACGACCCTCGGCCGCGAGCGCGATCCCGTCGGCCTGGTGCGGGACGTGGCCGACATGCGCGATCGCATCGCGCAGCATGCGCCGCCCAAGACCGCCTGGGACTTCAAGCATCTTCCCGGCGGCCTGTTCGACATCGACTTCGTCGCCCAGTATCTCGCCCTTCGTCACGCCGCGACGCGACCGGACATTCTCGATCCCCATCCCGCCGAGATGCTGCGACTGGCGGCGCGGGCGGGCTTCCTCGATCATGAGGATGCCGAACGGCTCCGCGCCGTGCGGCAGCTTCTCTCCGACGTGCAAAGCCTGCTGCGCCTGACGCTCAACGGTGACGAGGCGACCTTCGACGAAGCGAAAGCCCCGGAGGAACAGCGTCGACTCATCGCCGAGACCGAGGGCGCCGCCGGTCTCGACGAACTCGCCGCGCGCATCGCCGACGAAACCGCGGCGGCGCATGCTATATACCGCCGCCTGATCGAGGAGCCGGCGCGGTCGGCCGGATGGCTGCCGCGGCGGGAGCGGAGGAACGACACATGAGTGCCAGCGACGACAGGATGGAGGGGAGGAAGGCCCCCGACTTCACGGCGCCGACCGATGGCGGCGGCAAGCTCGAGCTTTCCGGATTGCGCGGCAAGCCGGTGGTGCTCTACTTCTATCCGAAGGACGACACGCCGGGCTGCACGGCCGAGGCCTGCGGCTTTCGCGACGCCGCGCCGGATTTCAGGAAGCTCAAGGCGCAGGTGGTGGGCGTGAGCAAGGACAGCGTCGCTCGCCACGACAAGTTCAAGGCGAAGTACGACCTGCCCTTTCCGCTGGTGTCCGACGAGGACGGCAAGATCTGCGAGAAGTACGGCACCTGGATCGAGAAGAGCCTGTACGGCCGCAAGTACATGGGCATCGATCGCGCGACCTTCCTGATCGACAAGGACGGCGTCGTGCGCAAGGTCTGGCGCAAGGTCAAGGTTGCGGGCCATGTCGACGCGGTGCAGGAGGCGCTGCGGGCTCTTTGATCGCTGCCGAGTGCGGCTTCGTCACGTGTTCTGCGAGACCAGATCGGGCAAGCCCGCTAAGGTTGTGACCAATTTGCGGTAGCCTTTGCGGGCTCTTCTAGATCACAGGGCATCTGGCATATGTTCCCCCTGGGTGTGTGGAGGGAACTCCAAAGGGGGTATTTGGGGGGCCTCTCCACAAGATTGTGGAGGGAAAATAATGTTGCAGATATCGGGCCAGGTGGGGCCTGCGAAAACATTTGGGTCCGTTTCGGGGAATACCAGCAATCAAATCCGTCTGATCTTCGTCGATGACGACGACGACTTCCGCGAGGCGGCATCGGCCGAGCTCGAGGATCTGGGTTTCGCGGTCACGAGCTATCGCGACGGCGCGGCGCTGCTGGCGGCGGTCGGCGAAGGCGTCTCGGCCGACGTGATCGTGCTGGACTGGAACATGCCGGAAATGACCGGCATCGAGCTGGTGCCGCGGCTGCGTCGCCAGGGCGTGCGGCTTCCCGTGGTGTTCCTGACCGGCCGCTCGACGCCGCACCTCGAAAGCGCCGCACTGGACCATGGTGCGCTCGACTTCGTCGACAAGGCGCGCGGCATGCCGATCCTGGCGCGACGCGTGCGCCTGATCGTCGAGTCGTCCAAGCGGCCGGCGGAGCTCGCGGTCGACGAGACGATGCACTGCGGCAAGCTGCAATTGAAGCCGCGCATCAGCCGCGCCTTCTGGGACGGCACCGACGTCAATCTGACGCTGACGGAGTTCAACGTCGTGCGCCTGCTCGCCTCGCGGGTCGGCGATCACGTGAGCTATCGCGCGGTGTACGACTGCATGCATCACGTGGGCTTCATCGCCGGCAGCGGCGAGCATGGCTATCGCACCAACGTGCGATCGACCATCAAGCGGATCCGCAACAAGTTCCGCGTGATCGATCCGACCTTCGCCGAGATCGAGAATTATCCCTCGTTCGGCTACCGCTGGGGCGGCGAGCGCAAGGTGGCCGCCGCCTAGCGGGTATCGGTCTCGGGCCTCATCTCTCGAGTTGGCGGCCGCGGCTTTCGGGCACGGCCAGCATGGCAATGAGGGAGATGAGGCTGGTCGCCGTCACATACCAGGCTGGCGAGCTGGGATTGCCCGTCGCGCCCAGCAGCCAGGTGATGACGAACTGGGTGCTGCCGCCGAACAGCGACACGCCGACCGCGTAGGCGATCGAGAGGCCGGTGGCGCGAATGGTGCGCGGCAGCAGCTCCGGAATGGCCACGAAGCAAGCGGTGGCGCTGATCGCCGTGAGGCCCGTCAGCGCGATCGTCGTCGCGTAGAGTGTCGCCGGCCCCGGCCACAGATCGATCAGCAGGAAGAGCGGCCAGGTCGCGATCGTCAGTGCAAGCCGCGGCAGAAGCATCACCATGCGCCTGCCGTGCCGGTCGGCCAGCCATCCTCCCACCAGCGCGAAAAGGAAAGTGCTGACGCCGCCGATGACCGTCGCGGCGAGCGCGGTCGATGCCGGAAAATGCAGCGTCGCGATCGCATAGGTGGTCATGTAGTTCGCGGCGTAGGTCGAGACCGTGGCGCCCATGATGATCAGCACGGCGATCAGGATGAACCCGCTGTACGCCCAGACATCGGCCCGTTCCGGCTGCGGCTCGGCGACTTTCCGCTTCGGCGCCTGCAGCGTCTCCGGCATGGCGCGCCGCAGGAACAGCGCGACGGGGATGAGGGCGAGGCAGAGCACGAACGGCACGCGCCAGCCCCAGGCGGCCAGGTCGGCGGGCGACAGCAGGTACGAGAGCAGCAGGCCGCAGCCGCTGGCGGCGAGCGCCGCCAGTCCCTGGCTGGCGAGCTGCCAGCTCGAGTAAAGGCCGCGCTTGCCCGCCGGCGCGATCTCGATCAGGAAGACGCTCGCCGGACCAACTTCCCCGCCCAGCGCCAGGCCCTGCACCAGCCGGCAGACGACGACGATGATCGGCGCGGCGATGCCGATCGAGGCGTAGGACGGCGTGAGCGCGAGCGCCATCGTTCCGGCCGTGATGAGCACGATCGTGAGCAGCATCGCGGGCTTGCGGCCGGCGCGGTCGGCATAGGCGCCGATGATCACGCCGCCCAGCGGCCGGAACACGAAGCCCACGCCGAACACCCCCACCGACAGCAGCAGGCTCATGAAGGGGGTTGAGGCCGGAAAGAACGTGCGGCCGATATAGACCGCGAAGTAGGCATAGGCGATGAAGTCGAAGAACTCGATCGCATTGCCGGCGACCGTGGCCGCCACGACCTTGATCGGCACCCGCTTCGCCGCCCTGCTACCCGCCCCGGAGCCCGTCTCGAGCGGAACCGTCGTCTGCATTCACTTCCCCACCGGTCAAAGTGCACAGCCTAGCATAGTTAGCGGGCGGAGGCGCACAGGAACCGCAATAAATTCGTCTAATGACCTGATTTTCAAGCAGAAAACAGCAAATCAGCGCTGACGATGACAAATGATCTACACTCGCTGCCAACGATAACGGCAGGAGCAGGAGGGAACATGACAAGCATCACAGTCGCGAAGTTCCGGGACGTCTCCGGCGGCCTGCAGGAAGGCCAGTTCGCCGTCGGCGAGCGGATCGGCATCAAGGGTCTGTCCGACCTCGACCCGGTGTACAAGGCGCTGCTCGATCGGCCGATCACGGTCACGCTCGGCCTGATCGGCCCCGACGGCCGGATCGGGCTCACGCCGATGTGGTTCGACTACGAAGGCGACAAGGTGCTGGTGAACACCGCCTCGCATCGCCGGAAGTGCGAGTGGATCCGCAGGAATCCCAGGCTCACGATCCTGATCGTCAATCCCGACAATCCCTATCACTGGGTCCAGCTCAAATGCACCGTCGAGCGCGAGGAGCGCGAATGGGATCGCGGCGGCGAGCGCGTCACCCGGCAGCTCGACAAGATCTGGACCAAGTATACCGGCAATCCGCCGCCCTACGGCTTGCGCGATCCGGCGATCGACGAGAAGCGCGTGCTCTTCGTCTGCAACGTCGATCGCATCGCGACCTTCGGCCGGCCGTGAGATGCAGGCCGCGATTCACTCCCATGTCATCCCGAACGAAGTGAAGGGGATCCTTGATCGATGCCACAAAAGATCCCTCGCCCAGCTCGGGAGGACACAGGCTTGTGGCCACCGAGCATGACAGAGCGCGGCAGCAGTCGCGAGATCAGCGCTTCTTCGGCGCCCAGCCGTAGATCTTCTGCAGCGCGCCGCCCATCAGCATGGCGCGATCGCCATCGGACAGCCGATCGGTGACGCGAAAGGCCTCGACGCCCTGCCTGTAGGTGAGCAAGCCCACCGCCCGTGTCCAGTCGGTGCCCCAGAGGCAGCGATCGAGTCCAAAGCTGTCGAAGATCTTCGCGAGCGGATCCCAGATGTCCTTGTAGGGAAAGGGCTGATGGGAGAGCGTGCAGGCGCCGGTGATCTTGACCGCGACGTTCTTGTGGGCGCTGAGCGCCAGGAGCTTCGGCAGGTCGGCCCACGGCTGCGGCGGCGCCGGCGGCGCGAACGGCTGCTGCAGCCCCAGGTGATCGATCACGAGCTGCGTGTCGGGATTGCGCGCGGCCATCTGGCCCGCCTGCTCAAGCCTTCCCCAGCACAGCAGGTTGACCGGCAGGCTGTGCCTGGCCGCGGCGGCCAGCACGCGATTGATGCCCGGATCGGCCGCATCCGTCGACACGTCCGGTCGCATCATGATGCGGATGGCGACAGTGCCGTCCATTTTCGCCCACTCGGCGATCGTCTCGGCGACCTTTGGATCGTTCGGATCGACCGGCTTGATGACGGCGAACCGGTCGGGGTGCGCCTTGCGGACCGCGAGCGCATAGCTCGCGTCCCAGCGATACATGGTGAAGACCGAGACGAGCAACGCGCCGTCGACGCCGACCTCGTTCATCGCCTTCACCATGTCCGCGCCGGTCACCTCGGGCGGACCGGCCAGCACCTCGTGCCACGGACGCCCCGGATGATTGCGCTCGTAGCAATGAACCTGGGCATCGATGACCGGCATGACTTCTCCTCCGTTTGGTTTGGCGGCGAGGCTAGGCTCTGGCCCACGCGCCTTCAAGCGCAGGGCCTGCAACGGCCATTGTCCCTATCGACTGGCGAACCGGCATGGCAGGCCCGGCCGCGATCGAGCATAGTTCCGGGCCTTGCCCACCCGATAGAGTTGCCGAGACATGACCGTCGAGACCGTACGCGCCTTCCTCGCCAGCCACGCCCCCGATATCGAGATCGTCGAGCTCGACGGCAGCACCGCGACGGTCGAGCTGGCCGCCAGGGGACATGGCGTGACGCCGGCGCAGATCGCCAAGACGCTGTCGTTGCGCATCCGCGATCGCAATCTTCTGGTCGTGACCTGCGGTGACGCGCGGCTGAACAACCGCAAGGTAAAGGACGTGCTGGGCGGCAAGGCGAGCATGCTCGCGGCCCCCGACGTGCTCGCGCTCACGAGCCATCCGGTGGGCGGCGTCTGCCCGTTCGGGCTCACGACGCCGCTGCCCGTCTACTGCGATGTCTCGCTGCAGGCTTTCGACGAGGTGCTGCCGGCCGCCGGCTCGGCCAACAGCGCGTTGCGCATCGATCCGAAGCGGCTGGCGACGCTCGTCGGCGCCGAGTGGGTCGATGTATGCGACCGCGGCTGAGCGGACAGGACCGTTGATCGACGGTCAAACGGCGCTAAGCTCGGCGGCATGAAGCGGACCCTCCTCATCGCCCTTCTCGTCGCCGGCTGCTCGAGCAGCAATCTCGAGACCTCGCGTGGCCCCAACGGCGAGACCATCACCGGCAATGCCGTGTCGGTTCAGGTCACGAACGCCACGAACGCGCAGGCCGCCTTCTCGCTGGCCGAGAGCTACTGCCGCGACAAGCGGCGCGCCGCGCGCTTCGTCGCCCAGACCGGCACGACCGCCGCGTTCGATTGCGTGAAGACCGAATAGCGTCCTGTCCGGCGCCTCGGCATCAGCTCTTCACCGTCAAGTCCACGGCACGCGCCTTGTGCGCGTAGACGTCGATCCTGGCCCACATGCGGCCGCGCACGACCTGGTCGGCTTCCTCGGCGGTCGTGAACGGGCCATGCCAGACCATGGTTTCGGGGATGGGCTTGTTCCAGTTGGCCCGGCCATTCTCGATCTGATACTCCGCCTCGAACACGAACCACATGCGCCGCTCCGCGATGGCTTCGCCGCACCCGCAGAGCACGGCTGACGCCGCTGCATACACCGGCCGCCGCGACCGACAAAGCGTCAGGGCTTGCCGGACAGCAGCCGCTCGGTGAGCGCCTGGCAGGCGACATCCCTGGCGTCGCCGATCACGGGATGCGGGATTGGAACCTTCACGGCGATCACGGGCTTGCGGATCTTGCCTTTCACCGTCACCGGCCCGTGCAGATCCAGGAGATCGAATTTCTTGGGATCCGTCGTGATGGTGACATCGACGACCTGAGATCGCAGACCGACCCGGCCCTCGACATGCAGGACCGACTTCTGCGTATCCAGAACGGTCTTCTCGAAGGTCGCCGTGCCCCGCTCGATGTCGAGGCGGCCTAACGCGCAGTGAATGGGAATGCGGTGATCGCCCGTCACGTAGAGCACCAGTGCATCGACGATCTGCAGGCCGGCGAGGCTGACCATCAGGTCGCTGACCGAGCCGCCGGCCATCGCAAGCGCGACCTGGCCGTTCGCCCCGCCCATGATCTCGGCCAAGGAGCGGCCGGCGCCGGCGATCGAGACTCGTCCCTGGATCTTGCCCCTGGTGGCATCGAAGAAGCGCGAGCCACGGAAGAAGGCGCCGAAGTCGAGGTTCCTGAGCGCAAGGTCGGCACGCACTCTCGGCGTGTCGGCGTGTGCGTCGACCCGGATCTCGCCACTGGCGCCGCCGCCGGCAATCGCCAGGTCGAGCGGATGGACCGTAGCCACGCCGTTCTCGACATGGACGCTCAGGGCGAGCGCCGTCACGGGAAGATAGGAAGGAGCCACGACACGTCTGGCGTCGAGCGAGACGTCCATGTCCATCGCTCTCAGGCGTTCGAAATGGAGCGGCACATCCGGGAACAGCTCGCCCTCGGCCTCGAGTTTCCGTTCGGTCGCGGCCTGCTGCTGCGAGACGTTGCCGCGCTTGCCCGGCGAGGCGCCGACGACCGGCGCGAGGTCGGCAAAGGCGAGATGCTGCGAGACCAGCCGGGCGGTGAGATGCGAAGGCGTCCGGCGCTCGTCGATCGCGATGTCACCGGCGAGGTCGCTGTCACCGACGTGCCAGGTCGATCCCGTCACCTTCCAGATGCCCGGCTCACGATCGAGGCGGCCGGTGATGCGATAGGGTGAGGTGCGCGGGCCCGGAATGCCGAGCAAGGGATAGACGTCGGCGAGGTTCGGGCCGGCGAGCGTGATGTCGACGTTCGCCCCCTTCCACTGGATCGGGTCCTGCAACGTGCCCTTCACCGTGAGCCTGGTCGCGCCGTAGGCGATGTCGAGAGCGACCGGATAGGGCTTGTCGGTCTGCCGCAGCATGAGCGCCGAGCCGCCCACGAAATGCGCCTCGAGCGGCTGGTTCTCGAGCTTGCCGGCAAGATCGAGCTTTGCCTCGGGCTGGCCGCCGGCCTCGCCTGTCGCCGTCGAGATCGTGCCGCCGAGCTCGATCTTGCGCTCGAGGTCGCTGTAGCCCACGCGCCCGTCGTCGATCTCGAGCCGGCCGACGAGCGGCGTCTGGTGCCGCTCCCTGGGCGCCACCGCCTTTGCCGCCCCCACCGTCACCGGGCTCTGGCCGAAGTCCCAGTTCGTCTGGCCCTTGTCGTTGCGCTCGATATAGACCTCCGGCTTGCGCAGGGTGAGATGCGGCAGCACGAAATCGCCGCGCAGCAGCGGCCAGAGACGAATGTCGAAGTCGACTTCGTCGGCCTTCAGCATGTACGGGGCCTTGCCCCAGCTCGAATTGGCCACCTGGACGTTCTCGAGCCGCACGTGCGCCGTGCTGCCCCAGTCGATCCTGATGTCGCCGATGGTCGTCGTGCGGCCGGAGTAGGCGCTGGCGCGGCCTTCGACCTGGCTGCGGACCCAGGTGGAGGTCGCGAACAGGTAGAGCGCGCCAGCGGCGACCACCCCGAGCACGACGAGGATGCCCGCCGACCAGCCGAGGATCTTCGCGATGCGCGCCATGGCCTCCAACAGCTCTGCTCGCGAGGGCGAACGATCCGGCCGTCCGGCGGTTCCTCCGCGGGAGCCAATTGAGGCAACACGGGGGCGGCGAGCGTCGAATCCACAGAAACTTTTGCGGCCCGATTTCGTTGATTTCACCCGTTCGAAAGGAGAACGACATGATCAGGATCTCGATGATCGTCTCGGCCGCGCTGGCGCTGGCGGCATCGACCGCCATGGCGCAGACCAACGTCGCCTCCGCTCCTCGCGGTGACGCTGCCACTAGGATGCAGGTGCGCCCGCAGCAGGCCCAGGCGCCTCGCCTCGACGAGCGCGCGGCGAACACCTTCATCTTCGACGAGTACGGCAACGTCTATGACAGCCGCGGCGACATCATCAAGCCGCGGCCGCTGAAGCACTAGTCGCGCTTGCCTCAGGCCCTCGCCGCCTTCTGCTCTTCCGAGCGGTCGGTGGCGGGGGGCGGCGTGCGGGAGAGATCGGCGATCTCCGCCCGCAGCGCCGGCGTCATGTCGACATCCACCGCGGCCAGCGAAGCTCCGAGCTGCTCGACATTGCGGGCGCCGACGATCGGCGAGGTCACGGCCGGGTGTGAGCCGACCCAGGCGATTGCCGTGCTGACCGGATGCAGGCCTTGCTGCCGGCAGAACGCGACATACTTCTCCGCCACCTCGACCATCCACGGCTCGCCATAGCGGGACTCGTACATCTTGTTGGTGCGCAGCCGGCCCGAGGCCTGGCCGAAATACTTGCCCGACAGCAATCCCGCCGCACCCGGACTGTACGGCGTCACGCCGAGGCCGTTGGCTTCGGCCATCGGCAGGATTTCGACCTCGGCCTGGCGCTTCACGAGATTGTACATCGGCTGCAGCACCTGCAGCCTCGCCCAGCCGTGGCGCTCCTCGATATCGACCGCGCGCTGGATCTGCCAGGCCGCCCAGTTGCTGATCGCCGGATAGACGACCTTCCCCGACCGCACGAGATCCTCGAGCGCCCGCATGGACTCCTCGATCGGCGTCAGCTTGTCCCATTGATGCAGGAACAGCACATCGATGCGGTCCGTCTGAAGGCGCTTCAGGCTCGCCTCGACCGCGCGGGCGATGTGGCGGCGGGACAGGCCGCGCGCATTGACGTCCGGGCCGGTCGCATTGAAGCACTTGGTGGTGAGCACCAGCTCGTCGCGATGCCCCTTCATCAGCCGGCCGAGGATCTCCTCCGACTTGCCGTTTGCGTAGGCATCGGCGCAGTCGAAGAAGTTGATGCCGGCGTCGCGGCACGCCTTGTACATGGCCGCCGACATGGGCTCGTCGGCGTCCCCGCCGAACGACATGGTGCCGAAGCAGAGCTCGGAAACGGTGAGCCCGGTCCGGCCGAGAAGCCTGGTTTTCATGCCAGGCCTTCTAGCACGCAGGCCCCGCTGCATCCGGCAGGCAAAAGAAAAAGCCCCGCCTTAGGTGTGTGGTGGGGTTGGCGAGGCTTTGAAACACACACTCAGTTGTCGGACTCGAATCGTAGCCGTCGTAATTTCCCGTCTTCGATCAACCTGTTATGCCATCTTCCTAATCTAATATAAGAGATAACTCAAGTAACTCGTTACTTTCACACATTTAAGTAAATCGTTGATTTGACATGTCTTTCCGGCTGTGACCCCTGTGACAATTCTGTGGTCAAAGTCCTTGACGCAGGTGCGAATTGGCCCCATTGTGCGGGCGTTCGGCGAGACGTTCTACCTTTGGGGGGACGAAGCCCGGGAGGCTTATATTATTCATAGTTTCCGCCGGACAATGGATGGTGCTCTCCCAGTATTTTGAGGGCCCGCAATTTTGTTACTTCTATTTGATCAAGTGCCGCCTCCCGGGCGACCTCCCGATTTCGCTTCTCGAACACTGCACCTCCGCTGCGGCTGGCCTCCAGCCGGAAAAGCCCTACCCTCCCGGCGCGCATGGACGAGGCCTACGATTTCATCGTCACCGGCGCCGGATCGGCGGGGTGCGCCGTCGCCGGAAGGCTGAGCGAGGACGGCCAGCATCGCGTCCTGCTGCTGGAGGCCGGGCCGCGCGACATCTACCCCTGGATCCATATCCCGCTCGGCTACCACAAGACCTTCAACAATCCGCGCGTGAACTGGATGTTCGACTCCGAGCCCGAGCCCGAGCTCAACGACCGCATCCTGTACCAGCCGCGCGGCAAGGTGCTGGGCGGCACCAGCTCGATCAACGGCATGGTCTATATGCGCGGCAACGCCGCCGACTACGACGAGTGGCGGCAGCGCGGCTGCGAGGGCTGGGACTACGAGTCGGTCTTGCCCTATTTCAAGCGTGCCGAGGACAATGTGCGCGGGGCCGATGCCTTCCACGGCACCGGCGGACCGCTCAAGGTGAGCGACCACCGCTGGCAGCCAACCCTCGCCCGTGCGATGCACGACGCGGCCGTGCAGGCCGGCATCCCGGCCAATCCCGATTTCAACGGCGCCCGCCAGGAAGGCGTAGGGTACTACCAGACCACCATCGACAAGGCGCGCCGCTGGTCGAGTGCGCGCGCCTATCTCGGCAATGCGCGCCGACGCCGGAACCTCACGATCGCCACCGGCGCCCATGCCACGCGCATCCTGATCGAGAAGGGTCGCGCGGTCGGCGTCGAGTATCGGACCCTCGCGGGCCTCGTGCGGGCCACTGCGCGGCGCGAGGTGATCGTGTCGGGCGGCGTCTACGGCTCGCCGCAGCTCTTGATGCTCTCGGGCCTCGGTCCGGCCGAGCACCTCAGGCGGCACGGCATCGCGGTGGTGCGCGACATGCCGGGTGTCGGAAGCCATCTGCACGATCACTTCAACACCTACGTCGCCTATCGTTGCGCCGAGCCGGTCACCATGAACGATCTCGCGATCAGCCTGCGCCATCGCCTGAAGGCGGTGCTGCAGTACGCCTTCGGCCAGACCGGGCCGCTCGCCAGTATGGGCCTGTTCGTCGGCGCGCTCGTGCGAAGCGACAAGCGGCTGGAGCGGCCGGACCTGCAGATCAACATGTTCGCCTGGGCGGTGAAGGAGCGGAACCGCAACGGCGTCGTGCCGCAGCCCTTCTCCGCCTTCGGCCTCAGCCCCGTGCATCTCAGGCCCGACGGTCGTGGCACGGTGCGCCTCAGGTCGCCCGATCCATTGGCAGCGCCCGAGATCCGCTTCAACTTCCTGAAGAGCGCCTACGATTTCCAGGCGCTGATCGAGGGCATGCGGATCTGCCGCGAGATCGCGCGCCAACCGGCGCTGAGGCCGTTCGTCGTCGAGGAAATCCTGCCCGGCCCCCATGTCGTCGGCGAAGCCGATCTGAGGGCGGATATCCGCGCGCGCGGCGTCTCCAACCTCCATCCCGTCGGCACCTGCCGCATGGGTCGCGAGGTCGACGCCGTGGTCGATCCGCAGCTCCGCCTGCTCGGCATCGCCGGCCTGCGCGTCGCCGACGCCTCGATCATGCCGACGATCGTCGCCGGCAACACCAACGCGCCCTCGATCATGATCGGCGAGAAATGCGCCGATATGGTGCGGGCCGCCGCGCGATAGCGTCCACGGCATCCCACCGAAGATCCTCCCGTCGCCGGCTGCCGGCGCTGGACAGAAGCGGCACCCGCGTCGTTAGATGATCCCGGGGAACGGCCCGGCAACCTGGGGATGCGGCCGTGAGACGAAAACTGACGCGCGGATCGGTGTGGGGGGCGCTGGCCATGGCATTCGCCCTGGCAAGCCTCATTCATTGGCGGCATGAAGTCCAGCAGGTGGCCTATCAGGCTGCGGCCGGCGCCGCGCGATGGGGAAAGGCCGGCAGCGCCTTCCTCGTCCTGCTGGTTCTCGCGATCGCAGGACTGGTGCTTCTCTACGCGGCTTCGTGGATGGCACGGCGCCTTGTCGCACCCGGCCTCGGCTGCACCTTCGACAAGCTCACGCCCGAGCAGAAGCGGTTCCTCGGTGTCCAGTTCATGAGTGGCCTGCGCCGCGTCGAGGTGCCGCTCATCACGACCCGCCAGCGGTGGTTCGAGAGCCTGGTGAGCCTGCGCTACGTGGAACGTCGCGAGATCCCGCTGCAGCCGGATCAGACCCGGCCCTACGACCTGCCCGGAACGATGCCTTTCGAGGTGACGGCGGCCGGCTGGCGGGAGCTGCGCCGGAACCTGGCGCGCGACGGGACGGCGGCTGGCCGGGGCCTCGGCACCGGCGCGGCCGGGTGGTGACCGCACGCCGCGGGCGGGCCGGGTTTTGTCGCACCGAAAACACATGTCGATGCTTGGATGCACGCCGGGCTTCGCTATTGTCCGCGGCGACGGATGTTCAATCTCCATTCCATAATCGACTTCATAACGGACTTCGGCGATCAAGCCGTCATCCTGCCGCTGGCGGCGGCCATCGCCCTGATCTTCCTGGTGTCGGGCTGGCGTCGCGGCGCCCTCGCCTGGACGGTTGCCGTGGGCGCCACGCTCGGCCTGATGCTGGTGCTGAAGCTCGCCTTCCTCGCCTGCGGCCATCTGATCCCCGCGGCGGGCATCGTGAGCCCGAGCGGGCACACGGCGGCGGCGGCCGTCGTCTATGGCGGGCTGGCGGGCATCGTCATGCGGTCGGTCACCAGCAACAGATACTGGCTGATCGCCTGCACGCTGGCCGTCGCCGTGCTCTGCGCCATCGTGTTCGGCGCGTCGCGGCTCAGCCTCGGCGTGCATTCGCCGGCGGAAGTGCTGGCCGGCGGCATGATCGGCGTGGGCGGCGCCGTCTCCTCCACGGCGTTCGCCGGCGTCCCCTCGCCCAGGGTCCGGCTCTGGCACGTGCTCGCGGTCGGGCTCGTCATCCTGATCCTGCTGCATGGCACGCACCTGCCGGCGGAGGACACCATCAAGTCGATGGCCTTCACCTTCTGGCCCTTCTCCGCCTGCCGTTGACTGTGGCCTGCCGGCCACACCGGCGAAGGAAGTGAAGGAGGGATCGCAACGTCCCTCGAAGGTCACTCGCCGTCCTCTAGAATGCGGCGAAAGAATGAACGCCACGCCCGTCTCTCCCCCGGAGACCAACAATGGCCAACTACGATCACATTCACGACGACAACATCGTGCCGCTGTTCGAGGACATCCTGATCCGCCGGCGCGACCACCGGCTGGCGGTGGGCCGGCTCGACGGCCTCAGGGCGCGGCTGCGGCGCGCCTGGGGTCTGGCGCTCGTCTGGCGCCGTGCTGGCTGAGGTCAGGCGCCGTCGGGGTAGCTCGCAATCTCGACGAGATTGCCGTCCGGATCGTAGCAATAGACGGAGGTCATCGGCCCCAGCGCCCCGATCTGCTGCGAAGGACCGCGCTCGATCTTCACGCCGCAGGCCTCGAGATGCGCCATCACCTCGTCCGGCCGCTGCCGGGTGATGAAGCAGAGATCGAGCGCGCCGGGGCCGTCGTTCTCGACCGACCACCAGTCCTTCTTGCCGCTCGGCCGGACGTTGAACTTCTGCCGGCCGAACTTCAGCGCCGTATGCCGATAGTCGCCGAACTCCTCGCGCGTCATGCCGAGCACACGCTGGTACCACGCCACCGTGGTCTCGACGTCCCGGCAGTTCAGCACGATGTGATCGACGCGATCGATGGTGATGGGCATGGCCATGCCTCCTTGTGTCAAGCCGCCCGCTCGACCTCGACCAGATTCGTGTTGTAGGTCGTGGCGCCGCAGGGGGCGGAGCGGTCGGCGGTGAGCGCGTTGGCGCAACCGCTCGTGTCGGTGCCGCGGGCGTCGGGCGTGAACCAGGCGCCCTCCTTGATCGAGACGACGCCCGGCGCGATGCGCGCCGTGACCTTGACCGGCAGCCGCGTCGATCCGCGGTCGTTGAAGACGCGGACCATCTGGCCATCGGCGATGCCACGCGCCGAGGCATCGGCCGGGTTCATCCAGATGTCGTCGGGATCGACGCGCGCCAGCAGTGGCTGGTTGCCGTGGATCGAATGGGTGCGCGCCCGCGACTTGGGACTGCAGAGCATCAGCGGATGGCGCGGCTCGGGCCCATGCGGCTCGATCCAGGTCGGGATCGGCGGGATGCGGCCGAGACCGTAGGGGTCGGGCCTGGCCGCGAGCGTCATGGAATAGATCTCGATCCTGCCGGAGGGGGTCGTGAACGTGTGGTTCTCCGGATCGCGGATCTGCGCGGCGAAGGCGACGGCGTCGTTCGGCGGCGCCAATCGCGCGACGCCGTTCTCCGCGAAGGCGTCGAAGTCGTCGATCGCGTCGCGCGTGAGCTCGCGCAGCCATTCCTCCTCGCTGCGGTCGTTGTAGTCGGCGATACCGACGCGGCGCGCGAGCTCGGCGAAGATGTCGATGTCGTTGCGGCATTCGTACATCGGCGCGATCGCCTGCTTCATGTAGATCGCGTAGTGCCCCGCGCCAGCCCACGGCGTGTGCACGTCGTTCCGCTCCCAGAAGGTGGTCGCCGGCAACAGGATGTCGGCATGGCGCGCGGTCGGCGTCACGAAGTGGTCCTGCACGACGATCAGCTCCACGCCATCCAGCGACGCCGCCATCTTGTTGGCGTTGGGGCACTGGTTGAAGAGATCGCCGCCGGCCGAATAGATCATCCGGATGTCGGCCGGATAGCCGCCGGCCCGGCCGCGCGCCAGCAGGTCGGCCAGCAACGGCGAGGAGACGCGGGCGTCGATCGGATTGTCGCCGGTCGGCAGGCTCCGGATGCCGCAGCGGCCGGTGGCGCCGTTGCTGACGCCGGAGTTGCCGCCGGCGATGCCGACATTGCCGGTGATGGCGGCGAGTGCATAGGCGGCGCGATGGAACTGCTCGCCGAACGCCGTGCGGCCGGGCGCATAGCCGCACTGCAGGGCCGCAGGCTTGGCTGTGGCGAACTCGATCGCGAGGCGCCGGATCGTCTCCGCCGGGATGCCGCAACGCGCCTCGGCCCATTCCGGCGTCTTCGGCACGCCGTCGCTCTCGCCCATCAGGTAGGCGCGATAGGAGGCGCCGGCCGGCGCGTCCGCTGGCAGGTGCGCCTCGTCGAAGCCCAGCACGTGGCGATCGCAATAGGCCTGGTCGTGCAGGCCCTCGCTCACGATCACCTGGGCCATCGCGATCAGCGCGGCCGCGTCGGTCGAGGGCCTGATGAAGATGTGCTCGTCGGCCAGCGCCAGGCTGGTGCGCGTGCGCCGCGGATCGACGCAAACGATGCGCACGCCCTTCTTCCTCGCCTCCTTGAGATATTGCAGCGTGCCGGTACCGAAGGTGCCGTCGCCCGGGCTCCAGCCCCACATCAGGATCAGCTTCGAGTTCACGTAGTCGGTCGGCTCGCGGCCGGCGCTCTTGTACTCGGCCCTGGCGCCGAAGGTCATGCGCACGGCGAAGATCTCGGCCTCGGCCGACATGTTCGACCAGAGATCGGTGCAGCCGCCGAACTTGTAGAAGAAGCGCTTGGCGACGCCGCCGCCGTGCAGCATCGAGAGGCTGCCCGAGCGCGAGGCGTTGAGGATGGCGGCGTTGCCGTGCTCGCGGCGGATGCGCAGCATCTCGCGCGCCACATGGTCGAGCGCCTCGTCCCACGAGATCCGCTCGAATTGCCCGGCGGCGCGCGGGCCGGTGCGCCGCATGGGATATTTCAGCCGGTCCGGATGATAGACCCGCTCGATCTGTCCCACGCCACGGGCGCAGGCATGGAGCGCCGGCAGCTCCGGCCGCCAGCGCGCCGGGTCGGTCGAGATTTTGACGATGCGGCCCTCGACCACATGAGCGTTCACCACGCACCGTCCGCCGCAATTGTGCCCGCAGGTGCTGGTGACCACCGTCTCGCCCGCCCGGCCGGGGCGGCGCGGCCTCTGGTAGATCGTCTGATCCGGCATTCGTCGCGACCTCTTGCGCAGAGCGAGGTTAGCGCGTCATGTCTCGCGGCGTCACCCTCCGCGATCAGGCCGTCTCCGCGAACAGCTCGCGGCCGATCAGCATGCGGCGGATCTCGCTGGTGCCGGCGCCGATCTCGTAGAGCTTGGCGTCGCGCAGCAGGCGGCCCGTCGGATAGTCGTTGATGTAGCCGTTGCCGCCCAGGAGCTGGATCGCGTCGAGCGCCACCTGGGTCGCCTTCTCGGCGGCGTAGAGGATCGCGCCGGCGGAATCCTTGCGCGTCGTCTGGCCGCGATCGCACGCCTTGGCCACGGCATAGACGTAGGCCTTGCAGGCGTTCATGGTCGTGTACATGTCGGCGAGCTTGCCCTGCACGAGCTGGAACTCGCCGATCGGCTGGCCGAACTGCTTGCGCTCGTGGACATACGGCACCGCGATGTCCAGCGCCGACTGCATGATGCCGAGCGGCCCGGCGGCCAGGACGGCGCGCTCGTAGTCGAGCCCGCTCATCAGCACGTTCACGCCCTTGCCGACGGCGCCCAGCACGTTCTCCTCGGGGATCTCGCAATCCTCGAACACCAGCTCGCCGGTGGAGGAGCCCCGCATGCCCATCTTGTCGAGCTTCTGCGCCACCTTGAAGCCCTTGCGGTCGGTCTCGACGATGAAGGCCGTGATGCCGCGCGGCCCGGCCGCGGGATCGGTCTTGGCATAGACCACGATCACCTGCGCGTCGGGGCTGTTGGTGATCCACATCTTGGTGCCGTTCAGCACATAGCGGTCGCCCTTCCGGTCGGCCCGCAGCTTCATCGACACCACGTCGGAGCCCGCCCCGGACTCGCTCATGGCGAGGCTGCCGACATGCTCGCCCGAGATCAGCCTGGGCAGGAAGCGCTTCTTCTGCTCGTCGCTGCCGTTGCGGCGGATCTGGTTGACGCAGAGGTTGGAGTGCGCGCCGTAGCTCAGCCCCACCGCCGCCGAAGCGCGGCTCACCTCCTCGACCGCCACCACGTGCTCGAGATAGCCGAGCCCCGCCCCGCCGTATTCCTCCTCGACCGTGATGCCGTGCAGGCCGAGCGCGCCCATCTTCGGCCAGAGTTCGCGCGGGAAGCGGTCGGTCCTGTCGATCTCGGCCGCGATCGGCGCCACCTCCTCCGCGGCGAAGCGCTGGATCTGGTCGCGCAGGGCGTCGGCGGTCTCGCCCAGCCCGAAATCGAACGGCGGCATGGCATTGGGGATCATGTCTGTTTCCTAGGACGGTTTGTCGGTCTTGACGTTGAGGCCGATCAGCTTCCATTCGCCGTCGGACGGAATGAACTCGAGGGCGAAGATCACGCGCATCGGCTCGGTCGGGAAGTAGCCGTTCACCAGCAGCTTGCCGTCCTTGTCGATGGCCGGCGCCGGCTCGTAGACCGGCTTCAGCGCCGCGACGACGTCGATGTCGATGTCCTGATCGGCGAATTTCCTGAAGATCTGCTTCAGCCGGTCGGGCGGGAACTGGTCGCGGAACGGCTTGGAAAGCTTGGCATGGAAGACGGCGTAGTTGCCGGTCACGTTGGCGTCGTTCCAGGTGAGCAGCGTGGATTTCACCAGCGCCTCGAGCGCGCGCTCGCTCGGCACCTTGTTCTGCGCCAGGGCGCCCGAGGCGGCGAGGAGCGTCAGAAGCAGCCCGGCGATTCCGGCGATGGCGCGCATGATTTCCCTTCCTCCTGCCGGTCACGATAGCGCGCCGTCTGCCGGAAGCGAAGCTTGCGCCGCAGGTTCAGTCCTCGGCCTCGGCGATGCGCTGGGCCTCGACGACGGAGAGCGCGGTCATGTTGAGGATGCCGCGCGCCGTCACCGAGGGCGTCAGCACATGCGCCGGCCGCGCGGTGCCCAGCAGCATGGGGCCGATATGCAGCCCGTCGGCGGCGGTCTTGAGCAGGTTGAAGGCGATGTTCGCCGAATCGAGCGTCGGGCAGATGACGAGGTTCGCCGCATGCCTCAGGCGCGAGTTGGGGAAGACATTCTGGCGGATCTCGGGATCGAGCGCGGCGTCGCCGTGCATCTCGCCGTCGACCTCGAGCGAAGGCGCGCGCTGGTGCAGGATGCGCACCGCCTCGGCCATCTTGCGCGCCGAGGGATGATCGGAGCTGCCGAACAGCGAATGGGAGAGCAGCGCCACCTTGGGCTGCACGCCGAAGCGCAGCACCTCGTCGGCCGCGAGCAGCGTGATGTCGGCCAGCGTCTCGGCGTTGGGATCGTCGTTCACGTAGGTGTCGGCGATGAACAGCGAGCGTGTCGGCATCACCAGCAGGCTGAGGCCCGCCATGTGCCGCACGCCCTCGCGTGTGCCGATCACCTGTCGCACATGGTTGAAGTGCGTGCGGAAGCGGCCGTAGGCGCCGGCGATCATGGCGTCGGCGTCGCCCAGCCGTACGGCGAGCGCCGCGATCAGGGTCGGGCTCGAGCGCACCAGGTTGCGCGCCGTGGGCTCGGTGACGCCGCGGCGCTCCATCAGGCCGTGATAGGCGCCCCAGTAACGGTTGTAGCGCGGGTCGCTGGCGGGATCGATGAGCTCCACGTCGGTGCCCGGCGTGAAGCGCAGCCCGAGCCGCTGGGCGCGGCGATGGATGACCTCGGGACGGCCGATCAGGATCGGCACGGCGATCCGCTCGTCGAGCATGATCTGGGCCGCGCGCAGGACGCGATCATCCTCGCCGGCGCTGAAGATCACCCGCTTGGGCGCGCTCCTCGCCTGCTCGAAGACCGGGCGCATGGCGAGGCCCGACTTGAAGACGAACTGGCTGAGCTGCTGGCGATAGGCGTTGAAGTCGGCGATCGGCCGCGTCGCCACGCCCGACTCCATCGCCGCCTTCGCGACGGCGGGCGCGAGCTCGACGATCAGCCGCGGATCGAACGGCTTCGGGATGATCTGGTTGGGCCCGAAGCCGCCGCCACCGGCATCGCCGAAGGCGCGCGCCACGACTTCCGACGGCTCCTTGCGCGCGAGCTCCGCAAGCGCCCGCACGCAGGCGATCTTCATCTCGTCGTTGACGATCGTAGCGCCGACATCGAGCGCGCCGCGGAAGATGTAGGGAAAGCAGAGGACGTTGTTGACCTGGTTCGGATAGTCGCTGCGCCCGGTCGCCATGATGGCGTCGTCGCGCACCGCGGCCACCGCCTCGGGGCTGATCTCGGGGTTGGGGTTGGCGAGCGCCAGGATCAGCGGCGCGGACGCCATGCGCGCCACCATCTCGCCCTTCAGCACGTTGGCAGCGGAGAGGCCGAGGAAGATGTCCGCGCCGCCGATCACCTCGCCGAGCGTGCGCGCCTCCGTGTCGCGGGCGTAGCGCTCCTTCCAGGGATCCATCAGCTCGTTGCGGCCCTTCCAGACGACGCCCGCAATGTCGGTCACCCAGATGTTCTCGCGCGGCAGGCCGAGCTTCTCGAGCAGGCCGAGGCAGGACAGCGCCGCCGCCCCGGCACCCGAGGCGACGAGCTTCACCCTGGCGATGTCCTTGCCGACCAGCGACAGGCCGTTCAGAACGGCGGCGCCGACGATGATCGCGGTGCCGTGCTGGTCGTCGTGGAACACCGGGATGGCCATGCGCTCGCGCAGCTTCTGCTCGACGTAGAAGCATTCCGGCGCCTTGATGTCCTCGAGGTTGATGCCGCCGAAGGTGGGCTCGAGCGCCGCCACGATGTCGACCAGCTTCTCCTGGTCGAGCTCGGCCAGCTCGATGTCGAACACATCGATGCCGGCGAACTTCTTGAACAGCACCCCCTTGCCTTCCATGACCGGCTTGGCGGCGAGCGGGCCGATGGCGCCCAGCCCCAGCACGGCGGTGCCGTTGGTGACGACCGCGACCAGATTGCTGCGGGCGGTGAGTTCGGCCGCGGTCGACGGATCGCGCACGATCTCGTTGCAGGCGGCCGCCACCCCCGGCGAATAGGCCAGTGACAGGTCGCGCTGCGTGGCCAGCGGCTTGGTCGGGACGACCTCGATCTTGCCCGGCCGGGGAACGCGGTGGTAGCGGAGCGCGCTGTCGGTGAGTTCGTCCGTCAACCTCGTCCTGCCCTCGCGCAACAAACAAAAAGGGCCGCCAGAATGGCGGCGGCTCGACAGCTACCTTTTCGATCGAACCGGCGAGTTTGGTGCGGCCAAGAAGACTCGAACTTCCACGCCTTTCGGCACTAGCACCTCAAGCTAGCGCGTCTACCAATTCCGCCATGGCCGCGCCGGATCGATGGGCCGGGGGGATACCAAATAGCCCTCGCAGTGGCAAGGCAGCGCTGGCGGGCTTGCGCCGGGCTGCCCGAGCGCCGATTCTGCCGACATGATCCCGCCCGAATGGCGCATATCCGACCGCCCCGTGCCATATGGGGAGGCGGTGGCCGAGATGGAAGCCCGTGTCGCCGACATCCGCGCCGGCCGCGCGCGCGAACTTTTATGGCTGCTCGAGCATCCGCCCCTCTATACCGCGGGCACCAGCGCCAGGGCCGCCGACCTGATCGAGCCGGCCCGCTTTCCAGTGCACGTCGCCGGCCGCGGCGGGCAGTACACCTATCACGGCCCCGGCCAGCGCGTGGTCTACACGATGCTGGATCTCCGGGCCCGCCGGCAGGATGTGCGGCGGTTCGTGTCCGACCTCGAGGAATGGATCATCCGCACCCTCGCCCGCTTCGGCGTCACGGCCGAGCGCCGCGCCGGCCGGGTGGGCGTCTGGGTCATGCGGCCCGACAAGCCGGCCCTGCCCGACGGCAGTCCGCGCGAGGACAAGATCGCGGCCATCGGCATCCGCATTCGCCACTGGGTGTCGTTCCACGGCCTGTCGATCAATGTCGAGCCGGACCTTTCGCACTATGCCGGCATCGTGCCCTGCGGCATCGCCGGCCATGGCGTCACGTCGCTGGTCGATCTCGGCCTGCCGGTCACCATGGCCGCCCTCGATGCGGCGCTGGCCGCGACGTTCGACGAGGTTTTCGCCTCGCCCTCGACGGTCAGGCCGTCGGCAGCCGCCTGAAGCCATCCGGCAGGATGTCGAGATCGACCGGCTCGACCTCGATCTCGTCCACGCGCGCGAGCGGCGGACCCTGCCGGCAGGCATCGATCATGGCGCCGACGGCGGCATCCTCGCCTACGATCAGAGCCTCGACCGCGCCGTCGCCACGATTGCGCACCCAGCCCGCGAGCCCGAGGCTTCGGCCGGTATCGACGACCCAGTCGCGGTAGCCCACGCCCTGCACCCGGCCTGTGATGGTGAGCCGCGCCTGCAGCGCCATCGTCAGCCCTTGCTCAGCAAGCCGGTGTCATCCCGAGCGCAGCGAGGGATCTTTGATCAGCGCTGCAAAGGATCCCTCGCTGCGCTCGGGATGACACGGCAATGGCTAAAGCCCATGGCTTGCTTTTTGTCAGCAGAGGCATCGCAAACCTCATGCGAATTCGAGGATCTTCTGGTCGACCTTCAGGTTGTCGCCGGGCTTGGCGTGCAGGACCTTCACCGTGCCGTCCTGCACGGCGCGCAGCACGTTCTCCATCTTCATCGCCTCGACGACGGCCAGCGCCTCGCCCGCCTTGACCTCCTGCCCCTCGCTGACCGCGACCGACGCCAGCAGGCCGGGCATGGGCGAGAGCAGAAATTTCGAGGTGTCGGGCGCGGCCTTCACCGGCATCAGCGCATAGAGTTCGGCCTGGCGCGGCGTCAGCACCAGCGCCTCGGCCTGGCCGCCGGCATGGATCAGCCGCCAGCCCGAGCCCGCGGTGTCGACCTGCACGACGACGGGCTGGCGGTCGATCGTCGCCCGCAACAGGGGCTCGCCGGGCGACCAGCCGGTCTCGATCTCGAGACGGCGCCCGCCGGTCTCGACCGTGAACTGGCGCCCGCTGCCCGCGATCGCCACCTCGATCGGCGCGCGGTTCAGCATGACGACACGCGCGTCGTGGACCGCACCGGCGCGATGGCCCTGGACGCGATCCGCCACGGCGGCGACGGCCGCCAGGATCGCGGGATCGCGCGGCGGCAGGTGCGCGGCCGAGAAGCCGCCCTTGAATTCCTCGGCGATGAAGTTGGTGGTGAGCCTGCCCGCGACGAAGCGCGGATGGGCCATCAGCGCCGCCAGGAACGGCACGTTGTGCGACACGCCGCGGACATAGAACTCGTCCAGCGCGCGGCGCATGCGCTCGATCGCCTGGTCGCGCGTCCTGCCGTAGGAGCAGAGCTTGGCGATCATCGGGTCGTAGAACATCGAGATCTCGCCGCCCTCGTAGACGCCGGTATCGACGCGCACGTCGGCGCCGGGCTCGGGCTCGCGATACTTCACCAGGCGGCCGGTCGAGGGCAGGAAATTGCGGAACGGGTCCTCGGCATAGAGCCGCGCCTCCATCGCCCAGCCGTCGAGCTTCACGTCCTTCTGCTGCAGCGGCAGCTTCTCGCCGGCGGCGACGCGGATCATGAGCTCCACGAGATCGAGGCCGGTGATCAGCTCGGTCACCGGATGCTCGACCTGCAGGCGGGTGTTCATCTCGAGGAAATAGAAGTTGCGGTCCTTGTCGACGATGAACTCGACGGTGCCGGCGCTCTTGTATTTCACCGCTTTCGCCAGCGCCACGGCCTGCTCGCCCATGGCCTTGCGCGTCCTGGCGTCGAGGAACGGGCTCGGCGCCTCCTCGATCACCTTCTGGTGGCGACGCTGGATCGAGCACTCGCGCTCCCAGAGATAGAGGCAGTTGCCGTGGCCGTCGGCGATGAGCTGGATCTCGATATGGCGCGGTTCCTCGACATACTTCTCGATGAACACGCGATCGTCGGCGAACGAGGATTTGGCCTCGTTGGTCGCCGAGACGAAGCCCTCCTTGGCCTCGTTGTCGTTGTAGGCGATGCGCATGCCCTTGCCGCCGCCGCCCGCCGATGCCTTGATCATCACCGGATAGCCGATCTGCCGCGCGATCTTGACCGCCTCGCCGGCGTTGGGGATGGCGGCGAGATGACCGGGCACGGTGCTGACGCCCGCGGCCTGGGCGAGCTTCTTGGACTCGATCTTGTCGCCCATGGCGTAGATCGCATGCGCATCCGGGCCGATGAAGGTGATGCCCGCCGCGGCGAGCGCCTTCTGGAACGCCTCCTTCTCCGACAAGAAGCCGTAGCCCGGATGCACGGCCTGCGCGCCCGTCTGCCTGCAGGCCTCGACGATCCTGTCGATCAGGAGATAGGACTGGGTCGCGGGCGGCGGGCCGATGAAGACCTTCTCGTCGGCCTCGCGCACATGCAGCGCGTCGGCATCGGCCTCGGAGTAGACGGCGACGGTCTTGATGCCGAGATGCCGGCAGGTACGGATGACGCGGCAGGCGATCTCGCCGCGGTTGGCGATCAGGATCTTGTCGAACAGCCTGCCCGGTGAGGATGTGGCCGTGGCCGCGTCGTCGTTCGGCGTCGTCTTCTTCGCGGCCTTGCTCTTGGCAGCCATGCTCACTTTCCTTCCTTGTTCCGGTCGAACAGGCCCATGGCCCAGGCGGTATGCGCGGCGATCAGAGGCATCCAGACGATCAGCACCCACAGCCACCACGGATAGCGGCTGGTGAAGATCGCATTGACGGCGATCAGCACCAGGAGCGCGAACAGGGCAACGATCACGTGCAGGCGCACCGAGCGGTTCCGGCGCATGCGCTCTTCCGGCGGCAGGCTCACAGCGGCCTCCTCACAGCGGCGGGTTCCCGTGCTTGCGCCACGGATTCTCGAGCTGCTTGTTCGCCAGCGTGGCGAGCGCGCGGCAGATCCGCCGCCGCGTGCCGTGCGGCATGATCACGTCGTCGATGAAGCCGCGGTTGGCGGCGACGAACGGATTGGCGAACTTCTCGCGATATTCCTCGGTGCGCGCCGCGATCTTGTCGGCGTCGCCGATGTCGGAGCGGAAGATGATCTCCACCGCGCCCTTGGCGCCCATCACCGCGATCTCGGCGCCCGGCCAGGCATAGTTCAGGTCGCCGCGCAGATGCTTGGAGGCCATGACGTCGTAGGCGCCGCCATAGGCCTTGCGGGTGATCACCGTCACCTTCGGCACCGTCGCTTCGGCATAGGCATAGAGCAGCTTGGCGCCGTGCTTGATGATGCCGCCGAATTCCTGCGCCGTGCCGGGCAGGAAGCCCGGCACGTCGACGAAGGTCACGATCGGGATGTTGAAGGCGTCGCAGAAGCGCACGAAGCGCGCGCCCTTGCGCGAGGAATCGATGTCGAGGCAGCCCGCCAGCACCATCGGCTGGTTGGCGACGAAGCCCACGGTGCGGCCCGCCATGCGCCCGAAGCCGACCACGAGGTTGCCCGCCCATTCCGGCGAGAGCTCGAAGAAGTCGCCCTCGTCGGCGACCTTCAGGATCAGCTCCTTGATGTCGTAGGGCTTGTTGGGATTGTCCGGCACCAGGGTGTCGAGCGAGAAATCGTCGCGATTGGCCGGATCGTGCGTCGGCCGGACCGGCGCCTTCTCGCGATTGCTGGCCGGCAGGAAGTCGACGAAGCGGCGCAACTGCAGGAGCGCCTCGACGTCGTTCTCGAACGCGAAGTCGGCGACGCCCGATTTCTGCGTGTGGGTGAGCGCGCCGCCCAGCTCCTCCTGGGTGACCGTCTCGTGCGTCACGGTCTTCACCACGTCCGGGCCGGTGACGAACATGTAGGAGCTGTCCTTCACCATGAAGATGAAGTCGGTCATGGCCGGCGAATAGACCGCCCCGCCGGCGCACGGGCCCATCACCATCGAGATCTGCGGGATGACGCCGGAAGCGAGCACGTTGCGCTGGAACACGTCGGCATAGCCCGCCAGCGAATCGACGCCCTCCTGGATGCGCGCGCCGCCCGAATCGTTGAGGCCGAGCACCGGCGCGCCCACCTTCATGGCCATGTCCATGATCTTGCAGATCTTGGCGGCGTGCATGCCCGACAGCGCGCCGCCGAACACCGTGAAGTCCTGGCTGAAGACATAGACCAGCCGGCCGTTGATCGTGCCGTGGCCGGTGACCACGCCATCACCCGGCACCCTCTGGCCTTCCATGCCGAAATCGATCGAGCGGTGCTCGACGAACATGTCGTATTCCTCGAACGAGCCGGGATCGAGCAGCACATCGATGCGCTCGCGCGCCGTCAGCTTGCCCTTGCCGTGCTGCGCCTCGATGCGGCGCTGCCCGCCGCCCAGCCGCGCCGCGCTCCGACGCCGCTCGAGCTCCTCCAACATCTTCTGCATTCAGAAACTGGCCCTCCATGGCCCGGCTGGTTTTAGAGCCAGTCCGCGCGCCTTGTCATCCCGCGCGTCCGTGTTCTCACCGCAGGAACCGCCTCTCGTTCTCCTTCACCTTGCTCATGCCCTGCAACTCGAACACCTCGTCGACGGTGGCGATGTCCGATTCGACGCCGTGGATGCCGCCGTCCTGGCGGATCCGGGCGAAGGTCTTGCGCATGGCGCCCACGGCGGCGCGGATCGCATGGTTGCCCCAGATCAGCAACCCGATCTTCTTCAGCTCGCGCACCCGCGCCACGGTCATCTGCGGATAGGCCGTCGGCACCAGGGCGACCGGCACCGCGCCGTCCCAGGCCTGCACGAAGGCCTCGATCTCGTCCGGCGTCTTCTGCCTGGAATGGACCAGGATCATGTCGGCGCCCGCGGCCTCGTAGGCCCGCGCGCGCTTCAGCGCCTCCTCCTGGCCGAGACCGGCGATCAGGGCCTCGGTGCGGGCCACGATCACGAAATCCCTGTCGCGCCGCGCCGTGCGCGCGGCATCGATCTTGCCCTGGAACTCCTCGACGCGGACCATGTCCTGGCGGCCGCCCGCGATCAGGCTCGTGACCTTGGGGAAGCTCTTGTCCTCCATCACGATCGCCGCGGCGCCCGCGCGCTCGTACTGCTCGACGGCATGGAGCACGTTGATCGCGTTGCCGAAGCCCGTGTCGATGTCGGCCACGACCGGCAGGCCCGAGCGCTCGACCATGGCGCGCGTCATGTCGAGATGCTGGGTCATCGACACGATGCTGACGTCGGGCACGCCGTACATCGCCGAGAGCTCGAAGCCGGAGGCCCAGATCGCATCGAAGCCTGCCTCGGCGGCAAGCATCGCCGAGAGCGGGCTGTGCGCCGCCATGGCCTCCACGAGGCCCTTCCTCGCCAGGACCTGGCGGAATGTCGTGCCCGCGCCCATCATTCTCCTCCCAATCGCGTCTCTTCCAGCAGCGACAGGAAGCGCGCCGCCGCGTCGATGTCCTTCCGGATGCCCTTGTGACGCTCGGCGGCGATCGGATCCTCGCCCCAGCGCTCGATCTGGTACAGCTCGTCGAGCTCGGCCGCGTCGAATGCCTGCCCGGCCGAGAGGCGGCCCTCCGCCACCGCAAGCGCGATGACCAGCGAGCCGGCGATGTGCGTCAGGTTGTAGAGCGCCGACAGGGCCATGTCGCTGTGCGCCGCGACCGCGCCCCGCAGCGCGGTGACCGAGTCGGCCGGCTGGTCGACGAAGCTCGTCCCCGACACCACGACCAGCCGCGCGCCATAGCGCTCGGCCGCCCAGTCGAGCAGGGCCTGCCAGGTGTCGTGCTGGCGCTTCACCAGGCTCGCAGGATCGGTGGCGCGATAGCAGAGCAGGTCGGAGCCGGCATACCTCGCCGTCTCCTCGACCACGCGCGCGCGCTGCGTCGTCACGCGGTCGAGGCCGGTCGCGGCGAGCCGGGTGAGCGGCAGATGGGCGACATTGATCTCGGCCCCGTCCGGCACCTCGTTCCATTCCGCCGCGATGGCCTCGGCGAGCGCGCGCGTCGGCGCGAGCAGGATCGACTTGGCGGGAGTGCGCATCGGGCGGCCGTCGAGCAGGATCCGCCAGCCGCCGTCCGCCGGCTCGATGCCGGTCTGCCTGTAGAAGCGCTTCATCGCGACCGGCTTATACGCCGCGAGCGCGCCTCGACAAGGGCGGTCAATGCCGGCGGCGGCCGCGCTCGGCGGCCGGGCGCGGCTTGCGCGTGGTCTTCTTGTCGTGCTGCTCGACCACCGGCGTCGGCAGTTGCGCCCGAAGTCCGGGTCGCATGCCGTCCACCCGCTGCGCCAGCAGCGCGCAGGCATTCGCATTCGGCTGTCGTGCGAGCTGGGCGAATGTGCCGGCGAGGCTCGGCACCGGACCGGCGCCGACCAGGAGCTTGGCGAGGCCGGGCTCGAGCTCGCCGGTGGTCTGCCGCGCCGTACCGCCCTTGATCCGAAGCGGCGAAGCGAGCTTCGCGCTGTGCGCGTTGCGCGCTTCCGGCGCGAGGATGAACTCCCATCCCTCATTGCGGAACGACACATAGCCGCCGCCGATCACGATGGCGCCCGGCGTGTCGACCACGAGGCGGCGCAGGTTGGCGACGCCGCCCTTGACCTCGAAGCCGCCGGCCAGGCAGTTGACCGGCACGCCGCCCTCGCCGGCGCCCAGCAGGTGCTGCGTGTCGGCCGGCCAGCCCGCGAGCGACTCGCGCGGCCACGCGCCCTTCCCCGCCGAGACGTCGATCGTTCCGCTGGCGGCATTCAGCGCGTCGTGCGCCGTGCGGCCGGTGCCGCGCAGACGCAGATCGATGTCGCCCACCATGTCCTTGAGCCCGAGGTCGAGTCCCAGCAGAGCCGACAGATCCTCGAAGGACACGCGGCTTGCCGTGCCGGTGAGCGTCGTGAGGCCGAGGCGGCCGGACGGATCGTGGACCAGGTCGAAGCCGACCGAGCCGTTGCCGGTCGCGGCGGCGCCGCGCAAGGTGAAGCGCTTCTCGCTGGCGTTCAGGCTGACCGAGGCGTTCTGCACCTTGTCGGAAAGGCCCGTGACCTCGGCGGCGTGTGCCGTCACCGCGAGTTGCGAGCGGCCGAGCCAGCGCGCCGTGAAGGGATTCGTCGGCAAGAAACGACGCGCCTGTGGCGGCTGCCCGTCCGCCTTCGCATCGCTCGCCGGCAGCGCGTGCAGGCCCGCGAGGTCGATCCTGCTCGCGTCGATGTCCACCGTCGCGTAGGGCGTGCCGCTGCGGGAGACGCGGAACAGGGCCTCGCCGGCGAGCTCGCTGTTGCCGACCTTGAGCGAGGGGACCTCGACCTTGAAGGCGCCGCGCAGCCTGAAGGTCTTCGCGGTGAAGGAGTAAGGGCCGCCGCTCGGCAGCGGCAGGCGAAGATACGGTCCCAGCGTGGCGAGGTCGGCGCCTTCGCCGGCGATCTCCAGGTTCGTGCCCTTCTGCGCCCCACTCGTCCCCTTGACGGTGATGTGGCCGTCGCCCAGCCGGCCTTCCACATCGATATTGCCCGGCAGGCCGCGCATCCAGCCGTCGAACGTGCCGATCGTGCCGGAGAGCTCGAACGACGTGGCGCGCGGCGCACCGAGGCGTGCCCGCATCTGCAGTGTCTGTCCCGACGACGGCGCGCTGAAGGTCGCGTCCGCGACGTTCAGGACAAGCGGCGTGCGCCCGGGGCTCTCGACGATCGACAGCACCGAGTCGCGCACCTCGATGGTCTCGATCCACGGGAAGGCCGGGTTCGGCTTCAGGCGCAGCGACCGGTTCTCGTAGGGCCTGGGGCCCGAGCCGTCGGGCGGCGGCAGCATCTCGAGGTTGCTGTCGCCGATCTCGTTGTACTCGACCTGGATGTCGGCGCCCTCGAGCACCACACGCGAGACCTTGACCTCGCCCAGGAAGAGCGAGAACGGATCGAGATACATCGTGATCTTGCGCACTTGCGCCAGATCGGGCCGCGATGCCCACGGCGCGTTGCTGAGGGTCACGCCCTCGGCCACCAGCGCCGGCTCGCGGCCGATTTTGATCGACAGCGGCACCTTGGTCTTGATCTCGCGGCCAGTGACTTTGTGGATGCGCTCGGCCAGCCGCGCCTCGTAGTGCGACAGGTCGCGCGTGCTGCCCCACACGACGGCTCCCACCGCGGCCAGCGGCACGCTGATGACGATGATCCAGGCGATCCGGCGCCAGGGAATACGCACAGCCAATTTTCCGCTCAATCGCCCGAGGCCGATGGCTTGGCCGACGACTTGGCCGACGCGCCGGTCGAGAAGCCGAATGCCTCGACGGTACGGCGGAAGTGAGGCGGCGGCTCGGCCTCGAGAACGAGCTCGCCCTTGCCCGAGGGATGAGGCAGCGCGATGCGCCGCGCATGGAGATGGAGCCGGCGCGCATCGGCGACCGCCGCCAGCAGGGCCTCCTCGCCGCCGTACTTGCGGTCGCCCAGGATGGGGCAGCCGATCGCGGCGCAATGGACGCGAAGCTGATGCGTGCGGCCGGTGCGCGGCCAGAGCGCAAGCAGCGCCGCGCGCTTGCCGGCGCGGTCGAGCTCGCGGAAATTGGTCAAGGCCTTCTGCCCCGCCTCATGGTCGACCTGCATGGTCTCGCGGTCGCGCGCGCCCGGCCGCTTGGCGAGCGGCAGGTCGATCGCGCCCTCGGCGCGCGGCGGCACGCCGACCACGACCGCCCAATAAAGCTTCTCGGTCTCGCGATCGCGGAAGGCCTCGGCGAGACGCTTCGCGGCCTGCCCGGTGCGCGCGACCAGCAGCAGGCCCGACGTGTCCTTGTCCAGCCGATGGACCAGCCGCGGCCGCTCGTCGTAGCCGAAGCGCAAGGCGTCGAGCATGCCGTCGACGTGACGCTCCGTGCCGCTGCCACCCTGCACGGCGAGGCCGGGCGGCTTGTCGAGCGCGATCACCTCGGCATCGCAATGGACCACCAGCCGCCGGATCTCGGCCGCGTCGCGCTCCGAAAGCCGCGGCCGGTCCCTCGGTCTCGCCGGCGGCGGGGCCGTGACGCCGGGCGGCAGACGCACGGTCTGGCCGGGCTCGATGCGGTCCTTGCCCTCGACGCGCCGGCCGTCGATGCGCACCTGGCCGGTGCGCAGAAGCTTCTGCAGCGCGCCATGGCCTAGATCGGGGAAATGCCGCTGGAACCAGCGGTCCAGCCGCAATCCCGCCTCGTCGGCCGAGACCGCGCGCGTCTGGACGTGGCCGCGGTGAGGACTGTCGCTCATGGCGCGCAACCTAAGGGACAAGCTAAACATGGTCCATGGAATCGGTGTCCTTCGACACGTTGACCTTCGATCATCCGACGGCGTGTCGCCCTGCCCGGGTAACGGCGACGCTGCACCTCCCGACTGCCGGCGCGTTGCCCTGTCCCTGCATGGTGATCCTCTCCAGCAGCGCCGGCGTCCAGCGTCATCGCGAGCACTATTATGCACAGGCGCTCAACGACGCCGGCACGGCGGCGCTCGTCATCGACAGCTTCGGCGGCCGCGGCGTGCGGCGGACGGTCGCCGACCAGAGCCTGGTGTCGGCGGCGCAGATGGAGGGCGATGCGCTGGCCGCGCTCGCCCTGCTGCGATCGGATCCGCGCCTCGATCCCGGCCGCATCGGGGTCATGGGCGTCTCGAAAGGCGGCGGCGCCACGCTCAACGCCGCCATCGCGGTCCGCCAGCGCTGGCGCAACGGCTTCACGTATCTGTTCGATCTCCATGTCGCGATCTGTCCCGGCGCCACCAGCCAGCATCGCGATCCGACGACACATGGCCGGCCGATCTATTTCATGCTGGCCGGCCGGGACGACTACACGCCAGCACCGCTCGCAATCGAGTATGCCGAGCGCATGCGCGCCGCCGGCAACCGGCGCATCAGGGTGAAGGTCTATGGCGGTGCCCATCACGGCTGGGAGTCAGTCGGTCCGGTGTTCGACATCAAGGACGCCGAGAACTGGTCTTGCTGCCGCAACTTCATCGAGGACGACGGGCGGCATTTCGTGCCGGCCGCCGGCCGCACCTTCAGCGAGCCCGACTACCAGGCCTGGGCGCGCCTTCACTGCGTGACTCGGGGCGCTCGCGCGGGCGGCGGGACTGTTGCATTGAAGCAACGCGCAACAGCGGATTTGCTCGATTTTCTCGCACTCGAAGGCTTCGCGCCTCAATGGACGTCCCGGCGTTTCGCCGCTATAAACGGGTTGTGAGGCGCGCGTATTTTTTCATCGTCCTTCTGGCCTTCGTGGCCCCCGCCCTGGTGGCGTCTTCCTCTTATGCCAGCGACCGGTTGTGGACGGGATCGCCCGCCGCCGAGGCGCGCACCGAGGCGCTGCTGAACGCCATCCGCGCCGCCGGCGATCACGGCCTGAAGCCCGAATGGTACCGCATCGCCGAGCTCGAGAAGGCGGCCGCCCCCGATGCCGACAAGAACGAGGCCGAGAGGCTTTTGACGGACGCCCTCGTGGCCTATGCGGGCGACGTCTCGACCGGCCGCGTGCGCGCCAACGCCGTCGACAGGGACATCGACATCCCGCAGCGCAGGCTCGATCGCGCGGAGTTCCTGAAGGACGCCGCGAATGCGAGCGACTTCGCGGCCTGGCTCGCCGCGCTGCCGCCCAAGGGCGACTATCCCGTCCTCCAGAAGACGCTCGCGACGCTGCGCGAGAAGCGCACCACCGCCACCTTCACGCGCCTGCCCGACGGCGAGGCCCTGAAGCCCGGCATGGTCGATGCGCGCGTGCCACTGCTGCGCAAGCGCCTTGCCGAGCTCGAGATGACGGTGCCGCCGCCCGGCGCCGTGACCGAGCTCTACGACGAGCCGCTCGTCGAGCTCGTGAAGCAGTACCAGGAGGCCAAGGGCCTCACGGTCGACGGCGTGATCGGCGCCAAGACGATCCGGTCGCTCAACACCAGCCTCGACGACCGCATCGACCAGGTGATCGCCAACCTGGAGCGCCGGCGCTGGCTGCCGGCCGACCTCGGCAGCCGCTACGTGCTGGTGAATGCCGCCGACTATTCGATGGTCTTCGTCGATGGCGGCCAGCCGGTGTTCCGGAGCCTGGTGATCGTGGGCACGCCGCGCAATCCGACGCCCGAGATCGTCTCGACCATGCGCGGTTTCCAGATCAATCCCTACTGGACGGTGCCGCAGTCGATCGCCGGCGAGGAATATCTGCCGCTGCTGCGCCGCGATCCGCATGCGCTCGAGGCCGCGGGCTTCCGCATCTTCGAGAGCTGGAGCGACGACACCAGCGAGATCAACCCGGACATCGTCGACTGGAGTCTGGTCAATCCGCGCGCCTTCCCGTTCCGCATCCGCCAGGACCCCGGGCCGGGCAATGCACTGGGCTACATCTTCTTCCCGTTCTCGAACCGGTACGGGATCTACATGCACGACACGGCGACGCGCTCGCTGTTCTCGGAAGGCAGCCGCAACTTCAGCCACGGCTGCATTCGGCTCCAGAACCCGCTCGACTTCGTCGAGAAGGTGTATGGCGGCCGCGGCGGCTTCGACAAGGAGAGAGTGCGCGCGGCGATCGAGGGCGGCCAGCAGCTCAGCTTCACCTTCCCCGAGCCGGTCCGGCTCTACGTCACCTACCGCACGGTAACCGCCGGCCCCGACGGCACAGTCACCTTCCGCGACGACATCTACGGCCGCGACCGCCGTGTGGTGCAGGCCATGGGCCAGCCCCGGAGCTGAGCGTCGGGACCGCGGACTTCCAGCCCGCTCATGGCATCATCGGCGCGCGGCATTCCTGCAAGGTTGTGTCATCCCGAGCGCAGCGAGGGATCCTTTGTCGGCGCTGCGAAAGATCCCTCCCTCCGCTCGGGATGGCACGACATTGGTTGGGCGCATGATCTTGCTTCTTGTTGGCGGCGCGCTCCCTTGAGCGGGCTGGAAGCCCGCGGTCCCGGTCCTACCGCTTCTGCTCCCTGAGTTTCTTCCAATATTCCAGGCGCTTCAGGATCTCGCGCTCGAAGCCACGCTCGACCGGCCGGTAGAACGTCTCCCGCGCCATGCCGTCGGGAAAGTAGTTCTGGCCGGAGAAGCCGTCCTCGGCGTCGTGGTCGTACTGATAGCCCTTGCCGTAGCCGATCTCCTTCATCAGCCGCGTGGGCGCATTGAGGATGTGCATCGGCGGCGCCAGCGAGCCCTGCTCTTTCGCCGCGCGGCGGGCGGCGCCGAACGCGACATATCCCGAATTCGACTTGGGCGCGGTGCCGAGATAGATCACCGCCTGCGCGATCGCCAGCTCGCCTTCGGGCGAGCCGAGCCGGTCGTAGGTGTCCCACGCCGCCAGCGTCTGCGTCAGCGCATCGGGATCGGCCATGCCGACGTCCTCGACGGCAAAGCGCACCAGCCGGCGGGCGATGTATTTGGGATCCTCCCCGCCGTCGAGCATGCGCGCGAACCAGTAGAGCGCGGCGTCGACGTCCGAGCCGCGCAACGACTTGTGCAGCGCGCTGATCAGGTTGTAGTGCGCCTCCTGCGCCTTGTCGTAGAGCGGCGCGCGCTTCTGCAGGAGCGTCGCCAGCCGCTCGGGCGCCACGGGCCCCTCCTCCTTGAGCTCGGCGAGCTGCTCGGCAAGCCCGATCAGGTAGCGGCCGTCACCGTCGGCCATGGCGAACAGGGCCTGCCGTCCCGCCTCGTCGATCGGCAGCTTGCGGCCGAGCGCCGCTTCGGTGCGGGCGAGCAGCGTGGCGAGCGCCGCATCGTCGAGCCGGCGCAGGACCAGGACCTGGCAGCGCGACAGCAGCGCGGCATTGAGCTCGAAGGAAGGATTCTCGGTCGTGGCGCCGACCAGCGTCACCGTGCCGTCCTCGACATAGGGCAGGAAGCCGTCCTGCTGGGCGCGGTTGAAGCGGTGGATCTCGTCGACGAACAGGAGCGTGCCCTTGCCGTCCCGCCGCCGCTGGCGCGCCGCCTCGAACACCTTGCGCAGGTCGGCGACGCCGGAGAAGACCGCCGACAGCGGCTCGAAATGGAGATCGGAGGCCTCGGCAAGCAGCCGCGCGATCGTCGTCTTGCCGCAGCCCGGCGGGCCCCACAGGATCAGCGACGAGAGCTTGCGCGCCGCCAGCATGCGGCCGAGCGGGCCGTCGGGCCCCAGCAGGTGATCCTGCCCCAGGATGTCCGTGAGCTTCCTCGGCCGCAGGCGTTCGGCCAGCGGCGTGGGGGCAAGGGACGCGAAGAGTTCGGCCATGGCAGGATCGACCAGCAGATCAAGGGAGCGCGCCACTCCAGTGGCGCAATCATGGGCGCCACTGGAGTGGCGCGCTCCGATGAGACTTATTAGCGAAACTGCATCGTCGAGACCATGCCCTCGCGGCCGATGCTGAGGCTCTGGATGCCTGCATCGATCCGGCGCTTGAGCTCGGCCACGCTCTTCACCTCCTCGCCGTTGACCGCGATCACCATGTCACCGGGCCTGATGAAGCGGGCGGCGTAGGAGCCCGGCCGGACCTCAACCACGGCGACACCCGGACGCCATTCGATCAGGCCCATCTCCTCGGCGACTGCCGGCGAGAGATTGACCACCGTCGCGCCGCTCAAAGGCTGGCGGCCGTCGAGCACCGAGCGGTCGCGCGGCGGATCCTCGGGCGGCGCCGCCAGGGGCACCTGCAAGGTTATCTCCTTGCCGCCGCGGATGATGTGGACCGGGACCGTCTCGCCGACGCTGAGCGTCGCCAGCCGGAACCGGAGGCTCGGCACGTCGTCGATCGTCTGGTCGCGCAGGCCCACGATCACGTCGTTGCGCTTGAGGCCTGCGCGCGCCCCCGGCCCGTTCGGGAACACGTCCTTCACCACCAGTCCGGCCGGCCGCGGCAGATTGAGTCCGGCCGCGAGATCGGGCGTCACGGGTTGCATGGAGATGCCGAGCCAGGGCCGCACGATGCGGCCACCCTTCTCGCCGGTCGCGATCACGCGCGCCACGATGTTGGAGGGCGTGGCGAAGCCGATGCCGACCGAGCCGCCGGTCTGCGAGTAGATCGCCGTGTTGATGCCGATCAGCCGTCCGTCGAGGCTCACCAGGGCGCCGCCCGAGTTGCCGGGATTGATGGCCGCGTCGGTCTGGATGAAGAAGGTCGAATCGTTGACGCCGCCGGTGGAGCGGGCCACCGCCGAGACGATGCCGCCGGTCACGGTCTGGCTCAGGCCGAACGGATTGCCGATCGCCAGCACGATGTCGCCTACCTCGATCGAGTCGGAATCGCGCAGCTCGAGAAAGGGGAACTTCTCGCCCTCGCCGTCGATGCGCAGCAGCGCGAGGTCGTAGCGGTCGTCCTGGGTGACGAGCTTGGCCTCGAACTCGCGCCGGTCCGAGAGCACGACGCGGATCTGGTCGGCGCCGCGCACGACATGGGCATTGGTGACGATCAGGCCGTCCGCCTTGACCAGCACGCCCGAGCCCAGCGAGTTCTGCACCCGCGAGCCACCCGGCGGCATGCCGGGAAACGGAAACGGCAGGCGGCGCTGCACGCGCATCGTCGTGGCGGTATAGATGTTCACCACCGCCGGCGAGACGCGCTTCACCAGCGACGAGAACGAAAACTGCAGGTCGCTTCGGCTGCTGGGCAAAGGCTGCGCGTCCGCGGCGACCGCCACGAGACAGGCGGCCATGACCAGGGCCGCCACGATCATCCGCCGCAACATACGTCTCACTTCTCCCCTCGCAGGGTATCCGACCGGAAACTAGCCGCAGCGCGAATAGCCGCAATTGAGGCAGATGTCACAGCCTTCCTGATGGGTAAGTGCAGCCGCCCCGCAATTGGGGCACTGGCCGAGCCTCGGCGACGAGGCACCGGCCGACCCCTCGACCGGCTCGCGCACGCCCGACGCGAGCGCCAGCCGATGTTCCAGCGCCTCCGCCGGACGCGACGGATCGGCCGCGCTCAGAAAGCCGATCTCGATCAGGTGGCGCTCGATCACGCCGCCGATGGCCGCCAGCAGGGACGGCACGTAGCGGCCCTCCATCCACTGGCCGCCGCGCGGATCGAACACGGCCTTCAGCTCCTCGACCACGAAGGAGACGTCGCCGCCGCGGCGGAACACCGCGGAGATCATGCGCGTCAGCGCCACCGTCCAGGCGTAGTGCTCCATGTTCTTGGAGTTGATGAAGATCTCGAACGGCCGGCGGCGGCCGTCCTGCATCACGTCGTTGATGGTGATGTAGATGGCGTGGTCGCTTCCCGGCCATTTGATCTTGTAGGTCTTGCCCGGGAGATCCTCGGGCCGGGCGAGCGGCTGGGCGATATAGACGACCTCGCCGTCGTGCGCCGCGGCAGCCGCCACGGCACGCACCGGCCCGGCGGCCGGCTGCACCTCGAGCACGGCGCCCGTCACCTCGTTCGGCCGGTAGGTGGTGCAGCCCTTGCAGCCCTGCGCGTAGGCTTCCTCGTAGACGTGCTTGAAGGCCTCGAAGGAGATGTCGCGCGGCAGGTTGATGGTCTTGGAGATCGAGCTGTCGACGAAATCCTGCGCCGCCGCCTGCATCGCGAGGTGATCGCCGGGCGACAGCGTCTGGGCATCGACGAAGATGTCGGCCGGCGGTTCGGCCTCGCCCTTCAGCGCCCGCCAGCGCCGCCAGGCGTGATCCTCGACGCTCTCCTCACGCCGCGATCCGTTGGGCTGCAGCACGTGGCGGACATGGCGGAAGGCGAACACGGGCTCGATGCCCGACGAGACGTTGTCGGCCAGCAGCGAGATCGTGCCCGTGGGTGCGATGGAGTTCAGGAGCGCGTTGCGGATGCCGTAGCGGCCGATCGCCGAGCACACCTCCTCCGGCAGGCCGCCGATCGTCTCGCCGGCGAGATAGCGCGCGCGGTCGAACAGCGGGAAGCTCCCCTTCTCCGCGGCGAGATCCGCAGAGGCGAGATAGGAGAGCCGCTGCACCGCCGCCAGCCACTCGCGGGCGAGCTCGATCGCCCGCTTCGAGCCGTAGCGCACGCCGCAGAAGATCAGCGCGTCGGCAAGCCCCGTGACGCCGAGCCCGATGCGCCGCTTGGCCTTCGCCTCCTTCTCCTGCTGCGGCAGCGGGAAGCGCGACACGTCGATCACGTTGTCCAGCATGCGCACGGCGACCGGCACCAGCCGCTCGAGCGCCTCGAGGTCGAGCCGTGCCTGCGGCGTGAACGGCTCCTTCACCAGCACGGCAAGATTGATCGAGCCCAGCAGGCAGGCGCCATAAGGCGGCAACGGCTGTTCGCCACAGTTATGGGCGTAGAGGCCATTGGCATCGAAGGCGTTGATGCCGGGAATCTGCGCATCATAGACCTCGGCCACTCCCTCGGCTTCGATGCTTTCCACTTCGGCGATGAAGCGCTCGCGATTGAGCGCGCGACGATAGGCGGTCAGAAGCCCCCGCAGCCGCAGCATCTTGTCCCTGTCGGCAAAGCCGACCCGTTCGGCGAACAAGCGGACGCCGTCGCCTGCGATCACGAGTTCATGCTGCGCGGCGCACTCGTAAAGCCGCAATCCGCCCTTTCCGTCGGAAATCGGCCGCCGGCCGGCGGCCCGTCGCTCGCGATAGACCACGGATGCGATGCCCAGGCGAAGCAGCATGCGCTGGACCGCCTCCAGCGTGCCCAGATCGTTCTGGCTCAATCGCACGCTGACGCCCTTGGCCTGCGTTCCCTGCACCGACCCATCGGTGTCGAACAGGCCGCGCAGCAGGCCGCGATGGAAATCGGAAGAGGTTCTTTCCATCGCCGGAGTGATCGTCTTGCATCCGGGCGCCAAGCCCAACGTGCCGGCCAGCTTCCTGACCGCGCCGAGCGACAAGCGCCATTCGTCGCGGCCTTTCACTTCCACCCAGCCGGCGAAGTCGGCGCGATGCGGCAGGGCACGCGCCGCCGCCAAGGCCGCCTCCATGATCCCGTTCACCCCCGGGTCGGCGGGCATTCCGTTGGCGGTCGCGGCGGATCTCCACACGCTGATGACCGCCTTGTCGTCCTTCAAGGTGCCGTCGCCCAGCAGCAGGCCGATCAGATAACCTTCGGCCTCGTCGTGATGGCCCTCCCAATGCGGTGCATCGCGATGATCGTGCAGGACGATCTGGTCGCCCGGCCGGAGGTCGCCGGCGGCGACCCATTCAGCGTCGCGCGACCAGCGTGTCAGGCGCGTAACCTTCAGAACGGGATGATCGTCGGTCAGGCGCAGGCTGTATCCCGCTCTGGTGCGCAGGCGCCGCACCCGCCTGGTGCCGGTCGCGAAAAAGCCCGCGGAACTGCTCGGATAGTCCCTGCCATCGACCCTGGCAGCGAAGGGACGTCCGATCAGATCCCGCACCTGCTGCGGCCCCTCGGCGGTATGTATCCAGGTTTCGGCGGTGATGCACGGATTGGTCGCCTGGATGGTCTCGCAATAGTGCAGGTTGTTGCGTCGGTTGACGCGGTCGATGAAGATCACGCCCGGCTCGGCGCAGTCGTAGGTCGCGCGCATGATGCGCTCCCACAGGCCGCGCGCCTTCACCGTCTTGTAGACCTTGCCGGCGAAGACGAGGTCCCAGTCGGCATCGTCCTTCACCGCCTGCATGAAGGCGTCGGTGACCAGCACCGAGACGTTGAACATGCGCAGCCGCGACGGGTCGCGCTTGGCCTCGACGAAGGCCTCGACGTCGGGATGGTCGCAGCGCAGCGTCGCCATCATGGCGCCGCGGCGCGAGCCCGCGCTCATGATGGTGCGGCACATCGCGTCCCACACGTCCATGAAGGAAAGCGGGCCGGAGGCATCGGCGCCCACGCCCTTCACCGGCGCTCCGAGCGGCCGCAGCGTCGAGAAGTCGTGGCCGATGCCGCCGCCCTGCTGCATCGTGAGCGCGGCCTCGCGCACATTCTCGAAGATGCCCGACATGTCGTCGGGGATCGTGCCCATGACGAAGCAGTTGAAGAGCGTCACCGTGCGGCCGGTCCCGGCGCCCGCGATCACGCGTCCGGCAGGCAGGAACTTGAAGCCCGACAGCGCTTCCTCGAAGCGGTCGACCCACAGCCCGGGCTCGCGCTCGGCTGCCGCCAGCGCCCGCGCCACGCGCCGCCACGTCGCCTGCAGGTCGGCATCGGCTGCGCCCGAGGGGTCGCGGAAGCGATATTTCATGTCCCAGATGCGCTGGGAAACCGGGGCCCAATCCATCGTCGAAACGTAAGCGCGGCGTTGGGCGATATCAATGTTCTTTTTTCGTTCCTTCCAATGCCGCATTATCCACCAGTCGATCGGTGGCCGTCTCGATCCGCTCGCGCAAGGTCGCCATGAAAACATCGCGGTCTAGACCCGGCGCAATCGGCGGCAGTACCTCCATGGTGATCGTGCCCGGCCGCTTGACGAACTTCCGACGCCCCCAGAACACGCCGGAATTGAGTGCCACCGGCACGACCGGCAGACCGAGCTGGCGATAGAGCGCCGCGACACCGACGTGATAGGGTCTGCGGGTCCCTGGCGCCACGCGCGTGCCTTCGGGAAAGATCACGATCGACCGGCCGCGGGCCGCCGCCGCCTTGGCCTGGCGGACGAGGCCGCGCAACGCCATCGCACCCTCGCCTCGGGACACGGCGATATTGCCGGCGCGGGCCATCGCCCAGCCGACAATCGGGATGAAAAGCAACTCGCGCTTGAGCACGATCGCGATATCGTCGAACAGCAGGGTGAAGGAAAGTGTCTCCCACGAGGACTGGTGCTTGCAGGCGATGATGGCCGGCCCTGCGGGAAGATTCGCGCGTCCGACGATCCGGTGGTCGAGACGACAGGTGACGCGCAGCCACCACAGCACGAAGGCGACCCAGAGTCGCGCCCAGGCGATGACGGCGCCGCGGGGGAGCAGCAACACCGGCGCGCCGGCCACCGCGATCACTACGCTGCCGGCATACCAGCCGACGTTGAAGCAGAGCGAGCGCAGCCAGAGAGCGAGACCGGACATCTTGTAAGGGCACTTTTAGTGGCATAGTGTCGCCCCGCAAGCACATCTTCTGGTGCGGAGCCGCTCTCCTTCATGATCGTCACCTGTTCCAACTGCAGAGCGCGGTACGCCGTCGATCCTTTGGCGATCGGACCGACCGGCCGCACTGTCCAGTGCGCACGATGCAATCACCGCTGGTTCCAGCGGGCCGAAGGGCCTCCGCCGACGCCCGATATCGTGATCCGCCCCCAGCCCACGGCCACCAACGTGGCCGCCGCGCTGCCGGTGCCCGTCCCGCAGCCGCCCGAACCGAGCTGGGCGCGGCGTCTTTCGATCGCGGCGGTCGTCGTACTGGTCGTCGCGGCCGCGGGCGTCGCGGCCTACCTCCATCGAGGTACCCTGCTGGTCTATGCCGACAAGATCGCGGCCCGTCTTCCCAGCGAGCTGAGATTCTCCCGATCGACGCCTGCGGGGCATGCGCCGACATCCTCTCCAGAGGGCCCGGCGCCGGCGGAGGCGGCCGCACCCGCTGTCCCGCGCGAGGCACCGAAAGCCGACGCGCAGCCTTTGCCCGCCAAGCTCGAGGTCGATCTGGCCATGAGCAAGATCGAGCTGGTCGATGGCCGCTACGTCGTGCGTGGCGAGGTGACCAATGTCGGCGGCAGCCCCGGCACGACCAGCAAGCTCGTCGTGACCTACAAGAAGGGCGACGACGTCCTGGGGACGCGCTCCTATCCCCTTAGGCTGGGCCCGATCGCGGCCGGCGGCCGGCAGAGCTTCAGCCAGACGCTCGACAATCCGCCCGCCGGCGCGACCGACATCGTGCCCTCGGTCGAATAGTGACGCCCGCCCCGCAAGGCAGCCCGGGAGACCACCCGACGGTCAGTGTCCGGTTCTCCGCCGCGGAGATCGCCGCGCGGGTGGAGCTGATGGCCGCCGAGCTCGCGGGCAAGCTGCCGCCCGACACGCTGGTCGTCTCGGTGCTGAAAGGCAGCTTCGTGTTCGCCGCCGACCTCATCCGCGCGCTCAGCCATGCCGGCGCGGACTGGGCGATGGATTTCCTCACGCTGTCGAGCTACGGCGCCGGCACCGAGACGAGCGGCCGGGTCCGTATCGTGCGCGACATCGTGGACGACGTGCGCGACCGCGACGTGCTGCTGGTCGACGACATCCTGGAATCGGGGCTGACGCTGAGCTTCGCGAGGAACCTCCTGAAGGAGCGCGGGGCGCGGCGCGTCTGGGTCTGCACCCTGCTCGACAAGCCGCACAAGCGCCGTGCCGACCTCAGGGCCGATTTCGTCGGCTTCGAGGCGGGCGACGAGTTCCTCGTCGGCTACGGCCTCGACTGGGCCCACCGCTTCCGCGGCCTGCCCTACATCGGCGTGGTGGAGAAGAACGCGTAGCTCCGGGCCGCGGGTGTCATGCTGGAGCGGCGCCCGAGAGATCCTCAATAGATCTTCATCAGGCGGTCGATGTAGTCGAGCTCTTCCTTGGGCCGTTCCATGTCGCCGGCGCGGCGGCGCAGCTCGTCGAGGATCTCGCGACTGCGCTGGCGGTCGAGCTCGAGCGGCACCTTGTCCTGGCCGCTGTCGACCGAATCGCCGTAGTTGCCTTCGGAGCGGCCGAGCGGGTCGCGATCCTCGCCCCGCTTCTCGCGGTCCTCGATCTCGGCGCGGTCCTGCCCGTTGCCCGGGCCGCGCTGGCGGAGCTGCTCGGCGAGATCGCCCATGCCCTGCTGCAGGTTGTCGAGCGCCCGGCGCTGCGAGCGGGCGGCGTCGCGCGGATCGCCGCGCCGCAAAGCTTCCTCAGCCTCGCGCATCGACCGCTCGGCGCGGCCGAGCTGCTCGGGCATCGGCATGCCGTTCTCGTCGAGCCGACGCATGAAGTCGCCGAGCTGGTTGCGCAGCGTCTGCTGGTCGCGGCCCTGCTGCTCGCCCCATTGCTGGCCCTGATCCTGCTGGCCCTGCCCCTGGCCGCGCTGGCCTTGCTGGCCGCGCTGACCCTGCTGCTGCTGGCGGCCCTCACGCTCGGACTCGCCCAGGAGCTGGTTCTGCCGGCGCGACAGGCGATCGAGCTGGTTCATCATCTCGCGGCCCTGCCGGTTGCCCTGCCCCTGCTGGCCCTGCTGCTGGCCGGGCCGCTGCTGCTGCTGATTGGGGTTGGCCAGCATGGGGGTGGCGTTCTGCATCATCTTGCGCAGCTCGTCGAGCAGGCGCTTGGCCTCCTCGCGCTGGCCGTTCTTCGCCATCTCGCGGATCTTGTCGAGCATGCGCTGCAGGTCGTCGCCGGTGATGACGTTGTTGGGATCGACCTTCTCGGCCTCCTCCATCATCCGCTGGCGCTCCGCCGGATCCTTCATCCGGTCGGCCAGCTCCTTCTGCCAGCGCGCCATCGAATCGTAGAGCTGCTGGATCAGCCGCTCGATCTCCTCGTCGCCCGCCTGGCGCTGGATGGCGTCGCGCAGGTTCTGCCGCGCCTGCTCGAGCTGGCGCTGGGCATCCGTCATGGAGCCCTCCTCCAGCCGCAAGGCCAGGTCCCAGAGGAGCTTCTGCGTGTCGGCGATCACCGGCTTGTCGCCGTTCTGCTCCAGCCGCGCCGCGCCCAGCCGCAGGCCGAGCTGCACGATGGGATCGTAGCGGTAGCTCTCCGGCCGGCCCTGGATCATGCGCATGCCGTCGGCCACGTCGAGGCGCAGCGCCCTGGGGTCGCGCGTGAGCTGCTTGCGCAAGACGATCAGCGCGCGCGCCGTCGGATCGTTGAACACGCGCTCGGGCAGCAGGAAGCTTTCGACCGAGCTGCGTCCCTTCTGGCCCAGCGCATCGGTGGCGAACAGCATGACGCGCACCTTGAGGCCGGCCCACGGGCTGCTCGTCAGATCGCGCACGAAGCTGTCGCTGACCTTCTTCGGGCTGCCGCCGACCGGCAGGTCGATGCGCATGACCTCCGGCTCGTCGTTGTCGGTCAGCATGTCGGCGCCCAGCACGCTGCCGTCGAGACGGATCTGGAGCTGCACGTTCTTGATGCCGAAATCGTCGCCGGCGATGTAGTCGACCTTGGTCGACCATTTGTCGACGCTGATCGGGCGGCTGAACTCGATGGTCGGCGGCAGGTCGGGAATGACATGCAGCTTCCAGTGCGCCTGCTCGTCGCCGCGCGCCTCGAGGGTGATGTCCTTGCCGGACGCGATCGTCTGCTCGATCTGGTACTTGCCCGGCCCCACGGTCTTGAACTCGGTCGGCTTGTCGTCGATCACGAGCTTGGGCGGATGGCGGCCGCGCGTGTCGTCGACGAAGCCCGCGAGCTTGCTGCCGACCGGCACGCGCAGGAGCTTGTCGCGGTCGGCCATGTCGAGATAGATCGGCGGCAGGCCGGTATATTCGGGCGGCGCGATCCAGAGATTGGCCACGACCGGCGGCGGCGGCGGAAAGGCCGGCGTCAACGCCGCGGCCATGCGGTCGGAGCGCCAGCCGCCGGCGAACACCAGCGCCACGACCAGGGCCAGCACCGGCACCAGCCTGAGCGCCCAGAGGTCGATGCGCGCGACACCCGGATGGGCCGGCTTGTTGCGCAAGGCTGCAAGCCGCTCGGCCTCGCGGCGGCGATGCGCCTGCCACAGCGCCGAGGCCATCGGATCGCTCTCCCCGGCGGCCAGCCGGTCCTGCACCGCGACCAGCGGCCGGTGCGCCACCTCGCTGTCGATCTCCAGCCGGCGGATCGCGGCGTCCCGCTCAGGCCAGTGGAAGCCGCGGAAAGCCCACCATCCCGCGCCCAGCAGGCCGGCCGCGAGGACGGCCAGAAGGCCGGTATGGATCCAGGGATCAAGGCCGGCGAACAGGTCGAAATGCGCGGCGGCGACGAACAGCAGGATGAAGGCCGCGAACGGCATCAGCCGCGGCCACAGCCCCTCCCAGGCGAGCGCAGCCCACGCCAAACCGACTTTGCGGCCGAGGCCCGGCGCTTCGAACGGGGGGGTCTGGCTCGCGTCCATCGCTTCCTTTCGGTTCAGCTCTCCATCCAGGGCGGAAGCCGCTCGGCGGAGATCATCTCCTCGATCGTGGGTCTCGGCCGGGTGACCGCAAATCGCGTGCCCTCGACCATGACCTCGGGCGCGAGCGGCCGGCTGTTGTAGCTCGACGCCATCACCGCGCCATACGCACCGGCCGAGCGTACCATGACGAGATCGCCGGCAGAAAGCGGCGGCAGATCACGGTTCTGTGCCAGGTAATCGCCCGACTCGCAGATTGGCCCCACAATGTCGCAGCGGATCGTGGCGGCATCGGGGCGCGGCCGGCGGACCGGCAGGATGTCGTGCCAGGCCTCGTACAAGGTCGGACGGATCAGGTCGTTCATCGCCGCATCGACGATCACGAAGGTCCTGGAAACGCCCGGCTTCACCAGAATCACCTCGCTCACCAGAACGCCGGCCTCGCCGACCAGTCGCCGGCCCGGCTCGAAGGTCAATTCACAGCCCAGGCCCGCGGTTTCCTTGCCCACAACCTGCATAAAGGCCGAGATCGCCGGAGGTTGCTCGTCGGCGTAAACGATCCCCAGCCCCCCGCCGACATCGAACCGGTCGATGCGATGGCCGTCGGCGCGGAGCTGGCCGATCAGCGCGCGCACCCGCGCGATGGCGGCCCGATAGGGCTCGAGCGTGGTGAGTTGCGAGCCGATATGCATGGCGACGCCGACCACGCGCAGGTTGGATAGCCTGGCGGCCTTGGCGAAGGCGTCGCGCGCGAGATCGATATCGATGCCGAACTTGTTCTCCTTGCGGCCCGTGGTGATTTTCTCGTGCGTGCCGGCATCGATGTCGGGATTGACCCGGATGGTGATGTCGGCCTTCACGCCGAGCTGGCCCGCCACCGCGTTCAGGGTCTCGAGCTCAGCCACGCTCTCGACGTTGATCTGGCCGACGCCGGCCTGCAGCGCCGCCGCCAGCTCGCCCGCCTTCTTGCCGACGCCCGAATAGACGATGCGCCGGGCGGGAATGCCGGCCGCCAGGGCACGGTGCATCTCGCCCACCGAGACGATGTCGGCGCCCGCGCCGAGATCGCCGAAAATCTTGATGACGGCAAGATTGCTGTTGGCCTTCAGCGCATAGCAGACGCTCGCGTTCAGGCCCTTCATGCCGTCGGCGAATTCCCGAAACGCCGCGCGCAGGGCGCCGGCCGAGTAACAGTAGAACGGCGTGCCCACCTGCCGGGCGATGGTCCTGAGCGCCACGCCCTCGGCATGCATCTCGCCGTCCCTGTACTCGAAGAAGTTCATCGGCCGCGCCCCAGGAAGCGGCGCCGCGCCTCCTTCACGGCGCGCGCGACGTTGGCGGGCGCGGTGCCGCCCAGGCTCCGGCGCGCCGCCACGGAGGCCTCGACCGTCAGCACGCGGTAGACGGCGCGCGTGATGCGCGGCTCGACCGCCTGCATCTCGCCGAGCGACAGCTTGTCGAGATCGACTCCCTTGGCCGCCGCCCTGGCCACCAGCGTGCCGGTGACATGATGGGCCTGGCGGAACGGCAGCCCGAGCTCGCGCACCAGCCAGTCGGCGAGATCGGTCGCGACCGAATAGTCGGCCGCCGCGACGGCGCGCATGCGTTCGGGGTTGGCCTCGAGGTCGCGCATCATGCCCGCCATGGCGGCAACGCAGAGCTCCAGGGCATCGGTCGCGTCGAACAGCGGTTCCTTGTCCTCCTGCATGTCCTTGCCATAGGTGAGCGGCAGGCCTTTCATGATGGTGCAGAGTGCCACGAAGGCGCCGACGATGCGGCCGACCTTGCCGCGCACCAGCTCGGCGGCGTCGGGATTGCGCTTCTGCGGCATGATCGAGCTGCCGGTCGTGAAGGCGTCCGACAGGGCGATGAAGCGGAAGGGCGCCGAGCACCAGATGACGATCTCCTCGGCGAGACGCGACAGATGCACGGCGCAAAGCGAGGCGGCGGCGAGGAACTCCACGACATAGTCGCGGTCGGACACCGCGTCGAGCGAGTTGGCCATCGGCCGGTCGAAGCCCAGCGCCTTCGCCGTCTTGCGCGGATCGATCGGATGCGGCGAGCCGGCCAGCGCCGCCGCGCCGAGCGGCGATTCGTTCATCCGCGCCCGGCAGTCGCCGAGGCGGCCGCGGTCGCGGCCCACCATCTCGACATAGGCCAGCAGATGGTGGCCGAAGGTGATGGGCTGGGCCGTCTGCAGGTGCGTGAAGCCCGGCATGATGGTCGCCGCGTATTCCTCGGCGCGGTCGATCAGGGCGGCCTGCAGGTCCTGCAGCATCGCGTCGAGCCGATCGATCGCGTCGCGCGCCCACAGCCGCACGTCGAGCGCCACCTGGTCGTTGCGCGAGCGCGCTGTATGCAGCCGCCCGCCGGCCGGACCGATCAGCGCGGTGAGCCGCGCCTCGACGTTGAAATGGATGTCCTCGAGCCTGGTCGAGAACTTGAACTTGCCGCCCTCGATCTCGGCGCGGATCTGCCGCAGGCCGCGTCTGATGTCGCGGCCGTCCTTGGCCGTGAGGATGCCCTGCGCCACCAGCATGTCGGCGTGCGCCATCGAGCCCTGGATGTCCTGGGCATAGAGCCTGCGGTCGAAATCGATCGAGGCGTTGATCCGCTCCATGATCGCCGCCGGGCCGAGCGAGTAGCGGCCGCCCCACATCGCATTGGGGTCCGTCTTCGTCTTCCGGGTCTTCGTCTTCTGCCGTGCCATAACGCTCGCCAAACCGTCTCGTGGAACGGGCGCTTATGGCACATCCGATGCCCGATTTCCTCCCCTCGGCCCCCTTTTGGACACAGGCTGGACACGGCTCGGGCACCGGCACGCTGCCAAGATCGCGGAATCACTCGTCCAGGCCGGCAGCATGGAACCGAACATCGAGGGAGCCGAGGCTACCCCTCGCCCGACCCTCTCCGTCATGATCCCGACGCGCAACCGGGCCGACAAGGTGCGGCGGGCAGTCGACAGCATCCTCGCCAACTCGTTTCGCGGCTTCGAGTTGATCGTGGTCGATCAGAGCACCGACCCCGCCACCGAACGGGCGCTCGCCGCGATCGACGATCCTCGCCTGCGCTACATCGCGACCAGCACAGTGGGCGCAGCGGTCTCGCGCAATATCGGCATTCGGGCGAGCCGCGCCGAAACCCTGGTCTTCACCGACGACGACTGCGTCTGCGACCGCGACTGGCTGGCCTCGATCCTGGCCGAATATGCCGCCGAGCCCACGGCGCTCGGCATCTACGGCCGCGTGATCCCCTACGGCCCGCCGCAGCCGGGTCTGATCTGTCCCTGCATCAACGAGTCGACCGAGCGGCTGGTGCTCGACGGCCCGGCGATCCCGGCGCAGACGGTGGGCAACGGCAACAACATGTCATTCAGGAAGGAGGTTTTTCGCAGGGTCGGCCTGTTCATGGAGACGCTGGGCCCCGGAACGCCGATTGGCCATGGCGAGGACACCGAGTTCGCCTATCGCGTGCTGTGGTCGCGCTGCAAGCTGGTCTATTCGCCGACGCCGGTGGTGCAGCACGACAAGTGGCTGGACGAGGCAGGATTCGCGAAGTTGATGAAAGAGTCCGTGCGCGGTCTCGGCGCCGTGTTCCTCGCCTACGCCCTTCGTCACGACAGGCTCGCCTTCCTGCAGCTCCTGCGCATCCTCTACCATCTCGCCCGCAATCGGCTGGCGACCGGGTCGGCCCGTGAGGGTCTCGTCTATTTCGCGACGGGCCTGCTGAAAGGACCGAAGTACCGTTTGTCGAGGCCGCCCCGGCTCGACCTCTCGACCGTGGAATGAGCGCCTTCCGGGCGCCTGTCCGCGGGTGGTAGAACGCGCGGCATGACCGTCATGCCTCCTCTCGCCCGGCGCACCGGCCGCCGGCTGGTGCTCGCGAGCCTGCCCATGCTGTTCGCCCTGCCGGCCTGGGCCAATATCGGATCCGGCCTCATCAAGGGTGCGGTACGGCGCTTCCAGCGCACCGAGCCGCCCAAGCCGCTGCCGGACGTCGCCTTCATCGCCGCCGATGGCAAGCCGCTCGCCCTCGCCGACTACAAGGGCAAGGTGGTGCTGGTGAACTTCTGGGCGACGTGGTGCGCGCCCTGCGTCAGCGAGATGCCGAGCCTCGACCAGCTCCAGCAGAAGATGGGCAAGGATGCATTTATCGTCCTGCCGCTCTCGGTCGACGGCCCGACCCGCGCCAAGGTCGTGCCCTTCTACCAGGACAAAAAGCTCACCGACCTCGGCATCTATTTCGACAAGGGCCGCAAGGCCATGCAGACGCTGGGCGTCAGCGTGCTGCCGACCTCCATCCTGATCGACCCTTCCGGCCGCGAGCTCGGCCGCATCGAGGGCGAGGCCGACTGGTCCGCCCCCGAGGCGGCGGCGCTGATGAAGGCGGCGGGCGGCTGACGACCACCCTACTTATTATGCAATACCGGTGCCATCCCGAGCGCAGCGAGGGATCTTTGGGATCCCTCACTGTTCGGGATGACACGGTCAGGCCGCCGTCACGGCCACTTTGCCGCCATACACGAACGCCGCATCGTCGAGGTCGATCGCCGGGAACTCGTTCTTCTCGCGCCAGTAGTCCTGGGTGTGCTGCCATTCGCGCTTGGCGCCGCGCTTCGGCAGCAAATGCAGGCCGCGCATCACGTAGCCGGGATTGAAGTTGTCGGTGTCGATCCAGGGCAGGAGCGGCATGTCCTTGTCCTCCGGGCGCAGCGCGACCTCGACCCGGCTTGCGCCCTTCTCCTTCATGTGCTCGAGCAGCCGGCAGACGAAGTCGCCCACGAGGTCGGCGCGCAGGGTCCAGCTCGCGCGGAAATAGCCGAACACCCAGACCATGTTGGGCACGCCGGTGAACATCATGCCGCGATAGGTGACGGTGTCGGCGAAATCGAGCGGCTTGCCGTCGATCTCGAAGGCGATGTCGCCCAAGACGTTGAGATGGAAGCCGGTCGCGGTGACGATGATGTCGGCCTCCAGCACCTTGCCCGACTTCAGCGCGATGCCGGTCTCGGTGAAGCGCTCGATCTCGTCGGTCACGACCGAGGCCTTGCCGGCGCGGATGCCCTGGAACAGGTCGCCGTCGGGCACGAAGGCGATGCGCTGGCGCCACGGCCGGTAGCGCGGCGTGAAGTGCGTGGCGATGTCGTAGTCGGGTCCGACATAGGCGCGCACGCCGGCCAGCAGCTCGTCCCTCACCTTGTCCGGCTCCTCGAACGAGCGGCGGGTGAAGACGGCCTGGTCGTGCAGGATCTTGCGCCGCACGATCTCGTGGATCCAGCTCTCGTCGACCTCGAGCTGGCGCAGCGTGTCGGCGAGGTCGTTGGCGTTGCGCGCCGGGATGAAATAGGTGGGCGAGCGCTGCAGCATCGTGACATGGGCGCAGTCGTCCGCGACCGCCGGCACCACCGTCGCCGCGGTGGCGCCCGAGCCGATCACGATCATCCGCTTGCCCTTGTAGTCGAGATCGTCGGGCCAGGTCTGCGGATGGACGATGCGGCCCTTGTAGTCGGCCATGCCAGGCCATTGCGGCGTGTAGCCCTCCGAATGGCGGTAGTAGCCCTGACACATCCACAGGAAGTTCGCGGTGACGCGGAAGGATTCACCCGTATCGCTGCGGGTGCCTTCGATCGTCCAGAGATTGTCGGCGCTCGACCAGCGCGCCGAGGCGATGGCGTGGCGATAGCGGATATGGCGCGCGAGGTCGTTCTCCTCGATCACCTCGCCCATGTAGCGCAGGATCTCCTCCGCCGTGGCGATCGGCGCGCCGGTCCAGGGCTTGAAGCGATAGCCGAAGGTATAGAGATCGCTGTCGGAGCGGATGCCGGGATAGCGATGCGTGATCCAGGTGCCGCCGAAGCTCTCCTGCGATTCCAGCACCACGAAGCTCCCGGGGCACTGGGTGCGCAGATGGTAGGCGCCGCCGACGCCGGAAATGCCGGCGCCCACGATCAGGACGTCGAAATGCTCGGTAGTCGTTGCCGCTGGACGGGCGGACGTGAGCGTGTCGGGCATGGGATACCGTGCTTATGGAAATTGCGGGGTGCCGTAGGGATAGAACTTCTTCAGGTCTACGTGCTGATAGGGCAATCCGTCCAGCCGTACAGTTCCGAGATACGGCTGGTCCGGTTCGACCAGCAGAATTGTCTTGGCGAAGCCGCTGTCGTCGAAGCCGCGGCGGAAATGCACCCGCGACTTGATCGCGATCACCTTGAAGCGGGCGAGGTCGACGGCAAACCCCTCGAAGTCGGACGGCTCCATGACCTGGGTGAGATAGCGGCTGAGCAGCAGCACATTGCCGCGGCCGAAGCCGACGCCGACCCAGAACATGCCGTGCGCCTCCGTCACGCCCACGACCTTGCCCTGGACGCGCACCGGTGGTCCGGCCGATTCGTCGACCCGGCCGCCCACCTCCATGTCGAACGGATCGCCCGCCTTCACGCCCTTGGCCGCAAGCGCGTCGATCGCCTGGGCATCGGCGACGGTGGCGATCAGCACGTCCGACAGATCCTGCGCGATCACCTCTTTCAGGGTCCAAGTGGCATAGCCCGAGCGGTCGCTGTGATCCGCCAGCACGACCGGCGTCGCGCCGCGCGCCACCGCCTCCTTGGCCAGCTTCACGCCCTCGGCGATCCGATGGACGGTCGCCGACTTCAGCAGCGCCTCGCGCCGCCGCCACGCCCAGGCCGCCATGTCGTCGGCCACCTTGCGGGCGAGCGCCGGATTGCCGTTGGTCATGGCCTGGATCGTCATGCCCACGTCCGGCACGTCGGCGAAGGGAAAGCCGAAGAAGACATTCACATAGACGTCCGGCTCGCGCGCCTCCCATACCAGCGCGCGCTGCACCAGATCCATCCACGGCGAGGCGCCGGTCCATTGCAGGACGGTGGGCGAGATGATCGGCACCTTCACCGTGACGGTGCTCGGCCGGTAGTCGCCGCGGATTGAGCGGACCAACATGCGCGCCGCGCGCTGCCCCTGCAGGTGGCTGTCGTAGTGCGGGAAATACTTCACGGTGAAGGCCATGTCGGCCTCGCGCAGGAATTCCGCGTCCTCGTTGCCGTGCGGATCGAAAGTGCCGACGATGAAGGCCTTGCGGCCCACGACCTCGCGCACGCGCCGCGCGATGTCGGCTTCCGGCCGCGCCACGCCGCGCACGCCCATGGCGCCGTGCAGGCTGAGATAGACGCCGTCGAACGGCCCCTTCGCCTTCAGCCCCGCGATCATCTTGCCGAGGAACGTCTCGTACGCTTCGGTCGTGATCCAGCCCGAGCCGGTGCCGGTGCGCGGCCAGAGCGGCGATTCGATGCCGACCAGCTCGACGCCATCGTATTCGCGCGCCACCTTCACGAACCCGCCCATGTAGGATTTGGCATCGTGCGCCAGCAGCGCCTCGCCCTTCGCCGGCGAGCCCGCGTAGACGAAATCGTCGAGCGTCGTGTCGTTCTTGAGGAAGGTGACGGTCTCGTGGGCGAAGTGCAGGACGGCGATGCGGATCGGCTTCTGGGTCATGCCGGCGAGTTTGGTGCATAATGCGGCGGAGATGAAGCTGCCTTCCGCGACGAGCGCCATCACGATCGAGCTGACCGCGGTGCTCGTGGCGCTGACCGCCAACGAGCCGCAGGTGCTGACGCTGGAAGACGGCGCGCTCCTGCCGTCGGGGCCGTTCGAATCGGAGCATCCGACGCTGCAGACCGGCCTGCGCGCCTGGGTCGAGGCGCAGACCCACCACCCGCTGGGCTATGTCGAGCAGCTCTACACCTTCGCCGACCGCAATCGCGCGGCGGAAGGCGGCCGGCGCATCGTCTCGATCAGCTATCTCGGCCTCACCCGCGAGCGGCTGTCGCGCGGCGCGCGCGATCCCGAGTGGCGCAACTGGTACCGCTATTTCCCGTGGGAGGACTGGCGCCGGGGCGCGGCGCCGGTGGTGGCGAAGGAGATCCTGCCGCGGCTGCGCAAATGGAGCGAGTCGGCCGGCGATGCCGTCCAGAAGCGCGACCGACGCCAGCGTATCGAGATCAATTTCGGCGACGGCAGGAAGCAGTGGAACGAGGACCTCGTGCTGCAGCGCTACGAGCTGCTCTACGAAGCGGGCCTGGTTCCCGAGGCCGGTTCGGCGCGGCATCCGGTGGTCGATCCCCTGCCCGGCATGGCGATGCGCCACGACCATCGCCGCATCCTCGCCACCGGAATCGCGCGCCTGCGGGCGAAGATCAAGTACCGGCCGGTCGTGTTCGAGCTGATGCCCGTGACCTTCACGCTGCTGCAGTTGCAGCGCGCCGTCGAGGCGCTGGCCGGCCGGCCGCTGCACAAGCAGAACTTCCGCCGGCTGATCGACCAGCAGGGCCTGGTCGAGGAAACCGGGGCCATCACCTCGCAGACCGCCGGCCGGCCGGCCAAGCTCTACCGCTTCAGCCGCGCAGTCGTGCTCGAGCGCGCCTTCGGCGGCACCAAGCTCCCGCTCTCACGATCGGTCTGAGACTGCCAACAGATTGGTGCCATCCCGAGCCCGAAACGGACCGAGGCCGGCGACTCCGACGTCTGAGACTACCAACAGATTGGTGTCATCCCGAGCGGAGCGAGGGATCCTTTGTCGGCACGCGAAAGATCCCTCACTGCGTTCGGGATGACACGATGAGTGTGACGCCGCCGCTCCTCAAAACAACCGTAATATCAGCCCTTGACATCTATAATGCTCAATACCAGCATAATTAATACTCTCTTTGAGCATATTGGTGTTGCATGTCCGTTTCCGTACCCTCCCCCGACCCGATGATCCGCACCGCGCCGCTTTACGACCGCGTGAAATCGGTGATCCCCTCGATCGAATGGCCGGCCTTCGCCGAGGACATCGACGCCATCCTGCGGCTGAAGCACAAGCGCGATGCCGTGATCCTGGCGCACAATTATCAGACGCCCGAGATCTTCCACTGCGTCGCCGACATCGTGGGCGACAGCCTGGCCCTCGCCCGCGAAGCGGCGAAGACCGACGCGAAGACGATCGTGCTGGCCGGCGTGCACTTCATGGCCGAGACCGCGAAGCTCCTGAACCCGCGGAAGCGCGTGCTGATCCCCGACCTGCGGGCCGGCTGCTCGCTCGCCGAGTCGATCACGCCGGCCGACGTGCGCCTGCTGCGCGCACGCTATCCCGGCGTGCCGATCGTCACCTACGTCAACACCTCGGCCGCCGTGAAGGCCGAGAGCGACATCTGCTGCACCTCGGGCAATGCGAGGAAGATCGTCGAGAGCCTGGACGCGCCCAAGGTCATCATGTTGCCCGACGAGTACCTCGCGCAGAACATCGCCCGCGAGACCGGCGTCGAGATCGTCACCTGGGCGGGCCACTGCGAAGTACACGAGCGCTTTTCGGCGAAGGACGTCCGCCAGCTCCGCGCAGGCCACCCCGGCGTGGTCGTGCTGGCCCATCCCGAATGCCCGCCCGACGTGGTGGCCGAGGCGGATTTCGCCGGCTCCACCGCGGCCATGGTCGACTACGTCGCCGAGCGCCAGCCGACGCGCGTCGTCCTGATGACCGAATGTTCGATGAGCGACAACGTTGCCGTCCAGAACCCCAAGGTCGAGTTCATCCGGCCGTGCAATCTCTGCCCGCACATGAAGCGCATCACGCTCGCCAAGATCCGGCAGTCGCTTGAGACGCTAAGCCACGAGGTGACGATCGATCCCGCCGTCGCCGAGCCGGCGCGACGCGCCGTCGAGCGCATGCTCGCGATCTGACGGAGGTCACCATGAACGACATCCCCGTCATCGTCGGCGGCGGGCTCGGCGGCCTGATGACCGCACTCTGCCTTGCACCGCAGAAAGTGATCCTGATCGCCAAGGCGCCTCTGGCCGAGGCCGCCGCATCGGCCTGGGCGCAGGGCGGCATCGCGGCCGCAATCGGCGAGGACGACACGCCCGCACTGCATGCCTCGGACACGCTCGATGCCGGCGACGGCCTTGGCGATGACGAAGTCTCGCGCCGCATCACGGACGCCGCTCCTGCCGCGGTCGCGCGCCTGCAGAAGCTCGGCGTGCCCTTCGATCTCGACGCGGATGGCCGACTGGCGCTCGGCCTCGAAGCCGCACACAGCCGGCGGCGGATCGCCCACGTCACAGGCGACGGCACGGGTGCGGCGATCATGCGCGCCGTCGTCGCCGCAGTGCGCCGAGCACCGTCGATCACCGTGATCGAAGGCCTGGAGGTGCGTCGACTCCTCGTCGACGACGGCCGCATCGCCGGATTGCTGGCCGCCGGTCCATCGGGGACACGACTGATGTCGGCCCGCCGCATTGTCCTCGCGACCGGCGGCGTGGGCGGACTCTTCGCCCACACGACCAATCCGTTGGGCGCCATCGGTCAGGGCGTCGCGCTCGCCACCCGTGCCGGCGTGCGGCTCGCCGACATGGAGTTCGTGCAGTTCCATCCCACCGCGCTCGATGTCGGTCTCGATCCCATGCCGCTCGTCAGCGAGGCGGTGCGCGGCGAGGGCGCCGTGCTGATCGACGAGACCGGCCTCCGCTTCATGGAGGGCGAGGGCCGCGCCGAGCTCGAGCCGCGTGATGTCGTTTCGCGTGCCGTGGCCAGGCACATTGCTGCGGGCCATCGTGTCCTCCTCGACGCGCGCCAGGCCATCGGCCGGCATTTTCCCGATCGCTTTCCCGGCATCACCGCGCGCTGCCGTGCTGCCGGCATCGATCCCGCGGCCATGCCGATCCCGGTTCGCCCGGCCGCCCACTTCCACATGGGCGGCATCGCGGTCGATGCACAGGGCCGCAGCACGGTCGACGGCCTGTGGGCCTGCGGCGAGGTCGCAGCGACCGGCTTGCACGGCGCCAACAGGCTCGCCAGCAACTCCCTGCTCGAAGCCGCCGTCATGGCCGAAATCGTGGCCGTCAGTATCAAGGCGACAGACGCACGAGCGCCGCTGCGGACACGGCCGGTCGAACTGCCGCCGTCGGCAGACGCGAGCGCAATCCGGTCTTTGGCCGACGAGACGCTCGGCGTCGTCCGCGATGGCGCGGGTCTCGAAAGGGCTATCGGCGCTCTCGAACAACCCGCCTTCTCGGATGGCGTCTCGGCCGATCCTGCTCTAACCGCGCTCCTCATCGCCATCGCCGCTTGGCGACGGCAGGAAAGCCGTGGCGGCCATTGGCGTCGCGACTTCCCGCAGCACTCGCGCCACGGCGCGCAACGCCAGTTCGTCGAGCTCGATCTCTCGGCCAACCGCATCCTCAGCACATGGAGTTCCATCGATGACCGCCCCCTCCCTGCCCATGCTCATGCTTGAGCCGCTGGTGCGCGCTGCGCTCCTCGAAGATCTCGGCCGCGCCGGCGACATCACCACCGATGCGGTGGTGCCGAAGCAGGCTCGCGCCGAGACGGCGCTGGTCGCGCGCCAGCCGGGCGTCGTGGCCGGCCTCGATCTCGCCGCCCTCGCCTTCCGCCTGGTCGAGTCGGCGATCGAGATCAGGATCGAGCGCTCCGACGGCACGCGGCTGCAGCCGGGCGACCGGATCGCCACCGTCGAAGGGCCGGCGCGCGGCGTGCTGACCGCCGAGCGCGTGGCGCTGAACTTCCTCGGCCATCTCAGCGGCGTCGCCACCGCCACCGCGACGCTGGTCGAGGCGGTGACGGGCCACAAGGCGCGCATCTGCTGCACGCGCAAGACCATGCCCGGCCTGCGTGCGGTGCAGAAATACGCCGTCCGCGTGGGCGGCGGCGTCAATCATCGCCTGGGCCTCGACGATGCGGTCCTGATCAAGGACAATCATGTCGTCGCGGCAGGCGGCGTGAAGCCTGCCGTCCTGGCCGCGCGCAACGCCATCGGCCACCTGGTCAAGATCGAGGTCGAGGTCGACACGCTGCAGCAGCTCGAGGAGGCGCTGGCCGCGGGCGTCGACGCCGTGCTGCTCGACAACATGGATCCGCCCACGCTCGCCGAGGCGGTGCGCATGATCGATGGCCGGGCCGTCTCCGAAGCGTCCGGCCGCATCACCCCGGCCACCGCGCCTGCCATCGCCGCCTCGGGCGTCGACCTGATCTCGGCCGGCTGGCTCACCCACAGCGCCAGCGTCCTCGACATCGGCCTCGACTGGCGGCAGTAGATTCGGGAGCGCGCAACTCCAGTGGCGCTCATCGCCATATGGACCGCGCGCATCCTGCGCGCCTGCCCTGAGGTCATCCGAAGGGCTCATGGGCGGGCTGGAAGCCCGTTGGAGTGGACGGTCCCAATGCCGGCTGGCGGTCGCCGGCAGGCACGCTATCCTCGCCTCAAAAGAACGAGGAGAGGAACGCCATGGCGAACCGCGTCATCGATGCCGACGGGCACATCTGCGAACCGGCCGCGGTCTGGAAGGAGTATGTCGAGAAGCGCTACCGTGATCGCACCATCCGCGTCGAGCGCGAGAGCGACGGGCGCGACTGGGTGTCGATCAACGGCGTCGTCCGGCACAACCTGCGGCCGGCCGCCGCCTGCGTGCCCTGGGGGATGGACGATCCCAGGAACGTGCCGACCTGGGACGACATCCTGCCCGGCTCCTATGACGGCGGCGCGCGCGTCAAGGTGCTGGACGAGGAAGGGATCGAGCGCAGCCTGCTCTATCCTTCGCTCTACCTGATCCAGGGCGACGTCGAGGATCCGGCGGTCGCGGCCGCCACCTGCCACGGCTACAACGAATGGATCGCCGACATGTGCCGCGACGGCCGCGGCCGGCTGCATGCGGTCGGCATCGTGCCGCTGCAGGATGCCGAGGCGGCGGCGCGGGAGGTCGAGCATATCGCGAAGCTCGGGCTCAAGGGTGCCTGCTTCCGCCCGGAGCGCTACAACGGGCTGGCGCTCTACGACGACCGGCTGAAGCCCTTCTGGGAACGGATCGCGGGCAACGGCCTGTTCGCCGCCGTCCATGGCAGCTTCGGGGCGCTGATGCCGAGCTTCGCGACCGGCCGCTACGACAATCTCTTCTTCAGCCACATGATCTGCCATCCGTTCGAGCAGATGGCGGCGCTGCTCGACATCGTTGCAGGCGGCGTGCTGGAGCGCCATCCCCGGCTGCGCGTGGCGTTCCTCGAATCCGGCCTCGGCTGGCTGGAATACTGGATCGACCGGCTCGACGGCCATTTCGAGTCGATGCACCAGCACGTGCCGTGGATGAAGCGCAAGCCGAGCGATCTCTTCCGCGAGCAGTGCTTCATCTCGATCGAATCGGACGAAGCCCACCGCCTGCCGCGGCTGAAGGAGCTCGGCCTGGACGGCTGCGTGTTCTGGGGCGCCGACTATCCCCACTACGATTGCACCTATCCCGGCGCCGTCGCCGACCTCGAGGAGCATCTGGCGCCGCTCGACCCGGCGCTCGCCGAGGGCGTGCGCTGGCGCACCGCCGAACGCTTCCTCGGGCTCGTATGAAGTTCGGCCCGACCGGACGATCCCAGTGGCCGTGTCATCCCGAGCGCAAGCGAGGGATCCTTCGCGATGTCGATCAAAGATTCCTCGCTTCGCTCGGAATGACACCGGAGGTCGGACGACGCCCGCGCGCGGGATGATCGGAAGCTGAAATCAGCGGCCGACCGAGCAGGTCTTCTTCATCTCGGCGCAGACGCGCATCACGGCGGCGACCACGCGCGAGCTCGTCGGGTCCTCGCCACGGCCGGCGGTGCCGGCGATCATGAGCTGCGAGGTCTGGTCGCCGAGCGAGACCACGTTCAGCGTCGCCGTGCGATCGCCCTCCGCCACCTGCAGGCGCATCCCGGCGGGATCGACCATCAGGAGCCGCAGCGTCCTGTTGTTGCGCGCGTGACCGAGCGCGACGTCGAACACCTTGTCGGCCGGCGCCTCGAGAATCACGGTGGCGAAATCGTAGCCCGGCTGGCCGTTCTGGCCCTGCTCCACCATGTGATGGATCCGTTGCGCGGCCTTGCGCGCGACGAATACCCATTGCGCCTCGGCCGGCGCGAACGGCACGACCGCGAGCAGCAGGCCGGCGGCCGACGACAGCGCAACGGAGCGCCGGGCGAAGTTTGTCTTCACGATAGATCCCCTCCCCCTCGATCGAGACCGGGAGGATAGCGGATTTTCAGCGCGTGGGGACCGGGCGCTCGCCGGAATAGTCGTAGAAGCCGCGCTTGACCTTGCGGCCGACCCAGCCGGCCTCGACGTATTTCACCAGCAGCGGACAGGGCCGGTACTTGGAATCGGCCAGCCCCTCGTGCAGCACCTGCATCACCGAGAGGCAGGTGTCGAGGCCGATGAAGTCGGCCAGCTCGAGCGGGCCCATCGGATGGTTGGCGCCGAGCTTCATGCCGGTGTCGATCGCCTCGACATTGCCCACGCCCTCGTAGAGCGCGTAGACCGCCTCGTTGATCATCGGCAGCAGGATGCGGTTGACGATGAAGGCCGGGAAGTCCTCGGCGTTGACCGGCTTCTTCTCGAGCTTCAGCACCACGTCGCGCACGGTGCGGAAGGTCTCCTCCTCCGTGGCGATGCCGCGGATCAGCTCGACGAGCCCCATCATCGGCACCGGGTTCATGAAATGCATGCCCATGAACTTGCCGGGCCGGTCGGTCCCCGAGGCCAGCCGCGTGACCGAGATCGACGAGGTGTTGGTGGCCAGCAGCACGTTCGGCGGCAGGTCGACGCAGAGCTTCTTGAAGATGTCGCGCTTGATCGCCTCGTTCTCGGTCGCCGCCTCGACGATCAGGTCGCAGTCGGACAGCACCTTGTAGTCGGTGCCGACGGCGATGCGGCGCAGGCCCGACTCCTTGTCCTCGGGCCGGATCATGCCGCGGCCGATCTGCCGGTCCATGTTGCGATTGATCGACTCCAGGCCGTTGTCGAGATGCGGCTGATCGACATCGATCAGCCGGATATCGAAGCCCTTGAGCGCACATACATGAGCGATGCCGCTGCCCATCTGGCCGGCACCGATGACGCCGATGCGCTTTATCATGACCGACAACCTCTGCGGTTACTTCTTCTCGACCGCGGCTGTGAGCTCGGGGACGATCTGGAACAGGTCGCCGACGATGCCGTAGTCCGCCACCTGGAAGATCGGCGCCTCCTCGTCCTTGTTGATGGCGACGATGGTCTTGCTGTCCTTCATGCCGGCGAGATGCTGGATCGCGCCGGAGATGCCGACGGCGATGTAGAGGTCGGGCGCGACCACCTTGCCGGTCTGGCCGACCTGGTAGTCGTTCGGCACGTAGCCCGCATCGACCGCGGCGCGGCTGGCGCCGAGGCCCGCGCCCAGCTTGTCGGCCAGCGCCTCGAGCAGCTTGAAGTTCTCGCCGCTCGCCAGCCCGCGGCCGCCCGACACGACGATCTTGGCCGAGGTGAGCTCCGGCCGCTCGCTCTTGGAGAGCTCGGCGCCGACATAGGACGAGAGGCCCTTGCCGCCCTCGCCGCCGATCTGCTCGATCGCGGCCGAGCCGCCCCCCGCCGCCGCCTTGAAGTTGGTGGGGCGGATGGTGACGACCTTGATCTTGTCGGCGGTCTGCACCGTCGCCATCGCGTTGCCGGCATAGATCGGCCGCACGAACGTATCCGGCGAGACGACCTGGATCGCCTCGGAAACCTGCGCCACGTCGAGCAGCGCCGCCACGCGCGGCGCCAGGTTCTTGCCGACCGAATCGGCCGCCATCACGATATGGCTGTAGTTCGGCGCGAGCTTCACCACCAGCGGCGCGATGTCCTCGGCCAGCCAGTTGGCGTAGGCGGCATCCTCCGCCTGCAGCACCTTGGCCACGCCCTGCAGCGCCGCCGCGGCCTTCGCCGCCTCGCCGCAGTTGCTGCCGGCCACCAGCACCGTGACGTCCGAGCCCATCTGGCCCGCGGCGGTCACCGCATTGGCGACGTTGGCGCGGAGCGCTTTGCCGTCATGCGCGGCAACGACGAGAATCGCCATGATCAGATCACCCCCGCTTCGTTGCGCAGCTTGTCGACGAGCTCGGCCACGGTCTTCACCTTGATGCCGGCCTTGCGCTTGGGCGGCTCCTCGACCTTCAGGACCTTGAGCCGTGGCGCGACGTCGACGCCCAGCGCATCGGCGGTCAGCGTCTCTATCGGCTTCTTCTTGGCCTTCATGATGTTGGGCAGCGAGGCGTAGCGCGGCTCGTTGAGGCGCAGGTCGGTGGTGATCACCGCCGGCAGCTTGATCTTGATGTTCTCTAGGCCGCCGTCGACCTCGCGCTTCACCTCGGCGGTGCCGTCGGCGACGTTGAGCTTGTTGGCGAAGGTGCCCTGCGACCAGCCGAGCAGCGCAGCCAGCATCTGGCCGGTCTGGTTGGAATCGTCGTCGATCGCCTGCTTGCCGACGATCACGAGCCCCGGCTGCTCCTTCTCGACCACCGCCTTCAGGAGCTTGGCGACGGCGAGCGGCTGCAGCTCGGCGTCGGTCTGGACCAGCACGCCGCGGTCGGCCCCCATGGCGAGCGCGGTGCGGATCGTCTCCTGGCACTGGGCGGGACCGGCGGAGAAGGCGATGATCTCGGTCACGGCCCCCTTCTCCTTCATGCGGATCGCCTCTTCCACGGCGATCTCGTCGAACGGGTTCATCGACATCTTTACGTTCGCCGTCTCGACGCCCGTGTTGTCGGCCTTGACGCGGATCTTGACGTTGTAGTCGATGACCCGCTTGACCGCGACCAGCACTTTCATCGCGTTACGCCTATTGGTGAGTTGCGGCCGGGCAGCCCGCCCGGCGAAGGGGTTTTCGTGTAGGGGCGTTCAGCCGATCATGTCAAGGCTATGGCGCGCTGCACAAAACCGCATGCCGAAAGAATTTTCTGCGTCGGATCAAAGTGTTAGTTGCCATCCCGGCCATGGGAACCGGAACTCCTGGGACGGCAAAAGATCGCTTGCGCGAGATCGCCCGGCATTGCCTAGCGGCCCTTGCCCGGCGCCCACAGCACATCGGCTGCACCATTGTCGTTCAGGCGCCGCGCGAGCACGAACAGATGGTCGGACAACCGGTTGATGTAGCGGATGGCCTCGGGATTGATCGGTTGCCCGGCCGCGAGGGCGGTCATCCGCCGCTCGGCGCGGCGGGCGACGGTGCGCGCGAGGTGCAGCCAGGCCGAGGCCTCGCTGCCACCGGGCAGGACGAACGAGGTGAGCGGCTCGAGCTCGGCGTTCATCGCGTCGATCTCGCACTCCAGCCGCTCGGTTTGCGACGGCACGATGCGCAGCGCCTCGCTGCTCTCCTTCGCCTCGATCGTGCAGAGATCGGCGCCGAGATCGAACAGGTCGTTCTGGATGCGCTTCAGCATGTCGTCGACATGGGCGCGCGGGACGTCGTTCTTCACCGTGCGGTCGACGGCGGCCCGGGCGAGCCCGATCACCGAGTTCACCTCGTCGACGGTGCCGTAGGCCTCGACACGTAGATCGTGCTTGGCCACGCGCTCGCCGCGACCGAGCGAGGTGTCGCCCTTGTCGCCTCCCCTGGTGTAGATGCGTGTGAGCTTGACCATCGCTTCAGCCCTTGGTCGCCCACCAGAAGACGATCAGGATGATCGTCAGCATCTGCAGCCTTACACGCCACCACATGAGCCTGTTGCTGCCCCGCGCGCGCTCGAGACTGTCGGCCGGACCGCGCGCCATGCCGACAAGGCCGGCGAACAGGACGCCGAGCGTCGACAGGCCGGAGATGATCACCAGGACAAAAAAGATCTCGTTGGCGACGTGCATGTCTTGGTTCCCTTGTCATCCCGAGGGCAATGCCCGAGGGATCTTCGAGGTGATGCAAAAGATCCCTCGCTGCGCTCGGGATGACACCGAAGTCTCTATCGACCATTGTGGCGGCCGGCGCCAGTGCGGGCCTTCGCCCACGGACGCCTCTCGCGGGAAGCGCGCTGGCCCGTCGCCTTCTGAAACAACGCCTCGGCCGTCTGTTCGGCCGACCATAAAGCCGCATGCACGGTACCGTACTCGACCGGCTCGGTCGCCTCGCCGGCGAAAAAGACCCGATCGCCCAGCGGTCGGGCATGGGTGCGCCGGTCCCGGGCGGCGCTGCCGACGCCGGGATAGGAATAGCCGCCGCGCGACCATGGGTCGCTCAGCCAGCGCGGATAGGCCACGGCTTCCGGCCGGGGAAGATCGCGGCCGAACATCTTGCGCAGCGAGTCCATCGCCACATCGACGACCTCCGGCTCGGTCGCCGACCGGTCGAACCGCGCCGCCGCGGACCCGTTGGCGAAGGCGAGCAGGATGGGCAAGCCGGTCTCGTGGTGATGACTCACCCAGGTGTTGAAGGTGCCGCGGCGGTCCGGCGCGTCGGGCAGGCGACCGAACCATTTGGGCTGATCGGGCCAGAAGCGGTGCGGGAAGCGCAGGTAGATCTTGCCCAGCACGCCCGCGCCGTAGCCCATGCGGCCGATGGCGCGGAGCTGATCGTCCGGCGGCAGCGGATCGAAGGTCGGCAGGCCGGCGCGCAGCAGGCCGAGCGGCACCGTGACCACCGCGCGGTCGGCCGCGATCTTCTCGCCGCTCTGCAGGAGCGCCGTCACGCCGGCGCCGGTCCAGGCGATGCGCTTGACGGGCGCCTCGAGACGCACGTCGAGGCCCAGCGCCGCATCCTCGATCAAGGGCTGGAAGCCACCCTTGGGCTGCGCGTTGCGGTCCAGCCCCTCGACCGGCCACCATTCCTCGGCGGCGATGGCCTCGTAGGGCGCGCCCTGCACGCCTTCGCTGCCTTCGATGAAGGTCGCGATCATGAGCCGGTCGATCTCCGGCAGCCACGCTGCGTGCAGCAGCGGATCGACCGCTTCCTTCACCGAGACCGAGCGCGGGCCCCTCACCTGCGCCATCGCCTTGCTCTTCCAGCTCGCCCATTCCATGGCGGCCCTGAAGGCGGCCCGGCCGAGGCGCACCCGCCGGCGCTGCGCCTCGCGCGTCGGCGCGGTGGCGCGCTCGTCGATCAGCAGGCGGTCGCCCTGCGACTCGATCAGCGCGACGCCCAGCCTCTCGCACCAGAGCGCGAGCGGGTTGCCGTCGATACCGTGCACCCACGAGCCGCCGAGATCGACCGGCGCGCCCAGCGACTCGTCGGTCCAGACGCGCCCGCCCAGCCGCGCCCGCGCCTCCAGCACGGTGACGGCGAAGCCGCTGTCGTGCAGCAGCCGCGCCGCGACCAGCCCCGCCATGCCCGCGCCCACCACCACGATGCGCTCGGGCTTGCCCGCGCCCATCGCCCACGAGTCGGTCATCGCAGGACCAGCCCCGGCAGGTGCGCCATGTCGGTGAACAGGCGGCCCCCCGCGGTGGCGAGCTCGTCGCGATCGGCGTACGGCGCGCCGGCATAGGCGAGCACGCGCATGCCGGCGGCGCGGGCCGCCTCGATGCCGGGCACCGAGTCCTCGATCACGACGCTCTCCGCCGGCTTCTCGTTCATCGAGACCGCCGCGTGCAGGAAGAGATCGGGAAAGGGCTTGCCGCGCGAGACCTGGCCCGAGCTGAAGACGCGCCCGCCGAACAGATCCCAGAGCCCCGTCAGGCCGAGCGTGAAGCGCATCTTCTCGACCGATCCCGAGCTCGCCACGCAGGTCGCGCAGCCGGCCGCCTGCAGCGCCAGGATCGCGTCCTTCACGCCGGGCACCGGCTGCAGCGGCGCATCGCGGAAGCTCTGATAGGTGACGGCCTGCATCTTCTCGACGAAGTCGGCAGGCAGCCTGCGGTCCAGCTCCGCCTCGACGATCTCGATGCAGGATTTCAGCGAGCGGCCCATCAGGCGGCGCATGGTCTCGGCGACATCCCAGTCGAGGCCCTGCGCCTTGAGCGCGCGCGAAAGGCTCGCATTGGCCAGCGGCTCGCTGTCGACCAGCACGCCGTCGCAATCGAAGATCACCAGCAAGTTACCGTCCTGCGCGAAGCGAAGGACGGTGCATACACGGAACCGCTCGGAACATCTATCGGTGTCATCCCGAGCGGAGCGAGGGATCTTTTACGGTGCCGATTAAAGATCCCTTGTTCGGGATGACACGGTTTCCTGCATCCGAGGTCAATAAGGCTTGTCGCCCGCCACCGTCACGCGGTTGCCGCTGCGGGTGTGGGGCCAGTAGTCCCACATGGCGCGGTGCTGGACGCAGCGGTTGTCCCAGAAGGCGATCGAGTTCTCGCGCCAGCGGAAGCGGCACTGGAAAAGCGGATTCTCCATGTGCTCGTAGAGATAGCGCAGGATGCCCTCGCTCTCGTCGCGCGGCACGCCCACGAGATGGCGCGTGAAGCCGCGATTGACATAGAGCGCCTTCCTGCCCGTCACCGGATGGGTCCGGATCACCGGATGCTCGGCCCGCGGATAGTTCGGCTTGTCGGCGACGCCGTAGTTGGCGTAGAGGCCGCGATAGACCTGCTCGCCGTCGTGCACCGCCGTCATGCCCTCGAGGTATCTCTTCATGCGATCGGACAGCGCCTCGTAGGCGGCATACATCGAGGCGAACAGCGTGTCGCCGCCGCGCGGCGGGCACTGCTTGATGTAGAGGATGCTGCCCATCGGCGGCTCGGGATCGCAGCTCACGTCGGAGTGCCAGCCCTCGCCGTTGGCGCGCGGGCTGTCCTTGTCGGCATGGATGATCATCAGCTCGGGATGGCCGGGCTCGTGCGGCGCGGCGGGATGGACGTGCAGATTGCCGAACATCCGGCCGAAGGCCAGGTGCTGGTCCGGCGTGATGTGCTGGTCGCGGAAGAAGATCACCAGGTTCTCCGCCAGCGCCCGGTGCACCTCGTCCTGCTGGCGATTGGAGAGCGGCTGGCCGAGGTCGATGCCGCCCAGCTCCGCACCGATGATCGGCGTCAGCTTGTCGACCGTGAGGGTTTCGTACGGCGCGCCCTCCTCCGCCACCTGACGGATCCGGGGGCCTGCGTTGCCGCGCAGCGATCCTTGCATCATGTCCTCCTGCTTTCTGCAAGATTACGCCCGATCATCGCCAGCGGCTGCCCACACGTCGACAGAGTCCGTATTACGGAATAGGCTTGCCTCATGACGGCCATCGTCGAACCGGTGCGCCGAAGCCTTGCGCTCCTGGAGGCGCTGAGCCGCCGCTCGCATGCCACGATCTCGGCGCTGGCCGCCGAGACCGCTTTGCCGCGGCCCACGGTCGTGCGCCTGCTGCAGACCCTCGTGGCGCTGGGCTATGCGACACAGGTCTCGCGCACGCTGGGCTACCGGCTCACCGACCGCGTGCTGGGCCTCGCCCAGGGCATCCGCTTTGTCGACCATTTCGTCGATGTCGCCGCGCCGCACATGCGCCGCTTCACCCAGGAGCACGGCTGGCCGCTCTATCTCGGCACGATCAGCCATCGCGCCATCACCATCCGCTACTCGACCGCGCCGGAGAGCCCGATGTCGTTCGAGCGGGCGGCGCTGCAGCGGCGCAGCCCGATCCTGTCGAGCGCGCTCGGTCGCGCCTGGCTCGCCTTCTGCTCGACCGAGGAACGGCGCAGGGCGCTGCGCGATCTCGGCATCGTCCACGACGCCCGGCTCGCCGCCGCCTTCGCACGCATCCGGCGCGACGGCTACGCCTTCACGATCGTGCCGCGCCAGAGCCGCCTGCAAGGCATCGCCGTCGCGATCCGCCAGGACAAGCGCGTGCTGGGCTGCATCTCCATGCGCTTCCTGCGCTCGGCGATGAGCGAGGCCGAAGCCGGCGCCCGCTACGGCGCGCCGCTCAATGCGCTGGCCGCCGCCATCGCCGGCGATGCGAGCATCTGACGCGGGCATCTGACGCGGGCATGCGATTTCGCCTCTCGACCTCCGACGGCAGCGATCCCGGCTCGCGGGCGTTAGGATGGCGCAAACGACCGACGGAGGAACCGATGAAGCCGCAGGATGTGCTCGCCCACCCGTCGCATGTGCTGACCGACGACCAGCGCCGACGCTTCTTCGACGACGGCTTCGTGGTGCTGCCCGACTATGTGCCGCAGGCGTGGCTGGAGCGTCTGCGCACGGCCACCGCCGAGCTGCTCGACCGCAGCCGGTCGGTCACCCAGAGCGACGCGGTCTACGTGCTCGAGGAAGGCCATTCGGCGGAAGAGCCGCGCCTGCATCGCGTCAGCAGTCCGCAGGACCAGCATCCGGCCTTCTGGGCGTTCATGACCGATCCCGTCATGACCGACCTCGCCGCCGACGTGGTCGGGCCGGACGTCAAGTTCCACCATGCCAAGCTCAACGTGAAGTCGGGCAAGGGCACGCAGGGCTTCGGCCGGCACCAGGACATTCCGGCCTGGCCGCACACCGACTTCAGCCCGGTGACGATCGGCATCTACATCGACGGCTGCACGGCGGACCAGGGTCCGCTTACCGTGGCGCGCGGCAGCCACAACGGCCCGCTCTTCTCCATGTACGACGACGCGGGGAACTTCGTCGTGAAGATCCGGCCGGGCGATCTCGGCTGGCTGAAGGACGAGATGATCGTGCCGATCACCGGTGGTCCCGGCACGACGCTGCTGCTGAACTGCCGCGCCGTGCACGGCTCGGCCCCGAACAAGGCCACGACCGCGCGGCCGCTGCTGCTGCCGGTCTACAGCTCGGCCGATTCCTTTCCCTACACGCCGAGCCCGATCCCGAGCCCGCACCAGGGCGACGTGGTGCGCGGCAAGCCCGCCCGCTTCGCGAGCTTCGACACGCGCCCGGTCGAGATGCCGCCCGACTGGCGCTTCGGCTACAAGCCGGTGTGGGCGCACAAGAAGCCGGCCTATTGACTCCCCGCACCCTGGACTCGATCGATCAGTGGGCGGGGCGCTTCGCCAGAGCGAGGCCGATGCCCAGTGCGATCATCGCGGCTCCAGAGGCTTCCCGCAGGCGCGGTATCAGGGCAGGACGCGCCGCGGCGCCTTTCCGGATGCCGCTCGCCACAAAGGCGACGACGACATCCGCGAGCGTGTTGAGCGCGACGGACACGAAGCCGAGCATCACGAATTGCAGGGCAACCGGACCTTCGGCCGGGTCGACGAACTGCGGAATGAAGGCGAGGAAGAAGGCCGCCGTCTTCGGATTCAGCGCCTCGACCAGCACGCCTTCACGAAACGCGCGCCGCGGCCCGACCGACGGTGCCGTCAATCCATCGAAGCCCGCCAACGCGTCCCGGCGGGCAGACTGGAACGTGCGAAGGCCGAGCCAAACCAGATAGGCAGCACCCACCAGCTTCAGCGCGGTGAACAGTTGCGCACTGGCGAGCACGATGGCGGAAACGCCCAGGCTGCCGGCGAGGACATGAACCAGGCCGCCCAACCCGGTACCGAAGCTGGAGGCTACGCCTTCCGCACGACCGCCGGCGAGCGTGCGCGCGGCGACATAGAAGATGCCTGGGCCGGGCATGACGGCGAGCACGAAAGCCGCGGCGAAGTACAAAGCGAGTTGTGCCGGGTCCGGCATGGTTACGGGCTCCTTCAGGGCACGCGATAGAACGGGTTGGGCAGCAGGAACGTCCTCTCGGCGTGGCCGCCTGCCAGGTCGGAGGGCTGATCGCCCATGTTGGCGACGATCGTGTAGCCCTGCTGCTCGATCTGCGCGCGAATCGGCGCCTTGAAGTCCGATGCCGACGCGAAGTGCGCGCCGTCCGGCACCATGTAGAGATGAGCGTAGCCGGTGTAGCCGGCGCTGGCCAGGTTGCGCTCCGTCGCCGTGCGCTGGTTCTCCGGCCGGCCGGTGATGAAGAACACCTCGACCTTCCGCGCCAGCGCCGACCGGTAGAGCGCGAGCGTCGGGGCGATGGCCTCGTCCACCGCCAGTTGATCCCACGCCGCCCAGCCGCACGGTCCGTCCGATGCGAGATCGCACGGGCCGGCGATCGGCCGCCCGAAATCGTCGCGCAGGATGACCGGCCAGTTGCTGAGCGCGGTGTCGTCGATGTCCAGCACCAGCACCGGCCGCGCGACCTCGGGCGCCCGGCGCTCCAGCCAGCCCCGTGCCCGGTCGGCAACCGTCGCAACGTCGCGATCGTACTGCCCCGACGCCTTGTAGTGCAGCGCCGCGATCTTCGCATCGCCCACATTGGCCGGCTGGCGCACGACTCCCGAAGGCGACGTGTTCGCACAGGCCGCCACGGCGAGTGAAAGACCTATCGCCCAAAAACCCGACCGCTTCATCGCATCTCTCCCCCTTGCTCGCCCGGATCGTGACGGCAAGCGGGATACTAGCGGAAGAACGAAGCGAACTCGCCCTCACGCGCGGAAGGTCACGTAGCCTTCCGGACTTTCTCCGGCGCGATATGCACCCGGTCGTTCCTGAAGCTCATCGGAGCGCGCCACTCCAGTGGCGCAATCTTCTCGTCTCGACACCGCATGAGCCCTTCGGCAGGCCTCAGGGCAGGCGCAACTGGAGTTGCGCGCTCCGATGACGTGTCATCCCCCACGAGCGCGAGGGATCTTTGGTGGCCTTGATCAAAGATCCCTCACTCCGTTCGGGATGACACCAATTGCTGTGTAGCCGGTGCCTACTCCTCCAGCGCGTCCTCGAGGGTGCGCAGGCCGGGGCGCTTGGCCGAGACGAGGACGGCCATGTTGCCGGGCTTGTGCTGGTTCTTCCACATCTTGGTGTGCGCCTTGGGGATGTCGGCCCAGTCGAACACCTCGCTCATGCAGGGGTCGATGCGGCGCTCGACCACGAGCTGGTTGGCCTGGCTCGCCTGCAAGAGGTTGGCGAAGTGGCTGCCCTGGATGCGCTTCTGGCGCATCCACACGAAGCGCGCATCCATCGTCAGGTTGTAGCCGGTGGTGCCGGCGCAGAACACCACCATGCCGCCGCGCTTCACGACGAAGCAGGAGACCGGGAAGGTCTGCTCGCCCGGATGCTCGAACACGAAGTCGACGTCGTTGCCCTTGCCGGTGTGCTCCCAAATCGCCGCGCCGAACTTGCGGCACCTCTTCATGTAGTCGGCGTAGCCCTTCTGGTCGTCGACGTCGGGAAGCTGGCCCCAGCAGTCGAAGTCGTTGCGGTTGATCACGCCCTTGGCGCCCAGCGACATCACGAACTCGGTCTTGGCCGGGTCGGAGATCACGCCGATCGCGTTGGCGCCCGCCGTGGCGATGAGCTGCACCGCCATCGAGCCGATGCCGCCCGCCGCGCCCCACACCAGCACGTTGTGGCCCGGCCGCAGGATGTGCGGGCGATGGCCGAACAGCATGCGGTAGGCGGTGGCGAGGGTGAGCGTGTAGCAGGCGCTCTCCTCCCACGACAGATGCTGCGGCCGCTTCATGAGCTGGCGCGCCTGCACCTTGCAGAACTGCGCGAACGAGCCGTCCGGCGTCTCGTAGCCCCAGATGCGCTGGCTGGTGGAGAACATCGGATCGCCGCCGTTGCACTCCTCGTCGTCGCCGTCGTCCTGGTTGCAGTGGATCACGACCTCGTCGCCCACCTTCCAGCGCTTCACCTTGGCGCCGACCGCCCAGACGATGCCCGAGGCGTCGGAGCCGGCGATATGGAAGGCCTGCTTGTGCACGTCGAACGGCGAGATCGGGATGCCGAGGCCGGCCCAGACGCCGTTGTAGTTCACGCCCGCCGCCATCACGAGCACCAGCACCTCGTCCTCGCCGATCATGTGCGTCGGCACGACCTCGAGCTGCATCGACTGCTCGGGCGGGCCGTGGCGCTCGCGCCGGATCACCCAGGCGTACATGTTCTTCGGCACATGGCCGAGCGGCGGGATCTCGCCGATCTCGTAGAGATCCTTCTTCGGCTGGTTGGCCGTCGGATGCGGCCGCGGGGCGAAAGCAACAACGGTCATAGGCAAGGGCCTCCTTGTGAGGACGACAAGGTTATTGTTGCGGATGCGAGATTGCAATGCACAAAACACGAATCAGGATGATTGCCCGGGGGATGACACAATAAAATTACCCTGCAGGAAGCGCGGCCAGACCCACCGTGCTGGAGGATTGCTTCGACGAATCAGATCGTTATTGTCCGCCGCATCACAGTTGGGGGGTACAGTAGATGACCATCGGTCCGATCAAGGCAGCTCTGGGCGCAACTCTGGTCGGCGCCGCGCTGGCCCTCGCCACCGCCCTGCCCGCCGCGGCGCAGGGCAACCTGCAGGCCGTGCCGCGGGCCGGAGTGTCGTTCGCCAACACCGTCACCACCCCGGCCACGATCAAGTCGATCGACAAGGCGAGCCGCACGGTCACCTTCACGACGGCCGGCGGGGCGACGATCAATGCCGCGGCGGCAGACTCCATCGGCAATCTCGACCGCTTCCCCGCCGGGACGGCCGTCGACGTGAGCTACAACGAGGTCGTCAACGTCCTGAACCTGCGCCAGAAGGGGCCGGGCTCGCGCCTCGCGCGCCAGGAAGCCGGCAAGGACGATGCCGCCGACACGGCGGCCGGCCGCTTCACCATGACGGTGGTCGGGGTCGATCTCGCCACCAACAAAGTGTCGCTGGTCGACAGCGCTGGCGGCGAGGTCCACACCTATGCCGCCACCGAGGTCGCAACCCAGGACATGCTGAAGAAGATCAAGCCCGGCGACACGGTGATCGGCCTGCGCACACCGCTGATGGTGACGGCGATCACGCCGGCGAAGTAGACCCCCGGCTTCCCAATCCCACCTCTTCTCGCAACTGCGGCCGCGGTTGACTCATCGTAAGTCATAACTTACAGTAAGCTATGACCTACGATCACGCTCTGGCAGCGCTGGCCGATCCGACCCGGCGGCGCGTGTTCGAGCAGTTGCGTGGCGGCCCGCGAACCGTCGGCGCCATCGCCCGCAACATGCCGGTCAGCCGCCCTGCCGTGTCGCAACATCTGCGCGTGCTGAAGGAAGCAGGCCTGGTGCGCGACGAGCCGGACGGGACGCGCCGCCTGTACGCCATCGACCCGCACGGTCTCGGGCCGCTGCGCCGCTGGCTGGACCAGTTCTGGGACGAGGCCCTCGATGCCTTCAAAGCCGAAGTCGACCAGAGCACCCGACAATCCAGGAGACGCCAGTCATGAGCCGCACGATTTCCCTCGCGCCCGTCCTCAAGAACATCGACGTCGACGCGCCGCCGGCGAGGGCTTTCAAGATCTTTGCCGGCTTCCGCTGGTGGCCCAGGTCACATTCGATCCTGCCGTCGAAATCTCCCCAGGTGGCCGTCGCTGTCGAACCGAAGGTCGGTGGACGCTGGTTCGAGCGCGGCGAGGACGGCTCCGAATGCGACTGGGGCAAGGTGCTGGTTTGGGAGCCACCGAGGCGAATGGTGATGACCTGGCTTCTGGACAGCACGTTCCAGATCAACCCCAAGGTGGTGACCGAGGTGGAAGTGACCTTCACCGCGATCGGCGTGGACAGGACTCGTGTCGTCCTGGAGCATCGCCTGTTCGATCGCCATGGTGAAGAAGGCGAGAAGGTGCGCGCCGCCGTCGACTCGCCCGACGGCTGGGCGGGCCTGCTGACGATGTTCGCGGAGGCCGCGGCGGCCTGACGCCCGCTAGCGGATCTGGATGTCCTCCCAGAAGCCGATCCAGTGGTCGACCGGCTTCATGCGGGCCTGCGGCGCCTCGTAGGACCAGGCGGCGCGCTTGCTCGCCTTGGCGCCGTCCACGACGTCGTAGAACTGCACGCCGTGCGGACATTTCAGGTCGTTCGCGGTCTTGGGCGTCGCCTGCAGGAGATCCATGCGTACCGAATCGCGCGGGAAGTAGACATAGCCGTCGACTTCCTGCGTGCGATCGCTGTTGGCGATCTCCTTGCCATGCCAGGTTGCCGTCGTCATCGGTCGGGTCCTCGAAATTGCGGGTCGGTGTTCTCAACGCTCGGCCGGGCGCCCATCTCGCGCGTCCGCCGCCTGCAATTAAGTGACGCCTGCCCGGCGCTTGCAACTCCCCGGCGGCAAAAAACCGATCGGCGGCGTTCGCGCCGCGGCGGAACCTCAGGCCGCGAGCTCGGGCTTGGCCGGCGGCGTGGTCGCGATCATGCTGGGACGCGCAGCCATCTCGCCTGCCCAGCGGCGGCAGTTGGGCGCGAGGTCGGCGATCGCCTTCAGCTCGAGGAGGCTGTCGAACCAGAAGAAGGACGGTGCGAACAGGAGGTCGGCGGCGGTGAGCGCATCGCCCGCCAGGAAGCGCGTCCTGGCGAGCTGGCGGTCGAACACCGGGATCACCCGGCGGGCCTTGTCGAGATAGAGCTCTGCCATCTCGGCCGGCACCGGCAGGAAGTCGAAGCGCGCCGCCATGTAGCGCTGCGCCGAGTTCAGCACCGAGTCGCAGACGGCGCCGACCCATTGATCGACGATTGCCGCCTCCCGCGCATCGTCGGGCCAAAGCTTCGGACCGGGAAAGGTGCGGTCGAGATAGCGCAGGATCGCCGTCGATTCGAACAGCGTGAAGTCGCCATGGACCATGACCGGGATCTTGAGCAGCGGGTTGAGCGCTCCCGTCTCGCCCGGCCTGGTCGGCACCAGCTCGTAGTCGATGCCCTTCTCGTGGCAGCCGAGCCGCACCGCCCGCGTGAAGGTGCTGAGCGCCATGCCGTGGATTCTGATATCGGCCATCGCCTTCTCCTTCGTTCACACCGGCTTGTCGCGCGTGGCGCGCGGGGCGTCACGCCGCCTTCCGCAGAAAGACCTCGAGCTTGTCGAACGAGCCGGTCCAACCCTCGCGATGATTCTCCAGGCTGGATGCATCGGCGAACGGGCCGTGGATCAGCGTCAGCTCGGTCCTGTCGCCGAGCGCGCGCAGCTCGATGCGCACCGTCGTCTCGTGGCCGCGCGGCTTCTCGTAGTCGCCGTCGGCATGGTGCGCCCAGGTGAAGACCAGCCGCGCCGGCTTCTCGATCTCGAGATACCTGCCCGACGAGGCGAAGACGCGGTTGTCCGGGCCGTGGTGGCCCCTGATGCGCCAGGCGCCGCCCGGCCGCACGTCGATCACGCACTCGTCGATGGCGACGCCGGGCGGGCACATCCACTGGACGAACTGCTCCCGCTGCGCCCAGGCCGCGAACACGCGCTCGCGCGGCGCGTCGAAGGTGCGCACGAGGCGCAGCATGTTGCTGTCGGTCGCCGTGTCCATGGTTCCTCCTCCCTCGGTCGGTTCAGTACTGATCGTGCCGGCGAACCCACGCCATCGGGAACGGGAGCCCCTCCTCGTCCCGTCCCTTCGACGTCATGTCGAGCAGGTGATAGGCGCCGTTCAGCACGTCGAGGCCGCGCGCGTAGGTCGAGTAGGTGTGATAGATGGCGCCATCCTCGCCGCGGCGGAAGACGCTGACGCCCGGCGCCTCCTCGCCATAGGGCGCGATGGTGCCGAAATTGTACCTGGGCGCCGCCTCGCCCGGCTCGAACGACACGCCGTAGTCGAAGTTGAAGTCGCCGCCGAGCGACGACACCCAGCGCAGGCTCCAGCCCATCCGCTTGCGGTAGGCCTCGAGCCTGGCGATGGGCGCGCGCGAGACCAGGACGAGCGTCGTGTCGCGGTGCGCGAGATGCGTGTCGATGCCGTTGAAGTTGTCGCTCCAGAACGAGCAGCTCGGGCAGCCCTCGTTCCAGTCCGGCCCGAACATGAAATGCTGGACGATGAGCTGGCCGCGGCCGGCGAAAAGATCGCCCAGCGTCACGCGTCCTTCGGGCGCCTCGAAGACGTAGTCTTTCTCGACGCGCTCCCACGGCAGCTCGCGCCGCTCGCGCGCCAGCTCGTCGCGCAGCCGGGTAAATTCCTTCTCCTTCGCGAGATGGGCCTTGCGCGCCTTCAACCACTCTTCGTGCGAGACAATGCGTGGTGTCATCCCGTCCTCCGTTGGCCTGGGATCGGTCAGGAGCGGCGGCGCCCCCGGCCCTTCTCCTTCGCGGGCTTCGGCGCGGTGCGCTTGAGGAACGCATCGAGCCGGTCGAACTGCGCCTCCCAGAAGCGGCGGTAGAACTCGATCCAGTCGGCGGCGGCGCGAAGCCCCTCGCCGCGCAAGGTGCAGCGCCGCCACTGCGCCTCGGCCTGGCGCTCGATCAGGCCGGCATCGGTCAGAACCCGCAGATGCCGCGAGACCGCGGGCAACGACATGTCGAACGGCTCGGCGAGCTCGCCCACCGTGGCGCCGCCGCTGGCGAGCCGCGCCAGGATCGCCCGGCGGGTCGGGTCGGCCAGGGCGGCGAAGGTCTGGGAAAGCGGGTCCATATTTAACGGATAGGTTAAATACAGATCGCGGCATGGTCAAGCTTCCAAGCGGCTCGATCGCGGTGTCGTGAAGAGAAGAAGATTGCGCCACCAACAAGGAGCGAGATCAGGCATTCGACCGTCTCGTGTGTAGCGAGGGATCCTTCGCAGCGCCGATCAAAGATCCCTCGCTCCGCTCGGGCTGACACCGGAGCAAATGGGAGAAGCTATCCGCGCTTCCAGGTCGTGCCTTCGGGGCCGTCCTCGAGGATCACGCCCTGGGCCTTGAGGTCGTCGCGGATGCGGTCGGCCTCCTTGAAGTTCCTGGCCTTGCGCGCTGCCTGGCGCGCGGCGATCGCCGCCTCGATCTCGGCGTCGCTCGGCCCCGAGACGCCCGCCGGCATCCAGCGGAACCAGCGATCCGGGTCCTCCTGCAAAAGGCCGAGGGCATTGGCGCCGGCGCGCAACGCGGCCGATCCTCTGAGCTGATGCAGCGCGGCGATCGCCATCGGCGTGTTGAGATCGTCCGACAGCGCGTCCTCGACCGATTGCGGCACAATGTCTGCGGCGGGCGCATTTTCCGCCCTCAGCGCATTGTACCAGTGGTCGAGTGTCGCCCTGGCCTGCTGCAGGCCCTCCTGCGTGAAGTCCAGCGGCTGGCGATAGTGCGCCGTGAGCAGCAGCAGGCGGATCACCTCGCCCGGATACCGGTCCAGCAGTTCGTGCACGGTGAGGAAGTTGCCGAGCGACTTGCTCATCTTCTCGCCCGAGATGTTGAGGAAGCCGTTGTGCATCCAGTACTTCGCCATGATGCGGTGACCGAAGGCGCTGCGGCTCTGCGCGATCTCGTTCTCGTGGTGCGGGAAGATGAGGTCGAGGCCGCCGCCGTGGATGTCGAAGGTCTCGCCCAGCAGCGCGGCGCTCATGGCCGAGCATTCGATATGCCAGCCCGGCCGGCCGCGGCCCCACGGGCTCGGCCAGCCGGCCTGGTCGTCGGCCGAGGGCTTCCACAGCACGAAGTCCGCCGGGTCCTTCTTGTAGGGCGCCACCTCGACCCGCGCTCCGGCGATCAGTTCGTCGCGCGGCTTGCGCGAGAGCCGCCCGTAGTCGGCCATGCTGGGCACGCTGAACAGCACATGGCCGTCCGCGGCATAGGCATGGCCGCCAGCGACCAGGCGCTCGACCAGCGCGATCATCCGGCCGACATAGTCGGTGGCGCGCGGCTCGTGGTCGGGCGCGAGCGCGCCCAGCCGGCGCATGTCGCTGCGATAGGCCTCGGCGGTGCGCCGGGTCAGCGCCTCGATCGGCTCGCCGCTCTGGGCGGCGCGCGCCATGATCTTGTCGTCGATGTCGGTGATGTTGCGCACATAGGTGACGCGCGGATAGCGCCGCTTCAGCAGGCGGTAGAGCACGTCGAAGGCGACGACCGGCCGCGCATTGCCGATATGGACGTCGTCGTAGACCGTCGGACCGCAGACATAGAGCCGCACATGCGCCGGATCGAGCGGCACGAACGGCTCCTTCTCGCGCGACAGCGTGTTGTAGACGACAAGGGACATCGCCCTTCCTCCCGATTCACATGCAGACGAGTTCCGACAGCCCGCGACCGGGCCTCAGACCTCGATACATCGCGCGCCGAACGCGGCCGGGAGAACAAATGACGACATGCGGCCTATATATGCGATGCGTTCGCGCTCTGCAAAGGCGTTTCGGAGAAAGATCCCTCGCGGCGCTCGGGATGACACAGTCTTCTCGAGCAAAGAAAATCGTGTCGTCCCGAGCGCAGCGAGGGGGATCTTTCCTGTCGCTAAGCCGCTTGCCCCAGCAGCCGCGCCGCCGCCCTGGCGCGGCCGATCAGGGGCAGGAGCCTCGCCATCTCGGGGCCGGTATCGCGGCCGGTGAGCGCGAGCCGCAGCGGATGGAACAGCGCGCGGCCCTTGCGGCCGCTCGCCGCCGAGAGGGCGCCGGTCCAGATCTTCCAGGTGCCCTCGCCCCAAGGCTCGACCGGCAGCGCCTTCGCCGCCTCCCGCAGGAACGGCGCATCCTCGATCGCGGGCGCGATCGGGCCGTGCACGACCTCGGCCCAGACGCTGGCGTCGGCAAGCGTCGCGAGATTGCCGCGCACGGCGAGCCACAGCGCCTCGTCGACACTGCCATCCAGCCGATCGCGCACCGCTTCGTAGGGAAGCATGTGCAGCGTACGGGCGCTGAGCTGCCTGAGCTCCTCTTCCGAGAAGCGCGCGGCGGCGCGGCCGACGCGCGCGAAATCGACCGTCGCGACCAGCGCGTCGAGCGAGGCCACCGGCTCGACCGGATCGGCCGTGCCGAGCCGTGCCAGCAGCGCATCGATCGCCAGCGCCTCGATGCCGCGTTCGCGCAGGTCGGCGATCGAGAGCGAGCCGGCGCGCTTGCTGAGCCCGCCACCTGACGCATCGACCAGCAGCGGCAGATGCGCGAAGGCCGGCACGGCGGCGTCGAGCGCACGGAACATCTGGATCTGCGCGCCGGTGTTGGTGACGTGATCCTCGCCGCGGATCACGTGCGTGATGGCGAAGGCGATGTCGTCGACCACCGAGGTGAAGCTGTAGAGATAGGAGCCGTCGGCCCGCACCAGCACCGGATCGCTCTGGCTCGCCTCGTCGACATGCTGGGGCCCGCGCACCAGATCGTCCCAGCGCACCGCCTCGGAGGCGAGCCTGAAGCGCCAGTGCGGATGCCGGCCCTCGCCTTCGAGCTTGCGGCCCGCCGCCTCGTCGAGCCTGAGCGCCGCGCGGTCGTAGACCGGCGGGCGGCCCTGCGCCAGCAGCCGCTTGCGCTTGAACTCGAGCTCCTCCGGCGTCTCGTAGCAGGGATAGAGCCGGCCCGCCGCGATCAGCCGGTCGCGCGCTTCGTCATAGTGCGCCAGCCGGTCGGACTGGCGCTCCCTGGCGTCCCAGGCGAGGCCCAGCCACGCGAGGTCGCGCTCGATCGCGGCTTCGTACTCGGGCTTGCTGCGCTGCCGGTCGGTATCGTCGAGGCGCAGGACGAACCGGCCGCCGTGGCGGCGGGCATAGAGCCAGTTGAAGAGTGCCGCGCGGATGTTGCCGACATGCAGCAGGCCCGTGGGGCTCGGCGCAAAGCGGACGCGGGGGCCGGACATGGGGCCGACTTGTGGCGATGCCGGATTGGCGGGTCAAGCAGGCTTCGCTAAGGTCGCGGCCAAAGACAGGGAGAGTCCAGAATGAAACGCCGTCACCTTCTCGCCGCGGGCCTCGGCACGCTCGCCGCCCCGCGCCTCGTGCGCGCCGATGCCAGGTATCCCGAGCGGACGGTCCGCCTCGTGATCCCGTTCGCGCCCGCCGGGCCGACCGACATCATCGGCCGCATGGCCGCCGAGAAGCTCACGCCGCTGCTCGGCCAGACCGTGATCGTCGACAACAAGGCGGGCGCCGCGGGCTCGATCGGGGCGATGGAGGTCGTGCACGCCAAGCCGGACGGCTACACGCTCCTGTTCGCGACCTCCTCGACGCACGCCATCAACCCGACGGCCTATGCCAAGCCGCCCTACGATCCGGTCAAGGACTTCACGCCGATCTCCTCGATCTGCGTCAATCCGCTGGTACTGGTCGCGCATCCCTCGATGCCCGACTCGGTGGGCCGCCTCGTCGAGCTGATGAAGAAGAACCCGGGCAAATATTCCTACGCCTCGTCGGGCATCGGCAGCATCCTCCACCTCGCCGGCGAATACTTCAAACGCGAGGTCGGCGGCATGGAGGTCGTGCACGTGCCCTACAAGGGATCGGGTCCGGCGATCCAGGACCTGCTGGCGGGCAACGTCGCCTGGATGTTCGAGACCTTCAGCACCACGCTGCAGCAGCATCGCGCCGGCAAGCTGCGCATCCTGGCCTTCGCGCATTCCGGGCGCGCCGCCGTCGCGCCCGAGATCCCGACCATGACCGAGGCCGGCGTCAAGGGCTACGAGGCCTATACCTTCAACCTGATCCTGGGGCCGGCCGGCACGCCGAAGAACGTGGTCGATACGGTCGACCAGGCGTCGCGCAAGCTGATCAAGGATCCCGGCGCCATCAAGTTCCTGCAGGACATCGCGGCCGTGCCCGCGGCCGACACCTCGCCCGAGCGCACGGCCAAGTTCATCAAGGACGAGCTGGCGAAATGGGCTCCGATCATCCACGCCGCGGGCGTGAAGATCGAGTAGTCGCCATCACCGCGGCATAGGCGTCGGCGTGGCGGGCGGAGCCTCGCCGGGGGTCGGCACGAGCGGCGCCGGCAGCGACGGCGGCGGCGCGCCGCCCGGCACCATGGTGGCGGCGCCCGGCCCGGTTCCATAGCCCTGTCCGGCGCCTTCGCTTGGCGTCATGACGTTGCCCGAGGCTTCGGTGCCGATGCTGCTGATGTAGTAGCCCGCCACCGGGTTGGAGGTCTGGTTCGCCGTCTTGGCCTGGATGTCCACTTCCTGGATGCGCCGGCCGCTCTTGTCGAGGCGGTAACCCTCCGCGTCGAGTTTTACCCCGGCATTGTCGATGATCGCGCCGTCCGGCGCCTTGCGGTACGGTGGCGGCACCTTCTGAAGGGAATAAAGCGGTGTCGGCGTGTTGCAGCCCGCCAAGGCGAGGCCCGCCGCCGCCAGCACCATCAGACGCATCGCCGTCATTCCCTCTCCCCGGTTCGAGGGCGGCATCATAGCCGGAACCACGCTCCCTGAAACCCTGCTCCGTGTCATTCCACGACGGTCCGTCGGGCCGCCTTCTTCACCATCGCGTCGCGCAGCTCGCGGCGCAGGATCTTGCCGATGTTGCTCTTGGGCAGCTCGTTGCGGAACTCGATGTATTTCGGCCGCTTGTAGCCAGTGAACTCGCGCTCGCAGAAGGCCTCGAGCGCCTCGCGCGTGAGCTTGGGATCGCGCTTCACGACGAACAGCATGACCGCCTCGCCCGAGCGTGCATCGGGCACGCCGACGGCGGCGCATTCGGCCACGCCGGGATGGCCGGACACCACGGCCTCGATCTCGTTGGGATAGACCTTGAAGCCCGAGACCACGATCATGTCCTTCTTGCGATCGACGATCTTCACGTAGCCGCGCTGGTCCATCACGCCGATATCGCCCGACTTGAAGAAACCGTCGGCCGTCATGACCTTGGCCGTCTCGTCCGGCCGCCGCCAGTAGCCCTGCATCACCTGCGGGCCGCGGATCGCGATCTCGCCCGGCGCGCCGAGCGGCACCTCCTGTCCCTGATCGTCGAGAATCCTGATCTCGACGCTCGGCATCGGCAGGCCGATGGTGCCGGTATAGGCCTCAGAGTCGGTGGGATTGCAGGTGACGCCGGCCGCCGTCTCGCTGAGCCCGTAGCCCTCGACGATCGGGCAGCCGGTGACGGCGAGCCATTTCTGCGCCACCGCCTCCTGCACCGCCATGCCGCCGCCGTTGGTGATGGCGAGGCCGGAGAAGTCGAGCTTCGCGAAGTCGGCGCGATTGGCCAGCGCATTGAAGAGCGTGTTCACGCCCGGGAAGATGTTGATGCGGTATTTCGCCAGCGTCTTCACCGTGCCCGCGAGATCGCGCGGATCGGGAATGAGGATATTGAGCGCGCCGGTGCGCATGCCCAGGAGCCCGCAGGCGACGAAGGCGAAGACGTGATAGAGCGGCAGGGCGCAGACGATGGTGAACTGGCCGGTGAGCTTCTTTCGCCCGAGGCCGGGCCGCATCCAGGCCTCGGAGGCCAGCAGGTTGGCGACGATCGTGCGATGGAGCAACGTGGCGCCCTTGGCGATGCCGGTCGTGCCGCCGGTATATTGCAGCACCGCGACATCGTCCGGTCCCAGCTCCGGCCGCACGAAGAGCATCGCCTTGCCGGCCGCGATCGCCTGGCCGAACGCGACATGGCCGGGAAGCGCGTAGGTGGGAACCAGCTTGCGCAGCGTGCGCACGGCGAAGTTCACGAGGAGGCCCTTGGGGAAGCCCAGCAGGTCGCCCATGCGGCCCACCACCACGTGCTTCACCGCCGTGTCGCCGGCGGCGAGCGCGGCCTGCAGCGTCGCCGCGAAGTTGTCCAGCACGATCACCGCCTCGGCGCCGGAATCCCCGAGCTGATGCTGGAGCTCGCGCGCCGTATAGAGCGGATTGACGTTCACGGTGATGAAGCCCGCGCGCAGGACCGCCGTCACCGCGACCGGATACTGCAGCACGTTCGGCATCATGATCGCCACCCGCGCGCCCTTGCGCAGGCCGCGGCTCTGCAGCCACGCCGCCAGCGCCTTCGAGAGCGCGTCGACCTCGCCGAACGTGAGCGCCGTGCCCAGGCAGACATAGGCCCTGGCGTCGCGATGCTTGGCGAAGCTTTCCTCGATCAGCGCCACGAGGCTGGGATAGACCGACGGATCGATCTCCGCCGGCACGCCCGGCGGATATTCCTTGAGCCAGAACCGATCCATCCCTCTTCCCGCCTCTGCTCGCCTCGTCCAATCTTATTCTTATATAGTACGTTTCAGGCCGAGCGCCTTTACCGAGGTGCGGCGCTAGCGCTCTCATTGGACCGCGCGCTTCCAGCGCGCTCATGCTTGGCTGATGGAAGAGCGCGCTGGAAGCGCGCGGTCCGCTTGACGTCCCCGCCACTCGAAGGATTCCTGCGTACGGTCGACCTATGATAGCAGTCGTTCCAGCACGCTCTTACCATGGCTGACTCCAAAGGCTGGCATTCCCGAGGTTACCTGCCTCACTTCGACTCACCTGAGGCAGTGCAATTCGTGACCTTCCGGCTCGCCGACAGTCTTCCGCGGTCGGTTGTCGAGTCGCTGCGCACTCAGCCCGATGCCGTTCGGCAGATCGACCGCCGGCTCGACGCCGGGCTGGGGGCATGTTGGCTGGGTCGAGAGGATGTCGCATCGATCGTCCAAGATGCCATCCTGCATTTCGATGGCGACCGCTATCGCCTCCTCGCCTGGTGCATCATGCCCAATCACGCCCACGTCGTCATGGAACCAGCCAGCGGCCATCGCCTGGGGTCTATCGTGCATAGCTGGAAGTCGTTCACCGCCAACGAGGCCAATAAACTCATCGGCCGAACCGGTGCGTTCTGGCACGACGACTATTTCGACCGGTATATGCGCGACGAAGATCATTTGATCCGCACAATCGGATATGTCGAACAGAACCCCGTAAAGGCGGGATTGGTCGACATAGACTCCGACTGGCGCTGGAGTTCGGCGCGCTTCCGACGCGGATTATGAGCGCGCTGGAAGCGCGCGGTCCAATGAAAGACTACCGCCGCTCCAGGCTGCGGCGGATCTCGTCGTAGGATTCCTGCATGCGCTCGTGGATGATGTTGAGCGCGTCGGTGCCGGACTTCTGCACCAGCTCGGCGAGATCGCGCGTGTTCCTGATCGCCGCCTCGAAGGCCTTCTTGGCGAACTCGGCCTGCTTGTTGAAGACCTCCTGCGGCGATCCGGACGGCTCGTAGCTGGCCGCCATCTCCGCCATGTCCTTCATTGCGGCCTCGAAGATCTCGCGCTGCTTGTCAGCGATCGCCGTGGCGCCGCTCGCCACCGCCTGCCACGAGCGGCCCATAGCGTCGATGTTCTTCTGGTGATGCTCCATGATCTTGCCCATGTCGAAGGACGGCACCTGGAGCTGCCGCCAAGCTGTTTGAACATGTCCATGAAATTGCGGGATGCATCGGTCATCGCGACCTCCCTGTCGATCACGGATGAAGCTTCAACCCCTGCTCCAGCGCGTGCAAGGCCAAACCGGCGAGGCCGCCGATCAGGGCGCCGTTGAAGCGGATGTACTGCAGGTCGCGGCCGACCGTGAGCTCGATGCGGCCGATCAGGACGTCTATGTCCCAGTCCTTCACCTGGTCGGCGATGAAGCGGCCGACGCCGCTCTTCTGGCTCTGCACGAACTCGCCCAGCACCTGCACGATGCCGCGGTTGATCTCGGCGCGGATGGCGGGGTCGCGGCCGAGCTGGGCGCCGGCCTCGGTCAGCATGGCCTCGAGCTGGCGGCCGACCTGCGAGTCCGCCGCCGCGGCATCGCGTTCGAGGAAGGCGCGCAGGCTGTCCCAGGCGCCCTCGGCCAGCGTCGCCACCTCGGGCCGGGCCAGCAGGTCGCGCTTGAAGGTCTCGGCGCGGGTCGCGAAGTCCGCCGAGCCGCGCAGCCGCTCGACGAAGCCGCGCACGAACTTGTCGAACTCGACGCGCAGCGGATGGCCCGGATCGGCGCGCGCCTCCGCCACGAAGGCGCCGGTCGAGGCCACGATCTTGCGCAGGAGATAGGCGTCGGCGCGATAGAGGTTGAACAGCGCCGGCAGCTCCTGCCGGATCTTCTCGCGCAGCGCGTCGAGCGTTTCCTGGCTGGTCAGCAGCGTGTCGAGCGCGCCCAGCAGCTCGTTCAGGAGCCGCTGGTGCCGGCCCTTCTCGATCACGGCGCCCAGGAAGCCGGCGGCGAGAGGCGCGACTTCGATCCGCTCCAGCTCGGCGCGCACGCGCTCGCCGAAGAAACGGCGCAATCCCGACTGGTCGATCGCCGTCAGCGCCTGCGGCAGCAGCCGAAGGACGAAGGCCGCGAGCGCCGCGCTGCGCGCCGGATCGCCGAGCCAGGTGGCGATCTGGGCGGCGAAATCGACCTCGCCCAGCTTCCTCTCGACCGCCTCGCGCGCCAGGAAATTGTTCTCGACGAAGCTGCCGAGATTGTCGGCGATGCGCTGGTGGTTGCGCGGGACGATGGCGGTGTGCGGGATCGGCAGCCCCAGCGGCCGGCGGAACAGCGCCACGACGGCGTACCAGTCGGCGAGCCCGCCCACCGTCGCCGCCGAGGCGAACGCGGCCACATAGCCCCAGGCCCAGTGCCCGGCCTCGAAGTGACGCGCCACCAGGAAGAGTGTCGCCGTCGCCGCCAGCACCAGCGTCGCGGCGAGCTTGACGCGCCGCAGAGCGCGGGCCCGTTCGCTATCGCTTGGCGGCTGGGAGGGGGCGCGGTTCATTGCGTCTCGTATATAGTGTGTCCGACGGCAGTCGCGCGGGAGGATAACGTGAAAGTCGGGTTCATCGGCGTCGGCAATATGGGCGGTCCCATGTGCCGCAACATCGTGAAGCGCAGCAACCACGAGGTCACGGTGTTCGACCTCAACGCGGCGGCGGTCAAGAGCTGCACCGACCTCGGCGCGACGGCGGCCAAGTCGGTGGCCGACGTAACGAAGAGCGCCGATGTCGTGATGACGTCGCTCCCCATGCCCCGCGACGTCGAGGCGGTGGCGCTGGGCGACGGCGGCATCCTCGCCCACATCAAGCCCGGCCAGACCTATATCGACCTCAGCACCAACGCGCCTTCGATGGTGAAGAAGATCGGCGCCGCGATGGCGGCCAAGGGCATCGCCATGCTCGACGCGCCGGTGAGCGGCGGGACGGTGGGCGCGGAGGCCGCCACCATCGCCATCATGGTGGGCGGCGACAAGAAAGTGTTCGACGACGCCCTGCCGGTGCTGAAGTCCTTCAGCGCCAACGTGATCCACATGGGGGCGCTCGGCACCGGCACGGTGGCCAAGCTGGTGAACAACATGATGGCCTTCTGCAACGCCGCGGCAGCGGCCGAGGGGCTGATGCTGGGCACAGCCGCCGGCCTCGATCCGGCCAAGCTCGTGCAGGTGATCGCCAACTCGAGCGGCAACTCGAACGTCTTCAAGGCCTTCTCCGAGCGGGCACTCAGCGGCAAGTTCAGCCCGCCCTCCTTCGCGCTCAACCTCGCGCACAAGGACCTGCATCTCGCCATGGAGCTCGCCGATGAGCTGGACGTGCCGCTGCCGCAGGGCTCGGCGACGCACAACCTGCAGCGCATGGCCCGCCACATGGGCTTCGGCGGCGACGACAGCTCCTCGATCCTGCGCGTCTACGAGAAGGTGCTGGGGCGCGCGATCAAGCCGTAGCCGCCTCTCCCGAGAGACGCCGCAGGAACGGCGGCAGCGGGCGGCCCTGCGAGCGGAGGTGGCGACGACCCGAACGCGTTAAACTATAGTTGACGGCCGGAGAAACTATAGTTTACCTTCGAACATGATCGAAGTCCTCCAGACCGAAACGTTTCGCCGCTGGATGGACCACCTCGACGACGCCGTCGCCGAGACGCGTATTCTCGCTCGCATCAAGCGGGCGCAATTCGGCAACCTGGGCGACTGGAAGTCGGTCGGCGGTGGCGTGAGCGAAATGCGGATCGATCACGGTGCCGGCTATCGGGTTTATTTCACGCGGCGCGGCGACAAGCTGATCGTGCTGTTGGCCGGCGGGACGAAGCGGACGCAGACCGCCGACATCGCCAGGGCGCAGCAGATTGCGAAGCAGGTCTGACGGAGGAGGGAGAAAGCGATGGTCAAGCTGACGAAGTTCGACGCAGCGGAATACCTCAGGAGCCCCCGACACATGGCGCTCTATCTCGACGCCTGTCTCCGGGAAGGCGGCGACGATCCGGCATTCATCGCCTCCGCTCTCGGCGACATCGCCCGAGCCCGCGGTATCAACTATATAGCTGCGGAGGCTGGCATGACCAAGGCCGGCCTCTACAAGGCGTTGAGCAAGAGGGGAAACCCGTCCTTCGGCGCCATCCTCAAGGTCGTCCGTGCGATGGGGCTCGAGCTTCATGTAACCGTCCAGAAGCGCGCCGCCTAACACAGCACCACATCGGTCTGCCCGGCATTTGTTATCGGTATTTCCGTGCGATCCCGCGAACGTGTCGCAGGCCCGCGAGGACGACGTGTCGAGGATACCGATGCTTCGTGCCGCCTAGGCCGACATGACCTTCGCCAGGAATTCCGGCAGCGGGCGGCCCTGCGAGCGGAGATAGCGGGCCATCGCACCCGCCACCTTCGCGACCGCCGGGCGCGCGCTCATGCGATCGCGCCAGCGCTGCAGCCTTGGATGTGCCTCGGCCATGGGCGCGGTCATCCGCGCGCCGAAGAGCTGCGCCATGTAGAAGGCGATGTCGGCATAGGAGTAGCTGCCGGCGAGCCAGTCCCGCTCGCCGATCAGCCGCTCCATCTCGTCGTAGCAGGCCGTCGCCGCGGCACGCGCCTCGACGGCCAGCGGATCGTCGGGCGTGGCCTGAAGGCCCATCAGGCGGATGATGTGCGGGAAATAGACTTCGTCCGACTTGTGCTCCAGAAGGCGCGCCCGTGCCTTCGCCTTGGCGTCGGGCGGCCACAGCGCCGGCTCGGGCTTCAGGGTCTCGAGGTACTCGAAGATCTGCGTCGAATCGAAGATCTCGAGGTCGCCGTCCACCAGCACCGGCACCTGGCGCTTGGGATTGATGCGCACGACCTCGGGGTGCTTGGGCTGATAGAGCGTCTTCATTTCGAACGGCACCATCACCAGCTCGAAGTCGATGCCCTTCTCGTGCGCTGCGATCTCCGCCTTGGCGCCGAACATGCTGAGCGGACCGGAATAGAGTCTCATGGCGAAGAAGGTCCCGTCGTCCCGACCGAAGCCGACGGGGTACTTAGCACAAACATGTTGGGACGGCCCGGGCTGCCGGCGGAATATTCGTGGCAGGAATGGTCATGTTCTACATCGTCACGAACATCGCGAGCGCGGCGGCGGCCATCATGGCGGTGGTGATCCAGCCGAAAATCCGCTGCAGGCGCGTCGCCGTGAACTTGCCCATCCGCTTCGCGCTCGACGCCACGATCATCATCGCGACCAGGATCGGCACGGTGATCACGCCGTTCACGACGGCGCTCCACACCAGCGCCTCGATCGGATCGAGCGGCGAGGCCTCGACCGCGATGCCGACCAGAATCGAGATGGCGATCACGGTGTAGAAGGCACGCGCCTCGCCGAGCTTGCGCTCCAGCCCGATCGGCCAGCCGCGCACCTCGCCCATGGCATAGGCGGTCGAGCCCGCCAGCACCGGCACCGCCAGCAGCCCGGTGCCGATGATGCCGAGGCTGAACAGCAGGAAGGCGGCGTCGCCTGCGATCGGGCGCAGCGCGGCGGCCGCCTGCTCCGAGCTCTGGATGTCGGTCTGGCCGTTCGCGTGGAGCGTCATGGCCGTCGTCAGGATGATGAAGAACGCGACGATGTTGGAGACCGCCATCCCGGCCATGGTCTCCCAGCCGATGCGGCTCAGCTCGCCGTCCGCCTTGTCGGGACGGTCGATCAGCGGCTCGGCCTTCGCCGCCTGCTCGTCCTCGACCTCCTGCGAGCTTTGCCAGAAGAAGAGATAGGGGCTGATGGTGGTGCCGAACACGGCGACGATCAGCATGTAGGATTCGCCGCTGAGATCGAAGCGTGGCAGCAGCGCTCCCACCGCCACCGCGTGCCAGTCGATCTTCACCGTGAAGACGACGCCGACATAGGCGAACAGCGAGAAGGTGAGCCAGCGCAGGACCGCGACGTATTGATGGTAGGGAATGAACACGACGGCAGCCAGCATGCCCAGGGCGAAGGCCAGCGTGTAGAGATGCCGGCTGCCGCCCGCCATCAGGTTGACGGCCGCGCCCATGGCGGAGAGATCGGCGCCGATATTGATAGTGTTGGCGAGGAACAGGAGGGCCACGAGGCCGGTCACGACCGGGCGCGGGAAGACAGCCAGCATGTTGGCGGCGAGCCCGTGGCCGGTGACCCGGCCGATGCGCGCGCTCACCGACTGCACGGCGACCATCATCGGCCAGGTGAGCACCACCGTCCAAAGCAGCCCGACGCCCTGCTGCGCCCCGGCCTGCGAATAGGTGGCGATGCCGCTCGGATCGTCGTCGGCGGCGCCGGTGATGACGCCCGGGCCGAGGCGCCGGGAGAGGTTCTGCAGGGGCACGGCGAACGGGAACGAGGGCCTCACGGTCGAGGTTCCGTCAGAGGGCGCGAAACGGCTTCGGGCCGTCGAACGCGCCGACATAGCTCATATGGGTGACGAGACCGCCGCCGGTCCAGAGATGCAGCGCGATCGCCGGCGGCTCCATCATCATGGAAAGCGGGGCGCCGGCCTGCAGATCGAGCGTCGCCTGGTGCGCCGTGCTGGGCGCGATCGAGGCCAGGCTGCCGGCCCAGCGCCGCTGGATCGGCCGGTGGACGTGCCCGCAGGTCACGCGCTCGATATTGCCGTGGCGGCGCACGAGGTCGGCGAGGGCGGCGTCGCCCTCGTTCAGGCGGAAACGATCGAACGCCTCGATGCCGCAGTCGAACGGCGGATGGTGCAGGAAGAGGAGCGTCGGCACCTCGGGCCGCTCGTCGAGGCGCGCCGCGAGCCAGCCCAGCCGCTCCCCGCACAGCGCGCCATAAGGCTTGCCCGGCACCAGCGTGTCGAGGCCGATCAGGCGCAGCGGCAGTCCCTCCACCGCGTACTGCAGGAAGCCTTCCTTCGGCAGGTAGCCCCGATCGGCGAAGGCCGCGCGCAAGGGCTCGCGTGCATCGTGGTTGCCGGGAATGACGTAGACCGGCATCGGCAACGGCGCCAGCAGGCGGCGCAGGCGTTGATATTCCTCGGGCGTGCCGCCGTCGACGAGATCGCCCGTGGCGATCACGACGTCGGGCCGCGGCTCGAGGCCGAGGACGTGCGCCACCGCGCGCTCGAGGTATCCCGCCGTGTCGATGCGCTTGTAGAGCAGCGTGCCCTCGGCGGTCACATGCATGTCGGAAATCTGCGCGATCAGCATCGCCCTACCCTCTGAACCCGTTGACGATCGGATAGCGCCGCTCGCGGCTGATGATCCGCGAGGTGATCTTGACCCCGGGCGGCGCCTGCCGGCGCTTGTACTCGGCATTCTCCAGGAGCCGCCAGACCCGATCGACCGTCGCCCTGTCGTAGCCCTCGGCCGCCAGCTCCTCCGCCGACAGGTCGCGCTCGATCAGGCCGCGCAAAATGGCGTCCAGCACGGGATAGGGCGGCAGGGAATCGGAGTCCTTCTGGTCGGGCTTCAATTCGGCCGAGGGCGGCTTGGTGAGGATGCGCTCGGGGACCACGCGGCCCGGGCGGCCGAGCGCGCCGTCCGGCAGGTGCTTGTTGCGCCAGGCGCAGAGCTCGAACACCGTGGTCTTGTAGACGTCCTTCAGGACGTTGTAGCCGCCGCACATGTCGCCGTAGAGCGTGGCGTAGCCCACCGCCATCTCCGACTTGTTGCCGGTGGTCACCACCATGCCGCCGAGCTTGTTGGAGACCGCCATCAGCGTGACGCCGCGGGCGCGACTCTGGATGTTCTCCTCGGTCACGTCGGACGGACGGTTGCCGAACAGCGGCCGCAGCATGGCGCTGAAGGCCTCCATCGCCGGCTCAATGCCGACGATCTCGTATTTGACGCCGATCGCCTCGGCGCACGCCCTGGCGTCCTCCAGCGAGTCGCGGCTGGTGTAGGGCGAGGGCATCATCAGCGTCCGCACGCGCTCCGGGCCCAGCGCGTCCGCCGCCACCGCCGCCGTCAGCGCCGAATCGACGCCGCCCGAGAGGCCGATCACGACCGAGGGGAAGCCGGTCTTGTTCACGTAGTCACGCAGGCCCAGCATCATCGCCTGGTAGATCGACTCCAGCTCGCCGAGCTCGGGCGCGATCCGCCCCGGCAGGCAGTCCCAGCCGTTCGCGCCGCGCCGGAATTCGACCGTCGCCACCTCCTCCTTGAAAGAGGCCAGCTTGGCCTTGAGCAGGCGGTCGGCGCCGATCACGAACGAGCCGCCATCGTAGACCACCTCGTCCTGGCCCCCCACCTGGTTGACATAGGCGAAGGGCAGGCCGCTTTCGATCACGCGCTCGACGCCGTGCTGCACGCGCAGGTCGGTCTTGCCGACCTCGTAGGGCGAGCCGTTGGGCACCAGCAGGATCTCGCCGCCGGTCTCGGAAATGCACTCGACGACGTCGGGGGTCCAGACATCCTCGCAGATCGGCACGCCGATGCGCACGCCGTCGAACACCAGCGGCCCCGGCATGGGGCCCGGCGAGAAAACGCGCTTGTCGTCGAACACGCCGTAGTTCGGCAGGTCGACCTTGAAGCGCTTGCCGACGATCTCGCCTTTGTCGAGCGCGACGATGGCGTTGTAGAGCTTGTCCTCCTCGCGCCATGGCGTGCCGAGGAACAGCGCCGGGCCGCCGTCCCGCGTGTCGGCGCACAGCGCCTCGACCGCCTCGTGGCACTGGCGCTGGAAGGCCGGCTTCAGCACCAGGTCCTCGGGGAAATAGCCCGCGATCGCCAGCTCCGAGGTGACGACCAGCGCCGCCCCCTGCTCCCTCGCCTTGGCGCGTGCGGCCCGCACCCTGGCGAGATTGCCCGCGACGTCGCCCACCTTGGGATCGAGCTGCGCCAGGGCGACCTTGAGGCTATTGGTCATCGTCAGGCCTTGGCGGCCACCACCTCGACCTCGACCAGCATGGCGGGATCGGCGAGGCCGGCCACGACCAGCAGCGTCGAGGCCGGATAGGGCGGCCTGGTGATGAACTGGTCGCGCACCTCGCGATAGGGCGCGATGAAGCGGCTGTCGGTGAGGAAGATCGTGACCTTGACGATGTCCTCGTAGGCCATGCCGGCGCTCTTCAGCACCTCGCCGATGTTGCGCCACGCCTGCGCGGCCTGCTTCTCGAAGGTGGGCTGCAGCTTGCCCTCGGAATCGACCCCGACCTGCCCCGACACATGGAACAGGCGCGTGCCGGCCGGCACCTCGGCACCGAGGCTGTACTTGCCGGAGAAGGACACGCTCGACGGATTGTGGAACTTGATGGCCATGACAGGCTCTCCCATCTATATCCAAGGCTGATACAAAGAATGTGTCATCCCGAACGAAGTGAGGGATCTTTGGGCGACATCACCAAAGATCCTTCGCTGCGCTCAGGATGACACGGTTTCGGGTGTCGGCCCCGCATTCGCACAGGAACCCATCGGAGCGGCATGACGTCAAGCATCAAGGCGGTACACATCGTGGGCGGCGGGCTGGCGGGCAGCGAGGCGGCGTGGCAGCTCGCGTCGGCGGGCGTGCCTGTGGTGCTGCACGAGATGCGGCCGGTGCGCGGGACCGAGGCGCACCAGACCGACGGGCTCGCCGAGCTGGTCTGCTCCAACTCCTTCCGTTCCGACGATGCCGCGAACAATGCGGTCGGCCTCCTGCACGAGGAGATGCGCCGCGCCGGGTCGCTCGTCATGCGGGCGGCCGACGCGCACAAGCTGCCGGCCGGCGGCGCGCTGGCGGTCGATCGCCACGGCTTCTCGGCGACGGTGCAGGAGACCCTGCTCGCCCATCCGCTGGTCGAGCTGAGACGCGAGGAGATCGCGGGCCTGCCGCGCGAGGACTGGGACAGCGTGATCGTCGCCACCGGCCCCCTCACCTCGCCCGCGCTGGCCGAGGCGATCGGCAGGCTCACCGGCGAAAATGCGCTCGCCTTCTTCGACGCCATCGCGCCGATCGTGCATGCCGACTCGATCGACCGGTCGATCGCCTGGAAGCAGTCGCGCTACGACAAGGGTGGCCCGGCCGGCGACGGCGCCGACTATCTCAACTGCCCGCTCGACAAGTCGGAATACGAAGCCTTCGTCGCCGGCCTGCTGGCGGGCGAGAAAACCGAATTCAAGGCGTGGGAGACCGACACGCCCTACTTCGACGGCTGCCTGCCGATCGAGGTGATGGCGGCGCGCGGACCGGACACGCTGCGCTGGGGGCCGATGAAGCCGGTCGGGCTGCGCGATCCGCGGACCGGCCGCCGACCGTGGGCGGTGGTGCAGCTCCGCCAGGACAACGCGCTCGGCACGCTGTGGAACATGGTGGGCTTCCAGACCAAGCTCAGGCACGGCGAGCAGACGCGGCTCTTCCGCACCATCCCCGGCCTGCAGCACGCCGAGTTCGCGCGGCTGGGCGGGCTGCATCGCAACACCTTCCTGAACAGCCCGCGCCTGCTCGATGCGACCCTGCGGCTCAGGGCGATGCCGCGCCTGCGCTTCGCCGGCCAGATCACCGGCTGCGAGGGCTATGTCGAGAGCGCGGCCGTCGGCCTGATGACCGGCCGCTTCGCCGCCGCGGAGCGGCTGGGCCAGGCGCCGGTCGCGCCGCCCGCGACGACGGCGATGGGCGCGCTGCTCGGCCACATCACCGGCGGCGCCGACGCCAGCACCTTCCAGCCGATGAACGTCAATTTCGGCCTGTTTCCGCCTATCGAGGGCAATGCGCGCGGCAAGGAGCGCAAGCAGCTTCTCGCCAGGCGCGCGCTGCGCGACCTCGACCACTGGCTCGCACCCACGCCGCTGGCGGCGGAGTAGCACGCGGCCCCCTCACCTAGCCTCTCCCCCTATGGGGGAGAGGAACATGACGCTCGCTTCTCTTCCTCCTCTCCCCCACCGGGGGAGAGGTTGGGTGAGGGGGTGACGCACGCCCCTTGTCCCCGCACACCACCCTGTGCATCGTGTCGCCCAACCAAATTAATGGAGACGACCGATGCCTGACGCCACCCCCACCACCGGTCTGGAGCTGCGCTCGCTGATCAGGAAGAACGGCGAGCTGGAGCTCTCGCTCGTGAAAGTGCCCGTGCCCGAGCCGGCCGACGACCAGGTCGTGGTGAAGGTCGAGGCGACGCCGATCAATCCGTCCGACCTCGGCCTGCTGGTGGGACCGGCCGACATCAAAAGCGCGACCGCCTCGGGCAGCGGCGACGGCGTCGTGGTCAAGGCGAAGGTAGCCGCGGCCGCCCTGCCCTTCCTCGCCGCACGGCTCGACAAGGCGATGCCGGTCGGCAACGAGGGCGCGGGCACCGTGATCAAGGCCGGCAAGTCGGAGGCGGCGCAGGCGCTCATGGGCAAGACGGTGTCGATGATCGGCGGCGGGATGTACACGCAATACCGTCTCATCCGGGCGAGCGACTGCCAGGCGCTGCCGTCCGGCACGACGGCGGCCGAGGGCGCCTCGTGGTTCGTGAATCCGCTCACCGCACTCGGCATGACCGAGACCATGAAGCGCGAGGGCCACAAGGCGCTGGTGCATACCGCCGCCGCCTCGAACCTCGGCCAGATGCTGAACCGGATCTGCCTCGAGGACGGCATCGGGCTGGTCAACATCGTGCGCAGCCAGGCACAGGCCAAGCTCCTGCGCGACGCCGGCGCCAAGCACGTGTGCGACTCGTCCGCGCCCTCCTTCACCGACGATCTCACGCAGGCGCTGGTCGAGACCGGCGCCACCATCGCCTTCGATGCGATCGGCGGCGGAAGGCTCGCGAGCCAGATCCTCACCTGCATGGAGATCGCGCTCAACAAGTCGGCCAAGGAATACAACCGCTACGGCTCGAGCACGCACAAGCAGGTCTATATCTACGGCAGCCTCGACACCGGCCCGGTCGAGCTGGTGCGCAACTACGGCATGGCCTGGGGCGTCGGCGGCTGGCTGCTCACGCCCTTCCTGCAGAAGATCGGCCGCCCCGACCAGCAGCGCCTGCGCGAACGCGTCGTGCGCTCGCTGAAGACCACCTTCGCCAGCCACTACACCAAGGCGATCTCGCTTCAGGAGGCGCTGCGGCTGGAGAACATCGCCATCTACAACAAGCGCGCGACGGGGGAGAAGTTCTTGATCAATCCGAACAAGGTATAATGCCCGTTTTTGTCGTCCTGAGCGAAGCGAAGGACCTCATCATCACGTCAACGGACAGGAGATCCTTCGCTTCGTTCAGGATGACAGGGCCCCTCACGGATAGTTCTGGTTCCAGTTCGGATCGAAGCTCGGGTTGAGCGGCGGGTCGGCGGCGAGCAGGCCCTTGCCGGGGATGAAGTTGACCTCGAGGCGGATGCCGTCGGGATCCTCGAAGACGAGGAAGTAGTAGCCGGGCGCCCAGGCGCCTTCCATCGGGCCGCGGTCGATATGGGCGCCCATGGCGCGCAGCTTGTCGGCGATCCGGTCGACATCCTCGCGCGAGCGCGCGCGCAGGCAGAGGTGGTGCAGGCCGACGCGGTTCTGCGCGAAGCGCGCGCCCGCGTGCTCCTCGGCGCAGCGCTGGATGCCGACGGCGGTGCGGCCGCCCACGTGATAGAGGAAGTTGTTGCCGTCATAGACCTTCTTCAGGCCGAGGAACGGCAGCAGCTCGGCGTAGAAGGCGCGCGCCTTCTCCCAGTCGCTGACGGTGAGGATGACGTGCGCCATGCCGTTCACTTCGATCATCGGGTGTCCCCTGTCCACATCGCTGAAAGATCCCTCGCTGCGCTCGGGATGACACCGAAGCCCAGTGGCAATGGTGGTGTCAAACAACCGCCGCGTCGTGCGCGTAGAGCCAGCCGATGTTGGCGATGGAGCGGTCGCCGGAGGCGGCCATCGCCTCGTCGCGCTTCTGCTGCTCGGGGCCGTCGGGCAGGTGGAAGCGCTTGCGGTTGGCGGCGCTCGCCTGCTGCAGCTTGGTGGCGCGCGGCTTGCGGACCGCCTCGTAGCGCGCCAGGGCGCTCGGGATGTCGCCGGGCATCGCTTTCAGGAGTGACGCCAGCGCGGCGCCGTCCTCGATCGACTGCGCGGCGCCCTGCGCCATCATGGGCAGCATGGGATGGCAGGCGTCGCCCAGCAGCGTCACGCGGCGGTCGCTCCAGCGCGGCAGCTCGGCGCGGTCGTGCAGCGCCCAGACGAAGGTCTCGGGAAAGGCGCCGATCAGCGCGCGCACGGTCGGATGCCAGCCCTCGTAGCGCGCCAGCACGTCGGCCACTTCGCCCCGGTCGGTCCAGGATTCCTTGGTCCAGTCGCCGTGCTCGACGACGCAGACCACGTTCATCATCCGCCCGCCCGCGACCCAGTAATGCACGACGTGCCCGTCCGGCCCCATCCAGTTGTGCGAGGCGACCTCGATGCCGAGGTGCTTTATGCGCTCGGCCGGCACCAGCCCGCGCCAGGCGACGCAGCCGGTGAAGCGCGGCTTCTCCGGGCCGAAGAGGAGATGGCGCACGCGCGAATGGATGCCGTCGGCGCCGACCAGCAGATCGGCCTCGGCCGTCGCGCCATTCTCGAAGCACGCCGTCACGCGCTCGCCCTTCCGCGCCAGGTCGAGGAGCTTGTGGCCGAGGTGCAGACGCTCCGGCGGCAGCGCGTCCGCCAGCAGGGTCGCGAGATCGGCGCGATGGAAGTGGTAGTAGGGCGCGCCGAAGATCGCCTCGACCTCGCGGCCAACCGGCGCGCGCTGAAGCGTGCGGCCATTGTCCCAGCGGCGTTGATGCACTGCGAGCGGGCGCACGCCCACCGCGTCCATCGCCGGACCGAGCCCCAGCCGATGCAGCAGCCGCGAGGCGTTGGGGCTGATCTGGATGCCGGCGCCGATCTCGGTGATGCGCGGCGCCTGCTCGTAGACGTGGGCGTCGAGCCCGGCCTTCAGGAGCTGCAGCGCGGCGGAGAGGCCGCCGATCCCGCCGCCGACGACGGCGACTCTCATGCGGGCACGCCATCAGGACCGCGTGCATCCTGCGCGCTCGTGAGCGGGCTGGAAGCCCGCGGTCCACATGAGAGGTTCATGGCGGGTTATAGTAGCAAATGACCAATGGCACCCAAGCCCAACCGCGCAGGATCGTCGTCGTCGGCGCGACCCTCGGCCATCGCCGAGCATTGCTGCCGGCTGTGGGTTGCCGAGGCGCCGACGGAACTGGTCCTGGTGGCGCGCGATATCGCCAGGGCCGAAGCGATCGCGGCCGATCTGCGCCAGCGCGGACCGGGCTCGAGCGTGACCGTGAAGAAGGGCGAATTCCACGATCCCGCGGCGATCGAGGCGCTCGTGCGCTCGATCGCGGAATCGGGATCGATCGACATGGCGCTGATCGCGCAGGGCTGGCTCGCCGACCAGCAGGCCTGCCAGGCCGACCTCGCCTTCCTGCGCGACTCGATCGCGATCAACGCGCTCTCGCCGGCGCTGTTCGCCGAGGCCTTCGCGCGGCACTTCGCCGGCATCGGCCGCGGCACGCTGGGCATCCTGGGCTCGGTGGCCGGCGATAGGGCGCGCAAGGCCAACTACAGCTACGGCGCCGCCAAGGCGTTCCTGGCGCGCTATGCCCAGGGCATGGACCATCGCTTTGCCGGCAGCGGCGTCAGGATCGTTCTGATCAAGCCCGGCCCGACTGACTCGCCCATGACCGCCGCGAGGAAGGCCGCCGGACGCTACGTGGCGCCGGCGGAGGATGTCGCGCGCACCATCGTGAAGGGCATGAAACGCGGCCGTCCCGTCGTCTACGCCCCGCCCGCCTGGCGCGCCATCATGCTCGTGGCGCAGCACCTGCCGCGCTTCGTCTTCAACAGGCTGTCGGTCTGAGCCTCGTGGACCGCGCGCTTCCAGCGCGCTCGTGAGCGCGCTGGAAGCGCGCGGTCCAGACGACTAAGCCCGCCGTGCCTCCTTCTCGGCCATCTTGGCCTTGAGCTGCTCGGGCGTGAGGCGGACGATGTGCTCGTTCTGGTGGCTGTAGATGTCGTACTTCCCGACATCGAGGTCCTCGAGCACGATTTCGCGGTCGAGCACCTTCTGCTTCCATGCCGCATGCTCGGCTTCGGCGGCATGGAACTCGGGCATCACTTCCTTGGCGAAAAGCTCGAGCGAGTCGCAGATGTCCCGGTGGCTCGTCTTGCCGGCCTGGTTCAGCAGGATCACCTGGTCGACGCGGCTCTGCTGGAACTGGCGCAGCTTTCTCGCGATCGTCTCGGGCGAGCCGATCAGGCCCGACTCCAGCGCCTTCCTCTCCTCCGGTCCGCCCTTCCAGCTCTGGTATTCCTTCCAGAGATCGGACGTGCCCGGCGCATCGACGCCTTTGCGGCCGTAGTAGCTCAGCGCGAAGATGAAGAACGTCCAGCCGGCCGCCTTCGGCTCGGCCTCCGCGTCGGTCGGCGCGCACATGAAGCCCGAGACCATCGCCACGTTGGGATTGCTCGGATAGTCGGTGAGCTTGCGCGGGTTGTGCAGGAGATTGTTGTAGTACTTGTGCACCCACGCGCGCGCCGCCTCGGGCGTCACGAAGGTGAAGCCCAGCGCGCCCATGCCCCACTCGCCCGCCTTGCCGATGGTCTGGATGTTGGAGCACGCGACCCAGAGCGGCGGATGCGGCTTCTGGAACGGCTTGGGAATCACGTTGCGCGCTTCGAAGTCGTAATACTGGCCGTGGAACTCCCAGCTCTCCCTGGTGAACATCGGGACGATGGCCTTGACCGCCTCCTCCCAGCGGTCGCGCTTGTCGCGCACCTTGATGTTGAACGGATGGAGCTCGGCCGGCCCCGCCGCCTCGCCCATGCCGAGATCGACGCGCCCGCCCGACAGCAGGTCGAGCGTGGCCACCTTCTCGGCGACGCGGTGCGGCTGGTTGGTGGTGAGCTGGATCACGCCATGGCCGAGGCGAATGCGCTTCGTCCTCTGGCTCGCCGCGCCCAGGAACACCTCGGGTGCGGACGAATGGGAATATTCCTCGAGGAAGTGGTGCTCGACCTCCCACGCATAGTCGTAGCCCAGCCGGTCGGCGAGCTCGATCTGGGCGAGCGAATCCTGCAGGAGCTGGTACTCGCTCCGCGGGCCCCACGGGCGAGGGAGCTGATGCTCGTAGAAGATGCCGAACTTCATGGGCCTTTCCTCCGAAGCGGAAGGTCCCTCGCTGCGCTCGGGATGACAACGAGGATGTTGCGATGCCTCGGCTATTCGGCCGCCTTGCAAAATCCGGCGATGCGATCGACCAGCGTCGGAATCAGTGCGCTCGGGAAATCGTGGCCCCAGCCGGGCCAGGTCTCGATCTTCGCACCCGGCACGAGGCGCGCCACGTCGCGGCCGCATTCGACCGGCAGCAGCGGATCTTCCTCGCCGTGCAGCACCAGCGTCGGCGCCTTGACCCTCTTCAGCATCTCCACGCGGTCGCCCGAGGCCATGACGGCAAGGTATTGCCGGCCCACGCCCTCCGGATAGTAGCGGCGGTCGACGTTGCGCTCGACCAGCGCGCGCAGCTCGGCGTCGGGCATCGGATAGGCCGGGCTGCCGATGGTGCGGCGCAGCTTGATGCCGTGCTCGACGCGCGCCTCGCGGCTCGTGCCCTCGGGCTGCGAGCCCAGCATCGCCAGCGCCTCGGGCTTGCCCTGCGGCAGCCCGGGGCGGCCGCTGGTGGAATAGATCGACACCATCGAGCGCGTGCGCTCGGCATGCTGGGCCGCCACGATCTGCACGATCATGCCGCCCATCGAGGCGCCCACCATGTGCGCGCGCTCGATACCCAGCGCGTCGAGCAGGCCCACCGCGTCGGCCGCCATGTCCTTCAGGAGATAGGGTGCCTCGACCTTGCCGCCCTGCATCACCTTGCGCAGCGCCGCTGGCACGTCGGCCACGCCCCAGGCGCCGAAGTCGGTCGAAAGGCCGGTATCGCGGTTGTCGTAGCGGATGACGTGGAAGCCTCGCCCGGCAAGCCCCTCGAACAGGGCGTCGGGCCAGATGGTGAGCTGCGCGCCCAGGCCCATGACCAGCAGCAGCGCGGGATCGCTGCTGTTGCCGGCCGTCTCGTATTCGATCTCGATTCCGTTCGCCTTGACGCGTGCCACGTTGCCTCCTCGGTCGATCGTCGCGACGTTCTTACCATCGGCCGCGCCGTGCCGCCCACCAAAGAGCCAGCGGCCGGCGCCACGGCGGCAGCGGCCGGTCGAGCAGCCGCGCCTGGATCAGGATCGGCAGCGCCGCCGGATCGGTCCGGCCTTCGGCGCGCACGCCGGCGAGCAGGGCCTCGCGCTCCCTGCCCTCGCCCATCAGGCCGGCGGCGGCCACGGCGTGCGCGGCCTTGCGGGTCGTCTCGTCGCCGACGCCCAGCACCGCGAGCTCGAGGTCGGCGAGCGCGGCGCCCGCGCGCACGACGTCGAGCGGCCCTTCGATTTCCTCCGCTCGCGCATCGATCAGGGCGATGAAACCGTCGGCCGTGAGCCGGTAGCGGCGCGCGGTCTCGGCCAGCGCTTCGACGACCGGTTGCGCCCTGGGCTTGTCCATCCCCGCCGCTTCCGCCACCGCCTCGCGCCACCATTGCAGGCGGATCTCGGCCAGCAGCGGCTCGCGGGTGACGGCGCGCGCGCGGGCGAGCTCGTGGTCGAAAGCCAGCAGCGCCATCAGCCCGCGGCGCGCCGGCTCGGGTGCGAACAAGGCGGCCAGGAACCGGTCGCGGTCCGCCGTCCGCACCGTGTCGAGGACATAGCGGTGGGAAGCCTCGGATGCGCGGAAGGAAGGGCTCATGATCGACTGGGCATCCGGGGATAACCGGGCACCTGCGACCGTTGAACGCAGGCAAGGTCTCGATTAGAATGGCTCTGGAGAGGAAACGCCAATCCCTTCAACGAGATAGGGGAGAAAACGGATATGGGCGCCATCTTCAACTCGCTGGGGCGCACTGTCGCAGCCGGCGTCGTCGTCCTGATCGTCATCGTCCTGATCGCCAACGCGACCTCGGGCGACATGATCCACTTCAACCACGCCTGGAGCACGTTCTTCATGCGCTGGCTGCACATCCTGAGCGGCGTGATGTGGATCGGCCTGCTCTGGTATTTCAACTTCGTGCAGACGCCCACCATGCCCAAGATCCAGCCGGTGGAGAGTCGCAGCGCGGTGTCCAAGTTCATCGCTCCCAGCGCGCTCTGGTGGTTCCGCTACGGCGCGCTGGCGACGGTGATCACCGGCCTGCTGCTGGCCTGGATGAACGGCTACATCGTCGACGCGCTTCTGCTGCGCAAGCCCTTCTACCCGATCGGCATCGGCATGTGGATGGCGTTGATCATGGCCTTCAACGTCTGGTTCATCATCTGGCCGATGCAGCAGAAGATCCTGGGCCTGGTCGACGCCACGGCCGAGGAGAAGGCGAAGGCCGGCCCGATCGCGCTCTACGCCAGCCGCTTCAACACCATGTTCTCGATCGGCATGCTCTACTGCATGGCCTCCCAGAGCCACGGCGGCTTCGTGTCGTGATCGCCGCATCGGCACAAGGATCCCTCGCCTTCGGCTCGGGATGACACGGCCTTCTTGGCGTCATCCCGAGCGCAGCGAGGGATCTTTCCTCGGCCTTCAGATCGGGATCAGCGCCGCCGCGACGCGGCGGCCTTCGGCCAGCAGCACGTTGTAGGTGCGGCAGGCGGAGCCGGTGTCGACCACTTCGACCGACAGGCCGGCGGCCCTCAGGTCGGCGCGAAGCGCCGGCGGCAGGAACACGGTGCGGCTGCCGCAGCCCAGCACCAGGATCTCGACCGGCTCCGGTCCTTCCCGGAGCACCGCGACGCTCGCCAGTGTCAGCTCCTCCATGCGGCTGACCTCCCAGGCCGAGGTCGCACCCGGCGTCACCAGCACGGGCTCGCGCCACTCGCGCTCGCCGATCGTGAAATGGCCCGGACCGTAGCCGCGGATCACCTGCACCTGCGCCGGATCGGGCGCCGGCAGGGTCTTGTCGTCGGGATCGCGCGCCGGGCTCACGCCTTGGCCTTGGCGCCCTCGTCCTCGTGCCGGAACTGCTCGGGCCGGAGCTTCAGGTAGACGAGCCCCGCGCAGGCGATCCAGATCGAGGAGTAGGTGCCGACGATGACGCCCCACAGCATGGCGATCGAGAAGCTGTAGAGCACCGGTCCGCCGAAGATCACCAGCGCCAGCACGGCGACGAACACGGTGATCGAGGTCATCACGGTGCGCGACAGCGTCTCGTTGATGCTGAGGTTGAGGACGTCGACCAAGCCGAGCTTCTTGTAGCGCCGCATGTTCTCGCGCACGCGGTCGAACACCACCACCGTGTCGTTGATCGAGTAGCCGGCTATGGTGAGCACCGCGGCGAGCGCCGTCAGGCTGAAGTCGATCCGGAACAGCACGAAGATGCCGATGGTGGAGATCACGTCGTGCAGCATGGAGATCAGCGCGCCGACGCCGAACTGCCATTCGAAGCGGAACCACATGTATATGGCGATCGCCGCCAGCGTGGCCAGCACCGCGATGATGCCGGTATGCATCAGCTCCGACCCGACCTTGGGGCCGACCGATTCGGTGCCGCGGATGTCGTACTTGTCGCTGATCGCGTCGTCGACCACCTTGATCGCCACCTGCTGGCACCATTCGGCGCGCTGCTCGGGCGTCATGTCGATCTTGGCGGTGTTGGTGTTGGCGCGCGGCAGCTCGCGCTCGAGCACCGTGAGGCCGACGCGGCTCACCGCGTCGCGCCAGCCGGCCGCGTCGAGCTGGCCGGGCGCGGTGAAGACGACGTCGCCGGTGCCCTCGGCGCCCGGCTTGACGCTCCAGCCGTTGCCGACGCGGCGCTTCATCACGGCATCGGCGTGCGCCACGCATGCGGCGTTGCCCTCCTGGCGCTGCACGCGGATCAGCGCGCTGCTCTTGTCGCCGAACTCCTGCAGCGAGACCTCGCCGATGCCGAGCGCGCCCGTCGTGTGGCGCAGCTCGTCGAGCTGGATCGTGCCCTGCTTGGCGCGCACCTGGATGGCGATGCCGCCCTCGAAGTCGATGCCGAAGTTCAGCCCGAACACGAACACGCCCACCAGCGACAGCACGTTGATCAGCGTCGACAGGCCGAGCGCCCACAGGCGATGGCCCATGAAATCGATCTTCGTGTGGGCGGGAACGATATGGTGCGGCTTCCACAGCATGGCGCGGCCTCAGAGGGTGAGTTCCTTCGGCCGCCGCCAGCGCATCCAGGTCGCGAGCAGCATGCGGGTGAAGATGGTGGCGGTGAAGAGATGGGTGAGGAGCCCCAGCGACAGCGAGGTCGCGAAGCCGCGGATCGGGCCGGAGCCGAAGCCGAACAGCAGGACGCCGGCGATCAGCGCCGTGAGGTTCGAATCGATCACCGCCGCCAGCGCGCGCTCGTAGCCCGCCGTGAGCGCGCCCAGCGCCGAACGGCCGTTGGCCTTCTCCTCGCGCACGCGCTCGTAGATCAGCACGTTCGAATCGACCGACATGCCGACGGTGAGCACCAGGCCCGCGATGCCGGGCAGGGTGAGCGAGGCGCCGAGCACCGACATCCCGGCCAGCACCAGCAGCAGGTTCACCCCCATGGCGAGGTTGGCGAAGCCGCCGAACAGCGGGCCGTAGGTGCCGAACATGAAGAACATCACCAGTCCCGTGCCGACCACGGCGGCGACCGTGCCGGCGTGGATCGCGTCGGCGCCGAGATCGGCCCCCACCGTGCGCTCCTCGATGATGGTGAGGGTCGCGGGCAGCGCGCCCGAGCGCAGCAGCAGCGCCTGCTCCTGGGTCTGCTGCGGCGTGAAGGCGCCGGTGATGATGCCGCTGCCGCCGCAGATCGCGCTCTGCACGACCGGGGCGCTGATGATCTCGTTGTCGAGCTGGATGGCGAGCCGCTTGCCAATGTTGTGGCGGGTGGCGGCGCAGAACGAGCGGCCGCCGGCGGCGTTGAAGGTGAAGCTGATGATCGGCCGGCCGCCCTGCTGCTGGCTCTCGAACGTCGCCTTGGCGTCGTCGAGATCCTCGCCGCCCACGATCACGCGCTTGAAGATCGGCAGGCAGAGCGGATGGTAGCGGCGGCAGATCTGCTCGGGCGACAGACGCGGATTGGCGCTCTGGATCTCGTCGAAGGCCTTGGGGTTGGCGGCCTTGAGCGCCTGCATGCCCTCGCGCGTGGGCACCAGCGCCGTGGTCGGCGGCAGCACCGAGGGCAGGCCGCCGCCGCTGCTGGCGGCGAGATCCTCGTTGACCAGGTGGAAAGTGAGCTTGGCGGTCTGGTTGATCTTGCGCTTGAGGTCGGTCGTGTCCTTGATGCCCGGCACCTGCAGCAGGATGCGGTCGTCGCCCTCGCGCACGATGGTGGGCTCGATCGTCCCGGTCTCATCGACGCGCCGGCGCAGGATCTCGATCGACTGGTCGATCACCTCCTTGCGCTTGCGCGTGAGCTCCTGGGGCGAGAAGCTGATGTCGATCTTGGGCCCGGCCCCTTCCGTCACCAGGCTGGGATCGACGGCGCGGATCGCCTCGATCGCGGTGGCGCGCTGGCCCTCGTCGCGCAGCTCGACCGTGACATGGCCGTTGGGCTCGACCGTCAGCTCCTTGAAGCCCACCTGCTTCTTGCGCAGCTCGCCGCGCACCGAATCGGCGACGTTGGTCATCCGCTCGTTCAGCACGCCGCGCAGGTCGGCCTCCAGCAGGAAGTGCGCGCCGCCGCGCAGGTCGAGGCCGAGATTGATGCGGTTCTGCGCGTACCACTTGGGCAGCAGGTCGTCGATCGACTCGGGCAGGATGTTGGGCAGCGCGAACAGGCCGGCGAGCGCCGTGAAGACGATGATGGCGATGGTCTGCCAACGCGGGAGGTGGAGCATACCCGATTACCCTGCGATGCCGCCGCGACCGGCGGCCGTCCTACTTCTTCCCGAACAGCCCGGCCAGCAGGCCCTTCCGCTCCGGCGCCGCCGCACGCTGCGGCAGCAGCGGCTTCTCGTCCTCGTCGGCCTCCTTGGCGCCGCGCACCGACTCGCCGCGCGTCAGGATGTCGGTGATGGTCTGCTTGATGATGCGCACGCGCACGCCCTCGGCCAACTCGACCTGCAGCTCGTTCTCGCCGATCACCTTGGTGACGAGACCGATGATGCCGCCGCCGGTGACCACGCGGTCGCCGCGCTTGACGCCCGCCAGCATCTCCTTCTGCGCCTTCACCTTGGCCTGCTGCGGGCGGATCAGCAGGAAGTAGAAGACGACGAAGATGAGGATGAGCGGGAAGAGCTGCACCAGGAAATCCGAGCCGCCGCCCGCGCCGCCACCCTGCGCCCAAGCCTCTGAAATGAACATCTGCCGCTCCGATTCTTCCGGCCGTCGAAAAGCGGGCGGACTATAGCGGTCCGCAGCCGCTTTGCAACGCAAGCGCCGGGCGATATGGTCACCCCCTTTCGCCGGCCCCCGACCTTCCTGTCAACGATGGATCAAGACCTTAAAGCAACGCTTTCACGCATCGCCGAAGCCCTCGACCGCCTCGCACCGTCGCCGCCGGCGAGAGCCGATCTCGCCGGCTTCGAGGCCTATGTATGGCATGCCGCGGGCAACCGGCTCGAGGCGGTCCCGCGGGTCAACCGCGTCGATCTCGACCTCCTGCAGGGCATCGACCGCCAGAAAGCCACATTGCTCGAGAATACGCGCCGCTTCGCCAGAGGCCTGCCGGCCAACAACGCGCTCCTGTGGGGCGCGCGCGGCGCCGGCAAGAGCTCGATCGTGAAGGCGACCCATGCCCACGTGAATCGCGAGATGGGCGGCCCGCCCGGGCCGCTGGCGCTGATCGAGATCCACCGCGAGGATATTCCGTCGCTGCCGGCGCTGCTGGCGCGCGTGCGCGAGAGCAAGCGGCGCTTCGTGGTGTTCTGCGACGACCTGTCCTTCGACGGGCAGGACGCCGCCTACAAGTCGCTGAAGGCGGTGCTCGACGGCGGCATCGAGGGCCGCCCGGAGAACGTGCTGTTCTACGCCACCTCCAACCGCCGCCACCTGATGCCGCGCGACATGATCGAGAACGAGCGCTCGACGGCGATCAACCCGTCGGAGGCGGTCGAGGAGAAGGTCTCGCTGTCGGACCGATTCGGCCTGTGGCTGGGCTTCCACAACGCCGACCAGGACACTTTTTTCGCGATGATCGAGGGCTACGCGCGGCACTATCGTCTCGACGTGCCGGTCGAGGAGCTGCGCCGGCAGGCGGTCGAATGGTCGGTGACGCGCGGCGCGCGCTCGGGCCGCGTCGCCTGGCAGTTCATCCAGGAAGTGGCGGGCCAGCTCGGCAAGAAACTGGGGTGATGCGATGGGCGATCCGCAGGACGTGCTGTTCTCGCCGGCGGTCAAGGCGGAGCAGGCGCGTCTCGGATCGCGCGCCCAGTTCGAGGGCCGGAGCTGGCAGACCGGGATCACGCCCGATCTCCGCCGGTTCCTCGACGCCATCGACACCTTCTTCTTCGCGACCGCGAGCGCCGACGGCCGTCCCTACGTGCAGCACAAGGGCGGACCGGCCGGCTTCCTGAAGCCGATCGGCACCCACACCCTCGCCTTCGCCGACTTCGCCGGCAACCGGCAGTACATCACGCTCGGCCACCTGCGCGAGAACGACCGCGCCCTCATCTTCATCCCCCACTTCGCCACCCGGCAGCGGCTGAAGCTGTGGGGCCGCGCGCGCATCGTCGAGGGCGACCTCGAGCTGATGGAGCGGCTGGTCGATCCCGCCTACAAGGCGCGGCCCGAACGTGCGATCGTGTTCACGCTCGAGGCCTGGGACGTCAATTGCCACCAGAACATCGTCGCGCGCTACAGCGAGGCCGAGATCGCGCCGGCGGTGGACAAGCTCGTCGCCCGGATAAAGGAGCTGGAAGAGGAAGTGGCGCGGCTGAAAGGCGGCGGAGAGTAGAAAGATCCCTCGCCTTCGGCTCGGGATGACACAGCAAAATGGCGTGTCATCCCGAGCGCAGAGCGAGGGATCTTTGGCCTCTTAAGCTTTGGCCTTCTGCCGCACGATCTTGACCGTCGAGGTCGAGTGGACGATCAGGCGGCCCTTCTCGTCCCTGAGATCGCCGTCGAGGAAGCCGACGGAACCGCCCCAGCGCTGGACGCGCCCCTCGGCGAAGACGATGCCGGGGCCCATCGCCTCGAAGAAGCTCACCTTGATCTCGAGCGTGGGCACCGCGACCGAGAGCTTGCCCCGGGCGATGGCGGCCGTCGCCATCGCCGTATCGACCATGCCGGTCAGGAACCCGCCCTGGCAGATCCTGCCCTGCGAATGGCAGAAGGCCGGCACGACCTCGAACCGGAAGCGGGCGATGCCGCGCGCCGAATCGACCTCCAGCAATTCGCCGTTCAGCGTCCTCGATGCCTCGGCGGGCGAGGCCCGCAGGAGATCGAGCAGATCGGAGTCGGTGACGGACTCGGCGTCGATATGGGCAAAGTCGGGATGGGCGGAACTCATGGCGCGCGGACTATAGCGAACCGGCCGCGCCGCGCACCTTCTCCAGAAGCTCGATCAGGGTGCGCGTTTCGGCGGCCGAAAGGCCCGCCGTGATGCGCTTCTCGTGCGCCTTCACGAGCCGCGCGAACTTCGCCAGCGCCTTCTCGCCGGCGGGCGTCAGCGCGAGGGCGTGGGTGCGGCCGTCGGTCGGCGAGGCGTGCCGCATCAGAAAGCCGCGCGCCTGCAGGCGGTTCAGGATCGGCACCAGGGTCGAGCGGTCGATGGCGAGCGCACGCGCCAGCGCCATCTGGCTCAGCCCCTTGTTGCGCTCGACCAGCACCAGCAGCCCGAACTCGCCCGGCGTCAGCGCCTCGCCCGCCCGCGCGAAGGTGCCAGCGAAATCGGCGAACACGGCCGACTGGGCGCGCCGCAGCCCGTAGCCCAGGAGCTGGGGCAGCATGCCGCGATCGAGGCTTTCGGCCCGCGGCTTGCCGTTGGGCGGGGAACTGGCCATGGCCCAAGTGGTAGACGGAGATTGTTGGGGGAGCAACCAATGCGGGCTCTGTCCCGAGACCCCATATCTGCCGTGCCTTTGCAAGCACGCGAGGGCTTAACTCTTTTGTACTTGTGATGTAGATAGTTGGGGGATCAAACAAATTTGCCTCCCCTCACCCTCTCCAGGCGTTGTTCCGGCATGAGCTTCAAGGTCCATATCGTTCCGGCCGGTCGCACCATCGAGGTGACGACCGGCGCCACGATCCTCGAGACGGCGCTCGAGGCCGGCATCGCCTATCCGCACGGCTGCCAGTCGGGCAATTGCGGCACCTGCAAGTCGCACCTGGTGAAGGGCGAGGTGAGCATGGAGGGCTATTCGGAGTTCGCGCTGGCCGGTGAAGAGAAGGAGCGCGGCCTGATCCTCGCCTGCCGCGCCGTGCCCTGGGAGGACTGCGAGGTGGCATGGCTCGAGGAGGACGACCTGATCGTCCATCCCCGCCGCGTGCTTTCCTGCACGGTCGCTGGCCTCGACGACGCGACGCACGACATCAAGCGCGTGCGGCTCGAGATCCTGTCCGGCGGCCCGTTCGACTTCTCGGCCGGCCAGTATGCCTCCGTCACCTTCGACGGCTGCCAGCCGCGCGACTATTCGATGGCGAACGTGCCCGGCGATCCGGTGCTGGAGTTCCATGTGCGGCGCACCGAGGGCGGCGCGACCAGCGCCTATGTCGGCGAGCGGCTGAAGGTGGGCGATGCCGTGCGCGTCGAGGGCCCGTTCGGCAGCTCCTACTTGCGCGAGGCCCATCGCGGGCCGATCATCGCCGTGGCCGGCGGCTCGGGCATGGCGCCCCTGAAGTCGATCGTCGAGCGCGCGCTGGCCCGGGCGCTGCCGCAGCACATCTACTTCTATTTCGGCGTCCGCAGCGAGCGCGATCTCTACCTGCACGACCATTTCGCCGCTCTGGCGCGCAAGCACGAGAACCTCCACTTCACACCCGTGCTCAGCGAGACGACGGGCGGGCCGTGGCGGACCGGTCTGGTGCACGAGGCGGTCGCGCGGGACTTCGACGAGTTCGACGGCTGCAAGGCCTATCTCGCCGGCCCGCCGGTCATGGTCGAGGCGGCGACGAAGCTTTTCGAGAGGCGCGGCATGCGACGCATCGACGTGCATGCCGACGCCTTCTACACGGCGGCCGAGATGGCCAGTGCCGGCAGGAAAACGGGAGCGGAGCTATGACGGGACTGCTGGAAGGACGGTCGGCCATCGTGACGGGTGCCGGCCGCGGCATCGGCGGCGCGATCGCCGAGGCGCTGGCGGCCGAGGGCGCGAGCGTGGTCGTGGCCGATGTCGGCGCCTCCATCTCGGGCGACGGCGCCGATCCCGGTCCCGCGCGGGAGGTCGCGGCGGCGATCGGCAAGAAGGCGGTCGCCTTCACCGAAAGCGTGGCCTCGCCAGGCGTCGCCAGGCTGCTGGTGGAGACGGCGGTGAAGCAGTTCGGCGGCATCGACATCGTGGTCAACAACGCCGCGATCCTGCGCGACGCGTTCGTCTTCCGCGCCGATCCACGCGACTGGGACGCGGTGATCCGCAACAACCTCTCCGCGCCGTTCTACCTGATCAATGCGGCCTCGGCCGTCATGCGCGAGCAAGGCAAGGCAGGGCGCGGCGGCAAGGGCGGCTACGACTGGGGCCGCATCGTCAACATGGTCTCCTCGGCCGGCCTCTACGGCAATCTCGGCCAGGCCGCCTATGCCAGCGCCAAGGCGGGCCTGTTCGGCCTCACGCGCGTTGCGGCCATGGACCTGCAGCGCGCGGCGATCACGGTGAACGCCGTGGCGCCGTTCGCGCGCACACGCGTCACCGACATCATCCAGCCCGCCAACGAGGCGCAGAAGACCTACAAGGAGCGCGCGCTCAAGATCGGTGCGCACCATGTCGCGAATCTCGTGACGGCGCTCTGCGCGCCCGCCGCCAAGGGCATCACCGGCCAGCTCCTGGGCGTGCGCGGACGCGAGGTCTTCCTGTTCGGCCAGCCGCGCCCGATCGCCCGGCTCGAGGTCGGGAAGCCGGAGACGCTCGCCGACGATCTGGTGGCCAGGCTCGCCGGCCAGTTCACCGACCTCACCACCGATCTCGAAGCCTTCAACACCGAACCTCTCGTCTGATGGAGCCCGCCATGACCGACCTCGTCGTCAAGACCGTCGAAGAGCTGAAGAATGCGCCCGAGGAGTATCGCGAGGCGGTCGCCAAGCTGGTGATCAGCCACGCCGTGAACGAGCTCTACGGCGCGCAGGTGTTCGACGAGCCGGCCATCGCCTATGCGCCGACGCCCTATGCCAAGTGGCTGACCTGCCGCGTCGCCATGGAGGAATACGGCCATCACGTGCGCTTCAAGCAGCTCGGCGTGCAGATCGGCATCCCCGAGGCGCGCATGGTGCCGGGCTCGGGCAAGAAGCCGCTCTCGATCTTCGAGTTCCCGCTCAAGACCTGGGAGGAGTTCGTCGCCATCAAGCTGCTGGCCGATCTGGCCGAGATCCTGCAGGTCGAGGACCTGCTGCACTGCACGTTCCATCCGCTGCGCAATCTCGCCCGCGCCACCATGCCGGAGGAGCGCTTCCACGCGCAGTTCGGCGAGGATTTCTCCGCCGAGCTCGTGAAGACGCCCGAGGGCAAGGCGAAGCTGCAGGCGGCGGTGAACGAATACTGGCCTTACTTGCCGAGGTTCTTCGGCGGCTCGAAGTCGAAGAACAACGAGATCTTCCGCAAGTGGAAGATCAAGCAGCGCACCAACGACGAGATGCGCGAGGACTATGTCAAGCGCGCCACCGAGGTCGCCGCGAAATACGGCCTCACCCTGCCCGCGCTCCGTCAGGCGGCGTGACGCCGTTGGAGCGCAACAAGGAGCAAGCTACGCGCTCCAGCCTCTTCCGTGTCATCCCGAGCGCAGCGAGGGATCCTTGATCGGCACCGCGAAAGATCCCTCGCTACGCTCGGGATGACACCGGAATGGATGAAGCGGTATCTCTCCGACCACGGGATTGCTCCCAGCCATGAGCGTCGCTCCTCTTCCGCGCGCCGTGCTCGACTCCTTCCGCACGGAAGTGAAAGCGGCGTCGTGGTTCGCGGCGCTGGGCGAGCCGCTGACCGACGGCGATCGGGCGGACGCGGTTGCCTATGCCGAAGCGCTCGGGCTGGGGCGGCTTGCCGTCGACCGGGTGCACGACTGGCCCTCTGCCGAATGGCTGCTGAAGACGCCCGGCCCCTCCGACTGGTGGGATCGCGAGGACGCCTTGCGCAAGGCGCTGCTCGCCGAGGCCGAAGCACGCTTCCCCGAACGCGCGCTGTGGACGGCGCTGACCGAGCTCACGACCGAAGCCGGCGACCTCGTGCATGGCAAGGCCGCCGCGGCCGCCGCGCGTATGGGCAGCGCCGCACCGGCTTCGATCCATGTCGCAGCCGGCGCTGCGGCGCAGGCCGTCCACCAGCTCGCGCTCGCGCGGCTCGCCGGAAACGAGAGCCCGCCGTTCGAAAGCAAGTTCCACCTGTTCGCCGCGGGCCGCTGGCCGTTGGGCGTCGTGGGCTCTAGCCCGGATTTCTCAAACCATCATCTCTGACGTCATGATCGGCGGGCAGTCGAAGATGGTGGCCCGCGTGGATGCGGCGAAGAGGGAGCGGGCGTGAACGCGGGCGAGCGGCAACACGCCGCGGGCTGCGACGCTATCTGGGCGAATGTGGCCTATGCGCTGTCTGGGTCGTCAGCGGGCGGCGGCAGCGAGTGAGATCCAGGCCTGCTTGAAGGAGCGCTGGTTGGGCCAGGCCGAGGCCATGGCGAGCCTGATGCGTCGCACGCTGATGGTGATCAGCGCCCCGATCTTGAGCAGCGCCAGGCGGATCGAGCCGCAGCTCGCCTGGGCGAAGCGGGTGTGCCTGAGCCCGATGCGGCGCAAGGCGCAGAGCAGCACATAAGCCATCGAGGCAAACCACAGGCGCAGCTGGTTGGCGCACATGGTGGCGGCCGAGGTACGGTCGGCGAACAGCTCGCCCTGGCACTCCTTGAGGCGGTTCTCCATGTCGCCGCGCGCGCAGTACAGCTTCTCGTAGATCGCCCGGGCCTTGCCGCCCTTCAGCGAGGTCACCACGAAGCGCGGGTTGGCCTCGCCGTGCGTCCATTCCGCCTTGGCGATGACCCGTCGCCTGCTGCTCCAGCTGTCGCGCGTCGACCACAGGAAGTCCTTGAAGCGGCGGGCCGGCCGACCGGTCCGCCGGCTTTCGGCCTGGGCGGCCGCCAACTCGGCCTCGATCTCGCCCGCCAGCCGAACGTTGCGCGCCAGGCCGAAGAGGTAGTCCACCCCGTTGGCCTCGCACCAGGCCATCAGCGACTCGCGAGCGAAGCCCGAATCGGCCCGCAGCAGGATTTGCACCCGTGGCCAGTGTCGGCGGAGCTGCGCCACGATCCGCGCCACCTCCTCCGCCGCCCCCGCCGAGGCATCGATGTTGGAGCGTCGCAGCTTGGCCGCCAGCAGATGACGGCCGCAGAAGATGTAGAGCGGCAGGTAGCAATAGCCGTCGTAGTAGCCGTGGAAAAACCGCCCCTCCTGCTCACCGTGCAGCGGATCGTCGGTGGCGTCCAGGTCGAGCACGATCTGCGACGGCGCCCGCTTGTGCGCCTCCACAAACACCGCCACGAACAGCCGCTCGATCGCCGCCGGGTCGTGGTCGATCTTGTGGTACAGCGAGCGCCCAGGCCCGCTCAGTTCCAGCCGGTTCAGCGTGCTCTTGCCGGCCACCGGCGCGCAGTCCCGGCGGCGCGCCGTGAGCTTGCCCGCCAGCACCGCAAACAGCCGATCGTGGCGCAGATGGTCGTGGTCGTTGAGGTCCTCGTAGCCCAGCGCCAGCCCGTACACCCGCTGCCCCACCAGCGTCCGCACCGCGTGCTCGACCAGCGACGGGTCTCGAAAGTCCCTAAAGCAGCCGGCTAACCGATCGATCAGTCCGAGCGCCCGATCCGTCGCTCCCAGCAACAGCCCGCCGGCGTCCGGTGTGATCGACCCGCCGTCGAACGACGCAACCACCGCCCGCCTTTCAACAGGTGCAAATCCAAACAAATCCGCAATACACTCTGTCGGCATCGGAGCGGCTTCCTTTCTCGGATAAAGTCGTTGTCGCAAAACAACTTTCTCAGAGTCAGCCCTCCGATGCACCTCTCTCCTTTGAGATATCCGGGCTAGGCTGGTCCTCTTCTGAAGAGGACGCACATGGCTTCCTATCGCGCGCCCGAGCGCACCACCGGCCGGCTGAAGCGGCCGTTCGGCACGCTTTATTATGAAGTCACCGGCAGCGGGCCGGCGCTCCTCTTCGCCCACGGTCTCGGCGGCAACCATCTGAGCTGGTGGCAGCAGGTCGCGCACTTCGCCCCCCGCTACACCTGCGTGACCTTCGCCCATCGCGGCTTCGCGCCGTCCGACTCTATCGCTGGCGGGCCGGACCCGGCCGACTATGCCGGCGACCTTGCGGCGCTGATCGAGCATCTGAAGCTCGACGACGTGCGGCTGGTCGGCCAGTCGATGGGCGGCTGGACGATGCTGGAATACGCGATCGCCCACCCCGCGCGCGTGACGGCGCTGGTGCTGAGCTCGACCTCGGGCACGCTCGACCGGCGCGGCTGCGATCCGTCGGGCGGCGCGGAATACGACGCCTGGTCCCGGAAGGCCGAAGCGGCGATCGCCGACGGTCGCAGCAGAGATATCCATCCCGCCATGGGCGCAAGAGCGGCGGAGCGCTTCCCGGCGCTGCATCTTCTCTACCGAAGCATCGACGAGATGGCCGGGGTGCTCGACAAGGAGGCGCTGCGCGCCGGGCTGCGGCGCACCGCGACCCGCACGCTCGCCGACCTCGCGGACTTCAAGGTCCCGACGCTGCTGATCGGCGGCGCCGACGACGTCGTGTTCCCCGCCTTCCTCGCCAGGGCGATCGCGGCACGCCTGCCGTGCGCCGAGGCCCACATCCTGCCCGACTGCGGCCACTCGCCCTATTTCGAGCAGGCGGCAACGTTCAACGATCTGGTCGAGTCGTTCTTGCGCACGGGGTCATCCCGAGCGCGAGCGAGGGATCTTTAGTCGGCGTCGTGAAGGATCCCTCGCTCCGCTCGGGATGACACGGCTACACTGGTCGGGTTCCCAGGGGAGGCGAGGCATGCAGCGTCGTTCGTTTCTCGCAGCGCCGGCCGCGTTGCTGGCAAGCAAGGCCTTCGCGCAGACGCCGGCCAGGACGCTGCGCGTGGTGATGCATTCGGATCTCAAGATCATCGATCCGATCTGGACCACGGCCTACATCGTCCGCAACCACGGCTACATGATCTACGACACGCTGTTCGCGCTCGACGGCAAGCTCGAGCCCCGGCCGCAGATGGTCGAGAGCTGGACGACGAGCGACGACGGCCTGGTCTGGACGTTCAGGCTGCGCGACCGCCTCAAGTGGAACGACGGCCCGCCGGTGACCTCGGCCGACGTCCTGCCCTCCCTCAAGCGCTGGATGGACAAGGATGCGGTGGGCGGCCTGCTGGCCAAGGCCATGAAGGAGATGACCGCGCCCGACGAGCGAACCTTCAGGATCGCGCTCAAGGAGCCGTTCAGCCTGATCCTGAAGGCGCTCGCCAAGCCCGCCTCGGTGCCGCTGTTCGTCATGCCCGGGCGCGTGGCCGAGACGCCGGTCAATCAGCAGATCTCCGACACGACGGGCTGCGGCCCCTTCGTCTTCAAGCGCGACGAATGGAAGCCCGGCGAGAAGGTCGTCTATGTACGCAATCCCGACTACGTGCCGCGCGCCGAGCCGCCGTCGGGGCTGGCGGGCGGCAAGGTCGCGAAGCTCGAGCGCGTCGAATGGCTCTCCATCGCCGACATGCAGACGGCGATCAACGCGCTGATCTCGGGCGAGATCGACATGATCGAGGCGCCGAGCCACGACCTGCTGCCGGTGCTGGAGAAGGATCGCGACATCGAGATCGTCATCCCAGACACGCTCGGCAACACCTACCTCCTGCGCTTCAACTGGAAGCAGCCGCCGACCAGCGACCTGCGCATCCGCCGCGCCGCCGAGCTCGCGCTGCGGCAGGACGACTTCCTGAAGGCGGTGATCGGCGACCCGCGCTACTATAAAGTCTGCAGGGCGATGTTCGGCTGCGGCACGCCGTTCGAGAATGCGGCCGGCATGGACGGCATCCTGCAGGGCGACTTCGAGGGCTCGAGGAAGCTCCTGAAGGAAGCGGGCTACGACGGCACGCCGATCGTGCTGCTACAATCGACCGACCTGGCCGTGCTGACCAACCTCGCGCCGGTCGCCAAGGGCCTGCTGGAGCGCGGCGGCTTCAAGGTCGACATGCAGTCGATGGACTGGCAGACGCTGGTGGCGCGGCGCGCCAAGAAGACCGCGCCGAGCGAAGGCGGCTGGAACATCGCCATGACGGCGGCCTCGGCGGTGCTGCTCGCCGACCCGATCGTCAACCACTACACCGAAACGACCGGCGACCGCGCCCAGTTCGGCTGGCCGACCGACGCCGAGATCGAGAAGCTGCGGCAGGAGTTCCTGCACCAGACCGATCCGGCGAAGCAGCGCCAGATCGCCGAGGCGGTGCAGAAGCGGGTGATGGATCTCGGCGTCACCGTGCCGCTCGGCCAGTACGTCCAGCCCATGGCGAGACGCAAGGGCGTCAAGGGCAACATCCCCTCCCCCGTCACCGTGTTCTGGAACGTGGAGAAGGCTTGAGCGCTGTCCTTCGCGAAAGGGCCGGTTGCAGAAGACGGTGTCATCCCGAGCCGGAGGCGAGGGATCTTCAATCGGAGCTGCGAAGGATCCGTCGCTCGCTGCGCTCGGGATGACACATCAATTCGACGATGCCAGGAAAGGTCAGCGCTCCGGCAGGGGGATGAATTCGGGGTCGCCGGGGACCCTGGCGAAGCGGCCGTCCTTCCAGTCGGCCTTGGCGCGCTCGATGCGCTCCTTCGACGAGGAGACGAAGTTCCACCAGATGTGGCGCGGCCCGTCGAGCGCCGTCCCGCCCAGCAGCATCAGCCTGGCGCCATCCATGCCGGCGATCGCATCGGTCGCCCTGCCGGCTGCCAGGATCGCGAGATCGCCGACGCCGAGCTGGCGGTCGCCGATCATGGCCGTGCCCGCCGCGACGTAGACCGCACGCTCGGCATGCTCCGGAGTCACTGCAAGGGCGGCGGCGGCCGGCACTTCGGCCGCGACGTAGAAGATCGGCGAGAAATGGGCGGTGGGCGCGGTGCGGCCGGCATAGCTGCCGACGATCAGGCGCAGCGCGGCCTTCCCGTCCTGCCAGGCCGGCAACCGCGACACCGGCACGTGCTCGAAGCTGGGCGCCGTCTCCTCGTGCGCTTTCGGCAGCGCTACCCAGGTCTGGATGCCATGCATGCGAAAGCCGCTCTGCCGCATCCCGGGCTCGGTGCGCTCGCTGTGGGCGATGCCGCTGCCGGCGGTCATCCAGTTGACGTCGCCTGGCCGGATCGCCTGGGCATGTCCCAGGCTGTCGCGATGGAAGATGCCGCCCTCGAACAGGTAGGTGACGGTGGCGAGGCCGATATGCGGATGCGGCCGCACCTCCATGCCGTCGCCGCCCGGCGGCACATCGAGCGGGCCGAAATGGTCGAGGAAGATGAAGGGCCCGACCGTGCGACGCTTCGTGCTCGGCAGCACGCGGCGCACCGGAAAGCCCGGCGTGAGCTCGTGCGCGCGGCCCTGGATCAGAAGCTCGATCGGATCGGCCATCTTGTCCTCCCTTCCCGCCTGTGCTGCAACGGCGCGTCATGTCCGCACCGATCCGCGATCTCTCGCCCTTCTTCGCCCCACGCAGCATCGCCGTCGTCGGGGCGGGCGAGCGGCCGACCTCCTCGGGCGGCGCCGTGATGCAGATGCTGCGCCGTGCCGGTTATGGCGGACGCGTGGTGCCGGTCAATCCCAGGGGCGGCGCGATCTTCGGCTACGAGTCGGTGACCTCGATCGCCGCCATCGATCCGCCCGTCGATCTCGCCGTGATCGTGATCCGGCCCGACGCCATCGTCGAGGCCGCGGGCGAAGCGGCCGACCGCGGCATCCGCAACCTCCTGATCCTGCCGGGCGGCTTCGCCGAGGCGGGGCCCGCGGGCGTCGCGCGCAACGAGGCGCTCCTCGAACTCGCGGCGGCGCGCGGCCTCGCCATCGCCGGCCCCAACTGCGCCGGCATCATCCATTTCGATCCCGCCTGGCGCTTCGCCGCGACCTTCCTGCGCGACCTGCCGCCCGGCGCGGCGGCCGGAGCAGGCAACGGGCTTGCCTTCATCTCGCAGTCGGGCGCGCTCGCCGAGGAATTCATCGACAAGGCCAACGCGCGCGGCCTGCCGCTCGCCAGCGTCGTGTCGGTCGGCAACGCGGTGCATCTCGGCGTCGAGGACTATCTCGCCTGGCTGGGCGAGCGGCCCGAGATCGGCGCCGCCCTGCTCTATGTCGAATCGATCGAGGATCACGAGCGTTTCCGCGCCGTCGCGCGCAAGGTCGCGGCGACGAAGCCGGTGATCGCGCTGTTCGGCGGACGGACCGAGATCGGCGGTCGCGCCGCGGCGGCCCATACCGGCGCGGTGGCCAACGAGGAGGCCGCGATCGAGGCCTTCTGTGCGTCCTGCGGCATCGTGCGGGTCGACAGCCTGCGCCGGCTGCTGATCGCCGCCAAGGCGTTCGGCCGCTTTCCGCGAGGCCTGGGAAAACGCGCGCTCATCCTGTCCAATTCCGGCGGCCCCGGCGTGATCTGCACCGACCGCGCGGCGCTCGAAGGCCTCGAGCTCGCGCCGCTGCCCAAACCGATGGCCGAGGTGCTGCGCCAGCGGCTGCCGGGCGAGGCCTCCGTCGCCAATCCGATCGATCTTCTGGCCGATGCCCGCGAGGACCGGTTCGGCCTCGCCTTCGAGGCGACGATGAGCCATGCCGCCAGCCACTACGACATGGTGCTGATGATCCATGTCGTGCCCTTCATGGTGGAGGCCGGACCGGTGATCGACCGACTGGCCGAGCTCGCGCCGAAGGCCCCTCTGCCACTGATGCACAGCATGATGGGCACGCTGCCCGATCAGGCCGAATGGTTCGCCAAAATGGAGCGTGCCGGGGTGCCGATGTTCAACGATGTCGAGGAGATGGCCGAGGCCGCCGGGTTGCTGGCGCGCTACCCGTCTCTTCGTCGCATGGCCCGCGGCGACATTCTGCCCACTATATTTTTTCGCGATCGGAAACGAGCCTAGATCAGAAATATCCTTTCTATTCAGTCTCTTAGCGCGGATCCGCACGGGTGTTGCATTTTTGCAACTTTTTGTTGGACTTGAGATTTTTTCGTGGCCAGTATCGCGCGCGAGGCGGCAAGCGGGGGCACCGGCAGGGGAGCCGGTTAGTGCGCCGTTGGCCTCAGGGCGTAAAGTTGGATCAATGAACGGGAGAGGCCGATGGCGATCACGACGACGCGCGCGAAGCGCGCCGACCGGTGGAGGACGATGCGTGCCCTGGCAGCCGCAGCCCTGACAATCTCCCTCCTCCAGGTCACGGCACCCGCGGTCTCGATGGCCCAGGTCGCCACCGCCGCCAAGAAACCGGTCCATCACCGCATCACCAAGCCAACCGCCAGATCAGCCAAGCCCGCCGCCAAGTCCACGGCCGACACCAAGGCCTCTCCCACCGACAATCAGGCCGACGAGCTCAACAAGAAGTGGCTCTCGGAGTACAAGGCGAACGCCGCCGCCACGGACACCGCCAAGGTCACCACCACGCCCAGCGTCGCCGGCACCGAGACCGAGCGTACGCTGAGCGCGCCCACCGCCGTGCCGAGCGCCGCCGCCCGCGCCGTCGTGCCGGGCACCATCACCTACGTCAAGGCCGACAGCGCGGCCGCCGCCTTCAACTCCATGCCGGGCGGCGCCAACCAGCCGCTGTTCAAGGACCTGACCAAGGCCTTTGCCGGCTTCTCGCCGAGCAAGGCCAAGGTCGAGATGCTGCAAGCGCAGACCGCCGACGGCTCCTCGCGCGTGATCTACGCCAGCATCGGCGAGGGCAAGGGCAAGCATTCCTTCTGGTGGTTCGCCCCGCCGGACGAGCCCGAAGGCTGGTTCGACGAGCACGGCCGGCGTCTCGGCGGCGCCGCGCTCACCGAGCCGAAGCCCGGCGCCCGCATCTCCTCGCCCTTCGGGACGCGCCGTTACTACGGCCGCATCACCAGCCACGCCTTCCACAACGGAATCGATTTCGAGGGTCATGTCGGCGATCCGATCTATGCGGCGGCCGACGGCGTCGTGAACCACGCCGACTGGTATTACAACTACGGCCGGACGGTGAAGATCAGCCATTCCGAGCATTTCGAGACGCTCTATGCCCACATGTCGCGCATCGCGCCGGGCATCGCCCCCGGGACCGTGGTGCACAAGGGCGAGGTGATCGGCTATGTCGGCGCGACCGGACGCGCGACCGGGCCGCACCTGCACTTCTCGGCGATCGTGGATGGCCGGTTCGTCGACCCCGAGCGCTACCTCTCGACCAAGGACGACCTGCTCACCGCCAACGACCTCGTGGCCTATCGCAAGTGGCAGCAGGACGTGCGCGACGCCGCGATTGCCCAGAAGCCCAGGACGGAGCACGCCTCGTTCTGGAGCCGCAACCCGTTCACACCGCCGCCCAGCCCCGGCCGCCTCTAGGCCGGAAGGCGCGCAGCCGCCGGCTGCGGCATCGCCACCGGCCGTTGCGCCCCAGCAGGTGATCGCCTACCAATGGCGTCTTCGTTCTTGAACGGACCTTCCAGGGGAACGGGCCGAGCCAAGGACAACCATAGGGAAAGAAGACATGCTCAAGAAGATGATCGCCGTCGGCGCCGCCGCGGCGTTTCTCGGCGCTGCCGGCACGGCCTGGGCCGGCAAGGACCTCGATGCCGCCAAGGCGCGCGGCCAGCTCATCTGCGGCGTCAGCACAGGCGTGGCGGGCTTCTCGGCCCCCGACAGCCAGGGCAAGTGGACCGGCATCGACGTCGACGTCTGCCGCGCCATAGCGGCGACGCTGTTCGGCGATTCCGAGAAGGTGAAGTACGTGCCGCTCTCGGCCGAGCAGCGCTTCACGGCCGTCCAGTCCGGCGAGGTCGACCTCCTGTCGCGCAACACGACCTGGACGCTGACGCGCGATACCGCGCTCGGCCTCGATTTCGGCGCCGTCACCTACTACGACGGCCAGGGCTTCATGGTGAACAAGAAGCTCGGTGTGAAGAGCGCCAAGGAGCTGGACGGCGCCACGGTCTGCGTCCAGCCCGGCACCACCACCGAGCTCAACCTCGCCGACTACTTCCGCGCCAACAAGATGAACTTCAAGCCGGTGGTGATCGACAAGCTCGACCAGATCCGCTCGGCCTTCTTCTCCGGCCGCTGTGACGTCTTCACGACCGACGCCTCGGGGCTCTACTCGACCCGCGCCTCCAACGTGCCGGCGCCGCTGACGCCGGACGACTTCGTGGTCCTGCCCGAGATCATCTCCAAGGAGCCGCTGGCCCCGGCCTTCCGCCACGGCGACAACCAGTTCGGCGACATCGTGCGCTGGAGCCAGTACGCCATGATCGAGGCCGAGGAGGACGGCATCACCTCCAAGAACGTCGACGAGATGCTGAAGAGCAACAATCCCGGCATCAAGCGCCTGCTGGGCGTGACGCCGGGCATGGGCAAGGCGCTGGGCGTCGACGAGAAGTGGGCCTACAACATCATCAAGCAGGTCGGGAACTACGGCGAGAGCTTCGAGCGCAATGTCGGCATGGGCTCGCCGCTCAAGATCAAGCGCGGGCTGAACGCGCTCTGGAAGGACGGCGGCCTGCAGTACGCCATGCCCATCCGGTAGGATGTGAAGTCATTTGGACCGCGCGCATCTTGCGCGCTCGCGAGCGGACTGGAAGCCCGCGGTCCGCCGAACAGCCGCCGCCCTCGAAAAAGGGGCGGCGGCTTTGCTTTGGCCTGTTGCCTGCTCGGCCCTTCGGAGAGACACTTGCCGGTCAATGAAAACGGGAGAGGCAGCTATCATGAGCAAGCTTGCAAATGCGATCGCCATCGGGATCGCCCTGCTGTCGATGGCCGGCACGGCCTGGGCCGGCAAGGACCTCGACACCGTCAAGGCGCGCGGCCAGCTCGTCTGCGGCGTGATGGAGGGCACCGCCGGTTTCGCGCTGGCCAACAGCCAGGGCAAATGGGAGGGGCTCGATGTCGATGTGTGCCGGGCGGTCGCGGCGGCGCTGTTCGGCGATTCGGAGAAGGTGAAGTACGTGCCGCTTTCCTCGCAGCAGCGCTTCACCGCGCTGCAATCGGGCGAGGTCGACATGCTGTCGAACAACACGACCTGGACGCTGACGCGCGACACCGCGCTCGGCCTCGATTTCGGCGCCGTCACCTACTACGACGGCCAGGGTTTCCTGGTGAACAAGAAGCTCGGTGTGAAGAGCGCCAAGGAGCTGAACGGCGCGACGGTCTGCGTGGCGCCCGGCACCACCACCGAGCTCAACCTCGCCGACTACTTCCGCGCCAACAAGATGACCTTCAAGCCGGTGGTGATCGAGAAGGTGAACGAGGTCCGCGCCGCCTTCTTCGCCGGCCGCTGCGACGTCTACACCAACGACACCTCGAGCCTCTATGCGACTCGCGCAGCCAACCCGCCGCCGCCGCTGACGCCGGACGACTTCGTGGTCCTGCCCGAGATCATCTCCAAGGAGCCGCTGGCCCCGGCCTTCCGTCACGGCGACAACCAGTTCGGCGACATCATCCGCTGGAGCCAGTACGCCATGGTCGAGGCCGAGGAGGACGGCATCACCTCCAAGAACGTCGACGAGATGCTGAAGAGCAACAACCCGACCATCAAGCGCCTGCTGGGTGTCACCCCCGGCATGGGCAAGGCGCTGGGCGTCGACGAGAAGTGGGCCTACAACATCATCAAGCAGGTCGGAAACTACGGCGAGAGCTTCGAGCGCAACATCGGCTCGGGCTCGCCGCTCAAGATCAAGCGCGGGCTGAACGCCCTCTGGAAGGACGGCGGCCTGCAGTACGCCATGCCGATCCGCTGAGCTTGCGGCGCCGGCAGTGCTTTTGGCGGGTTGCAACGGTGCAATTCCCTCCTACACTGCCGGCAACAACCGACATGCGGCCGAACCGCATCAGGCAGGGAGAGTAGCGGCATGGCGGTCGAGACGCTCGGCTCGTCGACACGTCCCAAAGTGGCCCCCTGGAACGATCCGGTCGTGCGCGGCTGGATTTTCCAGATCGTTGTGGTGGGCCTCGTCGGGCTGCTGGCCTGGTTCCTCGTCAGCAACACCCTGGACAACCTCGCGCGGCAGAAGATCGCCAGCGGCTACGACTATCTCCACCACGAGGCGGGCTTCCAGATCGGCGATACGATGATCCCCTACTCGCCCGCCGATACCTACGCGCGGGCGATCCTGGTCGGCATGCTGAACACGCTGAAGGTCTCCGTCCTCGGCATCGTCCTGTGCACCATCCTCGGAACGCTGATCGGCATCGGGCGCCTGTCGCCGAACTGGCTGCTGGCCAAGATCTGCGAATGGTACGTCGAGTGCTTCCGCAACGTGCCGCTGCTGCTCTGGCTGTTCCTGTTCTACAAGATCATCAGCGAATCCTTTCCCGGACCGCGCCAGGCGATCAGCGTGCTCGGCACGCTGTTCCTCAGCAACCGCGGTCTCTATTTTCCGGTTCCGGTCCCGAACCCGATCCATGCCTGGATGGGGCTGGCGCTGCTGGTCGGCGTCGCCGCCGCCGTCGCGGTGAAGCGCTGGGCGAGGAAGCGCCAGGACGCGACCGGCCTGCCCTTCCCCGCGATCCGCACCGGCATCGCGCTCGTGATCGGTCTGCCGCTCGTGGTCTGGCTGCTGGGCGGCGCGCCGCACGAAATGAGCTGGCCCGTGGTCAAGGGCTTCAACTTCCAGGGCGGCTCGGTGATCCAGCCCGAGTTCACCGCGCTCCTGTTCGGGCTCGTGGTCTATACCTCGGCTTTCGTCGCCGAGATCGTGCGCTCGGGCATCCTCGCCATCAACAGAGGGCAGGGCGAGGCCGCGGCGGCCCTCGGCCTGTCGCGCGGCCAGTCGATGCGGCTGGTGCTGCTGCCGCAGGCGCTGCGGGTCATCATCCCGCCGATGACGAGCCAGTATCTCAGCATCACCAAGAACAGCTCGCTCGCCATCGCCATCGGCTACCCCGACCTGGTCGCGGCGGTGAACGTCACCATCAACCAGACCGGCCAGGCGATCGAGAACGTGCTGATCATCATGGCGGCCTACCTGACCGTGAGCCTCGGCATCTCCGCCTTCATGAACTGGTACAACAAGCGCATCGCGCTGCGGGAGCGCTGAGCATGACCGACGCCCTGCCCGCCGGCGAGCGCCGGCAGCTCCCGCCTCCCGCTGCCGAGGGCGGCGCGATGGGATGGCTGCGCAAGAACCTGTTCTCGAGCTGGGGCAACGCCGTCACGACCGTCGTGCTGCTGTTGCTGATCTTCTGGCTGCTGTCGTCGTTCCTCGACTGGGCGGTGGTGAACGCGGTCTGGACCGCGCCGACCGGCCAGGCCTGCCGCGGCCACGGCGCCTGCTGGGCGCTGATCCACGAGAAGTACCGCTTCATCTTCTTCGGCACCTTTCCCTACCAGCAGCAATGGCGGCCGCTGCTGGCGGTGATGGTCATGCTGGCGATGCTGGTGTCGAGCGCCGACCGGCGGATGTGGAACACGCGGCTGCTCTGGATCTGGGGCATCGGCAGCTTCCTGACCTTCCTGCTGATGTTCGGCCAGATCCATATTCCGCTCGGCCTGATCCTGTTCGCGGCGCTGGCGGTCGGCGGGTTGGGCATGCTGCTGCGCGGCACCGTCGCCCAGCCGCCGGAGATCGCCGGCTGGCGGACGCTCGCCGCCATCGGCGCGGTCGGCATCGTGCTGCGCCTCGTGGGCATCCTGCCGCCCTGGAGCCTCGCCATCGCGCCCTTCGACTATGTCGAGACCAGCCTGTGGGGCGGCCTGCCGGTGACGCTGATCCTCGCCACCTACGGTCTCCTGTTCGCCTTCCCCTACGGCGTCCTGCTGGCGCTCGGCCGGCGCTCCGACCTGCCGCTGATCAAGGGCCTGTGCGTGGGCTTCATCGAGCTGATCCGCGGCGTGCCGCTGATCAGCCTGCTGATCATGGCGTCGGTGATGCTGCCGCTGTTCCTGCCCTCGGGCATGAACATCGACAAGTTCCTGCGCGCGCTGATCGCGGTGATCCTGTTCGCGGGCGCCTATATCGCCGAGGTCATCCGCGGCGGCCTGCAGGCGCTGCCCAAGGGGCAGTTCGAGGCGGCCGACGCGATGGGGCTCAACTATTTCCAGAAGACCACGCTCATCATCCTGCCGCAGGCGCTGCGGGTGGTGATCCCGCCGCTCATCAACACCTTCATCGGCTTCTTCAAGGACACCTCGCTGGTGCTGATCATCGGCATCTTCGACTTCCTGAACGCGGCCAACCAGGCGCTGGTCGATCCCAACTGGGCGGGCTTCCCGAGCGAGGTCTACCTGTTCGCCGCCTTCGTCTATTTCTGCTTCTGCTTCTCGATGTCGCGCTACTCCAAGTATCTCGAGGTCGAGCTCAACAAGGGGACGCGACGCTAGATGGCCGCCACCGCCAAGCACGATCTCTCCCACGCACCGTCGGTCATCCAGCTCAAGGGCGTGAACAAGTGGTTCGGGCAGTTCCACGTGCTCTCCAACATCAACCTCGATGTGAAGCAGGGCGAGCGGATCGTGATCTGCGGCCCGTCGGGCTCCGGCAAGTCGACGCTGATCCGCTGCATCAACCGCCTGGAGGAGCATCAGCGTGGCGATATCATCGTGCACGGCGTCACCCTCTCCAACGACGTCAAGAACATCGAGGCGATCCGGCGCGACGTCGGCATGGTGTTCCAGTCGTTCAACCTCTTCCCGCACCTCACCATCCTCGACAACCTCACCCTGGCGCCGATCTGGGTGAAGAAGATGCCCAAGAAGGAGGCCGAGGAGATCGCCATGAGCCTGCTCAACCGGGTGCGCATTCCCGAGCAGGCGAACAAGTATCCCGGCCAGCTCTCGGGCGGCCAGCAGCAGCGCGTGGCGATCGCGCGCGCGCTCTGCATGCGGCCCAAGATCATGCTGTTCGACGAGCCGACCTCGGCGCTCGACCCGGAGATGGTGAAGGAGGTGCTCGACGTCATGATCGAGCTGGCGAAGGAAGGCATGACCATGCTCTGCGTCACCCACGAGATGGGCTTCGCGCGCGCCGTCGCCGACCGCGTGATCTTCATGGACCGGGGCGAGATCGTCGAGCAGAACGAACCCGAGGAGTTCTTCGCCCACCCCCGCAACGAGCGCACCAAGACCTTCCTGGGCCAGATCCTGCATCATTGATCAGGGAGCGCGCCACTAACAAGAAACGGGCCTCACCCTGAGGAGCATCGCGCAGCGATGCGTCTCGAAGAGTGGCAACGAGCACCAATCTGTCGCCCATCCTTCGAGACGGCCGCTGCGCGGCCTCCTCAGGATGAGGAGGTGCCGGATCGGGCCTATCCCGGTTCATCCCTGAGGGTCGGCCTCGCCGGTGGCGAGCTCCAGTGGCGCTCTTTGGGCCGCGGGCTTCCAGCCCGCTCATGAGTGCGCAAGATGCGCGCGGTCCATCTGGAGTGGCGCGCTCCTTTGACATAAGACTGGCACATGAAGCTCCTCATCACCGGCGGGGCCGGGTTCATCGGCTCGGCGGTCGTGCGGCACGTGATCCGCACCACCGACTGGTCGGTCGCCAACGTCGACAAGCTCACCTATGCCGGCAATCTCGAGTCGCTCGCCGAGGCGGGCGCCAGCAGCCGCCATCGCCACTACCGGGTCGATATCCGCGACGGCGACGCGCTGAAGGAGATTTTCCGCGGCGTTCGGCCGGACGCCGTGCTGCACCTCGCGGCCGAAAGCCATGTCGACCGCTCGATCGACGGTCCCTCGCCGTTCATCGAGACCAATGTCGCCGGCACCTGCGTGCTGCTGGAGGCCGCGCTCGACTACTGGCGCGGGCTCGACGGCGCGGCGCGCGAGCGCTTCCGCTTCCAGCACATCTCGACCGACGAGGTGTTCGGCTCGCTGGGCCCGACCGGAAAGTTCACCGAGGAGACGCCCTATCGGCCCAACTCGCCCTACGCCGCCAGCAAGGCCGCCTCCGACCACCTCGTGCGCGCCTGGCACCACACGTACGGGCTGCCGACGCTGACCACGAACTGCTCGAACAACTACGGCCCCTATCATTTCCCGGAGAAGCTGATCCCGCTCTGCATCATCCGGGCGCTGCGCGGTGACCGCCTGCCGGTCTACGGCAAGGGCGAGAACGTGCGCGACTGGCTGCATGTCGAGGATCACGCCGAGGCGCTGACGCTCGTGCTGCAGAACGGCCGGCCGGGCGAGACCTACAATGTCGGCGGCGACAGCGAGCGGCGGAACCTCGACGTGGTGCGGGCGATCTGCGCGGCGCTCGACGAGCTCATGCCCAACAGCCGCAACCGGCCGCACGAGAGGCTGATCGAGTTCGTCACCGACCGGCCCGGCCACGACGCGCGCTATGCGATCGACGCCACCAAGATCAGGAACGAGCTGGGCTGGCGGCCGCGTCGCGATTTCGAGCAGGGCCTGCGCGACACCGTGCGCTGGTATCTCGACAACCGCGGCTGGTGGGAGCGCGTGCTGAGCGGCGCCTATCGCGGCGAGCGGCTGGGACTCAGGGCATGAATCGCCTTCGACCGCGTCAGCGCGGCATGGTCCCGACGTTGGCGTTGGCGCGGCGCTTCAGCAGCGACTCGTACAGCGCCTTGGTGGGCTCGCACTCGCCCTTCTCGTCGTAGGTGACGAGGTAAAGGCAGATCGCCGCCCGCGTGGCCGGCCCGAACGTGCCGTTGGTCGTGCCGTGGTAGAAGTCGAGATCGCGCAACAGGATCTGGATCGCCTTGGTCTGTTCGGTTCGGCTTTCCGGCCAGGGCGGCGGCGCGACCGCCTTGGCGGTCTGGGGCTGCTCGTTGGGCTGTTCGGTCTCGGGGGGCGTCGCGGGCCTATCGGGCACCACGGCGGCGGCCGGCGGCGGCGGCTCGGGCAGGGCATTCTCGAGCCGGGGCGCCGGCGGGCTTTCACTCGGCGTGGCCGAGGACGATGACGACGAGGAAGAGGCCGGCGCGGGAGCAGGCGCAGGCCCGGGCTTGGCCTCGTCCGGCGGCTTGGCCGGAGGCGCCGCCTCGGGCCCGGCCGCCGCCGGCGGCTTGGCCGGAGGGGCCGTCTCGGGCTTTGCCGCCGCCGGCGGCGGCGACGGCGCCTCCACCGGCGGCATGGAGAGCATACCGGTCGTCGCGGAAGGCGCCGCCGCGGGCGGCGCAGGAAGAACAGGAGCGCCTTGCGGGGCGTTCACCGCTGGAACCGCACTCGAAGCCGCTGCCGCCCTTCCCCCGTCCTCCGTCTCCCACGGGAACAGCACCAGGCCCACGACCGTGAAAACGCAGGACAGGGTCGCGGCGATCGTGCCGGCGACGCTCAGCACTGCGAGGCTGCGCAGGAGGGCGAAGGCGGAAAAGGCGACGGCCAGCGGCAGGAACAGCGACGGCGCGGAAAGGACACCGAGCAACGCGCAGACGATGCCGAGAAGGCCGGTCACGGCGCCGGCGCCGGAAGCTCTGCGCGCGGGCTTCTTGTCGCGATCCCTCTCGACGGCAGGCGACGGGCCGTCCGGACGAGGCACGCCGGATGTTGGGGACTCTCCGGTCGTGAAGGAGGAGTCGCCCTTCCTTTCGATGGCAGCACCCGAGTGAGTCACGTCCCCCTCACCTCCGCCAGGCCGATCGTCCGCAAAGTGCCCATGGGCAAGGCTAACAACCCAAGATGACCGAGCGTGTGATCTCGCCGTCAGTCACCGTTTTTTCACGGCACAGGCGCAGGTTCAAGCCGGACATCGGCGTCGACCGCGACGCGGCGAACGGCCGGGCCACGATTTTGGCCCCGGTTTGGCATCGATTGGGCACCGCTCTTTCTCCTCGGATCGGATTATTCCGACGCACAGGACCATCAGCCAGAGACGATACATGCCCCTCGAGGATTGGGAAGCGTTTCAGGAAGCCCATCACCGCCCGCATCTCGTGATTGTCGACCTGCCGAGAAAATCCGACGCCAGGGCGCGCCGGCTGGGCCTTGCCTTCCTCGAACGGCTCGCCGAGAGGCTCCGCCTGCCCGGCCCCTATGCCATGAACATCGACGGCACCGACATCAAGGTCGCCTTCGAGAGCGACCTCGATGCAAGGCGGTTCGGCGAACCTCTGATGGCACGCCCGCGCGGCAAGGAAGCGGCATGGGCTTCGACTGCGCGCTGCAGCCTCGATCGTCAGGCGAAGCGCCGGATCACGAACGCGCTGCGTGCGGCCCATCTCAAGCTCGCGAAGCGACCGCCCGACGACTGAGCGGTCGACGCCGGAACCGCCGCCGGCGCCGAACGTTTACCGGACAAATCCGCAACGCGGATCGTCGCAGCATCGTCCGTTTCCCATCACGCTGCATGCAAGGCCATGGAACGGACACGATCATGCGTGTCTAATTGCGTGCATTCATCGTACAGGACGAGGATCGATCTGATGGTGGCTTTCGGTAGTGCTCTTGTCGAAGCGAAGCAGGCATTGCGCGCGCTTTGCCCGCAGCCGCTGCTTAACTGGCGCGAGGCCAGGTACTACGGCCGCTACGGCGAGGTCGAGCTCCATCTTCTCGACTGCCTGTGCCGGCCCAATGCCGACGCGATCGATGTCGGCGCCAATGACGGCAGCTACATCCACTATCTGCGGCGTCATGTCCCGCGCGTCATCGCCTTCGAGCCGATGCCGAAGTTCGTCCAGGCCTTGCGCGACAAGTTTCCGCGCGGCGTCGCGGTCGAGGCCGTGGCGCTCTCCGACCGCACCGGCCGCATCGAGCTCAGGATGCCCGTGGTGGACGGCGTCGCGGTCGAGGGCTGCTGCACCGTGTCGGACCATGCCTCCGCCACCTATCCCGGCCATGTCGGCTTCGAGGTGCCGATGGACCGGCTCGACAATGTCTATCGGGGCGACGTCGGCTTCATCAAGATCGACGTCGAGGGCCACGAGCAGGCCGTGCTCGACGGCGCCATCGAGACGGTGCGGCGCTGCCGGCCGCGTATGCTGGTCGAGGTGCTGGACAGGCTGTCGCCGGGCGGGATCGAACGGGCGCGCGCCTATTTCGACGCGCTCGATTACGTCGGCTACTTCGTCCATGACGGCTTCCTGAAGCCGATCGGGCAATTCTCGATCGAGCGCATGCAGAACCCGGCAGACTATCCCGATCTCGTGGCGCCCTTGACCGCCCGCCGTCGCTTCGACCGCTTCATCTACAACTTCATCTTCCTGCCGCGCGAGGACGCCGAGCCCGTCGTGGCGGCGCTGGCCGACCGTCTGGCGACGCTGCGCGAGGAGGACGCCTCGGACTAGGGAATCGTCGCCGGCAAAAGGCCGGCACTGTGGCCTGATACGCCGCATCGGAGGCTCGGCAATGGAAAAGTTCCTGGCCTCTCCGTACTGCAAGATCCTCGTGCTGTGCTTCGTCCTGCTGGTCATCCTGGGCTTCGGCTACCATGTCGCCCACAATCTGCGGCTGGCGCGTCAGCAGCAGCCGCCGGCGGAGGCCCCGGCGCCACAAAGCGACACCGTCGTGCCGCAGTCGCGCTGAGACGCGGGGCCACAGGCCCCCGCAACCGCCTGGCCATGGCCACGTTGCCAACCATGTTCCCATCGAGGAGACGCGACCATGAAGGCGTTTGTCTGCCTGGCTGTCGTGTCAGTGGCGCTTGCGGCGTGTGGCTTCCACAGCGAGACCGTGGTCGAGAAGCGGACTCCGTCGACCGCCGTTGTCGTTCCCAACAACCCGCCCCCTCCGCCGCCGACGACGGTTTACGTTCCATCACGCTACTGAGGCGGCCGACGGACATACGGACGGCCACCGCTTTGCTACAGGCGAAGCCGGGGCGGTCGCGGCAGAGTCCTTCGACGGCGGCGAGGTTGCAACGGCAGTGAGGTTGGCGATGACCAGGATCCTGGCACTCGCGCTGGGCGTCGCGCTCGGCATGATCACGGTGGCTCAGGCGCAGCAACAGAGGGATATGACGACACGCTCGCGCCCGTCGTCGCTGGGGTCGGGCCTGCCGGGTTTGGGCAATCCCGGAACAGATTCCGGCACCGGCAATTCGGCGCCCGGCGGCTCGTCGCTCTCGACATCGATGCCCGGCAGCACGATTCCGATGGGGGCGGCCACGCAAGGCGGCGGGGCGCGGCCGTCGCTCGGCCCCGATCTCGGTCCTGATCTCAAGGACAGCCTGACGATGCCAATGAACTGAGGCGGCTCGACAAGGCGGCCGGCTCGGCGCAGGCAGGCTGCAGCAAGATTGGCGGCAAAGGCCGCGGCGGACGGCAGACTTTCCCGAACGACCGGTGCTAGGGGTGGGGTCGGAGGACCCCATGATCGAAAGACGCCTGCTTCTCACCGCGGCCGCGGCCGCCCTCGGCACTGCAAACCTGCCGGTGTGCGGCCGGGCGGAGCCGGCTTGGCCCAGCAAGCCGTTGCGCGTCATCGTCGGCTTCTCGGCCGGCTCGACGCCGGACCTGATCGCCCGCACCATCGGCGATCCGCTCTCGCAGCTCATCGGCCAGCCGGTCGTCGTGGAGGACAAGCCGGGCGCCAGCGGCAACATCGCCGCTGCCATGGTCGCCGAGGCGCACGACGAGCACACGGTGGGCGCGATGATCAACCTCAACCTCACCATCGCGCACATCCTCAACCCCGACCTGGTCTACGATCCGCGCCGCGATCTCGCGCCGATCTGCCTGGTCGGCACCACGCCCTTCGTGCTGGCGATCAGCCCTAAATGGGCCAAGCAGAAGGCCGGCCTCGACCAGCTCCGCGCCGCCGGCAGCAAGCTGAACTACGGCTCGGTCGGCATCGGCTCGATGGCCCATCTCGGCATGGAGCTGCTGGCGGACAAGCTCGGCATCAAGCCGACGCATGTCCCCTATCCCGGCAACCCCAAGGTGCTGGCAGCCCTCGCGGCCAACGAGATCGATCTCGCCTTCATACCGGCGGGCATCACCATGCAACAGGTGCGGGCCGGCACTGTCGGCGCGCTCGCCATCGCCTCGGCCAAGCGCAGCGAGCTCGCACCCGGCGTGCCGACGCTGGCCGAGCTCGGCGTGCCGGACGTCGAGATCGAGGGCTGGGTCGCCATCGCCGCGTCCGCCCATATGGCCGAGGCGCACCGGAAGAAGCTCGAGACCCTGACGCTCCAGGTGCTGAACACGCCGGACGTGCGCAAACAGCTCACCCGGCAGGGATGGGACATCGCCGCCATGCCTTCCGCCGCCTTCGCCCACCGCCTCGAGACCGAGACCGCAATGCTGTCCAGGATCATCAAGGCGCAGAACATCCACGTGAACTAGCGCTCTGGAAAGGATCCCTCGGCTTCGCCTCGGGATGACACTAACAAATATTCGTGTCATCCCGAGCGCAGCGAGAGATCTTTGACCCATCCTTTGGATATCCATGACGGTCGATAACTATGACGTCGCCGTGGCGGGCGGCGGCAGCGCGGGCGTGGCGGCGGCGGTCGCGGCGGCGCGGACCGGCGCACGGACCGTGCTGGTCGAGAGGGCGGGCTGCCTCGGCGGCGCCTCGACCCTGCGCAACGTCCTCACCTATTGCGGGCTCTATACGCTGGGCGAGACGCCGCGCCAGGCGGTGGCCGGCATCGCCGAGGAGGTGCTGCAAGGCCTGCGCCGGCTGGGCGCGGTGACCGGGCCGCAGCGCCATCGCGGCGTGTTCGTCGTGTTCGATCCCGAAGGCGTGAAGCGTGTGCTCGACGTCCTCTGCCAGGACGCGGGCGTGGACGTGCTGCTGCATGCCTTCGTCACCGGCGCCACGCGCGCCGGCGACCGCATCGCCGATCTTTCCTACCACGGCCATGCGGGACCGAAGACCATTCGGGCCAAGGCTTTCGTCGATGCGAGCGGCGAGGGCGACCTCGCCTGGCTGGCGGGCGCCTCGACGCGCTACGGCAACGACGGCGCGGTCAATCTCGGCACGCTGGCCACGCGCTTCGGCGGCATCCCGCCCGAGGTCGTCATCACCGCCGACCAGCTCGGCGCCGCCGTGCAGGCCGCACGCAGCCGTGGCAAAGGCCCGTTCAGCAAGGACAAGAGCGTCATCACGCGGCTCCCGCTCTCGGGCGATATCGTCTGCAACCTCGCCTCGGAAGACTACGATCCGCGCGACACGCGCGGCATGAGCGCCGCCGAACGCCGTGGCCGCGAGCAGGCCTGGGCCTATCTCGAAGTGATCCGCGGGCTTCCCGGCTGCGAGAAGGCCTATCTCGCCTCGACCGGTCCCGACTTCGGCACGCGCGAGTCGCGCCATATCGATGGGCGCTACCAGCTCACCTGGCAGGACGTGGTGGCCGGCAAGGAGATGAGCGACGGCATCGCGCTCGGCGCCTGGGGCGTCGAATGGCACGACCGCCGGACATTCGAAAGCAGCTTCGTCTATCCGCCCGACATGGGCGTCTACGAGATTCCGCTCGGCTGCCTGATGAGCATCGACACGCCCAACCTGTTCGCCGCCGGCCGCATCGCCGACGGCGACCGGAAGGCAGGCGCCAGCCTGCGTGTCATGGGCACCGCCTTCGCCACCGGCCAGGCGGCCGGCGTGGCGGCGGCGCAGTTCGCCCGGCACGGGCGCATCGACGCCGACGAGGTGCGGGCCATCCTGCGCGCCGGCGGCGCCCTGATCGAGCGGACGCAGCTGCCCGCACACTGACGCCGACCGTCCGCTCGCAGATATGCAAGAACGCAGCGACATCCGCCTTTCGGCCTGTGTTACATGACGGCTCAAGAACAGCCGACTACGAGTTGTTCTCGATGAATTTTCCATCACCTGTTTTTTTCATGGGACAGACATTGTTCATCTCGGATCGAGATTCGTAGTTCAGGACAGCGCCTGCCCGCCAACGCCGGCACGACCGGCCATTGAGGGCAACCGCTCCTTCGTTGCACCGAGACACCGGCCGCCTGGATCGACCGGTCAGGATTCAAAAGACGTTCGTAAATGTCGGCCGACCGAGCGGAGGGCGCATCACGCCCACCGTGCGCGCCGCCGCCATGCCGAACGACCCCGCGCCACTCATTTCCCGTCAGCACCGCCATGAGCACCGATCTCACCACCATCGCCAGCACCGACGTTACCGGCACCGACACGCCGCACCTCCTGCAGGAGTCTACCGGTCCCGGGCCGGCCGCCACGACCACGCCCAGCGCCAGCCCGGCGGCAGCCACGACCGATCTCGGCGCGATGCTGAGCGCCGCCATCGCCGGCGGCTACGTCGCCCATGCCTCCGGCGGCACTTTCATCGTGACCACGCCGATCGTCATCCACATCGACAGCACCATCCAGGGTCCGCTGGGCATCGACCTCGGCGGCGCAACGATCATCTCGCAGGTCACGGGCGGCGCGCCGGTCATCGAGATCGATGTCGGTCCGGGCGTCGATCAGCGCTACCTGACGCTGTCCAATTTCACCCTCCAGGGCAACGGGCAGGAGGGTGACGGCATCAAGATCGTGGCCGACGGCAATGACCGCTGGATCTACAACTGGCATATCGACAACGTCACCGTGAACCATGTCGGCGGCTACGGCCTCGACGTGCAGGGCAGCGTCTCCGAGGGCCTGGTCTCCAACTCCTCCATGAACGGCAATGGGGCCGGCGGCGCCTACTTCTCGCACAGCCCGAACGGCGGCATCACCAGCGCCCTGCACTGGTTCGGCGGCGGCTTCGAGGGCAATGGCGGCGACGGCCTCGTCCTCGACAACGGCGCCCGCGACATGAGCGTCGACGGCGTCGATTTCGCCGACAACCACGGCGTCGGCATCAGCGCCGCCTCGGGCATCACCTCGGTCACCGACAGCACGTTCCACGACAACCAGGGCGAGGGCATCTGGTTCCAGGGCTTCGGCAATTTCAACGACAACACCTTCACGAGCTCGGGCTCGCAGACGCTGGGCATCAAGGGCTACCTCGACGGCAATGCGACCCTCGTCGGCAACACCAGCAGCTATACCGGCGCCGGCCCCGATCCCACCGCGCTGGCCGATCTGCAGGGCCACGGGCAGGTGTTCGCCACCGGCGACAGCGCCGCGCTGGTCACCGGGGCCAATGTCGGCGTGACCACGCCGGAGGACGGCAGCCCCGCCCATGTCGTCACGAGCGATCAGGGTGTCGCCCTGCCCGCCCTGGCGCCGATCACCGCGGCCACGACCGCCCCCGTGCCCGACAGCAACGGAACGGGACCGCTCGAGGGCGCGCTCGAGGCCGCGATGGCGGGCGGCTACGTGGCGCATCTCGACGCCCCCGCCTACACCGTCGATTCGCCCATCGTCATCAACGTCACCAGCGCCGACCAGGGGACGTTCGGCATCGATCTCGGCGGCGCCCGGATCCTGTCGCAGGTCGCCGGCGGCGAGCCGGTGATCGAGATCGTGGTCGCCCCGGGCGTCCATCTGAGCTCGCTCACGCTGTCGAACTTCTCGATCCAGGGCAATTTCGTCGAGGGCGACGGCATCAAGATCGTGGCCGACGGCGCCGACCGTGGCATCGGCACCCTCATCGTCGACAACGTGAATGTCGAGCACGTGGGCGGGATCGGGCTCGACGTCATCGGCAACGTGTCGCACGGGCAGATCGCCAACTCCTGGATGAACGGCAATCTGCAGGGCGGCGCGCGCTTTGCCGGCAGCCCGGCCGGTGGCGTGGCCGGCGACCTTGCCTGGGAGGGCGGCGGCTTTCGCCTGAACGGCGTCGCCGGCATGATCCTCGACAACGGCACGCACGACATGGTCGTGAAGGGCGCCTACTTCGTGGACAATCGCGGTCCCGGCATCGCCGCCACGTCCGGAATCACGCTGGTGCAGGAAAGCGGCTTCGAGAACAATGTCGACGCCGGCGCGATCGTCAACGGCCCGGCCAACTTCACCGATGTCAGCTTCTCCACCTGGGGCCCGCAGAGGATGTCCGTCGGCGGCTACCTGTCGGACGACAAGGTTACCCTGACCGGGGTCGGCAACGAGTATTACGGCTCGGGCGCGGACCCGACGGTGGTCGCGAACTTCCAGGGCAGCGGCACGGTCGCGGTCTCCGGCACGGGCACCGTCGTCACCGGTCCGGACGTCGCGGTGACCGGCGGCAGCCCGGTGCTGGATGGCTCGTTGCCGACCGACCCTGTCACCGTTCCCGAAGTCACGGCGGGGCTGGCGAACGACACGGGAACCTTCGCGACCGACCATGTCACCGCCGACGCCACACTCGTGGGCGCGGCCGAGGCCGGCGCCGTCGTGCATTTCACGGTCGACGGCAACCCGATTGCCGAAACCGCGACCGCCGACGCCCACGGCGCCTGGTCGTACATGCCGGTCGGCCTCGCGGACGGCGTGCACACGATCGTGGCCAGCGAGACCAATGCCGCCGGCACCGGCTCGGCCTCCCTCACCTTCACCCTCGATACCACGGCGCCGGCCCTGACCGGCACGTTCGCCGGCGACGGCTCCGCTCCGGAGCTGACGGGGACGGGCGATGCCGACGCCACGGTGCACTTCACCGTCGACGGCGGCGCCATCGCCGCGACCGCGATCGCCGATTCGAGTGGCGCCTGGTCCTTCACGCCGACGGGCCTCGCCGACGGCGCCCATATCGTGGTCGCGAGCGAGACCGATGCCGCCGGCAACACCGGCAGCGTCTCGCTCGCCTTCACGCTGCAGCCCCATCCCGAGGCCCCGGTGATCACCGGCATGGCTCCCGGCGACGGCATCGTGACGCTGAGCGGCAGCGGCGTGGCGGCGGGCGATGTCGTCGAATTCTACGACGGCAACAGCTGGATCGGCTGGACGAGGACCGACGCCGGCGGGCACTGGAGCTACGCTGCGTCGGCCGCCCCCGACGCACAGCATACGTTCGGCATCAACGAGTACGCCGCCAACGGCGTGCTCCACGGCGCCAACAAGGCGATCCTGGGCAGCACCGGGACCGACACGCTCGCCGGCACGACCGGCAACGACTTCATCCATGCCAACGCCGGCAACGACACGATCGTGGGCGGCGGCGGCGCCGATACGCTGACGGCAGGGCCGGGCAAGGTGACGTTCGCCTACCACGCCACGTCGGACTCGACACCCGGCGCGGCCGACACGATCACCGACTTCCGGTCCGGCGCCGACAAGATCGACTTCACCGCCATCGCCGGGATCGAGGCGGCCGGCGGCGTTCCGCAGTTCCAGGGCGACATCACCGGCAGCGGGAACCTGACCTTGAACGCGCACAGCGTCGCCTACCTCGAGGCCGGCGGGAACACGCACGTCCTCGTCAATACGACCAACGCCGCGCAGACCGTGACGGCGTCGGACATGCATGCGGCGGACATGGAGATCACGCTGGTAGGGGTGCATCTCGGCCTCACCGCGACCGACTTCCATCACAGTTGACGGCCGTGCCCAGGCCTCCTTCCGAGCTCACGTCCCTGCTGCGCTCCGGCGGACGCTACTTCGCCACCGCCGGCGCCTTCAGCCTCGCGATCAACCTCCTCTACCTCGCGGGGCCGATCTACATGCTTCAGGCCTACGACCGCGTGGTGTCGAGCGGCAGCAAGGTGACGCTCCTGATGCTCACCCTCGCCCTGCTGCTCGCCTACGCCGCTCTGGCAGGGCTCGACATTGTGCGCGCCCGGGTGCTGGCGCGCGCAAGCCTTCGGCTCGACCGCGAGATCGCGCCGCGCCTCGTGACCGCGATCATCGATCGGCCCGATCTCGCGGGCAACGCGCGCAGCCAGCTCCTGCGCGAATTCGACGGCCTGCGCCAGTTCATGACCGGCGTCGGCATCCACGCCGTGCTCGATCTGCCCTGGGCGCCGATCTACATCGCCGTGGCTTTCCTGCTGCATTGGACGCTCGGCGTGTTCGCGCTGGGCGGCGCCGTCCTGCTGCTCCTCATGGCGCTCCTGAACGAGCTCCTGGTGCGCGCGCCGCTGGCCGAGGCCAACGCCGCCGCGGCCCGCAGCTACGGCTTCGCGGAGGCGAGTCTCGGCAATGCCGAGGTCGTGCGCGCCATGGGCATGACGGCCGGCCTGATCGGGTGCTGGGCGCGCGAACGCCAGCACATGCTGGGTTCTCAGATCGCGGCCAGCGACCGCGCGGCGGGCCTGCAGAGCGCCATCCGCTTCCTGCGGCTTTCCATGCAGTCGCTGATCCTGGGGCTGGGGGCATGGCTCGTGATCGAGCGCGACGCCACTGCGGGCGCGATGTTCGCGGCCAGCCTGCTGCTCGGCCGCGCGCTGCAGCCGATCGAGCAGATCGTGGGCGCGTGGCGCGGCTTCGTCTCGGCGCGGGGAACGCTGAGGCGGCTCGGCGCCCTCTTCGCGGCCGCGCCGGCGCGCACGCCCGACCTCGTGCTGCCCCGTCCATCGGGCCGGTTGGCGGTGGAGGGTCTGACAGCGGCGGTCGCCGGCCATCCGACACCGATCCTGCGCGCCGTATCGTTCGGCCTCGAGCCCGGCGAGGTGCTGGGGGTGATCGGCCCTTCGGGCGCCGGCAAGTCGACGCTGGCGCGCCATCTCGTGGGCGTGACGGCGCCCGTGGCGGGCGCGGTGCGGCTCGACGGCGCCGATGTCGCATCGTGGTCGCGCGGCACGCTCGGCCGGCATGTCGGCTACCTGCCGCAGGACATCGCGCTTTTCCCCGGCACCGTCGCCGCCAACATCAACCGCTTCCAGCCGGGCGACGATGCCGCGACCCTGAGCGCCGCGGAGATGGCGGGCGTGCACGATCTCGTGCTGCGCTTGCCGGCGGGCTACGACACGCCGATCGGCGATGGCGGCGCCGTGCTGTCGGGCGGCTTCCGCCAGCGGCTGGCGCTCGCGCGCGCCGTCTACGGCGATCCGAGCCTGGTCGTGCTCGACGAGCCGAACTCCAATCTCGACGCCGAGGGCGATGCGGCGCTGGCCGCGTGCATTCGCGCGCTCAAGCGCCGCGGCACGACGGTCGTGCTGATCTCGCATCGACCGACCACGCTCGGCGTCGTCGACAAGCTCCTGGTGCTGAAGGACGGCATGGCGGCGATGTTCGGCCCCCGGGCCGAGGTGCTGGCGCAGCTCGCACGGCCCCAGGCGGTCCCGCCCGTGAGGGCCGCATGACCGCCGTCTCTTCCACGCTCGACGATTCGATCCGGCGGCCAGCGCTCATCGGCTGGTCGATCATCGCCCTCTTCTTCGGCGGCTTCGGCCTCTGGTCGGTCCAGGCGCCGCTCAACGGCGCGGTGGTCGCCGACGGTGTTGTGAAGGTCGAAGGCAACCGCAAGAGCGTGCAGCATCTCGACGGCGGGATCGTGAAGGCGCTGCGCGTCAAGGACGGCGATCATGTCGAGACGGACGACGTCCTGCTGGTGCTCGACGACACGCAGGCCAGGGCGGAATACCAGGTCCTGTCCGAGCAGTACCTCGTCCTGCGCGCGACCGAGGCGCGGCTGCTCGCGGAGCTCGCCGACGGCGACGCGCCGGCGATGCCGCAAGCGCTCGCCGAACGGCGCGACGATCCCTACGTCGCCGGCATCTGGTCGGGCCAGCTCAGGCAGTTCGAGAGCCGCCGCGCCGCGCTCGACGGCGAGCGCAAGGTGATCGGCGAGAAGATCCGCCAGCTCCGGTCTCAGATCGACGGCGGAAAGGCGCAGGTCAAGGCCTTCACCGAACAGCTCGACTCGGTCAGGGCCGAGGCCGCGAACGTGGCGCCGCTCGTCGACAAGATGCTGCTGCCGCGACCGCGCCTGCTGCAGCTCGAACGCACCGCCTACGGGCTGGAGGGCCAGATCGCCGATGCGCGCGCCAACATCGCCAAGTTCCGCCAGGCCATCGCCGAGCAGGAACTGCAGATCGCGCAGCTCGGCAACGACCGCATGGCCGACGTGACCAAGGAGCTTCACGAGGTGCAGGCCCGCCTGCTCGAGGTCATCCCCAAGCGCACCAACGCCGAGGCGGTGCTCGGCCGCATGGAGATCCGCTCGCCCTATGCCGGCCGCGTGGTGGGGCTCAATGTCTTCTCGGTCGGCGGCGTGATCCAGCGCGGCGAGAAGATCCTCGACATCGTGCCGGACGACGATGCGCTCACCATCGAGGCGCAGGTCGCCGTCGAGGATATCAGCGAGGTCCATCCCGACATGCGCGCGGAGCTGCGGCTCACCGCCTACCAGCAGCGCCTGCTGCCCCTGATCCACGGCGAGGTGGTGCGCGTCTCGGCCGACCGCCTGACCGACCCGCGGACCAACAATCCCTACTACGTCGTCGCCGTGCGGCCGGACAAGGCGGAGCTCACGCAGCTTCCCGGCATCCATCTCTATCCCGGCATGCCGGCCACCGTGACCATCCCCACCGAAAGCCGCACCGCCTTCGACTACCTCGTCGGCCCGCTCACCGCCTCTTTCAACAGGGCGTTCCGGCAGAAGTGACACAAAACTTCAAACCCCGAACTGCCGCTTGAGCTCGAACCAGCGGTCGAGGATCGGCAGGATCTTGTCCTCCTTCTCGGCCGGCAAGGAGAAGACCACGCGGTCGATGCCCAAGTCCCGGTACTGGCGCAGGCGCTCGATCCGGTCGGGCACGCGGAACAGGCTGATCGGCAGGCTCGCGGGATCGCGTCCCGCCTCCTTCGCCATGTCGCGGAACCGGTCGAGGATGCCGACCCCGTCGCGCTCCAGCCAATCGTCGCGCGGGATCCAGCCGTCGCCGTAGCGGACCGCCCGGCGCGCCGCGTGCGGGAAGGCGCCGCCGACGATGATCGGCGGATGCGGCTTCTGCCTGGGCTTGGGCCACTGCTTCATCCGGTCGAAGTTCACGAACTCGCCGTGATATTCCGGCTCCTCCTCGGCCCAGATGGTCTTCATCGCCTCGATGCGCTCGCGCGCGAGCTTGTGGCGGCTCTTGAAGACCGTGCCGTGGTTCTCGATCTCGTCCTGGTTCCAGCCGTTGCCCACGCCGAACAGGAAGCGGCCGCCCGAGAGCTGGTCGATCGAGGAGACCATCTTGGCGAGCACGATCGGATCGCGCTGGATCACGAGGCAGATGCCGGTGCCGATCTTGAGTCTCGTGGTCGCCGTGGCGGCCGCGTTCAGGACCAGGAACGGATCCATGATCTCGTAGTAGGGCCTGATCAGGCCGCCGCCGGCGGGATAGGCGGTCTTGCGCGACGACGGGATATGGGTGTGCTCGGGCACCCAGAGCGACTCGAAGTCCCGCTCCTCGAGCGCCCGGCCGAGCGCAGCCGGATGCATGGACTCCGCCGTGAAGAACATCACCGCCCCGATCTTCATCTTTCAGCCCTCTTCCTGACAGGAACCGCGCGCCGGGAAGCGGGTTGACTCGGCAGCGAAGGAGATCGTCATGAGATATGCCCCTTATCTGGTGCTGGCGGCGTTGGCCGGAACCGTGGCCGCCTGCCAGCCCTACTATTACCGGGACGGCTATCGCTACGGCCCCAACTATGCCTATGCCCCCGGCTACAGCTACCCGCCGAGCTACGGCTACAGCTACTATCCGAGCAACAACCACTACTACACGTCGAAGTGGGACTACTATCGCCACTACAACGGCATCTCGTCACCGCCGGAGCGCTACCCCTAGGTCAATTGAGCCGCGCCGCCCGGGCCATCACCTCGATGGCCTCGGGCTGGCGTGAGCGCACGCTGAGCGAATCGGCGCCCGAATCCTCCCAGGCGCGGTAACGTTCCCGGATGCGGGCGGGCGGGCCGACCAGCGACTTCAGGTCGACCCATTCGTCGGGCACGGCGGCGATCGCCTCCTCCTTGCGGTGCGCGAGGTAGAGCTCCTGGATGCGCATGGCCGCATCGCCGAAGCCGCGCCGCACCATGATGTCGTTGTGAAAGTTCTTGGTCCTGTGGCCCATGCCGCCGACATAGAGGGCCACTTCCGGCTTCAGCCGCTGCAGCGCCCCTTTCACGTCGTTATCGACCTCGACATGGACCGAGGCCTGGATGGTGAAGTCCTTGAAGCCCTTGCCGTTGCCGGCGCGCCTGAACCCCTCCTCCAGCCACGGCCGGTATTCCGTCATGGCGCCCGGCACGAAGCCCATCGGCAGCCAGCCGTCGGCGATCTCGGCGGTGAGCTTCACTGTCGTCTCGTTGCCCGTGGCGAGGTAGATCGGAATGTGCGGGTTCATGTGCAGGATGGACTTGAGCGGCTTGCCGAGCCCGGTCGCGCCCTCGCCCTTGTAGGGCAGCGAGATCTCCCGGCCCTCGTGCGTGACCGGCGCCTCGCGGGCGAAGATCTTGCGCATGATCGCCACGTAGTCGCGCATGCGCCAATAGGGCTTGCCCCAGGGCTGGCCGTACCAGCCCTCGACGATCTGCGGTCCCGACACGCCGATGCCGGCGATGAAGCGGCCGCCGCCCGCCATGGCGTCGACCGTCGCCGCCGACATCGCGGCATTGGCGGGCGTGCGCGCGGCGAGCTGCATGATGCCGGTGCCGAGCTTGATGCGGCTCGTCTTGGCCGCGAGGTAGGCCAGCGGCGTCACCGCATCCGATCCGTAGGCCTCGGCAGTCCAGACCGAGTCGTAGCCCAGCTCCTCGGCGCGCTGCACGAGCTCCACCGGGATGTCGAGCTGCGCCTTCGAATAGCCGATCGAGAGCCCGAGCTTCATCGCGTTTCCTCCCTGTACCGAAGAAACTATAGCGCCGGCATAGATGCAGGCTACGAAAACACAGTGTCATCCCGAGCGCAGCGAGGGATCTTTGATCGACGTCGCGAAGGATCCCTCGCCTTCGGCTCGGGATGACACGGCTAATTCGCTGTCAGCGTGCGACGCACGACGGCGGCGACCTCGTCGACGGCGCTGTCGGTCATGTGCGGGCCCATGGGCAGGCTGAGCACCGTGTCGGCCAGCGTCTCGGCCAGCGGATAGGAGCCCTTGCCCTGCCGCAGATCGGCATAGGCCTCCTGCAGATGGGGCGGGATCGGATAGTGGATCAGCGAGCCGATGCCGGCCTTCTCGAGCGCCGCCATCAATTCCTTCCGGCGGACGGTGCGCACGACGTAGAGATGCCAGACCGGCTCCGCCCATTGCGGTGCGCGCGGCAGGCCGAGCCCGGGGATGCCAGCCAGCCTGTCGTCGTAGCGCGCGGCGACGCGCCGGCGACGCTCGTTCCAGGCGTCGAGCACCCCGAGCTTCACGCGCAGCAAGGCCGCCTGCATCTCGTCGAGGCGCGAGTTGTAGCCGCGCTCGATGTTCACGTACTTCACCTTGCTGCCGTAGTTGCGCAGCACGCGCAGCCGGTCGGCCAGCGCCGCGTCGTCTGTCGTGACCGCGCCGCCGTCGCCATAGGCGCCAATGTTCTTGGTCGGGAAGAAGCTGTGCGCGCCGGCATGGCCCAGCGATCCTGTCCGCCGATTGCGCACCTTCGCGCCCTGCGCCTGCGCCACGTCCTCGATCACCTCGAGGCCGTGCCGGTTGGCCAGCGCCATGATCGCGTCCATGTCGGCCGGCTCGCCGTAGAGATGCACCGGCATGATCGCCCGCGTGCGCGGCGTGATCGCGGCCGCGATGCGGTCCGGATCGATGTTCGGCCCTTCCGGCGTCGGCTCGACCGGCACGACCGTGGCGCCCACCGCCGTCACCGCGAGCCAGGTCGCGATATAGGTGTTGGAGGGCACGATCACCTCGTCGCCCGGCCCCAGGTCCCAGGCGCGCAGCACAAGCTCCAGCGCCTCGAGCCCGTTGCCGAGGCCGACGCAATGCTTCGTGCCGCAGAAGGCCGCGTACTCGGCCTCGAACGCCTCGACCTCCTTGCCGAGCACGAACCAGCCCGACTCCATCACCCGTGCATAGGCGGCGTCGAGCTGGGGCTTCAGCTCGGCATAGGCCGACTTCATGTCGAGGAAGGGGATCACGCCCGGCGTCCTTTCACTTCACGTTTGAACACGTCGTAGTCGCGCAGATACTCGGCCTCCTCGTAGAGCGACGAGGCGATCACCATCACGGCCGTGCCGGCGGCGAAGTCGGTGAGCTCGTGCCACACCCACGGGGCCATGTAGAGCGCCCGTGCCGGATCGTCGAGCGGCACGATTTCCCGCACGCTACCGTCATCGAGATGGAGCCGGCAGTGACCATTCAGGGCCACCAGGACGAGCTGCGAGTCGCGGTGGCCGTGGCGGCCGCGCCACTGGCCGGGCGCGACGTGATGCAGCCAGAAGATGCGTTTGGGCTGAAAATCCAGCGCCTGACCGAGCTCGAGGAAGTTGACGCTGCCGCGCGCATCCGATGCGCCGGGCACGTCGATCCAGCGGCAGCCGCGTACCTTCAGGGATTTGCTCATGTCGGGACCGGACTCGTGATCTGCAATTTGCGCCATTGCATGTACACCACCCCGCCGAGCGCCACCAAGCCGCCCGCGATCTGGTAGCCGTTGGGCATGAAGCCGTAGGCCATCGCCCACAGGACGGCGAAGAACGGCACCAGGTTCACCCAGAGCGAGGCGATCGCGACGCCGAGCCGGCTCGCGCCGACATTCCAGAAATAGCCGCCCATGCCGCTCGCCAGCACGGCCACGACCAGGAACTGCGTCCATACCCAGGCGTCCGACACCCCGAATGGCGAGCGCGACCGGCCGGCGATCACCAGCGCGACGGCCACGAGCGCCAGCCAGCCCGTCGCCGACAGGGAGGCGACGTAGGTGCGGTGGAGCTGGCTCGCGCGGTCGAACCATTCCTGCGCCCGCAGGCTGTAGAGCGTCCAGAGAACATTGCTCAGCAGCACGATGATCTCGCCGCCACCGAAGGTGACGCGGCTGCCGAACAGGCTGCTGGCCGACAGGATCAGCCCGCCCAGCACGGTGAGCAGCATCGCCACGCCGAATCCGGGATCGAAGCGCGCCCCGGTGACCGCGCGCACCGTCGCCGCCGAGACCAGCGGGCCCGCCACCTGGACCGCTGCCGCGGTGATGGGGTTGCTGTAGTAGATGCCGAGCGCGTAGCAGGCATAGAAGGTCCCCATCATCAGCCCGAGCGACAGGAAGCGGCGCAGGCCGAGGTCGATCCGGAGTGCCGTCCGGCCTTCCACGACGGCGAGCAGCAGCGCGAGCGAGAGCGCCGCGACCGCCGTCCTGAGCGCCGCCATGGGGAGCAGGTCGTAGTAGCGCAGCATCACCTTGGTGACGGGCAGGTTGGCGCCCCAGCTCGCGCCCACGAACAGCATGGCGGCGAAGGCGCCCAGCAGGTGATGGCGGCCGGCGCCGGTCATTGTTGGCTGCGCCGCATCTGGCGAAGCTGGAGCTGCGCGATTCCCGCCATGACGACCGCGCCGCCCGCGAGCTGCAGCCAGGTCGGCTCGATCCCCATCAGCGCCGCCACGCCGATGGCGAAGACCGGCGCCGAGTTGGAGAAGAGCGACGCCACGGCCACGCCCACCATCGACACGCCGACGTTCCACAGCACGATCGCGACGGCGACGCCCAGAACGCCCACCCAGGCCATCATGCCGATGTCGACCGCGCTCGGAATCTCGGTCGGCCAGTCGATGCCCACCGTCGCCCACACCACGAGGCAGACCAGCCCCAGCAGGACGCTGGCCGCGGTCGAGGTGAGCGCCGAGAGCGCGATCTGGCCGCGATCGGCCAGCCACTGCTGGGCGCGGATCGAGTACCAGCTCCAGCAGAGCTGGGCGACCACCAGCAGGATCTCTCCGCCGCGAAGGCCGAAGCCGCCGGAGGCCCGGCCGGGCGCGCCCAGCACGACCAGGATCCCGCCGGCGACCACGAGGGCGAGGGTCAGCGCGAAGCCCGGCGGCGTGCGCGCGCCCAGCATCAGGCGCGCCAGCAGCGTCGCCCAGATCGGCCCGCACATCAGCACGATGGCGGCAGTCGCGGGATGGGCGTGCGCCACGCCGAATGTGTAAAACACCGAGAAGGCCGTCATCGCCGCGCCGAGCTGCAGGAGCTGACCGGCGTGCAGCGGCCGCGGCCGGGCGACCGGTCGTTTCGTCGCCAGCATCGCCAGCCACAGCACTGGCATGCCGAGCAGGTAGCGCAGCCACGCCAGCAGCCACTTGTCGTAGTGCTGCGCCAGGTCGCCCAGCACCGGGATCATGGCGCCCCAGATCAGTGCCGACAGCAGAAGCACCAAGGTCGCGCGCCGCACCGCGCTGGCTGCAGGACCGGACACGACCTCGCTCAGCGGCCGGCGCGGCGGCGCCTGGCCTCGTAGCCGACCCGGCAATCCCCGTAGACGTCGGGCTTCTCGGTCGAGACGCGCGCCTCGATCACGCCGGGCTGGGCGAGGCAGAGATCGAGGATCGCCTCGACCAGCGTCTCCTGCAGGTTGAAGTGACGGGAGCCCGCGAGCGCCACGATCCCGTCATGCACGATATCGTAGTTCAGCACGTTGGCGATGCGATCGCCGTGCGCCTTGTCCGCCGGCGCGAGGTGCAGGTCCACGTTGACGATGACGGTCTGCGGCCCCTCCTTCTCGAAGTCGTGGATGCCGATCGAGACCTTCAGGCGAAAGTCGCGGATGAAGATGCGGCGATCCATCTCGGGGGCCATCTCGCGGGCCATGTCAGCTCTTCTTCTTTCTCTTGTCGAAGGCGATGTCGCGCGGCCGGCCGGTCAGGTGCTCGCCGCTATCGACGACGATCGTATCGCCGGTGAAGCTCGGCGTCGCCAGGACGAAGCGCAGCGCCCGCACCAGATCCTCGGTCGTGACCCCGACCCGCAGCGGATTGGCGGCGTGCTGCTCGGCGAAGCGCGCGTCGGTCTGGCTGCCGCTGCGCAGCGTCAGGCCCGGCGCGATGCCGGCGACGCGCAGCCGCGGCGCGAAGGCCTGGGCGAGCAGCGTCGTCAGGCCCTGCAGGCCGATCTTGGAGAGCGTGTAGGTCAGGAAATCGGGGTTGAGGTTGAACAGCTTCTGGTCGAGCAGGTTCACGATCACGCCGGTCTCGCCCTCGGGAAGCTGCCGCGCCAGCGCCTGCGACAAAAGCAGCGGCGCGCGCAGGTTGACCGCCATGTGCCGGTCGAAGCCGGCGGCCGTCGCGGTCGGCACGCGATCGAGCTGGAACAGCGAGGCGTTGTTCACCAGACAGACGAGCCGCACGCCGGGCGCGCGGCAGCGTGCCACCAGCGCCTCGGCCTGCCTTGCGGAGGCGAGGTCGGCCCGCACCGCCTTCGCCCGCCCGCCGGCCTCGACGATCGCCGCCACCGTCTGGCGCGCGCCCTCGGCAGCGCGATTGTGATGCACGAACACGAAATACCCTTCCGCCGCCAGCGCGCGCGCCAGCGCGCGGCCGATCCTGATACCCGCCCCCGTGACCAGCGCGCCTTTCATTTCAGGATGGACCGCGCGCTTCCAGCGCGCTCATGAGCGAGCCGGAGGCTCGCGGTCCGGAAGAACATGAGCGTCCACCCCTGAGAGTGCGACAAGCCCGGGATGACACAAAAGGAGCTGGAAGGCGGCGGGAATATTCGTCTCACTGGTCTACTCACCGCGGTCTCTCTAGCATGCGCGCCATGAGTTCGTCCTCGTTCGAAAGCGCCGATTGCGTCGTGGTCGGCGCCGGTGTCGTGGGGCTCGCGGTGGCGCGCGCCCTTGCCCTCGCCGGCCGTGAGGTCATCGTCGTCGAGGCGGCCGACTCGATCGGCACCGAGACCTCGTCGCGCAATTCCGAAGTCATCCATGCCGGCATCTACTATCCCAGAGGCAGCCTGATGGCGCGCACCTGCGTGGCCGGCCGGCGCCTTCTCTATGCCTACTGCAAGGAGCACGGCGTGCCGCACCTCAATTGCGGCAAGCTGATCGTCGCCACCAGCGAGGCCGAGAGCGAGAAGCTGGCTGAGATCAAGGGCCGTGCCGAGGCCAACGGCGTGGAAGGCATGCGGCTGCTGGGCGCGGCCGACGCGATGGCCCTCGAGCCCAACCTGAAATGCACCGCCGCCCTGCTCTCGCCCGCGACCGGCATCGTCGACAGTCACGGCTACATGCTGGCGCTGCAGGGCGACGCCGAGGAGAACGGCGCGATGTTCGCCTTCCTGAGCCCGGTCGAGCGCGGCCGCGTGAGCGAGGACGGCATCGAGCTCGAGGTCGGCGGAACCGAGCCGATGAAGCTTCGTTGCCGTCTGGTGGTGAACGCGGCCGGCCTCCACGCGCCCCTGCTTGCCCGCAAGCTCGAGGGCATGCCCAAGGAACGCATCCCCGAACCTTACTACGCCAAGGGCAACTATTTCACGCTGACCGGAAAGTCGCCATTCTCGCGCCTGATCTATCCCGTTCCGGTGCCGGGCGGGCTCGGTGTGCACATCACGGTCGATCTCGGCGGCCAGGCGAAGTTCGGGCCCGACGTCGAATGGATCGACGGCATCGACTACACGGTCGATCCGCATCGCGCCGACAAGTTCTATGCGGCCGTGCGCCGCTACTGGCCCGGGCTGAAGGACGGCGCGCTGCAGCCGGGCTATGCCGGCATCCGGCCCAAGATCGTGCCGCAGGGCGCACCGGCGCAGGATTTCGTGCTCCAGGGGCCGGCCGAGCACGGCGTGCCCGGGCTGATCAACCTGTTCGGCATCGAATCGCCCGGCCTCACCGCCTCGCTGGCGCTCGCCGATCTCGTGCGCGCGCTGGCCGGCAACGCCTGACTGCGCCCGGGACGACAAGGAGAATTCGTTCTGCGGAAGGCATGACCGGCATACGGTCGGTGGACTGGCAGGCCCGCCCCCGGTTCGCTAAATGCTCGGCGCGAGCGAATCCAGCGGGAGACCGGCAGAGATGATCAAGACGCGTTTCACCGAGATGTTCGGCGTGCAGCATCCGATCGTGCAGGGCGGCATGCAGTGGGTCGGGCGCGCCGAGCTCACCTCGGCGGTCGCCAATGCCGGGGCGCTCGGCTTCCTCACCGGCCTCACCCAGCCGACGCCCGAGGATTTGCGCAAGGAGATCGAGCGCTGCCGCGAGATGACCGACAAGCCGTTCGGCGTGAACCTCACCATCCTGCCGACCCTGGTGCCGCGGCCCTATGACGAGTACATCGACGCGATCGTCGACTCCGGCATCAAGATCGTCGAGACCGCCGGCAACAATCCCAAGCCCTTCCTGCCCAAGCTGAAGGCGGCAGGCATCAAGGTGATCCACAAATGCACCTCGGTGCGCCACGGCATCTCGGCCGAGAAGGTCGGCGTCGACGCGATCTCGATGGACGGCTTCGAGTGCGCCGGCCACCCCGGCGAGGACGACGTCCCCAACCTCGTGCTGCTGCCCGCGGCGGCCAATGTCATCAAGATCCCGATGATCGCTTCGGGCGGCTTCGCCGACGCACGCGGCCTCGTCGCCGCGCTGGCGCTGGGCTGCGAGGGCATCAACATGGGCACGCGCTTCATGGCGACGAAAGAGGCGCCGATCCATCAGAAGGTGAAGGAGAAGATCGTCGCCTCCGACGAGCGCAGCACGGCGCTGATCCTGCGCACCATGCGCAACACCAGCCGCGTCTACGGCAACTCCGTCGCCAGGAAGGCGATCGAGATGGAAGGCGAAGGCAAGTCGATCGCCGAGATCGGCCCTCACATCGCCGGCGCCAAGGGCAGGATCGTCTACGAGACCGGCGATCTCGAGCACGGCATCTGGTCCGCCGGCACCTGCATGGGCCTGATCCACGACATCCCGACCTGCAAGGAGCTGGTCGAGCGCATCGTCGGCGAGGCCGAGGCGATGATCCGCGGCCGGCTCGCGCGGGCGATCGCGGCTTGATCCAGCATCGAGGAAAGATCCCTCGCTTTCGCTCGGGATGATACATCCTTCTTTCCTGTGTCATCCCGAGGCGAAGCCGAGGGATCTTTGCTTTGCGCGTCCTACACCAAATTGATCCGGCAGCCGCAGACCTCGACCTGGCCGACGCCGTGCTGCTTGTGGCGCTTCCTCGCCGCGGCGACGACGCGGTCGCGGTCGACCACGCGCACGTCGTAGGCCGAGACGCCGGGCCCGCGCTCGTCGGCGATGGGCACGAAGCGGACCTCGCCGTCGTCGTCGAGACGGATGATGTCGTCCTTCGCCGGGCGGTTCAGGATCCTCGACCATAGCGCCGCCGCCTTGTCGGGATCGACGCACTGGATCTCGACGCCGGCGAGGCCGTTGGTGACGTCCGAGCGCGCATGCTTCAGCCAGTCCCTGGCCGCGGGCGGCCACCAGAGCTTCGGATCGGTGCCGGCCGGCGCGACCGTCTGGTCGAGCGACAGCAGAACGCCCGCGGTGTCGGCCGGATGGAAGTGCGTGTACTTGTATTCCGGCTGGTCCTTCTGCTCGACCGCGCGCACGCCGAGCGCCGTCACGCGCTCGCGCTCGGCGACGGCGTCGGCCACCTGCAGGATCACCATGTAGCCGCCGTCGCCCTTGCGCCGCTCGATATAGCGGCCGGCCGAGGTGCCGTCGCGCGTCGGCGACACGATCTCGAGGAAATCGTGCCCCGTCGGGCAAACGACATTTGCCAGCCCCCACTTGGCCACGCCGGGATCGCGATAGGCGACCTCGAGGCCGAGCGTGTCGCAGAGCTCCTCGCGCGAGCTTTCGAGATCCCTGGCGACGAACACGCATTGCCGGAGCTTCATGGCCTGCCTCCCAATTCCTGGCGTCGCGGTCTATGCTAGCGCCATGCGGACCGTGGCGACCATGGCTTTCGTGGCAGCGGCCGCGCTCTCGTTCTGCTTCCCGAATTTCGTCGTCTTTCGCTTCGCCGAAGCCACGATCTGGGCGATCGCGCTTCTCGGCCTCGTGGTGCTGAGCGGCGTGAGCGGCCAGTTCACTTTCGCGCAGGCCGCGCTCTTCGGCATGGGCGGCTATGCGGCGGCGCTGCTCGTCAACCATACCGTGCTGCCGGTCTATCTCGCCCTCGTCGTGGCCCCGCTGGTGGGCTTCGCCGCGGGCTACGGGCTCGGCCGCGTGGCGGGCGGCCACAGCCTGTGGACGCAGGCGCTGATCGGCTATGCGCTGGCCATCGCCTTCCCGCAGCTCCTGCGCTGGCGTGTGATCGAGCGCTGGACCGGCGGCGTTCAAGGTCTGTCGGTCGACGCCTTCGCCTCGCCATTCGCGTTCCTGAGCAATGACCGCTGGTCCTTCCTGATCGCCCTGTCGCTGCTCGCAGGCGGCGTCTGGGTGGCGGCCAACCTCGTCGCCAGCCGCTCCGGCCGCGCCCTGATGGCCGCCCGCGACCACGATCTCGCCGCCGCGGCGCAGGGCGTCAACGTCGTCCATCTGCGCGCAGCGGCATCGGGCATGGCGGGTGCCTATCTCGCGCTCGCCGGCTGCCTGTCGGCCTGCCAGTTCGGCTTCGTCGGGCCGACCGCCTACAACTTCGCGCTCTCGGTCCAGATGCTGTTCGGCGTCATCGTGGGCGGCATGTATTCCCTTTGGGGCGCCGTCATCGGCGGGGTGGTGCTGGAATTCCTGCCGGGCGTCGTCGCGAGCTGGGGCAAGGGCCTGTCGGCACTGCTCTACGCCGCCCTGATGATCGCCGCCATCGTGGCGATGCCGAGAGGCATCGCGGGGGCGATCACGAAATTCAAAGTCTACGTGGCCAAAAGAGCGACCGTGTCATCCCGAACGCGGTGAGGGATCTTTGGCAATGCGATGAAAGATCCCTCGCGGCGCTCGGGATGACACGAGGTCAGTTCCCCTTGAACACCGGGGCGCGCTTCTCGACGAAGGCGCGGGCGGCTTCCTTGTGGTCGTTGGTCTCGCCGGTGCGGATCATGCGCGCGGCCTCGCTGTCGAGCGCCTCGGCGAGCGTCCCTTCCTCCGCGACCTTCATGTTCTTCTTCACGTGCCACCAGGCGACGCGCGGTCCCGCAGCGAGCTTCTTCGCGAAGGTCATGGTCTCGCTCTCGAGGTTCACATCCTCGATGACACGGTTGGCGAGCCCGAGCTTCTCCATCTGCTCGGCGTTCAGGATCTCGGCGGTGAAGTAGAGCTCGCGCGCCTTGGCCGTGCCGACCAGCTTGTGCAGGAAGTAGTGCGAGCCGAAATCGCCCGAGAAGCCGACTTTGGCGAAGGCGGTCGTCATGCGCGCGCTCTTCGCCGCGAAACGCATGTCGGCGGCCAGCGCGATCGAGAGGCCGGCGCCGGCGGCCACGCCGTTCACCATGGCGATGGTGGGCTTGCCCATCTCGTGCAGCAGCTCCGAGACGCGCATGCGCTCGCGCAGGTCGTGGACCTTGTCCTCGTAGGTCTTGTCCTGGTCGCGCCCGGCCGCCATCGACTTCACGTCGCCACCGGCGCAGAAGGCCTTGTCGCCCGCCCCCCGCACCACCACGCAGCCGATCTCGCGCGAGCCCGCCGCCTCCTCGAGCGAGGAGCTCAGCGCCGTCATCATGTCGCGGCTGAGTGCGTTCATGGCGTCGGGCCGGTTGAACGTGAGCTTCATCACGCCATCCTCGACGGACTTGAGAAGATCGGGCATGGGCTTCCTCCAGGATTGCGAATCGGGGTCGGGGCGGCGATGGTTTCGTAAACCACGCGGTCACGCAACGACATTCGGTCTTGCGTGGCGGAAATGCGAGAAGGAGCTCAGCGCATGACCCACGAGACGACCTACGAGGCCCTGCAGACCGATCTGGCGGACGGCGTCATGACCGTGACGCTCGACCGCCCGGACAAGCTCAATGCCTTCGACACGACGATGAGCCGAGAGCTGATCGACTTCTTCCAGCGCATGAACGCGATGGACGAGGTACGGGCGATCGTGGTGACGGGCGCCGGCCGCGCCTTCTGCGCCGGCGCCGACATCTCGGGCGGCTGCGGCGCCTTCAAGGTCTGGAACGACGGCAGCAAGCCGCAGAAGCGCGAGGCGAAGGACTCGATCACGCTCGCGATCTTCAACTGCCTGAAGCCGATCGTGGCGGCGATCAACGGCGCGGCGGTCGGCGTCGGCATCACCATGTGCCTGCCGATGGACATCCGCATGATGTCGACGAGCGCCAAGATCGGCTTCGTGTTCAAAAGGCGCGGCATGGCGATGGAGGCGGGCTCGTGCTGGTTCCTGCCGCGGCTGGTCGGCATGCAGCAGGCGCAGGAATGGGTGATGTCGGCCGAGCTGTTCGGCGCCGAGGAGGCGCTGAAGGGCGGTCTCGTGCGCTCCGTCCATGCGCCCGACGAGTTGCTGCCGGCCGCCCGCGCGCTGGCGCGCAAGTTTGCTGCCGGCAGCTCCTCCGCCGTCGCCGCCGCCGTCAATCGCCGGCTGATGTGGAGCATGTGGGGTGCACAGGATCCGCTCGACGCCGTCACGCTCGACCTGCAGTGCGTCGGCTACCTGGCCGCGAGCGCCGATGCGCAGGAAGGCATCCGCTCCTTCTTCGAGAAGCGTGCCCCCAACTTCCCGCTCAGACCCAGCAAGGACATGCCGCCGTTCGGACCGTGGGCGTGACGCTGAGGGACCGCACATCGGTGTCATGCCGAGCGCAGCGAGGGATCTTTGGTGGACGCCGCGAAAGATCCCTCACTTCGTTCGGGATGACACCATCATTGCAACGGTCAGATCTGCACGATCGAGCGGAGGTCGAAGTCGGAGCCGGGGCCCGGCGGATTCTCGCCGATGCGCAGGACCGTGTCCTTGACAAAACGATAGGGCGGCACGGGTAGGTTGTAGGGCGCCGGCACGCCCTTGAAGACGCGGGCCGCCAGATCGTAGCGCGAGCCGTGGCAGGGGCAGAAGAAGCCGCCCGGCCAGCTCGGGCCGAGATCGCCGCCGGGCGCCGCCCTGAGCTGCGGGATGCAGCCGAGATGCGTGCAGATGCCGACGACGACCAGGTATTCCGGTTTGATCGAGCGGTGCCAGTTCCTGGCGTATTCGGGCTGCTGGAGGACGGTGGAGTCCGGGTCGGCGAGCAGGTCGGTGTCGCGCGCCTGTCGCAGCATGTCGAGCGCGGCGGGCGTGCGATGCATGATGAAGATCGGCCGGCTGCGCCAGAGCACCGTGATCTGCTGGCCGCCCTGCACCTTCGAGATGTCGACATCGACGGGCGCGCCCGCCGCGATCACGTCGGCGGCGGGATTGAGAGAGTTTATGAAGGGCCAGGCGGTGGCGATGGCGCCGACCGCGGTCATGGCGCCCGCCGCCGCGAGCAGGAAGTCGCGGCGTGTCGCCTCGACGGGAGGGAACTTTTCGACCTGGTCTGTCATCTCAGCCATCGCTCGCATCAGACATCGGTCGCCGCCGGGCGACGGCAAGATGGTGTGATGTTCGGACGCGCGACTGCCTGCGACGCCGCCGCTCGACGGCGCCGGCAACCTTTTGCCGTTCCCCGCGTTCGCCGTGCCACGATACGAATTTCAGTCGCTATGACGGCTTGGAAGCCTGCCGCGTCGGGCGTCTAATGACGGCCTCGACGGAGGCCGCCCATGTCGCCGGACACCTCATCCCTCGCCGCTCCGCGTTCGGATCCTCTCTATGCCGCGCTCGAGGCGCGCATCCTGGACCGCGACCAGAAGGGCGCGAGCGAGGTCTACTACAAGCTGGCGAAGGACGGCCGGCCCCTGACCGAGATGCTGCGCGAGGGGGTGCGCATCCACGCGCCCTACACGCACGTGCCCTATCACGAGCGCCTCGACGACGGCTACGTGAACTTCGTCAACAACGACCATTGCCTGCTCAGCGCCCGCGCGACGCTGCATCTCTCCAGGATGCTGCCGGGCGCGGCGTCGGGCCTGCCGATGGCGCAGACCGTCTGGTACATCCCGACCGGCCTCGACATCTGGAACCAGAAGATCGGCAAGGCGCCGGGCCACTATTCGCGGGGATTGCAGGTGCCGGACGGCCCGCCGCCCGCACCGTTGGTCCACTGGCCCGACCAGGAGCCGCTCGCGCTCGACGGGCCGCTGAAGGAGCGGCTCGGCCGCTGGATGACGCTGGTGCATCGCGGCCAGGTGAGCGAGGCCTATCGCGTCTTCCTGGGTCTCATGGCCAACCCTGCCGAGCGGCGCGCCGCTCTGGCCGAGCTCGTCTTCGCCGGCCTGATCGACGTGCAGGACCGCGCATTCCAGAACCGCTCCTACACCACCGGCCACAAATCTTTCCGCGCCCGTGCCACCGTCGAGCTGGGCGAGGCGATTGGCTGGGCGGCCGCCCACGACGTGCTCTATGCCGGCGCGCTCGACATCGCCGTCGGCCCGCGCTGGTACTCGCTCTACGAGAGCGCCTGCAACGCGGTCACCGTCTATCTCGAAGGCCAGGTGCTGCATGCCGTGCCCTATGCCGGCACGACCGGGCAGGAGCGCGCCCTGCTTGCCAGCAGGACGGCGCTCGACAAGGCCGAGTCGGAGGCGCTGGTCGAGGTCACGCTGCGCGCGCCCGAGCCCGGCTATCTCCTCGAGGTCACGAAGCTCCTGAAGGCCGGCAGGGATCCGCGCTCGATCCTCGACGCGTTGCAGATCGGCGCCGCGCAGGTCGTGCTGGAGACGCACAGCGAGCTCAACTTCTCCCTGCCGCAGCACTGCTACGAGTACGTGAACACGCTCGGCTGGTTCTGGGACACCTTCGACCATCCGCAACGCATCAAGCTGCTCTATCTCGCCGCCGCCTACCTCAACCAGAACGCCTTCCACCAGAAGCTGACCGGCGACCTGCTGCCGCCGCGCATCGAGAGGCCGTCGAACGTCGAAGGCTTCGACGCCGACCGGCTGGCGGCCGCCGTCGAGGCGGCGACATTGGCGCTCGATGCGCCCAAGGCGGTGGGCTGGACGCAGGCCTATCTCGACAGTGGACACGACCGCGCGCCGCTGGTGCGCGCTCTGGCGCTGGCGGCCAGCCGGCTGGGCAACGATCCCCACAACCAGGAGATCGTGCTCTGCCTGCTCGAGGATTATGCCAAGAACCGCAGTCCCGACCGCGACCGCCTGCTCCTCGCCGCCGCGCAGCACACCGCCCGTCACCGCAAGTACGGCGACCCGCTCGACTGCAGCCACCGGTTCGGGAAGGCGATGGGGATAGCCTCGCTCTTGTGAAAGATCCCTCGCTGTCGCTCGGGATGACACGATCTTCGGACCAGCGATGATGTGTCATCCCGAGGCGAAGCCGAGGGATCTCGTGGCCCGGCGTGACACGGCAGATGCCTGATGTAGGCTGGCCCCATGAAAGCGATGATGTGCGAGAGATGGGGTGGGCCGGAGGATCTCCGGCTGCGCGACGTCGCGCGGCCAGCCCTGAAGCCGGGGCAGGTGCGGATCCAGGTGCGCGCGGCGGGCGTGAGCTTTGCCACGACGCTGGTGATCGCCGGCAAGTACCAGCGCAAGCCGCCGCTGCCCTTCGCGCCGGGCACCGAGGTCTCGGGCGTGGTGATCGACGCCGATCCCGCCTGCAGGCGCGTGAAGGTCGGCGACGAGGTCGTGGCCGTGCTCGACTGGGGCGGGCTCGCCGAGGAAGCCGTGGCGCACGAGGTGAACGTATTCCCCAAGCCGGCCAATGTGGGCTTCGTCGAGGCGATCCAGCTCGCCATCTCCTACCCGACCTCGGCCGCCGCCCTCACCTGGCCCTCCGTTCTCGACCTCAGGGAGGGCCAGACGCTGCTGGTGCATGCGGCGGCGGGCGGCGTCGGCGTGGCCGCGGTCGAGATCGGCAAGATCCTGGGCGCGACCGTGATCGCGACCGCCGGCGGCACGCGCAAGGCGGCGTTCGCCCGGACACACGGCGCCGATCACGTGATCGACTACGGCACGCGCGACTTCCGCACGGAGGTCCTGAAGCTCACCGCCGGCCGCGGCGTCGATCGCGTCTACGATCCGGTGGGCGGCGATGTGTTCACGCAGTCGCTGCGCTGCCTGGCGGTCGAGGGCCGCATCTGCCCGATCGGCTTCGCCGGCGGCGCGATCCCGCAGGTGCCGGCCAACATCCTGCTGGTGAAGTCGATCGCGGTGATGGGCTTCAACTACGGCTACTATGTCGGCTGGAGCCCGCACGACGCGCGCTTCGAGCAGGCCGGACGAACCTTCGCGCTGATGGAGCGTATCCGCGCCTGGTGCGAAGCGGGCCGATGCCGGCCGCATGTCGACCGGACCTTCCGGCTGGACGAGGCGGCCGCCGCCCTGCAGGCGCTGCTGGAACGCAGCGTCACCGGACGTGTGGCCGTCGTCATGGACGCCTGAGGAACGGAGACCGGCGGCATCGGCAATCATTCCGCCTGGAGGCCAGCGATGACACTGCTGCTCAATATCGATGTGCCCGATGTCGAGACGGGCGTCCGCTTCTACACGACGGCGTTCGATCTGAAGGTCGGCCGCCGGTTCGGCATGGATTTCGTCGAGCTGCTGGGCTGGCCCGCCACGGTCTATCTCCTGACCAAGAAGGCGGGCACCGTGGGCGCGGGCGGCGATCTGCGGCGCTATGACAGGCACTGGACGCCGGTCCATGCCGACATCGTCGTCGACGATGTGGAGGCCGCCGTCGCGCGCGCCGTCGCCGCGGGCGCGACGCTCGAGGCGCCGGCCAGGGACGCCGCCTACGGAAGAATCGCCATGCTCGCGGATCCGTTCGGCCACGGCTTCTGCCTGCTCCAGTTCAACCGGCAAGGCTACGACGCCCTTCTCGCCCCCTGAGGCGGCCGCGAGGCATGACGCTCGAGATCCTGGAGCAGGCAATACGCGAGAGGCGCTGCGTCACCGGCCGCCACAAGGACGGCGAACGGCATTTCGCCCCGCACGCGATCGGCTTCAAGGCGGACGGCACGCCGGCGGCCTTCGTGTTCCAGTACGGCGGCGAGACGTCGAGCCGGTTGCCGCCGCGCGGCGAGTGGCGATGCCTGGACCTGCCGGATCTGTCGGACCTGCGCCTCAACGACGACCGCTGGCGCACCTTCTCCAACTACAGCCTCGCGCGGCAGACCTGCCTGGCCGAGATCGCGCTGTCGGTACCCGAACGGCCTACTTCTTCGTGAGCGTGCCGCCGAACTTGCAGTAGCCGTCGAGGACCACGGTGCTGTCGCCTTCCTTCAGCGAGCCGATGACGTCCATCGTGCCGCCGCCGCCGACCTCGGCTTTGGTTCTGAACGCGCGGTCGGCGCCGAGCGCCGCCTCGAAATGCCGCTCGGGGCGTCCCTGCTGCTGGAAGCGGCCGGTCACCTTGCTGCCCTCCAGCGTGACATCGATGGTCATCTTGTAGGTCGGGCATTTCGAGCTGCCCTGCACGTTGGTGCCCATGCCGGTCCAGCTATAGGCCACCGGCTGCGCCTGCGCCGCGCCAGCCAGCGCCAGCACTGCCCCCGCCATCACGACAATCCCTCGCATGGCTCCTCCCCTCTCTTCTGATCGACGAAGAAGAGTACGCCACTTTGGCCGTGACGACAGCGATCTTGGAATCGCGTCATCCCCGGAATGACACAGAATGTGAAAGCTAGAAGAACGCCTGGATGGCCTTCAGCACGGCATCGGGCCTTTCCTGGCCGACGGCGTGGCCGGCCTTGGCGACCTTGACCAGCTTCGACCCGGGGATCGCCTTCCTGAAAGCCTCGCCATAGACGGGCGGAATCAGCGCATCCTCCTGGCCCCAGACGATCAAAGTCTTGGCGATGACGCGATGGAGCCGCTGGGCCAGCCCGCGGTCGGGGATGGGGAAGAGGATCTTGCCCGCCATGCCCAGCCGCCGCGCGTTGGTGACCAGGAACTGCTTGAGGAACTCCGGATCGTTCATGTCGCCGCCGCCAGCGGTCATGAGCTTCTTGCCGGCCTCGGCGTCGTGGAACAGGAGCGCCGGCAATTCGTAGGGCAGCTTGGAGAAGATATCGACGACGGGATGGTCGTCGAGCCACAGCCCGGCGGGCGCGAGCAGGCAAAGCTTCGCGACCTCGGTGCGGGCGATCGCCGCCATCTCCGCCGCGATCATGCCGCCCATCGAATGGCCGACCACGATCGGCGCCTCGAGCTCGAGCTTCGCCATCGCGTCGAGCGTGTGCAGCGTGAAGTCGAGCATGTCGCGCAGTCCATCCTCGCCGTCCGACCGGCCGTAGCCCGGCAGCAGCGGCGCCGCGACCCGGTACTTCGTGGCCAGCGCGGCGAGCAACGGGTCGTTCAGCATGTGCCCGCCGGCGCCATGCAGGAACAGGAGATCGCGCCCCTTCCCTGCCTCCGCCACCTCGATGCGCATGCCCGAGGGTTTGAGGGTGATGAGTCTCGACTTCATGCGGACCGCGGGCATCTTGCCCGCCTCATGAGCGGGCCGGAGGCCCGCGGTCCAGAAGAAAAAAGCCGGCTCATTCGGCAGCGACCTTCAGCTCGACGCGCTCGTTCATGGGATGGATCCAGAAGCGATCGTCGTGGTTGTTCCATTCGGGCCACAGGTTGCGCAGGTGCGGCATCACCTTCTCGGCGAAGAGCTTGGTCGAATGGCGCACCTTGTCGTCCGGCATGTCGCCGACATGCAAGAGGCAGAAGATGTTGCCCACGCGCAGGCTCCGGATCAGCTCCTCCATCTGCTGGCGCACGGTCTCGGGCGAGCCCGCCACGACATAGCGGTTCTCCGTCAGGTCCTTCCAGGTCATGTTGGGATAGTCGCGGCCGGACTGGGTGAACTGCGACAGCGCGCCGGTCTGGATGGTCTTGATGGTGCGATAGCCCGGCGCATCGGCGAAGCCTGGATAGACGTGCAGGCAGCGATTGTAGAAGTAGCTCACATGCGGGCCGTAGAGCCGCTCCGCCTCGGAGTCGGTGTCGGCGACGCAGATCACCTGCGCGAAGCCCGCACGGTAAGGCGATTCGTCCGCCTTCCGCTCCGCCACCCGCTTCCAGTAGCCCTCCATCAGGAGCTTGGCGCGCAGATAGCCCGAGTAGCTCAGGTAGGAATAGGAATAGGTGTTGTCGAGGCAGAAGTCGTAGGTCTCGACCGAGCCGCCGCCGGGAATGAAGATCGGCGGCGCCGGCCGCTGGATCGGCTTGGGCCAGCAGTTCACGTAGCGCAGCTTGGTGTAGCGGCCGTTGAAGGCGAACGGCTCGTCGGCAGCCCACGCCTTGCGGATCAGCTCGTGCGCCTCGGCATACTTCTCGCGGGTGAGCGCGGGGATCGTGCCGTAGGCGTAGTTGGTGTCCATCGAGGTGCCGACGGGGAAGCCCGCGACCAGCCGGCCGCCCGACAGCACGTCGAGCATGGCGAACTCCTCGGCCACGCGCAGCGGCGGATTGTAGAGCGCGATCGAGTTGCCCAGTACCACCAGCGCCGCCTTCGAGGTGCGGCGCGTCAGCGTCGCCGCCATGATGTTGGGCGACGGCATCAGCCCGTAGGCGTTGGCGTGGTGCTCGTTCACGCCGATGCCGTCGAAGCCCACGCTCTCGGCGAATTCGAGCTGGTCGAGATACCGGTGATAGACGCTATGCCCGCGCTCGGGCTCGTACATGCGGTTGGGGAGGTCGACCCAGACCGAGCGGTGCTTCTGCCGGAAGTCGTCCGGCATGTACGGCCAGGGCATCAGATGGAACCAGGTGAATTTCATGGTCGTCGCCTTCCGTTCCTCCGCGCTATGGTGGCGCAGGAGCACCGGACACGCCATGCAAAACCGCTTCATCGATCTCTACAGCGATACCAAGACCAAGCCCTCGCCCGGCATGCGAAAGGCGATGGCCGAGGCGGAGGTGGGCGACGAGCAGAAGTTCGAGGACCCCACCGTCGAGCGCCTGCGCGAGCGCGTCTGCGAGCTCCTGGGCAAGGAGGACTCGGTGTTCCTGCCGAGCGGGACGATGGCCAACCAGATCGCGATCCGCGTGCACTGCCGGCTGGGCGACGAGGTGATCGCCGACCGCACCGCGCACATCTTCAATTCGGAGTCGGGCGGACCGGCGGCGAACGCCGGCGTGATGATCCGCACCGTCGAGGGCGCGCACGGCGTCTTCACCGGCGACCAGCTCAAGGCGGCGCTGCGCGATCCCGCCATCCGCAACGCGCCGCGCTCGCGTCTGGTCTCGGTCGAGAACACCTCGAACGGCGGCTTCGGCACGGTCTGGCCGCTCGACACCCTGAAAGGCGTGACCAAGGTGGGCCGAGCCGCCGGCGTGGCCATGCACATGGACGGCGCGCGGCTCGCCAATGCCTGCGTGAAATCGGGCACGCGCCCGAGCGACTACGCCGCCTGCGTCGACTCGCTCTGGCTCGACTACACCAAGGGGCTGGGCGCGCCGGTCGGCGCGACCCTCGCCGGCTCGAAGGAGTTCATCAGGGAGGCGTGGCGGCAGAAGCAGATGCTGGGCGGCTCGATGCGCCAGTCGGGCATCATCGCCGCCGCTGCCCTGTGGGCGCTCGACCACAACTGGAATCGCCTCGCCGAGGACCACGCGAATGCGCAGCGCCTCGCCGAAGGCATCGCCAACATCAAGGGGCTCGAGATCGACGTGCCGCGCATGGAGACCAACCTCGTCTTCTTCGAGGTGAGGAAGCAGGGCTGGACGGCGGCCAAGCTGGTCGATGCCTGCCGCAAGCGCGGCGTCGGCCTCGGCGCCAGCACCGCGACCCGCATCCGCGCCGTCACCCACCTCGACGTCACCCGCACCGACATCGACACGGCGCTCGCGGTGATCAACGAGGTGATGGCGGCGTGATGATGGTTTCGATTTCATTCTCCTCTCCCCCGCTAGGGGGAGAGGGACACGAGAAACCCGCCCGGATCGGCCAGCCGATCACCCGGCGCGAGGATCGGCGGTTCCTCACGGGGCGCGGGCGCTATGCGGCCAACACGGCGTCGGCCGAGGCGCTGGCCGTGCTGTTCGTGCGCTCGCCGCACGCGCATGCGCGCATCGCCGGCATCGACAAGAAGGCAGCGCTCGCCGCGCCGGGCGTCGCGGCGATCTACAGTGCCGAAGACACGGCCGCCGACAGGCTCGGCCATCTGCCGGCCATCAGCGAGATCAAGGATGCCGAGGGCCGGCGCCATCGCGAGCCGCCGCATCTGCCGATGCCGGTGGGCAAGGTGCGCCATGTCGGCGATATCGTGGCGATGGTCGTGGCCGGAACGCTCGACCAGGCGCGCGACGCCGCCGAGCTGCTGGCGATCGACTACGAGGAACTGCCGGCCGTCGTGACGGTGGCACAGGCGCTCGCGCCCGGGGCGCCGCTGCTGCACGAGGAGGCGCCGGGCAACCTCATGTGCCGCTGGAGCCGGGGCGATGCGGCCGCGACCGATGCCGCCTTCGCCGGGGCCGCGCACGTCACCAAGCTCGCGATCCGCTCGCCGCGCCAGATCGTGCACTATCTGGAGCCGCGTTCGGCCTGGTCGGCCTACGACGACGCCGACGACGTCGTCACCCTCACACTTTCCTCCCAGGGCGTGCAGATCCCGCACCGGCTGCTGTGCGAGCACGTGCTGGGCGTGCCCAGGGACAAGCTCAGGCTGATCACCGAGGATGTGGGCGGCGGCTTCGGCCCGAAATATCCGCTCTATACCGAGGCGGCGCTGATCGCCTGGGCGACGCGCAAGCTCGGCCGCGGCCTGCGCTGGAGCTGCGAGCGCTCCGAGCTCGCGATCGCCGACACCCATGCCCGCGATCTCGTCGCCTCGGCCGAGCTGGCGCTCGACGCGGACGGCCGGTTCCTCGGCGTGCGCGTGAAGGCCGAGGCCAATTTCGGCGCCTATGTGTCGATGTTCGCGCCCTCGATCCCGACCACCGGCCTCGCCAAGGTGATCTCCGGCCTCTATCGCATCCCGGCGATCCGCGTCGACTTCGACTGCGCCTTCACCAACACCGTGCCGGTCGATGCCATCCGCGGCGCCGGAAAGCCGGAAGCGCTGTTCCTGCTCGAGCGGCTGGTCGATCTCGCCGCCCACGAGACCGGGCGCACCCCGGCCGAGCTGCGCCGGCTCAACCTGCTGAAGCCCGAGGACATGCCCTACAAGGCGGCGACCGGCTACACCTACGACGCGGCCGATTGCGTGCGGCTGTTGGAGGCCGCGCTCGGGGCCGCCGACGAGCCCGGCTTCGCCGCGCGGCGCGCCGAAAGCGAGGCGCGGGGGCTGAGGCGCGGCCTCGGCCTCTCCTGCCACCTGCACGGAACCGGCGGCATCGCCGACGAGCACACGATCGTGCATGTCGAGGCCGAGCGGCTGGTCGCCAAGGTCGGCACGCAGAGCCAGGGCCAGGGGCACGAGACGGTGTTCGCGCAGATCCTGTCGGCCGCGCTCGGCGTGCCGGTCGAGAGGATCGAAATCCGTCAGGGCGACACGGGCACGATTCCCCATGGCGGCGGCACCGGCGGTTCCTCCTCCACCATCATCAGCGGCACCACGCTCAGGCGCGCCGCCGACGTCGTGATCCAGCGCGGCCGCGATCTCGCCGCCGAGCGGCTGGAGACGGCGCCGCAGGACATCGCCTTCCGTGACGGCGTCTTCGAGGTTGTCGGCACCGACCGGCGCATCGGGCTGTTCGAGCTGGCGGCGTGGCGGCCGTTCGACGGCGACGCCGTGTTCGCCGACAAGATCGAGTCCTATCCGACCGGCGTCATGGTCTGCGAGGTCGAGGTCGATCCCGAGACCGGCGAAACCCGGATCGACCGCTTCACGGCGGTGGCCGACTGCGGCGTGGTGGTCAATCCGCGGCTGCTCGCGGGACAGATGCATGGCGGCATGACACAGGGCACCGGCAATGCGCTGATGGAGGAAGCGGTCTACGACGAGGCGACCGGCCAGCTCCTGACCGGCACCCTGATGGACTATGCCCTGCCGCGCGCCGACGAGGTGCCGAATTTCCATGTCGAGACCATCGGCACGCCCTCGCCCAACAACTTCATGGGCTTCAAGGGCGTGGGCGAGCTGCCGGCCAACGGCGCCCCGGCCGCCGTCGCCAACGCCGTGCTCGATGCCCTGCATCCGCTCGGCGTGCGCCACCTCGACATGCCGCTCACGCCGCACAAGGTGTGGCGGGCATTGCGGCAAAGGCCCTGATCCAGATCAAGGCGGCCAATGTCGCGTGCGGCGACATGGGACCATGTCACGAGCAGCCCGCCACGTCCTGATTCTGAACGGCCACCCCGATGCCAGGAGCAAAGGTCTCTGTCACGCTCTCGCCGAAGCCTATGCCGAGGGCGCACGCCAGGCCGGCAGGTCCGTGCAACGGATCGATGTTGCCGGACTCGACTTCGGTTTCGTCGCCTCGCAGGCCGAATTCGAGAAAGGCACGCCGCCAAGCGCTGTCGTCTGCGCACAGGAGCAGATCCGGCGGGCCGACCATATCGTCGTGATCTTTCCGCTCTGGCTCGGCGACATGCCGGCAAAACTCAAGGCCTTTCTCGAGCAGGCGTTGCGGCCGGGCTTCGCCTTCACCTACCGGCCGAGCGGATTTCCGATCAAGCATCTCAAGGGAAAATCCGCCCGGATCATCGTCACCATGGGCATGCCGGCGTTCGTCTATCGCTGGTTCTTCCGGGCGCACGGACTCAAGAACCTCGAGCGCAACATCCTGCGCTTCGTCGGATTCTCGCCGGTCCGCGCCACCCTGCTCGGCAGCGTCGGCAGCAGCGGCAAAGCGGCCATCGAGCGGCGCCTGGCAGAGGTCAGGGAACTCGGCCGACGCGGTCTTTAGCGCTCGGCGAGCCGTCGCAGGGCCGCGGCGATGGCATCGCGCGTCGCGGACGGCTGCTCGGCGATGGCCCTGGCGAGCAGGCCGAGCTCGGCGCGCAGCGTGTGGACCTGGTCGACGAGCCCCATCACCGTCTCGGCGGTATCGTCATCGAGGCCGATATCGTCCACCAGCTCGGCCAGCAGCTGCGCGCGCGCCACGTCGATCGGCTCGAAGCGCCAGGCCTCGGCCGCCCCTGCCGGACGCAACAGCCCGCGCGCCACCCAGCGCTCGACATGGATCACGGTGAGGCGCCGGTTCAGCCGCAGGAGCTCGTCGAGGCTCGTCATGTGAAGGACTCCATCGCCTTGCGCGGGTCGTAGGCGCGGCCGGCCTCCCACGACTGCAGGAACTCTTTCAGCTTGTCGTCGGGCTGGTCGGGCAGGACGACCTTGAGCTTCACGTACTGGTCGCCCCGCTGCCCCGACTTGCGGTCGAGCAGCCCGCGGCCCTTGAGCCGCAGCGATGCGCCGGTGTTCGAGCCCGCCGGCACGTTCAGCATCACCGGCCCGCCGACCGTCGGCACCCGCACCTTGCCGCCCAGCACCGCCTCGCTGAGCGTCACCGGCAGGTCGACGTGGATGTCGTTGTCGCGCGCCTCGAAGAAGGCATGCGGCTGCACGCGGATCTCGACATAGGCATCGCCCGCCGGCCGGCCCTTGGAGCCCGGCATGCCCTGCCCCTTCAGCCTGAGCGTCTGGCCGTCGGTCGCGCCCTCGGGAATGTCGATGTCGAGCGTGCGCCCGTTCGGCAGGTTCACCCGCTGCTTGCCGCCGCGCGCCGCCACCAGGAACGGCACCGAAAGCGTGTAGGTGACGGGCAGGCCGCTCATGTCGAAGCCTTCGAAGCTCTCGCCTCCCCCACCGCCGGCGCCGAAGTCGAAGCCGCGGCGCTGGCCGAACATCTCGGAGAAGATGCCGCCCATGTCGACGAATTCCTCCTGGCCGCCCGAGCGGCGGTACTTGGCGCCGCCCATGCCGCCGGCCTGATCGCGGTAGAAGCCGCGCGGCGGCATCTCCTGGCCGCTGGCGTCGATCTCGCCCGCGTCGAAGCGCCGGCGCTTTTCGGCATCGGACAGCAGGTCGTTGGCCTGGGCGATCTCCTTGAATTTCGCTTCGGCGACCTTGTCGCCCGGGTTGAGGTCGGGATGGTGCTTCTTGGCGAGCTTGCGGAAGGCCTTGCGGATCTCGTCCTCCGAGGCCGTCCGAGGCACGCCCAGCACCTCGTAGGGGTCTTTCATGCCGCAGGATGTCGTGATGTTTCAGGCAGTTGCAAGGCCTCTGTGCTGCAGCGCGTCGGCGAACAGCCGGTATTTCACCGCGTCCACCGACAGCTCGCGACCCCAGTTCACGAGGTCGCGCCACGGATCGTTGAGCTTGCCGAGGCCGGAGACGACGGCCACCACCGTGCCGAGCTGGAGGCGGTCGTCGAGCACGAACAGGCCGCCCACGCCCAGGGCCACGGCGACCGCGAGATGGTGCATGAAGTTCATGGCGAGGTTCATGCTGAACTTGATCCTGTAGATACCCATGTTCAGCGCAAAGACACGCTCGATGCGGTCCTCCTCCGGCGCGCCGCTCTCGACGATGTCGCCGCCGACGTGGCGGATGGTGCGGATGCGGGCGCCGGCGCGGCGATTGATGGCGCGCTGCATCGGCGGGACGAACAGCATCTGCGGACCCAGCAGACCGAGGCTCAGCACCAGCGTCCACGGCTCGATATAGGCCATGTAGCCCACCACGCTGACCAGGGTGCCGAGCTGCATCAGCGGCTCGGAGATCGCCATACCGACGAAGCCGCCGATCGGCTCGGCCTCGGCCACCACCATCGCCGCATGCGTGCCGGTCTCGCCGTCGTCCCTGGCCGGTGCAGGATTGGCTGCCGCGGGTTCGCCCTCGTCCAGCGTGCACAGCGTCTTGCGCAGGGTGCGGACCGCATCCTCGCTCACCCAGCTACGATAGACATTCAGCGCGAGCTTCAGCCCCTGCTCGAGAAGCGCCACGGCGACATAGGCCAGCGCGAGCCAGAGGATGGTCCTTCCCGAGCCGCTCTTGATGGCGTCGTTGACGATCCGCCGCTGCAGCTCGAGCGGCACCGAGCTCAGCCCGAAGACGCCCGCCGCCAGCACGGCCAGGCCGACCTGATGCCGACCGGAGCAGCGCACCACGTAGCCCATCAAGGTCTGCGGCAGGGCCGGACATTCCATCGCAATGGAACGCCGGACGCCGGCACCTGTTCCCCTGGCGACGGTGCCCGCTGGCGGGATTTCCTCGCGAAACGCTTGCTTTCAGCTCATGGCGTCACTGGAGTTCGCGTCATCCCGAGCCGACGACGAGAGATCTTTCGCCACGCCGAGCAAAGGTCCCTCGCTTACGCTCGGGATGACACCGAAGTGTTGCACTGAGGCCTACAGGCCCAGCACCGCCTTGGCGATGATGTTGCGCTGGATCTCGTTGGAGCCGGCATAGATGGTCGCCGCCCGGTTGTTGAGATAGAGCGGCATGGCGGTGATGCCCCAGTCGGGCGCGACGGTCGGCTCGTTGTGGCCCAACAGGCGTGCCTCGGGCTCGAACGGCGCGGCGTACCAGGCCAGCGCCTCAACGCCCAGATGATCGATCGCCTGCAGGGTCTCGCTGCCGCGGATCTTCATCTGCGAGGAGACGGCGCCGGGATTGCGGCCCTTGCTGAGGTCGGACAGGACCTGCAGCTCGATCATCTCCAGCGCCTGGACCGCGAGGTCCGCCTCCGCCAGGCGGCGGGCGAAGCCCGGTTCGTCGGCGAGTCGCCCCGAGCCGTCGGCCGCCTCCTCGCGCGCGATGCGGCGCACATCCTCCAGGCGGGCGTGGAGATTCGGGGTGTAGGCGTCGCCACCGCGCTCGAACTCCAGCAGGTACTTGGCCACCGTCCATCCGGCATTCTCGGGCCCGATGCGGTTGGCGACCGGAGTGCGCACCTTGTCGAAGAACACCTGGTTGACCTCATGGTCGCCGGCCAGGGTCACGATCGGCTTCACGGTGAGGCCGGGCCGGTCCATCGAATCGATCAGCACGAAGGAGATGCCATCCTGCGGCTTGCCCTCGGTCGAGGTTCGCACGAGACAGAACATGCGGTTGGCGACATGCGCGCCGGTCGTCCAGATCTTGGTGCCGTCGATCACGTAGTCGTCGCCGTCGCGCACCGCGCGCGTCCTGAGGCTCGCGAGATCGGAGCCGGAGCCGGGCTCGGAGTAGCCCTGGCAGAAGGTGATGTCGCCCGACACGATGCCCGGCAGGTACTTCGCCTTCTGCTCGGGCGTGCCGAACTTCATGATGACGGGGCCGACCATGCGGATGCCCATGCTGAAGACGCGCGGCGCGTCGGCGGCGGTGCATTCGCGCGCGAAGATGTAGCGCTGGGTGGCGGTCCAGCCCGTGCCGCCGTATTCGGCCGGCCAGGTCGGCGCCGACCAGCCGCGCCGCGCCAGCACCTTGTGCCATCGCAGCCCGGCTGAAAATTCGGCGAACACGCCGCCCGTCTTGCGGCCGGCCTCGCGCAGGTCGTCGCTGAGATTCTCATCGAGGAACCGGCGCACCTCGGTCCGGAAGGCCTCGTCCTCGGGGCCAAGCGACAGATCCATTGCCATCCTCCCGCGTTCGTGACCGCAGGCTAGCGGCGGGCGGCGGCGGACGTCCAGCCAGCCGGTGGCCCGGGAAGCCGTCTGGCGGTATGGTTCCCTGTCGTCGACAGTCGATGCGGAGACGCCATGCGCTATCTCGCTTGTCTGTTCGTCCTGCTCCTCACCGCCCTTCCTGCCGTCGCGCAGGAGAAGAAGGAGGTCGACGTCGCGCTGGCGCTCGCCATCGACATCTCCGGCAGCATCGACCCCGAGGAGGCCAGGCTGCAGCGCGAGGGCTACGTGAAGGCGTTCCGCGATCCGGCAGTCGTGCGCGGCATCCTGGACGGGCCGAACGGGCGCATCGCCATCGCCTATTTCGAATGGTCGGACTCCTGGATGCAGAAGCTCCTGATCGACTGGACGCTGCTCGACAGCGAAGCCACGATCAAGGCGTTCGCCGACCGGCTCGACAACGAGCCGATCTCGATCGCGCGGCGCACCTCGATCAGCGGCGCGATCCACTACGCCGTGAGCCTGTTCGCCCGCAGCCGCTACGACGCCGACAGCAAGGTGCTCGACATCTCGGGCGACGGCTCGAACAACGACGGCGTCCTGGTCACCGACGCGCGCACGGAAGCGCTGAAGCGGCGCATCGCGATCAACGGCCTGCCGATCATCAACGACCGGCCCAACCCGTTCGGCTTCCCCGCCGAGCCCGACCTCGACCAGTACTACCTGCACTGCGTGACGGGCGGCCCGCACTCGTTCGTCGAGGTGGCGAAGAGCTTCGACGACTTCCCCCGCGCCGTGCGCAAGAAGCTCCTGCAGGAGGTGGCGCGCCGGCCGCTGCCCGACGGCACCCGCTTTGCGCAGGCCGGCCGGCCACAGGTCGGCGGCGAGGAAGAGGATTACACGCGCTTCGTGCGCCCGGGCTACCCGCCCGGCTGCGACGTCGGCGAACGCCGCTCGCGCGAGTTCTGGCAACGCCGCTTCGGCACCACGCCGGACTGATCCGCGGTAAGGCTGTGTCATCCCGAGCGCAGCGAGGGATCTTTCGCGCGCTCCTCCGAGTTCTCATCGGAGCGCGCAACTCCAGTTGCGCTCATCCGGCCCATGTGACGCGGTCCTATGCGGGGGTTTTTTCCGGCCGGATCACGGCCAGGGCGAGGAGCCGCGTGGCGGCGAAATCGAGGAAGGCATCGACCTTGGGCGCGCGATGGGCGCGGTCCTTGGTCACGAGCTGCACCGGCAGCGGCGGCGGTTCGTGGCGGCGGAAGAGGCGCACGAGGCTGCCGGCCGCGAGATCGTCCGCCGCCTGGTACGACAGAAGCTGCGTGATGCCGCGGCCGGCGCGCGCCGCCCGCAGCCGGGTCTCGACATCGTCGACCCGCAGCCTGCCCCGCAGCCGGCGCGGCGCGGCGGTCCTTGCACCGGCGAAGCGCCAGTCCGGCGCGGTGACGCCGAGGATGACGTCGTGCGCGGCGAGATCGGCCGGCGTGCGCGGCGTGCCGCGCTTGCCGAGATAGCCGGGGCTTGCGACCCACAGCCGCCGCACCTCGCCCACCGGCCGCGCGATCAGCGACGAATCGGGCAGGTGCCCGATGCGCACGGCGACGTCGATCGCCTCGTCGATCAGGTCGAGATTGCGATCGCCCAGCAGCAGCTCGACCTCGACATCGGCGAAGCGGTCGAGGAAGCGCGTCACGATCGGCACGACGTGACGCCGGCCGAACTGCACGGGCGCGGTGAGACGCAGCACGCCGCGCACCGGCGTGGAGGCGACGCCCGCCATCGAGGCCTCGTACGCGCCCAGCACCGTACGGGCGCGCTCGACGAGCAGGCGGCCCGCCTCGGTGGGCGCGAGCCGCCGCGTCGTGCGGTCGATCAGCCGGACGCCGACGCGATCCTCCAGCGCGGCCAGCGCGCGCGTCACGGCCGGCGGCGAGCGGCGCAGCCGCCGTGCGGCGCGCGCGAGGCTTCCCTCCTCGACGATCCTCACGAACAGGGCGAGTTCATCCAGACGGTCCATGCCACTCTTCCTGATTATGGAATGATGATTTCAGTCCTAGACCAATTATTTCCCGGCAGGAAAGGCGCATATCAGGGTCATGGAGAACTCCCCCTTCCACGTCGACGAGCTGGCCGCCCAGTCGCTCGCCCGCCAGAGCAGCCCGGGTACCGGCATCCGTGCCTTCATGCCCGACCAGCATCGCAGCTTCTTCGGACTCCTGCCCTATCTCTTCGTCGCCACCGCCGATGCCGGCGGCTGGCCGGTGGCGTCCGTGCTGCACGGCGCGGCGGGCTTCGTCCATTCGCCCGATCCCGTGACGCTGCGCATCGATGCGCTCCCCGCCGCCGACGATCCGTCGGCAGCCGGCCTGCAGGCGGGCCGCGAGGTCGGGCTGCTGGGCATCGACTTCACGACCCGCCGGCGCAATCGCGCCAACGGCCGGGTGGCGGTGCTAGACGGGCGCGGCATCACCGTCGCGGTGGCGCAGAGCTTCGGGAACTGCGCGAAGTACATCCAGACGCGCCGGCCGACGGCCCGCCCGCGCGCCGCGGCGCCGATCGAACGGTTGAGCGGCCTCGACGGGGAAGCGCGCCGGCTGATCACGGCCGCCGACACCTTTCTCGTCGCCAGCCGCTCGCGCGACGCCATCGAACGGGCGGGCGGGCTCGATGTCTCCCATCGCGGCGGACGGCCGGGCTTCGTCGAGGTGCGCGGCGATACGCTCGTCGTTCCCGACTTCCGCGGCAATCGCTACTTCAACACGCTCGGCAACCTGCTGGGCGAACCGCGCGCCGGCCTGCTGTTCGTCGATTTCGCGACCGGCGAGCTGCTGCAGCTCCAGGGCAGGGTGGCAATCGACTGGAGCGATCACGCTGCGGCGCGGATCGGGGGCGCCGAGCGAAGCTGGCAGGTCGAGGTCAAGCGCGCCTGGCGCCGGCCGCAGGCCCTGCCCTTCGACTGGACCTTCGACGAATACGCCCCGACGACGCTCGCGACCGGTGTGTGGGACTCACTCCCAGGTTCCCCTTTCTCCGTAACTCGTGTTATTCCGAGCGAGGCGAGGAATCCTCGATCGGCGCCGGCCAAAGATCCCTCGCTGCGCTCGGGATGACACTGCTCGAAAAAGCTCAGCCCGAGCCTGAGGTCAGGCGGGAGACCATGGCGTCGAGGGCGAGGATGTAGGAATTGACGCCGAAGCCGGTGATGATGCCGACCACCGCCTCGGCCGTGATGGAGGCGTAGCCGCGCTTCTCGATATTGGTCATGTGGATCTCGATCGCGGGCGCGCTGATCGAGCGCAGGCAGTCGCGCAGCGCATGGCCGGCATAGAGGAAGCCCGCCGGATTGAACAGCACGCCGTCGATGCCCTCGCGGTCGGCGCGGTAGATGGCGGTGACCGCCTCGCCCTCGGTGTTGGTGTAGAGGATCTCCAGATCCACGCCGAGCTCACGCGCGCGGCGGCGAACGATGGAGTTCAGCTCCTTGGCCGTCGTCGTGCCATAGAGCTCGGGCTGACGCGTGCCCAGATACTCCATGTTGGCGCCCTGGATCAGCAGGAGTTTCATTCCATCCCCGGGTTGCGATACGGCGGCTCGCGGGCCGCACCTATCGCAATACTCCAGAACAAGCCACGGTTGAAGGGCGCCGCGCCTCGGCACGCACGCCCGAGGCCGCGCGAGTGTCGCAGGTCAGCGCGGCAGCGCGGACTGCCCCATCAGCTCGATATCGATGGCGCGCGCGCACTGCCGGCCCTCGCGGATCGCCCAGACGACCAGCGATTGGCCGCGCCGCATGTCGCCGGCGGCAAACACGCGCGGCACCGAGGTCTTGTAGTCCTGCACGGTGGCGGCAACATTGCCGCGGGCATCGAGCGCGACACCGGTCTGCTCGAGCAGACCAGGCCTCACCGGCCCGAGGAAGCCCATCGCCAGCAGGACGAGACCGGCCTCGAGCCGGAACGTGCTGCCGGGCACCTCGGCCATCGCCATGCGGCCGTCGGCGCCCTTCACCCACTCGACGCGCACGCATTCCAGCGCCTCGACCTTGCCGTTCGAGCCGACCGCGCGCCGCGTGAGCACGGCGAAGTCGCGCTCGACCCCTTCCTCGTGCGAGGAGGAGGTGCGCAGCTTCAGCGGCCAGTCGGGCCAGGTCAGCGCCTTGTTCTCCTTCTCCGGCGGCTGCGGCATGACCTCGAGCTGCGTCACCGAGAGCGCGCCCTGGCGGTTGGACGTGCCGACGCAGTCCGATCCCGTGTCGCCGCCACCGATCACGATGACATGCTTGCCTTTGGCGCTGATCGTGCCGCGGGGTGCGGCGCGCGCCTCGTCGTCGCCGGCCACGCGCTTGTTCTGCGGCACCAGGAAATCCATCGCGAAATGGATGCCGTCGAGCTCGCGGCCCGGCACCTCGAGATCGCGCGGCCATTCGGCGCCGCCGGTCAGCGCCACGGCGTCGTAGCCTTCGAGCAGCGACTTCACCGACAGCGTGGCCCCCACCTCGACGCCGGTGCGGAACTCCACGCCCTCCGCCGTCATCTGGCGCATGCGGCGGTCGATCAGATGCTTCTCCATCTTGAAGTCGGGGATGCCGTAGCGCAGCAGGCCGCCGATGCGGTCGGCCTTCTCGAACAACGTCACCGCATGGCCCGCGCGGGCGAGCTGCTGGCTGCAGGCGAGGCCCGCCGGGCCCGAGCCCACGACGGCGACGCGCTTGCCCGTCTTCTTCGCCGGCACCAGCGGCTGGACCCAGCCTTCCTGCCAGCCGCGGTCGACGATCGCGCATTCGATCGACTTGATGGTGACGGGATTGTCGTCGATGTTGAGCGTGCAGGCGGCCTCGCAGGGCGCCGGGCAGATGCGGCCGGTGAACTCGGGGAAGTTGTTGGTCGAGTGCAGGACCTCGAGCGCATCGCGCCAGCGGTCGCGCCGCACCAGCTCGTTCCAGTCGGGGATCTGGTTGTTGACCGGGCAGCCGTTGTGACAGAACGGCACGCCGCAATCCATGCAGCGCGCCGCCTGCCGGCGCATCTCGGCCGACGGCAGCGGCAGGATGAATTCCTTCCAGGTCTTGAGCCGCGCCTCGACCTTCTCGTACGGCCGATCCTTGCGCTCGATCTCCAGGAAGCCGGTGGGAAGCCCCATCGCTCTCGCTACTCCTTCTCCAACGTCTTCCCGTGAAGGGAAGGATCCATCGGCTTCGCCTCGGGATGACACGGTTCATGTGTCATCCCGAGCGCAGCGAGGGATCTCTCCTTCCGGTTGCAGATCCCCCGCCAATGCTCGGAATGACGGCCACGGGCCATCACTCCGCCGCGACCGCCTTCGCCGCCGCCTGCCCGCGCGCCTGCAGCAGCGCGCGCTTGTAGTCGCGCGGCATCACCTTGACGAAGCAGCGCACAGCACGGTCCCAGTCCTCCAGCAGCTCGCGGGCGCGGGCGCTGCCGGTATGGAGGTGGTGCCGCTCGATCAGGATGCGCAGCCGCTCGGCGTCGAAGCGCAGCACGTCGCCCATGCCGTTGTCCTCGACATCGATCGCGCGCTGGCGCGGCCGGCCGGGATCGTCGTGCGGCGCCTCGGAAGGGCCGGTAACCTGCTCGAGCTCGACCATCGCCGGATTGCAAAGGTCGCGAAAGCGCGCCTTCGGGTCGTACACGTAGGCCACGCCGCCCGACATGCCGGCCGCGAAGTTGCGCCCGGTCTCGCCCAGCACGACCACCACGCCACCCGTCATGTACTCGCAGCCATGGTCGCCCGTGCCCTCGACGACGGCGATGGCGCCCGAGTTGCGCACGGCGAAGCGCTCGCCCGCCACGCCCTCGAAATAGGCCTCGCCGCCGATCGCGCCGTAGAGCACCGTGTTGCCGACGATAATGTTCTGCAGCGGGTCCCGGCCCGTGCCGGCGGGCTGGCGAACCGTCACGCGGCCGCCGCTCAGGCCCTTGCCGACATAGTCGTTGGCGTCGCCCGTGAGCTCGAGCGAGACGCCGTGCGCCAGGAAGGCGCCGAAGCTCTGGCCCGCGGTGCCGGTGAGCTTCACCGAGATCGTGTCGTCGGGCAGCCCCGGATGGCCGTAGCGCCGGGCGACTTCGCCCGACAGCATGGCGCCCACGGTGCGGTTGACGTTGCCGATGGGCAGCTCGATCTGCACCGGCTCGCCCCTCTCCAGCGCCGGCCGCGCCGCCTCGATCAGCCTGTGGTCGAGCGCCTTGTCGAGGCCGTGCTCCTGCCGCTCGCAGTTCCAGATCGCCACGCCCGGCCGCGCCGGCGCGGCATAGAGCAGCTTCGAGAGGTCGACGCCGCCCGCCTTCCAGTGATCGACGGCGCGGCGCATGTCGAGGCGGTCGACGCGGCCGATCATCTCGTCGAGGGTGCGGAAGCCCAGCCGCGCCATGATCTCGCGCAGCTCCTCGGCGACGAAGAAGAAGTAGTTGATCACGTGCTCGGGCTGGCCGGTGAAGCGCTTGCGCAGCACCGGATCCTGCGTCGCCACGCCCACCGGACAGGTGTTGAGGTGGCACTTGCGCATCATGATGCAGCCCACGGCGATCAGCGGCGCGGTCGCGAAGCCGAACTCGTCGGCGCCGAGCAGCGCGCCGATCGCGACGTCGCGGCCGGTGCGCAGGCCGCCGTCGACCTGCACCGCGATGCGGCCGCGCAGGCCGTTCAGCACCAGCGTCTGCTGTGTCTCGGCGAGCCCGATCTCCCACGGCGAGCCGGCATGGGTGAGCGAGGTGAGCGGCGAGGCGCCGGTGCCGCCCTCGAAGCCCGAGATCGTCACGTGATCCGCGCGCGCCTTGCTGACGCCGGCCGCGACCGTGCCGACGCCGACCTCGGAGACGAGCTTCACCGAGACGCGCGCCCCGGGATTGACGTTCTTCAGGTCGTGGATGAGCTGCGCCAGATCCTCGATCGAGTAGATGTCGTGGTGCGGCGGCGGCGAGATCAGGCCGACGCCCGGCGTCGAGCGCCGCACGCGGGCGATGTTGCGGTCGACCTTGTGGCCGGGGAGCTGGCCGCCCTCGCCCGGCTTGGCGCCCTGCGCCATCTTGATCTGCAGGTCGTCGGCGTTGACGAGATATTCGGCGGTGACGCCGAACCGGCCCGAGGCGACCTGCTTGATGGCCGAGCGCATGGAATCGCCGTTGGGCAGCGGCTTGAAGCGGTCCACCTCCTCGCCGCCCTCGCCGGTGTTCGACTTGCCGCCGATCCGGTTCATGGCGATGGCGAGCGTGGTGTGCGCCTCGCGGCTGATCGAGCCGAAGCTCATGGCGCCGGTGGCGAAGCGGCGGACGATGCTGGCGGCGGGCTCGACCTCCCCGATCGGCACGGGCTCGTCGGCCCATCTGAACTCCATCAGGCCGCGCAGGGTGAGCAGCCGCTCGTTCTGCAGGTTGATGCTCTCGGCGAACGCCTTGTACTCGGCCGAGCTGTTGCCGCGCACGGCGTGCTGCAGCCTCGCCACGCTCTCCGGCGTCCAGGCATGGTCCTCGCCGCGCAGCCGGAAGGCGTAGTCGCCGCCGACATCGAGCATGTTGCGGTAGATCGGGTTGTCGCCGTAGGCGTCGCGATGGCGGCGCACCGTCTCCTCGGCGATCTCCTTCCAGCCCGCGCCCTCGACCGTCGTGGCGGTGCCGGTGAAGTATTTCTCGACGAAGCCCGAGTGCAGGCCGACCGCGTCGAAGATCTGCGCGCCGCAATAGGACTGGTAGGTCGAGATGCCCATCTTGGACATCACCTTCAGCAAGCCCTTGCCGACCGCCTTGATGTAGTTCTTCTGCACCTCGTAGGGCTCGAGCGACAGTCCGTTCTGGACCCGCAGCGCCTCCAGCGTCTCGAAGGCGAGATAGGGATTCACCGCCTCGGCGCCGAACCCCGCGAGGCAGCAGAAGTGATGGACCTCGCGCGCCTCGCCGGTCTCGATCACGAGCCCGGTCTGGGTGCGCAGCCCGCGCCGGATCAGGTGATGATGGACGGCAGCCGTCGCCAGCAGCGCCGGGATCGGGATGCGCTCCGCCGACACGGCGCGGTCCGACAGGATCAGGATGTTGCGGTCGGCCAGCACGGCGTCGGTCGCCTCGACGCAGACGCGGTCGAGCGCCTTCTCCAGCCCCGCCGCGCCCTCGGCCGCGGGCCACGTCGTGTCGATGGTGGCGGTGCGGAAGGCGCCGTCCAGCAGCTCCTCGATCGAGCGGATCTTCTCCAGCTCCGCGTTGGTCAGCACCGGCTGGGCGACCTCGAGCCGCTTGTGCGTGCCGGCATGGCGGCCGAGCAGGTTCGGGCGCGGCCCGATCATCGACACCAGCGACATCACCAGCTCCTCGCGGATCGGGTCGATCGGCGGGTTGGTGACTTGCGCGAAGTTCTGCTTGAAGTAGTTGTAGAGGAGCTTCGGCTTGTTCGAGAGCACGGCGATCGGCGTGTCGGTGCCCATCGAGCCCACCGGATCGTCGGCCACGCTGCTCATCGGCTCGAGGAAGAACTGGATGTCCTCCTGCGTGTAGCCGAACGCCTGCTGGCGATCGAGCAGCGTCGTCGGATCGTTGGACGGCGCCGGCGGCGGGGCGTCGGGCAGCTCCGACAGCTCCTCGAGCTTGTACTGCGTCTGCTTCAGCCACTCCTCGTAGGGCTCGGCCTCGGCCAGCGTGCGCTTCAGCTCCTCGTCCTCGACGATGCGGCCCTGCTCGAGATCGATCAGCAGCATCTTGCCGGGCTGCAGCCGCCACTTGCGCACGATGTTCTTTTCCGGGATCGGCAGCACGCCCGATTCGGACGCCATCACGACGCGGTCGTCGTCGGTCACCAGGAAGCGCGCGGGCCTGAGGCCGTTGCGATCGAGCGTGGCGCCGATCTGGCGGCCGTCGGTGAAGGCGATCGCCGCCGGCCCGTCCCACGGCTCCATCAGGGCGGCGTGATACTCGTAGAAGGCCTTGCGCCTCGCATCCATCAGCGGATTGCCGGCCCACGCCTCCGGGATCAGCATCATCATCGCATGGCTCAGCGAATAGCCGCCGGCCACCAGCAGCTCGAGCGCATTGTCGACGCAGGCGGTGTCGGACTGGCCGTGCGGGATCAGCGGCCACATCTTGTCGAGGTCGGCGCCGATCAGCTCCGACTCCATCATGCGCCGGCGCGCGTACATCCAGTTGACGTTGCCGCGCACGGTGTTGATCTCGCCGTTGTGGGCGATGAAGCGGTAGGGATGCGCGAGCTTCCACGACGGAAAGGTGTTGGTCGAGAAGCGCTGGTGCACCAGGCAAAGCGCCGACTCGGTCAGCGGATCGCGCAGGTCGGCATAGAAGCTTTCGACCTGGTGGGCGAGCAGCAGGCCCTTGTAGACCACCGTGCGCGAGGAGAAGGACGGCATGTAGAGCTGCGAAAGGCCCGGCAGCTTGTGCTTCTTCTCGAGCTCGGCCAGCGGATTCTGGGTCTGCTTGCGGATGGCGAGAATCTTGCGCTCGAAGGCGTCCTGGTCGGCGACCTTGGGCCCGCGACCGACGATCGCCATGCGGATCACCGGCATCTTCTCGATGACGGCGGCGCCCAGGCCCGCGGGATCGGTCGGCACGTCGCGCCAGCCGACCAGCTTCTGGCCCTCGACCCTGATGAAATGCTGGAACCGCTTGACGGCGAAGTTCCGCGCCGCCTCGTTCTGCGGCAGGAAGCACATCGCGACCGCATAGTGACCCGGCGGCGGCAGGTCGACTGCCGTCCGGCGCGCCCAGTCGCGCAGCAAGGCATCCGGGATCTGGATCATGCAGCCCGCGCCGTCTCCCACCAGCGGATCGGCGCCGACCGCGCCGCGATGGTCGAGATTGACCAGGATGCGCAGGCCCTGATGGATGATGTCGTGGGATTTCCGGCCCTTGATGTCGGCCACGAAGCCGACACCGCACGAATCGTGCTCGTTGCGCGGGTCGTACAGTCCCTGTCTGGATGGCAGTTCGCTCAAATGTCCAGGCCGCCCGCTCGGACGGCTCCCCCCGAAAGAAGCGCTTACCCTCGTCCTTATTAGCCCGCTTGGGGTCCGGGTCAAAAGCGATTGTTGCGGCGCAACGTCCCTCCTAAAGTGGCCGCTGGCGATCGGGATGCCCGGGGGAGCGATGTCGAAGCGGATGGCGAAAATCATTGCCGGGCTCGTGGTTTTGTCGGCCTTGGCGGCCTGCGAGCACCGCGAAGCTGCCTATACCGGGCCCGGCTGGTATCTGGAGAAGCCGCGCCCGGTCGTGACCCTCGGCCCGCAGATCTTCAAGGGTCCATTCACCTACGAACAGTGCGAGATCGAGCGCCAGAAGCTGCCGCCCTCGGTCGACAACCTGATCTGCAACCGCGAACTCGCCCCGCCCGGCCCGCTCGGCGGCAGTTAGTCTATCCTTCCGGCCGCAGGATGGTGCACGCCTGGTCGACCGTGGCGAGCGGTTGGGCGAGCGGCCGGGCGTCGAGCGCCCGGAGGACGGTGGGAAACGCAGGGTCCTGGGCCAGCAGCGCCTCGCCCATCGCGTCGAGGGCGTCGAGCTCGTTGTCAGACAAGGTCCAGCTCGTCTGGATGCGATGAAATGCGGCGCGACATCTTTGGTCGGAGATCGCGTCGAAGTCGACGGCGATCAGGCGGGTATTGTCGGCGACGGTCCTGAAGTTGGCGGCCTGCCTGAGCAGCACGTCACGCATGGGCCGGCCGGGCTTGTCGGCCTCGCGCTGGATGCCGTCGGCCATGTCGCGGAACCGCTCGGTCAGCAGCGTGCGGATCCTCTCTGAATTGCTGAAGGTCGCCCGATCGATCGACGAGCCGATCGACGCCGTCAGCATCGCGACGGCGCCGGGTGTCGCCGGGCTGCCGTCCAGCGCGGAGGGCGTGACCGAACGGGCATTGATCATGATGAACACGATCTTCCTGATCCTGCCGTCGCTGATGGACTGCTTGAATTTCGGCGAGACGTCGTCGGTCGTCAGCAGGCGATAGGGTTCGCTGACGCCGAGATTGTCGGCGATGCCGCCATCGAGGAGATGGATGAACTTCTTCTGCCCGTCGGCATAGGCCGAGGCGGTGCGCTCCCAGGTCACGCGCGGCGGATCGAGATACCAGCTCGTTGCGTGCGCCGCCTCGAGCCAGAGCGGCTTTCCAATGACCTTGCACGGCCGATAGTTCTTCAGGGTGACGGGCGACAGCGCGACCGGGAAGGCCGCCGACGCCGCCACCGCCGTCGATATCTTCATTGTCCCGAGATCGCTGCACAGCAAGTCCATCGTGTACTGCGTGAAGGGAAAGGTCGTTCCCTCGACCATGTCGGCGGCATTGAGGATCAGGTAGGGCCGTCGCCGTTGCCTGACGAGCTCGTCGAACGTGACGTTGTGGAAGAGCTGCCGGTCGAGATAGTCGACCAGCAGGTCGATGCGCTCCTTGGACGGCGTCGCCAGCATGGCGAGGCCGACCGGATTGAGCCCCTGGGCGATCAGGGCCTGCATGCCGTCCCGGCGGACGAAGTCCTTCTCGAGGGCCGGCAGGCCGGCCGCGCCGTGGAGGGCGAAGTAGGCAGCCGTGACGCTGCCGCCGGACACCGACGACAGGATGTCGATCTTGCTCGCCACGCTCCGGCCGGAAGCCAGCTTTATCTTGTCCATGGCCCGCAGCACCGACATGGTCAACGCTGCCGCGCGCGTGCCCCCGCCCGACGCGGTAACGATCACGAGCGCGTCCTGCGGCTCGCCTGGAGAAAGCTGGCTCCATTGGTATGCAGGTCGGTCGGCGTCGACGATCGGCCTGTTGCGGACGGGATAGGCGCAGCCAGTCAAGCCCGACGTCAGGAACAGTACCCCGAACCATGCCAGCAAGCGGACCATGGTGGGCATGGCGCAGGCCTTCAGAGGTCTTTCGGCTTGGGTGGATCGACCGGGGAAAGGTCGATGGTCCTGCTTTCCCAGTCCGGCACGTTGTCCACGACCCCCTCGAAATCGACGAGACGTCGGCCCGACCCCGACGTCAGCGTCTGAAAGATATGCGAGCCGGGGTTGAGGGTGATCAGGGTGGGCGTCGGACCGAGCGGGTCGTCATAGACGCCGTTGACGTAGATCTCCCTGCCTCTGGGCTCGATGATCGTCACGAAAATCATCCACCCCTCCCCCGACTATCCATTCTGCCGCAGAAGTCGGACCGGCGCCATCGGGCCGGCGTTGCGGTAGACGACGTTCGCAGCGACTACCCGATCGCCATTAGGCTGGCGTTGCCGCCGGCGGCGGCGGTGTTGATGCTGAGGGCGATCTCGTCGAACAGGAAATCGAGCGGATAAGGGGCGCAATGGACGGGCACGATGGGACCGTCGCGCCCGGCGAGGCGCTGGACGAGAGCGCGCAGCTCCGCCTCCTCGCCGGCGAACAGCGCCGCGGCGATATGAGGATCGTCGATTTCCATCGTGGCGCGGTTGCCGGTGGCGCGCACCGCCTCGAGCTGGATCTGGAGGTCGGCCGGATCGTGGGCGACGCAGAGGATGGTGCCCCTGGGCCGCAGGCGATAGCTGTTGCGCTCCCCGACCGGCCCGGCGAGTTCGCGCTCGGCGGTATCGACGGCGGCCGGGGCCGGCCGCTCGGCGAGCAGCCTGTATATATAAAGTGGGCCGCCTGCCTTGGGGCCGGTCCCGGAAAGACCGTGGCCGCCGAAAGGTTGCACGCCCACCACCGCGCCGATCAGGTTGCGGTTGACGTACTGGTTGCCGGCGGCGCTCGCCTCGGTCGCCCGCGCCACCGTCTCGTCGATCCGGCTGTGCACGCCGAAGGTGAGGCCGAAGCCGGTGCGGTTGACCTCGCGGATCATGGCCTCCAGCCGCCCGCGCGGATAGCGCAGCAGGTGCAGCACCGGCCCGAACACCTCGCCCGGCAGGCCGGCCACGGCGTCGATCTCGATCAGGGTCGGCGGCACGAACAGCCCGGCCTCGGTCGCGGCGGGCAGCGGCGGCTGGTACACTGCGTGGCCGCGGGCCCGCATGCGTTCGATGTGATCGAGCAGGCGCTTCTGCGCCTCCTTCGAGATCACCGGCCCCACATCGGTCGAGAGCCGGTCGGGATTGCCGATCGAAAGCTGGTCCATCACGCCCCGCAGCATCGCGAGCACGCGGTCGGCGATGTCCTCCTGCAGGCAGAGGAGGCGCAGCGCCGAGCAGCGCTGGCCGGCCGAGTCGAAGGCCGAGACGATGGCGTCGCCCACGAGCTGCTCGGCGAGCGCCGAAGAATCCGCGACCAGCGCATTCTGCCCGCCGGTCTCGGCGATCAGCGGGATCGGCTTGCCGTCGCGGCCGAGCCGCTTGGCGAGCGTGCGGTTGATCGACTGCGCCGCCTCGGTCGAGCCGGTGAACACCACGCCGGCGACGGCCGGATTGGCGACCAGCCGCGCGCCGATCGCGCCGTCCCCCGGCACGAGCTGCAGAACGCCCGGCGGCAGGCCGCCGCCCAGGAAGAGCTTCACCATCTGCGCGGCGATCAGCGGCGTTTCTTCCGCCGGCTTGGCGATCACCGCGTTGCCGGCCGCCAGCGCGCCCGCGATCTGGCCGGTGAAGATCGAGAGCGGGAAGTTCCACGGGCTGATGCAGGCGACGAGCCCGAGCGGCCTGTGCGTCGCGTTCGAGAAGCCGCGCGCTTGGCCAGCGTAGTAGCGCAGGAAGTCGACCGCCTCGCGCACCTCGCCGATGGCGTTGACGAAGGTCTTGCCGGCCTCGCGCACGATCAGGCCGACCAGCGCCGGCATGCGCGCTTCCAGCCGGTCCGCGACGCGCTCGAGGCAGGCGGCGCGCGCCTCCGGCGATGCCTGCCAGACGACGGCCCGCGCGCAGGCGGCATCGACCAGCTCCGGCGTCGCCTCGATCACCATGCCGACCAAGTCGTCGAGATCGGCTGGATTGCGCACCTCGCGAGGCGGCCCCTCGCGCAGGCCGTCGCCGAGGTGCGGCGCGGCCTGCCAGCGCTCGCCCGTGCTCGCGGCCAGCGCCTTCGCCAGCTCGGCCAGCCGCTGCTCGTTGGCGAGATCTAAGCCCATCGAGTTGAGGCGCGTGGGCTCGAAGAGATCGCGCGGCAGGGCGATGCGCTCGTGCGGCGCGCCGACCGGCACCAGCGTGCGCGCCCGCTCGACGGGATCGGCCAGCAGCCGCTCGATCGCGATGTCGGGATCGGCGATCTGGTGCACGAAGGAGGTGTTGGCGCCGTTCTCCAGCAGCCGGCGCACGAGATAGGCGAGCAGCGTCTCGTGCGTGCCGACGGGTGCGTAGATGCGGCACGGCCGGTCGAGCTTGTCCTTGCCGACGACCTCCTCGTACAGGCTCTCGCCCATGCCGTGCAGGCACTGGAACTCGTACTGGCCCGGCCGATAGCCCTCGCCGGCCATGGTGTAGATGGTCGCGAGCGTCAGGGCGTTGTGGGTGGCGAACTGGGGATAGAGGGCGTCCGGCGCCGCCAATAGTCTCTTCGCGCAGGCGATGTAGGAGACGTCGGTGTGCATCTTGCGCGTGAACACGGGGAAGCCCTCGAGACCGTCGACCTGCGCGCGCTTGATCTCGCCGTCCCAGTAGGCGCCCTTCACCAGCCGCACCATCAGCCGGTGCCGGCTGCGGCGCGCGAGATCGACCAGCCAGTCGATCACGAACGGGCAGCGCTTCTGGTAGGCCTGCACCACGAAGCCCAGGCCGCTCCAGCCCTCGAGCTCGCGCTCGAAGCAGAGCCGTTCGAGGAGATCGAGCGAGATCTCCAGCCGATCGGCCTCCTCGGCATCGATGTTGAGGCCGACATCGAGGGAGCGCGCCTGCATCGCGAGCGCCTTCAGCCGCGGATAGAGCTCGGCCTCGACGCGCCCGATCTGCGCGCGGCTGTAGCGGGCGTGGAGCGCGGAAAGCTTCACCGAGATGCCAGGCCCGTCGTAGGGATCGCGGCCCTCGCCCGCGACGCCGATCGCATCGATGGCGCGGCGATAGTCCTCGAAATAGCGCCGCGCCTCGGCCTCCGTGACGGCCGCCTCGCCCAGCATGTCGTAGGAATAGCGGAAACCCCTCGCCTCCCGGCTCCGGCTGCGCTCCAGCGCCTCGTCGATCGTCTGCCCCGCCACGAACTGCTCGCCCATCAGACGCATGGCGAGGTTGACGGCGCTGCGGACCAGCGGCTCGCCGCCGCGCGCGATCAGCCGGCCGAGCGCCGACGAGAGCCCGCGCTCGCTGTGGGTGGCGGCGAGCCTTCCGGTCAGCATCAGCCCCCAGGTGGCGGCGTTCACGAACAGCGACGGGCTGTGGCCGAGATGCGCCTCCCAGTCGCCCGCCGCGATCTTGTCGCGGATCAGGGCGTCGCGCGTGGCATCGTCGGGAATGCGCAGCAGCGCCTCGGCGAGGCACATCAGCGCCACCCCCTCCTGGCTCGACAGCGCATATTCGTGGATCAGCCCCTCGATGCCGCCGCGTCGTGCCTTGCCGCGCAGCTCGACGACCAGCGTGCGCGCCAGCGAGGTGGCGGCAGCCATCGTCCCCGCCGGCAGGCTCGCCGCCGCGATCAGGGGCGGCAGGCATTCCGGCTCCGGCCGCCGGTACGCCGCCGTGATCGCGGCCCGAAGCGGCGTCTGCGGCCGGATCGACTGGACGAAGGCGTGGAACGGCGGTGAGGACATCGCGACTCGTCGGACCGCGCGCATCCTGCGCGCCCTATGAGCGGGCTGGAAGCCCGCGGTCCACAAGAGATAACATACGCGGCAAAATGAAGCCCGCGTAAGGAAGATCGCATGGACGCCCTGCCCGACTCGCGCGCCGCCGGCCTGTGGCCCGAGGACTCGGTCGCCCGCGTGCCCTACTGGGTCTACCAGGACGAGGCGAACTACAAGCGCGAGCTCGAGCGCCTGTTCGAGGGCGCGACCTGGAACTTCGTCTGCCTCGAGGCCGAGATCCCCGACAAGGGCGACTGGCGCACCAACCATGTCGGCGCCCTGCCGGTGATCGTGGTGCGCGACGCCGACGGCGCGATCAACTGCTTCGAGAATCGCTGCGCCCATCGCGGTGCGCTGATCGCCCTCGACGAGGCGGGCACGGTCGAAAGCAACTTCAAATGCATCTATCACGCCTGGAGCTACGACCTCTGCGGCAACCTGCGCGGCATCGCCTTCGAGCGCGGCATCAACGGCGTCGGCGGCATGCCCAGGGACTTCAGCCGCGAGGCCTTCGCGCCGCGCAAGCTGCGCACCACGACGCTCTGCGGCCTGGTCTTCGCGACGCTCTCGCCCGATACGCCGCCGATCGAGGAGTTCATCGGCGCCGATGTGCTGGGCCGCATCAGGCGCGTGCTCGACCGTCCGATCAGGGTGATGGGGCGCTTCACCCAGGCGCTGCCCAACAACTGGAAGCTCTATGTCGAGAACGTGAAGGACACCTATCACGCGAGCCTGCTGCATCTCTTCTTCGGCACCTTCCGCATCACGCGGCTGACCCAGGGCGGCGGCGTGCTGGTGAGCCCCGACGGCGGCAGCCATTCGAGCTACACGATCGACAAGGCCGACGACGCCCGAAGCACGGCCTATCGCGACCAGGGCATCCGGACCGAGAAGCAGGACTACAAGCTCGCCGATCCGCGCCTGCTCGACACGGTCGACGAGTTCAAGGACGGCATCCGGCTCCAGATCCTGTCGGTGTTCCCGGCCTTCATCCTGCAGCAGATCCACAATTGCCTCGCCGTGCGCCAGGTGGTGCCGCGCGGTATCGATGCCATGGACCTGAAGTGGACCTATTTCGGCTTCGCCGACGATCCGCCCGAGATGACGGCGCGGCGGCTCAGGCAGCAGAACCTCGTCGGCCCGGCGGGCTTCGTCTCCATGGAGGACGGCTGCGTCGGCGGCTTCGTGCAGCGCGGCATTGCAGCCGCCGGCGACCAGGTGTCGGCGATCGAGATGGGCGGCCGCACGACCGAGAGCCAGGCGACGCGCGCTACGGAGGCTTCGGTGCGCGGCTTCTGGAAAGCCTATCGCCGGCACATGGGCTACTGAACCGATGGATCTCTCGCGCCTCGTCGCGCTGAACGCGGCCTACGCCCGGGCGATCGACAACGAGCGGTACGAGGAGTGGCCGGACTTCTTCCTGGAGTCCTGCCTCTACAAGGTGACGACGGCGGAGAACGTGGCCAAGGGCCTCGAGGCCGGGCTGATCTACGCCGATTCGCGCGCCATGCTGCAGGATCGCATCTCGGCCTTGCGCCAGGCCAACATCTACGAACGCCAGCGCTACCGCCACATCGTCGGCCTGCCCACGATCCTCGATGCCCGCGACGGCGCCGCCGATGTCGAGACGCCGTTCCTGATCGTGCGCATCATGCGCGACGGCCGGATGGAGGTGTTCGCCACCGGCTGCTATCGCGACAAGGTCAGGACCAACGGCGACGGCACCCTGCGCTTTTCCGAGCGCATCGTCGTCTGCGACGGCAGCCGCTTCGACACGCTCGTGGCGATCCCGTTCTGATCATGGTCATGCGGGACCGCGGGCCTCCGGCCCGCTCATCAACCCATGAGGCGGGCTGGAAGCCCGCCGTCCCATGATGCGCGTCGCGATCGCATTGGGCGATCCCAACGGCATCGGGCCCGAGATCGCGGTCGAGGCGGCGACGCACTTCGCGCGCGACGACAGGATCGACCCGCTGCTGGTCGGCGACGGCTTCGTGATCGAGGAGACGGCGCGTCGTCTCGGTCTCGCGACACCCGCTTTTGTCGAGGCGCCGGCGCTCGAATTCGCGGCCTATGCGCCCGGCACGCTCGACCCGCGTGCCGGCTGGGCGACCGTCGCCTATGCGGCAGCGGCGGTGCGGCTCGCGCTCGCGGGCGAGGTCGACGCCGTGATCGGCTGTCCGCATTCCGAGACGGCGGTCAATCGCGCCGGCATCGCTTTCAGCGGCTATCCGGGGCTCGTTGCCGACCTGACGGGCACGCCGCGCGAACGCGCCTTCCTGATGCTGGCGGCCCAGGGCCTGCGCATCGCCCATGCCACGCTGCACGAACCGGTCGGCGCCGCCCTCGCCCGCCTCACGCCCGACCTCGTGATCGCGCTGGCCCAGGCCGCTGTCGCGACCGCGCGCAGGCTCGGCATCGCCGCGCCGAGGCTCGGCCTGTTCGGCATCAACCCGCATGCCGGCGAGGACGGCCTGTTCGGCGACGAGGACGAGCGCGTCACCAAGCCGGCGGCAGCCGCGCTGCGCGCCGGGGGCATCGCCATCGACGGTCCCCTTGGCGCCGACCTGCTGCTGGGCCGGCGCGGGCACGACATCTATCTCGCCATGTTCCACGACCAGGGTCACATCCCGATCAAGCTCCTCTCGCCCTTGCGCGCATCGGCCCTCGCCATCGGCACCCCCGTCCTCTTCGCCTCGGTCGCCCATGGCTGCGCGTTCGACATCGCGGGCCAGGGCGTCGCCGATCCGACGGGCGTGATCGAGACGGTCACGATGCTGGCAGGGATCCGGTCAAGCTGACTTCTGCCGTTGACCTTCTCAATGAAGGGTCTCGAGGTAGGCGATGATCTCCTTGCGCTCGGCCTCCTTCTTTGCGCCGGCATACGCCATCTTGTTGCCCGGCACGACCTTCTTGGGATTGGCGATGTACTTGTCGATCGTCTCGTCGTCCCAGGTGATGTCTGCCGTTTTCATCGCCTTGGAGTAGGTGAAGCCGGGCACGCTGCCGGATCGCCGGCCGACCACGCCGAAAAGCGACGGTCCGATCTTGTTCTTGCCGGCTTCGCTGGCATGACAAGCGGCGCAGACACGCTTGAAGACCTTCGCGCCTTTTTGAGCCTCGCCAGCGTCCTGCGCCCTTCCGGCGCCGGCAACTGCAAGGAACGCAAGCATCGTCGCCATGCCGGCGACAAGCCGCATCTTCTCCATGCCCTTCGTCCTCCTTGCGGTGAAAATAGGTATTTACGATGCCTCTATAACAGCCTAAATCGGTATTGAAAATGCTCCTTAAGAGGAGACGACCCGTGATCGAGAATCCCGGCGGCGAAAGGAAGGCTCCCATGACAGACGAAGACCCTTATTCGGGCAGCAGCCTCCTGCCGATGCTCATCAGCGGGCTCGTCCTGATCGTGTTGGGCATGGTTGCCGTTGCGGCATTCACCTGAAGAGTCGCTTCCAGCTCGTGAGCGGGAGCCGATGGCGGCCGAGGGGCATGATCGGGACGGTCGCGATCTTGCTGAGTGTCACATCGAGCTGATCGTTCCGGTGGATATGTCCTTCCGCCAAGTACGCCGTCAGACAGACCGGTCTTGCCGAAAGATCCTCCCTTCGACTTCGCTCGGGGCAAGCACTGCGTTCGGGACGACACCGAATGTCGTGTCATCCCGAGCGCATGCGACGGGTCCTTTGCCGCGCTACAGCTTCGTCACCCGCGCGTGCAGGATGGCCGAGCGGCCGGCGCGCAGCGCGGCCAGGCAGCGGGCGATGGCGGGCTCGACGGCGTCGGGATCGGACAGCGATTCGCCGTGCGCGCCGGCCGCTTCGGCGATCTTCGCGAAGTCCATCGCCGGCCCGAAGGCGGCGCCGAACTCGCCGCTCGCCTTTGCCTCGCCCGCGGGATAGACGCGCAACGTCGCCTCCTTCACCGCGCCCCAGCCCGAATTGTCGAGCACCACCGCGAAGATCGGCAGGCCGTATTTCTGCGACACCGCGAGCACCGACTGCGGGTTGGAGAAATAGAACGTGCCGTCGCCCATGATCGGCATGACGATCCGGTCGGGCAGCGCCAGCTTCAGCCCCAGGGCGACGCTGGCGGAGAAGCCCAGCCCCGCCCCGGCGAGGCCGACCCGGCTGCCGGGCCTGCTGCGCGGCATCTGCTGCAGCACCACCGGAATGTTGCGGATCGCCTCGTTGATCACGATGTCGGACGGGCCGAGCACCTTCGCGAGCGCCGCGCACAGGAAGTGCGGGTTGATTTCGCCCGTGGTGCCGCGCTCGGCGGCCAGCCGGGCCGCCTGCTCGCGGCGGCTTCTCGCCTCCTCGGCCAGCTCCTGCACGCGCGCCTCGGCGCGTATCCTGAAGCCTGCGTCGGCCTTCTCCTTCAGGACCGCCAGGAGATCGGCGAGGAAGCGCCGGCTGTCGCCCTGCCGCCGCAGGTTCGCGGGGAAGGTCCACATCGGGAAGCCGCGCTTCTCGGGATCGAGGTCGACATGCGCCCACCAGGTCGAGGGATTGTCGGGCATGTCCTTCGGGATCCACGGCACGTCGACATCGACCAGAAGGCCGACATCGGCCTCGGCCAGCGCCCTGGCTGGCGTGAAGCCGCCGTGGCACGGCGAATCGTACGGCAGGTTGACGTGGATCGGATTGAACTCGATGACGCGAATGCCGGCGAAGCGCGCCAGCTCGTCGAGCAGGCCCACCGCGGCGGGATTGCGGCCGGCATAGGCGGTGATCAGCAGCGGCCGTTCCGCCGCCAGCAGCCGCGCCGCGATGACATCGACCGACGGCGGATCGACGGCGCCCAACTCGGCCGGACCGAACCGCTCCTGCGGATAGGAGCGGATCTGTCCCTCCGACCAGAGCTCGGTCAGCGTCTCGCGCGGGAAGGTCATGTAGACCGGGCCGCGGGGCTCGCTCATCATCACCATGTGGGCGCGGCCGAGCGCCTCCTTGGCGACCACGCCCGAGGGCAGGTTGTATTCCCACTTGGTGTAGGGCCGCACGATGCCCGCCTGGTCGAACGGCTCCTGCACGAAATGCACGTAGGTGTCGCGCGTGCCCAGGAGCTCGCCGCGGGTGGTGAAGGGCGCGCGCCCCGCCATCAGCAGCACGGGGACGCGGCCACGGCAGAGATTGTGCAGGGCCATCGCCGAATTGGCGGTGCCGGCATCGACATGGACCATCACGCCCTGGCCGCGGCCGGTGGCGAGGTAGTAGCCCGCCGCCATGTGCACGGCGGTGATCTCGTGCGGGCAGATGATGGTCTGCGGCGCCTTGCGGCCGTCGCGCCCGAACGCCGCCATCGCCTCGATCAGCGGCGCATGGTCGGTGCCGAAGTTGCAGAAGAGATAGTCGCAGCCGATCTCGGTCAGGCCTTCGAGGAAATAATGCGCCGTCGAACGGCGGGCCTCGTTGATGTCCATGGCGTCCTCAGTCGAGCTTGATGTTGGCCTTGCCGGCAACTTCCTTCCAGCGCGCGATGTCGCGGGCGATCAGGTCGCGGTATTCCTCCGCCGTCGAGCTGTGCGCGTCGACCGCGATCCCTTCCAGCGCCGCGCGGACGTCGGGCAGCTCGAGCGACTGCGCGATCGCCTTCTGCAGGAGATCGACGACATCGTCCGGCGTGCCGGCGGGCGCGACGATGCCGGTCCAGAGCGAGATCTCCATGTCGGCGATGCCGACCTCGGTGAGGGTGGGCACCTCGGGGAAGAACCTGCTGCGCCGCGGCGTCGTGACGGCCAGCGCGCGCAGCTTGCCGCCCTTGACCGGCCCCGCGAGCGGTCCCGTATCGGCGATCGCCATCAGGACCTGCCCGCTCATCACCGCGCGCGCCATCTCGCCGCTGCCCTTGTAGGGGATGTACTGGAACCGCGAGCCGGTGCGCTGGTTGAAGAGCTCCGACGCGAGCTGGAACGCAGTGGCCGCCGAGGCATAGTTGGCGAGCTCGGGATGGGCGCGGCCGTAGGCCACCAGCTCGGGCACGCTCGTCACCGGCTGATCGGGCCCGACCACCAGCAGCAGCGGGAAGTCGGCCAGCAGCGAAATCGGCGCGAAGTCCTCCTCCGGATCGTAGGGCAACCTGGAATAGACGGCGGGATTGACGGTGAGCGGCCCGCTCGGCGCCACGAACAGCGTGTAGCCGTCGGGCGGCGCCTTGGCGACCAGCTCGGCGGCCACGATCGACTGGGCGCCCGGCTTGTTCTCGACCACGACCGGCTGGCCGAGCTTCTCCTCGAGCTTGGCGGCGACGATGCGCGCGATCAGGTCGTTGCCGCCACCCGGCGCATAGCCGATGACGAGGTGGATCGGCCTGGAGGGATAGCTGCCCGCCTGCGCCGCGCCGAGCGGCAGCATCAGGGCCGCGAGGACGAGGAGGAAACGTCCGATCATCGCCGTGCCTCCTCCGCCGCCGCATAGATCGTCTCCTCGCGGTTCAGCCACAGCGGAGATCGGGGCAGATCGATGAACTTCGCCTCGTCCTCCAGCAGCAGCCGGCCGGCCTCGCGCGCGGCAGGATCGCGGCCGGCGGCGCGGAAAGTGTCCTCGTCCGCCCACCACAGCTCGGCGACGCCGTCGAACGGCTCGGGCGCGCCGCGCACGCGCCGCATGCCCGCCGCGAGATCGCCCTCGAGGCGATGGAGCTGCACGTAGCGCGTCATGCGCAAGGCCGGCTGCAAACGACGCACCAGCGGCCCGTGCCGGTTCAGCCAGTAGTCCTGGAACTCGGCGAGCGACAGGCTCGGCAATCGCCGCAGGCAGAAGGTGAGCTTCAGCACGTCGTCCTCCCGACTTCAGACGGACCGCGCGCATCCTGCGCGCATGAGCGGGCTGGAAGCCCGCGGTCTGATGATGCCATAAGCCCGCCATGCCCTCACCCTCCCTTCCGGTCGACGAGGCGCTGCCGCGATTGAAGGCGGTGCTCGCGGCGCGCAGTGCCGCGGTGCTGGTGGCGCCGCCGGGCGCCGGCAAGACGACGCGCGTGCCGCTCGCGCTGCTCGACGCGCCGTGGCTCGGGAGCCGAAAGATCGTGATGCAGGAGCCGCGCCGGCTTGCCGCACGCGCCGCGGCGCGGCGTATGGCGGCGACGCTCGGCGAAGCGGTGGGTGAGACGGTGGGTTATCGCGTGCGCCTCGACAGCAAGGTCGGCCCGCGCACCCGGATCGAGGTCGTGACCGACGGCCTCTTCCTGCGAATGCTGCAGGACGATCCCGCGCTCGAAGGCATCGGCTGCGTCATCTTCGACGAGCTGCACGAGCGCGGGCTGGAGACCGATCTCGCCTTTGCGCTGGTGCGCGAATCGCAAACCGCGTTGCGCGAGGACCTGCGCGTGCTCGCGATGTCGGCAACGCTCGATCCCGGCCCCGTTGTCGAGCGGCTGGGCGGCGCGCCGCTTGTGGAATCAGCCGGCCGAATGTTTCCCGTCGCGACGCGCTATCTCGATCGCGAGGCCCGGGACCGCATCGAGGACACGGCGGCAAGCGCCATCCGCGCGGCGCTGCGCGAGGAGAGCGGCAGCGCGCTCGTGTTCCTGCCGGGCACGGGCGAGATCCGCCGCGTTCAGGAGCGGCTCGCCGACCTCGGCGCCGATATCGACGTGGCGCCGCTCTACGGCGACCTGCCAGCCAACCAGCAGGACCTCGCCATCGCACCCGTGCCGGCCGGCCGCCGCAAGGTGGTGCTGGCGACCGCCATCGCCGAGACCAGCCTCACCATCGAGGGCGTGCGGATCGTGATCGATGCCGGGCTGATGCGCGTGCCGCGCTTCTCGCCGCGCTCGGGGATGACGCGGCTGGAGACCGTGCGCGTGAGCCAGGCCTCGGCCGACCAACGGCGCGGCCGCGCCGGCCGCCTCGAACCCGGCGTCTGCTATCGGCTGTGGACCGAGGAGGCGCAGCGCGGGCTTCTGCCCTTTACGCCGCCCGAGATCCTCGACGCCGACCTCGCCCCGCTCGCCCTCGAGCTCGCGGCCTGGGGCGCAAGCGACGCCGCGACGCTGCCGTGGCTCACGTCGCCGCCCGCCGCCTCGCTCGCTGCGGCCCGCAAGCTGCTCGTGGATCTGGGCGCGCTCGACCCGCTCGGCGCGATCACGTCGCACGGCCGCGCCATGGCGCGGCTCGGCCAGCATCCCAGACTCGCGCATCTCGTGCTGAAGGGCCGCGAGCTGGGACAGGGCCGCATCGCGGCGCTGCTGGCCGCGATCCTGGGCGAGCGCGACTTCCTGCGCCTGCCGCCGGGCCAGCGCGATGTCGATCTGCGCCATCGTGTCGAGATTGCGCTCGACGGCAAAGGCGACGGTGCGCTGCGGCTGATCCGGGAGTCCGCGCGCCGCCTGATGCCGCGCGACGCGAAGAACGAGACGCCCGACGTCGCCATGACCGGCGCCCTGCTGGCGCTCGCCTATCCCGACCGCATCGGCCGCCGCCGACCCGGCACCGCGGGACGCTATCTTCTGTCCGGCGGCCGCGGCGCGGCGCTGGCCGAAGGCGACCCGATGGCCAACGAGGAGTTCCTGGTGGTGGCCGATCTCGACGGTTCGGCGCAGGACGCCCGCATCTTCCTCGCCGCGCCCGTCACCTCGGCCGAGATCGAGGAACTCTTTGCCGAGCGCATCGTCGACGAGGAGATCGTGCAGTGGCAGGCGCGCGAGGGCGCGGTGCTGGCGCGGCGCCGCCGCCGGCTGGGCGCGCTCTTCCTCGAGGACAAGCCGCTCGCCGGGCCCGACCCGGAGAAGGTGAAGGCCGCGATGCTCGACGGCGTGCGCCAGCTCGGCATCGCCGCCCTGCCCTGGAGCGACGATCTCGCAAAGTGGCGCCGGCGCGTCGCCTTCCTGCGCACGCTCGACTCCGCGTGGCCGGATCTCTCCGACGCCGCCCTACTCGCGTCATTGAACGAATGGCTGTCGCCCTTCCTCGACGGCGTGTCGCGGCGCGACCACCTCGCGCGCGTCGATCTCGCGGCGGCGCTCAAGGCACTCGTGCCATGGGACCGCCAGCGCGCGCTCGACCGGCTGGCGCCGACGCATGTCGAGGTGCCGAGCGGCTCGCGCGTGCCGATCGACTATGCCGATCCCGCCGAGCCCACGCTCTCGGTGCGGCTGCAGGAGATGTTCGGCCTCACCGACACGCCGCGCGTGGCCGACGGCAAGGTCGCGCTCACGATCCATCTGCTGTCGCCGGCGCGCCGTCCGGTCCAGGTGACGCGCGATCTCGCGAGCTTCTGGGCCGGCGGCTACAAGGCGGTGAAGGCCGAGCTCAGGGGCCGCTACCCGCGCCACTACTGGCCCGACGACCCGCTGGTTGCCGAGCCCACTGCCCGCGTGCGGCCACGGCCGAGGTGAACAACTCCAGAAAGAATCCTGACTGCAAACAATAGTGTCATCCCGAGCGTGGCGAGGGATCTTTGATCGACGTCGCGAAAGATCCCTCACTTCGTTCGGGATGACACGGATGGTGAGTGTGCTGAAAGCCTCTACCACCCTGTCGAAACCGGATCGGCGTCGAGCTGCGCCTTGAGCGCCAGCAGCTCGGCATGGGCCCGGTCGAGATCGGCCTCTGTTGCGGCGGTGGGCGAGCGGACGACCTGCAGCGTGCGGGTGATCAGGCCTTCCACCTGGATGCCGGCAGCAATGGCGCCGGGCAGCACTTGCAGCACCTGGGCCACGAGGGTCATGATCGAGGCGATGTCCATTGCCGACCTCACTTCACGTCGTAGATGGCGAGAATCGACTGGAAGGCGGTGACGGCCTCGCGCGCCGACGCCTGGGCCGCCTCGATGGCGCTCTGGGTGGCGCCGGGCGTCAGCACCACGTTCTGCGCCGCCTCGAGCGCCGCCAGCGCCGCGTCGTCGGCCATGCGGAGCTGCTTCACCACCGCGGCGTCGGAGCAGATCTTCGGGCCGTCCGCGACGCAGCGCGGAAGCTGGTTGTACTTCACCGCCAGCACCAGCGCCGCCTGGTAGGAGGTCATGCTCGCCAGCACGGCGCTGCTGGGCGGCATGCTGGCCTGGCAGGCGGCGAGCGTCATGAGCGCGGCCGTCGCCAGCATGTGCGCCCGCTTCACGAGGTGCCTCCCCCGGAGGGAGTCCCGATCAGCACCGCGGCGGCAATGCCGGCGACGACGGTCGCGATCGTCTCGACCTCGCCCGGCGCGAAGGCGTAGCCCGCGGCGGTGGCCAGCGCGCCCACGAGGCCGATCCAGGTCGTCTTCTCGACGAGGCGCGCGCTCAGCCAGGTCCAGGCGAGCGCGCCCAGCAGTTTCCAGTTCATGTCGTCGTTGCTCCTTGCGGGTTGTCGAGAAAAAGGGCGCGCTCGAGCGCGCGCCGCCTCACCAGGCCGGGCACGACGGCGCCCGTGGCGTCGTGCACCCAGCGCGGGAACTCGTCGGCGGCGCCCGCATAGTCGCCGGCATCGAGCTTGCGCCGGAGCGTCGAGCCGGCGAGCGCCGCCGGCCCGATGTTGAAGGCGAAGGAGACCAGCGCGTCGAACTGCCGTTGCGAGAGCGGCACCGCGATCTGCCGCCGCACCGCCGCCTCGGCGCGGGCGACGTCGCGGACGAGCCAGGCCTCGCCCTGCGCACCATCGCAACGGTCGCCCTCGCGCACGCCTTCGGTGTGGCCCCAGGCGATCGTCCAGACGCCCGAGCCGTCGCGATAGGCGCAATCGCGGAAGCCCTCGCAGGTCTTGATGAGGTCGAGCCCCTCGGCCGAGATCCTCATCCGTGCCGCCCCATGATCAGGGCGAAGGCGGTGGCGCCGACGGCGGTGAGCAGGATCACGATCGAGCCGCCGGCCGCCGCCCACAGGCGGTTGCTCATCGCGTCGAGCCGCGCATGCAGCGTCGCGAGCTGGTGGTTGATGTTGGCGTAGCGCTCGGCGCAGATCTTCTCGTGTGTCTCGAGCCGCGCCTCGACGCGCTCGGCAGAGCGATCGGAATCGAGTCGGGTGACGGGAACGGACAAGCGCGAATCTCCAGCAAGCCAGGGATGGCAGTGAAGTTCGCCGCTTGTCCCCGCCCCGCTCCGAGGAGCGAGGCGACGATGCCGGCTGACGATTTCTCTTTAGAGGAAACCTCGCTTGCGAGGCAATCGTGACCGTTAGGGGAACGACGGTGGACTAACGTATTCGCCGGAGACGAGAAGATCAGCCTTGGCGGCGACCGCTGCGGCGATGACCTGATCGTCGTCCGGATCAGCGGCAATGACATTCGGGATCGAGAGCGGTGTCACCAGCTCGACGGCATCGCCGTAGTCGGCGAGGATCTCATGGGCAGCACGGCCAATGAGAGCAAGCCGCTTCGCGGCGACGGAGCGGATCAGGACCTCACCTAGTGGATGGAATCTAACACTTGGTGCCCTCGTTTGACGGCGGCGATGATTTTGTTGGGGTCCTTTGTCCAGATGAAGGGCCTTGGGTCTGCATTGTGGAGGCGAAGGAAGCAGTGGATGGCGTCTTTGAGTTCGCGAAGAGATCGGAAGACGCCGCGCTTGAGGCGTTTGTTCGCGAGCTTTGCAAAGAAGCCCTCGACGGCATTGAGCCAGGACGCCGACGTTGGGGTGAAGTGGAAGGCGAACCGCGGATGCTTGTCGAGCCATTGCATCACTTTGGGATGGCTGTGGGTGGCATAGTTATCGATGATGACGTGGATCGTCTTTCTCCTGGGTGTCCTTGCATCGATGGCGTTGAGGAAGCGGATGAACTCTTGATGACGATGGCGCTTCATGCACTGGCCGATAACCTTGCCCTCCAGGACGTCGAGGGCGGCGAACAGAGTGGTGACGCCATGGCGCTTGTAGTCGTGGGTCATGGTGCCGGCGCGCCCCTTCTTCATCGGCAGTCCCGGCTGGGTGCGGTCCAGCGCCTGGATTTGGCTCTTTTCATCGACCGAGAGCACGATGGCGTGGTCGGGCGGATTGACGTACAGCCCGACGATGTCCCTGAGCTTGGCGGCAAACTGCGGATCATTGGACAGCTTGAATTGGCGGACCAGATGCGGCCTCAGGCCATGGGCGCGCCAGATCCGTTGCACCGAGCTGACGCTGATCCCGGCCGCCTCGGCCATCGCCGGGCCGGTCCAATGGCTCGCCCCCGACGGCGGCCCTGCCAGCGTCATGGCGACAACGTGCTCGGCCACCTCGGGATGGAGCGGCGGGATGCGCGACGGGCGTGTCTTGTCGCGCCACAGCCCCGCTGCACCTTCCGCCCCGAACCGTTCCTGCCAGCGCCAGATCACCGTCTTGGCCTTGCCGGTGGCACGCATGATCTCGGCAGTGCCATGCCCGTCGGCGGTCAAAAGAACGATCCTTGCCCGCCAGACGTGCTTTTGCGGGCTGTTGCGGTTGGCCACCACCGCCTCCAGCTCGCCACGGTCCGTGGCATTCAACTGAAAGTTCGTTCGCTCGTGCATTCCTCTGACTCGCATACGCGAGCCCGATCGGGAATCCCCTCGCGAATCGAAATGTTAGATTTGGTCCACTAGTTCCGCCAGCAAGGCGGCGCTGGCGAAGAGCTGTACATGCTCCTGTCTCCGGATGGCTTCCAGGAGACGATATGGCGTGCCGCGCCAGAGGAGCGCGGAGAGCGCGACGTTTGTATCAAGAACGATCCGCACCGGCGCTCCGGCTTCGTCGTGCGGCGCGCGACGCCTCCACCTCGGCGGCGATGTCCTCTTCCGTCATTGGCGGCGCGCCGGCCGCTTCCAGCGCGGGAGCGATCGCGAGAAGCCGATCCACCGCCGTCAGCCTGCGTGTCTTGGTCGCGATGAAATCCACGAAATCCTCGACCGAGGCGATCTGTTCGGCAGGCAGCGCCTCGATCTTCTCGATCAGGGCTCGGGTATTTGTGGGCATGAAAAGCTCCTCCTTCAGGTGCTTGGGTCCACGCTCCTCTACGAACAGTATCGTGTTGCATAAGCCGGCGGCAAGGTCGATGCGCTGGGTGGAAGACGACTCCGGATCGGCAACGACAGTGGATTTGCTTCATGATGAAGATTACGAAAGCAGAAAGACCGAAAGGTTGGCGGCCAGACCGTCCGCCTTCGGCCGCGCGGGGAGGCAAGCGACAATGGATCTGGCGGTGCATCGTGAAAAATGGCGGGAGGTGCCGGGCGGGAGCGACACCGATGGCCGCATCTTCTCGTCCGATCTGCTCGGGCTGCCGGATGCCGACCTGCTGGCATTCTGGGAGCGGATGGCCGAGCGGCGGCTGACCGAGGAGCTCGGCTGGATCGACGTTCTCTATCGCGACTTCTTCGCCGGGAAGTGCGTCCTCGATGTCGGGTCCGGCCTGGGGCTGAACGGCATGAGGTTCGCGAGCCTCGGCGCCGACTGGGTCTTCGCCGACATCGCGCCCGGCAATCTCGAGTTGCTGCGCCGGATCGCGGCGCTGAAGGGACTGCGGCCCGCCTTCCACCTGATCGGCGACGATCTCTCGTTCGACGGCCTCGGCGAGTTCGACGCCGTGTTCGCCTGCGGCTCCCTGCATCACGTGCCGTTAGACCTGGCGCGCCGGGAATGCGCGCAGATCGCCCGGCATCTGAAGCCGAAGGCGCGCTGGATCGAGCTCGTCTATCCCAGGGAGCGCTGGATGCGCGAGGGCTGTCCCGCCTTCGGCGATTGGGGCCGGATGACCGATGGCGACAGAACTCCCTGGGCGGAATGGTACGATGCGGACAAGCTGCGCGCGCGCCTCGACCCGTTGACCTTCCGGACCATCCTCGATTTCACCTTCCGCGAGCAACACTTCCGCTGGCTGGACCTCGAACGCCTTTAGGGCATGACGCATACGAGGATGACAATTACGCCGTTGAGGTCAGCGAAGCGAGCGCAGTACCTGGATCAGCGAGCTTGCGAATAACGAGCTGATATCCTTGGCCTACCAGTTCGTACTGGCCGGTAAGTGCTGTCAGAAAGCCGTCTATGGCCGTCTTCGGGCATAGTGCCGGATGCTTGGTGATCTGAGCCAGCGCCTGCTCTTGCGACCATTTCACACTCAATTCCGGATCGATCTCATACGGCACGAACAGATAGTCGTCGAAAATCAGCAAACCACCAACCTTCAGGCGAGGCCAGGAGAGAACCGCATCTGAAAGAACTGCAAACGGGCGGTGATCGCCGTCGACATAGACGAAATCGAACTCGCCGGCGATCGCCGGAAGCATGGCACCACTCCATCCTCGATGGAGGACCACCCGCTGTCTCCAAGGCGCAATATTTGCTGAGAACCTGCTGTAGTACTCATCCAGAAAAGGATCCACGCACTCGATGCAGCTCGTCTCGTGAGTAAGCACGTGCTCGAGCAGCCAAGTGGTAGACCGCCCCTCATAGCTGCCGATCTCGAGAGCGCGAATATGCGGCTTGCCTTCAAATTGAGCCAACCATCGCCGCCAGTTCTCGATGTTGTGCGAGAACCAGTCGTGTGTGAATTGATAGGCCATGACCTCGACACCTCTCGTGAGTTTGTTGATCATAGCTTGATGATCGAGAGCTCATATACGTAAGGCGGAATATTCGATGTGCTTCCGGAAGTGCCGGTAGCACTCACGGAGACGCTAACGTTGGCACTGAACGTGTGAGCATGGGACGTCGTGGGCGCAAAACCAGAACCGCCGCCGAGGCCCTGCTGCGAAGCTCCATCACCATTCGTCGTTCCACTTGCCGTGCCCGAGCCGCTTCCGCTCACACTCACACTATGGCTATGCGTCGCCGCGCCACCGGTGCCGCCGGGGGTGGCCGTGGCGCCGCGGCGGAAGGTGTCGGCCATGTCGGACAGGACGAGCCGGCGGTGCGCGGCCCAGTCGGCGTCGGCCGAGGCGCCCTTGGCCGTCGCGCCGCCGGCCGGGGTCTGCACCGCATAATTGGCATTGGCCCACAGGAGCTTGAACAGCGCCTCGCAGGCCGCACTCGCGAGCTCGGTGGCGCCCGAGGCGGCATCGCCGATCGAGGTGCCGCGCTCGATCAGCCAGCCCGCGGGCACCTGGGCCGCGGTGCCGCGGAAGCCCAGCGTCGCGCCGGTCGGCACCACGTTGAGCGGCGCCAGGATGCGCAGCGCGCCGGATGCCTGGTCGTAGGCGAGCCGCACGATCTGGCCGGCCATCAGGTCGCCCGCCACCAGCGCGACCCAGGAACCGGACGTCCATTTGTGCAGCGGCTTCGCGCCCAGGCTATTCACCTCCAGCGTCGGCGCGTTGCCGCAGCTCTTGTCGAAGCCCACCAGGAAGGTCATCCCGTCGGCCAGGGCCGTCGGGATCGCGTCGTAGCTCAGCCGATAGGCCGTGCTGCTGCCCGCGCCGTCGGTCGTGCGCGGAATGCTCTGGTCGTACCAGCGCTTGATCGCGCCCATCATGGCCCGCAGCGTGTCGTTCACGCCCGACGGCGGCATGCCCTCGGGCGCGCCGTCCGGTGCGGCGGTCGTGTTGTTGTCGTCGGCCTCGTTCCAGTTGCTCTGGCTGATGTCCATCGGTCGATCCTCGTCTCGATCCTCGCGTCCCGGCTAGAACAGGCCCAGCAGGCCGGTCAGCGCGCCCGCGCCGCCCAGGATCCGGCTGAACGGATCGGCCGAGCGGACGGTCGTGCTGTTGGCGAAGCCCGAGCCGCTGGTCGTGCGGCCGGGATAGCCGGCGTTCAGCATCGCGAGATAGCGCGCGATGTAGTCCATCTGCGCATTGGCGTTGTAGTCGTAGGCCGCCTGCGCCGCCGCATCCTCGGCCTGGCGCTGCCGGTCGATGGTGCGGCCGGCGGCGGCGAGCCCCGCCACGTCCTGCCAGCGCGCGGCGTTGAGGCCGGGCACGCTCCCCGCCGCCTGGAGCTGCTGGCCGAGCGCGTCGGTGTAGTAGCGCGCGCCGGCGCCGGCGGCGGCATCGGCGAGGCTGTCGTCGAGCGTCCGCGTCGCACGGTCGATGGCGCCGGCCCGCCCGCCGCTGCCGTAGCGGCCGGCGAGCGACCACGACGAATTGAGGCCCGGCAGCACCTGGCTGTTGAAGGCGTCGATCGCGGGCTGGAACGAGGCCGCGAGGGCGGCCTGGTAGTCCGGGTCGGTGCGCGGATCGAGATGGCTGCCGTCGAGGAAGCGGCCCAGCGCGCCGTTGGCCGCGGTGAGCATCGGATTGCTGCCGGCCAGCGCGCTCGCGAGATCGACCGCGGCCTGCGACTGCGTCGAGAGCGGCGCCACCGTCTCGCCGCCGTAATAGGTCGGCGCGGTCGGGTGGGCGTTGTAGTAGCCGACCAGATCGTCGATGCCGCCCTGCAGGAACGGCTGCAGGAAAGCCGGCGGCCCGCTCTCGCTTTGCGACTGCTGGTAGGTGGTGCCGCTCGAGCCGCCGCCGCTCATGGCGTCACCTCGGCGGGCGCGATGCGGCGGGAAAGGGAATCGGAAAGCGATCGGGACAAGCGCGAATCTCCATCGGTCCGGAAGGTGGCGGTGAAGTTCGCCGCTGGTCCCCGCGCCGCTTCGGAAGCGGCGCGACGGTGTCGGCTCGGCCCTGCTTAGGCGAAGTCGTCTTGCCCGGCAATCGTGACCGTTCGGGGAACGGCTGTGGATGGTGGAACCCGAATGGCCTTGCCTTCGCGACGGCGTGCTTGCACGGCTCCTCTGGCGGATGGTTCCACCATTTCGGAATCTGTTCTAGAACCGTGGCGCGGAAGACGGCCCCCAACGCAAGAGGACAAGCAATGGCGATTGCCAAGAACACGATCTGCCTGTGGTACGACAAGGACGCCGAGGCTGCGGCCCGCTTCTACGCAGAGACCTTTCCGAACAGCTCGGTGCGCGCCGTCCATCGTGCGCCCGCCGACTACCCGTCGGGCAAGGCGGGCGACGTGCTGACGGTCGAATTCACGGTCGCCGGCATACCCTGCATCGGCCTCAACGGTGGTCCCGCGTTCAAGCACAACGAGGCCTTCTCGTTCCAGATCGCCACCGACGACCAGCAGGAGACCGACCGCTACTGGAACGCCATCGTCGGCAATGGCGGCCAGGAAAGCGCATGCGGCTGGTGCAAGGACAAATGGGGCATCTCCTGGCAGATCACGCCGCGCGTGCTGACCGAGGCGATGGCCGCCGGCGGCGACGAGGCAAAGCGCGCCTTCAAAGCGATGATGGACATGAGGAAGATCGACGTCGCCGCGATCGAGGCGGCCCGGCGCGGCTGACGGTCCGGATCACCCCGCAGCCGACACCGGCGGTCGACGCGACGACAGCGCGAGCCGCCAGACCGTGTCGCCCTCCTCCTCGCCGGCAGGCACGCAGCCGAGCCGGTGCGCGATCCGCGCCCAGCCTTTGCGGCCGGCGCCGGAGAGGCAGGCGCAGCCTTCGGCCCGCGCCCAGGCGACGAGTCTTTCGAGCAGGTCGGGCAGCCAGCGCGCGAGCCCTCGCCCGCCCACCAGCCAGACGCGGCAGTCGAGCATGCCGTCCGGTCGGCAATGCCGGTTGAGGCGCGTCACCACCGCCGCGACGGGCATGCCGCCTTCATAGATCGCCCAGAGCTGCAGGCGGCGCGCCGCGAGGCCTGCCGGCAGGTCGTCCTTGTCGCGCGACCGGCGCCAGGCGGGTTCGAGCAGCGGCCACAGATCGCGCCACACCAAGCGGACCAGCGGCGCCGGCACCATGCCGACATCGGGCCGCGTGCCGTCCATCGGCGGTCAGTCGAGCCGCACGGCGGTGATGGTCGAATCCTTCCCGCCGCCGGAGACGTTGCTGAGGATGCGGCCGGTGGCGGCAGTCGCGTCCTGCGCCGCGAGACGCAAATTGCCGGCGGGCTGCGCGATGACGCCGGACATCGAGAGGATGGCGACAGCGTTGGCGAGATAGGTCGAGACGGCGGCGCTCGCGATGGTCGTCGTGCCGTCCGACAAGAAGCCGTAGAAACGCGCGCCGTTGGCGGCTGCGGTGTCCTGCACCACGAGCTGGCCGGTCACCAGCCACAGGCCGTCGTTGCCCTGCGCGACCGAAGGGCCGGTGAACCTCGTGCCCGTGTTGGAGAGTGCCACGTCCGCGCCCAGCGCCGCGGTGAAGACCGGCCGCGGCGACAGCAGACGGAAGGTCGGCATCCCGCTTGCGACGGCGGTCACGATCGCGCGCACCATGGCGCCCGCCGCGATCGTGCCGGCGCCGGTGCCGAGCGTTCCGGCGGCGAGGCCGTTCACCGCCAGCGTCGGGTCGGCCGCCGTGTTCGTGTGCGCGGCGAGGAAGGCGAACTCCTGCCCGACCTCGTAGGAGACGATGCCCGGCACGGGCGCGATGGCGTAGGCGGTCGCGCTGCCGGTATCGGTTCCGACGATCGGCGGCTTGCGGTCGGGCCGGTTGAACTCCCGGATCAGCCGGTTGACGACGGTCTCGGCCGCCGGATGGCCGATCGCGCCGCGCGGCAGGGCGGGCAGGCTCATCGCCGGCCCGCCGGCTGGACATCGAGATCGTCGATCCCCTGCATGTTCGACCAGGCGGCGCCGGCGGCCAGCGTGGCGCGGAGCCGAAAGTAGCGGCCGCTGCGGCGCAACGGCGCGAGGCCCGCACCGGTGAGGCCGACGAACGGCGTATAGGTCACGATCGCCTGCTGGCTCTCGCGCACGCCGGCGGCGATCGCGGGCGCGCCGCCGTCGATCAGCGGCCGGCAGCCGCGCAGGGTGACCCGCCTTCCCCCGCCCGGCGCGAGCTCCGCCGTCTCCACCGTCGCCGGCATCACCGTCCCGTTGAAGGCGCCGGCCCGGTGGCCGGTGTCGAAGCCGAACAGCAGCAGCGACGTGATGCCCGTCCAGTAGCTGCTGTCGAGCGAGAACGGCAGCGTCTCGAGCGTGCCGAAGGCGTCGAGCTCCTCGAGCGTGTAGCTTTTCTGCGCCACGCCCGAATAGACGAGCTCGCAGGTCTGCGTCGCGCGCGACCAGCGGGCGGTCCGCCAGTTGTAGATCAGCAGCCGGTTGGGCGTGCCGGCGTTGCCGTTGGCCGGATAGGCGAAGATATAGAGTCCGCGCACCGGGTCGATCGCCGCCGAGGCGCGGAAGGCGTTGGTCTCGTCGAACTCGCGCCAGAAGGTGCGGTCGACCTTGCCGCGGCCGATCGGCGTGATCGTCTGGCCACCCTGGATCATGTGGAAGCCGGACTTGTGCAGGAAGAAGGCGAGGTCGGCCACGCCCGCCACGCTGCTCGGGATGCTGGCGCCGAGATCGCGCGCGATCTTGTCGATGCGGAACACGACCGGCGAGCCCTCGTAGGTCATGCGCCGGATCGCCGCCTCCTGGAAGATCAGGCCGAATTCGCCACCCACCAGCCCGGTGATGTCGCCGCCGTCGGGCTCGTCGTTGACATCGGCCTGGGTCGTGGGATCGCTGCCCCAGCTCTCGCAGTCGTCGATCGCCGACCATTGCACCCTCTGGCGCGCGGTGCCGATCTTGGCCATTACCAGGAAGTCGCCGACATTGGCGACGAAGGCGCCGACCGGCGGCGAGCCGCCCAGCGGCTGCCAGCGCGTGCCGGCCGCGAGATCGAACTTCTGCGGCGCGTCGACGCCGTTGACCGCGATCGCGAGCGGCCCGAACTGCTCGAACCGCCAGGCATTGTCGCCGCCCGTCGCATAGGCGCCGCCCGCGAGCCGGCTGACATCGCTCCAGGCCGCGCCGGAGAGCAGATAGAGCCTGGCGGCGTCGCCCGCGAACATCTTCTGCGTGCCGTCGGGACAGCGGAACCATGCGGCACCCTGCGCCCGCGCCGTGAGCGCGTCGGTCGCGGCGGCGAGCGACTGGAAAGGCGTGTAGCTCTCCTCGCCCGGCACCACGTTCAGCGCCTCGCGCGCCCACTGACCGAGATCGGGCATGTCGGGCCGCCATTCGGCGAAGGGGATTCTCGGCATCACGGCGTCCTCGCGCGCAGCTTCAGGCGGAGGTTGTGCGCCGAGGCGAGTACGCGCTGGCGGCGGATGTTGAGCCCCGCCACGTCGGCGGCGTAGAGCGCGGCGTAGTAGCGTGCGCTGTCGGGGTCCTGGGTGAAGATCGCCGCCTCGAGCAGGCAGCCGTTGAGATAGACGCCGGGCGCATTGGCCAGGATCCAGTTGGTCGGGTTGGCGCCCGACGGCGTGGCGAGCGTGCCGTACCAGCGCAGCGTCGCGGTGAAGCTGCCGCTTCCCGGATCGGGCCACAGGCGAAAGCCGGTGCCCGACACCGCGATCAGGCGCGGCGCCGCGCCGGCATGGGCGTTCATGCCGTCGATGACGCTCTCCTCGACGATCTGCAGCGGCTGCGAAGCGTCGGCACCGTTCAGCGTCGCCTCGACCAGCTCGAGGAAGCCCGCCGGCTGGGCCGCGCCCTGCGCCAGCGCGAAGCCCGGATCGGAGCGGTACATCTCAGGAATCCGCACCGCCTCGTGCTCCGGAATGCCGAGCGCCGCGAGCGCGGGCTTGCCGTAGTAGAGGCGCTGCTCGCAGAGCGCCAGGAAATCGTCGGCGCGGTTGGCGAGATCGCCATCTCCCTCGCGCGCCAGCCACGCCGCCACCGCCGACTGCAGCCCGGCATAGGTCGTGATCTGTACAGCCATCGCTATGTCCTCTTCGTTTCCGCTCGCTGGAAGATCTCTCGCTGCGCTCGGGATGACACGAAAACCGTGTCGTCCCGAGGCGAAGCCGAGGGATCCTTCCCGTCACAGCACCGAGCTGTCGGTGCGCAGCCAGCGCCAGGCCGGGTCGTTGAGCCTGGCGTCGACGCGCCGCTGCATGTCCGGGTCGGGCGACCAGAAGTCGATGCCCTCCTCGTCGAACCATTTCTGGATGAAGATCGCCGGCACCCGCGCCACCAGCCGCAGCTCGCCGCTCCTGCTGCGCGGATCGCAATGGTTCTGCGCCTCCTTGTTGGCGTCGAGGATCGGCTGCACGTCCTGCACGGTCTCGTGCGCCCAGCCGCCGTCGTGCAGGCGATGGAATCGCTTTACCAGCCGGGCGTCCGGATCGAGGAACAGGATCGCCGAGCGCCTGCTCATGCGCCTTCCTCCGGGGTCGGCACCTCGATCGCCTGGTCGCGGCCGATCAGGAAGTCGGCCATCCCGGCATGGACTTCGTACTTGAGGCGCCGGCCCTCCGCCTTGCCGGGGTAGCGCCTCGTTTCGGTCGTGCCCGCCCAGTCGGGATCGAGCAGATCGACCGGCATGTGGACGTGATCGATCGTGAGCGAGATCGTCCGCGTCTGAACTTTCTTGGCCATGTTCACTCCTTTGAGAAATGGGGGCGAGGCGGCACGGGCCGCCCCGCCCGGTCGCGATCAGCTCAGGTCGGCCACCACGAAGTGCGCGGCCTCGTTGGAGACCTGCAGCGTCGCCTCGCCGATGATGTGGAACTTGCGCGCGTCGCCCGTGCGCGCGAGCTCGACACGCCTGAACTTGCGGAGCCACAGCACCTTGGCCATCGCGGGATCGACCCCCACGGCGTCGCGCGTGCTCATGTAGCGGTCGGCCGCAATGTTGAAGGTGCCGAAGTCGCTGACATATCGATCGACGGCGCCGATCACGGTCGCGATCCGGCCCTTGGCCTCCTGGAACTGGGTCGCGATGCCGGTGAAGCCCGACGCCACCTGCTTCTGGTTGCCGTTGACGATGATCAGCGTCGGCCGGCCGCCGTTCGTCCAGGTGGTCTGGATGCCGGCCTTGAGCAGCGCCTCGGTGAAGGGCCGCTGCGTGCCGTCGGTTGCGGCGGTGGTGTCGCCGCTGGCGAAGCCGCCCGAGGCGCCGCCGCTGCCGCGCGAGGCGTTGGTGGCGAGCCACGACAGCAGCCCGCCCATCTTGCGCGGCGTGGTGCCCGGCGTCTCGGCGACCGAGGCCTGATTCAGAAGAAGCGTGGTCTCGAGATCCATCTTGATCTGGCGGCCCTGCTTCATCGTCTGCAGGCCGATCTCGGACTTGCGGCCAGCGCTGTCGACGGCCTCGTCGGTCTCGGAGATGGTGAACGACTTCTTGAGGATCTGCGTGCGGTTGCCCACGCGCACGGTCGGCGTCACCGCGACGGCGGCCGTGTCGTCGCCCTCGTAGTTGAAGTTGGCGGCCGAGCCGTTGCCGAGCGAGTCGGTCTGCCACTCGCTGTAGGTGTTGCGGGCCGTGCCCGAGCCGATCGCCGACATGAACGGGAACTCGTCCTTGTTCAGCATGAAGATCTTGTCGTGCAGGTCCTCGCGGACGCCGACGGCCTCGCCGGTGGTGAAGGTGTTGGTCGGTGCAGTCATTTGTCTGAGCCTCGAAGGGGTTGCGATCAGCCGAAGAGCGTTGCGACGTCCTCGTCGCTCAGCGCCTGGCCGGTGCGGAGCCGCTGCTCGGCTTGCCGGGCCGCCTCGCCGGCCGGGTGGCCCGGCCGATGGCCGGGTCCCGGGGCGATGCGCCGCGGTGTCTGCGTCGCGGTGGTCGGCGGCCCGCCGGGCGCGGAGGCGTTCCGCGCGCGAAGGGCCGCCTGGGCCTTGTCGTAGAGCATGGCCTTCAGGGCCACGCCCACGATGGAACTCTCGAACGTGTTCTGGATGCGCTCGTACGGCACGCCCTGCGCCACGAGGTAGCTCGCCAGCTCCTCGTAGGTCCGGCGCGCCCTCTCGGCGCCGAAATGCTCGGGATATTGCCGCGCGAGCTTGTCGGACTCGGCCTGCCGGCGCTGAGCGCTCGCCTGCGCCGCGCGCTCGCGCGCCGCCTGCAGCTCCTGCTGGTGGCGCTGCGCGGCCTGCTGGATGGTCGCGAACTCGGCGTCGCGCTGGGCCGACAGCCGCGCGAACTCGGCCGGGTTCTCCGCCGCGAGCTTCGGCCAGTCGTACTGGCTCCACCGGCCTTGGAAGGCCTGCGCCATGCGCGGCGCGGTTTCGGACAGCCACTGCGCGAGCGCGCCGCGCTCGCGGCCGAACTGCTGCATGCGCTCCTCCAGCGCCTTGCGCGTCAGCGCCGCCTCCTCGATCTTGCGGCTGGTGGCGGCGACGCGCTCCTTCTCCTGCGCATGGATCGCCACCCGCACCTCCGGATCGGCGATGCGGTCCCACAGCGCCTTGCGCTCGGCCGACCAGAATTCCGGCGGCTGGTCGTGGCGGACGGCGGTCGGCGCGGGCTCCTCGTCCCGCGCATCGCCTTCGATGCCAGCGACGTCCTCGGGCGTCGCCTGCTCGGCGTGCTCGGCCGGATCGTCGGTGGCGGTGATCTCAGTCTCGGTTGCGTTCGCGATGTTCACGGATGACCTCGTCGTTGTCGGCTTCGTCGATGATGGCGGCCAGCTCGGCCTTGAGCTCGAGGGCGGCGCGGACGCGGCAATGAAGCGCCTCGCGCCGGCTCTCGCTGTCCTCGTTGATCCACTGCGCCGTGAGCTTCTTCACGTAGGCGTCGAACGCCCAGCCGGCGCCCTCGATCGCCTCGCGCGCCCGCAGCACGCGCCGGCGCTTCTGCTCGAAATCGTCGCTCATGGCCGTCCCTGCCTTCCGGCCGCAATCTGCTCGCGCCGCAGCTCGGCATCGAGGCTGGCCTTCTCGCGGGCGAGCTGCATGTCGAGCCGGGCGCGCTCGCGCTTGAGCGCGATCTCCGCTGCGAGTTTCTCGCGCGCCAGCCGGGCCTCGGATTGCTGCTTCACCCGCTCGACCTCGGCCTGCAGGCGGACAGCGGCCATCGCGGGGTCCGCCGGCGGCGGCGCGCTCGCCTGCTGCCGCTGCGCCAGCGCGATCTGCTGCGGCTCGTTCACGAACTGCGCGGTGTTCTTGAAGCCGGCCGCCTGCACCATCTTGCGGAAGGTGTTGGCGCACTGCTCCAGGGTGACGGCGAGCGGCCCGCCCGGCGCCGCCAGCAGCGTCTTCTGGCCCTGCGCGATCAGCGCCAGGTTCTGGAGCTGCTGGTGCTTGTTGCCGGTGCCGAGCCCGACATCGACCTCGAGGCTCATGTCGTCCGGCCACCGGGTGGGATCGCAGCGCGCCCAGCAGGCGGTGCCGGGCGCCGCATCGGATGCCGGCGCACCCTTCCAGTAGTGGATCTCGCCCGACGCGGCCCGCTTCACCGCGCGGTAGATCAGCCGGAACAGCCGCTTGATCGAGGTCTCGGCCAGCGTGCGCGCGATCAGCTCGATGCGCGCGTCGGCCGCCGAGGTGACGATCGCCGCGCCGGTCGCCGTCGGGTTCATCGCCTCGTCTGGCACGCCCTGGTTGTTGGGCGTTACGCCGGTGCGCTTCTGCTGGATCTCGTCCTTCCACTGCAGCACGGCCAGTGCGTCGGTCATCTGCGACGGCACCGTCACCCAGGCGAGATTGTCGGCGCTGGGTTTCTGGCCCTGGCGCATGCGGATCGGCATGCCGGGCGTCCAGTCGATCAGGCTCGCGAGATCGACCGCGTCCGACACCGCCGGCCGCGGCCGGTTCACGAGATACATGTTGTCGAGCATGCCACGCGCCACGGCGGTGCCGATCTCCTGGATGTCCTTCACCTGGTCGAACAGCGAGCGGCCTTCGATCGTGTGGCTCATCAGGATCGGCGAGCCGGGCACGATCGGGGCGATGCCGTCGGTCCATTCCTCGTTCTCGATCAGCGCCGAGACCTGCCCGCCGGCATGGGCATAGACGACGCGGCGCATTTCCGAGATTCCGTCGCCGTCCCAGTCGAATTTCACGAACGCCACCACGACCCACAGCCGGCGCTCGCTGTCGTCGCGCTCGCCCGCCGGCGGGATCACGTCCGGCTGCCGCCCGGCCTGCTCGGTCGTCTGGAGATCGTCGGACGAAAGGTTGTCGATCGTCGCCCGGTCGAGCCCCAGGGCACGCAGATCCGACGCCGTCACCTGCTTGCGGTAGCCGGCGAAGCTCGCGCCGTCGATGTGCCGCGCCTCGGGCGAGACCAGCCCGTCCTCCGGCGCGATATTGTCGACGCGCACTTTCCTGACGGTGCGGCGGACGGTAATGGTCCCGCTGTAGGTCGCGGGCCCGTCCGCCGGTCCGTCATCCTGCGCGACCTCGAAGGCCACCTCGGCCTTCGCCATCGCGGCGCGCTGCGCGATCTCGGCCTGCATCAGCGCCCAGGCATCGGCCGGCAGCGCGGCGACCGCGGTGCGCTTCACCTCCTCGATATCCTCGACATCGACCGCACCCCAGGCCAGCCGATACATCAGCGCGTCCTTCAGGAACCAGTACAGCCAGGTGAAGCCCTCGTTCTCGCGCATGAAGAGATGCGGGATATAGTCCGACGCCTCGCGCGCGGCCTGCTCGTCGCCCGGATTGTCGGGCGTGAACCGCACGATGTCCTCGCCCAAGGCGAAGACCCGCATCAGCGCCGGCATGATCGATTCGACCGTGTCGGCGTATTCGCTGGTGACGATCCGCGACTGGCCCTCGACCTCGTCGCCGCGCGGCGCGCGATCGTAGAACGCGAGCGACGCCTGCCGCACCGCGCCGAGCTCGCCTTCCTGCCACTGCCGCGCCCGCTGCTCCTCGCGGAACAGCGCCGCCTTCAGCCTCTCCTCGCGGCCGTCCCGCTGACCGTCTCGCCGCTCTTGCCGCCGTCCGTCGTTCGCCATCAGCGATTCCTCTTTCGCCATGGCTGCCTAAATGGGGAAGTTGGTAAGTGGAACGTCAAGCGGCCGCACGCCGTCTATTCAAGGGAGCGCGCCGAAGCGACCGGGCGATATTCCTGCCCGCTTGCAATCGCCCTGCGCCTGGGGCGGAATGACCGTGATGGCGGGAAGGCGCATGGGTGCAGGACGCGCACCGGGCAAGCGCGGCGCGGCGCGTCTCAACCGGGCGGACTGGATCGCGGCGGGGCAGGCCGTGCTGTGCGAGGCGGGGATCGCGGGGCTGCGCCTTTCGGCGCTGACGCGGCGTCTCGGCGCCTCGACCGGCAGCTTCTACCACCATTTCGAGGACATGGACGCCTATCTTGCCGTTCTCGCTCGGCAGTTCACGCGCGCCGACGTGAGACGCATCCTCGATCGCGCGGCGCAGGGTGCGTCGGGGCCGCTTTCGCGCATCCGCCGGCTCGCCGCGATCTCGCTCAGCAGCCGCATCTTCCCGCTCGATCGCGCGATGCGCGTCTGGGCGACGTCGGACCGCCGCGCCGCGGCCAGCGTCAAGGCGGCGGAGAAGCTGGTGCTCGCCTTCCTGACCGACGCCTTTCGCGAGCTCGGCTTCTCGCCCGACGACGCGGCGCTGCGCGCGCATCTCCTGCTCTCGGCCAACGTCGCCCTGATCGGCGCCTTCCGCCTCACCGGCGACCGCGCCTTCTTCGAGCGCAGCCTCGATCTGTTGACGCGCGATGCGCCGGCGCGCGCGGCGGGCGCTACTCGGCCGCCTGCCGCTTCGGCGATCCGGAGGTCGTGACGCCCGCCGCCTCCAGCGCCCGCGCCTTGGCGCGCGCCAGGTCGTAGGTGCGGTTCATCATGATGCGCTGCGCCGCCAGGCCGCCGCCCGCCTGCAGCGCCACCACGAACTGCCAGCCGCCATAGGCATCCGCCGTCAGGTCGCGGATCAGATTGTAGACCCGCATGCGCGTTTCGATGTCGACGTCGTTCCTGGTGTGCAGGTACTTGCGGATGTGTCGGCCCGATTCTTCGTTCCTGAGATCGGCCTCGAGCGGCAGCGTCAGCACCAGCCCGCCGCTCACGTCGTGCAGGTAGCGCACGATCTGGTGATAGTTGGCGGCGTAGTAGTACTTCGCCGCGTTGATCGCGAGCGTGTTGGGATGGACCATGCCGGACGGCGTGGTCTCGAAATGCCGGCACGCATAGTCGAGGCTCATGCGCAGCATCTCGGCGTAGGTGATCAGCTCGGCGATCGAGTTCATCACCGTCGGATCCCGGTCCTTCCCCTGGTGCTCCGAGACGAGCTGGGCCAGCCCGACGAACAGCTCCGACATCCGCACCGCCTCGATCAGCCCGCCGGTCCGCTCCCACAGGCCGAGCGACTGCGCGAGGCGGCTCGCGAGCTGCACCTCGCCGGCCAGGAACACGCGGTCCCACGGCACGAACACGTCGTCGAACACGACGAAGCCTTCCGGCATGCTGTGATGCGCGCTCGCCGGATAATCGAAGGCGTTGAGCTCCGCCGGGGCGAAGCTGCGGTTGATGATGGTCACGCCCTTGCTGTTCACCGGGACGGAGAAGGAGACGGCGTAGTCCTTCTCGTCCTGCCGCATGCCCTTGGTCGGCATCACCACCAGCTCGTGCACCAGCGACGCCGCCGTGATGTGGAGCTTGGCGCCGCGCACCACGATGCCGTCCTTGTTGCGATCGACGATGCGGACGTAGAGATCGGGATCGTCCTGCTCGTGCGCGCGGCGCTTGCGGTCGCCCTTGGGATCGGTGATCACCTCGGCGGCGCGCAGGTCGTGGTCGCGGCAATGACGGTACATGCGCTCGATATTGTCGGCGCACTGCGGGTTCACCTGCGCCACGTCGTCCTTGACGCTCATCAGCGCCATGTAGACGCCGGTCACCGCGGTGCCGATCGATGTGTGCTGCAAGAGCTCGACCCGCTTGGCGAGATCCTGCTCGCTGCGCGGGATCTGGTAGATGCGATGCGCCTCGCCGCCCTCCTCGGTGCGGTAGCGCCGCAGCGCACCGTAGTCCGCCGCATCGTAGTCATAGTCGACCGCCGTCAGCGCGATCGGGACCTTGAAGCGCGGATGCCGCGTGATGTCGTCGATGCGCTCGCCATCCCAGTAGGTGACGCGGCCGTCGCGCAGGCTCTCGACATATTGCTGCGGTGTCTTGAGGCCCATCTTTCCTCCGTTGTCGCAATTTTTCGGACCGTAACTCCTGTTATGGTGCAGAGCAACGCTCATTGGTCCGGTCACGGGTCGTGTCATCCCGAGCGAACGCGAGGGATCCTTGATCGGCGCCGGCCAAAGATCCCTCGCTGCGCTCGGGATGACACGGCCTTGCCAAAAGCAGTGGCGCTCACGGGCCCTGAGACCTTGACGGCATCTTCGCGGGCTTTCACCTTCCATCGACTGGAACTGGGGAACGCCGCGATGCTGGACAAATCGACCATCGACACGATCGCGCAGGCGCTGGATGTGGCGGAGAAGACGCGCACGCGCATCCGGCCGCCGTCGATCCAGTACGAAGGCTTCACGACCGAGGATGCCTATGCCGTCCAGCGCCGCTGGGTCGAGCTCAAGGTGGCGCGCGGCAATCCGGTCAAGGGCCGCAAGATCGGCCTCACTTCGCGCGCCATGCAGCGCCAGGCCAACATCACCGAGCCCGACTACGGCGCGCTGATGGAGGACATGTTCTACGGCACCGGCGCCGAGATCCCGATGAGCCGCTTCATCCAGCCGCGGCTCGAATGCGAGCTGGGCTTCGTGATCGGCAAGCGGCTCGAGGGGCCCAACTGCACCATCTTCGACGTGCTGAGCGCGACCGACTACATCGTGCCGGCGGCGGAGATCGTCGACGGCCGCACGCACCGCGTCGATCCCGACACCCAGAGGCCGCGCTCGGTGCTGGACAGCATCGCCGACAACGCCGGCAACGCCGCCCTCGTCATCGGCGGGCGGCCGATCAGGCCGATGGACGTCGACCTGCGCTGGGTGGGCGTGCTCTGCCACCGCAACAACGTCATCGAGGAGTCCGGCGTGGCCGCCGCGGTGCTGAACCATCCGGCCAACGGCGTCGCCTGGCTCGCCAACAAGCTCGCCCCGTTCGGCACCGCGCTCGAGCCCGGCGAGTTCGTGCTGGGCGGCTCCTTCACCAGCGTCGTCGAGGCGCGCGCCGGCGACACCTTCCACATCGACTACGGCCCGCTCGGCTCGATCTCGGCGCGGTTCGCCGGCTAGACAGGTTCGTGTCATCCCGAGCGCAGGCGAGGGATCCTTCGCGGCGCCGATTAAAGATCCCTCACCTCGTTCGGGATGACACTTTGCTTGGAGAAACCTGCATCATGACCGCGATCGCGTTCGAGCTGCCGCAGGAGATCGCCGCCGTTCGCGACGGCATCGCCGCCTTCATCCGCGCCGAGGTGGTGCCGCGGCACGAGAGGAACCACGATCTCCTGACCGATCCGCAGCGTCTCTACGCGAAGGACGGCCGCTACGCGCCCGAGGTCGTCGCGCTGATGCGCGAGGTGCGCATGGCGTCGGCCAAGGCCGGCTACTATACGATGTGCGTGCCGACCGAGCTGGGCGGCGGCGGGCTGGGGCTGCTCGCCTACTTCGTCGCCTGGGAGCAGATCTACCGCCAGTGCGGCATGCAGCACTGGCTCGGCGCCTATGTCGTCAGCCACTGGGCGTTCGGCCCCAGCGCCGTCCTGCGCGAGGTGACGCCGCAGGCGCGCGAGACCATCCTCGCCGACATGATGGCCGGCCGCACCTCGATGTGCTTCGGCCTTTCCGAGCCCGGCGCCGGCTCCGACGCGGCCATGATCAGGACGCGCGCCGAACCCGACGGCAACGGCTGGCGCCTGCACGGCCGCAAGATCTGGACCACCAACTCGCCGCAGGCCGACTGGGTGGTCGCCTTCGCCATCACCGATCCCGAACCGGCGCGCGCCAGGAAGGGCGGCATCAGCGCCTTCCTCGTCTCGACCCGGGCGCCGGGCTTCCAGGTCGAGAGCGTCATCCGCATGTTCGGCCATGCCGGCGGCAACGAGGGCCAGCTCGTGTTCGACGGCGTGCGCGTCGAGCCCGACCAGCTCGTGGGCACGCTGCACGACGGCTTCAGGATCGGGCTGCTCGGCGTCTCGCTGGGCCGTGTCTACAACACCGCGCGCGCCGTCGGGCTCGGCCGCTGGGCGCTCGAGAAGGCGCTCGACTATGCCGGGCAGCGCGAGGCCTTCGGCAGGAAGATCGCCGACTATCAGGGCGTCAGCTTCCCGCTCGCCGAGTCGGCGATGGAGCTGCACGCCGCGCATCTGATGGGTCTCAACGTGGCGCAGCTCCTCGACCGCGGCCAGCCCGCCATCAAGGAGCTCTCGATGACCAAGGCCTACGCCGTCGAGATCGGCCTGCGCGCGGTCGACCGCGCCATGCAGGCGCACGGCGCCATCGGCCTCACCAACGAGCTGCACCTCACCCATGCCTGGCACGACCTGCGCGCGGTGAACATCGCCGACGGAACCAACGAGATCCTGCGCCGGACCATCGCCCATCGCCTGTTCGCGGGCGACGTCGATCTCTGATCCGCAACCTTCAGCGTCGCTGTACGTTTGTCCGGCACCCTCGAAGCACCGTCCCCTCTCCGGCACGCAAGGGTGTTGCATTGCAACCTCCGGCGGCCTGCGGTGTTTGTTCCATGTAGTACGGCCAGTTGCCCAAATGTCCAAAACAGAACTCTTAAGGAAGGCCCAGGCCACGCGCGAGGAAGCCAGTCGCGCCAAGCGGCTGGCCCGGACGCTCACCCAGGAGGCGGACCGGTCCCGGCTGCTGCACTATGCCGAAGTGCTCGAGGACCGGGCCGACGCGCTGGAACGCGACGCCGGCTGCGCCGCCTGACGCCTGACGCTTGATCCGCGGAGGAGTGCAGGCCATGAGACCCGGACGGCTCTTGTTCGCCTTGCTCGGCCTGCTCGTCCTCGCCGCCTGCAGCGCCACCGGCCAGCAGCAGGCTGCCGTAGGCACGATCCAGCTCCCCGGCGAGCGACCCGCTCCCGACCTTGGCCTGAACGTTCCGCCCGACGCGTGGTCCGGTCCCGGCCGGCCTTCGCGATAGCGGCATGGAGATTTCGGAAGGTTGTGTCATCCCTCACTGTATTCGGATGATACATTTGGGGTGCAAAACCTGTTGCGACTCACAACAGAGTGCGGCCACGGTGGGGCCATGCGCATTCCTCTCTTCGCTTTGGGTGTCGCGCTGCTCGTCCCTGTGACCTCCGAGGCGGCGACGGCGTTCGGCAGCTTCACCGTCCAGGTGGTCGTGATCGGCACCTGCCGCATCGATGCGGTGCGGCTCCTGCCTCAACTCGCGAGCGCGACGGTGCCGCAGGTTTGCGCCGACGCCGGCAATGCCGGCGCTTCACCGCAGGTCACGCTTCACCGTCGCGGACGCACACTGCTGGTCGAGTTCTGACGATCGGTATCAGTTGAAGGTCACCGTCGCGGTGATGGTGTCGGTGTGAAAGCCGGGCGCGGCCGACCATTGCAAGCCGGGCAAACGGCCGTAGTCGACGTAGCTGCGGCTCTGATTGACGCAGAAGAAGCAGCCATAGCTGTCCGAAACCGTCGCCGTGCCGCCGGTGCCGTCGCCCCACACTGTCGAGCGGGCGGCGCTCGTGTAGATCTGATAAGAGAGAAAAGAGCCGCCGCTGCCCATACGGCGATTGCCGAAGCTGCCGCTGGAATTGACGCCGGCATTGAGCGCGATGGTGTAGTTCACGACCTGGAAGACTGCGCTGCAGGTGACCGTCACCGATCCCGTATTGTCGGTGGGCCCCGGCGTGGACGGGATGTAGGTGCCGAAGCTGATGCCGGTGGCCGAGACGGTGCAGTTGGCCGCCTGCGCCATCGCCGGGAACAGGAGCGCAGACGCGGCAAAGGTGAAGAGAAGAAAGCCTCGCCTCATTGGA